>JAUJOY010000002.1:0-45482 GCA_030447385.1 Mycobacteriales bacterium
CCGGCGGCCAGTCGCTCCTCGAGCTGCGCCGTCCGGTGAGCCCGCAGGGCCTCGCGCAACCCGTTAGGCAGCATGATCGCGCGCCGGCCGGCCCGGCTCTTTGGCTCGTCGAACACCAAACCCTTGCCGACCAGGCGCTGCATCGAGCGTTTGACCGTGAGCGTGCCGGTGTCGAGGTCAATGTCCTCCCAGCGGAGGGCGAGGGCCTCGCCCTGGCGGAGCCCGAGTGCGAGGGCGACTGACCATCGAGCCTCGTTGCGCAGCCCTCGCGCGGCGGCCAACAGCGCCCGAGCCTCAGTGGCGCTGAAGGGGACGACCTCCTCCCGCCGCAGCGACGGTGCATCCACCAGCGAACAGACGTTGCGAGCGATCTTGCCGCGCTGCATCGCGACCTTGAGCGCGCGCGACAGGATCCGGTGCAGCTGCAGGATCGTGGACGAGGCGAGGCCCTCGTCCGCAAGCTCGATGTACCACGCTTCCAGATGCTCTGGCTGGAGCCGGTCGAGCCGGTGGTGTCCGACTGCCGGGACGATGCGCCCGTTGACCTTGCCGCGGTAGCCCTGCAGGGTCGAGGCCCTGACCTTGCGGATGGCGATCGTGTCGAGCCAGTGGCCGAGCCACTCGGCGACCGTCGGGGCGCGACCGGCGGCCTGGACCATGCCGCTGTCGCGCTGATGCTCGAGGGCCCGCACCTTGCGTACGACCTCACCTCGCTTCGCCGCCGAGACATGCCTCCGGTCTCGCTGCCCCTCCCGCTTGAGGCCCATTGAGACGTAGCCGTGCCAACGCCCGACGGCGTCTTGGTGGATGGAGCTCTCGCCGTACGCGGATCGGCTCATCGAGGTCCTCTCCTTCATGCTGCCGTGGGGGCGCCGTCACGCCGGGGTGCCATCCCGCCCCGACTATGTCTGCATTGGGCTGCTCCGTCGGAGGGACGAGGCGAAACTGTGGACGGCGTCGGCGGGGACGCGCCGGCAGCGGCCGATGTGCACCGACGTGAGCTGGCCGCTCTGCAGAAGTTCGTACACCTTGGATCGCCCGATGCCCAGGGCTGCGGCCGCCTCGATTGGCGTCAGTAAGACCTTGTCCATGTCGTCTCCCTCAGGTGGCCGCTGGCTCGGCTGTCGACGACGCCGGTGGCGGTTGCGGCAAGATGCCCTCAGTCACTGAAGGTGCGATCCGCGGGGGGTCTGTGACAAAGGATCATGCAGATCTTTCCGTCGTGAGATTGCGGGCAAGGTTCGTGAGGGCGATGAGCAAGACAGTGGGGGTCCGGGCAAGACATCGGGCAAGACTGTCCATGCCTGGGCTGAGGCCGGCGGGCAAGACTCTCTGACGCTGCGGGCAAGACTCATCAAGGAGGCGGCGGGACTCCCGAAGGAGGCCTCGAGGGCGCCGCGGACGAAGCGGAGGGCGCAGCCCCGCGCGCACACCCTGAGACGCCGGTCCCCCGCGTCGTGAGCTCTTGCCGTTGAAGCCGGCGTGCCATTTCCTGCGGCGGCACCGGCGGACGCGGAACACCCGGGCCAGGCCTCGTGGCTGCGCAGCTCGGTCGGCGCCAACCACGCTCGCAGTCTTGCCCGCAGACGGAGGAACAGGCAGAGCAAGTTATGGCTCCGGGGCCCAGACCGGGCGCTGCGCGCCCGGCCCGGCCCCCGTCGCCAAGGAGGAGAGTGCTCGCCCGGGCGCGGGCGAGCGGGGACCAAGCCGTCACTCGCCGAGTTCGCGGCGGTAGTCGCCGAGGGGAAGCCAGACGGCGGCGTCGGTCTGGGTGACGCGCAGGTCGCGGTTCCAGTCGAAGTGTTGCTCCCAACGCTCCAGGCCGGCTCGGGCGCCTTCTGGGTCCTGCAGGGAGTACCAGGCCAGGCCGAGCAGGAAGTGCACATCGGACAGGACCATCTGGTTCTGGACCTCGCCGGGGTCGTGTGCGCGGGCCCGCAGCCGTCGGGTGATGGCGAGCAGCAGCGTCGCCGCCCCGACGTCGCTGTCGGGCCGGGAGGTCAACGGCCGGCAACGGCAGCAATGGCCCCCAGAGGATCAGCGCGGCCTGTAACAGGGAGCAGGTCAGGTCAGGTAGCCCCCGGCGGGCGGCGAGCCAACCGATGACGGCACTGTCCTGCGCCATGGTCGGCTGCGGTGCACTGGTCGGGGTGTCACTTGCCGGATTGGTCATGTCGGCACGGTGTGCCGGGACGACGCCGTCTGTCAGCACCGCGGCGGAAACCGGTGGACAACTACCCCGTCAAACTTCTTGATCGTCTGTCACAGACCCCCCGCTGAACGCACCTTCAGTAAGTAGGTGGATGGACTTCCGGGAGGGGCAGACGTGAGCCAGGACCAGCAAGATGCCAGCCCGGCGAGCGACGGGCACCCGGCCGAGCGGCCCGTGGTGGTGCGGCACCGGCAACACCGCTTCCCGGCCCGCAGCCGGGTGGTGAAGGTGCGCTACGACGAGCAGGAGTACGCCGCCCTCGCCGCCGCGGCAGGTCGGGCCCAGTTGACCCCGAGTGGCTACCTGGCCCTGGCCGGCCTTGCCTCGGCGGGGGACGGTCCAGCGCCATCGCAGTCGGCCGACCGGGAGCTGCTCGCCGAGCTGCTGGTGCTGCGGACAGTGATCCGCCGGTACGCCGTCAACGTCAACCAGGCCGTCGCCGTGTTGCACAGCACCGGCGAGGCACCGCCGTGGTTGGCCCGGGCGGTCGCCGGCGCCCACCGGGCGGTGCTGAGCGCTGACGCGGCGACCCAGCGCGTGGGCCGCCGGATGGGCTGACCAACGTGATCGGCAAGGTCTGCAAGCGCGGCAGCGACGTACGACGGCTGCTCGGCTACCTGTTCCGCGAGGGGCTAGCGGGTGAGCACGGCCTGACCGCCTCGCACACCGCGCCAAGGCTGATCGCAGGTTGGGACGGTGTCGACGGTCTCGAGCCGCCACACACGCCCGCCGGCGGGCGGGACCTGCGCCTGCTGGCGGCCGCGCTGAATGCCCCGTTGCTCGCGGCTGGCCTGGACCGGCAGGATTGGCAGGCAGCTCGGCCGGTCTACCACTTGGCCATCGCCGCGGCGGATGAGGACCGGCAGCTCTCAGACGAGCAGTGGGCCGACATCGCCGCTGAGTACGTCGACCGGATCGGCCTCGCGCCCCGGGGCGACGAGGAGGCGGTGCGCTGGGTCGCGGTCCGGCACGCCGACACCCATGTCCACGTCGTCGCGACCCTCGCTCGGCAGGACGGGAAGCGGGTCTGGCCACGAAACGACTTCTACCGCTCGCGCGAGGCCAGCCGGGCGGTTGAGGAGCGGTACGGGCTGCGACAGACAAGCCCCGCGGATCGGACCGGTCCGCGTGAGGTCACCCGTCCAGAACGACGCCGTTACGCGGCGGACCAGCATCGCGCCCGCCAAGCAGGGCGTTCTCCGGCCGCCGGGCCGGATCGTGACGTCCTGCGCCGTCGGGTTCGCGTCGCCGCCGCTGGAGCTAACGACCTACCGACCTTCCTCGAGCGACTGCGCGCTGACGGCGTTCTCGTCCGCGAGCGCTTCAGCCAGCAGGCCCCGGAGCGGATCACCGGCTACGCCGTTGCGCTGCCAGGCGAGGGGCAGCCGGTGTGGTTCGGGGGTGGGAAGCTCGCGCCGGACTTGAGCCTGCCCAAGCTGCAGGACCGGTGGATGCCGGAGCCGCGACGTCCTGACCCGTACCTGCGTCGACCAGGGCGAGAGGAGCGCGGCGAGGCGCTGACGTCGTTCGAACGCTTCCGCGTCCTCAAGCACGCGGAGTCGGCAGCCCAGGAGGCGGCCGATCATGTCCGGGCGTCGGCTGGCGACCCCACCGCCGCGGCGGACACGGCGTGGGCGGGCTCGGACCTGCTCGCAGCCACCGCTCGACTCGTAGACGGGCAACACGCCGGCCCTGTCACCCGCGCCGCCGACCTGTTCGAGCGCGCTGCCCGCGAGCGCAATCGGCGTGCGCCGCAGCCGTCGTCAGCCGGCCATCGCCTCCGTGGGGCGACGACGGCCGTGCTTGCCGTCCGCAGGCTGCTGCCCGCCGAGACCCGGCAGGTTTTGGCTCTGCTCGCACAGCTGCAGTCCTTGGCCACCGCGGTCGCCCATCTCCGCGAGACGCAAGGCCTCGCCGCCCAAGCGGCCGCCGCACGAGCCGCCGCCGAGCAACTCGCGACCGTAAGCACAGCCCAGAACGGTGTGCCTGCCACCCCACCGTCGAGCGACCGGATCGTGGTCTACGGCCCTGCCGCCGTCACTCACCGTCCGCCACAGCGGCCGGCCGGCAAGACTTTTCGGTGAGCGGCCCTGTCAGCCGCGAGGCGCGCCGATGAAGTCGAAGTCCTCCCCACGGTGAGGTCACTCCCTAGGCTCGTTCCCTGATCACAGGCGAGCTGAAGGCCAAGATCGACCGCGTCTGGGACGCGTTCTGGTCCGGCGGCATCTCGAACCCGCTCGAGGTCATGGAGCAGATCACCTACCTGCTGTTCATCCGGCGGCTCGACGACCTGCACACCGCTGCCGAGAACAAGGCCAACCGCCTCGGCCAGCCGATCGAGAACGCCGTCTACCGTAAGAGCGAGGATCAACATCGAACGTATGCTCGCGACGTACAACCGCCGGCCGCACTGCCGCGGAGGAAGCGCTTGCGAGGTACCCGGAGGCGCGGACGAGGACCAGGGACTTTGCGGCAAAACCGTGTTGGGCGGGCTGGAACACGACCGACAGGACGGCCGCTTCGCCGTACGGTGTGACCATCTCGATGGTCACGAGGAGTCAGGCATGAGCGAGCGCACCGTCAGCGTGGCTGAGGCCAAGGCGCATCTCAGCGAGATCATCGCCGCCGCCGAAGCCGGAGAGGACGTGGTCATCACCAGGCGGGGCGAGCCGGTCGCCACCCTCTCGCCGCTGCCGAGGCCCAAGAGGAAGATCGACCTCGACTGGCTGCGTGAGATGACCGCCGGCATGCCCATGGGCGAGGACTCGATGACTGTCATCCGGCAGATGCGCGACGACTACCGCTACTGATGCTGTAAGTGGACACCAGCCTCCTCGTGTCGCTGATCGCCGCGGAGCCGAGCACTGCGCCCACTCAGTCATGGCTCGCGCAGCAGTCCAGGGAGCAGCTCGTCATCAGTGACTGGGTCGGCACCGAGGTGGCCTCGGCTTTCGCCGCGATCCAGCGGAGCGGCGGCATCGACGATCGAGGACGTGTGCGGGCGGCCGCAAACCTCAAGGCGCTCGTCACCGCCGCCTTCACTGTCCTGCCGGTGTCTCGGCAGGCGTTCCGGGCCGCCGCTGACATGGCGGGACTCGCCGAGCTGCGTCTGCGCTCGGGCGACGCGTTGCACATCGCCGTCGCCGCGGAGCACGGCTCAGGTCTGGCCACCCGCGACGCCGCACAGGCCCAGGCAGCCGAGGCGCTCGCGTGCCGTCACGGCTGGTGGCGGGTGCTGCGAGCGGTCCGTCATGAGCGGCGGCGGGATCACCGAGGGCGTCGTCGAACAGGCCGCGCTCGACTGGTTCCGATCCCTGGGCTACGCCACCCTCGCCGGGGCCGTCCTCACGCCCGGCGGCACAGCGCCTAGCGCACGTCGTAGACCAGGTCGTCCTGACCGGTCGCCTGCGCGACGCGGCGCTTCGCATCAACCCCCACCTGCCGGCGGGCGTGGTCGATCAGGCCTTCACGCGCCTGCTTCGCGCAGAGTCGCAGAACGCCCAAGGCGGTCGAGCTCATCCTCGAGCAGCCTGAGCTGTTCGCGGCGCATGGGTGGGAGGCTGTGGACAACTGTTGTTATCCCTGCGCGTCGCACCCCCTAGTGCAACCTTGAGTGCCTAACCTTGCACGCGCAGCTGTCACGGACAGGTTTGCGGGGTATCTCGACATCGAGGAGTGGGCGTGGCTGACTGGGACGACGCGGTCTGGCCGGCCGCCGACTCCGCCCCTACCCGCGCAGACCGTCGCGGCGGGCCGTACAGCACCTATCGCCCCGACCTGCTCGTGGAGCGCCCGCTCACCCTGGCAGCCGACGTGTCCGAGCTGGCTGGTCGGGTCGAGGCCTCCGTCCGGCGGCTGGGCGAGTTGCCGGGCAGCCGCGGGCTCGAGGGACTCGCGCGCTTCCTGCTGCGCTCGGAGGCCATCGCCTCCTCCCGCATCGAGGGTCTCCAGGTCTCTCCGCAGCAGGTGAGCCTGGCGGAGGTCGCTGAGGAGGAGTCCCTCACCGCCGAGAACGTCAACCGGACCGCGAGGAAGGTCGCGGCGAACATCAGTGCGCTTCGCAGGGCCACTCATGAGCTCGCCGATGTGGAACGGCTGTCGGTGGCCGGCGTCGAGGGGCTGCAGACGCTTCTGCTCGCCGATGAACCACACCTGCACGGCGTCCGAGACGTGCAGAACTGGATCGGCGGGTCGGACTACCACCCATTGGCGGCGGAGTATGTACCGCCGGCGCCGCCCCTGGTGCCAGCGTTCGTCGCTGATCTGGTCGCGTACATGAACGGCGGTGATCACGCTCCGCTCGTCCAAGCCGGCCTGGTGCATGCGCAGTTCGAGACGATCCACCCGTTCCGGGACGGCAACGGCCGGGTCGGGCGCGCCCTGATCCACACGGTGCTAGTGCGACGCGGCCTCACTAGGCACGCCGTCCTGCCGATCAGCCCTGTGCTGCTGACTCGCTCGCAGGAGTACGTGCAGGGCCTGACGGACTACCGCTACAGCGGCCCGGCCGCGAGCATGCAAGGGCAGCAGGGCGTCTCCCAGTGGCTCCGTGTTTTCTTGCAGGCGGTCGGGATCGCCGTCACACAGGCCGAGCAGTTCGCCGTCAGCCTGGAGGAGCTCCGTCTGCGCTGGGAGCAGGACCTCGCCGCGAAGCGGCGCGAGCAGAACCTTCGCGAAACGCCGCGCGCTGACTCGGCCACGTCACGGATCCTTGCGACCTTGCAGGAGCACCCGGTCCTGACGACGGCGAGTGTGATGCGACTGTTCAACGTCAGCAGGCCGGCGGCCGTGACCGCTCTGGACGAGCTGACCTCCGCTGGGGTGCTGTCCAAGCGGCGGCTCGACCGCCGCACCGGCGGCTACCTAGCCATGGACGTCTTCGCACTCATCACCACCGCCGAGCGGCAACTGGCGAGCACCCGCTGGGACACCGGCACCGCCAAGCCGGCCAGACCCGCTCCGTACCCTGTCGACGGAGTGGGTCCCGCGCCCGGCGGTGGCGACTCGCCTGACATGGGGGGTTGATCGATGCCTCGTACCTGGCTGTCCGTGCGGGTCGACCTGGTGGGCGGCCGTGGTGAGGACCTCTGGCCGCGACCGGGCCGGATCTTCGCCGCGGCCCGGGCCATGACCTTCGGGCCAACTCGCCGCGGCCATCGACGATGCCTTCGGTCGCTGGGACCTGGCGCACCTGCACACGGTCGAACTCACCGACGAGACACTGCTCATCGGACCAGGAGATGCCTGGGACGACCCGCCGCAAGGCCAGCCGGTCGCGCGCACCGACCGGACGAAACTGTCCCGGCTGGCACTCGGCGAGCAGTTCGCCTACACCTTCGACCTCGGCGACGACTGGACCCACCTGTGCACGGTCGGTGACCAGCGCATCGATCCGTACGAGGCGCTCGGGGAAGTGCCGGACCGGCCAGCGGCGTACTGGGGCTGGGGGAGCCTGCCCGATCAGTACGGGCGCCGGTTCGACGAGGACGACGGCGAGACACCCGTGCCCCCGGACCCACGAGGATCCGACTTGCCTGCGATCCGGTACGACTGGGGGCCGCGCCGACGGGAGTGAAGCCCGGGGGCGCGCAAGCACCCGACTGGTTCCAGCGGGCACCGGGTGCAGCAATTCGTGGTGCCATCTTGGTTGCCTCTTGCCGAAATCCGCCCTCGTTCGCCAAGATCCGCAGAAGTGCCATACCGCCTCTGACCTGCGACGATGCACATCAGCGAACACGGGCGATTACTCTCAGTTTTCACTCATAATCCCTCGGTCGTGGGTTCGAGTCCCGTATGCGCAGGTCATGTGATGTCTCGGGACACCGTGCACAGGTGTCTCGAGACATCCTTCACGGTTTGGGTTGGGGTTGGTAGTCCAGGCTGGTGTCGAGGTGGAGTTCGCGTAGGAGCTCGCCGGTGTCGGTCAAGACTCGGATCTGCAGGTCCTTGACGAGTACAAGGACCCGTCTGCCGGCGTGACGGCGGCCGATGCCGATGTGGTGCAGGCGGCTGTTGTGCCGCAGCGTGACGACGCCGCTGGCAGTCGAGGCGGTCCTGACCGACGCGGAAGTGGCCGGTGTCGATGGGGGTGCCGGTTGGAACTGCTGCGCGGCGGGCGGCGAAGGCCTCGGCGGGGGTGCGGCGGCCGATCGCGCGATGCGGCCGGTGGTTGTTGTAGTAGCGGACGAAGGTGTCGAGCTGTCGCTGCAGCGAGGTTAGTGACCGGGCGGCCGTTGGCTTCAGCCACAGCCGCCCCTACCACCCGCAGACCTGCGGCAAGGTCGAGCGCTTCCACCAAACGCTGAAAAAGCACCTGGCGACCCGTGGTCGCTGGGCCGGTCACCGGGCCCGGTGTCGGCCAGCAGCGTCCGCCAGCACATCGCGGTGCCGCGGCAGCTGCCTCAAGGCGGCGCAGATCGACGGGCACCTCGATACGCTGCCACTGCTCGCGGTGAAGATGCCGCGCAGCCACTCCCGGCAGCCGACCGTGCTGACGTCGCGAGGCCTTCGAGATGATCGAATGCGCCCCGGTGGACTGGCGGTGCGAGCGCGACCGCGCTGGTTCACGTGGCTGCGGCTCGGGGAGCTGCTCCGGTCCGCTGTCAGACCACCTGGATGCACCGGACCCGACCGATGAGGGGGCGGTGGTCCCAGCCCGTCGGGACGTCGATGAGCCAAGAGCAACTTCTACCGCGACACCTGGAAGCCGGCACGCGTGGCCGCCGACCGCCCCTGGTGAGACCCGGGACAACCTCCGAGCCGCATCACCAGATGCCCCGCCTATTCGACTGCGAAGCCGAGGCGACGCCGTTACCGCCCGCCAACTTTCCCAGACGGACCAACTAGCACGCGGCGGGTCGGTAGCTGGAGTCGCGAAGAAGCTCCGCCCACGCGAAGCGTTCCTCCACAATCCTCTTGCTGGGGTCCCATGGGCTCTTGCCGAGTCCCTGCTCGCACACGACAACCCGATCGGTGTAGGGGACCGGTCCATCGACCACGCGGATGTAGGCGTAGCCGGTATTGTCGTTCTCCCTCGTCTCCAGGAGGAGATCTTCCGGGTCGATAATGATGCGGACGACGTAGAATCCCGCCTTCATCGTGCCGTCCATGTCAGCAACTGTGTCGTAGGGCAGGAACTGATCCGGCCGCTGCCAACGGTAGATGTCACCCCACCCGCGTTCCAGCGTCATCGTGGTGTTGCAGTTGTCCACCCAGGGGAAGGAGGCGAACTGGTCGTCCTGCTCGGCGCTGAACCACTCGGCGAAGCCCTGCGAGAAGGTGCAGTAGCCCTCCTTCTTGCCGGCGCTGACCGGGATCAGCGCGTTCCCCTGGTGGTAGGGAGGTGCCGCTTCCGGGCTGGGCGCCGAGAACAGCTGGTAGGAAACCATGTCGTCGAAGTGACGGTGCCCATGCGAGGCGTGGAAGGTGCCCGTCCCGGCCTCGACCTCCAGGTAGTTCTGCTCGCGGTCGTTGTCGTCGTACTTCCCGGGCGTCCCGTCTGCCATGTACACCCTTTGGTGAGCGACATCCTGGTCGTTGAACCGGAGGTTCAACGGGCCGTCACCCACGTTGTAGACGCCGGCCGAGAAGCGCAAGCACATGGAGCTCTCAGGTTCCTCGTCCGGATGGCAGCTGACGTTGGGCGCCCCCGGCGGGTTTCTGCGGTCGAGCGCCGTGCCGGGCTGCGGGCTGGCGGGTGCGATGAAGCCGAACTCCGACGGCAGCCAAGGCACCAGGTTGGGAGCCAGCAGGTCAGGTTCTTGCGCGGTCGCACCCTCCAGAACGGCGCGAACGCGATATCCCCAGTTCTCGACGTCGGGCCCCATGACTCGGATCTGCCATCTGCCCGGCTGGGCACCGGGCACCTTGATGTCGATGTTGAAGGCCTGGAAGAAGCCGAAGGGTGAGTCGGGGCACACGTACGGAAAACCCGGGTCGGTTGCACGACGGCCAGCGGGATCCCGCAGCTCAAGCGCGAAGCACTCGCCACGCATCGAGGAGTCAACGGCCACCCGCAGCGTCCCGGCCGCGGGCTGCGGCACATCCACGTCGTACAACTTGCAGTAGCCAGACTTGGTCAGGCAGGGATCGGCTGCAGCCTGCGCGTCGGGTGACGCGAAGTAGTAGGCAAGGACGCCTGGCAGCCCAGCTCGTGAGCTGACGACGTAGTCCCCGTCCGCATACGCGGAGCTGCCGGGCGTCAGCTCCCCCATGTGCACCGGCTGGGGCAGCGCATCAGGGACCGCGATCGAGGCGTTCGCCGGCGTCAGGCCGGAGCTCAGCAGGCACAGCAGGCAGGCCAGCCCAAGAAAAAGCGAGCCGGGCGCCGAGATCCTCGCTGGAGCTGCTTGTCGTGGACGCATGGTCGAATCCCCAGGTAACCGGCACCACCAAGACGCAGCACGATCACCATGCAGGTCCTCGATGACGAGCCCGGCATGTGTTGCCTCCACGCCGATTTCCCGCTGGGGCCATCCGCTGGCAACTCCCCACACCAGCCGCCGCCCGCTGCCTGCCATGACCGCCCCCGTCACGCTGCCGGCTACGCGACCCCCTCGGCCGTCGCCAAGCAACGCGTTGACACTGACCCGGCAACTGCCTCAAGTCAATCCTCAACCAGGGCTGCAAGCACTTCTGTCGGGTTAATGACACACGCCCCGGCGAGGATGTTCTTCGTGTGACTTCGTCCGGTCACTGGGCCGGGAGGCCCCTGCCATGGACGGTGTGCCTGAGCCGGCCGGAGGCTGGTGCAGATTCGACCACACGTCGGTGACGCTCGGCTGCAACAGCCGCTACGGCTCGTGCCAGGGCTGAGCCGGCGCAAATGCGAGATACCGACACGCTTTACGGGCGACGTAGATCCCGTTCAGTCGGCGAAGACGAAGACCTGCAGAACCGGAATGAGCAGCGCCGCGATCCCCAGCGCGATCCCCACGAGCGCGCTCCGGCTTCGCTGCTCAGTCAGGGAGACAGCACCCAGCACGATGGCGATCAGGGCCAGCGCTGCCCCCAACGCCAGGGCGCCGAACAGGTACGTGACGACAACAGCCGCGGCGCCGACGAGCGGGAGCGGCGCGGTCGGCACACAGCGAGGCTAACGAACCGGTGGCAGAGCTCCCATCGGCTCGTACAGGCCAGGTTGGTAGGGCGCTGCGGGCGTGCAGTCGCCCCACGCATCATCGCCCACACCCGCTGCTCGACCGAGGTCCCTGGGCGCTGCTGGGAACTCGGCCAGCCCCGCTGATGACCAGATCGACGATGGCCGCGGCATCTCGCAGATCGTTGCCGAACGGGGCGAAGTCTTGCCGGTCAGCCTCCAGGAGAGCTGGCGCAACTCCAGCAAGGACCTGCACGTCCCGCACGCCGGCGGCGCGCTCAGGCGAGCGGTAGGCCGTTGGAGTCAGGGACCTTGCGCAACACGATGAGGATGAAGTCGACGATCGCCCAGATGCCGAGGCCACCGAGGGTCAGCAGCTTGAGGACGCCGAGCCCGGTGTATCCCAGGTAGAAGCGGTCGACGCCGAGCCCGCCGAGGAAGAACGACAGCAGGATGGCAGTCGTGTAGCTCTTGCTCGACGCGGGCGCAGGTGCGCCCGCCGCGTCGGCGATCGACGGAGCGGTCACGAGTTCCTCCAGAGGTCCAGTGGAGCGGGACGCTACTGCCTGCGGCCGCCAGTGGTGGCGGCTTTCCGCATGTCGACACGGCAGATCATTCCGGCTCGATTCTGCAGTCGCAGGATCCAGCGAGAGCGCAGCTGGAGCGGCCGTCCTCGGTGTCGAAGATTCGCTCGGTGGCGCCTCCGCTGGGACAGTCGTGACGCTCGGCATCAGAAGCAGGAGCGTGCCTGCCCGGGCAACCGACGTCCTGACCTGTCGCGGTGTGCAGAAGCACCGGCAGAATGCCGCGGACGGCTTCGTCTTCCTGCTGCTGATGGTCCTCGCCGGCTTCACTCCGTCGAAAGGCCTTCCGCCCGACCTCTGCCTCGAAGGCGAGGCCACCGAGGAATGCATCGATCGAATCTCTGGATCGGCAACAGCGGTCGCGAGACTCTGGCTCGGCATCTGCAGTTCATCGCGTCACACCGACACCGGCCGGACTTCGCCACAGGTCCGCTTCTCCACCGCGGACGGCAGCCACCGGGGGCTTGCCGCGGTGCCCGCTGAGGTCTCGCCGGGCATCCTCATGTTCGGACCGACGAGCACGGTTCGGGCAGGTTGCCGACTTCCCCCCAACGCATCTACGGGTGCATTCTCGCTTGCAGAGTGCACCCGCAGATGCGTTGCTGGGCCTTCAGCGCAGTGCATGCGGTCGCGAAAGGTCGTCTGCCGGTGAGTGCTGGAGCAAGGCGGAGAGGCGATCAGTCACAAGCGACGCATCTACGGGTGCACTCTCAACCTCAGAATGCACCCGTAGATGCGTTGGGGGGGCCGACTTCAGGGTCACGGTGACGCGCGTCGGCATCGTCGTCTCCATCGGGGCACTCCCGGTGGAGATCGCCCCGCCTCCGGCGGCTGGCGACGCGGCACAGAAGGGCACACCCTCCCTTCCATCGAGCTGCGAACCCCAACCGGCCCCAGTCAGCCGGAGTCCGGGTGGTGTGAGCCGGGGGAGTGGCGCGCCCTTGCCGGCTACTGCAGCGGGAACGGCGGCTGGCGCCAGGGTGGGTCATCGACGACCTCGATGGCGACCACCCACTTCACCCACCAGAAGCCGCGCCGCCCGGGGGCGACGAGCCGCCGGGGTGCCCCATGTCCCGGCGACAGGGGCTGCCCCCCTACTGAGGTGGCCAGCAGGAGATCCTTGGCCTGCTCCACCGGGAACCTGCGGCGGTACCCGGTCGTCGAGATCACGTCGATGCTGCGAGCCCCCGCCGGAAGCGCACCGAGGAGGTGGTCGAGGTGGATGCCGCGCCATCGCTGTGTCGCGAACCATCCGCCGGTGCAGTCCAGAACAGCCTCGACCTCGTCGTCGAGGCCGCCGATGTCGACCGGCACGCCGTTCACGAGCAGTGGCGCATCGCGCCGGGCCCGAGGCGGCACCACGTCGGTGAACCACTGCGTCACGGGCATGCGGGACGGCACGAACGACCCGCGCTCGGTCGATCCTGTGCCCTGCTGTGCGAGCGACTCGGGGCCGAGGCGCCGCGTGAGCCCGACCGCGGCCAGCGCACCTGCGCCCAGCAGCCCGGCCGCCAGCAGGGTGCGCCGGGACAGGTCGGTCGCACGCGGCCGCTGCGGATGGGTCACCAGGTGCATGGTCAGCAGCGGGATCGCGAGCAGGGCCGTGGCCACGTGGAGCTGTAGAGCGGTGATGCCCAGGACGGTGGTGAAGCCCACGACCTCCTGCACCACGCCCGTGCTGATGCTGATCAACAGCAGGACAGCGAGCAGCCAACCGGCGCGTCGACCCGGATGTGCCGGGCGGGCGAGGCCCCGCCGCGCCACCGCCTGCTTCCACGGCACCAGCAGCAGCAGGGCCAAGCCCGAGGCGGCGTGCGCAGTCGTGACCAGCGACGTCGTGGGCGGCGCCCCCACAGCGAAGGAGGCTGTCCCGGTGGCCAGCGCCGTTGCGACGAGGGCGAGCAGCGCGAGGTTCGTCCGACGTCCACCTCGCATACAGCCTCACTACCCGGTCATCTGCCGGCTAGCAGCGAGTCTGCAACCTCACGCGCTCGGGTACACGTGGCGCAACCAGATGGACAACGCCTGCCCGTGCCGCTCGTCGGGCCCGCCACCCGCACGGGTAGACGGTGACGAGGCCAGCATGACCGGCCGATCGACGGGAAGCCGGCGATGCCTGTTCGCGCTGGCTTCCCCGCCTTCGCCTGCCACGAGCCACCGCCGGAGGTCCCGGCGACCGCCAGGTCCGTACCCGGCGCTTGGAGACTGACCGCGTCTGCCTGAAGCTGCAGGGGGCTCCGGCGGACACGGCTGACCGAGCAGGGGGCGTCCTGGCCGTACCACTGCTGGTGCCCGCGCTGACGCCGCGGGCCTACGCGGTGGGGTAGTCGCCGAGCACCTCCGTGCCGGATGCGGCCGCCAGCTCCGCGAGGCGCTCCGGGTCGGACAGCAACGCCGGCTCTCCTTTCCGAACAACGTCGTCGAAGAACCGCTCGAAGCCGGGCGGTGAGACCAGCGTCAACAGGCGGACAGGCTCGTCGCCAACGCGCCGCAGACCGTGTGGGAGCCCCCGCGGGACGAGCAGGAACGATCCCGCCGTTGCCAGCATCTCGCTGGTGTCGAGCCAGACGGCGACCTCACCGGACAAGACGTAGAAGGCTTCCTCGGACTCCAGGTGCCTGTGCAGCGGCGTCGGCCCTCCCCAGAACTCCTCCTCCACCAGGACGTATGCACCGCGCGTGGCCTCGCGGTCGGCCTTCGTCGTGTAGGTCGATCCGAGCGCGCTCAACCGTGCGCCTCCTCCTGCTCGCACGAACGTCACTCGCCCCCCCATGGGACAGCTGCAGACCAACGCCAGGACGCTGTCAGCCCCACGCGCACGAGGTCAAGCAGAGCCGGCTCTCGTCCTGGAGAGCAGCCACGAGCTCGGTCACGGCTTGACGTCCGGCTCGCCTACGGCACGGACGGCGATGTCAGCCACCGGTCGGTCTGCCTGGGGGAGCGCATGCGGAGAACTCTCGTGTCGTCGAGGACTTCTTCCCACTCCCGGGTGCGCGCCCGCTTCCGGGAGAAGGACCGGAAGTGCCAGACGATGATCGAGTTGCGCGACAGCGCCTGCCGCCACGTCTCGGTGTTGCCGTTGCAGATCGGTCAGCCGACAAGACGCATGAACGTGCGGCGCAGGAGTCGTCCGAGCGACACCCACCGCGGGTAGTCCAGGGCCACGATGGTCTCGGCGCGCGCAAGGACGATGTCGAGCCACTGGGAGTACGCGGTGTCGATGATCCAGTGCTCACCGGCGCAGACGTTCGCCACCCGCCGCCGCTGTTCCTCGCCAGGAACCTCGGTCCAGCCTGGCTCCCAGGTGAGGTCGTCCATGCAGTGCCAGGGCAGCCCCGTCCGCCTCGAGATCGCAGCCGCCAACGTGGACTTGCCCGATCCGGTGACGCCGTAGACGAGGATGCGCTCTCCTCCGGACACGGCAGACCAGTCTAGGGTCCGTGGGACGCCACCTCTGGCGGCCGCGCACCGCGAGGGCGGCTCTCGTGGCTACCCTCGCGATCCGTGGGCGTGGTCGCACAGCCGCGTCTGGCCCTCGGCGATGCGCCCACCGGCGATCCCCTCCAGGGCGGCGAAAGGCCCGCATGAGTGGGGTGTGATCCACACGTGCACCATCGGGGAGGTGAGCGGCTTCACCAGCCCGGCCGGGCACGTGCCGTCGGCACGCGTGATCCCGCCCACGCGCCCCGCGCGCGTGAAGCACAGATCGTCGTGGGTGTGCCACTGCACGAGGGCGCCGCCCACGTCGGGGACCTCGTCGAGTCCGGTGCCTGGCGGCAGCATGTACATCGCTGCGACGAGCCGCCGGCCGCCCTTCGAGGTGTCGTAGACCAGCGACTCGGGACGGTCCGGGTCGAGGGTGACGTCATCGTTGAGGAACGCCTCTGAGATCAGGTGCTCGGTCCCGGTGAAGCCGTCGCCGATGCTGCGGAAGCCGGCCTGCTCGGCCCTCGCCGCGTCCGCCCACCGTGGCAGGCGCGAGACCGTGACCGCCACGAGGTTCTCGGCCGCGGCCTGCTGCGCCGGGGTCACGCCGGGCATCCCGCTGAGGTCGATGGGCCTGCTCGGGTCGTACGGCACGGGCTCGCGGACTGCGGCGACCTGGGCCGATCCTGCTGCCGGATCGTGCCCGTGCCCGGGAGCGGCATCGCGGTGTGTCCGCGAGGTCACGGCACCGACGACGGCCACTGCCGACACGAGCAGGACCACGGGCCAGGTGATCAACGGCCGGCCCAGCGCCCGGCCGGGCAGCGATGCTGCGGCGAGCAGCGCGGACAGCCCCGCCAGCGACGCGGCCGCCGCGTCGGCCGTCCGCACCGGCTCGGGCGAGTCCAGACCCGCGACGAAGGGCAGGCCGATGAGCTTGGCGGTCAGCCACCCCATCAGCGCAGCGCCTCCGAGTGCGAGGCCGAGGACGGCCAGCCGTCGTCCGCCACGGGTCAGTGCGGCGGCGCCCCAGAGGAGCTGCGCGGCGGCCAGAGCGGCGAATCCGGCCGCCGCAGCCGGGTGCTCGGCATGCGAGAAGACCGCAGCCACGTGCACAGCGCCGGCTCCCGCCGAGGCGGCTCCGGCCGGCCCCAGGTCGGTGGTCCGCCGTGCGCGCGGCTGCGCCCCATCCCGTGGAGCGGCCGTGCTCAGGGTCACGGCTAGAGGCTAGTTCGCGGCAGGCGCGCGCAGAAGGTGTCGGCCGCGTACGAGCACGCGGGATGAGCCTCGTCCAGCCGGTCTCCAGGCAGGGGACAGGCTGGCTGCAGGTCGCCGGGGCATTGTTGTCGCATGTCGCCGGGGTAGTCCCGGTGGCCTCGGAGCTCAAACGGACAGGTGGCACGGTGGAGCACAGCGAGATCCACGGGGACGTACGGCGCAGCAGGCTGCTGATCAGCCGCCGCAGGGCGCTGTGCCTGGGTGGCACGATCGGGCTGGGGACCCTGCTCGCGGCCTGTGCAGGTGACAGCTCCAGCACTCGCTCGCCGGGGACATCCTCCTCCGGGACAGGGGGGCCGCTCGTGCCCTCCACGAGGGCGCCGGACGACATCGTGGCGGCGCTGGAGGGAGCCCGCACGTGCACGACCTCGCCGGAGCAGACGCAGGGCCCGTACTGGTTCGACGTCGACAGCATTCGGTCCGACATCAGGGAGGAGCGCCCGGGCACCGTCCTGCGCCTCGCGCTGCGCGTGCAGGACGTGTCCGCCTGCTCCACCGGTGGGCAGGCGGCACCTGTCGCCAACAGCGTCGTGGAGATCTGGCACTGCGACGCAGGCGGGTTGTACAGCGGCTTCGAGTCCGGCTCCATCGGAGCCGGCGGCGGCGCTCCGGACCGCCGTGCAGCGCAGAGCCCGGGCAGCGGCCAGAGGAGCTCGGGGGGGACCTCGGACGGGTCCTACGCATCGGGGGACCGCGAGGCCGCGACCACGGACGACGGGACCTACCTCAGAGGTGCGCAGGTCGCTGACAGCAACGGGATCGTCCAGTTCACCACGATCTTCCCGGGCTGGTACCGGGGCCGGACCCCGCACCTCCACCTCAAGGTCCACCTCAACCGCGAGACCGTCCTCACGACCCAGCTCTACGTCGAGGACGCGCTCGCCGACGAGGTGTACGGGGTCGCCCCCTACAACGGCCGCGCGGGGCGTAGGACCCGGAATGCCGGGGACGGCATCTTCAGCGAGGAGGCCGTCCTGACCGTGCGCAAGCAGTCCGACGGGTACCTGGGCCTGATCAACCTCGGCGTCGACGTCTAGCGCGCGCCGGCTGGGCATCCGGGCGGACGGCGTCAGGCGCCGACGGCGGGGCAGCTCGCGGTCTGCTCCACGGGCTCCTCCTCGTCCGCATGCGCGATGTGGGTGAGCTGCTTCCAGATGAGCGCGACGAACACCGCCGAGCCGACGAAGCCGAACCAGAAGGGGGCGGTGAGCCCCCACTCCCGGGCGAGCAGGCCGCCGACCGCCGCCCCCAGGACGAGCCCGCCGTACACGCCCATGGTGTTGACGCTGCCGACGCGGCCCTGCAGCTGCGGGGGTACGGCGCGCTGGCGAACGGTGAGCGAGGTCGTCCCCCACACGAAGGCGTGTGCGCCGAACACGAAGAAGATCAGCATCGCCACGACGGGAACCGTGGTGAGAGCCAGCGCGAGATGGGTGAGGGTCTCGATGACGAGGCCGATCCGCATGATGTTGCCCAGGCTGACGTGGCGGGTGATCCAGCCGTACGCGGTCGTGCCCGCCAGGCCGCCGACCGCCGAGATCGTGGTGAGGAGGCCGAAGCCGATCTCGCCCATTCCCAGCCGGTCGGTCGCGTAGAGCACGAGCACCGACCAGGCGGCGCCGAACGTAATGTTGAAGATGAAGATAGTGAGGACCAGCGTCCGCACCGCGGCGTGCTGACGGACCCACCGGAAGCCCTCGGCGATGTCCTGCCGGACATGCCGCGAGGTAGCCGGGTCTGCCCCGTGTACAGGCAGGACCAGCCGGGACACGAAGACGGCCCCCATCGTGACCAGCACCGCCTGCAGCACGAACGGCCACGCCATGCCGGCGGCGAACAGCGCGGCGCCGAGCGGAGGCCCGGCCAGCTGGTTGACCGTGATGAAGCCGCTGAGCAGGCGGGCGTTGGCGATGCCGAGGTCCTGGCGCTTCACCAGCATGGGCAGCAGGGTGCTCGAGGTGTTGTCGGCGAACACCTCTGCCGTCCCGACGAGGAACAGCGCGAGCAGCACCACCCCCACCGACACCAGGTCGGTGACGATGGCCATCGTCAGCACGAGGAGCACCACCGCTCGGACGAGGTCGACCGTGACCACGATCGTCCGGCGGTTCAGCCGGTCGGCCAGCGCACCGGCGTACAGGCCGAAGAGCAGCCAGGGGAGCTGCTGCAGGAGCACCGCCAGGGCGACGAGCAGCGGATCGCGGGTCTGGGAGGCGACCAGCAGCGGGCCCGCGGCGAGCGCCATGCCGTCGCCGAGGTTGGAGAACCACGACGACGCGAGCAGCCAGCGAAAGCCCCGGCCGAGGCGCTGCGGGGCGACCGCCTCGAGGATCCGGCTCACTGCCGCAACCCTATTGCGGCGCCGGCGCCCGCACTCGGCTTCCGCCCTGGACAGGTGGTGAACAGAAGCGCCGAGCCGGGAGCACAGTGTCGGGCACCGACGACGAGGGGGACACGATGCCGAGGTTCATGGACTACCACGACGACCTGAAGCTTCCGCCGGAGGCGATCGAGCAGATCGGCCAGGGGACGCGCGACGGCGCGGTCGACGAGTTCGGGGTGCGCCAGCTGGAGCTCTACTACAACCCCGACGGGAAGGTGTACTGCCTCCTGGAGGGCCCGGACGAGGAGGCGATCCGCAAGCACCACGCCGCCCTGGACGTGCCGTGCGGCGACGTGCACCGGGTGGAGAGCCTGCTCTGAGGGGCTCGTCGGCGGGCCGCTGGAAGCGGCCTGCGGCGTCCTCTGCAGCCCAGTGGAGGACGACATCGGTGCGCCGCCTCAGCCCGAGCTTGGCCAGGATGCTGCGGACATGGCTCTCGACCGGGATGAGGGCCAGCAGCCGGCTGCGCCCACGCCGGTCCCGGGCGAACCCCGCGCGCACGGTCTTGCCAGCGCCGGCGTAGCAGCGTGGCTGCCGCCGCCTCGTCGCCGAGCGCGACGGCCGCGTCGACCAGGGCATGCAGGGTGCCGAGGCTGCTGGTCGGCAGCCAGGTCGTCATCACGGTCGAGACCGGGCTCCCGGCCCCCGTTGCTCCCGGGAAAGGGGGGCCGGCTAGACCTGCGGCTCGGCGGGAAAGCGGTCCGGGTGCACCGTGGTGAGGTGCTGGTCGAGCTCGGGCTGCGCCTCGCGCTTCCCCGCGAACATCCGGCCCTCCCAGCCGCAGGGGCACCGGGCGAAGGCGACACCCGGGATCGCAACGATGGTCGGGTCGGCCAAGGAGAACGGGTCGACGGTCATCGCGAAAACGTAGACCGGCCGCGCCGACTGGTCGATTCGAGCCGCCCGTGCGGACGGCAGCGGTGCGTCACGCCACGTCCCGTCGCCCGACGGGACTGCCGACCCGAGAAACTCGGTGACTGCAGAAACCTGAGTGGAGGTGTAGCAAGGTCGCAGAGCGGGAACAGAGGGGTTGCAGCATCCGCCCCACCACCTCATCGGGAAGGAGAACACCGATGCTGATGCGTTTCGACCCGTTCCGTGAGCTCGACCAGGTAGCGCAGCAGGTCTTCCGTCAGACCGCCCGCCCGGCCGGTGCGCCGATGGACGCCTACCGGCGCGGCGACGAGTTCGTCGTCGAATTCGACCTCCCCGGAGTGGACCCGTCCAGCATCGACCTCACGGTCGAGAAGAACGTCCTGAACGTCACCGCCACCCGCAGCCGCGAGTTCCGCGACGGCGACGAGGTCCTGATCGCCGAGCGGCCGCAGGGCGAGTTCCGCCGGCAGCTGTTCCTCGGCGAGCAGCTGGACACCGAGCACATCCAGGCCGACTACGACAACGGGGTCCTCACCCTTCGCCTCTCCGTCGCCGAGCAGGCCAAGCCGCGCAAGGTGGAGATCAGCGGCGGCAGCCGGCAGAAGGAGATCATCGGTTCTTCGTCATGATCCGCACCGCTCGACGGCGTCCGTCCGCTCCCGGATGGGCGCCGTCAGCGAGTCTGCGCCAGAACAGCTCTGACAGGAGGAGGCACAGGATGAACCTGCCGATCCCGCGCCACCGCGACGTCCCGCGGGAGCCCGAAGCCGACTTCGACCGGCTCCACCGCTCCCTGGTCAGTGACCTCGACCGGTGGCCGCACTTCGCCAACGACCTGATCGCGACCTTGCGCGACGTCGTCCCGCTCGCCGACATCACCGAGTCCGACGCGAGCTACGTGCTCGAGATCGAGCTCCCCGGCGTCGCGCGGGAGGGCATCTCCCTCGAGGTCGCGTCCGGCCGGCTCGTCGTCACGGGTGAGCGGCGCGAACGCCAGCGCGTGGGTCTGCTGCGCCACCGCACCCGCAGCACCGGGCGGTTCCGGCTCGTGGCCGGCCTGCCGGTGGACGTGGATGCGGAGGGTGTGCAGGCAGAGCTCGACTCGGGCGTGCTCACCGTCACCATTCCCAAGGCCGAGCACGCACGTCGACGCCGCATCCCGATCGGCACCAGGGGCAGCTGAGGCGCTCGGCCGGCGCCACCACGCCGGCGTCCGTGCGCGCGTGGTGGGTAGCGTCGGCGCGGTCGGCCCCGCGCCGCCGGTCGGCCGCGACCGGTGCCCGCCGGGCGGCCGGAGGAGGGCGATGCCCGCGCGGTCCGCCGTGGCGCCGGACCTGCCCGCGCGCCCGTTGCACCTGCAGCCGCGGTGGATGCTGCTCGTCTTCCTCGGCGGAGCGGTGGGCGCGCTCGCCCGTTTCGTCATCAGCTCCGTCGCCGTGCGGGGTGAGCAGGCATTCCCCTGGGCGACCTTCGGCACGAACGTCGCCGGCGCCTTCGCGCTCGGGATGCTGCTCGAGGGCCTGTCCGGCAACGGGGCTGATGTCGGTGCGCGTCGGGCCATCCGGATCGGCGTCGGCACCGGGGTGCTGGGTGCCTTCACGACCTACTCCGCTCTGGCGGGTGAGAGCGCGCTGCTCGTCCGGGAAGGCGCTCCGGCCCTTGCCGTGGGGTACGCGGTCGGCAGCGCCCTGGCAGGTCTCGTCGCGGCAGCGGCCGGCATGGCCGCCGTCGCGGTCGTCGCGCGTCGGCAGCACCTCCACGGCGGGCGCGATCGATGAGTTGTCGATGAGCCCCGGACTGGCTCTCGGCGTCAGCCTTGCCGGGGGCGCCGGCGCCCTGTTGCGCTTCGTCCTCGACGGCGTGCTGTCCACGCGGTGGCGCACCCCCTTTCCGTACGCGATCCTGCTCGTCAACGTCAGCGGCAGCCTCCTGCTGGGGGTGCTCACCGGGCTGGTGCTGGACCGCGGGGCGTTCCCGTCCGTGGCCACGGTCCTCGGGACCGGGTTCTGCGGCGGGTTCACCACCTTCTCGACCGTGTCGTACGCGAGCGTTCGCCTTGCGCGGGAGGGACGGCCAGGTCTGGGCGCCCTGAACGCGATCGGGTCGCTGGTGCTCTGCGTGGCAGCGGCAGCCGCGGGACTGGCCCTTGCGGGCGGGTAGCACGCCCAGCGCGTGTGCCGGCCGGCGATCGGGACAGGTACTTCTGGGTAGGAGAGCGCCATCCGTGGGTGACGCTGCTGCCCCCGCGCGACGGGCGGGTCGAGCGGCATAGGATCGACCTGTCGAACGACTGCACAGCGGAACCCGGAAGGACCTGCCCCGCGTTGACCCAGTCGGTGTCTGACGACCCTCCGAGTACCAGCGCGCGCCGCCCCCGACCGGACGACTTGGCGGGTACGGCGCGATGACCGAGCTGCTGCTGCTCGCGCTGTCGCTGGTCCTGGTCGCGGCGTGCGGGGCGTTCGTAGCGGCGGAGTTCTCCCTGCTCACCGTGGACCGGGCCACCGTGGAGCGGCGCGCGGCCGAGGGTGAGCGCAGCGCCCGCGGCATCGCCTCGGCGCTCAGCAGCCTGTCGACGCAGCTGTCCGGAGCGCAGGTCGGCATCACGATCACCAACCTGGCCATCGGGTTCCTCGCCGAGCCGTCGATCTCCCGGCTCGTCGACGGGCCACTGGAGGCGGCCGGTGTCCCATCGGGAGCCGTACCCGGGATCTCCGTCGCACTCGGGCTCCTCGTGGGAACGGCCCTGACGATGGTGTTCGGGGAGCTGGTGCCGAAGAACATCGCCATCGCCCGCCCGTACGGCACGGCGCGGGCCACGCAGGGCTTCCAGCGCACCTTCTCCAAGTCGATGGCGTGGCCCATCCGGGGGCTGAACAGCCTCGCCAACCGCATCCTGCGCGTGTTCGGGATCGAGCCGCAGGAAGAGCTGGCGTCGGCCCGCAGCCCCGAGGAACTGGCTGCGGCCGTACGCCGATCGGCGCACGAGGGGGTGCTCGAACCCCCTACGGCGCACCTGCTGGAGCGCACCCTGTCCTTCGGCGACAAGATCGCCGCCGACATCATGACCCCCCGCGTGCGGGTGCAGTTCGTCGACGGGCAGGCGCCGGTGACCGCGGTGATCGAGGCGACGCGGAGTACCGGCTTCTCGCGCTTCCCGGTCGTTCCGGGCCACGACACCGACAACGTCGTCGGGGTGGTCCACATCAAGCAGGCCGTCGCTGTCCCTGTGGATCAGCGCGACCGGGTCCTGGTCCGCGACGTCATGAGCGAGCCCGTGGTGGTGCCGAGCACCCTCGAGCTCGACCCGCTGCTGGCGCTGCTGCGGGAGCAGGGGATGCAGATCGCCGTCGTGGTCGACGAGTACGGCGGCACGGACGGGGTCGTGACCCTCGAGGACGTCGTGGAGGAGATCGTCGGCGACATCACCGACGAGCACGACCGGATCGGCCAGCACGCCCGCCGCAGCCTCGACGGGTCCTGGTCGCTGTCGGGCCTGCTGCGCCCGGACGAGGTGCGCGACCTGACGGGTGTGGCGCTCCCGGAAGGAGAGGCCTACGACACGATCGCCGGACTGGTCATGGACCGGCTCGGCCAGGTCGGGGCGGTCGGTGACGCCGTCACCGTCAAGCTGGATCGACCGGTGATCGTCAGCGATCTCGAGGCGGACGACGAACCCGATCCTCAGGTGGCCGTGCTGACGGTGGAGCGGCTGGACGGACGCAGGGTCGACCGCGTGCGGCTGACCCTGCTCGATGCCGAGGCGGCAGCGGCGCAGGCCGAAGCGCACATCGAGGAGGCCCGGTGAGCGACAGCGTGGCGCTGACCGTGGCGCTGGTGCTGCTGGGCCTGAACGCGTTCTTCGTGGGGGCGGAGTTCGCGCTGGTCTCCGCCCGCCGTACGCAGATCGAGCCCCGGGCCGCCGCCGGGTCGCGCGCCGCGCGCCGCACCCTGCGGGCGATGGAGAACGTCTCGCTGATGATGGCCGGCGCCCAGCTCGGCATCACCGTGTGCTCCCTCGGCCTCGGGGCTGTGGGTGAGCCGGCGGTGGCGCACCTGATCGAGCCGGTCTTCGAGCAGATCGGCCTGTCGGAGCGGCTGCTGCACCCCATCGCCTTCACGCTGGCGATGACGGTCGTCGTCACGCTGCACGTCGTCGTGGGCGAGATGGTGCCGAAGAACATCGCGCTGGCAGGCCCCGAACGAGCGGCCCTGGTCCTGGGGCCGGCGCTGGCGGCGGTCGTAGCGGTCCTCCGGCCGTTCATCGCGGGCCTGAACGCGATCGCCAACGGGGTGCTGCGGCTGCTGGGGATCGCCCCGAAGGCCGAGATCACCTCGGCCTTCACCCGCGAGGAGGTGTCCGGCCTGGTGGAGGAGTCCCATCGCAAGGGGCTCCTCGACGCGGACGAGTACAACCTCCTCGCCGGTGCCCTCGGGTTCCAGGAGCGCACCGTCTCCTGCGTCCTGCTGCCCAGCGACGCGCTGGTGACCGTCGCCCGCCGCGCCAGCGCCGCGGAGGTCGAGCAGCGCTGCGCGCAGACCGGCTACTCGCGGCTGCCCGTGGCCGACAATGGGGCGCTGATCGGGTACCTGCACGTGAAGGACCTGCTCGAGACCGACCCCGTACGCCGTCAGCGACCCATGTCGGACAAGTGGATCCGGCCGCTCGCGACCGTTCAGGTCAACGACCGGCTGCACCGCGCGCTCGAGGTCATGAAGGCGCGAGGGGCCCACATGGCGCGGGTCACCGAGGACGACGGGGAGGTCCTCGGTGTCGTGGCCCTGGAGGACGTGCTCGAAGAGCTCGTGGGGGAGATCCGCGACGCGAGCCAGTCGACGCCGGCCTCGAGGAGCCGCCGCTGAGCGGGTCGGTCTAGGGGCCCGGCCGGCCGTCGACGGCAGCGGCGACCAGCGCCTCAGCCACCTCGCGCAGCTTGCGGTTGGACTTCTGCGACAGCACGACGAGCCGGTTGAAGGCCTCCTCCGCGCTGCACCGCCGGGACGCCATCAGGATGCCCTTCGCCTGCTCGATGACAGCCCGCGACTGCATCGCCGTCTGCAGCTGCTCGGCCACACGGCCCTGCGCCTCGTACAGGTGCATGTTCGCAAGGGCGACGCCCGCGTACGCCGCGAACGTGACCGCCAGCTCGCGGCCGTCCTCGTCGAAGCTGGCGGGAGAGGTGCTGTAGATGTTGAGGGCGGCGCTGACCTCGCGCTGGACCGGCACGGGCACCGACAGCGAGCGGTGCACCCCTCGGTCCAACGCGATCGGGGTCCAGTCCGGCCAACGGGTCTCGGTGGCCACGTCGGCGATGTAGACCACCGCCCCGCCCAGCGTGCCGTCCAGGCCCGGACCGTGCCCATGCTCGTACTGCCGCTCGTCGAGGTCCTGAGCGAGCGGCCCGGTGGACGCGACGGTCGTCGGGCAGTCGCCGTCGAGGAAGGTCACGGAGACCTCATCCGCCCCGGGGACGACCCGCTTGGTGAGGCGGGCGACGGTCGCCATCACCGTCTCCAACGAGTGGTCGGCGAGGGTGAGGCGACCGAGCTGTGCGAACGCGTCCTGCGGGTCGAGCGGGTGGGCAGATGTGGTGTCGGTGTCGGTCATGGGGGCCCCAGCGGGCGAAACACCATGCCGGATCGGCCCAGAGCTTCGGCAGCAGTCGTGGCGGTGCCGGGTCGCAGCCCGGTACTGACGGGGGAAGGTCCCCTCACGCTGCGCCAGGGAACACGCCTCGCGTCCGCAGGAGATGCGGCCCAGGCCCTGAGCGTACCTCGCGGGAACCGGACCACCGGACCCGGAAGCGGGCTCAGTCCTGGTCGTAGACCCCGCGGACGACCGCCACCACCTGCTCGGGCGAGGCGTGCTCGGCGATGTCGGTCTCGCTCACGACGCCCACCAGGGTGTGCCCGTCGATGACCGGAAGCCGCTTGACCTGGTGCTGCGCCATCGTGCGTACGAGGTCGTCGAGGCTGTCGTCCGCGCCGATCGTGACCGGCTTGCCCTCACCGAGCTCGCCGGCCTTCGTCGAGCCCGGGTCCTTGCCCTGCGCGAGGACCTTGATCACGATGTCCCGGTCGGTCAGCATCCCCTTGAGCCGCTCGTCGTTGCCGCAGATCGGCAGGGCGCCGACTCCGAGCGAGTCCATCTTGCGGGCCGCGTCGAGCACCGTCTCGTCCTCCCGGACGCACTCCACCCCACCGGTCATGATCTCCCGTGCCGTGCTGGCCATCCGCTTCTCCTGTCGTCGTGGTTGTCGCTGCTGGTTCCTGACCGTCCCCTCTTCCGGATCGACCAACCACGTCCGAACGAGCGGCTGCCGGTCCGGCGGAAGGTGGGCCGGTCGATACGAGGAAGCCGCACCGCCCGATCCGCGGCACACTGCGAGCGTGGGGGAGGAGATCGGGGCGGCGGTCGACCGGGTGGCCGAGGGCAGCGGGTTCTCCGGCGCCGTGCGGGTCGACCTCGAGGGGACAGCCGTGTTCGCCCGCGCGTACGGCTCCGCCGTCCGGGGGTGGCAGATCCCGAACACGGTGGACACCCGGTTCAACATCGCCAGCGGGACCAAGGGGCTCACCGCGTTGACCGTCCTGTCCCTGGTCGAGGACGGGCTTGTCGAGCTGTCGACGCCCGTGCGCACCCTGCTCGGCGGGGACCTGCCGCTGATCGACGACCGGGTGACGGTCGAGCACCTGCTTGCCCACAGGTCCGGGATCGGCGACTACCTCGATGAGGATGCGCAGGAGGTGGACGACTACGTCATGCCGGTGCCGGTTCACCGGCTCGACAGCACCGAGTCCTACCTCGCGGTCCTGGACGGGTATCCGATGGTCTTCCCGCCCGGGGAGCGGTTCTGCTACTGCAACGGCGGTTTCGTCGTGCTCGCGCTCTGCGCCGAACGTGCAGCGGGCAAGCCGTTCGCGCAGCTGCTCGACGAACGCGTGTCCCGGCCGGCCGGCCTGACCGACACGGCGTTCCTGCGCTCGGACCAGCTCCCGGGCAGGACCGCCCTCGGCTACCTCTCGGGCTTCGACGGCCAGCGCACGAACCTCCTTCACCTGCCGGTGTGCGGTTCCGGTGACGGCGGCGTCTACACCACGCTGGCGGATGTCACCGCGCTGTGGGCGGCGGTGTTCGGCGGGCGCATCATCAGCCCTGCGACCCTCGCGGAGATGGTGCGGCCCAGGAGTGCCCTGCCGGACGGGAAGTCGCGCTACGGACTGGGGCTCTGGCTGTCCGGCAGACGGAGGCCGTGCTGCTGGAAGGGTGCGATGCGGGGGTGTCCTTCCGCAGCCTGCACTCCCCGAGCTCGAGCAGCACCTGGACCGTCGTCTCGAACACCTCGGAAGGAGCGTGGCCCGTGGCCCGAGCGGTGGAAGGGCTGGTGGGCCGGTGACCCCCGGCCGTGAAGCACATCGGGATCGTGCTGTTCGACGGGGTCGAGGAGCTCGACGCGGTCGGCCCCTGGGAGGTCCTCGCGTACTGGACCGTCACCTGTCCGCAGGACGGCTACGCCGTGCTGTGCCTGTCCGCCGACGGGGGACCGGTCCGGTGCGCGAAGGGCCTGACGGTGCAGGCGCACTCCAGCTTCGCCGACGCACCGGCCCTGGACGTGCTCGTCCACCCGGGTGGTCAGGGTGTCGCTCCCCAGCTGAGCGATGGCGCGTACCTCGACTGGATCCGCCGGCAGCGGGCGCACGTGCCTCTGCTCACCAGCGTGTGCACCGGCTCGCTCGTGTACGCGGCCGCGGGCCTGCTGGCCGGCCGGCCGGCGACGAGTCACTGGGCCTCGCTCGGGATGCTGCGCGATCTCGACCCGAGCATCGACGTGCGCGGACGTGAGCGGTTCGTCGACGACGGGGACGTCGTCACCGCGGCAGGGGTGTCCGCGGGCATCGACATGGCCCTGCACCTGGTGGCCCGGCTGGCCGGCGTTGAGCGGGCGCAGGAGGTCCGTCGCGGCATCCAGTACGACCCGGCACCGCCGGTCTGACCCGGCGAACCGCGATCAGGCGGGGTAGGTGTGGATCTCGGTGGCCTTGACGGCCGCCCACACGCGGGAGCCGAGCGTGAGGTCGAGGTCGGCGACAGCAGCCGTGGTGACATCCGAGAGCACCGGGGGATCTCCCTCGACCTGGACGCGCACGATGTCGCCGTGCTGCTCCAGGCCGGTGATGCGCCCCGGCCAGCTGTTGCGCGCCGACCCCGCCGGCTGCTCGCGGTGCAGCGCCACCGCCGAGGGCCGGAAGGCGAGGAAGACCGGCCCCTCCCGCGCGGAGCTGGTCGACACGGCGCCCCCGCCGTCGAGCTCGACCGAGAACTGGTGGGCGACACCGCGGTAGAGGTTCAGCCCCATGAGGCGTGCGACGTAGTCGGTTCGTGGAGCTCGCGCGACCTCACGCGGCGTGCCCTGCTGGACGACTCGTCCGGCCTCGAGCACCACGAGCCAGTCGCTCAGCACCATCGCATCGAGGGGGTCGTGCGTGACCAGGACCGTGCAGCCGGGGAAGGCCGCGAGGTGGCGCCGCAGGTCTGACCGGACCTGCATCCTGGTGCCGACGTCCAGAGCGGCCATGGGCTCGTCTAGAAGCAGCAGCCGGGGGCTGGGGGCCAGAGCCCTTGCCAGCGCGACCCGCTGGGCCTGCCCGCCCGACAACGCCGCGGGCTTCACGGCGGCGAGCTCGTCCACCCCCAGGTGCCTCAGCCAGTCGGCGGCCTGCGCACGCGCCGGCCGTCGTGGCAGCTTCGCCGACCTCAGCCCGAACGCCACGTTCTCGAGCGCGCTGAGGTGGGGGAACAGCAGGTAGTCCTGGAAGACCATGCCGACCGATCGCTGCGCAGGCGGGACGAACAGGTTGCGGCTGGGCTCGTCCAGGGGGCGCCCGTCGAGGTGCAGGTGTCCCCCACTGAGGCGTTCCAGGCCGGCCAGGCAGCGCAGCGCCGTCGACTTCCCCGCACCGTTGGGGCCGAGCAGCGTCACGACCGAGCCCGGGAGGAGGCGCAGCGGCAGGTCCAGCGAGAAGCGGGGGCGCTCCAGGCGCAGCGCCGCGGAGACTCCCCTGTCGGTCGAGCCGGCGCGGAGATCCTGTCGGGCTGTGTTCACGACGGGCCGCCGCCGGTGAGCCAGCGGTCGCGCAGGCTGACAAGGACCGCAAGCGAGACGCCGAGCAGCACCAGCGACAGCGCGATCGCCGCAGGAGGGTCGCTCTCGAGGGCGAGGTAGACCGCGATCGGCATGGTGCGGGTGACCCCGGGAAAGCTGCCCGCGAAGGTGATCGTGGCGCCGAACTCGCCGAGCGCCCGCGCGAAGCAGAGCACCGCGCCTGCGCTGATCCCGGGCGCGACGAGTGGCAGGGTGACCCGCCGGAGGATGAGCAGCCTGGATGCGCCCAGCGTCGCGGCCGCGTCCTCGTACCGCCGGTCGCTCGCCCGCAGCGCGCCCTCCACCGCGAGGACGAGGAAGGGCATGGCGACGAAGGCCTCGGCGATGACGACAGCCGTCGTCGTGAAGGGCAGGGTCAGGCCGAACCACGCGTCCAGGTAGCGGCCCGCGAGCCCCCGGCGTCCGAGCAGCAGCAGCAGCGCGACACCGCCGACGACTGGGGGGAGGACGAGGGGAACCGTGACCAGTGCGCGCAGCACGCGGCGCCCCCGGAACTGCCCCCGGGCGAGGACCCATGCGAGCGGGACGCCCAGGACCAGGCACAGCACCGTCGCGGCGGTGGCGCAGAGCAGGGACAGCCGCAGCGCGTCGCCGACCTCCGGCCGCGCGAGCAGCTGGGGCAGGCTCCGCCACGGTGCACGGACGACGAGGGCGACGAGGGGCAGGACCAGGAAGGCCACGGCCAGGGCAGCCGGCAGGTAGAGCAGCGGGGGCACTCCAGCACCCCGGTCCGGCGACCGCGGCCGGTCTGCGGCCGCCTCAGGGAGCGTCGAAGCCTGCGGCGGCAAGAGCCTTCCGTCCTTCCCCGGACAGGACGTAGTCCACGAAGGCCGCTGCAGCGGCGGGAGCGCGGGACCCCGCGAGGGTCGCGATCGGGTAGTCGTTGACGGCCCGGTCCGCCTCGGCGAAGCCGATCCCCCGCACCGAGGAGCCGGCGGCGCGTACGTCGGTGCGGTAGACCAGCCCGGCGTCCACCTCTCCCAGCCGCACCTTGCTCAGGACAGCCTTGACGTCCTGCTCGAGCGTGTCCGGCAGGGGTGTGACGCCGGCAGCGGCCAGGGCTGCGCGGCTGGCCGTCCCGCACGGCACCTGCGCCTCGCACAGGGCGATCGTCAGCTCGCGTCGGGCGAAGTCGCTCAGGCCCGTCACGTCGCCGGGGTTGCCTGGCGGAACGACGATCTCCAGCCGGTTGCGGGCGAACACCCTCGGCGCCGGCCCTCGGCCGGTGCCGGTGACCGTCGTCATCGCCGCGGGCGCCGCTGCGGCGAACACATCTGCCGGAGCACCGGACACGATCTGCTGCGCCAGCGCCGAGCTCGCACCGAAGTTGAAGGTGACGGTCGTACCCGGATGATCCTGCTGGAACCCGCGCCCGATGTCGCCGAAGGCCTCGGCCAGGGAGGCCGCCGCGAAAACGGTCACGACGCCGTCCGAGGTGCGTCCGGACCCGTCCGGGGCGCTGCCGGCGCCGGCGGCCCCGCACCCCGACAGCAGCGCCGCCGCGAGCGCTACGAGCACGTGTCGCAGCGGTGGGCAGGACCCTGACCGGCGGGGTCTGCGTTCAGGCATGCGGGTCGCGTTCGACCACCACGTCGGTGGCCTTGATGGAGGCGACGGCGACCGTGCCCACTTCGAGCCCGAGGTCGTCGGCCGCCTCGCGGCTCATCAGCGAGACCACGCGGAATGGCCCGGCCTGCAGCTCCACCTGCGCCATCACCGTGTCCCGGGTGACGTTGGTGACGATGCCGCGCAGGCTGTTGCGGGCCGACCGCGAGGCGGCGAGGGGGCTGGCCGGGTCACCCAGCTCTCTGGCCAGCGCGGCGAGCTCGACCCCGTCGACCACGAGCCTGCCGCTGCCGGTGCGGACCAGCGACAGCCGGCCCTGGTCGGCCCAGCGCCGCACCGTGTCGTCGCTGACGCCGAGCAGCACCGCCGCCTCCCCGACCCTCAGCTGCGGCATGACCGTGATGCTACCGCCGCATCTGCGGCGGTGCGAGGAGCGGCTGCGGTCCCCAAGCAGCTCGTTTGTGCTCTCAGCGGCTGCGCGAGCGCGACGTGCTCGTGAAGCGCTCGAGGCTGCCCGAGGCCTGGTAGGCCTGCTCGAACAGCATCGGCCCCAGCCGCCCGCTCATCGTCGCCTCCCGGGCCACCGTGCGGTGGGTCTCGCTGTAGACGGTGCCACCGCCGCGGAAGCGGTAGGTGCTGCTGCTGCGGACGGGATCGCCTACTGCCGTCCAGGTCGTCTCCACAGGCACCGAGCCGAGGTTCGTCCCGCCTCCGTCCGGGTTGTGCGGGTCACCTGGCGTCGATGCTCTGAGCGTGCCCGACAACGTGGCCGTGTCACCCTTGCGGCTGGAGGTGAAGGTGACGGCCTGACCCTCCATCTGGCGGGCCCCGGTGTAGACGCAGCCGTTGGGAGAGCCGTGCTGGTCCGGGTCCGGGTAGACCCCGGGCGGGCACTCGAAGTCGACGATGTAGGCGAACACGTCCGCGACTCCCGGCGACGTCTCGAAGGCCTGCAACGAGCCGACGTGCACGTTGCCGAAGGTGGGGTTGTCGAAGTCGAAGTACTGCACCCAGTCCGTGACCCCGACGAAGCCCGTGGTCCGGCTGAGGTAGCTGTCCCCGGCCTGCGCCGGGACGGCGGTGGTGAGAAGCGCCGGGACCGTGGCGACGGCAACGGCGGCGAGGCGGATCGACGTAGGTGACATGGCGGTTCTCCTGGGTGCGGAAGGCGGACCCACGGTGCTGCTGCGCCGCGGGACGGAGCGGGACGTCAGCTGGTGGGGTAGCGGCGCGTGGTCAGCCGCGCGAGGACGAGGGCGCCGACCGCATCGCCCTGGGCCTTGCCGGCCTCGATGCCGTGCGGGAAGTGGATGCCGCCGTAGAGCCGCGACCGCGCGGCGCTGTCGGCCGCGTGGAAGAAGTCGGCCCAGCTACGGGTCCGGCGGGTGATGCCCACGGTGGTCGCCCGCGCCGTGTCATCGACGGGGAACCGGCCGAGCAGCGAGGTCAGGACGGTCGCCGCGGCGCGTGAGGCCACCGAGTGACCGGAGGTGTGCTCGGGGAACTGAGGGGTGTTCACCCAGGTGGACCACATGGGGTCGACGTGCCTGCGGACGTAGGTCACCGGTCGCAGCAGGTTGTGCCGGTACTTCCAGGTCCAGCAGTTCAGAAATGCGTCGTGCAGGGTGACGGCGGTGAGCAGCAGGGCTTCCACCGTGGTGTCCAGGGCCAGCCCGCGCTGCTCCGCGGCCTGGATGACGATGGACATCCAGTGGCCTGCCGGAAGCCCGGAGAAGACCGGGTTGTCGGTCCAGAACCTCGCCAGGTCCCGCTGCTCATCGGTGTTCTCGTGGCTCTGCCGATAGGTCGACATCGCGTCCTGCCAGAAGGCTGAGCCAGGCTGGCTCGAGAACGGGAGCGGCAGAGCCGGCTCGACCTCGTCGGTCGTGCGGAGCACCATCGGTCGTACGAGGTGGCAGTGCGGCTCGATGGCGGTGCCGAAGTTCGGGGGTGTCGGCACCCACAGGGACGGACCAGTGGGCGGGGCGTACGGCCGGGCGAGCGCGTCGGCGTGCCCGTCGCCGCTGACCCAGCGAACGATCTCGTGTGCGACGGCCGACCCATGCGCGGTGGACGCGCTGACCCTGGAAGGTGAGATCCCGCTGATGCGGGCGTCCTCGGCATCGCGGCTCTCGGCCTCGGCCAGCACGCTGCGGCCGCGGTCGGGTATGGCGGGGAAGAGCCCGCGCAGGACGGTGCTGGCGGCGGCGCCGACCACGCTGGGCCAGAACACCTGGCCGGGTGCAGCGGTCCGCGGCAGCCCGCCCAGCTGGGCGAGCCGCCCCTGCGTGCTGATGGACGCCGGCATCCCGCCGACGAGCGCTTCGTAGCAGGCGACCGCGACAGCCGCGTACGCACGGGCGGCGCTCGGCGGCGTCAGGCCCTGCAGGGCCACCACGTCGTACGCGGCCCGCGTCCACCGCGCCGCAGCGGTAGGACCGTGCCTGGCGACCAGCACCGGTCCGGCCGCGTGCGGCTCCGGAACGGCCGCACGGGCCGCGCCGGGCCGAACAAGCAGCGCTGCGGCTGTTCCTGCCGTGCCGACGAGCAGCGCCCGCCGGTCGAGCTGCAGCGGTGCGTGCTGCGTGCCGATCTGCTGTGAAGCCTGCTTCCACCCCATGACGAGCCCCCCCGGCTCATCCCCCGATGAGCCACTACCCCTCAGACGCAGCCGAGGGCTACACGGTTGCGTCACCTCAGGATGTGTCTTCGCGCCGGCTGCTCGAGGGGGCAGCCGGAGCGGAGGCGGTGGGCATCCAGGCGCCGTCCGAGTTGCGGTGCCGGCGCGGCGCGCGGTGGCCGGCGCCGACTCGGGTGTACCCAGGCCTTGCCGGTGCGTCGTTGCCCGGAAGTGTCAGACGCCGGTCCTAGGTTCCAGTCATGCGGCTCCTGCACACCTCCGACTGGCACCTGGGCCGGTCGCTGCACCGCACAGACCTGCGGGATGCGCAGGCTGCCTACCTCGACCACCTCGTGGAGGTGGTCCGCGCCGAGCGGGTGGACGCGGTGCTCGTGTCCGGTGACGTCTACGACCGTGCGGTTCCACCGCTGAGCGCGGTGGAGCTGTGCGAGTCGGCGCTGGTGCGGCTGCGCGAGGCGGGCGCCCGAGTGGTGCTGATCAGCGGCAACCACGACTCCGCGACGCGGCTCGGTTTCGGCACCAGGCTGGTGGAGGCCGCCGGGATCCACCTGCGCACGCGGGTGGCGGACTGCGCGACACCGGTGGTGCTTTCGGACGACGACGGCGAGGTCGCCGTCTACGGCATCCCCTACCTCGAGCCCGAGGCGGTGCGCACCCAGCTGCCTCCCGATCCCGCCGACGCGGCGGCGGAGGTGCCGCGGGGGCATCGGGGCGTGCTGGGCCGCGGGTTGGCCTGCGTGCGTGCCGACCTCGGGACGCGGGCGACCCACAGGTCGGTGGTGCTCGCGCACGCGTGGGTGACCGGCGGCTCGGCCAGTGACAGCGAGCGCGACGTGACCGTCGGCGGTGTGGCGCAGGTGCCGGCGGCGCTGTTCGAAGGCTTCACCTACACCGCACTGGGGCACCTGCACGGGCCGCAGGCGCTCGCGCCCGGGCTTCGCTACAGCGGCTCCCCGCTCGCCTACTCCTTCTCCGAGGCCGGGCACGTGAAGGGCTCGGAGCTGGTCGAGCTGGGCGCACAAGGCCTGAGCCGGGTCGAGCACGTCCCCGCGCCGGTCCCGAGGCGGCTCTCCTGCCTGCGGGGGACGCTGCGGGAGCTGCTCGGCTCGCCGGTGTTCGAGGAGCAGCGGGGCGACTGGCTGACCGTCGTCTACACCGACGCCGCCCGCCCGGAGGACGCGATGGAGCGGCTGTCGGCGCGCTTCCCGCACATCCTCGTCCTGCGGCACGAGCCCGAGGGGGTGACGCCTGACGGGCTGTCCTACGGCGCCAGGGTGGCCCAACGCAGCGATCTCGAGGTGGGACTTGCCTTCGTCGAGCACGTTCGGCACACTCCGGCCGCCACAGGTGAGCGCCGCCTTTTGGCGCAGGCACTGGAGGCCGGGCGGCTCGCGGCGACGGGGGCCTGATGAGGCCTCACCACCTGCGCTGCACCGCGTTCGGACCCTTCGCGGCCACGGTCGACGTCGACCTGGACCTGCTGTCCGCGAGCGGTCTGTTCCTCCTGCACGGTGAGACCGGCGCCGGCAAGACGACCCTGCTCGACGCCCTCGGCTTCGCCCTCTACGGCACCGTCCCGGGGGAGCGGGCCAAGGCCGGGCGGCTGCGCTCGGACCACGCCGACCAGGGAGTGCGCACGCAGGTGCAGCTGGAGGTCACCCTCTCGGGCCGGCGCCTGCGCATCACGCGCAGTCCGCAGCAGCAGCGGGCCAAGCTGCGCGGCAGCGGCACGGTGGTCGAGCAGGCGCGGGTGCTGCTCGAGGAGCAGGTGTGCGGTGCGTGGCGGCCGCTCTCCACCCGGGTCGGGGAGGCCGACGCCGAGATCCACGAGCTGGTGGGGATGTCCGCCGAGCAGTTCTTCCAGGTCGTGCTCCTGCCGCAGGGCGAGTTCGCCCGGTTCCTGCGGGCCGGGTCCAAGGCTCGCGGCGAGCTGCTCGAGAAGCTGTTCGGCACCGACCGCTTCCGCGCGGTCGAGGAGTGGCTGGCACATCGGCGGCTCAGCGCGTTCCGCGACGTTGAGGCGGCGCAGGCGAGGGTGGCTCTGTCCGCGGCGCTCGTCGCCCAGGCGGCGGGGGCCGCGGCGGACGACGCAGCTGGTTCCGAATGGGCCGACGAGCTGCTCGCGCAGGCGCGCCGCCACCTGTCCCACGCGCAGGCTGCCGCGGTGAGCCGCGCCGCGGTCCGTGACGATGCCCGACGTCGGGCCGACGCTGCTGCGACACTCGACGCCGCGCAGACCCGCAGGCGGTCCCTGCTGGCCGAGGCGGCCGAGCTCGCCGTCCAGGAGCCGGCCATCGTCGCTCTGTCGGCGGAGTGCTCGGCTGCTGCGCGCGCCGCGTCGGTTGCCGGCAGCCTCGAGCAGGCCGCGCGGCGCCGCGCCGAGGTCGAGCGGGCCCGGCAGGGTGTGACTGCGGCGCGCGACCTCCTGCCCGGGATCGGGCTGAGCCAGGATTTGGCGGCCCCCGCGCTGCGGCTGGCGGCGGAGCAGGCCCATGCTCGGTGCGGTCACCTGGAGGCGCTCCGCACGCTGGCCACAGCGATGGCCGAGGACGAGACGTCGGCGGCCGAAGCCCTTGCCGAGCGGGCTGCTCACGCCGAGCGGGCGGAGCAGGTGGGCGGACAGCTGGCTTCGCTCCCCGCGCGGCTGCGGCAGCTGTCCGAGCGCGTTCTGTGTGCGCGCGCCGCGGCTGTGCGGCTGCCCGCCGCCCGCGCCCAACAGGTTGCACTGCGTGAGGCGGTCGCTGACGAGATCGCTGCCGGCACTCTCGACGCCGACCTGGGGCAGCTGGGCGAAGAGCTCCTGCTGGCTCGGGAGTCGGCAGTCGGCCTTCGGGACAAGGCTGCGGAGGTGCGTGAGGCGCGCCTCGATGACGTCCGCTTCGAGCTCGCCTCGATGCTCGTCGAGGGCGACCCCTGCGCCGTGTGCGGGTCGACGTCCCACCCCGACCCGAGCCAGGTGCGGGGCGAGCGCGTCACGAGGGACGACGAGGACGCGGCCCGGTTCTCCTACGAGGCGGCTCAGCGTCAGGTGGAGGAGCTGGGCGTGCGCATGGCCGCGGCCCAGGTCGAGCGTGACGGGCGACGTGCCCGCCTCGCGCGGTGGTCGGGGCTCGACCTCGCGCAGGCACTCGCCGCGGCCGAGGTCGAGGTGCGTGCGCTCGAGCCGCTCGTTGCAGGGCTGGAGGCGGAGGAGGCGGCTGTGCGCGCGCTGGACGAGGAGCAGTCGACGCTCGAGCAGCAGCGCTCGGCGTTGGAGGTGGCGATCGAGGCCTCGACCCGCCGGGCGCTGGAGGCCGGTGCGCGCGCAGCACGCGCGCGCGCGGATCTGGCCCGCGAGCTGCGCGGAGCGGTCGATCTCGATGCAGCCCTGAGCGCGTCCACCGCCCTCCACCAGGCTGCCGAGCAGGCCGTGGCCGCGCAGGCCGACCTGGAGCGGGCCGAGCAGGAGCAGGCCGCAGCGACGCGCGACGCGCACCGTGCTGCGGTCGGCGCGGGCTTCGTCGACGTCGGGCAGGCCGCCTCCGCGTGCCGGCCGGGCGGCTGGCGCGCCGCCGCCGAGCAGACTCTGCGCGCCCACGGCGACCGCCTCGCCGCCAGCGCCGCGGCTCTGGCCGACGCCGACCTGCAGGTCGCGCTGGCGCCGCCTGCCCCGGTCGCCGCGGCGGCAGCGCAGCTCCGGGAGGCCGACCACGCTCTCGAGGAGGCCACCGCTCTGGCCGCGACGGCACGGTCGCGGGCAGAGGCACTGGAGGACCTCGTCCCCCGGCTTCGCGCGGCGCGAGCCGAGCTGGAGCCGGCAGTGGCGCGCGCGCAGGAGGTCAGGGAGCTGGCCGACCTGTGCAACGGCGCCGGGACCAACCAGCTGAGGATGACGCTGTCCTCCTTCGTGCTCGCCGCCCGACTGGAGGAGGTCGCTGCGGCCGCCAGCGTGCGCCTGCTCCGGATGACGCAGGGGCGCTACACCCTCGTGCACAGCGCAGGCACCGCTCGCGGCGGTGCTCGCTCGGGGCTCGGGCTGCTCGCCCGGGACAGCTGGACCGGGCAGGACCGGGAGACGAGCACCCTGTCCGGCGGCGAGACCTTCCTCGCCAGCCTGGCCCTCGCGCTGGCGCTGACCGACGTGGTGACCGCCGAGGCGGGCGGGGCCAGGATGGATGCCCTGTTCGTCGACGAGGGGTTCGGCACCCTCGACGAGGACACCCTCGACGAGGTGATGGACGTGCTCGACGGACTGCGGGAGGGAGGTCGGCTGGTCGGTCTCGTCAGCCACGTGGCGGAGCTGCGCGCGCGGGTGCCGGCTCAGGTGCACGTACGCAAGGGGCGTACGGGCAGTGATGTGGTTCTCGTCGGCTGCGGACCCTGACCCGGTACGCCCGCGCTCGCGCGGCTCGCGAGCCCGGCCAGGTCCGGCCGGTCAGGAGACGTCCCACCACAGGCTCACCCGCTCGGACGGGAACGGCAGGCCGGGCAGGAGGGCGGCCAGCTCGGGTTCGCGCTCGGGCGGCAGGCACAGCTGCCGGCACCAGAAGGCCGCCTCCACACCGGCGGCGCGCGTGTCGTCGCGCGGGGTGGCGGTGCACGCCTCCGCTCGCACCGGGAATCCGGCATCCCGCAGCGCCTCGAGTGCGAGCGCCGCCGTGGGTCCGCTGGGCCGATCGAGGTCCCAGAAGTGACGCCACAGCGGCGCGCGTGTCACCTGTGGATGGCGCTGGGTGATCTCCAGGACCACCCGGCGCTCCGCGTGCTCGTGCAGCGCCCTCGCGAACGCGACAAGGTCCGGGGCGTTGTAGAGCACGTGGTGACAGACCACGACGTCGGCCTTCGGCGCCTGCTCCGCGACGTCGGGCCAGCCGCCGAGCAGCGTGCGGGCCGGGATGCCCCGCTCGGCGGCGGTCTGCTCGAACAGCCGGAGCATGTCCGGCTGGCGGTCGACCCCGACCACAGCCGTCGCCGGCGGCGTCACCGCGAAGGCCGCAGCGCCCCCGCCGCAGCCGACATCCAGCACCGTGCCACCTGCGCCGAGCGGCTCCGCGGCCCGCTGGCTCGCCAGCGACAGGGGGCTGCCCTGCGGCGGGGCGGCGAACATCTCCGGGGAGAACACGTGCGGCCGACGCGGTGCCCCCTCGAGGATCTGCGTCGGCACGGTCCAGGCCGCCAGCTCCTCGGCCCACCGCCGAGCCGCAGCCCTCCCGGAGTCCGAGGATGTCGCCATCCAGCCGAGGCTAGACCCCCTCCGGAGCACGGCTTTCGGTCGGATGTCGCTGTGCGCTGGCGCCCGCCAGCCGTCCGCCGGCCGCTCGTCAGCGGTGCCCGCTGCGACTCAGCGGTGCGGGCGACCCACCGCCGCCGGCCGCGGACCGATCACCGGGGCTCCCGATCCGTCGCGCCGGCCATGGGTGGCGGGCAGATCCACCGGATCCCCGCTCGTGGTGGCTGCCCAGGCGGGGGCCCTTCCGGCCCAGCCCAGCACCAGCAGCGCCTCCCCCGACAGCAGCCGATGGCAGCGGACCCCGCCGGTGGCCCGTCCCTTGCGGGGGTACTCCGACAGCGGCGTGACCTTCACCGACGACGCCGTGCCCGGCCCCCTGGTCCGTCCCTCGGGAGGCAGACCGCCGGCGGTCACGACAACCGGCTCGTCCACGACGTCCAGCACGCCTTCAGGCGCCCTCAGGTCCACCACGCTGAAGCCCACGACGACCGCTCCTGGCATCAGCCTCATGCCCGCCATCCCCGCGGCGGCCCGGCCCTGCGGTCGTACGGCTGAAGCCGGGAAGCGAAGGAGGTCACCGGTCGAGGCGAACAGCACGAGCTCGTCCTCGCCGTCCACCAGCTCGGCCGCGCCGACGACCTCGTCACCCGCCCGCAGCGCGAGGACCTCCACCGCATCGCCCTTCGCCGGCCACTCCGGGGCCACCCGCTTGATGACCCCCGACGCGGTGGCGAGCACCAGGCCGGGACCGCCGTCGCGCAGGGAGGTCAGGCCCAGCACCCGCTCGCCACGCTCGAGCGCCGCGAACTCCGTGGCGGGTGCGCCACCGCGCAGCGACAGCGCCCCTGTCGTCACAGCGGGCACCGTGGGCAGGTCGAGCACCCCGACCCGCAGCACCCTCCCGGCCGACGTCAGCAGGCCGATCCGCCCGCGGGTGGTCGTCCGGACACCGGCGACGACGGCGTCGTGGCGGCTCCGCCCGGTGCGCCTGCGTCCGGCGCCGTCCGCCGGGTCGGCGTGCAGCGGCGTACGCGCCAGCAAACCCGACGAGGACAGGACGACGTCACACGGCTCGTCCACGACCTCGAGTGAGGCGGCCCGCGAGGTGACGAGGGCCCTGAGGTCGCCGCCGACGAGGACGGTCCGCCGCGGCGTGCCGTGCTCGGCCGCGACCTCCGCCAGCTCCTCCCCGATCACTGCGCGCAGCAGCCCCTCGTCGGTGAGCAGCGAGGTCAGGTAGGTGATCGTCTCCCGCAGCTCGGCGAGCTCGGTCTCGAGCTTGGCGACCTCCAGCGCCACCAGCCGGCGCAGCTGCATGTCGAGCACGTGACCCGCCTGCAGGTCGCTCAGCCCGAGCAGCGCGATCAACGAGGCTCGGGCCTCGCCGATGTCGCGTGAGCCGCGGATGATGCGTACGACGTCGTCGATGTTCGCGAGCGCGAGCAGCAGGCCCTCGACCAGGTGAGCACGCTCCTCGGCCTTGCGCAGCCGGAAGCGGGACCGCCGGGTGACGACGTCGACGCGATGCGCGAGGAACACCTCGAGCAGGGACACCAGGCCGAGCGTGCGTGGCTGGCCGTCGACCAGCGCCACGTTGTTGATGCCGAAGCTCTCCTCGAGCGGGGTCAGCCGGAACAACTCCGCCAGCACCGCCTGACCCGAGAATCCCGCCTTGAGCTCGAACACCAGGTGGGTGCCCAGCTGGCGGTCCGTCAGGTCCTTGACGTCGGCGATCCCCTGGAGCTTCTTGCTCGTGACGAGCTCCTTGACCTTGGCGATGACGCGCTCGGCCCCCACGCCGAAGGGCAGCTCGGTGATCGTGATGGAGCTCTTGCCACGCGGTAGTGGCCCGATCTCGGCAGTCGCCCGGATGCGTACGACGCCCCGGCCGGTCTCGTAGGCGGCGCGGACCTCGGTCATGCCGAGCAGCTGCCCGCCCGTCGGCAGGTCCGGGCCGGGGACGAAGCGCATCAGCTCGTCCAGGTCGGCCGACGGATGCGCGAGCAGGTGCCGCGCCGCGTCGACGACCTCGACGAGGTTGTGCGGGATCATGTTGGTGGCCATGCCGACGGCGATCCCGGACGCGCCGTTGACCAGCAGGTTGGGCATCGCCGCAGGCAGCACGGACGGCTGCTGCAGCGACCCGTCGTAGTTGGGCTCGAGGTCGACGGTCTCCTCGTCGAGCCCGTCGGTCAGCAGCAGCGCTGCCGGCGTCAACCGGCACTCGGTGTACCTGCTCGCTGCCGCGGAGTCGTCGGGCGAACCCCAGTTTCCGTGCCCGTCGATCAGCGGCACCCGCATCGCGAACGGCTGCGCGAGGCGCACCATCGCGTCGTAGATCGCCCCGTCGCCGTGCGGGTGGTACTTGCCCATGACGTCCCCGACGACGCGGGCGCTCTTGACGTAGGGCCGGTCGGGGCGCAGGCCGGAGTCGGCCATCGAGTAGAGGATCCGCCGGTGCACCGGCTTCAGGCCGTCCCGCGCGTCGGGCAGCGCCCGGGAGTAGATGACCGAGTAGGAGTAGTCGAGGTAGCTCGACTCGATCTCCTGCACGACGTCGGTGTCGAGGATCGTGCCCTCGCCCACGAAGGGCGGGATCGTGCTGCTGCTGCTCCGCTTGCGGGCCATCAGAGGAGGCCCATCAGGGCAGGCCCATCACAGCAGGGCCATCCGCTGCAGGCGGGCGCCGTGCTCGGTGCCACCAGTGCCCGGGCTCAGCCTGCGGCTGGCACCCAGAACAGCTCGGCGAGGCCGCTGCAGGCGGGCGCCGTTCTCGGTGCCACCAGTGCCCGGGCTCAGCGTGCGGCTGGCACCCAGAACAGCTCGGCGAAGCCGGGAGCGGCGGGTCGAGGCAGGGCTCATGTGTCCAGGAGCTCCTTGTTGACGCGGGCGGCGCTGCTGACGATGAAGTCCCGCCGGGGCGCCACGTCGTTGCCCATGAGCAGCTCGAGCACCCGCTCGGCCGCGTCGACCTCGCCCGGGTTGATCCGGCGCAGCGTGCGTGAGGCCGGGTGCATGGTCGTCTCGGCCAGCTGGTCCGGGTCCATCTCCCCCAGCCCCTTGTAGCGCTGGATCTGGCCCTTCACCTTCGCGCCGCGCGCCGCGATCTTGCGCAGCTCGGCCTGCATCTGCTTCTCGCTGTAGGTGTAGATGGGCTCCTTGCCCCCGACGACCTCGATGCGGTGCAGCGGCGGCACCGCGGCGTAGAGCCGGCCGGACTCGAGGACCGGCCGCATGTAGCGGGCGAACAGGGTGATGAGCAGGCAGCGGATGTGCGCGCCGTCGACGTCGGCGTCGGTCGTGATCACGACCTTGCCGTAGCGCATCTGCTCGAGGTCGAACGTCCGGCCGGTCCCGGCGCCGACGACCTGGATGATCGAGGCGCACTCGGCGTTGGACAACATCTCGGAGACGCCGGCCTTCTGGACGTTGAGGATCTTGCCGCGCAGGGGCAGCAGTGCCTGGAACTCCGAGTTGCGGGCGAGCTTGCCGGTGCCGAGCGCGCTGTCACCCTCGACCAGCCACAGCTCCGTGCGCGACACGTCGGGAGAGCGGCAGTCGGCCAGCTTGGCCGGCAGGGTCGAGGTCTCGAGGGCGTTCTTGCGCCGGGCGGCGTCCTTCGAGGCTCGCGCGGCCAGCCGTGTCCGCGCCGCGGCAGCCACCTTGTCGAGCACGACGCGGGCCTGCGCCCGGCGCTTCTTGTTGTCGAGGAACTCGGCTCTGAGGCCGCGGGCCACGACCTCGGCGACGATCTTCGTGACGGCGGGCGTGCCCAGCTCGTCCTTGGTCTGCCCGAGGTACTGCGGCTCCGGGACGCGGACCGTCACGACGGCGGTCAGCCCCTCGAGCACGTCGTCCTTGACCACCGGCTCCTCGCTGGCCCGCAGCACGCGGCCTGCCCGGAGGGCCTCGTTGACCGTGCGCAGCAGCGCGCGCTCGAAGCCGTTCTGGTGGGTGCCGCCGTGCGGGGTCGCCACGACGTTGCAGAAGGACTGCACCGTGGTGTCGTAGCCCACGCCCCAGCGCAGCGCGACGTCCACCTCGCAGTGCCGCTCGACGGTGCGGGTGGTCATGTGCCCCGTGTCGTCGAGCACCGGGACCGTTTCGGAGTAGTTGCCCGACCCCAGCAGGTGCACCGGGTCGCAGACCGCGGCGTCGCCTGCCAGGTGCTCGACGAAGTCGGCTGTCCCGCCGTCGAACCGGAACGTCTCCTCGACCCGCTCGCCCGCCCGGGAGTCGGCAAGGACCAGCGTCAGCCCCGGGACGAGGAACGCCGTCTGGCGCAGCCGGTCGTGCAGCGCCGCGACGTCCACTGCCGAGCCTTTGCTGAACAGCGCCAGGTCGGGCCACCAGCGCAGGCTGGTGCCGGTCGCGGGCAGCCCCTTGCCCCGCGGCGCACGGCCGGCCACGGACAGGCCGTCGCGGGGCGTGAAGTCCGCGCCCGGGCCCGGTCCTGCGAACACACCGGGCACCCCGCGGGAGAACGACATCGTGTGGACCCGGCCGCCGCGGCGTACCTCGACGTCGAGCCGCTGGGACAGGGCGTTGACGACGGAGGCGCCCACCCCGTGCAGGCCGCCGGAGGTCTTGTAGCCGCCGCCCCCGAACTTGCCGCCGGCGTGCAGCTTGGTCAGCACCAGCTCGACCCCGGTCAGCCCGCTGCGCCGCTCGACGTCGACCGGGATCCCGCGTCCGTCGTCCGTGACCTCGACCGACCCGTCGCCGTGCAGGGTCAGCTCGATCCGGGCGCAGTGACCGGCCAGGGCCTCGTCGACGGCGTTGTCGACGATCTCGTACGCCAGGTGGGTCAGGCCGCGGGAATCGGTCGAGCCGATGTACATGCCAGGGCGCTTGCGCACCGCCTCCAGGCCCTCGAGGACCTGCAGGTGCTTGGCGGTGTAGCCGCTGCCGTCGCTCGGAGGAGGGGTGCGGGCAGCCGGGCTGGTCACGTCGTCCTCTCGCATCCTGTGGGGGTCCCAGTGTCGCCGATCCGCATCCTGACCGGAGGGTGCGACACGATGCCGGACGTGGGTGCTGCGGGGCGCGACCTGACGGCTCTGCCGAAGGCGCACCTGCACCTGCACCTGGCCGGTTCGATGCGCCCGGCCACGCTGGTGGAGCTGGCCGGGGCCCAGGGCCGGCGGCTGCCCGGGGAGCTGCTCGCCCCGGCCGGGACGCGGCTGGACGTCACGGCTCGTAGGGGGTGGTCGCGGTTCCAGCGGCTGTACGACGCGGCCCGAGAGGTCGTGGCCGGGCCGGGCGAGGTGCGGCGCCTGGTCGGCGAGATCGCGCAGGACGAGCGGGCCGCCGGCTCGGGCTGGGTCGAGGTGCAGGTCGACCCGTCGTCGTACGCGTCCCGCCTGGGCGGGCTCCAGCCGACCGTCGAGCTCGTGCTCGACGCCATGCGGGAGGCCGCCGACACCACGGGCACCGGGATGGCCCTGGTGATCGCCGCCAACCGCACGCGTCACCCGGGCGACGCCGAGACGCTCGCGCGGGTCGCGAAGCGGTTCGCCGGCAAGGGGGTCGTCGGCTTCGGGCTCTCCAACGACGAGACCCGGGGCCGGCCGGAGGAGTTCGCCAAGGCGTTCCGGATCGCGCGCGACGCCGGCCTGCTGTCCGTCCCCCACGCCGGCGAGCTGCGCGGCATCCGCAGCGTGCACGGGGCGGTCGAGGCGCTGCACGCCGACCGGCTCGGCCACGGCGTACGCGCCGTGGAGGACCCCGCCACCATGGCGCTGCTCGCGGAGCGCGGTGTCGTGCTCGAGGTCTGCCCGGCGTCCAACGTCGCCCTCGGCGTGGCGGGCGCGGTGGAGCTGGTGCCGGTGCGCGAGCTGCGGGCGGCCGGCGTGCGCGTCGCCCTCGGCGCGGACGACCCGTTGCTGTTCCGCTCGGGTCTGGTCGACCAGTACGCCGCGGTGCGCGACCAGCAGGGGCTGTCCGACGAGGCGCTCGCTGCTCTGGCGGCCGATGCCGTACGCGGCAGCGCGGCTCCCGACGACGTCCGCGCGCGGCTGCTGAGCGGCATCGAGGCGTGGCTGAGCTCCGCGCCTGCCGGAGGCTCGGCCTCGTGAGGCGTGGCGCGCCGCTCCGGGCGGGCCGCTCCCGGGCGGATGATCTTCTGAGTCGTGGATGCGCACAGGACACGCCGGCGTGTCGCGTACCGATCCACGATCCGGAAGATCACCAGGGGGTCCGGGTCAGCGGCGGGCGGCGGCCGGCGGGCGGCCGGGTAGCGGTCAGCGGCATGATCATCAGGGGAGCCCCGGGGACCGGCGGACCGGCCAGGTGGGGCAGGGCAGCCGTGGGCCTGCGAAGGGGCCGGCGGCCTGGCCATGGCCTCGCTGGTCACGTCGCGTCATCAGTGGCACCATGAGCCTCAGAAGTCACAGCATGTTGCTCCCGTTACCGAGGCCGTCGGGGAAGGCGCACCTCGTCCACAGGGAGGCACCGTGTCCACCGGCGTGCTCTACGTCCACTCCTGCCCACCCGCCATGTGTCCCCACGTCGAGTGGGCCGTGACCGCGGTGCTGGGTAGGCGCGCCCGCATGGAGTGGACCGACCAGGTCTGCGCCCCGGGTCAGCTGCGCGCCGAGCTGAACTGGCGGGCCCGGCCCGGCACCGCCGGGCGGCTGGCGGCGGCGCTGCGCGGCTGGACGGTCCTGCGCTACGAGGTGACCGAGGAGCCGAGCCCGGGGCTCGACGGGGAGCGCTACAGCATCACGCCCTCGCTCGGTGTCTACCGCGCCACGACCAGCGCCAACGGCGACGTCCTCGTCGGGGAGGACCGGCTGCGCGCCCTGCTGGGGACCCTCGGCGGGCCGGCGCTGGCGCAGGGGCTCGACGCCCTGCTCGGCAGCGCATGGGACGCCGAGCTGGAGCCCTACCGCGAGGGCGGTGACGGCGCTCCGGTCACCTGGCTGCACCAGGTCGTCTGACCCGGGGCGCAGCAGGCCGACCGCCAGGCAGGCCGAACGCCAGGCAGGCCGACCGCCAGGCAGGCCGACCGCCAGGCAGGCCGACCGCCAGGCAGGCCGACCGCCAGG
>JAUJOY010000002.1:45582-75007 GCA_030447385.1 Mycobacteriales bacterium
CAGGCCGACCACCAGGCAGGCCGACCACCAGGCAGGCCGACCACCAGGTAGCCGCGGAGCCACCAGGCGCTGTGGCGCACCCCGCAGCCTGCGTGCGGTTGTGTCGCGCCGGAGGGGGGATCGCCTTACCACTTGCCCCCCTGCCCCTGGAGCCCCCACATGTCCGCACTCGCCATCGACTACGAGGGCGGCGTCAACGACGCCGTCCGCGACGGCATCGCGCTGCTGCCGAAGATCGGCGCCTTCCTGCTGATCCTCGTCGTCGGCATTCTTCTCGCCAAGGCCGTCCAGAAGATCCTGACCAAGATCCTGCAGCGCGTCGGCTTCGACAACCTCGTCGAGCGCGGCGGCATCAAGAAGGCGCTGTCGAAGAGCAAGTACGACGCCGCGCAGATCCTGGCTCGCATCGTCTACTACTTCATCTTCCTGCTGGTCCTGTCGGCGGCCTTCGGCGTGTTCGGCAGCGACAACCCGGTGAGCCGGTTCCTGGCAGAGATCATCTCCTTCCTGCCCAACGTCTTCGTCGCCGTGCTGATCGTCGTGATCGCCGCAGCGGTCGCGGCCGGTGTGAAGGAGCTGCTGTCGAACGCGCTCGGCGGCCTGAGCTACGGCAATGCGCTGGCCAACGCCGCGTCGCTGTTCATCCTCGCCTTCGGCGCCTTCGCCGCGATGGACCAGCTGCAGATCGCACCGCTGATCGTCACCGGCATCTTCTACGCCCTGCTCGCCCTGATCATCGTTCCGCTGATCATCGCCTTCGGCGTCGGCGGGGTCGAGCCTGCGCGGGAGGCCATCCGCAACGCCCAGAGCAAGGGGCAGGAGAAGGCCCAGGAGTTGCGCCAGCAGGTCAGCTCGCAGAGCGAGGACCAGGACGAGGAGGAGTACGAGCCGGAGCCCGTCGAGGTGGCTCCGGTCCCCGCGCGTACGGCCACCGTCCGCCGGGCGCGGCCGACGCCCTCGCCGAACCCGAGCCGCCGCGGGCGCGCCGCCATCTAGCCTGGGCGCCCGTCCGCAGCACGCAGCGAGCGCCCGGCCGGGGGAACCGGCCGGGCGCTCGGCTGTCCGGCCGGAGAGGGCGTCCGGGAAGGGGGTCGAGGTGAGCCCGCGCAACCCAGCCGAGGATCTGCGCGCCATCGCGTTCTGCCTGGAGCGCGCACTGGAGCCGACCTACCGGGTGAAGGCCTTCCGCACGGCGGCCGACGTCGTGGCGAGGACCCCTCCCGAGGAGCTGTCCTACCGGGCGGCTGACGGCACGCTGACCGAGCTCGACGGGCTCGGCAAGGTGACCGCGCTGGTCGTGACCGAGTCGCTCGACGGGCAGGAGCCGGTCTACCTGCGCCGGGTCCGGACCCTCGGCGAGACGCCTGTCGCGGAGGGCGGCCGGGCGCTGCGGGCGGCGCTGCGCGGGGACTGCCACACCCACAGCGACTGGTCCGACGGCGGCTCCCCGATCGAGGAGATGGCGAGGGCGGCGCGCGCGCTGGGCCACGAGTACGTCGTGCTCACCGACCACTCGCCGCGGCTCACCGTGGCGCGGGGGCTGTCTCCTGAGCGGCTGCGCGAGCAGCTCGAGGTGGTCGCCGCGCTCAACGAGACCCTCGCGGCGGAGGCGGCCGCCGGCACCGCCCCGGCCTTCCGGATCCTCACCGGCATCGAGGTGGACATCCTGCTCGACGGCAGCCTCGACCAGGAGCCCGAGCTGCTCGCCGAGCTCGACCTGGTCGTGGCCAGCGTGCACAGCAAGCTCCGGATGCCGCGCGAGGAGATGACCGCCCGCATGGTGGCGGCGATCAGCAACCCGCACACCGACGTCCTCGGTCACTGCACGGGGCGCCAGGTCCTCGGCCACGGACGGGGCGGCAAGGGGCGGCCGGAATCGGAGTTCGACCCGGACGTCGTCTTCGCCGCCTGCGCCCGGTTCGACGTGGCGGTGGAGGTCAACAGCCGCCCCGAGCGGCTGGACCCGCCGAAGCGGCTGCTGCGCCTGGCCGTCGAAGCGGGCTGCCGGATCGCGATCGACACCGACGCGCACGCCCCCGGCCAGCTCGACTGGCAGGGGATCGGCTGCGAGCGCGGCTACCTGTGCGGTGTGCAGCCCGACCGGGTCGTCAACTCCTGGAGCGCCGTCGACCTGCTCACCTGGACGGGTCGGCCGCCCGCTGCAGCGGGATGACGGAGGTGACCGGCCAGGTCAGCAGGTCGGTCTCGGCGTCGGGCAGCGCGTCGGACACCAGCAGTGCGCAGGCTGCGTCCAGGCACAGGTCCAGCACCCGCCGGGCCTCGCGCTCGTCGCGCGCGCCGCGGCAGTGGCTGCAGGGCCGGCTCAGCCCCTCGGTGCCTGTGCGGCGTACCAGCGTCCACACCCGACGCCGGCTGGTGAGCACCGCGGCCTGGAACGCCGAGGCGGCCGCCTCCGCCCGTTCGGACTGGGACACGAACGAGTGGTCGGCGAGCGCGTCGAACAGCGCCCGGCCGCCCTCGTCGTGGCAGCGCGCACCGAGGACGGGCAGGGCAGCGAGCAGCGTCTTCACCTGCTCCGCGCACGGACCGAGATCCGGCTCGGCGACGAGCGGGTGCGGGTAGACCGCCCACCACGGGCGCATCAGCGCCTCGTGCTCCGCGCGGCGCAGGACCGGTCGTGCATAGGCGCCGGCGATGGCGTCCCGCACCGCCTTGAGCGCCCGCACGGTGACAGCAGGCTCCACCGTCAGGTAGGCCGCCTCCCCGAGCAGGTCCTCGGCGAACAGGGCCGCGACGGACTCGAAGGCGCCGAGGACCTCGAGCACCAGCGGGCTGTCGGGGGCGAGCGCCCTCTCGCGGGCGACGCTCAGGGAGGGGCCGTTGCACCAGTGGTCGGCCAGCCGGGGGAGGTCCTCGTCGGTGATGTGCGCGAGCTGGGCCAGCACCCCGAGGACCTCCTGGAGGTTGGGATGCTCCTCCAGACGCGCGACTTCTCCGCGAGGTCTGGCGCTGCGCCGATCCACCACCGCTCCTTCAGGCTGCCCCGGCCTGAAGTGTGCTCCATCCGGCCGACCCCGTGGGGTCGAAGTGACCAGAAGCCCCCAGGGAACGGCTCTCCCCGCTAGAAGCGGGTGCTCTCGACGTGCCCGCCCGACACGTCCGACCAGACCTCCTGCAGGTTGGCGTAGTAGCGGCCGGCGGGCAGGGCGCGCAGGGTGTCGAGCACCTGTTCGGGCGCGGAGTTGCCCAAGGCGACGTCCAGCAGCTCGGCCGCGGTGGCCGGCCACACCCGGCCCAGGTAGCTGGCGAGCACGCTGCGTCGCTCGACGTCCTGCTCGGTCATGCCCTGGGGAACGCCGCCGACGAGGGTCCCGTTGGGGACGAGGTCGACGTCGGGCTGGTCTTCCGCGGAGGGCTCGGGGGACTTCCACTCCTCGCGGTTGTCGTGGCCGGAGCGGACCAGCCCCTCCACCTCCGCGCTCATGGCGTCGTCCAACCGGGGGCTGTGCTTGTCGCTTCCGCGTTCCATGGGCGGCGTCTACCCGCCCCCGCACCACGAATAACGACGCGGTCGCCTCGGCTACTCTCCGGCTCCCTCCGTGGTGTCCTTGTCCGCAGGCAGGTCCTCCGAGCGCAGGCGGTACTTCTCGACCGCCTTGTGGGGCGCCTCCGCGTCGAGCTCGCCCCGCCGGGACAGCTCGGTCAGGACCGCCACTGCGATCGACTCCGGGTCGATGCGGAAGTGCCGGCGCAGGGACGCGCGGGTGTCGGAGCGGCCGAACCCGTCGGTGCCGAGCGAGGTCCAGTCACCGGCCACCCACCGGCTGATCGAGTCCGGGACGGCCCGCATCCAGTCGCTGACGGCCACCACGGGTCCGGTGGTCGACATGAGCGCCTGCGTGACGTACGGCGTGCTGCGGGCCTCCTCGGGATGCAGCAGGTTGTGCTCCTCGCAGGCGACGGCGTCGCGGCGCAGCTCGTTCCAGCTCGTGACGCTCCAGATGTCCGCGGCGACGCCCCAGTCCTCGCGCAGCAGCCGCTGCGCATCGAGCGCGAGGCGTACGGCGATGCCGCTCGCGAGCACCTGCGCGCGGGGTCCCTCGCCGGGCTCCTCGCAGTAGCGGTACATGCCGCGCAGCACCCCCTCGCGCAGCCGCGGCAGGTCAGGCAGGACCGGCTGCGGGTTGGGCTCGTTGTAGACGGTCAGGTAGTAGAAGACGTCCTCGGGATCGTCGCCGTACATCCGGCGAAGGCCGTCCTCGACGATGAACGCGATCTCGTAGCTGAAGGCCGGGTCGTAGGAAACGCAGGCGGGGTTCGTCGAGGCCAGCAGCTGCGAGTGCCCGTCCTGGTGCTGCAGCCCCTCGCCGTTGAGGGTCGTGCGCCCGGCAGTGGCGCCGAGCAGGAACCCGCGGCACAGCTGGTCGGCCATCGCCCACATCTGGTCGCCGGTGCGCTGGAAGCCGAACATCGAGTAGAAGACGTAGACCGGGATCATCGGCTCGCCGTGCGTGGCGTAGGACGAGCCGGCCGCCATCACCGACCCCATCGAGCCGGCCTCGCTGATGCCCTCGTGCAGGATCTGCCCCTGCGCGCTCTCCTTGTACGACAGCAGCAGGTCGCGGTCGACGGCTTCGTACGTCTGCCCAGCGGGGGAGTAGATCTTCGCCGTCGGGAACATCGCGTCGATGCCGAACGTGCGGGCCTCGTCCGGGATGATCGGGACGATCCGGTGCCCGATCTCGGCGTCCTTCATGAGGTCCTTCAGCAGCCGGACGAACGCCATCGTGGTGGCCACGGCCTGCTTGCCCGAGCCGCGCTTGAGCTCGTCGTACATCGCCGGCCCCGGCAGCGCGATCTTCCGCGCGTGAACCACGCGGCGCGGCAGCGAGCCGCCGAGCTTGGCCCGGCACACCCGCATGTACTCGATCTCCGCGCTGTGCGGCCCGGGGGAGAAGTAGGGCGGCAGGTCGGCGTCGAGCGCGCGGTCGCTGATGTCGATCAGGAGCCGGTCGCGCAGCTCCTTGAGCTCCGGCTTGGTCAGCTTCTTCATCTGGTGGGTCGCGTTGCGGCCCTCGAAGTCCTTGCCGAGGGTCCAGCCCTTGATGGTGTGGGCCAGGATCACCGTGGGCTGCCCGACGTGCTTGGTCGCCGAGTCGAAGGCGGCGTAGACCTTGCGGTAGTCGTGGCCGCCGCGGGGCAGGTTGCGGATCTGCTCGTCCGAGAGGTGCTCGACCATCGCGAGCAGGCGCGGGTCGGAGCCGAAGAAGTTCTGCCGGGTGTAGGCGCCGCTCTCGACCGAGTAGGTCTGGAACTGCCCGTCCGGCGTGGTGTTCATCGCGTTCAGCAGCAGGCCGTCGACGTCGCTGGCGATGAGGTCGTCCCACTGCCGGCCCCACACGACCTTGATGACGTTCCAGCCGGCGCCGCGGAAGTACGACTCCAGCTCCTGGATGATCTTGCCGTTGCCGCGGACCGGCCCGTCGAGGCGCTGCAGGTTGCAGTTGACGACGAACGTGAGGTTGTCGAGCTCCTCGCGGGCCGCGAGGCCGATGGCGCCGAGCGACTCCGGCTCGTCCATCTCGCCGTCGCCGAGGAAGCACCACACGCGGCTCGCGCCCGTGTCCTTGATCCCGCGGTGCTGCAGGTAGCGGTTGAACCGCGCCTGGTAGATCGCGCCCAGCGGACCCAGGCCCATCGACACCGTGGGGAACTCCCAGAAGTCCGGCATGAGCCGTGGGTGCGGGTAGGACGGCAGCGACGCGGGCCGCGACTCCTGCCGGAACCCGTCGAGCTGCTCATGGGTCAGCCGCCCTTCGAGGAAGGCCCGCGCGTAGATCCCCGGCGAGGCGTGCCCCTGGAAGAACACCGAGTCGCCGCCGGCCCGGCCGTCCTCGCCGACCCAGTCCCGCCCGCGGAAGAAGTGGTTGAAGCCGACCTCGTAGAGGCTCGCCGCGCTGGCATAGGTCGCGATGTGGCCGCCCACGCCGATCTCGGGGCGGTTGGCCCGGCTCACCATGATCGCGGCGTTCCACCGGATGTACGCGCGGATCCGCCGCTCCAGGTGCTCGTCGCCGGGGAAGTCGGGCTCCCGCTCCGGCGGGATGGTGTTGATGTAGTCGGTGCTGCGCAGCGCAGGGACGCCGACCGCCCGCTGGCGGGCGCGCTCGAGCAGCTTGAGGAGCAGGAACCGGGCCCGGCCGCGCCCGGCGTTGTCGAGGACCGCGTCGAGCGACTCGAGCCACTCGGCGGTCTCGGCCGGATCGAGGTCGGGCAACTGGCTGGGCAGGCCGTCGCTGATGACGCTGAACCGCTCGCTTGCGCTCGTGGTCACGGTGCTCCCCGGTGCTGGTCGGCAGGTCCCAACCATGGTTACACCTACCGCTGGGTAGCCCGACGGACGTCAGGCAGGCTCTGAGGATGGACACGCTGCTGCTCACCGTGGAGACCGGCTCCCAGGAGACGGTGCACGACCTCACCCCTGCCTGCCGGTCGTTCACCAGGGGTCGGGGGGACGGGCTGCTGCACGTGTTCGTGCCGCACGCCACCGCCGGGGTGGCGGTCCTGGAGCTCGGCGCCGGCTCCGACGAGGATCTGCTGGCGGCGCTGCGCGACCTGCTGCCGGCGGATGACCGCTGGCGGCACCGGCACGGCTCGCCCGGCCATGGCCGCTCGCACGTGCTCCCGGCGCTGATCCCGCCGTACGCCACGATCCCCGTGCTCGACGGCGAGCTAGCGCTCGGCACCTGGCAGTCGGTGACCCTGGTCGACCTCAACGTCGACAACCGGGTGCGCAGCGTGCGGCTGAGCATGCTGCCGGGATGAGGGGGTCCCTGCCCGGACCGGGCCCGCGTCGGCCCGCCGACAGCCGGGGAGGACCCGGCACTTGCGCAGCAGGGGGAGGTCCGGTGGACTACCCCCGAAGCGCCCCCGCTCGGGGGCCATGGGGAAGGGGCACTCGTGAGCACGTCCGCGGACCACGCCGCCCAGCGTGGCCTTGCCGAGAAGCTCGGGATCGGGCCAGGCATGGTCGTGCAGGTGGTCGGAGCGGACAGCGGCTCCGGTGCCGTCGTGGACCAGGCCCTGCTCGACGACGTCGCTGCGCGCAGCGGGACCGAGCTCATCTCCACCGACGACTCCGACGAGGTGGTCGACGTCGTCCTGCTGTGGTGGCGTGAGGGAGACGGCGACCTCGTGGACACGCTCGTCGACTCGCTGACCAACCTCGCCGACCAGGGTGTCATCTGGCTGCTCACCCCGAAGGCCGGGCGGGAGGGTCACGTCGAGCCGAGCGACATCGACGAGGCGGCGCCCACCGCAGGGCTGTCCAGCACGCGCAGCACCAGCGCAGCGCCGGAGTGGTCCGGGACGCGCCTGGTGGCGCCCCGCTCGCGCAAGGGCTCCGCGCGCCGCTGACCCCCGGGCAGGCCAGGTGGCTGCTGTCCCTCGCCGGCCGGGACGCGGTGGCCGCGGCCGCGACGCTCGACCTGTCGCCGTCGCGCCGGCTCCGGGCCGCGGAGGCGCTGCGCGCCGCGTACGGCGCCGAGCACGGTCCGCTGGCCCTGGAGCAGGCGCTGCTGCGGCAGCGGGCGGCCGCCAAGCACCCTCGCGGTGAGGAGCTCTGGTGGACCGGGCCTGCGCTGGAGCAGGCCTCCTCCTGGGTCGTCGCCGCGCACCGCGCGCGCCGGTTCGCCGCTCCGGCGCTGGACCTGTGCTGCTCGGTCGGCGGTGACCTGCTGGAGCTGCCCTCCGGCTCGGTCGGCGTCGACCTGGACGAGGCCCGGCTGCTGCTCGCGCGCGCCAACGCGGCGGTGCTGGAGCGGGACTGCGCGCTGGCCTGCGCGGACGTGACGACACTGTCCCTCCCGGCCACCGCGGACGTCTTCGTCGACCCGGCGCGCCGCGAGGGCAGGCGGCGCGTGTTCGACCCGCGGGCATACGCGCCGCCGCTCGAGACGGTCCTCGACTGGCGGCACCGCGTGCGCTCGCTGGGCGTGAAGGTCGCGCCGGGGATCGACTACGCGTTGCTGCCGGCCGATCTCGAGGTGGAGCTGGTCTCGCTGCGCGGCGACGTCAAGGAGGCGGTCCTGTGGGCCGGCACGGCCCGCCGGGGGCACCGGCGCAGCGCGACGCTGCTGCCCTCCGGCGAGCAGCTGGTGGACGTCGCGGTTCCCGTGCCGCCGGTCCGGCCACCCGGCCCGTGGCTGCTGGAGCCGGACGGCGCTGTGGTGCGGGCGCACCTCGTGGAGCAGGTGGTCGCTCTCGTCGGCGGGTGGCTGGTGGACGGGACCATCGCGTACGTCTGCGCGCCCGAGCGGGTGCCGACCCCGTACGGGAAGTGGTTCGAGGTGCTGGAGGTCCTGCCCTTCGGGCTCAAGGCGCTGCGGGAGCGGCTGCGGTCCTACGACGCGGGGCCACTCGTCGTGAAGAAGCGCGGGACCGCCGTCGAGCCCGACGTCCTGCGCTCGCAGCTGCGCCTGACCGGCAGCCGCGAGGTGACGGTCGTGCTCACGCGGGCTGCCGGGCGGCAGGTGGCGATGATCGTGCGCCCCGACCCGCCCGGTGCCGGCGGGGAGCAGGGCGACTAGCGGCGGAGGCGGCCGAGGACCCGGCCCACCCCTCCGGCCACGCCGGACAGCCCGGTCACCGCGGTCTTCAGCGCCGCCCCGCCGGGCAGCCCGGGGACGTCGTCCAGCAGAGGTGCGAGGCGCATCCACTGCGGGAGCTGCTGCACCTGCAGGCGCCGGGTGAGCAGCAGCGAGCCGAGGGAAATCCGCCCGGCGGCGGCGTCGAGCAGGTCCGCCGCCGAGCCGGTGACCCCGACCCCGTCGAGCCTGCCGGGTGCGACACGCCTCGTCGTCCAGCCGTCGTCCCCGCTGACGAAGGCCCAGCCGCCCGCCGGCGTCTGGGCGTGCAGCTCGATGTCCACGCCGTTGCGGGCGGCGAGGTTGCCGGTGACGTCGAGCAGCGCCGCCAGCCCCCTGTCGAGCAGGTGCGCAGGCGGCTCCGGCGCTCCGCAGGGCGTGAGATCTCTTGCGTGAACCGCGAGCTCGAACGTCCCGGCGTGCACCAGCGAGAGCACGGGCAGCGGTCCCGCGGTGGAGCGCGACAGCATCCGGCCCCACGTGCCGGCCTCGTCGGAGTGGAAGAACCGCGCGATCCGGTCGCGTGCCGCGAGCAGGGCCGCCAGCACCTCCTCGTCGGTGGCGTCCCGGTGCGCCGCGACCAGCTGCTCGTTGCGCTCGTCCGGTGGCGGCGCGGTCCCGTGTCCACCCGAGGCCGCGGAGGCCAGCAGCGACTCCAGGACCTGGGCGTCCGGCCAGCTCGCCAGGTGGATGAGGACGTCCCGCCCTGACCACCCTCTCAGCCGCGAGGGCAGACTGAGGTCGGTCGACGGGGCCTGCGCGACGTCCAGGAAGCCGTCCCAGGCGGTGAGCACCTCGTGCCCCAGCTCGTCGGGCTCGGCCTCCGCCAGCCCGCACCGGCCCGGCGCGGGCCGGGGACCGCTCGTTACCATGAACCCATCCTGCCTTGACCCGGCGAGAGGCTTCCGCATGGCGATCGACGTGGGCGACGAGGCCCCCGACTTCGAGCTTCGCGACCAGAACCGCCAGCCGGTGCGGCTGTCGTCGTTCCGCGGCTCGATTCCGCGGCTCGAAGAACGTGGTCCTCGTGTTCTACCCGTTCGCCTTCACGCGCGTGTGCCAGGGCGAGCTGTGCCAGCTGCGGGACTCCATCGCCGACTTCAGCTCCGACGACGTGCAGACCCTGGCGATCAGCTGTGACAGCAGCCCGGTGCAGGCCCGGTGGGCTGCCGAGCAGGGCTACACGTTCCCGATGCTGGCCGACTTCTGGCCGCACGGCGAGGTGGCCAAGGCGTACGGCGTGTTCCTCGACGACGTCGGAGTGGCCCTGCGCGGCACGTTCATCGTCGACAAGCAGGGCAACGTCGCGCACCGCGTGGTCAACGCCATCCCCGACGCTCGTGATCTCGAGGACTACCGCAAGGTGCTCGCGACGCTGTGAGGCAGTCACTCGCCAGCCGGCAGCCCCTAGCCTGGCGCTTCGGGACCCATGGCTCAGTTGGTAGAGCAGCGCCCTTACAAGGCGAAGGTCGGCAGTTCGAGTCTGTCTGGGTCCACTAGCCTCGCCGCGTGAGCGCCCTCCTGGCCGACGTGGTCGGCTTCCTGGAGGACCTCTACCCGCCGTCGCTGGCCGAGGACTGGGACGCGGTGGGGCTGGTCTGCGGGGATCCGGCCGCGGTGGTGCGGCGCGTCCTGTTCGCCGTCGACCCGGTCGAGGCCGTGGTCGACGAGGTGGTCGACGGCGCCTTCGACCTGCTCGTCACCCACCACCCGCTCTGGCTGCGCGGAACGACCTCCGTCGCCGCCACGACACCGAAAGGACTGGTCGTCCACCGGCTGCTGGCGGCCGGAGCGGCACTGCACGTCGCCCACACCAATGCCGACGTGGCCTGCCCGGGGGTGTCCGACGCGCTGGCGGGGCTGTTCGACCTGCGGGACGTGCGCCCGCTCTCGGCGCGCCCCGAGCAGCTGGACAAGCTCGTGGTCTTCGTGCCGGTCGACGCGGCCGAGGCGCTGGTCGACGCCCTGTCCGCAGCCGGCGCCGGCAAGCTCGGGAACTACGAGCGGTGCGCCTGGACGACGTCGGGCACCGGCACGTTCCGCCCCCTCGGCGGGGCGGCGCCGACGCTCGGCGAGGTCGGGCGGGTGGAGCGGGTGGCCGAGAGCCGCGTGGAGATGGTGCTCCCGCGCCGCCGCCGTGCCCTGGTGATGGACGCGCTGCGGTCGGCTCATCCCTATGAGGAGCCGGCCTACGACCTGCTGGAGCTGGCGGAGCTGCCGGGCCGGCAGGGGCTCGGCCGGATCGGGAACCTGTCCACGCCGGTACCGCTGGGGGAGCTGACCGAGCGGGTGGCCCGGGTCCTGCCGGCGACGGCGTGGGGCGTACGCGCCACCGGCGACCCCGCCCGGACCGTCTGCACGCTGGCCGTCTGCGGCGGGTCCGGGGACGGGCTGCTGCGAGAGGCCGCGGCCGCGGACGCGTTCCTCACCGCCGACCTGCGCCACCACCCGGCGAGCGAGGCACCGCAGGGTCTCGCCCTGATCGACGCGGCCCACTGGGCGACGGAGTGGCCGTGGCTGTCCGACGCCGCGAGGCGGCTGGCCGCCGGAACTACGGTGGAGACCGCCGTCTCGACCCGGGTCACCGACCCATGGACGTCCAGTGCGAGGAGCCCCAGCGCGTGAAGGTCGACCCGTTCGTCCAGCTCCGCCTGCTCGAGCTGCAGGCTCTCGACAGCGCGGTCGACCGGCTGCGGCACCGGCGGTCCACCCTCCCCGAGAGCGCCGAGATGGCGCGCCTGGACGGGCTCGTCGACGCGCTGCGCGACGCGGTTCTCCGGGCGGAGACCGAGGTCAGCGACCTGGCCAGGGAGCAGGCGAAGTTCGAGCGGGAGATCGAGCAGGTCCGCACCCGCAAGGCGCGCGACGAGCAGCGACTCGCCTCCGGCAGCATCACCATCCCCAAGCAGCTGCAGGACCTCGAGCACGAGGTCGCGACCCTGGCCCGTCGCCAGTCCGACCTGGAGGACAGCGAGCTCGAGGTGATGGAGCGCGCCGAGACCGCCGAGGCGGAGCTGGCCTCGCTCTCCCGCCGGCGCTCCGGGCACCTGGCGGACCGGGAGGTGGCGGAGGCGGCGCGCGACGCAGCCTTCCTCGAGATCGACGCCGAGCTCGCGCGACTTCTCGCCGAGCGCGCTGCGCTCGCCCCGACCTTCCCGGCGGACGTCCTCGCGCTGTACGAGAAGCTGCGCGCGTCAGAGGGCGGCATCGCCGTCGGTGAGATCACCAGGGGGCGCTGCGGCGGCTGCCACCTGGACCTGATGAACAACGAGAAGTCGGCCCTCCGCTCGGCCCCGCCCGACGAGCTGGTACGCCACGACGAGTGCCGCCGGATCATGGTGCGCACCGGCGAGAGCGGGCTGTGACCTCGGGCGGCTCCGGTCGCCGCCTCGTCGTCGAGGCCGACGGTGGGTCGCGCGGAAATCCCGGCCCCGCGGGCTACGGCGCGGTCGTGCGTGACGCGGTGACCGGCGAGGTGCTGGCCGAGCGGGCGGCCGGGATCGGCCGGGCCACCAACAACGTCGCTGAGTACGGCGGGCTGATCGCCGGTCTGCAGGCAGCGCTGGACCTCGACCCGGCCGAGGTCGAGGTGCGCATGGACAGCAAGCTCGTGGTCGAGCAGATGAGCGGGCGCTGGCAGGTCAAGCACCCGTCCATGAAGCCGCTCGCGAAGCAGGCGATGTCGCTGGTCCAGCGCCTGCCGCGGGTGCGCTTCTCGTGGATCCCGCGAGAGCAGAACTCGCACGCGGACCGGCTCGCCAACGAGGCCATGGACGCCGCGGCGAGGGGGCTGGTCTGGCGTCCCGGTGGCGACAGCGGACCGGTGGACGCTGCGGACACGTGGCTCGCCGAGCAGGAGGGGACAGCGTCGCGCTCCCGCGCACCTACGCCGGCGCCGAACCGCCTGTCCGGCTGGATGGACCCGGCCGAACCGCCCACCACGACGCTGCTCCTGCGCCACGGGCAGACGGCGTTGTCGGTCGAGAAGCGGTTCTCCGGGGTCGGGGAGCCGGAGCTGACCGACGTCGGCCACGCGCAGGCGGCGGAGGCGGGTGCCCGGCTCACCGGCAGTGGGGCGGTGGCCGTCGTGAGCAGCCCCCTGCGCCGTGCCCGCCAGACCGCGGAGCACGTCGCCGCAGGACTCGGTGTGCAGGTGGCGGTGGAGCCGGGTCTGCGCGAGACCGACTTCGGCGACTGGGAGGGCTACACCTTCGGCGAGGTGCAGGAGAAGTGGCCGCGCGAGCTGGCGGCCTGGCTGGCCGACCCTGCCGTGCCTCCACCGTTCGGCGAGAGCTTCGCCGAGACCTCGACCCGCGTACGCCAGGCCCGGGACCGGGTGCTCACCGCGTACGGCGGGAAGACGGTGGTTCTCGTCACCCACGTCAGCCCGATCAAGACCCTGCTGCGCATGGCGCTGGACGCGCCGCCGGCAGCGATGTACCGGATGCACCTGGACCTGGCGTGCCTGTGCAAGGTGCAGTGGTTCGCCGACGGCCTCGCGGTCGTCAGGTCGATGAACGACACGGCGCACCTCCGAACGGACTAGCCCGTTCTGACCATTGAGCCCTCGGGCCGATCGGCCGAATGCCACAGCAGTGGACGCCGAAGGGCTGCTCGGCTGCGGTCTGCCGACGCCACCCGACGGGCGGTGGTGCGAGCGAGCAGGGGATGGATCGGCGTGATTCGGTGGGTGCTGGCACCAGGGACGAAGGCGCTGTCGCGGTCGTGGCTGCGGTCATTCCCGCTGTCGGGAAAGGCACGTAGAGGTCCTTACTGTCCATGTGAACTGGGCGGCTTGAGCCTCCAGTGCTCGGCTGGTGCGTCCAGTGACGGGCAGCCGCTACAGGGCGCCGGAGGCCGCACCATGAGGCGGCCCGGCGGTGGCAACGGCGTCAGCACGGTCGAGCTCGCCATCGTCGTACCGCTCATCATCGGCATCGTCATGCTCGGCGCCTTCTTCGGCTGGTGGTCGCATACGCAGGCCGAGGTCGACCGGGCCGCGCAGCGCGCGGCACGCTACGCCGCCGTACCCCACATCGCCGGGGGGGGCTACGACTTCTGCCACCCCAAGGTGCTGGCCGTGGTTCACGACGACCTGCAGACCAGTCCTGTCGAGGACGCCCGGCTCGACGTGCGCGACGACGTCGGTCCCGCCCGTGAGCTCTGCTCCGTGCCTCAGGGCCGCGTGAGCGTGACCATCTCGCACACCGTCGAGAACCCCTTCACCCCGCTCGTCCGGCTGATCATGCCGGTGTCGGGCACGATCACCGTCAGCGCGACCGCCCGCGCCCCCGTGGAGTCCTAGCCGACGCTCTCCCGCGCGGTGGGATGAACCGCTCGGAGCCCGAGATTCTGCGCCCACAAGCTGATGCGCGCCCTGCGGGCGCTCCACTCCCTCCGGCGTGCGAGGCCCTGTGAGAAGCGCTGATTACGCCGCCCCGGCGGTAAAGGCGGGCCGCTCTGCCTGCCGATAAGGAACTCATGGATCCCCTCGAGATGCTCGCCGCCGAGGTGTACGGGGACGTCGCCGTCACCGAGGTCATCCGGCCGGCTGCTGTCCTGCCCGAGACGGCCGCCCGGGTGGTGCTCGTCGAGCTGGCGTACCGCGATGTGCGCTCAGGCGGCTGCTGGGCCAGCAGCCCCACGCTCTGGCAGCGCTACGACCGGCCGTGGACCGGGCCGGGAGCGGCCAGCCCCGGTGACGCGGTGCTCCTCGGGAGCCTGCAGGTGAGCTACGGCTCGCCGACCCGTTACGCGATCACCATCTACCGGGCCACCATCACCACCGTCGGGACGCAGTTCGGCTGGACCGTCGAGGGGCTGTGCGACGAGGCGTTGGGCTTCGGCGGCTACTGCCTGGCGGAGTGCCCGCGGGCCGACCTGAAGCCGCCGCCGAAGCCGTTCCGGATGGGCGCGTAGCCTGACGGCGGACGAGTCGGCCGGACGGTCGCGGCACCTCCCAGGTGTCGAGGAAAGTCCGGGCTCCACAGGGCAGGGTGATCGGTAACACCGACCCGGGGTGACCCGCGGGAAAGTGCCACAGAGAACAGACCGCTGCCGCTTCGGTGGCAGCAAGGGTGAAACGGTGCGGTAAGAGCGCACCAGCGCCCGGGGTGACCCGGGCGGCTCGGCAAACCCCACCCGGAGCAAGGTCAAAAGGGAGCCTTCGGGCTCCTGCGCAGGCGTTCGAGGGCGGCCCGCCCGATGCCCGCGGGTAGACCGCACGAGGTCACCGGCAACGGTGGTCCCAGATGGATGACCGTCACCCGGATCTCGGTCCGGGTACAGAACCCGGCTTACAGGTCGACTCGTTCCCACAACTTATCCACAGGTCGCCGTGAGTGTCCGACACGCCTGCTGACCTGGTGTTATCACTGACTGTAATTGGCCGGTACCACCCCCTGTTAACCCCCTGTGGCCGGACTGTCACGGCCCAGAGACGGCCCAGGGGATCTTGAAACAGGCCTCGCTGCCGGCCGTCGGCGGGCCTCTCGAGACGCGCCGAGGGGGCCCAGGCCGGATGTGCGGGGCGAACGTCGGACGGCGGTGGGAGACTGCGTCGCGATGACGACTGACGTGGCGCTGCTCGAGCGCGAGATGTACGCCGAGGCCGAGGCTGCCCGGCTGCTCAACGTTGCCCAGAGCACGCTGCACTACTGGCTCGAGGGCAAGGCGGGGCGCGGTGGCAAGGTGCACCGCCCGGTCATCCGGCAGGAGCCGAAGGGAACAGGCGCTGCGGTCACCTGGGCGGAGTTCGTCGAGGCGGGGTTGCTGCGCCAGTACCGCCGCGAGCTCAAGGTGCCGCTACCCGAGCTCCGGGCCTTCATCGATCTGCTTCGCGAGCGTTTCGACGTGCCGTATCCCCTGGCCGATCGGCGCCCCTACGCCAGCGGCAAGGCACTCGTGCTCGCAGCGCAGCAGCAGGCTGGTCTTCCCGGTGAGCTGTGGCTCGTGACCGTTGCCGACGATCAACTGCTGCTCACGCCACCGTCGGAGTCGTTCCTGCGGCGCGCCCGCTGGGAGGGTGAGATCGCCACCGGCTGGCGACCGCACGAGGACCAGGAGTCGGTCGTGCTCATCGACCCCGGCGTCCGCTTCGGCCGACCCGCGGTCGGGGGAATCAGCACGGAGGTGATCTGGGAGCACTCCGAAGACGGTGAGGACGACGACGAGATCGCCGAGGTCTACGGCCTGACGCCGCGCGACGTCGCCTGGGCGCTGGCCTACGAGAAGCCACGACGGGCCAGGGCGAGGCAGCGCATCGCGTGAGCCGCGCCAAGCCGGCGGTCGTCCGTTTCTACTTCGACGCAGACGTCCTCGGCCTGGCCCATGTCGTCGCCGCCCTCCGCAACGACGCGACCTATCCGGGAGACCCTGGCGCGATCATCAAGAGGCGAGAGCGTTCTCCTTGCCCCATCACCGATCCCGCGTTGAGGGACGACGTCTGGATCCCCGCAGTCGCCTCGCTCGGGTGGGTCATCATCACGCGCGACAGCCGCATCCAGCAGCACCCGGCCGAGATTGCGGCCATCAAGGTCAACAACGCCCGGATGGTCGCCTTGGCCGGAGACGAGGCCCGAGGGACGTGGCAGCAGCTCGAGGTCCTCATGCGCCACTGGCGAGCGATCGAAGCCCTGGCGACGCAACCGGGCCCCTTCGTCTACACCGCCACGCGCTCACGGCTCAAGGCAGTCACCCTGGGATGAACCCGCGCCGGGTCCGACAGCAACCGGAGATGGCACCCTCGCCGCCGGCGACTCGATCCCGCGGTGTTGAACGGCGGAGGCGGCGCCAGCCGGGTCACCCGGCCGGTATGACGTGGCAGACCGCGTCGGCGCCACACGCCGCAGGGTCGAGCGTCGTCGCGCGGTCCCGCAGCCGCTGCACCTCCTCGCGCAGCAGGTTGAGCTCGGCGATGCGGGCGTCGAGGTCGGCGGCGCGCGCGTCCAGCAGCGCCGCGACGTGCCCGCACGGCGGCCCGGTGTGCTCGCGGGCCGCGATCACCTCGGCGACCTCGGCCAGCGTCAGACCAGCGGCCTGCGCGCCCTTGATGAACCGGAGCCGGTCCAGCGCGCTCTCGTCGTAGTCGCGGTACCCCGACCGTGTGCGCTGCGGCGCCGGTAGCAGCCTGGACTGCTCATAGAACCGCAGCGCCTTCGTCGTCGTGCCGGCCCGCTCGGCGAGCTCCCCGATCCGCATGTCGCCCACGGTACGACTTGACCTTCCACCGCAGGGGAAGGTCTACGGTCGCCGGCATGAGCGAGGACACCTGGGACCTGGTCGTGATCGGCACCGGAGGAGCAGCGATGGCCGCCGGCATCGAGGCGCGCTCGCGCGGCAAGCAGGTCCTCCTGATCGAGCACGGCCCGGTCGGCGGAACGTGCCTGAACATCGGCTGCGTCCCGAGCAAGAACCTGCTCGCTGCCGCCGGTCAGCGCCACCGCGCCGCGAGCAACCGCGCCTTCCCCATGGTGGAGACGTCAGCGGGCAGCGTCGATTTGCCCGCGCTGATGGCGCAGAAGCAGGACCTGATCGACGGCCTGCGGCAGGCCAAGTACCTCGACGTCGCCGAGGCGCACGGCTTTCCGATCCGCCGAGGCCACGCCCGGTTCGTCGACGGGCAGACGCTGCAGGTCGACGGCGAACAGGTCGAGGGCCGGGCATACGTGGTCGCCACCGGCGCGGCGCCGCACGTCCCGGGCCTGCCCGGTCTTGACCAGGTGGAGTGGCTGACGAGCACGACCGCGATGGAGCAACAGTCGCTGCCGGAGTCGATGGTCGTGCTCGGCGGCGGCTACGTCGGGCTGGAGCAGGCACAGCTCTGGGCGCACCTCGGCGTCGCGGTGACGCTCGTCGGGCGGTTCGCCCCGCACGCCGAGCCCGAGATCGCCGACGTTCTCCGCGGGGTGTTCGCCGACGACGGCATCGCCGTCGTCGAGGAGCGGGGCGAAGCCGTCGAGGCCGCCGACGGCGGGGTGCTGGTCCGCACGGCCAGCGGCCTGGAGGTGACTGGCGAGCGGCTGCTGCTGGCGACCGGCCGGTTCGCCGACACCGGCGACCTCGGGCTGGACGCCGCGGACGTCGCGACCGACGAGCGGGGGTTCGTGACGGTCGACGAACAGCAGGCCACGAGCAACGCGCGGGTGTTCGCGGCCGGTGACGTGAGCGGCGCGCCGCAGTACGTCTACGCTGCCGCCCGGACCGGCAAGGCCGCCGCCGCGAACGCGCTCGGCGGCGACGACCGCGTCGACTGGGCCGGCTTGCCCGGCGTCACGTTCACCACCCCGCAGATCGCCTCAGCCGGGCTCACCGAACAGCAGGCGCTGTCGGCCGGGCACGACTGCGACTGCCGCGTCCTCGGCGCGCAGGACATCCCCCGCGCCTTGGCCAACCGCGACACCCGAGGCGCCCTCAAGCTCGTCACCGACGCCGCCACCGGCAAGGTGCTGGGCGTGCACGCCGCGGTCGACGGCGCAGGCGACGTGATGCTTGCCGCCACCTACGCGATCAAGCTCGGGATGACCGTGGACGACATCTCCGACACGTGGGCGCCGTACCTGACGATGAGCGAGGCCCTGCGGATCGCCGCCGGGCTGTTCCGCAGCGACAAGCCGACGAGCTGCTGCGCGTGAGCACCGACCAGAAGAGCCGCACCGACACCCGCTGGGCGTGGCTGCTCGCCCTGCCCGTCCTGTGCTGCGTCGGGCACGCGGTGCTGCTCGCGCTCGGCGTCGGGTCGCTGGCCGCCGTGACCGGCGCGGTCGCCGGCAGCGTCCTGCTCGTCGCCGCAGGGGTCCTCGCGGCCGCCGCCGCACTGATCGTGGTGCTGCGTCGCACGAGGCAGCGATGACCGCCGGGCCCCTGCCGCCGGACTCTTTCGCCGAGCGGCTCGCCGCCACCAGTGAGCGCGCCCGAGCGCTGTACCGGGCCGTGCTGCCGGCCTTCGCGGCCACCGGCACGCCACCGCCGCTCCAGGCCGCCGCCGCGCAGGCAGACGTGTCGCCCGAGCAGACTCGGGCGGCGCTGCGCTAACTTGCCGCAGCCAAGGTCATCGCGGTCGACCACAGCGGCGCGCTGGTCGGGGCTTTCCCGCTGTCCGCGACGCCCACCCGGCACCAGGTGCGGGTCGGCGACCGGTCCGTCCTACACGCGACGAAGCCGCCGTGCTGCGACGAGCTTCGGTGAGCCACCCGCCAACGCCGGGCCGTGTCAGCCCTTCCTCCACGACCGCGCCGCCGCCGGTAGAGCGCCGCCGTGCGGCGCGGGCAAAGGAGAAGCCTCAGATCGTTACATTCGCTTCTATACACCGCTGCTGCCCGCGACTTTCCTTTCTGAACCACTGTTGTCCTTAGCTGACAGCCGTCGCTGACCCGATTCCCGCAAACCCATTAGAGCTGCAGACATGTGCATTCTTCGAATGTACGGTGGCGCGGTTGCGTTGCCGGGTTGGCGAGGGGGTGGGGCGGTGTTGAGCTCAGCGAAGATCGGTACCTCCTCCTGGCGCTACTACACCGACGGGGTCGCCTGCCGGGCCACCGAGTACTACGCGGGGGTGGGGGAGGCGCCGGGGCGCTGGCACGGCCGCGGGCTCGAGCAGCTCGGTCTGGCCGCCGACGGGCTGGTGAGTGAGCGGGAGCTGGAGGCGCTGTTCGCCCGTGGCCTGCACCCGAGGGCGGGCAGCAGGCTGGGACGGGCGTGGCGCAGCGATGGGGTGACCGGGTTCGACCTGACGTTCTCGGCGCCCAAGAGCGTCAGTGCCCTGTGGGCGCTGGGCGATCGAGCGACGGCGGCGGAGGCGATGGCGGCGCACCGCGCTGCGGTCCGCGCCGGCCTGGCCTACCTGGACACCCATGCGGGGCTGTCCCGGCGGGGACGGACGGCACCGAGCAGGTCGGCTCGGCCGGGCTGGTGGCGGCTGTGTTCGACCATCGCAGCAGCCGGGCCGGGGATCCGCAGTTGCACAGCCACGCGCTGGTGCTGAACAAGGTCCGGTGCTCCGACGGTCGGTGGCGCACGATCGATGCCACCGAGCTTGTTTCATCACAAGAAGAGCGCCGGGATGATCTACCAGGCGGCGTTGCGGAATGAACTGCACTCCCGGCTGGGTGTGTGTTTTCGGGAGGTGAACGAGAACGGGCAGGCCGACATTGCCGGGGTGCCCGATGACCTGCTGAAACTCTGGAGCAAGCGCACCGCCCGTATTGATGCTGAGGCCGGCCCGAAAATCGCCGAGTACGAAAAGCCTGCTCGGTCGCACTCTGAGCTCCTCGGAGCGGACCGGGGTGGTCAAGACGGCGGTGCTCAAGACCCGCGCCCGCAAGCAGCATCCCGAGCTGTCGGCGTTGCACGCGACCTGGGCGGCCGAGGCCACCGGCCTCGGTTGGAGTCCGGAGCGGCTGCGGGAGGCGGTCCGCACCACGGCCAGGCGGAGTCGCGGCCTTGGGCGGCAGCCCGTGCGCACCGATCCCGCGGGCCGCGACAGCCCCGCCCAGCCCACCGGCCCAGTGGTGCCCGGCGATGACCGCGGCGCCCCGCAGCGGCCCGAGCCGGTCTTGCCCACCGAGGACCTGGTCTTGCCCGCTGTCTTGCCCGCTGTCTTGCCCGCTGTCTTGCCCTGGTCTTGCCCGCTGGGGTGCCGGCGGCGGCGTTGGACGCGGCGGGGCTGCGGCGGGCGGTGTTCTCCCGCGCCGATGTCGCCGGGCAGGTCGCCGCGCTCCTGCCCACCAACGGGGTCAGTGCTGCTGAGGTCGTCGAGTGGGTGGAGCAGCTCACCGACCTCGCGCTCGGCCTGGACGATGCGGTGACGATCGGCCTGCACAGCGTCGGGGGAACGCCTCGGGCCTCGGATGCTCGCTACGCCACCGTGCAGGTCCTGGCCGCGGAGGCCCGGATCCTGAACCTGGCGGGACGCGGCCGGCGTGGCGGCTACGGGCTAGTCCCGCACGCCCCATTGACATCTATGAGCCGGGACGGACGGCTGGATTCGAGTCAGCGCCGGGCGGTGCTGCACCTGGCCGGCGGCGGGGACTTCGTGTCGGTGCTGACCGCCCCGGCAGGGGCAGGCAAGACCAGCACGTTGGGCGCCGCCGCCCGCGCCTGGCAGGACGCCGGGTACCGGGTGGTCGGACTGGCACCGTCCGCCCGGGCCGCCGCCGAACTCGCCACCGCCACCGGCGGCCCCGCGGACACCCTGGCGAAGTGGCTGCACACCCACACCAGGACTCCCCCAGGGGCGCACGAGGCGGGGGCTCTGGATGACCGGACGGTGGTGATCGTCGACGAGGCGTCGATGGCCAGCACGCTGGACCTGGACCCGCTGATCACCGCGGCTGGGCGGGCGGGGGCGAAGGTGGTTTTGGTCGGGGACCCGGCGCAGATCGGGGTGGTCAACGGCCCGGGCGGGATGCTCGCCGCCCTCGGTCGCGCTGGGCACGGCGTCGAGCTCGACCAGATCCACCGGTTCCGCCAGCCGTGGGAACGCCAGGCTTCCTCGCGCTCCGGCACGGCCAGCCCGACGCGCTCCTCGCCTACCGCACCGCCGGGCGCCTGCACCCGTGCCGGGACGGCGACGCCGCCGTGGACGGCGTCTTCGCGCACTGGGCCGAGGCGCGTGCCGAGGGCCAGGACGCGTTGATGCTGGCGCGGACCCGGCTGGACGTCGACGCGCTCAACTCCCGGGCCCGCGCCGCCGCCATCGAGGCGGGCGAGATCACCGGTGCGGTCACCGTGGCGGGGGGCGGGACTGGCAGGCCGGGGACGTGTTGCGGACCCGGCGCAACGACCGCCGGCTGATGGTGGGCGACGGGCATGTCCGCAACGGCGACCGCTACCGCGTGCTGGGTCCCGGGCCGCAGGACGGCCTGATCGTCGAGGACCTCACCGAACGCGGCCGCACAGTGCTACCGGCCGCCTACCTGAAGGTGCACGCCGAGTACGGCTGGGCGTGCACGATCGACGCCGCCCAAGGCGCCACCGCCGATGTGGGGGTCGTGCTGGTCCGGCCCGGGATGGACCGCGAGCACCTGTACGTGGCGATGACCCGCGGCCGGCACGCCAACCACGCCTACATCACCCCCGACGCCAGCACCGACGACGACCACCACAGCCACCCGCACTCCCGAGCGCCGGGCGCGGTGCACGACCCGCAGGAGCAGGCGGTGCGGGTGCTGCAGGCCGCGCTCGCGCGCACCGGCGCGCAGGACGCCGCGCACACCGCGCTCGAGCACGCCCGCACCCAGGCCGCGCACACCGCCCGGCAGAACGAACGCATGGCTGAGCGGACCGCCGCCCGGGAGCGGGTCGCGGCGCAAGCCCGGCGCCGGCAGAGCCGGCCGCTGCCCGCCGAACACGCCCGAACCGTCCAGCGGCTCGCGCAGTGCCGAGCCGAACACGAGCAGCCTGCGCGGCGACCGCGACGCGCTGCACCGGGCCCTGCGCCAGACCCGCGAGGAGTTCGACGCCCTGCCCCGCTGGGCCCGCGGGCGTCGCCGCGCCCTCACCGACACGCTCACCAACAGCGAGCAGCAGTTGCGGCACAGCGCGCCGACGCAGGCCAGCCTGAACGCCGACATCGACCGGCTCACCCACCAGGTGGCCCACCACACCCGGCAGCGCCTGGCCAGCGACCTGGCCGCCACCGCGCGCGTCCGACCGGACGCGTGGGACCTGACCCGTGCCGGCGCACTGGCCCGGCCCCGGCCGGCCCCGATCAGCGGGCAGGACCTGGCAAGCCTGCTGGCCGGGCGCGAGCCCTACCGCGGCGCCGAGCGGGACCTCGGCGACGGCCTGAGCCGGTGACCCACGGCGCCCGCCGAGCAGCCCCGGCGGCCTTACCAAGAGGTGACACTTGCCTCACGATTCGACCTTGCCGGGGTGGACGGCCGCACCCTGCACAGCCCCTGACGACCCGCGGCGGCACTGCACGACCCTGCACGGATCAGAACCGTTACAGGGCAGCAGATCTCGGCCAGTAGACGGGCCTCTCGCTGTGTGGGATCAACGGCGCACCGCGGCCACCGGCAGCACCGGCAGGCCACCAGCAGAGCCCTCAGGAGACCCGATGCTGCTCACCGTCGACCAAGCCGCCGAACGCCTCGGCACCACCACCCGCTTCATCCGCCGGCTGCGCGCCGAACGGCGCATCGCCGTCGTCAAGCTCGGCAAGCACATCCGCATCGACAGCAACGACCTCGACGCCTACATCGCCGCCGGCCGTCAGGAACCCGACGACCGCGCCTGCTGACGCGCCCCGAGCCGGCGCGGAGCCGAACGTCGGCGTCCGACCCGCCCTCTACCGTCACCGAATCAGCCGGCCCCGGGTTGCTTGCATGCCTTCCCCGGCGCTCGGCTCGCGCGGACCCAAGGAGTCGTCGTGGCGCACATCGAGGATCGCTGGGAGAAGGTCGTACGGGGAGAGCGTGTCCGGACGGAGCGGTACGGCAAGGGGGAGCGCTGGCGGGCCCGCTACTTCGACCCGAACGGGCAGGAACGAGCCCGTACCTTCGCCCGCAAGGTCGACGCTGAGAAGTTCCTCGCCGGGGTGGAGAGCGACAAGTCACGTGGCCTGTACGTGGACCCGTCAGCCGGTCGGATCACCGTCGCCGGGTACGCGGCGATGTGGCAGGCGGCGCAGGTGCACCGTCGAACGACCGAAGCCGCCTTCGACTCGCACCTACGCAACCACATCCTGCCACTGCTGGGGCACCGACCCATGGGTGCGGTGACCCGCTCTGAGATCCAGGGGTGGGTCAAGTCGCGGTCGGCGGTGCTGGCGCCCTCGACGACGACGCTCGTGTACTCCGTGCTGCGCATGATCTTCCGCTCCGCGGTCGCCGACCGGGTCATCGCGATCAGCCCCTGCGACCGCATCACCTTGCCGAAGGCCCCGCCCAAGCAGGTCGAGCCCCTGCCTGTGGATGCCGTGGCGGCGCTGGCAGCGGCCGTCCCTGACCGCTACCGGGCGCTGTTGGTCTGTGCCGCCGGCACTGGCCTGCGCCAGGGGGAGATGCTTGGCCTGCGCCGTGACCGGGTCGACTTCCTGCGCCGGACGCTGACGGTCGACGGGCAGCTGGTGCTTATGCCCGGGGGGCCGCCCTACCTCGCCCCGCCCAAGACCACCGCGAGCTACCGCAGCGTCCCGTTGGCCGAGGTCGTACTCGCGACGCTGTCCGAACACGTCGCGGCATTTCCGGCAGCGGTCACGTCGGACGCTCGAGGCCGCGCGGTGGAGCTGCTGTTCGCCGGCGACCGCGACCAGCCACTTGGCCGGACCTGGTTCCATCGCCGAGTTTGGACGCCGGCGGTGCGCGCGGTCGGGCTGCCGGTCGGCACGCATTTCCACCAGTTACGGCATTTCTACGCCTCGCTGCTCATCGACGGAGGGGAGAGCGTGAAGGTGGTGCAGAGCCGGCTCGGACACGCGACCGCCGACGAGACGCTGAACACCTACGCCCACCTGTGGCCAGACACCGAGGACCGCTCGCGCAGAGCAGTTGACGTCGGCTTGGCTCCAGCTCTGACGGCCCACAGACGGCCCAGGCGATCTTCAGAGGGGTAAAACCGCAGGTCACAGCCCTAGCAGCCGTCCCTGCTACAGAACCCGGCTTACAGGCCGGCTCGTTCCGCCCACTTTTCCACAGGTACCCGTCAGTCTCCGACACGCCTGCTTCCTGCGGTTACTACGTTGTGCGACTGGTGCCGACCGCTGCTGACCCCCTGTGGCCGGACTGTCACGGCCCAGAGACGGCTCAGACGATCTTGAACCGGGCCTCGCTGCGGCCCTTCGCGGGCCCTCCCGCAGACTCGCCGAGGCGGGCGCGGCCCGGAATGTGCGGGCCGCGTCGGCCGGCGGTGGAACACCGCGTCGCGATGATTGACGTGGCGCTGCTCGAGCGCGAGATGTACGCCGAGGCCTAGGCGGCCCGGTGCTCAACGTTGCCCAGAGCACGCTGCACTACTGGCTCAGGGCAAGACCGGGCGCGGCGGCAAGGTGCACCGCCCGGTCATCCGTCAGGAGTCGAAGGGACCAGGCGCTGCGGTCACCTGGGCGGAGTTCGTGGAGGCGGGCTTGCTGCGTCAGTACCGCCGCGAGCTCAAGGTTCCGCTGCCCGAGCTCCGTGCCTTCATCGATCTGCTTCGCCAGCGGTTCGACGTCCCCTACCCGCTTGCCGACCGGCGCCCGTACGCCAGCGGCAAGGCGCTGGTGCTCGAGGCTCAGCAGCAGGCCGGTCTTCCCGGCGATCTGTGGCTCGTCACGGTGGCCGGCGGCCAACTGCTGCTCACACCGCCGTCGGAGTCGTTCCTGCGGCGCGCCCGCTGGGAGGGTGAGGTCGCCACGGGATGGCGGCCGCACGAGGACCAGGACTCTGTCGCTCTCATCGACCCGGCCGCCACGACGGCGGCCAAGGCGAGGCAGCGCATCGCGTGAGTCCCGCCTAGCCTCGATCTTTCGTGATCTTGGTGGACGTTGAGGGGTGTGGCCTGGCGGTCGGTCGCTGTTTCGTGGACGTGGGTGTGTTCCGCGTCTGTCGCGGCTTCCGGGTTCCTGGTCGGCGGGGCTGGGCTTGAGTGTCAGGTGCTGAGGGCGGTGAGCCGGTCGTGGCCGGCGAGCAGGATCGGGTTCCAGGGCCAGCCGCGGGGCAGCCGAAGCCACTCGCGTCGGCTCGTTCGGGTCCATCGTCCGGCGACGTGCAGTAGACGGAACCGCAGGCGTTTGGGATCTGGTTCCGAAGGTGCGCGCCTGCGTGTCGGTCAGGGCCAGGTGCTGGGTCCAGGTTGGTGGGCGAGCAGGTCGCTGGCCAGGGCGATGAGTTCGAGCCAGATCTGGTTGGCGGCGAAGTCGTGCAGCGGCAGGTTCCGCAGTCCGGTGTCTTTCAGGCACCGGATGCGGTCCTCGGCTCGGGCCCGGAGCCGGTGTTGGACTTCCAGATCGGGCGAGGTTGGTGGCGAACACGGTGATGCGCCAGCCGTCGCGGTCGGTGATGCGGCTGGGGGTGACGCACTGGTCAACCCGGCTGCTGCGCTCCCAGGTCGCGCCGTTCCCGGCGGGCGATCACTCGCATGCTCTGCGGCCAGCGCTCGGCCGATCAAGGCCGGTGGCGACCGCGGACGTAGCGGGTGAGTTCGGCGACCTGCGCGCCCTCGCGACGGCAGGCCGGCCCCCGTCAGGGTCGAGCCGCGGTCTTCCACGCTGCTGGGCGGGGCACGTTCTCCAGCGCGTCCAGGATCGTCGGCCAGCCGGCCAGGCCGACCGAGTAGCCCAGCCCGAGCTGGTCTGTGCGTGGATGAGGTGCTCGACGAAGCGGTGCGTGCCGGCGCCGCTGTCGCCACGCACCACGACCCGGGCCGCGCAGGTCCTCGGGCAGCTGGGCGAGCGCGTCGGTCAGCACGGTGATGTGGTCGGCGGCGTTGTTGGCGTTCGCCTTGCCCGGCCGCAGCATCGCGGCCAGGCACTCCCGGTGCCACCCAGGCCGTGGTCGGCGAACACCAGCAGCGGCAGCGGGCAGAACCCGAAGCCCCGCTTGAACGTGGGCTGCGCACCTTCCTTCTCCGAGTGCGCATCGACCAGCGTCGCGTCCAGGTCGATGACCAGCCACCCGTCCGGCTCGGTCACCGGCTGCAGCTGCCAGACCTGCGCTCTGGCCTGCGCTCGGGCGCTGCGGATCGCGGCCAGCGAGGCGTCCACGTCGGCGGCGAGCATGGTGATCAGCCGCGAGACGGTCGGGTCCGAGGCGACGTCACCGAACAGCTCCGGCTGGCAGCGGACCGCGGCCAGGTCGGCCAGGCAGTCACCGCCGAGCGCGATCGCGACGGCCAGATCGAGCAGCACCTTGCCCGGATCGTGCCGGGCACGGACCGGTCGCCACGGCGCGAGCGCCTGCGACAGGGCCCTCGGCAACCCCACCAGCTCAGCGGTCTGCAGCAGCAGCCCGCCACCAGCCGAGGACAGCAGCCACTCGCCGCCGACCGCTACCCGCGGTCCTGTGGAACGCCCTTTACCCTTCACCCACGGAGTGCCTCTCCGCTCGTGGTTTCTGCAGCCTTCGACAAGCCCAGAATCCCCAGCAGAGCAGGCACTTCCGTACATCTACGGCCCGTGTCGCACCTGAAGATCAGCCGTCTTGTGAAAGATCGAGGCAAGCCGGCGGTCGTCCGCTTCTACCTGGACGCAGACGTCCTCGGCCTGGCGCACGTCGTCGCCGCCCTCCGCAGCGACGCGACCTACCCTGGAGATCCTGGCGATCATCAAGAGGCGCTTGCCGATCACGGACGCGGCCACGAAGGACGCACGTGGCAGCAACTCCAGGTCCTCATGCGCCACTGGCGCGCAATCGAAGCCCTGGCCACGCGTCCGGGTCCCTGTCGTCTACACGGCTACGCGATCGGCGCTCAAGGCCGTCGATTTGGGCTGGTCCGACCACTGGGACGAGCGACGACCCTGGGTCGGCAAGGGCTCTCGCGGCTGCACCGGCGCCCGGGACCGGTGCGCGCTCCTCACGCAGTGCCGCGCGTCGGTGAGACCCCGTCGTCTGTCCGGCAGCTTCGCGGTCGCGTGGGACCCCGTCCGTTGTGGCAGCAGGGCAAGGTCGCAGCGTGCTGCGCCAAACTGGTCGTGTGACGACCTCCAGCCCTGCGGCGGCCGCGTTCTGCCGCTGCCTGCTGGCGATGTCGATCACCGCCGTCGACGACTGCCTCTGTCCGGTCTGACCCCCGGCCCCGCGTGTGCGGGGCTGCCCGTCCGACCGCCCGAGCCGTCGACCTGAGGACCCCTACGATGACGACCGACGCGATCACAGCTGCACCCGCGGCGCAGCAGCCGCAGCCCCGCTGGCTGCGCCGGCTGTGCTCCCGGTGGAGCGGCTGGTGCGCCCTATTGCTCGGCACCACGCCCGGATTCCTTTCTGACGGCGGTGCCAGGCTGAGGCCGAGCCCCGCGCTGGCCGCTGGCGTTGACTGGATCCAACAGCCGCCGCGTCGATTGACCCGGACGCCAAGACGGTCGAGCTGGCCGGCGACCGGGTGACCTACGACTTCCTGGTCGTCTGCCCCGGCATCCAGCTCGACTGGCACAAGGTGCCAGGGCTGTCGGAACACTCGGCAGGGACGGCGTGTCCAGCAACTACCTGGCCGAGACCGCGCCCAAAACGTGGGAGTTCATCCGCCGGCTGCGCAGCGGCACAGCCGTGTTCGGCATGCCGAGCGGGCCGATCAAGTGCGCAGGCGCCCTCAGAAGATCGCCTACCTGACCGCGGACTACTGGCGCCAGCAGGGCGTCCTGGACGACATCCGTGTCGTGCTCGTCCTGCCGACGCCCGGCATGTTCGGCGTCCCCGTTTTTCGCCAAGGAGCTCGAACGGGTCGCGGCGGGCTACGGCATCGAGGTGCGCTTCAACAGCGAGGTCGTCGAGGTCGATCCCGGCCGGCGCGAGGCGCTGGTCAAGGACAGCGCCAGCGACACCAAGGACACCATCGGCTACGACGTCATGCACCTGGTGCCGCCGCAGGGCGCGCCGGACTGGCTCAAGGCCACGCCGCTGGCCGACCCGGCCACCCCGGCCGGGTACGTGCAGGTTGACAAGCACACGATGCAGCACACCCACTCCCCGAGGTGTTCGCGCTCGGCGCCGCAGACGATGCAGCCCGCTCCGTCGTTCCCGCTGATCGACACGACCAAGGAGCGCAAGGACATGTGGCTGCTGAAGAAGTACGGCCTGCCGGCGCTGTACTGGAACCTGATGCTCAAGGGCCGCGCCTGACCCGCGATCCCGCGAGGCGCGTCAGTCCGTCACGACGGGGTAATGCGACCGGATGTCCGTACATTCTGCGCGTGGCCCGCGCGAGCACAAGGAGCAGCAGTGACCGGCACCGCGGACACCAGCAGCAGCACCAGCCACGTCCACGGCGAGAAGCCGTCGCGGGTCCCGGGCCTGCTCATGGGGCTCGGCGTCGGCGGGCTCATCGACGGGATCGTGATCCACCAGATCCTGCAGTGGCACCACATGATCAGCGACACCGACGGCAATCCGGTCACCACCGTCGAAGGGCTGGAGGCCAACACCCTCGCCGACGGGTTCTTCCACGTCGCCACGATGATCCTCATGGCGCTCGGCATCATCGGGCTGCTCGCCGCCTGGCGGCAGGGCCGGCGGGCACCGTCACCGCTGTTCCAGCTCGGGCTCATCCTCGCGGGCTGGGGCATCTTCAACATCGTCGAAGGCACCGTCGACCACCTCGTGCTGGGCGTCCACCACATCCGTGACGACCTCGGCGGCCCGCTGTCGTGGGACATCGGCTTCCTCGTGTTCGGCGTGGTGCTCGTCGCCGTGGGGGCGGCGCTGCACAAGGCCGGCGACCGCAACACCTGACCCGCAGAGCAGGAGGACGGCATGGCGCGGCAGGAGCTCGACCCGGTCCGCAAGCACAGCGCCCGCCGGGTCACCCACCGGCTCGACGCCGAACGCCACCGGCGGCTCGCCGAGTCCGTCGCAGCGCCGCCGGGGGAGGTCACCGCGCGGCCGGCAGGACTCGACAAGGAGTGGGACATCGAGCGCGTCCTGCAGGCGATCGCCGCGACGCTCATGCTCGCCGCGGTGACGTTCATGGCCGCCCGGCCGCCCGGCCGTCCGGCCGCCCGGCCGCCCGGCCGTCCCGCCGGCGCGCCGCGCTGGCGGCGGTCGTCCCGGCGTTCCTGCTCCAGCACGCCGTGCAGGGCTGGTGCCCGCCGATCGAGGCGTTCCGCATGCTCGGCCGCCGCAGCCGCAACGAGATCAACGCCGGCGCACCGCCCTCAAGGCTCTGCGCAGCGACTTCGCCGCCGACCA
>JAUJOY010000002.1:75107-237732 GCA_030447385.1 Mycobacteriales bacterium
GCGGCCAAGGCGGCGCTCGCTGCGGCAGGCCGCCGCTAGGCCGTACGCGGCCGGGCGGGCGGGGGCCCGGCCTGCCGCGGCGCCGGGGTCAGGGCCGGCCGAGCATTGCTCGCAGCCGCCGACCGAGGCCGGTCGCGGCCGGCGCGCCGGCTCGGCCGCCGCAGGTGCACCGCTGCCCGTCGGGCACCGACGCCATCACCTGATCGACGTGGTTGCCGCAGCCGGCCCAGGTCGTCTTGCCGCAGGTCGCGCAGCGCGCCGCCCGGCACATCAGCAGGTCCTCCGTCGGTATCGGGTCGCGGGGGCCGGCAGTTCAGGCGCCGCGCGCCATAGGCAGGCCGGCCTTCTCGGCGTTGGCGTACTCGTCGTCGATGTGGACGACGTCGTGCCCGGCGCGGTCCAGGATGCTGGCCGCGATGCTGGCCCGGAACCCGCTCGCGCCGTGCACCCACACCTTGCCCTGCGGCACGTCGTGGAGCCGGTCGACCAGGCAGGCCGTGCAGCGGGATGTGGACCGACCCGTCGATGCGGCCGTCCTTGACCTCGTCCTCGCGCCGGACGTCCAGGACCGTGGCGTCGTCCGCGTCGGCGACGTCCTGGAACGTCGAGGTGGCGTAGGACCGGACCGGCACGCCCGGCGCGAGCCCGTCGAGCGGACCGGTCGCGCTCCCGGCGAGGTGGTCGATGCCGATGCGCACCAGCTGGCGCTGCGCCTCGGCGATCTGCTCGGGGTCCTCGGCGATCAGCGTGATGGGCGCGCCCCAGGGGATGACCCAGCCGGCGTAGGTGGAGAACTGCTTGCCGATCATGATGCTGACGGTGCCGGCGAGGTGCCGGCCGGCGTAGGCGGACCGGTCGCGCAGGTCGACGACCCACTCGCCGGTGCGGATCCGCGCGGCGAGCTCGGCCGGGTCGACTGAGCGCGCCGGGGTGAGGTCCGGCGCGTCCGGCCCGAGGGCGTTCAGCGGCCCCATGTGGACGTAGTAGGCGGGGTAGCCGGTCAGGCCGGCGACGAGGCGGTCGGCGAAGCGCTGCTCGTCGTCCTCCAGCAGCGCGTCGTTGCGCATCTTCTCGGTCCCGATGGTGCTGTCGGTGCCGCCGCTGGCGCCGCCCGAGGAGCAGAACGACCCGAACCCGTGCGTGGGGTACAGCGGCGCGTCGTCCGGCAGGGTGCTCGCGAGCTTGCGGGCCGAGCGGAACTGCTTGCGCGTCAGGTCGTCAGTCCGGTGGTCCCCGAGCAGGTCCGTCCGGCCGACGCTGCCGTACAGCAGCGACCCGCCGCTGAACACCGCCGGAGGCTCACCGCCGCCGTCGGTGACGACGTAGGTCAGGTGGTTGTCGGTGTGGCGGGCGTCTCCACGACGTGGACGTTCAGCGGGCCGAAGGACAGCTCGTCGCCGCCGTGCGCGGCGCACCGCTCGAACTGCACCTCGTCACGGCCGGAGACGACGTACGTTGCGCCGTGCCGGCGCGCCAGGGCGTGGCCGCCGGTCACGTAGTCGTTGTGCAGGTGCGTCTCCGCGACGCCCTTGAGGGTCGCGCCGAGCCGGTCCAGCAGGACCTCCACCGGTCGAGGTCGCGCTGCGGGTCGATGACGATCGCCGTGTCCCCGCTGGAGACGACGTAGCTGCGATCGCCCAGGTCCGGGGTCTCGATGATGTCGACGCGCACGTGGGGCTCCTTGGGCTTGTCCGGACCGGCGATTGTCCGTACATTAGTCTCGTGACCTCGACCCGGCAAGCGCCCCGGCTGCTGACGCGGTCCGCCGGCACGCCTCTGTGGGCGCAGCTCCTGGCGGACCTGCGCGAGCGGCTCGTCACGGGCGAGTTCGTCGACGCGTTCCCCGGCGAGCTCGCGCTCGTGCAGGAGTACGGCGTCAGCCGGCACACCGTCCGGGAGGCCCTCCGGCACCTGCGGACGGAAGGGACCGTGACCGCGGCGCGCGGCCGCAAGCCCCGTCTCGGTCCGGCCGAGATCGAGCAGCCGCTGGGCGCCCTCGGGAGCCTGTTCGCCGCGGTCGAGAGCGCCGGCATCGAGCAGCGCTCGGTGGTCCGCGCCCTCGACATCCGGCAGGACGGCACAGTCGCGACCCGGATGCTCCTGGAGGAGTCGACCCCGCTCGTCTACCTGGAGCGGGTGCGCCTGGCAGGCGACGAGCCGCTCGCGCTGGACCGGGTGTGGCTGCCCGCGGACATCGCCCGGCCGCTGCTCGACGTCGACTTCACCCACACCGCGCTGTACACCGAGCTGCTTGTGCACTGCGGGCTGCGCCTGACCGGCGGCCGCGAGCAGGTCCGCGCGGTCCTGCCGACCCGCGGCGAGCGAGCGCTGCTGCACGTGCCGCCGACCGCGGCGCTGCTCGCGGTCGAGCGGACCGGCTGCCTGCACGGCCGGCCCGTCGAGCACCGCCACACCTTGGTGCGCGGCGACCGGTTCGCCGTCACCGCGCAGTACAACGGCCGCGAGATCGCGCTGTCCGCAGGCCACGCCGGCGCACGCGGCCCGGCGCCCGAGCGGAGCCGGTCGTGACCCCGGCCGTCGGAGAGGTCACGGCCGTCGACGCCGCACGGGCGGCGACCGACGACAGCGTCCTGCTGCTCGACGTCCGCGAGGACGACGAGTGGGCCGCCGGGCACGCGCCCGGCGCGCTCCACATGCCGCTCAGCGCGCTCGACGCCGCGGCGGTCCCGAGCGACCGGCCCGTTGTGGCGGTGTGCCGCTCGGGCAACCGGTCCGGTCAGGCCGCCGCCGTGCTCGCCGTCGCGGGCGTCGACGTCGTCAACATGACCGGCGGGATGAAGGCGTGGTCGCAAGCCGGCCTGCCGGTAGTCACGGACGACGGCCGGCAGGGCGAGATCGCATGAGCGGCCCCGCAGCGTGATCACGGGAGCCGTCGCCCTCGGCGTGCTCATCGGCCTGTCGCTGGGCGCGCTCGGCGGCGGCGGCTCGATCCTGACCGTCCCGGCGCTTCCTGCTCGGCTTGACCGCGCAGGACGCGACGACGGCCAGCCTCGTCATCGTCGGGGTCACCGCGGCCGGGGCCGCCGCCGGGCACGCCCGGTCGGGCCACACCCGCTGGGGCTCCGGCGCCCTGCTCGCCGCCCTCGGTGTCCCCGCGTCGCTGCTGGGCACTCAGCTGAACCGGCAGGTCGACCCGGACGTGCTGCTGCTGGCCTTCGCCGCTCTCATGCTCGTCGCCGCGGCCGGGATGCTCGTGCGCGCGCGCGCCGATCGCCGAGACGCACCTGCAGCGACCCCCGCCCCGGACGACCGGGGTCGGGCGCCGGCCCACGAAGGCCGCGGCGGCACGCTGACCCTCGACCGGCCCCGCGTCGCCGGCCCGGTCCGCAGCCGGGTCCGGCACGCGCTCGCGCTCACGGCCGCCGGGCTGGGCATCGGGTTCCTGACCGGGTTCCTCGGCGTCGGCACAGGGTTCGTCGTCGTGCCGGTCCTGGTCGTGCTGCTGGGCGTGCCGATGCCCGTCGCCGTCGGCACCTCCCTGCTGGTCATCAGCCTCAACTCCGCCGTCGCGCTCGCTGCCCGCGCCGGGCACGGCGGCTTCGCCTGGGACGTCATCGTCCCGTTCACGCTGGCCGCGATCGTTGGGTCGCTCGCCGGCAAGCGCGTCGCGGACCGCGTGAGGCCGAACCGGATGACCGTCGCCTTCGCCGTCCTGCTCGTCGCCGTCGCCGCCTACGTCGGCGCCCGCGCCGTCCTCGGGCTCGTCTGAGCCCGATCCCAACCAGAAGGAGAAGTCATGGCACTGCTGAGGTTCATCGGAAGCCAGCCAGCCAGGCCGCGCCGTGCGCGCAGTCGCGGGGCTGGCGCTCATCGCCGCAGGTCTGCTCCTGGGCGGCGGCTGGCTCGCTTTGGCCGTTCTCGGCCTGCTGCCGCTGGCCGCCCGGATCTTCGACGTGTGCGTGCTCGGCCCGCTGTTCCGCCTGCCGTTTGCCGGGCCGGCGTTCCGGGTGGCCGCAGGAACCCGCTGACCCGGGACGCCCCCCGCCCCGCCGCCCTCCGATGACCCTGGAGCCCCGCCTGCCCCCTCGTCCGCACGCCCGCCACGTCCTGCCTCTTGCCGCCGCCCTCCTGGCCCTGTCCGGCTGCGGCAGCGACGGCGCCCCGACCGCCGCCGCTCCGACACCGGCCGCCTCGACGCCGGCGACCGACGCTGCGGCGTCCACCGGCGTCCGCGTCGTCAGCGCCGCCGACGGCCTGCGGCTCGCCGCCCAAGCCGACGCGGTCGTCATCGACGTCCGCACCCCCGAGAAGTTCGCCGCCGGGCACCTGGACGGCGCCCGCAACGTCCCGCTCGCCGACGACTTCGACACCGCAGTCCAGGCCATGCCGCGCGATGCCTCCTACGTCCTGTACTGCCGCACCGGCAACCGCTCCGCCCAGGCCGCCGAGATCATGGCCGGCCTCGGGTTCGCCGGCGGCCTGGACGTGCTCGCCGCGGCCGGCGGCCGCGTCGTCACCTGATCGCCTGACCGAATACCCACCTCAACAGCTCGGAGGAGCCATGCAGTACGGCACAACGATCACGACCGACCTCAGCTTCGACGACGCCGTGGAGCGGACCCGTGCCGCGCTCACCGAGCAGGGCTTCGGTGTCCTGACCGAGATCGACGTGCAGGCCACGATGAAGAAGAAGCTCGACAAGGACCTCGAACCGCAGGTCATCCTCGGCGCCTGCAACCCCGACCTGGCGTTCCAGGCGCTGCAAGCCGAGCCCGGCATCGGGCTGCTCCTGCCGTGCAACGTCGTCGTCCGCCGCGACAACGACCGCACGCTCGTCTCCGCGCTCGACCCGCAGATGATGGTGTCGCTGCCCGGGAAGCCAGAGCTCCAGCCCGTCGCCGACGACGCCGCCCGACGGCTGCGCGCCGCCCTGGACACCGTCGCCGCCGCGCCGTCGGACGCGTGAGCGCGCCGGTCGTCATCGTCGGCGGCGGCCACAACGGCCTGGTCGCCGCCTGCTACCTCGCGAAGGCCGGCAAGCCGGTCCTGGTCCTGGAGGCCGGCGGCAAGCTCGGCGGCGGGTCACTCAAGCACGAGACGATCCCGGGCTACCGCTTCAACACCCACTCGGCCGCGCACAACATCATCAACATGACGTCGATCCCCGGCGAACTCGACCTGCCGGAGCCGGCCTGGAATACATCCCGATGGAGCCGTTCGCCACCGGGTTCTTCCGCGACGGCCGGATCGTGCGGTTCCACCGCGACATCGAGCAGACCGTCGCCTCGATCGCCGAGCACGACAGAGCCGGCGCCGAGGCCTACCGGGCGTTCATGCACAAGGCCGTCCCGCTGGTGAAGACCGCCGTTACCGGTCTGGAAAGCGGCAGCAGCGCCGGCGGCGTCCGCAAAGCAGCAAGCTCGAAGATTTGGCCGTTGCTGCAAGGGCTCAAGCGTCGGGCGGGCCTATCGGGCGCACGCACGACCTCGTCACCCCGTACGGGTCGCTGCTGGAGTCGGTCGTGCGCTCAGACCTGACCCGCGCGCCGGTCTCCTCCTTCGCCAGCCACAGCTCCGCTGGGCCGCACCAGCCCGGCGGCGCGTTCTACGTCTACTGGCAGGCCGCCTACCACCTGTTCGGGCAGTGGCACCCGCGCGGCGGCTCGCAGGCGCTCACCGACGCGCTCGAGCGCCGGCTGACCGCTACCGGGCGCTGCTGCTCTGCGCCGCCCGCGCCGGCCTTCGCCAGGGCTAGCGGGCGCCGGAGGGCCGCTCCCTGCGCGCCGGCCACGAGCAGCGCCAGCCCCGCACACGGCGGCCCAATCTCCCCGAGAGTCGGCGCTGATGTTCGGTAGAAGCGGCCCTGCCGGCACCTACGCGCAGGCTCGGCCGATCAAGGCCGCCAGGTCCAGCGCGAAGAAGGTTTCCGCTGTCTCCTGCGGGTCGCTGTCGTAGGCGTAGCGGAGGCCTACGCTCACCGTCTCACCGCCGCGCACGCGCAGGTCGGCGCACGCGCCGCGCTCGGCGGTGAGCGCGAGGACGTACGGACTGGTCTCGAGGTCGAAGGTCCAGGCGTCCCGCTTACCCTGATCAAGGCTGCGGCCGGGCAACGTCAGGGGCATGAGCACGTCCGCCCCCGTACGGGTACGCACCGCGGCTGAGGTGCCCACGAGCGTTGAGGACGCACTCAGCAGCCGCACCGGCTTCACCGCGCGATTCTGCAGCACGACCGGCACAGCCAGGGCCCGACCGGCATCACCGCGACCTCCGCCCACGGCGATCCACAGCGCCTGGGACAGGGCGGGCATGCCGCAGGCTGCACGGACAGTGGTGTCGTAGTCGCGCAGGAACGTCGGGAGCAGCGGCAGGGCGAGTCGGCGCCGCCCGCCCTCCTCGACGACGTCAACGTCCATCGTCGCCTCCGACGAGGGGACGCCCTCGGTGGCACTCCTGCACGGGGCCGGATCGGCCAGCACGGCGGTGAGCTGCGCGCCAGGCTCGAGCGGCCGGTCGGCGGTCCATGAGAGCCCGGAGCCGCGGATGTCCCCCCCGAGCACCCGGAGCGTCGCACCACCGGTGTTTCCGAGCGTGACCTCGACGGCGCTGCGCGGCTGGACGCCGTCTTCCTGCTGGACGGTGACGTCGCGGCTGGTGACCACCACGAGCCCCGGTGGCGAGTCACCGGGCGTAGCACCGATCCCCCGGCTGTCGAAGGCGTGTCCGCCCGCCAAGCCTGCGGCGCAACCGATCAGCAGCCCGCCCAACCCGATGCGACGGCTCCTCGACAGCGTCCTGCCGTCGTCACCCAGATAGTCGGCACTGCCCTCGTCGTCCTGGTAGCCGAGAGGCCCCCCGGGCCGGCGTGGGTCGCGCACCGTGACCTGCGGCGACTCCCGCATGGCGCAAGTGTAGTCAGCCCTATCCCCTCCGGGGGGCAGGTTCCGACGCCGTGTGCCGGCGGGCCGCTGACGCACAATGGTGGAGACGGCCGAACCTCGCCGCCCCGCTCGAGAGGGTCGCTGTGCAGTCCACGATCACCGTCACCCCGGCGCGGCTCTCGCAGCTGGTCCTGACGGTCGCTGTCGTACGCCCGCCGATGCTGTGGGCCCGCCCGGGATCGGCAAGTCCAGCCTGATCGAGCAGTTCGCCGCCGAGCTCGGCATGCCGTGCGCAGCCTGCTCGGCACCCTCTGGCCGCTGAGGACCTCATCGGGGGGCCGCAGATCGTCGACGGCAAGTCCCGCTTCTGCCCATCGGAGATGATTGCGCAGACCGACCCGTACGTGCTGTTCCTCGACGAGATCAACGGGTCCAAGCACGACGTGCAGAAGAGCTTCTACTCGCTCATCCTCAACCAGAGCATCGGCAGCTACACGATGCCCAAGGGCAGCATCGTCATCGGCGCGGGCAACCGCAGCACCGACAGCGCGATCGTCCGCCCGATGAGTTCGGCGCTGCTCAACCGCCTGATCCACCTGCACCTGCAGGCGTCCCCGGCAGACTGGCTGGTCTGGGCGGTCGCCAACGACATCCAGTAGCAAGACAGCGCCGTCACCGTGCGGCCACCCTCTCGGGACATCAGAGCGTGTCGTGTCGCGAGGCGAGGGGGGACGACGACCCGGACGATGTTGAGGCCTTGAGCAGCGCGCAGTGCTCGCAGCGCACCTCGTGGCCGCAGCAGACATGAGGCGCGCACTGCTCGACGTGCACTGTCCGGCGACGGAGGACGGCAACGGCACAAGAATCCCGGCCCTGACCGGCTCCTGGCGCGCTGGGCCCGGCCTGTTCGCCCGACAGGGCCCGCTGGTCCGGCGGTCGAGGGCAGCGCCGTACGCTCCCCGGCGGCGCCCGAGGCGCCAGCCAGACCAGGGCCATGATGACGCGGGGCACCGATCCGGCCACCAACTCGTTGGGCCACACGCAGTGGTTGAGAACGTCCGTGTGCCGACGGGTCGCCTGACGGCAGCGTCGAAACCCACCTCCGGGAGACAGATCTGCATTGCGCAGAGAACTGAGTCCACTCGAGAAGATCACCGCGCTCAGCGGCGTGACCGTGATGATCGTGGCTACTGCAGTCGTCGCGCACACGTCGGCGGACAAGGACGCTGGCCACAACGCGACGGCCAGCCACGGCGCCTACCAGGCTGACCGCGGGACCGAGGGGCACACCAGGGTCCCGGACAAGAGCATCGGGGTCGTCAGCAAGCTGAAGATGGCCGGAGCCGTGGACGACAGGATCGCTGACGTGGGCGTCCACAAGAGCACCGCCTACCTCGCTGCGGGGGGCCGGCAGACGTGTGAGTCCACCGGTGTGCACGTGGTCGACATCGCCGATCTGACGGCTCCCAGGGAGGTCGCGTTCATCCCCGCAAAGCAGGGCAGCTTCCCGGGTGAGGGCGTGCAGGCGCTGACGATCAGCACTCCTGCCTTCAGCGGCGACATCCTGGTGACCAACAACGAGAGGTGCAAGCAGCCCGGCGGGTTCGGCGGCATGAACATCTACGGCGTCAGCAACCCGGCTGCTCCGGAGGTGCTGACCCAGGGCTTCGGTGACGACACCAGCAACAACCGCACGCAGTCGGTGCACCAGACCCACAGCGTCTTCGCCTGGCAGGAGGGCAGCAAGGCGTACGCGGTCATGGTCGACAACGAGGAGTCGGCCGACGTCGACATCGTCGACATCACAGATCCGCGCAGACCGGTCCTGGTCACCGAGTACGACCTCGCCAAGCAGACACCCGAGATCCTGCAGCCGAACGCGGATCTGAACGAGGTGTTCCTCCACGACGTCATCGTGAAGGAGATCAACGCCCGGCAGGTCATGCTGGCGTCCTATTGGGACGGGGGCTACGTGCAGCTCGACGTCACGGGCGTCCCGACGACGCCCGTCTACCTGTCTGACAGCGACTTCCCGAACCCGGACAGCCAGGGCACGGTGAACAACCTGTTCTTGCCGGATGGCCGGACGGCGGTCCCGGCGGAGGGTAACGCCCATCAGGCGGAGTTCACCCGCGACAACCGCTTCGTCATCGGGGCTGACGAGGACTTCTCCCCCTTCGGGACCGTCGCCCGCAACGTGTCCGACGACGCCGAGCTGCTGCTGACGTCCGGCAGCGGCACCAAGCAGCTCGAGCCGGGAGAGGGGATCACCGGCCAGGCGAGGTTCGGAGGCCGAGCCTGCAACACCGACGCCGCAGTTCCGGCGGGCAACGGCACGCAGATCGCCGTTGTCGAGCGGGGGGTGTGCACCTTCACCGAGAAGGTGGCCAACATCGAGAAGGCCGGCGGCTACCTGGGCGCAGTGATCTTCAACCGAACCGGGGCAGAGGGCTGCAACAGCTCTCTTCCGGTGAGCGTGACATCGGGCATCCCCACGTTCGGGGTGGCGCCGCGACAGCAGGGCCTCGCCATGTTCGATGTCGACTACGACGACCCCGCCTGCATCGCAGGTAGGGGCTCACAACGAGCGGGGATCGAGGTCGGGGCGGTCGGAGACACGTTGACCTTCGGGGCGTACTTCGACGGATGGGGCTACGTGCGGCTGCTCGACGCCACCACGATGCAGCAGGTCGACACCTACGCCATCGCCGAGGCGCACGACATCGCCTTCGCCGACGACCGCCGCGACCTGTCGGTGCACGAGGTCGCAACGTCGCACCAGCGCGACGACCTCGCCTTCCTGTCCTACTACGCCGGTGGCCTGCGGGCGATCACGGTCGGCCCGGACGGCATCGAGGAGGTCGGCGCCTTTCTCGACGAGGGCGGCAACGACTTCTGGGGCGTCGAGGTCTTCACAGGCAGCGACGGCAAGGAGTACGTCGCCGCCTCCGATCGCGACTTCGGCTTGTACATCTTCCAGTACGGGGGTGGCCGCGGCGGGTAGGTCAGTCCCACACGCCCGCTGGATGCCGCTGGTCGAGCCCGGACCTACCGCGGCGTCGACACCTGCGCTGACGGGCGAACTCGTGCGGCATCGAAGATGACGCCGTCTCTGGAGCTCGACGAGGGCGCAACCGTAGTCGAGCTCCCCGTCGGTCACGGCGGACATGCGACGTCGTCACCCGGGTCTCCGCCACCGCGACTTCGGTAAAACGGCCGCGGGCGCGCAGCCGGCAAGCTGGCGTGGTGCCCTTGCCTCGCCCCCCGGAGGTCCCCGTGCGCGTGCCCACCGTCGTCCTGCCAGCCCGTGCTCGCGCTGACGGTCACGCCTTGCCGGCGGGAGCAGCGGCCACCGACCCGTCGACCGTCACGACCATCGGGCTGGCTGCGGTGGGCGACGGCGGCCCGGCGACGCGCGCGGCCGTCGGCGCCCTCCGTGCAGTCGGCGCTCCGACGGTGCCGTTCTCGTTCTCGAGCCCACGCGCGTACGGCGGTGCAGCGAGTCCGGCGGGGGAACGGTGGTGTGGAGCCCGCACCGGCGCCCATGAGGTGCACGGCCTCATCCGCGAGCGGTGGCGCCCGGCCGGGGGCGAGACCGGCTTCCTGCGCTACCCCACCTCCGATGAGCGCGTCGGTGCAGACGGCGCCGGCCGGCTGTCGGAGTTCGAAGGGCGGCACCGTGCGTGGAGCCCCTCCACCGGCGCCCGCACGGTCTAACGGGGCCATCCGCGACGCGTGGGCGGGGCAGGGTTGGGAGCAGGGGCGGCTCGGCTACCCGACGACGGATGAGTACGGCCTGCCGACGGCGGTCGCCGCTCGAACTTCACCGGCGGCCATGTCGTCTGGTACCGGTCCACCGGGGCCCGCACCAGCTCATGACCCGCTCACCCGGGGTGCACGGCGCAAGGAGCGGGACAGCGTCAGCACGGTGACGACGATATGGCGGGCCGAACATCGATGCCGACCCTCCTCTTCTGTGACTGACCTGGAGCCGCCCACTGGTTCCGCGCTTCAGGCAGTGCCGTCGTAGCCGACCGGCAGCAGGCGGTCCCCGTCCACGGTGCGGTAGTAGACCTGCCAGTGCCAGTAGCCCCGGTAGGTGCGCGGGTCGGCCCGCATCTGCTCCGCGTACACGGTGATCGCCCGCACGTACGCCTCGCTGCGGTTGTACGCGAACAGCGCCCGGGACATGTTGCCGGGGGCGCCGCTGGCGCGCAGGTAGCGGGCAGCGGCGCGTACCGCATCGCGTGGATCCTCGATGTCGCCCTGGCCGTAGGCGGCCCAGGTGGCCGGCAGGAACTGCATCGGCCCCTGCGCGCCCGCCGGGCTGGTGCCGCGGATGCGCCCCATCCGGGTCTCCGAGAGGTGGATCGCGGCGAGGTACTCCCACCCGACGCCGAACTCCTTCTCGGCGGCGCGGTAGTGGCTCAGCAGCTCCGCGGGGGGCGGCGGCTCGACAATCCGCCAGGCGGGAAGCGCCTTCTGCGCGCGGGTCAGCTTCAGCAGGTCGCGGGTCGCGTCGGTGTGTGCGAGGACGACCCCACGAAGGTCGGCCGGGACGGCGTCGAGCACCGGTTGGCGCCACTCCGGCTGCCTCGCGAGCTCACGGTAGGCCGCCTGCTGCAACCGCCCGGCGGTCGCGAGCGCAGCGTCGTTGTCGTCGCTGCGGATCGCCCGTTCCGCTTGGACGATGCGGGCAGCGAGCGCCGGCGGGTTGCCGGCCGGTGGAGGTGGCTCCTGTGCGCCGGTCGGCCGGGGTTCGGGGGTCGGGGGGAGAGCGGCGGGTGCGGTGGGGGGTGCCGCGGGGGCCGTGGCCTCGGGCGGCGGCTCGGAGGCGCTCGGCTCGAGAACGGGCGCGGCCGTCCGGGGCGGTGGCGGTGCGCCGGTGCAGCCGGTCAGCAGCAGCAGTGCGAGGCCGACCGCGACCTGGGAGGGTGCCATCTCGACACCGTACGATCGCCGGGCCGTCGTGGGACACCGGGTGCACTGGCCGTCAGCGCAGCTGGGCGACGAGGCGCTCGGCCTCCTCGGCCCGAGCCTGCTCGACCAGGACCTCGAAGCGGGTGGCCGCCAACCCGGTCGTCGAGCTGAAGTCGCGCCGTCCACCGGTTGCCGCGTGCGCGGTGAAGCCCAGCACCGCCCCGAAGGCCGCACCCATCAGCAACCCGTAGACCGCCAGGCCCAACAGGGCGGTTCCGGACTCGGCGAACAACCCGATGAACAGGCCGATCAGCAGGCCGAGCCAGCCGGTCGAGAGGGCTCCTGCAAGAGCGGCCTTCCCACGGGTCATCCGTCCGGTCACGCGCTCGACCAGGCGAAGATCGGCACCGACGATGGTGACCGTCTCCACCGGGAAGTCGTGGTCGGACAGGTGGTCGACGACCGCTTGCGCCTGCTCGTAGTTCGGGTACGAGCCGAGCGCGTAGCGGCCCACGGGCAGGGACACGGGTACGCCTGGAGTCGTCATGCCTGTCCGGTACCCAGCCGCAGGCGGACCGACCGGCTGCAGCCCCAGCGGGCGGGCCGCGTCAGCGAACCCGACCTCGCGCCGCGAGATAGGCCTCCTCCCTCCTCCAGGACGAACCCGTCCTCGGTCTCCGTCCCGAACTGCCGAGCGGCCTCCTGCAGGCGGCGCGCCAGCTCGGCGAAGCCGGCGTCGTCCAGGCACTCGCGGGCAGTCATCACCGGTGGTGTGGTGGCCCGGCTCCTCCACCAGTCACCCAGCGTCGGGAACGTCGCGTGCAGGGTTCCGGTGCAGACCTCGACCTCGTCCGCGACCGGGCCCAGTCGTTGGGCAAGACGCTCCGGCGTACCCCACGCCGCGAGGTGGTCGTGCCCGCCGGAGGCGAAGGCCCCGACCTCCTGGAAGGCTTGCCTAGCGGCATGCTGGAAGCCGGCATCGGGCCACGCGGTGACGCCGACGACGCCTCGCGAGCGGCAGACCCGCGTCAGCTCCCGCACCGCCTGGTCCGGGGGATTGGCGAAGATGACGCCGAAGGTCGACAGCGCGGCGTCCGCCACGTCGTCGGCCAGCGGCAGGTCGAGCGCATCCCCGACGACCCAGTAGATCGCGTCGTCGTCTTGTCGCCCGAGCAGCAGCTGCTCCCGGACGCGATCCACGGCGACGACTCGCGCCGACCGTGACGCGCAGAGCTGCGCGACGTTGCCCGAGCCGGCGGCGACATCGACGACGAGATGCCCGGGCTGCGGAGCGCACCAGTCGGCGAGCAGCTCAGCCGCCGGCCGCAGACGGTCCGCAACAGCCCGGTAGTTCCCCTTGCGGTAGTCGACCTTGTCCACGGTGGGACCCTCCCAGACCGGCGGTTGGCGGTCGAGCAGCTGCCGGCCCGCTGTCCAGCCGCGAGAGGCGATACTCGCCGGATGGACGGGCTGCGGGCGGTGGTGCTGGATGTGGACGGAACGCTGGTGGAGAGCGAGCGGGACGGCCACCGGGTGGCCTTCAACCTCACGTTCGAGCAGTTCTCGCTGCCCTACCGGTGGACCCCTGAGGATTACGGCGAGCTGCTCGCCGTCCCGGGGGGGCAGCAGCGCCTGATCGCCTTCCTGACCGCTCAGGGTGTGGCGGAGGGCAGGCGCGACGACCTCGCACGCGGCCTGCACCGCAGGAAGACCGAGCTGTTCCAGGAGCTGGTCGAGCAGGGACGGATCCAGCCGCGTGCCGGCGTGCGTGAGCTGCTCGACGACCTCGCGAGCGAGGGTGTGCGGGTGGCCGTCGCCACCACCGGCAGCAAGGCCTGGGTCTCGCGGCTGCTCGAGCAGCAGTTCGGGCTGGATCGCTTCGAGGCCGTGATCACGGGGGAGGACGCGACCGTCCTCAAGCCGGATCCCGATGCCTACCTCCGGGCTGCGAAGGCCATGAGCATCGACCCGGCCGCCGACGTGGTCGCCGTCGAGGACTCGCACGCGGGTCTGCGTGCGGCCAAAGCTGCGAGCCTTTCCTGCGTGGTCGTCGTCAACGACTACACCAGCGGCCAGGACTTCTCCGCTGCCGATCTCGTCCTGGACGGGTTCGACGGCTTCCCCGCGGTGCTGCACGACCCGTTCGGGCTCGCGCCAGGGACGCGGCTCGACGTCGTCACACTGGCGAGGGTGGCGCGCTGCGCCGCAGGTGCCGGTCGATGACCTGCCGGCCAGCGCGTACGCCCTCCGCCCTCAGCTGAGCTTGCCGGCGTGACCGGGGCAGTACAGCGTCACGAGCTTGCGGACCGCCCAGTCGGCGTTCTCCGGCGACACCTTGACCGAGCTCGGGATGCTGGAGAGCCCGGCGGACCGCACCTGCTCGAACGTCTGGCCGTTGTCGAAGCCGGTGCAGACCTGGTCTCCGCCCTGGTGAAGCTGGGTAGCCGTGGGCGAGACGAACCGGAGCAGGCCGCCGACCCGGCTCCGCAGCTCATCGATGGCCTGCTTGACCTCGGCCGGTGACGGTGTACGGCGGGGTACGGCAGCGAGAACGGGAGCAACGGGGGGCGCCGGGACGACGACGGGGCCCGCTGCGGCGGGCGCCTGAGGCGCCACTGCGCGGGCGGGTGGCTTGGGCGCAGCCGCGGTACGCGCCTGAGCCCGCGAAGGGGGAGCCTTCGGCGCAGCCGCCGTGGGCGCAGCTACGACGGGTGGTGGGGCAGCTGCCTCGGCCACCGGCGGGGGCACGGCAGCCGGAGGGGGCTCCACGAGGAGGGCAGGAGCCGCGGTCACCTGCTCGACGCGGGAGGCCACCATCACGCTGTCGCGGTTGCCGGCGCCGGCACCTGGCAGGGCGCCGACGCTCACCGCCAGGCCGAGCGCCAGCGTCGTACCGGCTGCTCCTGCCAGCAGCTTCTCCTTGCGAGACGTCTTCTCCAGCACCTGCTTTGCTCCTCCCGTGGATGATGCGGGGGACATCGGCCGGTCCAACGACTTCTTGAGCAGCACGTTCACCCGTTCGGGCGTACGGACACCGGCGGTGGCCCCGGCCACGTGCCCGGCGAAGGGTCGGTAGGCATCCGCCGTGGGTAGGGCCGGTTCGACCCCCCGGAGGCACCCGACATGAGCACCGCCTACCTTGTCGACGGCGTGCGAACGCCGATCGGCCGCTACGGCGGAGCACTGGCGTCCGTGCGCCCCGATGACCTCGCGGCGCACGTCCTGCGTGCGCTGTGCGACCGGCTGCCGACGGTGGACTGGGCCGCTGTCGACGACGTGCTCCTGGGCTGCGCCAACCAGGCGGGGGAGGACAACCGCAACGTGGCGCGGATGGCCGCACTGCTCGCCGGGCTGCCGGTGGAGGTGCCCGGCGGTACGCACAACCGCCTGTGCGGCTCCGGCCTCGACGCCCTGGGCAGTGCCGCCAGGGCGATCCGCGCCGGGGACGCCGACCTGGTCGTGGCGGGCGGTGTCGAGAGCATGTCGCGTGCGCCCTTCGTGCTGCCCAAGGCAGAGACGGCTTTCTCCCGCGCGGCGCAGGTCTACGACACGACGATCGGCTGGCGGCTGGTCCACCCGCAGATGGAGCGGCTGCACGGGACGGACTCCATGCCGGCCACGGCGCAGAACGTGGCCGAGGACTACGGCATCTCCCGCACCGACCAGGACGCCTTCGCGCTCCGGTCGCAGGAGCGCACCGCGCGAGCGGTCGCGTCCGGCCGGCTGGCCCGGGAGATCAGCCCGGTACCCGTCCCTCGGGCGAAGGGCGATCCGGTGGTGGTGGAACGCGACGAGCACCCTCGCGAGACCTCGCTCGACGCCCTGGCACGCCTGCGCCCCCTGTTCCCGGACGGCAGCGTGACGGCGGGCAACTCCTCCGGTGTCAACGACGGCGCGGCCGCCCTGCTGGTGGCCTCCGAGGAGGCGGTCAGGCGGTACGCCTTGACCCCGCTCGCCCGGGTCACGTCGATGACGGCGGTGGGTGTCGCACCGCGGGTGATGGGCATCGGCCCGGAGCCGGCGACCCGCAAGCTGCTCGACCGCACGAGGCTCGCGATGAAGGACATCGACCTGGTCGAGCTCAACGAGGCCTTCGCGGCACAGGCTCTGGCCGTGCTGCGCGGGCTCGGCCTGCCCGACGACGCGGAGCACGTCAACCCCGGCGGCGGCGCCATCTCGCTCGGCCATCCGCTCGGCATGAGCGGGGCCCGGCTCGCCCTGAGCGCTGCGATCGAGCTGAGCGACCGCGCCGCGTCGCGGGCGCTGGTGACGATGTGCATCGGGGTCGGCCAGGGCATCGCGCTCCTCCTGGAGGCACCATGACCGACGTTCCTCCTGCAGGGGGACTACCGCTGGCGCATGGAGCAGACCTGCCCGGCGACCACGTCGGCGAGAACACCTGCCCGGACTGCGCCGGTACCGGCCGCCGGAGCGCGGGCAGCTGCGACACCTGTGGCGGGAGCGGCCTCGTGGTGGAGGTGGCCGGCGACGCCTGAGCCTCGTGGGCGCCGCGCCACTGGAACAGCTGGCGCACGGGCGGCCGCAGCATGGCGGCTCGACGGAGCCCGGTCTCAGCAGGGACGGCTCCGGCTGTGACCGAAAGCACTGCTTGCAAGGTGCTTGCTCCTGTTATACACGTCGGTGTGGAGGGCAACCTGCCCGTGACAACGCACGACCACCGACAAAGAGGATGATGTCCCATGGCGAACACCGCCAAGCTCGTCGAGCAGCTGCGCGCCCTGCTGCAGCTCACCCAGACCGAGATCTCCATCGCCCAGACGCGCATCACCCAGGCCCGCACCGAGGCTGTGCGGCGCGAGCTCTCCCAGAACAGCGAGAAGGCCCAGCGGCGCGCCGAGCTGATCGCCGAGGCACTGCGTGACCTCGGCGGCGTCCCGGACGTCCTCACCCCTGCCATCGGTCGGCTCATCGCCGGCTTCAAGATCGCGGGTGAGGCCGCTGAGCCGCTCTCGGAGGCGCTCCTGCAGGACCTCCAGCTCGAGCACCAGCTGCTCGACCGGGCCCGCTACCTCAAGGTGCTGGCCCAGACCGCCGAGCAGCCCAAGGCCGCCCGCCTCGCCGAGCGGCTCATCACCGCGCACTCGGCGACCGTCGACTGGCTCACCACCGTGCTGGCCGAGGAGGCGCTGGGCGGTCCGGCCGCTCTGGTGTCCACCCCCACACAGAAGGTCGCCAGCACCGTCTCCCGGGTGGTGAACCTCCCGGGCCGGTTCGCCGCCGACCGGGTCAACCGCACCGTCGACAGCGTCCAGCAGAACGCGGAGAACACCCGCGGCCGGCTCTCCGACGTCAGCGACAAGGCCTCCTTCGTCACCGGCGCCCTGCGCGACGTGGTGCTCGCCGGGCGCAACGCCTCGCTGCAGCGCGCCGAGCGGATCGCGCGGCGCGACGGTGACCGCAAGACGGCTGAGGCCGTGCACGAGACGCGTCGCGAGCTCGGCGTGCTCGACTCCTCCGAGCTGCCGATCAAGCGCTACGAGGAGTTCTCGCAGGCCGACGCGATCCCCGCCGTGAAGAAGCTGCAGACCGCCGCGGACGTGCGCTCCATTCTCGCGTTCGAGGAGAACCACAAGAACCGCAGCAGCGTCGTCAGCGCCGCGCAGACCCGGGTGGCCGCTCTGGCCAAGGAGGCCGTCGGCGTCAGCTGATCCGCGACAGACGCAAGGGCCGGTGTCCGCGGGGACGCCGGCCCTTGGCGCGCGCGGCCTCGCCGCCGCACCGGCCCGGCGGCGAGGACGCTGTCACCCTGGGCGCAGGAGCCACTGCGCCGCCTCGTCCGCCAGGGCGACGGGGACGCCGTGGCCGCCGTCGAACTCCCGGTAGGTCACGGGATAGCCGCTCCGGCGCAGCCCGGCGACCAGTGGCCGGCTGGTGCGGTCGATCGGCAGGACCTCGTCGCGGGTGCCGTGGGTGAAGAAGAACGACGGGCGTCCGCGCCGACGGTCGGCCCGCTCGAACCCCGGTGCGAAGGCGACCACGCTCGGGAACACGTCGCCGTTCGCGAGCCCCAGCGTGAGGGCGTACGACCCTCCGTCGGAGAACCCGGCAACCGCCAGGCGGGCCGGATCGATCGGCTGGCGCGCGAGGACGTCGGCCAGCGCGGCGTCCAGCGCAGGTGTGTCCCGGTCCTCGCCACCGGTGATGGCGGACCAGGTCGCGCCGATGCTGGCCGGCGCGAGAAGCACCAGCCCCAGCCGGTCGGCCTGCGCCAGCAGCAGGTCCAGTCCCGCCTGGGCACTGCCCCCCGCGCCGTGCAGCACGACCACCACCCCCCGCACCTCTCCGCGCGGGACGTGCACGAGCCCCTCCCGCCCGTTGGTGAGTGGCGCGGCGGTGGTGCCCGGCGACAGAGCCGGCGGTGCGGCGGGATCCGCGCGGGCGGACAGCCGGAGTTCCCCTTCGTCCTGGGGCGCTGGGCGGGGGCGTGATCGAGTCCCGGCGCAGCCCGCGAGGCCGAGGGTGGCTGCCGCGCGGAGCAGGTTGCGGCGCGACAGGCAGGGGCTCATGCCGCGGGCTGCCCCGGGCCGAGGCGAGTGGACCTCAGCTCCCGTCGGCCAGGACGCCGCGGAAGAAGCTGAGCAGACCGTCCACGTGCGCGTCGAAGGTGAACAGCGAGCGCTGCGTCCAGACGCTCTTGCGCAGCCCGTCCATCCGGGATGTGTCGCGCAGCGCCTGCACGAGGTCCTCCGGCTCCCGCCAGAACACCCCGAGGTCGTGCTCGCGCACGAGGTTCTGCGTGGCGACCACCGATCCGGAGTTGTCCCGCTGGATCATCGGCACCCCGGCAGCCGCGAGGGTGCCCAGCCGCGCGGGGTAGTTGAGGTCGTCCCAGGTAGCGGCGTGCAGGTCGCCACCGTTGAAGCTGCGGATGTCGTGCAGCCACCCCGCGTCATACTGCGAGAACTCGCGGATCCAGTCCTCCTGGTCCACCTGCGGGTGCAGGTGCAGGTGCCCCGGAGCAACCCGGCGTACGGCCTCCACCCAGTCGCGCATCTGGCTGTGCGCCTTCTCGCTGTAGACGTGCACGTGCACGCCGGCTCCGGCGAGGGCGCCGAGGACCTCCGGCGGCGGCCCCATCGGGCGCCCGGCGATGACGGTGTGCACGTCGCCGTCCTCTGCCGACAGCAGCGAGGACTGCTCGCCGACCAGCCACTCGGCCTTGGGCAGGTCACCGTCGAGGATGTGGCTGGCGCGACCGCGGGTGCCGGGCACGCTCACCGAGAACCACTCGCGCAGCTCAGGACTGGAGTAGACGACCCCGTCGGAGCGCAGGTGCAGCTCGACCAGCTCGGCCCAGTGGCCGTGCTGCCGGCTGAACCAGGGCCCCTCCTTGAAGTGCCACACGAACGGCACCCCCAGACCGGCGGTCAGCACCTCGTGCGCGAAGGGGACGGCCTGCCAGTTGAGCAGCCCGTAGATGATGTCCGGCTGCAGCTCGCGCACGGCCTCCCGCCAGCGGTGCCGGGGGACCTCCTGCACGTGCCCGAAGGGCAGCGGACCGACGGTGTTGAACCACACCGGCGTGTCGGTCCACAGCCCGTGCAGCTCGTGCCCGCGCTCGGCGAGCGCCAGGATGCGCTCGGGGTTGTGGGCCAGCTCGCCGACCAGCAGGATGCGCAAGCCGTCGGCCGCGCGCGGCACCGGCGGACGCTCGCGGAAGCGACGGTAGTGCTCGACCTCGTCGTGCAGGTGGCCGACGCTGCTCTGCAGTCGCAACGGCTCCTGGACGCGGTAGCGGGCCCGGTAGGGGTTGAGCCCGCCCCACGGCTCCCGCAGCACGCGGTGCCGCTGGCGGGGGTGCGCGGTCCACTCGCACGAGACCCGGCCGGTCCGCACCGGTTCCCGACCCGCCAGCAGCCGGTCCCACAGCATCCGGCCGAGGTCGTCGGTGGTCAGCTCCGCCCGCTCGGTCCACCGCTCGTCGGTCCGCCGGTGCAGCACCTGGACCAGCTGCAGTGGCTCGCCGGCGATCTGGCCGGGAGTGCTGGCGTCGCCGTCGTGGCGGACGCCGGCGACGGCCAGCGGTGCGTCCGGAGCGCCCTCCAGGGCGGTCACGAGGTCCTCGAGGTGGTGGGCGTGCCACACGTCGTCGGCCGGCAGGTAGGCCACCAGCGCAGCCGTGGTCAGCGCCAGCCCGTGGTTCAGCGCCGCGCCCAGACCGCCGCTGACGGCGAGCCGCACGAGCCGCACACGCGGGTCGTCGCCCGCGGCGGCGAGCCCTGCGGCCACGTCCCCGGGGGAGCCGTCGTCGACGACCACGCACTCCCAGTCCTGCAGCGTCTGGGCGAGCAGCGAGGTCAGGGCAGCCGGCAACCAGGCCTCCTGGTCATGCACCGGCACGACCACGGACACCTGCACCATTGACCAGCTCCTCGTCCGGGGTGAGACCCTTGGGTTACCCAGCAGCCGGCGGATCAGGCTCGCGCCGCCGCCGTCGATGTCGGTCCGCCCGGTCCGAGGGTCAGCGTGCCCGCCCCCACGCGATCCGCGAGGGGCATAGCGTCTGGCGCGTGAGACGAGGACGGAGCCTGCTCGGGGACCCCGACGTGCCCGCCGGCGGCGTGCGCAACGCCGGGCGGCACCGGTGAGCCGGGTCCTCGCCCGGCTCGACGCCGTCGACCTGGCGCTCTACCGCCGCGCTGCCGCCCTCGACACCCCCCTGCTCGACCGGGTGCTGCCGCCGCTGACGCGGGCGGCAGACCACGGTGTGCTCTGGACCGGCCTCGGGATCGCGCTCGGGCTGTCCGGCCCGGCCCGCCGCCGCGCGGCCCTGCGCGGGCTGCTCTCCCTCGGCCTCGCCAGTGCCACGACCAACATCCCGGCCAAGCTGCTGGCCGACCGGGCACGTCCTGACCTCCGCCCTGTCCCCATCCCGCGCCGCCTGCTCCGCCAGCCGCAGACGTCGTCGTTCCCGAGCGGCCACTCCGCCTCCGCCGCCGCGTTCGCCACGGGAGTCGCGCTCGAGCAGCCGCTGCTGGCGCTGCCGGTGGCGCTGGTGGCCTCCGGCGTGGCCTACGGCCGGGTGCACACGGGCGTGCACTACCCGGCCGACGTGGCCGTGGGGATGGGTGTGGGGGTGGGCGCCGCCCTGGCCGTACGCCGCGCGTGGCCCGTACGCCCGGAGCGGCCCGCGTCCGCACTGCCCACGCGCAGCCCGGCCCCCGCCCTGCCGGGAGGGGACGGGCTGGTCGTGGTCGTCAACGAGCGGGCCGGAGCGGGCCACCGCGCCGACGAGCTGCAGGCCGACCTGCAGCGCCTGCTGCCGCTGTGCGAGGTCGTACGCGCGGGCGCCGGGGCAGACGTGGCCGTCGAGCTGCAGAAGGCCGCCGAGCGGGCGGTGGTCCTCGGGGTGGCCGGTGGTGACGGCACGGTGAGCCGCGCCGCCACGATCGCGTACGACGCCCGGCTGCCGCTCGCCGTCTTCCCCGGAGGAACGCTCGACCACTTCGCGGCCGAGCTCGGCATCCGCGGTGTGGAGGACACCGCGCAGGCGGTCCATGCCGGCTCGGCGGTGGCGGTCACGCTGGCCAGCTCAGACGCGGACGGCGACGGCGGCTACTTCCTCAACACCTTCGCGCTCGGCGTCTACCCCGAGCTGGTGAAGGAGCGCGAGAAGCACGAGCACCTCGTGGGCAAGTGGCCGGCGCTGGCGTACGCGCTGCTGCGCGTGCTGCACCACGCGCAGCCGGTCTACGTCGAGGTCGACGGCGAGGCCCGCCGCCTGTGGACCCTGTTCGCCGGCAACGGCCACTACCACCCGGCGGGCTTCGCCCCGAGCTGGCGCGAGCGCCTCGACGACGGCTGCATCGACGTCCGCCTCGTCGACGCCGACCACCCGCTCGCCCGGGTTCGCCTCGCGCTCGCGGTCCTGACCGGCAAGCTCGGCCGCAGCCGGGTGCACGAGCAGCGGATCGTGGCCAAGCTGGCCATCCGCTCGCGCCAGGGCGGCCTGCGGGTGGCGCGTGACGGCGAGGCGGCCGCAGGCCACGGGCACCTGCTGCTGCGCGCGGCCAGCCGTTCGCTGGTGGTCTACCGTCCGGACCGGTGAGCGACGCGCCCTGCCGGGCAGTTGTGCCGGGGGCGCGAGCGCCGTCAGACTCAACCGCCCTTCATGCGTGAGGAGTCGCGGTGCGCCAGGACGACCTGCTGTCGATCGGGGAGGTCGCCCGGCGCTCCGGCCACGCGACCTCGGCGCTGCGGTTCTACGAGCGCGAGGGGCTGGTCGTGGGGGAGCGCACCCCTGGGGGCCAGCGGCGCTACCCGCGCAGCGTGCTGCGCCGGCTCGCCTTCATCCGCGCGGCGCAGAACGTCGGGCTCTCCCTGCAGGAGATCGGCCGGGCCCTGTCGGCACTTCCGGACGGGCGCAACCCGACCGCCGCGGACTGGGCCCGCCTGTCCCGCGTGTGGCGGGCGCGGCTCGACGAGCAGATCGCCGGTCTCGTCGCCCTGCGGGACGGCCTGACGACCTGCATCGGCTGCGGCTGCCTGTCGCTGCGCCGGTGCGCGCTCGCCAACCCGGCTGACCTCGCCGGCAGCAGCGGTCCCGGCGCACGCTTCCTGCCGCCGGCGCTGCGCCGCGACAGGCCGGGAGCCTGACGCTCTCCTGCATCTCTCACGCGGACGGTGCGGCCGCCACGTCCTCCGACTCGCTGTTCTTCTGCTGGGTCTCGACCTGCGTCTCCCGACCCTGCCCCCGCCGGGCGTACAGGTAGGCGAGGGCGCCGAGAAGCACCACCGCCATGACGTAGTCGTTGAGCCGCAGCCCGAAGAAGGTCTGGGCCTCGTCGATCCGCAGCGCCTCGATCCAGGCACGCCCCACGGCGTACGCGGCGAGGTAGAGCGCGAACGCCCGGCCGTGCCCCAGCCGGTAGCGCCGGTCGGCCCACACGACGAGTGCGGCCACGCCGAGGTTCCACAGGGACTCGTAGAGGAAGGTCGGGTGGTAGGCGACGGCGCCCGGGACCGCGTCGGGGTTGTCGGGGTCGATGCGCAGCCCCCACGGCAGGGTGGTCGGGCGCCCGAACAGCTCCTGGTTGAAGTAGTTGCCGACCCGGCCGATGGCCTGCGCGACGGCCACGCCAGGAGCCACCGCGTCCGCGAACGCACCCCGCGAGGCCCCGCGCCGGCGCAGCACCAGGTAGGAGGCGAGGAAGCCCCCGGCGATGCCGCCCGGGATGCCGAGGCCGCCCTGCCAGACGTAGAGCGCCGCCACCGGGTCGTCCAGGTAGCGGCTCGGGCTCGTGACCACGTGGTAGATCCGGGCCCCGACGATGCCGGCCGGCACCGCGATGGTGGCGACGTCGGTCACGAGCCCACGCGTCCCGCCGCGGGCGACCCACCGCCGCTCCCCGATCAGAACGGCCGCGACGACCCCGAGGAGGATCGCCAGCGCGTACGCCCGGAGCGGGACGGGCCCGACCTGCCACACGCCGCTCGGCGGGCTGGGCAGGTAGGCGAGGACCACCGGCCCACCGTAGGCGGTTCCACGTTCCACGGTCTTCTCCGACTAACCTTCCTGCAGCGACAACGTTGCTGCGTCGTCGCTTCCTCGTCACGCGAACAGGGAGTGCTGCATGGCTGCTCGACGGCTGGTCGCACTGGCGGGAGCCGCAGCGCTGCTGCTCACCGCCTGCGCAGGCTCGGACAACGAGGGCAACGAGACCCGTCCGGACGCCCGCTCCTCGGGAGCGCCGGCGAAGGGCGGCACGCTGTCCGTCGCTCTCGACAGCGACCCAGGGGCGCTCAACCCCGCCATCACCACGAGCGGCGGCACCCACACCGCCAGCGAGCTGGTCTTCAGCGGCCTGGTCGAGCTGACGCCGAAGCTCGAGCAGGTCCCGGAGCTCGCCGAGTCGTGGGAGGTGCTGGAGAACGGCGCGCTCTACCGCTTCAACCTGCGCAACGGGGTTACCTGGCACGACGGCAAGCCGTTCACTTCGGCCGACGTCAAGCACACCTTCGACACGATGCTGCTCAAGCTCCACTCCCGTACGGCCGCGTCCGTGGGGGCCGCGCTCAGCTCCATCACCACGCCGGATCCGGACACCGTGGAGTTCCGCTTCAAGCAGCCCTACGCACCCCTGCTGCAGCAGCTCGACGTCACCGAGGCGCCGATCCTGCCCAAGCACCTGTACGAGGGCACCGACGTCGCGAAGAACCCCGCCAACAACAAGCCCGTCGGCACCGGTCCCTTCAAGCTGGTGTCCTACACCCCGGGCTCGGAGCTGAGGTTCACGGCCAACCGGGAGTACTTCAAGAAGGACCTGCCCTACCTCGACGAGGTGGTGATGCGGGTCATCCCCGACAAGGGCAACCAGGTCGTCGCCCTGGAGGCGGGCGAGGTCGACTGGCTGTTCGGCACGCCCGGCCCCGACCTGCCGCGGCTGAAGAGCTCCGGCAAGTACGACTTCATCACGACCCCGCTCAACCCCGGTGGCTCCAACTGCATCATGACCGTCAGCTTCAACCTGGACCGCCCCCTCTTCCAGGACGTGCGGCTGCGTCGGGCGCTCGGCACGGCGCTCGACCGCGACCAGTTCGTGGACCGGGTGCTGTTCGGCCAGGGCAGGGTGGCCGAGGCCCCGATCTCCAGCGGCATCCCGTTCGCCCACGCCAGCGGCCTGAAGGGCATGCCCGAGTTCGACCGGGCGGAGGCCGAGCGGCTGCTCGACGAGGCCGGGTGGAAGCGCCAGGGCGGCGGCACCCGCACCTCCGCCGGGGTGGCGGGCGTCCCCGACGGCACGCCACTGGCCTTCGGGTTCACCCACTTCCCGACCTTCTCGGCCTACGCCCAGCTGCTGCGCGCGCAGCTGACCTCGGTCGGTGCCGACGTCATGCTTCAGCCGCTCGAGCCGCCGGTCTTCGCCGACACGGTCTTCAAGGCGCGCAACTTCGACACCAACATCATCAGCTACTGCAACGGAGTCGATCCGGAGATCGGGGTGAAGCGCATGTACGTCACCTCCAACATCGGGCCGGTTCCGTTCTCGAACTCCTCCGCCTACCGCAACCCTGAGGTCGACAAGCTCTTCGAGGACGCCCGCACGACCGTCGACCCGAAGGCCCGCACGCAGATCTACCGGACCCTGCAGGAGAAGCTGGTCCAGGACCTGCCCTACCTCTGGATCGTCGAGACCGAGGCCAACCGGGTCTTCCCCAACACGTGCAAGGGCTTCACCCCGTCCGGCCACTTCGCGGAGGCGGCCTCCTGCACGACGTAGGGGTGCGGGTGACCCGCAGGTACGTCGTCCGGCGTCTCCTGCAGCTCGGGCCCACGGCGGCGGCGATCCTGCTCGTCGGGTTCCTGCTGATCCACCTCGCCCCCGGGGACCCCGTGCTCGCCCTCGCCGGCGAGAACGGCGACGCCGAGTACTACGCCTTCGTGCGGGAGAAGTTCGGGCTGGACGAGCCGCTGCCGACGCAGCTCGCGACGTACGCCGGCAACGTGCTGCGGGGAGACCTCGGCACGTCGTACGTCCTCGGACGACCGGTCTCCGACGTCATCGCCGAGCGCCTGCCGGCGACGCTGCTGCTGACCGGCACCGCGCTCGTCTTCTCCACCGTGGCAGGGGTCGCGATCGGCGTGTTCAGCGCCACCCGCCGGCGGCGCTGGCCCGACGTCACCGTCACGCTGGCCACCCTGGCGATGTACTCCGCGCCCGTCTTCCTGCTCGGGCAGCTGGCCATCCTGCTGCTCGCGCTGCGGGCCGGCTGGTTCCCCGTGCAGGGCATGACCGATGCCCGCAGCTCGGCCACCGGGCTGTCCCACGTGCTCGACGTCGGCCACCACCTCGTCCTGCCCGCGCTCGCCCTGGCGGCACAGGAGGTCGCCGCCGTCTCCCGGCTGTCCCGGGTGGGGCTGCTCGACGAGCTCCGGCGCGACCACATCCGCACGGCCAGGGCCAAGGGCGTCCCTGAGCGCACGGTCGTCCTGTCGCACGCCCTGCGCCGTGCGCTGCTCCCGGTGGTCACCGTCCTCGGCGGGCGCACCGGGCAGCTGGTGGCCGGAGCCGTCGTGGTCGAGGTGGTCTTCGGCTGGCCGGGCATCGGGCGCCTGCTGGTGACCGCGATGCAGGCGCGCGACGCTCCGGTCGTGCTCGGCGTCTTCCTGCTGGTGGCCGTCACCGTGGTCGTCGCCAACCTGCTGACCGATCTCCTCTACGCCTGGCTGGATCCGCGTGTCCGCTACCGCTGAGCTCGCGGGCGCGCAGCCGGCCGCCACCCCGGTCGGCCGCCGGCCACGGCTGCTGGTGCGGAGCCTGCGTACCCCCGGCGGAGCTGTCGGGGCGGGACTGTCGCTGCTGCTGGTCGCGGCGGGGCTGCTGGCGCCGCTGCTGGCGCCGACCGACCCGTTCGCCGTGGACGGACCGCCGCTGACAGCGCCCTCCGGGGCCTACCCCTTCGGCACCGACGCCCTGGGCCGGGACCTGCTCAGCGGGGTGATCTACGGCGCCCGCACGTCCCTGATCGTCGCGGCCAGCGTCGCGGCGATGGTCATCGTCATCGGGACGACGGTCGGCCTGTGGGCCGGCTACTTCGGCGGCTGGGTGGACGACGCGCTGATGCGCATCACCGAGCTGTTCCAGGTCCTGCCCAGGTTCTTCATGGCGCTGGTCGTCATCGCCTTCTTCGGCCCCGGACTCGACCGGCTGGTGCTGCTGCTGGGCGTCACCTCCTGGCCGCTGCTCGCCCGCGTCATCCGGGTCGAGGTGCTCGCCCTGCGGCACCGGGAGTTCGTGGAGGCGGCACGGGTGCACGGGGCCTCCCGGACGCGGATCCTGCTGCGGGAGATCCTCCCCAACGCCCTGCCCCCCGGGATCGCCCTGCTCGGCCTGGTGGTCGCGCAGGTGATCCTGATCGAGGCGAGCCTGGGCTTCCTCGGGCTCGGCGACCCGAACGTCACGAGCTGGGGCACCCTCGCCAGCGAGGCGCAGCGCTTCCTGCGCGTCGCGTGGTGGCTGTCGCTGTTCCCTGGGCTCGCGATCCTGCTGGCCGTGCTCGGGCTCAACCTCCTGGGCGACGCGGTCACCGACGCCCTCACCGGGCGCCGGTGAGAGCGGCGGGGGCGACACCGCTGCTCTCGGTGCGCGACCTGGTGGTCGAGTTCCACGCGAGAAGCGGAGTCGTACGCGCGGTCGACGGCATCGACCTCGATGTCCATCCGGGCGAGACCCTCGGCGTGGTGGGGGAGTCGGGCTCGGGCAAGACGGTCTCGATGCTCGCAGCGGTCGGGCTCCTGCCGGCCGCGCCCTACTGCACCGTGCGCGGTCAGGTCCTGCTGAACGGGCGGGACCTGCTCACCCTGTCGACGCGGGACCTGCGGGCGCTGCGCGGGCGGGAGATCGGCATGATCTTCCAGGACCCCATGACCTCGCTGCACCCCTCCTTCCGGGTCGTCGACCAGGTGGCAGAGGCCCTCCTGGTGCACGACTCAGCCCTGGCGGACCGGCAGGCGCGGACCCGGGCGCTGGAGCTGCTCGAACGGGTCGGGGTGGCGCGCCCCGACCGGCGGGTGCGGGACTACCCGCACCAGTGGTCCGGGGGGATGCGCCAGCGCGCAATGATCGCGATCGCCATCGCGAACGACCCGCCCCTGCTCATCGCCGACGAGCCCACCACCGCGCTGGACGTGACCATCCAGGCTCAGATCCTCGACGTGCTGCGCCGCGCCAGGGACGAGCTCGGCGCGGCAGCGGTCCTCATCACCCATGACCTGGGCGTGGTCGCCGAGCTCGCTGACCGCGTGAGCGTCCTGCAGTCCGGCCGCGTGGTGGAGTCGGCGACGGTGGAGGAGGTGTTCGCCGCTCCTCGCCACCCGCACACGATCACCCTGCTGGACGCGCTTCCCCGGCTGGACCGGCCACTGGCCGAGCGCCGCCCGGTTGCCGAGGCGCCCCCGGTCCTGGAGGTCGAGGACGTCGCCGTCCACTACGCCAACCCGGGCGGGGGAGTGGTGCGGGCTGTGGACGGGGTGAGCCTCAGCCTGCTTCCCGGGGAGACCCTCGGGCTGGTCGGCGAGTCCGGTTGTGGCAAGTCGACGCTCGCCCGCACGATCGTCCGGCTCGTCGATCCGCAGGCCGGGCGGGTGCGCTTCGGGGGGCGTGACATCACCAGGGCCCGGGGCCGGGCTCTGCGCGGCGTCCGCCGTGCGCTGGCGATGGTCTTCCAGGACCCCTACGCCTCGCTGAACCCGCGAATGACGGTCGGGGAGATCGTGGCTGCTCCCCTGCGCATCGCCGGGTGCTACCGGTCCTCCGGTGGCAGGCGCCGCGTCGCCGAGCTGCTGGACATGGTGCGCCTTGACCCGGCCTCCGCCGACCGGCTGCCGTCCGACTTCTCCGGCGGGCAGCGTCAGCGCGTCGGGATCGCCCGAGCCCTCGCCCTCTCCCCCCGGGTGCTCGTCCTGGACGAGCCGGTCTCGAGCCTGGACGTGTCCATCCAGGCCCAGGTCGTGGGGCTGCTCGATCAACTGCAGCGCGAGCTGGGCCTGACCTACCTGTTCATCTCGCACGACCTGTCGCTCGTCCGGCAGATCAGCGACCGGGTCGCCGTGATGTACCTCGGGAAGATCGTGGAGCTCGGGACCCGGGAGCAGGTCTACGAGCGCCCCACCCACCCCTACACGCAGTCGCTGCTGGCGGCCGTGCCATCCCCCCACCCGGAACGGCGCAGCTCGCGGACCCTGCTGGTCGGCGAGGTGGCCGATCCCACCGACCCGCCGTCGGGCTGCCGGTTTCGCACCCGCTGCGCGAAGGCGGCACCGGAGTGCGCCGAGGAGGTGCCGGCGCTCGTGGTCCGCGAAGGCAGCGACCACCCCTCCGCCTGCCACTTCGCCAGCACCGCCCCGCCCGGCTCGCCGGCCGGGACCTCCGGGTCCACCCCGGACGCCGGGTAGGTGCGGTGCGCACTTACCTAGTGGTGAACCCCTGATTACATTCCGGGCATTCTGCCGCCAGCCCACATCGACTGAGCCGCCGCCCCGAGGAGACCCGACCCTGTGTCCATCCGCCCCGCCCACCTGACGAGTCGCCGCTCCCGAGCCCTCACCACCTGCCTGGTGCTCGGCCTCGCCGCCACGGCCTGCGGCGGGGGCGGTGGGAGCTCAGGAGGCTCGGCGGAGCCCGCGGCCAAGCAGGAGCTGCGGGTGGGCGTCGCCGCCGACCCCTGGATCGACGACGAGGGCGACCGCAAGCGGCGGCCGAACTACCCGCTGAACGCCGACGTCTGCGAGACGCTGGTGCGCCTGGGCACCGACTACTCGCTGGAGCCGATGGTGGCGAAGTCGTGGGAGCTCGTCGGTGACAACACCTACCGGTTCACCTTGGACAAGGCGAGGACCTTCAGCGACGGGTCGCCGGTCACGGCCGAGGCCGTCAAGGCATCCATCGACTACACCGTCGCCAAGCCCTCGATCGGCTTCAGCTTCCTCGGACCCGAGTCGGCGAAGGTCGTGGACGACCAGACGGTGGACGTGACCCCCACCAAGCCCAACCTGCGGCTCGTCGAGCAGATCAACCACCCCACCTACGCCGTTCTGCCGCCCGGTGAGGATCCGCTGAACGACCCGAAGCCCACCTGCACCGGGCCCTTCCAGGTGGCCGACTACGCGGCTCAGCAGCAGCTCGTCGTCACGCGCAACGACAACTACTGGGGTGAGAAGCCGAAGCTCGACAAGATCACCTTCCGCTTCTTCCCCGACGACGCGACCCGCCTGCTGGCGCTGCAGAACGGCGAGGTCGACCTCGTCACCGACGTCCCGCAGGGGGTCCTGTCGACGCTGGAGGGCCGCCCCGGCACCAAGATCGAGAAGTCGCCGGTCGGCAGCGTCCTGATGGCCTACGTCGCCCGGCGCACTGACGCGGGTGTGCCCAAGCTGCTGGACGACGTACGCCTGCGGCGCGCCGTGGCCGCCTCCATCGACACCAAGACCTTCGTCGGGGGCGTCCTGGCCGGGAACGCCGAGAAGGTCAGCACCGTCGCGCCGCCGGCCATCCTCGGCGACTTCGCCGACATGGTGAAGGGCGTGCCGTACGACAAGGCGGAGGCCGGACGGCTCCTGGACGAAGCCGGCTGGACCCGACAGGGCGAGGGCGTCCGCACCAAGGACGGCGCTCCGCTCGAGGTGTCGATCATCTTCTCCCGCGTGGACCTCAGCAATGTCGAGTTCGTCCAGGCCCAGCTGCGTGCCGTGGGCATCGACGCCAAGATCAAGCAGCTGGACGCGGGGGCCTATCGCAAGGCGCTCGACACCGGCGACTACGACCTCGACATCTCCCAGCCCAACCAGAATGACGCCAACCCGGCCTTCCTCATGGCCCTGCGGTGGTACTCCCAGGCGACCAGCAAGAACGCCAAGATCATCGCGCCGGGAGCCGGCACGAAGTTCGACGACCTCATCACCCAGACCTTGTCGGCCAAGGACGACACGACGCTGCGCCGCACCGCCGCGGAGGCGATGCACGAGCTGGTCGACGTAGAGGTGGGGGGCATCCCGCTCTCGGGCAACTACCGGATCTACGCCATGAACGACAAGGTGCGCGGCGTCCAGATCCACCCGTCGGGGACCAACCAGCGCTGGGCATCGGCCTTCATGGCCAAGTGACGCGGGCTGCGGGTCGGGCGCCGACGCCGTGACGCGGTACGTCCTGCGGCGCCTGCTCGCGCTGGTGCCCACCTGGCTGGGCATCTCGCTGGCCGCCTTCGTGCTCGCCGGGCTCGCACCGGGTGACCCGGCGCAGCTCATCCTGGATCGGCAGTTCGACGAGCCGCCGACCGAGGCGCAGCTGCAGGAGTTCCGCGAGGCGAACGGCCTGGACGACCCCAAGGCGGTGCAGTACGGCCGGTTCGTGCTGGGGCTGTTCCAGGGCCAGCTCGGTACGTCGTTCCGCAGCGGGGAGCCCGTGCTGAACGAGCTCGTGGAGCGGGTCCCCACGACCCTGACGATCGCTTTGCCGGCCTTCGCGCTCGCCCTGACGATCGCGGTGACGATCGGCGTGCTCTCGGCGGTGCGCCGCAACTCCTTCATGGACCACGGGTCGCGGTTGGCCGCCCTGATGAGCGACTCGGTCCCGACCTTCGTCCTGGCGTACGCACTGATCATCGTGCTCGCGGTCCAGGCCGGGCTGCTTCCCGTCGCCGGGAGGGGCACCTGGCAGCACCTCGTCCTGCCCGTGCTCACGCTGGCGCTCGGGACCACGGCGAGCCTCATGCGCCTGACGCGGTCGAGCATGCTGGAGATCCTGGGCGAGGACTACGTGCGCACCGCGCGGGCGATGGGTTTCCCGTCCTGGTCGGTCATCCTGCGCCACGCCTTGCGCAACGCCCTGCTCCCCGTGGTGACCGTGGCCGGCATCGTGCTCGCCGGCTTCGTCACCGGCACGGTGATCGTGGAGACGATCTTCGCGCTGCCGGGCGTAGGCACCTTCGTGGTGGACGCCATCTTCGCCCGCGACTACCCCGTCATCCAGGGCTTCGTGGTGTTCACCGGAACCGTGTTCCTCCTGGTCAACCTCGTCGTTGACCTCCTGCAGGCCGCACTGGACCCGCGGATCCGGCTGGATGCCGCATGACCGCTCTGCCGGCCGCCACAGCGCTCCCGCTGGACCTGCCCGGAGGGCCGGGCGTCGCGCAGGACCTCGTCGGACCGGTGCACCGGCCGGTGCGGACGCTGCTGCGTGACCCGCTGGCTGCCTCAGGGCTCGCCATCGTCGTGATCCTCGGGCTCGCGGCGGTGTTCGCCCCGCTGCTCGCTCCGCACGACCCGACGGTCGTCGACGCGACCGGCCGGCTGGCCGGCTCGAGCCGGGACCACCCCCTCGGCACCGACGAGCTCGGGCGCGACGTGCTCAGCCGACTGCTGTTCGGAGCCCGCTGGTCCCTCGGCATCGCCTGCCTGGCGACAGCCGTGGTGACGGTGGTGGGCATCGCTGTGGGCCTGCTCGCCGGCTTCTACGGCGGCCTGGTCGACAGCATCCTCATGCGCATCGTCGACGTGCTGCTGGCGTTCCCGCCGCTGCTGCTCTACCTGGCGGTCGTCGGCACCCTGGGGCCGGGGATCCGCAACGTCTTCCTTGCGCTGATCGCCATCTCCTGGGCGCAGTACGCCCGGGTGGTGCGCGGGCTGGTGGTGTCGGCCCGGCGGCGCGACTACGTGACGGCGGCAGTCGCGCTGGGTGCCAGCGGACGACGGCTGATGCTCCGGCACATCCTGCCCAACGTCGTGTCGCCGGTCGTCGTGCTGGCGAGCCTGCAGGTGGGGGGGATGATCCTGGCGCTCGCAGCGCTCGGCTTCTTCGGCCTGGGAGCCCAGCCGCCCACCCCGGAGTGGGGCACCATGATCAACCAGAGCCGGCTGTTCCTGCAGAGCGAGCCGACGCTGATGGCCTACCCCGGGCTGGCCATCAGCCTGGCCGTGCTCGGCTTCAACCTGCTGGGGGACGGCCTGCGCGACGCGCTGGACCCGCGCAGCCGCAAGGCCCGCTGACGCCGGCAGGCCCCCGCCGGAGCGAGGGCCTGCCGGGACGTCGGGTGCAGGCGCACGGGCAGCGCGCCCGCCGCCCTGCTAGCGGGAGCTCGCGACGACGCCGAACTGCTCGGCCAGCTCGTTCACCGCGCGGACGTACTCCTTGGCCCCTGGCCAGTCCACGACCGGAACCCGGGCGCGGTCCGCCGCCCCGACCTCGTCGCTCCACGGGACCACCCCCGCGATGGTGAGGTCGTGCCGGTCGCAGAACTCCCGGATCGCCTGCTCGTCCGCCGCCGACCGCACCTTGTTGGCCACGACGGCCACCCGCGCCACCGGAAGCTCGCTGATCAGCGCGTTCATGCGCCGCAGCGTCTCGAGCGAGCGGTAGTAGGGCTCGGCCACCAGGCAGATCGCATCGACGTGGCGCACCGTGCCACGGCTCAGGTGCTCGGGGGAGGCCTCCATGTCGACCACGACGAAGCGCTCGGGCGCCCCGAGGTCCTCGAGCAGGGAGGAGACCACCGCGTGGGCCGAGCACAGGCAGCCCTCGTTGGCGTGCGCCGGGGAGCCCATGCCGAGCAGGCGCACGCCGTCAGGCGCCCGGAGGGAGAACCGGTCCAGGACGTCGTCGATCGGCTCAGTCAGGCCTGCTCCCCCGACCTTCCGCGACACCAGCGTCGAGGGCACCGGACCCAGCTGCGCCGAGGCCTCGAGCGGCATGCCGAGCGCGACCGACAGGTTGGGGTTCGCGTCGGCATCGAGGGCGACCACGCCGAGTCCCGACCGGGCAGCCAGGCGGGCGAGCGTGGCGCTGAGGGTGGTCTTGCCCGCCCCGCCCTTGCCGGCGATGGCGAGCCTCAACGCACGGCCTCCGCGGCGCCGACGACCTGCTGGTAGCGGCGGCGGTAGGTCGTGAGCGAGCGCGCGACCTCGGCCAGGGAGCCGGCGACGACATGCAGCCACTCACGACCCTCGTCGGTCAGCTCATAGGTGCGACGAGCCGGGCCGGAGGTGGACGGCTCCCACGTCGAGCGGACCAGCCCCTCGCTGTCCATCGCGCGAAGGCACCGGTAGAGGCCACCCGGGTCGACGTGGTCGAAGCCGAGCGCGGCGACCTGCTCGAGCAGCTCGTAGCCGTGGGAGGTGCCCTCGGCCAGCACCAGGAGCAGGCACGGCCGCAGGTAGTTGCGGGGAAGGTCGACGAGGGCGCTCTCCGGGGCGGTCATCCCTTGTGCCTCTCTGCTGCGCACGCGGCGGCTTCCTCGAGCGAGTTCTGGCACCAGCAGTCGGCGCTGCACTCGCCGTGGGTGGGACGGGTGAGGTCGGCGAAGCTGAGAGCGAACTCGGTCTTGCCCTCCGCGAGTCCGATCTCCGACATCGCGTAGCCGCCCCGGGCCATGTCGAGATAGCCGTCCAGCACGAGGCGGTCGAGGTAGGTGACCCCGACGGCGGCGTCGACACCGAGGAACCGCTCCAGCAGCGGGGCGTCGACGACGTCCCCGAGCCCCTCGCCCTTCAGCCAGTACATGACCTGGAGGATCTCGCTGCGCCAGTACAGATCGCGCAGCGCCTCGGACTTGGGTGGATGGAGCTGCTCCATGTTCGCGCCTTCTTGTCGTCGGTGCAGGGACGGTGGGCTGAGAGCGGCCTGTGCCTGACCCGCCTCAGCCTGCGCGGTCCCTGCGGTGTGCTCGTCCGGATCGGGAACCCGTGGTCGGTCCACGCCCCACAGGCGAAGGCTACCCCGGTGGAGGCGTCTGTGGCGGTCCGGCCGCCGGCGCGCACGTGTGTCCAGTGACGGATCGGGGCAGTGCCGCGGCGAGGGCCGTAGCCAGAATCGCGCGAACCCCATAACCTCCAGAAGCGGAACAAACCGAGGCCCCCGTGGGGTGCGCTACAAGGCCCAACTATGTGTATGGTGCATCTACGACCAGCTGTGACCGACCGCACACTCGTCCTGACCCGTAGGAGCGACAGATGATCGACTACCACAACCAGCACCGGGACCTCATTCCGGGCAGCCCCGCTCAGAAGCTGCTCGAGGGTCTCGGCCGTGCGGTGGGCTTCCACGACCTCGACCACATCGGCGCCTTCGGGATGCCGACCGGGGCCTACATGGAGGACATGCTGGCCCCGGCTGCCATCGCGACCGCGGCTACCCGGTTCGGTCCGCTGGAGAAGGTGCACGCCTTCTGGTTCGCGGGGGCGAGCTGCGACGGCTGCAGCGTCGCCGCCACGGGCGCGACCAACCCGACCGTCGAGAGCATGATGCTCGGTGCCCACCCCGGCATTCCGCGGGTCATCCTGCACCACCCCGTCATCAACATGGAGTCCGGCGCCCACTACATGCGGGCGGCCGAGCAGGCGATGGAGGGCACCCTCAACGCGCCCTACGTGGTCATCCTTGAGGGCTCGATCATGGACGAGCTGCTCGCCTTCGACCAGGGCGGCTACTGGTCCGCCGCCGGCGAGGAGCCGTGGGGCAAGGGCGGCGAGCTGCGCCCGGTCAGCACGACCGAGTGGGTGGCCCGGCTGTCCATCAACGCCGCCGCGATGGTCGCCATCGGCACCTGCGCGACGTGGGGCGGCATCCCGTCGGCGGAGGGCAACCCCACCGGCGCCATGAGCCTCATGGACTTCCTCGGCAAGGACTACCGCTCGGTCCTCGGTGTACCGATCGTCAACATCCCGGGCTGCCCGCCCATCGGGGACAACTTCACCGAGACGATCGCGGCGGTCTGCTACTTCCTCCAGGGCTTCGGCCCCCTCCCCGAGTTCGATGAGCTCGGCCGGCCGGCCTGGCTGTTCGGCGAGACTGTCCACCGTCGCTGCGTGCGTGGCGCCTACTACGAGGAAGGCCAGTTCGCCCACGAGTTCGGCGACCCGGAGTGCCTCGTGGAGCTCGGCTGCTGGGGCCCCGTCGTCAACTGCAACATCACCTCACGCGGCGCCGTCCGCGGCATCGGTGGCTGCATGAACGCCGGCGCGGCCTGCATCGGCTGCACGATGCCCGGCTTCCCGGACAAGTTCACCCCCTTCTACAAGCGTCCCCCCGGCTCCCTGGCGTCGACGACGGTCTCCCGGATGACCGGCAGCCTGATCCGCCCGCTGCGCAAGTTCAGCAACAACAACCTCAACCGCGAGGTGCGCTGGGACAAGACCGGCGAGGTCACGTCCGGGTTCGGTCGCGAGAAGTCCGACCCCGGCATGCTGGCTGAGGTGACCCACCACTTCTACGACAAGATGCGCCGCTTCAACGACAACGCGACCAACGACGGCGCGGCCTGGGGCAAGATCGGCGACGACGGCGGCGACGGTCGCCACCCCGAGCAGGCGCGTGGTTTCAAGTCCGGCGAGAGCTCGAAGAAGGCCATGCCAGGACGTCGCTAGCGTCCGCGCACTCCTCCCTGCCCCTGATCGTGAGCACCTCTTCTTCCCCTGCGCTGCGCAGGGCCTGACTCCAGGAGTTCCTGTATGTGCTTCAAGACCCTGCCGGTCTCGTTCGACGGTCGCGGCAACGCGACGTTGCGGGGCGGCGCCAACCCGTACGGCTACACCAACTCCACCCCCAACCACGTCGAGGTGACGGAGACCGAGCGCGAGGAGCGCATCAAGCGGCTGGTCGCGCGCAACGGGCACATCAAGGACCTCAACATGGACCCGATCACCCGCATCGCGGGTGCTCTGGCGCTCCACGTCCAGGCAGACCTGGACAACGGTGAGTACCTCGACGCCCACGCGCAGGCCACGCTCTTCCGCGGCTACGAGCTCATCCTCATGGGCCGCGACCCGCGCGATGCCATCTTCGTGTCCTCGCGGGCCTGCGGCGTGTGCGGTGGCGTGCACGCGCACTGCGCCGCCTACGCCATCGAGATGGCGATGGGGATCAAGCCGCCGCCGCTCGGCACGGTGGTGCGCAACATGGAGCAGGCCGCCGAGATGGGCTACGACAACCCGCTGCACCTCTACCTGCTGGCCGGACCGGACTACTCGGAGTCGGTCATCAAGGCGTCCAACCCGGAGCTGTGGCCGCTGGCGGAGTCGTGGCCGTGCCCCAACGCGCACATCCACGGCTTCAAGAAGATGTCCGACCTGATGGTCGCGCTCAACCCGCTGACCGGTTCGCTCTACCGCGAGGGCCTGGACTTCACCCGCCTGTCCCGCGAGATCGTCGTCATCCTCACCGGCAAGTACCCCCACCCGCAGAACGTCGTGCCCGGTGGGGTCTCGACGACGCTCACGCTGCAGACGCTCAACGAGTTCCACTCCAAGCTGGGTCGCATCTTCGACTACGCCCAGCGGATGATGGCCGTCTGGGACGACATCCCGGCCTTCTTCTACGAGGCCGACGAGCGCTACATGCAGGTCGGCTCGCGTCCGATGACCATGATCGACGCCGGCTACTGGGACGACCCGTACGCCTACGACGGCACCTACGAGAACTGCAACGAGTGGGGCGACAAGCGCTGGTCGACTCCCGGAGCGGTCATCGACGGCAAGCTGGTGACGACCCGCCTCACCGACATCAACATCGGGCTCGAGGAGTTCGTCGAGCACGCCTACTACGAGCCCTCGCACACCACGCGCCACGCGACCGACCCGCTGGGCAACCCGCTCTCGCCCTGGCACCCGTGGAACAAGCGGACGCTGCCCAAGCCCGGCGCCCGGGACTGGAAGGACAAGTACACCTGGTCCACCTCCGTACGGTGGGACCGGCGCGCGGTCGAGGCAGGCTGCTACGCGCGCATGATCATCAACGCCCAGTCCAGGAAGATCCCGACCAGCGACTTCATCGAGTCCACCGGCCACAGCGTGCGCATGCTCGTCCCCAAGGGCGAGGTCGGCGAGCGGGAGGTCGAGTGGCACATGCCGGACGTGTGGAACGCCTTCGAGCGCAACCGCGCCCGCGCGCACCACTACCTCTACAGCCAGCTGGTCGGGCTCGAGAGCCTCTTCGAGGCCTACAAGCTCTTCCAGCAGGGTGAGCGCCAGGTTGCGAGCCTGACCCCGGAGGAGCTGGAGAAGGCGATCCCGCAGGACAACCGCCTGGGTGTCGGCTTCTGGGGCGCCGGCCGCGGCTGGCTGGTGCACCACCTGGAGATGGACAAGGGCAAGCTCACCAACTACCAGATCACGACGCCCTCGACGCTCAACGCGTCGCCGCGCGACCCGTGGGGCAACCCTGGTCCCTACGAGGAAGCCGTCATGAACACGCCGATGATCGAGGACCTCTCCAACCCGGAGAGCTTCACGAGCATCGACATGATGCGCGCCATCCGCAGCTTCGACCCGTGCATGCCGTGCACCACGCACGCCTACACCGGCGACGGCGAGATCGTGCGTGAGGTCAACACGTGCTCGTGCGGCGGTGACTGACGCCGCAGGCGGACGCGTCTCTGTCTTCGTCGGCGGCGTCAGCGAGCTCTACCAGTCCGACCTCGACGTCGGGCGGTACGTGGTCGAGCGGTTGCTGACGGAGGACCTCGGTCCTGGTGTCGTCGTGGAGGACCTCTACTACGGCGCCATCATGGTCGCGCAGCGGTTGGAGGACCTGCGGCCGGCGTCGCTCATCCTGGTGAGCGGCGTCGTCCGTGGGCGTCCGCCCGGCACGGTGCAGCGCCGCTATCTCGAGGTGACCGAGCAGAGCCCGGCCGAAGCGCAGGGCGCGGTGGGTGATGCCGTCACCGGCTACGTCCACCCCGACCTGGTCGTGGAGATCGCCGCGGCGCTGAAGTGCCTTCCGGCGCGTTCCATCGCCATCGAGGTCGAGCCGGAGGTGTCCACGACCGGTGACGGACTCAGCCCGTCCGTCGCCGAGGCACTCGACGTCGCGCTCGACATGGTCCGCACGGAGGTGCGGCGTGCGCCACTGCTCGCGCTCGCGGACGAGCTTCGGCCCCTGCTCGAGGGCGACCGGCTGGAGGAGTCCGCTCCGACGGCCGCTGCCCGCGAGCTGCTGGACGAGCTGGGGCTCTTGGAGCGGGAAGGCCGGTGGGGGCGCACGTTCGCCCTCAAGGACCGGCTGCAGCTCGGCATCGCCGGCAGTGACAGCAGCGAGGGGATGAGCCACCTCGACTGGGCGCTGTGGTGGACGCTCATCGAAGAGGTGGCCCGGCTCGAGGTCGTGGAGAGCTCGTACAAGCGCTGAGCGACATGCACGGAGCCGTCTGATCGCGGCCGAGGAGCTGCGGGGTCACGACGACCCGCAGCTCCTGTGCTTTTCCGGCCGGCCGATGCTGGCGGCGGCTACGTCGTCGACTTGCCGAAGAGCTCGGCGGGTGGGGTTATCTCGCCCGCGGGCTTGTCCAGGTAGCCGAGGTTGTGCGGTGGGATGGCCACGCGGTTGCCTTTCGGGGTCAGCAGCACCAGGGCCCCGTCCGCGAGCACGTCGACCCCCTCACCGGTCACCTCTGGACCGCCGACTCCGCCGGCCCCCATCGGGATCAGGAAGGCCCGGTGGCTGCGCCGCAGGGTGGTGCAGCGGGCGAGGTAGTCCGACAGCACCTGGCCGGGCGGCGCGTCGACGCGCTTCTCCAGCGCGTCGCAGAGCCGGGCCAGCAGCTCGGGCCGGGGGGAGTCGGGGCGCTCGATCAGCACGGTCACGCTCAGCCACTCGGTACGCGAGGGACCGAGCTCGACGTAGACCCCGACCCGGGCCCGGACCTCTCCGTTCGGGTCGCGCACCTCGTCCGGCCACTCCAGGCCGCCACCGGGCGTCCCCACGACGTCGTGCAGCGCGAGCAGGCAGGAGACGTAGGGCCATCCCTCCCGCTCCGGAGCCAGGACTGGCCGCAGGAGCAGGGTGAACCCGAGGTCGCGTCCCTGCTGGACGATCCAGGGCAGGCCGCCACGTCCTCGCGGGGACGCCTGGTAGTCGGCGACGACGACGGCGCCCTCAGGCGCGCCTTCGCGGGCCCAGGCATGAGCCACCGCCTCGGTGGAGAGCAGGGCAGGATAGGTGCGGAACGGGCGGTCGCCCAGCGCCGCGGCGAGGCTCGCCTCGCTCAGGTCGCTCTGGCTCCCCTCACTTCCGGTCGCGGCTCCCGCAGCCTGATCGTTGCCGGTCATCTCCACCCACCTTCCAGACCCGCGGCTTCGGCCGCGGTGTTGAGGCTGGCCGCCAGCCGTTGCCACTGCGGGATGGCGAACCGTGCCATCGCCGAGCCGAAGACCGCGCGCAGCCGTTCCGCTTCGGCCTCCGGGCGGCCGGCGGCCGCCTGGACGAACGACGCCATCACCATCTCGTAGCTGCGCGGCGGCAGCTCCAGCACGACGTTGAGCAGGTGCTCGGCGAGGTCGTAGGCGATGCTGGGCCGGCCCAGCACGCCGTCGAGGAACCACCGGACCACCTCGGTCCGGCCGGCGGCCGGGAGCTCGAGGGCGCGCAGCAGCTCGGAGCGGATCACCCCGTCCCACTGGTCCTTGTCGTCCTCCGAGTCGAGCACGGTCATGAGGTCGTCGGCCACTCGCCCGGGCAGCCGGTCGAGGACCTCCTGCGACTGGGCGCGCACCGGCGGCGCCGCACTCGGGATCGCCAGCGCCTGGCCGGCGGCCAGGCGCGCCCGGGGCGCGTCACCGGTCTGCTCGTAGGCCAGGGCGAGGTTGGCCTTGACCATGGCGTGCTCGGCAGGGCGCAGCGTGCGCGGGAACGCCGCGAGGGCACGCTGCAGCGCGAGCACGGCCTCCGCCGGCTTCTCGGCGGCCAGCAGGGCCAGGCCCAGCGCGTTGCCTGCGGCGCCGGTGTTGGCGCTGTCCGTCGCCTTCTCCGCCAGCTCCAACGCCTGCGCCAGCAGCCGAACTGCGGCCTCCACGTCGCCCTCGGTGAGCAGCGAGGCCCCGGCCTCGCGGGCCGCTGCAGAGGCCTGGGAGGGAAAGCCCGCCTTCACGAAGAGCTCGCGGGCGCGGTCCCAGGCCTCCCGAGCGCCCTTCAGGTCCCCGGTGTCCTGCAGGACCAGCCCGAGGTTGAACGAGGCCGCCGCCTGCTCCGCCGGCTGGTCGAGGGTCGCGAGCTCCTCATACGCCGTGGAGAAGGCCTCCTTGGCCTTCTCGCGCTGCCCCGCCGTGCGCAGGGCGGCCCCCAGCATGACGCTGGTCTTCGCGTGCTCGAGCGTCATCCCGGCCTTGCCGAAGACCTCGCGCGCCGTGGTCAGCGACGTCAGGGCCTTGCGGGTCTCGCCGGTCTGCAGCTGCATCGTCCCGAGGTGGAACTGCGTCGTCGCGTGCTGCACCGGGTAGCGGTCGACCGGGTAGCGGCCGAGCTTCGCGATGAGGTCTTGCGCCGAATCGGCCACGAGCACCTACCCTTTCCCTATGAATGCTGTGGTGGCGTGCTTCGGCAACGTGCTCAAGGCCGACGACGGCGTCGGTCCCGCTGTGGCGCACGCTCTGCACGAGGAGGGGCTGCCCGACGGCGTCCGCGTGATGGAGGTCGGCATCGGTGGCATCCACCTGCTGCAGGAGCTGATGCGCGCACCCGCGGACGTGCTGCTGATCGTGGACGCCGTCGACCTCGGCCGCCCCGCCGGCAGCGTCGTGGTGCAGCGTCCCGAGGTGCTCGACGTCAACAAGCTCCCGGTGCACCAGCGGCGCGACCAGCTCTGCGACATGCACCTGGCCACGCCGGCGAAGACCATGACGTTCGCGCTGGGCATGGGCGTCCTGCCGCCGACGACACTGGTCGTCGGGGTGCAGACGACCGACACCTCCGAGCCGCGGGTGGGGCTGTCGGAGGTGACGGCGCGGACGGTGCCCGTCGTCGTGAGCGAGGTGCTGCGCCTGCTGGCCCAGCACGCCCCCGCCCCCCTGCCCTGACCCCGGAGCGGGTAAGCCTGATCGGCCAACGCGTCAGTCCGGCGGGCGGGTCGTGATCTGGAGCAGCACGGTGCTGCCCGAGGGCGGTGCGTGCGCCGCCGCCCCGTCGTCGGGCGCGACGTCCATGGACACGAAACCGGGCAGGTTCTCCCGCAGCGCCTCCTCGACGCCGTGCCGGAGCGTCTCACCGGCCGACGTGCACCCCGAGCAGGCGCCGACGAGGCGTACGCGCACCACGCCGTGCTCCACACCCAGCACCTCGACCTCACCGCCGTGCTCGTGCAGGTAGGGCCGGATCTGCTCGAGCGCGTCGTTGGCCGCCTCGGGGTCGTTGACCCCCACGCCGTAGGCCTCGAAGAGCCAGTCGATCGCCGGGTCGGACCGGCGGAGGGCTTCCAAGTCGAGCCCAGGGGAGTCGGCGAGCCTGGTGACCGCCAGCCGGTGCACGGCGTCGACGCCGTCGAGCAGCTCGAAGACCCGGTTGCGCACGTCCTCGTCCAGGCCCTCGATGTCGCCCAGCAGCTCCTCGAGCCGGTCGAGCAGCGGCCCCATCGCGGCCAGTGAGGCGTCCGCGAGCTGCTCAGGGGACCTCGCCTCAGGCTCGGTCTCTGCCTCGGACTTCACGGTCATCTGTGTGCTCCTGTGGGGGGGTCGTCGTGCAGGTGATGCGCGGGCGGCTGTGCGGAGGTGGAGCGGAGAGGCGACGTCCCGCAGCGAGATCTCCGAGACGTCGCAGACGCCGGTCAGGTCACCGTTGCCGGGGCAGTGCACCGTGCCCCAGAATGTCCTGAGCGTAGCGCGCACAGCCCGAGGAGGCCGGTTACCGTAGTGGCCGAGCACCGTCACGAGCGGCGCCAGCAGCAGCAACCCGAGGGCCGTCCGACCCGGAGGACGACAACTTCACCAGCTTCCTGCTGCTCGAGGTCTGCGTGCCACGAGTGTCACCTGCAGTAGGTGTTCCGCGCTAGTACCGTCCGCCGACGAGAGGACCTCGCATGACCACAGTGGCAAGCCAACTTCAGCTGAAGCTCGGTGTCGTGGGCAAGGGCGGCGTCGGCAAGACGACGGTCTCCGGCCTGGTGGCCCGCCGCTACGCCGAGCGCGGGCGACAGGTCGTCGCGGTGGACACCGACTCCAACCCCAACCTCGGGCTCTCGCTCGGCCTGTCCCTCGAGGAGATGGAAGCCGTGCCGGTGCTGCCCCGCGCCACCATCGTCGGCATCGGCGGGTCGGCCTCCTCCGCCGACCTGCTCGCGGAGTACGGCCGCTCCACGCCGGCGGGTCCGACCCTGCTGTCGGCCATCAAGGTGGCCCAGGCGGGCGCCGGCTGCACCTGCAGCGGCCATGCGACCGTCCGCAGCCTGCTGTCCGACGCGCTGGAGAACGTCGACCTGACCCTGGTCGACATGGAGGCTGGTCTGGAGCACCTGAGCCGGTCCGGCGGGACCCTCGCCTACGCCGACCTGCTGCTGGTCGTCTGCGAGCCCACGCGCAAGTCGGTCCTCACCGCCTCGCGTACGGCGTCCCTCGCCGCCGAGCTGGGCATCCCGGGGGTGCTGGCCGTGGGCAACAAGGCCAAGTCGCCCGAGGACGTCGCCTTCTTCCGCGACACCCTGACCTCCGAGGGAATCGAGATCGCCGGCATCCTGCCCTACGACCCGGAGGTGGCAGCAGCAGACCGGGTAGGGGAAGTGGGCCTTCAGCCGGTCGCCCCGGCCGTCCAGGCTGCGCTGGACGAGGTGCTGGACGCGCTGGACAAGGCGCGGGCGCGCATCGAGACGTGAGCGGGCCGGGTCACTGCTCGCGTGCGATCGAGCGCACGGTGACCAGGCCGTAGGCGGCTGCTGCCAGCAGGAGCACACCGCCGAGCAGGTACACCGCCGTGATCCCGGCGACCTCGGCCAGCGCGCCGCCGAGCCCGAGCGAGACCAGTCGCCCGCTCTGCCACAGCAGGTCCATGGAGGCGAGCACGCGCCCGCGCAGGCGCTCGGGGGTCTCCGCCTGCAGCAGCGAGGTGAAGGTGACCGCCCCGCTCGACGTCGCCAGGCCGTACGCCGTGAGCGACCCTGCTGCCACCGGAAGCCGGGAGGTGCCGGCGAGGACCAGGTCGACGCCTCCCCGCAAGGCGAACGGGCCGAAGACGAACAGGGGCCGTCGAGGCGTGCGGACCAGGCGCAGGAGCAGCAGTGGCCCCAGCACGGCGCCCACCCCGATCGCTGCGAGCAGCAGGCCGTACCCGGTTCCGCCGACCTGCAGCTGCTCGCGCGCGTAGACGACCAGCAGCGCGCTGGTGGCCCCGCTGGACAGAGCGGCCAGCAGCTGGGCCACCGCCAGTGCCCGCAGGAGCCGGTCGGCGAGCAGGGCTCGCGCACCCTCGCGCGCGTCGGCGAGGAGGCGGCCGCGGGGCGGCGTCGGCAGGGCAGCAGGGACGCGCAGCCCGCGGAGGGAGGCGGCGCTCGCGAGGTAGCTCGCCGCGTTGACCGCGAAGCCCCAGCCGAACCCGAACGTGACCACGACCAGCCCCGCGAGCGGCGCGAGGGCGATCTGCGACAGCACCGCGGCGGTCCAGATGCCGCTGTTCGCGGCCACCAGGGCGTCCTTGTGCACCAGAGCGGGCAGCACCGACCCGGCAGCCGGGGAGAAGAACACCGCGCCGCAGGACAACCCGAACGCGACCGCCAGGAGGACCGCGAGGCTGTCGTGCTCCACGACCAGCACCCCGGCGAGGCCTGCGCGGACGACGTCGGCGGCCACCATCACCTGCACCCGCGGGAGCCGGTCCACCAGGGCTCCCGCGAAGGGGGCGAGGAGCAGGACCGGCAGGATCTCCGCGCCGACCACGGCGGTGACGCCGAGCCCCGAGCCGGTCAGCTCATAAGCCAGGAGGGCGAGCGTGACCGCATGCACGATGTCGCCCCACTGCGAGGCGGTCCGCGCACCCCACAGCCGGCGGTAACCCGGTGCGGCGAAGACCGCTCGCAGCCGCGGACGTGGGGCGAGGGGAGGCAGGCCGGAGGCCGCCGCAGGCTCCTCGATGCGCGCTAGCCGGTGGTCAGCAGGCGGTTCGCGAGATCGACCAGCACGCGGACGGCGGGTGCGTCCGGGGAGGCGTCGAGCGGAGAGACGCCGCTGCGTTCCGCCGCGACGATCGCCGGGTCGTCCGGGACGAGGACGACCTCGACGTCCGGGAAGGTCTCTCGGATGCGCTGCTCGTCTGCGGCATCGCGCACGCGGTTGGCCGCGACCACGATGTGCCCCAGCTTGTTCTCGCGCACCGTCTCCGCGGCGCGGCGGCCCACCTCGAGCGACTTGGCCGTGGGCTCGACGACGACGACGACCACGTCGACGGGATTGCCTTCCAGGCGCAGGACCGTGCCGATGCCGGCCTCGAAGTCGGCGACGACCACGCGGTCGGGACGTGCGAGCTGCCCGAGCAACTGCTCAGGTGAGATGCCACATCATGGACAGCCTGGTTCGGGATTCTGGATCGCGGTCACCACGGCGAGTCGCACACCGTCAGGCGCGTCGACGCCGAAGTTGGTCACGAGCTCGTCGGCGGTTGCCGGGTGCTGCTCCTCGCCCGCGTCGACGGCGTCACGCACCGAGATCAGCCGCTCGGTCTCCAGCTCGCCGATGCCGAGGGAGATCCCGAGGTTGGGGTTGCTGTCGCAGTCCAGCGCCAGCGTGGTGCGGCCGGAGCGCGCAATGGTGCGAGCCAGGATCGCGGAGGTCGTCGTCTTGCCCGACCCGCCCTTGCCTACGATGGCGATCTTCATACGCGCTCCGTCTCCTTCTGCAGGGTTGCGACCAGCGAACGAACCGCCGTGGCGGTGGGGCCTTGTGGGTCGTGGTCCAGAACGGCGAGGCCCAGCCGGTCCGCCTCGCCGACAGCCGGGTCGAAGGGAACCGCCCCCAGCAGGGGCAGTCCGGTGCGCGCCGAGACCTGCTCGGCGTCCTGGGGCTCGCGCACCTTGTTGGCGATGACCAGCACCCGCGGCGCGCCCTGCATGCCGGCCAGCCTGGCAAGCCGGCGCCCAGTCAGCAGGGAGGCCGGGGTCGGCTCGACGACCACGAGGTAGGTCTCGGCGTAACGGCCCCAGGTGGCGAACGGCTGGCGGGTGCCCCCTGGAAGGTCACCCACGATGCTCCAGCCCGAATCGGGCAGGTCGTCCATCAGGCGCTGGAAGCCGAAGTGCTGGCGGGAGTTGTTCCACCGGCCGCCCCGCGCCTTGCCCAGCTGCAGGAAGTAGACGCCCTCGGCGCTGCGCACGGCGTACTGCTCGACTGCGTCGGAGCCGGTCAGGCCGGCCCGCAGCCGGTAGCGCCGTCGGCCCTCCTCCTCGTACTCCTCCACGGCCTCGTCGGGCAGCCCGACGTCGCTCTGCGGCAGCCCGAGGGAGAACGCCATGCCCGGCATCGGGTCGGAGTCCAGCGCGAGGACCCGCTCTCCGGTGCCCGCCAGGACGCGGGCGAACGTCCCGGACAGCGAGGATTTTCCGGCTCCACCCTTGCCCACGAAAGCGACACGCATGCCGTGACTGTAGGCCGGAAGCGCACGAGCCGTCTCGCTAGAGTCGCCACACATCTACCGGAAAGGCTTACACTTGGGACATCCCCCCCGCAGCAAGGAGAGCTCGACATGTGCCTCGGCATCCCCGGCCAGATCGTGGAGATCAACGACCCCGGGCAGCAGCGCGTGAAGGTCGACGTCGAGGGCGTGCGGCGTGAGGTCTCCGTCTCCCTGATCGGCCTCGACGGTCCGGACGGCGCGCAGGTGGGGGACTGGGTCCTGGTCCACGTCGGCTTCGCGATGGCCAAGATCGACGAGGCGGAGGCCAAGGAGACGCTCAACGCCCTCAAGTCCCTCGGCGACCTCTACGAGCAGGAGCTGTCCGACTACTCCGCGGATGTCGAAGGGCTCGAGGACCACTGGCCTGCGGTAGTAGGCAAGTCGTGACCGTCACGCACCCGGCAGCCACCTCCCAGCCGGTTGCGGACGACGGCCTTCCGGAGGGCCTCGCGGACGGTCTCGCGGCCGCCTCACTGGTGCTGGCTCGCCGGCTGCACGCCGGCGGGACCCTGTGGTGCGCCTCGCCGTCCTGGCCGCACCACGCCCAGCACGTCGCGGTGGAGTTCGTCCACCCCGTCATCGTCGGCAAGCCTGCCCTGCCCGCGGTGGCCCTGCCGACGCACGAGCTGACGGCGAACGCGCGGGCGAACGTCCGTCCCGGCGACGTCCTGGTCGTGATCGGCGCGGCTGACGACCCGGTCGTCCGCGACCTCGTCCGCCGTGCACCCGCGTGGGACCTCGTGACCCTCTGGGTGGGGGCCGGGACGCCGCCGGCGGCGGGCGCCGCTGACCACGTCCTCTGGCTGCCCGAAGACGAGATGGCCGCGCACGATGGACGCTTCATCCTGCTCTACCACCTGCTCTGGGAGCTGGCGCACGTGTGCCTCGAGCACGGCGGCGTCCTCGAGCCGGAGCCGGAGTGCGACGGCCCCGTGTGCATCACCTGCTCCGACGAGGGCCGCCTCGTGGAGGTCGTACGCTCCTCGGGCAGCACCGCGCGGGTGCGCTCCGGCGACGGCCTCGAGGACGTGGATCTGAGCCTGGTCGGGCCGGCCGGGCCCTACGACCTGCTGGTCGTGCACGCCGGCATGGCGATCACCCGCCTGGGCGCGCCGTGACGTCGTCCGGGAGCTTCCTCTACCCCATGCTCGACGCTCCGGAGCGGGACGCCTCCGCGCTGCTGGCGGACCTGGCCCGCTCGGCGCAGGCCAAGGCCATGGAGAGCACCACGGTCCGCACGACGACCATGACGTCCCAGGCAGCGGGGCTCGACCGGGCCGCGGAGGCCATGGCGGCGGCGTTCTCTGCGGGGGGCCGGCTGTTCTGCTTCGGCAACGGCGGATCGGCCACCGACGCGGCCGGCCTGGCGGCGCTGTTCGCGTCCCCGTCCACCGGCCGATCACTGCCGGCGCGGTCGCTGGTGGCCGACAGCTCCGTGCTCACCGCGCTCGCCAACGACATCGGCGTCGACGTCATCTTCGCCCGGCAGCTCATCGCGCACGCGCAGCCCGGTGACATCGCGCTCGGGTTGTCGACCAGCGGTGGCTCGGTCAACGTCCTCAAGGCGTTCGCCGAGGCCCGGCGGCGGGGGCTGCTGACCGTCGGCCTCGCCGGCTACCGCGGCGGCGCGATGGGCACGAGCAGCGACCTCGAGCACTGCCTCGCCGTCGATGCCCAGAGCGTGCACCGCACGCAGGAAGCGCAGTCCGCGCTGGCCTATGCCCTGTGGGAGCGCGTCCAGGAACGTCTAGAGCACGAGGAGATCCGGTGAAGTACGTCGACGAGTACCGCGATCCCGCAGCCGCCCGGCTCGCGGTCCGGCGCATTACCGAGCTGGCCGAGGGTGGGCGCAACGGCGTGCCGTACGCCTTCATGGAGGTCTGCGGCGGGCACACGCACACGATCTACCGGCACGGGATCGAGCAGCTGCTGCCCGAGACCGTCGAGCTGGTGCACGGCCCCGGCTGCCCGGTCTGCGTGATCCCGATGGGGCGCGTCGACGACGCGATCTCACTGGCCGAGCAGCCCGGCGTCATCTTCACCTCCTTCGGCGACATGATGCGCGTGCCCGGCAGCACCTCGAGCCTGCTCGAGGCCAAGGCGCGGGGCGCCGACGTGCGGATGGTCTACAGCCCGCTCGACGCGCTGAAGATCGCCATGGCTAACCCGGACCGCCGGGTGGTGTTCTTCGCCGTCGGCTTCGAGACGACCGCGCCATCCACTGCGGTCACGCTCCTTCGCGCCCGCGAGGCCGGCGTCACCAACTTCAGCGTGTTCTCCAACCACGTCACGATCGTGCCGCCGCTCAAGGCGATCCTCGACTCCCCGGACCTGCGCCTGGACGGCTTCCTCGGCCCGGGTCACGTCAGCACCGTCATCGGCAACCGGCCGTACGACTTCGTGCCGCAGCGCTACGGGCTGCCGCTGGTGACCGCCGGCTTCGAGCCGCTCGACATCCTGCAGTCCGTCGTGATGCTGCTGCAGCAGTACGCCGACGGACGCTGCGAGGTCGAGAACCAGTACAGCCGCATCGTGACCGACGAGGGCAACCCGATCGCGATGCGGATCCTCCAGCAGGTCTTCACGCTGCGTCCGCACTTCGAGTGGCGTGGCCTCGGCTTCATCGCCCAGAGCGCGCTCGCGCTCAACGAGGACTTCGCGGCCTACGACGCGGAGCGGCTGTTCGCGCTGCCGGGCGTGCGCGTGGCCGACCCGAAGTCCTGCCAGTGCGGCGAGGTCCTCAAGGGCGTCATCAAGCCCTGGGAGTGCAAGGTCTTCGGGACGGCCTGCACCCCCGAGACGCCCATCGGCACGTGCATGGTCTCCTCCGAGGGTGCCTGCGCGGCCTACTACACCTTCGGCCGGCTCCACAAGACCGCCGCCGGCCTCGCCGCGGCGTCGGCGTGACCGCCGTCCAACCCGAGGGACGACAGGAGCTCGTCCTCGAGCGGGTCGAGACCTTCCGCCGGCGCCGGCCGCGGCTGACCGACAAGGTCGTCACGCTGGCGCACGGCGCCGGGGGCAAGTCCTCCGCCGCCCTGATCGACAAGGTGTTCCTCGAGGCCTTCCGCAACGACGCCCTCGAGCAGCTGGGCGACGGTGCGCTGCTCGAGCTCCCCTCCGGTGAGCGGCTCGCCTTCGCCACCGACTCCTACGTCGTGCGCCCGCGCCGGTTCCCCGGCGGGTCGATCGGCCACCTGGCGGTGCACGGCACGGTGAACGACCTCGCGATGTGCGGTGCCCAGGCGACGTGGCTGTCGGCGGCGTTCGTCATCGAGGAGGGGTTCCCGATCGACGAGCTGACCGCGATCGTCGCCGACATGGCGGAGGCGGCAGCGACGGCGGGCGTGCAGATCGTCACCGGCGACACCAAGGTGGTCGACACCGGCGCGGCGGACGGGTGCTACATCACGACCGCCGGCATCGGCATCGTGCCCGAGGGACGGCGCTTCGGCGCCGACCTGGTGCAGCCGGGCGACGTCGTGCTCGTCAGCGGGACCCTCGGCGACCACGGGGTCGCCGTCCTGCTCGCGCGCGGTGACCTCGACCTCGAGGCCGACGTCCAGTCCGACACCGCGCCGCTGCACGAGCTCATGGAGGTCCTCCTCGCAGCGGCTCCAGGGACCCGCTGGCTGCGCGACCCGACCCGCGGCGGGGTCGGGACGGTCTGCAACGAGCTGGCCGCCGACGCCGAGGTCGCGGTGGTCCTGCAGGAGTCGGCGCTGCCGATCCGCCGGCCCGTGCTCGGTGCCTGCGACCTGCTCGGCATCGACCCGCTCTACGTGGCCAACGAGGGCAAGCTGCTGGCGGTGGTGCCCGCGGAGCAGGCCGAGGCCGCCCTGAAGGCGATGGTGGTGCACCCGCTCGGGACCGACTCGGCGATCATCGGGCGGATCGCCGCCGAGCCGGAGCGGATCGTGCTGCTCGAGACCTCGTTCGGCGGCACCCGCATCGTGGACATGCTCGTCGGGGACCCGCTGCCTCGCATCTGCTGAGCCCCGCCGTCCCGGCCCGGCGCGGACTGGCCTATCGCAGCAGGAAGCGGTCGAGGCGGATGCCGGAGTAGGAGTCCAGCACCTGCGCCGCGCGCCGCTCCGCCTGCTCCGCCGCCTCGAGCTCCTCCTGGGCGATCTGGCGGGCCGTCTTCTCAGGCTGCCGAGGGGGCGCGGGGGGGCGCCGGGCGCCGCCGCCGGCGTGCCGCATCCGCAGCTGCTCGGCCTGCTGGCGCTTCTTGATCGCCCGGGTCTCGATCGAGATGCGCCGCAGGAGCTGGGCCTGCTGCGCCTTGAGCTGCTGGCGCTCCTGCTCGGCGGCCTTCCGGATGGCCTCGACGTCCTCCGGCGGAAGCGTGCTCGGGGCGGTCTTCATCGCCTTGTTGACCTCGCCGCGGTGCCAGGCCTTCAACGCCTGCACACCCGCTCCGTCCAGGCCGTCGATGAGGTAGCGCTGACCCCGCCGGTCCACGATGAGGCCGACCTTCCGCTTGCCGGCAGCGGGGCCGACCGTCACCGAGCCGATGTCGGCGGCGGTCACGATGCCGACCTGCGCCATGTGGCGGGTGATTCGGGGATGGATGCCCCACAGGATCGAGCGGGTGATGACGAGGGGCTTCAGCTGCTGGACGACGTGCGCCTCCTGCACGGCTTCCAGTGCCTCACGCAGACGGCCCGCCTCGGTCTGCTGCAGCTCGGCGAGGGCCTGCGTCACCTGCGCCTTCTCCTCCTGCGCCTGCGCGGTCACCCGCTCGATCTCGATCTGCTCGCGGCTCGCGCCGGGCGTCCCGCCCGCTGGCGTCGCCGCGGCGGGGGGTGCGCGGTGAGGCGACGGCCGTCCGGTGCGCAGGCGTTCTGCCGCAGCGAACCGCTCCTCGCGGGCTGACTGCAAGGCGTACGCCGCCCGCTGCCGGTCGGCGAGCTCGGGCTGCGCGCGGTAGGCGGGCACGGCGATGGCCACCGCCGCGAGGAGCGACAGGGCAACCACCGGGATGCCCACGACGGGGAGCAGCACGGCGACCGGCATCGCGAGCAGCCCGAGGACGGCCAGCGCGAGGCACAGCCGCGAGCTGCCGAGGCCGCCCGAGAAGGTGACGGGCCGCACCTGCTGCGGGCGCCCTGTCGGGATGGCGGGTGGGTCCTGGACCGTCCTGGCGGAGGGAAGCGGGTCGTAGCCGCCACCGGTCAGGATCTCGTCCGGCGAGGGCAGACCTGCGGGCTCGAACTCCGGGACAAAGGACAGGGCCCTGGCGCTCCAGCACGTCTCGAGCGCGGCAAGAGCGGTGGAGAACTGCGGCATCCCGGCGAGAGCGGAGAGCACCTGCCGGTCCTCGAAGTCCTCGCGCCCGAACAGGAGCTTCTCCTCGCCCTCGGCGTGGAACTCCGTCCACAAGCCCGGGTCCTCGATCAGCAGGAGCAGGCTGACGTAGATGAGCCAGGCCGAGAAGTCGTCCAGCTTGTCGTCGTAGTCGTTCATGGTGCGCAGCGGCGACTGGTAGTTGATGTGGCCCATCTCGGCCGCGCCGTGCTCGATCAGGCTCTTGGAGAACATCCCGTCGTAGTCGATCAGCCGCAGCCGGCCGGCCCGGTCCACGATCAGGTTGCCGTGCTGCAGGTCCCCGTGTGCGAGCCCGGCGTCCTGCAGGTCGTTCACCATGTCGGCGAAGTCGAGCGCGAGATCGGCGATGGCGCCCGACTGCTCGAGGTTGCGCTCCAGCCACGGGATCAGGCCGGAGGCCTCGATCCACTCCATCTTCAGGATGGGGTACCAGCTGCCCCGCACGAGGATGCCGGACTGCTGGTAGTCGAAGCCGATCTGCCAGGAGGTGTTCAGGTCGGCCAGGCCCGCCGACACCGCCTCGTAGCGGACCTGCTGGTCGGGCACGTGCCGGGTGAAGCACTTCACCGCGTAGCGCTTGCCGTTTCCCCCCACCACGCTGAAGACGCTCGCGAAGTTGCCCGAGATGGCCCTCGGCATGCCGAGCGGGGTCGTCTGGACGTCGCCGCCCCGCAGGTCCTTGTCCCGAAAGCAGCTGCCGGTGTTCTGCAGCGCCTCGGCGTAGTCGCTGCTGCTGGGGTACTTCTTCGGGCTCGCCATGCTAGGGAAGCCGAACGCTGAGCAGGGTGACGTCGTCGTTCTTCAGGCGGCCGCTGGCCCGCTCGCCCGCGATCCACTCGGCGAAGCCCTGCTGGGAGAGCCCGTCGGTGAGTGCACGCCAGAGCAGCCACGGCTGGGTGCCCTGCTCGTCCTGCGTCAGGAACCAGGCAGCCAGGGCGTCGGTGCACAGGAAGAACTGGTCACCGCTGAGGAAGGTGCCGGAGGCGTACGCGCGGTGCTTGTCGAGCAGGCGCCGGCTGCGCAGCCCCGTGTGGACCAGTGCGGGGGAGCTGTCGAACTGTGCGGCGTGCGAGAGCGGGAACGCCTGCTTCATGCCGTTGTCAGTCACGTGGAACAGGCAGCTGTCGCCGACTGCCTCCGCCGTCCACGTGCCGGAGAAGCCCGACGGGTCCAGCCGGAACTCCGCGACCAACAGCGTCGCGTGCGCCCCGCGGTCGAGCCCGGGCTCCTCGTACCAGGCGATCGGCTTGTCGGCCTTCTCGCGCTCTGCCTTGTAGTCTCCGACGATCTGCGGCCAGGCGGCCTGGGCCCGCCGGACGCACCTGCGCAGCTGGGGCTGGGCCATGGACGTGTAGGTGTGCACGAGCGCCGAAGCCCAGTGCCCGGACAGCATGCTCTCCGTCGCCCCGTCGGCGACGGCTACCCGCAGCCGCCGTCCCTCGGAGGTCAGCGACCAGAAGCCCTCGGTTCCGGGGTCGCTGATGGAGAAGGCGTCTTCGTACTCGCGCGACTCGGAGCCGTTCTTCTGGCACCAGTACGCGTGCGCATCCCCTCGCATGGGCTTCGCCACCCGGTCTCAGCGAAGGTCGGAGGCGCGGGTGCCGATGTCGAGGAACTGCACGATCGAGCTCACGTCGGCGTTGTAGACGAAGCCCCGGGTGCCCTCGCCCGTGGACAGGCCCTGGGCCCTGGCGTAGTTCTTCATGTGCTCGGGCAGGGGTGAGGAGATCCCGAACAGCATCTTGGAGAAGCTGTCGGGCAGCTGGGTGTCGTTGTCCGGGAACGTCGCGGGAGTGCCTCCCGCGCCTGAGACGTGCAGGTTGAACAGCAGCGCGTTGCCGTCGGTCGAGAGCAGCGACATGATGCCGCGGGTCACCTCGGTCGGGTCACCGTCCGTGCTCTCCCCGTCGGTGAGGTGGAGCACGACCGGGGGGAAGCTCGAGGGGTGCTGCTCGACCCACTGCTCGACGAGGTGCCGGGCCTTGCTCAGCGCCTGGTTCATCGGGGTCCCGCCGTCCGACACCGGGTCGAGCCAGACGGGGAACTTCACAGTCTGCTCGACGAGGCCACCGGCGCCGTCGGGGGTCTTCTTCGTGCGCTCCTCGAGGCGAGCGGGCGAGCTGGCGATCTCGCTGAGCGGAACCATGTCGCGCCCTGCCAGGGGACCGGCGAACGCGCTGCCCACGGTTGCCCCGTAGCCGATCACCGCGACGTGGAAGTAGTCGCGGACGCCTTCCTCCTTGGCGCACTTGAGGGTCAGCTCGTAGAGGAGCCGGTTCATCGCGTCGGAGACGACCTGCGACTTGCGCTGGACGAACTCACCGCCGATCTGGTCCTCCATGCTCGTGGACTGGTCCACCACGAACACGAAGCACGCTGGGTTGGCTCTGCTGATCTCTGCGGTGTACGGCACAGGGTCCTTCTCCCGGGGTGGCTGGCGAACGTGGGCACGTCGGTGCGGGGGCGGTTCTGCGCTGGTGCGAACCTTGACAGGATCCGCCCGGATCGTCCACCGGTGGCGCAGCCTGCGGTGACCCCGAGTTCTACCGCGGGTCGAGGGTTACCGGCAGGTACGGGCGCTGCTGCCGGGGCGGATCCGCCACCTGCTCGAGGGAGCTGACCTGCCGCTTGTGCGATGTACCCTAGTGGGGTATAGTTCCTGGTAGAGCCGATCAGCGGAGAGGCGGAGCGCATGCCAGGTTATGCGAGCAACAAGGACGACCAGCTCAAGCGGCTGCGTCGCGTGGAGGGGCAGGTCCGGGGCATCGCCAAGATGGTGGAGGACGACAAGTACTGCATCGACGTGCTGACCCAGGTCTCGGCGGCCACCAAGGCGCTGCAGTCCTTCGCCCTGGGGCTGCTCGACGAGCACATGGCGCACTGCGTCGTCGACGCCGCGCGCGCCGGCGGCCCCGAGCAGGACCTCAAGCTGAAGGAGGCGTCCGAGGCGATCGCCCGCCTCGTGCGCAGCTAGTACCGAGCCACCCCCGAGCACCACCTTCCAGACCGGCACCGTCGAGAGCCCACACGAGGAGTTCTTCCATGAGCACCGCCACCTACAACGTCGTCGGCATGACCTGCGGCCACTGCGTCGCCTCCGTGAAAGAGGAGGTCACGGCGCTTCCGGGCGTCGCCGACGTCCAGGTCGAGCTCGAGAGCGGGCAGCTGACGGTCACCGGCGACGCCGCTTCCGACGCCGACGCCGTGCGCAGGGCGGTCGAGGACGCTGGCTACCTGCTCATGCCCGACGACGACTCCCCGCCGGCGTAGCCGCAGTTCGCCTCGTCACTGCGGACGCCCACCCCCTTTCCTGCACGAGGAGCAGTCATGAGCACACCTACCCGGCTCGCGGCCTTTGCCGCCGGGCTGGCAGTCACCTTCGTCGCGGCCGTCGGCGTCGGAAACGCGGTCGGCCCGGTGGGCGCCGCCGCCGAAGCCGTGCACGGCGGCGGGCACACGGGGGCAGCCCCGCAGGCGCACGGTGGCGAGCACGCCGCGGCGGGGAGCGCAGCGGCTCCCGCGGCCGGTGCGGCCCCCGTTCCCGGGCTCGCGGTGTCCGCCGAGGGCTACACGCTGCGCCTGGCGTCGGGGACGCATCCGCTGGCCACGCCCGCCCCCTTCGCCTTCTCCGTGCTGGGCCCCGCCGGACGGCCGGTCACCGCCTACACGCCGACCCACGACAAGGACCTGCACCTGATCGTCGTGCGCCGCGACACCACCGGCTTCCAGCACCTGCACCCCGAGCGGGACGCCGACGGCGGGTGGACGACCCCGCTCCTGCTCGACCGGGCGGGGACCTACAAGGTCTTCGTCGACTTCGCTCCTGACCGGCGCACGGACGCCGTGACGCTGGCCGCGGACGTGTCCGTGCCGGGGACCTACGAGCCCGAACCGCTGCCGGCTGTCTCGCCTGCCGCGTCGGTCGAGGACTACGTGGTCACGCTGACCGGCGACCTGGTCGCCGGCCGGGAGAGCGCGCTGACGCTGTCGGTCACGCGCGGCGGCCGCCCGGTCGACGACCTGCAGCCCTACCTCGCGGCCTACGGGCATCTCGTCGCGCTGCGGGTGGGGGACCTCGCCTACCTGCACGTCCATCCCGAGGGCGAGCCGGGGAACGGGCGCACGCCTGCCGGACCCGACATCCCATTCGTCGTGGACGTGCCCACCGCCGGTGACTACCGGCTCTACCTGAACTTCCAGCACGAGGGTTCGGTCCGCACCGCGGAGTTCACAGCTGTGGCACAGGAGGAGACATCATGAGCGTCACGAGCAGCAGCCCGACTCACACGACGCCGGGGGCGGCTCAGGCCGGCTCGCAGGTCGAGCTGGCGATCACCGGGATGACGTGCGCCTCCTGCGCGAACCGCATTGAGCGCAAGCTCAACAAGCTCGAGGGCGTCAGCGCGACCGTCAACTACGCGACCGAGAAGGCGCGCGTCACCTACGTCGACGGCGTGCGCCCCGAGCAGCTGGTGGCCGCCATCGAGCAGGCGGGCTACGCCGCCGCACTGCCCGCTGCGGCGAGCTCGCCGGATGGGGACGGCGAGCAGGTGGACGACGACCCGGTCACCGCGCTGCGCCAGCGGCTGGTCCTGTGCGTGCTGCTCACGGTGCCGGTCATCGCCATGTCGATGGTGCCCGGCCTGCAGTTCGACGGCTGGCAGTGGCTGTCGCTCACTCTCGCTGCGCCCGTCGTTCTCTGGGGAGCCCTGCCGTTCCACCGGGCCGCGTGGACCAACGCCCGCCACGGCGCCGCGACGATGGACACGCTGATCTCCGTGGGCTCGCTGGCGGCGTTGAGCTGGTCGGTGTACGCACTGTTCTTCGGCAACGCCGGCGAGATCGGCATGAGGCACCCGTTCGAGCTGACCATTCGCCGCGGCGACGGCTCGGGCAACATCTACCTCGAAGCCGCCGCCGGCATCACGATGTTCATCCTCGCCGGCCGCTACTTCGAGGCCCGGGCCAAGCGGCGCTCCGGAGCCGCCCTGCGCGCCCTGCTCGAGCTCGGCGCGAAGGACGTGGCGATCCTGCGCGGCAAGGTCGAGGTGCGCGTACCCGTCGAGCAGCTCGCGGTCGGTGACCTGTTCGTCGTCCGCCCCGGGGAGAAGCTGGCGACCGATGGCGAGGTGGTCGAGGGCGCCTCCGCCGTCGACGCCAGCATGCTCACCGGGGAGTCCGTACCCGTCGAGGTCCGGCCCGGGGACCGCGTGATCGGCGCAACGGTCAACGCCGGCGGGCGCCTGGTCGTCCGGGCGACCCGGGTCGGGGGCGACACGCAGCTGGCGCAGATGGCGCGGCTGGTCGAGGAGGCGCAGAACGGCAAGGCGCAGGTGCAGCGCCTGGCGGACCGGATCAGCGGGATCTTCGTGCCGATCGTGCTTGTCCTGTCCGTGGCGACCCTGGGCTTCTGGCTCGGCACCGGCAGCGGCGCGGGCGCCGCCTTCACCGCCGCGGTCGCCGTGCTGATCATCGCCTGCCCGTGCGCCCTGGGCCTGGCCACTCCGACCGCCCTGATGGTCGGGACCGGACGGGGCGCCCAGCTGGGCATCCTGATCAAGGGCCCCGAGGTGCTCGAGTCGACGCAGCGGATCGACACCGTCGTGCTCGACAAGACCGGCACGGTCACCACCGGGCAGATGAGCCTGGTCGACGTGGCGCCGGCCGCCGGCGTGGACGTGTCCCTGCTGCTGCGCCTGGCCGGCGCGCTGGAGGCCGGAAGCGAGCACCCCATCGCCCGGGCCATCGCAGAGGGTGCGGCCCAGCGGGTGGGCGAGCTGCCGCAGGTCGAGGAGTTCACGAACCTGGAGGGGCTCGGCGTGCAGGGCGTGGTCGAGATCGACGGCACCAGCCACATGGTGCTGGTCGGTCGCGCACGGTTGCTCGAGCAGTGGGCGGCGCCGCTGCCCGGAGAGCTCGCGCAGGCGATGACCGACGCGCAGGCTGCCGGACGTACCGCCGTCGCCGCGGGCTGGGACGGAGCCGCGCGTGGGGTCCTCGCCGTCTCCGACACGGTGAAGTCGACGTCTCGACAGGCCATCTCGCAGCTGCGGGCACTCGGACTCACGCCCGTGCTCCTCACCGGCGACAACGCCACGGTCGCGGCTGCCGTCGCGCGTGAGGTGGGCATCGACCCTGGCCCCCAGACCGTCATCGCCGAGGTGCTGCCGCAGGACAAGGTGGACGTCGTGCGCCGGCTGCAGGCGAAGGGCAAGGTCGTCGCCATGGTGGGCGACGGCGTCAACGACGCGGCCGCGCTCGCACAGGCCGATCTCGGGCTGGCCATGGGGACCGGCACGGATGTGGCCATCGAGGCCAGTGACCTGACGCTGGTGCGTGGTGACTTGCGCGCGGCCGCGGACGCGATCCGGCTCGCCCGGCGAACGCTGCGCACGATCAAGGGCAACCTGTTCTGGGCCTTCGCCTACAACCTCGCGGCCCTGCCGCTCGCGGCCGCCGGGCTGCTCAACCCGATGATCGCGGGCGGTGCCATGGCCGTCAGCTCGGTGTTCGTCGTCAGCAACAGCCTGCGGCTGCGCGGGTTCCGGCCGCTGGCCGGAAACGGCGACGGCGGGGCGGCGGTCGCGAAGGCCTCGTCGGCGGCGGACGCTCGTACCACCACGGGCGCCGCGGCGTGAGCCGATGATCGTGGCCTCATGACCGCCACCGCAGGACCTGGCCGCACCCGCGTGCGCGTTTGCGTGTCGGGGCTGGTCCAGGGGGTGGGGTTCCGGCCCTTCGTCTGGCGTGAGGCGACGGCGCGCGGGCTGGCGGGCTGGGTGGGCAACAACGCCTCCGGCGTGATCCTCGAGGTGGAGGGGACGGCTGAGCAGGTGGACGGGCTGCTCGCCGCCCTGCACCGCCCCCCGCCGCTGGCGCGGGTCGACGAGGTCCGCAGCGAGCCGCTCCCGGCGACGGGAGAGCATGGCTTCGAGGTCCGCATCAGCGCCACGGCCGGCGCCCGCCGGGCCCTCGTCTCCGCGGACACCGCCACCTGCGACGAGTGCATCCGCGAGCTGCACGACCCGCTGGACCGGCGCTTCCGCTACCCGTTCATCAACTGCACCTCCTGCGGCCCGCGCTACACGATCGTGCAGTCGGTGCCGTACGACCGCTCGCGCACGACGATGGCGCCCTTCCAGCTGTGCGGCGCCTGCCAGGCGGAGTACGACGACCCGGCCGACCGCCGGTTCCACGCCGAGCCCGTGTGCTGTCCCGCCTGCGGTCCGCGCCTGCGCCTCGTCGAGCGGCCGGGGCAGAACCCGGCCGGGGAGGCCGACCCGATCGAGCGCTGCGTGGAGCTGCTGCGCACAGGCGCGATCGTCGGCGTCAAGGGGCTGGGGGGATACCACCTCGCCGTGGACGCAGGAGACGAACAGGCCGTCGCTGCCCTGCGGGGGCGAAAGCACCGCGAGGACCGGCCCTTCGCACTCATGGTGGCCGGCCTGGATGCGGCTCGCGAGCTCTGCGAGGTGGGACCGAAGGAGCAGGAGCTGCTGCTCAGCCCGGCTCGCCCCATCGTCGTCCTGACCCGCCGGACGGGGGACCTGGTCGCGCCGTCCGTGGCTCCCGGGTCGTCGTCGCTCGGCGTGATGCTCCCGTACACGCCTCTGCACCTGCTGCTGCTCGAGTCCTTCGGCGGCCCGCTGGTGCTGACCAGCGGCAACCGGTCCGACGAGCCCATCGCCTTCCAGGACGACGATGCTGCCGGACGCCTGTCCGGCATCGCGGACGCCTTCCTCGTGCACGACCGGGCGATCCACACCAGGGTGGACGACTCAGTGAGCAAGGTCGTCCGGGGCCGGGTCGTTCCGCTGCGCCGCTCACGCGGCTACGTGCCGCGTCCGGTGCTCCTCCCGCAGGAGGCGCCGGCACCGGTCCTCGCCTGCGGGTCGGCCCTGAAGAACACCTTCTGCCTCGGGCGCGGCCGGCACGCGTTCCTGTCCCACCATGTGGGCGACCTCGACGAGTTCTCCACCCTGCAGTCCTACCGCGCGGGGATCTCCCACCTGACCCGGTTGCTCGACGTCGACCCGAAGGTGCTCGCGCACGACCTGCATCCGGACTACCCCTCCACCCGGTACGCCATGGACCGCGCCGAGGGGGACGGCGAGATCGAGCTGGTTGGCGTGCAGCACCACCACGCCCACATCGCCTCGTGCCTGGCCGACAACGGCGTCGTGGGGCCGGTGATCGGGGTCGCCTTCGACGGCCTGGGCCTCGGCACGGACGGCACCGCCTGGGGCGGGGAGTTCCTGCTCGCCGACCTGACCGGCTTCTCCCGGGCAGCGGCGCTCGGCGACGTGGTGATGCCCGGGGGTGACGCGGCGGCCAGGCAGCCGTGGCGCATGGCGGCTGCGCACCTCGACGCCGCCTACGGGGGGGAGATCCCCGCGGGTCTGGGCGTCGCCCAGCGGCAGGGCCGCAGGTGGGAGCAGGTGCTGTCGGTCGCGAGGTCGGGCGTGAACGCCCCGCTCACCTCCAGCGCCGGCCGGCTGTTCGACGCCGTCTCCGCCCTGCTCGGCCTGCGCGACGTCGTCACCTACGAGGGCCAGGCCCCCATCGAGCTCGAGCAGGCAGCCGATCCCGCGGAGACCGGCAGCTATGCGGTGCCCGTCACCGGCGGGACTCCCGCGCGGGTGGAGGTGGGGGCCCTCGTCCGCGCGGTCGTGGAGGACCAGGCCGCAGGCACCGGCGTCCCGGTCCTGGCGGCCCGCTTCCACAACACGCTCGCCGACACCGTCCTGGACGTCTGCGCGCGGCTGCGCGAGAGCTCGGGGCTCTCGACGGTCGCCCTGTCGGGCGGTGTCTTCCAGAACTCCCTTCTGCTCACGCGCTGCCTCGAGCGGCTGGAGGGCAGCGGCTTCCAGGTGCTGACCCATCGCGAGGTGCCGCCCAACGACGGCGGCGTCAGCCTGGGCCAGGCCGCCGTCGCCGCGGCGCTGCTGCACAGGCGCTGACGGACCTGGTCAGGCTCGAGCGACCAGCTTGCGGGTCGTCGGCGTGCTGGACTGCGGGTTGTGGAAGTCCGAGCACGACGCCACGGACGTGGCAGTGGCAGTGGCCCGGTAGACCCCCGCCGCCGGCAGCCGCTCGGCCACCGTGAAGGTGAAGCGGCGACCTGGCTTCGCGCCGGGAGCGCAGGTCGCCAGGGCCGAGGACGCGGTGCGGTAGCCGTCGCCCGCAACCTCGACGGTGACGCCGGTGATGATGCCGTCGGGGTCGCGGGCGGTGACCTCGAACGTGTAGACCTTCTCGCCGCCCGGCGCGGTCGTCGGTCCGGACAGCTTGCTGATCTTCACCTTGGGCAGCGTCGAGTTGTCGGCCCCCAGAGCGGGCAGCGGCGTTACCGCCACGGTCACCGCCGCCAGCACACCGGTCGCCAGCACTGCTGCTCTTGTCTTCAGAACCATGATCGAGAACCCCCGTGTTAGATGTCGCCGCCGGTCGCCGGCGGTCGGGCTCTTGGACGGGCGACGCAGCGCAACGGTTGCGTGGCGACACGGTTTCTCTCCGAGGCCGCGGAGCGACTGGCTCTCACACCAGGCGCACCTTCTCCTTCCCCACCGCGACGACGTCCCCCCGCCGCAGCTGCCGCCCCCGTCGGCTCTCTGGTCGCCCGCCGACGGTCACCACCCCCGACGCGAGCAGCGGGCGTACGTCCGAGCCGAGGGCCACGAAGTCGGCCAGCTTCAGCAGCTGGCCGAGTCGGATGCCCTCCTCGCGTACCTCGATCTCCCGCACGGCTCCATGCTGCCCGGAGGGTGGGAGGTGCCGCTGTGCGGGTCGTGCCGGTGCGGAAGGCGTAGGGTCCGAGGCGACCCGCGGGAGCCTCGCGCCGAGGCTGAGAGGGCGGCAGGACCGGCCGCCGACCGTTCGCACCTGATCCGGTTCGCACCGGCGTAGGGAGGAACCCGACATGACCTTGACCGAGGACGCCGCCGCGGTGGAGGACGCCGTCCCGACCACCGGCACCCCCTTCCCCGGGTCGCGGAAGACCTACCTCGCCGGCAGCCGCCCCGACCTGCGCGTGCCGATGCGTGAGGTGGTTCTCAGCACGGGCGACAGCGTCGTGCTCTACGACACCAGCGGCCCCTACACCGACACGGCGCTGCGCACGGACGTGCGGCTGGGTCTGCCCGAGCTGCGCAGGGACTGGATCGCCGAGCGGGCCGACACCGAGACCTACGAGGGGCGCGCCGTCCAGCCCATCGACAACGGGCAGAAGGCGCGCGACCACCGTGCAGAGGGCGCCGGGTCGGGGAAGCGCAACCTCGACAGCGTCTTCGACTCCGCCGGCCGCCGGCCGCGTCGTGCGCTGCCCGGCCGGACGGTGACGCAGCTGGCGTACGCCAGGGCGGGCACCATCACGCCGGAGGTGGAGTTCGTCGCGCTGCGCGAGGGTCTGGCGCCGGAGTTCGTCCGGGACGAGGTCGCCCGCGGCCGGGCGGTCGTGCCGCTCAACGTGAACCACCCCGAGGTGGAGCCCATGGCCATCGGGCGGGGCTTCCTCGTCAAGATCAACGCCAACATCGGCAACAGCGCGGTCGCCTCCTCCATCGAGGAGGAGGTCGACAAGATGACCTGGGCGACCCGCTGGGGCGCGGACACGGTCATGGACCTGTCGACCGGGCGCAACATCCACACCACCCGCGAGTGGATCCTGCGCAACAGCGCGGTGCCCATCGGGACGGTGCCGATCTACCAGGCCCTGGAGAAGGTGAACGGCAAGGCCGAGGACCTCACCTGGGACATCTACCGCGACACCCTCGTCGAGCAGTTCGAGCAGGGCGTCGACTACATCACCGTGCACGCCGGCGTGCTGCTGCGCTACGTCCCGATGGCCGCCACCCGCAAGACCGGCATCGTGTCCCGCGGCGGCTCGATCCTGGCGGCCTGGTGCCTCGCCCACCACGAGGAGAACTTCCTCTACACCCACTTCCGCGACCTGTGCGAGCTGATGGCGCAGTACGACGTGACCTTCTCCCTCGGGGACGGCCTGCGGCCGGGGTGCATCGCCGACGCCAACGACGAGGCGCAGTTCAGCGAGCTGCGCACCCTCGGCGAGCTGACGAAGATCGCCTGGGAGTACGACGTGCAGGTCATGGTCGAGGGCCCCGGCCACGTCCCCATGAACAAGATCAAGGAGAACATGGACCTCCAGCTGGAGGTCTGCTCCGAGGCGCCGTTCTACACGCTCGGCCCGCTGACGACCGACATCGCGCCCGGCTACGACCACATCACCAGCGCGATCGGCGCGGCGATGATCGGCTGGTACGGCACGGCGATGCTCTGCTACGTCACGCCCAAGGAGCACCTCGGCCTGCCGGACCGGGACGACGTCAAGGACGGCGTCATCACCTACAAGATCGCGGCGCACGCGGCGGACCTCGCGAAGGGACACCCGGGCGCCCAGGCGTGGGACGACGCCCTGTCGGACGCGCGCTTCGAGTTCCGCTGGGAGGACCAGTTCCACCTCTCGCTGGACCCCACCCGCGCGCGGGACTTCCACGACGAGACCCTGCCTGCCGGCGCGGCGAAGACGGCGCACTTCTGCTCCATGTGCGGCCCGCACTTCTGCTCGATGAGGATCAGCCAGGACGTCCGCAGGTACGCCGCGGAGCACGGGGTGGACGAGGCGGCGGCCCTGGAGCTCGGGATGAAGGAGAAGTCGGCGCAATTCACCGACTCGGGCAGCCGGGTCTACCTGCCGGTCGTCGACTGAGCGGGGCCCGGGCCGCGGGCAGGAGGTTGTGCACGAACTCGATTTGTCCGGTTCCAGCACGTGCTGATCCGGGCATAACGTCTGCGTAGCCCCGCTGACCCTGGACCGCTGCACACCGCCGAGACCGCTGGAAGGTGTCGCGTGCTGCTCAGGCAGGAGCTCGAGGACGGCGTCCACCGCGTGGCCGTGGGCGGGACGCTTAGCGCCGCGGACGCCGATCTGCTGGTGGCGCAGGTGCAGGCGGCTCTGGCGCTGGAGCCACGGGGTGTCGTGGTCGACCTGACCCAGGCCACGGACGTCGCCGACGGCGCGTTTCGCGAGCTGAGGCGCCTGTCGAAGCAGCCCTCGGGGTGGCCGCGGGCCGCCGTCACGTTCTGCGCCCGCCAGCCTGCGGTGGTTGCCGGGCTGACGGGCCTGAGCGTGCACCCCAACCGTACGGACGCTGTCCGCCACATCGACGACAGGTCCGACGCGCCCCGGGAGCGCGTCTGCCTCCAGCACACGCTGGACTCGCCGGCCCAGGCCCGCGCCGCCGTCGCCACCTTCACCGAGCGGCTCGGCCTGCAGGAGATCGTCGACGACCTCACGCTGGTGGTCAGCGAGATGGTCACCAACGCCGTCCGCTACGCCGCTCCGCCGGTGGTCATCGAGATGCAGGCCGATCCGGACGCCGTCCTCGTGGCCGTGGAGGACGGCAGCCCCGAGCGCCCGCGCGCTCGTGCCGCCGGTCCCGATGCCGAGGGCGGGCGGGGGCTGATGCTGGTCGACCTGCTGGCCGCGGAGCACGGTGTGCGCCCGGGACCACCGGGCAAGACCGTGTGGGCGCTGCTGCAGCGGCGTCCGGGCACCTTCCGCGAGGGGGTGACCCCCCGGCACTACCGGACGTGACCGAGCGTCCCGTCGCCGGACCGGCCGTCGTCGGAGTGGGCCGGGGTCGGGACGCGCGGGCCGGTGCTTTGCGGGAGCACGGGGAACGCCGCGGACTGCAGTGGGGCGGGACGTGTCCCGGCTGGGCTCAGGTCCCCGGGGGAGGTGGCTGTCCCCGACGACTCGACCCGCCGCAGCGGCGGTGGCGGAAGCGCCGGCGGCCGGCCGGTCAGCACAGGGACGACCCCGGGCGCGGCAGGGGCGAGTGTCCCCCGCAGCTGCTCGGTGAGCTCGCGGCCCTGCGCGAGCACCCCCTGCAGGGAGCCCTGATCGCTGGCAAGGATGAGGACCTCGTTGCTGTACTGCAGCAGCATCATCGCCTCGGCGGCAGTGGCGGGGTTGCCCTCGGACGCGGCGATCATCTCGACCACCCCGTCGTGCAGGACCTCGGCCGCCTGCCGCAGCTCGTCCGACGGTGCACCCTCGAGCACCAGCCTGCTCAACTCGTAGCTCGCCTCGGCCGCTCCACTCGAGGTGGCCAGGGGAGGTGGTGGGACGACCCGCTCGGGCACCACGCCCGCGGCGAAGCCCAGCAGGGCCGCAGCCGCGACGAGGAGCGGTCCGGTCGGGATCAGCCGCCGGCGCCGACGTCGGCGTCCCCGGTGCAGGGGCACGACCGAGGTGGAGGTGCCCGGCTTGGGCTCTTCCGACTCCTGCGCGGCCTCCGCCCGCGCCATGGCGTCCAGGTGCCCCAACGCGCGGCCCTCGAAGCCCTCCAGCGCGGACAGGTCCCCCTCGATCAGCTCCTGCGCGAGGGGGGCGGCGTCCTCGTCCAGCGCTGCCGCGGCCAGGCTCAGGTCTGCTTGCAGCGCCGTGCGCAGGCTGTCGATCTCGCCGAGCAGCGCGCTCAGGTCGCCCAGTCGCGGCGGGGGCTCGGCCCGGTGCAGCCCCAGGCGGGCGAACCCCGGACGCGCGGCGAGGGGTGCGTCGTCGTCGTGCTCCACGAGCCCCCCTCCTCCCCTGTTGAGGAGTCCTTCTCCACCAGTTAGGGAGTCCTTCGCCGCGGTGCGCCCGACTCCTGCCGCAAGAGAGTTGTCGTTCGTCACACTGCCGCACTCGAGGCAGGCCCTCTGCCAGGCCCTCTGGCAGGGCCCCTGTCAGGATGCGGGACGTGAGCACCGATGCGGCCGTACCGCCTGTGGCGCCGGATGTCGCCGGGCTGGTCATCAGCGTGCTCGGCGGCACCGGTGAGCAGGGGCGGGGGCTCGCCCGCCGCCTGGCACTGACCGGGCTGCGGGTCGTCCTCGGCTCGCGGGACGCGGCCCGGGCCGCGGCTGCGGCCGACGGGCTGCCCGGGGCGGTGTCCGGGGTCGACAACCTCACCGCCGCGCGCCTCGGTGACGTGGTCGTGGTGGCCGTGCCGTGGGACGGTCACCGGGAGCTGCTGGTCTCGCTCGCGGACGCGCTGGCCGGGAAGATCGTCCTGGACTGCGTGAACCCCCTCGGCTTCGACCGGCAGGGGGCCTTCGCGCTGGACGTGGATGAGGGCAGCGCGGCGCAGCAGGCACAGGCTCTCCTGCCCACGAGCCGGGTGGTGGCGGCCTTCCACCACGTCAGTGCCGTCCTGCTCCTCGACGAGGCGGTCGACGAGGTCACGACCGACGTGCTGGTGCTCGGGGACGACCGGACCGCGACCGACCTGGTGCAGGCCCTGGCCGACCGGATCCCCGGCATGCGCGGCGTCTACGGCGGGCGGCTGCGCAACGCCCGTCAGGTGGAGGCGCTCACCGCCAACCTGATCTCGGTCAACCGCCGCTACCGCACGCATGCGGGCCTTCGTGTCACCGGCGTGTGACGACCTGGACCGGGAGGTCGCGGTCCCACCGGAGGTTCGCCGGGTCGTCTCCCTCGTCCCGTCGCTGACCGAGGCCGTGGCCGTGACCGCTCCAGGCCTCCTGGTGGGCGCCACCGACTGGTGCACGCATCCGGCCGACCTGTCGGTGGTCCGCGTCGGCGGGACCAAGAACCCCCGCGTACAGGCGGTTCTGGAGCTGCAGCCGGACCTCGTCGTCGCCAACGACGAGGAGAACCGGCAGGCCGATCTCGACCTGCTCGCACAGGCGGGTGTGGCGCTGTGGGTCACGGCGCCGCGGAGTGTCCTGGGCGCGGTGAGCTCGCTGGAGCGGATGCTGGGGGCCTGCGGCCTGTCCCGCCCGTCCTGGCTGGCGCAGGCGGCGCAGATCTGGCAGGAGCCGCCGCCGCCGGAGCGCCGCACCGCCGTCGTCCCGATCTGGCGGCGCCCCTGGATGGCGGTGGGCCGGGACACCTTCACCGGTGACGTCTTGCGCCGGCTCGGGATCGACAACGTCCTCGAGACCTCCCCGGAGCGCTATCCCAGGATCGAGCTGCCGGCGTTGCCGCCCCACGAGCTGGTCGTCCTGCCCGACGAGCCCTACCCCTTCGCCCCCGGCGACGGACCGGAGGCCTTCCCGGGAGTGCCGACGGCCCTGGTCAGCGGCCGCCACCTCACGTGGTACGGGCCCTCGCTCCTCGCGGCGCGGCCCCTGCTGCTGCGCCAGCTGGATGTCTGACCGCCTGCGGGCGTTGCTGGCCCTCGGCGGGGTGCTCGCCCTGACGGCCAGCTGGGTGCTGGCGGGGGTGGTGACCGACGGGTTCGACCCGGTCCGCCAGAGCATCAGCCAGCTGCAGCGCGACGGGACGGCGACGGGCCGGGCGATGACGGCGTCGTTCCTCGCCTTCTCCGTCGGTGCCCTGGCGCTGGCTCCGGTGCTGGGCCGCCGCATCGGGCGGGCCCCTCAGGTCGCGCTGACCGTGGCCGCGCTGGCCACGGCGGGCGCCGCCGCCTCGCCGCTCGGCGAGGTGCGCGGGGGGATGCAGGACGCGGTCCACCTCACCTTTGGCACGGCCGGCTACGCGTCGCTGTCGGTTCTGCCCCTGCTCGCGGGCTGGGCCCTGCGCCGCGAAGCGCCCCGCGCCTCCTCGATGTCGCTGATGCTCGGCGCGCTCACCGCGGCGTCCCTGCTCGGCACCGTGCCGGCTGAGGCCGTGTCAGGAGCTCTCCAGCGGGTCGGCTTCCTGGCCGGGCACCTGTGGATCGCAGGGTTCGCGGTGGCGGTGCTGCTCAGAGAAAGCCGTGCTCCGGGCCAGGAAAGCGTCCCTCCCGCACGTCCTCGGCGTAGGTCCGGGCCGCCTGGGTGAGGACGCCGCGCAGGTCGGCGTAGCGCTTGACGAAGGTCAACGGGGCGCCGGCGGTGAGCCCGGCCATGTCGGTCCACACCAGCACCTGGGCGTCACAGCCCGGGCCGGCACCGATGCCGATGGTGGGGACGGACAGCTCCTTGGTCACCCGCTCGGCGAGCTCGGCGGGAACGGCCTCCAGCACCACCGCGAACACGCCGGCGGCCTGCAGCGCCAGGGCATCGGCCAGCAGCACCTCGCCGGCCTCGCCCCGCCCCTGCACGCGCAGGCCGGTCACGAGCTCGGACTGCGGCGTCAGCCCAACATGGCCCATGACCGGGATGCCCGCCGACACGAGCAGCTCGACCTGCGGGACGACGCGGCGCCCACCCTCGAGCTTGACCGCATGCGCGCCTGCCTGCTGCAGGAAGCGCACGGCAGTGGCGAAGGCCTGCTCCGGCGAGGCCTGGTAGCTGCCGAACGGCAGGTCGGCCACCACGAGCGGCCGGGTCGTCGCACGCACGACAGCGCGTACGAGCGGCAGCAGGTCCTCCACCGTCACCGGCACGGTCGAGGAGTAGCCGAGCACGTTGTTGCCGGCCGAGTCGCCCACGAGCAGGACGGGGATCCCGGCGGCCTCGAAGATCCCGGCGCTGAGCATGTCGTAGGACGTCAGCATCGCCCAGCGCTCGCCGCGGTCCTTGGCCCTCTGCAGGTCCCGGCCGGTGACCCGGCGGTCGGGAGCGCCGCCGTGCAGGGGTGGCGGGCCGTCGGTGCTCATGCGCGGCCGGTCGTCATGCGCCCAGGGTGCCACCCCTTGCCGTTGCGACCACTGTGGCGCGTGTCACGCGCCCTCCGCCGCCGTCGGGTATCAGAACGGTTGCGTCTCGCAACCAGCGGTCCTAGTGTCGAGCACTTGCGATACGGCTGCGTACAGCAAGGAGCTGAGAGCATGGGGCAGCGCTCTGTCCACGACCGGCGATGGTGGATCCTCGCGACGCTGGTGCTGAGCCTGATCGTGGTCGTGATCGACAACACGATCCTCAACGTGGCGCTCAAGACCATCCAGCAGGACCTCGGCGCCACCCAGAGCGAGCTGGCCTGGGCGGTCAACGCCTACACGCTGGTCTTCGCCGGACTCCTGTTCACCTACGGCGTGCTCGGCGACCGCTACGGGCGGCGGCTCGCGCTCGTCGTGGGGCTGGTGCTGTTCGGCCTGTCCTCGCTGCTCGCGGCGTTCGCCTCCAGCCCCGAGACGCTCATCGCCGCTCGCGCGCTCATGGGCATCGGCGGGGCGGCGATCATGCCGTCGACGCTGAGCATCCTCAACTCCGTGTTCGACGCGGAGGAGCGCGCCAAGGCGGTGGGCGTGTGGTCGGGCTTCGTGGGGATGGCGGTGGCCGTCGGGCCGATCACGGGAGGTCTGCTGCTCGAGCACTTCTGGTGGGGCTCGGTCTTCCTGGTCAACGTGCCGGTCGTGCTCCTCGCGCTCGGTGCGATCGTGTGGGTCGTTCCGGAGTCCCGGGACCCCAGCCCGCAGCGCGTCGATGCGCTGGGGGTGGTCCTGTCGATCGTCGGGCTCACCCTGGTGGTCTACGCCGTCGTCCGCGGCGGCGAGACCACCCGGTGGGGGAGCCCGGCGGTGCTGGGGGCCCTGCTCGGCGGCGTGGCCGTGCTGGCACTGTTCACCGTCCTGCAGCGGCGCACGCCCGCGCCCATGCTCGACGTGCGGCTGTTCCGCAACCCCTCCTTCTCGGCGGCGTGCGGCGCGGTGACCCTCGCGTTGTTCGCGCTGTTCGGGACGTTGTTCTTCCTGACCTTCTACCTGCAGTACGCGAGGGGGCTCTCCCCTCTGCAGGCAGGCCTCACCTTCCTCGCGGTCGCCCTGTCGATGAGCGTCTTCGCGCCACGCAGCGCCCGGCTCGTGCGCCGCTACGGTGCGAAGGCCGTCTGCGCCACCGGCCTCGCCCTGCTGACCGCGTCGTTCTCCGGCTACCAGTTCGTCACGGCGCAGACGCCGCTCGCTCTCGTCGTCGTCCTGCTCTTCCTGCAGGGTGCGGGGATGGCGCACGTGGTCGCGCCGGCCACCGAGTCGATCCTGTCGACCCTGCCCCGAGAGCGCGCCGGTGCCGGCTCGGCCGTCAACACCACGCTGCGCCAGGTCGGGGGCACCCTCGGCGTGGCTGTGCTCGGCTCCATCCTCGCCGTCAGCTATCGCTCGGCCATCACGCCTGCCCTCGGTGGGCTGCCGCCCGAGGCGCGCGAGCTGGCAGGGGAGTCCATCGGCGGGACGCAGCTCGCGGCCGAACAGCTCGCCGGACCGGCCCGGGAGGCGCTCACGGCCGCCGCCACCTCCGCGTTCGTCGACGCGATGCACACCACCGCCCTCGGGTCGGCGGTGATCGCCGCGCTCGGGGTGCTGGTCGTCCTGCGCTGGCTGCCCGGCCGCGCGGACGGCGGCCAGGGCATTCCCGTACCCGACCGGAGGAAGGTGGCCGTGTCATGACGATCACGCCCGACACGTGCGCGACGCGACAGCTGGGCCGCCCCCGCGACCCCAGGCTCGACGCCGCCATCCTCGACGCGACCCTGCGCCTGCTGGCCGCCGGCGGCTACACGGCCCTGACGATGGAGGCGGTGGCCGCCTCGGCGGGGGTCGGCAAGGCCACGCTCTACCGCCGCTTCCCGGGCAAGGAGCAGCTGGTCATCGAGGCCGTGGCCTCCCTCGGCGAGCCGCCGGAGCGCGTCAGCGGCGCCGGCGTGCGCGACGAGCTGGTCGCGCTGCTCGAGGCGATCCGCCGCAAGAGCGACTCCTCGATCGCCGGGAAGATCTTCCCCCGGCTGCTCAGTGCCGCGGCGGACAACCCGGAGCTGATGCGGCGCTACCGCGAGCAGGTGATCGATCCACGGCGGGCGCGTTTCGTCGGCGTGCTGCATCGTGGCGTGCAGGAGGGGCTGGTCCGGTCCGACGTCGACCTGGCCTACGCGGTCGATCTGCTGGTGGGGCCGATGGTCTACCGCAACCTGATCCGCAACGATCCGCCCCCGGGCCCGCAGCTCGCGGGCCAGATCGTCGACGACGTCCTTGCGGCCCTCGGCCCCCGCGCCCCCACGACCCTTCCGGAGCAGCAGTCATGACCGGCACGGCAGGCCGTACCCCGGAGACCGACGAGCCGCCGGATCGCACCCACCGGCAGATCCTGGTTCTCCTGTCCGGCCTCCTGCTCGGGATGTTCCTCGCCGCGCTCGACCAGACCGTCGTGTCGACGGCGATGCGCACCATCGCCGACCAGCTCGAGGGGCAGACGGCGCAGGCGGGGGTCACCACCGCCTACCTCGTCACCTCGACCATCACGACCCCGCTGTACGGCAAGCTCAGCGACCAGTACGGGCGCAAGCCCTTCTACGTGTTCGCCATCGCGATCTTCATCGTGGGATCGATGCTGTGCGGGCTCGCCACGAACATCTACGAGCTCGCCGCGTACCGGGCGGTGCAGGGCATCGGGGCCGGCGGACTGCTGTCGCTGGCCTTCGCCATCGTGGGCGACCTGGTCCCGCCGCGCGAGCGGGGCCGCTACCAGGGCTGGTTCATTGCGGTGTTCGGCCTCAGCAGCGTGCTGGGGCCGATCGTGGGCGGGACGCTTGCCGGGCAGAGCACGCTGCTGGGCATCGACGGCTGGCGGTGGATCTTCTACCTCAACGTGCCGCTCGGCCTGCTCGCGCTCACCGTCGTGCTGCGTCACCTGTCCCTCCCGCGCAAGCGGTCGTCGGCGCGCATCGACTTCCTGGGCGCCGGGCTGCTCACCTCCGCCGTCGTCCCGGTGCTTCTGCTGGCCGAGAAGGGCCGTGACGTGGGCTGGGGGTCTGCCCTCAGCCTGGGCCTGCTCGTCCTGTCGGTGGCGTCGCTGGTGTCCTTCGTGGCCTGGGAGCGGCGGATGGGGGAGACGGCGATCCTGCCGCTGCGGGTGTTCTCCAGCAGCGTCTTCAGCATCACCAGCGTGACCGCTCTTCTGGTGGGAGCCGGGATGTTCGGCGGCATCGTCGTCCTACCGCTCTACCTGCAGATCGTGCGCGGGGCCTCGCCCACGGCGGCCGGGCTGCAGCTGATCCCGTTCATGGTGGGCATCCTGATCACGTCCATGGTCTCGGGCCGGGTCATGAGCCGCACCGGCCGCTACAAGGTGCTGCCCACCATCGGCACGTCGTTCATGTTCACCGCCCTGCTGCTGATGTCGACGCTCGACGTCGACACGCCGCTGTGGCAGGCGATGCTCTTCATGGTCGTCATGGGGGCCGGCCTGGGACTGTCCATGCAGACCCTCGTGATCAGCGTGCAGAACGCCCTGCCGGCCCGGGACATGGGCATCGCCACGTCGTCGGTCTCGTTCTTCCGCTCGCTCGGGGGGACGCTCGGCGCGGCCGTGGCGCTGGCCATCCTGTTCGGCTCGCTGGCGGGCAACATCCAGGACCGCGCGCGCGCAGCGGGGCTGCCGGCCGACGTGGTCGACCGCTTCTCCAGCGCCACCGCGCTGGACGACAGCTCCATCATCCCGAACCTGCCCGATGCCATCGAGCGCGCGGTGCGGGACGGCTTCGCCGACTCGATGTCGACGGTGTTCCTGGTGTTCGCGATGCTGCTCGTGCCCGCCTTCGTCCTGACCCTGCTGGTCAAGGAGATCCCGTTGCGGGCGAAGGGCGGTCTGGCCTCGGCGCACGCCGACGCCAAGACCGAGGAGGCGCTGTCAGCGACCCGCTCCGAGACGGCGGTGCTCTGACGCTTCCCGGCTCAGCGCAACGGGCAGCGGCACAGGCAGAGCCGGGACAGCCCCGGCGCGTTCCGGCTGGCGACCAGTACCCGCTGAAGGCCCAGCTCGTCCGGCACGGCCACCTGGACGACGGCGTCGAAGGCCCCCGTCGTGCTGCTGGCGTCGGTCACCCCTGGCACGCGCTCGAGGTAGTCGCGGACGGCGAAGGCCGCCCCCGGGTCGGTCTGGATCAGCAGGTGGGCGCGCAGGCGTGGGTCGAGGACCGCTGTCATCGGGCCCGCCCCCAGGACCAGGGCCAGCGATTTGCTCCCGTGCGGCATGTGCCCCACCTCCGCAGCCAGCCTGCCCGCGGCATGTTCCGTACAGATGACGCGCCGGTTCAGGTGTCGTGTCGCAGCGAGGCTCAGGCAGGGTCCGGATGCACCGTCCCGGGGCCGGGCGGTGACACGACCTCCCGCCACCGCGAGGTGATGGGCAGCCGCCGGTCCCGGCCGAACGCCCTGCCGGTGATCTTCGGCCCCGGCGGCGACTGGCGCCGCTTGTACTCCGCGGCGTCCACGAGCCGGACCACCCGGTCGACGAGCTCGGGCTCGAATCCGGCCGCCACCAGCTGCGCAGGCCCCTGGTCCTGCTCCACGTAGGCGTCGAGCAGCGGGTCGAGCAGCTCGTACGGCGGCAGCCGGTCGCTGTCCATCTGCCCCGGCGCGAGCTCGGCCGAGGGCGGCTTGTCGATGCTGCTCTGCGGGATCGGGGGCTGCTCGCCGCGCTCGACCGCGACCGCGTTGCGCCACCGGGCGAGCTGCCACACCAGGGTCTTGGGAACGTCCTTGATGGGCGCGAACCCGCCCGCCGAGTCGCCGTACAGGGTGGAGAAGCCGGTCGCCAGCTCGCTCTTGTTGCCGGTCGTGAGCACGAGGTGGCCGTGCTGGTTCGACAGCGCCATGAGGGTGGTGCCGCGTACCCGCGCCTGGAGGTTCTCCGCCGCCAGGCCAGTCAGCTCGCCGAGCCCCTGCCACGCGTCGACCACGGCGCCGATCGGCACCAGCGACCAGTGCAGCCCCTGCCGCTTCGCGAGGTCCTCGGCGTCCCGGATCGAGTGGTCGGACGACCACGCGCTCGGCATCCCCACGACGTGCACGGCGTCCGGGCCGAGCGCGTCGCAGGCGATCGTGGCGACCAGCGCCGAGTCGATCCCGCCGGAGAGCCCGACCACCACCGAGTCGAAGCGGTTCTTGCGTACGTAGTCCCGGGTGGCGGTCACGAGCGCCCCCCACACCTCCTCCTCCGCGCCGAGCGCCGCCGCCACCCGTGCCGGCTCCGGCTCGTAGGGCGGGAGCGGTTCGGCCGACAGCACGGTCCGCTCGATCGTCATCGAGCTGCCCGCCGCGGTGCCGGTGCGCTCGCAGGTCCCGGCCGGCAGGTCGAGGTCGACGACGAGCAGCTCCTCGTGCCACAGGCGCGCCCTGGCGGTCAGCGTCCCGGCGGCGTCCACGACGAGGGAGTCGCCGTCGAAGACCAGCTCGTCCTGGCCGCCCACAGCGTTGACGTAGAGGAGGGCGGCCGCGGCCTCGACCGCCCGGCGACCGGCCAGGGGTGCGCGCAGGTCGTCCTTGTCCTGCTCGTAGGGCGAGCCGTTGATGCACACGACCAGCCCCACCCCCGCCTCGTGCGCGACCGCGATGGGGCCGCCGTCCTGCCACAGGTCCTCGCAGACGACGGTGGTGACGTCCACCCCGTGCAGCCGGAGGATCGGCAACCGGTCGCCGCGTACGAAGTAGCGGAACTCGTCGAACACGCCGTAGTTCGGCAGGTGGTGCTTGGCGTAGCGGGACACCACGCGACCGCCGACGAGTACGGCCGCGGAGTTCTGCGGCTCTCCCGCGGGGCGACCCAGAGCCGGCGCCGGCTGCTCACTGCGCCCGCAGTAGCCGACGACGACGGCGACGTCGCCCAGGCCGTCGGAGGCGAGCCGGACGGCGAGTGCCTCGAGCGCGTCCAGGCTCGCCTGGACGAACGACGAGCGCAGCACCAGGTCCTCGGCCGGGTAGCCGGTGAGCACCATCTCGGGGAAGGCGACGAGGTGGCAGCCCCGCTCGGCCGCCCGGCGGGTCCACGCGCACACGATCTCGGCGTTGCCGGCGAGGTCGCCGACGGTGCTGTCGACCTGGGCGAGTCCGACCCTCAGCTGAGGCATGCGCCCAGGCTACGAGCGCCGGCACCGGCGACCTACGCGCCGGGGACCTCGAGCGAGGCGTACTCCGCGTTGGTCAGCTCGAGCTCCGCTGCCGCGCAGTTCTCCTCCAGATGGCCGATCGAACCCGTTCCCGGTATCGGCAGCATCACCGGCGAGCGCCGCAGGAGCCAGGCGAGCGCGATCTGCGCCTGGGTCGCGCCGTGCGCGGCGGCGATCACGTCGAGCGTCCCACCCGGCTCGGACGGCTCACCGCCGGCCACCGGCAGCCACGGGATGAAGCCGATGCCCTCACGCTCGCAGTACTGCAGCACCTGCTCGGAGCGGCGGTTCCTGACGTTGTAGAGGTTCTGCACGGACACGACGTCGACCACCTCGCGGGCCGCCTCGATCTCGGCGACCGTCACCTCCGACAGCCCCACATGGCGGATCTTGCCAGCGTCCTGCAGCTCCTTGAGGGCGCCGAGGGACTCCTCCACCGGGACCTGAGGGTCGATGCGGTGCAGCTGGTAGAGCCCGATCTGCTCGACCCCGAGCCGTCGAAGGCTCATCTCGACGCACTGCCGCAGGTACTCCGGCCGTCCGACCGCCTCCCAGATCCCCGGTCCGCTGCGGGCGAGACCGCCCTTCGTGGCGATCAGGACCCCGTCGTAGGGGTGCAGCGCCTCGCGGATCAGCTCTTCGGAGACGTGCGGACCGTAGCTGTCAGCGGTGTCGACGAAGTCGACCCCCAGCTCGACGGCCCGCCGCAGCACGCCGATCGCGGTGTCGCGATCAGCCGGTGTGCCCCAGATCCCCTCGCCGGTGATGCGCATCGCCCCGTAGCCGAGGCGGTTGATCAGCAGGTCCCGTCCGAGCGAGAAGGTGCCGCTTGCGGTGACGGGCCGAGCGCTGATCGTGGTCATGTGTCCTCCGGACTCGTGTGGCGGCTCGGCTGCGCGACGGGCGACTGCTCGTGTGGGCCGCTGCCGGTCCCCTTCCCTGCGGCGCCGGGTTGACCCGCCGGTCCGCGCTAGCTGCCGGCCCGTCACGGACCCGGTACGAAGTCCTTCAGCCGCGCCGCGAGGTCGCGGTTCCCCCTGACGGTCAGGAGACCCTCGTCGAGAGCGAGCCGACCGTACGCGTAGAGCAGCACAGCGTCATCGCCGCCCTCGATCACGACGGCCGGCTCGCCCAGCGGCGGTCCCCAAGAGGCCCCGTCGTATCCCGCCTCGAGACGCGTCGTCGGGCCGGCGAGGCGGATCGTCGTGCCCGCAGGGGGCCGGTCCGCAGCTCCCGCCGCCAGCACGGGCCAGAAGGCCTGCATCACGGCGGCGACTGGTGCGTGGGATCCCTGCGGCAGACGGTCCGGTGCCGCGGTGTCCCCGGACGGAGCCGCCACGGCGTGGGCCAGGTCACTGCTGTGCAGCGCGGCCTCCATCACGAACACCGACACCGCGAAGGCCATCGGCAGCTCCCCGTAGGGCATGGGGACGCCACCTGACAACGGCTCCGACAGCTCCTCCATGCGTCCGACCAGGCCCGTCACGGCAATGCGGAGGGCAGGCACGATCTGCTCGCGCGGGAGCCGCAGCTGCGTACCGGCCGCGGGACCCTCCCCGCCCTCCCGAGCGACGGCGAGGCCGTCCTCCTCCAGCGTGACCCCCCAGTGCACGTGCCGCGCGAGGTCCTCGACGGTCCAGTCGGCCAGCCGGGTCGGTCGGTCCCACGCGTCAGGCCCGGCGGCCGCCAGCGTGTCGACGAACCAGGACCACTGGCGGCGTACCAGGTCGGTGGCGGCCGCGAGCTCGATCATGATCTCTCCCTGGGCGCGCTCGACAGGGTGCGCACCAGGCAGCTCATCCCCAGCTCGGTGGCCAGGCACGCCGCCCGGTCAGCAATCGCGCGGGCGGCAGAGTCCTCGCCGTGCAGCCGCAGCGTGCTGGCGAGCTCCACCATGGATCGGGCGGCGAGCCCGCGGGCCCCGGCCCGCTCGTTCGCCGCCACCGCCGAGGTGAGCTCGTCCACCGTACCGGGTAGGTCACCGAGGGGTGCGCAGGCACAGGCCCAGGTAGTGGGCGCCGGACCCGAGGTAGAGGGCACCCGAACTCACGACGATCGCCTGGTGCGCCCAGGGGGCCAGGTGCCGGCGCAAGGCCCGGGCGGAGTCGGCGTCCGCCAGCAGCGCGGCCACCTCCGCGAGCTGGGCCATGACGTAGGCCCAGCTCAGGGTTCGCGGAACGTGCGCGAAGTCGTCCGCGGCGCTGACCGCGAAGTGGCGGCGAGACTCCTCCTGTCTGCCTTCCAGCGCGTGGAGGAGTGCCGGAGCGGACGACCAGGACTGCGGCAGCTGCTCCGCCCAGTGCTCGGCGAAGGGGAGCACCGACTCCGCCCCGTCGGTGTCGAGCTGCAGGCGCATCCGCTGAGCCAGCCAGACCTGGTCGACGGCGCCGTAGTTGGCCCGCCGGGCGTCCGACCGGAACCGCTCGATCAGCGGATCCGCAGCGCCGTAGTCGCCGACCGCCAGCGCGTGCATGGCACGCCACATCGGGGGATAGCAGAAGTACAGCGGTCGACCGAGACGGCCGACGAGGTCCTCGGCCTGCTGCTCGGCCTCGGCGGCTGCGGCCAGGTCTCCCGACTCGAGCACGTCGACGACGTGCAGCCGGGCTGCCTCCAGCTGCAGCTCCAGGTCATCGGTCTTCCCGGCTGCCTCGGCAGTGCGCGCGCCGTCCTTGCACCTGACGCGCAGCTGGTCGGGTCCGGTGCGCGCGGAGCGTCGCGCGAGCAGGGCCCGGGCGAGCGCTCCCATCGGCGCTCTGCTCGGCGAGGCGGACCGCGAACTCACAGGCACGCGTCCCCGCGGCCGTGTCACCGGCGTACAGCAGGGCCTGCCCGAGTGCCGCCAGCACCGAGCTGACCGCCGCGGGAGCGGAGGACGGCAGGGCGAGTTCGGCGGCACGCAGCAGCTCCACCGAGGTCGGTCCCCACTCGTCCCGCGGCAGGCGCGAGGCGAACAGCGCGCTCTCGTAGCCGAGCGCCGCGGTGACCAGCGCGTCCACGTCCCCCCCGGCCCTGGCTGCGTCCCTGGCGGCAGCGAACGACTCCATCGCCCGCTGGAGGTGCCCGGATCGCCGCCCGCCTCTGCGCCGCCAGCGCGAAGTAGGACTCCTGGATGTGCGCGACGTCCTCGACGTCGAGCTGCTCGGACAGTGTGGTGAAGGCGACAAGATCAGCGAACACGACGCTGACGACGCGACGCTCGGTAGTGCTCATGTCCGCGCTCAAGGGTAATGCCGCCGGCTCCGCCGCCACCGGAGCGCAGGCTGGGGGAAGGGCCGGGGCGGCCTCCGCGTCCGGTGTCGGCGTGTCGGATTTCCCCCCGGACGAGGGCCATCCGCTCGGACACCTCGGGTGCATCGATGTCTACGGGGTGAACGCGGAGCCGCCAAGGGCCGTATGGACCAGCGAACCGCCACCCAGCGCCCCCACCGGGGGCCCTTGATCCAGGAGAGCACTGTGCGCGTCACCTCCAGAAGCCTTGTCGTCCTCGCCATCACCGGGGGGGCCCTTGCCGCCACCAGCACCGGCGCCTTCGCCGGCCACGGCAGCGACAGCGGGTACGACCGCGGGGATGACCTGCGCGTCGTCTCCTACATCAACGGCGACGGCGGCAAGAACGCCGACGTCGACCCGAACAGCAGCTGCTTCAACCCGGACCAGTACGACATGCAGAAGTTCAGCAGCCCCGCCTCGGGCAACCCCGGCGACAACAACGTGCACAACGACGCGTGCTTCCTGGACAACGACGGCAACAAGGTCGGCAAGAACATCGGCGCCAGCTTCGTGGCCTCCGGCACCGGCTACATCAGCGCCTGCCCCGACCCGGACGGCGCCGGCCCGGCGGTGGCGCGCCTGCGCGACCTGAACGGCGACGGCCGCAACGACAGCTGCTTCCAGAGCAGCTACCAGGAGAAGGGCGTCGCGGGGGACTTCGAGTACCACGTGCGCGTCAACAACACCGGCATGGAGGGTGAGCAGCAGGTCAAGTGGGGTCGCGACGACGACGCCGACGGCCGGATCGACGACCGCAACGACGACGACGTCAAGGTCGACTGGTCCGCCACCGGCCTGACCGGCTCCTCGTACAGCTGGTAGTCCCGGTCATCCTCAGCGGATGAGCACGACGTCGATGGCTGCGGTGCGATCGCGCACCGCAGCCATCGGCGTGCTGTGCGGGGGGTTGCTGCTCGCCGGCCCGGCCGGGGCGCACCCCGAGGGACAGACCCCCTACCGCTACGTCGTCGCGCCTGCGGGCGTGACGTCGGCAGGTCCGCCCGAGCCCGGGGCGAGCACGCAGCCGATCGGCCGTCCGGGGTTCGCCGGCACGACCGACAACCAGATGCAGCTCACGCTGCCGGCCGGCGCGCTGCCACCGCGGGCGGGCGAGCAGGGTGTCCGGGTTGCGCTCGACCAGCAGGACCCGGCGCTGCTCCCGGCACTGCCGCGAGGGTTCGAGCCCGAGGGCAACGTCTACCGCGTCAGTCTCACCTACGCGGCCTCAGGTGCCGAGGTGACGCGGCTGGCGGTGCCCGCCCCGTTGGGCCTGACGGCCCCTGCCGCACCCACCGGCGTCCTGCAGCTCGTCGGCGAGCGCTGGCAGCCGGTCCCGTACACGCCGGTGGCGGCCGACGAGGGCTTCAGCAGCGTCGTGCTGCTGCAGACGGGCACCGCCACGTTCCTGCAGGTGTACGACCCTGCGTCCGCGCAGTCCGCCCCGGCAGCCGCCGGCGCGTCCCCACCGCCGCAGCCGTCGTCCGCTCTGGCCCCCACGGCGCAGGCGGCGCCGCGCCCCGGGCCCGGGGGGGTGCTCACGTACGCGGCGGCCCTCGTCCTCGTCACGCTGCTCGGGCAGGGCATCGTCCGCCGGCGGCGGCGCAAGGCCCTTCCTGCCGCACCATGACGCGTCCGGGCGCGCGAGGCGGCGGCAGCTGAGCTACGTCCCGAGCAGGCTGCCGTTCCGGGGTAGGGCCTCAGCGCGCTTCAGCCGAGGAACACCGGGGATCTACGCTCAGCTCATGCCGAGCGGCGAGCAGCGGACACGTTCCGGAGTTCCCGTGGCTCGGATGGTTGAGCAAGATCCAACCGACGAGGGACTTCTGAGGGACTTCCCGGACGCCCGACCCCTCTGACCGGCGGAGATGAGTGCAATCGACAAGCAGCAGGAGTACGTGCTCCGCACCCTCGAGGAAAGGGACATCCGGTTCGTCCGGCTGTGGTTCACCGACGTGCTCGGAACCCTCAAGTCGGTGGCCATCGCGCCGGCCGAGCTCGAGGGCGCCTTCGCCGAGGGCATCGGCTTCGACGGCAGCGCCATCGAGGGCTTCGCCCGGGTGCACGAGAGCGACATGCTGGCCCGCCCGGACCCCGCCACCTTCCAGGTGCTGCCCTGGCGCAGCGAGAGCCCCGACGGCGTCGGCACCGCCCGGATGTTCTGCGACATCTCCATGCCCGACGGCACGGCGTCCTGGGCCGATCCGCGGCACGTCCTGCGACGGGCTCTGGGGCGGGCGGCCGAAGCGGGGTTCACCTTCTACACCCACCCCGAGATCGAGTTCTTCCTGCTGAAGGGGCAGCCCGCTCCCGGCGAGCAGCCCGTACCCGTGGACAGCGCGGGCTACTTCGACCTCACGCCGCACGGGGTGAGCCAGGACTTCCGGCGGGACGCCATCACGATGCTGGAGCGCATGGGCATCTCGGTGGAGTTCAGCCACCACGAGGTTGCGCCTGGGCAGCAGGAGATCGACCTGCGCTACGCGGACGCCCTCTCGACCGCGGACAACATCCTCACGACGCGGCACGTCATCAAGGAGGTCGCCCTGAGTCAGGGCGTCTACGCGACCTTCATGCCCAAGCCGTTCAGCGACCAGCCCGGCAGCGGGATGCACACGCACCTGTCGCTGTTCGAGGGCGACACCAACGCCTTCTACGACGGCTCGGACCCGCTGCACCTGTCGAAGGTCGCCCGGCACTTCATCGCGGGCCTGCTTCAGCACGCGGCGGAGATCACCGCGGTGACCAACCAGTGGGTCAACTCCTACAAGCGGCTCGTCTCCGGTGGGGAGGCGCCGCCCTACGTGTGCTGGGGCTCGAACAACCGCAGCGCGCTGGTGCGGGTGCCGATGTACAAGCCGCGCAAGAGCGGCTCTACCCGCGTCGAGGTGCGCAGCCCGGACAGCGCGGCCAACCCGTACCTGTGCTTCGCGGTTCTGCTCGCAGCCGGCCTGAAGGGGATCGAGCAGGCGTACGAGCTGCCGCAGGGCGCCGAGGACGACGTGTGGACCCTCACCGACGGCGAACGACGCGCCATGGGCATGACGCCGCTGCCGGCCAGCCTCGCGGAGGCCGTCGACGTCATGGAGCGCAGCGAGCTGGTGGCCGAGACGCTGGGGGAGCAGGTCTTCGACTTCTTCCTGCGCAACAAGCGGGCGGAGTGGCAGGCCTACCGCTCGCAGGTCACGCCGTTCGAGCTTCGCCGCTACCTGCCCGTGCTGTGACCGCCCGCGCCCTGGTCGTCACCCACTCCGCGGGGGAGAGCCCTGGGACGCTGGCGGACTGGCTGCCCGCCGCGGGCCTGGAGCTCGAGGTCGTCGCGCCATGGCAGGGCCAGCAGCTGCCGGCGGGCCTGGGGGGTTACGACGCCCTCGTGGTCATGGGCGGCCCGCAGCAGGCCTACGACGACAGCTCGGCGCCGTGGCTGCGCGCCACCAAGGAGCTCCTGCGTGAGGCGGTCGCCGGGCAGGTGCCGACCCTCGCCATCTGTCTCGGCGCGCAGCTGCTGGCCGAGGCCTGCGGTGGCCGGGTCGAGAAGGGCGCCGACGGTGTCGAGGCCGGTGCGCGGCTCGTGGCCAAGCGCGACATCGCCTGGGACGACGAGCTGTTCCGCGACGTGCCGTTCACCCCGACCGTCGTGCAGTGGCACGAGGACGCCATCGTGGACCTGCCGCCCGGGGCGGTGCTCCTGGCCAGCAGCAGCCGCTACGCGCATCAGGCGTTCCGGGTCGGGGCGTGCGCGTGGGGCCTGCAGTTCCACATCGAGACGCCACCGGAGATGGTGCGGCGCTGGGGCGAGGAGTACGCCGGCGCGGTGCTCGCGGCCGGCCTCGACCCGCAGGCGCTCGCCGAGCGAGCCGTCGAGGAGCTGCCCGAGGTCGAGGCGTGCTGGCATCCACTGGTCACCCGCTTCGCGCAGATCGCGAAGGGATCCGGCCGCACCGTGCTGCCGGTCGTCACGCCCTGAGCGGCGCGCCGCCCCCGGATCGCCGATGACCGTCTTCGACTCCCGCGGCACGGGCGCCGGGCTGCTGGTGCGCCTGGGCTTTCGCGACCGGGCAGCGGCAGAGCAGACCCTGGACCGGCTCGGCCTCTGGGGAGACGGCCGGCCGCTGGACGAGGCGGCGACGGTGCTCCTGACCGATGCCGCTGACGCCGCGGACCCCGACCTCGCGCTGTCGTCGCTGGCGGGGCTGCTCGACACCGCCGCCGACGGCGACCGGCTGCGGACCGCACTGCTGGAGCGGGCGGGGCTGCGCCGCAGGTTGTTCGGCGTGCTGGGTGCCAGCGTCGCCCTTGGTGAGCACCTGCTCGCACACCCGCAGGACTGGCACGTGCTGCGGGACGACGACCGGGCGGCGGCGCGGCCGAGCTGCGCGCAGCTGCAGCACGAGCTGCTGGCCGCCGTGGACGCGCCTGCGGGTGCCGAGCTCCCGACGGGTACTGGTGGTGCCCGTGCCGGGCTGACCGGAGCCGATGCGGTGCCGGCCATGCGCGCTGCCTACCGGCGCTGCCTGCTCTCCCTGGCCGCACGGGACCTGTCCGGCGCCCTGCCGGTCGAGGAGGTCTCGGGGGAGCTGGCCGACCTCGCCGGAGCCACGCTCGTGGCCGGCCTGGCGGTCGCCGCCGCGGGACTGCCCGACGACGCGCCCGGCTGCCGCCTGGCCGTCGTGGCGATGGGGAAGACAGGCGGCTCGGAGCTCAACTACGTCAGCGACGTCGATGTCGTCTTCGTCGGGGAGCCGCTGAGCGAGAACGGCGTGGACGCCCCCACCGACGGGGCGCTGCGCACGGCGACCCGCCTGGCGAGCGAGCTGATGCGGGTGTGTGCGGACGTGGCCTGGCCGGTGGACGCCGGCCTGCGGCCCGAGGGCGGCTCCGGACCGCTGGTCCGGACCCTCGCCAGCCATGAGGCCTACTACTCGCGGTGGGCCCAGACCTGGGAGTTCCAGGCGCTGCTCAAGGCCCGGCCGGTCGCCGGGGACCTGGAGCTCGGCCAGCGCTACGTCGACGCGATCGCGCCCAAGGTCTGGTCCGCCGGTGAGCGGCCCGGCTTCGTGGAGGACGTGCAGGCGATGCGCCGTCGGGTGGAGCGCACGCTTCCCGGCGACCGGGCGGAGCGGGAGGTCAAGCTCGGTCCGGGCGGGCTGCGCGACATCGAGTTCGCCGTCCAGCTGCTGCAGCTGGTGCACGGCCGCACCGACGAGCAGGTGCGCAGCGGCAACACCCTGGTGGCGCTGGACTCGCTCGCGGCCGGGGGCTACGTCGGCAGGGAGGACGCGCGGCACCTTCGGGAGGCCTACCGCTGGCTGCGCACCGTCGAGCACCGCCTCCAGCTGCACCGGCTGCGGCGTACGCATCTGCTCCCTGCCGCCGACGACGACGCGGCACTGCACCGGCTGGCCCGCTCGGTCGGCTACCGCAAGGACGCGCTGCCGACCTTCCGCCGCGAGCGCGCGGGATACGGCCGCGAGGTGCGCCGTCTGCACGAGAAGCTCTTCTACCGGCCACTGCTGTCGGCAGTGGCTCGGCTGCCGACCGAGCAGGCCCGGCTCACTCCCGAGGCGGCGCGGGCGCGGCTGGAGGCGCTGGGCTTCGAGGAGCCGGCGGTCGCGCTGCGGCACCTCGAGGCGCTGACGGAGGGGGTCTCGCGCCGGGCGGCCATCCAGCAGACGCTGCTCCCGGCGATGCTCGGCTGGTTCGCGGACGCGGCCGATCCCGATGCGGGCCTGCTGGCCTTCCGGCAGGTGTCGGACCGGCTGGGCTCTACGCCCTGGTTCCTCCGGCTGCTGCGTGACGAGGGCCGCGCGGCGGAGCGGCTCGCACACCTGCTGGCCTCCTCGCGATTCGTGACCGACCTGCTGGGGCGGGCGCCCGAGGCGATCCGGCTGCTGGCCTCCGACAGCGAGCTCGAGCCGCGTCCGCGTGCCGCCCTCGAAAGCGCCTTAGTGGCCACGGTGCGCCGACGGGAGGACTGGGAGGGCTCCGTCGTCGCCGTACGCGGGCTTCGGCGCGAGGAGCTGCTGAGGGTCGCGTGCGCCGACCTGCTCGGCCTGATCGACCAGCAGGTCGTCGGTCGGGCGCTGTCCGACGTGGCCGCCGCCGTGCTGGCCGCGGCCCTGACGACGGCGACCCGCAAGCTGGAGGCGGAGCGTCGCCGTCCCTTGCCGATCCGCTTCGCCGTCCTCGCCATGGGCCGGCTCGGCGGGGGAGAGCAGGGGTACGGGAGCGACGCGGACGTCCTGTTCGTGCACGTCCCGCTCGCGGGCGTCCCGGACAGCGAGGCGGCGAGCGCCGCCAACGACCTCGCCCACGAGATGCGCCGGCTGCTGGCGCTGCCCGCCGCCGATCCGCCGCTGCAGCTCGACGCCGATCTGCGCCCCGAGGGCAAGCAGGGCCCGCTCAGCCGCAGCCTCGCCTCCTACACGGCCTACTACGCCCGCTGGTCGCACGTCTGGGAGTCGCACGCGCTGCTTCGGGCGGCGCCGCTCGTCGGGGACGAGGCGCTGACGACGCAGTTCCTGGCGCTGGTCGAGCCGCTGCGCTACCCGGAGAACGGCCTGAGCGACCAGCAGGTACGCGAGATCCGCCGACTGAAGGCCCGCATGGAGGCTGAGCGGCTTCCCCGCGGGGTCGACCCGAAGCTCGCGCTGAAGCTGGGGCCGGGTGGGCTGGCCGACGTGGAGTGGGTCGTGCAGCTGCTGCAGCTGCAGCACGCCCGTGCGGTGCACGCACTGCGCACCCCCGCGACCCTGCCGGCGCTCGCGGCGGCGCAGGACGCGGGGCTGCTCGACGCGGCCGACGCGGACGTGCTGCGGACGGCCTGGCAGCTGGCGGTGCACGTGCGCAACGCCCTGGTCCTGGTCCGCGGCAAGCCCGCCGTCAGCCTGCCGACAGGCGGGCGGGACCTCGACGGTGTGGCGCGCGCGCTCGGTTATCCTGCGGGCTCGCAGGGAGACTTCCTGGACGACTACCGGCGGGCCACTCGTCGCGCGAGGGCCGTCGTCGAAAGGGTGTTCTACGCATGAACAACTCGTCCCAGGTACGCACGGTCCAGGCAGCGCAGACCAGCTTCCTGCTGCGTGAGCACCCCGACGGCTCCACAGCTTCGACCCCGGTGCTGCTGCTGCACGGCGTACCCGAGACCGCATCGTGCTGGAAGCAGGTCGCTCCACACCTGGCCGCCGGTCGGCGGGTGCTCGCTCCCGACCTGCCCGGGCTCGGCGGCTCGTCCTACCCCGGTCCGTTCGACGTGGCGTCCCTGGTGTCGCAGCTCGCGGCGCTCGTCGAGAACGAGGTGCCCGGCGGTCGGGTGGACGTCGTCGGCCACGACTGGGGTGGATCCCTCGCCCTGGCTCTGGCGGGCGCCCGCCCCGAGCTGGTGCGCCGCCTGGTCGTGGTCAACGCGCCCTACCGCCAGGTGCCGCTCCTGCGGGCGGCGTACATCCCGTTCCTGGCCCTTCCCGTGGCGCCCGAGCTGTTGTTCAAGCTGGGCGGTCGGCGGGTCGTGGACGCGGTGTTCGCGACGGTGTGGAAGTCCTCGACGTCACTGGACGAGGAGAGCCGGGCGGAGTACTGGGCGGCGTACACCGACCCGGTCAAGATCGCGGCGATGCTCGGCTACTACCGCGCCGCCACGCGGCCCCGGCTGGCCCGGCTCGTCCTGCGGGAGGGCGTCCCGGTGCCGAAGCGGAGGCGGGTCCAGGCCGAGAAGGCGCTCGTGCTGTGGGGGGCCGCGGATCCCATCCTGCCGGTGAGCCTTGGCGAGGGGGTGGTGCGCGACCTCGGGGCCGACTGCGTCATGGTGACCGTGCCGGGGGCCGGGCACTTCGTGATCGAGGAGGCGCCCGAGGTCGTCACGCGCGTCCTGCTCGACTTCCTCGCGGACGAGACCACGCCGGCGGTGGCGCCTGCGGCGCCACCGGAGAAGGCGGCGAAGGAGCACGAGCCGATCGAGCCGCCGCCAGGAGTGGTGGACGAGCCGGCGAAGCCGGCCAGGAAGGCGCCCGCCCGCAGGGCGACGCGCGCGTCGGCGGACGCGGGCACGTCCGGCAGCAGCACCGCCGTCACCTCTCCCGCGCAACCGCCTGGGGCTCAGAAGGCCCCAGCCAGGGGAGCCGCCGCGAAGAAGACCGCGCAGGCTCCGCCGAGGAGGACCGCTCGGGCGGCTGCTCCGGTCACTTCGGCGGACGCCCAGCAGGGCGTGCCTCCCGCGAAGGCGCTCGGGAGGAAGACCGCGCCGGCGAGAGTGCCTGCTGTCAGAGCACCTGCCCCGGGAGAGGCGCAGGCAGCGGCGAAGGCGCCCGCTGCGGGAAAGGCACCGGCTGCGCGAAGGGCGCCGGCCGCGGCGAAGGCACCGGCTGCGGGAAAGGCACCGGCCGCGGCGAAGGCACCCGCCGGGGCGAAGAAGGCCCCGGCAGCCAAGGTCCCCGCAAGAAGGGCTGCTCCGCGCACGGCGCCCGTCGCTCAGGCACCCGCCGCAGAGCCTCCGGCGATCACGGCGCCGGCGAAGAAGGCATCCGCCAGGAGCGTCCCGGCCAACAACCCGCCGGCGAAGAAGAAGGCGGCGGTCAGCCGGCCTCGTCGGAACCAGCCGTAGCGTCGGCTCGCCGGCGAGCCAGCGTGACGCTCAGCAGCGCCGCGCTGGGCGCGAACAGCAGCCCGACGAAGTCCGCCGGCAGCGCGAAGAGCACGAGCAGCCACTCGAGCAAGGCGGCTGCCTGCAGCGGCCGCCGCTCGGCGGGTCGCAGGACGGCCGCGGCCAGGGCTGCGCCGACCAGCAGCGTCGGCAGCACCGTCACGAGAACCTCGAAGGCCCGGTCCGGGGGGAGGTAGTCGAGCCGGGAGCAGGCGGCTACGTGCAGGCCGAGCGCCGCGAGGGGCAGCAGCAGATGGAGCGGCGCGGGTCGACGGGAGTCCACAGCGACAGTCTCGCCCTAGCCTTGACGGAGTGACCCTGAAGGTGCTGGTCCTGCTGCTGGCGGTGGCGTTCGTCGCGTGGCGGCTCCTGCCCCGCCGACGGCTGCCCTGGATGGTGCCGCTGGTCCTCGTGGCCGTCGTGCTCGTCGTGCGCACGGTCACCTACCTCACCGAGGGATAGCGACGCGCTTGGTCACGTGCCCTTCGCGAGGTGTCGCGCGATGACGAGCCGCTGGATCTGGTTGGTGCCCTCGAAGATCTGCATGACCTTCGCCTCCCGCATGTAGCGCTCGACCCGGAAGTCGCGGGTGTAGCCGTAACCCCCCAGCACCTGCACCGCATCGGTCGTCACCTTCATGGCGCCGTCCGTCGCGACGAGCTTGGCGATGCTGGCGGCACGGGAGTACGGCTGACCGTGGTCCTTGCGCCGGGCGGCATCGAGGTAGGTGGCTCGCGCGGACTCCACCGCCGCGGCCATGTCGGCCAGCAGGAAGCCGAGCCCCTGATGGTCGACGATCGCCTTGCCAAAGGTCTGGCGCTCCCGGGCGTACGCCACCGCGTCGTCCAGAGCGGCCTGCGCCAGCCCGGTGGCGATCGCGGCGATGCCGAGCCGGCCGGAGTCCAGCGCAGCCAGGGCGATCGGGAGCCCCTGGCCGCGGGCCCCGATCAGGCGGTCGGCGTCCACGCGTACGCCGTCGAAGCGCATCGTCGCGGTCGCCGAGCCGGTCAGGCCCATCTTGTCCTCGGGTGGATCCGCCGTCAGGCCGGGGACGCCGGCGGGGACCAGGAAGCAGGAGACCCCGCCCGAGCGGCTCGGGTCCGTACGCGCCATCGTCGTGTAGAAGTCCGCGAAGCCGCCGTGCGTGACCCACGCCTTGACGCCGTCGAGCCGGTAGCGGCCGTTGGCGAGCTCGGCCCTCGTGCGCATCGCGGCCGGGTCTGATCCGGCGTCCTGCTCGGACAGGCAGTAGGCGCCGAGCAGCTCACCCTCGAGCATGTCCGGCAGCCAGCGCTGCTGCTGCTCGGCGGAGCCGAAGTGCGCGAGCGGGAAGCAGGTCAGCGCGTGCACGCTCACCCCGACCGCAACGCTCGCCCAGCGCGCGCCGAGCTCTTCGAGGACCTGCAGCCACACCTCGTAAGGCACTCCGCCGCCGCCGACGTCCTGCGGATAGGGCAGGCCCAGCAGGCCGACCCGGCCGAGGGTGCGGAAGACCTCCCGCGGGAAGATCGAGCTCCGTTCGTGCTCGGCGGCCACCGGTGCGAGCTCCCGATCCGCCAGCTGGCGTACGAGCGCCATCAGCTCGTCCGCCTCGGCGCTGGGCAGCAGGCGGCGTACAGGCATGGGACTCCTCGCGGCGGCAGGTGGAAGGATGCGGCTCGGGCGCTACGGTCGGCTGCCGAGCTTGTCCGGCCCGGTCCTAGGGAAGACTGCTGCTGGTGGATCAACAGGCCGAGAGGTGGCTGTGACGGGGGTGGTGCTGTGGGCGATGCCAGAGGCACGTCCTCCCAGTATCGCTGGCGCTCGGTGCTGACCTGCGCAGGTCTGTCATGAGCCGTGGGCGCAGCGAGAGCGTGCTGGCTCGGTGCGCAGCCACCTTCCATCCTGAGCTGTCCAGCGCCGGCCGCGCCCGGCGACTGCTGGAGGGCGCACTGGGTGCGGCGGACCGGATGGTCTGGGCGGACGCCGGAGCACTGGCCCTCAGCGAGGTGGTCACCAACGCCGCGTTGCACGCGCACACCGACATCGAGGTGCTCATCGAGGTGTTCGAGGAGCGGCTGCGGGTGGAGGTCCACGACGGCAACCCCGCGCTGCCCCGTCCCCGGGGTTACGGCGAGCAGGCCACCACCGGTCGTGGGATGGATCTCGTGGCGGCGCTCACCGACTCCTGCGGGGTCTACAGCCTGGGACATCGGGGCAAGGTCGTCTGGTTCTGCCTGACCGGCCGGGCAGAGGCGTCTGCCGAGGACCTGCTGGCGGACTGGGACGTGGACGGTGACTGGGACCGCATCGAGTTCAGCGCCCCGACGACCGTGACGATCCGACTCCCGTCGATGCCGGTGGCCTTGTGGCTGGCCGCACGTCAGCACCACGACGCGATCCTGAGAGAGCTCGTGCTCTACCTGGCTGAGCATCCCGACGTCGACGTGGACCTCGCACAGACCGACCGGGCCCGCGGCCTGGTGAGCCGGGCCGTGGTGGCTGCGGTGGAGGCGGCGCAGCAGGCCGGATCCGACCTGCCGGAGGGGCGCTCCACGGAGCCGCCCGCCGTGCCGGAGACGCTGACGCTCGAGGTCGAGATGCCGCCGGACATCGGGCCTGCCTATCAGGCGCTGCAGCAGACCCTCGACGTGGCCGAGCAGCTGGCGACCGGGGGCAAGCTGCTCGTACACCCCGGGCTGCCCGAGATCGTCGCCGTCCGGCAGTGGGCGTGCCAGCAGGTGCTGGCGCAGCTCGCCGAACGGGAGCCCGTTCCCTGGCCGGGCACCGCGCAGGTGCGCTTCGAGACCGTCGTGCACGCGGTGGAGGACAACGAGCCCCCGTGGGACGACGCTCTGGTGCGCGACTCCGAGCGGGGGGTGGTGGCCGGCGACGATGCCAACCGCATCGTCGCGATCAGCCGCCCGCTGGCCGCGCTGCTGGGCTGGCAGGTGGAGGAGCTGGTCGGCCGCCGGGTCCTGACGTTGATCCCGCCGCGGCTGCGCGAGGCGCACGTCGCGGGCTTCAGCCGGCACATGACCACGGGGGAGGCGCGCATCCTCGGAATGCAGCTGGTGCTGCCGGTGCTGGCTGCTGACGGCAGCGAGCTGTCCTGCCGTTTCATGGTCGAGCGGGCGCCGAGCCGCGGCGGCCGGTCGGTCTTCCTGGCGTGGATCGAGCCCGAAGCTGCTCCCTGAGCTCGGGATCTCGGACGCCAGCCCGGCTACTCGCCGTCGCAGCCCGGCGCGCCTTCGCCGACGGTGCCCTCTGGCATCGGGAGGGCGGCGTTCCACGACTGGTGCAGTCGCGGCTCAGGCTGCTCCTGTACTTGCTGGGAGAGGGCCACCCGCGCCCCCAGCTCCAGGTCGGACAGCGGTACGGCGAAGCGGTGCGGCGTGGTCATGGCCGCAGTGTGATCCTCGTCCGGTCGGTCGTCCAGCGGCGGAACGGGCCAGCCGGATGGGAGTGGGCCGCCGGTGGCGCTGCTGCAGACGCCAGGACCGCAGGTGCCTGCCGTTCCGGCGGCAGCTGTCGACGGGCTGGCCCCGAAGGTCTCGCTGTCGGTGAGGACGGTGTAGACCTCCCAGCGCTCCCCGTCGGGCGCAGCCACCCAGACCTTGTCCTGCGTCGCGAAGCAGCAGGTCGTCCCCAGCTCCTCGTCGGTCAGCAGGTGCTGCGCCGCCAGCCGCACGCTCTCGGACCGGACGGCGTCGCTGCTCGCGAACTCGACCCCGAGGTGGTTCAACGTCCCTCCCTTACCGGGGTTCTCGAGCAGGACCAGCTTGAGCGGCGGCCTCGCGATCGCGAAGTTGGCGTACCCGGGCCGCCGCTTCGCCGGGTCGGTCCCGAACAGCGCGGAGTAGAACGCCACGGACGCGTCCAGGTCGTCGACGTTGAGGGCGAGCTGCACCCGTCCGCCCGCAGGTGTGGGGGCAGCGGACGCGATGTCGTGCGTGGCTGGAGCCATGCGATCCTCCTCATGTATTAGACGTTCGTCTAAGAATGCATCCGACACCCTCGTTCGACGAATGTCAACGCTCTGCTAGACATTCCTCGAACTACGCGGCAGCATGCGGTCATGCCGAAGGCCCTGCCTGCTGTCGACACCACCGCACCGGTCTGCTGTGCGCCACTGGCGGCTGGCGTCGTGGGCGCCGAGGACGCACTGGCCATCGCCCTGCGCCTGAAGGCCCTGGCCGACCCGATGCGCGTGCAGCTCATGAGCCGGCTGCTGGCCGCGGCCGACACCGGCCTGTGCACCTGCGATCTCGCTCCGGCGCTGGGCTTGTCCGAGGCCACCGTGAGCCACCACCTCAAGCAGCTGCGCGAGGCGGGCCTGGTCGCCGGCACGCGCAGGGGAACCAACGTCTACTACCGCCCCCGGGCACCGGCCCTCGGTGCGCTGTGCCGGGTCATCGACCCGTCCTGCTGCCGCTGAGCTGCAGGTCCGGGTGGACTTGCAGCGCCCGCAACCACCGGCGTCCAGGTAGCGGGGACCGGGCTCAGCGCACGGAGACGATCGGCAGTCGCAGGGCCGCCGGTGCGTGCTCGGGCACGAGCGGGCGCACCGGCGGCACCGGGTCGACGCGGACGTAAGGCGCATCCAGCGGGGGCCGGCGGTCGTGCTCCCCCTTGTTCGGCCAGAGGGCGAGGGCGCGCTCGGCCTGCGCGGTGATCGTCAGCGAGGGGTTGACGCCGATGTTCGCGGAGATCGCGGAACCGTCGACGACGTGCAGTCCCGCGTGGCCGTACATGCGGTGGTAGGGGTCGACGACACCCGTCGCCGGCGAGTCGCCGATGGCGCAGCCGCCCAGGAAGTGCGCGGTCATCGGCACGTCGAAGATCTCCCCGATGCTGTTGCCGGGGAAGCCGTCGATGTGCTCGGCCACACGGGTGAGCGCCTCGTGTGCTGCGGGGATCCACGTCGGGTTCGGCAGGCCGTGGCCCTGCTTGGAGGTCACCTTCAGGCGCCCGAGCCTGGTGCGCTTGGTGAACGTCGTGAGCGAGTTGTCGTGCGTCTGCATGACCAGCCCGATGATGGTGCGCTCGGACCAGCGGTTCAGGCCGCCGTACAGCGACAGCGCCTGGCCGGGATGACGGGCCGCCTGGCCGAGCCAGGTCACCCACCGGGGGAAGCGGCCACCGCCCTTCGTGGCGATGGTCGAGAGCAGCCCCATCGCGTTCGACCCCTTGCCGTAGCGCACCGGCTCGATGTGGGTCAGCTCGTCGGGATGGATCGAGGAGGTGATGGCCACACCGCGGGTGAAGTCCTTCGAGTTGCGGTTGCGCCACTTGGTCGTGGCGCCGCCCAGTGCCTCGGAGTTGGTCCGCGTGAGGACGCCCAGCCGGTCGGAGATCCCCGGCAGCACCCCAACCGCCTTCATCCGGTGGAGCAGCTGCTGCGTGCCCCAGGTGCCGGCGGCCAGAACCACCTGGTCGGCGGTGAAGGTGCGCCGGGTCAGGCCCTCCCGCCAGGCACCGCTGCGCACGGTCTCGACGGCGTAGCCGCCGCCCTGGAGCGGCCGGACCGCCACGACGGTCCGCTCCGGATGCACTGCCGCGCTGGCCTTCTCGGCCAGCCAGAGGTAGTTCTTGACCAGCGTGTTCTTGGCGTTGTGCCTGCAGCCGGTCATGCATTCGCCGACCTCGAGGCACCCGCGGCGGCGTGGTCCGGCGCCACCGAAGTAGGGGTCGTCCACCTCGACCCCGGGCTCCTTGACGCCGTCGCGGCCGAAGAAGACCCCGACGGGGGTCAGCGAGAACGTGTGCCCCACCCCCATCTCCTCGGCCACCGCCTTCATGACCTCGTCGGAGGGCGTCATCGTCGGGTTGGGAACCACGCCGAGCATGCGCCTGGCCTGGTCGTACCAGGGGGCGAGCTCAGCACGCCAGTCGGTGATGTGCGCCCACTGCCGGTCGCGGTAGAACGCCTCCGACTTCGGCTCGTACAGCGTGTTCGCGTAGACGAGGGAACCACCCCCGACTCCGGCGCCGGCCAGCACCAGGACATCGCGCAGGACGTGGATGCGCTGAATGCCCTTGCATCCCAGCTTGGGGGCCCAGAGGAACTTCCGCGTGTCCCAGGACGTCTTCGCGTAGTCCTCGTCGCGATAGCGCCGGCCGGCCTCGATCACGCCGACGGTGTAGCCCTTCTCAGTCAGCCGCAGCGCGCTGACGCTGCCGCCGAAGCCGCTGCCGATCACCAGGACGTCGTAGTGGGCGGCCCTCACCGCCCAGGCGGTCTCGCTCACGTGACGAACGGCGTCTTCTTCAGCGCCCGCGCCGCGACGGTCATCACCTTGGCGTACCGCTCCAGCGCCATCCCGGGGATCGGCCCGACCGGCAGCAGCCGCTGGACCGCGACGGTCTGCGACTCGCAGTACTTGAGGATGCCCTCGCGACCGTGCCGGCGTCCCACCCCGGAGTCCTTCATGCCGCCCATGGGGGAATCGTGTGATGCCCAGGCCGCGGCGTAGCCCTCGTTGACGTTCACCGTTCCGGCCTGGATGCGGGGCGCGATCTCGGCGCCGCGCTTCGCGGAGGACCAGATGCTCGCGTTGAGGCCGTAGCACGTGTCGTTGGCCCGCTCGACGGCCTCGTCGGCGTCCCGTACCCGGCTCACGGCGACGACCGGGCCGAAGGTCTCGTCGCGCATCAGCTCCATCCCGTCGCTCACGCCTTCCAGCACGGTCGGCTCGTAGAACAGCGCTCCGAGGTCGGGCCGCGGGCGGCCCCCGGTGAGCACGCGCGCCCCCTTGGCCACGGCGTCGTCGACGTGCCGGCGCACCACGTCGAGCTGCGCCTTGCTGACGAGCGAGCCCATCTCGGGCTCCCAGCCGAGCCCGCTCCCAATCCTCATCCGCTGCACCCGGTCGACGAAGGCCGGGACGAAGCGGTCGTACACGGCGTCCTCGATGTACATCCGCTCGACGCTGATGCACAGCTGGCCGGAGTTGGAGAAGCAGGCGCGCACGGCGCCCTCGACCGTCTTGTCCAGGTCGCAGTCGGCGAGCACGAGCATCGGGTTCTTGCCGCCCAGCTCGGCCGAGAAGCCGATCAGGCGACGCGCGCACTGCTCGGCGATGATCCGCCCGGTCCGCGTGGAGCCGGTGAACATGAGGTAGTCGACGCGCTCGATCATCGGCGGGCCGAGCTCGGGTCCGGCCCCCGTGACCACCTGGAACAGCTCGCGCGGCAGCCCCGCCCGAACCAGCAGCTCGACCGCGATCAGCGCCGTGAAAGGCGTCTGCGCATCCGGCTTGAGCACCACAGCGTTGCCGGCCAGCAGCGCCGGCACCGCGTCGGAGACGGCCAGCGTCAGCGGGTAGTTCCAGGGGCTGATGACCCCGACCACGCCCTTCGGGTGGTGGTGCTCGACCGTCTTGGTCAGGCCCGGTACAGCGCCCTGCCGCCGCGTCGCCTTCAGGTGCCGCGGGGCGCTGTGCGCGTAGTAGCGCGCAGTCATGGCGGCGTCGGCGAGCTCCTCGAAGGCGTTGTGCCGGGCCTTGCCCGTCTCGACCTGCGTGACGTCGAGGACCTGCTTCTGCTCGGCCAGCAGGAGGTCGTGGAAGCGCAGCAGAATCCGGCAGCGCTCCGCGACCGGCCGGGCTGCCCAGCGCACCTGAGCCGTGCGCGCCCGGCGTACGGCCTCGTCCACGTCCTCGGGCGTGCAGGTGGGCACGTCGCCGATAAGAGCGCCGTCGAACGGGGAGTACGACGACTGCGTGGCCCGTCCCTCCGCAGCCGTCACGAGGCCCGCCAGCCGAGCCACGAGGGCAGGGTCGAGCGGGCTGCCGGACGTCGTGTCCGAGGTGCGGTCCAGCGTGCTGGTCATCTCAGCTCCCGGTCGTGGTCAGGGACTCCAGGATGACATCCGGCGTTGTCGCGGTGCGCAGCGCATCCGCGTACGCCGTTGCCGGCTGCCCGGTCCCGGAGCCCACGTGCCGCAGCTAACGTCGTGGGCATGGAGCTGGACGAGCACGGGCGGCCCGAGCCGCCGCTGCAGGGCGACGAGGTCACGACGCTGCTCGGCTTCCTCGACTACCAGCGCGCGACATTGGTGTGGAAGTGCGCCGCCCTGGAGGACGCGCAGCTGCGCGTTGCGCTGCCGCCGACGCAGATGACGCTCGGGGGGCTGCTTCTGCACCTGGCTCGGGTGGAGGACCACTGGTTCGGCGGGGTCGTCGCTGAAGGGGGCGAGCTCGAGCCCTGGGCCTCGATGCCGTGGGCCGCCGAGTGGCAGGGCGCCGCCGACCGGTCCGGCGAGCAGCTGCGGGGGCTGTGGGCGCAGCGGGTCGAGGCCTCCCGTCGGGTCGTCACCACCGCGCTGGCCGCCGGTTCCGGCGCACTCGAGGTGACGCATCCGGCGTGGGGTGGCCAGGGCCACCCCTCGCTGCGGTGGGTCCTCGTCCACATGATCGAGGAGTACGCGCGGCACAACGGGCACGCCGACCTGCTCCGCGAGGCGCTGGACGGTCAGACGGGGGAGTAGGACCGACGACGAGGGCAACACCCGGCCGGGCGTCGGTGGCGCAGCTCAGCGCTTCCGAGCGAGTGTGACCCCGTCACCGATCGGCAGCAGCACCTTCTCCAGCCGGCCATCGGCAGCCAGCCGGGAGTTGAACGCCCGGATCGACGCGGCGTTGCCCTGCGCGTCGTCGTTCAGCACGGCGCCGCGGCTGAGGGTGTTGTCGAACACGAGCAAGCCGCCCTGTCGCAGGTGCGGCAGAAGCAGCTCGAGGTAGTCGGTGTAGCCGTCCTTGTCCGCGTCGACGAAGGCGAGGTCGACCGGTTCGTCATCGTCCAGGCTCCGGAGGGTCTGCCGCGCGTCCCCCAGCCGCAGCTCGATCTTGGAGTCGACCCCGGCCGCCCGCCACGACCTTCTGGCGATGGACGTCCACTCGTCGGAGACGTCGAAGCAGATCAGCGTGCCGTTGTCGCGAAGCCCCTTGGCCAGGGCGAGCGAGGACAGCCCGGTGAACGTCCCGACCTCCACGACCCGGGTTGCACCAATCAGGCGGACCAGCAGGGTCAGCAGCGGTCCTTGCTCCGGCGCGATCTGCATGCGCGCGACTGGGCCGAGCTGCCTCGTCTCGGCGATGAGCATCTTCTGCACGTCGTCCAGTGGATCGCTGTGCTCGAGCACGTACGCCAGCAGCGCGGGCGTCATCGGCACGCTCTTGAGCTCGTTGCCGTCGGGAGGCGGAGCGGTTGGTCGGACATGCGTCTGGTCACTCCTGGGGCGAAAGGTCCGGGCCTGCCGGGGCGGCTGCGGCCGCTCAGAGGTCGGCCGCGGCTGCGTCGCCGGACAGCATCGAGTACATCGTCACATCGGTCCGTCGTCGTGAAGGGCCGGGCGCTGCCGCAGCCGTCCCTCCCGCGTGAACCCCGCGGCCTCCGCGACGCGCACCGACCCGAGGTCGGCGGGCTCCACGACCAGCTCGACGCGCGCAGCGCCCTCCCGCAGGGCCAGCCGGTGAGGGTGCGCAGCGCGTCGCTGGCGAGGCCCCGGCCGTGTACCGCGGGCGCAGTCCAGTAGCCGGCATGGCCTTGATCGCACCAGGCGATGACGACCACGACCCACCCGTCCCGGCGCCGCATGCGCAAGATGTTCTTGACCCTCCGCGACATGCCAGAGTCCTGCCGCCCCTGCCGAGTCGTCCGGCTCCCAGGGCGCGCTCATGGCCGTCGACCCGCGCGAGACGCGTCTGACCGTCATGGAGTGGATGGTCGACCATGTGGATGCCGGAGGAGTTCGGGGCTGTCACTCAGGCGTACGGGCGGATCCTCGGCCAGCCGTGCCCCGACTGGATGACCGCGGCTGCCCCGGTCATCCGGTACGTCCCGCCGCAGATTCGGCAGACCGGCGGCCCCGCGATCCAGGGGGGCGCGGAGATCCAACGGCGCATGGCAGCCGACCTCCTCGAGCGGATCGAGCGCGGCTGACGAACTACAAGCAGGAGTTGCAATCGCCTCGCAGGCGGTAGCCCCCTCGCCCGCACACCTGCGCCCCGGTTCCTTGAACCGCCAGGGATGGGGCGTAGTGCTGCGCCCAGGTTGATTCCAGAGCCCATCAGCGCGGCGCGCTGGCCTCCGGCGCGTCTGGCATCTTGACGCCGGCCGTACGGCAGGCGGCGACCATCCTCAGCGGGACGGCTTTCAGGCTCCCGCCGACGTCGACCACAGCCTCGCGGATGCCGACCGTCTTGGCCTCGCTCGCCGCCTGACCGGCCGCGAAGGAATCAAGGAGCGCCGCTGCCGGGTCGTCCTTGTTCCGCAAGGAGTCGGCCAGTCGGGCGCACGCCTCCGCACCCTTCGGGTCCCTTTCAGCCAGGCCCTCGCCTCCGCATGCGGTCAGGGCGAGGGCGACCAGGACGGCGCCCAGGGGGCGGGTCACGCGGATCGCCTCGAACAGGAGCTGCTCCCGCTCCGCCCTGCCATGCGCACCATGTCGGCGGACGCTACATCGTCCAGACGCACGACCTCAGCCTCTGGGACGCGAGCAGCTCGCGCAACCGAAGTGATCTGCTCCCGTGTCAGCGGCGCTGCGGCGTCGACGAGCGCGGCGACGTGCTCCTCGAGCCCGCGGCGAGCGGCGCCCTGCTCGGCGTCGGCGTCCTGGCGTGTTGTGAGCCTCTTCATACCTACTGAAGGTGCGGTGAGGGAGCGTCCTGTGACAGGGCGCTGTCTTGCCCGCTTGGCTCCGGGTCTTGCCCGAAGTCTTGCCCGCGGCCGGGCAAGACGGCCTCCACCCCCGCCAATCAGGCCCCGGGCCGGGCCGCGCAGCGGGCGGTCTGGGTACCAATGGGCATACCTTGCTCCGTGATCCACAGGGGTGCGGGCCGGGAGTAGAGCCTCCAGCCGTGGTGCTCGGGCACGGTAAACCTCTCTCTCAGAAGCTCACGAACCAGCCGGCCCGGGGCGGCGGCGGGATAGACAGCCCGTGCAGGGCCCGGGTCGCGGCGACGAGCGGGCTCACACGCGGGTCCTTGCGGGAAGCACCCGTTGCGCGGCATTCACCGGAGGTCGACCAGCGGACGGCGGAGACGGCGTCGGTCAACTTTGGCTGGTTGCCGTGCCGGACTGCCGGGCGGTCACCGCGGCGTCCAGTGAGGCGCAGGCCTCGACATGGAACCGGCGCTGCACCGTCTCGACCTTCACCCCGGCCTGTTCCAGCGGGCGGACCAGGAAGCCGGCGGTCCCGGTGACCTCGACCAGCACGCGGCTGCGCCAGGACTGCGTCAGGGCCAGGGCCTGGGGGACGACCCAGTCGACCCCGGCGCCGTGCGCGGCGAGCATCACCTGTGATGCGCCGTCCGGGCGCCTCCAGGCGACCGCGAGCGAGGCGCTGGACTGGTTGGGCGCCACGTCGAGGGCGAACACAGGATCGTCACCGCGTGCGGCGTCCGGGTCAGCGAGGGCCTGCCAGACGCCCGCCGGGATGTCGGCGGCGATGGCGGTCACCCACTGAAGAGCACCTCGGTGCGGGACACGTCCTCCGGGTCGACTCGAGCGCAGCGGAGATGGCCTGCTCGGTCATCCGGTGCCCGAGGGCAGGGTTGGCCTGTGCCCATGCCTGCTGGTCGTCGAGGTCGCAGTCATCGGGCGCGGAGCACTCGAAGATGCCGATGGTCGTCGTACGGTCGGCCGCGGAGGTCAGCGCCCTGGCTCGCAGGGCGGCGAGCACGACGCTGCTCTTGTCCCCGGCGTTGGAGAAGCCGAGCACCTGCGGCACAGGCCGGGCGAGCGTCGTCCTGGTGACCGCGCTCCACCCGTCCCAGTCCCGGTGCTCGCGCAGCTCGTCGAGGAGCGCCAGGTCGCTCGACCGGCCGCGACCACCGGAGCGCGTAGCCGCGGTGACCTTGTACCGCTCGCCGGAGGTCAGCCGCATGAACTTGTCGCCGTTGGTCCTGCTGACGTGCGCGACCTCGCGGGCCAGCTCCGGCACACCCTCGGCCATGTCGAGTGCTGCTTGCCACGTCTGCTCGGCCAGCCCGAGGTTTTGCGCCGTGCCGCGCACGAGCGGGGCGCCGCCGACGTACATGCGCAGAGCGCCAGGAGCAGCAGCGTCGACTTCCCGGATTGACGGGCTGTGCAGCAGAGCGCCTACGGAAGCGGTAGGTCCCGTCCTCGGCCAGCTCGAGGAGGTGGAGCAGGAGCCACTTCTGCCAGGGCGTCAGCGTCAGTCCGAGCACGTCCTCGGCGAACTCGATGCGCTCGTAGCGGCGGGTCGTTTCGGCCCGTGAGGTCGCGAGCAGGCGGGGTGTGGAGGCGCGGGACCTCCAGCCCGGTCAGCCGCATGAGAGTCTCGGGTCATGAACGTCGTGCTGCATGTGGTCGAAGAGTCCCTCGGTCAGCTGTACTCGAACAGGCGGACGCTCTCCACTGACTCGGTGCCCGGCGTCGGCGACACCCTGCTCATAGGCGCTTTCCAGTACCGCGTCGATGCTCGGGAGTGGGGGGATGGCCTGGATGAAGTCCTGGTGTCTCTCACCGCTGAGGATCACGTGCTTGCGACGAGTTCGCTTCAGCAGAGACTCGACAACTTTCGTGAAGCGGGATGGATGCAAGTCCTGGGAGGCCCGAAGTAGCATCACCGGCGGGCCGCCGGCAGTGCTGCGAGCTTGCCCGCGACCTGCTCCTCGACCCCGAGGGCCTTGCGTTCGGCAGGGGCTCCTCCCAGGGCGCGCAGGACGCCGGAGAGGTTCTGTCCGAGGTAGCCGGCGGCCTTGTCATCCTCGGCCTCGTCGATGCGCCGGGCGTACTCAAGTGCCAGCGCGACCATGCCTTGGTCAGCCGGGGCTAGCCACGACCTGCGCCACTACCTGGCGTCGCTGCTCGTCGCCTCCGGCGGCGACGTCAAGGCCGGGCCCGGCTGCGGCACGCCTGCGCGACGACGACGCTCAACACCTACGCGCACCTGTGGCCAGGCAGCGACGAGTCGACGCGGGCCGCCGCTGGGTCGGTCCTGGCGGCTCGTGCGGACTCCCTGCGGACTGGACCCACCGGCTCGACTGCGGAACCGCAGGTCACAGCTCTGCAGGGCTAGATGTCGTAGTAGAGCTCGAACTCGTACGGGTGCGGCCGCAGGCGCAGCTGGTCGATCTCGGTCTCGCGCTTGTAGGCGATCCACGTCTCGATCAGGTCGGACGTGAACACGCCGCCCTCGAGCAGGTAGTCGTGATCGGCCTCGAGCGCGTCGAGCACGGCGTCGAGAGAGGCGGGCACCTGCGCGACGTCGGCCAGCTCGTCCGGCGGCAGCTCGTAGAGGTCCTTGTCCACCGGGGTCGCCGGCTCGATCTTGTTCTTGATGCCGTCCAGGCCGGCCATGAGCATCGCGGAGAACGCCAGGTAGGGGTTCGACGACGGGTCGGGGCAGCGGAACTCCAGGCGCTTGGCCTTGGGGTTGCTGCCCGTGATCGGGATGCGGATGCAGGCGGACCGGTTGCGCTGGCTGTAGACGAGGTTGACCGGGGCCTCGAAGCCGGGCACGAGCCGGTGGTAGCTGTTGACCGTCGGGTTGGTGAACGCCAGCAGCGACGGCGCGTGGTGCAGCAGACCACCGATGTAGTAGCGGGCTGTGTCGGACAGCCCCGCGTAGCCGACCTCGTCGTAGAACAGCGGCTCGCCGTCCTTCCACAGCGACTGGTGGCAGTGCATCCCCGAGCCGTTGTCGCCCATGACCGGCTTCGGCATGAAGGTGACGCTCTTGCCCGCCGCGTGCCCGGTGTTCTTGATGATGTACTTGAACAGCATCAGGTTGTCGGCGCTCTCGAGCAGCTCGCCGAAGCGGTAGTTGATCTCGGCCTGGCCGGCCGATCCCACCTCGTGGTGACCGCGCTCCACGACCATCCCGGCGGCTTCCAGGTGCAGCGCCATCTGGTCGCGCAGGTCGGCGTAGTGGTCCGTGGGCGACACGGGGAAGTAGCCGCCCTTGGTGCGGGCCTTGTAGCCGAGGTTGCCGCCGGCCTCGTCCCGGCCTGAGTTCCACGCCGCGGCGTTGGCGTCGATGCGGTAGAAGCTGCCCTCCGGCTTGGACTCGAAGCGCACCGAGTCGAAGATGTAGAACTCCGCCTCCGCCCCGAAGTACGCCGTGTCCGCGATGCCGGTGCCCTTGAGGTAGGCCTGCGCCTTCTTGGCGACGTTGCGAGGGTCGCGCGAGTAGGCCTCGCCGGTCAGCGGGTCGTGGATGAAGAAGTTGAGGATCAGCGTCTTGGAGACCCGGAAGGGGTCGATGCGCGCCGACGTCGGGTCCGGAAGCAGGAGCATGTCCGACTCGTGGATCTCCTGGAAGCCGCGGATGGACGAGCCGTCGAACCCGAGACCGTCGGAGAACACGTCCGCGGTGAATGAGCCGGCGGGCACGGTGAAGTGCTGCATCACCCCAGGCAGGTCGCAGAAGCGGACGTCGACCATCGCGACGTTCTCGCTCTCGATGTAGCGCAGGACCTCGTCGGCACTGGTGAACAAGGACGTCCTCCTGGACTGTGGCACGGGCGACCGTGACGGGCGGCTGGACGCAGCACGGCGTCGGGATGGGACTGTGGTGGGGAGGCTAGACCAGAAGCAGTTCCCGTTCGGTGTCGTGCGTGTTTCGCCCGCGTTACACCCGATGACCGCGCGACCGGCGGTGCCGGCGGGCGGCGCACCGGTGCGGGGCTAGCCTGCCCGCATGGCCAGGTGGACGGGCACGTGGCTCTCCGGCTCGGGCGCCCGCTTGCCGGAGGAGGCTGCGCAGCGCTGGCGCGGTGAGCGGCTCGGGCTGCCCGCCGAGGGCGACGGCGCACTGGCCACCACCGGCAGCCGGGTGCTCGCCTTCGTGCTGGACGTGGCCGCCGGGGCGCTCATCGGGGGGCTGCTCCGGGTGTTCGTCACCGACCCGACGCCGGGCCAGCGCACGCTCGCCGTCAACGCCGCGTTCGCGCTCGAGGTGCTCGTCCTGACCGCGCTGACCGGCCGGTCCCTCGGTATGGGCATCGTCGGGATCCGGGTGGCCCGGCTCGCGGACCGCGGCGGGGTGCCGGGTTTCCTGCCCGCGGCCATCCGTACCGCCCTGCTGGTCCTGCTCGTCCCCGCCCTGGTCCTGGACCGCGACGGGCGCGGGCTGCACGACAAGGCAGCCCGCACGGCGGTGCTGCGCGGCAAGCCGCGGGCAGTCGGCTGAGCTAGCGGCGCGGCATCCGCGTCGGCATCGGGCCTTTCGGGATCGGCATGGCCGCCGCCCCGATCGCCTTGAGCTTGCGGTCGAGCTCGTTGACCCGCTTGCCCTTGATGTTGCGCGGCAGCTTGAGCAGGTGCTTCTCCAGCCCGCGCAGCGGCACCTGACCCTCACCGTCCCCGATGAGGATCTCGTAGACCGGGACGTCGCCGATCCATCTGGCGAGGTTCTTCTTCTCGGTGACGACGAGGTTGCGGGTCCGGTTGCGCGCCCCTTCGGCGACGAGGATCACACCGGGCAGGCCGAGCACGCGGTGCAGCAGGTCCTGCTCGCGGGTGAACCCCACGGCCGGCGTGACCCGCCAGTCGCCGCGCATGTTGTTGAGGACCGCGGCTGCGGCGCCGAGCTGTCCCTCCACCTGGGAGTACGCGGTGGACTGCACCCGCTTGCCGAACACCAACGCCGTGACCATCAACGCCAGCAGGAAGCCGAGGATGCCGAGGTAGACCGGTTGGCCCAGGACGAAGCCGATCGCGAGCATCAGCAGGAACGGGCCGAAGAAGGCGGCGAGCATGTACGGCAGGACCTTCGGGTCCTGCTTGCGGGTGAGCACGAAGGCCTGGCGGATCTGCTTGAGGCGGGCCCCGCGGGGCAGCTTCTGCTTGGGGCGAGCGCCGCCCCTGCCCGTGGTGGCCGCTGCCTTCCCGCCGCTCTTGCCTGCCGGAGCGCCCTTGCGCCCCGGTCCCACGCCGGGGGCAGCTTTCTCGGAGCGCTTGAGCAGAGCCATGACCCCAGGATAGGTGTTAGGGGCGGGTGTTCCCGTCCGGCTCGGCAGCGCGGCGGGCCGCCCGCTGGGCGTGCACCTGCGCGGTCTGGATCTCTGCCTCCTCGAGCGTGGGCGCCGTGCCGCCGAGCCGGGCCGGGATCCACCAGGTGTCGTCGGCGGAGCGCGGCGCTCCGCCGTAGGTGGCGATGGCATGGTCCAGCAGAGCCGACATCCGCGTCTTGAGCTCGGCGGTGACCGCGACCGGGTCGGCGTCCGGGTCCGGCCGGAACGGCTCGCCGACGACGATGCGCACGGGGGTGCCCCGGGTCAGGTCGCGCTTGCGGCCCTTGGTCATGATGCGCTGGCTGCCCCAGATCACGCAGGGCAGCAGCGGCACGCCGGCTTCCATCGCCAGCCGCGCAGCTCCGGTCTTGAAGTGCTTGAGCTCGTACGAGGTGGAGATCGTCGCCTCTGGGAAGACGCCGATGATCTCCCCCTGCGCGAGGGCCTGCACGGCGGCACGGTAGGACTGCGCGCCGCCGCCGTACCGGTCGACCGGGATGTGCTTCATGCCGCGCATCAGCGGACCGCTGATCTTGTGGTCGAAGACCTCCTTCTTGGCCATGAAGCGGACCAGCCGCCCGGCGGGGCGGACCGCGAGGCCGGCGAAGCTGAAGTCGAGATAGCCGAGGTGGTTGATCGCCAGCACGGCGCCGCCGGTGGCCGGGACGTGCTCGGTTCCGGTGACGTCGAAGCGGATGCCGAGGGCCCGGAAGCCGAACCGGGTGAACGCGATCACGGGCGGATAGGTCAGCTCAGCCATCCGCCGACGCTATCCGAGGGGCCTGCCCCCGCGGGCGGTGCTACCCCAGCCTGCCGGCGCGCAGCAACAGGTGCGGACCGGTGACGCGCAGTCCCGCTGATGTCCTGCCGGTGACATCCTGCGGTCAGGAGGCGGCCAGGTCGGTGGACGCCCGTGCCGTCGCGGAGCTGGCCTCGGCCCGTCGCGCGAGCGCCGTCTCGTACAGCCGCCCGGCGCGGTAGGAGGACCGCACCAGCGGACCGCTCAGCACCCCGGCGAAGCCGACCTGCTCGGCCTCGGCGGCGATCTCCACGAACTCCTCCGGCTTCACCCAGCGCGCCACGGGATGGTGCCGGGGAGAGGGCCGGAGGTACTGCGTGACCGTGATCAGCTCGCACCCGGCCTCGTGCAGGTGCCGCAACGCCGCGCTCACCTCGGAGCGCTCCTCGCCCAGGCCGAGGATGAGGTTGCTCTTGGTCACGAGACCGGCAGCGCGGGCCCGCGTGATCACGTCCAGCGACCGCTCGTAGCGAAAGCCCGGCCGGATCGTCCGGAAGATGCGAGGGACGGTCTCGACGTTGTGGGCGAGCACCTCGGGTGCGCTTGCGAAGACCGTCTCCAGATCAGCCGGGACGCCGGCGAAGTCGGGGATCAGCAGCTCCACCCCGATGCCGGGAACAGCCTGGTGCAGGAGCCGCACCGTCTCGGCGTAGAGCCAGGCCCCGCCGTCTGCCAGGTCGTCTCGCGCGACGCCGGTGATCGTCGCGTAGCGCAGCCCCATGGTCCGGACGGAGGCAGCAACCCGGCGCGGCTCGTCGGTGTCGTAGCGCTCGGGCCTGCCGGTGTCGATGTCGCAGAAGTCGCAGCGGCGCGTGCAGAGGTCGCCCCCGATCAGGAAGGTGGCTTCCCGGTCCTCCCAGCACTCGAAGATGTTGGGGCAGCCGGCCGACTCGCAGACCGTGTGCAGTCCCTCAGCGCGCACGAGCGACTTCAGGGACGTGTACTGCGGGCCCATCACCGCCCGGGTCTTGATCCACGGCGGCTTCTTCTCGATCGGCGTCCGCGCGTTGCGCACCTCGAGGCGCAGCATCTTGCGCCCCTCCGGGCTCACGGCGGTCACACCCGAGGCAACGCCGCCGCGGCCGTCACCCTTCCGGTCAGCCGCCCGACGCAGACCCGGTGGTGAGCGGCGCGGCCCCCGCGGAAAGCGCCGGAAGCCGTGCCTCGAGCAGCGGCAGGGCGTCCTCGACCGGAACGGTCCGGCGCAGCTCGCCGGTCAGGGAGGTCACGGTCGCGTCCACGAGGCCGCAGGGCACGATCCGGTCGTACGCCGTGAGGTCCGGGTCGCAGTTGAGGGCGAAGCCGTGCAGAGTCACCCCGCGTGCGACCCGGATGCCGATCGCGGCCACCTTGCGCTGCCCGTCGAGCGTCCACACCCCGCTGCGGCCGGTCACAGGGCGCGTCGCCAGCCCGATCTCGCCGCACACGTCGATCAGCAGCAGCTCCAGCGCCCGGACGTAGGCGACCACGTCCATCGGCTCGCCGAGGCGCACGATCGGGTAGCCCGTGACCTGCCCCGGGCCGTGCCAGGTGATCTTCCCGCCGCGGTCGACGTCGACGACCGGCGTGCCGTCCGAGGGCCGCTCGGCCGGGTCGGTGCGCTTGCCGGCGGTGTAGACGGCCTCGTGCTCCAGCAGCAGCGTGACGTCCTCCGCGCCGGCCGCCACCTCGGCGTGCACGCTCTGCTGCAGGCGCCAGGCGACGTCGTAGGGGACGCGTCCGAGCCGCCGCACCTGCATCGGCCCAGCCTAGAGCGGCCAGCCTGGGGCGAGCGGCCGTCAGGAGCCGGGCAGCAGCCGCGCGCTCACCCGCGTCTCCCCGTCGCGGTCGACGCGCCAGGCACTGGCCCCGCCGGTGTCGGTCACCGCCTCGTGCAGCACGCCGTCCACGTAGTGCAGCCCGACCCCGTCGTCCGCGGCGTAGCCGGGCTCCAGCGCTCCCTGCGCGACCAGCCGCCGGTAGAGCGGCCGCCGGCGGGCCTCGCTGTCGTAGTGCGGGCAGTTCGAGCCCGGGACCAGCGCCAGGCCCTCGTTCCACGCCCGCAGCTCGGGGCCGTACGAGTCGGTCGTCCCGCCGCTGTGCCAGCACAGCGACCCCGCGCTGACGCCGAGGAGCACGACCCCTGCGTCGTGCGCCTCCTGGAACACCTCGTCCAGCCCGTGCAGCCGCCACAGCGCCATCAGCCCGGCGACCGAGCCGCCCCCGACGTACACGGCGTCCTGCGCCAGCAGGTGCCGGCGGACGTCGTCGACGTTCGGCATCGGCAGCAGCGCGACGTGGCTGGCCCGTTCCGGGCGGCCGGCCCACGTGGCGTACCACTGCGCGATCCGCGCGCTGTCGTCGCCGGTCGCGGTGTAGAGCGCACACACGTTCCGCGCCGGCCGGCCGGACAGGGTGAGGGCGTGCTCGATGAGGGGCCCTGGACGGGCGCCGTACCGCTCGGTCAGGCGGAAGCCCCCGCCGCCGATCGCCAGGATGTGGCCGTTTCCCTCAACCACGGCTGAGCTCCTGCAGGACCGCGGTGGCGGCGCGGCGGCCGGAGACCAGCGCACCCTGGATCGAGGCGGAGTCGCGGTGGTCACCGCAGACGTAGAGGCCCGGCTCGAGCCGCACCGCCTTGCGCAACCGCCCCATCGGTGGCACCTGGCTCGGCAGCGCGTCCACGACCTCGTACGCGGCAACCGCCTCCCAGCGCGAGGTGTCGACGCCGTACAGCCGCGACAGGTGCGCGCGCACCGCGGGTTCGCGCGCATCCCCCGTGACGACGGAGCTGGACACGAGGTGCCGGCCGGGGGCGTAGGACGGGGCCGCGTTCGTCAGGACCACGGTGTTGGTGACCGGGCCGCTGCGCTCCCCGTCCAGCACGATGGCGGCCTCGGACACGGGCGGCTCCGGCGCCAGGTGGTAGTGCGTCGTGACGCTGCGCCCCGGTACGACGTCGAGCCCCGGCAGCAGGGCGGCCGCGGCGGGTGCCGCCGTCGCCACGACGACCGCGCGCGGCCGGAGCACCTCACCGGCAGCGCGCACCTCCCCCGGGGAGACGGCCTCGGCCGGCGTGGACAGCCGCACCGTCAGCGCGGTCGCCAGCTGCGCGGGCAGTGCGCCCATGCCCGCTGCCGGGACGCACTGGGTCCCGCGCACGAGCGAGCGCCACACCAGGTCGAAGAAGCGGCTGCTCGTAGCGAGCTCCTCCTCCAGGAAGACCCCGGACAGGAACGGCCGCAGGAACCGGTCGATCACCGTGGCCGACAGGCCCCGCGAGCGCAGGGCGTCGTACGTCGTCGTCTCCGGCCGCGACAGCAGGGCGTCCGGTGCCTGGAGGGCCGCCTGCGAGGACAGGCCGGCCAGCAGCACCTTGTCCCTGACCGAGCCGATTGGGGCGAGCGCCGTGCGCGGACCCCAGCCCGGGAGCCGGCGCGGGTCGCCGACGCGGTGCAGCCGGTCGCCGAAGCGGATCAGCGCGCCAGCGGCGAACGGCCGCAGCGCCAGTCGCTCGTGGTCCAGGACCCGTTGCGCTTCCGGGTAGCCGGTGTTGTGCACCTGGAAGCCCCGGTCGAGCAGCATGCCGTCGACGACGTCGGTGCGCACGCGACCGCCCCCGACCTCCTCGGCCTCGAGGACGAGCACGTCGACGCCGGCGCGGACGAGCCGGCGGGCGCAGGCCAGGCCGGCGAGGCCGGCTCCCACGACGACCACCTCTGCCACCGGGGCAGCCTAGGCGGCGGCTCCCGCGGATCCGGCTGTGGACAGCTCGCACGGGCCGGAGCCGGGTGCTTCGCTCGCGCGGTGCGCCCCCGTCCGTCCCTGCCCGGCTACGAGGTCGAGGTGCTGATCGGCGCCGGGCCGGCCGGCGAGGTGTGGCGGGCCCGCGACCTGACGTCGAGGGAGACCGTCGCCCTGCAGCGGCTGGACGAGCCGCTCGCCCCGGAGGCGCTCGACGTGGTGCGCCGCAACGTCGAGCTGCTCCGCGACGTGCCCTCTGCGCACCTCGTCCGCGTGCGCGCCGTCGTGGACGACGTCCTGGTGCTGGACCACGCGAGCGGTGGGTCGCTCGACCGGCTGCTGGCACGCCGCCGCCTGTCCCCGGGGGAGGTCGTGACGGTCGTGGCGCCGCTCGCCGCCGCGCTGGCCGCCGCGCACGCACGGGGCCTGGTGCACGGGGCGATCTCGGCCGACAGCGTGCGCTTCAGCGGCCAGGGCATGCCCCTCCTGAGCGGCCTGGAGGGTGCGCCGGTCTCCACCGGACCCGTGAAGACCGGACGCGGCGGGACCGCCGACCCGGGATCGGCAGCGGATCCGGCGACGGCGCAGGATGTCTGGGCGCTGGCCGCGCTGTGCCACCACTCGCTCGCCGGCGCGCCGCCGAGACCTCGGGAGGACGCCGGGCAGTCCGGCCGGACGCCCCTCGGCGTCCTGGCCCCGGCGGCCCCGGCAGCCCTGGTGGACGCCGTCGAGGCGGTGCTGTCGGCGGACGCCGAGCATCGGCCCCCCGCCGCCGCGTTCGCCGCGATGCTGCGCAGGGCCTGTGTCGCAGCGCCGCTGCGGTTGAGCGGCACCGGCCCGTCGCCGCCGGTGACACCCGCCCCGGAGGTGCCGAGCCCGCCTCTTGCGGCTCCTCGTCCCTGCAGGTCCCCCCGCCAGGCGCCCGGGACCTCGGGGCCCCGCCGCCACGCCCGGCGCGGCCGGGGGGGCCCGCGGCGGCTCCGGGCGGAGGGCGCCCGGCTTCGCGGCGCGGTGGTTCCGGTCGTGGTGCTGGCTCTGTGCGTGCCGCTGCTCGGCTGGGCCACCGGGCGAGGAGACCCCCTGGCGGCACCCGCGGTGCTGCCACCCGCGGTGCCCACGGCCGCACCCGCGGTGCTGCCATCCGCGAGCGCCGATGTCCGGGGCGTCGAGCACGGCGCCCACGGCGCGGCACCCGACCAGTGGAGGGCCGTGCTGACGCGGCTCGACGAGGCCCGGATGGAGGCCTTCGCGCGGGGCGACCCACTCCTGCTGGGTGGGGTCTGGGCGCCGGGCTCGCCCGGAATGGCCGCCGATCTCGCGGCGCTGCAGCGGCTCCTGGCGAACGGCGAGACCGCGCACGGGGTCCGGCACCGCGTACGAGCGGTGGAGGTGGACCAGGCCCCCCCAGCCGGCTCCACCGTGCGCCTGGCGGTCGTCGACGAGCTGGGGGAGCAGGAGATCCGCTCCTCGGCCGGGGTCGTTCGCCGCCTGCCCGGACGGGGCTCGCTGCGCTGGCTCGTGGAGCTCGTGGACACCCCGTCGGGCTGGCGGCTCGGTGCCGTGGAGGCGGGAGCGCCGCACGCTGCTCCCCCCGGCTGAAGGCAGCCGCTCTCAGCCCGACCCGTCGGACAGCGCGCAGCGCAGCGCCGACTCGAGATCGGCGTCGGAGAAGGGAAAGCCGCTGCGCTCCAGCACCGCGGGTCGCAGGCGCTGGCCGATCAGCACCCCCTCGTCGGCGAAGGACCCGAGCGCGGCGCGCAGCGCGAACCCGGGCACCGGCACGGGCAGCGTCGGGCGCTTCAGGACCCTGCCGAGGACCTTCGTGAACTCCCGGTTGGTCACCGGCGCCGGACCCACCAGGTTGACCGGCCCGCGGATGTCCGCGCCGAGGCAGTGCGAGATCGCGCGCAGCTCGTCACGCAGGCTGATCCAGCTGTTCCACTGCCCTCCCGTGCCGAGGGGCGCGCCCAGGCCGAGGCGGAAGATCGGGAGCTGCTTGCCGAGCGCGCCGCCGTGCGCGGCGAGCACGATGCCGGTACGCAGGTGCGCGACGCGTACGCCGGCTGCCTCTGCGGGCGCCGTCGCCGCCTCCCACCGGCGGCAGACATCGGCGAGGAACCCGGCACCCGGGGGTCCGTCCTCGTCGGTGAGCCGGTTCCCGGTATCGCCGTACCAGCCGATCCCGCTCGCGGACAGCAGCACCGTCGGTCCCGATGCCGCCGCCATCGCCTCGGCCACCGCTGCCGTGCCGAGCACCCGGCTGTCGAGCACCACCTTCTTGCGCGCCGCGGTCCACCGCTTGTCCGCCACTCCGGCGCCCGCGAGGTGGACCACGGCGTCGAGGTCGGCCACGGCACCCGGATCGAGCCCGGAGGTGCCCGGGTCCCAGGAGCGCTGGTCCGCCGAAGCGGCGCTGCCACGGACGAACCGCACGACGTCGTGCCCGTCGCCGCGCAGGGCCGGGACGAGCGCACCGCCGATGAGGCCGGACGCGCCGGTGACCCCGATCCTCATCCGCCGATCCTTCCCGAGGCCGGCCGGACCCGCCTCCTGTACTCCGCGCGCGACGGCTGGCGGGCGCCGGCGGCCGCTACAGCCCGAGCTCGGCGGCGAAGTCGCCCTCCTCCAGCCGGTGCCTGACCGTGGTGAGGAACCGGGCGGCGTCCGCGCCGTCGACGATGCGGTGGTCGTAGGTCAGGGCCAGGTAGACCATCGACCGCACCGCGACCACCTCGCCGAGCTCCGGGTCCTGCACGACCGCCGGCCGCTTCACGACGGCCCCCGTGCCGAGGATCCCGACGTGCGGCTGGTTGATGATCGGGGTGTCGAACAGCGCGCCGCGTGAGCCCGTGTTGGTCAGCGTGAACGTCCCGCCGCCCAGCTCGTCGGGCGTGACCTGGTTGGTACGGGTCCGCTCCGCCAGGTCGGAGATCTTGCGGGCCATGCCCGCGAGGTTGAGGTCCCCCGCGCCGTGGAGAACGGGTACGAGCAGGCCGCGCTCGGTGTCGACGGCGATGCCCAGGTGCTCGGCCTCGTGGAAGGTCACGGTCCCGGCGTCGGTGTCGATGCTGGAGTTGAGGACCGGGTGCAGCTTGAGGGCCTCGACGGTGGCGAGCGCGAAGAACGGCAGGAACGACAGCCGTGTGCCCTCCCGGACGGCGAACGCGTCCTTGGCCCGATCACGCAGCCGCGCGATCCGGGTGACGTCCGCCTCGACCACCGTCGTCAGCTGCGCACTGGTCTGCAGCGACTCGAGGAGCCGGGAGGCGATCACCTTGCGCAGCCGGCTCAGCGGCTCGGTCCGGCCGCGGACCCGGGTCGCCGGGGCAGCCTGCACCGCCTGGTCGACGTAGGCCGGCGCGGGCGCCGAGGTGCCCTGCGCCGGCTGCGGGATCTGCTGGCGGGCCTGCGGCGCCGCTGGGGCGGGCGCCGCCGCTGATGCCGGTTGCGCACCGGCCTGACCGCTGCCGACGGCGTCCAGCACGTCCTGCTTGCGGATGCGCCCACCGACGCCGGTACCGGTGATCGAGGAGAGGTCGACCCCCCTCTCGGCGGCCAGCCTGCGGACCAGCGGGGTGACGTACGCGCCCTCCGCGCCGCCCCCGTCCTGTGCCCCGCCGGGCGCGGAGGCCGCCGGAGCCTCGGGCAGGGACGCGGGAGCGGGCGGGGACGCCGACGCCTGGATCCCCGACGCGTTGGACTCGACGACCGGCGGCTGCGGCGGTCCCTGCTGGCCCCGTGCAGCCGGGGATGCGGACGCCGCCGCGGGCGATGCCCCGGACTCCTCGGCTGCAGGCTCGTCCGGCGCCGCCGGCTGCTCCGGTACGGCCGCCGCCGCCGCCGCCGCCGCCGGCTGGGCCGGCTGGGCCGGGGCCTCCGCACGCGGCTCCGGCACGGCCGCGGGCTCGCTCTGGGGCGGCGCTGCCGCCGCGGAGTCCTCGCCGCCGGCGCCGTCGTCGATCGTGGCGAGCTCCACGCCGACGTCGACGGTCTCGTCCTCCTGGACCTTGATCGAGCTGACGATCCCGGCAGCGGGTGAGGGGATCTCGGTGTCGACCTTGTCGGTCGAGACCTCCAGGAGCGGCTCGTCCGCCTCGACCCGCTCACCCTCCTTCTTCAGCCAGCGGGTGACGGTGCCCTCGGAGACGCTCTCCCCGAGGCGGGGCATCGTGACGGAGACGGCCATGTGCGGAAGGTGCTCCTTGGTCAGGAGTGGCTGTGGAGGGGCTTGCCGGCGAGCGCGAGATGAGCCTCGCCGACCGCCTCGGACATGGTCGGGTGCGGGTGGATCAGCGCGGCGACTTCGCTCGGCAGCGCCTCCCAGTTGGTGATCAGCTGGGCCTCGGCGATGAGCTCGCCGACGCGGTCGCCGACCATGTGCACGCCGAGCACCGGGCCGTCCTTGGCCGCCAGCACGGTCACCGCGCCGGCGGTGCCGAGGATGCGCGCCTTGCCGTTGCCGGCGAGGTCGTACGTCGCCTCGACCACCTCGTGACCCCGCTCCTGCGCCGCCTTGCGGGTCAGGCCGACCGAGGCGACCTCCGGGGAGGAGTAGGTGACGCGCGGGACGCCGTCGTAGTCCACCGGGGTCACCGGCAGCCCGGCGAGCCGCTCGGCGACGAGGATGCCCTCGGCGAAGCCGACGTGCGCGAGCTGCAGGGTCGGGATCAGGTCGCCCACGGCGCTGATCGTCGGCACGGCGGTCCGACAGTAGGCGTCCACCTCGACGAAGCCGCGGTCCAGCCGGACACCGGCCTCCTCGTAGCCCAGGCCGGCGGAGACCGGGCCGCGGCCGATGGCCACGAGCAGCAGGTCGGCCTCGAGCGTCCTGCCGCCCTCGAGGTGCACGCGTACGCCGGTGTCGGTGTGCTCCACCTTCTCGAACCGGGCCCCGAGCTCCTGGCGGATCCCGCGCTTGCGGAAGGCGCGCTCGAGCAGCTTGGAGGAGGACTCCTCCTCGAGAGGCACCAGGTGCGGCAGTGCCTCCACCAGCGTGACCTCCGCGCCGAACGCGCGCCACACCGAGGCGAACTCGCAGCCGATCGCCCCCGCGCCAAGGATCACCACCGAGCCCGGCACGGTGTCCATGCCCAGCGCGTCGTCGCTGTTGATGACCCGCTCGTGGTCGATCTCCAGGCCGGGCAGCGAGCGGGGGACGGAGCCGGTGGCCAGCAGCACGTGCCGTGCCTCGATGGTGCGGCCCTCGACCTCGACGGCGGTGGGGGAGACCAGGCGACCGTGGCCGTGCACGACCTCGACCTTGCGGCTGTTGACCAGGCCGGTGAGCCCCTTGAACAGCCCCTCGACGACCTTGTCCTTGTACTTGTTGACCGCGGGCATGTCGATGGACTCGAAGGTCGCGTGGACGCCGAACTGCGCCGCGGACTCGACAGCGTGCACCGTCTCGGCGGAGTGCAGGAGGGCCTTGGTCGGAATGCACCCGCGGTGCAGGCAGGTGCCGCCCACTTTGTCCTGCTCGACCATGACGACGCGCAGATCGAGCTCGGACGCCCGCAGCGCCGCGGCGTAGCCTCCACTGCCTCCACCCAGGACGACGAGGTCGACAGCGCCGGAGGCGGCTTCGGGCTGGGTCACTTCGTGGCTCCTCGCTGTGGCGATGCGGCACGGAAGGCAGGCGAGGCGGGGCAGGCGGTTGGCGCCCGATGCCCGCCGCAGGCATCCTTCCATCTGAGAGGTACAGGGACGTACGGCCCCCGTCGCATTCCCGCGGGCGCCCGATCCGAACGGAAGGAGCACCGTGGGGCTGCGCGAGCGGCTGGGCCGGCGTCGGCGTCCGCCGGGAGGCGACGGGGGAAAGCGGAAGGCGGAGTTCGAGCACCTGTCGACCTGGGCGGCCACGCGCAGAGGTGTGGAGGGATTCGTGGAGCCGGAGACGCCGACGACGGTCTCGACGCTCGTGCTCGTCGCCGCCGACGGCGAGTGGACCCGGCGACGGGTGGACTCCCCGGCGGCGGCATTCCGCTTCGGCCAGAAGGCCGGCATCCCCGTGTACGACGTCGCTGCCGTCGGCTACCCCGCCCGCATGCGGGAATGGACCGCGAAGCGCAAGGCGGCGGGTGAGACGGGCGTCCCGGACAGCGGATCCGGCGGGTGGAGGTAGCTCGAAAAGGCAGTCGAGGAGGGTCCCGCGAGGTAGCGTCGCTGCATGAAAGGGGTGATCTTCAACCTCGCCGAGCAGGTGATCACCGATGGCTCCGGCGCGGGGGTGCGGGACGACGTCCTCGACCGCGCCGACGTCGAGGGCTCCTACACCTCCCTGGGCAGCTACCCGGACGCGCAGTTCCACGCCCTCGTGGCCGCGATCGCGGACCGGCTCGACGTCGAGCCGCAGGTCGTCGTGCGGCGGCCGGGAGAGGCGGACCTGCCGACGCTCGCCGCGCGCTACCCGCGCTTCTTCGACGGGCACGCCTCCACCCAGGCGTTCCTGCTCGCGCTCAACGACATCATCCATACCGAGGTGCGCAAGGTCTATCCGGGGGCGGACGTACCGGAGTTCGGCTTCGAGGTGCCGAGCGAGGCCGTCCTGATCATCCACGACGGCTCACCGCGGCGGCTCTGCATGCTGGCCGAGGGCTTCATCCACGGCGCCGCCCGGCTCTACGCCGAGCAGCTGACCCTGTCGCAGGAGATCTGCATGCTCCAGGGGCAGCCCTCCTGTGTCCTGCGCTGCGTGTTCGCCGCGGCATGAGCGGCCGCGTCGTGCGCCCCGAGCAGTGCCCCGACACCTCCGTGGAGGTGCTGCAGCGGCGGCTGGAGCGCGAGCGCGGAGCCCGGCTCGAGGCTGAGGCCATCGCCGAGCGGGCCACGAGGGAGCTGTACGACACCGTGCAGCAGCTCACCCGCTCGACCCGGCTGGCCGAGCTGCTGGGCGAGGTCGCCGTGCGGGCCAACGAGGCGTCCTCCGTGGAGGAGGCCATGCGGACCGTCCTCGACAGCGTCTGCCACTACACCGGCTGGCCGGTCGGCCACGCCCTGATCCGCTCCGCCGACGACCCGGACACGCTCGTGTCCCTGGGCGTCTGGCGGCTTCCCGAGACGGGCGAGTTCGCCGCCTTGCGGGCCGCCAGCGAACCGCAGGTCTTCCGCTCCGGATGGGGACTGCCGGGGCACACGATGCGTCTCGGCCGACCCGTGTGGATCGCCGACCTGTTGACCGAACCGCTGTTCCGCCGACAGGAGGCGGCCGGGCGCTGCGGCCTGGTCTCCGCTTTCGCGCTGCCCATCCTGGTCCGCAACGAGACGCACGGCGTCCTCGAGTTCTTCTCGGCGATCGCTCAGCAGCCCGACGCGGAGCTGATCCGGGTCGCCGGCTTCGTCGGTGTGCAGCTCGGGCGCGTTCTCGAGCGGCAGCAGGCCGAGGACCGGCTGCGGCGTCTCGCGCTCTATGACAGCCTCACCGGCCTGCCCAACAGGCTGCTGCTGATGGACCGGCTGCAGAGCACCCTGAGCCGCGCCTGGCGCCTCGGAGCGCGAGTGGACCTCCTCTACCTCGACGTCGACGACTTCAAGACCATCAACGACAGCCTGGGGCACACCGCCGGCGACGGGCTGCTGGTGGCCTTCGCCGCCCGGCTCCAGCAGGCCCTGCACGACTGCGTGGGCCTCGCGGTCGCGGACTCGACCGTGGCCAGGGTGGAGGGCGACGAGTTCGCCGTCATCCTCGAAGACTGCCCTGATCCGCGCGCCGTGGCGACGCGCTTGGAGGAGCTGCTGTCCCGCCCCCTCACCCTTGCGGACGGGGAGGCCTTCCTCAGCGTGAGCGTCGGCAGTGCGCATGCCAGCGATGCCGACCGGCACACCACCGGCGAGAGCCTGGTGGCGCGGGCGCACCTGGCGATGGACGAGGCCAAGCGCAAGGGGAAGGGCCACTTCGAGACCTTCGAGCCCCGCCTGTACGAACGCGCGCACCGTCGCCACCAGCTCGGCGAGGAGCTGCACCGGGCCGTCGTGGCGCGGGAGTTCGAGATCGCCTACCAGCCGGTCGCCCGGCTGGCGGACGACCGGCACATCGGGGCGGAGGCCCTCGTTCGGTGGCGGCACCCGCGTACCGGCCTGGTGCTCCCCGGCGACTTCATCGCGCGCGCGGAGGAGACCGGGCTGATCGTGACGATCGGCAGCTGGGTGCTCGAGCAGGCGTGCCGGCAGGCGGCGGCGTGGCGGGCCACCGAGCCCGAGTTCACGATCGCCGTCAACGTCTCCGGCCGCCAGCTTCGTGAGGGCTCGTTCCCCGACATGGTGCGCGCCGCCCTCGCCGACGCCGGGTTGCCGCCGCAGAACCTGTGCCTGGAGATGACGGAGAGCATCCTCATGGAGCGCGACGACGCCGGCATCGCGATGCTGTGCGAGCTGCGCAACGAGGGCGTCCACCTGGCCATCGACGACTTCGGCACGGGCTACTCCTCGCTCAGCGCGCTCCGCCGGCTGCCCGCCGACCAGCTGAAGATCGACCGCTCCTTCGTGAGCTCGCTGCCCGAGGACGACGACGCCGGGACGATCGCCTGGGCGGTGGTGCGCCTGGGCCACACCCTCGGGATGTCGGTCCTGGCCGAGGGCGTCGAGACCGTCCAGCAGCGCAAGGCGCTGCTCGGCTTCGGGTGCGACCACGCCCAGGGCTGGCTGTTCGGGCGGCCAATGCCGGCGGCGGAGCTGGGGCAGGCTCTCGTGCAGGCTGCCGGTCGCTGATCGCGTTCCCCTGGCGTGCGGTCGCCCGCCCGCGAGGGGAAGGCCGCCCCGCCACGGGTCAGCGCGGAGTCGGGGCCTTCTCGGCCTTGGTCGGCTTGTCCTTCGCCGGCGTCTTCCCTGCGGGGTCGGCAGGGGCCTTGCCGGGGTCGGCGGGGGCCTTGCCCGGGTCGGCCGGGGCCTTGCCGGGGTCGGCGGGGGCCTTGCCGGGGTCGGCCGGGGCCTTGCCGGGGTCGGCCGGGGCCTCACCGCCCGGGGCGGACTTCTTCCCCTCGGGCACGGCGCCGGGCGCCTCCGCCGCCGCGTCCTTCCCCTCCTCGCCGACCTTCTTGCCGCAGTCGCTGGAAGCCACCTCGGAGACCAGCCGGCCGCGGCCTGGCCCCTTCGGCAGCGAGTGGACGTAGGCGGACACGTTCTGCCCGTGGCTCTTGCTGGGGTCGCACGTGAACGGCACCGCAGCGACCCGGTCCTTCTTCTTTGCGGCGGTGGCCGCCTGAGCCTTGTCGCTGCGCCGTTCGGCGCCGCGCCCGTTGCTCCCCGGGTCGTCGGTGGTGGCGGCGTTCGGGGCCGGCGAGGCGCTGGACACCGACTGCACGACGACCGTGCCACCGCCCACGAGAGCCGTCGCAGCCAGGGCCGTCGCGGCCAGCAGCACACCCTTCCTGCCCTGAGCCGCGAGCACGTGGAGCAGAGGCGCGGACACGGGTCCTCCGGGCGCTGGATGCAGCGGTGGGCGACGTCAACCTCGACGCAGGGAGCCGTGCAGTCTACCGCGCCGAGGCAAGATCCTCGAGCACTTGCAGGAACGTGCGGACCGCGGCGCCCGTACCGCCGTGGGGGGTGTAGCCGTAGGCGTCGGCGGAGTTGTAGGCCGGGCCCGCGATGTCCAGGTGGGCCCAGCGCACCCCGGGGGCGACGAACTCCTTCAGGAACAGCCCGGCGGTCAGCATGCCGCCTTCGCGTGGCCCGGTGTTGAGCAGGTCGGCGACCTCGGAGTCGAGCCCCTTGCGCAGCTCCGGCGGCAGCGGCATCGGCCAGGACGGCTCCCCCGCCCTCCCCGCAGCGTCGACGACGGCGGCGCGCAGCGCGTCGTCGTTGCTCATGACCGCGGTCGTACGCGCGCCGAGAGCGACCAGCTGCGCACCCGTCAGCGTCGCCACGTCCAGCACGATGTCGGGCTTGTCCTCGCAGGCCCGAGCGATCGCATCGGCCAGGATCAGCCGTCCCTCCGCGTCGGTGTTGTTGACCTCGACCGTCATGCCGTTGCGGAAGGTGAGGACGTCGGAAGGGCGGATGGCACTGCCGCTGGGCATGTTCTCCGCCATCGGGATCCAGGCCTCCACGTCGACCGCGAGGGCCAGCTCGGCGGCTGCCGCGACGGCGGCGACCACGGCGGCGGCGCCGCCCATGTCGGCCTTCATCTCCTCCATCGCGGCGGCCGGCTTGAGCGACAGGCCCCCGGAGTCGAAGGTGATGCCCTTGCCGACCAGGGCGACCTTGGTCGTGGCGCCCTGCCCGCCCCGGTAGGACAGGTGGACCAGGCGCGGGCCGTTCGCGGAGCCCTGACCGACGCCCACCAGGCCCCCGAAGCCGCCCTTGACCAGCGCCTTGCCCTCGAGCACCTCGACATCCACGCCCGCGGATGCGGCGTGCGTGCGGGCGATCTCGGCCAGGTCCGCCGGGTGCAGGTCGCTCGGAGGCGTGTTGACCAGGTCCCGGACGAGGGCCACGGCGCGGGCGACCACCTCGGCCCGGGCGACGGCCGCGCGCAGCGCCTTGTCCCTCGCGTCCGGGAGGACGAGGACGAGCTCACCCACCGGCTCGCGTCGCACGACCGGCGAGCTCGCGTCCCCCGCCGGTGTGCGGTACCGGCTGAACGCGTAGGCACCGAGCAGGGCCCCTTCGGCGACGGCGCGCACTGTCGTCTCCCGGTCGTGCGTGCCGTCGGCCGACAGCGTGAGCGCGACCTTCCGCGAGCCGGCGAGCGCGCGTACGGCCGCGCCGGCGGCCCGACGCAGGACCTCGGCGTCGTACGTCCCGCCGTGGTGCGGCAGGTCGCCGAGCCCGACGGCCACCAGCACCGGGGCGGTGGTGGCACCGAGCGTCGCCAGGCGCGTGATCTCCTCCGCCCGGCCGGTGGCGCCGAGCCCGGACAGGGCGGGCAGCAGCGCCTTCTTCAAGGCGGTGGCGACGCTCTCCGAGCCCGGCGTCAGGACGAGCCCCTTCGGCCCGCGAGCCACACCGACGACGAGGGCATCCACCTTCGCGCGGGCGGGGTTGGAGCTGGTCAGGGAGAGGGAGGCCACGGCGGTCGAGCCTACCGGGGGGCCTCTCGGCGGCCCGCGAGCACGGGGTGAGCAGGAGGTGCCCTGGCCGGGTCCTCCCGCCCCGATCGTCGAGAGACGTGGCCGTTCCGGTTGTGAGCACCCTCTCGTTGGGGCAGGGTCCCTCGGAGCACCGCTGCGTGTCCACGACGGAAGGTCGAGCCGATGACCCTGTTGTCCGGACCTCGGTCCGCCCGCCGACGTCGACGTGGACGCCCCACCCACCAGAGCACGCGCTGCCGCCGGTCGTGAGCATCCGCAGCCGGGAGGACGTGGCCGCGCACGTCGAGGCCGCCGTGCGGTTCGGCGCCCCCCGCAGGGTGGGGGCCGAGCTGGAGTGGCTGGTCACCGATCGGGCCGCTCCCCGGCGGCGCCCCTCCCTCGGCCGGGTCACCGCTGTCCTCGCCGCCGCCGGCCCGCTGCCCGGCGGGAGCCTGGTGAGCATCGAGCCCGGCGGTCAGGTCGAGCTGTCCTCACCCGCCTTCGCCGGCCCGGGCGCCGCGGTCGCCGCGCTGACCCGCGACGTGCGCGTCGTCCGCTCCGCCCTCGCCGCCGAGGGGATGTGCCTGGTGGGGCTCGGGGCGGACCCCCTCCGGCCGCCGGAGCGGCTCGTGGCCAGCCCTCGCTACGAGGTGATGGAGGCGTTCTACCTCCGCAGCGGCGAGCCCTGCGCGAGCGCCGGTCGGGCGATGATGTGCAGCTCGGCGGCCGTCCAGGTCTCGCTGGACGCCGGGACCCGCGGGACGGGGGTCCAGTCGGCCACGCAGCGCTGGCAGCGCGCGCATGCCGTCGGGCCGGCGCTGGTCGCGGCCTTCGCCTGCTCGCCGCTGCTGGAGGGGCGACGGACCGGGTGGCAGTCCACCCGGCAGCGGTTCTGGCGCGACATCGACCCGTCGCGCACCCGCCCACCCGATCCCGCCCTCGACCCGGTGAAGGCGCTCACCGAGCTCGCCCTCACGGCGCAGCTGATGACCCTGCGCGACGAGCACGGCATCTGCCGCCCCGCCCCGCCGGGGGTGACCTTCGGCGACTGGCTGGGCCAGGCCGGCCCTACCGAGGCCGACCTGGACTACCACCTGACGACGCTGTTCCCGCCGGTGCGCCTGCGCTCGTGGATCGAGCTGCGCTACCTCGATGCGGTCCCTGACCCGCTGTGGCAGGTGGCTCTCGCGGTCGTGACCGCGCTGCTCGACGACGACCGGGCGGCGGACGCGGCCCGCGCCGCCTGTGCGCCGGTCGAGGGCTGGTGGGGTCGCGCCGCCCGGCGCGGGATGCGCGACCCGTCGCTCGCCGCCGCCGCGACGTCCTGCCTCCTGGCGGCCGCAGCCGCCCTCCCGCGGCTCGGCGCGCCGGAGCTGGTTGCGGCCGTGCTCGCCTACGCCGAGCGCTTCTGCTGCCGCGGGCGCAGCCCGGCCGACGAGGTGCTCGACGCCTTCACCGCCGGCCGGCCGGCCGAGGCGCTGCTGCTCGACGCGGTGGTGGCCGCGTGAGCGGCGCGGGCATCACGGCCGAGCGGGCGGCCGCCGAGCTCGCGGCGGGCCGCACGCGGTCCCTGGCGCTGCTGGCGCCGCTCGACGAGGTCGACCTCACCCGCCAGGTGTCGCCGCTGATGTCCCCGCTGGTCTGGGACCTCGCGCACATCGGCAACTACGAGGAGCTGTGGCTCCTGCGTGCGGTCGCCGGCGTCGAGCCGCTGCGCCCGGAGATCGACAGCCTGTACGACGCCTTCGAGCACCCTCGGGCGGAGCGCCCGACGCTGCCGATCCTCGGGCCGGCCGAGACCCGCGCCTACCTGTCCGGGGTGCGCTCGCACGTGCTCGACGTCCTCGAGCGCACCCCGCTGGAGGGGCCGCCGCTGGTGCGCGATGGCTTCGTGTTCGGCATGGTCGTGCAGCACGAGCACATGCACGACGAGACGATCCTCGCGACGCTTCAGCTGCGTGGCGGTCCGCGCACCCTGCCTGCGGACGCGCCACTGCCGGCGGGACGCGGGGTGCCGCCGCACGACGACGTGCTGGTGGCCGGCGGGAGCTCAGTGCAGGGCACCGACACCGACCCCTGGGCGCTGGACAACGAGCGGCCGGCCTTCCGGAGGCAGCTCGCGTCCTTCCGGATCGACCGCGTCCCGGTGACCAACCGGCTCTACGCCGCCTTCGTCGAGGCCGGCGGCTACACCGACCCGCGCCTGTGGACGCCGACCGGCTGGGAGCACCTGCAGGCCTCATGCCGCCGGGCCCCGATGACGTGGCAGCGCGACGGCGCCGGCGGCTGGACCTGCACCCGGTTCGGCGAGGTCGAGCCGGTGGCCCCCGACGCCCCGGTGGAGCACGTGTGCTGGTTCGAGGCCGACGCGTACGCCCGCTGGGCCGGCCGCCGGCTGCCCACCGAGGCGGAGTGGGAGAAGGCCTGCGGCTGGGACCCGGCCGCCGAGCGGCTGAGGCGCTTCCCTTGGGGGGACGGGGAGCCGACGCCCGCGCTGGCCAACCTCGGCCAGCAGGCCACCCGGCCGGCTGCTGCCGGTGCCTATCCGGCGGGCGCGTCGGCCTACGGCGTGGAGCAGATGCTCGGCGACGTCTGGGAGTGGACCTCGTCCCGGTTCGAGGCCTACCCCGGGACCCGCGCGTTCCCCTACCGGGAGTACTCCGAGGTGTTCTACGGCGGGGACTACCGCGTCCTGCGCGGCGGCTCCTGGGCGACGCATCCGACGGCCGTGCGCACGACCTTCCGCAACTGGGACCTGCCCGTACGCCGGCAGATCTTCAGCGGGTTCCGCACGGCCGTCGATGCGTAGCTGCGCGCGGTGGGGCCGGACCGGTGTGTAGGCACACCGCCTGGCTCGGGCGGCCCCGTACGCTGGCGGACCTCGTCGTCGACCCGCCGTACGGGCTGCTCCGGCAGTCCTGGCAGCCCCGCCGCCAGCGGCAGGGCAGGGTCAACGCCGACGGCTTCGGCGTCGGCTGGTACTCCGGCGAGGGTCCCGAGCCCGCCCGCTACCGGCGGGCCGGGCCGATCTGGCAGGACCGGTCGTTCCTGTCGCTGGCCGGCCACGTCCGGTCCGGCTGCGTGCTGGCGGCGGTGCGCTCGGCGACCGCCGGCACCCCCGCCGGCGAGGAGGCCTGCGCCCCTTTCCAGCTCGGACGCGAGGTGCTGCTCTCCCACAACGGCGCTGTTCCGCTGGCTGCCGTCGCGCCGCTGGTGAGCGCGGGCGACCTCGCCCGGCTCGGCTCCACCGTCGACAGCGCCTTTGTCGCCGCGCTCGTGGAGAGCCGACTCGGCGAGGGGCTGCCGGCCGCTCTGGCGGGCGCCGTCGCCGCGGTGGCAGAGGTCGCGCCGCAGGCCCGGCTCAACCTGCTCGCGACCGATGGCCGCACGGTGTCCGCGACGGCCTGGGGCGACACGCTGTGCTGGCGCGTGGGCGACGCCGGCGCCGTGGTGGCCTCCGAGCCCAGCGACGACGAGCCCGGGTGGGTCCAGGTCCCCGACCGGTCGCTGCTCACGCTGACCGGCGACGGGTGCAGCGTGTCGCCGCTCGCGATCCCCGAGCCGGAAGGATCCGCCTGATGCGGCTCGACCGCCACCTCGGCCCCTCCGCCATGCGGGAGGCGCTGGAGGCCGACGTGCGCGCCGGCCTCACCGCGGCGCCGAAGGCGCTGCCGCCCAAGTGGTTCTACGACGCGCGCGGCTCGGCGCTGTTCGACGAGATCACCCGGCTGGAGGACTACTACCCGACCCGCTGCGAGCGCGCGGTGCTGGCGGAGCAGGCCGGGACGGTCGCCGAGCACACCCGGGCCGACACCCTCCTGGAGCTGGGCAGCGGCACCTCGGAGAAGACCCGGCTGCTGCTCGACGCCCTCCGGGGCGCAGGGACGCTGCGCCGCTTCGTGCCCTTCGACGTGGACGAGTCGGTGCTCACTCTGGCCGGCAAGCAGGTCGGGGAGGAGTACCCCGACGTCGAGGTCCACGCCGTCGTCGGCGACTTCGAGCGCCACCTGCCGCTGCTGCCGACCGGTGGCCGGCGCCTCGTCGCCTTCCTCGGGGGCACGATCGGCAACCTGCTGCCCGAGCAGCGGACCCGCTTCCTCGCGACGCTGGCCTCGACGCTCACCGGTGACGACGCGCTGCTGCTCGGAACGGATCTGGTCAAGGACCCGGCCCGGCTGATCGCCGCCTACGACGACCCGTCGGGGGTGACCGCCGAGTTCAACAAGAACGTCCTGACGGTCATCAACCGCGAGCTCGACGGGGACGCCGACCTCGACAGCTTCGAGCACCTCGCGGTGTGGGACGCGCAGAACGAGTGGATCGAGATGCGGCTGCGCTCCCTGCGCGACCAGGTGCTCCACCTGCGTGCGCTGGACCTGCGCGTTCGGCTGGCCGAGGGCGAGCAGGTACGCACGGAGGTGAGCGCGAAGTTCCGCCGGGAGGGTGTGGCCGCCGAGCTCGCCGCAGCCGGGCTGAGCCTGCGGCAGTGGTGGACCGATGCGGGGGGCGACTTCGCCCTGAGCCTGTCGGGCAGGACCTGAGCCCGTGGATGCGCAGGCCTGGGTCGCGGCGCGGGCACCTGCGGAGGTCGTCCACCTCGACGTCGCCGGCAGCGGCCGTCCCTCGCAGGCGGTGCTCGACGCCGAGGTCGCTCACCTGCGGCGAGAGGCCGAGGTCGGGGGCTACGTCGCGCAGGAGCAGGCCGCTGCGGCCGTGGACGCCGGGCGCGCCGCTCTTGCCGGGCTCGTCGGGCTGTCCGGCACCGACGTGTGCTTCTCCGACGGCGCCGGCACCGCCTTCGCCACGCTCCTGACCGCCTGGCCGCTGCCCGAGGGAGCCCGGATCGGCTTCACCGCGGGGGAGTACGGCGCGAACGCGCGCGCGCTGCGCCGCCTCGCGCAGGAGCGCGGCTGGCAGCTCGTGCTGCTCCCGGTCGACGGCTTCGGCCGGGTGCTCGAGGTGCCCGCGGGACTGGACCTCGTGACCTTCCCGCAGGTGGCCAGCCAGCGCGGGATCACGCAACCGGTCGAGGCGGTGCTGGCCGGCGGGTTCCCGCTGCTGCTCGACATCGCGCAGTCCCTCGGCCAGGTCCCGGTGCCGCCGGGCTGCGCGGCGTACGTCGGGACCTCCCGCAAGTGGCTGTGCGGCCCCCGGGGCGTGGGCTTCGCGATCGTCGCCCCCGAGGTGCAGGCCGGGCTGCGTGAGCCGCCGACACTGGCGCCGACGTCCGGCAGCGGCATGCTCCGGTGGGAGTCGCAGGAGGCGCACGTCGCCGGCCGGGTGGGGCTCGCGGTGGCGGCGTCGGAGTGGTCCCCGGCGGTGGGGGAGGCCGCAGTGCGGATCGCGGCGTACGCGCGGGCGCGGCTCGACGGGCGGGCGGGCTGGCGGGTGCGCGAGCCGGGAGACGAGCCGACGGGGATCACCACCCTTGCGGGCGGGAACCCGGTCGCGACTCGGGCGGCGCTGCTCCGCGAGGGCTACCTCACCTCGGCGGTGCCGGCCGGCCGGTCCGACGACCTGGCGGGGCCGGTCCTTCGGGTCTCGACGGCTGCCTGGGTGGATCCTGCGCAGGTGGACGCGTTCTCGGACACCTTCATGGCGTGCAGCCACTAGTTTCGGGCTGTGCACGATCTCCAGCAGGGCCCGCTGCACGACCGGCATGTGGCGCTCGGCGCCAAGCTCGCCGACTTCGGCGGCTGGCAGATGCCGATCGAGTACCCCGGGAGCGGGGTGCTTCAGGAGCACGTGGCGGTGCGCGAGGCTGTCGGGGTGTTCGACGTGAGCCATCTCGGCAAGGGCGTGGTGCGGGGCCGGGGAGCGCTCGAGTTCGTGAACGACCGGCTCACCAACGACCTGTTGCGCATCGCACCCGGGCAGGCGCAGTACACGCTGTGCTGCGAGCCGGAGACCGGGGGAGTGGTCGACGACCTGATCGCGTACGTGCGCAGCGAGCAGGAGGTCTTCCTGATCCCGAACGCGGCCAACTCCAGCGAGGTCGTCGGCCGCCTGCAGGCCGACGCGCCGGCCGGGATCGAGGTCGAGGACCTGCACCGGTCGCTGGCCGTGGTCGCGGTGCAGGGCCCGCGGTCCGCCGAGCTGCTCAGGGCGCTGGGGCTGCCGGTGGACGGCGACTACATGAGCTTCACCTCCGCGACGTGGCGCGGGCTGGCGGTGGTCGTGAGCCGGACGGGTTACACCGGGGAGCTGGGCTTCGAGCTGCTGCCGCGCTGGGAGGACGCGGGTCCGCTCTGGGACGCGCTGCTCGCGCAGGGCAGCGCCGTGGGCGCCCGCCCGTGCGGGCTGGGTGCCCGGGACACCCTGCGCACCGAGATGGGCTATCCCCTTCACGGACAGGACCTCTCGCTGGACATCACGCCGGTGCAGGCCCGCTGCGGGTGGGCCGTGGGCTGGGACAAGGAGCGCTTCTGGGGGCGGGAGGCGCTGATCCGGGAGAAGGCCGCCGGGCCGCGCCGGCTGCTGTCCGGGCTCGAGTCGCTGGAACGGGCGATCCCGCGTACGTCGATGACCGTGAGCGCTGCCGGCTCGCCCGCCGGGCAGGTCACGAGCGGCACGTTCTCCCCCACCCGGCGGGTCGGCATCGGGCTGGCGCTGCTGGACCGCTCGGTGGCCGTGGGGGACGAGGTGTCGGTGGACGTCCGGGGGCGCGCCGCCCCGATGCGGGTCGTCCGTCCGCCCTTCGTGCCGTCGCGGGTGCGGGAGCCGGCGTGACCCGCGTGCTGCTCGTCGGCCTCATGGCCTCCGGCAAGTCCACCCTCGGGCAGGCCCTGGCGGCCGCGACCGGCTGGCCGCTGCTGGACAACGACGCGCTGCTCGAGCGCAGCACCGGCAGAACGGCCGTCCAGCTGCTGGCCGAGGAGGGGATCGACCGGCTCCGGGCTGCCGAGTCGGACGTGCTGACCCTGACCCTGTCGATGCCGGCCCCGCTCGTCGCGCCGGTGCCGGCGGGGGTCGTGCTGGTCCCGCGCGACCGGGCCCGCCTTGCGGCCGGCGGCCACGTGGTGTGGCTGCGCACCCCGACCTCCATGCTCGTCCGCCGCGTCTCGAAGAAGGACCACCGGCCGTTCCTGGACGGTGATGCCGGCGCGGCGCTGCGGGCGATGGCGGCCGAGCGCGAGCCGTTCTACGCCGAGGTCGCCCACCAGGTGCTGGACATGCAGAAGCTCACCACGGCTCAGGCGGTACGGGAGGTGATGTCGGCGCTGTCGGGCTGACCTCGACCAGGTCCACCGCCTGCACCAGGACCGACAGCGCGAGCTCGGCCCCCGCAGCCTCGGCGAGTGCCAGGTCGAGCAGCGGCGCGAGCCCGAGCTCGGCCAGCGCCCGGCGGGCCGCCGGGTTGGGCGGCGCCGAACCGGCCAGCCACCACGCGGCCGCTCCCGGCGCGTAGCGCTGCGCGACCAGAGCGGCACCGCAGACGAGCGCTGAGCCGTCGAGCACGACGGGCGTACGCCGCACCGCCGACTGCGCCAGGAGCCCGGTCAGGCGGGACAGCGCCGGGCTGGCCACAGCCCGCAGCAGCCCGGCCGGGTCCCCCACGTGGGGTCGGGCGGCGCGCAGCCCGTCGCGCACCCCGAGCGTGGTGGCGGCCCAGCCGTCGGCCGCCGCGGTGCCCATGGCCTGGACCGGTTCGAGGTCCAGCAGGGCGGCGATCACGACGATGCCTGCCACCGGGTCGGCCTGGGAGCCGAGGACGACGAGATCGCCTGCACCGTCGGCGATCTCGTCGGCCAGTCGCAGGCCCTCGTCGAATGCCGCCGTGGCCGGTCCGCTCTCGTCCACGACCACCCGGCGAACCGACGCCGGCGCCCTTGGCGGCCATGCGCCCTGCACCTGGGCGAGCCACTGCAGCGCCGGGCCGAGCCGGCCCAGGCGCCGGAGCGAGGGAGCCGCCGGGGGGACAGCGCCCTCCGCCGGCGGCACCGGCACCACGAACTCGCTCAACGACGACCGAGCCGGATCACGATCACGACGAGCTCGCTCAACGACGGCCGGTCCGGATCAAGATCTTCGGAACATCCCCAGCACCCTGATGCTGGGGATGTTCCGCAGAGCGAGCCGCCCGCGGCCGCCAGGCGGACGGCAGCGGGCCGTCAACGGACCGGCCGAAGCGGCAGGACGGCGGCGACGGGCGGCGGCGTCGCGGAAGCGGCCGGGTGCGCATGGAGTCCAGCCAACCGCATCTGAGAACCTGTGCCCTCGCGACCGAGGAGGCCCGCATGGCATGGACGTGGCGCTACGAGGACCCCTCCGGCGCCGAGGTGGTGCCGCTGGAGCCGGTGCCCGCGCAGGAGCCCTTCCCCAGCCAGGCCGACGCCGAGAGCTGGGTGGGGGAGTACTGGCGCGACCTGCTCGCGGCGGGGGTGGCGCAGGTGACGCTGCTCGAGGGGGACCGGGTCGTCTACGGGCCGATGGGGCTGAGTTCCCCGGCCTGAGACGCGCCGCCGGCCCCGGTGCCGGCGGGCCCACGTGAGCCGGCGCGGACCTGGCCGGCTCGCATCAGCCGACGTCAGGGGCGGCGTTCCGGGCTGGTCGTCAGGCCCGGGTCGCTCTCGACGACCCCGTCGAGGACATCGTCGATCGAGCTGAGCAGGTCGGCGTCCAGCTTCGTGCCGGCCGCGGCCGCGTTGTCCCGCACCTGCTCGGGACGACTCGCGCCCACGATGGCCGAGGAGACGTTGGGGTTCGACAGCACCCAGGCGATCGCCATCTGCGCGAGGCTCAGGCCCGCCTCGTCGGCGAGCGGCCGCAGCTGCTGGACCTTCTCGAGCACCTCGTCGCGCATCAGCCTCGCGATGAACTTCGAGCCGGTCGGGTCCGTGGCCCGGGTGCCCTGCGGCGGGGGCGCGCCCGGCAGGTACTTCCCGGTGAGGACCCCCTGCGCTATGGGTGACCACACGATCTGGCCGATGCCCTCCTTCACGCACAGCGGCACGACCTCGGCCTCGATGACCCGCCAGAGCATGGAGTACTGCGGCTGCGAGGACACGATCCGGTCCAGGCCCATCGAGTCGGCGATCTCCAGCGCCCGTGCGATCTCGGCCGCCTTCCACTCCGAGACGCCGATGTAGTGCACCTTGCCGGCGCGCACGAGGTCGTCGAAGGCGCGCAGCGTCTCCTCGAGCGGCGTCTCGTAGTCGAACCGGTGCGCCTGGTAGAGGTCGACGTAGTCGGTCTGCAGCCGTCGGAGCGACGCGTGGCAGGACTCGAGGATGTGCTTGCGGGACAGGCCCCGGTCGTTCTGCCCGGGCCCGGTCGGCCAGTAGACCTTGGTGAACAGCTCGTAGGACTCCCGACGGGTGCCGCGCAGCGCCTCACCGAGCACCGACTCGGCCTTCGTGCCCGCGTAGACGTCGGCGGTGTCGAAGGTCGTGATGCCGCAGTCCAGCGCAGCGCGTACGCACGCCGTCGCCTGCTCGGCCTCGACCTGCGAGCCGTGCGTCAGCCAGTTGCCGTAGCTGATCTCGGAGACCTTCATGCCGCTGCGCCCGAGGCGCCGGAAGTCCATGCTGCTGACCGTACGTTCCTCAGTGCGGGCGGGGTCCGCCGGGGGAGACCTGCGGCGGCGGGAGGCGGAACCTGCGGATGACGGTCGAGCGCAGGAGCCCGTACGCCGCGTGGTTGCGCAGCTTGGTCTCGCCGGGGAACTCGGCCCGGACCCGCTTGCGGATCGAGCGGATGATCAGGGCGATGTCGGCGAACATCGCCAGCACGCCGGCGAGCCAGATCGTCAGTGCCAGGTCGAGGATGCGGCGGTTGCCCGAGAGCTGGGCGACCACGAGCAGCAGGGCGAGCGGCAGCAGCAGCACCCCGATGTTGCGCCGGCTGTCGACGGTGTCGCGGACCAGAGCCCGGACAGGGCCGGCGTCACGCGGGGCGAAGTAGCGCTCGTCCCCGCGCGCCGCGCCGTCCTTGCTCCGCGTGCGTGCGGACCTCGCCTGCTCACGGGCGCGCCGGGCCGCCTCCTTGCGGGTCTGCGGGGGTGGCGCCACCGGACCGGTGCGCCGCTTCTGCGCCTCGCTGCGCTTCGGGGTAGGGCGGCCCTTGCCGACTGCGTCCTTGCCCGCGGGGGTGCTCACCGGCTCCAGCCTAATGAGCAGGCCGCCGCCGAGTCGGATCAGCGAGCCGGCAGGGCCAGCATCTGGTCGAGCGCGGCCCTCGCGTAGCCGGCGGTCCCGGGTTCGACGGTGATCCGGTTCGGGACCCGGCCGGCAACCAGCGACTCCAGCGTCCACACCAGGTGCGGCAGGTCAATCCGGTTCATGGTCGAGCAGAAGCAGACCGTCTTGTCGAGGAAGACCACCGTCTTGTCGGGGTGAGCACCCGCCAGACGGCGGACGAGGTTGAGCTCTGTCCCGATCGCCCAGGAGCTGCCGGCTGGGGCCGCATCCAGGGTCCGGATGATGAAGTCGGTCGATCCGACCAGGTCCGCGGCCTGGACGACCTCGTGCCGGCACTCCGGGTGCGCGAGGACCTGCACCCCCGGCACCCGCTCGCGCACCTCGCGGACCGACTCCAGCGTGAAGCGGCCGTGCACCGAGCAGTGCCCCTTCCACAGGATCACCGTGGCGCGCTGCAGCTGCTCCACCGTCAGCCCGCCGCCGGACTTGTGCGGGTCGTAGACGACGCAGTCCTCCAGCGTCAGGCCGAGCTCGCGTACCGCGGTGTTGCGCCCGAGGTGCTGGTCGGGCAGGAACAGCACCTTCGAGCCCTGCTCCAGGGCCCAGCGCAGCGCGGCCGCGGCGTTGGAAGACGTGCAGATGGTGCCGCCGCGGCGACCGGTGAAGCCCTTGATGGCGGCGCTGGAGTTCATGTAGGTGACCGGCACGGTCTGCCCGGCCACGCCGGCCGCGACGAGGTCCTCCCAGCAGCGCTCGACCTGCTCGAAGCTGGCCATGTCGGCCATCGAGCAGCCTGCGGCGAGGTCGGGCAGGAGCACGGCCTGGTGCGCGGACGTGAGGATGTCTGCGGACTCGGCCATGAAGTGCACGCCGCAGAAGACGAGGAACTCCGCCTCTGGGCGCGCCGCGGCCTGCTGCGCCAGCCGGAAGCTGTCCCCGGTCACGTCGGCGAACGCGATGACCTCGTCGCGCTGGTAGTGGTGACCGAGGACGAACACCCGGTCGCCCAGCGCCGCCTTCGCTGCCCGGGCCCGCTCGACCAGCGAGGGGTCCGCGGCTGCCGGCAGCTCGCCGGGGCAGTCCACGCCGCGTTCGGAGCCCAGGTCCCGCTGACGGCCGAGGAGTAGCAGCGCCAGAGGTGAGGGCTCGACGCCGGGCATCAGGTCGGGTGCGGAAAGCGTGGTCACGAGAGTCCCCTCGTCCGGCGACCAGGATAGCGTCGCACAGACGATAACACGCTCGACCGGGGACTCCTTCCCCCAGATCTCTCCCGGATCCGCGAGGCCCGCACCCTGCAGGTGCGGGGCCTCACCGCCCGGTCAGGTCATCGCGGGCAGCGGCGCTCAGAGGGCGCCGCGCTCCCAGGGCCCGGTGATGGCCATGGTCCCTCCGGAGCCTGCGACGTCCTCACCGAAGTTGTTGACGAACAGGAACCGCCCGTCGGCGCTCCAGCAGGCGCCGGCGAGCTCGGCGTCGCTGAAGATGTTCTCGGCGAAGGGGAAGGCGACCGCGTTCATCGTGAGACCGATGAGCCGGTTCTTGTCCTCACCGAAGAAGCGGCTCTCGTCGTTCTGGCCCAGGTTGGCGCTGGAGGAGTCGTCCTCGCAGATCAGGATGCCGCCCCGTGGGGTCACCACGATGTTGTCCGGGCTGTCGAGCACGTCGCCGTCAGGGGACTCGAACAGCAGGATCAGCTGGCCGCCGGAGCGGCCGCGGGGGCGGTACTCCCAGATCTGCCCGTAGCCCTCCTCGAAGCCGTCGGAGTTGACGTCGCCGTTCTTGACATCGCCGCCACTGGTGGAGGCGAAGAAGATGCTGCCACCCCCTTCCCAGATGCCCTCGAGCCGGTTGAACTTCGCGCCCCCCTTGGCGAAGCCCTCGTGGAAGACCTCGTTGCGGCCCTGCGGGTCCGGGCGCTCGATGGTGACCCAGGTGACCGGAAGGGGCTTGCCCTGGCGCTGGCCTTCCCGCAGGTCCGGCGACCGGGTGCCCTTGAGGGCGAGCATCTGCAGCACGCCGCCCCTCGCGAGGTCGGCCGGGTCGACGGGCAGGAAGCGGTAGAAGCCGCTGCCTACTCCCGATCCGGCGTCCTCGGTCTGGTAGACGATCCCGGTGCGGCGGTCCTGCGCGGCCGCCTCGTGCGCGAAGCGGCCCATCGCCTTGAGCGGCTGCGGCGTGGCGGCCCGACCGCGTTCGGTCCTCACGGGGACGACGAAGTTGTAGCCGTGGCGCTGAGCCGTCTTCGGTGTCGAGCCGGTCGACTCCGGCCCCTGCACGATCTCCTCGCTGGTGATCCACCCGCCGGGGAGGACGCCACCGGCGCAGTTGACCACCGAGCCTCGCATGCTGACGTAGTCCTGCAGCTTGCCGCCGCTCGCTGAGCCGAACCGCCCCGGGTCGAAGTCGATGGTGGTCGTGCCACCACGCGCGCTGGGGTCGTAGGACCCGGTGCCGTCGATGGTGAAGACGCCCTGATCGGGCTGCGCGGCCCGGTTGAACCGGATCTCGTGGTTGCAGATCAAGCGGGTGCGGCCGCCGGACATGGCGAACGACCCCATCCCGTCGTGCGCGCGGGGGGTGAGGGCGCCATCACTCATCGGGGCACCGGTCTTGGTGAGGATGGTGTAGGAGAACCCGGCTGGCAGCGCCAGCCAGCGGTCGCCGGTGTTCCTGGCGGCCATGGGCTCCAACGGCCCGTAGTCGGTTCCCGCTCCCGGCCGGCCCTTGCTCGCCGGGGCCGCCTCGGCCATGCGCGCGGTCAGGGCCTGCAGGCCGCCGCTGCCGAGCAAGGTGACGCCGGCCGTGACGCCGGTCGCGCGGAGGAAGGAGCGGCGGTTCAGGCCGTTCGGCTCGAGCTCGGACGTGGTCATGCTTCTCCTGGTGCGTGGGGATCTGGGGACGTCCGCACGCTGGCTGCTGCAGCCCGCGACTGGGCCACGCCCAGGTGAACGGCGGGCGAAGACGGCGCAAATGGTGCGCTCGGGCCCGTGCCAGGCTGCCCCGGTGCGCGTGCTGCTCGCCCCGGACGGCTTCGGCGGCACGCTGAGCCCCGCGCAGGCCGCGGCGGCGATGGCCACGGGATGGCGCGCCGCTGCCCCGCGTGACGAGCTCGACCTGGCGCCGCTCTCGGACGGGGGGCCCGGCTTCGTCGACGTCCTCGCGGCCGCGCTCCCCGATGCCGAACGCCGGGAGGTGCTGGTGCAGGACCCGCTGGCCCGCCCTGTGCCGGCCACGTTCCTGCTCCACCCCGCGGCCGGCGGGAGCACCGCCTACCTCGAGAGCGCGTCCGCGTGCGGCCTGCACCTGCTCCGGGAGGACGAGCGGAACCCCAGGACCACCACGACGTACGGGGTGGGGCAGCTGATCGCCGCGGCGCTCGACGCCCGAGCCACGCGGGTCGTGGTCGGCCTCGGCGGCAGTGCCACCAACGACGGCGGCGCCGGGATGCTGGCCGCCCTCGGCGTGTCCGGCGACGACGGGGCAGGGGAGCGGCTCGCACCTGGCGGCGCCGCCCTGGCGGGCCTGGGCCGGCTCGACGGGCGGCCGGATCCGCGGCTGACGGGCGTGGACCTGGTCGCGGCGACCGACGTCGACAGCCCGCTGCTCGGTCGGACCGGGGCGTCCGCGGTGTTCGGCCCGCAGAAGGGCGCCGGCTGGGAGGACGTGGCCGTGCTGGACGCCGCCCTGGCCCGGTGGGCGGACGTCCTGGAGCCCTTCCTGGGTCTCGTCGTCCGCGACGAGCCGGGGGCGGGTGCGGCCGGGGGCCTCGGAGCGGCGCTGCTCGCGGTGGGAGCCCGGCGCACCTCCGGGCTGCACCTGGTCCAGCAGCTCGTCGGGCTGCCGGAGCGGGTCGCCGCCGCCGACCTCGTGGTGACCGGCGAGGGCACGCTCGACGGGACCAGCCTGTCCGGCAAGGTGGTCGCGGGGGTCGCCGCGCTGGCCGCGGAGCACGTCCTGCCCTGCCTGGTGCTCGCCGGCGAGGTGCGGGTCGGGCGGCGGGAGCTGGCGGCCGCCGGGATCGCTGCCGCGTACTCGCTCGTGGAGCGGGCGGGCAGGGAAGCGGCTCTCGCCCTGCCGGCGCAGGAGCTCGCGGCCCTGGCCGCGCGGGTGGCGCGGCAGTGGTCGGCCCGCTGACCGCGGGGGGCGTGCGAGGATGGAAGAGTTCGCCGCGCCACGGCGTTGCCCGGACGACACCAGCAGAGCACTCTCCCGGAGGCACCATGACCGCGCCCCAGACCACCTCTCCCGAGACCGACACCGCCGCGGCATCCCCCGTGGGCGTCGTCCTCAGCGACCCCGCGGCCGAGAAGGTCAAGGCGCTGCTCGCCCAGGAGGGTCGTGACGACCTGGCCCTCCGCGTCGCGGTCCAGCCCGGTGGCTGCTCCGGACTGCGCTACCAGCTGTTCTTCGACGAGCGCTCGCTCGACGGCGACGCGGTCCAGTCCTACGCCGACGGCGCGGTGCGCGTGGTCGTCGACCGCATGAGCGTCCCCTACCTCGCCGGCGCGAAGATCGACTTCGTCGACACCATCGAGAAGCAGGGCTTCACCATCGACAACCCCAACGCCGGCGGCTCCTGCGCCTGCGGGGAGTCCTTCCACTAGGCATCTTCCGGGGCTGCAAGCCCAGCGCCCTCCGGCGCCGCCTCCTAGGAGGCGGCGCCGGTGGCATGTCCGGCTCCGCCCGCCTGCCGCCGCGCGGCCCCCGGTGACCCGGATTCATCCATTCGGGTGACACGCCGGCACCTCAGGTGCACCATGAGCGATCTTCGCCCGCTGGTTGTGGGCGGTTCACGTCGTGGAGGGGGCGACATGAGCCAGGGCAGTGCAGGCGTGCCGGCCGAGGGCGGCACGCCGGCGGACGGGCCGACGGCACCATCGCTCACGCGCGCCGAGGCGGGCCGGCGGGCTCTGGTCGCGGTGCTCGTCGTCGTGGCCGCTGCCGGGACCTACGCGGCGGCGGCGGACTACCCCGCGATCCTGGGCGTCGAGCTGGGCGGCAGCGGGCAGAGCTGGCCCGCCGAGGATCTCGGTGCGCTGCGCTCGGCACTGCTCTGGGACGTCGTGCTGATCCTCGGCTACGCCGGCGGGCTCTACCTGCTCTGCGACCTCGGCCGCCGGATCTTCTGGACCGCCCGGGCACGACGGGCGGCCCGGCTCTCCGCCGGCGCCACCGTGCTGGCCGCCGCCGCCGACCTGATCGAGAACGCCCTGCTCTACGCGGCGACCAGCCGCCAGGAGGCCGACGCGCTCCTGGCGGTCGCCGCCGCGGCCGCCACGCTGAAGTTCTGCCTGCTCGCGGTGGTGGGGATCACCGCAGCGACGGCTCTCGGGGTCACCGCGCTGCGGGTGCTCGTCACCGGGCGGCCGGCGGCCCTCGCCCGGCGGCGGACAGCCCTCGCGCCGCCCGGGCCGACACCGGAGCCGGGCAAGGACGACGCCTCGTGCTCGTACTTCGTCTCGACGGTGCCGAGCCCGCCGCTGGACCCGGAGCCGCGGGTTGCGTTCGGGACCGACTTCCCGCCGGGCAGCGAGGACGGGCGGGACCGCAGGGCATGGGCCTGGTCGGTGCCCGGGATCGGTGCGCAGGAGCTGGCCGGCCGCCGGCCGGACAGCCCCGTGGTCGGCTTCTGCGTCTCGGGCGGGGGCATCCGCTCGGCGTCGGTCACCCTCGGCGCGCTGCAGGGGTTGCGCGACAGGCTGATGCGGGCGCGCTACCTGACCTCGGTGTCCGGCGGCGGCTACACCGCCGGCGCCCTCCAGCTCGCGCTGCAGCCGCTGCCGCCGGCCGCTCCGGCGGGCGATCGCAGCACCGCATCGCCCGCGGACGTGCTGCAGGCCGGTTCGGTCGAGGAGGACCACCTGCGGCGGCACAGCAACTACCTGGCAGACGGACCGGGCGAGTGGCTCACGGCGCTGGCCGTCGTACTCCGCGGGGTCCTCAGCTCCCTGGCGCTGATGACCTCGGCGGTGGCCGTGGTGGGGCTCCTGCTGGGCTTCGCGTACAGCGCGGTGCCCCTGGTGTCCGGGATGGACGACCTGGCTCCGCGCGGGGGGACCGGGGTGCCGGCGTTCCCCGACCTGGACCAGGGCGTCCTTTGGGCCCTGGCCGCGCTGACGGCGGTGGCCGTGCTCGCGTACATCGTCTCCCTCGGCACCCTGTCGCTGACCGGGGCCTGGTCCGCGCGCGCCACGTCTGTGGCGCGGACGGCCCTCGGCCTCACCGGGCTGGTCGCCCTGTTCGGGGTCGCGCTGCCGGCGCTGGTGTGGGCCAGTGCCGCCGTGCTCACCATCCCCACCGACAACCCGCTTCCCGCAGCCGGGGTCGGCGGCGCCGGTGTGGTGCTGTTCAGCTACCTGGGAGCGCTGGCCGGCATGATCTGGCGGCAGCGGGAGGCGATCGGCAAGAAGCTGGGCCGGTTCCGCAACGTCGGCACCGGTGGCTCCAAGGCCGTGGCGGGTGGCCTGGTCCAACGGCTGCTGGTGCTCGCGGTCCTGGCGCTGCTGGCGATGGCCTACCTGCTCGTGCTGGGGTCGCTGATCGCCACCGCGGCGAGCTGGTCGTGGCCGCAGGGCGGGTGGGATCTCGCGGACTGGCAGCCGGTCGGGCTGCTGCTCGGGGCGCTGGCGGTGCTGGCCGTCGCCGGGGGCCTGGTCGACCAGACCTGGCTGGGCCTGCACCCGTTCTACCGCCGCCGCCTCGCCAGCGCCTTCGCGGTGCGCCGGGTCCTGCGCGCCGACGGCCGCACGGTCGCCCGGGCCTACGACTACGACCGCGAGCACACGATGCTCAGCACCCACGCCACCCGGCCGGAGCCGACGGAGGACGGTACGGGCTTCCCGGAGGTCGTCTTCGTCGCGGCGGCCAACCTCAGCGGGCAGGACCGCACGCCGCCCGGACGCCGGGCGGTGGCGTTCACCCTGACCGCCGACTGGATCGGCGGCCCCGATGTCGGCTACGTGGCCACCTCGCAGATCGAGTCCGTCGTCTCCCCGCACCTGCGGCGCGACCTGACCGTCCAGGCGGCCGTGGCGATCTCCGGTGCCGCCTTCGCCTCGGCGATGGGGCGGCAGGCCCGTGCCTTCCAGACCCTGTTCGCGCTCACCCACACCCGGCTCGGCACCTGGCTGCCCAACCCCGCGTTCGTGCGCCGCTGGACCCGGGCCGGGAGCCCGGGCTTCGAGGACGAGTGGAACTCCCCGGGCCTTCCCGGCCGGCGTCGCATCAGCTACCTGCTGCGGGAGGTGTTCGCGGCGTTCCCGCCCGACGAGCGGCTGCTCTACGTCACCGACGGCGGCCACTACGAGAACCTCGGCCTGGTCGAGCTACTGCGCCGGCGCTGCACCGAGATCTACTGCATCGACTCGAGCGGTGACACCCCGCCGTTCGCCGGGACGCTGGCCGAGGCGATCACGCTGGCTCGCGAGGAGCTCGGCGTGACCATCACGCTCACCCACCCCGAGGTGCTCGTCCCCGGTGGCGGCGCGCCGCTGGACCCGCAGGTGCCGCTGGCGGCGATCAGCGGGCGCCTGTCCCAGCGCGCGGTCGTCACCGGGAAGATCACCTACCCGGCGGAGAGCGGCCTGCCGGAGGAGGCGCGCACCGGCCGGATCTTTCTCGCGAAGGCGCTGCTGACCCGCGACGTGCCGTACGAGCTGCTCAGCTACGCCTGCAAGAACGCCGTCTTCCCGCATGACAGCACCGGCGACCAGTGGTTCGACCACGGGCAGTTCGACGCCTACGTCGCGCTCGGCCGCTTCCTCGCGGCTCAGGTGGAGGCGGTGGCGCCACCGCTGGTCGTGGACGTACGCGAGCCCGCGCCGGCTTCGGCCCCCGGCCAGCGGGTCGGCGCGTAGCGCGGGCTCAGGAGCCGTAGTCCCCGAAGCCGGTCAGGCTGAGCACGGCTGCCGGGCTGATGTGAACCGGCAGGGCCGCCTCGGCGTCCACCTGGGGGTAGGCCGCGGGAGCGCCGCCGAGGGCGCCGGCGAAGTCCTGGCAGTCCTGGACCAGGTCCAGGATCGAGCTCGGCTCGAGGTCGCCGGGGACCGAGGAGTACGTCGCCATGAGCGAACCGTAAGCAGTTACCGGCCGGTACCCAAGGCCTACCGGGCGGTAACAACGCGGCCACTAGGGTGCGCCGATGCGCATCGCCGTGGCCGGATCGGTCGCCACTGACCACCTGTTCACCTTCGAGGGGCGCTTCGCCGAGTCGCTGCTGGCCGCCCAGCTGGACGACGTGTCGCTGTCCTTCCTCGCGAGCGGGCTGCAGGTGCGGCGTGGTGGCACGGGCGCCAACATCGCCTTCGGCATGGGGATGCTCGGCGCGCAGCCGGTGCTGGTCGCCGCCGTCGGCAAGGACGCGGCGGACTACCTCGCGTGGCTCCAGGGCCACGGCGTCGACACCACCCACGTACGCGTCAGCGCCGACCGGGCGTCGGCGCGGTTCACCTGCACGACCGACAGGGACTCCGCCCAGATCGCCACCTTCTTCCCGGGCGCGATGACCGAGGCGGCCCGGATCGACCTCGCCGACGCCGGGCCGGTCGACCTGGTCGTGATCTCGCCCGATGATCCAGAGGCGATGCTGCGCCACTCCGCCGGCTGTCGCGAGCGCGGGGTCCCCTTCGCCGCGGACCCCTCCCAGCAGCTGTCGTTCCTCGGCCGCGACGCGATCCGGGCACTGGTCGAGGGGGCGACCTACCTGTTCAGCAACTCCTACGAGGCCGGCCTGATCCACGACAAGACGGGCTGGAGCGCGGCAGACGTCCTCGAGCTGGTGGGGACCCGCCTCACGACCCTGGGTGGCGCCGGCGTGCGCATCTCCCGCAAGGGTCACCCGGACCTGCATGTGGGGGCGGTCGAGATCTCGCAGCTGGTCGACCCCACCGGGGCCGGTGACGCCTTCCGGGCCGGCTTCCTCACCGCGACGGGTTGGGGGCTCGGGCTGGAGCGCGCGGCGCAGGTCGGGACGGTGCTGGGCGCGTACGCCGTCGAGGTCGTCGGGCCGCAGGAGTACTCCTTCCTGCCGGCGGAGTTCCTCGCCCGCGTCGAGCGAGGCTTCGGGCAGGAGGCGGCCGCGGAGGTGGCCGGCCACCTGGCGCCCGCCGGCTGACAGGCCACACTGGACGGCGCCGGCCGCACGAGCCGCCGCGGGGAAGGGGTGGAGCGTGGACCTCACCCGACGCTCGTTGCTCCAGGCCGGGGGACTGACGGCAGCCGCTCTCGCGACCGGCCGCCCCGCCCTGGCGCAGGAGCGCTCCATCGCGCCGATCCTGCTGACGGGAACGGTCTTCGCCACCGGTCAGTACCTCTACCACCCGTTTACGGTCCCGTCGGGGGTCAGCCGGATCGACGTGTCCATCGCCAAGCAGGGGGAGGCGGCGACCGGGCTCGGGATCTTCGACCCGCGCGGGTCGCACTACGCGACGCTCGATCGCCCCAACGGGTTCCGGGGGATCTACGGCGAGGAGCGCTCGGCCTTCTTCGTGGCGACGGACGCCGCCTCCCAGTCCTTTGTCCCCGGTCCGGTGGAGCCGGGGGAGTGGACGGTCGTCGTGCCGGTCTTCTCGGCGCCCCGGCCCACCCCGTACACGATCACGGTGCAGCTGTCCAGCGGGCCGAGGGGCCGGCCGTTCCGGCTGGGCCGGGACCTCCTGACGGTGCTGGACGCGCCGGGCTGGTACCGCGGGGACCTGCACGCCCACACCCCGGAGAGCAGCGACGCGTTCTCCAGCCGGACCGCGCTGACGCCCCGGCAGTGGGCCGACACCTGCCGCCGGATCGGCCTGGACTTCCTCGCGCTGACCGACCACAACGTGGTGAGCCAGAACTTCTCGATCGCCGACGACGCCGGGCCCGACGTCCTGCTGATGGCCGGGGAGGAGATGACCAACTGGTTCCACGGGCACGCGACCGTCAGCGGCATCGCGCCCGGGGAGTGGTTCGACTGGCGGCAGCTGCCGGCGCAGCTGCTCACCCCGCAGGCGCTGCGCGACCCGCGTACCGGCACGATCCAGGAGTTCCTGCGCGCGGCCCGGGCCAGCGGCGCCTACGTCTCGGCGGCGCACCCCCTCGGCGCCACGCTGGCCTGGCGCTTCTTCCCGGACGCCGCCGTGGACCCCGCGGCACGCACCGACGGCGTCGAGGTGTGGACCGGCCCGTTCCAGCCCGACGACCAGGCGGCGGTGGACGCCTGGGACGCCATGAACCGGGCTGGGCAGCGCCTGGTCGCCAACGGCGGCAGCGACCTGCACGGCGTCGGGAACACCAACGGGTTCGCCGCCGGCACGCCGACCACCGTGGTGCACGCGGCCGCGCTGTCCAAGCCCGCCGTCGTCGACGCCCTCCGGGCCGGGCGCAGCTTCATCACCCGCCGCCCGGACGGCGTCGAGGTCTACCTGTCCGGCACGCTTCCCGGCCAGCGCTCGATCCCCGGCGGCACGCTGTACGGCCAGCCGGCGGACCTGGTGCAGCTCGAGGTCCTCGTACGCCGGGCCGGGGGCATGCGCCTGGTCGTGCTGCGCGAGGGGGCGCCGGTCTCGACGACGGCCCTCGAGGCGGACGAGCAGGTGGTGCCGCTCTCGACGCCCGTGGGCGCCGGTGGCTTCGTGCGGGTGGAGGTTCGCGGCGCGCCCACGTTCCTGCCGGACACACCGCTCGCGAGCACGCTGGACATGGAGGCGCTGACCAACCCGATCTGGCTCGTGGTGGGCGAGCCGCCTTCCGGGACGGTGCCGGACGGGACCTCCGCCCCGGCGGCCGCCGGCCCCCGGCGCAGTGCCGAGCGGGCGGCGGCGCTCCCCACCTCCGCGGCTCCGTCGGGCGCGGCCGCGTCGGGAGCGCGGCGGCCGGCAGGTGCCCCTCGCGCGGGCGGGACCGGCGCCGGGGCACTGGCGGCCACCGGGCCCGGCGCCCTGCTGCCCCTGGCCGGCGCGGGGGCCCTTCTCGCGGCCGCCGCCATGACCCACTCGGAGTTCCTCCTGCGCGCCCACTCCGGGAGCCATCTCGACGAGGAGGTCACGCTGCAGGGCCAGGTGACGGCGCTGTCGGCGGAGCTCACGATGCTGTCGCGCTGGGTGGCGGGCTGCTGCTCGCAGGACGCCGAGCTCGCCGTCGGCGTCGTCGGCGCGCTGCCGGACGTCCGGGTGGGGGACTGGGTCGAGGTGACCGGTCGGGCGGAGGGCTCGCACCTGCGGGTTCGTGGGTGGCGGCGCCTGGACGACGCGCCGCCGCGCCGCGAGGGATGACGCGGCTGCGCCGCCCGGCGGAGGCTACGTCAGACGGCGGATCGAGAAGGTCCCGTCAGGGTTCTCGCCGAGGTAGTCCTGGCTGCGCATCCGGCACCAGGCCGGGAAGTCCAGCCGGGCGGCCGGGTCGTCGCTGAGCACCTGCACGACCTCCCCCACGGGCACCCCTGGCAGGGCCCGGGCGAGCTCGATGACGGGTACCGGGCAGGGCCGGCCGCGGCAGTCGAGCACCACCGTCGGTGTGGGTGCGTCGCCGGACGCCGGTCGTCCGGTCACAGCCCCACCACGCCCGCATCCCGGCGCAGGTCCTCCACCAGGCGCGGCAGCACGCTCAGGAAGCGCTCGACCTCGGCCTCGGTCGTGCCGCGGTGCAGCGACAGGCGGACGTTGCCGTGGGTGAGCACGCCCATCGCGGCGAGGACGTGGCTCGGCTCGAGCGTGGAGGCGCTGCAGCTCGAGCCGCTGCTCACCGCGAAGCCGGCACCGTCGAGCGCCCGTACCAGCGACTCGCCGTCGACGTAGAGGCAGGAGAACGTCATCAGGTGGGGGAGCCGGCGCCCGGGGTCCCCGACGACCTCGACGTCCGCGACGACCGCGGCGATGCGCTCCCGCAGCCGGTCGACCAGCGGACGGAGCCGGCGGTCCTCGGCCTCCGCCTCCGCCGCGGCAGCCTGCAGCCCGACGGCCGCCGACAGGATCTGCGGGAGCCCGGGCGCCCCCGGCACCCGGCCGCCCTCCCGCTCGTCGGCCGGCAGAGGGGAGCGCCAGCGGGTGCCCGTACGCACCGCCAGCAGCCCCACCCCCGGTGGCCCGCCCCACTTGTGGGCGCTCGCGGTCAGCGCGGACCACCCGGACGGAACGGGCATCCGCCCGACGGTCTGCGCCGCGTCGACGAGCAGCGGCACCCCCGCCTCGGCACACCGCGCGGCCACCGCCTCGACCGGCTGGAGCGTCCCCACCTCGTGGCTGGCGCTGATCAGGCAGGCCAGCGCCGTGTCGCGCCGCAGCGCCGCGGCGAAGGCCGCCTCGTCCACCCGGCCGAGCCGGTCCACCCCGACGGGCGTCGCCTCGACCCCCGCGTGCGCGACGGCGGCGAGGACGCAGGAGTGCTCGATCGTGGAGTGGACGACGTGCGACCCCGTAACGGCTCGCCCGGCGAGGGCACCCAGCACCCCGAGATGCGCCGCCTGCGTGCCGGAGGGAGCGAAGGAGACCTCGTCGGGGCGAGCGCCCACGACGCCCGCCACCGCCTCGCGGGCCCCCTCGAGCAGCAGGCGGGCCCGGCGGCCCTGCCCGTACAGCGTGGCGGGATCGGCCCACCCGTCCTCGACCGCCGCCAGCAGCGCGTTCCGCGCGGCGGGAGACAGGGGAAGGGCGGCTGCCGCGTCCAGGTAGCCGCTCATGGAGTCGACGCTAGATGCCGCGGGCCGGGTGTCGCCGCGCGAGCCCCGGCAGGAACGGCAGAGGCTGCTGAGATAGGGTCGAGGCAGCGGTATCCGGCCGTTCGGCTGCCCCGACATCGGTCCGGAGTCCGCCCCCGTCCGCCTGGCAGGAAGGCCCGCGAGGTTGAGCACCACCTCCTTCCCGGTTCGGCGTCGCCGCTTCCGGCTCGCGGCCGTGCTGCTCCCGGCGCTGCCGCTCGCCACCGGCTGCACCGGCCGGGAGGCCTACGAGGGCACCTTCGGGATGGGCTTCCCGAAGCCGGTCACCGAGCAGGCCGAGAACATCTACGAGCTGTGGCTCGGCTCGACCGCCGCGGCCGTGGCCGTGGGCCTGTTCGTGCTCGTCCTGATCACCATCCCGGTCGTGAAGTACCGCAAGCAGAGCGACGAGCTGCCGCGGCAGGTCCGCTACAACCTGCCGATCGAGGTGCTCTACACCGCGGTCCCCTTCGTGATCATCGCGGTGCTCTTCTACTACACGACCGTCAGCCAGAACTTCGTCAACGACGAGCGGGAGGGCGGAGCGGACGTCAACATCGGCGTCGTCGGGTTCCAGTGGAACTGGACCTTCCGGCACGACGACGCGGGTGTGCAGGTGACCGGTCAGCCGGGCCGGCCCGCGCAGCTCGTGCTGCCGACCGGCAGGCTCATCCGCTTCACCGAGACCTCGCCGGACGTCATCCACTCCTTCTTCGTCCCGGCGTTCCTGTTCAAGCGCGACGTCGTCCCGGGACGGGCCAACGTCTTCGAGCTCACGATCAACAAGGAGGGGGAGTACATCGGGCGGTGCGCCGAGTTCTGCGGCGAGAAGCACTCCGCGATGAACTTCTCGGTCAAGGCCGTGTCCCCTCCCGAGTACGAGAGCTACCTGACCGAGCTGCAGTCGGATCCGGACAGCAGGATCGGTACGGGGGCCGCCGACGGCGCGCTGCGTACCGCCGAGGAAGCCGCTGAGAACATCTCCGGGAGGCGTGGATGACGCTGCTGGCCGACGCAACCACCACGCCGGTGCAGGTCCGCCGGCCCCGCCCCTCGCCGGGCGCGAAGATCGTCAAGGTCCTGACGACCACCGACCACAAGACGATCGGCATGCTCTACCTGACGACGTCGTTCGGGTTCTTCCTCGCCGCCGGCTTCATGGCGATGATGATCCGCACCGAGCTGGCTCAGCCCGGTCTGCAGATCGTCAGCCCGGAGCAGTACAACCAGCTGTTCACGATGCACGGCACGATCATGATGTTCCTGTTCGCCCCGCCCGCGGCCTACGGCTTCACGAACTTCATCATGCCGCTGCAGATCGGCGCGCCGGACATGAGCTTCCCGCGCCTGAACGCCTTCTCCTACTGGCTCTACCTGTTCGGTGGGCTCACGGTGCTCGCGGGCTTCCTCGCCCCGGAGGGGGCCGCGTCGTTCGGGTGGTTCGCCTACGCGCCGCTCAACGACATCATCCGGTCGCCCTCGATCGGCTCCGACCTGTGGATCATCGGCCTGATCGGCTCCGGCCTCGGGACGATCCTCGGCGCGGTCAACTTCATCACCACGATCCTCACGCTGCGCGCGCCGGGGATGACGATGTTCCGGATGCCGATCTTCACCTGGAACATGCTGGTCACCTCGATCCTGGTCCTGCTGGCCTTCCCGGTCCTGACCGCGGCGCTGTTCGCGCTGCTGGCCGACCGGCACCTCGGGGCCCAGGTCTACAACCCCGACAACGGCGGGGCCATCCTGTGGCAGCACCTGTTCTGGTTCTTCGGCCATCCCGAGGTCTACATCATCGCGCTGCCCTTCTTCGGCGTCATCACCGAGATCATCCCGGTGTTCAGCCGCAAGCCGGTCTTCGGCTACAAGGGGCTCGTCTTCGCCACCATCGGCATCGGCGCCCTGTCGCTGACCGTGTGGGCGCACCACATGTACCCGACCGGCGCGGTGCTCCTGCCGTTCTTCGCCTTCCTCAGCTTCCTCATCGCGGTGCCGACCGGCGTGAAGTTCTTCAACTGGATCGGCACGATGTGGCGTGGGCAGCTGACCTTCGAGACGCCGATGCTGTTCGCGATCGGCTTCCTGATCACCTTCCTGCTCGGTGGCCTCACGGGCGTGCTGCTGGCCTCGCCGCCGATCGACTTCCACGTCAGTGACACCTACTTCGTGGTGGCCCACTTCCACTACGTGGTGTTCGGCACCGTGGTGTTCGCGTTCTTCGGCGGCGTCTACTACTGGTTCCCCAAGCTGACCGGCCGGATGATGAACGACCGGCTCGGCAAGGTGCACTTCTGGACCCTGTTCGTGGGCTTCCACATGACCTTCGGGATCCAGCACTGGCTGGGCAACGAGGGCATGCCGCGCCGTTACGCGGACTACCTGGCGACCGACGGCTTCACGACGATGAACGTCGTGTCGACGACCGGGGCCTTCGTGCTCGGCGCTTCGACGCTGCCGTTCATCTACAACGTGGCGGTGAGCTTCCGCCGCGGCGCCAAGGCTGTCGGCGACGACCCGTGGGGCTTCGGCAACTCCCTGGAGTGGGCGACGTCCTGCCCACCCCCGCGGCACAACTTCGTGACCATGCCGCGCATCCGCTCGGAGCGCCCGGCCTTCGACCTGCACTACCCCAACACAGCCGGCAAGGCCGACTTCCACGCCTCACCCGAGGCGGAGGTGACTCGGTGAAGGTCGAGGGCTACCTGTTCGGGTTCCTGGCCGCGTTCCTGGTCCCCACGACGATCATCTACTGGTTGCTGTCCAAGGATCCCACGGGCACGGCGTGCCTCGTCATGTCGATCGGCCTGGCCTTCCTCGTGGCCTTCTACCTGCTGTTCACCGCACGACGCATGGACGCCCGACCCGAGGACCGACCGGACGCCGAGATCAGCGAGGGGTCCGGCGAGGTCGGCTTCTTCCCGCCCTACTCGTGGTGGCCGATCGCTCTGGCGGCGTCCTTCACCACGTTGATGCTGGGACTGATCTACGGCCCGTTCCTGATCATGCTCGGCACCGGGATGCTCGTCGTGTCCGCGCTGGGCTTCCTGTTCGAGTACTACGTGGGCCTCAACCGCACCCAGGGGCACACCGTCGGCGCGCTCTCCGCGATGGGCGAGCAGCTGACCAGCACCCGCAAGTTCCTCGGCGAGTAGCCCGGGGGCGGCCGAGGCCTGGACTGTTCGGCGGGCTGGCCGGCGCTCGGCGGCTCGGCCGCTCGGTGGCTCGGCGCAGCGGCGGGCTGGGCGGCCTGGCGCAGCGGCTCGGCCCGCAGCGCCGGGCGGGCTGGCGCAGCGGCTCGGCGCAGCGCCGGGCTGGGCGGGCGGGCTGGCGCAGCGCCGGGCGGGCTGGCGCAGCGGCTCGGCCCGCCGTCAAGTGTGACCTGGCCCGGCCGGCGATCGAGGCGGGCCGGGGGCGTTCGCCGTGTCGCGCTTCGAGCCGGCCGGCTGGTTGGTGCCCCGACCCGTGGCCGGCTCCCCAGCTTCCGCGTCGCCGGCCCGCTGCTGATCTCGGTGCCAGGAGCAGGCTCCCCGCGGGCAGTGGTGGCACCGAGATCCGAGGGCGGTGCGGATCGAGCCGGCAACAGCCTGTCGCTCGCCTGTCAGCCCGTACCCCAGTCGTTCCAGAACGCGATGTCGCCGCCGGTCCGAGCACCAACACACACATCGTGATCGTCTGCGGCTCCGGCACGCTGCCCAGCACGCTGAGCCACGGATGAAGTCGATCACGATGTGTGCTGCTGTGTCCGCTCCTGCCCCGCCTCGACGGCCCGCTGCTCATCTCGGTGCCAGGGGCAGGCTCCACGCGGGCAGTGGTGGCACCGAGAACCCGGCACGCACCGAGAACCCGGGGGTGGGCCGGCTCAAGCCCCTCCAGCCCCAGTCGCGGCCCCACCTCAACCACCGGCCGCGGCGGGGGCGAACTAGCTGGGGGGCTTGTCCTTCCCGCTCTTCTCGAGCTGGGGCAGCTCGGCCTCGGGGCGCTTCCCGTTGGCCTTCCCGTTCGAGGAGCCGTTGGCGGAGCCGTTCGACGCGGACCGGCGCGGGCGGAAGAACCCGTCCTTGTCCGGTGCCCGCTCGAGCGCCGGCTTCTTCTCGAACCCGGTCCCGACCGGCGCGGGGCTGTGGTGGTCCTGCGGCTCGGGCTCGGCGACGCCGAGCGACAGCTGGTAGACCAGCGGGAGCGGGACGGTCTCCTCCACGAACTCCCCAGAGGGCAGCCGCCGGATGGTGCCCGACTCGATGCCGTGGTGCAGCAGCTCCTCATCGTTGTGCTGCAACGCAAGGCACCAGCGCTTGGTGATGACATAGACCAGCGGCGGCACCACGATGAGGGCGATGCGTCCCGCGATCGTCATGGTGTTGACGTTCACTTGGAAGACCGATGCGATCACGTCGTTGCCACCCGCGATGACGAGGATGACGTAGAAGGCGACGGACATGGCGCCGATGCCGGTCCGCACTGGGACGTCGCGCGGGCGGTCCAACAGGTTGTGGTAGGCACGGTCGCCGGTGCGCCGCGCCTCGATCCACGGGTAGAGCATCATGGCGACGAAGATGACCCCGGGCATGATCACTGTTGGAAGCAGGACGTTGAACGGCACCGTGTAGCCCAGGGCGCTCAACTCCCAGTTGGGCATCAGGCGCAACGAGCCGTCGAGGAAGCCGATGTACCAGTCCGGCTGCGAGCCGGCGGTGACCTGCGAGGCGTTGTAGGGCCCGTACATCCAGATGGGGTTGATCTGCGCGAGCCCGCCGAGCGCAGCGAGCACCGCGAACACCAGGAAGAAGAAGCCACCAGCCTTGGCGGCGTACGCAGGGAAGAACCGCGACCCGACGACGTTGTCCTCGGTCCGGCCGGGCCCGGCGAACTGGGTGTGCTTCTGGTACCAGATCATCAGCATGTGGAAGGTGATCAGGCCGAGGATGGCCAGCGGGACCACGAAGATGTGCAAGGCGTAGAGCCGGTCGAGAAACTCGGTGCCGGGGTATTCGCCGCCGTAGATCAGGAACGTGGCCCAGGAGCCGATGACCGGAACCGACAAGATGATGCCGTGGAAGATGCGGGCGCCGGTGCCGGACAGCAGGTCGTCGGGCAGGGAGTAGCCGGCGAAGCCCTCGAGCAGACCGAGGATCAGCAGCAGCACACCGATGACCCAGTTGAGCTCGCGCGGCTTGCGGAAGGCCCCGGTGAAGAACACCCGCAGCAGGTGCACGACGATCGCGGCCAGGAACAGCAGCGCGGCCCAGTGGTGGATCTGCCGCATGATCAGGCCGCCGCGGACGTCGAAGCTGATGAACAGCGTCGACTCGTAGGCCTGCGACATCGTCACGCCCTTGAGCGGGATGTAGCTGCCGTCGTAGACGACCTCGGTCAGTGACGGCGTGTAGAAGAACGACAGGTAGGTGCCGGTGAGCAGCAGGATGATGAAGCTGTAGAGCGCGATCTCGCCGAGCATGAACGACCAGTGGTCCGGAAACACCTTGTTGAGGCTCTTGCGGACGTAGCCGGCGGCGCCGAGGCGCTCGTCCATCCAGCCGGCCGTCGTGTCGGTGACCTTCTCGAGATGGCTCACTCAGCCACGCTCCCAGTAGCTCGGGCCGATCGACTCGGCGAAGTCGCCGCCTGCAACGAAGTATCCCTCGTCATCCACCGAGATTGCTAGTTGTGGCAGCGCCCTGGCCGCCGGTCCGAAGATGACCGTGGCTCCGGTGCTCGCCTTGAAAATCGACTGATGGCAGGGGCACAGCAGGTTGTGGGTCTGCTGCTCGTACAGCTTGACGGGGCAGCCCAGGTGGGTGCAGATGCTCGAGTAGACGACGTGGCCCTGGTAGGCCCACTCCTGCTGCTCGGCCGGGAGCTGGAGGTCCTCGGGGCGCATGCGGATGAGCAGCGCCGGCGAGTCAGCCTTCAGCGTGCCGTGCTCGACGTCGGGGAAGACGCTTTCGACGCCGCCGATCTGCAGGTCGCCGAGCTTGACCGGCGTCCCGTTCTGGCGGATCAGGCGTACCCCCTCGCGCCAGGAGGTGGTCGCGAGCACCCGCTCCTTGTGCTGGAACCGGCCGAGGAAGCCGAGAAAGGGCAGCGGCAGCAGCGCGAGCGAGCCGGCGCCCAGCATCAGGGACCGGCGCAGCAGCTTGCGGCGGGGAAGGCCGGTGTCCTCGATGCCCTGCCTGAGCGCCTTCGCCGTCGCGGCCCGCTCGTCGGGGTCCGAGCCGAACGGGTGCCGCTCCTGCACGGCCTCCTCGTCGACCATGAGCAGCTTGGCCCACAGCACCGTCCCGGCGCCGACGCCGCCCAGCGCCATCGTCATGAAGATCCCCAGCAGCGGGGTGAAGTAGACGTTGCCGGGCTGGCCGAACTCCTGCTCGACGGCGAAGAAGGTCACCAGGAAGCCGAGGACACCCAGCACCGCCAGGAAGAACAGCCCGGCGACCTTGCGCTCGGCGATGTTCCAGTCGCGGTCGCTCGGGGGCAGGTGGCTGTAGTCCGGCGCCGGTTCGGGCGTCTTGCTGCTGTCCAGCTGCGCCTCGCCACGGCCCTCGGCCTGCAGCTGGGCCCGGCTGTCGGTGTTCTGGAACTCGTCCTGGTCGACGCTGGACCCGCGGGTGTCCCCCGGCCCGGAGGCCTCATCGGGGGGGCGGGAGGAGAGCTGGTCGGCAAGGGGCCGATCGGCGTCCGAGGGTGGGTTGCTCATGCGCGCGCTCCGATCCACAGCGTCATCAGGACGAGGACCGTGATCCCGACGACCCAGATGACCAGCCCTTCGGTGAGCGGGCCGTAGCGCCCGAGCCCGGCGCCACCGACGTCCTCGGACTCGCTGATGTAGCGGACGTAGCGGACGATCGACTTCTTCTCGAGCTCGGTCAGCTGGTTGTCGCCGTACCGCGGCATCGACTCGGGCCCGCTCTGCATGGCGCTGTAGATCACCCGCGGACTGGCCTGCTCGAGCTCGGGGGCGTACTTGCCGTAGGTCAGGGCGCCGCCCGAGCCGGCGAAGTTGTGGCAGCTGGCGCAGTTCGTGCGGAACAGCGCGCCACCGAGCTGCAGGTCACCGTCGGTGAGGTCGCCCTCCGGCAGCGTCAGTCCGCCGCCGTTGCTCTGGATGTACGCGGCCAGCGCGTCGATCTGCTCGCGGGTGTAGCGGACGTCCTTGCGCGGCGCCTGCTGGAAGCCGGCGGACAGCGGCATGCGGCCGCTCTCCACCTGGAAGATCACCGACGAGGCGCCGACGCCGATGAGGGAGGGGCCGCCGGCGCCTCCGGTGAGGTCGAGGCCGTGGCACGTGGAGCAGCCGGACAGGTAGAAGTCGCGCCCCTCCTCGATGGCCATCGACTGGCTCGAGGCGGGTTCCTCCGTGGCGGCGCTCGGGCCGGCGACGGCGGTGTAGAGGGTGCCGATCACGCTCAGCGCGAGCAGCACCACCGCGTACCCGCTGCGCCTGGTCCGGGACGTGCTGGTGCGCCTCACAGCCCGGCTTCCTGTCCGTTCACTTGATGATGTAGATCGCGGCGAACAGCCCGATCCACACCACGTCGACGAAGTGCCAGTAGTACGACGTGACGATGGCGCTCGTCGCCTTCTCCGGCGTGTAGCGCCCCACCTTGGAGCGCAGCAGCACGACCACGAACGCGAACAGGCCGCCGATCACGTGCAGTCCGTGGAACCCGGTCGTGAGGTAGAACACCGAGCCGTAGGGCGCCGAGGCGATCGTCAGGCCCTCGGCGACGAGGTTGCGGTACTCGTTGGCCTGCCCGCCGACGAACACGGTGCCCATGATCAGGGTGAGGACGTACCAGCGGCGCAGGCCGTAGACGTCACCGCGCTCGGCCGCGAACACCCCCAGCTGGCAGGTCACCGACGAGGCCACCAGGATCACGGTGAACACGAGGGCGTACGGGACGTTGAGCTCGCCGGTCCGCTCGGCCCACACCTCCGCGCCCTGCACCGAGCGGATCGTGAAGTACATCGCGAACAGCGCCGCGAAGAACATGAGCTCGGACGACAGCCACACGATCGTGCCGACGCTGACCATGTTCGGCCGGGTCAGGGACGCGTGCGCCGTCGGCCGCGCGAGCGTGGAAGCAGCAGTCACAGGACCATCATGGCAGGCGGGACCCTGCCCCACCACGCGGGCCGACTCCGCCGCGCCGGGGCCCACCCGCGGGCCTACCCTGGTGTGGTGGAGCGCTTCTCGTCGGCCGTGCTCGCGCACCGGGACGGCCTCCCGGACTTCGGCGCGCTGTCGGTCCTCAGCGCCGCCCGGCCGGCGGTCCTGCCGCTGCTGCTCGTGCTGGTCCCGGGGGCGCTCTACCTCGCCGGCGTCCGCCGGCTGCGGGCCCGGGGGGACACGTGGCCGCCCGCCCGGACCCTGTCGTTCCTGCTCGGTGGCCTCGGCACGATCGCGGTGGCGACGATGTCGGGCCTGGCCGCCTACGACACGAGCCTGTTCGGCGTCCACATGGTCCAGCACATGCTGCTGTCGATGGTCGCGACGGTCTTCCTGGCCCTCGGCGCCCCGATCACCCTGGCGCTGCGCACGCTGCCCGCCCGGCCGCGCGGTGTCGTGCTCTCGGTGCTGCACTCCCGGGTCGCGCAGGTGGCCAGCTTCCCGCTCGTGGCGTGGGTGGCGTTCGTGGCCAGCCCGTTCGCCCTCTACTTCTCCGGCTGGTACGAGGCGACGCTGACCTCCCCGGTGCTGCACGAGCTGCTGCACGTGCACTTCCTCGTCGTCGGGGCGCTGTTCTTCTGGCCCCTGCTGGGCATCGACCCGGTGCCGAGCCGGTCCAGCTATCCCTTCCGGATGCTGCTCGTCGCGGCGACCCTCCCGATCCACGCGTTCCTGGGGGTGGCGATCATGAGCGTCGAGCCCGGCGGGGCCGGCCTGCTCGCACCGGGGCACTACGTCCCGCTGCACGGGGTGGACGAGGCGGTCTTCCAGCAGCAGCTCGGAGGCGGGCTGCTGTGGGCTGCCGGGGACGTCGTGGGACTGCTCTTCCTGGGCGTGCTGCTCCACCAGTGGATGCGTGCCAGCGAGCGCGAGGCACGCCGGGAGGACCGCCGGCTGGACCGGTTGGACACCGGTGCGACCGACCCCGCGGCGGTCTGAGCAGGGCGCTGTGCCCGAGGCCGGGGCCCTGACCTGCGCATTTGGCTCCTTGACCGATGCGCGCCGTGATCTCTAGGGTGCGCGCTGGAACCCCGGCCACCCCGGCCGCGGGTGGAGGAGGGTGATCGGGTTGGCGTCGGGAAGCCGCGTGACCGGGACGACCATGAAGCCAGTGGCCAAGGCCCGCACCTCCGGGACGGCCGCCTGCACGGTGTGCGGGTCGCGACTGTCGGCCTACAACGCCGGACCGAACTGCTACACCCACACGGTCGCCTCGCCGTGGAAGGGCCCTGGACAGCTGCCGCGTTGAGCCCGCCCGGGTCCCTGCTGCGGGAGGGGACGGGCGCCGGCTCGGCGCATGTCGGCGCATCGGTCGCCCGCGCGACCGCCCGCTAGCATCCCGCGCATGAAGGACCCAGGCACCGCGTCCCGCGCCGGGGCGGACACCCTCCGCGTCGTGGTGTACAGCGACGATCCCGCGGTGCGTGACCAGGTCAAGATGGCCCTCGGCACGCGCCCGGCGTCCGACCTGTCGCCCCTCGAGTGGGTGGACTGCTCCACCGGCGACGAGGTGCTGGCGCAGGTGGACGCCGGCGGCGTGGACCTGTGCGTGCTCGACGGCGAGGCGTGGCCGACCGGAGGCATGGGTCTCGCGCGGCAGATGAAGGACGAGCTGCCCGACTGCCCACCGACCCTGGTGCTCATCGCCCGCAAGGCCGACTCGTGGCTGGCGAGCTGGTCCCAGGCCGACGGCGTGGCGGCGCACCCGATCGACCCGCCGGAGCTCCTGGGGCTCGCCACGGACCTGCTGCGGCGTCGCGTGGCCCGTCTGCCCGTACGCCGCGCTCTGCACTAGCCGCCCGTGGCAACGACCTGGCCCGCCGTGCTCAGCGCCCTCCTTCGGGGCGAGGCCCTTCCCGGCTCGGACAGCGCCTGGGTCATGGGCGAGATCATGGCCGGGGACGCGAGCCCGGCGCAGGTCGCCGGCTTCGCCATGGCGCTGCGGGCCAAGGGGGAGACGGCTGCCGAGGTGGCCGGGCTGGTCGAGGTCATGCTGGCGGAGGCGGCGCCGGTGTCGGTGCCGCGGCGGGTGGTGGACACCTGCGGCACCGGCGGCGACCGCTCCAACACCGTCAACCTCTCGACGATGGCCGCCCTGGTCGTGGCCGGGGCCGGCGTGCCGGTGGTCAAGCACGGCAACCGGGCGGCGTCGTCGGCCTGCGGGTCCGCGGACCTGCTCGAGGAGCTCGGGGTCGTGGTGGACCTCCCGCCCGACGCGATCCGCCCTTGCCTCGACGCGGCCGGCATCGCGTTCTGCTTCGCGCCGGTCTTCCACCCCGGGATGCGCCATGCGGCGGTCGCGCGTCGCGACCTGGGCGTGCCCACCGTGTTCAACATCCTCGGCCCGCTCACCAACCCGGCCCGGCCGGCCGCGCAGGCAGTCGGCGTGTCCGACCCCCGGCTGGCCCCGGTCATGGCGGGGGTGCTCGCCGCTCGCGGCGCTGATGCGCTGGTCTTCCGCGGGGACGACGGGCTCGACGAGCTCACCACCACCGGGCCGTCGAGCGTCTGGGTCGTCACGGGCGGCGAGTCGCGGCAGGAGTCCTTCGACCCGGCCACCCTCGGGATCGCCCGGGCCGAGCCCGCCGCGCTGCGCGGGGCTGACGCGCCGTACAACGCCGCCGTCACCCGGGCGGTGCTGGCCGGGAAGCCCGGACCGGTACGCGACGCGGTGCTGCTCAACGCCGCGGCGGCCGTCGCGGCGTACGACGCAGGCGACGATCCGCTGGTTCAGCGGCTGCAGGCGGGATGGTCACGCAGCGCCGAGGCGCTCGACACCGGAGCTGCCGCTGATCTGCTCGACCGCTGGATCTCGACCTCCGCCGCCCTGCGCTGAGCGGTCGAGGTGGAGAAGGCGAGTAGCAGGTAGTCACCGTCGGGCAGCGTCACGACTCAGTCCACATGCGTGCGCCAGTACGGCTCCTGGGTCTGCTGACCCTGCACCTCAGGTACGGCGACCCGCCGCTGACGACGCACCGCGGGGAGCTCCGCCACCTCCTCATCCGTACTCCCGGGCGGGCCTGGCTACCGGGTGCAGGTTGCGGCGGTCAGTGAACGGGGTGACGCCCGCGCGGGCGTCCTGCGCCGCGTCGAGCCAGCCCCGGCTGCCGCCCGCGCCCCGAGCTGGGGAGGCCCAGGTGCCTTCGAGCCGCACCAGCCTGGTGCCGGGCAGCTCCAACCACCGGAGCACGCACTCGACCTCCTCGGCAGTGGCGGCCGGCAGCGGCCCCGGGCGGAGCGAGACCGTCTCGGCCGTGGCCACAAGAGCGTCGACGTAGGGCGCGGGATGCGCACCGCGGGGGATCGTGCCGGCGGCGGCCAGCCGTCCGGACCGCACGACCGCCACCTCCCAGCCGAGGTCGGACGTCGGCCGGGCGGCGACGAGCTGACGAACCCCGGTCAGGGCCGTCAGGCGTTGCAGGCGCGCCGCCGCGCGGACGAAGGCGTGCAGCCGGTCCCGCTGCGCGGCGGCATCCTCGTAGCGCTGGGCGGCCGCGAGCGCCCCGATGCGGTCGGACAGGGCAGCGACCACCGCGCCTGGGTCGGACAGGACGGCGACCCGGTAGGCGCCCGCGTGCACGGAGTAGGCCTGCACCGACTCGCCCTCCTGCGGACCGAGGCAGGGCGCACCGCAGCGGCGGATCTCGGCGAGCACGCAGGCTGGGGAGGCGCGGGTGGGGGAGATGCGCTTCGTGCACTGGCGCAGCGGCAGCGCCTCGTGCACCGCCGCCACCGCGAGCTCAGCCGCACGAGCAGTGCCGAAGGGACCGAGGTAGAGCGCCCCGTCGTCGACCACCCGGCGCACCATGGACAGCCGCGGGAAGGCCTCCACCGTGAGCTTGACCCACAGCGCCTTCTCCGGCCGCTTCGAGCGGCGGTTGTAGCGCGGGCTGTGCTCGGCGATCAGCCGCAGCTCGCGGACCTCGGCCTCGAGCCCGGTGCTGCACACGACCGGGTCCACCCGCTCGGCCAGCCCGACCATCTCCGCCATGCGGGTGCGCTGCTCGCTGGCCGTGAAGTACTGCCGGACGCGGCTGCGCAGGTTGGTGCTCTTGCCGACGTAGAGCACCCGCCCCTGCCGGTCCCGGAACAGGTAGACCCCGGGCAGCGCAGGCAGGGCGTCCGCGAGGTGGCGCTTGCGGCGCTGCTGCGGGCTGACCTGCGCGGAGAAGGTGCGCAGCTCCTCCAGGCTGTGCACCCCGAGCCCGCCGAGCCGGGCGATCAGGCCGTGCAGGACGTCGACCGTGGCGCGCGCGTCCGCCAGAGCGCGGTGGTTGGGGGTCGTCCCGGACCGGAACAGCAGCGCGAGCGTCGACAGCCTGCAGTTGGGCGCCTCGTCGCTGGTGAGGACCCTGCGGGCCAGCCGGGCCGTGTCGATCGAGTCCGGCGCCGGCCAGGACAGCTCCAGCCGCTCGCAGGCCGTGCGCAGGAAGCCGAGGTCGAACGGCGCGTTGTGGGCGACGAGCACGGCTCCGCGGCTGAACTCGAGGAAGGCCGGCAGCGCCGCCCCGAGCCGCGGGGCGGCGGCGACCATGCCGTCGGTGATGCCGGTCAGGACGGCGATGAACGCCGGGATCGCGGTGCCGGGGTTGACGAGGGTCTGGAACTCCCCGAGCACCTCCCCGCCCCGCACCTTGACCGCGCCGATCTCGGTGATCTCGCAGGACGAGGCCGACCCTCCCGTCGTCTCGAGGTCGACCACGACGAACGTGGTCTCGCGCAGCGGGCTTCCCAGCTCGTCGAAGCTGGTCTGGACGGGGAGCCGGGCAGGCGGCACAGGAGGGGCTGCGGCGGGCACGCAGCGGACGCTAGAACCGGTGTACGACAACCTGGCATCGCGACGCGCCGACGGTGCGCAGGCCCGAGCAGCAGCACCGCTCGGTCCGCACGCAGTCGCGATCTCGGGTAGAACCTGCACTCTGACCCTGCCCCCGCGTCCGCCCGACGGCCCTGCGCCGGGGCGCCGGCGCCAACACCTGGAGTACGCGTGTCCCGAGCTCTCGCGGCCGTCGCCGTCAGCGTCGCGCTGCTCACCGGCTGCGGCGGCTCCTCCTCGGAGGTCTCCGGAGACGTGTCCCTGCCCGCGGAGGACACCTTCACCGAGGGTCCGTGCCGCAACACGGCGCCGGACATCCTGGCCATCGGCCGCACCCTGCCCCGGCTGGGCGGCAAGGGCAGCCTCGACCAGGGGGTCAAGGACACGCTGCGCGACGCGCAGGCGGTGCTCGCCGCCGTCGCGGCCAACGCCCCCGCGCAGGTCAAGCCCGCGCTGAGCGACCTCGCCGACAAGGCCGGCCTCGTGCGCACGCGGGCGGACGCCAACACCTATGACAAGGCGCAGGGGCAGCAGCTGCGCGCCGCGTACGACGCGGCGCTGCGCGCCTGCACGGCGGCCCCTCGCTAGGGTGACGCTGTGCCCCCAGTGCCCCGGCCCGGCCCGGACTCGCGGTGGCGGTGCACCCTGTGCGGCAACCTCACGCGCTTCGACGTGACCCGGTCCACGCGCGCGAGGGAGTACGTCCACGTCGACCTGGCCGGCTCCCCGGTCGTCGAGGAGCGCGAGCTGCTCGTGGACACGGTGGAGCACGTCAGCTGTCGCTGGTGCAACGCGGTGGACCAGGTGGAGGTCATCCCCCGTCCCGCCGCCGGCTGAGGGTGGCCGGCTGAGCGGCTCGAGGAGAACCGCGTACGCGGCGGGAGCTGGTTCTGTCGGACGCCGCTCCTAGCGTCCGCCGGGCCGGCACGTCGCCGGTCCTGCCCGACGGAGGATGCCGTGCTGATCGACTGCGACGGCTGCGTGATGCGCGACCTGGCCTGCGACGACTGCGTGGTGACCGTTCTGCTCGGCGCGCCACCGGGGCGCCTGGAGGTGGACGAGGCCGAGCAGCGCGCGCTCGACGTGCTGGCGGACAGCGGACTCGTCCCTCGACTGCGGCTCGTGCCGCTGGGGCTGCCGCGCGCGGACGGCGGTGCCGCGAGCGCTGTGTCGTGAGCCTGCCGTGGGGATCTGCTTGTGATCCGGCCGGAGAGCCGCGAGACTTCCCGGTGCCCGGGGGGCTGTCCCCGGTCTGGACGGAGGAATGGTGCGCGAGCTCCACGTCGCCGCGATCAGCGAGGACGGTCGGCACGTTCTGCTGGCCACCCGCAAGGGAGCCTCCCGCGGAGAGTTCCGCGTGGCCCTCGACGACCGGCTGGCCGCCGCGCTGCGCGGGGAGCTGCCCCGCCCTGGGGAGCAGAGCGCGCCCGCGGTGGTGCTCTCGCCCAAGGAGATCCAGGCGAGGCTGCGCGCCGGCGAGTCGAGCGAGCAGATCGCGGCCTCGGCGGGCGTCCCCGTCGCCCGCGTCGAGCGCTTCGCCGGCCCGGTCCTGTCCGAGCGCGAGCGGATCATCAACGCCGCGCGCGCAGCCGTGCTCGCCCGCAGCCGTCGTGGACTGTCCGGTCTCTGCCTGGGCGATGCCGTTGCGCAGCACCTGTCGGAGATGTCCGGCTACCGGCCGGAGACGGTCGGCTGGACAGCGCGTCGGGAGGAGTCCGGCCGCTGGGTCGTCCAGCTGTCCTTCGCCGCCCGCGGCAAGACGCGTCTGGCTGGATGGCGCTACGACCCGGCCACCCGCGAGCTCACCAGCCTGGACGCCTACTCGGCGGCACTCGGCCACGTCGACCAGACGTTGGGACAGCGCGCGTCCGGCAGCGCCTGGCCGACGCTGCCCAACCCGCCGGTGACCGCGAAGGTGAAGCCGCCGGCAGCCAGGGCTCCCGCCGCCCGCGCCGGCGCGGCGAGGAACGCCAAGGCCGCCGCTCCTGCGGGGAAGCGGCTGGCGGTGCAGGGGGCTCCGGCCGACCCGTCCGTCGGCCCTGCCCGGCCGGGGGTGCGCGTGGCGGCCGGCCGCATCCCGGGCCGGACGGTGTCGCCTCCCGGTGCGCGGAGGGCGGCGCCCGCCGCGGAGGCCGCGGAGGCTCGCCGGATGGCCGAGGTCGCCGAGGCCACCCGCGCCGCGGAGGCCGAGCGGGCAGCACAGGCAGCAGAGGCGACCCGGGCCGCCGCGGCCGCCGAGGCCGAGCGTGCTGCCGAGGCCGAGCGTGCCGCCGAGGTCGAGCGCGCCGCCGAGGCCGAGCGCGCCGCCGAGGCGCAGCGGGCTGCAGACGAGGCCGAGCGCGACGCGGAGGCGACACGAGCGCAGCAGGCGGCAGCGGCAGAGCAGGCGGCAGAGCAGGCGGCGCGGGACGCCGAACGGACGCGGGCTGCGGAGGCGGCTCGGGCGGCAGAGGCGGAAGCGGAGGCTCCGTCCGGCCCGCCGAACCTGCGCGTCGTCCCGCCGCCCAAGAGCGCGCAGCCGGCCGGAACCGCTGCCGCCGCACCCGGAGCCGGAGCAGAGCAGGGTCCGGCAGCTCCCCCCGACGGCCCTCCCGCCGCACCGGCCCAGCCGCCGGCCCAGCCGGCGGCCCAGTCCGCCCGCCGGGTCCCTGCACGGCGGGCGGCGGCCGGCCGGGCCTCCGTGCCCGCGTGGGCCGACGTGCTGCTGGGCATCGCCCCGGTGGACCGTGCCGGCGACAGCGACAAGAGGCAGGACTGAGCCGCCGTCCTGCCGCGGCGCTCCTCGTGGTCGTCCTGCTGAGCGCCCTGGGAAGCGCGGGCGGCTGCGCGCAGGAGGGCACCCGGCGGACCGACCTGACCCCCGAGGAGCGGCCGGCCGGGCCCGCGCAGTCCCTGCAGCGCCTCGACGCTGCGGTGGCCGAGGTCAACCGGACGCGTGCTGAGCTGCTGCGCGCACCGGCCGCCGTGGTGGCGGCGGCCACCGCGCTGGATGCGGCCGACTCGGCCAGCGCCACCGGTGCGCGCAGCGCAGCCCGCACCGCGCGCGCCACTGCCCGCACCGCCGTTCCACCCGCCGAGGCCACACTGGCCGCGACCGCGCAGCAGGCGGCCCGCTACCGGGCAGCGCTGCAGGTCCTGCAGCAGGCAGGCACCGCGCTACCGGCGCCGGCTCAGGACGCACTCGGCCCGGTCGTAGCGGCAGGCGAGGGGGAGGCAGCGGCGCTGGAGAGCTTCGGCACCTCGGCCGGCAGGGCCTGGCCCGCGTACGCGGCGCTGGACAAGGCGCAGGCGCTGTGGCTCGAGCGGGCGGGCGCGGGCTGGTACCGCTCGGACGACGAGGCGGCGGATGCCTACGCGGTGCTGGTCCGCCCGCAGCGCGCCGCGCTCAGCGCAGCCCGTACCGCCCTGCGCGAGGCGGACGCGGCCCGCCGCCCGGCGACCGAGCGGCAGCGGCAGGCCCTCGCGGCGGCCGACGAGGCGCTCGGGTCGCTACGGGCGCCGCGCTGAGCGACGCCGGCGGGTGAACTGCCGGCCGAAGGTCAGACGTCGGTGAGCCACCTCCCGGCCGACTGCAGATGCCGGCTGCTGAGAATCCCGCCCGAGTGCAGTGGCTGCCGCGCGTTCGCGCCGTAGCATTCACGAGGTGCAGCATCCGGCGACGACGCGCGCGCTTCCGGTGCGGCTGCTGGCCGTCGCGGTGGCGCTGCAGCTCACCGCCGGGCTGCTGGCAGCCGCGCTCGTCTCCGAGCCGGTCACCGCCACGAGCCCCGTCCCCGGCCGCATCACGGTCGACCAGCGGCTCGAGGGCGCGATCGCCCTCGACAGCGAGCCGGTCGCCGCCCCGCAGCGCCAGGTGCTGGAGGACGAGCGCGACAAGGAGGTCGAGCGCCTCCTGCGTACCCGGACGGCGGCCATCCTGGGCCGCAACCGCGAGGCGTTCCTCGCGACCGTGGACCCGAGGGCGCAGCCCCTGCAGGCACGGCAGGCGGCGATGTTCGACGCGCTCGCCGAGGTGCCCCTCGGGACCTGGGACTACCGCCTCGACGCCACGAGCGACAAGCGCGCGGACCCCGAGCTCGACCAGCGCTACGGCCGCGGGCAGTGGTGGGCACCGGCGGTGTCGCTGAGCTACATGCTGGCCGGGTTCGACGACCGGCCGACCGTCGACCAGCACCACCTCACCTTCGTCCGGCGTGACGGGAGCTGGCTGCTCGGCGCGGACGACGACTTCGCGGCCTCCGGAGCCGAGACGACGCGGGCGCTGTGGGACCGGGGCCCGGTGGCGGCCGTCCGGGCTCCGGGCGTGCTCGCGCTCGGGCACGACGACTCCCCCTTGCTGCGCAACGTCGCCGCGGTGGCGTCGGACGCCATCCCGCGGGTGAACGCCGTGTGGGGCACCCAGTGGAGCCAGAAGATCGTCGTGATCGTCCCCTCGACGACCCGCGAGCTGTCCTCGCTGCTGGAGAGCACCCAGGACTTCTCCCAGATCGCCGCGGTGGCGAGCGCGAAGTACGAGGGCTCGCCCGATCCCGACGCGACGGCGGTCGACCGGGTCCTGGTCAACCCGGAGACCTTCCCCAAGCTCGGACAGCTCGGGCGGCGGGTGGTGCTCACCCACGAGGTCACGCACGTGGCCGCCCGCCGGGCGACCGGGCCCGCGATGCCGGCCTGGCTGGCTGAGGGGTTCGCCGACTACGTCGGCTACAAGGGCCTGAAGGTGCCGCTGGACGTCGCGGCCCGTGACCTGCGCAAGGACGTGCGCGCGGGCCGCCTCCCGACAGCGCTGCCCGCCGACGACGCCTTCAGCGGCGGCAGCGCCTCGCTGGCCCAGGCCTACGAGCAGTCCTGGCTGGCGGTACGACTGCTGGTGGAGCGGTTCGGGGAGGGCGACGTCGTGCGGTTCTACCGCGCGGTGGGCGCGAGCCGCGGGGTGGCCGAGTCGGTGGTGCTGACGACCGAGCTGCAGGAGGAGTTCGGGATCGACACAGCCACCTTCGTCGCGGAGTGGCGGTCCGCGCTCCAGCGCCAGCTCGGGTGACCGACCGACGACCGGTCGTCGCCTCCCTCGCCCTGCTGCTGCTCCTGCTCGCGATCTCCCTGGCCCTGAGCGTCCCGTGGACGGTGCTGCCCGGTGCCGAGGTGCGCCCCGACGTCCTGCGCGACTTCACGCCCGCCGAGCTCGCCCGCGAGGTCGCCTTCCACGACGAGCTGCGACCTCCTGCCTACGCGGGGCTCGCCCTCGGGCTCACCGTCGCCGCGCTGCTCGGCCTCACCCGCGCCGGCGGGCGGGTGGTCGCTGCGGTGGCCCGCCCGCTCGGGGGCGGCTGGGCCTGGCAGGTCGTGCTCGGCACACTGGCCCTCCTCGTGCTGGGCCGGCTCGCGACCCTCCCGCTGTCGGCCCGCAGCGAGACGGTCCTGCGGGAGTACGGCCTGTCGACCCAGACCTGGGGGAGCTGGCTGGTCGACGTCCTGAAGGGGGTGCTCGTCGACGCAGGCCTCAGCGCCCTGGTGCTGCTGGCGCTGGTCGGGCTCGCCCGGCGAGCTCCCCGGACCTGGTGGGCCTGGGGCGCCGCCGCGACGGCGGCGCTGGTGGTGGCGGGCTCCTTCGCGTACCCGCTCGTGGTCGAGCCGCTCTTTCACGACTTCCGGCCACTCCAGCAGGGGCAGCTGCGGGACGACCTGCTCGCCCTGGCCGCCCGCGACGAGGTGCCGGTCGAGGAGGTGCTCGTCGCGGACGCCTCCCGGCGGACGACCGCGCTCAACGCCTACGTCAGCGGGTTCGGCAGCAGCCGGCGCATCGTCGTCTACGACACCCTGCTGGAGCGGGCACCGGCGGCGGAGGTCTCGCTCGTCGTCGCCCACGAGCTGGGCCATGCGAAGGAGCGCGACGTCCTGAAGGGCACGCTGCTCGCAGCTCTCGGGACAGCCGCAGCCGTGTGCGGGCTGGCCCTGCTGCTGAGCGGGCTCCCGCTGCTGCGCCGCGTCGGCGCGGACGGGATGGGCGACCCGCGGGTGATCCCGCTGGTCCTGCTGCTCCTCACCGTGGGCACGCTGCTGCTGGCGCCGGCGGGCAACCTGGTCTCGCGGCGGGTGGAGGCGCGGGCCGATGTGCACTCGCTGGACCTCACCCGGGACCCCGCGACGTTCTCGTCGTCCCAGCGCCGCCTCGCGCTGGCCAACCTGTCCGACCTCGACCCGCACCCGCTGGCGTACGCCTTCTTCGCGACCCACCCGGGCGTGACCGAGCGGCTGGCGCTGGCCCGGGAGTGGGAGCGGCTGCGGTGAGGGTGCTCGTCGTCAGCAACGACTTCCCGCCGCGACCCGGCGGCATCCAGTCCTACGTGCACGCGCTGGCCGCCCGCCTGCCGGCCGGGGAGGTGGCCGTGTACGCACCGGCCTGGAAGGGCGCCGGCGCCTTCGACGCGGCGCAGGCGTTCCCGGTCGTCCGCCATCCCACGTCGCTGATGCTGCCGACCCCCGACGTGCTGCGGCGGGCCCGCGAGGTCGCGACCGCCGAGGGCTGCGACCGGGTGTGGTTCGGCGCCGCCGCCCCACTGGGGCTGCTCGCTCAGCCGCTCGCGATGGCGCGCTCGGTGGCCTCGACGCACGGCCACGAGGTCGGCTGGGCGCTCCTGCCGGGCGCCCGGCAGGTGCTGCGGCGCATCGGGCGGGACGTCGACGTCGTGACCTACCTCGGCGACTACACCAGGGCCCGGCTGGCACCTGCGCTCGGACCGGCCGCCACCCTCGAGCGGCTGCCCAGCGGGGTGGACACGGGGCTGTTCCGGCCGGGAGCGGGCGGTGGGGAGGTACGCCGCCGGCACGCCCTGTCGGACCGCCCGGTCGTCGTCTGCGTCTCCCGCCTCGTGCCCCGCAAGGGCCAGGACGTGCTGGTACGCGCGCTGCCGGCGATCCGCCGCCGCGTCCCCGGGACGGCGCTGCTCTGCGTGGGTGGGGGGCCGGACGGGCCACGGCTGCAGCGGCTCGCCGCGGAACACGGGGTCGCCGACCACGTGGTCCTGACCGGCTCGGTGCCCTGGCAGCAGCTTCCCGAGCACTACGACGCGGGCGACGTGTTCGCGATGCCGTGCCGGACCCGGCGCGGGGGGCTGGAGGTGGAGGGGCTCGGGATCGTGTTCCTGGAGGCCTCGGCGGCGGGGCTGCCGGTCGTGGCCGGGAGGTCCGGTGGCTCCCCGGACGCGCTGATCGACGGGCAGACGGGACACCTGGTGGACGGCCGTTCGGTGGCGGCCGTGGCCGATGCGGTGGCCGGGCTGCTCGCCGACCCGGTGCGCGCGCGGCAGATGGGTGCACGCGGGCGGGAGTGGGTGCAGCGCGCGTGGCGGTGGGAGACCCACGCGGCGCGGCTGCGGGCGCTGCTGGCGGGGGGGTAGGGACCACCGCGAGTGGTCCCTGCGGTCAGCCGGCGAACTCCCAGTGCCACGGCTCGGGCTTGGATCCGTCCCGCTGCGCCCAGGCCGGCAGGAACCACCCGAACAGCATGGAGTTGTCCGCCATCCACCGGTGCGTGTCGGTGTCGTAGTCCTGGATGCCGTCGCACAGGTCCACCGCGACGCCCCAGCCGTGGTTGCTGGTACCGGGCCGGGCCGCGAGGTCGGGCTTCGCGGCCGCCACCGCGACCTGCTCGTCGTAGCTGCGGTAGGAGTCGGTCACGCAGATCGGTGCGCCGAACTCCTTGGCGTACGCCCGGCTCATGTCGTTGAAGGCGGCCGCGGCGTCGGCCCGCAGGATCTGGCCGCGGGTGCCCCACAGCGGGCAGAGGGCGTCGGCCGGGATGGTGCCGTTGGCGTAGCCGCGGGTGTCGCGGCCCTTGCACGCCGCGAACGGGCGGGGGATGAGCGCGCCGTCGATCGCCGGGTCCGGCGCCTCGGCGCGCTGGCGGGCGATGGCCTCCGCCTGCGCCAGCAGGCGCTCGATCCGCTCGCGGGCCAGCCGGGCGGCCTCGGCGGCCAGCCGAGCCTGCTCCTGCTCGTACGCCTGCGCGGCGGCCGCGGCGGCCTGCGTCCGGACCAGCGCGAGCTGGCGGTCCGCGACCTGCTCCTTGAGGTAGCCGACGACACTGTCGGCGGCGGTCTTGGTGGCGACCGCGACGGCCTCCGCCGAGCGCTGCGCCTCGGCCGCGGTGGCGGCGCGGGCAGCAGCAGCCTCCTGGACGGCCTCGGCGTCGGCGAGGGCGACGAGGGCGTTGCCCTGGTTGCCACCGACCCGGCCGGCGAGGCCGAGCCCGCTGAACAGCTGCTGCGGGCTGCGGGAGTCCAGCACCTTGGAGTAGAGGGAGAGCTTGCGGTTGCCCATGCCGGTCCGGTAGAGGTCGCCGACGTAGCTCTGGAGCTGCTCGCGGGCCCGCTCGGTGGCTTCCTGCGCCGCAGCGAGGGCCGCTGCCTCCGCGGCGGCCACGCGGGCGGCCTCCTCGGCCTGGCGCTGGGCCACCTGGTGGGCCTCGAGCGCCTTCGCGGCCTCCTTCGACGCGCCCGAGAGCCGATGCTCCTGCTCGCCGAGCAGCTTCTTCTGCTGCTGGACCTGCGCGTTGAGCTCCACCGACGACGTGGTCAGCGAGGGGTTCGGGGCGGGGGAGGGGGAGACGGCTGCCGCCGGAGCCCCCGGCGGGAGGGGGCCGGGCACCGCAGCCGGTGCGGGCGGCGCGGGCACGGGTACCGCGGCGGCTGCTGCCGGGGTGAGCCCCGCGGTCAGGGCAAGCACAAAGACGACCAGGGGCACGCGGAGCAGGTGGTGCATGGACAGTCTCGATCTCCTCGGTTCCTGCCGGTTTCGTCGCAACTCTCGTCGGGCTACCTGAGGGGAGCCTGAGGCTGACCTGAAGATTGGCTGAAGCCTCACTGGACATCGGGGGCCGAGAAGGTCCCGTGCCCGGGGCGCGGGCGGGGCCCGGCGCCTTGCTCATCGGCGCGGTTCGCGCTAATCGTTAGCCATGCAGACCGATGTTCTTCGTTCGCTCGCGGTGACCCCCGAACCGGAGTCCATCGGGCAGGTGCGCCAGTTCGTCCAGGACTGCTGCTCCGCCTGGGGTCTGGAGGTGGCCACCGAGACCGCCGTCCTGCTCGCCAGCGAGCTCGCGACCAACGCGGTCCGCTACGCGCGTACGCCCGTGATCGTCTGGTTGGGGCACCGGTCGGACCGCATCGTGCTCAGCGTGGAGGATGCCTCGCACGAGCGGGCCACCGCGCGCGACCCGAACCCCCTCGACGAGGGCGGGCGTGGTCTGCTGCTCGTCGACGCGCTGGCGGAGCGATGGGGAGAGCGGGACGTGCCGACGGGCAAGCTGGTGTGGGCCGAGATCAGCACGACGCGCAGAGCGCTGCGCGAGCAGTCGAGCGGTCCGGCAGCCGACCATGGCTAGGCACCGGCACGACAAGGGACGGGTCGCGCCGGTCACCACCGCGCTGCCGGACGTCGACCCGGCGCTGCGCGAGGCGGTGGACCCCGACCCGCTGGTCGAGCAGATGGTCGAGCGCCTGCGCGGCTCGCTGTCCGATCTGGTGGCGCTGGACGAGTACGGCCGGCCGATCGCCTGGCGGCACGTCGTCCGGCTGGCGCTCGGACCGACGCTCGGCCGGCTGCGCGACGCCGAGACGTGCCTGACGCTCATGAAGCAGGTGATGGACCTGCCGGTGGGCGAGCCCGAGCCGCGGCAGGCCGCCGGGACCACCGG
>JAUJOY010000002.1:237832-308123 GCA_030447385.1 Mycobacteriales bacterium
GCCGAGGGCCGGCTCCCGGTAGGAGCCGGCCCTCAGGCACGCGGGACGTCGACTACACGGCGTCCGGCTCGTGGTCGTGCTCGTCGTGCAGCCCGCCGCCGCTGCCGTCGGGGGTGCCGGAGCCGCCACTGCCGCTGCCGTCGTCGCCGGTCTTGGTCTGCCCCTTGCGGTTGCCGGGGGCGCCGGCGACCTGGTTCACGCTGCTCGTGTCGAGCGCGTAGATGAGCGTCGCGTGCGCCATGGCGTCCGACATCTGCTCCAGCGCCAGCATGTTGACGTTGCCGACGAGGGGGTACTGGCCGCGCAGCCTGTTGTAGAGAGCCGCCTTCGCCGGGTCGTTCGAGAAGTCCTGCCGCAGGCTGTCGCACGCCTGGTGGTAGCAGGGGTCGTACGCGGCGCCGGCCTCGCCGCCGTAGACGGCCGCCTGGTTCGCCGTCTTGATCCCCTCGGCACCGGTGAACAGGCCGCCGGACGGGATGCCCGCCGCGATGAACGGCCCGTAGTCCGATCGTCCGCTGAAGTCGGTGGGGTCGGAGGCCAGGCCCCGGCCGGCGAAGTAGTCGGTGAACAGGCGCTCGATGACCGCCGAGCCCGCGGGACCGACGTTGCCGTCGCCCACCGAGTCGTCACCGTCGTAGACGAAGCGGACGAAGTTCGGCGAGGCGATCATGTCGAAGTTGAGGTAGAGGGCGATCCGGGCCCGCTCGGCCTGGCTGAGGTTGGCGACGTAGTACCGGGACCCGACGAGCCCGGACTCCTCCGCACCCCACAAGGCGAAGCGCACCTTGTTGGCGACCTTGACCTTGGCCATCTGCTGCGCCAGCTCGAGCACCGCTCCGCTGCCGGAGCCGTTGTCCTGGATGCCCGGCCCGGCGTTGACCGAGTCGAGGTGCGCACCGACCATGACGACGTTGTCGGGGTTGCCTCCAGGCGTCTCGGCGAGCACGTTGCTGCTCGTCGCCTGGCCGCGGAAGGTCTGGGTCGCGAGCTGCAGCCGGAGCCCGCTGCCCACCAGGCCCACCAGCTCCTGGCCCACCTGCTTCGTCACCCCGACGACGGAGAAGTTGCCCGTGAAGGTGCTGCTCAGCGTGCCGTTCAGCGGGCCGTCGAGGTGGTTGTAGATGACGACCCCCGCTGCACCCGCCTGCGCGGCGTTCGTTGCCTTCAGCGCGAACGGGCAGACCCCGCGGCTGACCAGCACGATCGTGCCTGCCGGGATGCCGGCGAAGTCGCTCGCCGCGCAGCCGAGCTGGCTGCCGGTGGGGAGGCTGGCCGCAGCGGTCGTGTTCCCGCTGCCGGAGTAGCTCATGATGATGCTGGGCAGGTCGCGAGCCGGTGCCGGCGCGACCTGACGGAACACCGTCGGCGCCGTCGTGATGAAGGTGTTGAACGTGAAGGCTTGCCGGGTCACGACGTAGCCGGCCTCGCGGAACACCCGTTCGGCGTAGTCGGCCGACCGGTCGTAGCCGGCTGAACCGCTCACCCGCGTCCCGCCGTTGGCGTCGGCGAACGCCTGCAGCGCCCGCAGGTGCTCGAGGATCCCCTCGGCGGTCACCGCCTGCGTGAGCTTGCGGGAGGTGTTGTTGTTGGCGTTGTCGGGTGCGGCGTAGGCGCTGCCCGCCGGGGCCACGGCAAGAGCCGTGGCAGTAGCGCCGGCGGTCAGCAGCACCGCCAGACGTCGTACTGATCTGTGCACGAGAGCTCCCCCTGTCTCGGCCGGTAGGCCGTCGGGCGGACCGGCCGATCGGCCGTCCGTACGGGGCGCAGTGGCCCGTACGGACTAGTCCGCTGGGGACATCGTGTCGATTTTCGCGTCCAGGTCAAGAGGCACCGCAGAACGTCCCTGACGCCGGCTCAGCCGGTGGCGACGACGGCCACCACCCGGGCGCGTACGGCGGGATCGTCGTAGCGGCGCAGGGTCCGGGACAGGGACAGCCCCGCGGCCAGGACCACCGCGAGTCCGAACCCGAGCGGCACCCACCAGATGTCGAACGCGGCCAGCGTCGCCACGACAATGCCGACGCCCGCGGTCGGGAGCGCCAGACGCAGGCTCGCGAACGCCAGCGCCCCCGGCGGAGCGACCGCGTCGCGGGGCCCGCGCAGCTCGGCGTGGTGCGGCCGCCGTACGGATGCCCGCATGCACTGCGCGACCACGACCGCCGTGCAGGCCAGGGCCGCGGAGGCGATGGCGGCGACCTCGGCGGCCGTGGGGTTGCCGGGGCTGCGCAGCGAACCCGCCACAGCGGCGACGACGACCGCGGCCAGCACGGTCTCGGCCAGCACCAGCGCCTTGGCGCGGGCCACGAGAAGCGGCTCGGAGGGCAGTGACGCCAGCCAGAGCGCCCCGGAGCCGTCCAGGCAGAAGGCGTTGATCCCGAACAGCAGCCCGGCGCCCGCGGCGACCAGCCCGGGCAGCACGATCAGCGACGCCCAAGGCACGGCCGCCCCGGCGGCGATGAGGCCGGGGAGCACCGCGAGCACGAGTCCGCCGCGGCGCAGCGCGGGAGCCCGCCACACGCTCGCCCGGTCGATCGCCACCAGCTCGCGCAGGGCGCTGCGCCGGGGGGCTCGGCGGCGTACCGGCCGGAGGTGCCTCGCGCTGCCGGCATCTCCCGGGCGGCTCAGCGCCCAGCCGCACAGGCGCGACCCGAGCAGGACGCCGAGCAGGGCCAGGCCGAGCAGCACGCTGGTGGTGACCACCCACCGGGTCGCATCCTCGGCGGTCACCGCGCGGACGACGCTCCGAGTGGGGCTGGCGGCGAGGGCGGTGCCGACCTGCCCGGTCTGGATCGTGGCGATCGCGGTGAGGGCGAGCAGCACGGCGGCGGCGGCGACGGCGCGCCGGCCGACACGCGTCTGGCGCAGCCCGACGACGAGCCAGGAGAGCGCCTGGCCGAGCACGGTGAGGCAGGCGACGTACGCCGCAGTCGTGGCCGCCCCGCGCGCGAGGCTGGTGTCGAGGGTCAGGTAGGCCGTCAGGGCCGCGAGCACCAGCAGCTGGATGACCCAGACGAGGTTGAGCGGCGCCAGGACGAGCCCGCCGAGGAACTGGGTGGGAGGGCGTACGGGGTAGGCGACCAGCTGGTCGGGCGGCACGATCTCGTTGCCGCCGCCGGAGGTCAGCGGGGCGACGACCGCGAGGACGCCGAACCCGAGGTAGGCGGAGGGGGCGAGCTCGATCGCCGTCTCGAGGGTGGGTGCGTCCAGCGCCCCGCCGCTGGTGACGACCAGGTGCACGAGCCAGCCGACGAGCAGGCCGGTGGCGAGCAGCCCGATGCGGGCTGCGGCGCCGCGTACGAGCTGCCAGCGCAGGCCGAGCAGCGCCCGCAGCTGGGCGGCGGCGGAGGTCACGTGATGAGCGCCCGGTAGCGGGAGTCACCCTCCGAGCCGGTCGGCTCGGCTGCTGGGGAGGCGCCCACGACCCGGCCGCCCTTGAGCACGACGGCCTCCTCGCAGGCCTGGACCGCGAGGGAGAGCAGGTGGGTGGACACGAGCACGGCGGCGCCGGTGGCCCGGGCCTCGGCGACCACCTCGAGGGTCGCGTCCACCCCGAGCGGGTCGACGCCGTCGAACGGCTCGTCGAGCAGCAGCAGCCGCGGCTCGTGGAAGGTCGCGAGGACCACCGACATGCGGCGGCCCATGCCGTGCGAGAAGCCGGCGGTTACCCGGTCCGCGGCGCCGGTCAGGTCGAACCGGTCGAGCAGGCTCGGCGGCCCGGTCGTGCCAGCCCTTCATGCCGCGAAGCCTTGGCGGCGAGCCTGCAGGTGCTCCCACGGCGTCGCGCGGGGGATCAGCCCGCCGACGTCGGGGCAGTAGCCGACGACGGCGCGTACGCCCGAGGGGTCCTTGGCAGCGTCGATGCCCGCCACCCGGACCTGGCCGCCGCTGGGCGGGAGTACGCCGGCGAGCACCCGCATGGTGGTCGACTTGCCGGCGCCGTTGCGCCCGACGAGCGCGACGCTCTTGCCCGCGCCCACCGACAGGTCGAAGCCGTCGACGGCCCGGACGTCGCCGAAGTCGACGACGAGCTCGCGGGCCTGGAGCACGGGTTCCACGGTTCTCCTTCGGCGGGTCGGAGGCGACGGTATAGCGGGGGCTGGATCCAGGCCTGGGGCGCCCGGGCGGCGTGGCTCCCTCCGGAGCCGGTCGGCCCGCTCTGGAGCGGAGTCAGGCCGTGCCGGGATCGCGATCGTGCTCGTCGGGCAGCCGCCGCCGCTGCCGTCGGAGGCCGGACCCTCCGGCGCTGCCGCGCTCGTTCCCGTCGAGGCCTGGCCCCGGCGCTTGTCGGGGCGCACCGAGTCGGCGCCCATGTAGACGAGCCGCGGAGGTTGGGGAGGCCGTCATGTCGCAGCTCATGTGGAGGGCGACTGGTGGCGCCCGACGTGGGTCGACCTGTCGGCACAGGCCGTACCCGCGGTCACACACCCGCAAAGGCCTAGAGCCTTGTGGACGTCCCATCCTCGGACCTGCGACCGGACGTTCCATCCTCGCTCTTACGCCGCAGGCCGCCAAAGATCACCTGGAGGATGCCGATGACGGCGACCAGTGCACCGACGATCTGATCCCCGAGGTCCTCTCCGAAGAAGATGGCCGCGAGGCCGAGGACGACCAGCGCCACTCCGAAGGCGGCGAAGATGTACGACGGCAGGGTATTCAATGTGTGCTCCTCAGGTAGCTCGGGCCATCCACGACAACGTTCCGCGGAAACCGGCCATGGTCAACAACGGTCTTGCGCGAGATCAGGCATGCATCGACCAGCGCAGGAGTCACCCGCGCCGCGGCAGCCGTCATACAGCACTCTGACCGACCTGACACCCGTACTCGGCCACCGCCTTCCGCCCCAGCCGCCGAACGCTGTCTGTCGCAGGGGATCGAACCCGAGGTCTGCTCAGCGGTCGATGCGGATGGTGCGCCCAGAAAGCTGGTCGTCCAGGGCCTTGATGTCGGCTTCGACCATAAGGTGGACGAGGTCGACTCCATGCACCTGCGCAGCCCACCCGAAGGTGCCTAGAGCCTTACCAGCATCGCCAATCAGCGCATCCACCTCCGCCGGCCGTTCGTAGCGCGCGTCATGTGCGAGATACTTCTCCATCTCCAGGCCCACCCGCTCGAACGCTGCTGCGGCGAACGCCCGCACGGTCATGGGAACGCCGGTCGCCAGCACGTAGTCGTCCGGCTGGTCCTGCTGCAGCATCCGCCACATCCCCTCGACGTACTCCGGGGCATAGCCCCAGTCCCGGACTGCGTCAAGGTTGCCGAGGTAGAGCCTGTCCTGTACTCCGGCAGCGATACGGGCGACCGCTCTCGTGATCTTGCGGGTCACGAAAGTTTCGCCGCGGCGAGGCGACTCGTGGTTGAACAGGATGCCGTTGACCGCAAACATGCCGTAAGCCTCGCGATAGTTGACGGCCAGCCAATAGGCGTAGACCTTCGCGGCACCGTACGGAGAGCGCGGGTGGAAGGGTGTGTGCTCGTTCTGCGGCGGCGGCGTCGCCCCAAACATCTCGGAGCTGGAAGCCTGGTAGAAGCGACACGGAACATCCGCCGCCCTGATGGCCTCTAGAAGCTGTGCAGTTCCCAGGCCCGTGGTCAGACCGGTGTAGTGAGGCATCTCAAAGCTGACCCGCACGTGACTTTGCGCCGCCAGGTGATACACCTCGTCGGGCTGGACATCACGCAGAAGGTTGACGAGCCCGACTCCGTCGACGAGGTCCGTGTGATGGAGGAAGAGGCTGCGATCTGAAGTCTGCGGATCTTGGTAGATGCCGTCGATCCGGTCGGTGTTGAAGCTCGACGAGCGGCGGATGGCGCCGTGCACGACGTAGCCCTTGGCCAGTAGCAGCTCGGCCAGGTAGCTGCCGTCCTGACCCGGTGATGCCGGTGATCAGCGCGGTCTTGGGCATGCTGGAACGATAGTGCGAGCCGCCCGGACCGGTAACCTGGATCGGGTGAATCCCTGCCCGCGCGGGTGTACGGCAGGGGGACACTGCCCGGGCCCGACAACAAGCGGTGGAGACACTCATGGTCATGGACAGCAGCTACGCGCCCGGTCGGCTCGACCTGAACAAGCGCGTGTACATAGCTGGCCACCGTGGACTCGTGGGCTCCGCACTCTGGCGTCACTTCGACGGGCAGGGCTTCACCAACCTGCTTGGCCGGGCCTCGAGCGAACTTGACCTGCGTGACCAACTCGCCGTCGAGCAGTTCTTCGACGAGCAGCGGCCAGAGGTTGTGATCATGGCAGCAGCCAAGGTCGGTGGGATCATGGCCAACAAGACCTACCCCGCGGAGTTCATCTCGGACAACCTGCGCGTCCAGGTCAACATCCTCGACGCTGCCCACCGCAATGGCGCAGAGCGGGTGCTGTTCCTCGGCTCCAGCTGCATCTACCCGCGCGACGCAGCGCAGCCCATCACCGAGGAGGCTCTGCTGAGTGGACCGCTGGAGCCGACCAACGACGCCTACGCGATCGCCAAGATCGCAGGGGTGCTGCACGTTCAGGCCCAGCGGCGCCAGTACGGCCTGCCCTACATCTCTGCTATGCCGACGAACCTCTTCGGCCCCAATGACAACTTTGACACCGAGAACGCCCACGTCCTCCCGGCCCTGATGCGGCGGTTCGTCGAGGCGAAGGAGAGTGGGCTGCCGAAGATCCAGCTCTGGGGGACCGGGACCCCGCGACGGGAGTTCCTTCACGTCGACGATCTGGCCCGGGCATGCCTCTGCCTGCTCGAGGGCTACGACGCACCCGAGCCGATCAACATCGGCTACGGCTCCGATATCTCCATCGCGGAACTCGCCAGGCTCATGGCGGAGGTGACCGGCTACCAGGGTGAGCTCTGCTGGGACAGCAGCAAGCCCGATGGCATGCCCCGCAAGCTTCTGGACACCACCAGAATCCAGAACCTCGGCTGGAAGCCACAGATCAGCCTGGAGGACGGGATCGCCGCGACCTACAAGTGGTTCATCGAGAACCGCGAGATGGTTCGGCAGGAGAAGCGCTGAGTAAGTCTCACTCCGACCCGGACGTAAGGTGCAACCGTGACGGGGCCCGGCGTGCAGCGCAGCGCCCTGGCCATCGTGCCGGCCCTCAACGAGCGGAGATCCGTCGGCCTGGTCGTGCAGAGCTTGCTGCGTGACGCGCCTAGCGTCGACGTCCTCGTGGTCGACGACGGCAGCACGGATGGCACGGGCGCGGTCGCCGCCGCCGCAGGTGCGCTGGTGCTGACCCTGCCCTACAACCTGGGTGTCGGCGGTGCCATGCGAGCGGGGTTCAAGTACGCGTTGCGCAGTGGCTACGCGGCGGCCGTGCAGGTCGATGCGGACGGGCAGCACGACGCCGCGGCCGTTCCTGCGTTGCTCAGCGCGCTCGCGTCGGCTGACATCGTCATCGGGGCGCGCTTCGCCGGGGAAGGCGAGTATGCGGTGACGGGGATGCGCAGGGGAGCCATGCGTCTGCTGGCGGCCACCCTGTCGCGAGCCCTCCGGACGGAGCTCACCGATGTCACCTCCGGCTTCCGGGCCTGCAACCGAGAAGCGATGACGCTGTTCGCCAGGCACTACCCGGTGGAATACCTCGGTGACACCGTCGAGGCGCTGCTCATCGCGTCGCGGGCGGGCCTGAAGGTGGCCCAGGTGCCCGTGGTCATGAAGCCGCGCCTGCACGGCACCTCGACGCAGGGGACGCTGCGATCGACGCTCTACCTGGGCCGGGCGTCGATCGCCCTCTCGCTGGCCTTCATCCGGCGGTGGCCACATGACGAGGTGGCTGACGTGAACTCCCACGAGGCACGACAGGAGGCGCGATGACCAGCGCCCGGATCCTGCCGCTGTTCGCGGCTGGTTTCACGCTCTTCCTCATGATCGACCTGCTGCGAAGACACCAGCTGCGGGAGAAGTACGCCATCCTCTGGCTGCTGGTCAGCGTGTCCGTCCTGGTGATCGCGGTCTTCCCCGGCGTGCTGGCTAACGCTGCCCGACTGACCGGAGTGCAGACCCCGTCCAACCTGCTGTTCTTCATCGCGGCGCTGGTCCTGCTGGTGGTCTGCGTCCAGCTCAGCTGGGAGGTGAGTCGCCTGGAGGACGAGACCCGAGCTCTTGCTGAAGAGGTAGCGATCCTGCGGCTCGATGCTGAGAAGGGACGCTTTCAACCTCCCGCCAGGGAGTGACGCTTCAGGCGCTGCCTCGCCGCCAGGTCCGCAGTCGCGCCATGCCCGAGTAGATGACCACCACACCGCGGCTGAAGGCGCGGTTGCCCAGGGCCGCCAGCCGGTCGTCGCCGGCATAAGCCAGCCCGAGCGCCTGGTGCTCGCGGAACTGCTTGCGGAATCCGGTCATGCTCAGGGTGCCCTCAACCATGCGGAAGTCCGCGACCACCTGCCTGAGCAGCACAGGATCGCTGCGCTGCCAGAGCCGCAGCCACAGGTCGTAGTCCATGGAGTACTTCAGAGACAGGTCCAGCAGCCCCACCGCATCGAGCTCCGCCCGGCGGACGAACGTGGCGGGAGCAGAGATGTAGTTGTTCATGAGGAACAGCCGCCGGGACGCCATCGTCAGCTGGGTGTTCTTGAATGCGCTCACGCCCCTGCGGATCTCGCGACCCGAGCCGTCCATGATGTGGCAGCGGCCGGCGGCCCAGCCTGCCTCTGGGTGGCCGTCGAGCGCCTCCGCAATGGCCCGCAGCGCGCCCGGCCGGTAGGTGTCGTCGGCGTTCAACCAGCCGATGACGTCACCCGAGCTGCGCCGGATCCCCTTGTTGACCGCGTCGCTCAGGCCCTCGTCCGGCTCGGAGGTCCACGTGATGTCCGGCCGCTGCTGCAGCAGGTTGACGGTCCCGTCGGTCGAGCCACCGTCGACCACGACGTGTTCAACGCGCGCGCCATGCTGTGCGGCAACGCTGTCCAGGGTCTGCTCGATGGTGGCCGCGGCGTTCAGGCATGGGGTGATGATGCTGAACGAGGGAAGGTCGCTGGCGCCTGCAGGCGCGCCGGCGGACGTAGCCATGGCTGAAGCATGCCGCAAGCTCAAAAGGACAATCGGCCCCGGCGGAGCGGAGTCTTGTTCGGTGGCTTGGTCAGGATCGCGGCCAGGAGCAGGAAGACAAGGCTCCCGAGACCTGCGGTGAGGACGTCGCGCCACTCCCCTTCGACCGTTCGGCTCGCCGCGTACACGCTTCCGAAGGCGACGAGCGTGGTGAAGACAAGGGGGGCGCAGTTCCGGACGAGCAGCATCACCGGCCGTCGCAGGTGCCGTCCGTGGACCGCAGCGAGGGTTGCAATCACGAAGGTCATCTGGCTGACCGACGCGGCGACCGCAAGCAGCTCCAGCCGGTCGAACCGGACGAGCAGGAGGCTGAGCACGGCGTGCAGGGAGACCGTCAGGACAGCCGCTCGGACGATCCCGCCATGCCGTCCGAGCGCCAGCGCCGCAAGCAGCGGAACCACCCCGGCCAGGGACACGAGGACGAAGCCGCTGAGGGCCAGCAGAACCCTGACCACCTGATCAGCGTCGGCCTCCGTGAAGGCGTCCGGAAAGAGGTTGTTCAGAACGGCATCCCCCAGGAGCACGCCGACCGCCAACGCCGGCAACGCGACAACAAGTCCTCTCCGGGTGACCGTGCCGGTGAGGACCTCGAGAGCGTCCGGGCTCCCGTCCCAGGTCTGCGAGAAGGAACCGGCCAGCACGATGCTGGCTGCGCCGCTGGTCACACCGAGAAGCAGCAGCACCGCGAAGAAGGCATAGGAGTAGACGGTGATCGCGCCTTCACCGAGACCCGCTGCGAGGGCGAGGGTCACCACATAGCTGGCCTGCAGCGCGGCGTAGCCCGCGGACCCGGCAAGCAATTGCCGCAGCGCGCGGAGCGTGCCTCTTCGGGCTCCTGGTCGCCACCCCGTCCGTGCCATCCGGGCAGCCATCAGCCCAGCGGTCAGGAACCCGCCGAGGGCAAGGCTTGCGCTCACCGAGGTGATGCCGAAGGGACCCGCCAGGACCAGGGTGAGCAGGACGGCCGCCGCGGCACCGGACACGTACGCCGTAGCGGAGCTGCCGAACAGACCATCCGCGCCCAGTGCTGCGGCGAGAAGGCCGGCCAAGAGCTGGAACGTGCCGGCCACCCACAGGAGCATCAGCGCCATGGCCGCGGTGCTCCGTGCGGGCTCGCCCAGCTCCCCCACCAGCAGCTCGGCTGTGAGCGGAGCGAGCCAGACCATGGGCAGCGACGTGGCAGCCGAGAGCAGGAGGATCGAGCCGAGGAACCGGTTCAGCGGGCTCCCGCTGTCGGCGCGCGTCGTCAGCAGCGAGGGAAGGCTGACACGAAGGCCTTGAGCGACGGAGCTGAGGAAGGCGAATACGGCGTACGCCGCGAAGAAGCCGTCGGTTCGACTGCCCTTGCCGAAGAGGATGACCACGAGCAGCGCCAGTACTCCGCCCAGCGCCATCCCTGCTGCCTGGGAGCCTGCTGTCACCAGCGTGTTGCGCCACGTCCCACCGCCGTGACCTCCCGGTGGGCGACGGTCGCCGCTTGGAGAGTCAGCCCGCGGGTCAGGCACCGAGCGCCTGGTACAGCTGCAGGTGTACGTCCGCACAGCGCCGCCAGCTGAAGTCCCGGGCGCGCCGGTAGCCGCGAGGACGCAGCTCGGCGGATCTGTCCAGGGCTTCCTCGACGCCACGCGCAACATCCAACGGGTCCGCTGCGTTGAACAGGACGCCCGCATCCGCGACCACCTCGGGGAGCGCAGCGCAGTCGGATGTGGCGACGACGCAGCCGGAGGCCATGGCCTCGATCACCGGCAGCCCGAAGCCCTCGTACGTGCTCGGGAAGACCAGGAGGGCAGCGCGGCTGTAGAGGGAGCGCAGCTCGGCGGGGGGAACCAACCCGCGAGCCTCGACGCCGTCTGGCAGGCCGGACAGGTCAGCGGCCCGCGCGCCGGTGAGCACCAGCCGAAGTGTCGGATGCCTCCGCCTGAGGTGGCAGAAGGCCTGGAAGAGGACCCGGTGGTTCTTGTGCGGCCAGGCACGGGCGGGATACAGCAGGAAGCTGTCCCTTGAGCCGCCTGACGCGGGAGTGAACTCGTCCAGACGCACACCGAGGTGAGCGACATGCACACGGCCGGCTGACATCCCTAGGTGGTGCAGGATGCGCCGCTTCGAGAACTCGCTCAGGGTGATCACGGCGTCGGCCTGCACCGCCGCACGGTCGTAGGCGAGCCGGCGGTAGATCCGCTCCGGCAGGGAGAACAGCTGCGGGAGGTCCCGGTGCTGCACGTCGAGCAGGGAGACGACGGAGCGCCGGTGATCCCCTACCGGTGGAAGCGGAACGGTGAGCGGGTAGTGGACAACCGAGGCTCCCGCCAAGTAGCGAGCCAGCCTGCGCCGACGCAGCTGCCCCAGCAGCAGTGCACGAGCCCTCGCTCCGGAGGAGCGGCCGACGGGGTACTCCTTGGCGACAACCTCCCTGACCTCCTGGGAGAAGCCCTGAGCCACGGGTGCCACCAGCGTGGAGAGGTCCAGCGGCATCGGGCCGAGCTCGCGCAGCAGCTCGCGGGCGTAGGTCTCGCTGCCCCCCATGCCGTCGGGAACCAGGTTGAGCATGCTCACGATGACGCTCACCGGCGCGGCGTGTGCTGCTCGCGGATCAGGCGCGCGACGTGCTCTCTGTCCTCCACTGTGCGGGAGCGACGTCGACTCAGAGCCGCGGTCAGAGCCCCGCCTACGGCGTAGGAGAGCCGGTCGTCACGCATCACCGCCCGGGTCGCGATCCTCAATGGCCGTCGATGAAGGAGATGCACGAGGCGGCCGCTCGTCGTCAGCTGCATCCCCAGCCCCGCCGCCAGCGACTGCAGGCCGGACACGCTGTAGAAGGTGACGTGCTGCCCGGTGTCTTCAGCGTAGTAGGGCCAGGTGCCCGGAGGCGGTACCGGATCCGGAAGGACCTCTGTCGTGACGAGCAGGAGGTCGGTCAGCTCGGCCACGGGCCGCAGGGTCCCGAGCGGATCGGTCAGGTGCTCCAAGACCTCGAAGGCGCTGACCAGGTCGTAGCGACCGGAGAGCCCACCCTCGAAGCGCTCGGCGAAGAGGTTCCTGCAGAGCGGGTCGTGGTGCTGGAACCGGAACCCGCGGTCACGCATGAGCCTCGTCAGGGTGCCGAAGCCTCCTGCGAAGTCGAGGAACTCGCCCCGTGACTTCCTCTCGCTCGCGATGACTGCGGTGGTGACGTTAGCCAGCTGCTGGCAGCGCTGCAGCAGCCCGACGTCCAGGGCGCTGATCGCGTCGGAGTAGGCCTCATCCAGCCAGTTCGGCTCTGGGAGGAAGAGGCTCCCGCAGCCGGAGCAGCGGTGGTAAACGACGTGACGGTCGACAAGCACCTGTCCGCGGCCGAAAGCTTTGAGCGGCTGCCCGCAGAGGACGCACAGCCTCATTAGGCCGCCCCGTGACCCGCGACCGGTGGACTCATGGCCCGGCTGGCCCCTTCCTCATCGTCGGAGGTTGACCCTAGCTTCCACAAGTTAAAGTGCACGCTGCCTGGCATTACGGTCTAGCAGGTGCTGGCGTACGCCAGGAGCAGGCACCGCGACGGGAGGAGCCAGGGAAGCTCGTAACCCAGCCGACGTTGCGAGAAGGTCGGGGTCGTGATGTCTGACGTGAACCACGGTCGACGCCCAGTGGGCTCCGGAATGTCGTCCATCTCCCTGACGTGGAAGCGCGCCCACGATGCCGTAGCTGCATCAGTGGAAGTCCGTCCTCGCATTGCCCGTCGGACAGCGCCGCGGTCGCCGACCGGTAGGGCTCAGGAGTGTGAAGGTGCCCCCACCTCAATCCCACCGTCTAGCGCAGCAAACGGCCGGGGGCTATGCCGAGCTAGCCAGCGCACCAGGCTCGCCATCCATCAGCGAATGAGGGAGATGCCCCCGAAGAATGGAATGGTGATCACATCATCCGGATCCGGCCTGAAGCTGAAGGTGCTGCTGCCGCTGACTTCTAGTCGCCGTGCGATCAGTTGGGCGTTCGTCACGGTCTGTGTTCCATTTCCACCTATCTCGAACTTGTTCGCGTTCGGAAGGAAGAAGACGCCGCTCAGCACCATGTTGACACCGCCTGCGATGCGATTGTCCTGACTTGCCTCCCCCCACAGGGCCAAGTCCTCCAGCTTTTTGAAGTCGTCAGCTGTTGGAGGCGCGTTCACGGCGTTGGGCGCCAGCCATTCGAAGGTTCCGCCGGTGCTCTCGATGTTGTCGGTGCACGTATTCGTGACCGGTGCGGTTCCATCGCTGATCGGCACCGGGCACGTCGCGAGCACGACCGTCGTACTGCACAACCGGGCAAGCGCCCCTGTCCCCGTCGATGACAGGGAACCGTTGAGAATCAGCGTAGCCGCCTGCCGGGTGACGCAAGTGTCAGTGGGCGTCGCGGAGCCGCTGTTGATCAGCAACTGCCCCTGGCTGCTCAAGTCGCCCTTGACCAACACCTTCCGAGCATCTGTGACGGCCAGTAGGTTGCCAGATCCCACTCCCACCGCGCGGTCGAAGATGACCGTGGAGTTGGGCTCGTCGAAGGTGTAGTTGTCGACGGCGATAGTTCGGTTAGCAGGGCCGCCTGAGCACCTCACGAACACGTTGCTGGTGGTGCTGGCCGGCGTGCTGGCGTCCATCTTGCATGGATGGGTCAGCCCAATGACCTCGAACCCGGCCGGAGGAACGTCGTCGGCGGTGTCAGCGATGCCGTCGGCACCCGGCCCAGCAGTCCACAAGCCCGCCGCGTTGGTGATCCGGTTCTTGATCTCAACGCGGTACCGGCTGTCGACGACGCTGCGGGTGACCAGCGATCGCGAGGTAGGGACCTGGCTGGTCAGGGGCAGCGCCAGGGAAGGGTCAGCCTGCGCCCTCACGCGAAATCCAGGAGCCCCCGAGTAGACGCGGCTAGGTTGAGCACCCGAGACGCCGGAAAGCGCCACCGAGCCGATGATGCCTTGTGCCTTTGTACCTGTCGCTGGATCGATGGCCTCGGCATGGGCGGCTACAATCCGGGCTTCGTCATCTTGCTGAACGTTGAAGATCTTGTTGCCGCTGGAGCACGTGCCGTCTCCGCCGCTTCCCTTGCTGTCGGCCTGGATCCCGCCGGGCTTGGGACCGTTGCCCTGAACGATCACCGTGGGCCCGGTGTTGGGCAGGCTGAGGACCTCACAACCGTTTCGTTCCAACAGAATCAGGGCTACTGCCGCCTCTCCTTCCTCACCCTCAGGAGCGGCTCTGGCGACGCTGCTCACCAGGGTCGTGGTGCCGCCTGGTCCACCTACGGCAGGGCCGAAGACGAAGCTTCGGGATCTAGCAACCGAGACGCCGAAGCGCTGGCAAGGTTCCGTGCCGTCGAAGTCTTCATCTGCGACTTGCGTCGCATTCCCGGGCCGGACATCAGGGTTGGTCAGTAGGGGCGAGCCGTCCATGACCGGCCACGTCATGATCACCTGGTAGTCGCCGCTGACAAAAGGAGGAAAAGACACCTGGCTGCCCGGACACGTAGCTGGGGAGATGCTCGCGAAGGGAGTGCAAACGGTGGCCGGGGCGGCGGAGAATCCTGGGATGTTGTCGTTGAGGTAGTCCACCGCCTTCATGCAGGCGGCATGACCGTTGAGGCCGTCGGAGCGAAGCTTCGTGACGGCTCCCAAGGCAGCAGAGTCAGCTGCCAGACGGTTCACGCGTCGGTCGGCTCTGGCACTGCTGATGTCGACCACGATGCCGGCAAAGGCGATGAACAAGACGATGGTGACTGCGTAAAGGATGGCGTACGCGCCGTCGTCCCCCCGCAGATGCCGCATTCTGGATGTCTCGCTCACGGCGACGAAACCCCCGACGTTCCCGGCTCGTACGGTGTCGTGGATTCCGACCTCAAGGTGAGATTCTTGTTGAGGAACACCGCGAAGAAGTTGGTCTGTCGCTCCAGGGCCACCTGTACATACTTGGGTCCCAAGTTTGCATTGAAGCTTGTTCCATCAGGTGCGCACGTCTTCCCAGTTTCTGCCGCTCCGCCATCAATCATTCGAGTCAGAACGGGGAGGGTGGGGTCCGCCAGGTCGATCATGGCGACGCACAACCGGTTGTGACCGCCGATCGGGTCGGTCGAGGGTCCAGCAGCAGCCTGCCCGACCGCCGAGACCTTGTTCAGCCAATCGGTGACGGTCCCCGACGTGCCGCCGCCAGCTGCGGCGTTGAAGGTCAGCGTTGCGCCGAAGCGCGAGGTCTCCCGAGATGCCTGCACGATGTTGATCTGCTTGCTGAAGGCTGTACCGGCGCTGATCATCCCCATGACGACGATGATGAAGATGGGGAACAGCAAGGCGAACTCGACAGCAGCCGCTCCACCGTCGGGTCGGGGAACGCGGCGGCAGATTCGCCTCATCAGCCCCCCAGCTGCTCGATCGGCTTGGGCAGCGCGACCGGCCACCGCTCACGGAGAGTGAACCACAAACGGCCCGGATTTGCGGGATTACGGCTGAGCTGGGGATAGACAGATCCAAGCAGATGCGTGCCCCTCACAGATCTGGATCTGCGACTTCGCCACATCGGGGAACCTGTGGCGTTCAAGGTCATCGGCTGTCGCCCTCCGTGGACGTGCCGCAATCCCTTGATCTGGGTCAGGCGTGGCCCGCAGCAGTACGTGGTCGTGGTGTGCTCGGAGGCACCGCTAGCCAAGAGAGTCTGCCCCACGCGTACTTCCCTATGCGAGAGGAACCTGGTGTCTTCGTCAGGCTGCTGATAAGGCCAAGGTACAGGGGGTCGCTTCGACGCTTTGCTGTCGCGAGCCGCAAGTCGCAAGTCGCCTCATGGTTCTGCACGTAAAGCAATGCGCCCCGGAGGGCAGCACCTTCGATTCTCAGGCTTAGCTGGCAGCCAGCCGATCGTCGCCTGTGGAGGTCAAGCCGTCCTGGAGCTTAACGGCACGGTCGGTACCTTTCCGGTTCCTCGACCGCCAGCCTGTTCGTCTGCCACCTCGATCTGATCTGTTCTGGAGAAGAACTTTCACGGGACTGTAACCAGGACTACCTTTGCGGAGGACGAGATTCTGGCGAGGGCATCGGGCATGCAGGGACGGTGGGTGTAGATCTCGATGCGCTCCAACCCGTTGTCTGCCGCTCTGTCCACCAGCATTTTGACCTCGCCTGCCTTACCGGAACGATAGCCGCGACTAACTTCATGCCGGGACTCGTTCCATGTCTGGAATAGGTCGTGAATCCACTTGCTCGCCAGGTAGTCCGTTCCCCTGGAGCAAGCGTCGAAGACCCAAGCATCAGTATCAGGTGACAGGCCGTTCGGGTGTGCCGAGAAAATGGCATCTAGAACAGCTCCATTGAGTGCGTTCGGCGGTTGACCAGCCGCCATGGGCCAAGACTGCTCTCGTGTTCCTACGGAGACGCCGGCCAAACCTAGGAGAACGAGCGTTACCACAAGGCCGCTGAAGAACCGCGCCTCTGAAACGTTGGTACTTCCAAGACGCAGTGCATGCTCACTTTCCAGTCCTGCCGCCGTGGCTCCAGCCAGCCCCCCGAAGACTAAGACTACGTACAACACCTTCGCAGCGTAGTAGCGCAGGCCCGCGCCGGCGAATACCTGTATGGCTATCACGGCAACAAGCAATAAGAGCGTGGCCACAACGAGGCTGATCAGCGGCAGGGGCCCCGGCCCAACGGAACGACTCCGTCGTGCTATTACTGCGAGAGCCACCAACGTAAGCAGCAGAAGCGCAAGCACGATGGCTGGCTGCGGTAAAGGAGTGACACCGGGAGCATTGAGCTGCGTCACCGGCGGTGGACCTTTGAGCAGGGGATACGCGGACAAAAGCACAGTCGCCGTAGCTACGACCAGCACAGGCATCGGGCGGGGACGGAATTTGACGAGGTAGAGGAGCAACAGCATAGCTAGGACCGGGGCAAGTAGATACCATGTCTGCATCAGCGCGACGGCAAACAGACCGAGCGTAGTCGGTAGCCGCCACGTAGAGTAGTCCGGTGCGGTGAGCAAACCCGCGGTTGCAAGCAGGACCGCGATCGCGACAGTCTGCGTATAAGAACTGGTTCGGATCAGCAGGTTGCCCGGACCCACTAATGCCGTTAGAGCTATGCAACCTACGGCCACTCCCGCCGGCAGCGGGCGGAGATTCCCGACGACAGCGCGGAGGACGTCAAGACTCAAGGCGACCGCGAAGAACACCATCAACGCGTAGAACGCCATAATGAGCACAGGGGCAACAAGAAGGAGACTGTCGGGCGTGGCGCTGCCAACCAGGTCGACGATCAAGGCGACATTGCCGGCCCACGCCTGTGGATAATTCGACTCAGTCAGGTAGCCGCCCTGCAATACGCTCCGCCGTACGAACGCCAGGTGGTGGGCACCGTCGGTGGAGAAGGAGAGCTGCGCCATTCTGCGCCCCAACGACGCACCTACAAAAGGGCGATACAGAAGACTGAAAACCGTCAGTGCCGTGCCGAGCGCCCACCAATCACTTGCCGTGGCGATGCTTCTCTTCTCGTTGGATCCAGTCCGGAGCGCCGGAGCAAGGGCGAACCCAAGAAGGTAGATGGTGGCCAGCGCGCGCGGCGCTACCGGAAGTCCAAGCACAGCTAGAATGGTGAGTAGTGCTGCATTGAAGCCGAAGAGCGCGATCACGGCGAGGGCCAACCTGCGCAGGACCGTTCTGGCTGGCATCTGCCGGGACACAAGAACAACGATCAAGGGCAGGGCGGCGGCGGCCACGTCAGCAGCAAGAGAGACAAGACCGAGCACTGCGATCGATAGCCGGACGATTACCCGCCATCTCTGGCCTGAGGACGCACCACCACTTGGCGCGGATTTGGTGAAGTGTTCGCAATCGGGGTGAGGAGCGCCCGCATTATCGCGACATTCTTGGGCTGGAATCACGACGTCATCCGCTCTCGCTCCAGGAGGTGCTGGACCGGGGACAAGGGGTGAAGATCAACCTTTCGCACAAGCCCTACACTGCGAAGCGGGGACAGGACAAAGATGTCCCTCCCCGCTTCACTGTCCTGCGCTAGCCGCAGCTGGCGGTCGCCGTGGCGCCCATGGCCGCGTCAATCTGGTCGCATGTGCCCTGGAAGGCCTCCTTCACGAATCCGCCGAGGGCGAAGACCATGAGGATGATGACGGCGGCAATTCCTGTAACCAGTAGGGCGTACTCCACTGCGGATGCACCTTCGTCACCCGGTTGCCCCGTCGGCTTGAGCAGGCACTCCGCATCCGACGCCATGGGGCTTAGCAGGTGCCGGTGATGCTTGTGTTCGTGTCGAAGGCGTCGCAGGTGGTCTTGAAGGCGCCCTTGACGAAGCCACCGAGAGCGAAGACGAGCAGGATGATGACCGCCGCGATGGCCGCGACAAGCAGCCCGTACTCGACCGCCGAGGCGCCCTCGTCGTTGTTCTTCTGCGTGACCATGTGCTTGCGGATCGTAGCGAGCATGATGTCTCCTCGGGGGATGCGAGCCTCACCGCGGGCCGGTGAGTGTCAGTTCAGGCCCGACACTGTCGGGGTCTGACGAGATCCTGACGCATTGGCGACTTGGGGCGGTATCGGCTGGGAGGTCTAGGGATTTGAGCTCATCAACCTATTGACATGCCGACACGGTCCAGGTATGGGCCGATCACGCCGTGGGGCTGTCTGCGTTGTTCGTCAACACCCCGAGCTTCAGAGCCGTCATCAACGCCTGGGTGCGGTTGGCCGCTCCGAGCTTCTCGTAGATCTTGGCAATGTGACTCTTGGCCGTGGACTCACTGATGAACAGCGTTTTCGCCAGTGCAGCGACGTTGAGGCCGTCTGCCAGCAACCTGAGGACCTGCATCTCGCGATCCGTCAGACGGATCCGGTCTGTGGCCATGCGTCGACGCATGGCGGCGGCGAGGTCGGCTGCTGCGAAGGCAGACGGTGAGGCGGCAGCGTGCTTGGCCGCGGCCAGAACCTCGGCCGCCGGAGCGTTCTTTGGCACGAACGCTGAGGCCCCCGCTTCCAGTGCCCCCATGAGCTGCTCGTCACCGGCGTACATCGTCAGGACGACGATGCCCACCGTGGGGTGCCGGCTGCGGAGCGTGCTGGTGGCATCCAAGCCGCTCCCGTCCGGAAGCCGGATGTCCATGATGATCACGTTGGGCGTCAAGGAGTCGGCCAGCTCCAGAGCCGCCTCGATCGAGCCGGCTTCCCCGACCACCTGGAAGGTGGGGTCGAGTTCAAAGCTGCGGCGGAGCCCCTGGCGGATGAGGTCGTGATCATCGACAAGCAGCACCGTTATCGGCATCGTCAGCGGCCCCCCGTTCATCGTCGCGCGCATTCCCGGCCGGGACGTGGGCGACGCTACCAAGCAGCACCTCGACCCGCGTCCCACCGGCCTGTCGCGGCCGGACTTGGAATCGCGCCTGAAGCCGGTCTGCACGCTCCTGCATGATGGCGAGGCCGTAGCTGTCCGAGCGAATGGCGGCTCTCATCCCCACGCCGTCGTCTTCCACCGTGATGGAGGCTAGTGGCGGGTCGACCACGCAGGTGACCCAGAGGTTGTTCGCCTGAGCGTGCTTGCGCACGTTTGCTACAGCTTCTTGCGCGATCCGGAGCAACTCGACCTCCGTGGACGAGGGCAGTCGTATCGCTGACTCGGTGAGACTCAGGTGCACCGTCAGCCCCGTTTCAGTGCCCACGGTCCGCACGTGGTCGCTGAGCGCGGTCCCGAGGCCGGCGCTGGCGTCGACGCCGGAGCGCAGGTCGAACAGCGACAACCTGAGCTCGCTGACCAGGCGAGTGACTTCCTCCCGCAGCCTGCGCAGCGGCTCTTCCAACATCGGCTGCGGCCCAGCTGTCTCGGCTATGAGGTTGTCGAGGGAGTAGCCGAGGAACACCAGCTCCTGGGCGATGCCGTCGTGGATCTCCCGGGCGACGCGATTGCGTTCCTCCGTCGTCGCGAGGGCCCGGACGTCCTCGAAGATCAGCCCCGTTTCGAGCTGCAGCGCAATGTCAGCAGCCTGCTTGGCGAGGTCGGCGATCATTTTTGCGGTCCACGCTCGCGGGCGATCGCTCTCAAGCACCAAGACGCCCTGGGTACGTAGACCTAGGGCTAGTGGAACGACGAGCGACGAACCTGCCGGGCACGTGCCGTCAGTGCGACGCAGTCGGCGGTCGCGGGCCTGTGGTTCCTGTGTCAGCCAGGCCTCCGCTACGGAGCTGTCGCCAGACAGGGCCAGATCCCACTCCGGCCGCTGCGTGCCGGCACGAGCCAGCGGCACCAAGCGCGAGCCAGAAGATCGAACCAGTACGGCCCCTTCTGCATATGGCGCTACGGCTCGTGCGGAGCGCAGCAGAGCCTCCCCCGTTGTCGTGGGGTCCAAGGTGCCGGGAAGACGCCGCGCGACAGTCCGCAGCCGGCTGAGCAGGTCGTAGGCCGCCTTCTGCGCCGCCTGGGGGTCGACCCGGGCGGCGGTTGCGGCGAGGTGGTTGACCCAAGCCGTGACCAGTCCAAGGAAGGCGCTGAGCACGACCCAAAGCGCCACCCCGGCGGTGTACTCCCGCAGCGGAGCCGTGTCGCTGCTGACAGCCCGGCCGACAAGCAGGGTCAACGCCGCAACGCCGGGCGGGATGATGGCGCCGTTGACACCGATGAGCAGCGCACCCGAGAAGGCAGGCGCCAACAGGTAAGGAAGGAAGACGCTGGTCTCGGAACCGGTGGCGATCACGGCGACCCCGCACGTGCCGCTTTCGAGCGCCAGTGCCGACAGCGTTCCCAGTCGCGCGCGCCACGGCCAGGCGGCCACGAGCGCCATCGGCGCCAGGGCTGCCAACCAGAGCAGATCGGTGGGAGTGGTCTTGGCGGCAGCGAGCGAAGCGCACAGCACCAGCAGGACCGCCCGGGCAACCAGACCTACCTGGCTCACCGAGTGGCGCAGGTCGTTGTACGGCGCCATCACGCAGCGACCGTTGCACACCCGCACCCGCCGGACAACGCCACCGGCAACCGGATGCTTCGATGTGCCTCATGCATGAACGCCTGACGGCTCTGGCCGATGTCTTCGCGAGCGCCGAGAAGCGGGTCCTCAGCGGCGAGAGCGCGGTGGCGCAGGTGTGGCCCACAGGCTTCAGTCCACTCGATGAGGTCCTGTCGGGAGGGCTTCGGGCCGGGGAGCTGGTCCTTGTGGGAGGACCACAGGGGCTGGGTAAGACGACCTTCGCCCTGCAGCTCTTGCGTAACGTGGCAGCAGCCGGAGGCTCCGCGGTCTGCTTCTCCTACGAGCTGCACGAGGGCAACCTGCTGGAGCGCCTACTCGTCCAAGAGGCGTATGAAAGGGCGGGAGCAGCTGCGCCCACGCTGCTTCAGCTGCGTTCGCAACTGGAGCTGCTGGGTTCTACGCCGACCACGCAGGCGCTGAGTGACGCGCTGGCCCCGGTCCCGGGGATGGCCGCCGCTCGAGACGCCCTCCAGACATACGGGACGAACTTGTCCGTGCATGCCTCCAGCACGCGCAGCACCACCGCCGAGGTACTCAGGGAGCTCGTCCTGGGCGCGGTCGCCACCGGGCGCCGACCCGTGGTCGTTGTGGACTACCTGCAGAAGGTCAGCGTCGCTTCCCGGCTTGCTGAGGACGAGCGGGTCACTCTCGTGGTGGAGGCGTTGAAGGATCTGGCGATCGAGGCGCAGGTACCGGTTGTCGCCGTCGTGGCCGCTAGCCAGGCAGGCATTGCCCCAGGTCACCGGCTGCGGGTGCACGAGTTGCGCGGTTCCTCCGCGCTGGCCTACGAGGCCGACGTGATCCTGCTGTTCAACGAGAAGAACGACATCGTGGCCAAGCACCATCTTGCTTATGACCCACGCAGCGCCGAGCGGTTCCGGCAGGTGGCGGTCCTCAGCGTCGAGAAGAACCGGACTGGCCGGTCGGACCTTCACATGGAGTTCCGCAAGGAGTTCGAGTACTGCCGGTTCGACCCTGTCGGCAACCTCGTCACCGAGCAGCTCGTTGATGGGCGGCTGGTAGCCGAGTAGTCGCCTCAGCCAGTGAAGGACCGAAAGATGCCGATGCCAGCGGGTCCCATGATCACGACGAACAATGCCGGCATGATGCAGAAGATGAGCGGAAACAAGATCTTCACCGGCACCTTCATCGCGGACTCTTCTGCTCGCTGGGATCGCTTGGTGCGCATCTCCTTGGCTTGGATGCGCAGGACCGTGGCGATCGGGATGCCGAGCGCGTCAGCCTGAACCACGGCGGTCACGAAGCTCGCCAACTCTGGGATGTCCACCCGCTGGGAGACCGCGGTCAGCGCCTCGCCGCGGGACTTGCCGATCTGCATTTCCTGCAGGACGCGAGTGAACTCCTCGCTGAGCGGGCCGTCGGTGTTTCGGGACACTTGAGTGAGTGCCGCGTCGAACGCCAAACCGGCTTCAACTGTGATCGTGAGCAGGTCCAGGGCGTCTGGCAGGTCCTTCCGAACCTGATCGCGGCGGTTGTAGGCCTTCTGGTAGATCGCCAGGTCGGCAGCGAAGAACCCAACGAGCACCAGCGCGGCCGTCGCGCCGATGGACACCAGGAGGGAGGCGCCGAGGACGAGGTAGACAACCATGCCCAGCAGGAAGCCCACAGCGGCGGAGAGCACCTTGACGGCGAGCAAGCGCTCAACGTCCCACCCCACAGGGCTGCCAGCAGCCTCGAGTCTCTGCCTGAGCTTCTCAATTCTTCCGGCAGGCGTAAGGCGGCGGCCGAGCGCGACCACCCTGGCGCGGCCAGGTACGAGAACCCGCTGGCTGAAAGGACGATCGAACTCCTCACGCATGTCAGTTGGCAGGCCTTCGATCGAGCGGAGCGCCTTCAGGGAGCGGCTCACCTGGTCACGCTCCGCAGTGATCACCCCGACAGTGCCCAAGACGATCACGACGGACATGAAGATGCCACCCAGTCCGACGGCGAGTAGCAGGTCAGGGTTCATCATCAGACCTCCACCGTTACTACCTTCTTCATCCACAAAGATCCGACCGTCATGAGCAGGGCCATGCCTCCGAGCAGGATCCAACCGATCGGGTCTGTGACGAGTGGCTTGAGGTAGTTCGGCCGTGTCAGGAGAAGGTAGAACCCAAACGCCACCGGCAGCCCGCCGAGGATGTAGGCGGAGAGCTTTCCCTCAGCCGAGAGCACCTGCACCTGCCGGCGCAACCGCTCGCGCTCACGCAGGGTGGCGGCCACGGTCGAGAGGATCTCTGCGAGGTTTCCGCCGACATCGCGCTGGATCCGGATCGCCATGACCACCCAGCCGAAGTCCACGCTGTCCATTCGCGTGCCGACGTCTTCCAGCGCATCCTCGATCGGAGCGCCGATTCGAGCCTCGATCAGGGCCTTGTTGAACTCACTAGCCACCGGTTCGTTTCCTTGTCGAACGACAGCGTCCACGGCTTGGGGTAGTGAGTAGCCTGCACTCAGAGACCCGGACATCAACTGCATGACGTCGGGTAGCTGCGCCAGGAAGGCACGAGTGCGCAGCCGCTTCTTGAGTTTCAGGTAGCCCCAGGGCCCGAAGACAGACAGCACCACTGCCAGAACGGTGAGGACGATGTTGGCGTTGGTGATGAACAGCACCAGCAGCGGCGCGCACACGGCGACCCCGACGTGCAGGAGAAGCCACTCCGCCGGCTTGAGCGGAATGCCTCCGGCGTCCAGCCGCTGCCCGAGCCGGGCCTCCAGGTCTTTGCTCTTGACGACCTTCTCGGCTACCCCCATAGCTGAGCGTGAGATGGCGTTTCGCCCATCGTCTGCCACGGCTTGCCGAACTCGCACGCCCCGCCCGCCGAGCGTGTAGATGGCCAGCTGCCCGGACACGGCGTTCCGGCCACGGACCGCTACCGCGGCAGTCCCGACAAGGAACAACAGGCCGAGGAACATCGCAGCAAGAGCGCCGTAGAGCGTTGCAGGTGTACGAAGAAAGGCTGGGGCAAGCTCCGCCGGCCGTGGCCCACTAGCCGTGGGGGATGCCGTCGGAGTGGGAACTGCCAAACCCACCGCGAGCGCTGAGTCGCTCAGCTCTTGGCCAGCCGCCACTGCTCTTATGACCACTGTGCCCTCGCGGCCGGTGAAACCGGCGGGTAGCGGAGCGGTCACCACGATCTGGCTGCCGTCGTCGGTCGCAGCCTGCCTGAAGGCGGCGCTCAGCTCCGAGGTCTGCTCTGCTGTGATCAAGCGACCACCGGCAGCGGCCGTCAGCTGCTCGAGCGTGCTTTGCACCTCGGCGTTCTGGAAGGCGACGGCGTTGAACGCAATATCCCCCTGCGCAAGAAGAGCGGTGACCTGCGGCAGGGAGGTCTTGCTGACGGAATCGGCTCCATCACTCAGAAGCAGGATCTGCCTGTCGCCACTTGCCGGAAAGCTTCTCGCCGCGAGTGCTGCCGCGTCATACAGCGCTGTCTCGCCCCTGGCTTGCAGGCCAGCCACGGACGTCCTGATCGGCCCACGATCCGTGGTCAGGGGGATGAGGAGCTGCGCGGTCGTGGAGAAGGTCACCAGGCCGACCTGCACGTCAGCAGGCACAGAGTCCAAGTAGGCCGCCGCGGCCGCCCGGGCCGCGGTGATGCCCGGACCAGCCATGCTCCCGCTGGTGTCGATGGCCAGGATGACGCTCCGCACGACCGTACGGGCAGCCGCCGCGGACGCACTCTCCGTGGTCACCTGCAGTCGCTGGCCCGCGAGCGTCACGTCGACACTGGACATGTCGATCTGCTCGCCTGGCAGGAGGCCGGCGACGCTGAAGGAGACCTGAAGCTTACCGTCGGCGGGCTGGATGCCGACGATTCGGCCTTTGGCTTCAGCGTGAACTGGTCCGGCTTGCCCCGCCGCGAGGCCGGCCGCAACCACCAAAGCGGCGACGGCGCGCCATGGCCTCATCGCCGCCCGATCTCCATCCGGAACGCACTCGGGTCGACCTTCACGTTGTTCGCGGCGAGTTGATCGAGGAACTTCGGCCTCAGCCCCATGGACCGGAGCTGCCCCAAGGCGCGGTTGTCCTCGTCGAAGCCTTCCGAGTGATCGAAGACGAACAGGTCCTGCAGGGTGATGATGTCGCCCTCCATGCCAACGACCTCGGTGATGTGGGTGATCCGGCGGCTCCCGTCCTTGAGACGGCTCAGGTGCACGATCAGGTCCAACGCGCTTGCGACCTGCTCGCGGATGGCGCGGATCGGTAACTCGATGCCGGCCATGAGGACCATGGTCTCGACACGCGCGAGCGCGTCCCGCGGGCTGTTGGCGTGGACCGTGCAGATCGAGCCGTCGTGGCCGGTGTTCATCGCTTGCAGCATGTCGAGGGCAGCGGCATCTCGGATCTCTCCTACGACGATGCGGTCGGGGCGCATGCGCAGCGAGTTGCGGACCAGGTCGCGGATGGTGACCTCGCCGCGACCCTCGATGTTGCGCGGCCTTGTCTCGAGCCGCAGGACGTGTTCCTGGTGAAGCTGAAGCTCGGCAGAGTCCTCGATCGTGACGATTCGCTCTTCCGCGGGAATGAAGGAGGACAAGACGTTGAGCGTCGTCGTCTTGCCGGTGCCGGTGCCGCCCGAGACGAGCACGTTGAGCCGGCCCGCAACGCACGAGTAGAGGAAGTCAGCGACCTGCCTGGTCACCGTGCCGAAGCTGATCAGGTCCTCGATCTGGTAGGGATCAGTTGCGAACTTGCGAATCGTCAGCAGTGAACCGTCCAGCGCCAGCGGGGGGACGACCGCGTTGACTCGACTGCCGTCCGGCAGCCGTGCGTCCACCATGGGACTAGCCTCATCAACCCGCCGCCCAACCCTGGCCACGATCTTCTCGATCGTGCGGCGCAGGTGTGCCTCATCGGTGAAGCCGGCATCCACAGGCGTGATACGTCCAGCCCGCTCGATGTAGATCGAGTGTGGCCCGTTGACCATCACCTCGGTGACCTCGGCGTCACGCAGGAAGGGCTCAAGCGGTCCGTAGCCAAGGATGTCGTCTGCGATGTCCTGTGAGATGCGCGTCCGATCGGAGACCGTGAGGGGCGTCTCCTCCCGCGACAGAACCTCCTGCAACGTGCTGCGCACCTTGGTCTCGAGCTCTGACTGCGTCATGCGGGCGTCGTAGAGCTTGGGCCCCAGTGCCTCGAGCAGCGAGGCGTGCACCGTCCGCTTCAGCTCGGCGAACGGATCGGTCGTCCTGCGCTTCTGCCTGGCGGGTGCTGCGCCGCTGAGACTCTCCGCCGCATCCTGCGTCGTTGAGTCGACGCGCTCACGCTTAGCCCTGGCTAGCCGATCCGCAAGGGTCATATCTGCTTGGCCTTCCTGCGCAGGAGCCCGCGACGATCGGTGCGGAGCGAGGCCGGAATGGCAGCATGGCCAGCCCCTGCCGCGGGCAGGACGTGCTGCTCGGCGAACAGCCGGATGGCCTGGCTGACGGGATGCTGCGGCTCGTCCAGCGCGATGGGGACGCCGCGGTTGATGCTCGCAGGCACGGCTCTGGACGAGGGGATCTGGGCGGCGATGGTCAGGTGCAATGACTTGGCGACCTCGTTGATGTCGAGCCCGACCTTGGAGTCGGCTCGATTCAGGACGACGCGCCAGCGCTCTCTCGGGTAGTTGAGAAGCTCCAGTGTCTCCAGCGAGAGCTTGAGGTTCTTCACCGCCGGGATGTCCAGGGTGGCAAGCAAGGCCACCACGTCGCTGATGTCGAAGGCGGCCAGCACGTGGTCGGTGAAGGCCGGCGGCGTGTCGATCACGACGAAGTCGAATTGGTTGCGGAGGATGGTGAGGAGGTCCGTGACGAGGGAGGCCGGGATGTGTTCCGCCTGTCCGGGCTCCAGGGGGGCCGACAAGGCGAACAGACCGGGCGAGTGCTGGGTCAGCAGAGCTTGCAGGCCGCTCACGTCCAGCGTATCCGCCAAGGGCACAGCGTCAGAGATCGTGTGCGCCGGGAAGAGCTGTAGCGCGATGGAGACGTCACCGAAGGCCAAGTCCAGGTCGACGATGCACACCTGGCGCTTCCCCCCGTCGGCAAGCGTTGCCGCAAGGTTGGTCGACAGCGTCGTCTTGCCCGCCCCGCCCTTGGCCGAGAAGACCGTGATGACTCTCCCCCGACGGGTCTCCTCCTCACGGAGGTCCTCGTCGCTGTACTGCCTCATGCGGCCGGCCAGTTCGCGGGCCCGACGTACCGCGTGGCTCACGGCGGCCAGGTCACGGTCGCCGACAACGTCCCGGACGCCGCATCGCAGCGCTTCGGCAAGGAGGGTGCTGTCCACGCGCTGCCGCACCAGGACGACGCCGATGTGTGGCTTGGCAACCCGCAGCGATTCGGCGAGGGCGAGCGCGGCTTCCATGTCTATCGATGGGGCCACGACGATGACGGACTCCGCTGGATGACTGGCCAGGTGGCCACCGACATCCTGAAGCGAGTCCAGGATGTCGGTGTCCGGGCCAATCGCTGTTCGCAGCGTCTCAGCCGCGAAACGGTCGAGGCTGACGATGACGGTCACGATTCTCCGATCTAGGCGAAGAGGTCGCGGGCGGTGACACCGGCGTCGGGAGCGACTTGGGACGCGCCGTTGAGCAGCCCGAGGTAGAGGGTGCTCCTCGTCGAGGCGAAGATGAGCCTCTCCGCGTCTGTCTGGTTCAGAGCCAAGGTAATCAACGCCTTGGGCAACGGCTCGACATTGGCCATCGCAGGGTCCTTGGGAGGAGTCAAGGTCGTTGGGCCTGCTGCCAGAACGCTCGCCCGCGGTATCAGCACCCGCGTTGCGTCCGGAGCGCCTCCGATCGCGCCGGAGACGAAGACCACCACGTCACTTCCTGGCACGACGAAACCCGCGACCCGCTGCTGTGGGACAGCGAATTCCACACTCACAGCCATCTGGCCCGGCTGCAGTGCCAGACTGCTGCCCGCAGAGGGCGTCCCTGCCGTGCTGAACATCGCTCCCAGGATCTGCTGGCCAACGAGGATGGGTGACACGGCCACCGCATCGGCCAGCGCATCCACGCTGGAAAGTGCCCCAGGTGTCACGGCTCCGGCCGGGAACTCCTTCGCCTCGAAAGAGCCGGCGTTGGCTGCATCCCGGACCCGTGTCCCTGCCGCGATCGGCAGCTTTGCCACGAGGACGCTGACCGGCGCCTGCGCTTCGATGGCGCGATCGTCCGCAGACTTGACGTAGAGGAAGACCAGCGTCGTGCCCAGCCCTGCGATGATGACGGCTGCCATCAACAGCGCGATACGGCGATTCACACTGCGTCCTGTTCATCTCGCGCAGGTTGCACCGCAGGAGGACGTTGCGCCTTCCGGTCGGCGGCGGTAGCTCTCGCCGGCGCGGTGCTGCTGATCTGTTGAGGGGCCACCGGGGGCTTTCTCCTGTCTTCGTTCCGGCTCATACTCGATTATGGTTCTTCTGGTTCCGTGTCGCTGTCGCCCGAAGGACAGACACGGCCTCTACAGCACGCGTCATCTGCCTCCTGACCCACCTGTGACCCCCTGACGTGCGGCTCATGCGTTCGCGGCTCACGGCGTGCTAGTGAGCCTACGCATGGTCACCATGTCGGAAGGGCTGAATGCTCATGGTCACCCCGGTCAACCAGAGGCTACGGTCGTGACGACCGAGGCTCGCTGGGAGGGCTGAGCCCACAGTGACCAGGCGGCTACGATGCGTCGTGCCGCTAGCAGGAGGGCGGGGATGCTGAGAAGCCACGGGAGCCACCAGACGCCCAGTTGAGCCGTTCCGGACAGCACCAGGCCGAGGAGAGTTGTGCCGAGAGCTAGCCGGAGCGAGTAGACCGCCATGGCGCCGGGGGGCGCCGGGGTGTCTCGCGGCCCACGCAGCTCCGCCTTGTGGGGCCGCGTCGTGGAGTAGCGCAGGCAGGTGCCGACCACGGCTGCGATCGTCGCGACCACCGCACACAGCAGTGCGCTCAGCTCGGCTGCGGTGGGCGGGCGGTCGACGCGCAGGACAGCCGCGACGACAGCCAGGAGTACGCACCCCAGGCAGGCCTCGGCGAGCACCTGCGTCTTGGCCCTGATGGCCAGCCTCGGATCGTGCGGGAGAGAAGCCAGCCAGACGGCGCCTGTGCCGTCCAGGCAGAACGCGTTGACCCCGAAGAGCAGCCCGGCGCCCGCCGCGACCAGGCCAGGCAGAATCACGAGCGTCGCCCAGTCGATCCCGAGCAAGGCTGAGATGCCGCCGGGGAGAAGCCCGAGGACGAGGATCCCTCGACGCAGCGAGGAGGATCGCCAGATGCTGGCCCGGTCAACTGTGGTGAGTGAGCACTTCGAGTCGAGCCGGCGAGGTACGGGCCTCGACTCGCGGAACACGCCGGCGTCGCCGGGGCGGCGCAGCGCCCAGGCGCAGGTGCGCCACCCAAGCGCCAGGCACGCACTGGCCAGTGCGAGCAGAAGCAGCAGGGTGGGCAGCTCTCCCGCGGCCTCGCCCGTCCCCGCCCTCACGATGGACAGGACGATCTCAGTGGTAGGGCTTGCGTCCAGGATGTCGGTGGCTCCGATGAGCCGCACTGCCAGCAGGCCCCCTGCCGCGAGGACGGCCACCAGACCCCACACCAGGAGGCGGCCCAACCTGTTGCGGCGCAGGCCGATGGCGAACCACGTGATCAGCTGGCCTGCGGCGGAGACGGCGAGCACGTAGGCCGCCAGCAGCGCAGCTGCCGCCAGGGAGCTCGCGGCCAACGGCAGCACCAGGAAGGCGGACGCGCAGACGGCCAGCAGCTGGGTCACCCAGGCCAGGTTCAGAGGAAGGACGGCGAGGCCGGAGAGGAACTGGGTGCTCGCGCGTACCGGGTATGCCACCAGCTGCTCGGGCGGGTAGAGGTCCTGCCCGCCGCCGGACGCGAGAGGTGACAGGAGCGAGAGCACCGCGAACGCCAGGAAGACGGTCGGCGTCACCAGGCTCAGCTCGAACGCCCGGTCCTCGTTGATGAACTGTCCAGCCGACGCCGAACCGACCAGAGCCAGCGGCACCAGCAGCGCCAGGACCAGGAACCCGATCTTGCCGCCGCGAGAGCGCACCATCGTGACCCGCAGGGCGATCAGCGCGCGCAGCTGCGCCGACGCTGACGTCGAGCCGGCGGGGGAGGCCACGCGGGAAGTCTGCAACCTCGGAGGCAGCGGCGGTAGAGGTGCGGCAGAGGGCCGCGATCCGCTCGCCGGTGGAAGGCCGTCCCGCCTGCCGGCTACTCTCTCGCGCCCGCGTACAGCTTCTCGACCTCGGCCCCGTACTGCTTCATCACGACCGACCGCTTGAGCTTGAGCGACGGGGTCATCTGCCCGCCCTCCTCGGTCCAGTCCTCGGTGAGGATCGTGAACTTGCGGATCGCCTCGGCCTTGGACACCGCCTTGTTGGCCTCGTCCACCGCTCGCTGGATCTCCGCGCGTACGTCCTCGTCGTCGGCCAGAGCCGCCATGTCCGCGCTCTTGCCCTTGGCACTCGCCCAGGCCGGCACGGCCTCCGGGTCGAGGGTGACCAGGCAGGCGATGTAGGGCTTCTGGTCGCCGACGACCATGCACTGGCTGACCAGCGGGTGCGCGCGCAGGCGGTCCTCGAGCACGGCGGGCGCGACGTTCTTGCCGCCCGCGGTCACGAGGATCTCCTTCTTGCGCCCGGTGATCGTCAGGTAGCCCTTGTCGTCGAGCTCACCGATGTCCCCGGTGTGGAACCACCCGTCGGCCAGGACCTCGCCGGTTGCCGTGGCGTTGTGCCAGTAGCCCCGGAAGACGCTCTCGCCGGCCATGAGGATCTCGCCGTCCTCGGCGATGCGGACCGTGACGCCGGGGGAGGGGCGGCCGACGGAGCCGATCAGCAGGTTGGCGGGGGTGTTGACGCTGCCGGCCGCGGTGGTCTCGGTCAGGCCCCAGCCCTCGAGGATCGTGATGCCGATGCCGCGGTAGAAGTGGCCGAGGCGCGCGCCCAGCGGGGCGCCGCCCGAGACGGCCCAGGCCACCTTGCCGCCCATCGCGGCCCGCAGCTTGGAGTAGACGAGCTTGTCGAACAGCTTGTGCTGCGCCTTGAGCGGCAGCGAGGCGCCGCCCTTGTCGAGCGCCTCGCTGTAGGTAATCGCGACGTGCTCGCTGCGGTCGAAGATCTTGCCCTTGCCGTCAGCGTGGGCCTTCTGCTTGGCGGTGTTGTAGACCTTCTCGAACACCCGCGGCACCGACAGGATGAACGTCGGCTGGAAGCTCGCGAAGTCCGGCAGCAGCGCCTTGATGTCGGCCGTGTGTCCCATCCGGGCGCCGCTCTCCACGCACGCGGTCTGGATGAGCCGGGCGAACACGTGCGCGAGCGGCAGGAACAGCAGCGTCGAGCCGTTCGGATTGAACAGCTCCGGCAGGACCTCCTTGGCACTGCGCCCCGTGCCGACCAGGTTGCCGTGGGTGAGCTCGCAGCCCTTGGGCCGGCCGGTGGTGCCGGAGGTGTAGATGATCGTCGCGAGGCTGTCGGTGGTGAGGCCGGCCCGGCGCGCCTCCAGCTCGGACTCCGGGACGTCGCGCCCGGCGGCGGCGAGCTGCTCCAGCCCTCCGCCGTCGATCTGCCACACGCCGGTGACGCCGGACAGCTGCCCGCGCACCTCGTTGAACGTCGCCTGGTGGGAGGGCGACTCGAGCAGTACGCCCACCGCGCCCGAGTCGCTGAGGTTCCACTGCACCTGCTCGGCGGAGGACGTCTCGTAGATCGGCACGGTGACGGCGCCGGCCGTCCAGATGGCGTAGTCGCACAGCGTCCACTCGTACCGCGTCTTGCTCATCAGGCCGACCCGGTCGCCCGGCCCGACGCCGCTGGCGATCAGGCCGGCGGCGAGGGCGCGTACCTCGGTGTCGAACTCCTTCGCGGTCACCGGCACCCACCGGCTGTCGACCTTGCGGGTGAAGACGACGGCCTCGGGGGACGAGGCGGCCCGCTCGCGTACGGCGTCGGTCAGCGCCGCCGACGGGTCGACCTCGACGGCCTGGGGGGTGGAGTACTCCTGCACCTGAGCTCCTCGGTCGTACGTGCCGGGCTGCAGGGAGGCTCGGCCCGGCTGCTGGTCAATTTAGCGCGCCGCCACAGGTTGGCGTCCTGGGGTGGCCGTTGCTGCTGGCGGTGGAGGTGCTCTCGCCGTCGACCCGTTCCAAGGACCTCCTGCTCAAGCGCGGCCTGAACGAGGACAGCGGCGTGGAGTCGTACTGGATCGTCGACCCGGACGAGGTGAGCGTGACCGTGCTGGAGCTGGTGGGGGACGGTACGCGGAGGCCGGGCACGCGGGGGGACGAGGTGCTGGGGCTGGACCGGCCGTTCCCGGTGCGGCTCTGCGCGCGGGCGGCTCTGGGTGGGGGGGTCTGCGGGGGCCGGTCGACGGGGGGCTGACGGGGGGTCGTCCGGGTGCCGGCCGGAGCGCCCGATCCGGGGCGCCGGGTCAAGTCGTCGGGCCCGACTGCCGACAGCGCAAGCGTGGACCAGTGGGACGTGCTGACCCCGGCGGCTGACCTGCGCTGCCCCGCCTGCGCGGCCGCCGTACGCCCTGACGCGCCCTGGTGCACGCTCTGCTACCACGACTTGCGCCCCCCGGAGCCGGTGGCCGTCGCGAGGCCGGCGGTCGTGGCGGGGCCGGACCTGGACTATCAGCCGTACGGCGGGGAGGTGCTCGATCCGCTCACCGCGCCTGCCGAGGCGCTGGGGCTGCCGGCCGGACGGGCTGGGACTGAGACTGGGGCTGGGGCTGGGGCTGGGGCTGGGGCCGGCGCTGCGGCTGGGGCTGGGGCTCGGGCCGGCGCTGGGGCTGGGGCTGAGGCTCGGGCCGGCGCTGGGGCTGGGGCTGAGGCCGGCCGCGGCCCGGCCGGGCGTTCCTGGCCGTGCACGGCGTGCGGGCGCGGCAACGCGTTCGACCTGTCGGCCTGTGCCGGCTGCGGCGCCGGGTTCCTTGCCGGCGTACGCGAGGGCGAGGCGCCGCTGCTCGAGCTGCCCCTCGTCGGGGACCTCACGGTCCTGAGCCGGGCGCAGCGGATCTGGCTGGCCGCGGGCGTCGTCCTGGCCTTCATCGCCATGACGGTGGTGCTCATCCTGATCTCGAACTGAGATCGCGGCGAGGACGGGCGGGCCGGGGCACCGGTCGGTCGGGAACGCGGCTGTGGTTGGGAACGCGGCTCGGTCGGGCACGCGGCTCGGGTCGGGAACGCGGCTCGGGTCGGGAATGCGGCTGGGGTTGGCACGCGCCGCTCGGATCGGGAACGCGGCTGGGTCGGGAACGCGGCTCAGGTCGGGAACGCGGCTCGGGTTGGCACGCGCCGCTCGGGTCGGGCACGCGGCTCGGGTCGGGCACGCGGCTCGGGTCGGGCCAACGCATCGCCAACCGCTGCCGTCCGTCGGCCGATCAGTCGTGGAGCTTGGCGGCCCTCCTCACGGGTGTTGGCTCGGCGGGCCGGGTCGTCCACAGATCTCCCTGTGGTCCTTGCGCCCGCTGGCTGTCTGTGCCGCCAAAGCCCTTCGGCACAGGCGGATTCGCGGTCGCCAGGGCTTGCGCAGCGGCGGGAACCGAGGTAGGATTCGAACACAAGTTCGAGTCGCGCGTCGGGAGGTGGGGCAGTGGCAGTCATCGTGGACTTCCCGACGCCCGCGCAGCCTGCGCCCCCTGTGCTGTCCGGGCCGGCCCAGGCGGTGGTGGACGCGGTCAGCGCGGTGGCGGCGCAGGGCGCGGTTGACCTGCCCGGGTCGCAGGCGCTGCTCGAAGCCGGTGTGCTGCTCACCCAGCTCGAGGCGCTGCACGCGGTGGTGCTCAGCCGGGTGGCTGATGTCGACCGGCGCCAGCTGCACACCCTGGCCGGTGCGCCCTCCACCGCGAGCTGGGTGGCGCAGCAGCAGACCAGCCTGGACCGCGCCGAGGTGGCGCTGGCCCGCCGGCTCGGGGGCCTGCCGCTGGTCAGCGCGGAGCTGAGTGCACGGCGGCTGTCGGTGCAGGGCGCCCGCCGGGTCGCAGCGGCGCTGACCCAGCTGCGCCGGCACGTCGACCGCCCGGACGGGCTCATCGACGGCCAGAACGGCCAGCAGGTCGTCACCGCAGTGATCGTCGACGGGATTCGCCAGCTGGTGTGCGAAGCCCACGGGGGGCTGGAGGAGGACAGCCCGCTGCTCATGCCGCTGGTCACCGAGCTGACCGACATCGCCGGCCGGCAGGTCAGCGAGCTCCGTCGGCTCGAAGCCGGGTTCGTGCTGTTGGCCCGGCACGTGGAGGCGGGCCTGCTGCCCGCAGCGCTGTCCCGGCTGCTCGACGCGGTCCTACCGGGCGAGTTGGAGCGGCGGGCCGCTGACGCGCACGCCGACCGGGGCTTCGGGATGCGCCGCAAGGACGACGGGTCGGGGTGGGAGATCTGCGACGGTGAGCTGGACCTGGAATGCGGTGAGCTGCTGGACACGCTGCTCAACGCCGAGCTCGCCGTCGACCAGGACAACCCCGCTGACACGGCCGCCTACAGCCAGCTGCGCGAGGAGGGCTGGACCCTGGTCGAGGACCTGCCGACCTGCGGTGGTCCGCGGTCGTTGCGCCAACGCCGCCACGACGCGCTCAAGAACGGACTGCGGCGTTACCTCGACGCCGGGATCAGCGGCCCGCGGGACAAGGTCGCGCCGCACCTGAACGTCACCGTCGGCCTGGACACGCTGCACAGCGCGCCCGGGGCGCTGCCCGCCGTCGCCGGCTCCGGAGCCACCCTGCCGGTCAGCCTGATCCGGCAGTGGTGGTGCGACAGCGAGCTCACCCGCTTCGTGCTGTCCCTGGGCCGCAAGGTGATCGAGACCAGCCACACCGCCCGCACCCTCAAAGCGCACGAACGGCGGGCCAAGCTGATCGAGACCGGCGGCCGGTGTCAAGCCGCCGGCTGCTCCCGCGGACCCGGCAGCCGCCTCACCCCCCACCACGCCACCCCCTGGGCGGCCTGCGGCACCACCAGCCTCGCCGACAGCGTCACGGTGTGCGAGCAGACCCACCACGACCTGCACAGCGGCGGCAACATCATCCGACTCAGAGACGGCCGGTGGCTCGGACCTCTCGGGTGGGCGAGGGGGCCTGGTGGCTAGCCGGGCACCCCCGGCGGAGCCCGTCGCCCGGCGGCACGCCTACACGCGACCGCCGACCGGGCCATCCCGCGCCAGGCGCCAGCACCTCACGCGCACGGGCACTGGCGCGCGCTCCTGCTCTGGCCCTCACCCGCGGGCTCGCGTTCCGGCTCCCGGGCGCAACCCGCCCTGGGCCCTCACCCGCGACGTGCGGGACGCCGGTGTGGCTTCCGCACCCGGACCTACAGTCGTCCTGGTGCGGGTCCACGTGGTGAGCGACGTCCACGGCAGTGCGGAGGCGCTCGCGCGGGCGGGGGACGGGGCGGACGTGCTGGTCTGCCTCGGCGACCTGGTGCTGTTCCTGGACTACGAGGACAGCAGCCGGGGGATCTTCGCCGGGCTGTTCGGTGCGGCGCATGCGGAGCGGCTCGTGGCGCTGCGGACGGCGCGGCAGTTCGACGAGGCGCGCGAGTTCTCCCGCGGGCTGTGGGGCTCGCTCGCCGGTGACCCGCGGGAGGTCCTGGAGGCGGCGGTGCGGGCGCAGTACGCCGAGCTGTTCGGGGCGATGCCGGAGCCGACCTACCTGACCTACGGCAACGTCGACCTGCCGGCGCTGTGGCCGGAGTTCACCAAGCCGGGGCACAGCGTCCTCGACGGCGAGGTCGCCGAGATCGGCGGGCGCACCTGGGGCTTCGTCGGCGGGGGGCTGCAGACGGCGATGCGCACCCCGTACGAGATCGACGACGAGACCTACGCGGCGAAGGTGGCCGCGGTCGGGGCGGTCGACGTGCTGGCCTGCCACATCCCGCCGGACGTGCCCGGGCTGCTCTACGACGTGGAGGCGCGCCGGTTCGAGCGGGGCAGCGCGGCGGTGCTCGACGCGATCCGGGACACCTCCCCGGGACTGGTGCTGTTCGGGCACGTGCACCAGCCGCTGCGCAGCCGCATCCGCATCGGACGTACCGAGTGCGTCAACGTGGGCCACTTCCGAGGCACCGGGACACCCTTCTCGGTCGAGTACTAGCCTGCGCAGCCATGGCTGACCTCGCGACCTCGACGATCTCCATCGGCGCCCCGCCGGACGAGGTGCTGGCCGTCATTGCCGACATCGCGAGCTACCCGGAGTGGACCGGCCAGATCAAGCGGGCGGAGGTCCTCGAGACCGACCCCGAGGGGCGGCCCGCGCAGGCGCGGTTCCACATGGACGCGGGGGTGCTGAAGGACGAGTACGTCCTGCGATACGTCTGGGCCGAGGACGGGGTCAGCTGGAAGCTGGTCGGCAAGAGCTCACTGCAGAAGGCGCAGGTCGGGTCGTACGCGCTCGCGCCGGACCCGGCCGGCACCCTCGTGACCTACAAGCTCGCGGTCGACATCGCGATGCCGATGCTCGGGACGTTCAAGCGCAAGGCCGAGCGCATGATCATGGACAGCGCCCTGCGGGAGCTCAAGAAGCGCGTCGAGTCCTCTCGGGCGCAGGGCTAGCCCGTGCGCGTCCTGCTGTTCACCGGCAAGGGCGGGGTGGGCAAGACGACGGCGGCCGCCGCCACCGCCGCAGCGGCCGCGGCGCGCGGGAGCAAGACCCTGGTCCTGTCGACCGACCCGGCCCACTCGCTCGCCGACGCGCTCGACGTCGCGCTGGCCGCGACGCCCACCGAGGTCGACACCGGGCTCTACGCCATGCAGGTCGACGCGCAGGCAGCCTTCGAGCGGACCTGGCGCGAGGTGCAGGCCTACCTGCTGACCCTGCTCGAACGGGCCGGGGTCGACGCGCTGCAGGCCGAGGAGCTCACCGTCCTGCCCGGCGCCGAGGAGGTCCTCGCCCTTCTCGAGGTCACCCGGCAGGTCACGACCGGGCCCTGGGACCTGGTCGTCGTGGACTGCGCGCCGACCGGGGAGACGCTGCGGCTGCTGGCCCTGCCGGAGGCGCTGACCTGGTACGTCGAGCGCGTGTTCCCCGCCCAGCGCCGGGCCCTGCGGGCGGTGCGCCCGCTGCTGTCGCGGGTGTCCGGGCCGGTGGTCCCGCGCGAGGACCTGTTCGACGCGGTCGAGCGGCTGCACGCCGAGCTGCTCGGCGTACGCGCCATGCTCACCGCTCCCTCGACGTCGGTGCGCCTCGTCCTCACCCCCGAGGCGGTCGTCGTCGCGGAGGCCCGCCGCACGCTGACCTCGCTCGCGCTCTACGGCTACCGCGTCGACGCGCTGCTGGCCAACCGGGTGTTCCCGCCCTCCGACGAGCCGTTCCTGGCGGGGTGGGCCGCGGCGCAGGCCGAGCAGCTGGCGGCGGTGCGGGTCGACGCCGGGGGCCTGCCGGTGCGCGAGCTGGCCTACCGCGCCAGCGAGCCGGTCGGGCTGGCCGCGCTGACCGAGCTCGGGACAGCGCTGTACGGCGAGGACGACCCGGCCGCGCCCGCCGCCGAGGCGGCCGACCTGGTCGGCGTGGAGCGGACGGCCGACGGCTTCGAGCTGTCGATGGCGCTCCCCCTCGCCCGGAGCTCCGACCTGCGCCTGGCCCGGTCCGGGGACGAGCTGATCCTCACCGTGGCGGGCCACCGGCGCGTCCTGGCGCTGCCGAGCGCGCTGCGCCGGTGCACCGTGGCGGGGGCGGCGCTCACCGATGGCCGGCTGGTCGTGCGGTTCGAGCCCGACCCCGCGGTCTGGATGCGCACGTGAGCGCCCCGCCGCACGGCTCGGCGGCCGAGGAGGCCGGCAAGCTGTTCGCGGCGATCGAGGACTGGGCGAGAAGCCGCAGTGGCGGCCTGCTGGACACCGAGCACCTGGCGACCGGCGCCGCCGAGTGCACGGTGTGCCCGTTGTGCCAGAGCATCACGGCGCTGCGCCAGGTGAAGCCGGACACCGTCGAGCACCTGCTGGACGCGGCCGCCTCCGTCGTCGCTGCCCTGCGCAGCACCCTGCTCGGGCGCTCGCCGGACAGTGCCCCGCCGACAGGTCGCTCCCCGGTCGAGCACATCGACGTCCGCGAGGACTGATGCTCACCATCGGCGTCGACGTCGGCGGGACGAAGGTGGCGGCGGGACTGGTCGACGAGGCCGGCACCATCCTGGCGCGTACGCGCCAGCGCACCCCGTCGGCGTCACCGGTGGACGTCGAGGACGTCATCGCGTCCTGCGTGGCGGACCTGCGCGAGCGCACGCCGGCCGGAGCCGAGGTGGAGGCCGTCGGCGTCGGCGCGGCCGGGTTCATCTCCGCCGACCGCTCGACCGTGCTCGTGGCCCCCAACCTGTCCTGGCGCAACGAGCCGCTGCGCCAGGCGGTCAGCTCGCGGGTGGGCCTGCCCGTCGTGGTCGAGAACGACGCCAACGCGGCGGCGTGGGGCGAGCACCGCTTCGGGGCGGGACGCGAGGAGAAGCACCTCGTCGTCGTCACCGTCGGGACGGGGATCGGCGGCGGGATCGTCCTGGACGGCGTGCTCTACCGCGGGCGCTACGGCGTCGGCGCGGAGTTCGGGCACATGCGGGTCAGCGAGTCGGGCCGGCGCTGCGGCTGCGGGCAGCACGGGTGCTGGGAGCAGTACTGCTCGGGACGGGCGCTGCTGCGTGAGGCCCGCGAGATCGCCGACGTGCAGCGCGCGTACGGCAAGCGGCTGCTCGAGCTCGGCGGCGGCCGGCCCGAGGGGATCGAGGCGCCGGAGGTCACCGAGGCGGCGCGCGAGGGCGACCCGGCGGCGCTCGACTGCTTCGAGGAGGTCGGGGGCTGGCTGGGGCAGGGTCTGGCCGCCCTCGCGGCGATCCTCGACCCGGGCACGTTCGTCATCGGCGGCGGGGTGGCCGACGCCGGGGAGCTGCTGCTGGGGCCGGCGCGGCGGGTGTTCGCCGAGCGGCTGACGGGGACCGCGGCGCGGCCGCACGCGCAGATCCGGCTGGCGGCGCTGGGCAACGACGCGGGCCTGGTGGGGGCCGCTGACCTCGCCCGGCACCGCTGAGGCTGCTGCCCGAGATATGCCCGAGATAGTCATGGTGTGGTCCCTACGGGCCATGGCGCCGCCGCTCCGCCTGGGGCACGGTGTCCGTCATGACCTCACCGACCGCGCAGTCGACGTCCGCCACCGCCACCTGCTGTTCCCGGGCCATGTCGAGCATCGAGGTCACCGCCCGCGGCGTGACCCTGGTGCTGCACAGCTGCCCGGCCTGCGGGCGGCACATCTGGGAGCGCGACGGCGAGCAGGCCGGGCGGGCCGAGATGCTGGCGGGCGTCAAGACCTTCCTCGAGCAGCCGCGGCTGCCCACCCCCCGCCGCCGCCGGTAGTCCCTCTGCCGGGATCGCCGGCGCCGAACCATCCGCCGGCGCCGAACCATCGCCAGCCCCTCGCCGGCTGACATGCGGGTGGTCAGCTGGAACGTCCGGTCCCTGCGCGACGACTCCCGTGGAGTGGCCGCCACCCTCGCCCGGCTGCAGCCGGACGTGGCGCTGATCCAGGAAGCTCCCCGGCTGCTGCTGTGGCGCTGGTCGGTCGAGCTGCTCGCCCGCCGCTCGGGTCTCGTACGCGTCGTCGGCGGGGCACCCGCGGCCGGCAACCTGCTGCTCGTCTCCGCGCGTGTCGTCGTCGACCAGGCGCAGGCGGTACGCCTGCCTCGGCGCCCGGGGCTGCACCGGCGCGGCGCGGTGCTCGCCGTGCTACAGGTGGGCGGGCGGCGCCTGACGGTGCTCGGCACGCACCTCGACCTCGACCCGGCGGCCCGCGCCGAGACCGCGCGGGAGATGCGGGGGCGCGTCCCGGCGCAGCACCTCCTGGTCGTCGGGGCGGACGTCAACGAGGAGCCCGGCGGCCCGGCGTGGGCGGCGCTGTCGGCCGGCCTGGTGGATGCGGCCGCCGGGTGCGGGCCGACCTTCCCGGCGCGTGCACCGGACCGGCGCATCGACGGGGTGTTCGTCGACCCGAGGCTGCAGGTCGCGCAGGTTCAGCGGCCCGATCCGGGACCGGTCAGCGACCACCTGCCGCTGGTCGTCGACCTGGCCGAGGACCCGACCCCCGGACAGACCGGCCCCTCCCGGACCCGGCGGCTCGCAGCTCCCTAGGGGGCGTACGGCAGGTGCGTCAGCCACAGCGCCCCGCCGACCGACGTGAGCGCCGCAGCGGTCAGGAGCAGCGCCGTGAGCAGGCGCCTCGGCAGGCGCAGCAGCACCACGGCGAGGGGGATCAGCAGCGGGAAGGCGGGGATCAGGAAGCGCGGGATGTGCACGAGCCCGTTGCTGGACCCGTAGGACAGGGCGACGACCAGGAGCACGTACGTGAGCACCGGCGGCGTCCACCGCCCGCGGGCGACGTAGACGACGACGAGGATCGAGGCCAGCAGCACGTAGCAGGTGACCGCGGTCGACGGGGGGTTGACGGTGGGCGACACCAGCCGCGCCACGGCGTCGGCGAGGGTGGACCGGCCGCCGTCGAAGCGCATCCCCCACCCGCCCTCCTGGGCGGCGAACCACGCGTCCGGACGCCCCATCCGGTCACCGACCCAGGCGAGGTAGCCCAGCGCCCCCCACGGGGCGATCAGCGGCGCCGCGAGCGCCCGCCGATGCCCGGCTCGCAGGGCCGGTACGGCGGCGACGAGGCAGGCCACCGCGAGCGCCAGCCCGGTCGGCCGGACGAGGCCGGCGACCAGTGCCGCGGCCCCCGCGACGGCCCAGTGGCCGCGGTGCAGCGCCAGCAGGCAGGTGGCTGCCGCCGCGGTGAAGAGCCCCTCGGAGTAGGGCACGGACAGCACGAAGGACCACGGCTGCACCGACCAGAGCGCGGAGACGAGCAGGCCGGTGCGCCGGTCGGTGAGGTCGGCCACCAGCACCGCGACAGCCGCGGCCGCGACGGCACCCGAGAGGACCGCGACCGTGAGGGCGGCAAGCACCTCGGGGAGCAGCCACGACAAGCCGGCCACAGCGAGCGGAAAGCCTGGGAAGAAGGCGATCTCGCTCGGGCCGACCTTCCTGGAGGGGTCGGTCTCGAGCTCGCGCGGGTAGCCCTGGTCGGCGATGTTGAGGAAGTGGAACGCATCCCAGGCCCGGTAGGCGGTGTCCTGCGGCAGGTCGGACAGGGCTGCGACGACGGCGAACGCGACAGCGGTGGCAGCGCGGACGGCCAGGAAGACGCCGACCGCGCCGAGGGCGAGCCGGCGGTCCGGGGAGGACCAGCGGGTCGACGTCGCGTCGGGCTGTGCGGCCTCCCGCGCCTCGGCTTGCGCCCCACGAGGTGCGCCCTCGGGAGGGGCGGGGGTTCCGGAGCGTCCGCCCCGGCTCATCCGGCGACGAAGCCCGGAACCAGCTCGCGGGCGAGGCCTTCGAGGAACAGCCCGATGTCGGTGACGATGCCCACCGCCTGCGAGGAGCCGCGGTCGGACAGCTTGGTCACCGTCGCGGGGTTGATGTCCACGCAGACCAGCGGGACCGACGCCGGCAGCAGGTTGCCGGTCGCGATCGAGTGCAGCATCGTCGCGACCATGATCGCGAAGCCGACCCCGGGCAGCTGGGCGCGCATCGCCCGCTGACCGGCGATCACGTCGGTGTGCACGTCCGGCAGCGGCCCGTCGTCGCGTACCGAGCCCACCAGGACGAACGGCTTCTGGGAGGTGACCAGCGAGTGCATCACGCCGCTCGTCAGGACGCCCTGCCGCACGGCGTCGGCGATGGAGCCCGCCTTGCGGATCGCGTTGATGGCCCGGATGTGGTGCTCGTGGCCGTGCTCCACGCCCTTGCCGGCCGCGAGGTCGACGCCGAGGGAGGTGCCGTACAGCGCCGCCTCGATGTCGTGCGTCGCCAGCGCGTTGCCGGCGAAGACCACGTCCACGTAGCCGGCCTCGACCAGCGCGACCATCGCCGGCGCGGCCCCGGTGTGGACGACCGCCGGGCCCGCGACCCACAGGATCTTGCCCCCCTCGCTCTTGACCTCCCGCATCTGCTCGGCGATCTGGCGCAGCAGCAGGGACTGCGGCTTCTCGCTGGACACGGCGGAGGACATGAACTCGAAGCTGCCGTCCGTCGTGCTGTGCTCGCGCAGCGGCAGCACGACCTTCACGCCGGAGGCGCCGCACACGACGACGTCGCCGGCGCGTACGTCCGAGACGGGGACCGTGCGCACCCGGCCGCCGAAGACCACCAGCCCGCAGTCCATCTCGGGCTGCTCGACGGGCACCCAGGTCTCGTCGATGCGGACGACGGTCTCGAGGTTGGTCGTGGAGTAGAAGTCGTCCGGGAACACCCCGTCGCGCTCGGCCTCGCGCAGCAGCGCCGTGCCGGGGTCCACCTGATTGACGCCGTGGCCCTGCAGGCGCATGAGCAGGCGCACCAGCGTCTGGTCGTCCTCCGCCGACACGACGATCCGGGCGTACGACTCGTCCTCGTGCGCCCGGCCGACGTCCAGCCGGTCGATGCGGTAGTCGCCGCCGTACGCCAGCACGTCGTCGAGCACCCGGGCCAGCACCCCGCTGTCCATGAGGTGGCCGCGCGTCTCGAGCACCTCGCTGGCACTCACACGACCGCGCCGTCGTCCGGGTCCGTCTCGTCCGGTGGGGGATCGCGCATCAGGTAGACCAGCGCCCCCGCCCCGGCCAGCGTGAGCAGGACCCCGAAGATCGCGACCCCGACGGTCCGGGGCTGGAGCAGCAGTCCGGGCACGAACATCAGCAGGAAGCCGACCAGCAGAGTGAGCGCCGCCGCGACCTTCTTCGGGGCCAGGCGGGGGATGGGGGGCGGCGGCGGCGGTACGTAGTGGCCGTCGTCCTCGAGCGCCGCCGGCTCCACCCAGCCCGGCAGCGCGTCCTCGGCCTCCTCCCGCCGCTCCGGCGCGCTGTCCTTCGCCTCGGGTGGCGGCGGCTCGGCCGGCTCCGGCCGGCTGGGTCGCTGCGCCGACTCGGGCCGGACGTGGCGCTGGGGCCGATCGGGACGACGGGTGGGTGGGAGACGACGCGGCGGGTCGAGGTCCTCCGAGACCGGCCACGGCGGTACGGGGCCCTCGGCGCCCCGGCTGTAGCCGGCGACGATCTGGCGGAACATCTCGTCGTCGGCCGCCGAGGACCCCCGCCCCTCGTCGGGCCGTCCGGAGGGGGAGGGTCCGCCTGGTGCGCCGCCGGTGCCTGCCGGCGGACCGCCCTGCCCGGCACCGCTCTGCGCGGGGTCCCTCGGGGAGGCACCGCTCTGGCCGGGCGGGAGGTCGGCCGGTCCTGCGGGGCCGGCCTGCGCGGAGCCGGTCGCCGCGGCGCCCGGCGGGGTGGCGCCAGAGGAGTTGGCGCCCGGGGAGCCGGCACCCGGCGGGGAGGCGCCAGGGGCGGGGTCGGTGGCGGGCGCGCCCTGCGCCGGCGGCGGGTCGGCCGATCCGCCCGCTGCGGGGCGACCGGCGGTCGACCGGCGCGAGGGCGGGTCCGGGAGCGCGGGCGGCATCAGGACCCGGGCGGCCGCCGTGCGCGGGACCGCCTGCACGAAGCCGTGGGCGGTCGCTCCCGGGTCGTCCTCGGCCAGCAGCGTGGTCAGGTCGGCGACCTCCGCGGTGACCACCTGGCGGGCGGTGTCGGCGCGTACCGGGTCGACCCACAGCCGGTCCAGGGGTCGCAGCGGGTGCTGGGCGGCCCGGGAGAACACGTCCTCACCGGTGGCGGGCTCGACGTAGGCGGCCACCCCGGCCGAGCCCAGGCTGGACAGCAGCGCCTCGGACAGGCGCGGGTCGAGGTCGACCAGTGCCCCCCAGTCGGCGCACGGCAGCCCGTTGCTGCGCCGGCCGCGGCCGGACCCTGAGGCCGGCGAGGAGGTGTCGGTCATGTCGTGTCGCTCATGTCACGGGCCGGCTCAGCCCGCGGCGGCGGGCGCGTGCGCCCGGACGAAGTCGAGGCTGCCGGCGAAGATCTCCGGCGCGTCGTTGTCCTGCGTGGCGACGTGGTAGCTGTTCTCGAGGATCCGCTCCGTGACAGCAGCGGTGGGACGCGTGCGGTTGATGCCCTCGAGGAGCATCCGCCCGCTGATCGGCTCGACGACGTGGTCGACCCGGCTGCGGTAGACCAGCACCGGGCAGGTGATGCGGTGCAGGTCGGCGCACACGACCGGCCAGGCCTTCTGCAGCGAGGCGAACGCCCGGTGCGGCGTGCGCTCGTAGGCCAGCTCCTTCTCGCCCTCCTTCTTGATGTCACTGCCGATGGCGGGGCTGGAGGGCACCAGCGTCAGCAGCCCCGGCACCCGCGACAGCAGGGGGAGGAGCTGAGCCTGCTTGCGCTCGGTGGTCAGCGAGGTGTTGACGAGCACCAGGCCGGCGACCTCGTCGCGCAGCTCGGCCAGGCGAAGCGACAGGGTGCCGCCCATCGACAGGCCCATCACGAACACCGTCTCGCAGCGGGCCAGCAGGTCGTCGAAGGAGCGCTCGAGCTCGCCGTACCAGTCGGAGAACTGCGTGGTGTTCAGCTCCTGCCAGCGGGTCCCGTGGCCGGGCAGGCGCGGCGCCCGCACGGTCAGCCCGGCGGCGGCCAGGTGCTCGGCCCACGGACGCATGCTCGCGGTCGTCCCCGTGAAGCCGTGGCACAGGAGCGCCCCGACCGGGCCGCCGGCCAGGTCGATCGGCTCTGCGCCGGCAAGGACGGGGATGGCCACGACGAACTCCCTGACGGGTCGTAGAGGGCGGGCGCGACGGGAACCGCCGCTTGCATCGTCGCATGCATGCCGCCCGCGGGGCAGGGCCCCTCCGGCTGCTGCTCCGCGGCGGCGATCGGCTCGTGCGCGGGGCTCCGCGGGAGCCCGGCTGCTCTCAGCACGCGGCCTCTAGTGTGACAGCCTCGGCGATCAGCGGAAGGAGGGACGATGGGTTACTGGCTGGTCAAGGCGGTGCTCAGCCCGATCCTCCGGCTGCTGTTCCGCCCCCGCGTGACCGGCCTGGAGAACCTGCCCGCCGAGGGCGCCGCGATCCTGTCGGGCAACCACACCACCTTCCTCGACAACCTCATGATCCCGCTGGTCGTGCCGCGGCGGGTCACCTTCCTCGCCAAGAGCGACTACTTCACCGGCCGCGGCCTGAAGGGCCGGCTGCAGAAGCGCTTCTTTCGCGGAGTCGGGATGATCCCGCTGGACCGCTCCGGCGGCAAGGCGAGCGAGGCGGCGCTGCGCACCGGGCTGAAGGTGCTCCAGGACGGCGAGCTGCTCGGGCTCTACCCCGAGGGCACCCGCTCGCCCGACGGGCGGCTCTACCGCGGCAAGACCGGCGTGGCCCGCATGGCCCTCGAGGCCGATGTCCCGGTCATCCCCGTCGGGCTCGTGGGCATGTTCGAGATCCAGCCCGCCGGGCGCCTCATCCCCAAGATCGCCAAGGTGGAGATCCGCATCGGCAGGCCGCTGGACTTTCGCCGCTACGCCGGCATGGAGGCAGACCGCTTCGTCCTGCGCTCGGTCACCGACGAGATCATGTACGAGCTGATGGTCCTGTCCGGCCAGGAGTACGTCGACCAGTACGCCACGCAGGCCAAGGCCGAGCTCGAGAACGCGCGCAAGGCGCGGGCGCTGCCTGCGGGCGACGTCCCGGAGCCGGTCCGCCGCGCCGGCTAGCCCTCCCGTGCGGCTCGACACCGCCCTGTGGCGGGCGATCGCCATCTACCGGCTGGCCGCGCTGGTCTACGCCGGTGCCTCGATGGTCGCCTACTCGGACACCTACGCCCGGCCGAGGCTCGGGTGGGTCGTGCTCGGTGCGATGGCGGTGTGGACCGCGGCCGCGTCCTACCTCTACGCCGACCGGCGCCGGCGTCGCTGGCCGCTGCTGGTGCTCGACCTGGTCGTGACGCTGGCGGCGCTGCTGAGCTCGGTGGCCGTGCTCGAGCCCGAGCTCATCCGGGCGGGGGACCCCACGCTGACGGTGAGCTGGGCCGCGACGCCGGTGATGGCCTGGGCGGTCTGGGCCGGCTGGGTGGGGGGCGCGGTCGCCGCGGTGGCCGTCGGGGCGGGAGCGGTTCTCGAGCGCGGCGGGATCTCCCAGCCGACGGTCAACAGCCTGGTTCTGCTGCTGCTGGTGGGGACGGTGGTCGGCTACGTCGTTCAGCTGGCCCGGCGGGCGGAGACGGCCTACGCCTCCGCGGTGGCCCTGCAGGCGGCCAACGCCGAGCGCGAACGCCTCAGCCGCTCGGTGCACGACGGCGTCCTGCAGGCGCTGGCTCTGGTGTCGCGGCGCGGTGATCCGGAGCTGGCGGCGCTGGCCGCCGAGCAGGAGGCGGCACTGCGCCGGCTGGTCAGCGCCCGCGTGGAGACGCTGCCGGAGGGCGAGGCGGACCTGGTCGCGCTGCTGCCGGGCGGGGGTGACGTACGGCTGGCGGCGCCCGCCACGCAGGTGCTGCTCCCGGCGGGCGTGGCCCGGGAGCTGGCGGCCGCGGTGGGCGCGGCCGTCGACAACGCGCGGCGGCACGGCGGCGGCTCGTCGTGGCTGCTCGTCGAGGACGACGACGAGGCGGTCACGGTGACGGTCCGCGACGACGGCCCGGGCATCCCGGAGGGGCGCCTCGCGCAGGCCGAGCGGGACGGGCGGCTCGGCGTGGCGCAGTCCATCCGCGGGCGCGTGCGCGACCTGGGTGGCACCGTCTGCGTCGAGAGCACGCCCGGACAGGGGACGGAGGTGGAGCTGCGTGTCCCACGACGACGAGGCTGAGCCCGAGGGTGGCCCGCTGCGGGTCGTGCTCGCCGACGACCACCCGATCTGGCGGGAGGCGGTCGAGCGCGACCTGGTCGCCGCCGGGTTCCTGGTGGTCGGCGCCGCGGGAGACGGCGACAAGGCGGTGCGGGTCGTCACCGCGACGAGGCCGGACGTGCTGGTCTGCGACCTGCAGATGCCGGGGAGGTCCGGGGTGGAGGTCACCCTGGCGGTGGCGGGGCTCACCCGCGTCCTCGTGCTGTCGGCGTCCGGGGAGCAGGCGGACGTGCTCGAGGCCGTCAAGGCGGGCGCGTCGGGCTACCTGCTGAAGTCGGCGAGCGCGGACGAGCTCGTGGAGGCGGTGCGGCGTACCGCTGCGGGCGACGCCGTCTTCACGCCGGGGCTGGCCGGGCTGGTGCTGGGGGAGTACCGGCGCACCGCCGCCGAGGACGACGCTCCGCGGCTGACCGCCCGGGAGACGGAGGTGCTGCGGCTGGTGGCCAAGGGCCTGACCGCCCGGCAGGTCGCCGAGCGGCTGACCCTGTCGCACCGCACCGTCGAGAACCACGTGCAGAACACCCTGTCCAAGCTGCAGCTGCACAACCGGGCCCAGCTGGTGCGCTACGCGGTCCAGAAGGGCCTGGCGGACTGACGGCGGCACGAGGGCCGCCTGCGCCCCCCGAGCCGCCTTTCCGGTCGGCCCGCCGCGGCGGGAGCGGACACGTCTGCACACATCGTGATCGTTTGCGCCCGGGGCCCCGAGCGTGCGGCGCCGCCGGAGCGGCCAGTTGTGGATTCCGATGTGTGCAGCGCTGTCCGCTCAGTCGCTCGCCCAGCCCTTGGCGCGCTGCACGGCCTCGGTCCAGCGCGCGTGGCCGCCGTCGCCGCGCGCACCGGAGGCCGGCTCGAAGCGGCGGTCGAGCTGCCAGGTGTCGACCAGCTCGTCGGTCGAGGACCACACGCCCGTGCCGAGCCCGGCCAGGAACGCCGCCCCGAGGGCGGTCGTCTCGAGCAGCCGCGGCCGCTGCACGGGCACCCCCAGCTGGTCGGCCTGCAGCTGGCAGAGCAGGTCGTTGGCGCTGGCCCCGCCGTCGACCTGCAGGCTGGGCACCGACAGCCCCGCCTCGTCGGTCATGGCGTCGACGACGTCGCGCACCTCGTAGGCGATCGCCTCGAGGGTCGCCCTCGCGAGGTGGGCGCGGGTCGTGCCCCTGGTGATGCCGAGGATCGTGCCGCGCGCATCGGGGTCCCAGTGCGGCGCCCCGAGACCGGTGAGCGCGGGCACGAACACCACGCCGCCGCTGTCCGGGACGGTACGCGCCAGCGCCTCCACCTCACCGGCGCTCCCGATCAGCTGGAGCCCGTCGCGCAGCCACTGGACCGCCGCCCCGGTGACGAAGACGGGACCCTCGAGCGCGTAGACCAGCGATCGGTCCGGCTCCATCCACGCCACCGTCGTCAGCAGCCGGTCGGACGGTGTGGGCGTGGCCCCGGTGTTCACCAGCACGAAGGAGCCTGTCCCGTAGGTGCACTTGCTGCGCCCGGGCTCGTAGCACCCCTGCCCGAACAGCGCCGCCTGCTGGTCGCCGGCGATGCCCGCGACGGGCAGGTCGAGCCCGAGGAACGCCGCGGGGTCCGTGCGGCCGACCTCGCCGTAGGAGGGCACGACCTCCGGCAGCGCCGCCAGGGGCACCCCGAACAGCGCGCACAGCTCCTCGCTCCAGGCGCCGGTACGCAGGTCGAGCAGCAGGGTGCGGCTCGCGTTGGACGCGTCGGTGACGGTGCGCCGGCCGCCCGTCAGACGCGCCACGACGTAGGCGTCGACGGTCCCGAGCGCGGTGCGTCCCGCCGTCACGCCCTCCCACGCCCGCGGGTCGTGCTCGGCGAGCCAGGTGAGCTTGGTTGCTGTGAAGTAGGGGTCGAGCCGCAGGCCGGTCAGCTCGGCGACCCGCGGCTCGTGCCCCTGGTCGCGGAGCCGGTCGCAGATGGCGGTCGTGCGCCGGTCCTGCCACACGATCGCCCGCCGGGGCGCCGCCAGCGTCGCGCGGTCCCACAGCACCGCCGTCTCGCGCTGCACGGTGACCCCGAGGCACGTCACCTTCTCGGCGAGCCCGTCCAGCGCCGTGCGCGCCGACGCGAGCACCGCCTGCCAGATCTCCTCCGGCTCGTGCTCCACCCAGCCGGGGCGTGGGAAGTGCTGCGGGAACTCCTGGTAGCCGCGGGACAGCACCGCGCCCGCCTCGGAGAGGACGAGCGCCGTCACCCCGGTCGTGCCGACGTCGAGGGCGAGGACCGACATGGGGGCGACGCTATCCGGCAGCCGCGCAGGGCCCTCCGCGGCATCGCCCGCTTCCCGCGGCGGATCCAGCTCCTGCGTCGGCGCTCCTGCGGTGGATCAACGCGCGCGGCGCGGGCTGGGGCGCAGGCACAGCAGGATGGGGCGATGCGGATCTGGTACGACGGCGAGTTCTCCACCACCGCGCCCGAGATCGGCCTCATCTCGCTGGGGGCGGTCGCCGAGGACGGTCGCGAGTTCTACGGCGTCTCCAGCGAGTTCGACCCCGAGACCGCGCACCCGTGGGTGAAGCGCAACGTGCTGCCGCAGCTCCCGCCGCCGGGCGACCCCGCGTGGCGGACCCGTGAGCAGCTGCGGACCGAGCTGCTGGCGTTCCTCGGGGACAGCCCCGTGCTGTGGGCGTGGTACGGCGCGTACGACCACGTGGCCCTGTGCCAGCTGTGGGGCGCGATGCCCGAGCTGCCGCGGGCCATCCCGCGCTTCACCCTCGACGTCCGCCAGCTGTGGGAGCACCTCGGGCGTCCGCCGCTGCCCGAGCAGCCCGAGGGGCTGCACCACGCGCTCGCGGACGCGCGCCACGTACGGGTGCGGTGGCAGGCGCTCGCCGAGAGGGCCTACCGGCTCGGGCTCGAGGTCTGAGCGCGCTGCTGGAGCGCGAGGACCTCCACCACCACCTGCTGCACCCCGTCGAAGCCGACTGCGCGCGATCCGGCCCGCGACAGGTCGAGGATGCGCGGCCGGGCGTAGGGCCCGCGGTCGTTGACCAGGCAGCTCACGGCCCCGCCCGTGCGACCGACACGCGGACGACGGCACCTCCCTCCCGCGGTGATCTTCGTCTTGTCGGGCGCCGCTGCGCTGGGGGAGGCCCTACAGGAGGTAGATCATCGCGAGCGCGGACCCGAGTGCGGCGGCCAGCCACCAGCACGGCGACGGCCTGCGCCGAGGCGGCCCGCCAGCGCGGCCCCGGCCGAAGGGAGGCACCTGGTCAAAGCGGCTGTGCAGGTCCCCCGGTGAGACGGCTGAGGCCTCAGGGACCCGCAGTCACGGCCCGCAGGAACGCCTCCGCGACCGGGACGGCGACCGACCCGCCGCTCCTGCCCTCCTCGACGAGCACCGCGAAGGCGATCTCGCCCTGGAAGCCCAGCGTCCAGGCGTGGGTGCGCGGCGGCGACTGCGTGCCGAACTCGGCCGTCCCGGTCTTCGCGTGCACCGGCGCCCCCGGCACGTCCGCCAGCGCGCTTGCCGTGCCGGCCAGGACCACCTGGCGCATCAGGTCGCGCAGGGCCGCGAGCTGTGTGGGGTCCGCCTGCGGCGGTGCTGCGGGCGCAGGTGCGGGAGCCGGGTCCAGCACGAGGTGCGGCGCTGCGTAGGCGCCTCTGGCAATCGTGGCGGCCACCTGCGCGAGAGCCGCCGGGCTGACGAGGACCTTGCCCTGGCCGATGGCCGTCGCCGCCTTCTCCACCTCGCTGGTCGGGACCGGCACGTCCCCCGCGAACACGTCGACCCCCACCTGCCAGGGCACGCCGAGCCCGAGTCGGGTGGCGGCGGCGGGGAAGGCAGGCGGGTCGAGCCGCTCCGACAGGCCCACGAAGGCGGTGTTGCACGACTGCGCGAACGCCGTCCGGAACGGCACCGCCCCGAGGGAGCCGCCCTCGAAGTTGCGGAAGGACCGCCCGTTGACGGTCAGCGTGGGCGGGCAGCTCGCGGCGTCGTCGGGCCCCAGTCCCGTGCCGAGCAGGCCCAGCGTCGTCGCCGTCTTGAAGGTGGAGCCAGGCGGGTAGCGGCCGGTCATGGCGCGGTCGGTGCCGTTGATCGGGGTGTTGGCGACGGCCAGCACGTTGCCGGTCGGCACGTCCATCACGACCAGCGCACCGTTGCCGTTGCCCCCGGCCGCGCCGGCCAGGGCCTGGTCCGCGGCCTGCTGCACCTTCGCGTCGAGGGTGAGGCGGACCGGGCTTCCGGGCGCTGCGGGAACGGCGAACAGCTCGATGCGCTCCTTGCTGCCGCGGACCTGCTCCACGCGTACGGCCGGCGTGCCGGCCAGCCTCGCGTCGTAGGTCCGCTGCAGGCCCGACAGCCCGGTCACGTCACCGGCGACGAGGCGGCCGGAGGACTTCTCGATCAGCTCGGCGGTTGCCGGTCCGGCGGTGCCGATCAGGGCCCGGGCGAAGGCCCGGCTGGGGGCCAACGGCGTCATCGACTCGCGGAACACCGTGCCGGGCAGCGGCTGCAGGCGGGCCTTCAGCGGCTCGTAGTCGGCGCGCCGCAGCGTGATCACGGGCACGAAAGCGTCGGGCGCCGCCGCGCGCAGCCGCTGCAGGAGCGGTGGCTGCTCGATGTCGAGCAGGTCGGCGAGGGCGCGGGTCAGCCCCTCCGGGTCCTTCGTGCGGGACGGCTGGATCCCCACGTCGACCACGCTCGTGTTGGCGACCAGCGCAGCGCCGTCCCCGCCGAGCAGCTCCCCCCGCGGCGCAGGGGTGCGGGTGGCGGTGAGCACGTCGCCGAACGCGAGCGCCGGGTGGACGACCGGAGCCGCCCACCGGACCACCCACGACTGCTTGTCCGTCCCCTGCGCGAGCGGAGCCGAGCTGACGTAGGTCCAGCCGTTCGGCCCGAACGGCCACGTCCAGCGCAGGTCCGCGGTCCCGGTGCGGCCGGTGCGCCGCACGGCCGTGACCTCCACCGCCGGCACGGCCGAGCGCATGCCCTTGACCAGCGCGGCGTACTGCTCCTGCGCTGCGGCCGGGGCGGCGTCGGCCACGGGAGCGGCGGTCAGGTCGCCCTTCTGGGCGGCCGCGGCGAACGCGCGGGCGGCGGCCTCGGCAGCCGCGTCCAGCCGGTTGTCCTGCACCCTGCGGTACTGCAGGAAGCCCAGCCCCGCAAGGAGCGCCACGACCAGCACGGCCACGAGGGCGAGCACGCGTCCCCGACGCGGCTTTCCGGAGGAAGACATCGCCGCCACCCTAGCGACAGCCCGTGCCGCTGCGCCGCGCGTTCCGGCCGACAACTAGGGTCCGGCTACCAGCAAGCCTGTGGAGGCAGTGTGCGGATCGGTGTGCTGACCGGTGGTGGGGACTGCCCGGGCCTCAACGCGGTCATCCGGGCGGTCGTGCGCAAGGGCACCGAGACCCTCGGCCACGACTTCGTCGGCTTCCGCAACGGCTGGAAGGGTCCGCTGGACGGGCTGACGATGCCGCTGGGGGTCGAGCAGACGCGGGGCATCCTGCCGCGCGGCGGCACCATCCTCGGGAGCAGCCGGACCAACCCGTTCCGGGTCGACGGCGGGATCGAGCGGGTGCGCGACAACCTCGCCGCCGCCGGGGTGGACGCGCTGGTGGCCATCGGCGGGGAGGACACCCTGGGGGTCGCCACCCGGCTGGCCAAGGAGGGGGTCACCGTCGTCGGGGTGCCGAAGACGATCGACAACGACCTCGGGGCGACCGACTACACCTTCGGCTTCGACACCGCGGTCCAGATCGCGGTGGACGCGATCGACCGGCTGCACACCACGGCGGAGTCCCACCACCGCGCGCTGGTCGTCGAGGTCATGGGCCGCCATGCGGGGTGGATCGCCCTGCACTCCGGGCTCGCCGGCGGCGCCAACGTCATCCTCATCCCGGAGCGCCCCTTCGACCTCGACGAGGTCTGCCGCTACGTCCAGGCCCGGTTCGAGAAGGAGTACGCGCCGATCATCGTCGTCGCCGAGGGAGCGGTCCCGAAGGAGGGCCAGATGGCGACGCAGGAGAGCGAGCTCGACGCGTTCGGGCACGTGCGGCTCGGCGGGATCGGGCAGTTCCTCGAGCGCGAGATCGGCAGCCGGACCGGCAAGGAGGCCCGCGCCACCGTCCTGGGCTACGTGCAGCGCGGTGGCACCCCCACGGCGTACGACCGGGTGCTCGCGACCCGCTTCGGGCTGCACGCGGTGGACGCCGTCTCCGAGGGCGACAGCGGGGTGATGGTCGCCCTGCGTGGCACCCACATCGTGCGGGTGCCCCTCGAGGAGGCCACCCGGGAGCTCAAGACCGTGCCCCTGGAGCGGTACGCCGAGGCCGAGGTGTTCTTCGGGTGAGGGTGTCCGCGTGAGGGTGTTCGCGTGACCGAGACCGTGGCCCTGGGGATCGCCGGCGTCATCCTCCTCGCCGCCGCACTGGTCATGCTGATCACGGTCTGTGCGGTGGTGGTCCTCACCGTCAAGGGCAGGCGGAGGCGGGGTCCTGGCCGGGCCGGCTCCGGCCGGGGAGACGGCGACTCCGGTGGGGGCGGAGGCTTGTGGGGCGGGGGCGACTCCGGCCCGAGCTCCGACGGGGGCGACGGGGGCGGAGGCGGCGGAGGCGGCGGGGGAGACTGAGGGCGGTGCGGCGGGTGAGCGAAGGGCCTCGGTGAGCGGCGCTACTAGCCTCGTCGGTGTGACCACGCTTGCCGATCCGCAGGGCCTGGATCGCTGGCGCACCCTGCCGGCGCAGCAGCAGCCGAGCTGGCCCGACCCCCAGGCACTGGCCGCCGTCTACGACACCCTCACCCAGGTCCCGCCGCTCGTGCAGCCCGGCGAGTGCGACAACCTGCGGGCCCGGCTGGCCGACGTCGCCAGAGGCGAGGCGTTCCTGCTCCAGGGCGGCGACTGCGCCGAGACGTTCGCGGCCAACACCGCCGACGGCATCCGGTCCAAGGTCCGGACGCTGCTGCAGATGGCGGTGGTGCTGACGTACGGCGCGAGCGTCCCGGTCGTCAAGGTCGGCCGGCTCGCGGGGCAGTACGCCAAGCCGCGCAGCACCGACATCGAGGCGGCCACCGGGCTGCCCTCCTACCGCGGGGACGCGGTCAACGACCTCTACGGCGAGCGCACCCCCGACCCGACCCGGATGGTGCGCGCCTACGCCAACAGCGCCGCGACGATGAACTTCATGCGGGCGATGGCCACCGACGGCAGCGCCGACCTCGCGGCGGTGCACGACTGGAACACCGCCTTCGTCAAGCACAGCCCGGCCGGTTCCCGCTACCAGGAGCTGGCCACCGACATCGAGCGGGCGCTGGCCTTCATGCGCGCCTGCGGGCTCGACCTGGAGGCAACCCCCCAGACCCACGGCGTCGAGCTCTACTCCAGCCACGAGGCGCTCCTGCTGGAGTACGAGCGGGCGCTCACCCGGCCGGACGAGAGCGGCCGGCCCTACGACACCTCGGCGCACATGGTCTGGGTGGGGGAGCGGACCCGGGACCTCGCCGGCGCGCACGTCGACCTGCTGTCCCGGCTGGCCAACCCCATCGGGGTGAAGCTCGGACCGGGCACCAGCCCGGCCACCGCCGTGGCCCTGTGCGACCGCCTCGACCCGGCGCTGCAGCCGGGCCGCCTCACCCTGATCACGCGGATGGGCGCCGGCCGGGTGCGCGACGTGCTGCCGGGGATCGTCGCGGCCGTCGAGGACTCGCGCGGCGCCCGCAGCGTGGTGTGGGAGTGCGACCCGATGCACGGCAACACCACCGAGACGGCGAGCGGCTACAAGACCCGCCACTTCGACGACGTGATGGACGAGGTGAAGGGCTTCTTCGAGGTGCATGCCGCGCTGGGCTCGTGGGCCGGCGGGGTCCACGTCGAGCTGACCGGCGACGACGTGACCGAGTGCCTGGGCGGCGCGCAGCAGCTCACCGACGCCGACCTCGCCGGCCGCTACGAGACCGCCTGCGACCCGCGGCTGAACACCAGCCAGGCTCTCGAGCTGGCGTTCCTCGTGGCCGAGATGCTGCAGTCCCGCCGCGAGCGCTAGCGGGTCCGCAGCAGCTAGGGGACGACCTCGTACGCGACCTGCAGCGTCCGGGTCCCGTCGGTCGCGCGCACGGTGTGCCGGCCCGGCTTGTCCGCCGGGTCCTCGGCCACGAGCTTGGTGGTGAAGGTCCCGTCGGGCTTGACCGCCACGACGGCCTTCGAGCCGGTCTCCTTGCCCTCGACACCGAGGTAGTCGAGCCGGACGGCCCCGTTGGCCCGCCATCCCGTGCCGGAGACGAGCAGCTCGGCGCCGTTGCCTCCTGATGCGGGGTCGATCGTCAGGGAGAGCCGGTTGGGGTCGGGGGACGGGCTCGGGGAGGGGGAGGGCGAGGGTGGCGGGGGCGGCGGCGGCGGGGGCGGCGAGGGGATGATGAACACGCTGGTGACCGGTGCCGGCGCGGTCACCACCGGGGGGGAGATGAGCACCTCGGGCTTGGGCGGCTCCGGCGAGGGCAGCGCGACCGACCGCGACTCGGCCAGCGGCTCGGGCTTGCTGTCCCGGGTGAGCAGCAGGCCGACGCCGAGGCCCAGGCCGCCCGCGAGGATCAGCGCGAGGAGCACGAGCAGCGGCGAGAACAGCCGCGGCTCCTCGTCGTCCTCGTACATGTCCCTGTCCTCCTCCTGGCGCGCGGGCAGGATCCGGCCCCTGGTCGGCATGATGCCGCACGTCCGCCCTTCGGCAGGGCGACGCAACCTGGCTGTGACCTGCTCTAGGCCCTCGCGGACCCCGGGGTCGTGCGCCCCAGCAGCGCTGGCAGCAGCCGGCAGGCTTCGGCCAGCTCGTCGAGCGCCTCGCCGTACAGCGCCTGCGGCCCGTCGCAGAGCGCAGCGGTCGGGTCGGCGTGCACGTCGACCATGATCGCGTCCGCGCCGGCTGCCATCGCGGCCCGAGCCAGCGGCACGACGAGCTCGCGCTTGCCGGCGCTGTGCGAGGGGTCGACGACGACCGGCAGGTGGGACAGGGCGTGCACCATCGGGACCGCGCTGACGTCGAGGGTGTTGCGCACCGCGGTCTCGAAGGTCCGGATGCCCCGCTCGCACAGCACGATGTCGAGGTTGCCGCGCTGCGCGATGTACTCCGCGGCCATCAGCCACTCCTCGTAGGTGGCGGTCAGCCCGCGCTTGAGCAGCACCGGCTTGCTGACGCTGCCGACGGCTTGCAGGAGCGGGAAGTTCTGCATGTTGCGGGTGCCGATCTGGAGCATGTCGGCGTGCTCCGCCACCTGCTTCACGTCGGCCGGGTCGACCACCTCGGTGACGACGGGCAGACCGGTGAGCTCGCGCGCCTCGGCCAGGATCTCCAGACCGCGAAGGCCCAGCCCCTGGAAGGCGTAGGGCGAGGTGCGCGGCTTGTAGGCCCCCCCGCGCAGCATCGTCGCGCCGGCGTCGCGCGCCATCGTCGCGGCCTCGAACGTCTGCTCGCGGGTCTCGACCGCGCACGGCCCGGCGATGAGCACGAAGGTGTCCGGCCCGATGTGCACGTTCCCGGCCGGGCCGACGGTGATCGTCGAGGCGTCCGGGTGGTTCTCGCGGCTGACCAGCTTGTAGGGCTTGGAGACCCGGACGACCTCGCCGACGCCCGGCATCGCCCGCAGGTTCAGGCCCTGGAAGGCGACGACGTCCCCGACCAGGCCGACGATGGTGCGCTGGACGCCGCGGCTGATGAAGGCCGAGCCGCCGGCGGCCTGCACCCTGGCGACCACCGCGTCGACCTCGTCGGGTGCCGCCCCCGGGCGCATGACGACGACCATGAGCGGCGAGGCTACCCGTCCCGCCTCCTGCGGACCCGCGTGCGCACCGGCCCGGCCAGGAGCAGGATGGCCCAGTGACCCTCCTGTTCAGTCGCCTCGGCACGAGGAGGCGGGCGCCCCGCGAGGGGGTCCTTCCCGACCGCCTCCCCCCGGGTCAGCACCTGCCGCGCGGCTGGCCGGTGCTGCACTACGGCCCGGTCCCGACGTTCGACGAGCAGGCCTGGGAGCTGCAGGTCTTCGGGGCGACCGGGGACGGCACCGACGTGCGCATGGACTGGGCGCGCGTCTCGGCGCTGCCGCGGGTCGAGGTGCGCGGCGACCTGCACTGCGTGACGAAGTTCTCGGTGCTCGACAACGTCTGGACCGGGATCTGCGCCCGCACGCTGCTGTCCCTCGTGCCGCCCCATCCCGAGGTCTCGCACGTCATGGTCTGGGGGGAGTACGGCTACAGCGCCAACCTGCGCCTGGCCGACGTCGCCGGCGGCTCGGCGGTCTTCGCCACCCACCGCAACGGCGAGCGCCTGACGCCCGAGCACGGCTTCCCGCTGCGCCTCGTCGTCCCGCACCTGTACGCCTGGAAGGGCCCGAAGTGGGTGCGCGCGGTGGAGTACCTCACCGCCGACCGCCGGGGCTTCTGGGAGGAGCGCGGCTACCACAACGGCGCGGATCCCTGGCGCGAGCAGCGCTACAGCTATCAGGAGGTCCCCGGCGAGGGGCCGGACTTCTAGCCCAGGACTTCTCCGGGCGGACGCCGCGACGGAACTGCCGCGCCCGGTCCCCCGTGCCCCGCCCTCAGCCGCCCGCACGCAGGGAGCACAGCAGGTCGATGTCGCGCCGGTGGGCGCCGGCGTCACCCGGGGTCTCGACCACGATGGGAACCCCGCGCATCGCGGGGTGCCGGAACAGCTCGGCGAACGCGTCCTTGCCGATGCTGCCCTCGCCGATCGACTCGTGCCTGTCACGCCGCGAGCCCAGCGGGTCCTTCGAGTCGTTCGCGTGGACCAGCGCCAGCCGTCCCCGGCCGACGGCCTTGACCAGCGCGTCGAGGGTCTTCTTCATCCCGCCCGGCGCGGCCACGTCGTGCCCGGCCGCGAAGGCGTGGCAGGTGTCCAGGCAGACGCCGAGCATCGGGTGGCTCTCGAGCTGGGCGAACCACGGCTCGAGCTGCTGCACGGTCGCGGCCAGCGGCTGGCCGCCACCTGCCATCGGCTCGACGAGCACCCGGGGGCCCGCCGGGTCTGCCTCCTCCAGCACCGGGAGCAGGTGGGTGCGCAGCTGCGCCATGGCCTGGTCGTGGTGGGCCTGCGCGATGGCGCTGCCGGCGTGGATCACCACGCCCCGCGCACCGAGTGCGGCCCCCCGCCGCAGCGCGTGCCGGACCGACTCGACCGAGCGGGTCAGGGTCGCCTCGGTCGGGGAGCCGAAGTTCACCAGGTAGGGCGCGTGCACGTACACCGGCACGGCGCCGGCGGCGCAGTCGCTGCGGAAGGCCTCGTCGAGCGCCGGATCGCCCGCGCTGGGGGCCCACCCGCGGGGGTTGGAGACGAAGATCTGCACGGCTCCGGCGCCGATCTCCCTGGCGTACGCCAGCGCCGAGACCAGGCCGCTCCCCACCGGGATGTGGGAGCCGACCGCGGAGGGCTTGCGGGGAGGCACGCCGGACAGCGTCCCAGAGGGCTCAGAAGACGACCAGGGCGACCTTGGCGCCCTTGCGCACCTGCGTGCCGGCGGGCGGGTCGGAGGTGCGCACCCGCTCCGCGCGCCCGAAGCCGAAGACCTCCGGCACCAGGCCCAGCGCGGTCAGGGCGTCCTCGGCCTCCTTGCGGGGGCGGTCGACGAGGTTGGGGATCGTGACCAGCTCAGGGCCCTTGCTCACGCGCAGGGTCACGGTGGCCCCTCGCGCCGCCTTGCCCGAGCCCGGCGACTGCTCGACCACGACCCCCTTCGGGACGGTCTCGGAGAACACCTCGGTGACCGCCGCCTTGAAGCCGGCCTCGCTCACCGCCTTCTCCGCGACCCCCCGGGGCTTGCCCTGCACACCCGGCACGCCGAGCATCTCGACGCCCTTGCTCACGACCAGCGCCACCTGCGTGTCCGGAGGGAGCTGCTGGGCGGCCGGGGGGTCGCTGGACAGCACGGTGCCCGGCTCGCGTGGGCTGAACTGCGAGGTGACCGGCCCGACCCGCAGGCCGACGCCGGCCAGGGCCGCCGTGGCCTGCTCGGTGCTCATGCCCACCAGGTTGGGCAGGGTGCGCCGGTCGGGTCCGCGGGACAGGACGAGCGTGACGGCGGAGCCCTTGCGCACCTCGTTGCCGGCCGCCGGGGTCTGCGCGAGCACCAGCCCGGGGGCGACCTCCTCGGAGAAGCGCTGCTCCGGGTCGGCGGCCACCTGCAGGCCGGCCGCCCGGAGCGTCTCCGTCGCTGCCTGCTCGCTCAGGCCGAGCACCGGCGGTGTCGCGGCGAAGCGGCCGTTGCCGAGGTACCAGCCGCCCGCCAGAGCCCCGGCCGCGAGGAGGCTGAGGACCAGCACCCACAGCAGCGGGCGCAGGCGCCGCCGTCGAGGCAGGGGCTCGACCGGTACGGGCGCCCGGTCCACCTGGCGCGGGACGATCAGCGTCGGGGACGTGACGCCCCGGCGCATGCCGGGAACCTCCGGGCGGGCCGCCGACAGCCGGGTGCGCACGGCGCGCAGCTCGCTCAGCAGGGCGGCGGCGTCCGGCGGCCGCGCGACCGGGTCGCGTCGGGTCGCGTGCACCACCAGCGCGTCGACGGCGGCCGGGATGCCCTCCACCACGGTGCCGGGCGGCGGCACGTCCTCGTGCACATGGCGGTAGGCCACCGTCATGGGGCTCTCCGAGACGAACGGCGGCCGGCCCGTGAGCAGCTCCCACAGCACGATGCCGACGGCGTAGACGTCCGTGCGCGGGTCGCTGCTGCCGTGCTGCACCTGCTCGGGAGCCAGGTAGGCCATGGTCCCCATGAGGAAGCCGGTCGTGGCCGTGAGGCTGCTCGTCGCGATGGCCCGGGCCAGCCCGAAGTCGGTCACCTTGACGCGGCCGTCGTCGCCGAGCAGGACGTTCTCGGGCTTGACGTCGCGGTGCACCAGCCCGGCGGCGTGCGCCGCCGCCAGCGCGCGGACCACCGGCTCGAGCACCTCGAGAGCGCGGGCGGGGGAGAGCGGACCGGAGTCACGCACCAGGTCGCGAAGGGTGCCGCCCGGGACGTGCTCCATGACCAGGTAGGCCGTGCCGGTCGCGGCGTCCGTGCCCTGGTCGTGGACCGAGACCACCTCCGGGCTGGACAGCCGGGCCGCTGCCCGCGCCTCCCGGGCGAACCGCTCCACGAAGTCGGGGTCCTCGGCGAGCGTTGCGCGCATGACCTTGACAGCGACCGGGCGGTCGAGCCGCGTGTCGGTGGCGGCGTAGACCGTGGCCATCCCGCCGCGCGCGATCAGGGTGTCGATGCGGTAGCGCCCGTCGAGGAGCAGGCCGACCAGCGTATCGGTGGCCGTGCCTGCAGCGGCGTCTCCGCCGACAGTGTCCACGGGCCGCAGTCTAGGTCGGACGGGCCGGTGGCTCGGCAGGCGCACGGCCCGGCGCGCGGGCGGGCGGGCTGGTGGCTGCGCTCGTCGGCTGGGCTCGTCGGCGCGCGGGGGGCACAGCTCAGCCCTGGGGGAAGCGCTCGCGCAGCCGGTTCACGTCGCGGATGTAGTCCTCGGTCTGCGGCAGCAGGCCGCGGCGCGCGATGGATCCGGCTCCCTGGTAGTAGCCGGCCAGCACCATGTCCGACGTCGGGGCCGTGCGGGCCAGCTGACGCAGCAGCAGCACCCCGGCCGTGATGTTGTCCTGCGTGTCGAGCAGGTCCAGGGACCGTCGGTGCTGCCGGGACAGGACGCGCCCCGTCGAGGGCAGCACCTGCATCACCCCGATGGCGTCCACGCCTGACACGACGCGCTGCTGGAACCCGCTCTCGTGGTAGGCGACGGCCACCGCGAGGGACGGCGACACGCCGTGCTTGCGGGCGGTTCCCGCCACCATCCGGCGCACCTGCGCCTTCGAGGGGTGCTGGCGCTTCGCGAGGGTGGCGCGGTGGTCCGCGACCGAGCGCCGGACGCTGTCCGGGACCGCGACGCCCGCGTTCGTCGTGGGCACCCCGGCCAACGCGTCGGCGGGGGCGGCGGCGCCCGGGATCGTGAGGCGTCGCCCGATCTGCACGGTGGTGCCGCGCAGGGAGTTGCGTGCGGCCACCGCCCCGGCGTCGACCCCGTACGCGAGGGCGATCTCGCTCAGGGTGTCCCCGCGGCGCACCACGTGCGTGCGCTCAGCCTGCGCGCCGCCCGGCCCTGGCACCTGCAGCGTGCGGCCGGCGTAGATCGTGCCGTGCCCGGGCAGGGCGTTGAGCTTCGCGAGCTCGGCCACAGTGGTGTTGTGCTCGCGCGCCAGGTCCCACAGCGTGTCCCCCGGCCGGATGGTGATCACGGCCGGGGCGCCCGCCGTCACCACCGCGGCGAGCGCCAGCAGCACCCCCAGCGTGCGGGGCGTGGCGCGTCGGCCGGCGTCGGCCGCGGCGGGGACGGGCGAAGCGGGGTGATCGGCGGAGCGGGGCATGTGGCGGCCTCGAGAGGGTGTCAGCGGACGTTCCGCAACCGAACGTACGCATGCAGTGACACCTGTGACAAGACGGGCCCGAGAAACGTCACGTTACGCATGGGATTCGCGCTTCGGGCTCCGCAACACGCCGGGGCTCCTCCCGCCCCCGCCGCCGTACGATGGTGCTGTCCAGACCGGGGAGCCCGAGGAGTCGGGCTGAGAGGCCGGCCGGTCGCCTCCGTGGCGGCACCGCCGGCGACCCGCAGCACCCGATCGGGGTCGTGCCCGCGTGGGGAGTCGTCAGTGTCCGAGCGTTCCTCCCAGTCGTGGTCGGTGGGCGACCTGGCCCTGTCGAGCCGGCTGCTGGTCGGCACCGGCAAGTTCCGGTCGTTCGAGGTGATGCGCGACGCCCTGCTCGCCTCGGGTGCGGACCTCGTCACGGTGGCCCTGCGGCGCGTCGACCTCACGGCCGGCCCGCAGGCGGGCGACGTCCTCGCGTACATCCCGCCCGGGATGCACCTGCTGCCCAACACCTCCGGCGCCGTGGACGCCGACGAGGCCGTGCGCCTCGCGCGCCTGGGCCGGGCCGGCACCGGGACGTCACTGGTCAAGCTCGAGGTGACGCCGGACCCGCGCACCCTCGCCCCCGATCCGATCGGGACGCTGCGCGCGGCGGAGCGGCTGGTGGCGGAGGGCTTCACCGTGCTGCCCTACTGCGGCGCCGATCCCGTGCTGTGCCGTCACCTCGAGGAGGCGGGCTGCGCGACGGTGATGCCGCTCGGCGCCTGGATCGGCAGCAACCGGGGGCTGCGCACCCGCGACGCGATCGAGGTCATCGTCGCGCAGGCGCACGTCCCGGTGGTGGTCGACGCGGGCCTGGGGGTGCCCAGCGACGCCGCCGAGGCGATGGAGGTCGGCGCCGACGCGGTCCTGGTCAACACCGCCATCGCCGTGGCCGCCGACCCGATGCGGATGGCCGAGGCGTTCGCGCTGGCGACCCGGGCCGGCCGGCTGGGCTACCTCGCCGGGCGCGGCGAGGTGCGCGACACCGCTTCGGCGTCGTCCCCGCTCACCGGCTTCCTGTCGTGAGCGCCGCCCCCGGCCGGTTCGCCACCTACCTGGCCGGTCTGCCTCCCGCAACCGGCGCGGGCGAGGTCGACGGCGCCGCAGTCGACCTGGCGCTCGCCCGGCCGTCCCTGGGCTCCCTGCCGGTCCTGCTCTCGCCGGCCGTGCTGCCTCGGATCGAGGAGCTGGCGCAGCGGGCACGGGAGGTGACGCTGCAGCGCTTCGGCCGGGCGGTGCGGCTGTTCGCGCCGCTGTACGTCAGCAACGCCTGCCTGTCGAGCTGCACCTACTGCGGGTTCAGCCGCGACCTCGACGTGGTGCGCCGGACGCTGACCGTAGAGGAGGTGGTCGCCGAGGCGCAGGCCCTCACCGGGCGCGGCTTCCGCCACCTGCTGCTCGTCTCCGGCGAGCACCGGGTCGAGGTGTCGGCGGACTACCTCGTGGCCTGCCTCGACGCCCTTCGGCCCTTCGTGCCGTCGCTGTCGGTCGAGAGCCAGACCTGGAGCGACGACACCTACGCCCGGCTCGTCGCTGCCGGCCTGGAGGGGGTCGTGCACTACCAGGAGACCTACGACCGGGCGCGCTACGCCGAGGTGCACCGGGCCGGGTGGAAGCGCGACTACGACCGCCGGCTGAGCTCCACCGAACGTGCCGCCGAGGCAGGCGTGCGCCGGCTGGGGATCGGCGCGCTGCTCGGGCTGTCCGCCGACTGGCGGGCCGACGTGCTCGGCGTCGCTCGGCACGCGATGTGGCTCCAGCGGGAGTACTGGCGCACCGAGGTGACGGTGGCGCTGCCCCGCCTCCAGCCCTCCGCCGCGGGGCTCCCGCCGCTGGTGGCGGTCTCCGACGCGGAGTACGTGCAGGCGCTGTGCGCGCTTCGGCTGGCCGCGCCCGAGGTGGGCATCGTCCTGTCCACCCGGGAGCCGGCGCCGCTGCGGGACGGGCTGGCCCGGATCGCGGTCACCTCGATGAGCGCCGGCTCGTCCACCGAACCGGGCGGGTACCGCAGCCCCGGCGCGGCCCAGGAGCAGTTCAGCATCAGCGACGAGCGGACTCCGGCGCAGGTGGCGGCGATGCTGGATGCCGCCGGCTACGAGCCGGTGTGGAAGGACGCCTTCCCGCTCGTGCCGAGCGCATCCGGTGCGCCGCGATCTAGCATCCGCCGGTGACCGCTTCTGCGCTCGACCGCCCGTACGCCGGGGCCCCCCGCATCAGCGTCCTCAGCACGGTCGCGAGCCCGGACAGGGTGCTCGACTACCTCCGCGCCACCGGGCTGGCCGTGACCCTGGGTCTCCAGGCGTCCGCGGCGGCGGTGCTGGTCCTGGGCGCGGGAGCCGTCTCGGAGGCGGTCGAGGACGCGCTGCTCGAGGTCGCGGGCCGCGGCACGCCCGTGCTCCTGGTGGGCCCCACGATGAGCGTCGCCCTGAGCGACGCCGCGGGCCTGCTGCCCGGACCCGTCCTCCCGGTCCACCCGGTCCGGCTGCGGCCCGGCGCGCACGCGGGCGAGGTCACCGCCCGGCTGGGCGCGGACGAGCTGCTGCTGACCGACTGCTGGCCGGTGCAGGACAAGGTGGCCGACGACGTGCAGGAGCTGCTGACGGCCAACTCCGCCTTCCGCGACCACCCGGTGGCCACCTACCGCGCCGCGACGGCGATCGGGACGCTGACCGTCGGCTCCACCGCGCAGACCTACGCCGATCCGGCGTTCTCCCGGCTGGTGCACCGGCTGCTGCGGCGCCTGCTCGGCCAGCGGGACGCTGCTCCCGTACGCGTCGGCATGCTCGGCTACGGCGCGATCGGGCCGGAGCACGCGACCGCGATCGGGCTCACCCAGGGGCTGTCCCTGGAGGCGGTCTGCGACCCCAATCCGCAGCGCGTGGAGGCTGCCAGGGCGCTCCTGCCGCAGGTGCGGGGCTGCGCTGAGGGAGCGGACCTGCTCGCCGACGACGGGGTGGACCTCGTGGTGGTGTCGACGCCGCCGCACACCCACGCGGAGTGGGTGCTGCGCGCGCTGCAGGCCGGCAAGCACGTGGTCGTCGAGAAGCCGTTCTGCCTGACGGTGGACGAGGCGGACCGCCAGATCGCCGCCGCCCATGGCGCCGGGCTGACGCTGGCGGTCTACCAGAACCGGCGCTGGGACGCCGACTACCTCGCGGTGAAGCGGGCCGTGCACGCGGGGCGGCTCGGCGAGGTGTTCCACCTGGAGACCTTCGTCGGCGGCTACGACCACCCCTGCAACTACTGGCACAGCGACGCGACGGTCAGTGGCGGTGCCATCTACGACTGGGGCAGCCACTACCTCGACTGGGTCCTCGACCTGTGCCCGCAGGACGTCGAGTGGGTGTCCGCGACGGCGCACAAGCGGGTCTGGCACGACGTGACCAACGCCGACCACACCCGCGTGCTGCTGCACTTCGCCGACGGGGTGGAGGCCGAGTTCACCGCCTCGGACCTCGCCGCCGCGCGCAAGCCGAAGTTCTACGTCCTCGGCACGAAGGGCGCTCTCGTCGGGCACTGGCGCCAGGAGCGGGTTGTCAGCCGCTCGCCCGTGGGTCTCGTCGTGGAGGACCGCTTCGCGGTCTCGGATGCTCCGGCGGTGCTGTCGCTGTTCGCGGCGGACGGCTCGGAGACGGCGCTCGCGGTGGCGGCCGGCCCCGCGTACCCGTTCCACCGTGAGCTGGCCGACCAGCTGCTCTCGGACGAGCCCATGTCGGTGACCCCCGCCGGCAGCCGCCGCAACATCGCCGTCATGCAGGCCGCCACCCTGTCCGCGGCCGACGGCGGACGGCCGGTCGAGCCCGCCGCGTGAGCCTCCCGGTCCGGTGGGGGTTCCTCGGGGCGGGCGGTGTGGCAACGGCGGCTCTGGCCCCTGCGGTGGCTGCCGCGCCGGGCGCGGTGCTGCAGGCCGTGGCCGCCCGCGACCCCGCGCGCGCGCGAGCGCTGGGGCCGGCGACGGCGTACGAGGACTACGCCGCCCTGCTGGACGACGATGCGGTGGAGGCGGTCTACCTGTCGCTGACCAACGAGGCGCACCTGCCGTGGACGCTGGCGGCGCTGCAGGCCGGCAAGCACGTGCTGTGCGAGAAGCCCCTCGCGCTGACCGCGGCGGAGGTCGACGCGATGACCGACGCGGCAGGCCGACTCGTGCTGGTGGAGGCCAGCTGGTACCGCTGGCACCCCCGCATCCGGCTGGCCCAGGAGCGGCTGGCCGGGATCGGGCCGGTGCGGCACGTCGCCGCGGGTTTCACCTTCGCCGGCGCGCTGGCGGGCAACTACCGCCTGGAGCCGTCGCGCGGAGGAGGGGCGCTCTACGACGTGGGCTGCTACGCGGTCTCGGCGTGCCTGTGGGCGGTCGCGCAGGGAGTTCCCGCCGACGTGGTCGCCACCTCCCGGACCGGGCCGACCGGCGTCGACCTCGAAACCAGAGCCATCCTGCGATGGGACAGCGGCGCCGAGGGTGAGGTGCACGTCTCCATTGACCGCGACCTGGGCCAGTGGCTGGTCATCACGGGGGACCGCGGCGAGATCGAGCTGCGGGATGCTCCCTTCACCTCCTGGCGCGAGGACGCCACCGAGCTGTGGGTGTCCGACGGACGGGGGACCGAGCGCGTACCGGTCGCGGCGACCGACGCGTACCGCCTGATGGTGGAGGAGGTCTCGTCGGTCATCCGCGGCGGGCCGGGCTGGACGCTGCCGCTCGCGGAGTCCCGGGCCACGGCGGTCGTGCTCGACGCGGCCCGGGCGAGTGCGGCCGGGGACAGCGGTCCCGTGGAGTGCGCTCACTAGGCTGCCGTGCGTGGAGATGCTGTCCCCGGCCGAGGTGGCCGAGCGCATGGGCATCGGGCCGACCGGCGTGCGCGACCTGCTGCGAGCCGGTCACCTGCTGGCCGTCCCGACCGCCGAAGGCCCTTGGATCCCCGCGGAGCAGCTGGACGGGGCCGTGCTGGTCAAGCACCTCGTCCCCGTGCTGACCCTCCTGCACGACGCCGGCTACTCCTCCGAGGAGGCTCTGCGCTGGCTCACGACCCCGGACGACTCCCTGCCGGGCACGCCACTGCAGGCGCTGCACGAGAACCGGGCCACGGAGATCAAGCGGCGGGCGCAGGCGCTGGGGTTCTGACCCCCGCTGGCGCTCAGGGGGCCTCCGCGGAGTCGGTGTTGGAGTTCTCCTCGGGTTCCTTCTCCTTCTTGCGCAGCAGCACGCCGCTTCCCGAGAGCACGAGCACGAGGGCGCCGAGCAGGCCGATCTCGACCATGGCGCGGGCGAACTCCGGGCCCTTGCCGATGTACTCGTTGGCTGCCTTCACCGCCAGGACGATGATCTCCTTGATGCACACCAGAATGCCGGCGATGAGGAACGGCTCGGCGACGATCTGGCGCTCCTTCAGAGTGACCCGCACCGCGTAGAGCAGCTCGACGAAGATGAAGACCAGCAGGATCGCGTCGAGGGTGTCCAGCAGCGCGTCCCGACCGCTGTCCGCCGCGCCCGAGACGAGCTCCACAGCCGCGCGCACGACCAGGACGATGGCGCCGAGCGCGAGCAGGATCGCGATCGAGACGTAGACGATGTCCTCGACGACCACCAGCGCCCGGTTGCCGAGGCTGACGCGCGCGGGGGGGTTCTCCGTGTTCTTCTCTGCCATGGGGCGATCATGCCCTTCCCGTAGGGTCGAGCCCGTGCAGCTGTCGGTGAACGGCGAGCCGTCCGAGGTCCCGGACGGAACGGACCTCCCGGGGCTGCTCACGTCCTTGGGGCTGCGCGTGGGGTCGGTGGTGGTGGAGCACAACGGCTCGGCGCTGCTGCGCTCGGAGCTGTCGGGAGTCGTCCTTCGCGACGGTGACCGCGTCGAGCTGGTGCGCGCGGTGGCGGGTGGGTGAGGCGCCGGGAGGTGGGTCGCCGGGAGGTGGGACGCCGGCCGGCGGGTTGCGGCGGGAGCGGCTGGCGCGGGCGCGGCTGTACCTGTGCACGGGTGTGCGGCCGGACCTGGCGGAGTTCCTCGACGCGGTCCTGTGGGGAGGCGTGGACGTCGTGCAGCTGCGGGAGAAGGGCCTCGAGGCGCGCCAGGAGCTGGCCCTGTGCGAGGTGGTCGCGGCTGCTGCGGCGCGGCACGGCGCGCTCTGGTCGGTGAACGACCGGGCGGACATAGCCTACGCAGCAGGCCCGGACGTGCTCCATCTCGGTCAGGACGACCTTCCGGTTCCGGTCGCGCGCGACCTGCTCGGCCACGACCTGCTGATCGGGCGGTCCTGCCACGACCGGGCGCAGGTCGACGCGGCGGCTGCCCAGGAGGGTGTCGACTACTTCTGCGTCGGGCCTACCTGGCCGACGCCCACCAAGCCAGGGCGTTCCGCGCCCGGGCTGGCCCTGACGGGCTACGCCGCCTCGCTGCCGACGTCGAGGCCGTGGTTCGCGATCGGCGGCATCGGCGCGCACAACCTGGACGAGGTGCTCGCGGCGGGGGCCCGGCGCGTGGTCGTCGTGCGGACGCTGACCATGGCGGCCGATCCGCGTGCCGCTGCAGCCGGGCTGGCGGCTCGGCTGGCCTCGGCTGCCGCGGACGAGTCCGGGAGGAGGGACTAGCTGGGGATGAAGCTCGCCCCGATGAGGATCGCGCACATCACGACGAACAGGCCGAGCACCGACAACGCGATGATCATCGGGGTGCGGTTTCCGCTCACCGGCCCCATGTTGGGGGTGTTCTTGCGGTCGTCGCCGACCGCGCCCGACATCGAGTCGGAGTCCGGGGTGGTGTCCCCGGGCTGGAACGAGCCGCCCGCATCGAGCCCCGCGGTGACTGCGGGGTCGGGATCAGGGCTGTCCGTCGTCTGAGCTCGCTCGTCTCGGGGCACGCCCCCAGCGTCCCCGGCGCCCCGTCCGGTCAACCCTGCTGCTCGGGCCTGGGCTGGGCCGGAGGCTGGGGTGGGCCCGGGGGGCGTGTGCTCGCCCGGGGCTGCTCGCCCGGGGGCTGCTCGCCCGGGGCTGCTCGCCCGGGCCGTCCCTTCGGTCGGTGTCAGCGCAGGGCGGAGCTCGTCGTTCCGGTGGGTGTCAGCGCCGGGCGGACCACGCGCGAGCCAGACCGGGCAGGGCGACGGCCGCCCGACGGGTCTTGCTCACGCTGACCCGCTGCCCGAGCACCGCGTAGTCGGCCTTCTCGATCTCGTCCAGGATCCCCCCGTAGAGGGCGAGGGCCGTCTCGATGCACGGCCGCGACGTCGGGTGCAGCAGGCGGACGCCGAGCGCCGCGGAGCGGTACAGCTCCCGGGTGCGCGCGACCTCGAAGGCCAGCAGGCGGCGTACCGGCCCGTCCACCACGCCGTGCTCGAGGTGCTCGTGCGTCACGCCGAACGTCGCCAGGTCCTCGAGCGGGAGGTAGACCCGGCCGCGCTGCAGGTCCTCCCCGACGTCGCGCAGGAAGTTGCTGAGCTGGAAGGCGATCCCGAGGTCGCGGGCGTAGGGGTCGGCGACCTCCCGCGGCACCAGCGGCTCGAGCACCGGCACCATCTGCAGCCCGATCACCGCCGCGGAGCCGTAGACGTAGGTCAACAGGTCCTCGTAGGTGTCGTAGGACGTGCGGGTCAGGTCCATCCGCATCGAGGCGAGGAACGCCTCGATGTAGTCGATCGGGATCTCCCAGCGGTGCACCGTGTCCACGACCGCGCGGCTGATCTCGTGGTTGCTGCCACCCGCCTCGACGTCGCGCAGGAACTGCGCGCCCCAGCCGATCAGCCAGTCCGCCTTCTGCTCGGCGGTGAGCGTGCTGGCAAGGTCGTCCACGATCTCGTCGGCATAGCGGGCGAACCCGTACAGGGCGTGCACGTAGGGCCGCTTCCACGGCGGCAGCAGGAGCGTGGCGAGGTAGTAGGTCTTGCCGTGACTGGCGTTGAGGCGCCGGCAGGCTTCGTAGGAGGCCCGCATCCGGGGTGCCCGGATCCCCGCCGCGTCCAACTCCTTGTCGCTCACGGGCGGGAAGTCTCGCAGACCACGGGCGGCGAGCGGCCTGCGGTCGCTGTGCGTTCGCGGCGAGGCAGGCAGGGGCACCGGCGGGCACGGCTGCACACATCGTGATCCACTTCGGGCCGGGCTGAGCGTGCCGAGCCGGTGCGCCGGGTGCCTGGTGATCAGGATGTGTGCGCCTGTGCCCGGCACCACCTGTGCACAACCGCCCTTCCTCCCCAGGACGCGGCCCGGGGGCTGCCTTCAGGCTCCTCGGCGCTCAGGCTCGCAGCGTGGACGACGTCATCGCGTTGCTGGAGCGCCAAGGAGGCATCGCGCGGCTGCGCGACGTGCGGCGCGCCGGCATGAGCCGCCGCTGCCTGGGCCGGGCTCTTGCGGAGGGGCGGTTGCGAGCTCTGACGCCGCACCTGGTCACCAACGTCGCACAGCCCGCCGTGGACGAGCAGCTGCGAGCCGCCGCAGTGGGACTCGAGGCCACGATCAGCCACGACAGCGCGGCCCTGATGTGGGGGATCGAACTGGCCACTACGCCGCCGCTCCGCCACGTGACGGTCACCAGGAACCGCTCGCGGTGCGCACATCCCGGGACCCGGGTGCACCGCAGCAAGCTCCTCGGCGCCGAGCGCGTCGAGCGCGACGGCGTCTGGGTGACCGGACCCCTCCGGACGGTGCTCGACCTGTGCAGGAGCCTGCCCTTGGCGGAGGCTGTGGTCGTCGTGGACTCGGCGTTGCGCCAGGCACGGGTGACGGTCGAGGAGCTGACGGCGGCTCTGCGCGAGCTGCCCGCCGGGCGTGGCCGCTCCCGGGTGGGCCGCGCCCTGCGGCTGATGGATCCGGAGAGCGGCTCCGTGCTGGAGACGCTGTGCCGAGTGCTGCTGCAGCAGGCCGGGCTGGCGCCGGAGGAGACCCAGCTGGTCGTGCGCGACCCCAGCGGGCGCTGGATCGGCCGGGCCGACTTCGCGTGGCCGACCCGGCGTCTCGCCGTCGAGACGGACGGGTTCGCGTTCCACGCGGACCGCGCGAGCTACCGTGACGACCGTCGAAGGAGCAACGCCCTCCTGCTCGCCGGCTGGCGGGTGCTGTGGTTCAGCTGGGAGGACGTGGTCGACCGACCGGACGAGGTGGTCGCGGCGGTCCGGGCAGCCTTGGCGGCCGGCTGATCTGGAAGCGCCGGCCTGAGGGCCGGCTGATCTGGAAGCCCGGCCGGCTGAGGCGGAAACCCCTCAGCCCACTGTCGCCTGAGCCGGATGCCAC
>JAUJOY010000002.1:308223-708889 GCA_030447385.1 Mycobacteriales bacterium
CGCCTGAGCCGGATGCCACAGCCGACTGCCGGCTGAGCCGGATGCCACAGCCGACTGCCGGCTGAGCCGGAAGCCCCGCGGCCGGCTGAAGCCCGGCCGGGTCAGGCGGAACCCGCCCAGCCGACCGCCGCCTGATCTGGAAGGCCCGGACCCGGCACGGCCCAGAAGCGGTGCGAAGCGAAGAACGCGAAGCTACGGCGCCAGCACCGGACCGGCCGGGACGCCCAGCCGCATCGCGCGGGACCGGTAACGGTTGTCCTTGCCGAGGATGCGCTCCGCGGCGAGCCGGCCGGACAGCAGCACCATCGGCACCCCCACCCCGGGCTGCGTGCCGGACCCGGCGAACACGACGCCCTCCACCTTCGGCGCCAGGTTCGCCGGGCGGAACGGGCCGGTCTGCAGGAACGAGTGCGCGGCCGCGAAGGGCGCTCCCCGCTCCATGCCGCGGCGCTGCCAGTCCGCCGGCGTCGTCACGTCCTCCACCTCGATGGACTTCCCGAAGCCGATGTAGCCAAGGGCTTCCAGTCGGGCGACCGCCTCGTCGCGGTAGCGGGGCCCGACGACGTTCCAGTCGATCCCCGAGCCGGTGTGCGGAGTGGGCAGCAGCACGTAGTAGATCTGCTTGCCGTCAGGGGCGAGCGACGGGTCGCTGCGCGTGGGGTTGGTGACCAGGATCGACGGGTCGGTCATCAGGACCTCCTCGTCGATCAGCTCCCGGAACACCGACTTCCACGCCCTGCCGAAGTGGATGTTGTGGTGTGCCGTCTTGCTGTACGACGCGGAGGAGCCGGCCAGCAGCAGGAAGCAGCTCGGGGAGTAGCGCAGGCTCCGCACCCGCCGCGGGGTCGCCTCCGGCGGCAGCAGCTCCCGGTAGGCGACGGGCAGGTCGGGGTTGAGCACGACCACGTCGGCAGGGATGCGCTCCCCCTCAGCAGTTTCCACCCCCACGGCACGGCCGTGCTCCACCAGCACCCGCCGCACGGTTGTGCCGTAGCGCAGCTCGACGCCGTGCTTCTCGGCCGCGCCGGCGAGGGCGCGTGGGACCGCGTGCATGCCGCCCTTGGGGAAGAACACGCCTGCCACGGAGTCCATGTAGGCGATGACGGCGTAGATGGCGAGGGCGTCGTACGGGGACAGCCCGGCGTACATCGACTGGAAGGACAGCACCCGCTGCGTGCGGGGGTCCTTGAGGTAGCTGCCGACCTTCGGAGCGAGCCTGCCGAAGCCACCAAGAGCGACGAGCCGGGCCAGGTTGGGCGTCAGCAGGTCGAGCGGGGAGTCGATGTTGCGGTCGATGAAGTCCTGCATCTCGTAGCGGTAGAGCTTGGAGACGAAGTCGACGTAGGCGAGGTAGCCCTTCGCCTCGGCACCGCCGCAGACGCGCTCGACCTCCGCGGCCATCGCCTCCGGATCGGCCTTGACGTCGAGCGTGGAGCCGTCCGGGTAGTAGGCGCGGTAGAGGGGGTCGACCGGCGTCAGCTCCAGCCAGTCCTCCAGCCGCTCCCCGACGCAGTCGAGCGCGTCCGCGATCAGGTCCGGCATTGTCAGGACGGTGGGGCCGGTGTCGAAGGAGAACCCCTCGCGCTCGAGCAGGCCGTTGCGCCCACCAGGGATGGACTCCCGCTCCAGGACGACCACCTCGCGGCCCGCTCCGGCCAGGCGCAGGGCTGCGGACAGGCCCGCCAGCCCGGCTCCGACGATGACGACGCGGTCGGTCTTGCCGGGGACGGTGCGCACCGGCTGATGGTAGGTGCGCCGACCCCGCTACGCCGACGTGAGGATCTGCGCGCCGTCCTCGGTGACGAGCAGCGTGTGCTCGAACTGCGCGGTGCGCGACCGGTCGGCGGTGACCGCGGTCCAGCCGTCGTCCCACATCTCGTGGTGCCAGTCGCCGATCGTGATCATCGGCTCGATCGTGAAGGTCATCCCGGGCAGGAGCTCGGTGCGAGCCTGCGGGTTGTCGTAGTGGAACACCTGCGGCTCGCAGTGGAAGCTGCGGCCGATGCCGTGGCCGACGAAGGCGCGGACGACGCCGTAGCCGCGCTCCTCCGCGTGGCTCTGGATCGCCCGGCCGATGTCGCGCACGGAGCCGCCGGGGCGTACGGCGTCGATGCCGACGTGCAGGCACTGACGGGTGACGTCGACCAGCCGGCGGGACTCCTCGTCCACGTCGCCGACGAGGAAGGTGGCGTTGGTGTCGCCGTGGACGCCGTTGAGGAAGATCGTGACGTCGGCGTTGACGATGTCGCCGTCCTGCAGGACCGTCGAATCCGGGATGCCGTGGCAGATGACCTCGTTGACGCTGGTGCACAGCGACTTCGGGAAAGGCATCACCGAGCCGCCGTAGCCCAGCGGCGAGGGGTAGCCGCCGCGGGCCACGCACTCCTCGTGGGCGATCGCATCCAGCTCGTCGGTCGTGACGCCCGGCCGCACCGCCGCGCCGACGGCCTGCAGCACCTCCGCCGCCGCTCTCCCGGCGATGCGCATGAGCGCGATGGTCTCCGGGTCCTTGGGACGGCCGGTCTCGCGGTGGCGTGGGCGGCCGTGCGGGTCCAGCGCGTAGTCCGGGCGCGGGATGTCGGCCGGCACGCTGCGGCGGGGCGTGCGCGTGCCCGGACGGACGTACGCGGCGGAACGCCGCTCCACCTCCGCGCGGCGGGCCTGCTCGGCGGCGGCCCGGCCGGGGTCGAGGTCGGCGAGGCGGTGGCACCGCTTGTAGCGGCGGCCGCTCCCGCACCAGCACGGGTCGTTGCTCGCCAGCATCGGAAGGGTGGTCACCGGCTCAGGGTAGTTCGCTCAGACCGTCCGGGCGGTGGCGGCGACCGCGAGCTCCTCGAGCACCTCGCACGCCTCCGGGTCCAGGGGAGCTGCGCGGACGGCGGCGAGGCACTCGTCCATCCGCCGCTCGATGAGCGCCTCGATCCGGCGCAGGGCCCCCGTCTCCTCGAGCACCTCGCGCAGTGCGGCGACGCCGTCCCCGGACAGGTGCGGGTCGCCGAGGTGCCGGCGTACGACCGCTGCCTGCGCACCGTCGGCCGCCTCCAGCGCCATGGCGACCAGTGCCGTCCGCTTTCCCTCACGCAGGTCGTCGCCCGCCGGCTTGCCGGTCGCCGACGGGTCCCCGAAGACGCCGAGCACGTCGTCGCGCAGCTGGAACGCCTCGCCGAGCGGCAGGCCGTACGCGGAGTAGGCCCTCAGGACGTCCGGCCCGGCGCCGGCCAGGACGGCGCCGAGGTGCAGGGGCTTCTCGATGGTGTACTTCGCGCTCTTGTAGCGGGCCACCCGCAGCGCCCGCTCCACCGAGCCGCCGCCCCTGGCCTGCTCGAGCAGGTCGAGGTACTGCCCACCCATGAGCTCGCTGCGCATCTCGTCGTACACGTGGTGCCCGGCGAGCAGTCGCTCTCTGTCGAACCCGCTGGTGGAGAGCATCTCGTCCGACCAGGCCAGCGCGAGGTCGCCGAGCAGGATCGCCGCGCCCCGGCCGAAGGACTCCGGGTCGCCGGCCCACGACTCGCCGCGGTGCATGCTCGCGAAGCGGCGGTGCACGGCGGGCAAACCCCGCCTCGTGTCGCTGCCGTCCATCACGTCGTCGTGGATCAGCGCGCAGGCCTGGAACAGCTCCAGCGCGGAGGCCGCCACGACGATGTCCTCGCCGTCGACGCCGCCGGCTCCGCGAAACCCCCAGTAGCAGAAGGCCGGCCGGAGCCGCTTCCCGCCGGCGACCAGCTCGGTGAGGGCATCGGTGAGTGGCGTCAGCTCCTCGCTGATCGCGTCCAGCAGGGGCAGCTGGCCGGCCAGGAAGGAGCTCAGCGCCTTCTGCACGCGCTGGCGCAGGTCGTCGCGGTCCAGCGGCGAAGACCCCATGGAGCGGGATCGTACGGCCTGGCGCCGCACCTGCGGCTGCGCCGTTAGCCTGGCAATCATGACCGGCCGCACCATCAGGGACATGCTCGCGACCGGCCGGCCGCTGTTCTCCTTCGAGTTCTTCCCGGCGAAGACCGCGGAGGGCGAGCGTCAGCTCTGGCAGGCGATCCGCCGGCTGGAGCCGCTTCGGCCGGCCTTCGTCTCGGTCACGTACGGGGCCGGCGGGTCGACCCGCGACCGGACCGTCGCCATGACCGAGCGGATCGCCACCGAGACGACCCTGACCCCGCTGGCGCATCTGACCGCTGTGGACCACTCCGTCGCCGAGCTACGCCGCATCATCGGCCAGTTCGCCGATGCCGGGGTCCGCAACGTCCTCGCGCTGCGCGGGGACCCGCCGGGTGTGGATCCGCAGGCGGAGTGGGTCCCGCACCCACGGGGCCTGTCCTACGCCGACGAGCTCCTGCGCCTGGTGAAGGCGTCAGGAGACTTCTGCGTCGGTGTCGCGGCCTTCCCGGAGAAGCATCCGCGGTCACCGGACCTGGACACCGACGTCGAGCGGTTCGTCGCGAAGTGCCGCGCCGGCGCCGACTTCGCCATCACGCAGATGTTCTTCCGGACCGAGGACTACCTGCGGCTGCGCGACCGCGTGACCGCCAGGGGATGCGACACCCCGATCCTGCCCGGGATCATGCCGGTCACGAACGTCGCGCAGATCGAGCGGATGGCGGCGCTGTCCGGGGCTGCCTTCCCCGAGGACCTCGCCGCCCGGCTGCACGCGGTCGCGGACGACCCTGCTGCCGTGCGCGAGCTGGGGGTCGCGACGGCGAGCGAGATGTGCGAGCGACTGCTGGCCGAGGGCGCACCGGGTCTGCACTTCATCACCCTCAACCGGTCCACGGCGACCCGGGAGATCTGGTTGCGCATCGGGCTGCGCGCGGCATGAGGCTCGTGCAGCGCGTCCACACGGCGGCGAGTCCCGCGCAGGTGTGGGCCCTGCTGGCGCTGCCCTCCTCGTGGCCGCAGTTCGACCTGCGCTTCCGCTCCCTGAGGGACGCCCGCCGGCCGGCGGCCCCCGGGCAGCACCTCATGGGCCTGGCCCGCTTCGGGCTCGTACGCCTTCCGGTCGACATCGTCGAGGCCGTCGAGGAAAGGCGGCTGGTGCTCGTCGTCCACACCGCCCCCGGGGTGCGGGAGCAGGTCGCGTACGACCTGACGGAGGGCCAGGACGGCGGCTGTCACGTGCAGATCTCGCTCACGGTGGACGGCTTGTTCGCCCCCGTCGCCGTGTTGCCCCTGTTCCTCAGCGGGGGGGTGACGGTGCGGCTTCTCGCTGCCCGGGCGGAGCGGGCAGCGCGGGTGGCGGCGCGGCGGCCGGGCGCCGCGTGACCGGCATCGCGCTGCTCGGCGGTTCGGGGATGCTGCTCGTGGTCCTCGGCCTGATCACCGCCCGCCGCCCGGATCACGAGATCCCCGACAAGGACGGCTACTTCGACCGGTGGTCGGTCCTGCACGGCGGCTACGACCCGCGCAGCGGGAGCCGGTGGCTGCGCGGCTGGCTCACGATGGTCTACGTGATCGCTCGGCCGTTGGCGCGGCGCGGCGTGCAGCCCGATGTCCTGACGATCAGCTCGATCTGGCTTGCCGGTGCGGTGTTCGTCCCGGCGGCGGCCGGCGGGCGGTGGGCGATGTTCGCCGGCTGGGTGCTCGTCGCGAGTGGGCTCTTCGACACGCTGGACGGCTGCGTCGCCGTGCTGGAGGACCGCACCACCCGGTGGGGGTACGTCCTCGACTCGGCCGTCGACCGCATCAACGACGCGATCTACCTGGCCGCTGTCGTGTCGGTGGGCGCGCCGATCGAGCTGGCCATCGTGTGCGGCTTTCTGTTCTTCTTCCTCGAGTACGTCCGGGCGCGCGCCGGAAACGCCGGTGGCGACGAGGTCGGCAAGGTCACGTTGGGGGAGCGGCCCAACCGCGTCATCTTCCTGTCGGCCTCCATCCACTTCGGCGGCGTCTTCCTCGGCTCGCGCGAGCTCGTCGCGACCACCGGGATGGCGCTGATCACCGTTCTGACGCTGATCGCGGTCGGGCAGCTGCTGGTGGCGGTGCGCCGGCAGCTGCTCGCACCACCGGCTCAGGAACCCGCGGTCGTCGTCCCGGAGACCTGACTGGCGGGCAGCGCGACGCTCGCGGGGCGCGAAGCCGTCCGAAAAGGATGTACGGCGCGGGGCTACAGCAAACGCCCGGGCTGTCGAAGGGGGTGCATGAGACTTAGCCAACTCCTCGTGAGCTCCGGGCGCACCCGCACCGCCACCGCCTCCACCGCCGCGCTGGTCGCACTCGCCTCCGCCGGGCTGCTCCTGCTCCCAGGCGTGTCCTCGGCGCAGTCGCGGGTGCAGGTCAGCCCCAACACGGTTCTGCTGGGCACGGCGGGCACCTTCGCCGTGCTTGCCGGCTCCGGCATCACCAACACCGGGGTGACGACGCTCGTCGGCGACTCGGGGTCGTCCCCCACGTCGGCGCAGACGGGCTTCACGCCCTGCCCCGCAGCGAACTGCGTCACCCAGACCGGTGCCAACCACACCGATCCGGATCCCAACGACGGCCCCACGCAGGGCGCCAAGGCCGCGCTGCGCACGGCGTACGCCGACGCCGCCGGCCGGACGCCCACCGAGGTGCCGACCGAGCTCGCCAGCGAGCAGCCGCTGGTCGCCGGGGTCTACAGCTCCGCCTCGGGCACCTTCGGGATGACCGGGACGCTGATCCTCGACGGCGAGAACAACCCGGACGCCGTGTGGATCTTCCAGACCGACTCCACCCTCATCACCGGCAGTGCGGCCAACGTCAGCCTCGTGCGGGGAGCCCAGGCCTGCAACGTGTTCTGGAAGGTGGGCAGCGCCGCCACGCTCGGTGCGCGCTCGACGTTCCGGGGCACGATCATGGCCCACGACGACATCTCGCTCGGCGATGCGGTCACGGTCGACGGCCGGCTGCTGGCGGGCGCTCAGCCCTCGGGTGCCGGGGCGGTGACCCTCATCCACGACACGATCGTCCGCCCGACCTGCGCGACGCCGGCGACGACCCCGGTCGTCACACCGACCGAGCCCGTGGTGACGCCGACCGAGCCCACGGTCACGCCGACCGGGCCGGTCACGGCCACGGGGCCCGCGCCGGGAACGCCCCCCGGCGGGACGACCACCGGCACCACCACCGGCAGGACGACGGGGAGGACCACCGGTACGACGCCCGGGACGACGTCGCAGCGGTCGACCACGCCTGGCCTGCCCCGCTCCCCGGGCGACAGCACGAGCCGCCAGCTGACCAGGGTGCCGGCCGGCTCGGTCCCGGCTGGTGACGGGAGCGCCGCGTCCGGAGGCGGCAGCGCTGAGACGCCGGCACTGCTGGCTACGGCCGCCAGCGTCGGCCTGCTCGCGCTCTTCCTCCTTCCTGCGACGCGAGCACGCGGTCGGCACCGGAGCAGCTGACCTCCATGCGGCACGCAGGGGAAACACAGCGTCGGGTCTGGCGCTGCGCGGCCAGGGGTGCCGTCACCGTCCTCGCCACCTTGAGCCTGGGCCTCGGCTGGATGTCGCACACGGGTGACCCCGCGAGCCCGCCGCGGCCCGAGCCGCACCTGGTCGCAGCCCCCCTGGCTGCACCGCTCGCAGCGGCCCCCGCTGCACCGCTCGCAGCACCCGCCGCGGTGCCCGTGCTGGCGCGGTCCGCTCCGGTACGACTGCAGGTCCCTGCCATCGGGGTGGACACCGCACTGATGGACTTGGGCCTGCGGGCCGACGGCGCCATGCAGGTGCCGCCCACCGGCTTCCCGGCCGGTTGGTACACCGGTTCACCCACCCCGGGTGAGCTGGGCCCGGCCATCCTCGCAGGTCACGTCGACTGGGCGCGCGCGCCGGGAGTCTTCTTCGAGCTGCGCGAGCTGTCACCGGGCGACGAGATCCGCGTGGTGCGACAGGACGGCGGGACGGCCGTGTTCCGGGTCACCCGGGTCGAGTCCTTCGCGAAGGACTCCTTCCCCACCGAGACCGTCTACGGCGACATCGACCACGCGGGCCTGCGCCTCATCACCTGCGGCGGTGTCTTCGACCGGCAGGCCCGCAGCTACGTGGACAACCTCGTCGTCTTCGCCGAGCTCGTGGGTGCGGACGAAGCGACGCCGGCCGCCTGAGCGCGGATCGGCAGCCGTCCAGCGGCGCCGGTGCAACGGCATCATGTGGTGGAACGGGGCTGGTCCTCGACGCGACGCCCGCGGCCGCCGCCGGCCGCTCAGGCCGGCCCGATCAGCCCCGCGGTGATCTGTGCGGACAGCGCCACCAGCGGAAGCCCCCCGCCCGGGTGCGACGAGCCGCCGACGAGGAAGAGCCCCGGAATGGGGGATCGGTTCGCGGGGCGGAGGAAGGCGGCGGCGGAGCCGTTGGAGGAGGTCCCGTAGATGGCCCCGCCCGCGGCGCCCGTCCGTTGCTCGAGGTCGGCGGGTGAGAGCGTCGCCGACCACAGCACCCGCTCGCCGGTGGGCAGGCCGCGCTGCGCCAGCAGCTCCAGCAGCCGGTCGCCGTAGTCCTTCGCCAGCCCGGGGGAGCTCCAGTCCACCGCGCCTGTTCCGGATCCGTGTCGCGGCGCGTTCACCAGGACGAACCAGGCCTCGCACCCCTCAGGTCGGATGGCCGGGTCGTCAGGCGCGCTGACGTACAGCGTGGGGTCGGGCACCGGGCAGGCCTCGCGCCCGAAGACCGCCTCGAACTCGGCGTCGTAGTCGAACGGGAAGAGCACGTTGTGGTGCGCCAGCCCGGCCGTCCTGCCCTTCACCGCCAGCAGGAGCACGAAGCCGGACAGGGACGGGGTGGCCTTCGCCAGCCGCCGCTCGGCGGCCGGGGCGTGCACGAGCGAGCCGTAGACGTGCGCCGCATCGGTGTTGGCGACGACCACGTCGGCGGGCAGCGAGCTCCCGTCCGCGAGCTGCACCCCGCTGGCCCGGCCACCTGCCGTCTCGATGCTCGTCACGCGGGTGCCGAGGCAGATCCGTGCCCCGCGCTCGACCGCACGGTCCCGGATCGCGAGGCCCAGGCGGTGCAGCCCACCCTGCACGTACCAGCCGCCGAACGCCTGCTCGACGTACGGGATGGCGGCCAGCGCTCCGGGCGCGCGGCGCGGATCGGACCCGGTGTAGGTGGCGTAGCGGTCGAGGAAGGTGCGCAGGCGCGGATCGCGCAGGTGGCGCCGGCCCAGCGAGCGCAGGGAGCGGTACGGCGCGATCGTCGCGATGTCGCGTGGCCGCCGGACCGCGAGCCGCGCGAGGTCCGCCGGACCGTCCAGCGCCGTCTCGAGGAAGGGGAGCCGGCTGGCCTCCCACATCCGCTGGGCGCGCGCGGAGAAGGACCTCCAGTCCTCGCCGTTGCCCGGACCCAGCGCGACGTCCAGCCGGGCGCAGAAGTCGTCGAGGTCCGCGACCGCGTCGAACGTCGTGCCGTCCGGGAAGCGGTAGCGCGCGGTGGGGTCCAGCGGCGTGAGCGTCACGTCGTCCGGCCAGCCGCCGGTCTCCTCGAACAGGTCGCGAAAGACGTACGGCATCGTCACGAGCGACGGCCCGGTGTCGAAGCGGAACCGGCCGTGGCCGGGCACGTCGTGCTCGATCAGCCCGAGCTTGCCCCCGACCTCCTCGGCGGCTTCGCACAGCGTCACCTCGTGGCCGAGCGCGGCCAGCCGGGCGGCCGCCGCCAGGCCGCCCACGCCGGCGCCGATGACCACGATGCGGCTCACGCGGGTGCCCTCACAGCGCCCGACCCTTCCACGTCAGGGTCCCCCTGCGCTGCGCCGAGCGCGAGCGTCCGCTCAGCCACGCGAGCAGGACGACCGACACCGGGTGGGCGAGCGCTGCGGGCAAGGCTCGGGAGCCGGTACGCCGGGCCGCGACCGCCCGGCCGGCGACCCCGGCGACATACCCGAGTGCGCCCGCCCTGGAGCCGCGCAGCGCCGCCAGCGGCGGCCCGACGTAGAGCAGGAGCAGCAGGGGGATCGCGGGCGCGGGCAGCGTCCACAGCGACTTCGTGTAGCCGTCCACCAGCTCCGCCCAGCTGCCGTACATCCGGGTCGTCGCCAGGGACGTGCCGTCACAGACGCCGCCGTGTCCACCGGTCCGCTGGACAGCCCGCAGGAGCTCGACGTCCTCCACGACCTCGGCCCGCACGGCCGCATGACCTCCGGCCCGGTCGTACGCGGTGCGCCGGACGGCCAGCAGCTGGCCGTTCGCGGCCGACATCGACGGCCGGCTCGAGCGCTCCGCGGCGCGCAGGGGCAGGAACGTCAGCCAGGACCACTGCAGCAGCGGCTGCACCAGCGCCGTCGCCCCCGGGGCCTCCTGACGGGGGTAGGGGCTGAGCAGGTCGAGCCCGGTCTGCTCGAGCAGCACGACGGTCGCCGCGATCGCGTGCGGGGCCAGGACGACGTCCGCGTCGAGGAAGACGAGGACCGTGCTGGTGGGGGCGGCGGCATCGGCGAGCTGCTGGCATGCGTAGGGCTTGCCGAGCCAGCCCTGCGGAGGCGGCCGCCCGGCAAGGACACGTACCCGGAGGTCGCCAGTGGCCAGCGTCCGGACGAGCTCGGCGGTGCCATCGGTGCTGCCGTCGTCGAGGACCACCACCTCGAGGTCCACGCCCTCCTGGGCCAGCAGTGCCCGAAGGCACGGCGCGATCCGGCCCGCCTCGTCGCGGACCGGCAGCAGCACGGAGACGGGGGTGCTCGTCGAGCGCCCCGTGGGCGTGCGCAGCAGCTGGGCGTTGACCGCCGCGTGCAGCGCCAGCGCCCCGGCCGCGGCGGAGGCCAGCGCGACCGGGGTCATGCCCGCCGCAGGGAGATCGCGTAGGGCACCGCGACCAACCCCATGACCGCCCCGCCGATCAGGGCTACCGAGGGGCGGCCGAAGAAGGCGAGGTTGGCGAGGATCGAGGAGGCGTAGGTCCACAGGAACAGCGCCGCCGGCACCCGGTCGTCGGCCTCGCGCCGCCCGAGCAGCTGCAGCACCCCGAGCATCAGCGCCGCGACCAGGAACCAGCCGAGGTAGTTCGAGATCGGGATGTCCGGCGCCCCCGGCAGGGCCACCTGCACGTCGAGGAACCGCCAGTGGCCGGCCTCGACCATCTGCGGGTCGAGGAACAGGTCCCAGGACGCCAGGGCTGCTGCCCCCACGACCGCGGCTCCCACGGCAGTACGCGCCAGCCGCTGCCCCACCAGCAGGCACGGATAGGCGAACATCGCCCAGGCCAGCGGGATCACGACGGGTACGCCGAGCAGCTTCGGGCCGAGCGAGTCGGCGTACTCGTACTGCCCGAACGGAACGCCGGTGGCGGTGCCGACGGCCTCCGCCAGCAGCCCGGACGCGGCGGTCACCAGCACGTACAGCGCCGTCCAGCGCGGGCCACGGTGCACCAGCGCGTGGCTCACCGAGGCGAGGAAGAAGGCGAGCACCGTGACGATCGTCAGCAGGTCCCTGGCCCGCCCCTGGAGGAGCGGGTAGGCCACCTGCAGCAGCACCGTGACCCCGGCGAGAAGGACCGGGATCCGCCGCAGCAGCGGCTCCGCGGAGGTCTCCGCGACGGTCGTCGGCACGCGCCCGAGCCTACGGCGAGGCGTCCAGGGAGCTCGCCGGCACGAACAGCGCGCGCAGCCGACGCACGGCATCTGCCAGGGCCCTGCGCGCCACCGGGCCGTGCGTGGCGTACCAGTGCGGGTCCTCCTCGACGAGGTCGTCGTAGGCCTCGCCGAGCTCCTCCCCGGACAGCGCCCGGCCGGCCACCGGGTCGTCGTAGAGCAGGTGCCACAGCTCGGAGACCTCCGCGGTCGGCGCGAGGGGCAGGCCGCGGGAGAGCCAGCCGCCGAGGTCGAGGTCGATCTCGTCCGGGTCGTCCTCCATCAGGGTGAGGCCGTGCTCCTGCGCGTGGTGCTCCAGGGCGGCCCGGCTGGTGAACACCGGGACCTTGCCCTGATGCCGCAGCAGCACGTCCGTCTCGGTCTCGTCGTCGACGACCCAGCCGACGTGCCAGCGGTCCGCGCCGTCGACGAGGAGCACCTCGTAGAGGTCAGCCACGAAGCCGGTCCCTTCCGGCCCGGGCTCCTGCCGCCACGCGGGCGAGCCGCGACGGGGAGCGGTCGCCGAGCGCGACCACCGCGGCCGAGCGGCCGCTGGCGCCGAACACGCCGCCGCCGGGGTGCGTGGACGCGCCGCACAGGTACATGCCGCCGACCCCCGGCATCCGGTAGCCGGCCAGCTCCGGCATCGGGCGCCACAGGAACATCTGGTCGAACGCCATCTCGACGTGCATGACCTGACCGCGCAGGAGGCCGAGCTCGCGCTCCAGGTCGAGCGGCGTCTGCACGTGCATCTGCTCGACGCTCCCGGCGAAGCCGGGCGCGACCCGGTCCACCGCCTCCACGAGCTTGGTCCCCTCCCGCTCGCGGATGGCGTCCCAGCTCTCGCCGTTGGACAGCGCGTACGGGTGCCACTGCCCCCACACGGTGACGTTGTGCTTGCCCGGCGGCGCGATCGTGTCGTCGAACGCGCTGAACGTCATGGCGAGCGCGGCCGGCTGCTCAGGGGGGAGCCCGGCGCTGTACTCGCCGTGCGCCTTGCGCAGGAACTGCCGGCTGGGCGCGATCAGCTGCAGGGCGCGGTAGGTCTGCGGTGTGCCGGCCGCGTAGGCCGGCAGCGCGCTCGTCGCGAGCCGTACCACCATCCCGATCCCGTTGCCGGTGCGGACGCTGCGCCGGGCCCGGCCGGCGAGGTCAGCAGGCAGCCCGTCCCCGAGCAGGTCCAGGGTGGTCAGGACGTGGCAGCCCGCGACGACCAGACCGGCCGGCAGATGCTCGCCGGAGGAGGTCAGCACGCCGGTCGTACGGCCCCCGCTCGTGGTGATGGCCGCGGCGCCGTCGCCGAGCCGGACCCTGCCGCCGTAGGACTCGAGGCGCCGCTGCAGCGCCTCGGAGAGCATCCCGCTGCCGCCCTTGGGGTGGCCGGGCGGGACCAGGTGCATGACCGTGTTCCAGCCGACGAGGTCGGCGGTCGCGACCTCGTGCGTCGGCGGGCCGGACTGCGCGCCCAGCCACGCCAGCGCGGTCTTGAGGCGCTCGTCGTCGAAGTGCTCGTCGAGCAGCCCGTCGGCACTGGTGAGGAACTGACGCGAGAGCTCGAGGCCGTCCAGGCCGGTGGACGTGCCGATGCCCCAGAGGGTCCGGCCGAGGTGGGTCATCGTCGGCGGCCCCTGGAACGCCTGGAAGACGCGCAGGTTGCGGGCCGACCAGTCGAGGACGAAGGCGCGGTAGGCCGCCGCGTCCCGGCTGCCGCAGACCGCCTCGATCGAGGCGCACGTGCGGTCGAGGTCGACGTGGAAGTGGATGCCCTCGTCCCCGAACGGCGCAAAGCCCCAGGGGTCGAGGTCCTGGTACTCCAGGCCGGCGGAGACGAGGTCGAGGTCCTCGACGATCCCGGTGTGGCGCACCATGATGTGCGCGCTCGAGCCGCGGTCCATGCGGTAGCCGGGGAATCGCTCGACGGTGCTCACCGCCCCGCCCACGACGCTGTCGCGCTCCACGACCTCGACGTCCAGGCCCGCCCGGGCCAGGTAGCAGGCGGCGACGAGGCCGTTGTGCCCCGCGCCGACGACGACAGCGCGATCCCCTCCCGGCAGGACACCCTTCACCGGCAGGAGACTAGGACCCAGCAGTGCCCAGGGGCAGTCCCAGCACCGCGAAGGGCCGTGGGTCACCGGGGAAGTGCAGGTCGCGGACCAGGTCGACCCATCCTCCGCAGCGGTAGAACCGGCGCGCCCTCGTCTCGCGGTCGGGGGTGGTGAGGACCGCGGTAGGCGTCTCGACCTCCGCAAGCAGCCGGCTCACGAGCCGCCGGCCGAGCCCGGTGCCCTGGTAGGCCGGGCGCACGTGCAGCTCGCACACCTCGAACGCGCCGTCCAGCCAGCTCGCCGCGACGGGAGGTGACAGCGCCGCCCGCACCTGGTCGTGCCACCACTGGCCCGGCGCACCGACGTAGCCGTAGGCGATGCCGACGAGGCGCTCGCCGTCCATCGCCGCCACCGCCCGCAGCCCGGTGCAGTCGAGGTGGCTGGCCAGGATGCCGCGCCGCGACAAGGCGGCCTCCGTGTGCACCTCCATGGCCTCTGCGTAGACATCGAGCACCTCCTCCTGGCAGGCGGCCAGCTGCGCACGGTCGAGGTCGACCACGACGACGCTCATCCGAGGGGGTCCCGTCCGTCGAGCGTGCCCGCGCCGCCGACGACGGCGAAGCGGGCGAACAGCTCCTCGGCGTACCAGCGCTCCGGCTCGGTCCGCGCCACGACGGCGGCGTGCGCCGGGCCGCGGGCGAACTCCCGCACCGCCCGGTCGGAGCTCCACACGCTGAACGTCCCCTGCAGTCCGAGCGGCGCCTCACCGATCCCGATCGCGGCGCGCAGCCCCTCGCGGCTGCGCAGGTCGTCCGAGACCGGTGGCACCGACCGCCAGAACCCGCGGGCGCTGCCGGCGCGGAGCCGGGCGCGCGTGAGCGCGGCGACCGGCCCGTCGGTGCGCACGGGCACCGGGTCGCCGAAGGGCTCGCGCCCGCTCCACCGCCCCCGGGAGGCCAGCGGCCGCAGGTCCACGCGCCAGCTCTCCTGCGCGATGTCCCGCCAGGCGGATGCCACGGGCGAGCTCCGCTCGAAGTCGGCGGCGGCCTCGGGTGAGGTCCACGTGGCCAGCAGCGCCCAGCGCTGCGGGTCGGCGTCGCGGATCGTGAAGGTGCGCCCGTCGCCGGTGCCCATCAGCTTGGCGAAGCGCAGGCCGGCCGTCCGCCGGACGCGGGTCCGGTCGCGTCCCATCCGCAGCAGGGCCGTCGGGACGGCGCCCGTCGCCACCCGCCACACGTGCAGCGTCACCAGCGCCGGCACGGGCTCGCGAACTGCCTCGCTCATGGCCGGGTCCGCGGGCGGCGGGTCACCCGGAGGCAGCAGCCCATCCGGTGACGCGCTCCTGCCCGCCGCTGGTCACGGGGTGGGGGCGCCGGTCGGCTCTTTCCCGGGCGCACCCGGTGCCTGGTCGGTCTGGTTGTCGCTGTTGGTGTCACCGGACTGATTGCCGCCGCACCCGGCCAGCAGGAGGCCGAGGGCGAGGAGCAGGGCGGTGGCGGCACGTCTCATAGTCATCCACTTCCCTGGGAAGCCCCACCTGCACCTGCGTGTTGGATCCGGTCGTGGACACGGCGCAGCTGGAGCAGACGGCCCAGCAGGCCGGGCGTGACCTGGAGGGTGCCTCCGCGCAGGACATCCTGCGCTGGGCGGTCGACACCTTCGGGGACCGCTTCGCGATCGCCTCCTCCATGGGGGACGGGGTGCTCGCCTCCCTGGTGGCCTCCGTGGCGCCCGGCGTCGACGTCGTGTTCCTCGACACCGGCTACCACTTCGCCGAGACCCTCGGGACCCGCGACGCGGTGGCGTCGGTCTACGACGTGAAGGTCCGCACGATGCTGCCGCTGCGCACTGTGGCCGAGCAGGACGCCGAGCACGGCGAGCGGCTGTACGAGCGCGACCCCGGTGCCTGCTGCGCCCTGCGCAAGGTCGAGCCGCTGGCCCGCGGGCTGGAGCCCTACCTCGCCTGGGCGTCGGGCATCCGCCGCGACGAGGCGGCCACGCGCCGGGACATCGGCGTCGTGGAGTGGGACGCCAAGCGGTCGAAGGTGAAGGTCAACCCCCTGGCCGCCTGGACGCAGGACGACGTCGACACCTACGTGGCCGCCTACGGGGTGCTCGTCAACCCGCTGGCCTCCGACGGCTACCCCTCCATCGGCTGCGGGCCGTGCACGCAGCGCGTGGCGCCGGGGGCCGACCCGCGCTCCGGCCGCTGGGCCGGCTCGGCGAAGACCGAGTGCGGCCTGCACGTCTGACGTCGCCCGAGCCTCAGCCGTCGCTGCCGGCAGTCCCGGTCAGGCCGACGAAGCGCAGCCGGAACACCCGCAGGCAGTCCTCGCACCGCCACTCGCCGTGGCCGCTGGCTGGGTCGTCCCCCCACGGGCGCAGCGACACCTCGCCGCAGTACGGGCAGTACAGCGGCGCGGCCCGCTCACTCACCTGCCCTCACCGCAGCAGCGACTCGTCGGCCCGTCGCACCCAGGTGGCGAAGCGGTCGCCGTCCCGGCGTTCGGACAGGTAGGTCCGCAGCAGGCGCTCGACGTAGTCCGCCGCGTCGTCGGCGGTCACCTTGAGGCCGCGCGACTTGCGGCCGAAGCCGGCGTCCTCACCCAGCCGGCCGCCGAGGTGGACCTGGAAGCCCTCCACCCCGTCCACGATCGAGCCCTTGAGGCCGATGTCGCCGGTCTGGAAACGCGCGCAGGAGTTCGGGCAGCCGTTGACGTTGATCGTGAGCGTCTCGTCGAAGTCCGGCAGCCGCTTCTCGAGCTCGGCGTAGAGGTCGACCGAGCGCGCCTTGGTCTCCACGATGGCCAGCTTGCAGAACTCCAGGCCGGTGCAGGCGAGCATCCCCCGGCGAAAGCGCGACGGCCGAATCGGCAGGTCCTCCGCAGCCAGCTGCTCGACCAGCGCGTCGATGGAGCTGCCCGGCACGCCCAGGACCACCAGGCCCTGCTGGGCGGTCGTCGACACGCGCCCGTCGCCGTACTGCTCCGCCAGGCCCGCCACGCTCGTGAGCTGGCGTCCGCTCGTACGTCCGGCTCGGGTCACCACCCCGACGTAGCTGTTGCCGTCGGACTGCCGGTGCACCCCGACGTGGTCGCGGTCCGGCGTCGCGGGGGTCCCCGGCGGCGGCCCGTCCGGCAGCGGGCTCTCCAGGTACTCGCTCTCGAGCACCGCGCGGAACTTCTCCGCACCCCAGTCCGCCAGCAGGAACTTCAGCCGGGCGTGCATGCGCGACCGGCGGTAGCCGTAGTCGCGGAACACCGACGTGACCCCGGCCCAGACCTCGGCCACCCGGGCCGGCTCCACGAAAGCGCCCAAGCGCAGACCCAGCTTGGGGTTGGTCGACAGGCCGCCGCCCACCCACAGGTCGTAGCCGACCGTCCCGTCCGGGAGCCGTACACCCACGAACGCGACGTCGTTGATCTCGTGATTGGTGCAGTGGACGGCGCACCCCGAGATGGAGGTCTTGAACTTGCGGGGGAGGTTCGAGAAGGCCGGGTCACCGATGTAGCAGGCGCGGACCTCCTGCAGAACCCCGCTGGCGTCCAGGATCTCGTCGCAGTCCACGCCCGCGAGCGGGCACCCGACGATGACGCGCGGGCAGTCGCCGCAGGCCTCCGTCGTGTCGAGCCCGACGGCCTCGAGCCGCTCCCAGATGTCCGGCATGTCCTCGATGCGGATCCAGTGCAGCTGGATGTTCTGGCGGTCGGTGATGTCCGCGACGTCCCGGCCGTACGTCGTCGCGAGCTCACCGATGGTGCGCAGCTGCTCGCAGGTGAGCTGCCCACCGTCGACCCGGATGCGCAGCATGAAGTACGGCGCCTCGAGCTCCTCGGGCTCGAGGACGGCGGTCTTCCCGCCCGGTATCCCCTCCGCGCGCTGGGTGTAGAGCCCGAACCAGCGGAACCGGCCGCGCAGATCGCCGCCGTCGATCGAGTCGAAGCCGTTCCGGGAGTAGATGTCCAGGATCCGCTTCTTCACGGTCAGCGGGCTGCTGTCCTTCTTGGCCTGCTCGTTGGGGTTGAGGGGCTCGCGGTAGCCGAGCGCCCACTGCCCCTGTCCGCGCGCGGCGGGCATGTGGAACTCCTGTTGTTCGGGAAGGCGGTCGATGTCAGGCCGTACGCAGGGCCGAACCGCTAGCGACAGGTGGCGCTCGAGGTACGCAGCAGGTCGACGTGGCGACGCGACGTGAGCTCGACGGACATGCTTCCAGGGTTGCACAGCCCGCGGCGGGCGCCGCCCGCCGGCTGCGCGATCCTCTACCCGTGGCGCTCCTCCCGTTGCACCTGTCCCTTGCGGGCAAGCGCGTCCTCGTCGTGGGAGCGGGTGCGGTGGCCGCCCGCCGCACCCGGTCGCTGCTCGCCGCCGGCGCCCGGGTCGACGTCGTCAGCTCCGAGGTCGGCGAAGGCTTCCCGGACGTGCCGGTGGCCCGGCGTGCCTTCCGGGACGACGACGTCGACGGCGCCTGGCTGGTCCTGTCCTGCACGGGCACGGCCGATGCCGAGGTCGCCCTGGCCTGCGCCGCCCGGCAGGTCTGGTGCGTCCGGGCCGACACCGCCGCGCTGTCGGACGCCTGGATGCCGGCGACGGCCTCGGTCGACGACGTCGTGCTCTCCGTCACCGCGGGAGGCGACCCGCGCCGGGCGGTGCGTCTGCGCGACGCCCTCGCGCTGTCGCTCGAGGTCGGGGAGCTGCCGCTTCGCCGGTCGCGCTCCGGGGCCGGCTCGGTCGTCCTCGTCGGCGGCGGCCCGGGCGATCCGGACCTCATGACCGTCCGCGCGCGGCGGGTGCTCGCCGGCGCGGACGTCGTCGTGTGCGACCGCCTCGCGCCGCTGGTGCACCTGCCCGAGGACGTCGAGGTCGTGTCGGTCGGGAAGACGCCCGGCGGGCCGTCCTGGTTCCAGCGCGACATCGAGGCGCTGCTCGTCGACCGGGCACGGCAGGGCCGGCGGGTGGTGCGGCTCAAGGGGGGCGACGTGCACGTGTTCGGCCGGGGCCACGAGGAGGTGACCGCCTGCGTACGCGCCGGCGTCCCGGTCGAGGTCGTTCCCGGTCTGACCAGCGCGCTCGCCGCACCGACCTACGCCGGGATCCCCGTCACGGCGAGGGGAGTCACGCAGTCCTTCTCGGTCGTGTCCGGCCACCTGCCGCCGGGCGACCCCGGGTCGACGGTGGACTGGTCGGCCCTCGCCCGCCTCGGCGGGACGCTGGTCCTGCTCATGGCCGTCGGCCGGCTGCCCGCGATCTGCGCCGCCCTGGTGGACGGTGGCCGCGCGCCCGCCACACCGGTGGCTGTCGTGGCGGACGCGACGATGCCCCAGCAGCGAACCGTCGTGACCACGCTGGAACGAGCGCCCGTCGACGCGGGCGAGGTGCGCGCGCCCGCGGTCGTGGTGATCGGCGAGGTGGTCGCGCTGCGGCACGAGTGGGACCCGGCCAGGGATCCCCCGTGACGGCCCTGCTCGGCGTCGCGCACGGATCCAAGGACCCCGCAGTGCAGTCGGCCGTCGAGGACCTGCTGGCGCGTGCGGCCGCGCTGCGGCCGGGCGTGGACGCCGCCGCGGCCTACGTCGACAACGCCTCCCCCTCGATCCGCCGAGCCCTCGAGGACCTCGCCGCCGAGGGGGTCGAGGACGTGGTCGTCCTGCCGTTGCTGCTCACCGCCGCGTCACACAGCAAGACCGACATCGCCGCGTCCGTGCAGGCGGGTCGCCTCGCTCATCCGGGCATGCGGCTGCGCTACGGCCGCCCGCTGGGGCCGCACCCGGTGCTGGTCGAGGAGGTCGCCCGGCGGCTGGCCGAGGCCGGAGCCCGCCCCGAGGACCCGGTGCTGCTGACCGCCGGCGGGGCGCTGGACCCGGACGCGAATGCCGCCGTCGCCGCCACGGCCCGACTGCTGTACGAGGGCCGGCCATGGCCGTGGGTCGACGTGGCCTTCGCCTCCACGGCACGACCCTCCGTACCCGATGCCCTGCAGCGCCTGCAGGCGCAGGGGTTCCCGCGGGTGTCCGTGGCGCGGTACTTCCTCGGCGAGGGCGTCCTGCCGCAGCTGGTGGAGCGGCAGGCTCGCTCGGTGGAGGGGCTCGAGGTGCTCGTCGCCGCGCCGCTCGGCGCCAGCGACCCCCTGGCCGCCCTCGTGGCCGAACGCCTCGACGAGGCGGTGCACGGTGACATCCGCATGAACTGCGACGCGTGCCTGTACCGCATCCCGCTGCCCGGGCGGGAGGCCGCGGTCGGCGCGGCGCAGGAGCCGCACACGCATCCGGACGACGGGCCCGGGTAGGCCGAGGCCCGTCACGTTCCTTGCTTCCCGACGTCGCTGCCCCGTGGCACGCTCGGCAGCATGGGCATGACGTTCCAGGTCGCCATCGACGCGGCCGACCCCCACGCGCTGTGCGACTTCTGGGCGCAGGCGCTGCACTACGAGGTGGAGCCGGCCGACGAGGACTTCGTCCGCCGCATGGTGGCCGCCGGCCACGCGCAGGAGTCGGACACGCTGGTGGTGAAGGGCGTGCTGCGCTGGCGCGGGGGGGCGGCCTGCGCCGACCCGGACGGCACCGGTCCGCGGATGTACTTCCAGGCGGTGCCGGAGCTGAAGGCCGGCAAGAACCGGGTCCACCTCGATCTGCGCTCGGGAGTCGAGGACCGCTCTGTCGAGGTGGCGCGGCTCGAGGCGCTCGGGGCGCGGCAGCTGTGGGAGGGGCGGCAGGGCCCGCTGACCTGGACCACGATGGCCGATCCCGAGGGCAACGAGTTCTGCGTCACGTGAGCCGGGGGCCGCACCTGACCGAGGTCTACCTCGAGCAGGGGCGTACGTGGACCTTCGCGTGTGCCCTCGACTGGCCCGGCTGGGCGCGCCGGGGCAAGGGCGACGAGGCGGCGCTCGAGGAGCTGGTGTCCTACGCCGGGCGCTACACCGCGGTGGTGGCGGACGTGGCGCCGGACTTCGCGCCCGGCGAGCTGCACGTGGTCGGGACCCTGCGGGGCACGGGCACCACCGACTTCGGCGCGCCGGATGCCCGCGGGCCGTGGGACGACGAGCCGCAGGACGAGCGGTCGCGGGCGCGTCTGGCCGACCTGCTCGTCGCCTGCTGGAGGGCGTTCGACCGGGTCGTCGCCGCCTCGCCGGCAGGGCTGCGCAAGGGGCCGCGGGGCGGCGGTCGGGACCGGGACCAGGTCGCTGCCCACGTCCAGGAGGCCGAGCGGTCCTACGGGCGCACGCTGGGGGTGCGGGTTCCACCGCGTACGCCGTGGACCGAGCAGCGGGCGGCCGTGGAGACGGCGATCCGGACCGGCGAGCCGGGGAGCTCCTGGCCGCTGCGCTACGCCGTACGCCGGTTCGCCTGGCACGTGCTCGACCACGCCTGGGAGATCGAGGACAAGCGGCCGGCGGGAGCTGCCGGGCGGTAGGCGCCGCGCGGTAGGGCGCCGCGCGGTAGGGCACCGCGCGGTAGGGCGCCGCGCGGTAGGGCGCCCGCGCCCACCTGGTTCTCGGTGCCACGCGTGCCCGCCCTGAGCTCGGGAACGGCACCGAGATCCCGAAGGGGTGACCTCCTCGTCAGCAGCCTCGACCCCAGGTCGACGGTTGACGGTCTGTCGGAGCCGAGGTCTACTGTTCCTGTTGTTCGAACGCGCGTTCGATCTTGGGTGAGCTCGATCGTGTGTCAGAGCAGCATCGACGGGGCCTCGCGGACCCGTCGAGGGCGGACCCGTCCGGTGGTGAGGAGCCTCGACCCTCCCACGTCGCCGGACGGACCGCCGGTCCGGGTGGAGCGTGGGGAAGCGCTTCGCCCGGACCGGCTCCCGCCCGCCGCCGCCTTCCCCCGGCACCCGCGGACAGCGCCCGCTGTCCGCCTTCCGGCTGGGAGGAGGAGCCCATGTCCCGTCTGCACACCGACGTCGTCGAGGTCCAGCGACGCGACGACGAGCCGGCCCAGTTCCTGTGGCGTGGCCGGCTCTACGTCGTGCGCGAAGTCCTCGCCCGCTGGACCGAGTCCGGCGGGTGGTGGCGCACCGCTGCCGTCCAGGCGGTGTCCTCGGGGGGTGCCGCCGAGGGGCCGGGCGGGGCGGTGCCGGGCGGGGCGGTGCCGGGCGGGGCGGTGCCGGGCGGTGCTGATGCGCAGGGTCCCGATGCCCAGGCCGGTGCGCAGGCTGCCGGACCTGCGTCGGTGGACGACGGCGAGCAGGACTGGTTCCGGGTGGAGGCGGGCGCGGGCCGCCTCGGGGGCACCGGCGTCTACGACCTGTGCTTCTCCTGGTCCTCGGGCAGCTGGTCGCTCGCCCGGGTCCTGGACTGAGGGGGCGCGATGGCGACCTCAGCCCGCGGCTCGTCCCCCCTTCCCGCCGACACGCTGCTGGCGCTGGCCCAGCACGGGCTGGTCGAGGCCTGCACGGCCGCGACCGCCGGTGAGCGCTACGCCGCCGCCCATCTGAGCGCTCTGCGGGCCGCTGCCGCGGTGCTGTCCTGCCGGGCTCGTCCCGGTCGTCGGACCCGGCCGACCAGCGCCTGGGTGCTGCTGGCCGACGTCGCTCCCGAGCTGGCCGAGTGGGCAGGCTTCTTCGCGGCCGGAGCACAGAAGCGGGCTGCCGCCGAGGCGGGCCTGCCGTCGGCGGTCACCTCCCGGGAGGCCGACGACCTCGTTCGCGACGCCCAGGCGTTCCTCGCCCGGGTGCAGTCCTGCCTGGGTGTGCCCGGGCAGCAGCTGCTCCTGGCCTCGGGCTGACCTGTCATGTCCGCAGACCCCTTCGTCCACCTGCACGTCGCCTCGGGCTACTCCCTGCGCCACGGGGCCTCGCATCCTCGGGTCCTCGTCGGGCGGGCGGCCGAGCACGGGATGGACACCCTCGCGCTGACCGACCGGGACGGGATGTACGGCGCGGTGAAGTTCGCCACCGCCTGCACGGCTGCGGGGATCCGGCCGGTGTTCGGGGTGGATCTGGCCGTCGCCCCCGTACCGCTCGACCGCACCCTCTCCGCAGCGGGCGGGGCGGGTTCTCCCGGGAGGAGCTCGGGTTCTCCCGGGAGGAGCTCGGGTTCCCCCGGGAGCTCGGGTTCCACCGGCGGGCCGGTGCGCAGCTCGCCGGCGCGCGGCGGAGCCTTCCTCGACGGACCCCCCGATCCTGAGCACGGCGCCGCCCTGCAGCGGGGGCTGCCCCGGGTGGTGCTGCTGGCGCGCGACGGCCGCGGCTGGGCCGCGCTGTGCCGGCTCGTCTCCGCGACCCATCTCGCGGGTGAGCGGGGGGTTCCGATCAGCAGCCTCGACCTCGTCGCCGAGCACGCCGGCGCGGCCGCGCAGGCCGGGGCGCTCGCCGTCCTGCTCGGACCCTCGTCCGAGCTCGGCCGGTCGCTGCACCGCCGCCGCGAGGACCTGGCCTCGGCCCACCTGTCCCGCTGGCGCGACGTCCTCGGCCGTGACGCGGTCGTCGTCGAGGTGGTCTGCCACCGCGGGCCTGGCGACGTCGCCCGGGCCGCGCGGATGCTCGGCTTCGCGCAGGCGCAGCAGGCGAGCGCGGTCCTCACCAACGTGGTGCGCTACGCCGACCGCGCCGACGCCCCGACCAGCGACGTCCTCGACGCCTCGCGGCGGCTGGTCGCCCTCGACCTGCGCCATGTCGACCGGCGCAACGCCGAGGCCGCGTTGCTGCCCGGCAAGGCGATGGCCGAGGTCGCCGAGCAGGTCGCCCGGGCCGCCGGCCTGACCGACGGCGGCCGCGCCCTGCTGGCCCGCACCCGCCACGAGGCGGACCGCTGCGCGGTCGACCCCGGCCGTGACCTCGGCATCGGGGAGGTCCACTTCCCCGAGCTCGAGACCACCGGTGGGGAGCCTCAGGCCGTCCTTCGCGCCCGCTGCGAGGCCGGCTTCGGCCGCCGGGCGCTGCGGCGCGATGCCGGCACCCTCGAGCGGCTCGAGGACGAGCTCGGCGTCATCTCGAGCCTGGGCTACCCGTCCTACTTCCTCACCGTCGCCGACGTGGTCGACCTCATCCAGGGGATGGGGGTGCGGGTCGCCGCGCGGGGGAGCGGTGCCGGCAGCCTGGTCACCTACCTGCTGGGCATCTCCGACGTCGACCCGATCCGCTACGGGCTGCTGATGGAGCGCTTCCTGTCACCGCTGCGCCACCAGCTGCCCGACATCGACATCGACGTGGAGTCCGCCCGGCGCACCGAGGTCTACGAGCAGATCCTGAGCCGCTACGGCGGCGAGCGCTGCACGTGCGTGTCGATGATGGACACCTACCGCGCCCGGCACGGCATCCGCGATGTCGGGGCCGCTCTCGGGCTGCCGCTCGGAGAGGTGGACGCGCTCGCCAAGGCCTTCCCGCACATCCGGGCCAGCCAGGTGCGAGCCGCCATGCGCGACCTGCCCGAGCTGCGGGCCAGCGGCCTCGCGAAGGGGGACTCACATGGTGGAGGGCCAGGGCGCATCGACCTGCTGCTGCGCCTCGTCGAGCGGCTCGACGGGCTGCCCCGCCACATCGCGCTGCACCCGTGCGGGGTGCTGCTGTCCGACCGCACCCTGCTGGACCGCACCCCGGTGGAGTCCAGCTGGCTGGGCTTCCCGATGAGCCAGTTCGACAAGGACGACGTCGAGGAGCTCGGGCTGCTCAAGCTCGACGTGCTCGGCATCCGCATGCAGTCCGCGATGTCCTACGCCGTGCAGGAGGTGGCCCGGGTCGACGGCCTCGACGTGCAGGTGGACGCGGTGCCGCGCGACGACCCGGCGACCTTCGCCCTCGTGCAGTCGACCCGGACGCTCGGCTGCTTCCAGATCGAGTCACCCGGTCAGCGCGAGCTGGTCGGCAAGTTCGCCCCGGAGACCTTCGAGGACCTCATCGTCGACATCTCGCTGTTCCGGCCCGGGCCGGTCAAGAGCGACATGGTCCGGCCGTTCCTCGAGGCCCGGCAGGGGTGGAAGCCGGCGGTCTACCTGCACCCCGACCTCGAGCCGGTGCTGGCCCAGACCCACGGTGTCGTCGTCTTCCACGAGCAGGTGCTGCAGATCGTCAGCGTCCTCACCGGGTGCACGCTGGCCGAGGCCGACGAGGTGCGCCGTGCCCTCGGGAGCCCGGAGGGGCAGGAGGAGGCGCAGGTCTGGTTCCGGCCGGCGGCTCTTGCCGCGGGCTACCCCGTCGAGGTGGTCGAGCGGGTGTGGGAGGTGCTGCGGGCGTTCGGGTCGTTCGGGTTCTGCAAGGCCCACGCCGCGGCGTTCGCGCTGCCGACCTACCAGTCGGCCTGGCTCAAGGCCCACCACCCGGCGGCCTTCCTGGCCGGGGTGCTCACCCACGACCCGGGCATGTACCCCAAGCGGCTGATCCTCGACGACGCCCGCCAGTTCGGGATCGCGATCCTCCCGCTCGACGTCAACCTGTCCGACTCCTCCTACCGGGTCGAGCGGGTCGGGGTGCTCGACGAGCCGCCGCCCGCCGTCCTCGACCAGGTGGGCAGCCCGGCCGCCGAGCCGCTGCGCATCACCGACCTCACCTGTTCCGCTCCCGGTGATCCGCGCGGGCCTGCAGGTGGATCCGGCGTCGGGATCCACCAGGAACTCCCCGTGGATCACGCCCTGCCGGGGGACTGGGACGACGGCCCGGGCGTCCTCGGCGGGGTCAGCGGCCCACGCAGCGCCCCGTCGGACCCGCGGCTGCCCGACGGCCGCGGCTACGGCATCCGGATCGGCCTGGCCGACGTCAAGGGCATGTCGGAGGCCGAGATCGCCCGGATCGTGGCGGGCCGGCCCTATGCCGCGCTGTCGGACTTCTGGCACCGGGCTCAGGTTGCGCGACCTCTGGTCGAGCGGCTGGTGGTCGCCGGCGGGTTCGACTCCCTGTACGGCCTGGGCTCGACCCTGCCGGTGCGGCGCCGGGGGCAGATCACCCGACGGGACCTGCTGCTGCAGGTCGCCGAGCTGGACCGGTGGAGCCGCTCCACGGCCGCGGCGGCCCGCAAGGTGGCCACCCGCCGCACCTCCGGGCGGGGGCGGAGCGCTGCGGGACGTCCCGGACAGGCTCCGGCCACGGACGGGTCATCGAGGGAGCGGCCTGTCCTGTCCCTCGACGACGTCCGCGCCCGCGCCGCCCGCCAGTCGCAGGCCGCGGCCGTCCCGGCGCCGGTCGACGTCCAGCTCGCCCTCGACCTGGGCGACGCCCCGGAGCGCACCGTCTCGAGCGGCCTGCCCGAGATGAGCTCCGCCGAGCGGGTGCGGGCCGAGCTCGACGTGCTCGGCCTGGACGTCAGCTCGCACGTGCTGGACGCCTACGCCCCCTTCCTCGCCGAGCTGGGGGTGACCAGGGCGAAGGACCTGCTGGGCTGCCGCAGTCGGCAGGAGGTTCTCGTGGCCGGGGTGAAGGTCGCGACCCAGACGCCGCCCATCCGGTCCGGCCGGCGGGTGATCTTCGTGACGCTCGACGACTCCACCGGGCCGCTCGACGCGACCTTCTTCGAGGACGCCCAGGTCGGCTACGCCACGACCGTGTTCCACTCCTGGCTGCTCGTGATCGCCGGAGCCGTACGCCGCACCGGACCCCGCGGGGTGTCCATGCAGGCAGGGGGCTGCTGGGAGCTGCCAGCCCTGCACGCGGCCTGGCTCGAGGGCGGGCTGGAGGCGGTGTGGGCCTTCATGGACACCCCCGCACTGGTGACCGAGGCCGCTGTCCAGGGCGCCGCGGCCAGCCGGTCTACCCGCCCCGTCATGGTCGGCCCGCCGGGAGGGGCTTGTGCGGGAGGGGGCGGTCACTCGGGCGTGGGCGGGGCGGTGCACGTCTACGCGACCGGGTTCCACGCCTCTCCCTACGCCGACATCCTGCCGGCGGGGGACGGCGCCGGCACGTCCCGGGGCCGGCCCACCCCTTCGTCACCGCGCAAGCTGTGGCACGCCAGCCCAGGGAGCTCCGGCCGATGAGCGGGCTTGCCTGCCGGCGCCGTGGCAGGAGCGGGCGCCTCACTAGGCTCGGTCCGGAGCGTGGCGTCCCTGTCGCGCCGGGAGGAGTGCCGTGCCGCCCGCCGAGCCCTCCCCGCCTGCTCGGGCTCGGCCCTCCCGCGCCGCCGGACCGGCCAGCTCGGTCCGTACCGCCGTCGTCTGGGAGGTCCTGTCCGCGGTCCTGGCCGAGACCGACCCGGCGGGCAACGGTCTCGACGTGCTCGACGCCGGCGGCGGCACCGGCGGCTTTGCCGTCCCGCTCGCCGCCGTGGGCCACCGGGTCACCGTCGTCGACCCCAGTCCCGACTCCCTCGCCGCCCTGCAGCGCCGCGCCGCCGAGAACGAGCTGTCCGGTTCCGTCGTCGGACGCCAGGGCGAGCTCGCCGACCTTCCCGACCTCATCGGAGCGGCCAGCGCTGACCTGGTGCTCTGCCACAGCGTGCTCGAGGTCGTCGAGGACCCGGCCGGGGCGCTCGCGGCCGTGGCGGCCGTCCTGCGGCCCGGTGGCCGGCTCAGCCTGCTCGTCGCCAACCGGGCCGCCGCGGTCTTGGCCCGCGCGGTCGCGGGGCACCCGGACGAGGCTGCCCGGGCGCTGCACCACCCCGACGGCCAGTGGGGATCGGCCGACGGGGTGCGCCGCCGTTTCACCAGCGAGCAGCTCGCCCGGCTCCTGCAGGCCACCGGTCTGGAGGTGGAGCAGCTGCACGGTGTGCGCGTCGTCGCGGACCTCGTACCCAGTGCTTCGCTCGACAACGAGCCCGGAGCCGCTGCCGCGCTGCTCTCGCTGGAGCGGGCGCTGTCGGACCGGGAGCCCTTCCGCGAGATCGCGACCCAGCTGCACGTGCTGGCGCGGCTTCGCTGATCGAAGCGCCGGAGTGACCTCGTGAGCCGGGGCGCCGTGCCGCCGATCGGTCCGCCGCCCGGCCCGCCCGGTGAGGACCGCGGCTGCACGGTGCTCCACGTGGACATGGACGCCTTCTACGCCGGGGTCTCCCTGCTGGCCCGCCCGGAGCTGCGGGGCGAGCCGGTCATCGTGGGCGGCGGCGGCACCCGCGGGGTGGTCCTGTCGGCCACGTACGAGGCTCGTGCCTTCGGTGTCCACAGCGCGATGCCGATGATGCGGGCCCGCCGGCTGTGCCCCCAGGCGGTCGTGCTGGCCCCGGACCATCGCGCCTACGCCCGCGTGTCGGCGGGCGTCATGGAGGTCTTCCGCTCGATCACGCCCCTGGTCGAGCCGATCTCGCTGGACGAGGCGTTCCTGGACGTCCACGGCGCCGCCCGCCGCCTCGGCGGCCCGACGCAGATCGGCGAGTGGATCCGGGCGACCGTGGAGGAGGAGCAGGGGGTCACCTGCTCGGTCGGGATCGCGAGCACGAAGTTCGTCGCCAAGCTCGCCTCGGCGCGCTGCAAGCCGGACGGCCTGCTGGTGGTCCCGGCGCACGAGGTCGTCGCGTTCCTGCACCCGCTCCCGGTGGGGGCGCTGTGGGGTGTGGGCGGCAAGACCGAGGACATCCTGCGCCAGCTCGGCCTGCACACCGTCGGCGACCTCGCCCACACCCCCGTCTCCACGCTCGTCCGTGCACTCGGCCCGGCAGCGGGTGCGCACCTGGCTGCCCTGGCGTGGGGCCGCGACGAGCGGGCCGTCGTTCCCCATGAGCCCGACAAGAGCATCGGTGCCGAGAACACCTTCTCGACCGACGTCGATGACCCGGCGCTTCTCGCCCGCGAGCTGCTGCGGCTCTCCGAGCGCACGGCCGCCCGGCTCCGGGCGACCGGTCAGTGCGGGCGGACGGTCTCGATCAAGGTCCGCTTCGCCGACTTCACCACGATCACGCGCTCACGGACCCTGCCCGAGGCGACCGATGTCGGGCGGCTCGTCTATGACACGGCGAGAAGCCTGTACGACGCGCTGGGCCTGCAGCGGGCGCGCATCCGCCTCGTCGGTGTACGGGTGGAGGGCATCGTCGACGTCGACCGCCAGCCACACCAGCTGCAGCTGGGGGAGCGGGAGCACGGGTGGCGATCGGCCGAGCAGGCCGTGGACCGCGCCACGCACCGCTTCGGGAGCGGCGCGGTGCGCCCGGCCGCACTGGTCGAGCCGGCCCCCGGTGAGGAATCGCGTCCTGAAGGCTTCACGAAGGAGGGGAGGGTGCCGAAGAGGGGACGGTGAGGCTGCGCGCGGCACGGCAGGTCCCCGCTCTACGCCGCTGCGTCAGGCAGTCCCCGGACTCGCCGTGACGTATGGGCCGCACCCTCGTATCCTCTATTCGGGAGAGCCACGTACCGCGGATCTCCACCGCATCTGATCCAGTCCTCGACCCTCGTGGCCGACGTCCTCCGGGAGGGAGCCCGTGCCGCTCTCCGAGCACGAGCAGCGCTTGCTCGACCAGATCGAGCGCGCCCTCTACCAGGAGGACCCCAAGTTCGCCTCCACGGTGCGGGCCACCGATCTGCGCACCCACATGCGCCGCCGGCTCCGCCGGGCCGCGCTGGTGCTGGCACTGGGCTTCCTCCTCCTGCTGACCGGCGTCGTGATCAGCAAGGCGGCCATCGGTATCGCCGGGTTCGTCGTCATGGTCGGCGCGCTGCTGCTGGCCATGAGCAGCTGGAAGCGCCTCGGCCAGCCAGGGAGCGGTAGCGGCGCTGGCACTCCCGGAGTGCACGTCGCGGGCGGATCCTCCCGTCGGGTGGAGCGGCCCACGCGCACCAGGTCCAAGCCGTCCGCCGCCGGCGCGTCGGGCGGATCGTTCATGGACAAGCTCGAGCAGCGGTGGAAGCGCCGCTGGGAGGAACGCGGCCGAGAAGGCCGCTGACCCCACCCGCCCCGTCAAGGGGGGCCCTCAGCACCCGGTCGACCCGGGGGGTGTGCAGGTGCTGGCAGCCTCAGCGGCCTGCCCGGTGACCTCCACCGACCGGCCCGTCCAGCGCTGCCCACGGCCATCTGCCCGAGCCGTGCTCCACCGTCCGGCGGCAGGCCGGCCCCACCGTCAGCTGACGCGGGAGGCGGCCGTACGCGGGTGACGCAGCCGCCGGCGACCCCTGGTCAGTGCCTGGTCCAGCCGGTCGAGCGCGTCCGCGATCGCCGTGCCCGTGCTGCTGGCCGCCCAGCGCAGGGCCGAAGGCGGCAGGAGCCGGGCCCGCCAGCGGGTGCTCCCGCCGCGCGAGCGCAGTAGCGCCGAGCGGACCGCGGCGACGTCCCGCCGAAGAGCAGCCCCGTCCGCCTGGGCCGCCGCGGCCCCGCGAGGCTGCACCGGCGCGTACCTCGCCCGCTCAGCGGCCGTGGCCAGGCGCTGCAACGCCTCCTGCGGTGCCTCGGGGAGGCGGAAGGACGACGCCAGGTGCGCGGCCGCGACCCGCGGGGAGTCGGCCGGCCGCCAGCGGTGGCCCACGTCGGCGGCGTCATCGGACAGGACGCGCCAGGCGGTGATCGGATCCGCGGAGCGCCAGCGGGAGCGCCGGCGGGCGCCGGACAGCAGGGCGGGGGCGGCCCCGACCAGCACAGCGGCAGCCAGTCCGAGCAGCACAGCCGGCGACGTCCCCTCGTCGGCCGTACCCCCGGCGGCGCCGATCTGGTCGTCCTCGACCTGCTCGTCGACGCCCGGATCCTGCCCGGTGGGGGTGCTGGGCGCGGTGGACGGCGTGGCGGTGGGGGTGGCGGAGGCTTCGGAGCCGTCGTCGGCCGTCTCGTCGCTCGGCGTCGAGTAGCCGGGCGTGCGTACCTCGCCCTCACGGGGCGTCGGCTCGAAGCGGACCCAGCCCGCGCCGGCGAACCACACCTCCGGCCAGGCGTGCGCGTCGTCCGTCGTCACCTCGTAGCGGCCGTCGCCGAGCGGCTGGCCCGGGACGAAGCCCACCGCCACCCGAGCGGGGATGCCGAGGAAGCGCACCATCGCGGCCATCGCCGACGCGTACTGCTCGCAGAAACCGACGCGACCGCGCAGGAAGTTCTCCAGCGCGTCCGGTGCGTTCATCCCCGGAGCGGAGGCGCCCTCGTCGTAGCGGAAGCCGTTGGCCGGATTGCGGAACAGCGCCTGCAGCGCCACCACCCGGTCGAAGTCGCTGAGCTGTCCGGCGGTCGTGCGGGCGACGAGCTGCCGGACGTAGTCCGACACCACCGGCGGACGGGCGTAGCTCTCCCGGATGCGCTCGGGCAGGCCGGAGGCGGCGCGCAGCAGCTCGGGGGTCGGCTCGAGCGGCGAGGCGTCGACGACGTACGGGCTGTCCAGGTCGCTGACCTTCCTGCGGGTGGAGAAGACGGTCTCGGCCTCGGTGTCCCAGATCCAGGGGCCTTCGACGTCGACGTCCGTGGGCGGGAACGAGACCGGCAGCCAGGGACCGTCCAGCCGCGGCGAGACCTCGATCTCGGTGCGTACGCGGCGCAGCGCCGTGCTCGTCTGACCCTCCGCGGCCGGGATGCCCTTCTGCACCCCGTCGTCCTCGAGGTCGCCCGACAGCTCCGAGGACGACCACCCGGTCGCCGGGTCGAAGCGGTCGAGGGTGGTCAGCCGCAGGTAGTCCGGAGCGTCGGTCCGATAGGTGAGCAGCGTCTTCGGCTCCGGCAGCTGCAGCTGGCCGGCCAGCCGGGTGATGGGGTTGTAGGTCGTGGTGCTCCGGGCCCCGCCCCGCTCCGTCCCGTTCCCGGATCCGCCGCCGAGCAGGCGGCCGTCCATGCCGGGGACGAGGACGGGCACGACCACCGCCACCCCCAGTGCCGCAGCGCCGATGCGCCGCCCGACCCGGCCAAGGCTCGGGTCGCTCGACGCGCTGCGCTGCGCCGCCGCCGTCAGCGGCGGGCCCCAGCGCGAGACCTTGTCCCGGCCGTCGGCGAGCAGCAGCCCCAGCCACCCCGCGGCGGCCAGCACGAAGGGCAGCCACCCCGTGCCGGCCGGGAGGACCGCGCTCGGGACGGCGAACAGCAGCAGCAGGGGCAGGCCTGCGACGCTGGCCCGGCGCAGGACCACCGCGATCGTGTCGACCAGCACGGCGATGGCGCCGGCGCCGAGCACCGCGAGCAGGACCAGGCCGGGCCGGGTCGGCACCGGAGGTCCGAGCTCCTCGACGTCCAGCAGGCCGTCGTCGAGGATGCTGCGCAGCGCCGTCAGGGTGTCCCGCCAGGGCAGCGCCCCGTAGTGCAGCGTCGAGGGCGCGAACACGACCACGACGTACGCCGCGAGCCCGACGAAGCCGGCGAGTGGCTGCAGGACGCGGGGCAGGTGGACCGCACGCGCGAGCGCCGCCGACCCGGCGACGACGGCGATGGCGCCGAGGACCCGCAGCAGCCAGCCGAGGTCGGCGTAGAGCGGGGTGAGCGCGCTCGCCGCCAGGGCCACAGCCAGCGCGGCGGTGATCGTCAGGCGGTTCGGGGTGCTCACGATGCCGCCGGCTCCGGCCGCGGGGCCGGGTCCGGGCTGTAGCCGCCCAGCCGGGCGCGTGCGGTGGGCCCGGCTGCCTGGGCCCAGAGCGAGGCGAGGCCCGTGCCGTGCGACGCCGCAAGCACGCGCCAGCCGCTCGCCGCGAGCAGTGCCGTCGCCGAGGCGTGACCCCCCGCCGCGTCCTGCGCGCCCGACCGCGACGGGGCCCACGTCTCGGTGTCGAGCACCACCGCGACGCCCACGGAGGACCCGGTACGCAGCCGCGCGAGCCGCTCGGCCGTGCGCAGGTCCAGGGCGCCCACGACCGCCACCAGCACGCCGCCCAGGCCTCCTCGTTGCAGCCGCTCGACCGCGTCGCCCAGGCTGGCCGCCCGGCTGGTGCCGACTCCCGACAGCACGTCCAGCAGGAGCCCCTCGGTCAGCGGGACCGCCGGGGGTGACAGGAACTCGCCGTTCTCGCGCAGCAGCGACAGGGCGAACCCCGAGCGGGCGAGGGCGACGCCGATGCTCGCGACCGCGCTGACGGCCCACTCGAACGACGACCCGGGACCCGTCCCCCGGTGAGCTGCGTCGCGGCCGTCGAGCAGCAGGGTGGCCCGGCTCTGGAAGGGCTGCTCCTCGCGGCGCACCATCAGCTCGCCGACCCGGGCCGTGGAGCGCCAGTGGACCCGGCGCAGGTCGTCGCCGTGGCGGTACTCCCGGGTCGCCGCGTCATCGGTCCCGCTGCTGGCGATCGAGCGCGCCGCCGCGTCCCCGCCGCCGGCCCAGTCGCCCCCGAGGCGTACGGCCGGCAGGCGGCTCACGACGGGCGTGACCGTGAGCTCGCTGGTGGCGGCGAACGACCGGCTCAGCTCGCACAGCCCGAACGGGTCGGTCAGGCGGACCGACAGCGGCCCGATCCGGAACCGCCCCCGCAGCTCGGAGCGGACCGGGTAGGTCACCTCGCGTACGCCCTGCGGCTCGACCTTGTCCAGCACGAAGCGTGGGCGACCGCCGAGGACGTAGGGCAGGACGTCCTCCATCAGCAGCACCCCCGTGGGGAGCCGCGAGACGTTGTCGAGGTGCAGGCGCACCGTCGACGTCGAGCCCGCCTCCACCCTCGGCGGGTCCAGCCTGCGCTCGCACGAGAGCCGGTAGCGGGTACGCGCGACGATCGCCACTGCGGCCAGCGGCAGGGTGAGCAGGAAGACCGCCACCCGCAGCAGGTCGCGCTGGCCGAGCACGAGGGAGCAGGCGGCCAGGGAGACGCCGGCCGCGAACAGGCAGCGGCCGCGGGTCGTCAGGCCCGAGAGCGCGGCACGCCAGCTCCCGCGCCGGCTGGTGCTCACGCTGCTCATGGGTTGCTGCTCATCACAGGGGCTCGCCGGCCGCACTCATCGGCGGCGTCCGGCCGCCACCGCCCCGGACGCCCGCAGGGGGGTGCGCTCGACCAGCCCGGCGACCACGTCCTCCGCAGTGCGGCGGGACACCGAGGTCTCGGCGGTCGGCAGCAGCCGGTGGGCCAGCACCGAGACGGCCAGGCCCTGCACGTCGTCGGGCAGGACGTAGCTGCGGCCGTCGAGGGCCGCGCTCGCGCGCGCTGCCCGCACCAGCTGCAGGCCGGCCCGCGGGGAGGCGCCGAGACGCAGCTCCGGGGCGTGCCGGGTGGCGCTGAGCAGGTCCACGACGTACTGGTTGACCTCGCTGGAGACGTGGATGCTGCGCACCACCTCGATCAGCTTGCGCACCTCCAGCGCGTCCGCGACCGGTTCCAGGTCGTGGATGGGCTCACCTGACCCGTGTGACTCCAGCATCGCCAGCTCCGCCGAGGCAGACGGGTATCCCATGGACACCCGGGCGGTGAAGCGGTCGCGCTGCGCCTCGGGCAGGGGATAGGTGCCTTCCATCTCGATCGGGTTCTGCGTGGCGATCACCATGAAGGGCGTCTCGAGCAGGTAGGTGACCCCGTCGACCGAGACCTGCCGCTCCTCCATGGCCTCGAGCAGCGCGGACTGCGTCTTGGGGCTCGCCCGGTTGATCTCGTCGCCGACGACGAGGTTGGCGAAGACCGCTCCGGGCTTGAACTCGAACTCCCGCGACTCCTGGTCGAAGATCGACACCCCGGTGACGTCGCTCGGGAGCAGGTCCGGGGTGAACTGGATGCGGCGCACCGAGCAGTCCAGGGACCGGGCCAGCGACTTGGCCAGCATGGTCTTGCCGACACCGGGGACGTCCTCGATGAGCAGGTGCCCTTCGGCGAGGAGCACGACCAGGGCCAGCCGGACGACCTCGGGCTTGCCCTCGATGACCTGCTCGACGTTGCGGCGGATGCGGCCGGCGCACTCCTGCAGGCCGCCCAGCGCCGCCTCGCCCAGCACCCCACCCGCAGGGCTGGCGTTCAGACGTTCCACCTGGTCCTCCAGAGCCGGGACGGCGTGCTCCCTGTCAAGTCTGACATCCGGTTTCGGGCGCCGCGACAGAAGGACAGCGGCGAAGCGGAGCGCTGGACCTGTCCCGGGTCCGACGAGCGGACGGCGCAGCCGGTTCCCGCAGGATGGTGCACAGCAGCGGCCCCACTTCACCCCACAGGCTCTGACCTGCGGAGCCACCGGGTTCTGGGCGTGCTGGGGGGCCAGATCTCGTTGACCGGGGAGGAAAGTGGGGTACGGTGGGAGAGCAGGGAGCGACGAGGGAGGTTCGGCCTCGCCCGCGGCTGCACCGAGCCAGAAGGAGGGGCTGTGTTCCTCGGCACCCACTCCCTGCGGCTCGACGAGAAGGGCCGGTTGATCCTGCCGGCCCGGTTCCGCGACCAGCTGGCGGGAGGCGTGGTGATCACCAAGGGCCAGGAGAACTGCCTGTTCGTCTACACCGCCGAGGCCTTCGCCGCCCGGGCCGGACAGCAGGCCGAGCCGACGACCAAGGCAGAGCGCGACTACCAGCGCATCCTGTTCGCGAGCGCCTTCGACGAGACACCGGACAAGACCGGCCGGGTGACCGTCCCGCCGGCGCTTCGGGCCTACGCCGGGTTGACGCGCGACTGCGTGGTCATCGGCACCAACGGCCGGCTCGAGATCTGGGACACCGCGACCTGGCGGGCCTACGAGGCCGCGCAGGAGCCCGCGTTCGCCGAGCGGGAGGGGGTGCCCGAGTCCTGACCTGCTGTGGGGCCTGACCGCACACGCGATCCCGGCCTGCCGCGAGGCCTCCTCCCGCCCCCCTCCTGGCGCACCTTCCCCGGTGCCAGGCGGGTGGCGGGCGGGGACCTGGCGGCAGGGCCTCCCGCTCCGGTCGCGCCACCTCACATGGGCACAGACTGCACGCCGCACATCCCGCCGGGTCCGCGAGCCCGGCGGGCCGCACCGGTCGAGAGGCACCACGATGACGCCCAGCGCGACCCCGCCCAGCGTGACTGCGCCCGACCCGGCTGCGCCCGACCCGGCTGCGCCAGGCCCGGCCTCCTCCGGGCGATCCGGGTCCCCGACCCCGGCAGCCGACGGGGCCACCGCCACCGCGGGCAGGGCTTCCGGCAACCTGGGCGCGGAGCTGCGGGAGAGCCTGCTGCTGCTGCTGTTCGCGGCCGGCACCACGCTCGGGCTCACCACGGCGGCGCAGGCGGCGCTGGCCGCGCTGGTCTGATGGAGGAGCCCCGGCCGGACCACGTCCCGGTCCTGCGCGAGCGGTGCGTCGCTCTGCTGGCCCCGGCGCTGAGCGCGCCCGGCGCCGTGGTCGTGGACTGCACCCTCGGGATGGGCGGGCACGCCGAGGCGCTGCTGGAGGCGGTTCCCGGATGCCGGCTGGTGGGGATCGACCGCGACTCCGAGGCGCTGCTGCGAAGCGGGAAGCGGCTCGCGCGCTACGAGGGCCGCACGTCCCTGGTCCACGCGGTGTACGACCGGCTGCCCCAGGTCCTGGCCGAGCTCGGGCTCGACTGCGTGCACGGCATCCTGTTCGACCTCGGGGTCAGCTCCCTGCAGCTGGACGAGGCAGCGCGGGGCTTCGCCTACGCGGTGAAGGCCCCGCTGGACATGCGGATGGACCCGACGCGGGGGACGACCGCCGCGGAGGTGGTCAACGACTACGACGGCCGTTCCCTGGTCCGGATCCTGCGGGAGTACGGCGAGGAGCGGTTCGCGCCGCGGATCGCCGACGCCATCGTCCGCGCCCGTTCGCAGGCGCCGATCACCGACACCGCGCGCCTGGCCGAGCTGGTCCGCAGCGCCATACCGGCAGCCACGCGACGAACCGGCGGCCACCCTGCGAAACGGACATTCCAGGCGCTCCGGATAGAAGTCAACGACGAACTCGGCGTGTTGCGCGCCGCTATCCCGGCTGCACTCGACAGCCTGTGCGTGGGCGGCCGGCTGGTCGTCCTGTCCTACCAGTCGCTCGAGGACAAGATCGTGAAGTCCGTGCTCGTCGCCCGCTCCACCTCGCCTGTCCCGGTGGACCTCCCGTTCGTGCCCGAGGGGGCGGTCGCGGAGCTCCGGCTGCTCCTGCCGGGAGCCCAGAAGGCCTCTGCAGGCGAAATCGCCGCGAACCCGCGGGCCGCCTCCGTGCGGCTGCGCGCGGTCGAGAAGGTCCGGGTGGCCGCATGAGCGCCGCGGTGGACGTGCTCAGCCCGGCTCCGGCCCCGCCCCGCCGCAGGAAGGACGCGGCGGGCCCGCCGCGATGGCGGGCGCCCCTCGCGCTGGTTCCGCTCGAGAGCGACAGCTCGGGGCGCGCGCCGTTTCTCGCCGCGGTGGTCTCGCTGCTGGTGGGCGGGCTGCTCGGCCTGCTGGTGCTCAACACCGTGCTGGCGAGGGATGCCTTCGCGTTGCACAGCCTCAAGGTCGAGGACCGCGTGCTGACCGACCGGGAGCAGGGGCTGCAGCGCGAGGTGGAGGCGCTGCGCTCGCCGCAGAGCCTGGCCGCGCGGGCCACGCAGATGGGCATGATCTCGGCCGGTCCGCCGGCGTTCCTGCGCCTGGCCGACGGCACCGTGCTCGGCACGCCCGTCGCCGGTGGCGAGCCCATCCCCGCTGTTCCCCGGGTCCGCAAGCGGTGACCCCTCCGCAGCAGCCGCCCGCGCGTACGGCGTCCGCCCGGCCCTCCTCGCGCCCAGCTGTGCGCGGGGAGGGGAGCGCGCGGGCGTCGTCGCGTCGCGGTACGCCCGCCCAGCCCTCCGGACGGCAGCCGGCGGGCCGCCCGCTCCCCTCCCGGGCGTCCGCGCCACCCCCGTCCCGGTCGAGCACGCGTGGGCTCTCGGGTCGTCCGGCGCCGTCGGCCCCGACCCGCCGCACCTCGGTCCGCAGCCCCGCCTCTCCGGCGCCTCTCGACCCCTTCCGCCACTCGGGGCGGCGGGTGCGGGGCGGCCTGCTCGTCGTGCTCGTCCTGCTCTCCCTCATCGGCGGCCGGCTCGTCTGGCTGCAGGGCTTCCAGGCCGACGCCTACGCCGCGGAGGCGGTCGAGCAGCGCCTGAGCACCAAGACGCTCACCGCGCCGCGAGGCACGGTGAGCGACCGCTCGGGCCAGTCCCTGGCGCTGTCCGTGGACGCGCGGGCGGTCTTCGGGGAGCCGCGGATCATCGCGAAGGCCACCTGCGGTCCGGACAGGCGCGCGAAGCCGTGCGACCCCGCCTCCATCGCGGCGGCGGTCGCCCCGGTCCTCGGCCTGCCGGTCGCGGAGATCTCGGAGAAGCTCGGCCGGCCAGGACCGGACGGGGCCTGCGACAAGGCCACCCCGCTGGGCTGCACCGGCTTCGTCTACCTCGCCCGAGGCCTGGACCCGGAGATCTCGAACCGGATCCGCGAGCTCAACCTCGTCGGCGTCGGCACCATCGCCGAGCCCCGGCGGGTGCATCCCGGGCAGGACCTCGCGGCCAACGTCGTCGGCTTCACCACCGTGGAGGGCAAGGGAGCCGCCGGCATCGAGCTGCAGCTCGACGAGGTGCTGAGCGGCACCGACGGCAGGACGACGGCCCAGGTCGACGGGGCCGGGCGCATCATCCCGACCGGAGCCACCCAGAAGGTGGAGCCGCGGCCCGGCCGCGACGTGCAGCTCACCTTGGACCGGGACCTGCAGTGGTACGCGCAGAAGGCCCTGTCCGACACCCTCGCCTCCGCCGACGCCGAGAGCGGCAGCGCGACGGTCCTCGACGTGCAGACCGGCGAGATCCTGGCCCTGGCCTCCGTGCCGACCTTCAACGCCGACGACCCGGGCGCCGCCGATGCGGCGCTGCGCGGCAACCGGGCCATCAGCGACGTGTTCGAGCCGGGCAGCATCGGCAAGGTGGTCGCGGCGGCTGCGGCGCTCGAGTCGGGCGTGCTCACCCCCGACAGCGTGCTGTCGGTCCCGGACAACATCCAGATCTCCAACAAGCGCTTCAGCGACTCGCACTCCCACCCGGTGGAGCGGATGACCTTCACCGGCGTCCTGGTGGAGTCGAGCAACGTCGGGACGATCATGGCGGCCCAGAAGGCCGGCGGCCCCAAGCTGTTCGAGATGCTGCAGCGCTTCGGCATCGGGCAGCGGACCGGGCTCGGGCTGCCGGGGGAGAGCCCGGGCATCCTGCGTGACCAGAAGGTATGGGCCGGCACCGACTACGGCACGCACCCGATCGGCCAGGGCTACTCCGTCAACGGCGTGCAGATGGCGTCGGTCTACGCGTCGGTCGCCAACGACGGCGTACGGGTCACCCCGACGATCCTCAAGGCGACCACCGACGCCACCGGCACGGTGGTCCCCGCGCCGCCGCCCCCGAGGACCCGAGTGCTCTCACCGGAGGTCGCCGGCCAGCTGCGGGGCATGCTCGAGGGCGTGACGAACGACGGCGGCACTGCGGTCACCGCGGCCATCCCCGGCTACCGCGTGGCGGGCAAGACCGGCACCGCCCAGCGCGTGGTGGACGGCCGCTACGACGGCAGCTACACCGCCAGCTTCGTCGGCTTCGCCCCCGCCGACGCGCCTCGGCTCGCGATCTCGGTGTCCATCCAAGCGCCGAAGAACGGCTACTACGGCGGGGCCGTGGCCGGTCCGGTCTTCCGCGACATCATGAGCTTCGCCCTGCGCAGCATGCGCATCCCACCGACAGGCGCAGCGAGCCCGCTGCTGCGTCTGCGGGGCTAGCGACGCGACCCTCCTTGCGACCCACGTCCCCGGCAGCCCGGCCGCTGGCCGCGCTGCTCGACCAGCTTCCGGTCCTGCGCGCCGACCGGCCGGTGGGGGAGGCGGTGGTGACCGGCTGCACGCTGGACTCGCGGTCCGTGCTGCCCGGCGACCTCTACGCCGCCCTGCCCGGCGCCCGGGCGCACGGGGCCGAGTTCGCCGGCCAGGCTGCCGGGGCGCGCGCCGCGGCGCTGCTCACCGACCCGGCCCGGGCGGCGGACCTGGCTGCCCTCGGCCTTCCCGTGCTCGTGGCGGACGACCCGCGGGCGGTGCTCGGGCAGGTCGCGAGGTGGGTCTACGGCGACCCAGGCGCGGCGATGCTCCTGTTCGCGATCACCGGTACCAACGGCAAGACCACGACGGCCTTCCTCCTGGAGGCGGGTCTGCGCGCTGCCGGTCACCGCACCGGCCTGCTCGGGACCGTCCTCACCCGGATCGGCGAGGAGGTGGTCCCGAGCGTGCGGACCACGCCGGAGGCGCCGGAGCTGCAGGCGCTGCTCGCGGCCATGCGCGAGCGCGCCACCACGGCCGTCGCGATGGAGGTCAGCAGCCACGCGTTGTCGCTCGGCCGGGTGGACGGCGTGCTGTTCGACGTGGCCGCCTTCACCAACCTGAGCCAGGACCACCTCGACTTCCACGCCTCGATGGCCGACTACGAGGCCGCCAAGGCGTCGCTGTTCACCCCGGCGCGCGCGCGTACGGCGGTCGTCAACACCGACGACCCCGCCGGGCGGCGGATCGCGAGGAGCACCCGGCTGCCGCTCACGACCTACGGCGAGGACGCGGACTGGCAGGCCCGCGAGGTGGACCTGCGCCCCGAGGGGAGCACCTTCCGCCTGAGCGGTCCCGGCGTCGACCTGCGTACGTCCCTGCGGCTGGCGGGGGCGTTCAACGTGGCCAACGCCGTGGCCGCCGCCGCCTCCCTGGCTGCCGCAGGGGTGCCCGTGCCGCAGGCCGTCGCGGGCATGGCCGAGCTCGAGGGGGTTCCGGGACGGATGGAGCGGGTCGACGCCGGCCAGCCCTTCCTGGCCCTCGTCGACTACGCCCACACCCCCGAAGCGGTCCGCCGGCTGCTGGCGGCGGTGCGGGCGGTCACCCCCGGCCGGGTGATCCTGGTCCTCGGCGCGGGCGGCAACCGCGACGCCTCCAAGCGTCCCCTCATGGGTGCGGCCGCCAGTGGCGCCGACCTCGTGGTGCTCACCAGCGACAACCCGCGCGATGAGGACCCGGAGGCGATCCTCGCCGCGCTGGCCGCCGGCGCTCCGGGGGCCGTGCTCGAGGCGGACCGCCGGGCCGCCATCGCCCTCGCCGTGCAGGCGGCCCGGGCAGGGGATGCTGTGGTGGTGGCAGGCAAGGGGCACGAGACGGGGCAGGAGGTGGCCGGGCGGGTGACGCCGTTCGACGACCGCCAGGTCCTGCGGACGCTGCTCAGCACGTGATCCCCACGCCTGTCGCGGACGTCGCGCGCATCACCGGGGCCCGGCTCGTGGGCGGCCGGCCGGGGCCCGACCCGGTGAGCTCCGTCGAGGTGGACAGCCGGCTGGCGCGGCCGGGCACCCTGTTCGTGGCGCTGCCCGGCGAGCGCAGCGACGGCCACGACCACGCCGCCGGCGCCGTCGCCGCGGGAGCCGTCGCGGTGCTGGCTGCCCGACCGGTCGACGGCGTCGCGTGCCTGGTGGTCGCCGACCCGCTGGCGGCGATGCAGGCGCTGGCCAGCGACCGCTACGCGCTGCCTCCCGAGCCGCTCACCTTCGGCATCACCGGCAGCAGCGGGAAGACCTCGACCAAGGACCTGCTCGCCCAGGTCCTCGCCGGCTTCGGTCCGACACTCGCGCCCCAGGGGTCGTTCAACAACGAGATCGGGCTCCCGCTGACCGCGCTGCGCCGAGAGCCGGACACGACGTACGCCGCCCTGGAGTACAGCGCCCGCGGGGTCGGCCACATCGCCTTCCTGTGCGGACTCGTGTCGCCGCACGTGGCGATCGTGCTCAACGTGGGCTCCGCACACCTCGGCGAGTTCGGCAGCCGGGAGGGCATCGCGCGAGCCAAGGGCGAGCTGGTGGAGGCCGCCCGGCAGCGGGTCGTGCTCAACGCCGACGACCCCTTGGTGCTGGGCATGCGGGAGCGGACCGGACGCCCCGTCGTGACCTACGGCCTGTCGCGGGATGCCGACGTCTGCGCCTGCGAGGTCTCGGTCGACGAGCGTGGCCGGGCGTCGTTCACGGTGCGCGGCGAGCAGGTGCGGCTCCAGCTGACCGGGGAGCACCACGTGCACAACGCGCTCGCCGTCCTCGCCGGGGTGCTCGGGACGGTGACCGACGACGTGACGCGGGTGGCCGAGCTGCTGTCGGCCGCGCGGCCGGTGAGCCGATGGCGCATGGAGGTGACCGACCGGCCGGACGGCGTGACCATCGTCAACGACGCCTACAACGCCAACCCCGAGTCGATGCGGGCAGCGCTGAAGACGCTGGCGGTGATGGGCGAGGGCAAGCGGCGCCGGACGGTGGCCGTGCTCGGGACGATGGCCGAGCTGGGGCAGGACGCGCGCGGGGCCCACATGGAGCTGGGCCGCTACGCAGTGCGCCTGGACATCAGCCAGCTCGTCGTGGTCGGCCCCGGTGCGGGCGGCATCCACGCCGGGGCCGTCCTGGAGGGCTCCTGGGGCGCGGAGTCGAGGCACGTCCCGGACGTCGCGGCCGCGGTCGACCTGCTCCGGGCCGAGCTCGCGCCCGGCGACGTCGTCCTGGTCAAGGCCTCACGCAGCGTGGGGTTGGAGCGCGTCGCTGCGGCCCTCCTGGACGAGCCCCTGGGAGGATCCGGTCCCATGAGGGCAGCCCCATGAGGCGCACCGCAAGGCCTGTCGAGGCGGTCCGCCCGGATGGGGTGCCGGTGGCGACGCGCCCCGCAGGGTCGCGCCGATGAGGTCGGTGCTGGTCGCGGCCATGACCTCGCTGCTGGTGGCACTGCTCGGGACCCCCGCAGTGGTCCGGCTGTTCCGCCGCCGCGGCTACGGCCAGGAGATCCGCGAGGACGGCCCGAGCAGCCACGCCACCAAGCGCGGCACCCCCACCATGGGCGGCGTCGTGATCGTCGCCGCGACGCTGGCCGGCTACGGCATCGCCCACCTGCTCCTGATCAACCAGCCCGGCCGCGGCCCGACAGCGAGCGGCCTGCTTGTGCTCGGGCTCATGGTCGGGCTCGGGCTCGTCGGCTTCCTCGACGACTTCATCAAGATCCGCAAGCAGCGCTCGCTCGGCCTCACCGCCGCGGCGAAGTTCGGCGGCCAGTTCGTCGTGGGCGTGGCCTTCGCGATCGCCGCCCTGCAGTTCCGCAACAACGCCGGCCTCACCCCGGCCTCGGACAACCTGTCCTTCGTCCGCGACTACGCGGCGGCCAGCCTCGGCGCCATCGGGTTCGTGATCTTCGCCTACCTCGTCATCACCGCCACCTCCAACGCGGTCAACCTCACCGACGGCCTGGACGGCCTGGCCGCGGGCTCGTCGATCATGGTCTTCGCGGCCTACGTCGTGATCGGGTTCTGGCAGTTCCGCAACTCGTGCGTGCTGCAGCCCGAGCTCGTCCAGTGCTACACCGTCCGCGACCCGCTCGACATCGCGCTGGTCGCGGCGGCCGCGATGGGTGCCTGCTTCGGCTTCCTGTGGTGGAACGCCTCGCCGGCCAAGATCTTCATGGGGGACACCGGCTCGCTCGCGATCGGCGGCGCCTTCGCGGGCATCGCGATCGTCACGCAGACCGAGCTGCTGCTGATCGTCCTCGGCGGGCTGTTCGTCATCGAGACGGTCTCGGTGATCCTGCAGATCGGGGTGTTCAAGCTCACCCGCAAGCGGGTGTTCAACATGGCCCCGATCCACCACCACTTCGAGCTCGCCGGCTGGGTGGAGAACACCGTCATCGTCCGGTTCTGGATCATCGCCGGGCTGGCGGTCGCCTTCGGCCTGGGGGTCTTCTACGCGGAGTACCTGTCCGCCGGCCCGCTGCTGTGACCGCCCGCCTTCCTGGGGGGGCGTACGCCGGGATGCCCGTCCTCGTCGCCGGCGCGGGTGTCAGCGGCGCCGCCGCCGCCCGGGTGCTGCGTGAGCTCGGCGCCCGGGTCACCGTGGTCGAGCGCAACCCGCAGCAGGCCGAGCCGCTGCGCGAGGAGGGCGTGCGGGTCGTGGCCGACGACGTCCCCCCGCCGGGGACGGCGCTGGTGGTCACCTCGCCGGGCTGGCGGCCCGACGCGCCGCTGCTGAGCGCCGCGGCCGCCGCCGGCATCGAGGTGATCGGCGAGGTCGAGCTCGCCTGGCGGCTGCAGGGCCACGCCGCTCCGGCCTGGCTGGCCGTCACGGGCACCAACGGCAAGACGACGACCGTGCGCATGCTGGCCTCGATCCTCGGTGCCGCCGGGCTGCGCACGGTGGCCACCGGCAACGTCGGGCTGCCGCTGCTCGACGCGGTGCTCGCGCCAGAGGGCCACGCCGTCCTCGCGGTCGAGCTGTCGAGCTTCCAGCTGCACTGGTCGCGCAGCCTGCGCCCGCACAGCGCCGTCGTGCTCAACGTCGCCCCCGACCACCTGGACTGGCACGGCTCCCTGGCCGCCTACACCGCGGACAAGGGGCGCATCTACGCGCCGGGAACGGTGGCGGTGTTCTCGCGCGAGGACGCGGCCTCGACGCAGCTGGCGGCCGCAGCGGCCACCCGGGTGGGCTGCACGCTGCAGGCCCCCCGAGCGGGCGAGCTCGGCCGGGTCGACGACCTCCTGGTCGACCGGGCCTTTTCTGACGTCCCTGGCGAGGCGACCGAGCTGGCCGGCCTCGCCGACGTGCCCGTGCCGGGCGCGCACAACGTCACCAACGCCCTCGCAGCGGCGGCGCTGGCCCGCTCCTACGGCGTCCCGGCAGCGGCGGTACGGGCCGGCCTGCGCTCGTTCGTGCCGGACCCGCACCGCAACGCGCTCGTGACGACGACCGCCGCCGGCGTGGCCTGGGTGGATGACAGCAAGGCCACCAACCCCCATGCCGCGGCGGCGAGCATCGCGGCCTACGACTGCGTGGTCTGGATCGCCGGCGGGCTGCTCAAGGGCGCGGACGTCGACGAGCTCGTCCGGCTGGCCGCCCCGCGACTGCGCGCGGTCGTCCTGCTCGGCACCGACCGGGCCGCCTTCGTCGATGCGCTGGCCCGACACGCGCCCGAGGTCCCCGTCGTTGAGGTCGATCGGCTGAACACTGGCGCCATGCCTGACGCCGTCGCGCGCGCCCGCGCGCTCGCCCAACCCGGGGACACCGTGCTCCTTGCGCCGGCCGCCGCGTCGATGGACTGCTTCCGCGACTACCGCGAGCGGGGCGAGCTGTTCGCCGCGGAGGCGGTCCGATGACCACGGCGACGCCCGACCGCGTGGTCCGGCGCTCCTCGGGCACCGCCGCGGTGCGGTCCGCCGGCGCCGCGGGCCGCGCCTCCTCGGGCCGCACACCGGTCCTGCAGCGGCCGCTGGCCTCCTACCACCTGCTCCTGACGAGCAGCCTGCTGCTGCTGGGTCTCGGGCTGATGATGGTCTTCTCGGCCTCGAGCGTGCGGTCCTACGCCAGCACCGGCTCGGTGCTGTCCATCGGGATCAAGCAGGGCACGTTCATCGCCGTCGGGCTGCCGCTGATGTTCGCCGCGTCCCGGCTGCCCGTGCGGGTCTACCGCGCCGCCGCCTACCCCCTGCTGCTGGTGACCTTCGCCCTGCTCATCGCGGTGCTCCTGCCCGGCGTCGGCAACGAGGTGAAGGGCGCGACCAGCTGGATCCCGCTGCCGCTGGGGTTCAACCTGCAGCCCAGCGAGCTCGCCAAGCCGGCCCTCGCGCTGTGGGGCGCGGACCTGCTGGTCCGCAAGCGCAAGCTGCTCCGGGTCCAACGGCACGTGCTGGTGCCGCTCCTGCCGGTGTCGGGGCTGGTGCTGCTGCTGGTGCTCCTCCAGCCCGACTTCGGGACCACCGTGGCGCTGGCCTCGATCGTCGTCGCCCTGCTGTGGGTGGCCGGGATCCCGCTGCAGCTGTTCGGCCTGCTGTGCGTGGGTGTCGCGTCCGCCGGTGGGCTGCTGGCCTTGAGCAGCCCCCACCGCGTCGAGCGGCTCCTGTCCTTCCGGGACCCGTTCGCCGACGCGGGCGACACCGGCTACCAGGCGGTCCAGGGGTTCTACGCCCTGTCCTCGGGGGGGCTGTTCGGGCTCGGCCCCGGCGCCAGCCGCGAGAAGTGGGCGGGTGGGCTTCCCGAGGCGCACACCGACTACGTGTTCGCGATCATCGGCGAGGAGTTCGGGCTGCTCGGCACGCTCAGCGTGGTGGCGCTGTTCGCCGTGCTGATCTACACGGGGGTCCGCATCGCCCAGCGCTCGGTCGACCCGTTCGTGCGGCTGGTGTCCTTCGCCGTCGCGGCGTGGTTCGCCTGCCAGGCGGTCATCAACATGGGGGCCGTGGTCGGGCTGCTGCCCATCACCGGCATCCCCCTCCCGATGGTCTCCTTCGGGGGGTCGGCGATGCTGCCCACGCTCGTCTCGGTGGGCATGCTGCTGTCCTTCGCCCGTGCGGAGCCGGGAGCGGCGGCCGCGCTGCGCGCGCGGCGCGGGCTGCGCAGCCGGCTGCGCGGGGAGGAGGTCCCCACCCCGCGGCAGCGCACGGCGGAGCGAGCGCGTCCCGCCGCGCGACCCGTGGCGCGCACCGCGCCCCGCCGCCCCCGCGGTCCCGGCGCACCCCGCCGCCCCGCCGGTCGTACGTGACCGCGCTGTCCGTGGTGCTGGCCGGTGGGGGCACCGCCGGCCACGTCGAACCCGCGCTTGCCCTGGCCGATGCCCTGCGCCGGCGCGACCCCGCGACGGTGCTCACCGTCCTCGGCACCGCGACCGGGCTCGAGGCGCGACTGGTCCCGGCGCGCGGCTACCCGCTGGCGCAGATCCCCCGGGTGCCGCTGCCGCGCCGTCCGACGCCGGACCTCCTGCGGGTTCCTGCTCGGGTGGCGGGCGCCGTACGCCAGACCCTCGCCCACCTCGACCGGGTGGGGGCCGACGTCGTGGTCGGGTTCGGTGGCTACGTCGCGCTGCCCGCCTACCTCGCGGCGCGCCGCCGGCGTACTCCTCTGGTCGTCCACGAGGCCAACGCACGAGCGGGCCTGGCCAACCGGGTCGGGGCTCGGCTCACACCGCACGTCGCGGCGGCGGTCGAGGGCAGCGGCCTGCCCGGGGCCGTGGTGCTCGGCATCCCGCTGCGGGCTGCCGTGGCCGGGCTGGACCGGGCCTCGTCCCGGACGGCCGCGCGCGCCGAGCTCGGCGTCGGGGCCGGGCCGGTGCTGCTCGTGACAGGTGGCTCCCAGGGCGCCAGGAACCTCAACACCGCCGTGACGGCGGCCGGCCCGGACCTGGCCGCCGCGGGAGTCGAGGTGCTCCACGTGACCGGCCCGGCGCAGGCCGACGCGGTACGCGCCGCGCTGGGTCCCTCCGCCCCCGAGACCCACCACGTGCTGCCCTACGTCGACCGCATGGAGCTGGCCTACGCCGCGGCCGACCTCGCGGTCTGCCGGGCTGGAGCCATGACCTGCGCGGAGCTGGCCGCGGTCGGGCTGCCCGCCGTCTACGTGCCGCTGCCGATCGGCAACGGCGAGCAGGAGCTCAACGCGGCTCCCACGGTGCGCGCCGGCGGAGGTCTCCTGGTGCCCGACGCCCGCTTCGACCGGGACTACCTGCTCCGGGAGGTCCTGCCGCTGATCCTGGACCCCGACCGACTGGCCGCGATGGCGGCGGCCGCCTCCACCCTCGGGCACCGGGACGCCGACGAGGAGCTGGCCGACCTCGTGCTGAGGGCGGCCGGAGCGTCCTCGTGAGCGACGAGCTCGGCCGGGTCCACTTCGTCGGCATCGGCGGCGCGGGCATGAGCGGCATCGCCCGGGTGCTCCTGGCGCGCGGCAGCGCCGTCTCCGGCAGTGACGCCAAGGACTCGCGCACCATCGCCGCGCTGCGGGCCCTCGGTGCGCAGATCTCCCTCGGGCACGACGCGGCCTCGGTCGAGGGCGCGGACACCGTCGTGGTGTCCACCGCGATCCGGCCGGACAACCCGGAGCTGGTCGCGGCCCGCAGCACCGGCCTGCCGGTCCTGCTGCGGGCCGAGGCCCTGGCCGCCCTGCTGCGCGGGCGTCGTGGGGTGGCCGTCGCGGGCACCCACGGCAAGACCACGACCACCTCGATGCTCACCGTCGCGATCCAGCACTGCGGCGTGGACCCCTCCTTCGCGATCGGCGGCGACCTCAACGAGGCCGGGAGCAACGCCCACCACGGCAGCGGGCAGCTGTTCATCGTCGAGGCCGACGAGAGCGACGGCTCGTTCCTGGCCTATCGGCCGCACGCCGCGCTCGTGACCAACGTGGAGGCCGAGCACCTCGACCACTACGGCGACGCGGAGTCGGTGCACCGGGCGTTCGAGCAGTTCGTGGGGACGGTCCAGCCCGCGGGGTTCGTCGTGCTGTGCGCCGACGACCCCGGCACGCGCCGGCTCGCGGGCACCGCCCGCTCGGCGGGCCTCGACGTGCGCACGTACGGCCTTGCGGCGGACGCCGACCTGCGGATCGACGGGCTGGCCGTCAGCGGCACGACGAGCCGCTACCAGCCGGTCCTGCGCGGTCGCCGGCTGCCCGCGGTCGCGCTGGCCGTACCCGGGGCGCACCTGGCGCTGAACTCCGCCGGGGCGCTGCTCATGGGCATCGGCCTCGGGCTCGAGCCGGGCACCCTCGTCAGCGGGCTCGCCGGCTTCAGCGGGGTCCGGCGCCGCATGGAGCTCAAGGGCACCATAGGAGGCATCCGGGTGTACGACGACTACGCCCACCACCCCACCGAGGTGCGCGCCCAGCTGGTCGCGGCCCGCGAGGTCGTCGGCACGGGGCGGCTGGTCGTCGCCTTCCAGCCGCACCGCTACAGCCGCACCCTGGTGTTCGGCGACGAGCTGGGGCAGGCGCTCGGCCTGGCCGACGAGGTGGTGGTGATGGAGGTCTACGCCGCGGGGGAGGACCCGATCCCGGGCGCCACGGGCGCCACGGTCGCCGCGGCGGTGCCGCTGCCCGGCGACTCGGTCGTGTTCGAGCCGTCCTGGACGGCCGTGCCGGGACGACTCGCCGGGCGCGCGCAGCCCGGTGACCTCGTGCTCACCCTGGGGGCAGGGGACATCACCGCGGTCGGGCCGGAGGTCCTGCGACTGCTGGCGGGGGAGGCGCCGTGAGCCGGGTCCGCGGTCGCCCGCCCCGCCCGAGGCGGCGCAGGTGACGGCGCCGAGCGCCGGCCAGCGGCCCGCGCGGGTGCTCCCGGCTGAGCCCCGGCTCGCGGAGCGGGCCCGCGCGCAGCGCAGCACCCGGCGCCGCTGGTTCCTCCGGCGCTGCGCCGAGGCGCTGGTGGTGCTGCTGCCGCTGGTGGCGCTGGCGTGGGTGCTGCTGGTCTCGACCTGGGTGATCGTCGACCGTGTCGAGGTCGTGGGCACCGGCCGGCTGACCGTCGAGGAGGTGACCGCCGTCGCCGCCGTGGCCCCAGGGACACCGCTCGCGCGGGTGGACCTCGACCGCGTGGCGGGCGCGGTGAGCCGCCTGCCCGCCGTGGCCGACGTGCAGGCGCACCGGTCCTGGCCCGGCACCCTGCGCCTGAACGTCACCGAGCGCTCGCCCGTGGCCGGGGTCCCCTCCGCCGGCGGCGTCACGCTGGTGGACCGGGAGGGCGTGCCGTTCGCGTCGGCGCCGGTGCTGCCCGACGGGGCGTTCCGGCTGGAGGTCGCGCAGGTCGGACCGCAGGATCCGGCGACGCTCGCCGCGCTGCAGGTCTCGCGCGAGCTCCCGGCGACCCTGAGGGCACAGGTGCAGGCCCTGCAGGCGGCGTCGCCCTCGTCGGTGGTCCTGCTGCTGGCGGGCGGACGACAGGTGGTGTGGGGCCCGCCAGGGGACGCGGCGGCGAAGGCCGCAGCGGTCGAGGCGCTGCTGAAGCTGCCGGGACGGGTCGTCGACGTGAGCGCTCCCGGCGTCGCGGTGCGCAGGGACAGCCCGTGACCCGGCTCGCTGAACCCGCAACGGGTAGCCGCAGCCGGCTCTGGGCAGACTCGGGAAGACCCGCCTAGGAGGTCTCGCCCTGTCCACGCCGATCCCGCTGCCGACGCCGACGCCGTCGCCGTACAGGGAGCCTGCCAGGGCCGCACGGGTGACCATGGACGCCTTCGTCACGAGCTCGGACGTGTTCGAGAGCTTCTTCACCAGTGCCCGCATCGGCCTGGCCCTCGCCGACCTGTCCGGCCGCTTCCTGCGCGTCAACGACAGCTACGCCGACCTGCTCGGCCGGCCGAGCGAGGACCTCGTCGGCGTCGCGCTGCGCGAGGTCCTGCGGGGGACCGACGGGAAGCCGCTGGACCTCGCGCCGCTGCTGGACGGGACGCGGTCGTGGCTGCAGTCCGAGCAGGAACACGTGCGCCCTGACCGCGCGGTCGTGTGGGTGCTCCACGGCATCGCGCCCGTGGCAGGTCCGGACGGCGCACCGGGCTGGTACGCCCTCAGCGCCCAGGACATCACCGAGCGGCGGCAGGCCGAGCAGAACCTGCGGGACCTGCACGTCGTGCTCAGCGAGCAGGCGGTCCGCGACCCGCTGACGGGGCTGGCCAACCGGGCCCTGCTGGCGGAGCGCCTCACCGCCTCCCTGGCCCGCGACACCCGTAGCGGCGAGTCGACCGGCGTGCTCTTCCTCGACCTCGACGGGTTCAAGGAGGTCAACGACCGCTTCGGCCACGCGGTGGGTGACGCGGTCCTGCGGGCGGTCGCCGACCGGCTGCGGCGGGCCGTCCGGCCCTCCGACACCGTCGCCCGGCTGGGGGGCGACGAGTTCGTGGTCGTGGTGGAGGGCGCCTCACCCGCAGCCGTGGACGCGCTGGCCCGGAGGCTGACGGGCGCGGTCGCCGCGCCACTGACCGTGCAGGGGACAACCCTCAACATCGGGGTGAGCGTTGGGGTTGCGCTGGCGGAGTCCGGCCGAGCAGAGGCCTCCGCGCTGCTCTCCCAGGCCGACTCGCGCATGTACGACGCGAAGCGCCACGCGCGCTAGCGCGCCGCGCGGCAACTTGGTGACGCGACACGCCGCGGCGTAGTTGACCGCCGCAACAGCCTCCCCGTACCGTCCCGGCCCAGGCAGCAGGTTGACATAACTCTCAGCCTCCGGTTGAGGTCGAGCCTTCCGGAGGCCCCTCCCAGAGCCTGTTCCTGCCGGCTGCCCGTCTTCTTCTTCCGCCCCCGTACGAGAGGCATCCATCCATCGTGGCAGCTCCGCAGAACTACCTCGCGGTCATCAAGGTGGTCGGCATCGGCGGTGGCGGCGTCAACGCCGTCAACCGGATGATCGAGGTCGGCCTCAAGGGCGTCGAGTTCATCGCCATCAACACCGATGCCCAGGCGCTGCTCATGAGCGACGCGGACGTCAAGCTCGACATCGGCCGTGAGCTGACGCGCGGCCTGGGCGCGGGGGCTCAGCCCGACGTCGGCCGGCAGGCGGCCCAGGACCACCAGGAGGAGATCGAGGAGGTCCTCAAGGGGGCCGACATGGTCTTCGTCACCGCGGGCGAGGGTGGCGGCACGGGCACGGGCGGTGCGCCCGTCGTCGCCAGCGTGGCGAGGGGACTCGGCGCGCTCACCATCGGCGTGGTCACCCGGCCGTTCTCCTTCGAGGGGCGCCGTCGGGCGCAGCAGGCCGAGGAGGGGATCGACGCCCTCCGCGCCGAGGTGGACACCCTCATCATCATCCCGAACGACCGGCTGCTGTCCATCAGCGACCGCTCGGTCAGCGTCATGGACGCCTTCAAGAGCGCCGACCAGGTCCTGCTCTCGGGCGTCCAGGGCATCACCGACCTCATCACGACCCCGGGCCTGATCAACCTCGACTTCGCCGACGTCAAAGCCGTCATGAGCGGGGCCGGCAGCGCCCTCATGGGGATCGGCAACGCCCGCGGGGACGACCGGGCCGCCGTCGCCGCCGAGATGGCCATCGCGAGCCCGCTGCTCGAAGCCAGCATGGACGGTGCCCACGGGGTCCTGCTCAACATCTCCGGGGGAAGCGACCTCGGCCTTTTCGAGATCAACGAGGCAGCGCAGCTGGTGGCGGACGCCGCGCACCCCGAGGCCAACATCATCTTCGGTGCCGTCATCGACGACGCGCTCGGCGACGAGGTGCGCGTCACGGTGATCGCTGCCGGCTTCGACGCCGGCGCACCCACGCCGGTGCGGCGGGTCGAGACCCGCCGTCAGCCCGAGCCGGCGCCGGAGCCGGTCCCGACGGCCAAGCCGGCGCCGCCCTTCGCCCAGCAGCGCCCCCGGCCGATCGCACCGCAGCCCACCCGCCGCACCGTCGTCTTCGAGGACGACCTCGACGTGCCCGACTTCCTGAAGTAGCGCTCCCTGACGTCTGCTCCAGCGCTCCAGCTGCTCGCGGCCGGGCTCCCGGCCCCTGCCGTCGGCGGTTTCACGACCCGCCTCGGCGGCACGAGCGCTGCGCCCTACGACAGCCTCAACCTCGGCCTGCACGTCGCTGACGACCCCGAGCGGGTGGACGCCAACCGGCACCTCTTCGCTGCCGCCGCCGGGGTGGCGGTGGAGTTCCTGGTGTTCGCCGAGCAGGTGCACGGCAGCGGGGTCGCGGTGGTGCGGGCTCCGGGCGCTCGGGCGGTCGCGGGGGTGGACGCACTCGTGACCGCGACCCCAGGCCTCGGGCTGGTCGTGCTCTCGGCCGACTGCCTCGGGGTGCTCCTGGTCGATCCGGCCGCCGGCGTCGCGGCCGCGGCGCATGCGGGACGAAGGGGCCTGGTCTCAGGAGTGCTGCAGGCGACCCTCGCCGTGATGGGCGAGCTCGGCGCGACCGCGGCCGGGACCACGGCGGTCCTCGGCCCGGCTGCCTGCGGCCGGTGCTACGAGCTGCCGGCCGAGCTGGCGGACGCGGTCGAGGCCGCCGTGCCCGGCGCCAGGTCGACCACCCGGCAGGGGACGGCGGCGGTCGACCTCGCTGCGGGGGCCGCCGGGCTGCTCCGGGCGCAGGGCGTACGCGCGGTGGGCGCCGTCGGCGGCTGCACGATCGAGCAGCCGAGCCTGCTGTTCTCCTACCGCCGCAGCGGCCGCACGGGCCGGCACGCGGCGTTCGTCCGGCTGGCATGACACGGGCTGCGGCGCTGGCCGCGTCGCTCCAGGCGCTGGAGTTCCGGCTCGCCGCAGCCTGCGCCGCGGCCGGGCGCGCCAGGGACGACGTCACGCTGGTGGCGGTGAGCAAGACCCGCCCGTACGGCGACGTCGAGGTGCTGCGCGATCTCGGGCTGCGCGACTTCGGGGAGAACCGCGACCAGGAGGCCTCGGTCAAGGCCCGTGCCGTACCCGACGTGCGGTGGCACTTCGTGGGCAGCCTGCAGACCAACAAGGCGCGCCGGATCGCGTCGTACGCCTGCGCCGTGCACTCGGTCGACCGAGCGGCGCTCATAGCGCCGCTGGCCGACGGGGCGGCTCGGGCGCAACGCCGGATCGAGGTGTTCCTGCAGGTCAGCCTGGACAACGGCCCGAACCGCGGCGGCGCGCCCGCCGCAGACGTGCCCGCGCTGGCGGACGCGGTGGCCGGAGCCGGCGGCCTGCTGCTGCGCGGGGTCATGGCCGTGGCGCCGCGGCAGGGTGATCCGGCCCGGGCGTTCGCCGCGCTGCACGAGGTCGCCGAGCGCCTTCGTCGCTACCATCCGCAGGCCACCGCGATCAGCGCCGGGATGACCGGTGACCTGGAGGCGGCGATCGCCGCGGGCGCCACACACGTGCGTGTCGGAACGGCCTTGTTCGGCTGTCGGGCACCTGTGCTCCGGTAGTCTGCGCGGCACCACCGTGACCTGACCGACCGCCCTGCGGCTCTCCCCGCGCGTCTCCGTTGTCGATCCGAGGAGCCCGAATGCCCGGCGCCATGCGCAAGTTGGGTCTCTACCTTGGCCTGGTCGAAGACGACGAGGACAACCGCGGGTCGGCCTACGTCGACGACACGGACGAGGAGGACGACGACGACGAGCTGGACCCGGCGCCGGTCGCCGTCGGCCCCCGCCGGTGGTCCGCCACCGACGACGCCCCGCGTGCCGCGCCGGTCCGGCGCCCGGTCGAGGCGCCGCTGCGTCAGTACGGCGCCGTCGCCGTGGACACCGCCCCGCGCGTCACCGCCCCGCCGGTGAGCGAGCCGAGCTACCGGATCACGACGCTGCACCCCCGCACCTACAACGAGGCGCGCACGATCGGCGAGCACTACCGCCAGGGGACACCGGTGATCATGAACCTCACCGAGATGGACGACGTGGACGCCAAGCGCCTCGTCGACTTCGCCGCCGGCTTGATCTTCGGGCTGCGTGGCAGCATCGAGCGGGTCACCAACAAGGTGTTCCTGCTCTCGCCGCAGCATGTGAAGGTGACCGCCGAGGACAAGGCGCGCATCGCGGAGGGCGGATTCTTCAACCAGTCCTGATCGCGCGGGCGTGCACCGTCGTCGCCCGGCGCCTCGCCAGCCCCCTGACCCAGAACCCCCGACACCAGGAGCATTGCCCCCGTGCCTGCCGTGGCGACCGCGCTCTACTACGTGCTGCTGGTGTTCCTGCTGCTCCTGATCTTCCGCCTGGTCATGGAGTACGTCTTCCTGCTGGCGCGGTCCTACGAGCCCGCCGGTGCCGTCGCCGTTGCGCTCGAGATGGCCTACTCGGTGACCGACCCACCGCTGAAGGCGCTGCGCCGGATCCTGCCGCCGCTGCGGATCGGCCAGGTCAGCCTGGACCTTGGCTTCATCGTGCTGTTCATCGTCGTGCGCATCCTCATGGGAGTGGTGGGGGAGTACCGATGACGCGACCGCCTACCTTGCGAGAGCTGTATCCCGAGAGAGCTGGGACCCCGTGCCGCTGACTCCGACTGACGTCGCCAACAAGCAGTTCCGCATCGCGTTCCGCGGCTACTCCCTCGACGAGGTCGACTCCTTCCTCGACGAGGTCGAGGCCGAGCTCGGCCGGCTGCTGCGCGACAACTCCGACCTGCGACAGCGGGCGGCCGCGCCGCCGGCGCCGGCTCCTTCGCCTGCGGCCGCACCGGGCGCCGGGCAGGGTGCGCCCACGCCGATGATGGGCCTGGAGGGGCAGGAGGCGGCCCTGCGCACTCTGCTGCTCGCCCAGCGCACCGCCGACGAGGCCATCGCGGAGGCCCGGGGGGAGGCCGACGAGATCGTCTCGACCGCCCGCAACGAGGCCGAGCGCGTCCGCACCGAGGCGGAGCGAGCGGTGGCGTCCGCGCGGGCCGAAGCCGAGCGCCTGCTCGGAGGGGCCAGAGCAGAGGCCGACAGCGCCCTGGCAGCGTCCAGGAACCGCGCCGCCCGCCTCGACGCGGAGGTGGCCACCCAGATCGAGGCGGCGACCGGCGACCTCGAAGAGCGGCGCCGGGTCCTCGAGGTCCGCATCGAGGAGCTGCGGGCGTTCGAGCGCGAGTACCGAACCCGCCTCAAGGCCTACCTGACGACCCAGCTGCGTGAGCTCGACAGCCGGGTGGCTGCGGAGGACGCCGGGGCCGGGGTGCCGGCCGGCGCGCGTACGGCAGCCGTCGGCGCCGCAGGTCGCGGCCCGCAGGGGACGGGCGGTGCCGCTGCCGGGCCGGGCCCCACCGCGAGGCCGACCGGCGATTCCCGGGGGAACCCCGCGCCCGGGAGGGCCCCGGCCGGCAGGGAGGACGTCGCGCCGTCAGGACCGCCGCGGGAGGGACCGCGAGGGAGCCTGCGTGCTGTGCCCTACCCGGGCAACCCCGCGGCTCCCGCGTCGGGTGCCTGGCCCCCGGTGGCCCCACACGCGGAGCAGCCCCGCCGCGAGAAGGAACCCCCCGCGCCGCGTTAGCGGGGGCCGTGCAATCATGCCCGACTTGTCCGGAACTTGTCCGCTGCTCCACGGGACTAGGCTGCAGTCGCAGCACGCTCCCGACTGGCCGGAGGAACACTCAGCGTGATCGTCATCAGCGGGGTCTTGGTCCTCGTCGCCCTCATCCTGCTCGTCATCGGCGTGACGATGCAGGAGCTCGACTTCGTCTATGCCTCCATCGTGGTCAGCTTGGTGTCCCTGGTCTTCCTCGTCATCGGGATCCTCCAGCGGCGTGGAAGCAGCAGCAGCGCCCCGGCTCCGTCGCGCGCTCCGGTGTCCGTGCCCGCCGGGGGGATCGATCGACCTGCTCCGCGCGCGGAGGTCACCACGGTGGCGCGGGCTCCCGCTCCCGCTCCCAGCGCGGCGCCGAGGACCTCGAAGCTGTCCGGTGTACCCGGCAAGGGCATGGCGCCTGCCCCGGCTGCGGCCGCTCCAGCCGCTGCGGTCGAGACGGTTCCCGACGAGGCGATCGAGGGCGGGATCGTGCTCGTCATGAGCGGCCGCCCGCGCTACCACGTCGACGGCTGCCGCTACCTGTCGAGCAAGATCGCAGAGGAGATGGACGTTCTCGAGGCTCGCGAGGAGGGCTTCACCCCATGCGGCGTGTGCAAGCCCGACCAGGCGCTGCTCGAGGCCATCGAGGCAGGGGACTGGGACGACGAGCCGGTCGAGGACGAGCGGGTCGAGGACGAGCGGACCGAGGAGCCGGTGGCGGTGAGCGCTGCGGCCGGGGGGTCCCGCAAGCCGAGCACGACCCGAGCGCCCGCCGCCGTGACGGCCACGCTGTCGAAGGCGGCCGGGGCCGGCGCGGCCGTGTCCGGAGCCGCGCTCACGAAGACGCCGCTGGCGAAGACGCCGTTGGCGAAGACGCGGTTCGCGAAGGGCGCACCGGCACCAGCAGCGGAGGACGACGCAATGCCCAAAAACCCCAGGACCCCCAGAACTTCCACCACCCCGGCGACCGAGGCAGGCCCCGCAGAGTCTGCCGGCGTGACCAGCCCCGGCACCACCTCCCGTGGGCGCGGCACCGGCAAGGTCACCCCTACCGTGGCTGCACCCGGCGAAGCCTCCGAGTCCAGATCGGTCAGCAGAGGGTCGTCTCGCTCTAAGCAGCCTGCTCCGCCTGCCCCGCCCAAGCGGGCGGCGGGGGTGCCTGCCAAGCCCGGTGCGGCGAAGCTCGTCACCAAGCAGGGTGCCTCGAAGGTCACCAGCAGCGGCGGCGCCGACGGTGACACCTCTGGCGGAAGCATCTCCGGGGAGGCGGCTCTCAACTCACCCAGCTCGACCGACGTCTCGCCCCGGGCGATGCGCGGAGGACCGGAGCTCGCCGAGACCTCCGGCCCTTCGCCGGTCGCCACGAAGCCGGGCGCTCCTCGCCGAACGGCCGCAGCCGCCGCCGCAGCCGCCGGCACTGGTCCGGCAGTCGCCGGCGCTGGGGCCGCGACCCGCCCCCGTCGGGCGGGCTCGGTGGTTGTCGTCCCTGGTCGCCCCAGGTTCCACAAGCCGGGCTGCCGCTTCGTCAGGGACGCCGAGGACGCCGAGTCGCTCACGGCGAACCAGGCGGCGAAGAAGGGCTACAGCGCCTGCGGGGCGTGCAAGCCGGGCTAGTGGGAGCTACGCCTACCGGGGCTGGTGCGCTCATGCCAGGACCGGTGGGCCGTGGCTGTGGACGCTCACCTGCGTGTTGGCGGCAGGCGCGAAGCCTGCCCGGCTCTGCGCGACCCCCACTGCCCTGCCCAAGGACGTGGCGTCTCTCGTACGGCGGTGGGGGGTGGAGGCCGTGCGGGACGTCGTCGCCCAGACGCAGGCCCGAGCTCAGCCGGACGAAGACGCGCCGGCAAGTGCGGCCCGGACGCTCGACCGGAAGGGGTCCCGCACGGCCTTGACCCCGTGCTCGAGCATCTCGGGGGACGCGGGGATACCGGCCAGGTCGAGAACCAGCGCCAGGATCCCCAGTGCGTCGTGGCCGGCGGCGGCGCCCCTGCCGGTGACCAGGACGCGGTAGATGGTGATGTAGTGCCGGTTCGGGGTGTCGTAGGACCAGTCCACCGAACCGAGGTGCTGTGCGCTGCCGCGACTGCCGACGGCTCCGTTCCAGGGGCCGCTCCACACCTGGACGCCTGCAGGACCCGCCGAGAAGCGACCACCCCGTGAGACATCTGCGTGCTCCGCAGCGGCGAGCAGCGCGCGGGCCTCGCGATCGGGCAGCACGAGCGCCGGTCGGACCTGCAGGGCAACGACCGCCGGAGTGGACCGGGTGAGGCGGAAAGAGCGGTGGGCCGGCCGTACAGGCTCTGGGGCGGGGGAGCTGCTCACCGGTGCCTCCGGGGGAGGGGCGCTGCTCCAGGTGGAGCAGCGCGGTGCGTCCTGTTCCCCATCGGGAGGCCCGGCCGCGATCTGACGGGGCCAGTCGGGTGATCATGCGGGTTCGGGCGCTGGCGGCCTGCTGCGGGAGGGAGCCGCTGCTCGCGGCCCCTGTCCGTCAGCCGCCCGCGACCCGCAGCCAGAAGCGCAGCCCCAGCTCGTCGTCGGTGTGGGGGACCAGGTCGGCGGCCGGCGGTCCCTGCTCGAGGTACACCGCAAGGACCTCCTCGGCCAGTCGCGGTCCGCCCTCGGTCAGGGCGGCAGCGAGCTCGCCCTCCCCCCACCACCACAGCTCGATGCGGTCGCTGACGTCGAGGCCGCTGGTGCGACGGGCGTCCTGCACCAGGCGGACCGCCTCGCGCAGCAGGCCCGCGCGGCGCAGCTCCGGCGTGATCTCCAGGTCGAGAGCGACCGTCTCCCCCGCAGCGCTGCCAACGGCCCACCCCGACCGCGGCGTCTCGGTGAGGATCACCTCCTCGCTCGCCAGGGTTACGGCCTCGCCCTCCACCTCCACCCGGGCGTTCCCGGCGCGCAGGGCGGCGGCCAGGGCCGCGGCGTCAGCGACGGCCACCGCCTTCGCGACCGCCTGCACCCCCTTGCCGAACCTCCTCCCGAGAACGCGGAAGTTGGCTTTGGCGCTGACGTCCACGAGGTCGCCCGCGAAGGACAGCGGCTCGAGCGTGCCGACGTTCAGCTCGCTCGACACGAGCGCGCGCAGCGGCTCGGGAAGGGCATCCCAGCCCGGCGCCGAGACCAGGGCCCGGCGCAGCGGCTGGCGCGTCCTGACCTTGGACTCCGCTCTGGCCTGCCGGCCGAGGTCGACCAGCCTGCGCACGAGCGCCATCTGCCCGGTCAGGTCGGCGTCCACCATCGTGCCGTCCACGCGCGGCCACTGCGCCAGGTGCACCGAGTCCGCCGGCCCGCCACCTGAGCGGCCCTCATCGGCGTACAGCGCCTGCCACACCTCGTCGGTGACGAACGGCGTGAACGGCGCCATCAGCAGGGTCAGGACGTGGAGGCACTCGTGCAGCGTGCCGAGTGCGACAGGGTTCCCGTCCCAGAACCGACGGCGGGAGGAGCGGACGTACCAATTGGACAGGTCGTCGACGCACTGCGCCAGGCGGCGCCCGGCGCGCAGGGAGTCGAAGTCCTCGAGGGCGGCGGTCACGTCCAGCGCTGTCGCATGCACCTGCGACAGCGCCCAGCGGTCCAGCAGGGTGCGCTCGCCGGAGCCCGCCTGCCCGGGGTCCCAGCCGTTCACCGTGGCGTAGAGCGTGTGGAACGCCGCGGTGTTCCAGTAGGTGAGCAGGACCTTCCGGACCACCTCCTCGACCTGCTCGTGGCCGATCCGCCGGGCCGACCAGGGGCTGCCGCCGCAGAGCATGTACCACCGCAGCGCGTCCGCGCCGTGCCGCTCGAACAGCTCGAACGGGTCCAGCACGTTGCCGAGGTGCTTGCTCATCTTGCGACCCTCGCCGTCCAGGATGTGCCCGAGGCACAGGACGGTCTCGTAGGAGCTGCGGTCGAACAGCAGCGTCCCGACGGTCATGAGCGTGTAGAACCAGCCGCGGGTCTGGTCGATCGCCTCGCAGATGAACTGCGCCGGGTACGCCGGCTCGACGCCCGACCACGGGTAGCCGACCTGGGCGAAGGGCATCGCGCCGGAGTCGTACCAGCCGTCGATCACCTCCGGCACCCGCCGGCCCTCGGCGCCGCAGGTGGCGCAGGGCACGACGACGTCGTCGACGAACGGGCGGTGCGGGTCCAGCGCGGACAGGTCCTGTCCGGCCGCGGCTCCGAGCTCGGCGAGCGAGCCGAACGCCTGCCAGTGGGCGGCGTCAGCGGTGCAGCGCCAGATGGGCAGGGGGGTGCCCCAGTAGCGGTTGCGCGACAGCGCCCAGTCGATGTTGTTGTTCAGCCAGTCCCCGTAGCGGCCGTCCCGGATCGTGGGCGGATGCCAGTCGGTGCGCGCGTTCTCCTCGAGCAGCCGGTCCTTGATCGCCGTCGTCCTGATGTACCAGCTCGGCAGCGCGTAGTAGAGCAGCGCCGTGTCGCACCGCCAGCAGTGCGGATAGCTGTGCGCGTACGCCAGCTCGCGGTACAGCAGCCCGCGGGCGCGCAGATCCGAGACAAGAGCCGGATCGGCGGCCTTGAAGAACTGCCCTCCGACCAGCGGCAGGCCGGTATCGAACGTGCCGTCCGGGCGGACCGGGTTGACGACGGGCAGGCCGTACCGCTTGGCCATCAGCATGTCCTCGGCACCGAACGCCGGCGCCTGGTGGACCAGGCCGGTGCCGCTGTCGGTCGTCACGTAGTCGGCGAGTCCCACGAAGTGGGCCGGGGCGTCGAACGGCACCCACTCGAAGGGGCGGGAGTACGCCGCACCCTCGAGACCGGTGCCCGGGAACCGCTCCAGCACCTCGGCGTCCTCGCCGAGCACCCCGACCAGTGGCTCGGCCACGACGAGCACCTCGCCGTCGCCGGCGCGGGCCGCGACGTAGGTCACCGCCGGATGCACGGCGACCGCGGTGTTGGACACGAGCGTCCACGGTGTGGTCGTCCAGACGAGCAGGGCGGCGCCGAGCTCCGCGAGAGGTCCCGAGGTGACGGGGAAGCGGACGTAGACGCTGGGGTCGGTCACGTCCTGGTAGCCCTGCGCCACCTCGTGGTCGGACAGGGCGGTGCCGCAGCGCGGGCAGTACGGCGCGACCCGGTGGTCCTCGACCAGCAGGCCGCGGTCGGCGATCTGCTTCAGCGACCACCAGACGCTCTCGATGTAGCCGGCGTCCATCGTCCGGTAGGCCGTGGTCATGTCGACCCAGTAGCCCATCCGCCGGGTCAGCCGCTCGAACTCGTCGACGTGGCGCAGGACGCTCTCGCGGCAGCGCTCGTTGAAGCGGGCGATGCCGTACGCCTCGATGTCGCGCTTGTCGCCGAAGCCGAGCTCCTTCTCGACGGCGAGCTCGACCGGCAGGCCGTGGCAGTCCCAGCCGGCCCGGCGGGGCACGGAGCGGCCGCGCATCGTCTGGAAGCGGGGGAACAGGTCCTTGAACACCCGGGCCTCGACGTGGTGGGTCCCAGGCTTGCCGTTCGCGGTGGGCGGCCCCTCGTAGAAGACCCACGGCTCGCCGCCGGCGGTCTGCTCCAGGCTGCGCTCGAAGACCCGGTCGCGCTCCCACCGCTCGAGCACGGCACGCTCGACCGCGGGCAGGTCGACGTGAGCGGGCAGCTGCTGCATGTGGGCTCCTCCGTCGTGGTGTGCTCCGACGGAGGGACGAAGCCGGGGGCTCCGCGGTACCACCCTCCTTGGGACCGGCACCGCCTCCGGCGACCGGTCCCCGCTCTGGTCGTGCCCGTGCGCTGCGGAAGCTCGGGGCTGATGTTCACGGCGGGCAGGCCGCCGGACTCGCACCATCTCCGGCTCGCTGGGGGCTGCGTCCGCCGCTACTGGTCCCCAGCAGCGCGACCGGTTCAGCCTAGCCGAGCGGCGAAACCAAATGTCGAACGCCGGCTGCTGCACGGCGGCGGATTGTGCCGTTGACGAAGCCTCACGTATTCTTCGCGCGGCCATGATCATGCCTGTACCGGGCGTGGCGGGCGTCGAAAGGGCGCACTGTGGGCTTACCAAAGAACATCATCAACAGGTTCACTCGCGGTAAGGACCAGCCTGAGACGGCCGTGGCAGAGCCCGCCACGCCGGCGCCTGCGGAAGCCTCCGCCAGCTCCGCGGCCCAGGGCAGAGGAGGAACGAAGGTCGCGCCGGCGGCGTCGGCGAAGCCGGCTGCAGCACCTGCCCCGGTCGCGAAGGCTGCTCAAGCGGCCAAGGCAGCCCCGGCGAAGGCGGTGAAGGCGGTGGTGAAGGCGGCCGCGGCGAAGGCGGCGCCGGCCAAGGCGGCGAAGGCGGCGACCAAGACCGCCCCGGCGAAGGCTGCCCCGGTCAAGGCTGCCCCGGCGAAGGCCGCCCCGGCCAAGGCGGCGAAGGCCGCCCCAGCCAAGGCGGCGAAGGCTGCTCCGGTCACGGCGGCGCCGGCCAAGGCGGCGACAGCGGCGAAGGCTGCCCCGGTCAAGGCTGCTCCGGCGAAGGCCACGGCGGCGAAGGCCACGGCGGCGAAGGCCACGGCGGCGAAGGCCGCGGCGGCGGTCAAGGCTCCGGTCAAGGCTGCTCCGGCGCAGGCCACGGCGGCGCGCCACGGCGGCGAAGGCTGCTCCGGTCAAGGCTGCTCCGGCGAAGGCCACGGCGGCGACGGCGGCGAAGGCTGCTCCGGTCAAGGCTGCTCCGGCGAAGGCCACGGCGGCGAGTGCCGCGCCCGCGAAGGCCACGCCAGCGAAGGCCACGGGCGAAGACCACGGCGGCGAAGGCCACGGCGGCGAAGGCCACGGCGGCGAAGGCCGCGCCCGCGAAAGCCGCAAGGAAGAAGCCCGCTCCCGTTCCCGCTTCGGCGGCGGGTGCGGCTGATCCCGGCGGCCCGGCTCCGCGTACGTCCGCGAGCACCGCACCCGCCCCCGCGCCGGCGCGGCCCGCAAAGGCGGCCAGGTCCGCACCCGCTCCGGTCCTCGCGGGGCCGCTCACGGGTGAGGACGCCTGGACGACGTCCGAGCTGAAGGGGATCCGCAAGGAGCTTGAGGAGCAGGCCCGTGAGCTTCGTGGCGAGATCGACTCGGCGGAGGCGGCCAGCGAGAGCCTCAAGCGTGACCAGAGCAGCGAGGGGTCGGGCGACGAGGCGGACGCGGGCACGAAGACGTTCGAGCGCGAGCACGAGATGTCGCTGGCCAACAACAGCCGTGACCTGCTCCTGCAGGTCGAGCGGGCCCTGGGCCGGCTCGACGCCGGGACGTACGGCCGGTGTGAGAACTGCGGCAACCCGATCCCCAAGGCCCGGCTCCAGGCGTTCCCGAGGGTGACCTTGTGCGTGACCTGCAAGCAGCGTGAGGAGAGGCGCTGAGCGACCAGGCCCAGGTCGCCTCGGCGAGAGCTCCGGCGCGCCGTACGCCTCTGCTGGCCCTCGTCGCGGCCTTCGTCCTCGCGCTGGACGTGGCCACGAAGTCTCTCGTGGTCGCCGAGCTGGAGGGCCGGCGGACGATCGAGCTGCTCGGCGGCCAGCTGCTCATCCGGGTGACCCGCAACTCGGGGGCGGCCTTCTCCTTCGCGGAGGGCTACACGCTCCTGTTCACGCTCGTCGCCATCGGCGTGATCGTGGTGATCGTCCGCATCTCACGGCGGCTCTACAGCTCGGCGTGGGCGCTCAGCCTCGGCCTGCTGCTCGGTGGAGCGACGGGCAACCTCCTCGACCGGCTGCTGCGCAGTCCCGGACCGGGCAGAGGAGCGGTCGTCGACTTCCTCGACTTCCAGGTCTGGCCCAGCTTCAACGTCGCCGACAGCGGCATCGTCGTCGGCGGCGTGCTGGCCGTGGTGCTGTCGTTCCGCGGGCTCGAGGTGGACGGCACCCGAGGAGGCCGCAGCTCGCAAGCCGCATGATGTACGCGTGAGCCAGCGCCGGTCCCTGCCCGTCCCCGAAGGGCTCGACGGGATGCGACTGGACGCCGCCATCAGCCGGCTGTTCGGCGTGTCCCGCACGGCGGCGGCGGACCTGGTCGGCACCGGCGCGGCCAGCCTGGACGGCCAGGTGAGCACCAAGAGCGAGCGCGTGACCACCGGCGCCGTGCTCGACGTCGACCTGCCCGATCCGCCGAAGCCGCCCGGCGTGGAGCCGGGCCCGGTCGAGCACCTGAGCGTGGTCCACGCCGACGACGACCTGCTCGTCGTGGACAAGCCGGTCGGGGTCGCCGCGCACCCCAGTCCTGGCTGGGAGGGGCCGACGGTGCTCGGCGGCCTGGCCGCGGCCGGGCATCGCGTGAGCACGAGCGGAGCGGAGGAGCGGCAAGGCATCGTCCACCGGCTCGACGTCGGCACGAGCGGGCTGATGGTCGTCGCCAGGAGCGAGCGCGCCTACACCGTCCTCAAGGACGCCTTCCGGGAACGGACGGTCGACAAGCGCTACCACGCCCTCGTGCAGGGCCACCCCGACCCGTCGAGCGGCACCATCGACGCGCCGATCGACCGCCACCCGAGCTCGGCGTACCGGTTCGCCGTCGTGGCCGGCGGTCGGGACAGCGTCACGCACTACGAGACGATCGAGGCGTTCCGGCACGCGTCGCTGCTCGAGGTCCACCTGGAGACCGGCCGCACCCACCAGATCCGCGTGCACATGGCGGCGGTGCGGCACCCGTGCGTGGGCGACGTCACGTACGGGGCGGACCCGACGCTCTCGCGCAAGCTCGGACTGGAGCGGCAGTGGCTGCATGCGGTGCGGCTGTCGTTCGCCCACCCCGCAGACGGGAGCTGGGTGAGCTTCGACAGCGCCTACCCGGAGGACCTGCGGCGCGCGCTGGAGCGGGTCGCGGAGGCCGACGGCGGCCGGCTGTGAGGGGCTGGGGAACGGGCGGTGGAGTGGGCGCTGAAGCCTGGGACGCCGTGCCCGGCGCTGGCACGGGCGCCGTGCCCGGCGCTGGGACGGGCGCTGCCCGGTGAGCCTGCGCGATCTCGACGACCGGTTCGCCGCCAGCGGCCCGCTCGGCCTCGTCCGCGAGGTGCCTCAGCTCGGGCTGCTGGTGGTCACCGCCGTCTTCCTGGCCGGCAGCGCCGCCGCGCTGACCCTGCGCGAGGACGCGGCACGCCCCACGTCTGCGCGGGAGCAGCCGGGAGCGCCGGGGCTGCTGACCGAGCTCGGGCCGCCCGTCGGCAGCAGCGTCGAGGAGCACCTCGCCGGCGCGCGCGAGCGTGCCCTCGGCGCCGCACGCAGCGATCCGCGGGGACGTCACCTCGCGCTGGTCAGCCTGCGCGACGAGCAGCCCCCGGCCCGGGTCCAGCAGCTGCTCACGCGCAGCTCGCTTCTCGCCCGGCGGCTCTACCTGCGGGCACCGGTGGCCGGTGAGCTGGTCGACGTCCTGCCCGTGGACGTCGACGGGGAGGTGCTCAGCCCCGTGCGTCGGGAGCTGGCGCAGGCCGCACAGCGCAAGGCAGACGAGCAGCGGGAGTTCACCTCGCTCGCCGGCTCCATCGACCCCGGCACCGCCGAGGAGCGGGAGTTCCGGGCCTTCTACGAGGCGGCCGCCCGCACCGCCGGGGAGGAGGCCGCCGTCTACCGGGGGACGTGCGCCTGCGTCTTCGCGGTCGTCGTCGAGGGGACCGCTCGGCAGCTGGCCGACCTCGCCGCGGTCCCCGAGGTCCGGGGGGTGGAGCTGGCAGCACGGGGCGCCGCGCTGGAGGACCTGCAGATCGCCCCGCTGCCGCCCGACGTGACGGGTGTCGTGCAGGCTCCGGCGCAGGTTCCGGACAAGCCGTGACGCTGCACGTACGCCTCGCCCAACCCGCGGAGCTGCCCGCGGTGTACGCGCTGCGCCACGAGGTGTTCGTGGTGGGCCAGGCTGTGCCCGAGGAGCTGGAGCGCGACGCGCTGGACGCCGTCGCGGACCACGCCGTCGCCCTGCTGGACGGGACGGTCGTGGGCACCGGGCGTCTCGTCGACGGCCGGATCGACGTCGACGGCCGGCTCGTCCCGGCGACGCGAGGACAGGTCGGCACGATCGGTCGGATGGCGGTGGCACAGGCACACCGCGGCAGCGGAGCCGGACGGGCTCTGCTCGACCTGCTGGTCGCGAGGGCTGCCGAGCAGGGCTTGCCCGAGGTCGAGCTGCACGCACAGGTGCACGCCCGGAGCTTCTACGAGCGGGCGGGCTTCGTGGCCCACGGACCGACCTATGACGAGGCCGGGATCGAGCACGTGGGCATGCGCCGGCGGTAGCCCGCGGCGGCTCAGGCCCGCCTGGCCAGCCCGTCCAGGGCCGCCATCTCGGCCTCGATCAGGACGAGCCCGTCCACGTCGGCGTTCTCGCGGATCCGCTGCTCGCGGGTGGACTTCGGGATCGCGACGACGCCGTGCTGCACCTGCCAGGAGACCAGGACCTGCGCCGGTGTCGCCCCGTGCCGCTTGGCGATCTGCGCGACGACCGGCGCCTGCAGGGTGCCGCCCTTGAGGCCGCTGTAGCCCTCGACGACGATGCCCCGCTCGCGGTGCCCGTCGAGCAGCGCCGCGTCATAGAGGTAGGGGCTCCACTTGATCTGGTTGACCGCCGGCTGGACGCCGGTCGCGTCGGCGAGCTCGTCGATCTGCGCCAGTGTGAAGTTGCTGACTCCGATGTCGCGGACGAGGCCGTCCTGCTGGGCGCGGACGAACTCGCGCCACAGCTCGAGGTCGGCCTGTCCGGGCCAGTGGATCAGCCAGAGGTCGACGACGTCCGTGCCGAGCTTCTGCAGGCTCTGCTCGAGGGTGGCCCTCGGCGGCGCGTCGTGATCTGGAGGCAGCTTGGTGGTCACGAAGACCTTCTCGCGAGGCAAGCCGCTCGCCAGCAGCCCGGCACCGACCTCGCGCTCGTTGCGGTAGATCGTCGCGGTGTCCAGGTGCCGGTAGCCCAGAGCCAGGGCGGTCGCTGTGGCCGTGGTGGCCTCCGCTCCGCTCAGCTGCCAGGTACCGAAGCCGACGAGCGGCATCGCGGCGCCGCTGGGCAGTGGTGCGGCAGTCCGGGGGATGGCGGGCAGGGTCTCGGTCGGGTTCTGGGCCATGGCAGGCTCCTGCCCCTCCGGAAGGGGCCACACGCCCTGCCATGAGCCAGCTTGGCCGCGCCGGTGCGTCGTGCCGGGTTCCTGTCGGTCCCGCATGGCAGAGTTCAGGTCGCACAGCACGGCCCGCCTTCCCCTCGGACCGACGCTGACCGTTGGCGTACGCACCCTGGAGAGCGCAGCCTTGTCCCGAGCAGACGACTCGTTCGTGCACCTGCACGTGCACACCGAGTACTCCATGCTCGACGGTGCCGCACGCCTGGACGACCTGTTCGCCAAGACCGCCCAGCTCGGGATGCCGGCGCTGGCGATGACCGACCACGGCAACGTGTTCGGGGCCTACGAGTTCTGGAAGAAGGCGCGCGCCCACGGCGTGAAGCCCATCGTCGGCAGCGAGCTCTACGTCGCGCCGGGCAGCCGGTTCGACAGGGGCCGGGTCAAGTGGGGCGCCGGCGGTGAGGACGACGTCTCCGGCGGTGGTGCCTACACGCACATGACGGTGCTGGCCACGAGCACCGAGGGCATGCACCGCCTGTTCCGGATCTCGAGCCTGGCGAGCCTGCAGGGCTACTACTACAAGCCGCGCGCCGACAAGGAGCTGCTGGCCGAGCACATCCGGCCGGGGCTGGACATGATCGGGACGACGGGCTGCCCCTCGGGGGAGATCCAGACCCACCTGCGGATGGGCAACTACGAGGCTGCCCAGCGCAGCGCGGGGGACTACCGCGACATCTTCGGCCCGGACAACTTCTTCTGCGAGCTGATGGACCACGGCATCCCGATCGAGCGGCGGGCGCAGAAGGACCTGCTGCGCCTGGCCCGCGAGATGGGCCTGCCGCTGCTCGCTACCAACGACCTGCACTACACCGCGCCCGAGGACGCCAAGGCCCACGAGGTCCTGCTGTGCGTGCAGTCGGGCAAGACGATGGCCGACCCGCAGCGCTTCAAGTTCGACGCGCAGGACTTCTACCTCAAGACGCCGCGCGAGATGCGCGAGCTCTGGCGCGACTTCCCCGAGGCGTGCGACAACACGCTCCGGATCGCCGAACGGTGCGAGATGGGCTTCACCGAGGGACGCGACCTCATGCCGCGGGTGGCGGTGCCGGAGGGCTACGACGAGCAGACCTGGCTGCGCGCGGAGGTCCATGCCGGGTTGGCCCGCCGGTTCCCCGGCGGCCCGCCCGAGGGGCATGTCCGGCAGGCCGACTACGAGGTCGACGTGATCTGCCAGATGGGCTTTCCCGGCTACTTCCTCGTCACGGCCGACCTGGTGCGGCACGCCCGCGAGTCCGGGATCCGGGTCGGCCCGGGCCGCGGGTCGGCAGCCGGGTCGCTGGTCGCGTACGCCCTCGGTATCACCGAGCTCGACCCGATCGAGCACAAGCTGCTGTTCGAGCGCTTCCTCAACCCCGACCGCATCTCGATGCCCGACATCGACCTCGACTTCGACGAGCGCCGGCGCGGCGACATGATCCGCTACGCCACCGAGAAGTACGGCGAGGAGCGCGTCTCGCAGATCATCACCTACGGCACGATCAAGGCCAAGGCGGCGGTCAAGGACGCGGCCCGGGTGCTCGGCTACCCCTACGCCACCGGCGACAAGATCACCAAGGCGATGCCCGCGGCGGTCATGGGCAAGGACGTCCCGCTGGCCGGGATCTTCGACCCGTCCCACCGGCGCTACGGCGAGGCGGGGGAGTTCCGGGCGCTCTACGAGAGCGACCCGGACGTCAAGGCGGTCGTCGACACCGCCAAGGGGCTGGAGGGGCTCAAGCGCCAGTGGGGCGTGCACGCAGCCGGCGTCATCCTGTGCCGCGAGCCGCTGCTCGACGTCATCCCGATCCACCGCCGGGAGCAGGACGGCGCGATCATCACCCAGTTCGACATGGGTGCCTGCGAGACGCTCGGCCTGCTCAAGATGGACTTCCTCGGCCTGCGCAACCTCACCGTCCTCGACGACTGCCTGGCCCACATCGAGAGCAACCGCAACTCGACCGTGGTCCTCGAGACGCTCCCCCTGGACGACCGGCCCACCTACGAGCTGCTCGCCCGCGGCGACACGCTCGGGGTGTTCCAGATGGAGGGCGCGGGCATGCGCGCGCTGCTGCGGGCGATGATCCCCACCACGTTCGAGCACATCTCGGCGGTCGGTGCGCTCTACCGCCCGGGTCCCATGGGAGCCAACGCCCACAACGACTACGCCGACCGCAAGAACGGCCGCAAGCCGGTGGTGTTCCTGCATCCCGAGCTGGCCGAGCCGCTGGCCGGCGTCCTCGGCGACACCTACGGGGTGATCGTCTACCAGGAGCAGGTCATGGCGATCGCGCAGCAGCTGGCGGGCTACTCGCTCGGCGCCGCCGACCTGCTGCGCCGCGCCATGAGCAAGAAGAAGAAGGAGATCCTCGACAGGGAGTACGTGCCCTTCTCCGGGGGCATGCGCGCCAACGGCTTCTCCGACGCGGCCATCGCCGCGCTGTGGGAGGTGCTCGTCCCGTTTTCGGACTACGCCTTCAACCGCGCCCACACCGCGGGCTACGGCCTGGTGTCCTACTGGACCGCCTACCTCAAGGCCAACTACCCCGCGGAGTACATGGCGGCCCTGCTGACCTCGGTCAAGGACGACAAGGACAAGAGCGCGCTCTACCTCGCCGAGTGCCGCCGGATGGGCATCAAGGTGCTGCCTCCCGACGTCAACGACTCGGACGGCGACTTCACGCCGCGGGGCACGGACATCCGCTTCGGGCTGACCTCCATCCGCAACGTGGGAACCAACGTCGTCGCGTCGATCGTCGCCACCCGGGAGAGCAAGGGGCGCTACGCCGACTTCGGCGACTTCCTGCGCAAGGTCGAGTCGCTGGCCTGCAACAAGAAGACGGTGGAGTCCCTGTGCAAGGCCGGCGCGTTCGACTCGCTCGGCCACAGCCGCAGAGGGCTGGTGCACGTCCACGCCGAGGCGATCGAGGCATGCCTCGAGACCAAGCGGGCCGAGGCGATCGGGCAGTTCGACCTGTTCAGCCTCGACGTCGGGATGATCGCCGACACCGGCGCCCCGGCGACCGGGATGTTCGACGTGGTCGTGCCGATGGGGGAGTGGGACAAGTCGGTCCTGCTGACCTACGAGCGGGAGATGCTGGGCCTGTACGTCTCGGACCACCCCTTGTTCGGGGTCGAGCACGTGATCGCCGGTGCCACCGACATCCCGGTCTCGCAGATCGTGGACTGCGACGACGGCCGCACGATCGTGGTCGGCGGCATCCTGTCCAGCGTGACGCGCAAGATGACCAAGCAGGGCAACCCCTGGGCGCTCGTGACGCTCGAGGACCTCGAGGGCGCCGTCGAGGTGATGTTCTTCCCGCAGACCTACGTCTCGGCGGCGGTGCACCTGGTCGAGGACGCGGTCGTGCTCATCCGGGGTCGCGTCGACAAGCGCGACGACGTCCCCAAGATCGTCGCCAGCGAGGTGACCGTCCCGGACCTGTCGGTGGGACCGAGGGGGCCGGTGGTCGTGTCGATCCCCACGGCTCGCTGCACCGGGCCGCTCGTCGAGCGCTTCAAGGACGTGCTGGCCGGCTACCCGGGCACCACCGAGGTGCATCTGCAGCTGCTCTCACCGGGCAGGACCACGGTGGTCAAGCTCGACGACACGCTTCGCGTGCGGGCCGGCGCAGCCCTGTTCGCCGACCTCAAGGCGCTTCTGGGCACCGGGTCGCTGTCCGGCGGAGCATGATGGAGGACATGACAGAGCGCGTGATCCGCTCGGCCGACCCGTCCGGTGATGCGCAGCCGGGCCCTGCGCGCGGCGCGGCGACCGGCATGGCCGAGATGCAGCTGTGCGCGGGCACGTTGACGGTTGAGCACCCGGACCAGGTGCTCCTCGACTACCTCGATGTGCGCAACGGCTACGCCTACCCGGCCTACGACACGCTGCGCACCAACGGCTCGGCCGAGCTGGTCGACGGCGACCTGCTGGCGCCGATGCTGATCGGCGCCCACATCGACAACGGGCGCTTCGCGCTGCTGCGCGAGATGCTGCCGGCGCTCGAGGCGGTGGCCGAGCTGCCCGCTGTTCAGCTGCAGGGCGCCGACGACGACCACGTGCTGTGCGTGGCCGGGCTGTTCGGGATCCTCGACGAGCCGCGCTACGCCGGCCGCGGCATCCGCGGCACGATCGTGAGCAAGGTGCTCCACCGCAAGCGGCCCGAGCTGGTGCCGATCTACGACTCGCGCATCTTCGAGGCCTACACCGCGCCCGGGGTGATCCCCCGGGCCACCGACCGCTCATGGCAGCACTTCATGGCGCTGCTGTGCAGCCAGATGCGCGACGACCTGCAGGCCGAGGAACCGGCCTTCGCCGCGCTCGAGAAGCTCGCCGCCGACGCGGGCGCCCCGGTCACGCGGCTGCGCATCCTCGACATCCTGGTCTGGCGCACCGCCGACGCCTGGCACTGACGGCGGCCGCCCCTCGGCCCCGGGTGGCGTCAGGCCGTGGTTCTGGCCCGGTCGACCAGCAGCAGCGCCAGGGACGTGGCCACCTGCGGGTCGGCTCGAGGACGGTCCCCGTACGCGAGCAACCAGGTGTTGCGCCCCTGGCGGAAGCGCAGGGTCACCAGCTCGCCCGCCGCGCCGCCCGGCAGCGGCTGGCGGCGGGCCTGCGCGGCCTCGCCGATGACCGGCACCGGCACCGGCTCGCCGGCCGACGCCGCGAGATCCCCGTCCAGGTCGGCCCTGGCGCCCGCCGACGCGGCGAACTGGGTGACGACCACGGACAGCACCCGGGGGCTGCTCGGGTCGGCGTACTGCGCCACGTAGGCGCTCTGGAAGCCGTTCCTGCCCAGGGCTGCGGCCGCGGCAGCCGGGTCCGCGGAGTAGGCGGCCACCGCCGCCGCATCGCGCTTTCCGCTGCCGGTCAGCAGCGGAAGCATCCCCTCCGGCACCTCATCCAGCGCGGGCACCAGCGCGGTGAGCGGGTCGGACGGAAGGGCGATCTCGGGCTCCGCGGGAGCCGGAGGTACCCGCAGCGCCGGGTCCTGCTCGGTGCACGCCGTCAGGCTCGCGGCGGCGAGCAGCACGACCGCTGCCGTCCTTCGGGCAGAGAGCGCCATGCCGGCAAGCCTAGGACCCACCGGCTCCCGGAGGGGCCGCACACGTGCGGCCCGGGCGGGCCGCAGCACCCTGCTCGGGCGGAGGGCGGCACGATGGTCGCGTGAGCACCTCGTGGTCCGACTCGGACACCCGCACAAGGCCGGTCTCGGGCACCGCTTTCGGCCGGCCGTACGCGCTGGTCGAGCCCGCCTCTCCGCCGGTGCAGGAGGACGTGAAGGTCGGTCTGCTCACGCTGGTCGTCACCGTGCTGGTGGGCGCACCTGTGGGACTGGCCTGGGCGGCGGTTGCGCCTCACGTGAAGGTGGTCGTCGTCGGGCAGCAGGTCAACCTGGTCGAGGCCTACGGCGACGGGTTCATCGCCGCAGACGCGTACTTCCTCGCCGCGACGCTGCTCGCCGGCGTTCTCGGCGGCCTGATCGCCTGGCGGCTGGCCGCCGCGCACGGGCCGGTCGTGGTGTTCGCCCTCACCGGCGGTGGCCTGATCGCGGCCTACGTGGCGATGACCGTGGGGGAGCAGGTCGGCCTCGACGCGCTGCGCTCTGCCGTACGCGCCGGTGGACAGGGGATGTTCGAGCTCAACCTGGAGCTGAAGTCCCAGGCGGCGCTGGTCGGGTGGCCACTCGGGTCGTTGCTGGCCTACCTCGGCGCCTCCCTGGCCCGGGGACGCTGAGCAGGACGGTCAGTTGGGGCTGACCGGCCCGCGGGTCAGCTCGGGAGCCGGCGTCGCCCCCAGCGCACGCAGCAGCGTGACCTCCCGGCGCAGCAGCGACAGCTCTGCCCGCAGCCGCGCGGTCCCGTCCTCCGCGGCCAGCAGCGCCTGCCGGTCCTCGAGGTCCACGACCACGCTGGCCGCGATGACGTAGCCCAGGACGAGGCTGCTGTCCGGGAGGTCCGGCGAGGACGCCTCCCGTCCGCCCGCTTCCTCGAGCGCGGCCAGGTAGTCCAGGAAGGCCGCGCGCACCGCCCGGTCGAGCAGCGGAGCCTCCTCGGCCGGGCCCATGTCGTCGGGCAGCCACTGCACCCTGCCGGTGAGGTAGGGCCCGCTCGGCTCGAGCCCGGTCAGCCGGAAGCGCTCCGCCCCGGTCGTGAGGATGTCGAAGCGCCCGTCCTCGTGGCTGTCCACCCGTCGCACCCGCGCGACGCAGCCCACCTCGTGCAGCGCCGTCACGCCGCCAGCCCCCACCTCGCGGCCCGACCGGATCGCGACGACCCCGAAACGCCGCTGCTCCTCGGGCAGCTCGAGCAGCTCGGTCATGAGCAGGCGGTAGCGCTCCTCGAACACGTGCAGGGGCAGCAGGAGGCCGGGCAGCAGCACGAGGCCCAGCGGGAACAGCGGGAGCCGGTCGGGCACGCGCTCGAGGCTACGGGCGTACGCCGCCGCGCGCCTCGGGAGCGGACGCGCCGCCACTACGCTGAGCCCTCCCCGCCCGTGGAGCCAGCCAGCCGAGGAGCCTTCGCCGTGCCGACCCGCACCGACGCCCGCAGCGCGCTCGGCGGTCAGGTCGGGCGCTCGCTGCCGGTGCGCAGCGACCTTCGGGGGCGCTCGCCGTACGGCGCCCCGCAGGTCGGCGCGGCCGGCGTGGGCGACGTCATCGCGCTCAACGTCAACGAGAACCCCTACCCGCCCTCGCCGGCGCTCGTCGCCGACCTGGCGGCGGCGGTCGCAGCGGCCGCGACGACGCTGCACCGCTACCCGGACCGGGAGGCGCTCGAGCTGCGCGGCGACCTGGCGGCCTACCTCTCGGCCCGGACCGGCGTGCCTTTGGACATCGGGCAGCTGTGGGCCGCCAACGGCTCCAACGAGGTCCTGCAGCAGGTCTGCCAGGCCTTTGGCGGTCCCGGCCGGGTGGCCCTCGGCTTCGAGCCCTCCTACTCCATGCACCCGCTGCTGTCCGCCGGGACCAGCACCGCCTGGGTCAGCGAGCGGCGGGCCGAGGACTTCACGCTGTCCGCGGACGCGGCGGTCGCGGCCGTCGAGCGCCACCGCCCGGCGATCACCTTCCTGACGACGCCCAACAACCCGACCGGGACAGCCACCGGGCTCGACGTCGTCGACGCGGTGTGTGCGGCCAGCGACGGGGTCGTCGTGGTCGACGAGGCCTACGCGGAGTTCACCGCGGCGCCCAGCGCGGTCACGCTGCTCGACCGCCACCCCCACCTGATCGTCAGCCGCACGATGAGCAAGGCCTTCGCCCTGGCCGGCGCACGGCTCGGCTACCTCGCGGCGGCTCCCGAGGTCGTCGAGGTCCTGCGCCTGGTGCGCCTGCCCTACCACCTGTCGGGGCTGACCCAGGCTGCCGCGCGCGTGGCGCTCGCCCACGCCGGCGAGCTGCTGGTCACCGTGGAGGCCGTACGCGCGCAGCGCGACCGCATGGTGCGCGAGATCCGGGAGGCCGGCCTGCAGGTCGTGCCGACCGAGGCCAACTTCCTGCTGTTCGGCCCCTTCGCGCAGCCCGCCGCCGTGTGGCAGTCGCTGCTGGACCGCGGCGTGCTCGTCCGCGACGTGTCCGCTGGGCCCGGGCTCGAGGGCTGGCTGCGGGTCAACGCCGGCACCCCCGCGGAGACGACGGCGTTCCTGGACGCACTGCGAGAGGTTCTGGGGTGAGCGGCGTGCGAACGGCCCTGGTGGAGCGCACGACGAAGGAGAGTGACGTCCGCGTCGAGCTGGACCTCGACGGGACCGGGCAGGCCAGCTCCGACACCGGCGTCCCGTTCTTCGACCACATGGTGTCCCAGCTGGGCAGGCACGGGGGCTTCGACCTCACGGTCCGCACCCGCGGCGACCTGGAGGTCGACGCCCATCACACCGTCGAGGACACCTCACTGGCGCTCGGGGCCGCGCTCAAGCAGGCCCTCGGCGGCAAGACCGGCATCCGCCGCTTCGGCGACGCCACGGTCCCGCTGGACGAGTGCCTGGTGTCGGCGGCCGTCGACCTGTCCGGCCGGCCCTACCTCGTGCACGAGGAGCCCCACCTCGTCCAGCTCATCGGCTCCTACGACACGACGCTCACCCGGCACATCTGGGAGTCGTTCGTGGCGACGGCCGACATCGCCCTGCACGTGCGCGTCCTGTCCGGGCGCAACGCCCACCACGTCGTCGAGACGCAGTTCAAGGCCGTCGCGCGCGCCCTGCGCGACGCCGTCGCCCTCGACCCGCGGGTGGCGGGGGTCCCGAGCACCAAGGGCTCGCTGTGAGCCCTACTGTCGCGGTGCTCGACTACGGCTCGGGCAACCTGCGCTCGGCCGAGCGCGCGCTGGCGCGCACCGGCGCCGAGGTGAGCGTGACCAGTGACTACGCCGATGCGCTCGAGGCGGACGGCCTGGTCGTCCCCGGGGTGGGTGCGTTCGCGGCCTGCATGAAGGGCCTGGAGGCCGTGCGCGGCGCGACCCTCGTCCGGGAGCGCCTGGAGCGGCGGCGTCCGGTGCTCGGCATCTGCGTCGGGATGCAGGTGCTGTACGAGCAGGGCGTCGAGCACGGTGAGCGCACCGAGGGGGTCGGACTGCTGCCGGGTGCGGTCACCCGCCTCGACGCCGCCGTCGTCCCCCACATGGGATGGAACACCGTGGACGTCGCGCAGGGCTCCGTGCTGTTCGCGGGCCTGGCGCAGGAGCGCTTCTACTTCGTGCACTCCTACGCGGCGCGCCCCTCGGCCCCGGACGGGGGCGCACTGCACACGACCTCGACGCACGGCGAGCGCTTCGTCGCCGCGGTGGAGCGGGGCCTGCTGTCGGCGACGCAGTTCCACCCGGAGAAGAGCGGCGACGCCGGCGCCGGGCTGCTCGCCAACTGGGTCGCGACCCTGTGACCGGGCGATGAGCAAGCAGCGGCAGCGCGCCCGGGCGGCCCGCGAGGCGCAGGAGGCCGAGGAGCGGGACCGCAGGGCCGCCGCGGCCGCCCGGACGCCGAAGGCGGCGAGGCTGCGGCCGGTACTGCCCGACCTGCCGCACCGCCGGCCGGTCTACCGCCAGCGCCGCTTCCCGCCCCTGCCGTGGCGGCTCAAGCTCGCCCTCGCCCTCGGCTGGACGACGGTCGCGGCGCTGGTGCTCGTCTTCGTGCCCACCTGGACGGGCCGGCTCGGCTTCCTCGTCGTCGCCACCTTCACCCTGCCCCTGATCGTCGTGCTCGTGCAGGACCCGACCCGGAGGACCCGTTGACCCTCGAGCTGCTGCCGGCGGTCGACGTGGCGGCTGGGCAGGCCGTACGCCTGGTGCAGGGGGAGGCGGGCAGCGCCACGTCCTACGGCGACCCGCTCGAGGCGGCGCTGACCTGGCAGCGCGACGGCGCCCGGTGGGTGCACCTGGTGGACCTCGACGCCGCCTTCGGGCGCGGCTCCAACCGCGAGCTGCTGGCGCGGGTCGTCGGTGCGCTGGACGTCGCCGTCGAGCTCAGCGGGGGCATCCGGGACGACGCCTCGCTGGAGCAGGCGCTGGCGACCGGCTGCGCCCGGGTCAACCTCGGGACGGCCGCGCTCGAGTCGCCGCAGTGGTGCGCCGAGGTGATCGCGAAGCACGGCGACCGCATCGCCGTCGGCCTGGACGTACGCGGCACGACCCTCGCCGCCCGCGGCTGGACGAAGGAGGGCGGCGACCTCTGGGAGGTCCTCGCCCGCCTGGACGCGGAGGGCTGCGCCCGGTACGTCGTCACCGACGTCCGCCGCGACGGGACGCTGAGCGGGCCCAACGTCGAGCTGCTGCAGCAGGTCTGCGCCGTCACCGATCGGCCCGTGGTCGCGAGCGGCGGCGTCTCCGCACTGGCCGACCTGCGGGCGCTGGCGGCGCTCGTACCCGCTGGGGTGGAGGGCGCCATCATCGGGAAGGCTCTCTACGCAGGTGCCTTCACCCTTCCGGAGGCGCTGGCGGCGGTGTCGTCGTGACGCTGCGCCACGTCTCGACCGGCACGTCCTGGGAGGAGGCCGTCGGCTACAGCCGGGCGGTGGCGGCGGGCGACACGATCTACGTGTCGGGCTGCACCAGCGTGGAGGGCGGGGCCTACGACCAGACCGTGCGAGCCCTCGGGACGATCCGGGCCGCGCTCGCCGCCCTCGGCGCCCCCATGCGCTCGGTGGTGCGCACCCGGCTCTACGTCACCCGGATCGAGGACTGGCAGGAGGTGGGCCGCGCCCACCGCGAGGCGTTTCCCGAGGCGCCTCCGGCCACCTCGCTGGTGCAGGTCGCCGGCCTGATCGACCCGCGCATGCTCGTCGAGGTGGAGGCCGTGGCCTGGACCGGCGACCTCGCGAGTGCAGCGGCCGAGGCGGAAGCGCCGACCGGGTGAGCGTCGCTGTCCGGGTCATCCCGTGCCTGGACGTCGATGCCGGCCGGGTGGTCAAGGGCGTCAACTTCCGGGAGCTGCGCGACGCCGGTGATCCGGTCGAGATGGCCCGGCTCTACGACGCCGAGGGCGCCGACGAGCTGGTGTTCCTGGACATCACCGCGAGCAGCGGCAGCCGCGAGACGACGTACGACGTCGTGCGCCGCACCGCGGAGCAGGTGTTCATCCCGCTCACCGTCGGCGGGGGGGTGCGCTCGGCCGACGACGTCGACCGGCTGCTGCGGGCTGGGGCCGACAAGGTGGGAGTCAACACGGCGGCGGTGGCCCGACCCGAGCTCCTGAGCGAGATCTCGCGGCGCTTCGGCAACCAGGTCCTGGTGCTGTCCGTCGACGCGCGGCGGGTACGCGACGGCTCGACGGCGAGCGGGTTCGAGGTCACGACCCATGGCGGCCGCACCGGCACCGGCCAGGACGCGGTGGCGTGGGCGCGGCTCGGCCAGGAGCTGGGCGTCGGGGAGATCCTGCTCAACTCGATGGACGCCGACGGCACCCGCGAGGGCTTCGACGTGGAGATGCTCGCGGCCGTGCGTGCGCAGGTCAGCGTCCCGGTGATCGCCAGCGGCGGCGCCGGCCGGCTCGAGCACTTCAGCCCCGCGGTGCAGGCCGGAGCCGACGCCGTGCTCGCCGCGAGCGTCTTCCACTTCGGCGCGCTGCGGATCGGCGAGGTCAAGGCGGCGCTGCGCGAGGGCGGGCACTGCGTCCGGGCCTGACCGCCGGGCAGCGGGAATCTCTGTTGCCGAGCCGGCGTCAGGACTGTGACAGTTCCATGACACTGACCGCCGCGGCCCGCCCCGGCCACGACGGTCCCACCGAGGAGCGTCGTGCCCGCGCCCGGCTCACCACCGCCCGTGCCCCCCGGGGTGATCCGCCGCGGGTTGCGGATCCTGTGGACCGGCGTACGCGAGGAGCCGCGGATCTTCGCGATCTCGGCAACGGGCAGCGCCCTGTTCGCGCTCACCACCATCGGCCAGGCGTACGTGTTCGGCGCGATCACCGAGCGGGTCATCGTCCCCGGGATCCGGGACGGCAACGCACCCGCCGCCGGCCTCGCGCTGGCCTTCCTGGCGATCCTCGGCATGACCACGCTGAAGATCATCGGCATCCTCGCCCGGCGCCTCGGCGCCGGATCATGCAGTACCGCCTCGAGGCGACCTACCGCAAGCGCGTGACCCGGCGCTACCTCGAGCTGCCGCTGTCCTGGCACGAGGAGCACTCGACCGGCGAACTGCTGTCCAACGCCAACAGCGACGTCGAGACGACCTGGTACCCGATCGCGCCCTTTCCGCTGGCGGTCGGCGTGCTGCTCATGCTCGTCACGACGCTCGGCCTGCTGCTCGTCACCGACCCGGTGCTCGCGCTCGTGGGCTCGGTCATCTTCCCCGCGATCGCGATCCTCACCGTCCTGTACTCCCGGCGCATGTCACCGCTCATGACCCGCGCGCAGGAGCTCCGCGGCGAGGTCAGCGGCATCGCGCACGAGTCCTTCGACGGGGCGCTGGTCGTCAAGACCCTCGGCCGCGAAGCCGGGGAGACCGAGCGCTTCCGGCACACGTCGGAGGAGCTGCGCGACACCATGACCGCGGTCGGGCGGGTGCACGGCATCTTCGACCCGATGATGGAGGCGCTGCCCGTGATCGGGGTGCTCGCGGTGCTGCTCGCGGGCACCAGCCGGGTAGGCAGCGGCAATCTCGAGGCCGGCGAGCTCGTGCGCGTCGCCTACCTGTTCACCCTGCTGGCCTTCCCCGTGCGCGCGATCGGGTGGGTGCTCAACGAGATCCCCAGCAGCGTCGTCGGCTGGGACCGCGTACAGCGTGTGCTGACGGCCACCGGCGCGCAGGAGTACGGCGACCGGACCCTTCCCGGGCAGGCCCCGGCCGCCCTCACCGTGCACGGGGTGTCCTTCTCCTACGCCGACGCGCAGGTCCTGCACGAGATCGCCTTCGACGTGCGTCCCGGCCGGACGCTGGCCCTCGTGGGGCCTACCGGTGCCGGGAAGTCCACCCTGGCCTCGGTTCTCGTGCGCCTGCTCGACCCCGCGACCGGCCGCGTGGCGTACGACGACGTGGACGTGCGCGCGCTCGCTCCCGGAGCGCTCGCGGGGGTTGCCAGCCTCGTGCCGCAGTCGACCTTCCTGTTCGACGACACCGTCCGGGGCAACGTCACCCTCGACAGCGACCTGCCGGACGAGGACGTCTGGGCGGCCCTTCGGGTCGCGCAGGCCGACGGCTTCGTCGCGGCTCTCCCGGCGGCGCTGGACACGAGGGTGGGCGAGCGCGGCACGACGCTGTCGGGCGGGCAGCGGCAGCGCCTGGCCCTGGCCCGGGCGGTCGTACGCCGGCCCCGGCTGCTGGTGCTCGACGACGCGACCAGCAGCGTCGACCCGCAGGTGGAGCAGCGCATCCTCGCGGGGCTGCGCCGCAGTGAGCACACGAGCACGGTCGTGGTGGTCGCCTACCGCCGCGCCACCATCGCCCTGGCCGACGAGGTGGTCTACGTCGAGAACGGCCGCGTCGCCGCGCGCGGCGCCCACGACGAGCTGCTGCTCACCTCCCGCGGCTACCAGGACCTCGTCTCGGCCTATGAGCGCGCCGAGGCCGAGCGGGTGGCTCTGGAGTCCACGGCCGACGAGGCGGAGGTGGCGGTGTGAGCGCACCCGCCGCCGGCACCACTCTCGACGGCCGCGGGACCGAGCGCGGCTCGCTCGCGACGCTGAGGCACGGCATCCGGCTCACGCCGGAGTTCCGTGAGGGGCTGGGGCTGACCCTGCTGCTCGCCGTCGTGGCGACCGCCGGACGGGTGGTCGTCCCCGTCGCGGTGCAGCAGACGATCGACGAGGGCCTGCTGCGGCCAGGAGGACCCGACCTCGGGCTCGTCCGGCTCGCCTGCGGGCTGGCCTTCGTGGCGGTGCTCGTGACCGCCGTGGCCAACTACTTCACCAACGTCCGCATCTACCGCACGACCGAGAGCGGGCTGTCGGCCCTGCGGGTGCGGGCCTTCCGCCGGGTGCACGACCTGTCGGTGCTGCACCAGGCGGCGGAGCGCCGCGGTTCGCTGGTCTCACGGGTGACCAGCGACGTCGACGCGATGAGCACCTTCATGCAGTGGGGCGGCCTGCTCGTCGTCGTGTCGACCGTGCAGCTGCTCCTGGCGACCGGCCTGATGCTCTTCTGGTCGTGGCAGCTGACGCTGCTCGTCTACGTGTGCTTCGTGCCGCTCGCGCTGGCGGTGCGGGTGCTGCAGCGCCGGCTGCAGCAGGCCTACCGGGTGGTGCGCGAACGGGTGGGCGAGATGCTCGGCGTCGTGGCGGAGTCGGTGGTCGGCGCGCAGGTCATCCGGGCGTACGCCGTGCAGGGCCGCACCACCTCGCGCCTCGACTCGGCCGTGGACGCCGCCCGGGTGGCGCAGACGCGGGCGCAGCGCCTCGCTGCGATCACGTTCTCCTCCGGCGAGCTGATCGCGGCCCTCGCGACCGGCGCCGTCGTGGTCGTCGGGGTCCTGCTGGGTGTGGCGGGGGACATCACGACCGGCCGCCTGGTGGGCTTCCTGTTCCTCGTCACCCTGTTCATCCAGCCGGTGCAGGTCGCCACCGAGCTGCTCAACGAGGCCCAGAACGCGATCGCCGGCCTGCGCCGCGTCCTCGGCGTCCTCGACACCCCGAGCGACGTCGCCGACCCCGGGGACGGGCTGCCGCTGCCGGAGGGGCCAGTTCAGGTGCGCTTCGAGCACGTCGAGTTCGCCTACCCGGGCGGCCGCCCCGTGCTGCACGACGTCGACCTGGAGCTCGCGCCGCGCACCCGCGTCGCGGTCGTCGGGGAGACCGGCAGCGGCAAGACGACCTTCGCCAAGCTGCTGACCCGGCTGATGGACCCCACCTCCGGGCGGGTCCTGCTGTCGGGGGTGCCGCTCGACCAGGTCAGCTTCGCGTCGCTGCGCCGGCGGGTCGTCATGGTCCCGCAGGACGGGTTCCTGTTCGACTCGACGGTCGCGGCCAACGTGCGGTTCGGCCGGCTCCCGGCCAGCGACGACGACATCACCTTGGCCTTCCACGAGCTCGGCCTGAGCGACTGGCTCGAGCAGCTCCCGGACGGCCTGCACACCTCGGTAGGGGAGCGCGGCGAGTCGCTGTCGGTCGGTGAGCGCCAGCTCGTGGCGATCACCCGGGCCTACATCGCCGACCCCGACCTGCTGGTGCTCGACGAGGCCACCAGTGCGGTCGACCCGGCCACGGAGGTGCGCCTGCAGCGGGCGCTGGACTCGCTGACCCGCGGCCGCACGACGGTGGCCATCGCGCACCGGCTGTCCACCGCCGAGGCCGCCGACGAGGTGCTGGTCGTCGAGGACGGGGTGGTCGTGCAGCGTGGCCCGCACCGCGATCTGCTCGCGCAGGACGGGCCGTACGCCCGGATGCACGCCTCCTGGATCTCCCAGTCCCGCTGACGCAGCCTCGGCAGGCGCCACCCCCGCCCGGAACCCGTCCACGTACCGTCGTCGTTGAAGGTCCACGACGTACCGCTTCGGAGGCTCACATGGCAGGTCTGCTCGGCAAGGTTGCTGTCTTCGCCCGCTCCCCGCAGGGACGTGCGGCGATCGCCAAGGCGCGTACGGCCGCCAGCGACCCCCGCAACCGCGCGAAGCTCGACGGGATCGTCGGCAAGGTCAAGGGCAGGGGGCGTCACCCGGGTGCGCCGGGTGAGCCCCCGCGCTGAGCCGCTCGCGCACCCGCACAACCGCACCTCCCCGCGGCGATCATGCAGCTGTTGCCCAAGGCGCACGCTCAGCAAGGAGCGCGAACTCTCTGATCAGCGCGCGGGTGGGAAGCGGGGCCGGGCACGCACGCACATCTCGTGATCGTCTGCCTGCCCTGCCGCCGGGACCGCACGCTCAGCGGCTCCCGAAGCGGATCGCGACGTGTGCAGAGGTGCCCGCTCCACGGGGGCGAGCCGTCCCGCCCGGCCGTCTTGCGCGCTGATCATGGCGTTGTTGCACCGTCCCCACGCTCAGCGGTGAGCACGAGCTCCATGATCCGCGAAGAGGACGCTCAGCGCGCGGGCCCGAACTCCATGATCAGCGCGGGAGGGGGGGGCGCGGCCTGGCAGGATGGCTGCATGACCGGACCGGCCCGAGCCGCTGACCTCGACCCCGCCATCTCCGCGCGGCTCAAGCGCGACCAGGACGGACTGGTCGTCGCCGTCGCGCAGCAGCACGACACGGGCGAGGTGCTGATGGTGGGCTGGATGGACGACGAGGCGCTGCACCGCACCCTCACGACCGGCCGCTGCACCTACTGGTCGCGCAGCCGCAGCGAGTACTGGGTCAAGGGCGACACCTCCGGCTCGCAGCAGTGGGTGAAGTCGGTTGCGCTCGACTGCGACGGCGACACGCTGCTCGTCCGGGTGGACCAGATCGGGGGCGCCTGCCACACCGCCGACCGCACCTGCTTCGACGCCGGTCTGCTGCCGGCCGTGGAGGGTGTGCGCCCCCGCGCCTCCGCCTCGTGAGGCCCACCCGCCGCGTGGGCCGGCGGTGATGCTCGGGGCGACGGTGCCCTCCCGCGAGGAGTTCGCCACCCGTACCGACGCCGTGGTGCCGGTGACGCGGCGCCTGCTCGCCGACGGGGAGACGGCCGTCGGCATCTACCGCAAGCTCGCCGGCTCGCGTACCGGCACCTTCCTGCTGGAGTCGGCCGCGCAGGGCCGATCCTGGTCGCGGTGGTCGTTCGTCGGCGTGCGGTGCGACGGCGTGCTGATCGAGCGCGAGGGCAAGGCCGTCTGGCTGGGGGAGGGGCTGCCCACCTCCAGCGACGACCCCCTGGAGGCGCTCGTGCAGGCCGAGGCCATGCTGCGCTCGGCCAAGTCCGAGGGGGCGCCGCCGCTGACCGGCGGCCTGGTCGGCTACCTCGGCTACGACGTCGTACGCCGGCTCGAGCGGCTGCCGGCGACGGCGCCCGACGAGGTCGGGATGCCCGAGCTGGCGATGATGCTCGCGAGCGACCTGGCCGTGCTCGACCACGGCGACGCGACCGTCCTGCTCATCGCCAACGTGCTGCCGGGCGCCGACCGCGCAACGGCGTACGACGACGCGCTCGCCCGCCTGGACGCCATGACCGCCGACCTGTCCGGGCCCACCGCCGCGAGCGTCGCGACCCTCGACCTGACGGTCAAGCCCGAGGTCGTACGCCGGACGACGCGCGCGGACTACATGGCGGGCGTCGAGCGGGTGCGCGAGCACATCCGGGCCGGCGACGCCTTCCAGGTCGTGCTCAGCCAGCGCTTCGAGGTGGCCACCGACGTGGACGCGCTGGACGTCTACCGGGTGCTGCGCGCGACCAACCCCTCCCCGTACATGTACCTCCTGCGCTTCGCCGGAGCGCACTCGCCCTACGACGTCGTGGGGTCCTCGCCGGAGGCTCTCGTGACGGTCACCGGCGACTCGGCGGTCGTCCACCCGCCGGCGGGGAGCCGCCCGCGGGGGGGCACGCCGCAGGAGGACGTGCGCCTCGCGGCTGAGCTGCGCAGCGACCCCAAGGAGCGGGCCGAGCACGTGATGCTCATCGACCTCGCTCGCAACGACCTCGGGCGGGTGTGCCTGCCCGGGACCGTCGACGTCGCCGACTTCATGCGGGTCGAGCAGTACAGCCACGTCATGCATCTCGTCTCGACCGTGTTCGGCCGGCTGCGACCGGAGGCGCAGGCGCTGGACGTGCTGCGGGCCGCGTTCCCGGCAGGCACGGTCTCCGGCGCGCCGAAGCCCAGCGCGATGACGATCATCGAGGCGCTCGAGCCGGCCCGCAGGTCGCTCTACGCCGGAACCGTCGGCTACGTCGACGCGGGCGGCGACATGGACATGGCCATCGCGATCCGCACGGCCGTGCTGCACCAGGGCCGGGCCTACGTCCAGGCCGGTGCCGGCATCGTGGCCGACAGCGAGCCGGCTGCCGAGCAGGCCGAGTGCGAGAACAAGGCCGCCGTGGTGCTGCGGGCGCTGGCCGCCGCCGCGACGCTCCGCCCTGCCGGCGCCGTGCCCGAAGGGCGGCCGGACCGGGCATGAGCCGCCCCGCTGCCGACAGCCGCCGGGAGCTGGCCCTCGCGGTCGCGCTGTGCCTGCTGGCCTCCGCGGGTGCGCTCGTCGCGGCCGGACGCACCTGGGCTTCCGGCTCGGTGGCGGCGCTGCCCCCCCTTCCGGCGCGCGAGGTGGCGGTGACGGCGGCGCAGGCCGGCGGACCCGTGCGCGGCCTGGCCCTGCTCGGGCTGACCGGCGCCATCGCGGTCCTCGCGGCCACGGGCTGGTTGCGCGTGGGGGTCGGCGTCCTTGTGCTGCTGTCCGGGCTCGCCCTCACGGCAGTGGCTCTGGGCTTCGACGCGGGTGCGGAGCTCGCACGTCTGGGAGTCGCGCCGCAGGAGGCCGGCCGCACCGGCTGGCCGCTCGTGGCGGCCGGGTGCGGGGGAGGCCAGGCGGGGGCCGGCCTGCTCGTCGCGCTCCGCGGGCGCACCTGGTCAGGCCTGTCGCGCAGGTACGACCCGCCCACCGTCCACGAGGGCACGGCGGCCGCGCCGTCGCACCCAGGGCCGGGCGTACCCGCGGAGCGGCGGCTGTGGGAGGCGCTCGACCGGGGGGAGGACCCGACCGCATGAGGCGCCGCCGCCGAGCCCGCTCGGGCGGCGTCCGGCCCGCCGGCCTCCGGGCGCCGGCCCCGGCTAGCCTCCAAGAACCGACCGGCCGAGCAGGAGGGAACCCCGTGAGCGTGCTCGACGACCTCCTCGTCGGCGTGCGGGAGGACCTCGCGCAGCGGCAGGCCCGCATCCCGCTCGAGGCGCTGCAGGAGCGGGCGCACGCGCAGCCACTCCCGCTCGACGGCGTGGGGTGCCTCCAGCAGCCCGGGACCGCGGTCATCGCCGAGGTCAAGCGGAGCAGCCCGTCCAAGGGCGCGCTCGCGGCGATCGCCGACCCGGCCGCCCTCGCCGAGGACTACGAGGCCGGCGGCGCCAGCGTCATCAGCGTGCTCACGGAGGGCCGCCGCTTCGGAGGGAGCCTCGCCGACCTCGAGGCGGTGCGGGCCCGGGTCCGCGTGCCCCTGCTGCGCAAGGACTTCGTGGTCTCCAGCTACCAGCTCTGGGAGGCCAGGGCCTACGGCGCCGACCTCGCCCTGCTCATCGTCGCGGCGCTCGAGCAGCCGGCGCTGGTGTCCCTGGTGGAGCGGACGCACTCCCTCGGCATGGCGGCGCTGGTCGAGGTGCACGACGAGGACGAGCTCCGGCGCGCGATCGCCGCGGGCGCCCGGATCGTCGGTGTCAACGCCCGCGACCTGCGCACGCTCGAGGTCGACCGCGGCGTCTTCGGCCGGCTCGCCCCGCTGATCCCCGACGGGGTCGTCAAGGTCGCGGAGTCCGGCGTGCGCGGGCCGCACGACCTGCTGGCCTACGCCGCCGTCGGCGCCGATGCGGTGCTCGTCGGCGAGGGCGTCGTCACCGGCGGCAACCCGCGCCAGGCCGTGGCCGAGCTGGTCACCGCCGGCAACCACCCCTCCTCGCGGGGGCTCGAGCCGTGAGCGTCCCCGACGCCTCCGGCCACTTCGGGGCGTACGGCGGCCGCTTCGTCCCGGAGGCGCTGGTCGCGGCGCTGGACGAGCTCGCCGCGGCGCACGAGGCCGCGCGGACCGACCCGGTCTTCCGCGCCGAGCTCGAGCGACTGCTCACGACGTACGCCGGCCGCCCGACGCCGCTGACCGACGCCCGGCGGCTGAGCGAGCACACCGGCGGGGCACGGATCCTGCTCAAGCGCGAGGATCTCGCGCACACCGGCAGCCACAAGATCAACAACGTGCTGGGGCAGGCGCTGCTGACGAAGGCCATGGGCAAGAAGCGCGTCATCGCCGAGACCGGCGCCGGCCAGCACGGGGTGGCCACGGCCACCGCCTGCGCGCTGTTCGGCTTCGAGTGCACGGTCTACATGGGCGAGGAGGACACCCGCCGCCAGGCCCTCAACGTGGCCCGCATGCGCCTGCTCGGCGCCGAGGTCGTGTCCGTGAGCAGCGGCACTCAGACGCTCAAGGACGCCACGAACGAGGCGATGCGCGACTGGGTGACCAACGTCGACACCACCCACTACGTCATCGGCTCGGTGGTGGGCCCGCACCCCTTCCCGATGATGGTGCGCAACTTCCAGCGCGTGATCGGCGTCGAGGCCCGTCAGCAGTGCCTCGACCTCGTGGGCCGGCTGCCTGACGCCCTCGTCGCCTGTGTGGGCGGCGGAAGCAACGCCATCGGGCTGTTCTCGCCCTTCCTCGACGACTCCGGCGTCGCCCTCGTCGGTGCGGAGGCCGGTGGCGACGGTGTGGAGACCGGCCGCCACGCGGCGCCGCTGACCGCGGGCGAACCCGGTGTGCTGCACGGCTCGCGCAGCTACCTGATGCAGGACGAGGACGGCCAGACCCTCACCACCACCTCGATCAGCGCCGGGCTGGACTACCCGGGCGTCGGTCCGGAGCACTCCTACCTCCGGGACTCCGGGCGCGCGAGCTACACCGGCATCACCGACGCGGACGCGATGGCCGCCCTGCAGGTGCTCGCGCGCACCGAGGGGATCCTGTGCGCGATCGAGAGCGCGCACGCCTTCGCCCGCGCCTTCTCCTGGATCGCCGAGCAGGACGCCGACCCGCAGGACCTCGTCGTGATCGTCAACACCTCGGGCCGGGGCGACAAGGACGTGGACACGGCCGCGCGCTGGTTCGGCCTGGTGAGCGCCGAGGAGGTCGCCCGGTCCGAGCTCGTGCGGGCGCGCGAGGGCGAGCAGCCGTGACCCTCGCCGCTCGCAGATGAGCGCGCTCGACGACCTGTTCGCGCGCTGCCGGGGGGAGGACCGCGCCGCGCTGATCGCCTACCTGCCGGCCGGCTTCCCCTCCTACCAGGTCGCGGTGCAGGCCATGACCGCGATGGTCGAGGCCGGGGTGGACGCCGTCGAGGTCGGCATGCCCTACAGCGACCCGCTCATGGAGGGCCCGGTCATCTCGGCGGCGCACCAGGCGTCCTTGGACGCCGGTACGCGGCAGGCGGACGTGCTGCGGACCGTCGAGGCGGTCGCCGCCACGGGGGTCCCCACCCTCGTGATGGGCTACTGGAACCCGGTGCACCGCTACGGCTTCGCGCGCTGGGCGGCGGACCTGAAGAAGGCCGGTGGCGTCGGCGCGATCACGCCCGACCTCATCCCGGAGGAGGCACCGCAGTGGCTGGAGGCCTGCCGGGAGCACGACCTCGACCCGGTCTTCCTGGTGGCCCCGAGCAGCAGCGACGAGCGCATCGCCGTGGTCGGCCGCGCCAACCGCGGCTTCGTCTACGCCGCCGCCGTCATGGGGGTCACCGGCGCCCGCACCGAGGTGGGGAAGGGGGCACGCACGCTCGTCGAGCGGGTGCGTGCGCAGACGCCGCTGCCGGTCGCGGTCGGCCTCGGGGTGAGCAACGGCGCCCAGGCCGCCGAGGTCGCCGGGTTCGCCGACGCCGTCGTCGTGGGCTCAGCGCTGGTGCGCGCCCTGGCGGACGACGGCGTCGACGGGGTACGCCGGCTCTCGGCAGAGCTCGCGCAGGGGGTGCGTACGCCCGACCGCTCCTGACCCGCACGCGCACGACGCCCCCCGCAACCCGGACGGGCCGGGTGCAGCGTCCGCCCGTACCCTGGGCGGGTGAGCCCCGCCGCTGCGCCGAGCGCCGCACCGCGCGTGCACCTCCCGGGTCCGTCGTGACCTCCGCGGAGACCAGCCGGGCCACTCCCGAGCACCACCACGACCACCGCGACGTCACCGGCGGCTGGCTGCGTCCGGCGGTGTTCGGCGTCATGGACGGGCTGGTCAGCAACACCGCGCTGATCGCGGGGGTCGCCGCCGGGGTGGACTCGCCCTCGACGGTGCTGCTCGCCGGGTTCGCCGGGCTCGCCGCTGGGGCGTTCTCGATGGCGACCGGCGAGTACGTCTCGGTCGCCTCCCAGACCGAGCTGACGCGCGCGGAGATCGAGATCGAGAAGGCCGAGATCCGGCGGGTCCCGGCGGCGGAGGAGGCCGAGCTCGCGGGCATCTACCGCAGCCGCGGGGTCGACGCCGCCCTGGCTGCGGAGGTGGCCCGCCAGCTCTCCCGCGACCCCGAGCAGGCCTGGCGCGTCCATGCGCGAGAGGAGCTGGGCGTCGACCCGGACGACCTGCCGTCGCCGTGGGTGGCAGCCGGCTCGTCGTTCGCCGCCTTCACGCTCGGGGCGCTGGTTCCGCTGCTGCCCTACCTGTTCGGCGGTTCCGGGCTCCTGGTGCCGATCCTGCTCGCGCTGGTCGCCCTGTTCGTCGCGGGGGCGCTGGTCAGCCGCTTCACCGACCGCAGCTCGCTCTACAGCGGGACCCGCCAGCTGGTGCTCGGCGGCGCGGCGGCCGCGCTCACCTACGGCGTCGGCACCGTGGTCGGCACGCAGATCTGATCCGCGCAGGTCTGCAGCGGGACCGGGCTCAGCTGCTCAGCGAGCCCTGCAGCGACCGCCCGGCGGGCCGCAGCCGCACCTGGACGGTCACCCAGCCGCTGTCGCTGCGCACCTCGACCGACCCGCCGTGCACCTCGACGAGGCGCCGCACGACGTAGAGGCCGACGCCGATCCCCTCCCGGTCGCGGGTCGCTCCGGAGTGGGCCTGGGTGAAGGGCTCGAACAGCCGGCCGGCCTTGGTGAGCTCGAGAACCGGCCCCTCGTTGCTCACCGTCAGCCAGACGCCGTGCTCATCGGCTCCGCCGGCGATCAGCGGGACGGCACCCGACGCCCCGTGGAGCAGCGCGTTGTCGACCAGGTTGGCGATCACCTGGTGCAGGGCCTGCCGGTGAATCTGCGCCGTCGTGCCGGACTCCACCAGGACCGAGATGAGCGGGCGGTCCGGACGTCCCCCGCCGGCCAGCATCGCCACCTCGGCCGCGACGGCGTCCACCTCCGCGGACGCCGACGGGTCGGTGTCGGTGGCCCTGGCGGCGATGAGCATGTTCTCCAGCAGCCGGCTCAGGCGCTCCTGCTGGTCGAGCACGGCGTGCAGCAACCGGTCCCGGCCGTTCTTGTCCAGCCGGTCGCCGCGCTTGAGCAGGGTCAGCGCGGCGCCGCGGATGCCCGTGAGCGGGGTGCGGAACTCGTGGGACACGGTGGCGATCAGATCGGCGCGCATCCGGTCGGTCTCCGCCAGCCGGGCCTGCACGCTGCTGTGGTCGGCGGACAGCTGCGACCGCAGGCGCTGCTCCTCGTCGGCGCGCCCCCGCTCCTCGGTGCGCCAGATGAGCATGAGCGCGGCGGTCTCGGCCACCAGGGCGAGCACGTGCAGCGCCGTCCACCCCCAGCCGGGCCACGGCGCGCCGGCTCCGGTCGTGCCCGCACCGGTGGACGCGAGCAGCAGCGGGACCACCGCGAGCAGCAGGGCGAAGCCGGACAGGGCCCGGTTCTGGTAGAGCGCGACGAGAGCAAGGACCGCGAAGGCATGGAAGTACGCCTCCGTCGCGCCGTCGCCGAGGCGGACGACCAGCAGCGAGGCGGTCATGAGGCCGGTGCCCGCGGCGAGGGCCCTGTGCCCGGCCGGGCTCCTGGTCCTGGCGCCGAGCAGCAGGCCGCCCAGCGCGAGGGCCGCCAGCGCGGCCTCGGCGCCCCGCCCGACGGCCAGCGCCCACCCCGTCAGGAGCGGGACGTGGACCGCGAGCACCAGGCAGACGAGGCGGTGGCGCCACTGCCAGTTCGCCGGACGCAGCGCGGTGCCGCACGCGAGCCACGAGGCCAGGCGCGCGACCGGCGCAGGGGGGAACGGCACCACGTCATGCTCCCCCGAGGTGGCTAGGACCACCATGACCCGAACGGGCCATGTCGGGACAGGAACCCCCGCGGACCCCCCGCAGCGTGCGCCCCTTTGGAGGCGGGCCCGCGGCGTGTAACCTCGCCGACATCTGCAGCAGGGCCAAGGACGTCCCGGGTGAGCAGGCGCACCAAGTCGACACCCCGGCGCGAGAGGGCTACTGCCATGACGACTCCCACGGCCCCCTCTGCGGGCTCGGTTCCCGCGTCCGCGGGGCTGTACGACCCGGTGAACGAGCACGACGCCTGCGGCGTGGCGTTCCTCGCCGACATCGCCGGCCGGGTCACCCACACCCTCGTCGAGCAGGGGCTGACCGCACTGCGCAACCTCGACCACCGTGGCGCCTCGGGCAGCGAGCCCGACACCGGCGACGGCGCCGGCATCCTCACCCAGGTTCCTGACGCCTTCCTCCGGGCGGTCCTCGCCGAGCAGGGCACCGAGCTCCCGCCGGCTGGGCTCTACGCCGTCGGCACGGCCTTCCTCGCCCAGGACGAGCAGGAGGCGGCCGCGACCCGCGCCGCCGTCGACGCGCTGGCCGCCGAGGAGGGGCTGCGCACGCTCGTCTGGCGCGAGCTGCCGGTCGACCCCGACGGGGCCGGGATCGGCAGGACGGCCCGCTCGGCCATGCCCCGGTTCGCGCAGCTGGTGCTGGTCAGCGGTGGTGCCGACCTGAGCCCGTACGCCCTGGAGCGTCGGGCCTACGCGACCCGCAAGCGCGTTGAGCACGAGACGGGGACCTACTTCGCGTCGCTGTCCTGCCGGACGCTGGTCTACAAGGGCATGCTCACGACCGGCCAGCTGCAGGCGTTCTTCCCCGACCTGGCCGACGAGCGGTTCGCCAGCGCCCTCGTCCTAGTGCACAGCCGCTTCTCGACCAACACCTTCCCGAGCTGGCCGCTCGCGCACCCCTACCGCTACATCGCGCACAACGGCGAGATCAACACGGTCCGCGGCAACCGCAACTGGATGCGCGCCAGGGAGGCGCTGCTGCGCGGCCCGCAGGAGCTGCCGGACGACCTGTCGAGGCTGTTCCCGATCTGCACGCCGGGCGCCAGCGACAGCGCGACCTTCGACGAGGTGCTCGAGCTGCTGCACATGGGCGGCCGGTCGCTGCCGCACGCCGTGCTCATGATGGTGCCCGAGGCGTGGGAGAACGCCGTCGACATGGACCCCGCCAAGCGGGCCTTCTACGCCTTCCATTCCTCGCTCATGGAGCCGTGGGACGGCCCGGCCTGCGTGGCGTTCACCGACGGCACCCAGATCGGGGCGGTCCTCGACCGCAACGGCCTGCGGCCGAGCCGCTGGTGGGAGACCGCCGACGGACGGGTCATCCTGGCCAGCGAGGTCGGTGTGCTCGACGTCCCCGCCGACCAGGTCGTGCGCAAGGGCCGGCTGCAGCCCGGGCGCATGTTCCTCGTGGACACCGCCGAGGGGCGGATCGTCGAGGACGACGAGATCAAGGCCGAGCTGGCGCGGGCGCACCCCTACGCCGACTGGCTGCACGCCGGGCAGCTCGAGCTGGGCGGGCTGCCCGACCGCGACCACGTCGTCTACTCGCACGAGTCGGTGCTGCGCCGCCAGCAGGTCTTCGGCTACACCGAGGAGGAGCTGCGGATCCTGCTGAGCCCGATGGCGCAGAACGGCGTCGAGGCCATCGGCTCGATGGGCACCGACACCCCGGTGGCGGTGCTCTCCCAGCGCCCGCGACTGCTGTTCGACTACTTCACGCAGCTGTTCGCGCAGGTCACCAACCCGCCGCTCGACGCGATCCGGGAGGAGCTGGTCACCAGCCTGTCCGGCAGCATCGGGCCGGAGCAGAACCTCCTGGAGCCGTCGGCGGCCTCCTGCCGGCAGATCGTCCTGCCGTTCCCGGTGCTGTCCAACGACGACCTGGCCAAGATCGTCCACGTCAACGAGGACGGCGACCTCCCTGGCTTCTCGAGCGTCACGGTTCACGGCCTCTACCCGGTCAACGGTGGCGGCGAGGCGCTGCGGGACGCGCTCGACCGGGTACGCCGGGAGGTGTCGACCGCGATCGCGGCCGGCGCGCGCATCCTCGTGCTGTCCGACCGCGACTCGACCGAGCACATGGCGCCCATCCCGTCGCTGCTGCTGACCAGCGCGATCCACCACCACCTGATCCGGGAGAAGACGCGCACGCGCGTGGGCCTGCTGGTGGAGGCCGGGGACGCCCGTGAGGTGCACCACATCGCCCTGCTTCTCGGGTACGGCGCAGCAGCGGTCAACCCCTACCTCGCGTTCGAGACGATCGAGGACATGATCCGGGTCGGCACCCTGGTGGGCGTCGAGGCGGAGGAGGCGGTGCACAAGTACGTCAAGGCGGCCGGCAAGGGCGTGCTCAAGGTGATGAGCAAGATGGGCATCTCGACCATCGCGTCCTACACCGGCGCGCAGGTCTTCGAGGCGCTCGGCCTGGCGCAGGATCTGGTCGACGAGTACTTCACCGGCACCACCAGCCGGCTCGGCGGCATCGGCCTGGACGTGCTCGCCGAGGAGGTCGCCTCGCGCCACCGCCGGGCCTACCCGGAGAACGCGACCGAGCGGGCCCACCGCACGCTCGAGATCGGTGGGGAGTACCAGTGGCGCCGCGAGGGGGAGGTGCACCTGTTCAACCCGCAGACGGTGTTCGCGCTGCAGCACTCGACCCGCGCGCGCAAGTTCGACCTGTTCCGGCAGTACACCGCTGCGGTCGACGAGCTGTCGGCGTCCGCGGGCACGCTGCGCGGGCTGTTCTCGCTGCGGGAGGGCGTGCGCCCGCCGGTGCCGATCGAGGAGGTCGAGCCGGTCTCGGAGATCGTGAAGCGCTTCAACACCGGAGCGATGTCGCTGGGCTCGATCAGCCCGGAGGCGCACGAGACGCTGGCGATCGCGATGAACCGCCTCGGCGGGCGCAGCAACACCGGGGAGGGCGGGGAGGACCCGGAACGGCTCTACGACCCCAGCCGCCGCAGCGCGATCAAGCAGGTGGCGAGCGGCCGGTTCGGCGTCACGAGCGAGTACCTCGTCCACGCCGACGACATCCAGATCAAGATGGCCCAGGGGGCCAAGCCCGGTGAGGGCGGCCAGCTGCCTGGCCCGAAGGTCAACCCCTACATCGCCAAGACCCGCTACTCCACGCCAGGTGTGGGGCTGATCAGCCCTCCGCCGCACCACGACATCTACTCGATCGAGGACCTCGCCCAGCTGATCCACGACCTGAAGAACGCCAACTCCTCGGCCCGGATCCACGTCAAGCTGGTGGCCGAGGTCGGGGTGGGGACCGTCGCGGCGGGCGTGTCCAAGGCGCACGCCGACGTCGTGCTCATCTCCGGGCACGACGGCGGTACCGGCGCCTCACCGCTCACCTCGCTCAAGCACGCCGGCTCACCGTGGGAGCTCGGTCTGGCCGAGACGCAGCAGACGCTGCTGCTCAACGGGCTGCGCGACCGCATCGTCGTGCAGGTCGACGGCCAGCTCAAGACCGGGCGTGACGTCGTGATCGGCGCGCTGCTGGGGGCGGAGGAGTACGGCTTCGCGACCGCTCCGCTGGTGGTCAGCGGCTGCGTCATGATGCGGGTCTGCCACCTCGACACCTGCCCGGTGGGGATCGCCACCCAGAAGGCCGAGCTGCGCAAGAAGTTCTCCGGCCGGGCCGACTACATCGTGACCTTCTTCGAGTACATCGCGCAGGAGGTCCGCGAGATCCTGGCCTCGCTGGGCTTTCGCAGCCTGGTGGAGGCGATCGGCCACGTCGAGGTGCTCGACACCCGCAAGGCGGTCGAGCACTGGAAGGCCGCCGGTCTCGACCTGTCGCCGATACTGCACCTGCCCGAGCTGCCGGAGGGCACCCCGCTCACCCAGACCGTTCCGCAGGACCACGGGCTGCAGCACGCGCTCGACAACCGGCTGATCGAGCTCGCCGAGGACGCTCTGCTCACGGGCGCGCCGATCAACCTGAGCCTGCCGGTGCGCAACGTGAACCGCACCGTCGGCACGATGCTCGGCGCGCAGCTGACCCGGCGCCACGGTGGTAAGGGGCTGCCGGACGGCACGATCGACATCACGCTGACCGGCTCGGCGGGGCAGTCGCTGGGCGCGTTCCTGCCCAGGGGCATCACGCTGCGGCTGTTCGGGGACGCCAACGACTACGTCGGCAAGGGCCTGTCCGGCGGACGCGTCGTCGTACGCCCCGACCGCGCAGCCACCTTCCGGGCGCAGGACAACGTGATCGCCGGCAACACCCTGCTGTACGGCGCCACCGGCGGCTCGTTGTTCGTGCGGGGCCGGGTCGGGGAGCGCTTCTGCGTACGCAACTCCGGCGCGACCGCCGTCGTCGAAGGGGTGGGCGACCATGCCTGCGAGTACATGACCGGTGGGCGCGTGGCGATCCTCGGCGAGACCGGGCGCAACGTCGCGGCCGGCATGAGCGGGGGTGTCGCCTACCTGCTGGACCTGGACCGCGGCAAGGTCAACCTGGAGCTGGTGGAGCTCGAGGAGCTCACGGAGGGCGATCTCGAGACCCTGCGGCAGATGCTGCGCGAGCACCTCGCCGAGACCGGCTCGGACGTGGCGGGCGACCTGCTCGAGCGGGGCGAGTGGGCCCGGTTCACCAAGGTCATGCCCCGCGACTACAAGAAGGTGCTGGCCGCGATGGAGCAGGCCCGCGAGGACGGGTCCGACGTGGACGAGGCCGTCATGGCCGCGAGCAGGAGCTAGGGGCCCGAGATGGTCGACCACACCGGCTTTCTCAAGTATGAGCGGGCGCTGCCCACACGGCGCCCGGTGGATGTGCGCATCCGTGACTGGAAGGAGGTCTACGAGGACTTCCCGCCGCCCGCCCTCCAGAAGCAGGCCGGTCGCTGCATGGACTGCGGCATCCCCTTCTGCCACAACGGCTGCCCGCTCGGCAACCTGATCCCCGAGTGGAACGACCTCGTCCACCGCGACGACTGGGCCCAGGCCATCGAGCGGCTGCACGCCACGAACAACTTCCCGGAGTTCACCGGGCGGCTGTGCCCGGCTCCCTGTGAAGCCGCGTGCGTCCTCGGCATCAACGCCGATCCGGTGACCATCAAGCAGGTCGAGGTCGAGATCATCGACCGCGCCTACGAGGAGGGCCGGGTGGGGCCGCACATGCCGGCCAGCCGCACGGGGCGCAAGGTGGCCGTGGTCGGCTCCGGGCCGGCCGGTCTCGCGGCGGCCCAGCAGCTCACCCGCGCCGGGCACGACGTCACCGTTCTGGAGCGGGCCGACCGCATCGGCGGCCTGCTGCGCTACGGGATCCCGGAGTTCAAGATGGAGAAGCGGGTCCTCGACCGGCGCCTCGAGCAGATGCGCGCCGAGGGCACGCAGTTCCGCACCGGTGTCGAGGTCGGCGTGGACATCTCGGCAGGCACCCTGCGCGAGGACTACGACGCCGTGCTGCTGACCGGCGGCGCGACGCTCGCCCGCGACCTGCCGGCGCCGGGGCGGGACCTGGGCGGGATCCACGTGGCGATGGACTACCTCGTCCCCTCCAACCGGGTCCAGGAGGGTGACCTGGCCGAGTCGCCGATATCCGCGAAGGACAAGGACGTCGTGATTATCGGCGGCGGGGACACCGGAGCCGACTGCCTGGGCACCGCGATCCGCCAGGGAGCCCGCTCGATCACCCAGCTCGAGATCCTGCCGCGCCCACCTGGCGAGCGCCCGGTTTCGACACCGTGGCCGACCTGGCCGCTGATCTACCGCACCAGCAGTGCGCATGAGGAGGGTGGCGAGCGCCTGTTCAGCGTCAACACCCAGCGCTTCCTCGGCGAGGGCGGGCAGGTCACGGGTTTGGAGCTGGTGGACGTCGAGCTGGTCGAGGGGCGGTTCGAGCCGGTGGAAGGCACCACCCGCGTCCTGCCGGCGCAGCTCGTCCTGCTCGCGATGGGCTTCACGGGTCCGCAGCGGACCGGGCTCCTCGAGGCGCTGGGGGTGGAGCTGGACGGACGGGGCAACGTGGCGCGGGACGAGAGCTGGGCCACGAGCGTGCCGGGGGTCTTCGTGGCCGGCGACATGGGACGTGGGCAGTCACTGATCGTGTGGGCAATCGCGGAGGGGCGCGCGGCGGCCGCGGCGGTGGACCGGGCGCTGTGCGGGTCGACCGCACTGCCCGCTCCGGTGACCCCCACCAGCCGGTAGGACCTCACCCGATGACATCTGCGGCCCCTACTGTGTCGGCGTGAAGCGTCGCGCGAAGATCGTCTGCACGCTCGGCCCGGCGACCCACTCCTACCAGGCGGTGCGCAGCCTGGTCGACGCCGGCATGGACGTGGCCCGGCTGAACTTCAGCCACGGCGCGCACGTCGAGCACGCCGAGGCCTACGCCTGGGTCCGCCGGGCCTCGGACGAATCCGGCCGGGGTGTAGGAGTTCTCGTCGACCTGCAGGGCCCGAAGATCCGGCTCGGCTCCTTCGCCTGCGGCCCCGTGGTGTGGACCACCGGCGAGCGGGTCACCATCACGACCGCCCCGTGCCCCGGCGACCACGACCGGGTCTCCACGACCTACCGCGGCTTCGCCGCCGACGTCTCCGCGGGTGACCCGGTGCTGGTCGACGACGGGCGGGTCAGCCTCCAGGTCGTCGCGGTGCAGGGCGAGGACGTCGTCCTCCGCGTGGTCGAGGGCGGCCCGGTCAGCAACGCCAAGGGGCTGTCGTTGCCCGGCGTCGCGGTCAGCGTGCCCGCCCTGTCGGAGAAGGACGAGGAGGACCTGCGGTTCGCGCTGTCCCTGCGCGCGGACATGGTCGCGCTGTCGTTCGTGCGCTCGGCAGCCGACATCAAGCGGGTCCACGAGATCATGGACGAGACGGGGCCGCGCCTGCCGGTTCTCGCAAAGATCGAGAAGCCACAGGCCGTCGAGAACCTCGAGGACATCGTCTCCGCCTTCGACGGCCTCATGGTCGCGCGCGGCGACCTCGGCGTGGAGATGCCGCTCGAGCGCGTCCCCCTGGTGCAGAAGCAGGCGGTGCAGGCCGCCCGCGAGCAGGCGAAGCCGGTCATCGTCGCCACCCAGATGCTCGACTCGATGATGGGCGCCTCGCGCCCGACCCGGGCCGAGGCCAGCGACGTCGCCAACGCCGTCCTCGACGGAGCCGACGCGGTGATGCTGTCGGGCGAGACCAGCGTCGGGCGGTTCCCGATCGAGTCGGTGTCGACGATGTCCCGGATCATCGTGGCGGCGGAGGAGGACCTGAGCCGGCTCCCACTGGTGAGGGCCGAGCCGGCGACGATCAGCGGCGCCATCGCCCGGGCCGCCGCCGTCGTCGGCCGCACCGTCGGTGCCAGCGCCCTCGTGGCGTTCACCCAGAGCGGCAACACCGCCCGCCTGCTGGCCGGGCACCGCTCCCCGATCCCGCTGCTGGCCTTCACGCCCACGCCGGAGGTCCGCAGCCAGCTCGCGCTGACCTGGGGGGTGGAGACCTTCCTCGTGCCCTCGGTCAGCCACACCGACGAGATGGTGCGCCAGGTCGACAGCGCGATGCTCGAGCTGGGCCGGATGTCGCCGGGGGAGTACGTCACCATCGTCGCCGGCAGCCCGCCCGCGACGAGCGGCTCGACCAACGCGATGCGCGTCCACCGGCTGGGCAGCCCCGTCCCGCCCTGGCCCCTGGCGCGCCGTCACGACGACCCGGTCGAGCAGCTCTCGGGCGCCGACCCGGGGCTAGGCTGACCCGGCTCCGCCCCCGTAGCCCAACTGGCAGCAGGCACGAGACTCAAAACCTCGACAGTGTGGGTTCGAATCCCACCGGGGGCACCTGGGGGCACCGCGGTGCCTCGGGCGCGGTCGGTCTCGCTCGCTCGGTAGCCTGCCGCCGTGACCGCCTCGGTGCCCTCCGTGCGACAGCCCCTACGGGTGCTCGTCGCCGAGGACGAGGCCCTGATCCGGATGGACCTCGTCGAGATGCTCGAGGAGGAGGGCTACTCCGTCGTGGGGGAGGCCTCGGACGGGGAGACTGCCGTACGCCTGGCCAGCGAGCTGCGGCCGGACCTGGTGCTTCTCGATGTGCGCATGCCGGTGCTCGACGGGCTGTCGGCAGCCGAGCAGGTGGTGTCGGCGCGGCTGTCGGCTGTCGTGATCCTCACCGCGTTCAGCCAGCGTGACCTCGTCGAGCGGGCGCGTGAGGCGGGCGTCATGGCCTACCTCGTGAAGCCGTTCCAGAAGAAGGACCTGCTGCCGGCCATCGAGATGGCGGTGTCGCGGTTCACCGAGCTGGTGGCGCTGGAGCGGGAGGTCGGCGACCTGTCCGGTCGGCTCGCCGCCCGCAAGCTCCTCGACCGGGCGAAGGGGCTGCTGCAGACCGACCACGGGATGAGCGAGCCGGAGGCGTTCCGGTGGATCCAGCGGCGCTCGATGGACCAGCGGCGCTCGATGCGGGCCGTGGCGCAGGACCTGCTCGACGGCGCCGCCGCACCTTCGGCACCGGAGCCACCTGACTGACGGGCGGCCAGGTCACGACCTGACAACGACCGCGTCCCACTTCGCCAGAGCGCCGCCACGGCGCTCACGCTCCGCTACCGTCGCAAGCATTCTCCATCGCCGCGAGGCTGCGGCGTCCCTTCGTACACACACACAAGGAGACGGTGGATGAATTCCTCCGTACGTACCTGGCGCTTGCTTGCCGCCATCAGCGCAGGCAGTCTCCTCCTCACCGCCTGCGGTGGTGGGGGCGATGACGACGACACCGCCACCGGAACCAGCACGGCGAGCGCCACACCCAGCAGCTCCGCCACCGCTAGCGGTTCGGCCGCACCCGCCAACACGGCTGACGGCACCCTCACGATCGGCACGCTGCTGCCGCAGACCGGCTCCCTCGCCTCCCTCGGCCCGCCCGAGTTCGCGGGGGTCTCGCTGGCGGTCAAGGAGATCAACGACGCTGGCGGCGTGCTCGGAAAGCCCGTCGCGAAGGTCGATTCGGACTCCGGGGACACCTCCACCAACATCGCGTCGCAGTCCGTCGACCGCCTGCTGAGCCAGAAGGTCGACGCCATCGTCGGCGCCGCGTCCTCCTCGGTCAGCCTGACCGTGATCGACAAGATCACGGGAGCGGGTGTCATCCAGATCTCGCCGGCCAACACGGCCATCGCGCTGTCCGACTACCCCGACAAGGGGCTCTACTTCCGGACCGCGCCGCCGGACCTGCTGCAGGGCCGCATCCTGGGTGACACGGTCATCGCCGACGGCATCGACAGCGTCGGCATCCTCGCCCTGCAGGACGCCTACGGCACCGGCTTGGCCGACCAGGCCGAGAAGGCGATCAAGGGCGCCAACGGCGAGGTGGTCGAGAAGATCATCTACGACCCCAAGGCGGCGGAGTACTCCGCGGAGGTCTCCAAGATCAAGGCCAAGGACCCCAAGGGCGTCATCCTGATCGGGTTCGAGGAGTCCGCGAAGGTCATCCAGGAGCTGGTCAAGCAGGGCATCGGCCCGCAGACCAAGCCGCTCTACCTGGTCGACGGCAACCTCGAGGCCGACCCGGTCAAGGCCCTCGGCGGCCCGGTGCTCAAGGGCGTGAAGGGGACCACTCCTGGTGCGTCGGCGCCTGGCGACTTCCGCCAGCGCGTGCTCGGTGTCGACCCGTCGCTCAAGGCCTTCCCCTACGCCGGTGAGTCCTACGACGCGGTCATGGTCGTGGCACTGGCCGCCGAGGCCGCCAAGAGCGACGCCGGCACCGCCGTCGCCAAGCAGCTGGAGGCCGTGAGCAAGGGCGGCACCAAGTGCAAGGGCTTCAAGCAGTGCGCCGACCTGGTCAAGGCCGGGACCGACATCGACTACGACGGGATCTCCGGCCCGATCGAGTTCGACAACAAGGGCAACCCGACCGAGGCCACGATCGGCGTCTACACCTACGGCCCGGACGCCAAGCTGCTCGACGCGGTCGACTACAAGAGCGGCAAGCTGTAAGCACTCGCATCTGCGTACGACGGCGGGGTCCGGCCACTGCGGCCGGGCCCCGCCGTCGTGCGCAGGCCGGTGACCGCTAGCGGGAGGAGCCGAGCGTGCCGAGGTAGAGCTCGATGACCTTCGGGTCGTGGGCGAGGTCGGCCCCGCTCGCGGTGTAGGCGTTGCGGCCCTGGTCGAGCACGTAGCCGCGGTCGCAGATCTGCAGGCAGCGGCGGGCGTTCTGCTCGACCATCACGACCGAGACCCCGGTCTTGTTGATCTGGCGTACACGCAGGAAGACCTCGTCCTGCAGCGCCGGCGACAGGCCGGCCGACGGCTCGTCCAGGAGGAGGACGGACGGCTCCATCATGAGCGCCCGGCCCATGGCGACCATCTGCCGCTCGCCCCCGGACAGGGACCCGGCCCGCTGCTTGCGCCGCTGCGCCAACGCCGGGAACAGGCCGGCGACGAACTCGAAGCGCTCCGCGAAGCGCTTGGGCGCCTGGAACAGCCCCATCTCGAGGTTCTCCTCGATGGTCAGCCCCGGGAACACGTTCTCGGTCTGCGGCACGAATCCCACCCCCTGCCGGACGAGGGTGTGCGCCTTGAGCCCGGTGATCGGGTTGCCCCGCAGGACCACGCTGCCGGACCGGATGGTCACCAGGCCGAAGACGGCCTTGAGCAGGGTGGACTTCCCCGCGCCGTTCGGGCCGATGATGCCGACCAGCTCGCCGTCGTTCACGTAGAGGTCGCAGCCGTTGAGGATGTTCACCCCCGGGACGTAGCCGGCGACGATCTCGTCGGCGCGCAGCAGCGCCCCCTCCGCGGCGCTGAGGTGGGCGTCCCGGTCGGCGACGTCGCCGCGGACCTGGGCGTCGGCCTCAGCTGCCTTCGAGTCGACGACGAAGCCGGGGTCGTCCAGCCCGCCCTGCAGGCCAGGGGTGGTCATCGCGTCGCCTCCGGATCCTTGCGCCGGGAGCTGGCTTCGTCGCGCAGGGGCGCGTCCTCCGGCGCGTCCAGCGGCGCGTCGTGGTGCCCGCCCAGGTAGGCGTCGATCACCGCCTCGTTCGCCATGATCTGCTCGGGCGGGCCTTCGGCGATGATCCTGCCCTGCGCCATGACGAGGACCCAGTCACTGATGTCGCGGACCATGTCCATGTCGTGCTCGACGAACAGCACGGTCATCCCCTCCTCGCGCAGCGACTTGACGTGGCCGAGCAACGACTGCGTGAGGGCGGGGTTCACCCCCGCCATCGGCTCGTCGAGCATGACCATCTCCGGGCCGACCATGAGCGCGCGGGCCATCTCGAGCAGCTTGCGCTGCCCGCCTGACATCGTGCCCGCGAAGTCGTCCCGCTTGGTGTCGAGCCGGAAGCGGCCGAGCAGCTCCTCCGCACGGGCCGTGTTGGCCCTCTCCTGCGCCCGCCAGATCGGCGGGAAGATGGCCCGCAGGAAGCTCTCGCCCTTCTGGCCGGTCGCGCCGAGCAGCATGTTCTGCATGACCGTCAGCCGGGACAGGGCCTTGGTCAGCTGGAACGTGCGCACCATGCCGCGTCGAGCGACCCGGTGCGGCGGGACACCCGAGAGGGACACCCCGTTGAAGGTCCAGGTGCCGTCGTCGGGCTTGTCGAAGCCGGTGAGCAGGTTGAAGAACGTGCTCTTGCCTGCCCCGTTGGGTCCGATGAGCGCGGTGATGGAGCCGCGCTGGATCTCCACGTGGTCGACGTCGACGGCGGTCAGCCCGCCGAAGCGCCGGGTCACCCCGTCGGCCACGAGGATCGGGTCCGGCTTCTTCGCGCCGGGCACGGGGTCGACACCGGCCAGGGCCTGCATCGCCGCGTCCTTGTAGCGGGTGGGCGAGACCGCCCGCTCGGACTTCGTCAGGTCAGCGGGCATCGAGTGCGAGCTCCCTTCGGTCGCCGAAGAGCCCCTGCGGGCGGAAGATCATCAGGGCCATGAGGCCGAGCCCGACCAGCATCAGGCGCACCTGGCCGACCTGGACGGTGCTGAGCAGTGCCTCGGGGATGTAGCCGGCCGACTTGGCCTGGTTGAGGGCGTTGTCGGTGAACGACAGCAGCGCCCAGAAGATCGCCGCCCCGACCACCGGCCCGAACACCCGCGCGGCACCGCCCAGGATCACGATCGTGTAGGCGTAGAACGTCGTCTCGGTGCTGAAGTTGTCCGGCTGGACCACCGCGTTGCCCCACGCGGTCATGAAGCCGGCGAGGCTGCCCAGCACCCCGCCGAGGACGAGGCTCTGGAGCTTGTAGCCGTAGACGTTCTTGCCGAGGCTGCGCACGGCGTCCTCGTCCTCCCGGATCGCCTTCAGGACCCGCCCCCACGGGCTGCGCATCAGCAGGAAGACCAGCAGGCAGGACAGCCCGACGAGGGTCCAGCCGACGCTGAGCACCCACGTCTGGCGCTCGTTGAAGTCGAGCGGGCCGAGACCGTAGCTGCCCGGTGAGATGGGGTTGATGGAGTAGAAGCCCTCCGCGAAGCGGCCCAGGCCGTCGCTGCCGCCGGTGTACTCGGACAGCGTCACCGAGCGGAACACCAGGCGGACGATCTCCGCGGCCGCGATCGTGACGATGGCGAGGTAGTCCGCGCGCAGCCGCAGCGTCGGGGCGCCGAGCAGCAGGGCCAGCACCACGGCACCGAGCAGGCCGACGGCCACGCCCACCAGGGTGGGCAGCTGGAACGTCGCGACGCAGATCGCGAGGCCGTACCCGGCCACCGCGAGGAATCCGGCCTGGCCGAAGTTCAGCAGACCCGTGTAGCCGAAGTGCACGTTCAACCCGATCGCCGCCAAGGCGAAGATCACCGTCTCCAGCCCCACGGCTGCGGCAAGAGCGTTCGAGAAGATCAGGAACCAGTCCATGAGGCTCCCGGTCAGCCGACCCGCTCGGCGCGGCCCAGGATGCCCTGGGGGCGGAAGAGCAGGATGAGGATGAGGACGGCCAGGGCGCCGGCGTTCTTGAGCTCGGTCGGGATCACCAGGGTCGACACCTGCGTGAAGACGCCGACCGCGACGCTGCCGACCAGCGCGCCGAAGGCCGTGCCGAGACCACCGAGGGTCACACCGGCGAAGACCAGCAGCAGGATCTGGAAGCCGAGCTGGAAGCTGGCCTGCTGGCCGAGAGCGAGCAGGATGCCCGCGAGCCCGGCCAGGGCGGCGCCCGCGATCCAGACCGTGGAGATGACCCGCTCGACGTCGATGCCGGAGGAGGCGGCCAGTGCGGGGTTGTCCGCGACGGCGCGCGTCGCCTTGCCGAGCCGGGTCCGCAGCAGGGCGAAGGCGACCAGGAGCAGCATGACCAGGCAGATGGCCATGGTGAACGCGTCCTTGGGTGCGAGCGCGACCGGGCCGATGTCGAGCGCCGCCTGCAGCTGGTAGTCGCGGTAGGGCCGGGGAGCACCGCCGAACAGGTAGAGGAACAGGCCCCGGGCGAACAGCGCGAGCCCGATCGTGACCACCAGCATGGCGATCAGCCCGGTGCCCCTGCGGCGCAGCGGTCGCCAGAGCGCGAAGTCCTGCGAGCCGCCGAGCACGGCGCAGACGAGCACCGCGAGGATCGTCGACGGCACCAGGTGCAGCCCGGCGATGGCGTTGAAGTAGTAGGCGACAAGGGCTCCGAGCGTGACCAGCTCGCCGTGCGCGAAGTTGACCAGCCCGGTGGTCCCGTAGATCAGGGACAGGCCGACCGCCGCCAGCGCGATGATCAGGCCGAAGATCAGCCCTTCGAGGGCGAGCTGGGGCAGACGGGCGAGGTCGCTCTGCTGCTGCCGGCTGCCCTCGCCGAGCGGGAACAGCACCGACCGCTGCTGACCGGGGGCGATCGGGAGCGTCACGGAGGCACTGCGCCCCTCGCGGATCTCCACCCCGTCGGGCAGCGAGTCCTCGTCGAGGGTGACGGTGTAGTCCCCGGGCTCGGGGAGCTCGATGAGGAAGGCGCCCTTCTCGTCGGTCTCGTCCTTCCCGACGTCGCCGCCTCCGGCCTTGGTGACGGTGATGGTGACGCCTTCCAGGGGCTTCCCGGCGTTCTGCAGCGTCCCCTGCACCGCCTCGCCGGCTGCGAGGGCAGCCGAGGGGAGCAGCAGGACCATCAACGCCGCCAGGAGTGCGCTGAGCGCAGCTCGAGCAGCGACGCGCACGCAGGGCTCCTGGTCTCGACAGCGGGTAAGCCGGACAGCGACGGTCGCGCGTGCGCAGCGGGATGTGTCGCACACCCGATCAGGTTGCGGGGAGCATAAACCCTGAGCTGGGGCCTCGTGATGTCGACCGCGCCTTCTGCGGCTGCTGCCGCCGGGTGCCCGGGCGCGCTACTGTCGCCCTCCCCGCCAAGCCAGTCCGGGGTCGGGACAAGACCACCCCTGCCGCATCCGCGGCACGGGCTTCCTCCGCGCCTCGCGGCGCTCGTACGCGGCAGGAGCAGGTGTGGTCCGGACCGCGCTCGACGTACGCGCTGCCACGATCGAGGACCTGCCGGAGCTGCTGGCCTTCGGCGAGGAGCTGCGCGACCAGCTGCTCGTGCCGGCGGACGGCACCCGCTCCCGAGGGGTCTCCTCCGCAGCTCGAGCCGGGTTGGAGCAGCGCTACCGCGATGCGCTCGCCGACCCGCTACGCCATCTCGTCGTCGTGACCGGCGAGGACGAGGCGCTGGGCATGGCGCTGTTCACGGTGGCGCCCGCCAACGCGCTGCTCGACCTGCCGGCCGTCCACGTCAGCCACGCGGTGGTGGCCGACCGGCACAAGCGCCGGGGCGCCGGCAAGGCACTGGTCGCCGCCGCCGTGGCCTTCGCGGAGGAGCGCCACCTCGAGCAGGTCGTGGTCTCGGTCCATCCCGGCTCACGTGACGCCAACCGCTTCTTCGCCCGCCTCGGCTTCGCGCCGCTCGCGGTGCGCCGGGTGGCGCCGGTCTCGCTGGTTCGGTGGCGCCTGGCGCAGCTCGACACCCGCCCCCCCGACTCGGTGCCGCGCCGGCCGCGCCGCCGCGTGCGGCTCCCGCACATCGCGCTCGGCGCGGCCGACGGCGAGTCCTGAGCCGCTCCTACACTCCCCGGCGTGGCTGCTGCGAGGAAGGATGCCGGACCGGGCGGGCCGGCCGACGGACCCGCGCCGGCCCGCGCCCGGCTGCTCCTGCTGGACGGGCACTCGCTGGCCTACCGGGCCTTCTTCGCCCTGCCCGTGGAGAACTTCTCCACGACCACCGGGCAGCCCACCAACGCGGTGTACGGCTTCACCGCGATGCTCATCAACGTCCTGCGCGACGAGGCGCCGACCCACGTCGCGGTGAGCTTCGACATCTCCAAGTCGACCTTCCGCACCGAGACCTACGCCGACTACAAGGCCGGTCGGGCCGAGACACCCACGGACTTCCAGGGTCAGGTCTCACTCGTGCGCGAGGTGCTCGACGCCCTGCGGGTGCCGGTCGTCTGCGCCGAGGGGTTCGAGGCCGACGACGTGATCGCGACGCTCGCCACCCGCGCCGCCGCCGAGGACATGGACGTCCTGATCGTCACCGGCGACCGCGACGCCTTCCAGCTCGTGAGCGACCGGGTCACGGTGCTCTACAACGCCCGCGGCGTGTCCGACATGCGCCGGATGACGCCGGCCTCCGTCCAGGAGAAGTACGGCCTGTCCCCCGAGCAGTACCCCGAGTTCGCGGCCCTGCGCGGCGATCCCAGCGACAACCTGCCGGGGATCGCCGGACTGGGGGAGAAGACCGCGACCAAGCTCATCCAGCAGTACGGCGACGTCGCCTCCCTCATCGACCACGTCGACGAGGTGAAGGGGAAGGTCGGCGACAACCTGCGGGCCGGCGCGGCCAGCGTGCTGCGCAACCGCAAGCTGACCGAGCTCGTGCGCGACGTGCCGCTGGACTACGGGCCGCACGACCTGCGCCTCGGGCAGTGGGACCGCGACGAGGTCCACAAGGTCTTCGACGCGCTGCAGTTCCGGGTGCTGCGCGAGCGGCTCTACGCGACCCTGTCCGCGGTCGAGCCGGAAGCCGACCAGGGCTTCGAGGTGGACAGCCGGCTGCTCGGCTCCGGTGAGGTCCGCGCCTTCCTCGACGCCCTCGCGCGCGGCAGCCGGGTGGGCCTGCACGTGCGTGGCTCCTGGGGGCGCGGCACGGGCGACGCCACCGGGCTCGGGATCGCCGGTCCCTCGCCCGGGCCCGACCGGGGGGCGGGGCCGGGCGCCCCGGCGGCCTTCCTGGACCTGACCGCCCTCGACGCCGACGACGACGGCGCGCTCGCCGCCTGGCTGGCCGATCCGGCGGTGCCCAAGGCGATGCACGACGCGAAGGGTCCGCTGCTCGCCCTGCAGGCGCGCGGCTGGACCGTCGCGGGGCTGACCAGCGACACCGCACTGGCGGCCTACCTGGCGCTGCCGGGTCAGGGGGTGTTCGACCTCGGCGACCTCGTGCTGCGCTTCCTGCGCCGGGAGCTGCGCGCGGAGGCCGAACCCGAGGGGCAGCTGTCCTTCGACGACGGCGCCGACGACGAGACCGGGGCGAGGGACGCCGCCGTACGCGCACGCGCCGTCGCCGACCTCTCGGTCGCGCTCGACGAGGACCTCGAGCGGCGCGGAGGGACCGCGCTGCTGCGCGACCTCGAGCTGCCGCTCGTCGCGGTCCTCGCCGGCTGCGAGCGGACCGGCATCGCCGCGGACGTCGAGCACCTGGTGGAGCTGGAACGCCGGCTGCGCGACCAGGTGAAGGACGCCGCCGAGCAGGCCTACGCGGCGGTGGGACACGAGTTCCACCTGGGCTCGCCGAAGCAGCTGCAGACGCTGCTGTTCGAGGAGCTGGGCCTGCCCAAGACCAAGAAGATCAAGACGGGGTGGACGACGGACGCGGACGCGCTCACGAACCTGCTCGGCACCCACCCGGTGATCGAGGCGCTGCTGCTGCACCGGGAGATGACGCGGCTGCTGATGGTGGTGGAGAAGCAGCTGCTGCCGACCGTCGCCGAGGACGGCCGCATCCACACCACCTTCAAGCAGATGGTCGCCTCCACCGGCCGGCTGTCCAGCGACAACCCCAACCTGCAGAACGTCCCGATCCGCACGCAGCAGGGCCGCGAGATCCGTCAGGGCTTCGTGGCAGGGCCCGGCTTCGAGTCGCTGATGACCGCCGACTACAGCCAGATCGAGATGCGGATCATGGCCCACCTGTCGGAGGACGCCGGGCTCGTGGAGGCCTTCCTGACGGGGGAGGACCTGCACACCTTTGTCGCGTCCCGGGCCTTCGGGGTGCCGCTGGAGGCGGTCGACCCCGAGCTGCGCCGGCGCGTGAAGGCGATGTCCTACGGCCTGGCGTACGGGCTCTCGGCGTTCGGCCTGGCCGCGCAGCTGCGGATCAGCGTCGACGAGGCCAAGGAGCAGATGGCGGCCTACTTCGAGCGGTTCGGCGGGGTCCGCGACTACCTGCGCAACGTCGTGGCGCAGGCGCGCAAGGACGGCTACACCTCGACGATCCTCGACCGCCGGCGCTACCTGCCCGACCTCACCTCCGACAACGGCCAGCGCCGGGCGATGGCCGAGCGGATGGCGCTCAACGCCCCGATCCAGGGCAGCGCGGCGGACATCATCAAGCTCGCGATGCTCGGGCTGTCCCGCGCCCTGGCGAGGGACGGGCTGCGGTCGCGGCTGCTCCTGCAGGTCCACGACGAGCTGGTCCTCGAGGTCGCCGACGGGGAGCGCGACGCCCTGGAGACGCTGGTGCGCCGGGAGATGGGCTCGGCCTACGAGCTGTCCGTGCCGCTGGACGTGAGCATCGGGGTCGGTCGGACCTGGGACGAGGCCGGGCACTGACCCAGCCGCGCCGCTGGGCCTGCCGCCGCCGGCCGGACCTCAGGGCCGGGAGACCACCCAGATGGACGTGCCGGGCACCAGCCGGCCGCGCAGCGGCGACCACTGGCCCCACTCCCGGCCGTGCTCGTCCGGCCACTCCGGCTCGATCAGGTCGTCGAGGACGAGCCCGGCGGCGAGGAGCTCGCGCACCCGGTCACCGACGGTCCGGTGGTGCTCCACGTAGGCCGCCTGCCCGTCCTCGTCCACCTCCACGTACGGCGTCCGGTCGAAGTAGGACTGCACGACGGTCAGGCCGGCCGGACCTGGGTCGTCCGGGAAGACCCAGCGCAGGGGGTGCGTCACCGAGAACACCAGCCGCCCGCCCGGCCGCAGCACCCGGGCGACCTCGCGCAGAGCCCGGGCAGAGTCGGCGACGAGGGGAAGCGCGCCGAAGGCGCTCACCACGACGTCGAAGGACTCCGACCGGAGCGGCAGGTGCTGCGCGTCGGCCTGGACGAGGCGGGGTACGGCCACGCCGGTGCGCTCGTCGAGCCGCCGAGCCTCGCGCAGCTGGCCGGCGGAGACGTCGAACGCCGTCACCCGGGCGCCCGCGGCGCTCAGCCACCGCGCCCCCTGGGCGGCCCCGCACCCCATCTCGAGCACGTCCCGTCCGGCGACGTCCCCGAGCAGGCGCGCGTCGCTCTCGCGTACGCCCTCGGGGCACCACAGCAGGTCCACGTCGCCGAGGAAGGCGCCGTGCTCGTCCTGATAGGCCCGTGCCTGCGCGTCCCACCACCGCCGGTTGGCCCGCGCGCTCTCGGCCGGCCCGGCCGGCCGGTGCACGACGAGAACGGGCGGGTCCTGCTGCATGTGTCCGCCTCTCCGGCCGGGCTGCGCGGGCTTTGCCGCCGACTGCACCGGCACCTACAGTGGACCCACGCGCTGCGGGCGCGCGCACCCGCACGCCCGCGTTCGGCGTCCTCGACGACGTCCTCTCCCGATGTCGCCCCGGCTCGACGATCCGCCCGCCGCGTGCAGCCCCTTCCCGGGGCGACCCCGCCGACCCGCCCACCCGGGGCCGGTCACGACCCCCATCCCGCCGGAGCCGACTTCCTTGACCAGCACCCTCACCTCCACTCCTGTCGAGGCGCCCACCACGCCTCAGGTCGCCGTCAACGACATCGGGAGCATGGAGGACTTCCTCGCCGCCATCGACGAGACCATCAAGTACTTCAACGACGGCGACATCGTCGAAGGCACCATCGTCAAGGTCGACCGCGACGAGGTCCTGCTCGACATCGGCTACAAGACCGAGGGCGTCATCCCCTCGCGCGAGCTGAGCATCAAGCACGACGTCGACCCCAACGAGGTCGTCAAGGTCGGCGACCTGGTCGAGGCCCTCGTCCTGCAGAAGGAGGACAAGGAGGGGCGGCTGATCCTGTCCAAGAAGCGCGCGCAGTACGAGCGCGCCTGGGGCACGATCGAGAAGATCAAGGAGGAGGACGGCATCGTCACCGGCACGGTGATCGAGGTCGTCAAGGGCGGCCTGATCCTCGACATCGGCCTGCGCGGCTTCCTGCCCGCCTCCCTGGTCGAGATGCGGCGTGTCCGCGACCTCCAGCCCTACGTCGGCAAGGAGCTCGAGGCCAAGATCATCGAGCTGGACAAGAACCGGAACAACGTCGTGCTCTCCCGGCGCCAGTGGCTCGAGCAGACCCAGTCCGAGGTGCGGAGCACGTTCCTCGCGACGCTGCAGAAGGGCCAGGTCCGGTCCGGTGTCGTCTCCTCGATCGTCAACTTCGGCGCCTTCGTCGACCTCGGCGGCGTGGACGGCCTCGTCCACGTCTCCGAGCTGTCCTGGAAGCACATCGACCACCCGTCCGAGGTCGTCGAGGTCGGTCAGGAGGTCACCGTCGAGGTCCTCGACGTGGACCTGGACCGCGAGCGGGTGTCGCTGTCGCTCAAGGCGACGCAGGAGGATCCCTGGCAGCAGTTCGCGCGCACGCACGCGATCGCCCAGGTGGTTCCTGGCAAGGTCACCAAGCTGGTGCCGTTCGGTGCGTTCGTGCGGGTGGACGAGGGCATCGAGGGACTGGTCCACATCTCCGAGCTGGCCGAGCGTCACGTCGAGATCCCGGAGCAGGTCGTCAACGTCGGCGACGAGCTGCTCGTCAAGGTCATCGACATCGACCTCGAGCGCCGCCGGATCAGCCTGTCGCTGAAGCAGGCCAACGAGGGCGGGGGAGGCGGCGACGCCACCTTCGACCCGGCCCAGTACGGCATGGCCGCCTCCTACGACGACAAGGGCGAGTACATCTACCCCGAGGGCTTCGACCCCTCGACGGGGGAGTGGCTGCCCGGTCACGAGGAGGCCCGGGACCTGTGGGAGAAGCAGTACGCCGACGCGCAGAAGCGCTTCGAGGCTCACCAGGAGCAGATCAAGCGCATGCAGGCCGCGGATGTCGAGGCGGCTCTGCCGACCTCCTACTCCTCCGGCACCGGCGCCGAGGGTGAGCCCGCGGCCGACGGTGGTGAGGCCTCCGCTGCCGCCGCGGCCAAGCCGGCACCGGCGCCCTCGGGTGGCACCCTGGCCAGTGACGAGGCGCTGCAGGCGCTGCGGGAGAAGCTCTCCGGCGGCAGCAGCTAGCTCGGCGCCCCCCAGCGCAGCAGCGTCTTCCGGCCCGTGACGATCTCGCCGTTGCGGGCCGGAGTCGTGCCGACCGCTCGTGCCCGGACGTGCTGACCGTCGGCCTCACCGGCGGCATCGGCTCCGGCAAGTCGGCCGTCAGCTCGGTGCTCGCCTCTCTCGGCGCCACGGTCGTGGACGCCGACCGCATCGCCAGGGAGGTCGTGGCTGCGAGGACGCCCGGCCACGCCGCGGTCGTGGATGCGTTCGGACAAGGGGTGCTGCGGGACGACGGGTCCCTCGACCGGCCGGCGCTGGCCGAGGTCGTCTTCGCCGACGACGCCGCCAGGAGCCGCCTCGACGCGATCGTCCACCCCCTGATCGGCGCGCGCACCCGTGAGCTCGTCGAGGAGGCGAAGCGGAAGGGCACGCAGATCCTGGTGCACGACGTGCCGCTGCTGGTGGAGGCGGGCCTGGCTCCCGGCTACCACCTGGTCGTCGTCGTGGACGCGCCGGTCGGGGTGCGCGTGGCCCGGCTCGTGCAGCGTGGCCTGTCGGAAGAGCAGGCCCGGGCCCGCATGGCTGCGCAGGCGGACGAGGCCAGCCGTCGCGCCGCCGCGGACGTCTGGCTGGACAACGGTGGGACGCGGGAGCAGCTGGCTGCCGAGGTGCACGCGATGCACGAGGACCGCCTCGTGCCCTACGCCCGCAACCTGGCCGATCGCCGTCCAGCACTGCGCGGCCGGGTGCAGGACCCGCTCCGCCGGGTGGGACCGGCGGAGGCCGCTCGGCTGCACGCCCGCATCTCCCACCTGTGCGCGGGTGTTCCCGCGGCCCGCATCGGGGCGGCGGCGCTGCCGGCGGGCTTCGACGTGATCCGCCTGGAGGTCCAGGTCCCGGGCGGCGAGGCGGCCGAGGCGCTGGCGGAGCCGCTCACCACCGGGGGCTTCCCCCGAGCGGATGAGGTGGACGGCAGGGCGATCCCGCCGGAGGGGGCCGCGCCGGCTGCCCGCCGGCGCCAGCGCCTGCACTCCAGCGCGGACCCGGCAAGGCCCGCCGACGTGCACGTACGGCTGCTCGGCAGCTGAGCGCCAGGAACCGTTGCGGCCCAGGTGGGGGCCGGGACGCTCGCGAAGACCACCCGCTCGACCCCGCACCCTTCCGGTAACCGGCTCGTTACCTCAAGTCAGCACCAAGTCCGGTTTGACCCACGAACCACCGGGTAAAGGTATGGTCCTCGAATGCCACCAGCGCCGGTCCGCAGCACCGAAAGCGGGCGAACTCTCGCCTTCTCGGCGAGCCGGGAGTTCGCAGTCTGCCTCACCGCGGTGCTTCTCGTGGGACTCGGCGCTCTGCAGTCCTCGGCGGCGTCGCGCGGGTCGGCGCCGGCCGTCCTCGCCAGCTCGGTCGAGGTCGCGCCGGTACCCCTGCCGGACGGCCCGCTGCCCAGCCGCGCGGACCGCCTGCCGATGATCGAGTCGCCGGTGGCAGGGGCGATCGCGGCTGCGCCCGCACCAGTGCCGGCCCCGCCGCCACCGCCCGCCGTCCCGCGCTGGCTGCCCACAGGCACCGGGATGTGGCTGCACGAGTGGCGCAAGTCCGAGAACGGCGATCCGCGCGCGGTGGTCGCCCGCGCTCAGCAGACCGGGCTGAGCCACCTCTACGTCCAGACCGGCAGCACCGGCAAGGGCTGGATCGGCGAGGAGGTGCTGTCCGCGCTGATGCCCGTGACCGAAGCCGCCGGCCTGAAGGTCATCGCCTGGGACTTCCCGAAGCTGGACAACCCGGAGGCCGACGCCCGGCGGATGGCGCTCGCGGCCACCTGGAGCCGTCCCGGCGCCGCGCGGGTCGCCGCGGTGGCACCGGACATCGAGACCGCCGCTGAGGGCACGCGCCTCAGCCCCGACCGGGTGCTCCGCTACTACGCCGTCCTGCGGGCCGCTCTGCCGCCGGAGATCCCCATCCTGGCGACGGTCCCGTGGCCCAGCGAGAAGCGGATCGGCATGTACCCCTACGCCGAGACGGCTCCCTTCACCGACGCGTTCATCCCGATGGTCTACTGGTACAACCGCCCGGCCGCGGTGGTGACCGAGACCTCCATGAGCTGGCTGAAGCAGTTCGGCAAGCCGGTGATGCCGGTCGGGCAGGGCTACGACGGGCGGCTCGACGCGCCCTACCTGGCGGCGGACCCGGCCCCCGACCAGAGCGTCCAGGCCTTCGTCGACGTCGCCCGCGCCGGCGGTGCCCAGTCGATCAGCCTGTGGTCCTGGCAGACGACCGGGCCGCTGCAGTGGGGGGTCCTCGCTCGCGCGGGCGCCGGGTTCGCCCCAGCGCCGGCCGCGCCGCCCGCGCCTGCCGTTCCCGAGCCGGCCCCGTCGATCGTGGACCAGCTCCTGTCGGTGATCCGGGTGGGTCCGCGCTCGTAGCCGTCCCGTCGGCAGGTCAGCGGCTCGCGCTGCCGCGAGCGGCATTGCCAGGCCGGCCAGGAGGACGACGAACACCGCGATCAGGCAGCACAGGCCAAGACCAGGGTTGCGCCGCCGATGCGCCCGCCGCGCGTGCCCAACGGCCGAGGGACCAGGCCCAGCGGCAGCGTCAGGCCGGGGCGGCCGGTCCGCCCAGCAGGGGGAGGACGTAGTCGGCCAGCTCGTACTCCCCGAGCGGCGTGTCCCCGCCACGAGGAGCAGCGGGACGCAGGCGGCGCCGAGGATCAACCCCGCCAGCGCCCCGGGCAGGCGGGGTGGCGGATGCCCACGCCCCGGCCGTCCCCGTCGACCACGACCCGGCGGTCGAGGTCGGCAAGCGCCCGATCGAGGCGGACCGTGTCGTCGTCAGGTCGTTCCGCCACGGCCCGAGCGGACGGCTGCAGACGTGCACAACCAGGTCTGTCAGGGCCCGGACGTACCGTGGTCGAGTGCCCGTCTCCGCCGCTCCGCACGGAGCCACGCCACCGGTTCCCCGGCCCAAGGTCGCCCGGCTGGCCACCGACCTTCGCCGCTCCACGCGGCGCTTCGAGGTCGTCAGCGATTTCTCCCCGGCCGGTGACCAGCCGGCTGCGATCGACGAGCTGGAGAAGCGGCTGATCGGAGGCCGGCCCGATGTCGTTCTGCTCGGCGCGACCGGCACCGGAAAGAGCGCGACGACCGCCTGGCTGGTGGAGCGGGTGCAGCGCCCGACCCTGGTGATGGCCCCCAACAAGACACTGGCCGCGCAGCTGGCCAACGAGTTCCGCGAGCTGCTCCCGCACAACGCGGTGGAGTACTTCGTGAGCTACTACGACTACTACCAGCCCGAGGCCTACGTCCCGCAGACCGACACCTACATCGAGAAGGACTCGAGCATCAACGAGGAGGTCGAGCGCCTCCGGCACAGCGCCACGATGAGCCTGCTCACCCGCCGGGACGTCATCGTCGTGGCGAGCGTCTCCTGCATCTACGGCCTCGGGACCCCGCAGGAATACGTCGACCGCATGGTCAAGCTGCGCGTCGGGGAGACCGTCGACCGGGACTCGCTGCTCCGCCGCTTCGTCGACGTGCAGTACACCCGCAACGATCTCGCGTTCACCCGGGGCACCTTCCGGGTCCGCGGCGACACGGTGGAGATCTTCCCCGTCTACGAGGAGCTCGCGGTCCGGATCGAGCTGTTCGGCGACGAGATCGAGCGGGTCATGACGCTGCACCCGCTGACCGGCGAGCTTGTCGAGGAGCACGACGAGGTGTTCGTCTTCCCGGCCACCCACTACGTCGCCGGCCCGGAGCGGATGGAGCGCGCGACCCGGGGCATCGAGCTCGAGCTGAACGACCGGCTGCGCGAGATGGAGGGGCAGGGCAAGCTCCTGGAGGCCCAGCGCCTGCGCATGCGCACCACGTACGACCTCGAGATGATGCGGCAGGTCGGCTTCTGCAGCGGTATCGAGAACTACAGCCGGCACATCGACGGACGAGCCCCCGGCACCGCCCCGCACACCCTGCTCGACTACTTCCCCCACGACTTCCTGCTCGTCCTGGACGAGTCGCACGTCACCGTGCCGCAGATCGGCGCGATGTACGAGGGCGACCGCAGCCGCAAGTCCACCCTCGTCGACCACGGCTTCCGGCTGCCGAGCGCCATGGACAACCGCCCGCTGACCTGGGAGGAGTTCCTCGAGCGGGTCGGCCAGACGGTCTACCTGTCGGCCACCCCCGGGGCGTACGAGCTGAGCCGGGTCCAGGGGGAGGGCGTCGTCGAGCAGGTGATCCGGCCGACCGGCCTGGTCGACCCCGAGATCGTGGTCAAGCCGACGAAGGGGCAGATCGACGACCTGGTCCACGAGATCCGGGTGCGCGCGGAGAAGGACGAGCGGGTGCTCGTCACCACGCTCACCAAGAAGATGAGCGAGGACCTGACCGACTACCTGCTCGAGCTCGGCGTGCGGGTGCGCTATCTGCACTCCGAGGTGGACACGATCCGGCGCATCGAGCTGCTCAAGGAGCTGCGCCAGGGCCACTACGACGTGCTGGTGGGCATCAACCTGCTGCGCGAGGGGCTGGACCTGCCCGAGGTGTCGCTGGTCGCCATCCTCGACGCCGACAAGGAGGGCTTCCTGCGCTCGGGCACGAGCTTGATCCAGACGATCGGCCGGGCGGCGCGCAACGTGTCGGGCCAGGTCCACATGTACGCCGACACCATCACCCCTTCGATGGCCAAGGCGATCGACGAGACCAACCGGCGGCGCGCCAAGCAGGTGGCCTACAACACCGAACGCGGCCTGGACCCGCAGCCGCTGCGCAAGCGGATCGCCGACATCCTCGACGACATCGTCCGTACCGAGCCCGATCTGGTCGGCGGGAGTGGCCGGCAGCAGTCCCGGGGCAAGGCCCCCGTCCCCGGACGGGGCGCGCGCTCGGCCGACACCGGCATGCACACTCAGGACCTCGCCAGCCTGCCGAGGGCCGAGCTGGCGATGCTGATCCAGCAGCTGTCGGACCAGATGCACGAGGCGGCCAGGGACCTCAGGTTCGAACTCGCCGGGCGGCTGCGGGACGAGATCAACGAGCTGAAGAAGGAGATGCGGGGCATGGACGCGGCGGGAGTTCGCTGACCGCGTGGACACGCTGCGTGAACGCCCGTTCCCTGCTGGGTAGCCTGTGCGCTCCGGATCATCGAGGAGCCGACCGGCGAGGAGCGCAGTGCAGCAGGACATCGCGGCGGACGGGGGACGGCCGCTGCGCATCGCCCTCCTGAGCTACCGCAGCAAGCCGCACTGCGGCGGGCAGGGCGTCTACGTCCGGGCGCTCTCCCGCGAGCTCGTCGCGCTCGGCCACAGCGTCGAGGTGATCAGCGGCCCGCCCTACCCGGAGCTGGACGCGGTGCCGGGCCGTGCCGGCCCCACCCTGACCGAGGTGCCCAGCCTGGACCTCTACCGGGAGCCCGATCCGTTCCGGGTGCCGCGGCTGCGTGAGTTCCGCTCCGCCATCGACGTCCTCGAGTTCCTGCTGATGTGCACCGCGGCCTTCCCGGAGCCGCTGACCTTCAGCCTGCGGGCCTCCCGGCTGCTGGGCGGTCGCCAGGACGAGTTCGACCTGGTGCACGACAACCAGACCCTGGGCTACGGCCTGCTGCTGATGCAGCGTGCGGGCGTGCGGGTCGTGGCCAACGTGCACCACCCGATCACCGAGGACCGCCGCCATGATCTGGCGGCTGCGGCGGCGCTGCCCACCGGCCCCCTGCGCAAGCAGGTCTCGACCCGCCGCTGGTACTCCTTCCTGCGCATGCAGGGGCGGGTCGCGCGCCGGCTGCCCGCCCTGCTGACGGTGTCGCAGAGCTCCTACACCGACATCGTGCGGGACTTCCGCGTGCGTCCCGAGCGGCTCACCGTCGTGCCGGTCGGGGTGGACGTGGACGTGTTCCGGCCCCCCACGACCCCCCGAGTCCCGGGGCGCATCGTGGCCACCGCCAGCGCGGACGTGCCGCTCAAGGGGCTCGTCCCCCTGCTGGAGGCGGTCGCCAAGCTGCGCACGGAGCGGGACGTGGAGCTCGTCGTCGTCGGCCGCCCCAGCCCTGGTGGTGCCGCCGCCGCCGCGATCGAGCGGCTCAACCTGGACGGCTCGGTCCGCTTCCTGTTCGGCATCTCCGAGCCGGACCTCGTCCGGCTCTTCGGCTCGGCCGGGGTGGCCGTGGTCCCGAGCCTGTACGAGGGGTTCAGCCTGCCGGCGATCGAGGCCCTCGCCTGTGCCACGCCCCTGGTCGCCACGACGGCCGGTGCACTGCCCGAGGTCGTGGGGGCGGACGGCGTCAGCGCGCTCCACGTGCCGCCGGGGGACCCGGAGGCACTGGCCGTGGCGATCGGGCGGGTCCTCGACGACCCGGCCTTCGCCGCACGCCTCGGAGCCGCTGGCCGGGCGCGTGTCGTCGAGCACTACACGTGGCGGGCCGTCGCGGAGCGGACCGTCGCCTGGTACCGCGCCGTCCTCTCTCCTGCCGACGCCGTCACCACGAAGGAGAGCTAGTGCTCACCGTCGACTTCGACCGGCTGCCGGTCGGGCCGGGCGACCGCGTGCTCGACATGGGCTGCGGGGGCGGACGGCACGCGTTCGCGCTCTACCGCCGCGGTGCGGGGGTGGTCGCCCTCGACCAGGACCCGGCCGAGCTCAAGGACGTGGCCGGCATGTTCTCGGCGATGAAGGACGAGGGCGAGGTGCCCGCGGAGGCGACGGCTGCCGCGGTGCGCGGCACCGCCTACGCGCTCCCGTTCGCCGACGGCACGTTCGACTACGTAGTGTGCGCCGAGGTGCTGGAGCACCTGCACGACGACGCCGGAGCCATGGCCGAGCTCACGAGAGTGCTCCGCCCCGGCGGCCGCATCGCCGTGACCGTCCCGCGGTGGGGACCCGAGCTCGTCTGCTGGGCGCTGTCGAGCGCCTACCACGAGGTGGAGGGCGGCCACATCCGCATCTACCGGGGCAGCGAGCTGCTGCGGCGGCTGACCGCGGCCGGTCTGGAGCCCCTGGACCGGCACCACACGCACGGGCTGCACTCCCCGTACTGGTGGCTGAAGTGCGCGGTGGGTGTCACCGACGGCGAGCACCGGCTGGTGTCCGCCTACCACCGCCTGCTCGTCTGGGACATGGTCAGGGCGCCCAGGATCACCCGGATCACCGAGCGGTTGCTCGACCCGGTGATCGGCAAGAGCCTCGTGGTCTACCTGCGCAAGCCGGAGCAGCCCCGTGCCGCTGCATGACCTGCCCGGTGTCCTGACCCGCCAGCAGCTCGCTTCCACCGTCGACGCCCTGGCGGCCGCGCAGGAGTCAACCGGCGCGCTCCCGTGGCCGGACGGCCACACCGACCCTTGGGACCACGTCGAGTGCACCATGGCGCTCACCCTCGGCGGACGGCTGGACGCGGTGCGCGCGGCGTACGGCTGGCTTCGGCGTACGCAGGAGCGCGACGGTGCCTGGCGCACGAAGTACGCCGGTGAGCGGGTCCTCGACGCGAGCGTCGACACCAACCAGTGCGCGTACGTGGCCGTGGGGGTCTGGCAGTGGTGGACGGTGACGGGGGAGCGGGCGCTGGTCGACCTCATGTGGCCGCACGTCCGGCGGGCGCTCGACTTCGTGCTCGACCTGCAGGCACCCGGCGGGCAGTTCTTCTGGTCCCGCGACCCCGAGGGGGAGTACGACTGCGACGCCCTGCTCACCGGCTCGTCGTCGACCTACCAGGCGCTGCGGTGCGGGATCGCGCTGGCCGAGCTGGTCGGGGAACCGCAGCCGGAGTGGGAGCTGAGCGCCGGGCTGCTGCAGCACGCCGTGGCGCGCCACCCGGAGGTGTTCCTCGACAAGTCCCGCTTCTCGATGGACTGGTACTACCCGGTGCTCGGCGGCGCCGTCCGCGGGCGGGCGGGCCGCGAGATGCTGGCCACCAGGTGGGACGCGTTCGTCGTGCCGGGTGTCGGGGCGCGGTGCGTGTCCGACCAGCCGTGGGTCACCGGGGCGGAGACCGCGGAGCTCGTGATCGCGCTGGCCACCGTCGGGCAGCACGAGCCTGCCCTGCGGCTGTTCTCCGACGTCCAGCACCTTCGGGACCCGGACGGCTCGTACTGGACCGGGCTGGTCTACGACTCGGGGGTCCGCTGGCCGGCCGAGCGCTCGTCCTGGACGTCGGCAGCCATGATCCTGGCTGCGGACGCGCTGGCCGGGGGCCCCACCCTCGAGCTGTTCGCCGGCACCCGCCTGCCGGTCGGGGTGCCACTGCCGCCCGACGCCTGCCTCGCCGACGGGGCGGCCTGTGCCGCCGGCGCCTACGACCGCTCGTGAGCCTGTGGTCGGCAGCGGTCCGCTACGCCGAGTGTGACCAGCAGGGTGTCGCCTTCCACGGCCACTACCTGACGTGGGCCGACGAAGCCGCGACGGCGCTGATGGCGGCGAAGGGGATGCCCTACGTGACGCTGCGCGCCCGAGGGCTGGACACGTCGGTGGTGGCAAGCACGCTGTCGTGGTCCTCGCCGGCGCGCTGGGGGGACGTGGTCGACGTGGACGGGGTCGTCGAGCGGCTGGGCCGGACCAGCTTCACCTTCGCCCTGACTCTCCGCGTGGGCGAGCGGGCCTGCTGCGAGGTGCGGACGACCTACGTCCTCGTGGACGACGAGGGGCGGCCGGCTCCGCTGCCGGACGACCTGCGGCAGGCGTGGTCGCCGGTCGGCGGCGGTCCGGCACCGTCCTGACGACGCCGCTGCTGCAGTGCCTACGCTGATGCGCCCCCCCCGGATCTTGGTGCCGGGCCGGTGCGGCGGCCGGGCAGTGCTGGCACCGGGGAACGGGGGCCGGCCCGGGCGGCGCCCCCCCGAGGCGCGCGCCCTGATCTCGGTGCCGCCCCGCAGCGGCGGCCGGGCAGTTCTGGCACCGGGAACGGGGGCCGGCCCGGGGGCTCCCCCGCCCGCGGCGCCACCCACCGCGCCGGTCGCCCGAGCTACCTGCGCCGCAGGACCCGCAGCGACCCGGTGACGCCGACCTCGTCGTAGTCGCCGACGTACAGCGCCCGCCGGAAGACGTTCCACGGCGGCCGGCCACCGTCCTCCGGGTGCTCGAAGACGTCGTGGATCAGCAGCAGGCCGCCGGGGACCAGGTGCCCGGCGAAGGCCGCGAAGTCGTGCTGCGCGACCTCCTCGGTGTGGTTGCCGTCCAGGAACAGCAGGGTCAACGGCGTCGTCCACCACCTCGCCACCTGCTGCGTGGAGCCCACCACCACGCTCACCACGTCGTCCAGCTGCGCGTCCCACAACGTCCGTCGCAGAGACGGAAGCGTCTCCAGCCGGCCGGTGTGCGGGTCCACCAGCGACGGGTCGTGCCACTCCCACCCCGGCTGGTTCTCCTCCGACCCGCGGTGGTGGTCCAGCGTCACGACCTGCGCGCCGACCGTGGCGGCCGCTGCACCGAGGTGGACGGTGGACTTCCCGCAGTAGGTCCCGACCTCGAGCCAGGTTCCGGCGGGAGCGGACAGCGCGGCGTCGTGCAGCGCGGCACCCTCGCCGGCCGGGAGGAAGCCCTTGGTGGCGTCCGCGACAGCTGCGCGCACGGGGTTCATCGGGGGCATCGAAGGAGTATCTCCGCGCCGCGCCATCAGAGTCCTCCCGGCATGCTTCCGGGTACCGGCCTCTGGCACGGCAGTACGGTCCGGCTCACGTCCTTTCCGGATGACCGCGGAGGCCCTCCCGGTTCTCGCCGCCGCGGCCGACCGGGCGTGCTCCCGGCGCGGCGTCGAGCCTGCACACGACCGAGCAACTCACGAGATCGTGCTTCGCGGCGAATGGGGGTCGCTGCCGCGCTTCCGCACCAGCAAGAACGCGACCTTGTCGCTGGAGACCGGCTGTCACCTGCGGGGGGACGGGGTAGCGCCCCCTTCTGTCGAACCGGAGGAGCCGCGGGTACGGAGAACAACGAGCCAGCCGCGGTGTGCAATGATGTAACTCTGTAATCGAAGGAGACATCATGCATGAGCACAGCGGCAGCAAGGCCCGCCCCCGCCGCCGGGCGGAACGCGAGGAACGGGACGTGCCGTCCCCCGAGGGCATCGACGGCTGGTTCGCTGGCCGCCTGCCTGAGGGCTGGTTCGACGGTCCGCCGGAGGTCACGGTGGACCGGGACGAGATCCTGGTGGTCGGGCACCTGGCGGCGCCGGAGCTGCCCGACGGAGCCGAGCGGGCCTCGAAGGTCGCCGCGGAGGCCGGCCGGGTGCAGCGCTTCCGGGAGGAGACCCGCGAGCAGCGCATGCGGCTGGCCGACGAGGCCGAGGGGCGTTTCCGCCGCAAGGTCGCCTGGGGTGCACAGGCGGGCGACACACGGCACACGTTCACCTCCCTGTCCATCCCGGTCATGACGCGGCTGCGCCAGCCGGAGCGGCAGGTGCTGGACACGCTGGTGGAGTCCGGCGTGGCCCGGTCGCGCTCGGAGGCGCTGGCCTGGTGCGTACGCCTGGTCGGCAAGCACTCCGCGGACTGGCTCGAGGAGCTGCGGGCCAGCCTGGAGGCGGTCCAGCGGGTCCGCTCGCAGGGACCGGCCTGACCGCAGGGCTCACCAGCCTCTGGCGCGCCACTCGGGCAGTGACGCCCGCTCGGCACCCAGCGTCGTGTCCTTGCCGTGGCCGGGGTAGACCCAGGTCTGGTCCGGCAGCCGCCCGAAGACCTTGCGCTCGAGGTCGTCCATGAGCCGCCCGAAGCGCTCGGGGTCCTTGTCGGTGTTGCCGGCACCGCCCGGGAACAGGCTGTCCCCGGAGAACAGGTGCGGCCGCTGCGGGTCGCCCTCGTAGAGCAGGGCGATGCTCCCAGGCGTGTGCCCGTCCAGGTGGATCACCGACAGGGTGCAGGCTCCCACCTCCACGGCGTCGCCGTCCTCCACCAGCCGGTCGGGCCGCACCGGGAGCTCGGCGGCGTCGGCGGGGTGCACGAGGACGGCCGCACCCGAGGCCGCCTGCACGTCCGCGAGCGCCTGCACGTGGTCCCAGTGCGAGTGCGTCTCCGCGACAGCCATGAGCGTGCCGTTCCCCACGAGCGACAGCAGCCGGGGAGCGTCCCCGGCAGCGTCGATCAGCAGCGTCTCGCCGGTGGCGGTGCACCGCAGCAGGTAGCAGTTGTTCTCGAACGGCGGCGTCGCGACCTTGGTGATCGTCAGGCCGGGCACCTCGCGTACGTCCTCCGGGCCGCCGACCACCACCTCGCCGGTGTAGCCGCCCGCGTCGCCGTCCTGATCCGGCATGTTGGTCGCCTCCCGAGGACCTCGCGCCGGCCGCTTCGACGCCGGCGAGGAGCCCCCACTGTGGCAGGTGGGGGCGGAGGGAGGCACGTGCAGGGGCGCCGGCTCCGCCGCCGGCGGCAGCCCAGCGTTCTGTCGGGGAGCGCGGTTAGCCTGGGAACGCCGGCTCCCCGGCCCCGACAGTCGACGTACAAAGGATCCGATGGCCGACCGCCTGGTCGTGCGCGGCGCGCGCGAGCACAACCTGAAGGACGTCTCGCTCGACCTGCCCCGCAACGCCCTGATCGTCTTCACCGGGCTGTCCGGGTCGGGCAAGTCGAGCCTGGCCTTCGACACGATCTTCGCCGAGGGCCAGCGGCGCTACGTGGAGTCGCTGTCGGCGTACGCCCGGCAGTTCCTCGGCCAGATGGACAAGCCGGACGTCGACTTCATCGAGGGCCTGTCGCCAGCGGTGTCGATCGACCAGAAGTCCACCTCCCGCAACCCCCGCTCGACGGTCGGCACGATCACCGAGGTCTACGACTACCTGCGCCTGCTCTACGCGCGGGCCGGCGTCCCGCACTGCCCGAAGTGCGGCCGCGTCATCGCGCGCCAGCAGCCCTCGCAGATCGTCGACCGGGTGCTCGAGCTGGAGGAGGGCACCCGCTTCCAGGTGCTGGCGCCGGTCATCCGCGGGCGCAAGGGGGAGTACGTCGACCTGTTCGCCGACCTGCAGACCAAGGGCTACTCGCGGGCCAGGGTGGACGGCGTCGTGCACCAGCTCGCCGACCCGCCGACGCTGAAGAAGCAGGAGAAGCACACGATCGAGGTGGTCGTGGACCGCCTCACCGTCAAGGAGTCCGCGAAGCGCCGGCTGACCGACTCGGTCGAGACGGCGCTCGGCCTCGGTGGCGGGCTGGTCGTCCTGGACTTCGTCGACAAGCCCGAGGGCGACCCGGACCGGGAGCGCACGTTCTCCGAGCACCTCGCCTGCCTCTACGACGACCTGTCGTTCGAGGAGCTCGAGCCGCGCAGCTTCTCCTTCAACAGCCCGTTCGGCGCCTGCCCTACCTGCCATGGGCTCGGCACCCGCCAGGAGGTGGATCCCGAGCTCGTCATCACCGACGAGGACGCCAGCTTCGAGCAGGGCGTGATCGCGCCGTGGAGCAGCGGCCACAACATCGAGTACTTCGGCCGCCTGGTGCAGGCGCTCGGCGACGCGCTCGGCTTCACGTTGAAGACACCCTGGCGCACGCTCACAGCGGCGCAGCAGAAGGCCGTCCTGTACGGCCACCCCACCGAGGTCCACGTCCGCTACCGCAACCGCTACGGCCGCGAGCGCAGCTACTACACCGCCTACGAAGGGGTCATCCCCTTCCTCGAGCGGCGCCACAGCGAGGCCGAGAGCGAGAGCAGCCGGGACCGCTTCGAGGGCTACATGCGCGAGGTGCCCTGCGGGGTGTGCCAGGGAGCGCGGCTCAAGCCGGAGGTGCTCGCGGTCACGCTGGGGGATCGCTCCATCGCCGAGGTCGCGTCGCTGTCTATCGCCGAGTGCGCGCAGTTCCTGCGCGCGCTCGAGCTCGACCCGCGGCAGAAGGTGATCGCCGAACGGGTGGTCAAGGAGGTCAACGCCCGGCTCGGGTTCCTGCTCGACGTCGGCCTGGACTACCTCTCGCTCGACCGCTCCGCCGGCACCCTCGCCGGTGGCGAGGCCCAGCGGATCCGGCTCGCCACGCAGATCGGGTCCGGGCTCGTCGGGGTCCTCTACGTGCTCGACGAGCCCTCGATCGGGCTGCACCAGCGCGACAACCGCCGGCTCATCGACACCCTGCTGCGGCTCAAGGCGCTCGGCAACACGCTGATCGTCGTCGAGCACGACGAGGACACCATCCAGACCGCCGACTGGGTGGTCGACATCGGCCCGGGCGCGGGCGAGCACGGCGGCCGGGTCGTCGTGTCCGGCTCGGTCGAGGAGCTGCTCGCGAGCGACGAGTCGATCACGGGGATGTACCTGTCCGGCCGGCGGGAGATCCCCTTGCCGGCGACCCGGCGCCCGCGGGACAAGGGGCGGCAGCTGACGGTCGTCGGGGCCCGCGAGCACAACCTGCGGGACGTGACCGTGACGTTCCCGCTCGGCCAGCTGGTCGCCGTGACCGGTGTCTCCGGCTCAGGCAAGTCGACTCTGGTCAACGACATCCTGGCGGCGGTGCTGGTCAAGCAGCTGAACGGCAGCCGGGAGGTGCCCGGCCGGCACACCCGGGTGACCGGCCTGGAGCACCTCGACAAGGTCGTGCGCGTCGACCAGTCCCCGATCGGGCGCACCCCCCGGTCCAACCCGGCGACCTACACCGGCGTGTTCGACCACATGCGCAGGCTGTTCGCCGAGACCACGGAGGCGAAGGTCCGCGGCTACCTGCCGGGCCGGTTCTCCTTCAACGTCAAGGGCGGCCGCTGCGAGGCCTGCTCGGGTGACGGCACGATCAAGATCGAGATGAACTTCCTGCCCGACGTCTACGTGCCGTGCGAGGTCTGTGGCGGTGCCCGCTACAACCGCGAGACGCTCGAGGTGCACTTCAAGGGCAAGACCATCTCCGAGGTCCTCGACCTGCCGATCGAGCAGGCGGCCGAGTTCTTCGAGGCGGTGCCCGCGATCCGCCGCCACCTGCAGACGCTGGTCGACGTCGGGCTGGGCTACGTCCGGCTGGGCCAGCCCGCGCCCACGCTGTCCGGCGGCGAGGCCCAGCGGGTCAAGCTCGCCTCCGAGCTGCAGAAGCGGCAGACGGGGCGGACCATTTACATCCTCGACGAGCCCACCACCGGCCTGCACTTCGAGGACATCAACAAGCTGTTGACTGTGCTGGGCCGGCTGGTCGACCAGGGCAACTCCGTGATCGTCATCGAGCACAACCTCGACGTCATCAAGACCGCCGACTGGGTGATCGACATGGGGCCCGAGGGTGGCTCCGGCGGCGGCCGCGTCGTGGCCGAGGGGCCGCCGGAGAAGGTCGCCACCGTGGAGGAGTCCCACACCGGGCGCTTCCTCGCCGAGCTGCTCGCCGGCCGCCGGGCCGGGCACCTGGCGCCTCCGCACGAGCCGCCCCCTCCCGGCGACGTCAAGGCCAAGAAGGCAGCAGGTGCAGGCCGATCGGCTGCCGCCCGCCGATCCGCCACGACCGGGACGACCGCGACAGCCGCAACAGCCGCAAGAGCCGCGACAGCCGCGACAGCCGCGACAGCCGCGACAGCCGCGACAGCCGCCACAGCCACAGCCGCCACAGCCGCCACAGCCGCCAAGGCCGCGACAGCCGCGACAGCCGCGACAGCCGCGACAGCCGCGACAGCCGCGACAGCCGCGACAGCCGCGAAGGCTGCCCGCCGTACGACGGTGGCCGCTCGCCCCTGAGTGCGGGAGCCCTGCGCAGCCCCCGAGAATCTTGTGCAGCCTTGCGGGCACCTCCCCGCCCACCGGCGCAGCAGGCGCCGTGACCCGCTCGCTGACCGTCTCCCCTGCGAGATCTTCGGAACATCCACAGCACCTGGATGCTGGGGATCTTCCGACGATCTTGAACCGTCCCAGCAGTGACCTGACCGACCCCAGCGACCCCGGCACGTCGTCGGGGCAGGAGCCGCCACGCGACGAACGCCGCCGTGCGCACTGCCGCTGCTGAGCCCCCACGCCCTTACGCATGCGGCCTGAGGCACCGGCATCGGCAGTGTCCGTCCACCCTCCGGCGCTGTTCGCCCGCTGCGTTGACGGTGAGCAGGAGCGCGGTGGCCGCGTGGCCATCCACAGTGCCGTCACCCGCAGGGGCAGTCTGCACAGGCGCCCGGCGTGGATGTGTCCACCTGGCGGCCCACGCTGACGAAGATCCACAGCAGCCTGGCGAAGATCCACCGCAGGATCGCCGCGTTCCGGGGGCCCGGGCTGCGTTGGCGCCGGGGCGGCTGAGCAGTTGCGCGACGGCGCTGCCGGCTGAGCCCGGCGATCCTGCGGACGATCAACGATGCGGGGGCTGGGTGCGGAGCCCGGGGTGCGGGGGCTGGGGGCGGAGACGGGCGCGCGGAGCCGGGGGGCGGAGACGGGCGCGCGGAGCCGGGGTGGGGAGCAGCCGGTGGTGCGGGGAGCGGAGGGGGTGCGCTCAGAACGACTGCAGCCGGTGCAGCAGCGCCTCGATGGCCTCGTCGCTGCGCTCCTTCCCGCACGGGACCGCCTGCTCCGTACGGTCCAGGAACGCCCTCAGCAGCGGCCGCGCCACCGACACGCTCGCCGCCCGCCCCGGCCGGGCGAGCTCGAACCACACCCGGTCCCGCAGGTCGTCCGGCCGCAGGCGCACGTCGCCGTCCCCGGTCGGCTCCTCCAGGGCGTAGCGCAGGAAGTCCCGCAGGATCACCCAGCTCCCGCGCGGGAGGGCGGGATGGTCGGGCTGGGCGCTCAGCGTCAGCTCCACCGCCAGCGGGTCGCGAGGGCTCCAGGACAGCTTCAGGACCGTCAGCCGGCCGCGGCCGCTGTGGCCGCCGTCGTGGATCACGGCCTCGGCGGTCACCGGCTCGCTGGATGGCAGCTCCACGGTCGCAGCGTGGCATCCAGTCCTGCGCGGGCGAAAGCGGGGGGCCCAAGACGTAGGCTGAAGACCGTGGCTGATCCGGCGTCGTACCGTCCGGCCGCCGGCACGATCCCCGTGTCCCCAGGCGTGTACAGGTTCCGGGACGCCTCCGGCCGGGTGGTCTACGTCGGCAAGGCCAAGAGCCTGCGCAGCCGCCTGTCGAGCTACTTCCAGGACGTCGGGGCGCTGCACCCGCGTACCCGCCAGATGGTCACGACGGCGGCCTCCGTGGAGTGGACGGTGGTGCAGACCGAGGTCGAGGCGCTGCAGCTGGAGTACAGCTGGATCAAGGAGTACGACCCGCGCTTCAACGTGCGCTACCGCGACGACAAGAGCTACCCGAGCCTTGCCGTCACCGTGTCCGAGGAGTTCCCGCGGCTGCAGGTCATGCGCGGACCGAAGAAGCGCGGGGTGCGCTACTTCGGGCCGTACGCCCACGCGTGGGCGATCCGCGAGACGCTCGACCTGCTGCTGCGGGTGTTCCCGGCCCGGACCTGCTCGCAGGGGGTCTTCGTCCGCGCCGGGCAGGTCGGCCGGCCGTGCCTCCTGGGCTACATCGACAAGTGCTCGGCGCCCTGCGTCGGCCGGGTCGACCAGCAGACCCACCGGCAGATCGTCGAGGACTTCTGCGACTTCATGGCGGGGCAGTCCGGCCGATTCCTGCGCCGGCTCGAGAAGCAGATGGCCGACGCCGCCGGGGCGCAGGACTACGAGCGGGCGGCACGCCTGCGCGACGACATCGGCGCGCTGACCCGCGCGACGGAGAAGCAGGCGGTGGTGCTCGCGGATGGCACCGACGCGGACGTCGTCGCGGTCGCCGAGGACCAGCTCGAGGCGGCGGTGCAGGTCTTCCACGTGCGCGGGGGGCGGGTACGCGGGCAGCGCGGCTACGTGGTCGACAAGGTGGAGGCCCTCACGACCGGCGAGCTCGTCGGCCAGTTCCTCGCGCAGGCGTACGGCGACGAGCCGGACGAGGAGGTCGTCGACGTCGACCGGCGGATGACCCCCGGTGCCGGCGTCACGGTGGGCCCGACCGACGACGTGCCGCGCGAGGTGCTCGTGCCGGCGATGCCGCCGGACGCCGAGGTGCTGCAGGCGTGGCTGTGCGAGCTGCGCGGCACGTCCGTGACGATCCGGGTGCCGCAGCGGGGGGACAAGCGGGCTCTGCTCGAGACGGTGGAGCGCAACGCCGCGCAGGCCTTCGCGCTGCACAAGACCAAGCGGGCGAGCGACCTGACGGCCCGCTCGCTGGCGCTGGCCGAGCTGCAGGACGCGCTCGGTCTGGCCGAGGCCCCACTGCGGATCGAGTGCTTCGACGTGTCCCACGTGCAGGGGACCAACGTGGTCGCCTCCATGGTGGTGTTCGAGGACGGGCTCGCCCGGCGCAGCGAGTACCGCCGGTTCGCCGTGCGGGGCTCCGACGGCTCCGACGACACCGCGTCGATGCGGGAGGTCGTACGCCGCCGCTTCGCCCGCCATCTCGAGGAGAGCGGCGCCAAGGCCGGCCTCGAGCCGGAGACCGGCCGGCCGCGCCGGTTCGCCTACCCGCCGCAGCTGGTCGTCGTGGACGGCGGGGCCCCGCAGGTCGCTGCGGCGCAGGCGGCGCTGGACGAGCTCGGGATCGGCGACGTGGCGCTCGTCGGGCTCGCGAAGCGGCTCGAGGAGGTCTGGCTGTCCGGCTCGGACGACCCGGTGATCCTCCCGAGGACCAGCGAGGGGCTCTACCTGCTCCAGCGCGTACGCGACGAGGCGCACCGCTTCGCGGTCGCCTACCACCGCCAGAAGCGCTCGCGCAGCATGACGGCCTCCGCGCTGGACGGCGTCCCTGGCCTCGGCGAGACCCGCCGCAAGGCACTGCTGCGACACTTCGGGTCGCTCAAGCGGCTGCAGGCCGCCTCGGTCGAGGAGGTGACGGAGGTACCCGGCATCGGACGCCGCACCGCCGAGGCCGTCCTGGCTGCGCTGGGCGCGCCGGCCGCCGCCGAGGCCGTGCCGGCGTTCGACCCGGCCACCGGCGAGGTGATGGCGTGACCGGGCAGACGCCCGGCCTGCAGGTGGTCGTCGTCACGGGGCTGTCGGGCGCCGGTCGTTCCACCGCCGCGAAGTGCCTGGAGGACCTCGGCTGGTTCGTGGTCGACAACCTGCCGCCGTCGCTGCTGCCGACGATGGTGGACCTCGGGTCGCGCTCGCAGGGCGCGGTGGGCCGCATCGCGGTCGTGGTGGACGTGCGCTCGCGCGGCTTCTCCTCGGACCTGCGCACCGGCCTCGAGGAGATCCGCCGGCTCGGCGTCCACCCGCGGGTGCTGTTCCTCGAGGCGGCCGACGACGACCTGGTGCGCCGTTTCGACAGCGTGCGGCGACCCCACCCGCTCCAGGGCGACGGCCGGCTCGTCGACGGCATCCTGCGCGAGCGCGAGCTGCTGAGGGACCTGCGCGGCTCGGCCGACCTCGTGCTCGACACGACCGGTCTCAACGTCCACGAGCTGCGCGCCAAGGTGTCGATCGCGTTCCGGGAGACGGTGGGCGGTGCCGGGCTGCAGCTGACGGTGCTGTCGTTCGGCTTCAAGTACGGCCTGCCGCTCGACGCCGACCTCGTGGCCGACGTCCGCTTCCTGCCCAACCCGCACTGGGTCCCCGAGCTGCGCCCGTTGACCGGACGGGACGCGACGGTCCGTGACTACGTGCTCGGGCGGGACGGGGCGAGAGAGTTCCTTGACTGCTACACCCAGCTGCTGCGCCTGGTCTTCGCCGGCTACGTCCGGGAGGGCAAGCACTACGCCCTGCTCGCGGTCGGCTGCACCGGTGGCAAGCACCGCAGCGTGGCCATGGTGGAGCAGCTCGCGGAGCGGCTGGTCGGCCTGGACCCCGGCGAGCCGGTCGCCGTGCGGGTCGTGCACCGCGACCTGGGGCGCGAGTGACGGGGCGGCACGCGGCGGCACCCGCAGGGGCGGGGGTGCCCAGGCACGCGGCCACCCCTGGCGCTGCGGCGGCCGGCCCCGGTCCGGACGGTCCGCGGGTGGTCGCCCTCGGCGGCGGGCACGGCCTGTCGGCGTCCCTTCAGGCCCTGCGCCAGGTGACCCGGCACCTGACCGCCGTCGTGACAGTCGGCGACGACGGCGGGTCCAGCGGCCGGCTGCGCGACGAGCTCGGTGCACTGCCACCCGGTGACCTGCGGATGGCCCTGGCCGCGCTCGCGGGGCACGACGACTGGGGGCAGGCCTGGGAGGCTCTGCTGCAGCACCGCTTCGACGGCGACGGGCCCCTGGCCGGGCACGCCGTCGGCAACCTCCTGCTCACCGGGCTGATCGAGAGCACCGGCGATCCGGTCGTCGCGCTCGACCTGGCGGCGCGGCTAGTGGGCGCGGTCGGGCGGGTGCTGCCGATGAGCTGCGTACCGCTGGAGATCGCCGCCGACGTCGTCGGCCTGGACCCCGAGGACCCCGGCGCTCGTTGCGAGGTCGTCGGACAGGTGGCGGTCGCGACCACCGCCGGGACCGTCGCGGCTGTGCACGTGCGCCCGCCCGGGCCGCCGGCCTGTGCCGAGGCGGTGGAGGCGGTACGCCGGGCGGACTGGGTCGTGCTGGGACCTGGCTCGTGGTTCACGAGCGTCCTGCCGCACCTGCTCGTCCCCGACCTGCAGGCTGCTCTCGCCGAGACACCGGCGCGCAGGCTGGTCTGCCTCAACCTGGCGGAGCAGATCGGCGAGACCGCCGGCTTCTCCCCCGAGGCGCACCTGCAGGTCCTCGCCACCCACACCGCCGGCCTGCCGGTGGACGTGGTCCTCGCCGACGAGCGGGCCGTCGTGGACGAGGCCGGACTCCGCGCGGTGGCCGACGGGCTCGGTGCGCGGCTCGTGCTCGCCCCGGTGGCGAGGATCGACGGGACGCCCCGCCACGACCCGGATCGGCTCGCAGCGGCACTTGCCCGCATCCTCAGCACATCTTCGGCAGGCGCGACAGCGGAGGCACACGCATGGCGATGACGGCAGCGGTCAAGGACGAGCTCTCGAGGCTGACCGTGACCCGTTCGTGCTGCCGCAAGGCCGAGATCTCCACGCTGCTCCGCTTCGCCGGGGGGCTGCACCTGGTCGCCGGCAAGATCGTCGTGGAGGCCGAGCTGGACACCGGGGCCACCGCCCGGCGGCTGCGCAAGGAGCTGGCCGAGGTCTACGGGCACGCCAGCGACGTGCACGTCGTGGCCGCCGGGGGCCTGCGCAAGGGCAGCCGCTACGTCGTCCGGGTCGCCAAGGACGGCAACGGGCTGGCCCGTCAGTCGGGTCTGGTCGACGGTCACGGCCGGCCCGTGCGTGGCCTGCCACCGCAGGTGGTGAGCGGCGGCACCTGCGACGCGGCCGCCGCCTGGCGCGGCGCCTTCCTCGCGCACGGGTCGCTCACCGAGCCAGGGCGTTCGTGCTCGCTCGAGATCACCTGCCCAGGGCCCGAGGTCGCCCTCGCCCTCGTCGGCTCGGCCCGGCGCGTCGGGGTGTCCGCGAAGGCCAGAGAGGTACGCGGGGTCGACCGGGTCGTCGTGCGCGACGGCGAGGCCATCAGCGTCCTGCTCACCCGGCTGGGGGCCCACGACGCGGTGCTCGCCTGGGAGGACCGGCGCATGCGCCGCGAGGTCCGCGCGACGGCCAACCGGCTGGCGAACTTCGACGACGCCAACCTGCGCCGGTCGGCCCGCGCGGCGGTGGCTGCCGGGGCGCGCGTCGAGCGGGCGCTTGCGATCCTCGGCGACGACGCGCCGGAGCACCTGCTCGTCGCCGGGCGGCTGCGCCGGGAGCACGCCAACGCCTCGCTGGAGGAGCTCGGGGCGCTCGCCGACCCGCCGATGACCAAGGACGCCGTTGCCGGGCGCATCCGGCGCCTGCTGGCCATGGCCGACAAGCGGGCTGCCGAGCTCGGCATCCCGGACACCGAGGCGAGCGTCACCCCTGAGCTGCTCGCGGAGCCCTGAGGTCCGGGGACCCACGGCATGAGTGACGCGGCTCGCCGCGCCCGGCGGCGCCGCCCGTTCGGCAGCCCGCCGATGCTGGCGCTGGCGGGAGAGGTCGACCCGGCGCCGCTGCGCGCGGCCGGCTGGCGGCTGCGGGGCGGCCTGTCCGGGGACCCCTTCGGCCAGCGGCCGGAGTACGGGACCTACGCCGACATCGAGGAGATGCTGGACGACAGCGGGCTGGACGCCGTCGCCCTGGACGGCGCCGACCCGGCGCTGGCCGGGCGGATCCCCGAGCTGCGACAGGCGGGGCTCCTCCTGCTGCTGCCCACGGCGGCTCCGCTGGACCCGGAGGTGGTCCGCGCGGCGCACGCGGTGCCGGACGCCGCGGAGGCGTGCGTCGGGCTCGTGCGCCGCTGGCAGCCCTGGGCGCGCACGGTGGCCGCGGCCCTTCCGCTCGCCCGCGGGGTGCCGGTCCAGGTCACGGTCCGCGGGTGGCCGCACGGCCGGCAGGCCGCCGCCGAGCTGGTCGACCTCCTCGGCTCGTGGTGCGGGGACGTGGTCGCGGCCGTGGCCGCCCCGGCGCCGCTGCCGGCGGCGCACCTTCCGGCGGTGGGGGCCGAAGGTCCGGCGCCCGTTGCCTGGGCGGTGCTCACCGCCTGCGGCGCCACCGTGCTGGTCTCGCATCGAGGCGCAGAGCGGGTGCGGCTGTCCTTCCCGGAGGCGCGACTGGACGCGGGGCCGGACGGCGTCCGATGGGAGGGCGGCGCCGCGCTGCCGCTGATCCCCCTGCCCGCGTGGGTGCCCAGAGCCGGCCGCCTCGACCCGGGGCTCGTCGCTGCCGCGGCCGCGCTGGCGGGAGCGGTGGGGGGCGAGGACGGCGTCGTGCGGGAGGGGCCGGAGCCCGCGGACCTCGGCGACCTGCTCGTCGTGTCGCGGGTGCTGGCGGCGCTTCGGGCCTCCGCGCGGACCGACCTGCTCGTGCCGCTGGCCTGAGATCCGGCGAAACCGCACGCAGACGTACCGCGACGGGCGCGCTAGGTTCACGGCAGACCCGTCCGCCGTCGTACGAGGAGCAGCATCGTGACCGTTCGCGTAGGCATCAACGGCTTCGGCCGCATCGGCCGCAACTTCTTCCGCGCCGCCCAGGCCAGCAGCAAGGACGTCGAGATCGTCGCCTTCAACGACCTGGGGGACATCAAGACGATGGCCCACCTGCTGAAGTACGACTCCATCCTGGGGCGCTTCCCCGGTGAGGTGGTGGTGACCGAGGACGGGTTCACCGTCGACGGGCGCACCGTCAAGGCGCTGGCCGAGCGCGACCCGGGCGCCCTGCCCTGGGGCGACCTCGGGTGCGACATCGTGGTGGAGTCGACCGGCTTCTTCACCAAGGCCTCCGAGGCGCGCAAGCACGTCGACCAGGGCGGGGCGAAGAAGGTCGTCATCTCGGCGCCGGCCAACGACGAGGACCTGACGGTTGTCATGGGCGTCAACGACGACCAGTACGACGGCAGCCAGGTCGTCATCTCCAACGCCTCCTGCACGACCAACTGCGTCGCGCCGATGGCCAAGGTGCTGCTCGACAGCTTCGGCATCGAGCAGGGCCTCATGACGACGATCCACGCCTACACCGCCGACCAGCAGCTGCAGGACATGCCGCACAAGGACCTGCGCCGCTCCCGCGCGGCCGGGCTCAACATCATCCCCACGAGCACCGGTGCCGCCAAGGCGACGGCGCTCGTCCTGCCGAGCCTGAAGGGCAAGCTCGACGGGATCGCCCTGCGCGTCCCGGTCCCGACCGGCTCGGTCACCGACCTCGTCGTCACGCTGACCCGGAGCGCCAGCGCCGACGAGGTCAACGCGGCCTACCAGGCTGCCGCCGACGGACCGCTGAAGGGCTACCTCGTCTACACCGACGACCCGATCGTCTCCTCCGACATCGTCCAGTCACCCGCCTCCTGCACGCTGGACTCCTCGCTGACGATGGCCTCGGGCAACCAGGTCAAGGTCGTCGGCTGGTACGACAACGAGTGGGGCTACTCCAGCCGGCTCGTGGACCTGGTCAGCCTCGTCGGCGCGAGCCTGTAGGTGCCCGCTGAGCTGAAGACGGCAGCCGAGCTCGACGTCGAGGGCAAGCGAGTCCTCGTCCGCTGCGACCTCAACGTCCCTCTCGAGGACGACGGGGCCGGTGCCCGCAGGATCACGGACGACGGGCGGATCCGCGCAAGCGTGCCCCTCCTCCAGGACCTGACCGCGCGCGGCGCCAAGGTGATCGTCCTCGCCCACCTCGGGCGCCCCGAGGACGGCCCGGACCCGGCGCTGTCGCTGGCGCCGATCGGCGAGCGGCTCCAGGAGCTGCTCGGGATGCCTGTCCGCATCGCGCAGGACGTCGTGGGGGAGTCGGCCCGCGAGGCCGTCCAGGCCACGGAGCCCGACCGGGTCGTCCTGCTCGAGAACGTCCGCTTCGACCCCCGCGAGACGAGCAAGGACGAGGCCGAGCGAGGAGCCTTCGCCGACGAGCTCGCCGCCTTCGCCGACCTCTACGTCGACGACGCGTTCGGCGCCGTGCACCGCAAGCACGCCAGCGTCTACGACGTGGCCGAGCGGCTTCCGCACGCGGCCGGCCCCCTGGTCGCCGCCGAGGTCGAGGTCCTGCGGCGGCTCACCGAGGACCCGGCGCGCCCGTACGTCGTGGTGCTGGGCGGGTCCAAGGTCAGCGACAAGCTGAAGGTCATCGAGGCGCTGCTGCCCAAGGTCGACTCGCTGCTGGTCGGCGGCGGCATGTGCTTCACGTTCCTTGCTGCCCAGGGTCACGACGTCGGTTCCAGCCTGCTCGAGGCCGATCAGCTCGACACCTGCCGCGCGTTCCTCGACACCGGCAAGATCGTGCTGCCGGTGGACGTCGTCGCTGCCGAGAAGTTCGCCGCGGACGTGCCGCACGACGTCGTGAGCACCGGGTCGATCCCGTCGGACCGGATGGGCCTCGACATCGGACCCAAGAGCGTGGCGGTGTTCCGCGACGCCCTGGTCGGAGCGAAGACGGTGTTCTGGAACGGTCCCATGGGCGTGTTCGAGATGGAGCCCTACGCCGAAGGCACCCGCGGCGTTGCCGAGGCCGTGGCCTCCCTCGACGACGCCCTCACCGTCGTCGGAGGTGGTGACAGCGCGGCAGCCGTACGCGCGCTGGACATCGGCGAGGACCGCTTCACCCACATCAGCACGGGCGGCGGGGCGAGCCTGGAGTACCTCGAGGGCAAGGCGCTCCCCGGGCTGACCGTCCTCGAGAGCTAGAGCGGTGCCAGCTCCGGCCCGCCAGCCGCTGATGGCCGGCAACTGGAAGATGAACCTGAACCACCTCGAGGCCATCGCCCTGGTCCAGAAGCTGGCCTTCGATCTCACCGACCGGGACTACGACGCCGTCGAGGTGGTGGTCCTGCCGCCGTTCGTGGACCTGCGCAGCGTGCAGACCATGGTCGACGGCGACAAGCTCCGGCTGCGCTACGGCGCGCAGGACCTCTCGCCGCACGACAACGGCGCCTTCACCGGCGACATCAGCGGCGCGATGCTCGCTAAGCTCGGATGCAGCTACGTCGTGGTCGGCCACAGCGAGCGGCGTGAGTACCACGCCGAGACCGACGAGGTCGTGGCGGCGAAGGTGCGAGCCGCGCTGCGGTACGGCCTCGCGCCGATCCTGTGCGTCGGGGAGGGCCTGGAGATCCGCAAGGCGCAGGGCCACGTGCCGCACGTCGTGGGGCAGCTGACCGCTGTGCTGGACGGGCTGTCGGCCGAGGACCTGGCTGCCGCCGTTCTCGCGTACGAGCCGGTGTGGGCCATCGGCACCGGCGAGGTCGCGACGCCGCAGGACGCGCAGGAGGTCTGCGGTGCGATCCGCAGCACGCTGCGTGAGCTCTACCCGGGGGACTTCGCCGACCGCGTCCGGGTCCTCTACGGCGGGTCGGTCAAGGCAGCCAACGTCGCGGCGCTGCTCGGGCAGCCGGACGTCGACGGCGCTCTGGTCGGCGGGGCCAGCCTCGACGCGGGCGAGTTCGCCTCGCTGTGCCGACTCGGCCGATAGCCCCCGGTCGAGAAGGAGGGGCTCCGCGATGACGGTGGCCACGCCCGGCAGCACCCTCGACCACGGCGCGGACACGCCATGCCTGCTGGAGGTCGACAACCTGCACGTCGAGTTCCGCACCGACGACGGGGTCGTGTCCGCCGTCAACGGCATCAGCTACACGCTGGCGGCCGGCGAGACGCTGGCCATCCTCGGCGAGTCCGGCTGCGGCAAGTCGGTCAGCGCCCAGACGATCATGGGGGTCCTGGACAGCCCGCCCGGCTTCGTCACCGCGGGCGAGGTCCGCTACCGCGGTCGGGACCTGCTCACCATGGCGCCTCGGGAGCAGCGGGCGATCCGCGGCGCGGAGATCTCGATCGTCTTCCAGGACGCCCTGTCCGCGCTGAACCCGGTCTTCCCCGTCGGGCAGCAGATCGGCGAGATGTTCCGCCGGCACCGCGACAGCTCCCGCAAGGACGCCAGGAGGGCGGCCGTCGAGCTGATGGACCGGGTGCGGATCCCGTCGGCCGCGGACCGGGCGGGTGACTACCCCCACCAGTTCTCGGGGGGCATGCGCCAGCGCGTCATGATCGCGATGGCCATCGCTCTCGATCCTGCGGTGCTCATCGCCGACGAGCCGACCACGGCGCTGGACGTGACCGTGCAGGCCCAGATCATGGACCTGCTGTCCGAGCTGCAGGCGGAGAAGGGGATGGGCCTGATCCTCATCACCCACGACCTCGGCGTGGTGAGCGAGATCGCGGACCGCATCGCCGTGATGTACGCCGGGCGGATCGTCGAGACCGGCCAGACCGACGCGGTCTTCCGTTCCCCGGCGATGCCCTACACCGAGGGGTTGATGGCCTCGATCGCCCGGGTCGACCAGAAGGGCCAGCGCCTGCACCCGATAGTCGGGGCGCCGCCCAACCTCGCCCGGCTTCCCGACGGCTGCCCGTTCCACCCCCGCTGCCCCCGGGCCACCGAGCGGTGCCCGCGCGAGCTGCCGGCACTGCGCGAGGTGTTCCCCGGGCGCCGCAGCGCCTGCCACTACGCCGAGGAGGTGCTCGGTGGCTGAGCCGGGCCCCTCGCCCGCCCCCGCGTCCCGCCCCGGGCCCGCGCCGTCCGGCGGAACCGCGACCGCCACCGAGCCGCTGCTGCGGGTCGAGCGGCTCGTCAAGCACTTCCCGCTCACCAAGGGGGTGCTGCGCAAGCGCCGAGCCGGGCAGGTGCACGCCGTGGACGACGTGAGCTTCACGCTGTCCGCGGGGGAGACCCTGGGCCTGGTGGGGGAGTCCGGCTGCGGCAAGAGCACCGTCAGCAAGCTGCTGATGGCGCTGGAGAAGCCCACCGCGGGGCACGTCTTCTACAAGGGCGAGGACGTCACCGCGCTGCGCGGCAAGGACCTGCGCCGGCTGCGGCGCAACATGCAGATCATCTTCCAGGACCCCTACTCCTCGCTGAACCCGCGCATGACCGTCGGGGACATCGTCGCGGAGCCGTGGGACATCCACCCCGACGTCGTCGCGCCCAAGGACCGCGTGCGGCGCACCAAGGAGCTCTTGGAGCGGGTCGGCCTGAACCCGAACTTCGCGAACCGCTACCCGCACCAGTTCTCCGGCGGGCAGCGCCAGCGCATCGGCATCGCCCGTGCGCTCGCGCTGCACCCGGAGATCCTCATCTGCGACGAACCGGTGTCGGCGCTCGACGTGTCCGTGCAGGCGCAGGTGGTCAACCTGCTCGAGCAGGTCCAGGACGAGTTCCGCCTGGCGTACATCTTCATCGCGCACGACCTGTCCGTCGTCCGCCACATCAGCGATCGCGTCGCGGTGATGTACCTCGGCAGCATCGTCGAGATCGGCACCGAGGACGACATCTACGACAAGTGCGCGCACCCGTACACGCAGGCACTGCTCTCGGCAGTGCCCGTGATCGACCCGCGGGCCCGCACGCACAAGAAGCGGATCATGCTCGTCGGCGACGTGCCCAGCCCGACGGACCCGCCGTCGGGGTGCCGGTTCCGCACGCGCTGCTGGAAGGCGCAGGATCTGTGCGCCGCCGAGGCCCCGGCGCTGGTCGACCGGGGTCAGGGGCACCCGGTCGCGTGCCACTTCGCCGAGGTCGTCCAGGTGGTCGCCCCGGTGCAGCCCCCGGCTCCTCTGGACTCGCCCGACTGACCGGCCGTCCTCGCGCCGCCGCACGGACAGGCCGCCGTCGCCGCGCGGGCTATCCTGACCACACCTGCTGACGACGTCCGAACGGGAGCTGCTGTGGTCCTCGCCCTGTCGATCGTGCTGACGATCACGAGCATCGGCATGATCGTGCTGGTGCTGCTGCACAAGGGCAAGGGCGGCGGCCTGTCGACCATGTTCGGTGGCGGCGTGTCGTCCTCGCTCGGCGGCAGTGCGGTCGTGGAGAAGAACCTCGACCGGCTGACGATCGTGTGCGGGCTCGTGTGGGCGGTCTGCATCATCGCGCTCGGGTTGCTGCTCAAGGAGACAGGCCCGGCGGTCCCGCTCGGCTGATCCACCGGCGAGGCGTCCGTCCGAACGACATTCAGGGACATCGAGCCCTTTCCCAGGCACACTGAGCACGCTGCGTCCCCTGACCCTCGGCGCACCGGAACGACGACGAGGAGCATCTGGTGGCAGGCGGCAACGCGATCCGTGGCAGTCGAGTGGGCGCTGGCCCGATGGGTGAGGCGGAGCGGGGCGAGGCCGCGCCCCGGCGGCGGATCGCCTTCTACTGCGCCAACGCCCACCAGACCCAGCCTTCGTTCGCCGACGACGCGGCCATCCCGGACATCTGGGACTGCCCCCGCTGCGGCTTCCCCGCCGGACAGGACCCCGACCACCCGCCGGCGCAGACGAAGGTCGAGCCCTACAAGACCCACCTCGCCTACGTCCGCGAGCGGCGCAACGACGAGGACGGCGAGGCGATCCTGGCCGAGGCACTGGCCAAGCTGCGGGCCAGCAAGTAGGACGAACGTCCCGGGGCCGGACTCAGCGCCGCCGCAGGTCCCGCGGCAGAGCGCCGGCGGCGGCCTCGTCCAGCAGCCACAGCGTCTGCATCGCCCCGGCCACGCCGGCTGCGGGGACCTGCAGGCGACCGGCGCCGGACAGGGCCATGGCGACCGTCGTCGCCTTGTCGGTGCCGGCGACCACCATCCAGACCTCCCGCGCGCCGTTGAGGGCCGCAAAGCCCAGCGAGATCCGCGTCGGCGGCGGCTTCGGGCAGCCGTGGACCCCGACGACGAGGCGGTCGTCGTGAGCAGCCGGTGACTCCGGGAAGATCGATGCGGTGTGGCCCTCGGGGCCCATCCCGAGCAGCAGCACGTCGAAGGGCGGCACCGCGAACCCGGTGGGTGCCGCGGCCCGCAGCGCAGCGGCATAGCGGGCGGCTGCGGCATCGACGTCGTCGCCGTCGGGGCCGCCGAGCGCACCCATGGGGTGCACCCGCTCCGGGTCGAGGTCGAGGCCGTCCAGCAGCGCCTCACGCGCCTGTCGCTCGTTGCGCTCGGGATCGTCGGCGGGGACGAAGCGCTCGTCCCCCCACCACACGTCGACCCGGCTCCAGTCGACGGCGGCGCGAGCGGGGGAGCGAGCGACCGCGGCGAGAGCGGCGATCCCGACACCGCCGCCGGTCAGCACGAGGTCGGCATGCCCGCGCAGGGCCTGGCAGTCGACGAGGCGGGTCAGCAGCCGGGCCGCCACGGACTCGGCGAGCACGTCGGGATCCCGCAGGACGACGACCGTGCGGCTGGGCGGGGGCACGGCGAGCTAGGCCGTGGTCAGTGCGGGGTCGGGCTCGGCCGAGTCGGTCGGGTCGTGCCAGACGTGGGACCGGCCGCCGGACCTGTCGGACAGGTCGCCGCTGCCGGTGGCGGCTGCCAGCGCCCTGGCGTAGGTCTCGTCCGCATCGAGTCGCCGGAGCTCCTCGGCCAGCAGGTCGCCGAGCTCACGCTCGTCGAGCGGCATCGTGCGGTCCGGCTGGCCGCTGCGGGTCAGCACTGCGGTGGATCGGCCCGCGGCGGTCACCTCCACCGCGCCCTCCTCCAGCTCGACGCGGATCGAGGACAGGCCGCGGCTGTCGCTGTCGGCTCCGGCGACCTCGACCTCCAGGCAGGCCCGCAGCCAGCCGGCGATGAGCTCGCGCGCCGGGTCGCCGGCGGCGCCGGTCACGGTGGCCGACCTGGCGGGGCTGGTTCCCGCGTCGAACGCCGCCGCGCACAGCGCCCGCCAGGGAGTCGCCCGCGCCCAGCTCAGATCGGTGTCCCCTGGTGCGTAGTCCTCGGCCCGCTCGCGCAGCGCGGCCAGCGGGTCGTCGGCGAGGCTGCAGTCGGTCACCCGCCGGTCGGCCAGCACCCCGAGCGGGTCGTGGGCGATCAGACGGGGCGGCGGACCGAACCACCACGTCACGACGGGCGCGTCCGGGGCGAGCAACGGCAGGACGACCGACTCCGCGTGCAGCGCAAGCCGGCCGTACATCCGCAGGACCACCGCCTCGCCGGGCCCGAGGCGTCCGCCGATGAGGACCTCGGCGTCCAGCCTCGACTCCGGGGCGTCCGGGCGGCGGCGCACCACGAGGATCAGGCGGCAGGGGTGCTCGGCGGCGGCGCGCGTCGCGGCCTGCTCGGCTTCCTCGACCTGCCCCTCGCCGACGACGACCACCAGCGTCAGGGCCAGCCCGGAGGCGACGGCACCGTGCGTGCGCCGCTCCGCGCCGAGCGCCTTGACCACTGCCGACCCGGTGGTGTCCCAGAGCGTCGTCATGCGCCCCCCCACCTCCTCCGCTGGTCGTGGGGTTCTTGCCCTGGCGGCACGCTCAGCGGGTGGGCAACAACTCCATGATCAGCGCAGAACGGGGGGCTGGTCACGGACGTCTCCAGCAGCGGCCCTCGCGGGCCAGCATCGTGTCGGCCCCCTTCGGGCCCCACTCACCGGCCCGGTAGAGCTCCGGCTCCCCTTCCTCGGCCCAGAACTGCTCGATCGGGTCGATCACGCGCCAGCTCTGCTCGACCTCCTCGTTGCGCGGGAACAGCGACGCGTCGCCGAGCAGCACGTCGAGCAGCAGCCGCTCGTAGGCTTCGGGGGAGGCCTCGGTGAAGGCCTCGCCGTACTGGAAGTCCATCGCGACGTCGCGGACCTCCATCACCGTGCCGGGCACCTTGGAGCCGAAGCGCAGCGTGACGCCCTCGTCGGGCTGCACCCGCACGACGAGCTGGTTGGCGCCGAGCTCCTCGGTGTCGGTCTTGGCGAACGGCAGGTGCGGCGCCTTGCGGAACACCACGGCGATCTCGGTGACCCGCCGCGGGAGCCGCTTGCCGGTGCGCAGGTAGAACGGCACGCCGGCCCAGCGCCTCGTCTCGATCTCGAGGCGTACGGCCGCGTAGGTCTCGGTACGGCTGTCCGCCGCCACCCCCTCCTCCGCGCGGTAGGCCTGCACCCGCTCGCCGGCCAGCCAGCCCTGGTCGTACTGCCCGCGCACGGCATGGGCTGCGAGGTCGACGGGGGGCTTCAGCGCGCCGAGCACCTTGCGCTTCTCGGTGCGCAGGCTCTCGGCGTCGAAGCCGACCGGCTCCTCCATGGCCGTGAGGGCGAGCAGCTGCAGCAGGTGGTTCTGCAGCACGTCCCTGGCGGCGCCGGTCTCCTCGTAGAACGCCGCGCGGGTCCCGATCCCCACGTCCTCGGCCATCGTGATCTGCACCGAGTCGACGTGGTGGCTGTTCCAGATCGGCTCGAACAGGGTGTTGGCGAACCGCAGGGCCATGAGGTTCTGGACGGTCTCCTTGCCCAGGTAGTGGTCGATGCGGAAGACGTCCTGCGCGGTGAACACGTCGTCCACCAGGTCGTTGAGCTCCCGCGAGGACGCGAGGTCGTGACCGAACGGCTTCTCGACCACGACCCGACGCCACGCGCGGCACTCGGAGTTGTCGGCCATGCCGGTGCGCTGCATCTGCTTGAGCACCACCGGGAACGCCGCGGGCGGGATCGACAGGTAGAAGGCGGCGTTGCCCATGGTCCCGTGCGTGGCGTCGAGGTCCGCGAGCGTCGCGGCGAGGGTGTCGAAGGCGGCGTCGTCGTCGAAGGAGCCCGGCAGGAACTTGATCGAGTCCGACAGGCGCTGCCAGGTGGACTCGCGGAACTCGGTGCGGGCCCCCTTCTGCGCCGCGGTACGGGCCACCTGCTCGAAGTCGCCGTGGCCCCAGTCACGGCGGGCGAAGCCGAGCAGCACGAAGCCGGCGGGCAGCAGGCCGCGGTTGGCCAGGTCGTAGACCGCGGGGATCAGCTTCTTGCGCGCCAGGTCGCCGGTGGCGCCGAAGACGACGAGCGCGCACGGCTCGGGAACGCGCGGCAGGCGCCGGTCGCCCGGTGAGCGCAGCGGGTTGGTCATCCGCCCTCCCCGGCGGACAGCAGGGCGGCCAGACCGGCCGCTCGGTCGGTCAGGTGCACGTTGAGCACCGGCCGGTCCCGCTCCTCGAGCGCCCGCAGGTCGCCCCGGGCCTGGGCGGCCTGCAGCGTCCCGAAGGTGTAGGGCCGGCCCGGGATCTCGAGGTCCTCCGTCACCGCGCCGGTCAGCTGCAGGAAGGCCCCGGTCTGCGGGCCGCCCTTGTGGAACTGCCCGGTGGAGTGCAGGAAGCGCGGGGCCCAGCCGAACGTCACCGGGTGGGCCAGTCGGCGGGCGAGAAGGGCGCGCAGGCGCAGGGCCTCGGCGTCGGCTACCCGGTCGAGGTAGGCCATCACCGCGAGGTAGCCGCGTTCGGGTACGGCCGCGAGCAGCGCCTCGAGCGCTCCCGCCAGGGAGTCGACCTCCGCGAGCAGGTCCCCGGTGGCGTAGACCTCCACGCCGCCCTCGACGAACAGCGGGCTGCGGTCGGCCAGCGGAGCGTGGCCGTCCAGGATCGCGCCGGTGTTGTTCTTGCTCTCCTGCACGTTCGGCTGGTCGAAGGGGTTGATGCGCATCGGCACCGCGGCGACGGCGGTGGCGTACTCCCACGCGAGGAACTTCGCGCCGAGGGGCCCGGTCACGATGGTGTGCGGTATCTCGGGACCGGGCGCGGTCGCCGCATCCGTCACGACCAGGTGGCTGTCGGCGGCGGGTTCCGTCCCGGGGGCGTCCGCGCCTTCGACCACGATCGGCAGCAGGCCCCTGCCCTGCTTGCCGGTCGACTCGGCCACCAGCTGCTCGGCCCAGTCGCCGAAACCAGGATGCTCCCCGGGAGGCAGCACGAGCTTGTCGCGTCCGGCGATCGCGCCGCCGCCGAGAGCGGCGCCCAGCGCCAGCGCGGGGTTGCCCGTCGTCGCGCCGAGGGAGGGCTCCAGAGCGGCGGCCTCGTCCAGCAGCCGGGCGATGTCGACTCCCGCCAGCCCCGCCGGCACCAGGCCGAAGGCGGTGAGGGCGGAGTAGCGCCCGCCCACGTCGGGATCGGCCAGGAACACCGCCCGGGTGCCCTCCTCGCGGGCCGCCTTCTCGAACGGCGAGCCGGGGTCGGTGACCACCACGACGCGGCGAGCCGGGTCGAGGCCCGCGGCCTCGAAGGCTGCGCGGGCCGCCCGCCGGTGGCTGTCGGTCTCCAGCGTCCCGCCGGACTTGGAGGACACGACGACGACGGTGCGGTCCAGGTCCGAGAACGCGGCGCGGACCTGCCCGGGGTCGGTCGTGTCCACCACGACGAGCGGCGAGCCGGAGCTGGCGCAGATGACCTCCGGTGCGAGCGAGGAGCCACCCATCCCGCAGAGCACGACCCGCTGCACGCCCTCGCCGGCGAGCTCTTCGCGCAGCGCGAGCACCTGCGGCAGCAGCTCCCGACCCGTCGCGACTGCGTCGAGCCAGCCCAGGCGGATGCCGGCTTCCGCGGCGGCGTCCGCGCCCCACAGCGTCGCGTCCCTGCCCGTCAGCGCGCCGGGCAGGTCCTGCTCCGCGGCAGCGTCCAGAACGGCCCGGGCGGCGGCGACGAGGGAGGCGCCGGCCGTCCGCACGCACAGGCCCCCCGCGGCGACCTCACCGGCCTGCGGGCTGCTCACTCCCCGCCGCTCTCGGGGGACGCGGCGGCCGGGCCGCTCCCCGCGGGGTCGGCGGTGCCGTCGGGCCCGATGTCGGCGCCCGCCTTCTCGAGCTGCTCGGAGACCGACTTGATCAGCGAGTTCCAGGCGTCCTCGAACTTCGTCACACCCTCCCGCTCCAGGGTGTCCACGACGTCGTCGTAGGAGATCCCCGCCGCGGCGAGGTCGTCGAGCACCTGCTGCGCCTCGGCGTAGGTGCCGGCCACCGCGTCGCCGCGGACCTTGCCGTGGTCGAAGACGGCGTCGAGCGTGGCCTCCGGCATGGTGTTGACGGTGCCGGGCGCGACGAGGTCCACGACGTACAGCGTGTCGTCGTAGGCCGGGTCCTTGACGCCGGTCGAGGCCCACAGCGGGCGCTGCGGGCGCGCGCCCGCCTGCTCCAGCGCCTTCCAGCGCTCGCCCGAGAACACCTTCTCGTAGCGGGAGTAGGCCAGTCGCGCGTTGGCGATCGCCGCCTTGCCGCGCAGGTCGGAGTCCTGCCCGAGCAGCGGGTCGATGGCGCTGTCCACCCGGGAGACGAAGAACGAGGCCACCGAGCTCAGGCGGGACAGGTCGCGTCCCGCGTCGCGCGCCTGCTCCATCCCGGTCAGGAACGCCTCCATGACCGCCTCGTAGCGCTCGAGGGAGAAGATCAGCGTGACGTTGACGCTGATGCCCTCCGCCAGGGTCTTCGTGATCGCGGGCAGGCCGGCGAGGGTGGCCGGGATCTTGATGAACAGGTTGGGCCGGTCCACCAGCCACCACAGCGCCTTGGCCTCCGCGACGGTGCGCTCGGCGTCGTGCGCGATCCGGGGGTCCACCTCGATCGACACCCGGCCGTCGACCCCGTCGGTCGCGTCGTGGGCCGGCGCCAGCACGTCGCAGGCCCAGCGCACGTCGTACGTCGTGAGCGCCCGCACCGCCTCGCCGATGTCGGTGCCCCGCAGGGCGAGGTCGCGCACCTGCTCGTCGTAGGCCTCGCCCTCGGACAGCGCCTTCTGGAAGATCGACGGGTTGGTCGTGACCCCGACGACGTTCCGGTTCTGCACGAGGTCGGCGAGGTTGCCCGACTGCAGGCGCCCCCGTGACAGGTCGTCCAGCCAGACCGCGACCCCGGCGGTGGACAGGTCGGCGAGGGCGTCGGTCACGGGGGCTCCCAGGGTCGTTGCGTCAGTTGCCGCTGGAGGTCATGCCCAACTTCGACAAGGACGCACGTGCTGCTGCGGCCACACGATCGGCGGTGAGGCCGAACTGCTCGTACAGGACGTCGTAGGGGGCGCTGGCACCGAAGTGCTCGAGCGCGACGCACTCGCCGGCGTCCCCGACCCACTCGTGCCAGCCCTGGGAGACCGCAGCCTCGACCGACACGCGGGCCCGGACGGCGGAGGGGAAGACGCTCGCCTTGTAGGCCTCGTCCTGCTCCCGGAACCACTCGACGCACGGCATCGACACGACCCGGGTCGGGACCCCGTCGGCCTCGAGCACCTCCTGGGCAGCCACGCAGATCTGCACCTCGGACCCGGTGCCGACCAGCAGCACCTCTGGCTGGCCGTTGGAGGCGTCGCGCAGCACGTACGCGCCGCGCGCGGCGCCCTCCGCGGGGCGGAACACCGAGCGGTCGAACGTCGGCACGTTCTGCCGGGTCAGGCACAGTCCGGCCGGCCGGTCGGTGTGCTCGAGGATCGTGCGCCACGCGACGACGGTCTCGTTGGCGTCCGCGGGCCGCACGACGTCCAGTCCGGGCAGCGCCCGCAGCGCGGCGAGGTGCTCGATCGGCTGGTGGGTCGGCCCGTCCTCGCCGAGGCCGATCGAGTCGTGCGTCCACACGTAGATCACCGGCAGCTTCATCAGGGCGGCCAGGCGCACGGCCCCGCGCATGTAGTCGCTGAACACCAGGAAGGTGCCGCCGTAGACGCGGGTGCCGCCATGCAGGGTGATGCCGTTCATGACCGCGCCCATGGCGTGCTCGCGGATGCCGAAGTGCAGCGTGCGGCCGTAGGGGTTGGCCTCGGGTAGCGGGTTGTCCTCGGGCAGGAACGAGTCCGCGCCCTTCATCGTGGTGTTATTGCTCTCCGCGAGATCGGCCGACCCGCCCCACAGCTCGGGCAGCGGCTCGGCCAGCGCGCTGAGCACCGCACCGCTCGCCTTGCGGGTGGCGACGCCCTTCTGGTCGGCGTCGAAGGTCGGCAGCGCCTCGGTCCACCCCTCGGGCAGGCGCCGCTCGCTCATGCGGTCGTGCAGAGCCTTGGCCTCGGGGTTCTTGCTCGCCCAGGCGTCGTAGTCCTTCTGCCACGCCGCCCGCATCGCCCGACCGCGCACGACGACCTCGCGGGCGTGCGCCACGACCTCGTCGGGGGCATGGAAGTTGGTGTCCACCGGGAAGCCGATGGCCTTCTTGGTGGCGGCGACCTCGTCGGCTCCGAGGGCGGCGCCGTGCGCCTTGCCGGTGTTCTGCAGGTTGGGCGCCGGGTAGCCGATGATCGTCTTCATCGAGACGAAGGACGGCCGGTCGGTCGTCGCCTGCGCAGTGACCAGCGCGTTGTAGAGCTCCTCGACGTCGTTTCCGTCCTCGACCCGCTGCACGTGCCAGCCGTATGCCTCGTAGCGAAGAGCCACGTTCTCGCTCAGCGCGGTCTGGGTGTCGCCCTCGATCGAGATCTTGTTGTCGTCGTAGAGGACGACGAGGTTGCCGAGGCGCTGGTGGCCCGCGAGGGAGGAGGCCTCGCCGCTGATGCCCTCCTCGATGTCGCCGTCGGAGGCCACGCACCAGATGGTGTGGTCGAACGGGCTCTTGCCGGGGGCGGTGTCCGGGTCGAGCAGGCCGCGCTCACGGCGCGAGGCCATCGCCATGCCGACGGCGTTGCCGATGCCCTGGCCGAGCGGTCCGGTGGTCACCTCGACGCCGGGCGTGTGGCCGTGCTCGGGGTGGCCGGGGGTCGGTGACGCCCACTGCCGAAGGTGCGACAGGTCCTCGAGGGTCAGCCCGTAGCCGGACAGGTAGAGCTGGACGTAGAGGGTGAGGCTGGTGTGCCCGCAGGACAGCACGAACCGGTCGCGACCCGTCCAGTCCGGGTCGCTGGGGTCGTGTCGCAGCAGGCGCTGGTAGAGCAGGTACGCGGCGGGAGCAAGGCTCATGGCCGTGCCGGGGTGGCCGGAGCCGGCCTGCTCGACGGCATCCATCGCGAGGGCGCGGGACACGTCGACGGCAGCACGGTCGAGGTCGCCCCAGACGAGGGCAGGAGTGGGGGTCTGCGCGTTGCTCATACGGGCGGTCGCCCTCCATCGTTAGCCGGGCGTCCCGGGCGGGCCGGCGTGCGTTGCCGACCCTAGCGCCGTTACGTGTCTGCTGTGCGACCGGAGGCGCACGGATTCCGGCGGCTGCCTGGGAAGGCCCGGGCCGTGCCCGGTCGGTAGGCTCCACTCGTGACGACGCTCGCGGACCCGGTTGCTGCGGCGGGGGCATCGGGTCCCGCAGCGCCCGCAGCACCGGCGCGGGCCGGACGAGCCGGTCTCCTGGCCACCGCCGGGGCCTACCTCGCGCTGACCAAGCCACGCATCATCGAGCTGCTGCTCGTGACGACGGTGCCGACGATGATCCTCGCCGAGCGTGGGATGCCCTCGCTGGGGCTGGTCCTCGTGACGCTGCTCGGGGGGGCGCTCGCAGCGGGCAGCGCCAACGCCCTCAACTGCTACGTCGACCGCGACATCGACGAGCTCATGCACCGCACGGCCCGGCGTCCGCTGGTGCGCCACACCGTGACCCCGCGGGCCGCCCTGGCGTTCGGCCTCGTGCTCGGTGTGCTCGCGACCGCGCTGCTCGCCCTGACCACCAACCTCCTGGCGGCCACGCTGGCCGTCGCTGCGATCGCCTTCTACGTCGTCGTCTACACGATGGTGCTCAAGCGGCGGACCTCCCAGAACATCGTCTGGGGCGGCGCCGCGGGCTGCATGCCGGTGCTCATCGGCTGGGCTGCGGTGACCGGCACCCTCGGCTGGGAGCCGTGGGTGCTCTTCGCGATCATCTTCTTCTGGACGCCCCCGCACTACTGGCCGCTGGCGATGCGCTACCGCGAGGACTACGCCGCGGCGGGCGTGCCGATGCTGCCGGTCGTGGCGAGCCCCGCCGTCGTCGCCGGCCGGATCGTCGCCTACTCCTGGGCCATGGTGGCGTCCTCCTTCCTGCTGGTCGCGCCGCTCGGCGCTTCCGGCCCGCTCTACGCCGTGTCGGCGGGGATCCTGGGCGCGGTCTTCCTGCGCGAGGCCCACCTCCTGCGGGCGCGGGTGCTCACTGGCGACGAGCCGGTGCCGATGCGGCTGTTCCACTGGTCGATCACCTACCTGGCGATGCTGTTCGTGGCCGTCGCGCTCGACGCACTGCTCTGACGACCGTCCGCCCCCGGGTGGCGCTGGCCACCGCCGCCGGCTCGTGGGGTCATGACGTGGACGGCCAGGCTCTGCTGGCCGCGCTGGACGCCCTCGACGTCGACGCGCTTCCCGTGGTCTGGGACGCCCCGGCGGACTGGGGCTCCTACGACCTGGTGGTCGTCCGCTCGACCTGGGACTACACGTCGCGGCGCGCGCAGTTCCTCGACTGGGCAGCGTCCGTGCCGCGGCTCGCCAACCCGTCCGCGACGCTCTGCTGGAACACCGACAAGCACTACCTGAGCGCCCTCCTCGACGCGGGGGTGCCGGTCGTTCCGACGGAGTTCGTCGCCCCCGGCCAGAGCTACGAGCCGCCGGAGTACGAGCACGTCGTGAAGCCCGCCGTGTCCGCCGGCTCCCGGGACACGGTGCGCTTCTGCGCCGGGCAGGACTCCTCCGGGCATGCGGGCGGGCTGCTGGCGGCGGGACGCGCGGTGCTGGTACAGCCCTACCTGGCGCGGATCGACGAGGCAGGCGAGAGCGCGCTGCTGTTCTTCGGCGGCGCCTTCAGCCACGCCGCCCGCAAGGGACCTGTGCTCGCGCCGGGGGCCGGCCTTCCGCACGAGGTCGAGATCTCGCCCCGCCGGCCGACACCGGCCGAGCACGCCGTCGCCGCAGCGGCCCTGGCGGCCGCGCCCGGCCCCCTGCTGTACGCGCGGGTGGACCTGGCGCCGGGGCCGGACGGGGAGCCGCTGCTGATGGAGCTCGAGCTGACCGAGCCGTCGCTGTTCCTGTTCACCTCGCCCGGATCGGCGGAGCGCTGTGCCGAGGCCGTCCTGTGCCGGCTGCGGGGCTGAGCTCGCGGTCGGCCGGAGCGGCCGGTGGCGGGGCGGCAGCGAGGGGGCCCCGGTCGCGAAGGGCGAGCACCGCCTGCACAGCGGCGACCAGGACAGCGCAGGCCCCGGCCAGGTGCAGCCCCACCAGGATCACCGGCAGGTCGGTGAAGTACTGCACCAGGCCGAGCAGCCCCTGTGCGAGCTCCACGCCCAGCAGGACGCCCATCGAGCGCAGCGCCGCCGGGGGAGCTCCCGTGGCCCGAAGGGCGACGAGGAAGGCCACGGTCAGCCCGATCAGCAGGAACACCAGGTCCGCGTGCACCTGGCTCACCGTCGCCGGGTCCAGACCGGTGCGTCCGGCTGCCGGGTCGCCCGAGTGGGGGCCGCTCCCCGTGACGACGGTGCCGGCCACCAGGGTCGCCGCGACGAGGGCGAGGAGCCCGTACCCGAGGCGTTGCAGGGGCGGGGGCACGAGGAGCCGCGGCGGCAGGTCGCCCTCCCCGGCGCGGGCGTGCAGGACGACCGCGAGCGCGATCAGCACCATCGACAGCAGGAAGTGGGCCATCACGGTCCACGGGTTGAGCCCGGTGAGGACGGTGACGCCGCCGAGCAGCGCCTGCGCCGGGATGCCGAGGAAGACCAGCGTGGCCAGCCGGCGCATGCCCGGGCGCACCGGGCGCTGGCGCCAGACGGCGACGAGGCAGGCGGCCACGACGGCCGTGAGCACGAAGGTGAGCAGCCGGTTGCCGAACTCGATGACGCCGTGGACGGCGTACTCCGCGGTCGGGGTGTAGGTGGTGGTCGTGCACCGCGGCCAGGTGGGGCAGCCCAGTCCGGAGGCGGTGAGGCGCACAGCGCCGCCCGTGACGACGATGGCGCTGTTGGCGACGACGCTCGCGAGGGCCAACCGGCGCACCGTGCGCGAGGCGGGTCGGCGGAGCACGGGCACGTCTTCAGGGTAGGGCGGCGGCGGGTAGGCGGCCTCCCGCCGTGCGTGATCCCCGCTACTCCCAGCGGAAGAGCCGGCTCGCGGCGGCGAGGGACCCGACGGCCCACACGGCGAGCGTCGCAAGAGGCTGCAGCGGGAGCTCCCCGGCAGTGAGGACCTCGCGCAGGCCGCTGGACAGCGCAGCGCTCGGCAGGAGGGACAGGGCCGGCTCGGCGGCACCGAAGGCCGCCAGCGGGAACAGGATCCCGCCGAGGACCAGCAGCACGAACCAGACGAGGTTGGCCGCGGCCAGGGTCGTCAGCCCCCGCAGCGTCCCGCCCAGCAGCAGCCCGAGCCCGCTGAAGGCGACGGTGCCGAGCAGAACCAGAGCCACCACCGCCGCTGCCGACCCGCTGGGGTTCCAGCCGAGCAGCAGTCCGGTGAGGCAGATCAGCATCACCTGAAGCACCTCGACCGCCAGCACCGCGAGCGTCTTGGCCGCAAGCAGCACGGCTCGCGGAAGCGGGGTCGCGCCCAGCCGCTTGAGCACGCCGTACTGCCGCTCGAACCCGACTCCGATGGCCTGACCGGTGAACGCGGTGGACATGACGGCCAGCGCCAGCACCCCCGGTACGAAGAAGTCCGCCCGCTCCTGGCCGTCCACGTCGACGAACGGCACGGTGACGAGCAGGACCAGCAGTCCGAGCGGGATGACGAGGCTGAGCAGCACCTGCTCGCCGTTGCGCAGCACGAGGGTGAGCTCGGCGCGGGTCTGGGCCCGCAGCATCCTCGGCAGCGGCGCCGCCCCCGGCTGCGGGGCGAGGGCGCCGGGGGGCCAGGCGGTCACGCGCGCGGCTCCGGCCCGGTGAGCTCGAGGAAGACGTCCTCGAGGGTGCGGGTCTGCACCCGCAGGTCCCGCGCGAGCACCCCCCGGTCCGCGCACCAGGTGGCGACGGTCGCGAGCAGCCGCGGGTCGACGGCCCCCTCGACGAGGTAGTGGCCGGCCGGCGACTCCGTCGCCGAGCAGCCGGCCGGCAGGTCGGCCAGCAGCGCGCCGAGGTCCAGCCCCGCCGGGGCGAGGAAGCGGAGCTGACCGGCGGCGCCGGACGCTGTCAGCTCGGCGACGGTGCCGGCCGCAACGACCCGGCCCGCGTCGAGGATGACGACGTCGTCGGCGAGCCGCTCGGCCTCGTCCAGCAGGTGGGTCGTCAGCACGACCGTCACGCCGTCGGAGCGCAGCGCCTCCACCAGCTCCCATGTCGCGCGGCGGGCCTGAGGGTCGAGCCCGGCGGTGGGCTCGTCGAGGAACACCAGCTCGGGGCGCCCGACGACGGCCAGCGCCAGCGACAGGCGCTGCTGCTGACCGCCGGACAGGCGGCGGTAGGCCGTGTCCGCGACCTCGCCGAGCCCCAGTCGGTCCAGCAGCTCGTCCGGCGGGAGGGGGTGCGCGGCGAAGGAGGCCACCAGCCGCAGCATCTCGCGGGCCCGCAGGCCCGGGTAGGCGCCGCCGGACTGCGGCATCACCCCCACCCGCGAGCGCAGCGACCGGTCGCGGGGAGGAAGGCCGAGCACGTGGACCTCGCCGGCGTCGGCGGACCGGAAGCCCTCGCAGATCTCCACCGTGGTGGTCTTGCCTGCGCCGTTGGGGCCGAGCAGCGCGAAGACGGTGCCCGGACGCACCGAGAAGGACAGGCAGTCGACGACCGCGCGCCCCGCGTACCGCTTGGCCAGGTCCAGAACCTCGAGGGCGGCTCCGGTCACGGCCAGAGCCTACGAGGGGAGCCCTGGATTCGACGCCGGCCGGTATATACGCAACACTGTCGTTGTGAAATCCGTGGCGAACCCGGCGCGCCGGTCGCCCGCGCCCTCGACGGCGCCCTCGACGGCACAGACCCTCGCGCGCTCCTCCGCGCGCACGGTCGCGCACTCGGCGGTGGCGGAGGGCGCCGCCCAGCGCACCGCCACCCGCGAGCGCGTGCGCACCCTGCTCCTCGAGATGGGTCCCTCCACCGCCGCCGTGCTCAGCGAGCGCCTGGGCGTGAGCGCGGCCGGGGTCCGCCGGCACCTCGACGCGCTGCTGGCCGACGGAACCGTCACGACCCGCGAGCCCCGCACCCGTGGGCTGCGCGGCCGCGGCCGGCCGGCCCGCCTCTACATGCTCACCGACGCGGGGCACGCCTGCGGTCCAGCCGCCTACGACGACCTGGCCGCCAGCGCCCTGCGCTTCCTCGCGGCGAGCGGCGGCACAGCCGCGGTCGAGCGGTTCGCCCAGCAGCGGGTCGCCGAGCTCGAGGATCGCTACTCCGACCGGCTGAGCTCCGTGGCCCCCGCCGAGCGGCCCGCCGTTCTGGCCGAGGCGCTGTCGGAGGACGGCTACGCCGCGGCCACCTCCGAGCACGGCATCGGCCTGCAGCTGTGCCAGCACCACTGCCCCGTGCAGCACGTGGCTGCGGAGTTCCCGCAGCTGTGCGACGCCGAGACCGCCGCGATCAGCCGGCTGCTCGACGTGCACGTCCAACGACTCGCGACGATCGCCCACGGCGACGGCGTGTGCACCACCTTCATCCCCACCCCGACAGTGAAGGCACCGCGATGACCACGACCTCTGACCAGCTCGAAGGCCTCGGCAGCTACAAGTTCGGCTGGTCGGACTCCGACGTCGCGGGCGCCGCCGCGACCCGCGGCGTCAACGAGGCGGTGGTGCGGGACATCTCGGCCAAGAAGAGCGAGCCCGACTGGATGCTCGACCTGCGGCTCAAGGGCCTCAAGCTGTTCGGCAAGAAGCCCATGCCGACCTGGGGCTCGGACCTGTCGGGCATCGACTTCGACAACATCAAGTACTTCGTGCGGTCCTCGGAGAAGCAGGCCACCAGCTGGGAGGAGCTGCCCGAGGACATCAAGAACACCTACGACAAGCTCGGGATCCCCGAGGCGGAGAAGCAGCGCCTGGTTGCCGGTGTGGCGGCGCAGTACGAGTCCGAGGTGGTCTACCACTCGATCCGTCAGGACCTCGAGGACAAGGGCGTGCTGTTCCTCGACACCGACACCGCCCTGAAGGAGCAGCCCGAGCTGTTCCGGGAGTACTTCGGGTCCGTCATCCCGGTGGGCGACAACAAGTTCGCGGCGCTCAACACCGCGGTCTGGTCGGGTGGCTCGTTCATCTACGTGCCGCCGGGGGTCGTGGTGGACATCCCGCTGCAGGCCTACTTCCGCATCAACACCGAGAACATGGGCCAGTTCGAGCGCACGCTCATCATCGCCGACGAGGGCTCCTCGGTGCACTACGTCGAGGGCTGCACCGCCCCGATCTACAGCTCCGACTCGCTGCACTCCGCGGTCGTCGAGATCATCGTGAAGAAGGACGCCCACGTCCGCTACACGACGATCCAGAACTGGTCCAACAACGTCTACAACCTCGTCACCAAGCGGACCGCCGTGCACGAGGGCGGGCGCATGGAGTGGATCGACGGCAACATCGGCTCCAAGGTGACGATGAAGTACCCGGCCTGCTACCTGCTGGGTGAGCGCGCCTCCGGCGAGACCCTGTCGGTGGCGTTCGCGGGTGAGGGGCAGCACCAGGACGCGGGCGCGAAGATGGTGCACGCGGCGCCGCGTACGACCTCCAACATCGTGTCGAAGTCCGTCGCGCGCGGCGGCGGCCGCACGTCCTACCGCGGTCTGGTCCAGGTGCAGGAGGGCGCGACCGGCTCGAAGAGCAACGTCGTCTGCGACGCCCTGCTCGTCGACACGATCAGCCGCAGCGACACCTACCCCTACGTCGACGTCCGCGAGGACGACGTCTCGCTCGGCCACGAGGCCACCGTGAGCAAGGTCGGCGACGACCAGCTGTTCTACCTGCGCAGCCGCGGCATGACCGAGCAGGAGGCCATGGCAATGGTGGTCCGCGGCTTCGTCGAGCCGATCGCCCGCGAGCTCCCGATGGAGTACGCGCTGGAGCTCAACCGGCTCATCGAGCTGCAGATGGAGGGCTCTGTTGGTTAGGACCGATGGGCTGGCCAGCAGTGCAGGGTCGGCCGGGTCGATGGCCGACGTGCTCGCCACCGAACGGGCGGCGCTGAAGGAGACGGGAGGCATCACCGACGGGTCCATCGCGGTGGGTGTGCGCCCCTCCACACCGCGCAGCCCCGCCGACGTACGCCCGGAGCGGCTGCGCTCCGCGGACCCGGATGCCTTCGTCCTGCCCACCGGGCGGGAGGAGGAGTGGCGCTTCACCCCGATCGACCGGGTGCGCCCGCTGCTCGACGCCGCCCCGTCCGCCGCCCACCTCTCGGTCGACAGCGAGGTGCCGCCGGGTGCAGAGCTGCTCGAGCTGCCCGCCGGTTCGGTCGACGTCCCGCTGCCGGTCGACCGGCTGGCCGCCCTCGCGCTCGCCCGCGCCGGCGACGCGCTGGTCGTGCGGGTCCCCAAGGGTGCTGAGCTCGACGCGCCGGTCGTGCTGCGGCTGACCGGCACGGGCACCGGCGAGGTGGTCTGGGGACACGTCGTCCTCGACATCGCCGAGCAGGCCCGCGCCACGGTCGTTCTCGAGCACGCCGGCAGCGCGCACTACGCGGCCTGCGTGTCGGTGCTCATCGGCGACGGGGCGCAGCTGCAGCTCGTGCAGGTGCAGGACTGGGCGCCGGACACGCTGCACGTCGCCCACGTCGCGAGCCGGCTGGGCCGCGACGCCCGGCTGCTGTCCACGCAGGTCAGCCTGGGCGGCGACCTCGTCCGCATCACCGAGACCGTCGACTTCGACGGGCCAGGAGGCGACGTCGAGCTGCGCGGGGTCTCCTTCGCCGACGGCGGGCAGCACCTGGAGCACCGCCTGCTGGTGGACCACAGCGCGCCGCACTGCCGCAGCCGGGTGACCTACAAGTCCGCACTGCAGGGCGACGAGGCCCACACGGTGTGGGTCGGGGACGTCCTGATCCGGGCCGCGGCCGAGGGCACCGACACCTATGAGCTCAACCGCAACCTGCTGCTCACCCCGGAGGCCCGCGCCGACTCGGTGCCCAACCTCGAGATCGAGACGGGGGAGATCGCCGGCGCGGGACACGCCAGCGCCACAGGCCGCTTCGACGACGAGCAGCTGTTCTACCTTCGCGCGCGCGGCATACCGGCCGACGACGCGCGCCGCATGGTGGTCCGGGGGTTCTTCGCCGAGGTCATCGAGTCGCTCGGTGTCCCGGCCCTGGAGGAGCGCCTGATGGCGCTCATCGAGGACGAGCTCGGCCGGGCGTTCGCATGAAGGCCGCCGGAAGAGCAGTCCGCGTCTGCGCGTTGACCCAGATACCTCAGGAAGGGTCCCTGCGGGTCGAGGTGGGCGGCCGCCCCGTCTGCATCGCCCGCTCCAACGGGGAGGTCTTCGCGATCCTCGACCGCTGCTCCCATGCCGACGTTGCCCTGTCCGAGGGCGACGTGGACAACGGCACGATCGAGTGCTGGCTGCACGGGTCGCGCTTCGACCTGCGCACGGGGGCGCCCACCGGCCTGCCCGCCATCCGCCCCGTACCGACCTTTCCCGTGACCGTCGAGGGCGACGACGTCCTCCTGCAGATGGAGTCCTGACCCATGACCGTTCCCACCGCCGGCGCGACCCTCGAGATCCGGGACCTGCACGTCTCGGTGGAGACCGACGGGGCCGACAAGGAGATCCTCACCGGCGTCGACCTGACCATCCGGCCGGGGGAGACCCACGCCATCATGGGCCCGAACGGCTCCGGCAAGTCCACGCTCGCGTACGCCGTCGCCGGGCACCCGAAGTACACCGTCACCGCAGGCACCGTCACGCTCGACGGCGAGGACGTCCTCGCGATGAGCATCGACGAGCGGGCGCGGGCGGGCCTCTTCCTCGCGATGCAGTACCCCGTCGAGGTCCCCGGCGTGTCGGTCTCGAACTTCCTGCGGTCCGCCGCCACCGCGATCCGCGGCGAGGCGCCCAAGCTCCGCCTGTGGGTCAAGGAGCAGAAGGAGGCGATGTCCCGCCTCGAGATGGACCCGGGCTTCTCCGAGCGCAGCGTCAACGAGGGCTTCTCCGGCGGTGAGAAGAAGCGCCACGAGATCCTCCAGCTCGAGCTGCTCCGCCCGAAGGTCGCCATCCTGGACGAGACCGACTCGGGCCTCGACGTCGACGCGCTGCGCGTGGTGTCCGAGGGCGTCAACCGCGTACGCGCCGGCGGCACGACCGGCGTGGTGCTGATCACCCACTACACCCGGATCCTCAACTACATCAGCCCCGACTTCGTGCACGTCTTCGTCAAGGGCCGGATCGCCGAGTCCGGCGGCCCGGAGCTGGCCGACGAGCTCGAGGCGCACGGCTACGCCAAGTACGGCGTCGACGCGCTGACGCCGGCCGGCGGTCGCGGGCTGCCGACGAGCCCGGTGCTGCCAGGGGTGGTGGCCCCGGCATGACCGCCGTGGTTCTCCCGGACCTGGCTGCGGGCTACGACGTCGACGCGGTCCGGTCCGACTTCGCGGTGCTGTCCCGCCAGGTGCACGGACGCCCGCTGGTCTACCTCGACAACGCCTCCAGCTCGCACAAGCCCCGGCAGGTCCTCGACGCCGAACGCGCCTTCGTCGAGCAGCACTACAGCAACGTGCACCGGGGCGTGCACACCCTGAGCCAGGAGGCCACGGACTGCTACGAGTCCGCGCGCGCAACGGTGGCCGCCTTCCTCGGTGCGCAGCCCGACGAGGTGGTGTTCACCAAGAACGTCACCGAGTGCATCAACCTGGTCGCCTACTCCTTCGGCAACGCCGCACCCGGCTCCCCGTTCCACCTCGGCCCCGGCGACGAGGTCTGCATCACCGAGATGGAGCACCACTCCAACCTCGTCCCGTGGCAGATGCTGTGCCAGCGGACCGGCGCGACGCTGCGCTGGATCCCGCTCGGCGACGACGGTCGGCTCGACCTGACCGACCTCGACGCCCTGGTGAACGAGCGCACCAAGGTGCTGGCCTTCGTCCACGTGAGCAACATCCTCGGGACCGCCAACCCGGTCGAGGCGCTCGTGCACCGGGCCCGCACGGTGGGTGCGTTCACGCTGCTCGACGGCGCGCAGTCCGCACCGCACCAGCGGGTGGACGTGACGGACCTGGGGGTGGACTTCTACGTCCTGACGGGCCACAAGATGCTGGGGCCCTCGGGTGTCGGCGTGCTCTGGGGCCGTAAGGACCTGCTCGACGCCATGCCGCCCTTCCTGGGTGGCGGCTCGATGATCGAGACCGTGCAGATGTCCGGCTCGACCTACGCGCCGGCTCCTGACCGCTTCGAGGCCGGCACCCCGGTCATCAGCCAGGCGGTGGCGCTGGCCGCCGCCTGCGACTACCTGCAGGCGGTGGGCCTGGAGCGCATCGCGGCGCACGAGCACGCCCTCACGGCGCAGCTGCTCGACGGGCTGCGCCGCCTCGACGGCGTCCGGGTGATCGGGCCGGAGACCACCGAGATGCGCGGCGCAGCAGTGAGCTTCGCCCTCGACGGGATCCATCCCCATGACGTCGGGCAGTCCCTCGACGAGCTCGGGATCGCGGTGCGGGTCGGCCACCACTGCGCGGCGCCGGTGTGCCGTCGCTACGGCGTGGCCGCGACGACCCGCGCGTCGTCCTACCTCTACAACACCGCCGCGGAGATCGACGCCCTGCTCGAGGGCATCGTCACCGTCCAGGACTTCTGGCGGCGCTGATGTCCAACGAGTCGATGTACCAGGAGATCATCCTGGACCACTACCGCAACCCGCACCACAAGGGGCTGCGCGACCCGTACGACGTCGAGGTCCACCACGTGAACCCGACCTGCGGTGACGAGGTCACGCTGCGGGTGCGGATCGCGGGCGGCCTCGTGAGCGACGTGTCCTACGACGGGCAGGGCTGCTCCATCAGCCAGGCGAGCACGTCGGTGATGTCGGACCTCGTGATCGGCAAGGCGGTGGACGAGGCGCTGCGCACGTCGGAGGCCTTCCTCGAGCTGATGCAGAGCCGCGGGCAGCTCGAGCCGGACGAGGACGTCCTCGAGGACGGCATCGCGTTCGCCGGGGTGTCGCGTTACCCGGCGCGCGTCAAGTGCGCGCTGCTCGGGTGGATGGCGTGGAAGGACGCGACCACACAGGCGGTCGCGGCGAGCGGAGGAGGATCGGCATGACCGAGACGACCAGCCAGCCCGAGGCGGGAGCCGAGCCGGCGGGGCCGGCGCGCTCCACGACCACCGACGTGACGATCGGCTCGGCTGCGCACCCGCACGGGCCCTCCGCAGCACCCTCCTCCGACGGGCCCGCGAAGGTCCTCGCCACGCCGACGGCCGGCGACACCCCGCGGCCCCGGGCCAGCGAGGACGACATCACCGAGGCGATGAAGGACGTCGTGGACCCCGAGCTCGGGATCAACGTCGTCGACCTCGGCCTGCTCTACGGCAACCAGGTCCACGAGGACAACACCGTGACGCTCGACATGACGCTGACCTCGGCGGCGTGCCCGCTGACCGACGTCATCGAGGACCAGACCCGCAACGCGCTGGCCCCGCTGGTGGACGACGTGCGGATCAACTGGGTCTGGATGCCGCCCTGGGGCCCCGACAAGATTACCGACGACGGCCGGGACCAGCTGAGGGCGCTCGGCTTCAACGTTTGACCCGGTCTACCCGCTGATCATGGAGTTCGTGCTCACGCCTGAGCGTGCTGCGCGAGCAACCGCTCCCTGATCGGCGGAGGTCGTGGTGAGCGCCCCCGCGTGATGGTCGGCGGCACCGTCCGGCCCGCCGCAACGTCCACATCGGCGTGAGCGGACACCCATGCACACATCGTGATCGTCAGCGTGCCCTGCAGTGAGGAGCGCACGCTCAGTGGTGGCCGGAAGTGGATCACGATGTGTGCAGACGTGTCCGCGGGAACGCAATCAGCGCTCTGGGTGCGTCAGACGGTGGGGACCGCGAAGGTGTCGCAGTCGGCCGGATCCCCCCCGCGCAGGCCGGCACGGAACCACTTCTGGCGCTGCTCGGCCGAGCCGTGGGTCCACGACTCGGGGTCGACCCGCCCGGTGGACTTCTCCTGGATCCGGTCGTCCCCGACCGCGGCGGCCGCGGACAGCCCCTCGCGGATGTCCGCGTCGTCGAGGCTGAGGAAGTCGCGCTGCACGGCGCTGGCCGCCCAGGCGCCGGCGAAGCAGTCGGCCTGCAGCTCCAGGCGCACCGAGCCGGACTGGGGACCCTCCTGGTCGCGGGAGCGCTGCACCCGCTGGCTCGTCCCGGTGAGGTTCTGGATGTGGTGGCCGTACTCGTGCGCGATGACGTACGCCTGGGCGAAGTCGCCGCCCGAGGCGCCGTACTGCGTCCGGAGCACCTCGAAGAAGCCGAGGTCGAGGTAGATGCCCTGATCGGCCGGGCAGTAGAACGGGCCGACCGCGGAGGTCGCCGAGCCGCAGCCGGTGGTGGTGGCCGAGCTGAACAGCTGCGTCGTCGCCGGCTGGTAGCCGCGCACCTTGCCGGCCCAGAAGCTCTGGACGCTGTTGACGATGCCGACCACGCGGCAGTCCTCGTCGCGGTCCGCGTCGGCGCCGGTCTGGCAGCGCTGCGCCAGGTCCGAGGTGCTCACCGGGCCCGTCCCCAGCGAGTCCCCCCCTCCACCGGTGAGGTCGGCGGGGTTGACCCCGAGCACGAGCGCGATCAGCAGGCCGACGATCCCGAGCCCACCGCCGCCGAGTGCCACCCCGCGGCCACCTCCGCGCCGTCCCCGGACGTCGCTGACCTGCGAGGTGTCGAGGCGGGCGCGGTCGTTGAAGTCCATGCTGCTCCTGAGGCTGGGCGGCCGGTATCCCAGCAGTGTGCCCGCCATCAGGCAGCGCACCGCTGTGGGGCTTCGGCGTCGCCGGAAAGCGGTTGACCGCGGGCTCCCGCCGCCGCCACGATCCCTGCGTGGGGGGATCGTGAGGTCCAAGGCGGGCTACTGGCTCGGCGGCGCGCTGATGGTCCTGGCGCTCGTCGGCGGGACGGTGTGGGGCCTGACCTCGGTCATGGGGCAGATCCGCGCCGAGAAGGACTACCAGCGCGTCGACCTCCCCGGGACCGGAACCGTCGAGATGCAGGCCGGCAGCTACGTCGTCTACGTCGAGGGCCCCGGTGCCGACGTCAACCCGCCCCGGGTGAACGTCGTCATCACCGACCCGACCGACCAGACGCCGCTCGCGCTGCGGTCCTACCCGGGTTCGTACTCCTACTCCGGGACCACCACCGGCTCCGCGCTTGCTCTCGTGAGCTCCCCCCGCGCCGGCAGGTACGACGTGCGGGCCTCCAGCGACGAGGCTCTCGGGGGCTCGGCGGTGGCCTTCGGTCAGGGCGAGGGCCTACGGCTCGGCCCCATCTTCCTGGGAATCGGGATCCTGTTCGTCACCTTCTCCGCCGGCGCGGCCCTCACCCTCGCCACGCTGATCCGCCGCGCGCGCATGCACCGCCCGGCGCAGCCGCCCCCTCCGTTCGCCTGGTCCTAGCCGCGTCCCAGGTCGCTGCGGCCGGCGCGGCGCCCGCCGGCGCGTACCCTGTCCTGGTGCCCTTGACGACCGACTGAGCCGGCGCGAGTCGCCGCCCGTCCCGTCGTCCGCCGAGGAGCCCCCGCATGATCACCGTCCAGGACGTCGAGCTGCGCGCGGGCGCGCGCCTGCTGCTCGACGGCGTGAGCTTCCGGGTGCAGCCGGGCGACCGCATCGGCCTGGTGGGGCGCAACGGCGCGGGCAAGACGACCCTGACGCGCACCCTCGCGAAGGAGACGCTGCCGGCCGCCGGGACCATCACGCACACGGCGCCGGTGGGCTACCTCCCGCAGGACCCGCGCACCGGCGACCTCGACGTGCTCGCCCGCGACCGCGTGCTGTCAGCCCGGGGTCTGGACGAGATCCTGCGCAACCTGGAGAAGTCCCAGCTGCAGCTCGCCGAGACGCCCGACGACGCGGCGGTTCTCGAGCGGTACGGCCGGCTCGAGGAGCGCTTCACTGCGCTGGGCGGGTACGGCGCGGAGGCCGAGGCGGCGCGGATCTGCAGCAACCTGGGCCTGCCGGACCGGGCGCTCGGGCAGCAGCTGGGGACCCTGTCCGGTGGCCAGCGGCGCCGGATCGAGCTGGCCCGCATCCTGTTCTCCGATGCCACGACGCTCCTGCTCGACGAGCCCACCAACCACCTCGACGCCGACTCGATCACCTGGCTGCGGGGCTTTCTCGGCAAGCACCAGGGCGGGCTCGTCGTCATCAGCCACGACGTGGGGCTGCTCGACGCCGTGGTCAACAAGGTGTTCCACCTCGACGCCAACCGCGCCGAGCTCGATCAGTACAACGTCGGCTGGAAGACCTACCTGCAGCAGCGCGAGACCGACGAGCGGCGCCGCAAGCGCGAGCGCGCCAACGCCGAGAAGACCGCCGGCGTGCTGATGGCGCAGGCGGACAAGATGCGGGCGAAGGCCACCAAGGCCAAGGCTGCACAGGGGATGGCGCGCCGGGCGGAGCGGCTGCTCGCGGGCCTCGAGGGGGAGCGGGCGCAGGACCGGGTGGCCAGGCTCCGTTTCCCCGAGCCGGCGCCGTGCGGCAAGACCCCCCTCACCGCCCAGGGGTTGTCCAAGTCCTACGGCTCGCTGGAGATCTTCACGGACGTGGACCTCGCGATCGACCGGGGCGCCCGGGTGGTCGTCCTGGGGCTCAACGGCGCCGGCAAGACGACGCTGCTGCGGGTGCTGTCCGGCACGGAGCTCGCGGACACCGGCGAGGTGATCGCGGGCCACGGGCTGCGCCTCGGCTACTACGCGCAGGAGCACGACACCCTCGACACCGACCGCACCGTGCTCGAGAACCTGCGCACGTCCAGCCCCGACCTGACCGAGCAGGAGGCCCGTCGCGTGCTGGGCTCGTTCCTGTTCAGCGGTGACGTCGTGCACCAGAGCGCGGGCACGCTGTCGGGCGGCGAGAAGACCCGCCTGGCGCTCGCCACGCTGGTGGTGTCCGGTGCCAACGTGCTGCTGCTCGACGAGCCCACCAACAACCTCGACCCGGCCAGCCGCACCGAGGTCCTGAACGCGCTGGCCGGCTACAAGGGGGCCGTCGTTCTGGTGACGCACGACGAGGGCGCGGTGCTCGCGCTCTCGCCGGAGAAGGTGCTGCTGCTGCCCGACGGCGTCGAGGACCAGTGGAGCGACGACTTCGCCGACCTGGTGGCCCTGGCCTAGCTCGGGCTGCGGCTCACGCCGGGAAGACCACGACCGGGCCGCGTACGCCGACCTCGACGTGCGCGCCGACCTCCGGCAGCGGATGCCCGGCCGTACGCGCGGTGGCCGTCGCGCCACCGGGCAGTGCGAGCCGCAGCAGGGCGTCGTGCCCGTAGAACTCCCGGTGCGACACGACCGCCGGCACGCACGGCAGGTCGGCCGGCGCCAGCTCGAGCTGCTCCGGGCGGATGACGACGGCGACCTGGCCGCGCAGGGCCGAGTCCGTGCGGTGGGCGCCCAGCGGTGAGCTCACCGTGCCGCCGGCCGCCTCACCGCCCAGCACGATCGTCTCCCCGACGAAGGTCGCCACACCGAGATCGGCCGGCGCCGCGTAGACCGACCACGGGTCCGCTGCCTGCACGACGCGGCCGTCGCGGACGACCGCCACGACGTCGGCGACCGACAGCGCCTCCTGCTGGTCGTGGGTGACGAGGACAGCCGAGGCGCCCGCGGCGCGGAGCGAGGCGCGGACCTCCGCGCGGACGGCGGCCCGCAGCCCCGCGTCGAGGGCGCTGAACGGCTCGTCGAGCAGCACGAGGGAGGGCCTCGGAGCGAGCGCCCGGGCCACGGCGACTCGCTGCTGCTGGCCGCCGGACAGCTCGTGCGGCATGCGGCTGCCGAGCCCGGCGAGCCCGACCAGCTCCAGCACCTCCTCCGGGCGCAGGCCCTTGCGCTCCTGGCGCGGCAACCCGAACGCGACGTTGTCGTGCACCGACAGGTGCGGGAACAGCGCCCCCTCCTGCGGGACCACCCCCACCCGGCGGCGCTCCGGGGGCAGCACCTGACCGGGCCCCTCCACGAGCCGGCCACCCACCTCCACGCTCCCGGCCTCGGACCGCTCGAAGCCGGCCACGATCCGCAGCAGGGTGGTCTTCCCGCAGCCCGAGGGCCCCAGCAGCGCGACCAGCGAGCCGGCGGGCACGTCCAGGTCGAGCCCGGTCAGGACCGGGGCGTCGTAGGACTTGTGCACCCCGCGCACCCGCAGGGCCGGCTCGCTCACCTGCGGCCTCGGCCGTCGAAGGCTCCGGTGCGCATCCCGAGCAGGTAGGTCGGCAGGGCGGAGAGCAGGACGAGCAGGGCGGCGTACGGCGCGGCGGCGGAGTAGGCGGCCACGCCGGTCTCCGTCCACAGCTTGGTGGCCAGCGTGCCCGAGCCGAGCGGCTGCAGCAGAAGCGTCGCAGGCAGCTCCTTCATGCAGGTGAGGAAGACGAGCACGGCGCCGGCACCGATGCCGGGGGCGGCCAGGGGCAGGGTGACGCGGCGCAGCACCGCCGTGGGGCCGGCTCCGGTGCTGCGGGCCACCTCCTCGAGCCCGGGTGGCGACTGCGCCGCGGAGGCGTGCACCGCGCCGATCGCGAGCGGCAGGAACAGCACGGCGTAGGCGAGGACCAGCACCGGCGTGCGCTGGTAGAGCGGGAACGCGTAGCGGACGGACAGGAACACCAGCGAGAAGGCGACGACGATGCCAGGCAGTGCGTGCCCGGCCCACGAGGCGCGCTCGAGCAGCCGGGGGAGCCGCCCCGCCCGCCGGGCGGCGAGGACGCCGACGGGGATGGCGAGCAGGGTCGTGACGAGCGCGCCGAGCGCCGCAAAGGCCAGGGACGTCGCCGCCGCACCGCCGAGGTCGGATCCGGGCAGGCCACCGCGTACGCCCACCGCCGTCCAGTACAGCAGCGCCGCGGCGGGGAGGCCCAGCGACAGCCCGGCCACCGTGGCGGGCAGCAGCAGGGCGGGCAGACGGCGGCGCCCGAGCCGCGACACGGCGCCCTGGCGCGCGCCACCCTGACCGACCCGGGAGTAGGACGCCCGGCCCCGGCTTCGCGCCTCGAGCCAGACGAGCACGAGCGTGACCGCGACGAGCAGCAGCCCGAGCACGGCGGCCGGCGTCCGGTCGAAGGAGGACCGGTAGGAGGTGTAGATGACCCGGGTGAAGGCGTCGAAGCGCATGATCGACACAGCCCCGAAGTCGCTGAGGGTGTAGAGCGCGACCAGCAGGCCTCCGGCGGCCAGGGCCGGCCGCAGCTGGGGGAGGGTGGCCCGGCGAAAGGCCTGCCACGGCGACAGGCCGAGCGAGCGGGCGACCTCCTCGCCGGCCGGGTCCATGCGCCGCAGGGCCGCCGCCACCGGCAGCAGGACGTACGGGTAGGAGCAGGCCGTCAGGACGACGAACGCCCCGAAGAAGCCGGCGAGGTCGGGCAGCAGCGAGATCCAGGCGAAGCCGGCGACGTAGGTGGGGATCGCCAGCGGGAGCGCCGCAAGCACCGCCCAGAACCGGCGCCCCGGCAGGTCGGAGCGCACGGTCAGCCAGGCCAGGGCGACGCCGATCGCGAGGCAGGCGGTCGTGACCGCACCGGCCAGCAGCAGGCTGCGCAGGAGCAGCCGGGCGGTCCGCTCGCGCAGCAGGACGTCGGCCACCACGCCGGTGCCGTCCTCGAACGAGCGCACCCCGAGGTAGACCAGCGGAAGCAGCGCCACCGCTGCGGTGACCAGCCCAGGGATGACGAGCAGCAGCGGGGGCCGGCTCCGCCGGGCTGCCCGCACCGCCCGGCGCCCCGGGAGGGCGTCCCCCTCCCGGGGCGGGCCCGGGGAGGCCGGCGGGGCGATCAGCAGCTCGGTCATCGCCGGCTCAGGTCAGCCCGACGTCGTCGAGCAGCTTCAGGGTGTCCTCGAGCGAGTCGAGCTGGGAGAGGTCGATCTTCGGCCCCTGGAGCGAGGACAGCGGCGGCAGCCCGGGGATGTCGGCGTCGACCTCGTCGACCAGGGGGTACTCCTTGGTCACCTGTGCGAAGTAGGTCTGCGCCTCGTTGCCGAGCAGGTAGCCCACGAAGGACAGCGCGTTGGGGTTCGACCTGCCGGCGAGCACCGCGACGCCCGTCACGTTGACCAGGGAGCCGGGGTCGTCGCCGGGGAACAGGTAGTTGCGGGCCGTCAGCTTGTCCAGGCCGCCTGCCTCGGCGGCCTTCTCGTAGAGGTAGTAGTGGTTGACGAGGCCGTAGGGGATGGCGCCGGTGTTGACGGCGTCGACGATCGTGGCGTTGCCCTCGTACGCCTTCGGCTCGTTGGCCTTGAGCCCCTGCAGGAACGCGCGGGTGCGCTCCTCCCCGGCGGTGACGCGCATCCCGGTGACGAAGGACTGGAAGGACGCGTTCGTCGGGGCGTAGCCCACCTTGCCCTTGTACTTCGGGTCGGTGAGGTCGAAGACGCTGCGCGGCAGCTCGCCCGCCGGCACGAGGTCGGGGTTGTAGACCAGCACGCGTGAGCGGGCCGCGGTGCCGACCCACCGGCCCTCGGGTGAGCGGTACTGCTGGGGCACCTTCGCCAGCTCCGCGGCGGGCAGCGGGTCGAGCCGGCCGGCGTCCTGGAGCGCCCCGAGGGCGCCGGCGTCCTGGGAGAGGAAGACGCTCGCGGGGGAGCGGCTGCCCTCCTCGAGCAGCTGCGCGGCGAGCTCGGCGCTGCCGCCGTAGCGCGTGGCAACCGGGATCCCGGTTGCGGCGGTGAACTTCTCGAGCAGGGGACCGACGAGGTTCTCGTTGCGCCCGCTGTAGACGACCAGCGAGCCGGCCTCCGCCGCCGCGGCGAGCTCCTCGTCCTCGTCCGAGCCGGAGCCGCACGCCGTGGCGGACAGCAGGAGGGCGGTGGTGAGCAGCACCGTGCTGGCGGTGCGCCAACGGCGCGGGCGGCGTGACACGGGGGCTCCAGGGGCAGGGTCGCGGGGTAGGTGCGTGGTAAGGGCAACCTTCCTAAAGGCTAACCCACGGGCCGCAGGTTCTCCGGGTACCTCGTCCGCAGCGGGTTGGGGAAGATCACGGTGGGCACAGCCCCTGCCATCGGGCACGTGAGGACAGGGGCAGGACGTTGGCAGAGCTCAAGAAGGGCAGCCGGGTGACGGGCGGGGACCGCGACAAGCTCGCGACCGACCTCAAGAAGCGCTACGAAGAGGGCGAGAGCATCCGCCTGCTGGCCGAGTCCTCGGGACGGTCGTACGGTTTCGTGCACCGCATCCTCAACGAGTCGGGGGCGGCGCTGCGGGGTCGTGGCGGGGCCACGCGCAGGAAGAGCTCCTGACCTCTCGCACTGCAGGAAGGCACCGGGCACCTCATGGACATGTCGCTGAGCCCTGACCAGGAGGACGTCCGCAAGGCCGTCAGGGCCTGGGTCGACGACGTCGTCGCGCCGCCCGCTCTGGAGAACGACCGCAAGGAGCGGTTCCCGCAGGAGGCGCTCGACGGCCTGCGCGAGACCGGCTTCATCGGCCTGTCGATCCCCGAGCAGTACGGCGGCGGCGGCGGCGACCCGATGTCGTACGTGCTGTTCATCGAGGAGCTCGGGCGCGGCGATGCCAACGTCCGCTCGATCGTCAGCGTCCATCTCGGCCTGGTGGCCGGCTCGATCGAGCGCTGGGGCACCGAGGCGCAGAAGCAGCAGTGGCTCCCCTCGATGGCCACCGGCGCTGTGCTGGGCTGCTTCGGGCTGACCGAGCCCGACTACGGCAGCAACCCGGCGGACCTGCAGGCGAGCGCGGTGAAGCAGTCCGACGGCAGCTACGTCCTCAACGGCAGCAAGATCTTCATCACCAACGGCACGATCGCAGGCGTCACGCTGTTCATGGCGAGGACCGGTGGCCCTGGCGCGCGCGGGGTCAGCGCGTTCCTCGTGCCGAACGCCTGCCCCGGCTTCGAGGCCCGGCCCATCCACGGCAAGCTCGGCCTGCGCTCGTGCGACACCGCCGAGCTGGTCCTGCGCGACGTGCGGGTCGGTCCGGAGGCGCTGCTCGGCGGCCAGGAGGGCACGGGCATCCGGGTCGCGCTGACCGCCCTCAACGACGGGCGCATGTCGCTGGGGGCGTCGTGCACGGGCCTCGCGCAGGCCGCGCTGGACACGATGGTGAGCTACACCAAGGAGCGTCACCAGTTCGGCAAGCCGGTCGCCGCGCACCAGCTGGTGCAGGCGCTCATCGCCGACACCGCGGTCGAGGTGGACTGCGCGCGGCTGCTCACCTACCGGGTCGCCGACCTCAAGACGCGGGGCGAGGACTACGCGCTCGCGGCCTCGAAGGCGAAGTACTACGCCTCGGAGGCCAGCGTGCGGGCGGCGAACGCGTGCGTCCAGGCGCACGGCGGCTACGGCTACATCGACGAGTACGCCGCCGGGAAGTACCTTCGGGACGCGCGGGTTACGACGCTGTACGAAGGCACGTCCCAGATCCAGCAGCTCATCATCGGGCGGGCGCTGACCGGGCTGTCGGCCTTCTAGGAGCGACGGCGGCTTCGAGGACGACGGCTTCCCCGCAGCGCCGGCTCGTCGCCCCGAGCGGCGCGGCGAGGGAGGCCCGGATGATGCACGACGTCTCCCGCCACTCCATGATGAGGTCGTTCCGCAACGACCCGGCCGTCGCGGACGTCAAGCTGGCGCCGGGCACGGTCCGGCGCATCGTGCAGTTCGCCGCGGCCTACCGGCGCGACCTCACCGTCTTCCTGGTGCTGATCGTCGTCGCCGCCTTCGTCGCCGTGCTGAACCCGCTGATCTTCAAGAAGATCATCGACGACGGCATCGGGACTGACCCGCCGGCGACCGGCGACCCGGGGCTCGTGATCGCGCTCGCGCTCCTGGTCGCCGGGCTCGCGCTGTTCGACGGCGTGCTGCAGCTGTGGTCGAAGTGGTGCTCGACGCGGATCGGCGAGGGACTGATCTACGACATGCGCTCGCAGGTCTACGCGCACATCGCCCGGATGCCGATCGCGTTCTTCACCCGCACGCAGACCGGCGCCCTCATCAGCCGGCTCAACAACGACGTGATGGGGGCCCAGTCGGCCTTCACCGGCACCCTGTCCGGCGTCGTGAGCAACGTCATCGGCGTCGTCCTGACGCTGATCGCGATGCTGATCCTGTCGTGGCAGATCACCCTGCTCTCCCTGGTGCTGCTGCCGGTGTTCATCATCCCGGCCAAGCTGATCGGCACCAGGCTGCAGGAGCTGACCCGGGAGTCCTACGCGCTCGACGCCGCGATGACCAACGAGATGACCGAGCGCTTCAACGTGTCGGGGGCGCTGCTGGTCAAGCTGTTCGGGCGGCCGGACGTCGACGACGCGTCCTTCCGCGAGAAGGCCGGCCGGGTCCGCGACATCGGCATCACCCGCGCGATGTACGGCCGGGTCTTCTTCGTCTCCCTCACCACGGTGGCGGCGCTGGCGACCGCGATGGTCTACGGCGTGGGCGGCGTCCTCGCAGCGAGTGGCTCGCTCGGCGTGGGGACGGTGGTGGCCCTGGCCGCCTACCTCACCCGGCTGTACGGACCGCTGACGGCCCTGTCCAACGTGCGGGTCGACGTGATGACGGCCCTGGTCAGCTTCGAGCGGGTCTTCGAGGTGCTCGACCTCGAGCCGATGGTGGTCGACCAGTCGGACGCGGTCGACATCCCGCCCGGCGCAGCCGCCATCGAGTTCGACGACGTCGTCTTCGCCTATCCGAGTGCCACAGAGGTCTCGCTCGCGTCGTTGGAGTCGGTCGCCACGCTCGACAGCGCTCCCTCGACGACAGTGCTGCGCGGCGTGTCGTTCCGGGTGGAGCCCGGCCAGCTGGTGGCGCTCGTCGGTCCATCGGGCGCCGGCAAGACCACCATGGGCCAGCTCGTCACGCGCATGTACGACGTCACCTCCGGCTCGGTGCGCATCGGCGGGGTCGACGTGCGGGACGCCAGCATGCAGTCCCTGCGCGACGCCGTCGGGGTCGTGACCCAGGACGCGCACATGTTCCACGACACCATCCGGGCCAACCTGCTGTACGCCGCACCGCACGCGACGGACGAGCAGCTGTGGGAGGTGCTGGACGCCGCGCAGGTCGGGACGTTCGTGCGCGGCCTGCCCGACGGGCTGGACACGCTGGTGGGGGACCGGGGCTACCGGCTGTCCGGCGGGGAGAAGCAGCGCATGGCGATCGCCCGCCTGCTGCTGAAGGCACCCGGTGTGGTGGTCCTGGACGAGGCGACGGCGCACCTCGACTCCGAGTCCGAGGCGGCCGTGCAGCGGGCGCTGTCGACGGCCCTCGCCGGCCGTACGTCCATGGTGATCGCGCACCGGCTCTCGACGGTCCGGCAGGCCGACGAGATCCTGGTCGTGCAGGACGGGCAGATCGTCGAGCGCGGCCGCCACGACGAGCTGCTCGAGCGGGGCGGGGTCTACACCGAGCTGTACCGCACGCAGTTCCGCCGGGACGGCCGCGCCGACGAGCCGGAGACGCGCGCGCCGCAGCCGGTCGCCTGACCAGCCGACTCCAGTGCAGCAGGTCACGCGCCGACTAGCGTGGGGCGGAGCGGTCGACGAGGCGGCGAGCACCGGAACGAGAGGGGATGCGCCATGACCGAGAGCCCGAGCTTCAAGGACCTGCCGGCTGAGCCCATTCACTTCTGGATCGGCGCGCTCCTGGTCGTCACCTTCCTCGCCGCCGTCGTCTACATCGCCACCAGCGGCCCCTTGCGCGCCCGCACGAGCTGCGAGGACGGTGGCGGCGTCTACATCAGCCGTTTCGGGACGTGCGAGCAGCCGGTGCCGGGGCAGCCCCTGCCCCGGTGACGGCACCCGGATCGCGCCGGCCAGCGCGCCGGCTCAGCCGATGTGACCGGTGACGTTGCCCTGCTGGTCACGGACGGCCGTGCGCTCCACCCGGAACACCAGCTCGGGCAGTCCCGGCACCTCGTAGGTCCCGGCGACCGGCCGGAGCGCGGCCGCGACGGCCTCAGCCTGATCGTCGGTGAGGCTGAGGTTCCACCCTCGGGGGGTCTTCATCAGGGTGTAGAAGGCGCCGGCGAACACGGTCAGCGACTCCTTCGCACCGGTGAGCATGAAGGCCCGCCCGAACGGGATGCGCAGCGGCAGCAGCAGGCACAGGCTGTCCACGACCGTCGCGGGCAAGGTCACCATCGCCGGGCGCCGCGGGAACCGGCGCTCGGCCCGGACGCTCAGGGTGCTGATGCGCAGGGCTCCCAGTGAGGAGCCGTTCTTCGTGCGCCCCTCGACGATGGCCCGGTCCACCTCCGGGTGGCTGAGCAGGGACCGGCGACCGAGGTCGGTGACCAGCAACGGCAGGTGCTCGCTCAGGATCGGCGCCACGGCGGTCGCGTCCCAGGTGCGGATGGCGGCCCGCTCGTCCTCGGTGATGCCGACGATCTGCAGGAAGCGGACGTGGCCGAACGGGCCCAGGAAGTCCTCGAGCTCTGGGTCGTTGTAGAACATCGCCGCGCGGATGGCGGTGTCCGACCCCTCCCGGATCGGGCCGAACAGGTCCATCGAGTGCCCGGGGGAGAACACGTTGCCGGTCTCGTACACGTACCGCGCGAGGTTCTGCAGCACGTTGGCCAGGAAGACGGGGGGTTCGGTCTCGGACCCGCGGCGCAGGCGTGCGGTGAGCTCGAACCCCCAGCCGCTGACCAGCGGGTCCTCGCGCTCCTTGCGGTAGAGCTCGCTCAGGCCGTAGGAGACGTAGTGCCAGTGCGGTACGGGGTCGGACCGCGCGTAGACGGAGATCCCGTCGAGCGGGTCCGGCCCACCGGCGGCCCAGCGCTGGGCGGTCCCCCAGTGCTGGACCGGCTCGCGGTTGCCGTAGACCGCCGCGAGCGCGGAGTCGACGGCCTCCCACCCCGGTGCCGGATCCTCCCTGTGGGGCATGCCGGGATTCTCGCGCAGATCCGGGCCTGTTGGACATACCGGGTGCGGCAGCCGGCTGCCCGGCGCAAACGCCGCGCGCGCGTCGACGCCCCACGGCGGCGGCCTCCTCCAGGCTCGCGAGGGCGGCGGCGAAGGGCGGCGGCGAAGGTGCCCGCGGCCGCCGGGTCCGGGGCGCCAGGGGTCGGGCCGGGGGCTGTCGCTGATCTCGGGGCCAGCGTCGGGCTCCTGGCGGGCACTGCTGGCACCGAGTTCCGCAGCGGCGGGGCTCGGCGGAAGCAGGCGGCGAGACGCTCGTCGACATCGGGGGGCTCGTCGAGGCCGAGGGCCCCGGAGCCGGCCGACGGGGACGCAGTGGTGCCGACTCCCGCTGCTGCGGCGGGACCCCGCCCACCACCGCAACGCCGGGGAGGGCGGCAGCGACCGGTGGGCGTGCTGGGCCGCCAGGGGTCCTCTAGCCCGCGCCGCCCGGAGACTCGCCGCCGACACCACCGAGCAGGTGGTCGTCGTCGAAGGACGCCGGGTCGCTCGTGGCCGGGAGGTCGTCGACCTCGAGCTCGTCGGGGTCGGCGGACACGTCCGTGCCGTCCTGGATCTTCCGGGTGTCGCCCGCCGCATCGGTCATCTCGCGTACCTACCCAGCAGAGGCCCCGCAGATGCGAGGATGCCTCCGACTTCAGGAGGCCTCGTGGCGACGCTCGTGCTCGGTCCGCTTCTGCGTCACGTGGACGAGACCTCCGCGACGGTGTGGGTCGAGACGGACGAGCCCTGCGAGGTAGGCGTTCTCGGCTGCACCCAGCGCACGTTCACCGTGGCCGGACACCACTTCGCCCTCGTCATCTGTGACGGGCTGGCTCCCGGCAGCACCACCCCCTACGCCGTCGAGCTCGACGGGCGAGTGGCGTGGCCGCCGGCGGACTCGCCGTTCCCGCCGCCGGTGGTGCGCACCCGCACCGGCGAGGGTGACGAGCCGTTCCGGCTGCTCTTCGGCTCCTGCCGGGTGGCCCGCCCGCACCAGCCGCCGTACACGCTCGCGAAGGGCAAGGACGCGGTCGGCGTCGACGCGCTCCACGCGTACGCGCGCCGGATGCTGACGCAGGAGGAGCCGTCCTGGCCGGACGCCCTCCTGCTGGTGGGCGACCAGGTCTACGCCGACGAGGTGTCACCGCAGACGCTGGCACGGATCGAGCGCACCCGCGGTACGAAGGTGCCGCCGGGGGACGGGGTCGCGAACTTCGAGGAGTACACCTGGCTCTACTCCGAGGCGTGGTCGGACCCGACGATCCGCTGGGTGCTCTCGACGCTGCCGAGCGCGATGGTCTTCGACGACCACGACGTGCACGACGACTGGAACACCTCGGCGGTCTGGCGCCGCACGATGCAGGCCACCTCGTGGTGGCAGGACCGCATCGAGGGCGGTCTGATGAGCTACTGGATCTACCAGCACCTGGGCAACCTGTCGCCGGCCGCCCTCGCGGAGGACGAGATGTGGGCGGCCGTGAGCGGGCACGTCGGCGACGCCGAGGACCTGCTGCGCGACTTCGCCCGTCGCGCAGACGCCGAGGCCGACGGGGGCAAGGGCGTGCGGTGGAGCTACCGGCGGGACTACGGGGACGTCCGCCTGCTCGTGCTCGACTCACGCGGCGGCCGGGTCCTCGACACCGGGGAGCGCTCCATGGTCGACCCGGCGGAGTGGGAGTGGATCGTCGAGCAGACCAAGGACTGCGCGTCGCACCTGCTGCTCGCCTCGTCGCTGCCGGTCCTGCTCCCGCAGGCGATCCACGGCCTGGAGGCCTGGAACGAAGCGGTCTGCGACGGCGCCTGGGGCAGCCGGTGGCGGGACTGGGGCGAGAAGATCCGCCAGGGAGCCGATCTCGAGCACTGGGCTGCCTTCCGCAAGAGCTGGGAGGCGCTGATGGGGCTGGTCGCCGAAGTCGGCGCAGGCAGGTACGGCCCGGCTCCGGCGTCGATCACCTTCCTCGGCGGTGACGTGCACTTCAGCTACCTGGCCCGCGCCCGCTTCTCGACGCAGAACGTGCAGAGCAAGGTGCACCAGGCTGTCTGCTCTCCGGTGCGCAACCCGGTGAACCGCCCGATCCAGCTCGGGGACCGCTTCGCGGGGACGTCGTTCGGCCGTGTGCTCGGTCACTGGCTTGCCGCGTCCGCGCGTGTTCCCCGTCCGCAGCTGAGCTGGCGGATCGACTACAAGCCGCGCTTCGACAACGAGATCGGCGCGATCGAGCTTGACGGCCGCGAGGCGCTGTTCCGGCTCGAGCGGGCGATCCCCGGCGACCCCGACGAGTCGCTCGAGACCGTCCTCGAGCAACGGCTGACCTAGCCCGGGTCCGCAGCCTCACAGCGCCCGGGACGCGCCGCCGTCGACCGGCACCATCACGCCGGTGAGGTAGGACGCCGCGGGGCTGAGCACGAACGCGGCCACGCGCCCGAACTCCTCGGGGTTGCCGTAGCGGCGCAGCGGGATGCCGGCCTCGGCCCGCTCGCGCGCGGCCGGATCGGGACCGTCGAGCGAGCGCACCCGATCGGTGTCCACCCGTCCGGGCAGCAGGCCGTTGACGCGGATGGCACGGGGGCCGAGCTCGTCGGCCATGGTCTTGGCGAGCATCGCGAGGCCCGGTCGCAGCCCGTTGCTGGCGGCCAGTCCGGCGATCGGGCCCTTGACGCTGGTGGACAGCACCAGGGCGAGGGATCCGCCCTCCTCGGGAAGGGCATCCACGACGGCCCGGCACAGGCGTACCGCTCCCAGGAACAGGCTGTCGAACGCCGTCTGCCACTGCTCGTCCGACAGCTCCAGCGCCGCTCCGGCAGGCGGCCCGCCCACGCTGATCAGCGCACCGTCCAGCCGCCCGTACGCGTCCTGCGCAGCGGCGACCAGGCGCCCCGGTGCAGCGGGGTCCGCGAGGTCAGCGACGACGCCTGTGGCTCCGAGCGCGTCCGCGGCCGAGGCCACTGCGGCCTCGGATCGCGCGCTGAGAACGACGGACGCACCCTCGCCGACGAGAGCCGTGGCTGCCGCGAGGCCAAGACCGCGCGAGCCTCCGGTGACGACGAAGGCCTTGCCGTTCAGGCCGAGATCCATTCGCTGCTCCTAGTGGTCCGGCGCCGCTGCGGGCACCACGATGGTCCGTGCACCGGTGCCCGCCTCCATGTCGGCGAAGGCCGCGTCGATGCCCTCCAGCCCGACCTGGGAGGAGATGAGGGCGCCGAGGTCGAGCTGTCCCTGCTGGGCGTAGGCCAGCAGCTTGGGGATGTCCGCGAGGGGGTCGGTGGAGCCGTAGACGCAGCCCTGCAGGGTCCGGGCGAAGTGGAACAGCTCCAGCGCGGTGAAGGTGACCTGCTGGTCCTTGCCCCCGATGCCCACGACGGTCGTGGTGCCGCCCCTGCGGGTGGCCGACCAGCAGGCCCGGATCGTGGCCGCGAGACCCACGCAGTCGAAGGCGTGGTCGGCGCCCCGGCCGCCGGTGAGCGCCCGCACCTGCTTCGCCAGCTCGCCCCCGGCCTCGAGCACGTCCGTCGCGCCCATCGTCCGGGCCAGCTCCAGCTTCTCAGGCGAGCGGTCCACGACGATCACCGACCCGGCGCCGACCAGGCGCGCGCCCTGCACGACCGACAGGCCGACACCTCCGAGCCCGACGACCAGAACCGACTGGCCGGCGGCCACGCTCGCGGTGTTGAGCACCGCGCCCACACCGGTCATCACCGCGCAGCCGACGAGAGCCGCCTGCTCCAGCGGAACCCCGTCCGGCACCGGGAGGACCGCCCGCTCCGAGACGAGCGTCTCCTCCGCGAAGCCCCCGGTGGACAGGCCCGGGTAGACGTCCTGCCCGTCGACGGTGGCGTACGGGGTGGTGGCCGCGTCCGACGAGCGCTCGCACAGCCACGGCTCACCCGCCGAGCAGAACCAGCACTGCCCGCACGGTGGCGCCCAGCACAGCACTACCCGGTCGCCCCGGCCGACGCTCGTGACGCCAGCCCCGACCGAGACGACGGTGCCGGCCGACTCGTGCCCCAGGACCACCGGCATCGCCTGCCGCAGCGTGCCCCTCGCGAGGGACAGGTCGCTGTGGCAGACCCCGGTCGCGGCGATGCGCACGCGTACCTGTCCCGGTCCGGGCTCGGGCAGCTCCAGTTCCGCCAGGCGCAGGCTTCCGCCCGGGGAGGACAGGACGGCGGCTCGGACCACGGGCTCTCCTCGGGCGCTCGGGCAGCGGACGGGCGGCGGTAGCGGGTGCGGCGGACTCAGCGCACGGTAACGGCCTCGGCGCGGACCCTCACGTAGCCACCCAGCTGCTCCAGCTCGGCGCTGCCCTCGTCGGGTGCCAGGCCGACGCGCTCAGCGTAGCCAGGCTCCAGGCGCACAGCGGTCCCGACGAAGCTCAACCGGCTCCCGACGGTGATCCGCGTCGCCGACTCCCCGGCGGCCTCGAGCTCGACCCAGACGCGCTGTCCGGGGCCGGTCCCGACCCAGAAGCCCTCGTTGGCCGGGACGTCCTGCACCACGACGTCGGTGGCCTGCGCCGGCCCCGCCGGCAGTGGCCCGGCAGCGATCCCCGGCAGGACCGGCCGGTCGGCGATGAGCAAGGTGGCCGCTGCGGCGCGGCCAGAACGAGCCGATCGCCCCGAACGACGCCGAGGAGAACCGCCAGCTCAACCGCCGCGCCGTCCTCACCGCACGTGGATAGCCCGCGCCTCGTCCACTGACCGCCCGTCGTCCGTTCCCACACCCCCGAGAAGAGAAGGACCCGCCATGATCGCCCCTGACCAGCTCCGCCACCTCGCCGGCAAGACCGCCGTCGGACCGGGCGGAGAGAAGATCGGCAAGGTGGTCGACGTCTACGAGTCGACCGAAGGGCCGCAGGCCACGTTCGTGGCCGTCGCCACCGGCATGCTCGGATCCAGGGCCAGCTTCGTGCCGGTCGCGGAGGCTGATGTCCGCGGCGACACGCTCGTGCTCCCCTACCCCAAGCAGGTCGTCAAGGACGCGCCGCACATCGAGAACGACGAGGAGCTCACGGCGCCGGAGGAGGACCGGCTGTACACCCACTACCGGCTCGGCGGGTCGGCGCAGGCACCGGCAGCCGACCCCCGCCAGACCGTCGGCCACGACACCTTCGGACCGACGACGGATGACGCGATGACCCGGTCCGAGGAGCACCTGCAGGTCGGCACGCAGCGGGTGGAGTCAGGCCGCGCCCGGCTGCGCAAGTACGTGACCACGCACACCGAGACCGTGCAGGTCCCCGTGCGCCGGGAGCAGGTCACCCTCTCGCGCGAGCCGATCGACGAGACCAACGCGCCACAGGCCATGGACGGCCCCGCGATCTCCGAGGAGGAGCACGAGATCGTGCTCACCGAGGAGCGACCGGTGGTGGCGAAGGAGGCCGTACCGGTCGAGCGCGTGCGCCTGGGCACCGAGCAGGTGACCGAGCAGGTCACCGTCTCGGAGGATGTCCGGAAGGAGCAGATCGACATCGAGGGCGTCGTCCAGAAGGGCTGAGCCGCTCCGAGCAGCAGCCCCGACCTCCCGTCACCCGGGCACAATGCCCGGGTGACGGTGGTCTGGGCCGGGGACTTCCCGGACCCGTTCGTGCTGCGGGTGGGCTCGTCCTACCTCGCCTTCGCGACCGAGACGGCAGGGATCGACGTCCAGGTGATGGCCTCACCGGACCTGCGGACGTGGACCCATCTCGGCAACGCGCTCGCCGCCGTGCCGCCATGGGCCGAGCGTGGCCACACCTGGTCGCCGGCGGTGCTCGAGCGCGCGCACGGCTTCGTCCTCTACTACGCCACGCGCCTCGCCTCCGAGGGCCGTCAGGCGCTGTCGGTCGCGGTCGCGGACCGTCCCGAGGGGCCCTACGTCGACCGCACGTCCGCCCCGCTCGTCTACCAGCGCACGCGGGGCGGCTCGATCGACCCGGACACGTTCGTCGACGACGACGGCCGGGCGTACCTCGTCTGGAAGAGCGAGGACAACGCCTTCGGGGGCCGCACCTGGATGTGGGTGCGGGAGCTGACGCTGGACGGGCTCGGCTTCTCGGGCCGGCCGGTGCGCATCCGTCGGCCGGCCTCGACGTGGGAGCGGACACTCGTCGAGGCGCCGTGCCTGTTCCGGGTCGGCTCGCAGGTGCACCTGCTGTTCAGCGGCGGGCGCTGGGACACCCCGGAGTACGGCGTCGGGCACGCCGTCGGGCCGGGCGCGACCGGCCCCTTCCTCGTCACCACGCGGTCCGGTCCCTGGCTGTCCGGCCCGCACGGGCCCGGTGGCCAGTCGGTCGTCACGGACCCCTTCGGCGGCCTGCACCTGGCCTACCACGGCTGGCTGGACGGAGTGCACGGGTACGGGCGCGGGGGCGTCCGCGCGCTGCACGTCGACCCGCTCGACGTGTCCGAGGGCACCCCCCGGCTGCGCTGACCTGCGGCGGGACCGAGGCCCCTGTCGGGACGGGAAGTCACGTCGTACCGTCCATTCATGAAGATTCCCTTCGGCACCAGCGACTTCCTCGAGCGGGCGGAGCAGTGCTACCCGCACCGCACCGGCGTCGTCGACGAGCCGGCACCAGCCCAGGACGGTGGGCTCGGCCGCCTGACCTACCGCGACATGGCCGAACGCGCTCGCGCCCTGGCCGCCGGCCTGGACGCCCGCGGGATCGGCACCGGCGAGCGGGTGGCCATCGTCAGCCACAACAGCGCCCGGCTGCTCGAGTCCTTCTTCGGCGTGACGAGCTGGGGCCGGGTGCTCGTGCCGATCAATTTCCGGCTGTCGCGCGACGAGGTGGCCTACATCGTCGAGCACAGCGGGGCGCGCATGCTGCTGGTCGATCCCGAGATCGACGAGGTGCTCGCGGACGTGACCGCCGAGCACCGCCTCGTGCTCGGCAAGAGCACCGATGACGTGCTGCTGCGCCACGGCGCTGCACCGCAGCCGTGGGCGGACCCGGACGAGGACGCCACGGCGACGATCAACTACACCTCGGGGACGACCGCGCGACCCAAGGGCGTGCAGATCACGCACCGCAACATCTGGGTCGATGCGGTGACGTTCGCGCTGCACGCCGGCGTCACGGACCGGGACGTCTACCTGCACACGCTGCCGATGTTCCACGCGAACGGCTGGGGGATGCCGTTCGCCCTGACCGGCCTCGGCGTCCCCCAGGTGGTGATCCGCAAGATCGACGGCGCCGAGATCCTGCGTCGCGTGCAGGCGCACGGCGTCACGCTGCTGTGTGCGGCGCCGGCCGTGGTCGCCGCCGTCCTGGACGCGGCGCAGGGCTGGGAGGGGGAGGTCCCCGGCCGCGGCACCACCCGTGTGGTGTGCGCCGGGGCACCGCCGCCGAGCCGCACCATCGCGCGGATCGAGGCCGAGCTGGGCTGGGAGTTCCTGCAGATCTACGGGCTGACCGAGACCTCGCCGCTGCTCACGGTCAACCGCCGCCGCGCGGAGGAGGACGACCTGGAGCCCGAGGAGGCCGCCCGGCGGCTGGCCCGGGCCGGGATGCCGGCCCTCGGCACCCGCCTGGCGATCAGCGACGTGGGGGAGGTGCTGGCCCGCAGCAACGTCGTGATGGAGGGCTACTGGCGGCAGCCGGAGGCCACGGCGCAGGCGCTGGAAGGCGGCTGGTTCCACAGCGGTGACGGCGGGACGATCGACGACGAGGGCTACCTGTCGATCAGCGACCGCAAGAAGGACGTCATCATCACCGGCGGCGAGAACGTCTCCTCCATCGAGGTGGAGGACTGCCTGTTCAGCCACCCGGCGGTGGCCGAGGTCGCCGTCATCGGGGTCCCGAGCGAGAAGTGGGGCGAGACCGTCAAGGCCCTCGTCGTGCTGTCCGGCCCGGCCACGGAGGCCGAGCTGATCGCCCACTGCAAGAGCCGGCTCGCGGGCTACAAGGCGCCGACGTCGGTCGAGGTGCGCGACGCCATCCCGCGTACGGCGACCGGCAAGGTGCAGAAGTTCAAGCTGCGCGAGCAGTACTGGCAGGGCAGGGACCGCCAGGTGAACTGACGGGCTTCGTCGGGTCGGGGGTGGGGGAGGTCCGTTGCCATGACCTCACCTGGAGACAACACGCGAACGGATTCCGGCGTCGGCAGCACCGACCCCGCGACCGACCCCCAGGGCGTACGCGGGGGCAGCGCCGACCGCATGGACCCGGGTCCGCCCGGCGGCGTGCCCTCCGGCGCGGACGGCGAGACCGGTGCGCGGGAGGAGCTGCGCAGGAAGCTCGGGGAGCGCCCGGCCGGCGCCGGCACGGAGGGCGGTGGCGACCTGGAGCAGGCCGCGGCGATCGGGGAGACCGACGACCCGCAGGGCGGCTCCATCCAGGAGCACGGCGGCAAGGGGTAGGCGCGCCGGTGACGAGGTGGGTCGTCCTGCTGCGGGGCGTCAACGTCGGCAAGCACCACCGCATCTCGATGACCACCTTCCGCGACGTGCTCGCCTCGGTGGGCTGCACGGACGTGCGGACCTACCTGCAGAGCGGGAACGCCGTCGTCGGGTGGGAGGGCGGGGAGGACCGGCTCGCGGATGCCGTCCGCGGCGAGCTCGAGCGCTCGGCCGGCCTGTCGGTGCTCGTGATGGTGCGCAGCGGCGCGGAGCTTGCGGCCGTCGTGGAGGCCAACCCCTACGCCGCGGAGTGCTTCGACCCCAAGCTGCTGCACGTCGCCTTCCTGAGCGGGCCCCCTGACCCGCAGCGGCTGGCTGCGGTGGACCACGACGCCCTGCTGCCGGACCGCCTGGCGGTGGGGGACCGGGCCGTGTACCTGCGCTACGCGAGCGGGTCGCAGGGATCTGCGCTGGCCAGGCTCCGCCTCGGTGTGGACACCACCGCGCGCAACTGGACGACGGTCACGGCGCTTCGCGACCTGGCCGGAGCCGCCCGCTCCGGGTGACCGGGCCCGCCTTCCTGCGTCGCGCCGTTTCGTGTCGGGGCTCGTATCCTGTGGTGTGACCTCCGCGCCGGCTCTCGCGCTGCTCACGGCCCGGACCGCCCGGATCGCCGACCCGGGACCGCTGCTCGACCTGCTGCCGGACGCCGGCGCACTGGCCTGGGTCACGGGGTCCGAAGGCCTTGTCGGCTGGGGTGAGGCGGCTCGGGTCGACCTCAAGGGTCCGGACCGCTTCGCGCAGGCTGAGGTCTGGTGGCGCGACCTTCTCGAGGGCGCGGACGTCGTCGACGAGGTGGGTGTGCCGGGCTCCGGGCTGCTGGCCTTCGGGTCGTTCACCTTCGACGCCAGCACCGGATCCTCGGTGCTGGTCGTGCCGGAGGTCGTCGTGGGGCACCGGGAGGGCACGTGGTGGCGCACGACGGTGACGGCGGACGGCGGCCCGGCGCGGCAGCCGAGCAGGTCCGAGGTGCGCCCGCCCGGGACCGTGCGGTTCGCGGACGGCGCCCTCAGCAGCGCGGCCTGGGCCCGGGTGGTCGACGACGCCGTACGCCGCATCGCCGCCGGCCAGGTGGGCAAGGTGGTCCTGGCTCTCGACCTGGAGGCCTGCCTCGAGAAGCCGCTCGACGTGCGCTGGCCGCTGGCCCGCCTGGCGGCGGACTACCCGGGCTGCCGGACGTTCGCGGTTGAGGGGTTGCTCGGCGCTACTCCCGAGGTGCTCGTCCGGCTGGAGAAGGGCGTGGCCACCAGCCGGGTCCTCGCCGGGACGATCCGCCGCAGCGGCGACGCGGGCCGTGACGTCCTGGAGGCCGCGTCGCTGGCCCGGTCGAGCAAGGACCTCGAGGAGCACGAGTACGCCGTGCGCTCCGTGGCCGAGGCCCTCACCCGGCACTGCGGCGGATCGGTGGACGTCCCGCCGGAGCCGTTCGTGCTGCACCTGCCCAACGTCATGCACCTCGCGACGGACGTCACGGGCGCGGTGACCGATGGCTCGACCTCCCTCGGCCTGGTGTCCTCCCTGCACCCGTCGGCGGCCGTGTGCGGCACACCGACAGACGCCGCGATGGACCTGATCCGCGAGCTCGAGGGCATGGACCGCGGGCGCTACGCCGGTCCGGTCGGCTGGATCGACTCGACCGGCGACGGCGAGTGGGGGATCGCGCTGCGCTGCGCCGAGGTCGACCGGGACGACCCTCGCCGGCTGCGGCTGTTCGCCGGGTGCGGGATCGTCGCCGGCTCGAAGTCGCAGGAGGAGCTGGCGGAGAGCGTTGCCAAGCTGGTTCCGATGCGGGACGCGCTGCACTCCTGACGGGCAGCGCCGGACGAGGCCTCCTCAGCCCGGCCTCACCACTGCAGCGCCTCGGCCACGGCGGCGCGCAACCGGTGGTCGAGGTCGACGGCCGCGTGGCGGTCGGTGCGCACCTCGACGACGCCCATCCCGGGGGACGGCGCCAGCGCCGCGCGCAGCTGCGGGCGGGTCTCGACCAGCGCGTGGCGGGTGCCCGTGGCGGCGCACAGGGCACCCAGGTCGACGCCGTGCGGGGTGCCGAACAGTCGCTCGAACATCGGCGCGTAGTCGACCTTGCCCGGCTCCAGCAGCCCGAAGAGGGCGCCGCCGTCGTTGTTGACCACCACGATCGTGAGGTCCGGTCGCGGTTCGTCCCGGCCGAGGACGAGGCCGTTCGCGTCGTGCAGGAAGCTCAGGTCGCCGAGCAGCGCGTAAGCGTGGCCGCCGCCGCACGCCTGATGCGCCAGGGCCGCACCCACCGCGCTCGACACCAGCCCGTCGATGCCCGCGGCGCCGCGGTTGGCGAGCACCCTCGTACCCGGTCGGGGCCTGGCGAGGAACAGGTCGCGTACCGGCTTGGACGAGCCGACGAACAACAGGCTCGGCGCCGCCTCGACCACCTCGGTGGCGACAGCCGGTTCGGAGAGGTCAGAACCGACGACGCCGTCGACGGCGAGGCGCGCCAGCACCCCGGCCGTCTGCCAGGTGTCGAGCCAGGTGTTGTCGAACGCCCCGAACTTCCCACCCGGGACCGGTACGCCCGGCAGCACCCTCGCCGCGGTGCGCGAGGTGTCCGGCCAGCCGTCGACGCTGCCGACGACATCCGTCGGCGAACCGGCGATCAGGGCCCCCACGGCGCGGCTGAGGGTCGGCCGTCCGACGACGAGGACGCGCTCAGGGCGGTGCGCGTCCAGGAAGCCGGGCGAGCCCAGGACGAGCTCGGGGAGGTCGACCACGCTGTGCGCGACATGCGCGCCTGCGCTCGGCTCGCAGATGACCGGGAAGTCGCGGACATGCGCGAGCTCCAGAGCCGCGATGGCCGGCCCTGGCGGGCCGTCGCCGAGCACGACGACGGTACGCAGCGGCAGGTCGTCCGGCGGGGGAGCGACCTCGACGCTCCGGACCCGGGCTGTCCACGGCTCGCCGTCCGGCCGGCCCTCGAGGCCCTCGCACCACGGGTCGTCCGCGCCTGGTACCAGCGGCTCGCGGAACCCGAGGTTGAGGTGGACGGGCCCCGGCGCTCCGCCCAGATCCCCCGACACCGCGGCGAGCACGCGGCAGCACAGCGACCGCCAGTACGCGTTGTCGCCGGCACGCTGCCCGGGCGTCCCCACCTCCGCGAACAGCCGCACCGCCCCCCGGTACAGGTGGACCTGGTCGACGCTCTGGTTGGCGCCCGTCCCGCGCAGCTCGGGCGGGCGGTCGGCGGTCAGCACGAGCAGCGGGACGTGCGCGTACGACGCCTCGAGCACCGCCGGGTGGAGGTTGGCCGTCGCGGTGCCGGACGTCGTGACGACCGGCACCGGCCGGCCGGATGCCTTGGCCAGCCCGAGCGCGAGGAACGCGGCGGACCGCTCGTCGATGCGTACGTGCAGGCGAAGCCGACCGGCCCGATCCGCGGCGTGCAGCGCGAACGCGAGCGGCGCGGACCTCGAGCCGGGGGAGAGGACCGCTTCGCGTACCCCGCCGCGCACCAGCTCGTCGACCAGGACCTCGGCGAGGGCGGTGGAGGGGTTCATGCCCGCGAGTCTGTCGCAGCCGCAGCGAGAACCGCGCGGCAGCGGCGCAGCCGCTCCAGCCACCACAGCCGCCGGTCGGGCGGAGCACCGAAGGACGCCAGCAGCTCCGGGTCAGCCGCCAGCGCAGCGACCGGCATCCGGCCGTGCACCGGCAGCAGCGGTGCGCGCACGACGTCCCCCGACAGAAGGGCCGCCGTGCCGAGCCCGCAGGCGTACGGCAGGTCCGGAAGGGCTGCCGCCAGGGCGAGGCCGGCGCGGATGCCGATCGAGGTGTCGAGGGCGCTGGAGACGACGACCGGCAGGCCGCACCGCCGCGCGATGTCCAGGGCCGCCCGCACCCCGCCGAGCGGCGCCACCTTCAGCACCAGGACGTCCGCCGCCCCGGCGAGGACCACGCGCGCCGGGTCGGCTGCCTTGCGCACGCTCTCGTCGGCGGCCACGAGCACCCCCAGCCCGGCCACCAGGGTGCGCAGGGCGGCCAGCTCCTCGATGCTGGCGCAGGGCTGCTCGGCGTACTCCAGGTCGTAGGCCGCGAGGGCCGTCAGGCAGCGCAGCGCCTCCTCCACCGACCATCCGCCGTTGGCGTCGACGCGGATGCGTCCCGCCGGCCCGAGCACCGAGCGCACCTCCGACACCCTGGCCACGTCGTCGCCCAGCGTCTGACCAGGCTCGGCCACCTTCACCTTCGCGGTCGTGCAGCCGGGGAAGGCCGCCAGCACCCCTGCCACCTGTCCCGGGCCGACGGCCGGCACCGTCGCGTTCACCGCAACCGCGCTGCGCACCGCGGGCGGCCAGCCGACGAAGGCCGCCTCGACCGCGGCCCCCAGCCAGCGCGCGGACTCGCCGTCGTCGTACTCCAGGAAGGCGGAGAACTCGCCCCAGCCGGCCGGGCCGCGCAGCAGCAGGGCCTCGCGTACGAGCACCCCCCGGAAGGGGATGCGCATGGGGATGCTGACGACGTGCACGTCCGCGCGCAGCTCGTCCCACGAGGGCAGACCGGCGGCTCCCACGGACCTCCTCAGTAGGCTCGAACCATGCCACGCCCGCAGGTCTCCGAGCTGTTCGACGGCGCGCAGTGGCGGGAGGTGGCGGGCTTCGACCTCACCGACATCACCTACCACCGGCACGTCGCGACCGGCCGCAAGGGCGGCGTGGTGCGGGTCGCGCTCGACCGTCCGGAGGTGCGCAACGCCTTCCGTCCCGGCACGGTCGACGAGCTCTACCGGGTCCTGGACCACGCGCGTACGACACCCGACGTCGGCTGCGTGATCCTCACCGGAAACGGCCCGTCCGAGAAGGACGGCGGCTGGGCCTTCTGCTCCGGCGGCGACCAGCGCATCCGGGGCCGGGACGGCTACCGCTACGCCGACGGCGAGGGCCCGGAGGGCATCGACCCGGCAAGGGCCGGCCGGCTGCACATCCTCGAGGTGCAGCGGCTGATCCGGATGATGCCCAAGGTCGTGATCTGCGCGGTGCCCGGGTGGGCGGCCGGTGGCGGCCACAGCCTGCACGTCGTGTGCGACCTGACTCTCGCCAGCGACGAGCACGCGCGCTTCAAGCAGACCGACGCCGACGTGGGCAGCTTCGACGGCGGGTACGGCTCGGCCTACCTCGCGCGGCAGGTCGGCCAGAAGCTCGCCCGCGAGATCTTCTTCCTGGGTCGCACCTACACCGCCACCGACATGCACCGGATGGGGGCGGTCAACGAGGTGGTCCCGCACGCCGAGCTGGAGCCGACCGCGATCGCGTGGGCGCAGGCGATCCTCGGCAAGAGCCCGACGGCGCAGCGGATGCTGAAGTACGCCTTCAACGCCGTCGACGACGGGATGGTCGGCCAGCAGGTGTTCGCGGGGGAGGCGACCCGGCTGGCCTACATGACCGATGAGGCCGTGGAGGGACGCGACGCGTTCCTGGACAGGCGCGAGCCCGACTGGTCGCCCTATCCCTACTACTTCTGAGGTGCTCGCCGTCCCGGCGGACGCCCCCCACCTCCTGCCGGCGCTGGCGGCCGCGCTGGCCGGCACCGGTCCGGCCGTGCTCCCGCTCCCTGCGGAGCCGGCGCGCGTGCTGGCTGCGTGCCGGCCGGATCAGCCCCTGGAGCACGACGACGTGGCACTCCTGGTGCCGACCTCCGGCTCGACGGGCGAGCCGAAGGGGGTGCTCCTCTCCGCGGCGAACCTGAGGGCGTCCGCGCAGGGGACGGCGCGCAGGCTGGGCGGTGCCGGGCAGTGGCTGCTGGCGATCCCGCCCACCCACATCGGCGGCCTCCAGGTGCTCGTGCGCTCGCTGCTGGCCGGTCTGGCTCCGGTCGTGCTGCCCCAGGGGTCCTTCCAGGCCGCGACCTTCGTCGCGCACACCGCCCGGCTCTCCGGTTCGAGGCGCTACGTCGCCCTCGTCCCCACCCAGCTGCGCCGCCTGCTGGCCTCCGGCGACGCAGCCACCGGGGCCCTCAGGACCTACGACGCGGTCCTGATCGGCGGCGCCGCGACTGCTGCCCCGCTGCTGGCCGCTGCAGAGGCGGCGGGCATCCGGGTCGTGACGACCTACGGGATGTCCGAGACCTCCGGCGGGTGCGTCTACGACGGTGCGCCCCTCGACGGTGTCACCGCGCGGGTCGAGGACGGCCGCATCCGGCTGTCCGGCCCGGTCGTGGCCCTCGGCTACCGGCTGCGGCCCGACCTCACGGCCCGCGCCTTCCGGGACGGCTCCTTCCTCACCGGCGACCTGGGTGTCCTTCGCCCGGACGGCGGCCTGCAGGTGCTCGGCCGTGCCGACGACGTGATCGTGACCGGGGGCGAGAAGGTCAGCCCGCCCGCGGTCGAGGCGGCCCTCGCGGCCCATCCGGCGGTGGCCGAGGTCGCGGTCGTGGGCCTGCCGGACGACGAGTGGGGGGAGCGGGTCGTGGCGTTCGTCGTCCTGCGGACGCCGCTGTCGCTGGGCGGCGCGCGGGAGCACGTCGCGGCGCGGCTGCCCCGCGTGTGGGCACCGCGCGAGCTGCGCGAGGTGGACGCGCTGCCGCTGGTGGCTCCCGGCAAGATCGACCGCGCGGCTCTACGCTCGGGGACCGCCGGGGAGGTCCCGACAGCGGGAGGGAAGCCATGACCAGCGCCGCCCAGTGGTTCGAGGGCGCGCGCCCGCGTACCCTGCCTGCTGCGCTCGCGCCGGTGCTGGTCGGCTCCGGCGCCGCCGCGCAGGTGGGCGCCTTCCACCCGGAGCGCGCGCTGCTGGCCCTGGTCGTCGCCCTCGCTCTTCAGGTGGGGGTCAACTACGCCAACGACTACAGCGACGGTCTGCGCGGCACCGACGCCGACCGCGTGGGACCGCTGCGCCTGGTGGGCTCGGGGACCGCCAGCCCGGCGGCGGTGCGGCGGGCCGCGCTGGTCGCGTTCGGGGCGGCCGGAGCCGCCGGGCTCGTGCTCGCGGCCCTGACGACCTGGTTGCTGCTGGGCATCGGCCTGCTGGCCTTCGCCGCTGCCTGGGGCTACACCGGTGGTGCCAAGCCCTACGGCTACCGCGGGCTCGGCGAGGTCTCCGTCTTCGTCTTCTTCGGGCTCGTGGCCGTGCTCGGCACGACGTACGTGCAGGCCGGGCGGCTGACCTGGATCTCCCTGGCCGGCGGCATCGGCTGCGGGGCGCTCGCGTGCGCCATCCTCGTGACCAACAACCTGCGGGACATCCCGACCGACACGGTCAGCGGGAAGCGGACCCTCGCGGTGGTGCTCGGCGACCGGCGCAGCCGCCTGCTCTACCCCTCGCTGGTGGGTGCGGCCCTGCTCGTGCCGGTCGCCGTCGCTCCCGTTGCTCCCGGCGCACTGCTCGCACTGGGTGCCGTCCCGCTCGCGCTTGGGCCGGTGCAGAGCGTCCAGCGCGGGGTGAGCGGGCGCGACCTCGTCCCCGTCCTGCAGGCCACCGGACGCCTGCAGCTGGTCTACGGGATCCTCCTCGCCGTCGGGCTGGTGCTGGGCTGATGGAGCGCAACGTGCTGGGCGGCGAGCTGGAGGTGTGCGGCACCGACCCCATGACCGGCTGGCATCGCGACGGCACCTGCTCGACCGGACCGGACGACATCGGCAGCCACACGGTGTGCGTGGTCGCGACCGCGGAGTTCCTCGAGCACCAGCGCTCGGTCGGCAACGACCTCACGACGCCCAGGCCGGAGTACGCGTTCCCCGGCCTGCGCCCCGGCGACCGGTGGTGCGTGGTCGCGGTGCGGTGGCGGCAGGCCTACGAGGACGGGGCTGCCGCCCCGGTCGTGCTGGCCGCCACGCACGAGCGGGCCATGGAGATCGTGCCGCTCGCCCTGCTGCGGGAGCACGCGGTCGACGTACCGGATGACCCGGGCGCGCTGGGCTAGGGATCGGCTCGCTCAGCCGGCCGGGCTGCTGGTCGGGCTCGAACGTGGGGAGGTCGTCGGGGCGGCGGAGCGGAACAGCGGCGAGCTCGGGCTGGCGACCGGCACCAGCGGCGACTTCCTGGGCGTGGGCGAGCTGCTCGGGCTCGGGGTGGCGGACCGCTGGGCGGGTCCCGTGGAGGCCGTCGGGCCGGCGCTGGCGGACCCCCGAGCCGAGGCCGTGGCGGAACCGCTGGGACGAGGTGCCGCTCCCGCCGTCCTTCCGAACGTCGGGAGCTGCACAGCGACGCAGGCGATCCTGTTGGGGTCGCCGCCTGCCAGAGCCGTCACCCGCGCGGCAGCCTCGTTGAGCCGGGTCTCGGGGAGCCGGCCGGACCGGACGGCGTCCACGAGGCCGTCCCGCATGCGCTCGGCCTGGGTGCCGTCGGTGACGAGCACAGCGTCGGCACCCGCCGCCACCGCGCGTACGGCCGCCTCCGGGAAGTCCCAGCGCAGGTTGACCGCTCCCATGCCGACGCTGTCGGTCATCGCCACGCCCTCGAAGCCCATCTCCCGCAGCAGCGCGTAGGCCTTGGGACTCATCGTGGCCGGCAGGCCGCCGTCGAGAGCGGTGTAGCCGAGGTGGTTGAGCATCACCACCGGCGCCCCCGCATCGATGGCGTCCTGGAACGGCCGCAGGTCGGTCGCCTGAAGCTCCTGGAGCGTCGCCTTCACCAGGCCCCCGTCGCGGTGGGTGTCGACGGCCGAGCGGCCCTGGCCCGGGAAGTGCTTCACCGTCGGCGTGATGCCGGCATCGACCAGCCCGTTCGAGAAGGCCAGGGCGTACTCGGAGGCGATCTGCGGGTCGGCGCTGAACGACCGGTCGCCCACGATGCCGTCGGAGGGTCCGGCGTCGAGGTCGAACAGCGGGGCGAGGTCGAGGTTGACACCGACGCCGGCGAGCTCGCGGCCCAACTCCGCCGCGAAGCCGCGCACCTGCGCCGGGGGCTGCTGCCGCGCCAGGCGCCGAGGTGAAGGCCCGGGTCCGACGATCTCGCGCGTCAGCGCCACCCGGCCGGACTCCTCGTCCGTGGAGACCAGCAGCGGGCCCCGGGCCCGGGACCGCAGATCGCGAAGAAGTGCCGTCAGCTGCCGAGCCGACTCGACGTTGGCCTCCGACAGGAACAGACCCCCGACGCCGAGGTCGACCAGCGACCGGCCGAGCGCGTCCGACGCCGAGGTCACGTGCGGCATCCCGGCGATCAGCGTGGCGGCAGCGCGGCGCTCGAGCGGGGCCGGGGAGCAGGACATCGTGGGCTTGGCCTTCGTCGCCGCCTTCCGAGGTGCAGGCGCCACCGTGTCGGTGCAGCCCGCGAGCAGGAGCACCGCGGCCAGCACCAGGCCCGCGCGGCGCAAGCAGGCCCGGGGCACGCGATCACCGTAGGTGCGCAACGCGTCGCGCGCTGCGTGCACACGCCGTGGCCTCGGCCAGCAGGTCCAGCGCCTCGTCGTCGGACCGGTGCGGTGCGATGGCGCCGGGCAGCCGCCGCCCGGCCGTGTCGATGTGCAGGCTCGTCAACCCGAGCCGCCGCTGCCAGGGCCCCTGGGTCAGCCGAAGGCTCTGCACCCGCGCCCACGGCACGATGTCGGTCGTCGTCGTGAGGATCCCGGAGGTCGCCACCAGGTGCGCCTCATCCAGCCCGACGCGCAGCCGCCGGAAGGACAGCGGCGCCCGCCACCGGGCAGCCGGCGGAGCCGGCCGGCTGACCGGCGGGGGATCCCCACCGAGGACGCGGGCCGACAGCCGCACCGCCAGATCGCGCGGGGCCACCGGGAGCAGCGCTCCTGTCGCGGCCTGCTCCTCGGCGTTCCCGCCGCTGTAGCCGGCCACGTCGACCTCGACCCGCACCCAGCCGGACGGGCGCCACAGCAGCGGCTCGCGCATCCGGATGCCCTGGACCCGGCCGGCCGGGATCGACTGGCTCCGGGTCTCGAGCAGCCCGTGCCGCAGCCGGAGCCCGTCGGCGGTCTCCGCGACGGTGAAGCCGTACTCCGCCAGCAGGCGCCGTACGGCGAAGGAAGCGACGCCGAGCAGCAGCGGCACGGCGCCCAGCACCACACCGGGGACCAGCGACAGGTCGACCACTGCGGCTCCCGTGCCGACGACCAGCAGCCCGACCCCGACGACCAGGGGTGGCCCGAGCAGCGTCGACCACACCAGCGGGCCCAGCGGGACCACGACCAGGACGTTCTCGGGTTCCACCGGCGTGTCGGCGGTCGTGCCGGCGCTGCGTCCGGAGACCAGGTCCAGCAGCCGCATGCGCAGGACCTCGGCGTCGTTCTCGGCGAGGTAGGACAGCGGGGCCTCCGCGCCACCGCTGCCGCCGACCACCTCGAGGCGCAGCTCGGCCAGACCGAGGAAGCGCGCGAACAGGGGCCGAACGACGTCCACCGACTGCACCCGGGCGAGCGGCAGTCGGCGGTTGCGCTTGGTGAGCACCCCGCTGTCGACCTGCAGCTCGGTGTCCGTGACCCGGTAGCGCATGGCCCGCCACGACACCCAGCCGAGGAGGACGGCGAGCGGGATGCCGCCCCCGAGGACGGCCAGCACAGCGGTGGTGGACGAGGTCTCACGCAGCCCCTGCTGGCCGAAGAGCGCGAGAAGCGCCAGCGCGAAGCGCCCGCCGCGCAGCAGCGGCGTGAGCGGGTGCAGGCGGGTCCAGCCCTGCTCGTCGTCGACATCGGCGCGGAGCGGGGGCCCGGCCTCGTCCGCGGCCTCCGGGAAGGTCACACCCCCGCCTGTCGTGCCTCGCCGAGGGCAGCGAGCCGGTCGCGCAGCCGGGCCGCCTCATCCGCGCGCAGGCCCGGCACGTAGGCGTCCGTCGCCGCCGCGGCCGTGTGCATGGTGACCGTGGCGAGCCCGTACCGGCGCTCCAGCGGCCCGGCGGTGACGTCGACGTACTGCATGCGGCCGTACGGCACGAGGGAGGTGCGCCGGATCAGCACGCCACGACGGACCATCAGGTCGTCCTCTCGCTCGAGGTAGCCCCAGGCGGCGCATCGCCGCTCCACGGCGCCCAGCACCAGGCTCGTGAGGCCGCCCATCAGGCCGAGCGTGGCCAGCCCGGGCACCCAGCCGCCCAGCGCGGCCACCACGACCGCGGCCACCAGGCCGAGGCCCCCGACTCCCCAGACGGCCACGCCGCGCCGCATGGTGAGCAGTGCCCTGTCGGGCCGCTGCCACCCCTCGTCAGGCTGCTCGATCACGCTGCTGAGGCTACGTGGGCAGGCTCTGCCGGTAGGTCGCCCGCATGCGGCGCGCCGATACTTGAGCCGTGGAGTCCTCCGACGCCGTTCCCTGGTGGCGCGACTCGGCCCGCCGCAACCGGGCGGTGCTGGTCGCCTTCGCGTCGCTCGCTCTCGCGGGGATCCTCTTCCCGGCCTTCACCAACTACCTGTTCGCGGGGGACCGCCGGGTGCTGGTCGTGTCGCTCGAGGAGAACGCCGGGCAGGAGCGCCGTGAGGGGCTGAAGCGGGCCTGCGGCACTCTGCCGGGCATCTCCGTGGTGGCGGACAAGGGCAACCCCGACCCGCGGATCCAGGGCCGCTTCCCGGTCCGCTTCGACATCGCCGACACCACGACCCAGCAGGAGGCGGCGCTGCTGAAGTGCCTCAACGACAACCGCGAGCGCTTCCAGGTGCGCGGCTACCTGCCGGAGAACGACGGCGACTGAACCGGTTCCACCGTGAAGTGACAAGCGTGCCGCGCTGGGTAGTGCGCAGTTCCACGGCTGCGACGAAGGGTGCGCTCATGGGGTTGACGGAGGCCTTCCTCGGTTGGCCGGTGGTCCGCCAGCTGACCGGGAACGATCCGCTGGGCCGGGGAGCCGCAGCGCAGTCGGCGCGTACGGCCGCCCTCCAGCCGCGTACCGCCACGGCCGACCGGGTGGCCCGGACGGTGTGCCCCTACTGCGCCGTCGGGTGCGGACAGCTGGCCTACGTCAAGGACGAGAAGGTCGTCCAGATCGAGGGTGACCCCGACTCCCCGATCTCCCGGGGGCGGCTGTGCCCGAAGGGGTCGGCGAGCGAGCAGCTGGTCAACAGCGACCGCCGCAAGACCACCGTCCTCTACCGGCGACCGCGCGGGACCGAGTGGGAGGAGCTCGACCTCGACACCGCGATGTCGATGGTCGCCGACCGCGTCGCTGACGCTCGCGAGCGCACCTGGCAGGACAGCGACGAGCAGGGCCGGCCGCTGCGCCGGACCATGGGCTTCGCGAGCCTAGGCGGGGCCACCCTCGACAACGAGGAGAACTACCTCATCAAGAAGCTGTTCACCGCCCTCGGGGCGGTCCAGATCGAGAACCAGGCCCGCATATGACACAGCTCCACCGTCCCCAGTCTGGGGGCCTCGTTCGGGCGCGGCGGCGCCACCACTGAGCAGCAGGACCTGGCCAACGCCGACTGCATCGTCATCCAGGGCTCGAACATGGCCGAGTGCCACCCGGTCGGCTTCCAGTGGGTGATGGAGGCCAAGGCCCGGGGCGCCAAGGTCATCCACATCGACCCCCGCTTCACCCGCACGTCGGCCGTGTCGGACGTGCACGTGCCGCTGCGGGCGGGCAGCGACATCGCCTTCCTCGGCGGAATCGTCAAGTACATCCTGGACAACGAGCTCTACTTCCGGGAGTACGTCACCGCCTACACCAACGCTGCCACGTTGATCAGCGAGGACTACCAGGACACCGAGAACCTCGACGGGCTGTTCTCCGGCTATGACGCGGCCACCGGTACGTACGACACCTCCAGCTGGGCGTACGAGGGGCACGACGGCGGCGAGAGCCGCCGCGGTGCGGTCGACGGGGCGGGTGCGACCGGCGATGGCGAGCACGAGGCGGAGGAGCGCGAGCGCGCCGCCGGTCAGGAGCTCGGCAACCGCGGCGCCAACCTCGAGCACTCCGAGGTGGAGCGGGACGAGTCGCTGCAGCACCCGCGCTGCGTCCTGCAGGTCCTGAAGCGGCACTACGCCCGCTACACCCCCGAGGTCGTCGAGGAGGTGTGCGGCGTACCGAAGGAGCTGTTCCTGCAGGTCTGCGAGGCGGTCACGGTCAACAGCGGGCGCGAGCGCACGACGGCCTGGGTCTACTCGGTCGGCTGGACGCAGCACTCGGTCGGCGTGCAGTACATCCGCGGCTCGGCGATCATCCAGCTGCTCCTCGGCAACATGGGCCGGCCGGGCGGCGGGATCATGGCGCTGCGCGGCCACGCCAGCATCCAGGGCTCGACCGACATCCCGACGCTCTACAACATCCTGCCGGGATACCTGCCGATGCCCAGGGCCGAGCACGCGAGCCTGCGGGACTACCTCGGGTCCATCGGCAGCCCTGGCCAGAAGGGCTTCTGGACGCAGGCTCCCGCTTACACGACCAGCCTGCTCAAGGCCTGGTTCGGTGACGCCGCCACGGCGGAGAACGACTACGGCTTCGGCTGGCTGCCGCGCATCAACGGCAACCACGGCACGTACCAGACCGTGATGGACATGCTCGACGACAAGGTCGAGGGCTACTTCCTGCTCGGCCAGAACCCCGCCGTCGGCTCCGCGCATGGACGCATGCAGCGGATGGGCATGTCGCACCTGAAGTGGCTGGTCGTGCGCGACCTGCAGCTGATCGAGTCCGCGACGTTCTGGAAGGACGCGCCGGAGATCGCCACCGGTGAGCTGCGCACGAAGGACATCGAGACCGAGGTCTTCTTCTTCCCGGCGGCCACGCACGTCGAGAAGGAGGGCACGTTCACCCAGACGCAGCGGATGCTGCAGTGGCGCGAGAAGGCGGTGTCGCCGCCGGGTGACGCACGCAGCGAGCTGCACTTCTTCTTCCACATGGGCCGCATGCTGCGCGAGCGCTACGAAGGATCGACGCTCGAGCGCGACCAGGGGCTGCTCAGCATGACCTGGGACTACCTCGAGCCGGGCGAGAGCGAGGAGCCGAGCGCCGACCTGGTCCTGCGCGAGGTCAACGGCTGCCACCTCGCCGGCGACGAGGCCGGTCGACCGCTGAGCACGTTCGTCGAGATGAAGGACGACGGCACGACGTCCGGCGGGTGCTGGATCTACACCGGCGTCTACGCGAACGGGATCAACCAGGCGGCCCGGCGCACGTCCTGGCGCGAGCAGGGCGGGCCGTGGCTCGCCAGGGAGTGGGGCTGGGCCTGGCCGGCGAACCGGCGCATCCTCTACAACCGGGCGTCGGCCGACCCCGAGGGCAAGCCGTGGAGCGAGCGCAAGGCGCTGGTCTGGTGGGACGAGGAGGCCGGCCGCTGGACCGGGCACGACGTCCCCGACTTCCCGGTGACCAAGGCGCCGTCCTACCGCCCACCCGAAGGCGCATCGGGGCCGGACGGGCTCGCCGGCGACGACCCGTTCATCATGCAGGCCGACGGCAAGGGGTGGCTCTTCGCGCCCAGCGGGCTGCTGGACGGCCCGCTCCCCGCGCACTACGAGCCGCACGAGTCGCCGGTGCGCAACCCGCTGTACTCCCAGCAGAGCAACCCCACCCGGCTGAACTTCCGGCGCAAGGACAACCTGTCCAACCCGCCCGTGACCGAGCCCGGCAACGACGTGTTCCCCTACGTCTTCACGACCTACCGGCTCACCGAGCACCACACGGCGGGCGGGATGAGCCGCTGGGTGCCCTACCTGTCGGAGCTGCAGCCGGAGTTCTTCTGCGAGGTCTCACCGGAGCTGGCCCGCGAGCGGGGTCTGGAGAACCTCGGCTGGGCGACGATCGTCACCGCGCGCACCGCGGTGGAGGCGCGGGTGCTCGTGACCGACCGCGTCGTGCCGCTGGACATCGCCGGAACGGTCGTCCACCAGATCGGGCTGCCCTACCACTGGGGCGTCGGCAGCGACGCGTACGTGTCCGGCGACTCGGCGAACGACCTGTTCGCGCTGTCCCTCGACCCGAACGTGCTCATCCAGGAGTGCAAGGCCGCCACGTGCGACATCCAGCCGGGGCGACGACCGACCGGCCCGGACCTGCTGCGCTTCGTCGAGGAGTACCGCAGCCGCGCCGGCGTCACCGTCGAGACGGGCAACGCGCTGCTGACGCTTCCGGAGGCGACCGCATGAGCGAGCGGGGCACCACCTCCTGGTACGGCCCGCTCGACCCGGCTCCGGACGCCGGCTGGACGGAGGCGCCGCCGAGGAAGGGGTTCTTCACCGACACGAGCATCTGCATCGGGTGCAAGGCCTGCGAGGTCGCCTGCAAGGAGTGGAACGCCGTCCCTGAGGACGGGCTGCTGATGCTCGGCTCCTCCTACGACAACACCGGCGCCCTCGGCGCGAGCACCTGGCGGCACGTGGCGTTCATCGAGCAGCCCAAGGCCCTGGGCCCCCAGGAGGCCGGGTTCGCCGGCACGGCAGCCGGTCCGCCGGGAAGCGACGTGCTGAACCGGACCGCCGACTCGGCGCTGACCGGTGACCGCACCGCCCTCGGCACGGACTCCTCCAGGCTGGAGGTCGGGCCAGCCGGGCTCGGCGCCGTCGACCTCGGCATGCCGTCCATGACGCTGCCGGGCTCGGTGGACGGTGCGCAGCGCACGGACTTCCGCTGGCTGATGGCCTCGGACGTCTGCAAGCACTGCACCCACGCGGGGTGCCTGGACGTGTGCCCGACAGGGGCGCTGTTCCGCACCGAGTTCGGCACCGTCGTGGTGCAGGACGACATCTGCAACGGCTGCGGCTACTGCGTACCCGCCTGTCCCTTCGGCGTCATCGACCGGCGGGCGGGGGAGAAGGGGGTCACCAAGAACGCCGGGATCGCCCAGAAGTGCACGCTGTGCTACGACCGGCTCGGGGACGGGCTGCAGCCGGCCTGCGCCAAGGCCTGCCCCACGACGTCCATCCAGTTCGGCGACCTCGACGAGCTGCGGGAGCGGGCGGAGAAGCGGGTCGAGCAGATGCACGCCCAAGGCATCCCCAGCGCCCGGCTGTACGGCGAGGACCCCTGCGACGGGGTGGGCGGCGTCGGCGCGTTCTTCCTGCTGCTCGACGAGCCCGAGGTGTACGGCCTTCCGCCGGACCCGGTCGTGACCACCAGGGACCTCCCGGCGATGTGGAAGAAGGCCGCGCTGGCGGCGGCCACGATGCTCGCCGGCGCGGTCGCGGTCTTCGTGGGCGGCGGCTCGTGAACGACCGGCCCGCCGGGGCCCTCGACGAGGGGCCTGCGACGCCGGGTGCTGCGGAGGCGGTAGGCACGTCCGACCCAGGTCCGGCCGCGACCGCGGTGGTGGGCTCCGGCGGTGGCCGCCGGCGCAAGGGCGGCCGCGGCCGCGGGGAGCGGGGCGAGCAGCCGATGGTGCCGCCGGCCGAGTTCACCTCGTACTACGGCCGGCCGGTGGTCAAGGCCGCGCCGTGGGAGCACGACATCCCGGCCTACCTGTTCCTCGGCGGCGTGGCTGCCGGGTCCTCGCTGCTGTCCGCCGGAGCCGACCTGACCGGCCGTCCCGCACTGCGGCGCACGGGCCGGTTCGGCGCGCTCGTCGGCCTCGCTCTGAGCATGATCGCCCTGGTCCGTGACCTCGGCCGCCCCGAGCGGTTCCACCACATGCTGCGGGTGGCCAAGCCCACCTCGCCGATGTCGGTCGGCACGTGGATGCTCACCCTCTACGGACCTCTCGCCGCTCTCGCCGCCGCGGGGGAGCTGCGCCCCTTCCTGCCCCCGCGCCTGCGCGACGGGCGGCTGGGGCGGGTGCTGGGGGGCGGTGCCCGGCCGGCCGGCCTCACCGCCGCGGTGGTCGCGCCCGCGATCGCCTCCTACACCGCGGTGCTGCTGTCCAACACCGCGGCACCGACCTGGCACGCGGCCCACCGCCACCTGCCCTTCGTCTTCGTCGGGTCCGCCTCGGCGGCCTCCGGCGGCCTCGGCATGATGGCCACGCCGGTGTCCGAGGCGGGACCGGCTCGTCGGCTGGCCCTCGGCGGCGCCGTGCTCGAGCTGGCGGTCGAGCACCGGATGGAGGCGGCGATGGGCATCACGGCCGAGCCGCTGCACGCCGGCCACGCGGGGATGCTGATGAGGGCCAGCAAGGCCCTGACCGCAGCCGGCGTGGTGGGCACAGCGCTGGTCGGCTCCCGCAGCCGGGCCGGCGCCCTGGCCTCCGGCGCCGCCCTGCTCGCCGGGTCCGCCTGCCTGCGCTTCGGCGTCTTCGAGGCGGGTCAGGCGTCCGCGCGGGACCCGAAGTACACCGTCGTCCCGCAGCGCGAGCGCCTTGAGCGCGGGGGGCCTACGCGGTCGGCGTAGACCACGCTGCGCGGGGGAACACGTGCGCGAGATCGGATCCGACACCCTCCGGAGGCGAGCATGGCCACCAGCACCGACGTGGCGGACAACCCGACCAAGGGCCGCTGGGGACTGGTCGCCGCCGCGCTCCTGCTGCAGTTCTCGATCGGCGCGGTCTACGCCTGGAGCGTGTTCGGCAAGGCGCTGCAGTCCCCGGACGCGTTCGGCCTGTCGAAGGTGGAGGCGTCGCTCCCCTTCACGGTGACCATCGCGATGATCTTTATCGGGGCCTACCTCGGCGGGCGCTGGCAGGACCGCAAGGGGCCGCGCACCGTCGCCCTGACCGGCGGGGTCATCTACGCGGTCGGCATCATCCTGGCGTCGTTCGTCAGCGGCGCCGACCAGCTGTGGCTGCTCATCCTGAGCTACGGCGTCATCAGCGGGTTCGGCCTGGGCCTGGCCTACATCGTGCCCATCGCCATGCTGCTCAAGTGGTTCCCGGACAAGCGCGGCCTGATCACCGGGCTCGCCGTCGGCGGCTTCGGCTTCGGGGCGGTGCTCACCTCACCGGTGGCCCAGGCGCTGATCGAGCGCAACCGCGACGTGCCGACGCGCGCGTTCCTCCCGCTGGGCATCGCCTACCTGATCATGTCCCTGGTCGGCGCGTCGTTCTTCCGCAATCCCCCCGCTGGCTACTCGGTCCCCGGCTGGACGCCTGCTGCCAGCACCGCGGCCAGCCGGAGCACGCACGACTACACGCAGGGCGAGGCGCTGCGTACGCCGCAGTGGTACCTGCTCACGGCGATCCTGACCCTCAACGTGGCTGCCGGCATCGCGCTCATCAGCCAGGCTGCAGCCGCGGCGGCGGACATCGCCGGCTACTCCACCGCCGCCGCGGCCTCCGTCGTCGGGATCTGGGCCATCTTCAACGGTGCGGGCCGGGTCGTGTGGGCGGCGGCCTCGGACAAGGTCGGGCGCATGCCCGCGTTCGCCGCGATGCTGGGGCTGCAGGGCGTGTGCTTCCTGCTGCTGCCGCACGCCGCCAACGCCGCCCTGTTCTTCCTGCTCGGCGCGATCATCTACCTCTGCTACGGCGGCGGCTTCGGGACGATGCCGGCCACGGCTGGGGACTTCTTCGGCGTCAAGTTCGCCGGCGCCATCTACGGCCTGATGCTCATCGGGTGGAGCCTCGGCGGGGTGCTCGGCCCGCAGCTCGCGGCGGCGCTCGCGAGCGGTGGCGCGTACACCCGGGCCTACACGGCCATCGGCGTGCTGGCCCTCGCCGCGGTGGCGCTGACGTTCCTCACCCGCGTGCCGGGCCAGCGCGAGGACGCCGCTGTCGGCGCCGGCGACCGGGTGGGGGCCCGGGCCTAGCGTCGCCGTGCGGCCTGCCCGGACGATCTTGCGGTTCGTGGTCCGGGCACCGACTCGCCGGGGTGTCCTGTGCGGATCCACGACTCAGAAGATCAGCGGGGCAGCGGGGCAGCGCCGGTCCCGGTCGCAGGAGGGAACCGGGCTCGGGCTCAGCGGCGCTTCTTGGCCGCCGGTCCGGGGGCGGCCACGGCGGCCTGGGCGTCGACGATCCCGAAGCCGTACTGCGGGGTGAAGACGCCGCGCAGGCCGGTCACGCCCTGGCGGGAGGTCGCCAGCAGGACGTCGAGGATGTTCTCGGCGCTGCGCCCCTGGGCGGCGAGCAGGGCGGCCACTCCGGCGACGTGCGGCGTGGCCATCGAGGTGCCGGCGTACTCGTCGTAGCTGTCGCCGTACCCGCACACGGCCGCGCGTCCGGTGCCCGCAGGCACCGTGGACACGACGTCCTCACCGCAGATCGGCAGCGCCGAACCGCCCGGGGCAGCCACCGCCATGAGGTCGGGCTTGATCCCGCTGTTGCTGAAGGCCGATGGCAGCTCGCGCCTGTCGGTCGAGGTGACGCAGAGCGCCCCGTCCTCGAAGCCCGGCGTCCCGCACAGCGGGAACTGGAAGTCGTTGCCCGCGGCCGCCACCACGAGCACGCCCTTGCCCCGCGCGTAGCTCACGGCTTCAGCCGCCTCGGCGACCAGGCCGGTGTAGGTCAGCGCCTGCATCCCGGGCAGGTCGCCCAGGGAGAGGTTGATCACGTTCGCGCCGTGGTCCGCCGCCCAGTGGATGCCCGCAGCCACCTCCTCGAAGGAGCCGCTGCCCTCCTCGAGCACCTTCACCGGCATGATGTTCGCGTCCGGGGCCACGCCGTCGATGCCGATCCCGTTGCCGGCCACGGCGGCCGCGATGCCGGAGACGTGCGTCCCGTGCTCGTCGGAGGGGTCACCCACCCCGTTCGGGCCCTTCCAGTCGCCGTCGCCGCACGGGCCGGGCTCCCCACCGCAGGTGAAGGTCGCTCCGCGCACCAGCTTGCGGGCGAGGTCCGGGTGGCTCAGGTCGACGCCGGTGTCGACCACCGCGATCACGACCCCGGCGCCTCTGCTGGTGCCCCAAGCCTGTGGGGCACGGACCTGGTCGATCCCGTACTGCGCGTCCCGCAGGTCGGGGTGGTCCTGCGCCGGAGCTGCGGCGGCGGGCAGGACCGCCAGCGCGGTGAGCGCAGCGGCGGACACGGACAGGGCGGTGCGGTACATGCGGAGGCTCCTGGGCGCAGAGGGGCGGGGGGCTCAGCGTCGGATGGTATGCCCGAGTTTACCGGCGTTCACGTCCAGGCGCTCGACGGGGTCAGCGGACCTCGACCGCGGCCGAGCCGGAGGCGACGACCTCGCCGATGACCGGGTAGCCGGGGACCTCGCCGATGACGAGCAGCCCCCCGCTGGTCTGCGCGTCCGCGAGCAGCAGCAGCTCGTCCTCGCTGACCGCGGACGCCAGGTGCGGCCGCACCCAGTCGAGGTTGCGCTTCGTGCCGCCGCTGACGTAGCCGTCCCGCAGCGCCTCCCGAGCCCCCTCCAGGTAAGGCACCGCCGCGGCGTCGACCACCGCCGTGACCCCGCTGGCCCGCATCATCTTGTAGAGGTGGCCGAGCAGCCCGAACCCGGTGACGTCGGTGGCCGCCTTCGCGCCCGCGGCGAGAGCGGCCGCGCAGGCGTCGCGGTTGAGCGACGCCATGCTGGCCACGGCCTGGGCGAACACCTCACCGGTGCTCTTGTGGCGGTTGTTGAGCACCCCGACACCGAGCGGCTTGGTCAACGTGATGGGGAGCCCGGCGACCGCAGCGTCGTTGCGCAGCAACCGCTGGGGGTCGACCAGCCCCGTGACCGCCATGCCGTACTTGGGCTCGGGGTCGTCGATGCTGTGCCCGCCGGCGACGAAGCAGGCGGCCTCCCTGGCGATGTCGTAGCCACCGCGCAGCACCTCGGTGAGGACCGACTTCGGCAGCTTGTCCATCGGCCAGCCGACGAGGTTGACCGCGACGACGGGACGGCCGCCCATCGCGTACACGTCCGACAGCGCGTTGGCCGCGGCGATCCGCCCCCAGTCGTAGGCGTCGTCCACGACGGGGGTGAAGAAGTCAGCTGTCGCGACCACCGCGGTCGAGTCGTCGACCCGCACCACCGCGGCGTCGTCCCCGTCGTCGAGGCCCACGAGCAGGTCGGGGGACACGTGGCCGGTGAGGCCGCGTACGACCTCCTCGAGCTCACCTGGCGGGATCTTGCAGGCGCAGCCGCCGCCGGAGGCGTACTGGGTGAGGCGGAAGGTCCCGATCGTCGCGGTCATGGAACCACCGTACGTTCCGGCCGCCCATCCGCGCCGAGTCCGCGGGCGGCGTAGTAGCCCGACACCATGTCCCGCAGCCGCTCGGCTGTCAGGGCAGCGGTGCGGCCCGACCCGACCGTCAGGGTCGAGCTCAGGAAGCGCTCGGGCAGCCAGTCGTCCTCCGGCTGCCAGCCCTCACGGAGGTTGTACGCCCGCTTGGCCAGCACGATGCGCTGCGCCGTCGCGCGCAGCTCGCCCGCGTCGAGGTCCCACCCGGTGACCAGCGACAGCAGCTGCGCCCACTGCGCGAACGGGTCGTCGAAGACCTTGCGCAGGAACGAGCACAGGATCATCGAGTCCATCACCGCCGCGCGATCCTCGGACTCGATCGCCCCGCGCACGTGCTCGACCCCGCCGGCGAGGCGGTCCAGGTCGCCGGAGAGGTCGGCCTCGTACGCTCCGCTCCGGTTGTGGTCGGCGCCCCGCGCGTTGACGGCCATCCCGAGCGCCATCGCCTGCATGGTGCGCGGCTCGTAGCCGGGCAGCTCGAGGCCCTTCACCTGGGCGGCGAGCTCCAGGGACCCCTGCCCCACGACGCCCGCAGCGGCCCGGGAACCCCGCGCCAGCAGCGGGCCGATCCCAACGCCGGAGCCGATCTCGTCCAGTGCCCGCAGCACGGCTGCGCCGTCGCCGAAGCGCAGCCACGGCACGTCCAGCAACCCGCGCTCGACGCACTCCATCGCCCAGGCGATCGTGCCCCCGGCGGAGATCGTGTCGATGCCCAGCTCGTCGCAGCGGGCACTGGCCGCGAGCACCGCATCCGGATCGGACACCCCGCACATCGGGCCCAGGGCGGAGACGTTCTGGTGCTCCATCCGCACCTTCCTGCCGCCCTTGTCGCGGTAGAGGTGCTCGCACCCGATGGAGCACGACGCGCACGACGACCGGGTGACGCCGCGCGCCTGCGCGAGCTCCTGCGCACCCAGCTGTGGCGCGCCCTCGAACACCGCCTCCTGGAAGTTGCGTGTGGGCAGGGTCGACAGGGCGTTGAAGGCCAGGACGTTGGCCATCGTCCCGAGCTCCCGGTACTTCGCGGTCGCCGAGCCGAGCGAGCGCGCGCGGAGGTCCTTCGCGGCCGCGAGAACCCCGGCAGGATCGGCGGGAGCCACCTTGGTGGTCGCGTGGACGGCCACGGCCTTGAGGTTCTTGCTGCCCATCACCGCGCCGAGGCCGCCCCGCCCGGCGTGCCTGCCGTCGTGCGAGATCGTGGCGTACGCGACGCCGCGCTCGCCGGCGGGGCCGATCGACGCCACCTGCCAGCCACCGCCGAGCCGCCGGCGGACCGCCGCCTCCGCGGCCGCCGCCGACGAGCCCCACTCCGCACCGGCGCTGGACAGCGTGACCTCGGAGCCGTGGATGCTGAGCACCGACGGTCGCACGGCGCGTCCGACGAGGACGAGCGCGTCGTGGCCGGTGAGCTTGCCGCTGAGCGCGAAGTGGCTGGATGCGAGAGCATCGGTGAGCAGCCCGGTCAGCGGCGACTTGGCGAGCACCGCGAACTTGGCGCTCGTCGTCAGCGGGGTACCGACCAGCGGCGAGAAGACGAAGGCCAGCGGGGCCTCGGGGGAGAGCGGGTCGACCCCCGGCGGCCCCAGCTCGGTCAGCAGCCAGGTGCCGAGCCCGACCCCGCCGAGGTGGTCGCGCAGCACCCGCTCGGGAAGCGGCAGCACCCGCGTTGAGCCGTCGCCCACGTCGACGACGAGGGCGCGGCCGAAGTAGCCGCCGGGGACGCGGCTCCGACCCGCCTCCGGCTGCTCCACCTGCGCCTCACCCACCCGCGTCCGCCGACAGGAACGCGACCACGTCGCCGCGAACGAGGGGGAGCTCGGGGTCCCGGGACATCTGGTCGCCGTTGAGGGCCGCCAGGATCTGCCGCGAGAGGGTCAGGCCCACGGCCTGCGCCGCCGCCGCCAGGGTCGCTGCTCGCGCCGCGCCACGGTCCCGGTCGCCACTGCGGGCGAGGACCCCGAACCGCTGCACGGTGACCTCCGGCGCCGGGCGATCGCGCGCCGCGGCGTAGTCCTCGGGCGAGTTGACGCCGCACACCGAGTCGAGGTCCGGGTCGAGTCTGGACAACGTCGGATCCGACAGCAGTGCGGCGTCGTCGAGCTCCACGACCACCGTGCCCTCCTGCAGGAACGCCGGCCGGAGCCGGTCCGCCGCCACCAGCCCCCCGGCGTACCCGGCCATCGCCGTCCGATAGCAGGCGGCCAGCGGCTGGCGGTGCCCGCCGACCACGGGGAGGACGACGTCGGCCCCGTCGGCGTCCCGCGTCACCCGTCGGACGAAGGCCGGATGCAGCAGCGGCAGGTCGGTCGAGCAGACGAAGGCGGTCTCAGCCTCGTCCGCGAGCGCGGCCAGCCCCACGGCGATCCCCTGCAGGGGACCGCGGCCCTCGGCCGGGTCGTCCAGGACCGAGATGCACGGCGGAAGCGCGGGCAGCGGCTGGCCCGGCGCCCGGACGACGACGACCCGGCCGTCGACGCCACGGGACACGATCCCGGTGACCCGGCGAAGCAGCGTCGAGCCGTGCCACTCCAGGGCGGCTTTCGGGCTGCCCATGCGGGCCGAGCGACCACCGGCGAGCACCAGTCCGGCTGACGCGGCCACGCCGTGCAGCGTACGTGGGCGCGTGATGGCCGCCTCCGGACGCAGGTGCGAGGATTTGCCGCATGGCCTACGTGATCACCGCCACCTGCGTCGACGTCAACGACATGGCCTGCGTGGAGGAGTGCCCGGTCGACTGCATCTACGAGGGTGCGCGCAAGTCCTACATCCAGCCCTCCCAGTGCATCAACTGCGCCGCCTGCCAGCCGGTCTGCCCGGTCGACGCCATCTACTCGGCCCGCCAGCTTCCCGAGCACCTCGCTGTCGACCAGCAGGACAACCGCGCCTTCTTCGTCGAGGTCCTGCCGGGCCGGGACGCCCCTCTGGGGTCACCTGGCGGATCGCGCCGGACCGGCCCGGTCGGTGTCGACACCCCGCGCATCGCGGCGTTGCCGGCGCGGCCCTGAGGGCGGGGAGGCCCTCATGCTCGACCTGACCGGGACGTCCTCGCTCGTCACCGGTGGCGCCTCCGGACTGGGGGAGGCCGCCGTACGGGCCCTCGCCGCCCGCGGCGCCCAGGTGGTGGTCGTCGACCTGCAGGACGACAAGGGGGAGGCGGTCGCCCGTTCCGTCGGCGGGAGCTACGTGCGCGCGGACGTCGCGGACAGCGCGCAGGTGATGGCGGCGGTCACGGCTGCGGGCGAGCTCGGTGCGCTGCGCACCCTCGTCACGGCCGCCGGCATCGGCTGGGCGAGCCGCACCGTCGGCCGGGACGGCTCGTTCGAGTCGGCCCATGACCTCGCCGTCTTCACGAAGGTCGTGGGGGTCAACCTGATCGGCACGTTCAACTGCATCCGGCTGGCGGCCACGGCCATGGGGCGCACGGTTCCCGTCGACGACGACGGCGCCCGCGGGGCGATCGTCACGGTGGCGTCGATCGCCGCGTTCGACGGCCAGATCGGCCAGGCGGCCTACAGCGCGAGCAAGGGCGGCATCGTCGGCATGACCGTGCCGGTCGCCAGGGACCTCGCGGCGATCGGCGTACGCCTCAACTGCGTGGCGCCCGGCCTGTTCGACACCCCCATCTACGGCGAGGGCGAGGCGGCCGAGGCGTTCAAGGACAAGCTGCGTCGTGACGTGCTCTTCCCCAAGCGGCTCGGTCGGGCCGACGAGCTGGCGTCGATGGTGGTCGAGCTGCTGACCAACTCCTACGCCAACGCCGAGGTGATCCGCCTGGACGGGGGGGCGCGACTGCAGCCGAAGTAGGCGCGGTCAGCTGTCCAGGACCGCGGTGAGGCCGGCCAGCAGCCGGTCGGCGAGCTCGGGCCGGCAGATCACGAGGTCGGGCAGCAGCGGGTCGCGCGAGTTGTAGACCAGGGCCGATCCGTCGAGGCGCGAGGTGTGCAGCCCCGCGGCCCGCGCCACGGCCACCGGTGCCGCCGAGTCCCACTCGTACATCCCGCCCGCGTGCACGTACGCGTCGGCCCGCCCCTGCAGCAGCGACATCGCCTTCGCGCCCGCCGACCCCAGCGGCACGACGTCCGCCCGGAGCCACGACGCCAGCGAGGACACGAAAGACGGCGCCCGGCTGCGACTCACGACGATCCGCAGCGGGTCGCCCGGTGGGAGGAGCGGCTCGGCGTGGGCGCTCGAGAAGGTACAGCCCTGCGCCGGGAGTGCCACCGCACCCGCGACGAGGTCCCCGGACTGCCACAGCGCCACGTGCACCGCCCAGTCCGCGCGCCCGGGCAGGGCGTACTCCTTGGTCCCGTCCAGCGGGTCGACGATCCAGACCCGCTCGCACTGCAGGCGGCGCTGGTCGTCGACGCCCTCCTCGGACAGCAGCGCGTCGTCCGGCCGGAGCTCGGCCAGGCGCGCTGCGAGCAGGTCGTGCGCACGGCGGTCACCCTCGTCACCGCGCACCTTCGGCGTCGCGTCGGCAAGCTCGGCGCGCACCTCCAGCAGCAGGCTCCCGGCAGCGGTGGCGAGCTCCGCAGCCAGCGCTGCGTCATCGGTCACGCGTCGTTCGTCACGCGGGGCCCGGCTCGAGCCCGTCCAGGAGGCCCCGCCGCCGCAGCAGGTCGACGACCGCCTTCGCCGCCTGCTCCGGCGTCGACGCCGTGGTGTCGATGCGCAGCTCCGGGTGCTCGGGAGGCTCGTAGGGGGAGTCGATCCCGGTGAAGTCCGGCAGCTCGCCGCGCCGCGCCTTCGCATACAGCCCCTTGGTGTCCCGCGACTCCGCGACCTCCAGCGGCGCGTCGACGAACACCTCGACGAACTCGTCCGGCTCGACCAGGGCGCGCGCCGTCGCCCGCTCCGCCCGGAACGGCGAGATGAACGACGTCAGCACCACGAGGCCCGCGTCGACCATGAGCCGGCTCACCTCCCCGACCCGGCGGATGTTCTCGTGCCGGTCGCTGTTCCCGAAGCCGAGGTCGGAGTTGAGCCCGTGCCGGACGTTGTCGCCGTCGAGCAGGTAGGTGTGCACGCCGAGCGCGTGCAGCTGCTGCTCGACGAGGTCGGCGATCGTCGACTTCCCGGCTCCGGACAGCCCGGTGAACCACACGACGTACGGCCGGTGGCCCTTCAACGCCGCGTGCGCCCGCTTGTCGACCTCGACCGCCTGCCAGTGCACGTTGTGCGAGCGGCGCAGCGGTGCGCGCAGCATGCCAGCGGCCACCGTGGCGTTGGTGAGCCGGTCGAGAACGATGAAGCCGCCCATGTCGCGGTTGTCGTCGTAGGGGTCGAAGGCGATCGCGCGGTCCAGGCGCAGGTCGCACACCCCGATCTCGTTGAGCCGCAGCGTCGTCCCTGGCGCCTGCTCGAAGGTGTTGACGTCGATGCGGAACTCCGGGCCGGACAGGGACGCGCCCACGGTCCGGGCGCCGACCTTCACCAGGTAGGCGCGCCCGGGCCGCAGCTCCTCCTCGGCCATCCACACGACGTGCGCCCGGAACTGGTCCGCGGCCGCCGCCGGCTCGTCGGCCGCGCACAGGACGTCGCCGCGGCTGCAGTCGATCTCGTCCGCGAGGGTGAGGGTGACCGACTGCCCGGCCACGGCCGCGTCCAGGTCGCCGTCCAGGGTGACGATGCGCGCCACCGTGCTCGTGGTCCCCGCGGGCACGACCCGCACCCGGTCGCCGACGCGCACGGTTCCGCCGACGATCGGCCCCGCGAACCCGCGGAAGTCGAGGTCGGGCCGGCTGACCCACTGCACCGGCATCCGGAACGGCCCGGCCTGCCGGTCGTCGTCGACCTCGACCCCCTCGAGGTAGTCCATGAGCGTCGGCCCGGAGTACCACGGCATGTGCCCGCTGCGGGCGGTGATGTTCTCCCCGCGCAGGGCCGACATCGGGATGCAGGTGACGTCCGAGAGCCCGATCCCGGCGGCGACGTCGCGGTACTGCTCCTCGATCCGGTCAAACACGTCCTGCGAGTAGTCGACGAGGTCGAGCTTGTTGACCGCGACGGCGACCTTGCCGATGCCGAGCAGGCTGACGAGGTAGCTGTGCCGGCGGGTCTGCGTCAGCACGCCGTACCGCGCGTCGACGAGGATCACCGCGGCGTCGGCGGTCGAGGCGCCGGTGACCATGTTGCGGGTGTACTGCTCGTGGCCGGGGGTGTCGGCGACGATGAACTTGCGCGTCTCGGTGGAGAAGAAGCGGTACGCGACGTCGATCGTGATGCCCTGCTCGCGCTCCGCGCCGAGACCGTCGACGAGCAGGGCGAAGTCGAGCTCGTCCCCTTGCGTGCCGACCTTCTTCGAGTCGACCTCGAGAGCGGCCAGGTGGTCCTCGAAGACCATCTTCGACTCGTAGAGCAGTCGGCCGATCAGCGTGCTCTTGCCGTCGTCCACGCTGCCGCAGGTGAGGAAGCGCAGCAGGCTCTTGTGCTGGTGGGCGAGCAGGTAGGCGTCGATGTCCTCGGCGATGAGGTCGGAGGTGTGGGCCACCTAGAAGTAGCCCTCCTGCTTCTTCTTCTCCATCGAGCCGGACGAGTCGTGGTCGATCGCCCGGCCCTGCCGCTCCGAGGTGGTCGCCAGGAGCATCTCCTGGATGATCGCCGGGAGCGTGTCGGCCAGGCTCTCGACGGCGCCGGTCAGCGGGTAACAGCCCAAGGTGCGAAAGCGCACGCTGCGCAGCTCGGGCCGCTCGTCCGGGCGCAGCGGCATCCGCTCGTCGTCGACCATGATCAGGACCCCGTCGCGCTCGACGACCGGCCGCTTGTCGGCGAAGTAGAGCGGGACGATGGGGATCGACTCCAGGTGGATGTACTGCCACACGTCGAGCTCGGTCCAGTTCGACAGCGGGAAGACGCGCATGCTCTCGCCCGGGTTGCGGCGCACGTTGTAGACGCTCCACAGCTCGGGCCGCTGCAGCTTGGGGTCCCACCGGTGCTCGCGCGAGCGGATCGAGAACACCCGCTCCTTGGCCCGCGACTTCTCCTCGTCGCGACGGGCGCCGCCGAACGCCGCGTCGAACCCGTGCAGGTCGAGCGCCTGCTTGAGGCCCTCGGTCTTCCAGATGTCGGTGTGGGCGGAGGAGCCGTGGTCGAAGGGGTTGATGCCGAGCCGCTCCGCCTCGGGGTTGCGGTGGACGAGCAGCTCGAGCCCGAGGTCGGCGACGTGCCGGTCGCGGAACTTGTACATCTCGCGGAACTTCCACGTCGTGTCGACGTGCAGCAGCGGGAACGGCGGCTTGGCCGGGAAGAACGCCTTGCGGGCCAGGTGCAGCATGACGGCGCTGTCCTTGCCGACCGAGTAGAGCATCACCGGGTGCTCGCTCTCGGCGACGGCCTCCCGGAAGATGCGGATGCTGTCCGCCTCCAGGCGCTGGAGGTGGGTCAACGTCGTCATGCTCGGGTGCACCTCAGGGCGTCGGCGAGATCCTGCTCTAGGTTAGGCCAGTCTCCCGCGAGGACCGGGGCACGAAGGGACCTCATGGATGCCACCCCGACGCCGGGGCACATGCGCCGGGTGCTCGGGTCGTTCGCCAGCGGTGTCGTCATCGTCACCGGCAACGACGACGGCCGCCCTGTGGGCTTCACCTGCCAGTCCTTCGCCTCGGTCTCGCTCGACCCGCCCCTGGTGCTGTTCTGCCCCGCGCACACCTCGCGCTCCTGGCCGCGGATCCGGGCCTCGGGCCGGTTCGCGGTCAACGTCCTTGCCGCCGACCAGCACCAGACCTGCCTGCGCTTCGCCGTGAGCGGGGCCGACAAGTTCGCCGGCGTCGACTGGGAGCCGACGCCGTGGGGACCCACCCTGTCCGGCGCGCTCGCGACGGTCCTGTGCTCGCTGGAGCACGTGCACCCGGGCGGGGACCACGACATCGTGCTCGGCCGGGTCCAGCAGCTGGCGACCCACCGGGACGACGCGGCGCTGCTGTTCTTCCGGGGCGGCTACGAGCGGGCGCCCTGCGACGCCCAGGCGGACACCTCGCTGGCTGCTCCCTGACGGCTGCGTAGGATTCGCCTGCGGGCGGGTCCTCCGGCCGAGGAGGCGTACGTGTTCCTGGTGGGCACCCCGGTCTTCAACACCGGTGAGCGGCGGTATCCGTCGCTGGCGGGTTCGATTCCCGTCCGCCTCCGCCATCGTCCCCTGCGTTCGTGCAGGTCACAGGCTCGAGCCGCCCCTGGACGGGGCAAAAGCCCGTCAAAGCCCGAAGATCATCTCGGCGGGACGGTGCGCTCGGGCGAGAAGCGGTCAGCTACGAGCAGGCGCGGTGTGTGTGCGCGCACAGTCCTGGCTTCGAGCCAAGCGTTCAGGCGCCGCGAGGCCACAGCGGTACGACGCGTCGCTCGGCGGCGTCGGTCGGGGCGGTGCGGAAGCGCTCTCGCCACATTGAGTAGTCGTCGTCCGGCCGCAGGTGTACGTAGACCCGGTCAGTCACGGCCACAGAAGCGTGCCCCAGCCAGCGGCTGATCACGGCAAGCGGGATGCCGGCCTCGAACCAGAGCGACGCGCAGGTGTGACGCAAGTCGTGGAACCTCACGCCGGTCCTGGCGGCGTCGGGAAGACCCGCTCGCTTGAGCGCTGGCTTGAGATAGCGCCGGGCGAAGTTGTCGGCGTCGAAGGGCTTGTCGGGGTCGAAGCTGTGGCCGCCTCCATGCTCCCTCACCCGCGACAGTGGGGGGGAGGTTGGGTCGTCGGCACCCCCAAGTCAAAGCGGTCCCGCCCCGAACATCGGGTGGGCGCGAACCACGTCTTCAGACACCACCTGGACGAGCTCGCCCAGGAGTCCGTCGTCCAGAGGCATCGGCGGCAAAGCATGCGTTCTGGCTCAGCGACAGACCTCGTAGGCGTAGGCCAGGAGCCCGTCCAAGTCCGACGTCTCGATTTTGACGAGAACGTCGGCTACGGCCGCAGGGTTGGCGAGGTCGATCGGCGCAGGGAGCCGCATGTTGCGACCTGCAGCGGTGGGCTCGGCGGACGGGAGGTCCGTCGTGCTCTTCATGATCATGTTGCTCCGCCGCTCAGCCACAACGGCTGGGGTCAACGCCGAAGCGCCGACGGTGGCGGCCGCAGTGCGGGCGATGTTCGGCGGTGATGTCACGGGACCTCCTGACGCGCACACGACTGTGGGCGTCACCGGCGGTCCGGAGCGACGCGACGACCCTACACCACTAGCAGGTACCTGAGTGCAGGGGGGCTGGCTGGGACGGACAGATCCGGACGACCGGAAGCTCAGGTCGCGGCGCCCGAATCGGCCGATCCGCCTGGTTCTGGGGGTGGTCGAGCAGCAAGAAGCCGGCACCTGCCGGGAGAAGCGGCGGTGGCTGGTCGTCAGGCGCGTTGGATCTGCACTGAGCCGGCGTCTCGTGAGCTCACCGGTCTCGGCTCATCGAAAGCCCGGAAAAGCCCGAAGATCATCTTTCGGCTTGTGGTTACGCCCGGTCAGGTACGGTCAACTGTGGCTCGATACAGAAATCTGTTCGTGCAGGTCACGCGGTACAAAGTGGGGTTCGGGGACTTGGACCTCCAGGTCACCGCGGGTGATGACTCTGCGCCCGTGACGGGTTCGATTCCCGTCCGCCTCCGCTCCGACCGCCGCCGGCTGCCCCGCTGAGCGGCGTCCCGGTCGATCCGCGCACGTGGCGCAGAGCGGCCTTCGCGCTGTTCGCCGTCGCCGCCGGCACCAACGTGCCGACGCCGCTGCTGCTGGTCTACCGGGACACGCTCGACCTCAGCCCCCAGGTGCTGACGGCGGTCTTCGGCGTGTACGCGGCCGGGCTCGTGCCGGCGCTGTTCCTCGCCGGCCCGCTCTCGGACCGGCTCGGCCGGCGCCGCGTGGTCCTGCCGCTGATCGTGCTGGCTGCGCTCACCTCGCTGCTGCTCATCGCAGCGGCCTCCTCCCTGCCGCTGCTGTTCCTCGGCCGCTTCCTGCAGGGCGCGGTCAGTGGCGGGGTGTTCAGCGTCGGGAGCGCCTGGGTCGCGGAGCTGTCCGCCGCGGCGGGCGTCGGCGCCGCCGGCCGGCGGGCAGCCGTGGCCATGACCGCCGGCTTCTCGCTGGGGCCGTTGACCTCCGCGCTCCTGGCCGAGTACGTCCCCTGGCCGACGACCCTGCCCTACCTCGTCCACGTGGTCCTCGTCGCCGCCGGGCTGGCCGCCGCTCACCCCCTTCCCGAGACGGTTCCTGGGCGGGTCGAGCACGCGACGCCGAGAGGGCCGCTGGTGCTCCAGGCCGACCGGACGACCCTGCTCACCGTGCTCGCGCCGCTGGCCGTCTGCGTCTACGCCTTCCCGTCGGTGGTCATCGCGGCGGTCCCGCTGCTGGTGGAGACCTCCGCGCCGCCGGTGCTGCTGACGGGCGTGCTGGCCGGGCTCACACTGGGCGCAGGAGCCCTCGCCGCGCCGCTGCAGCGCCGGCTCGGCCGGTGGAGCGCGGTCACGGCGGTCGGGCTGGGCGCGCTGGGGTACGCCCTGGCGACCCTGGGCGCCGGCGCCGGCTCACCGCCGGTCCTGCTGGCCGCTGCGCTGCTGCTCGGCTCCGGTGGCGGGCTCTCGCTGTCCGCCGGGCTGGGGCTCACCGCGCGCCTGGCCCAGCCCGAGCGCAGGGGGGCGCTGTCCGCGGTGTTCCTGGGCTGCGCCTACGTCGGCTTCAGCGCTCCCTACCTGACGGCGGTGGCAGCGGAGCTTTCCCGCGTGCAGGTGCCACTGGCCTGCGCCACCGGCCTCGCGGCGCTGCTGGCCCTGCGGCTCGTGGTCGCGACGCGAAAGGGCCAGGCGCAGTAGCCGCGGGTACCTTTCGCGCGTGACCGCCGACGACCCCCGCAGGCGGGTCCCGCGTACGGACGTGGTGCTCGCCGACCCGCGACTGGCCTCCGCCGGCGAGCACCTCGGCCCCGAGCTCGTGAAGGGCGCCGTGCTGGCGGCGCAGGCCCGCGCCCGCGCCGGGGAGATCCCCCCGGAGGCGGTCGCCGACGAGGCCGTGGCCGCGCTCCCGCGGGCGGCCACCACCCTGCGCTCGGTGCTCAACGCGACCGGCGTCGTCCTGCACACCAACCTCGGCCGGGCAGCGCTGTCCGCGGCAGCGGTCGACGCGCTGGCCACGGCGGCGTCCTACGTCGACGTGGAGTTCGACGTGAGGGACGGGTCCCGGGCGCGCCGCGGACGGGGGGCCCTGACGGCGCTGCGCGAGGCGACGCCGGATGCCGAGGACGTGCTGGTCGTCAACAACGGCGCCGCGGCGCTGGTCCTGGCGACCACTGCCCTCGCCGCCGATCGCGAGGTCGTCGTCAGTCGCGGCGAGATGGTGGAGATCGGGGACGGCTTCCGCCTGCCGGACCTCATCGAGAGCACCGGCGCGCGCCTGCGGGAGGTGGGCACGACCAACCGGACCCACCTGCGCGACTACGCCGGGGCGATCGGCGAGCAGACGGGCTGCGTGCTCAAGGTGCACCCCAGCAACTTCCGCGTCGAGGGCTTTCACAGCGAGGTGGGCGTACGCGAGCTGGCCGGCCTCGGCGTGCCCGTCGTCGCCGACGTCGGCAGCGGTCTGCTCGCCCCGCACCCGCTGCTGCCCGACGAGCCGGACGCGCGGACGGCGCTGCGCGCGGGAGCCGCCCTCGTCACGGCTAGCGGCGACAAGCTGCTCGGCGGCCCGCAGGCCGGCCTGCTGCTCGGCCGTCACGACGTCGTGGAGCGGCTCCGGCGCCACCCGCTGGCCCGCGCGCTGCGGGTCGACAAGCTCACCCTCGCCGCTCTCGAGGCGACCCTGCGCGGCCCCCGGACCCCCACCTGGCAGGCGCTGCTCGCCGAGGACGACCGCATGCGGGCCCGGTGCGAGCGGCTGGCGGCCGAGGTCCGCGGCGAGGTCGTGCCCAGCAACGGCGCGGTCGGTGGAGGCGGGGCGCCCGGCATGCTGCTGCCCGGCTGGGCGGTGGCGCTGCCGGCGGCCTACCTGCCGGCCCTGCGCCTCGGGGACCCCTGCGTGGTGGGGCGGATCGAGAAGGACCGCTGCCTGCTCGACCTGCGGTGCATCCCCGAGCAGGACGACCAGCGCCTGGCGCAGGCCGTGCTCGCCGTGGGACGCGCGGGGCACTGAGGCATGCACGTCATCGCCACCGCCGGCCACGTGGACCACGGCAAGAGCACCCTCGTCCGCGCGCTCACCGGCATGGAGCCCGACCGGTGGGCGGAGGAGCGCCGGCGCGGGATGACCATCGACCTGGGCTTCGCCTGGACGCCGCTGCCCTCCGGCCGGGTGCTCGGGTTCGTCGACGTGCCCGGCCATCAGCGTTTCATCGGCAACATGCTCGCGGGCCTCGGGCCGGCACCGGCGGTGCTCGTGGTGGTCGCCGCCGACGAGGGCTGGCGCCGGCAGTCCGGTGAGCACCTCGCGGCCGTGGACGCGCTGGGGCTGACGTCCGGCCTGCTCGCCGTGACCCGCAGCGACCTCGCCGATCCGGGGCCGGCCACGCAGCAGGCACTCGAGCAGCTGCGGGCGTCCAGCCTCGGCGATGTCGAGGCGGTGGCGGTCTCCGCCGTGACCGGCAACGGGCTCGAGGACCTGCGCGCCGCGCTGGACCGGCTCGTGGCGGGACTGCCGGCCGCGGTGGAGGACGGACCCGTGCGGCTGTGGGTCGACCGGGCCTTCACGGTCCGCGGCAGCGGCACCGTCGTGACCGGGACGCTCGGAGCGGGGACCCTGCGCACCGGCGACGAGCTGGAGCTGTCCGGTGGCGGCGTGCGGGTCCGTGGCCTGCACAGCCTCGGCGCGCCCTACGACGAGGTCCGTGCCATCGCGCGGGTCGCGGTCAACCTGCGGGGGACCGAGCGCCACGAGGTCGAGCGCGGGGACGCGCTGCTGACGCCAGGAGCCTGGCGTGCCGTGCACGCCGTCGACGCCCGCCTGTCGGTCGACCCGCGCAACCTGCCCGCCGAGCTGCTCCTGCACGTGGGGTCGACCAGCGTCGCGGTGCGCCTGCGCCCGCTCGGCCCGGACACCGCCCGCCTCGTGCTCCACCGGCCCCTGCCGCTGCGGGCCGGCGATCGGGCACTCCTGCGCGACCCGGGCCGCCAGTCGGTGGCCGGCGGCGTCCTCCTGCTGGACGTCGACCCGCCCGGGCTCGGCCGACGGGGCGCCGCCGCCGCGCGAGCCGCCAGCCTCGCCGGCGCCGGGGCCGTACCCGACCTGGTGGCCGAGGTGACCCGCCGCGGCGCCGCCCGCCGCTCCGAGCTCGAGACGCTCGGCATCACCACCGACCCGGCCGCGGACCTGGTGGTCTCGGGGGAGTGGCTGGTGTCCCCGGCTCTGTGGGCCCGCTGGGTGTCGTTGCTGCAGGCTGCCGTCGACGCGCACGTCGCGGCCGCCCCGCTCGAAGGGGGGCTGCCGCACGAGGCGGCCCGGCACGCGGTCGGCCTGCCGGACGCCCGGCTGCTCGCGCCGGTGGGAGCCGCCGCCGGGCTCGAGTCGGTGACCGGGCGGCTGCGGCGCAGGGGCGCGGTGACCTCTCTCGGGCCGGCAGAGGCGGCGGTCGCCGAGGTGGAGCGCCGGCTGGCGGCCGACCCCATGGATGCCCCCGACAACCCGGAGCTGGCGGCGCTCGGCCTCGGGCCGCGTGAGCTCGCGGCGGCCGAGCGGGCCGGGCGACTGCTGCGCCTGCGGGACGACGTGGTGCTGCTCCCGGACGGTCCGGCCCGGGCGATGCGGCTGCTCGCGAGGATCCCGCAGCCGTTCACGCTCAGCCAGGCGCGGACGGCGCTCGGGACGACCCGTCGGGTGGCCGTACCGCTGCTCGAGCACCTCGACACCCGTGGCTGGACGCGGCGCCTCGACGGGATGCTCCGGGAGGTGCGCAGGGCGTCGGGATAGCGTCCGCAGCACGAGGTGGGCTCCGTCGAGAGGACCGTCATGCCGCAGGAGGTACGCGCCGTCGTCGCCCTCGCCAAGGGGGAGCCGGTGACCGTCACGACCATCGTCGTCCCCGACCCCGGACCGGGTGAGGTGGTCGTGCGGGTCCAGGCCTGCGGGGTCTGCCACACCGACCTGCACTACCGCGAGGGCGGCATCAGCGCCGACTTCCCCTTCCTGCTCGGCCACGAGGCGGCCGGCCTCGTGGAGACCCTCGGCGAAGGGGTGACGCACGTCGAGGTCGGCGACTTCGTCATCCTCAACTGGCGGGCGGTCTGCGGCCGGTGCCGCGCGTGCCGCCGCGGCCGTCCCTGGTACTGCTTCTCGACCTTCAACGCGGCCCAGAAGATGACGCTGCAGGACGGGACGGCCCTGTCGCCGGCGCTGGGGATCGGGGCCTTCGCCGAGAAGACCCTTGTGCACGAGGGGCAGTGCACCAAGGTCGACCCCACGGCCGATCCGGCGGCTGCCGGCCTGGTCGGGTGCGGGGTCATGGCCGGGTGGGGCGCCGCCGTCAACACCGCCCCCGTGACGGCTGGTGACACGGTCGCCGTGATCGGCTGCGGAGGGGTGGGCGACGCCGCGATCGCAGGTGCGGTCTTCGCCGGCGCCCGGCAGGTCATCGCGGTCGACATGGACGACCGCAAGCTCACGTGGGCGAGGGAGTTCGGCGCGACCGACACGGTCAACGCGCAGACCGAGGAGGTCGTCGCCCGGTTGCGCGAGCTGACCGGCGGCGTCGGTCCGGACGTCGTGATCGACGCGGTCGGGAGCCCGCAGACCTTCCGGCAGGCCTTCGACGCCCGCGACCTCGCCGGGACCGCGGTCCTCGTGGGCGTGCCCAGCCCCACCGCGGCGTTCGAGGTGCCGCTGATCGAGGTGTTCGGGCACGGGGGGCAGGTCAAGAGCTCGTGGTACGGCGACTGCCTTCCCGAGCGCGACTTCCCCCTGCTCGTCGACCTGTGGCAGCAGGGCCGCTTCGCCCTGGACCGCTTCGTCTCCGAGCGCATCGCGCTCGACGGAGTGGAGGGGGCCTTCGACAAGATGCACGAGGGCGGCGTGCTGCGCAGCGTCGTCGTGCTGGACCGGGCGGGATCGTGACCGGCGCGAGGATCGAGCACCTGGTCACCCGTGGGACGTTCAGCCTCGACGGCGAGACCTTCGACGTCGACAACAACGTGTGGCTGGTCGGCGACGACGACGAGGTCCTCGTGCTCGACGCGCCGCACGACCCGGACGCGATCGAGGCTGCGGTCGGTGACCGCACGGTCGTCGCCATCGCCTGCACGCACGCCCATGACGACCACGTCCGCTACGCGCCCGAGCTGGGGGAGCGAGTCAGTGCACCGGTCCTGCTGCACCCCGACGACCGGGTGCTGTGGGACCTCACGCACGGCCGGCACGAGCCGGACGGGGCGCTGCGCGAGGGCCAGGTGCTCGAGGTCGCCGGCCTGCGGGTGCACGTGCTGCACACCCCGGGGCACGCCCCCGGCGCGGTCTGCTTCTTCGTGCCCGACCTGGGGGCGGTGTTCACCGGCGACACGCTGTTCGCCGGCGGTCCCGGCGCGACCGGCCGCAGCTACAGCGACTACCCGACCATCCTCGAGTCGATCCGCAGCCGGCTGCTCACCCTCCCGCCGGAGACCCGGGTGCTGACCGGCCACGGGGACGAGACGTCGGTGCGCGCCGAGGCCCCGTCCTTCGACGAGTGGGTGAGCAGGCAGGCCTGACGGGCTACACCCCCGCGAGCTGCCCGCGCGAGGGCCGCAGGTAGACCGTCCAGGTGAGCGCGAAGCACACGCCGTAGAAGGCCAGGAAGGCGATGTACGCGGCGTTGCCCGCGCCGGTCTCCAGGAAGCTCTGCCGGAAGGCGACGTTCACGAGCACACCGCCGAACGCGCCGACAGCTCCGGCGATCCCGATCAGGGCCCCGGACAGCCGCCGGGCTTCTCGGTCGGACCCGACGCGGTCGGCCCCGGCGACGATGAGCTTGGCGGACTTCGCCCGGAAGACCGCCGGGATCATCTTGTAGGTCGAGCCGTTGCCGATCCCGGAGAAGACGAACAGTGCCGTGAAGCCGACGACGAACATCGGCAACGACGCCTGCAGCGACGCGACGAGCACGACCGCAGCGCCACAGGCCATGGCCACGAAGTTCCAGAAGGTGACCCGGGCGCCGCCCCACTTGTCGGCCATCATCCCGCCCACCGGGCGGATCAGCGAGCCCAGCAGCGGCCCGAGGAACGTCAGGTAGGCCGCGTCCAGCGGCGTGGGGAAGTCGGCCTGGAACTGCACCTGCAGCACCTGGCCGAAGGCGAAACCGAACCCGATGAACGAGCCGAAGGTGCCGATGTAGAGGAACGACATCACCCAGGTGTGCGGGTCGCGGCAGACGTCGCGCATCGCCCGCTTGTCGTTCTTCGCCGAGGTGAGGTTGTCCATGTTGCGCAGCGCGAGCCATGCCGCGCCGAGCACCAGCGGGATGTACGCGCCGATCAGCAGTCGCGGGTGGGCGGCGCCCGCGGTGGCGAGCACCAGCAGCGCGGCCAGCTGGACCATCGGGACGCCGAGGTTGCCGCCGCCTGCGTTCAGGCCGAGCGCCCGTCCCTTGAGCCGGTCGGGGTAGAAGGCGTTGATGTTGGCCATGGAGGAGGCGAAGTTGCCACCGCCGACACCGGCAACCGCCGAGACCACGAGCAGCGTCGACAGCGAGACCCCCGGCTCCACGACGAACAGCGCGAACACCAGTGGAGCCAGCAGCATCAGCGCGCTGAACACCGTCCAGTTCCGGCCGCCGAACTTGGCGACGGCGAAGGTGTAGGGCAGGCGCAGCGTGGAGCCGACCAGGGCCGGCACGATCGTGAGCAGGAACTTGTCCTCCGGCGCGAAGCCGTAGGCCGGCCCGAGGAACAGCACCAGCACCGACCACATCGTCCACACCGAGAAGCCGATGTGCTCGGACAGGATCGAGAAGATCAGGTTGCGGCGGGCAACCCGGTCGCCGCCCGCGGCCCAGAACTGCTCGTCCTCGGGGCGCCAGTCCTCGATCCACCGCTCCCGCGGAGCAGGTGTCGTCGTCGAGCCCGTGGTGCCGATCAGCGTGGTCATGGGTCGGGTTCCTCCAGTGCGGGGGGGGGTGTGCACCGGACGCTAGGAACGCCTGTTCCGCCGACGTCGCCGCGCCGAGGACGGGAGGTCACCTTCTGCTCACACCCATAAAGGGGACGCCGTGCGGGGATCAGGAGTCGGCCGCGGCCAGCCGGTAGCCGCGCTTGACGACGGTCTGCACGACCCCCCCGGCGGGTCCGAGCGCCGTGCGCAGCCGGGCGACTGTCATCTCGACAGCGTGCTCGTCGGCCACCTCGTCGCGCCACGCCACCCGCAGGAGCTCAGGTCGCGACAGGACGCGCCCGCTGCAGTTCACCAAGGCCGCCAGCACCCCGGTCTGGCGTGAGGTCAGCTCCACCGGGTGCCCGTCCACGAGCACGCTGTGGCCGCGCAGCTCGAGCCGGTGCCCAGCGGCGTCGACGCGCTTCGTGCGCCGGGCGGGCAGCTCCTCCACCACGCAGCGCACCAGGGCACCGAGCCTGGCCCGCTGTGGCTGCACCGTGGGGATGCCGCGGAGCTCGAACGCCGCAGCTGTCACCGGACCTACGCACGCCGCGACGACGTCATCGGCGAAGGCACGCAGCAGCAGGGTCTCTCGTCCCTCCTGGCGGGCGGTCGAGAGCAGGCTCGCCACGGCGGGCGCGCTCGTGAACGTGACGCAGTCGACCTGCCCGCCGGCGATCTGCTCCACGAGCCGGCGCAGCGGGCGGACGTCCTCGGGCGGCACCCAGCGGTAGACCGGGATCTCGACGACGTCGGCGCCGGCGGCCCGCAGGGCCGCCGTCAGCTCGGTCAGCGGGTCGCCGTGCAGCTGAATCGCGACCCTGCGCCCGTCCACGCCCTCGGCGAGCAGCCGCGCGAGCACCTCGTCACTCGACTCGCTTCCGGGCGACCACGACTCGGCGAGCCCGGCAGCGCGTACCGCCCCCTTCGCCTTCGGGCCTCTGGTCAGCAGCTCGGAGGCGGCGAAGCAGGAGCGCAGCGGCTCACCGAGCCCCCAGCCGTCAGCCGCCTCCATCCACCCGCGGAAGCCGATCCCGGTGGTGGCCACCACCACGTCCGGCGGGTGCGCCACGCACGCCCTCGTGGCCGCCAGCAGCTGCTCGTCGTCCTGGGTGGGGACGATGCGCAGAGCCGCTGCCTCCACCACGCGCGCCCCCCGCCGGGAGAGCAGCGCAGTGAGCTCCTCCCGCCGGCGGGCAGCCGTGACGGCGACGGTGAACCCGGTGAGGGGCTCCAGGTCCGGCACGGGCGAGCTCCTCTCGGTGTCAGGAGGACGAGCGGATGCCGACACTGTGGCGGGCTCAGGTTGCCGTCCTGTTTCCAAGACGTGTCTGCCGTAACCGCACAGCGGAAGGACGGCCCCATGAGGACCACGTCACGTCCCCGGAACATGGCGGACACCACTACGGCACGAGGTGCCCGCACCGTGTAGCCGTGCCCACGACGCTGCTCCCTCCGCCGAGGGACCCCGCCGTGCAGACGCGCTGCCCGTACTGCGCACTGCAGTGCGCGATGACCCTCACGCCGGCCGGTGCCGGCGCCGTGGTGGAGGCCGGCGACGGGGGGCTGTGCCGCAAGGGCTGGACGTCGGCCGCACTGCTGGACTCGCCGAGGCGCCTGACGCATCCGTGGGTGCGTGACGGCCGGCACGGGCGGCTGCGGGAGGCGACGTGGGACGAGGCGCTCGACCGGGTTGCCGACGGCTTTCGCCGTGCGCAGGACAGCGGCGGGTACGACGCGGTCGGCGTCTTCGGGGGCGGCGGCCTGACGAACGAGAAGGCCTACCTGCTGGGCAAGTTCGCCCGGGTGGCGCTGCGCAGCAGCTCGATCGACTACAACGGTCGCTTCTGCATGAGCTCGGCGACCGCCGGCGCGCTGCGGGCATTCGGCCTCGACCGCGGGATGCCCTTCCCGCTGGTGGACCTCGACGACGCGGGCTGCATCCTGCTGGTCGGCAGCAACCTCGCCGAGACGATGCCACCGGTGATGCAGCGCCTCGTACGGCAGCGGGAGAACGGCGGCACGCTGATCGTCGTCGACCCGCGACGCACGCCCACCGCCGACGCGGCCACCCTGCACCTGCAGGTGCAGCCCGGCACGGACCTGGCTCTTGCCAACGGCCTGCTGTTCCTCGCGATCGAGCTGGGCCACGTCGACGAGGCCTACATCGCCGCGCGCACGACCGGGTGGGGGGACGTTCGCCGCGCGGTCAGCGCGTCGTGGCCGGCGCAGGTGGAACGCGCCACGGGGGTCAGCGAGCCCGACCTGCGCAGGGCCGTCCAGCTCCTGGCGGCGGCCGACCGCGCGATGGTCCTGACCGCCCGCGGGGCGGAGCAGCACGCGCACGGTGTGGACACGGTGTCGGCGTTCGTCAACCTGGCGCTGGCGCTCGGCCTGCCGGGCCGCCCGGGTGCGGGCTGGGGGTGCCTGACCGGTCAGGGCAACGGCCAGGGCGGACGGGAGCACGGGCAGCGGGCCGACCAGCTGCCGGGCTACCGCAGGCTCGACGACCCCGCCGCGCGCGCGCACGTCGCCGCCGTGTGGGGGATCGACCCCGACGACCTGCCGGCACCGGGACGCTCGGCCTACGAGCTGCTCGAGGCGCTCGGCTCGGGTGGGGGCCCGCGCGCACTGCTGCTGATGGGGAGCAACCCCGTCGTGAGCGCGCCGCGCGCCGCGCACGTGCAGTCCCGGCTCGCCTCGCTGGACCTCCTGGTCGTCGCCGACGTGGTGCTGTCCGAGACGGCGGCGATGGCCGACGTCGTCCTGCCGGTCGCGCAGTGGGCCGAGGAGGACGGCACCACGACCGACCTGCAGGGTCGCGTGCTGCTGCGCCGCCGGGCGCTGGACCCGCCGCCGGGGGTGCGGACCGACCTGCACGTCCTCGCAGGACTCGCGCAGCGGCTCGGCTGCACAGCGACCTTCCCCGTGGAGCCACGCGAGGTCTTCGACGAGCTCCGGCTCGCCAGCTCGGGCGGGCCGGCCGACTACGCCGGCATCAGCTACGACCGGCTGGCTGCGGGGGAGGCCCTGCACTGGCCGTGCCCGCTGGAGAGCTCGCCGGGAACGCCGCGCCTCTTCCTCGAGCGCTTCGCCACGCCGGACGGCCGGGCCCGGTTCGTCGCCGTGTCGCAGCCCCCGTCGGCCGAGCCGGTCGACGAGGACTTCCCCCTGCTGCTGACCACCGGCCGGGTGGCGGCGCACTACCAGAGCGGGGCGCAGACCCGGCGCATCGACGAGCTGTCCGGCGACGCTCCCGCAGCCTTCGTGGAGCTGCATCCCTTCCTCGCCGAGCGGCTGGACGTCGCGGACGGCGAACGCGTCCGGGTCAGCACCCGCCGCGGCGAGGCGTTCGTGCGTACGCGCGTGAGCTCCGACATCCGGCCGGACACCGTGTTCGTGCCCTTCCACTGGGCCGGCCGGCAGCGCGCCAACCTGCTCACGAGCGACGCGCTGGACCCCACCTCGAAGATGCCGGCATTCAAGGTCTGCGCGGCCCGCATCGACCGGCTCGAGGAGGCGCTGCGATGAGCCCCCAGGGCCAGCGCGTCGTGGTGATCGGCAACGGCATGGCCGGAGCCCGGGTGGTGGACGAGATCTGCCGGCGCGACCCCGCGGCCCGGGTCACCGTCTTCGGCACGGAGGAGCGCCCCGCCTACAACCGGATCCTGCTGTCCGACGTCCTGGCCGGCCAGCGACGCCACGACGAGATCGCTCTGACCGAATGCCCGCCGAACGTCGTGCAGCGGCTCGGGACCAGCGTCGTGCGCATCGACCGGAACGCCCGCACCGTGGTCGGGGAGGACCGCAGCACCACGCAGTACGACGCGCTCGTCCTCGCGACCGGCTCGACGGCGCTGGTGCCGCCGGTGCACGGCATCGCCGGGCCGGATGGGCTGCTGCTCAGCGGCGTCCACGTCTTTCGCACCCTCGACGACTGCGAGGCCATCACCGCCGCGGCCGGCAGGGCCCGCACCGCCGTCGTCGTGGGAGGCGGCCTGCTCGGGCTCGAGGCTGCGCGCGGGCTGCTCCGCCACGGGCTGCGGGTCGAGGTCGTGCACGGCATGGACCACCTCATGGAGGCCCAGCTCGACCCGACCGGCGGTGCGGTGCTGCGCCGTGCGGTCGAGGCTCTGGGCGTCACCGTGCACCTGGGCTCCTTCGCCTCCGCCGTGACCGGCGGCCGACGGGTGACCGGCGTGCGGCTGGCGAACGGCCGGCACGTCGACGCCGACCTCGTCGTGCTGGCCTGCGGCATCCGGCCGCAGGTGGACCTCGCCCGCGCCGCGGGCCTGTCGATCGGCCGCGCCATCCTCGTCGACGACGGCCTGCGCACCGACGACCCGCACGTGTTCGCGATCGGCGAGTGCGCGCAGCACCGCGACCAGGTCTACGGCCTCGTCGCGCCGGCATGGGAGCAGGCCGCGGTCCTCGCCGACCTGCTCACGGGTCGCCCCGCCAGCTACACCGGCTCCAAGCTGGTCACCAGGCTCAAGGCGATGGACCTCGACGTCGCCGCGATGGGGGACACGGCTCCCGAGCTGGCTGACTGCGGGGGCGGCCTCGAGGTGCTCTCGTTCGCCGACCCGGTCCGGCACGTCTACAAGAAGCTGGTGGTCCGCGACGGGGTCGTCACCGGCGCCATCCTGCTCGGCGACCTGTCGACCGTCGGCGAGGTGACCCAGGCGTTCGACCGGGCGACGCCCCTGCCGGAGGCCCGGCTGCACCTGCTGTTCCGCGGCGGCGGCGACACCGCACCGGTGGATCCGGCCGGCCTCGAGGACGACGCCACCGTGTGCACCTGCAACGGCGTGCGCGCCGGGACGATCCGCGCCACACAGCTGCGTACCGTCGCCGCGGTAGCCCTGGCCACCCGCGCCACGACCGGCTGCGGCGGCTGCCGGGGAGTCGTCGAGGGGCTGCTCCGCGGGTCGGCAGGTGCTGCCCTGCAGCCCGTTGCGGGCTCGGCCGTCGGAGAGCGCAGAAGCGCATGAGCCGCAGGACTCTCGTCGTCGTCGGGCACGGGATGGTCGGGCACCGACTCGTGGAGCTGGCCGTCGAGCGCGGGCTCGTCGCCGCCGGCTGGGACGTCGTCGTGCACGCCGCCGAGCCGGTCCCGGCCTACGACCGCGTGGGCCTGTCGTCGTGGTTTCGCGGGACCACGGCCGAGGAGCTGAGCCTTGTCGAGGACGGCTTCTTCGACTCCCCGGCCCTGGACCTGCGCCTCGACGACCCGGTGGTCTCGATCGACGTGGAGGCCCGTACGGTGTCCAGCCGCTGCGGCACGGTCACGCCTTACGACGCGCTCGTCCTCGCCACCGGCTCGACCGCGTTCGTCCCGCCGATACCCGGCTCCACCGGACGGGGCCGGTTCGTCTACCGCACCCTGGAAGACCTCGAGCAGATCCGCGCCGCGGCACAGGGCGCGCGCACCGGCGCGGTGATCGGCGGCGGCCTGCTCGGGCTGGAGGCCGCCGATGCGCTGCGCTCGCTGGACCTCTCGACGACCGTGGTGGAGTTCGCGCCCCGGCTGATGCCGCTGCAGGTGGACGAGGCCGGCGGTCAGGCGCTGCTTCGGCTCGTCGAGGACCTGGGCGTGGCCGTGCGGACCTCGGCGGCCACCCAGGTCATCGAGGAGCGGGAGAGCGGCCTGCGCCTGGTGTTCGCCGACGGCGAGCCGCTCGACGTCGACCTCGTCGTGTTCTCTGCCGGCATCCGCCCCGACGACGCGCTCGCCCGCGGCGCCGGACTGCACACCGCTGAGCGCGGCGGCGTCTTGGTCGACGAGACCTGCGCGGCGAGCGCTCCTGACGTCTACGCGGTCGGCGAGTGCGCCAGCGCGGCCGGCCGCTGCTGGGGCCTGGTCGCTCCCGGCTACGCCCAGGCCGAGGTGGTCGTGGACCGCCTCCTCGGCGGCCGGCGCACCTTCACCGGCGCCGACCTGTCCACCAAGCTCAAGCTGATGGGCATCGACGTCGCCAGCTTCGGTGACTCCCACGCGAGCACCGCCGGCGCGCTCGAGCTGGTCTACGCCAACCCGGTCGCCGGTGTCTACTCCAAGCTCGTCGTGACCGACGACGCCCGCCACCTGCTCGGCGGCATCCTCGTCGGGGACGCCTCCGCCTACCCGGTCCTGCGGCCGCTGGCCGGGGCGGACGTCGTGCTGCCGGCAGACCCCGCCGAGCTCGTGCTGCCCCGCCTCGACGGCGCCTCCCCCGGACCGGGTGCTGCCGCCCTGCCCACGACGGCGCAGGTCTGCTCCTGCCGGGACGTCAGCAAGGGCGAGATCTGCACGGCCGTACGCGAGGGCGGCTGTCGCGACGTCGCCGGGGTCAAGGCGTGCACCGGCGCCGGGACGGTCTGCGGCTCCTGCGTCGGGCTGGTGAAGGACCTCGTTCAGGACGAGCTGTCGACCCTCGGTGTGGCCATGAGCAGCGCGCTGTGCGAGCACTTCGACCTCAGCCGCGCCGAGCTGTTCGAGGTGGTGCGGGTTCAGGGGATCCGCAGCTGGAGCACGCTGCTCGCCGGGCACGGTCGCGGTCTCGGCTGTGACATCTGCAAGCCCACGGCGGCCTCGATCCTCGCCAGCCTCGACAACGCCTACGTCCTCGACGGCGAGCGCGGCATGCTGCAGGACACCAACGACCACATGCTGGCCAACCTGCAGAAGGACGGGACCTACTCGGTGGTCCCGCGCATCCCGGGGGGTGAGGTCACCCCGGCGCACCTCATCGTTCTCGGCCAGGTGGCCCAGGACTTCGGGCTGTACACGAAGATCACCGGCGGGCAGCGGATCGACATGTTCGGGGCACGGGTCGAGCAGCTGCCGCTCATCTGGAAGCGGCTCGTCGACGCCGGCATGGAGAGCGGACACGCGTACGGGAAGTCACTGCGCACCGTCAAGTCGTGCGTCGGGCAGACCTGGTGCCGCTACGGCGTGCAGGACTCGACGACGCTCGCCATCGAGCTCGAGCTGCGCTACCGCGGCCTGCGCAGCCCGCACAAGGTCAAGATGGGCGTCTCGGGATGCGCGCGCGAGTGCGCCGAGGCGCGCAGCAAGGACTTCGGGGTCATCGCGACGGAGAACGGCTGGAACCTCTACGTCGGCGGCAACGGCGGCTTCCGGCCGCGGCACGCGGACCTGTTCCTGCAGGACGTCGACACCGAGACGCTGGTCCGCACGATCGACCGGGTCCTGATGCTCTACGTGTTCACCGCCGACCGGCTGCAGCGCACTGCGCCGTGGATCGAGGCGATGGAGGGCGGTCTGGACCACCTGCGCGCCGTGGTCGTGGACGACAGCCTCGGCCTGTGCCGTGAGCTGGACACGGCGATGGAACGGCACGTCGCCACCTACAGCGACGAGTGGGCCGACACCCTGGCCGACCCGCAGCGGCTGGCCCGCTTCACCTCGTTCGTCAACGCCCCCGGCGTGCCCGACCCGAGCATCGCGTTCGTCCGCGAGCGTGGCCAGATCCGGCCCGCCCGTCCTGAGGAGAAGGGCCCGACCCTCGTGTCGGGCCCTCGACTGGAGGTGGTCCGCTCATGAACGACTGGACGAGCATCTGCCCGACGGGCCGGTTGCCGGTCGAGCGCGGGATGGCCGCGCTGCTCGACGGGGAGCAGGTCGCGCTGTTCCGTACGGCCGACGGGCTGCACGCGCTGTCCAACCGTGACCCGTTCAGCGGCGCGATGGTCATGTCCCGCGGCATCATCGGCTGCCGCGGCCGGCGGCCCATGGTCGCGAGCCCGATCTACAAGCAGGCCTTCGACCTCGAGACCGGCCGGTGCCTGGACGACCCGACGGTCGGCCTGGAGGTCTACGCGGTCCGCGTGGACGCCGGCATGGTCCAGGTGGCCCGGCCGGCCCGCGCCCTGTCCGCGTAGAGCCGAAGGCGCCCACGTACAGTTCCGCTCATGAGGGCGCCTCTGGTCGACGGCTTCGGGCGGGTGCACACCGACCTGCGCGTGTCGCTGACCGACCGCTGCAACCTGCGGTGCACCTACTGCATGCCGGCGGAGGGGCTCGACTGGCTGCCCAAGCCGGAGCTGCTCACCGACGACGAGCTGGTACGCCTCGCCGAGGTCTTCTTCTCGATGGGCGTGCGCACGGTGCGCCTCACCGGGGGTGAGCCGCTGCTGCGCCCCGGTCTGCCGGGGCTTGTGGCCCGGCTGTCGGCGCTCGGCCTGTCGCTGTCCCTGACGACCAACGGGCTCGGGCTGGCTCGTTCGGCGCAGGCGCTGCGTGATGCGGGTCTGCGGCGGGTCAACGTCAGCCTCGACACGCTTCGCCCCGAGCGCTTCCTCGCGCTCACCCGGCGCGACCGGCTGGCCGACGTGCTCAGCGGACTCACGGCGGCCAAGGCCGTGGGGCTCGAACCGGTCAAGGTCAACACCGTCCTCCTGCGCGGCACGAACGACGACGAGGCCGTCGAGCTGCTCACGTGGGCGCTGGGCGAGGGCTACGCGCTGCGCTTCATCGAGCAGATGCCGCTGGACCCGCAGCACGGCTGGGACCGGTCCACCATGGTCAGCGCGGACGAGATCCTCGAGAGGCTGCGCCGGCACGTGCGCCTCACACCGGTCGAGCAGCGCGGCAGCGCGCCCGCCGAGGAGTTCCTCGTCGACGGGGGGCCGGCCACCGTCGGTGTCGTGGGGTCGGTCACCCGGCCCTTCTGCGCCAGCTGCGACCGGCTGCGCCTGACCGCCGACGGGCAGGTGCGCAACTGCCTGTTCGCCCGCAAGGAGTCCGACCTGCGCACCCCCCTTCGCCGCGGCGCCGGCGACGAGGAGCTGGCCGAGCGGCTGCGGGCCGCAGTCACGGCGAAGAAGGCCGGGCACGGCATCGGCAGTCCGGAGTTCGTCCAGCCCGACCGGCCGATGTCGGCCATCGGCGGCTGACCGGCGCAGGCTGGCCAGCGCGGAGGCCGCCCGTACCACCAGTGGGGAAAGATCTTCGGAGCTTCCCCAGCAGCGCAGTGCTGTGGATCCTCCGAACAATCCCGCGGAGCCAGCACGCTCCGCGGGTCGAGGCGCCGGCGGCGACGACGACGCGTCGCTCGCTGAGAGCCGGCCTCGCGGAGCCGGGGCGCTAGGTCTGTGGGCCGCCGGCCGCGCGCAGCCGCGCCCTCAGCGCGTCGCGGACGCCCGGCCACTCCGTCGCCAGGATCGAGAAGTACGCGGTGTCCCGCACCGTCCCGTCGGGCCGGCGGCGGGAGTGCCGCAGCGTCCCGTCGTAGTGCGCACCCAGCCGGGTGAGAGCGCTGCGGGAGCGGGTGTTGTCCGCATCGGTCTTGAGCAGCACCCGCTGGGCTCCGAGGTCCTCGAAGGCGTGCCCCAGGACCAGCAGCTTGCACTCGGGGTTGACCACGGTCTTCCACAGCGCCCGCGAGTACCAGGTCCAGCCCACCTCCAGGCCGCCGACGCCGAGGTCGACGTCCAGGTAGGAGGTCGAGCCGACAGCGCGACCCTCGTGCACCACGGCCCAGGCGGGGTTGCCCGGGTGCGCGCGCACCATCTCGCGGACGTCGTCCTCGGTCCGCGGCCGGGGGACGGGCATCCACCGCCAGACCTCGTCGTCCTGCGCAGCGGCGAGCAGGTCGGCGGCGTGCGCCTCCGACAGGGGTTCCAGGCGCACCACGTCACCCGTCAGGACCACCGGCGTCGGGGTACGCACGGAAGGCGTGCCTTCGCTCGCTGTAGGTCAGCCGCAGATCCGGCGAAGGAACGCGTAGGGGTTGACGGAGCGGCCGCCGCCGGGCTGGAGCTCGAAGTGCACGTGTGGCGCGCTCGCGGAGGCGTTGCCGCTGCTGCCCACCCTCCCGACCAGCTCGCCGGCCTCGACCCGCTGCCCGCTGCGGACGGCGTTCGAGGAGTTGTGCGCGTAGTAGTAGGTGTTGCCGTCCACTGCCCGCAGGTAGAGGGAGATGCCACCTGCGCCGCCCGACGAGGTCTTCACGAGGCCGGAGGCCACGGCGTAGACGGGCGTCCCGGCCGGAGCCATGAGATCGGTCCCCTGGTGGCGACGCCCTCCGCCACGAGGGGCACCCCAGGTGTCGGTGAAGGAGGCCGCCGGCACGGGGCACGTCCCGGCGATGCGCGCGGCCGCCGGAGGGACGGGCTTGCTGCCGCTGGGGGCCGGCTTGGGCCGGGGGACAGGCGGCGGTGGGAGTGCTGCCGCGACCACCGGCGCCACCGCCGGTGCGACCGGTGCGACCGGCGGCGGGGGGGGCACGGCCGGGCTGGGGATCGGGACGGGCCGGTCCTCCTCCGCCGTACGGGAGCGGGAGGCGCGAGGCCCGTCGCCTGAGCGGGAGGTGCGGCCCAGAGCCGCGAGCTCCGTACCCGACGCCGGCGTCGCCCGCACGGCAGGGGCGGCCACCGCCTCCGTGGCCAGGCCGGCGAAGGCGCCACCACCGAGGGTGAGCAGCAGGGCGGGGAGGGTGTGGCGGCGCAGAGCACCGTGAGCCGCATGGGAGCGGCGGTGGGCATGCTGCACGAACCAGCCTCCAAGGCCATCGGGGTGCGTCGGGGCGGGAAGTTTTCGGGACGTTACCGGACACAGGCCCTCGGGCTCTACCGACCCGCCCACCACCCTGCCCTGCCACCGTCCGAGCCCGCACACTGGCGGGCATGCCCGTGCCCTCGCGTCGGCCCTCCCTGTCGCCCCCCGTGCCGCCGCTGCCTCTGCCCGAGGGACGCATCGTCCTCGTTCCCGGCCGCGGGGAGTTCTTCCTGCGCGACAGCGGCGGGGACGGGCCGCCGGTGCTGCTGGTCCACGGCTGGATGTTCCCGAGCGACCTCAACTGGCTGCACGCCTACCGCCCGCTGCTTGAGGCCGGCTACCGCGTACTCGCCATGGACCTGCGTGGTCATGGCCGGGGCCTGCGGTCTGGGGAGCCCTTCCGCCTGGTCGACTGCGCGGATGACGCGGCCGCAGTGCTGGCGACGATCGGGGTGCCACCGCCTCTGGTGGTCGGCTACTCCATGGGCGGCCCGGTCACCCAGCTGCTCGCCCGTCGCCACCCCGAACAGGTTGCCGGGTTCGTGCTCTGCGCGACGTCGCTGAACTGGGCCGATCCCCGCCAGAAGGTCTTCTGGAGCACGATGGGGGGGCTGCGCCTGCTGCTCGGGGTGTTCCCGCGCAGCTCGTGGAACACCGGGCTGCGCCTGGCCGGGGCGCCGAGCCGCGAGAGCAACTGGGTCGCCTCGGAGCTCTCCCGCGGAAGCGCCAGGGACATTGCCGAGGCAGGCCGCGAGCTCGGCAGGTTCGACAGCAGCTCCTGGGTCGGCGAGCTGCCCCAGCCTGCCGCTGTGCTGGTCATGACCAGAGACCGGCTCGTCCCGCCCGACCGGCAGCGGGCACTGGCCGAACGGCTCGGGGTCGAGCCGCTGCTGCTCGACGCCGACCACGATGCCTGCTCGACCCGTCCGGCGGCCTTCCGGTCCGCACTGCTGTCGGCGCTGACCGCCGTCAGCGAGCAGGCGGGCCTTCGGGCTGCGGGTCCTGCGACGGGGGCTCGCCCGGCGCCCCTCCGGGCAGTGGATCGACCCGCCTGAGCAGGCCGCGCACCGCCAGGTAGTCCGCCAGCGACCCGCGGTGCTCCTCGCAGGCGACCCAGCTCTTCTCCCGGTCCGGTGTGTGGATCCTCGGGTTGTTCCACACGAGCACGTGCCGGGCCCCGGAGCGGCAGCCTCGGGCCGAGCAGCGCACCTCGTCCTCCACCCGTCCATGATCGCCCACCAGCGGGCGGTGCCGGGGCAGCGCGGGCGGCAGCACGTACCGTCTGCCTGTGGACCTGCGAGAGCGCCGGATGGCCACGCAGTGGTACGCCGCCGAGGTGCGGATGCGGACCTGGGCGATGTGGTCGCTGCGCAGGGCGGGCAAGGTCGGTGCGCGGGCGGTCGTGCTCGGACGGCCCACGGTGGACGCGAGCGACCTCGAGGTCGGGGACGACTTCAAGGTGTGGTCGGGGCACCGCAAGACGCTGATCAGCGGCTGGGGGCGGCTGCGGATCGGGGACCGCGTGTTCGTCAACTGCGGCACCGTGATCATCGCGGTGAAGGAGATCGTGCTCGGCAACGACGTCGCCCTCGCCAACGAGGTCAGCATCGTGGACAGCAACAGCCACGGGCTCGAGGGCCGGCCGCACGTGGAGGCGCCGGTGCGGATCGGTGACGGCACCTGGGTGGGCAACCGGGCGATGATCCTGCCCGGCGTCACGATCGGCAGGCGTGTGGTCGTGGCGGCCGGCGCGGTGGTGACGCACGACGTCCCCGACGACTGTCTGGTCGCGGGCAACCCCGCCCGCCTCGTCCGGGCGCTGGAGTACCCCCCGGGCTGCCGCCGCGCGTGGCACGACGAGTGGGGCTGCCCCTGCCCGAAGCTGGTGGCGGAGGGCCCTTCCGACGAGCGCCGCCCGGACGTCGCCGGAGCCGGCCCCGCCTGAAGGCTGCCGCTGCTCAGCCGCGGCAGTCGAGCACCAGCTTGCCCTGGGACGCCCGGCTGCGCAGGTCCTCGTGGGCCCGGTGCGCCTCGGCCAGCGGGTACGTGCCGCCGACCACCGGCTCGAGCGTGCCGGCCTCCACCATCGCCAGGAGCTCGGCCATCTGCGGCTGCAGCAGCTCGGGCCTGGTGAAGCAGTGCGCGAGCCAGAAGCCGATGACGCTGCGGCTGCGGGCCATCAGCTCCCCGGGGGCGACGGCGGGGGTCTGCTCGCGCGAGGCCATGCCGAAGGTCACGAGGCGGCCGAACGGTGCGAGGGCCGCCAGCGAGGACGTGAACGTCCTGCCGCCGACCATCTCGAGGACGATGTCGACCTTCTGGTTCGCGTTCGCCTGCTGCAGAGCGTCCTTCAGGCTGTCAGGGTCAGCCGCCACCGCGACGTCGGCACCGAGGCTCAGCGCGAGCCGGCGCTTGTCCGGCGAGGAGGCGACGGCGATGACGTTGCCCGCGCCCCACTTCTTGGCCAGCTGCACCGCCAGGGTGCCCACGCCCCCGGCGGCCGCGTGCACGACGACGGACTCCCCGGGCACGAGGTGGCTGCAGGTCCGCAGCAGGTGCCAGGCGGTCAGTCCCTGCACCATCAGGGCCAGCGCCTGCGCGTCGCCGACGGCGGGGGGCAGCGGGAAGGTCATCGCCGGGTGGACCAGCGCCTTCTGCGCGTAGCCGCCGCTCATGGTGAACGCGGCGACGCGGGTGCCGTCCGCCAGCCGCCCCACGACCTCCGTGCCCGGCACCAGCGGCAGCGTCGTGGCGGACAGGTAGGAGTTCTCCGCCTGGTGGGTGTCGGCGTAGTTGACCCCGGCGGAGTCGACGTCCACGAGGGCGAGGCCGTCGGCGGGGGCCGGGTCCGGGAGGTCCGCGAGCGTCAGGACCTCGGGCCCGCCGAACTCGGTGATCTGGATCGCGCGCACATGGCCTCCTGGACAACCCGGAGGCGCAACGTACCCAGGGGCACCCGGCTCCGTGCCCGGGGGCACCCGGCTCCCGGCGCGGCTGGCCGAGGATCCCGCAGGCGGTCGGCTACCGGCGGCGCCGGATCTCCACGCCGTTGCCGATCGCGCTGAGGCCCACGGCCACCGCCGCCACGGCTACCAGCAGGGCGGGGACGGCCGGCCCGGAGCCGGAGCGCCCGGTCGGCAGGAACCCCTCGGCCGGGGCGACGCTCGGGGCCAGCATCTCCGACAGCGTCAGCGGGGAGGCGACGCTGCTCGGAGCACCGGCCAGGGCGAGCTCGCCTGCGGGCAGGTCACCGGCGATGTCGCGCGCGAACGCGCCGAGGGTGCCGCTCAGGGCGGCGTCCGCGATGGCGTCGACGGCCTCGTTGGCCTCCCGGACGGCAGCCGACAGCGCCGGCCTGCGGACGGGCTGTGCCGGTGCGGTGACGGGCGCGTCGGCGACCGGCGCGCCGTTCTGGACGCCGGGCTGGGCCACGGGCGGGGCGGGCGCCGTCGGCGGGGCCGGCTTGGCGTCCAGTTGGCCGAGGACGACGGTCACGAGGGTGTTCACGACGGTCGTGACCGTCTCGACCGGCGCGGTGGGCGCGGTGGGCGCGGCGGGCGCCTTCTTGGCCGGTGGGCTGACGGCCGAGGGGGGCGGCGGCGCCGCCGGGGCCGGTGCGGGCACCGCGGGCGCTGGGGCCACGGCCTTCTCGGCGGTAGCAGCCGCGTCCGACACGGCCTGCTCGACGTCCGCGACCGGCGCAGTGGTCACGTCGGAGGACGGGACGGCTGCCAGAGCAGGGCCGCCGGTCAGCACCAGCGCCAGCGCGCCGAGGCCCATGGCGGCGGCGCGGCGGGAGCGGCGGGACACGGACACCAGAGCCTCCAGCGGTACTGCGGCCGCTTTCGGGGTACGACAGCGGGCTTGTGCTTCGTCTAACGACTGACCTTCCCACAGGTGACTGCACAAGTCCGGACATGGGACGGCACAGCAGCGGCGTCAGGTGGGGTCGACGCAGCCGTCCTGACCGGGCGGGGGAGGCGGGTCGGCCGGTCGCGGTGCGGGCTCGCGCCACCCACTGCCCTCGGCGCCGGCGAGGAAGGCACGGATCCCCGAGACGTACGCCGCAGCGAGCCCCTGGCGCACCAGCGGGTCGGCCACCAGCGCGGCCTCCTCCGGGTCCGACAGGAACAGCGGCTCGCTGATGACCCACGCGGTGGAGGCGCGGCGCAGCAGCCCGTAGTAGTCGGTCCCCCGGCTCCCGAGCCGGTACAGCGCGCCGGCATCCGGGTTGCCCGCCCAGCGACCCCCGACACGGCTGCTCAGCGTCTCGAGGTAGCGGCGGTGCGCCTCGTACATCACCCCGGCTGCCCGGCGGCCCTGCGGGTCGGCCACCGAGGCGAACTCGCTGGTGCCCGGCCGGTCGAGCTCGGCCAGAGGAGCGGCGTTGAGGTGCACCGACACCGACAGGTCCGCGCGCAGGCTGTCGGCCAGTGCCACCCGGAAGGGCAGGGAGGCGTCGTGGTCGCTCGCCCGCGTGAGCAGCACCCGGCCGCCGAGCAGCGCGGCGGTGCGCTGCGCCACGTCGAGGTTGCGGTCGGCCTCCCGCGCCTGGTCCGGGCCGACCACCCCGTCGGCCGATCCGCCGTGGCCGGGGTCGATCACGATCACCGGCTCGCTTCCGCGGGGCGGCACCACGTCGTACGCCCCGGTGACCGTCACCTTCGCGCCGCACGGCGTCAGGACCTGGGGTGAGCCGGCAGACCCGCCGACCCGCGGCAGCAGGATGCCGGCGGGCAGCGTGCGCCCGGCGGAGGTGCGCAGCCGCTCCCGAGCGCGCACCGCCCCGAGCGCGGGCGGCGGCGGATCGGTTCGGCGCACCACCGGCCAGCGGACGTCCTGACCGCCGTAGCCGTCGGCGACCGCGGCGTCCGGGGGCGCCGCGGCGGCGGGCGCGGAACCGGGCGGACCCGCCGAGGGCGCGGTCGCGGCGGGCGCGGGGTCCGGGGCACCGCCGGCCTGCCGGTCCGCCTCGGTGCCGTCGCCGCCGTTGCAGGCGGTCGCCAGGCTCAGCATCCCGGCGACGACGGCGGTGCGGAGCCTCATGCAGTCACGGTAGGTGCCCCGGTGCGCGTGCGGGACCCGAGCCGGGAAAGGATCGACCGATGAGCGAGGAGGGGGCCGGCGGGGGGATCGACGACCGGCCCGCTTCGCAGCCCCCGGTCGACGCGCTGCTGCTGGTGTCGTTCGGTGGGCCGGAGGGGCCGCAGGACGTGCTCCCCTTCCTGCAGAACGTCACCCGGGGGCGGGACATCCCGTCGGCGCGGCTGGAGGAGGTCGGCCGGCACTACCTCGACACCTTCGGGGGCGTGTCGCCGATCAACGCGCAGGCCCGGGCCCTGTCGGCGGCGCTGGCGGCCGAGCTGGCCGCCCGCGGCCCGGACCTGCCGGTCTACTGGGGGAACCGCAACTGGCGGCCGTACCTCCCCGAGGCGGTGCGGCAGATGCGGGACGACGGCCGGCGGCACGCGCTCGCGGTGGTGACCAGCGCGTTCCCCTCCTACAGCGGCTGCCGGCAGTACCGCGAGGACTGGGACCGGGCGCGGGAGGAGGTCGGCGAAGGAGCTCCGGTGATCAGCAAGCTGCGCCACTACTGGGCGGAGGAGGGCTTCCTCGGGACGATGGCGCGCAACGTGGCGGCGACCCGGCCGGGGCCCCGGGCCTCCCTGGTGTTCACCGCCCACTCCATCCCCAGAGCCATGGACGCGACCAGCGGGCCGGCCGGAGGGGCGTACACCGCAACCCTGCGGGCCGCCGCCGCCGGGATCGTGCAGCGGCTGGACAGGGCGTACGCCTGGGAGCTGGTCTTCCAGTCGCGCAGCGGCCCGCCGCAGGTCCCGTGGCTGGAGCCGGACGTGGGCGACCATGTCGACGCTCTGCACGCGCAGGGAGTCTCGGAGGTGGTGCTCGTGCCCGTCGGCTTCACCAGCGACCACGTCGAGGTGCTCTACGACCTGGATGTGGTGGTGCAGCGACGTGCGCGGGCGCTCGACGGGCTGGTGGTGAAGCGGGCGTCCACCGTGGGAGTGGCGCCGGCGTTCGTGGCGATGCTGCGCGACCTCGTCGTCGAGCGGATCGAGGGCGACGAGCTGCCGTCCCACGGCGCCGTCGCGACGCACGACCGGTGCCCGGCCGGCTGCTGCCCGCCGCCGGCCAGGACAGCGGCGACAGCCGGCGCGGGGACCCGTCCATGACGGGGGAGTGGTGGCGCGACGCGGTCGTCTACGAGATCTACGTCCGGTCCTTCGCCGACAGCGACGGCGACGGCGTCGGCGACCTCGAGGGCGTCCGGCAGCACCTGCCCTACCTGGTCGACCTAGGTGTGGACGCCGTCTGGCTGACGCCGTTCTACCCCTCGCCGATGCACGACCACGGCTACGACGTGGCGAACTACTGCGAGGTGGCCCCCGTCTTCGGCGACCTGCCCGGGTTCGACCGCCTGCTCGGCGAGGCGCACGAGGCGGGGCTCAAGGTGATCGTGGACCTCGTCCCCAACCACACCTCGAACGAGCACCCGTGGTTCCAGGAGGCGCTCGCCGACCCGGCGTCACCGGCCCGCTCGCGCTACGTCTTCCGGGACGGGAAGGGCGACGGGCCGCCCAACAACTGGCAGAGCGTGTTCGGCGGGCCGGCGTGGACGAGGGAGTCCCCTGGCGGCCAGTGGTACCTGCACATGTTCGACACCAGCCAGCCCGACCTCGAGTGGGCCGAGCCCGCGGTGCACGAGGAGTTCCTGCGGGTGCTGCGGTTCTGGCTCGACCGCGGAGTGGACGGGTTCCGCATCGACGTGGCGCATGCCCTCTACAAGCATCCGGACCTGGCCGATGCGCCCGACCCGTTCGTCGAGGGCGGCGTGGCCAACATGTCCGACAGCCACATCTGGGACCGCGACGCGGTGCTCGCCGTCTACGAGCGGTGGCGCGAGCTGCTCGACACCTACGACGGCGAGCGGATGCTCGTGGGCGAGGTGTTCCTGTTCGACGTCCCGCGGATCGCCCGCTACGTCGGCCCCACGCGGCTGCACCAGGCGTTCAACTTCACGGTCATGAGCACGCCCTGGGGGGCCGCAGCGCTGCGCGAGACGGTGCAGCGGGCCCTCGCGCACTTCCACCCCGGGACCTGGGTGCTGTCCAACCACGACCTGGTACGCCACGTGACCCGCTACGGCGGAGGAGACCTCGGCCGCCGGCGCGGCCTGGCGGTGTCGGCGGCGCTGTTCGGGCTGCCCGGCTCCCCCTACCTCTACCAGGGGGAGGAGCTGGGGCTGGACGAGGCGGAGGTGCCGCCGCACCTGCGGCAGGACCCGATGTTCGCGCGCACCGGTGGCGCCCGCGCCGGCCGCGACAGCTGCCGCACGCCGATGCCCTGGGCTGCCGCGGAGCCGGGGCTGGGCTTCACGACGGGCGAGCCGTGGCTGCCGTTCGGCGCGGACGCGACCGGCCTCGCGGTCGACCTGCAGGCCGGCGATCCGGCGTCCACGTTGTCGTCCTACCGGCGGCTGCTGGCCGCCCGCCGGTCGCTGCTGGGGACCGGTGAGCTGGGCGAGGACGTCGACCTGCTCGCCACCCGCGACGACGTGCTCGCCTACCGGCGCGGCCCGCTGACGGTGGTGCTCAACACCTCGGCGGAGCCGGTAGCCGTGCCCGTGCCGGGTGCGGGCGCCCTGCTGGAGACGACCGCCGCCGGTGCGCAGCTGAGCGGGGGCGTCGTCGTGGTGCCGGCGGCCGCGACCGTCTGGCTGCGGTGAGGATCCTGGTCTGGCACGGCTACCTGCTCGGCGGCACCGGCTCGAACGTCTACACCCGCTCGCTCGCGCGGGCGTGGAGCCGGCTGGGGCACGAGGTCGTCGTGCTGTCCCAGGAGCCGCACCCGGAGCGCTACGACCTGGGCGGGGCGCGGGTCGTCCGCCCGCCACTGACCGGCCCGCTGCCGGTGTTCGTCCTCGACCACTACGACGACGCCCGGCCACAGCTGCTGCAGGAGATGAGCCGGGCGGGCCGGGACCTGTTCGTGGCGCAGAACGCCGCCGCCGTACGCGCGGAAGGACCGGCCGACCTGCTGCTGGTGAACCACGTCCTTCTGGGCGGTGCGGTCGGAAGGGCCTCGGGCCTGCCCTACGTGGTCAAGGCGCACGGCTCGGAGCTCGAGTTCAGCCTGCGCGGGCATGGCGGGCTGTCCCGATGGGGCCGCGAGTGCCTCGACCAGGCGCGGGCTGTCCTCGCCGGCTCGGAGCACATCGTGCAGGTGCTCGAGGACGTCGTCGGCCCGCTCCGGGCGCCGGTCGCCGTCGTGCCGCCGGGGGTGGACGTCGACGCGCTGGAGCCGCAGGAGCGCACCGCCGCGCTGGCGGCACTGGTCGAGCAGTGCCGCCAGGACCCGCCGAACGCCGAGGGCGACGAGCGGCGCCCGGACAGCGGCAACGCCGACCGGCTCGCCGGGTTCCTCGCGGGGACCGGGCGCACCGTCGTCTACGTCGGCAAGCTCAGCGCCGAGAAGGGGGTGGGTCTGCTGCTCGAGGCCCTGCGGGAGGTGGACGCGCGGGCGGTGGTCGTCGGGTTCGGCCCGGCCCGGGCCCAGCTGGAGGCCGCTGCAGGCGACCGGGTGATGTTCACCGGCGCGCTGGAGCACCGCCACCTGGCGCACCTGTGGCCGCTGGCCGACGTCAGCGTCACGCCGTCGGTGTTCCCTGAGGCCTTCGGGATGGTGGCGGCCGAGGCAGCCTCCTGCGGATCACCCCCGCTGGTCGCGCGCCACTCCGGCCTGGCCGAGATCGCGGCAGCGCTGGAGGAGGGCTATCCGGCCGAGCTGCGGCACCTGGCCGCGTTCCGGCCCGGGGATGCCGCTGACCTGTCCGACAAGCTCTCGCAGCTGCTCGACCTGGCTCCCGAGCAGTGGCAGCAGCTGTCGGCGGCCGCCCGGAGCACGGCGGTGCAGCGGTGGAGCTGGGAGGGCATCGCCGACCGCATCCTCGGTTACGCGGGTGCGGCCTGATCGGCGGCGTCGGCTGCCTCGACCTCCTCGCGGGGGATGCCGAGCAGGAACAGCACCGCGTCCAGGAACGGCAGCGACAGCGCCGCGTCGGCGGCCTCCCGCACGAGCGGCTTGGCGTTGAAGGCGATCCCGAGGCCGGCAGCGGCGAGCATGTCGAGGTCGTTCGCACCGTCGCCGATGGCGACCGTCTGCGCGAGAGAGACCCTCTGCAGCGAGGCGAACTCGCGTAGCGCCTCCGCCTTGCGGGCGCGGTCGACCACTGGACCCAGCACCTTCCCGGTCAGCCGGCCGTCGCGCACCTCGAGCGTGTTGGCGAGGGCGTGGTCCAGCCCGAGCTCGGCGACCAGGTCGTCCGTCACCGCGGTGAAGCCACCGCTGACGATCCCCACCGCGTAGCCGAGGCGGTGCAGCGTGCGCACGAGGGTCCGGGCACCGGGAGCCAGCCGCACCTGCGTGCGCACCAGGTCGACGGCCGCCACGGGCAGGCCTTCGAGCAGCGCGACCCGGGCGCGCAGCGCCGCCTCGAAGTCGAGCTCGCCGGCCATGGCGGCAGCGGTGATGCGGGCCACCTCGGCCTCGCACCCGGCCTCGCGCGCGAGCATCTCGATGACCTCGCCCTGCACCAGCGTGGAGTCGACGTCCATCACCACGAGCCGGCGCGCCCGCCGCCAGATCGTGGCCGGCTCGACCGCGATGTCCACCTCCTGCGTCACGGCCTCAGCGGCCAGCTCGGTGCGCAGCCGGGCCGTGTCCCCCCCGCTGACGAGCAGGTCGTACGCCGAGAGCGGGAACTCCGACAGCCGCAGGATCCGCTCGATGTTGGCCTCGCACCGGGCGAGCCGCCGCGTGACGCCCGCGAAGGCCGCGGGGCTCAACGGCGCACCCAGAACCGTGACGTGGTGGCGCGTCGCGGGCGGGGGCTCCACATGGTCGTCGAGCGGGGTGAACTCGACGGCGACACGCAGCTGGGCGGCCCGCGCCCGCAGGTCGGCCTGCAGTTGCCTGCCCGGCGATCCCGGGCGTCGCCGACACGACGACGCCGAGAAGCAGCCGGTCGTGCACGACGACCTGCTCGACGTCGCGCACCTCGGCCACATGGGCGGCGAGCACGTCGAACAGGGCGGCGGTGACTCCCGGGGAGTCCGGCCCCGTCACGGTGAGCAGCAGGCTCACGGGCTCAGCTCGTACGCGTTGTAGGCCGCCACCTGCGCGCGGCGCACGAGGCGGGCGAGCTCCCGCAGGGCCAGCTCCCGCCCGAGGGCCTCCCGCGAGTCGAGGGCACCGCCGCTGTCCTGCCGGGCGAGCTGCAGGACACCGGCCAGCTGGCGCGCCGATGTCAGCAGCTGGCGGGCGCGGGCCGGGTAGCCCCCGGGGAGCTGGTCCTCGTCCAGGCCGCTGCGGGCCTGGTGGCGCAGCTCGCGCAGGGCCCGGGCCACGTCGGGCCGCCAGCGGGCGACGTCGAGGTCGCGCAGTGTCGCGGCGCACTCGAGGATCCCGCGCCGCAGGTCGTGCTCCACGTCGGAAAGGAGCGGACCCGGGTCCGGTCCGGCTCTGGACACGTCGTAGGCCGTCCACGTCACCGTCGTCACGGTGCCGTCGACGACGGACCCGTGGACCTGCAGCGTCGGCACGAGCCCGCGCCCGCTGCCGTCCTCGCGCAGGGCGAGCACCCCCTCGCCGGCGCTCATCGCCGCGACGGCGAACGGCCCGGGCGCGGCCAGGCCCAGCGCATCTCCCGGCTCGGGCAGGACCAGGCGCAGCCGGGATGCGCCGTCGGCTCGTAGCCGAGCGGCCGCGCGGTCCAGCGGCAGGAGCTGCGGCGTGAGGCCCTGCACGACGTGGCGGTCGTCGTAGGCGCCGACCCGCGCCTCGAGCTGGGGAAGCGAGACCTCGCCGGCCAGCCACGCGTTGCCCCACACGGTCAGCAGCGCGCTGCGGGGGGGCCCCGCGGAGATCGACACGAGCGTCGAGGCTAGTCGCGGGAGCTGCGCCGCCGTGTCGCTTCCGGGTCTGCGCCCGGGCTCCACCTAGCGTCTGGCAGATGTCTCGCCGCCCGCCCGACGCCTCGAGCGTCTTCGCGCGCCCCGTCCGGCGCGAGGTGCCCCCCGGGTGCGCGGATCCCGGTCCCGTGGTCGGGTGGCAGCGCGTGCGGCGGTCGAGGACCACACCGACCTCGAGGTGCCGATCGTGCGCTCGGTCGAGATGCTGATCGACGTCGTGACGGCGGCGTGAGCGGCCCGTCCGCCGCGCTCGCCGCACCCGCGCGACAGCCCCTGCGCGCCTGGCAGGCCGCCGCCCTGCGGGTCTACCGCGCATCCTCGGGCCCGGACTTCCTCGTGACCGCCACGCCCGGCGCCGGCAAGACGGCCTTCGCCCTCAGCCTGGCCGCCGAGCTGCTCGAGAGCCGCCAGGTCGCCAGGGTGATCGTGGTTGCGCCGACCGACCACCTGCGCACGCAGTGGGCGCACGCCGCCCTGGCCGCCGGGATCGTGCTGGACCCGAACGTCGGCAACGGCGGCAGGCTGCGGCCCGACGCGCTCGGCTACGTCACGACGTACGCGCAGGTGGCCGCCCGCCCGGCGGTGCACCGCAGCCGGACCGAGCACCTGCGGCGCACCCTCGTGATCCTCGACGAGATCCACCATGCGGGCGACGGGCTGTCGTGGGGGGAGGCGGTCGCGGAGGCCTTCGAACCCGCACGGCGGCGGGTTGCCCTGTCGGGCACCCCGTTTCGCACCCGGCCCGACGAGCGCATCCCCTTCGTGCGCTACGAGCCCGGCGGCGACGGGTCGTTGGAGAGCGTGGCGGACTTCGGCTACGGCTACCGGCAGGCACTCGCCGACGGGGTCGTCCGGCCGGTGGTGTTCGCGGCCTACACCGGGGTCTCGCGCTGGCGCAACAGCGCCGGTGAGGTGGTCGCGGCCTCGCTCACCGGCGGGTCGAGCAAGGCGGTCGAGGCGGCCGCCTGGCGTACGGCCCTGGATCCCGGTGGCCAGTGGGTGCCGCACGTGCTCGCCGCTATGGACGAGCGGCTGACCCAGCTGCGGGCCGGTGGCATGCCCGACGCCGCCGGGCTGGTCCTCGCCAGCGACCAGGACGACGCGCGCGCCTATGCCGACATCGTCCGCCGGGTCACCGGGAGCAGGCCGGTGCTGATCCTGTCCGACGACCGTCAGGCGTCCAAGCGGCTCTCCGCCTTCCGCGGCGGCACCGACCGCTACGCGGTGTGCGTGCGCATGATCAGCGAGGGCGTCGACGTTCCGAGGGCGGCCTGCCTCGCGTGGATGACGTCCTACCGCACCCCGCTGTTCTTCGCCCAGGCGGTCGGGCGCGTGCTCCGGGCCCGGGGTCCAGGTGAGTCCGCCACGGTGTTCCTGCCGGCCGTACGCCCGCTGCTGGCGCTCGCCGCCGAGATCGAGGGCGAGCGCAACCACGTCCTGCCGCCGCCGGCCCCGGGTGCGCAGCTGGGGGATCCCCTGCGGAGGACGGATGACGACGCGGCCGTGCCGGACGCCTGCCAGCCGCTGGGCGCCGACGCGGAGTTCGCCCACGTGCTGCACGCCGGCCGGGCGGTCACGGCCTCGCCCGTGCTGACCGGCGCGGACGAGGAGTTCCTCGGGCTGCCGGGGCTGCTCACCGCCGAGCAGACTGCCGCGCTGCTGCTCCAGCGCGACGCCGACCACCGCAGGCGCGCGACGAGCACGCGGACCGAAGAGGTGGCGGCCGAGCGGGTGAAGCGCGACTGCGCCTCATGGCAGGTCGCGGGTGCGCTGCGTCGCGAGATCTCCACGCTCGTGGGCCAGCTGGCCGCGCGGACCGGTGCACCGCACGGGGTGGTCCACGGGCGCGTGCGCACGGCCGTTCCTGGTCCGCCGTCCGCGGCGGCGCCGGTCGACGTGCTCAGCGCCCGGCGGGACTGGTTGCTCGAGCAGACCTTCCGCGGCTGAGCACTCAGACCGCGTCGTCGAGGATCTTCCCGCTGATGCCGAAGCCGATGCCGGCGATCCCCACGAGGACGCCCACGATGGCGAGCGGGAGGGACTGGAACACCATGGCGAAGCCCAGCAGGACGCTCGACAGCACGATCAGCCCCACTGTGATCCACGAGCTGGTCTTGTGCTTGTGGGCAGTGTCGGCCTCAGAGGTGTCACCGAGATCGGCCATGGGGTCCTCCGCCTGCGTGGGATGAGACGCCGTCAGCCTACCGGCCGACGGGCGGCCGAGACCGGGCTCACCATGCCTGAGCCACCAGCTCGGCGAGCAGCTCCTCGGGGTCGCGGTCCCAGCCGCGCGAGCGGAACCACGCGCAGACGTTGCGGCAGTCCCTGGCCAGGAAGTGCATCCCCTGCGGGTTGGCGACCAGATCGACGGCCTGCGGCAGGTCGATGATCACGAGGCGGTCCTCGGCCGCGAGGAGGTTGAAGGCGGACAGGTCACCGTGCGCGATCCCCATGCGGGCCATTCCCCCCATGGCAGCGGTGAGCTGGTCCCAGTACCCCGCCAGTCGCTCCGCCGCGGGGCGGTTCTGCGCCAGTCGGGGAGCTCCCGTGCCGTCGGGCAGGGTGATCAGCTCCATGAGGAGCTCCGTCCCGTCCAGCTGGACCGGGTAGGGGACGGGCACCCCTTCGGTCCAGAGCCTGCCCAGGTGCTCGAACTCGGCCAGGGCCCACTGCCGGGCCTCCACCGTGCGGCCCCAGCGCGTGCCCTTGGCCGCGGCGCGCCGGTCGCGGGTGTTGCGGATGGCGCGGCCCTCCTGGTAGGCCGGGTCGCGGGAGAAGAGCCGCTGCTCAGAGCCGCGGTAGCGCTTGGCGGCCAGCACGCACGAGTGATCGGCGGTGGCGCGCTCGAGCAGGAAGACGTCGGCCTCCTTCCCGGTCTTGAGGATGCCGAGCTCGGTGTCCACCGCGCCGTCCGCGGTGATCACCCACTCCGGCCAGGGCGCCGGGCCGGCCAGCACGCCGATGTCGTCCCAGGTGGACCAGCGCTGCCCGCGCTGGAGGTCCGGAGGGCCGACGAGCTCGGCCGGTGTGCTGTACGAAGTGGGAGAGGGCTGGGCGTTCAGGGGGTGGGCGGACATGACAGGCGGGGTCTCCGGGAGCGAGAGAGAGTGAGGACGACGACGACGGAGCAGGGGTGCGGCATGTCGGCTCCCTCCGGCGGCCCGGGTCTCCCGGGAAGACCACGTGGTGCGCAGGGTCCGCCCGCGTGCGCCTGGGCGGCAACTCCTTTCTGCTCTGCCAGGTGAGACCGGAACAGGTCGAGGACCCGGCCGACCCTCGGGTGGCGGACTTCGTCGGCCTCACCGACGGGGCCCGGCGGATGCGGCACGAGCCCGGAGCGGGCTTCTTCCTCGCCGAGGGGGAGAAGGTCATCGCCCGTACGGCCGCCGCCGGCTACCCCGCCCGCTCGCTGCTGCTGTCCCCTTCGCGACTGGCCGACCTGACGCCGGCGGTCGCCGCGCTGGAGTGCCCGGTCTACGTCGCGTCGTACGAGGTGCTGCAGGCGGTGACCGGGTTTCACGTGCACCGGGGGGCGCTGGCCTCCTTCGGCCGCCTGCCGCTGCGCGGCGCGACGGAGGTGCTCGCGGGGGCGCGGCGGATCGTGCTCATGGAGGCGGTGACCAACCACACCAACCTCGGAGCGGTCTTCCGCAGCGCCGGCGCCCTGGGGATGGACGCGGTCCTGCTCAGCCCCACCTCCTGCGACCCGCTCTACCGACGTACGGTGAGGGTGTCGATGGGGCAGGTGTTCTCGCTGCCGTACGCCTTCCTCGACCGGTGGCCGGAGGGGATCGACGAGGTGCGTGCCGCGGGGTTCCGGGTGCTGGCCCTGACGCCCGGCGCCGGCGCGACCGACCTGCGGGAGGTGCGGGTGCAGCCGGCCGACAAGGTCGCGCTGCTGCTCGGGGCGGAGGGACCCGGGCTGACCGAGGGGGTGATGGGCCGCAGCGACGAGCGGGTCCGGATCCCGATGGCCGCGGGTGTCGACTCGCTCAACGTCGGCGCGGCCGCAGCCATCGCCTGCTGGGTGCTCGGCCGGCGGTAGCCCGCAAAGCGCCCGGAACAGGGCACTATGGGCGCGTGACTTTGCGACGACGTCTTCTCCTGCCCCTGCTCGCCCTGGCGCTGGTGAGCTGCGGCGGGGGCGATCCCAAGAAGGAGTTCATCGACCGGGCCAACGGCATCTGCGACGAGGCCGAGGACGACTTCGCCAACCTGCGCCAGCCCACCTCGGTGGTGGAGCTGGCCCCCTTCGCGGAGAAGACCCTCGTCATCGTGCAGAAGGCGCAGGGCGAGCTGGCCAGCCTGACCCCGCCGGATCAGGACCGCGCCGAGCTCGAGACGCGCGTGCTCAACCCGTTCGCGGCGCTGGTGACGGAGGCGGAGGGCTTCGTCGAGAAGGTGAAGGCCGCCGGTCAGGACGAGGCCCAGCTGATCGCCCTGATCTCCAAGCGGCCCGATGCCAGCAAGATCGACCTCACCTACCTGCGGTCCTACGGCCTCGGCACCTGCGCCGACGCCATCCAGCTGGGCACCTGAGGGACCGGGCGCGAAAGCCCGGACTCCGGGATCAGCCTGCCAGCGGCAGGAACAGGCCGAGCGCCGGCAGGGCGAGCAACCCCGCCGTCGCGAGGACCACAGCCGTCCGCCGCGACACCTCGAGCGCGGGCGGTGGGCTGACCAGCCGCTGGGCGCGCAGCAGCACCCCGCTGCCGCCGGCCCCCAGGGCTCCGGCCGGCACCTGCGCCGCGCCCACCTTGTAGACCGCCCGGGCCAGCACGTCGCGGGGGTGCAGCCGGGCTGCCCGGTCGTCGGCCAGCATCTCGATGAGCAGGGCGACCTGCTGACGGGCCAGGCGCACCGCCGGCAGGCGCGGGAAGGTCGTGCCCAGCGCCACGAACGGGAGCACCACGAGGTCGTGCCGCTGGTCGACGTGGGCGCGCTCGTGGGCGAGCACGGCGTGCACCTCGTCCTCCCTCAGCAGGTCGAGGACGCCGCGCGACAGCACCACCCGCGGCCGCAGACCGGGCAGGCAGTACGCCAGCGGCGCGTCGTGGTCCACGACCCGTGCCTGGGCGAGCAGGGGGTTGCGCGTCGCCACGAGGTCCACGAGCACCCGGTTGCACCGGCGCGCGTGCACCGTGCGGACGGTGGAGGTGATCAGGACCCACAGCAGGCGGGTGAGCAGCCCCAGACCGGCCAGAGCCGCGACGTAGGACCACCACGGCAGGGCAGCCGTGCTCAGCGCCCCCAACGCCGACAGGTGGGTGGTGCCGGCGGGCGCGAGCGCCACGGTGAGCGCGATCTCCACCGCCAGCAGGCCGGCGACGAGCCCGAGGGCCTGCCACAGCAGCAGGGCGTACGCGGGGGCCCGCTGCGGCCAGGCCGCCCTGGCGAGCAGGCCCGGGACGGCCAGGGCGAGCACGAGCAGGCAGGCTCCGAGCGCGGCCGCGGCGAGGAGCACGGCTAGTCCAGGTCCTCGAGCGCGCGGCGCAGGGCCTGCGCCTCGGCCGGGGTGACCGACCGCGCGAAGTGCTGCAGGGCAGCCTCCCGGTCCTCGGCCTGGCCGAGCGCCTGGCGCATGAGCACCGCGATGTGGTCCTCGCGGGAGGCGAGCGGCGTGTAGGTGTGGGCCCGGCCCCGCCGGTCCCGCTTGAGCAGCCCCTTGCGCTCCAGCCGGCTCAGGACCGTCAGCCACGTGGTGTAGGCCAGCTTGCGGTCGGCCAGGCGCTGTGCCAGCTGCTTGCCGGTCAGCGGCCCGGCCTCCCAGAGGACCTCCATCGCGGCGCGCTCGAGGTCTCCCGGCCGCGTCACGGGCCGATACTACCGTGCGTAGAAGTTCTACGTCCGGTAGTACATAATGGGAGGCGCCAGATCCGGAGGAAGGACAGGGCATGCCCGACCTGCTCGGCACCACCCGCCCGCCCGGCGCGCAGGTGTGGCGCTGGGAGTGGCAGCTCGCCGCCCGGTGCCGCGGGCGCGACGACCTGTTCTTCCACCCGCACGGCGAGCGCGAGCCGCTGCGCAGCGAGCGCGAGGCGGCAGCCAAGCAGGTGTGTGCCTCCTGTCCCGTGCGCCGCGAGTGCCGGCGGCACGCCCTGGAGTCCCAGGAGCCCTACGGGTTGTGGGGCGGCCTGTCCGAGGCCGAGCGCGAGCGGCTGGTCCACGGCCCCCGGCCCCCTCGGAAGCGCTGAGCGGGCGCGCGCTCCCGCGTACGCCGGACCGGCGCCCGGAGCCGGCCTCACACCACCTTCACCAGGCACCAGGCACCCTGGGGGCGGGCTGAGGCAGGCTTCTCGGCACACTGGTCCGGCACCGGCCGGGGACGGAGGCAGACGTGGCGACTCGGAGCGCAGCCGGCGCGGACACGCCGAAGCGGGCAACCGCCGCAGGGCGGAGCCAGCCGGTGGAGGATGCCGGCTACCTGCTCGAACGCGCGCTGTTCGAGGTCAAGAAGGTCGTGGTGGGCCAGGACCGCATGGTCGAGCGCATGGTCGTCGCGCTGCTGGCCCGCGGCCACTGCCTGCTCGAGGGCGTGCCAGGGGTGGCGAAGAGCCTGGCGGTCGAGACGCTGGCGCGGGTGGTGGGCGGGTCCTCGGTGCGCCTGCAGTTCACCCCCGACCTGGTGCCCAGCGACATCGTCGGCACGCGGATCTACCGCGCCTCCCAGGAGGCCTTCGACGTCGAGCTCGGGCCGGTCTTCGCCAACCTGGTGCTCGTCGACGAGATCAACCGCGCGCCCGCGAAGGTGCAGAGCGCCCTGCTGGAGGTGATGGCCGAGCGGCAGGTGTCGATCGGCGGCACCACCTACCCGCTGCCGACGCCGTTCCTCGTGCTGGCCACGCAGAACCCGATCGAGTCCGAGGGCGTCTACCCGCTGCCGGAGGCCCAGCGCGACCGCTTCCTGCTCAAGGTCGAGGTGGGTCACCCGTCGATGTCGGAGGAGATGGAGATCGTCCGGCGCATGGCGGTCTCGCCGCCGCAGGCCGAGCAGGTGCTCTCGCTCGACGAGCTCGTCACGCTGCAGGCAGCCGTGGACACCGTCTTCCTGCACCACGCGGTGGGGGAGTACGCCGTGCGCCTCGTCATGGCGACCCGCGAGCCGGAGCGGTGGGGGCTGGCGGCCCTGCGGCCGCTGCTCGCCCACGGCGCGTCACCGCGCGGGAGCCTCGGGCTGGTCCAGGGCGCGAAGGCGCTGGCGGTGCTGCGCGGCAGGGACTACGTGCTGCCGGTCGACATCGCCGACCTCGCGGTCGACGTCCTCGCCCACCGGCTCGTGCTCACCTATGAGGCGCTCGCCGACGAGGTGCCCGCCAGCAAGGTCGTCGCCCAGGTGCTGGAGAAGGTGGACCCGCCGCAGGTGGCTCCCTCGCAGCACTTCTCGCGTGGCTCCCGCCCGGAAGGTCCGCTGCGCAAGGAGGCCGGCGCTCCCGAGACGTCAGGTCAGGGCGTCGCGTGAAGGCCCGCGGCCTCGTGCCCGCCCCCGCACGCGCTCCCCTGCCGGCGGCGCCGGTAGCTCCGGCTGCCTCGGTCCGCCGGCTGTCCCTGCAGGTGACCTCCCGGCTCGACGGCCTGCTGCAGGGCGACCACCTGGGCTACCTGCCGGGTCCGGGCACCGAGCCGGCGGAGGCGCGCGCCTACAGCCCTGGCGACGACGTACGCCGGATCGACTGGTCGGTCACGGCCCGCACGGGCGACCCCTACGTCCGTGACGCGGTCGCCGAGCGCGAGCTGGAGACGACGCTGCTCGTCGACCTCACCGCCTCCATGTCGTTCGGCACCGCGCGGTCGGAGAAGCGCGAGGTGGCCGTGGCGCTCGCGGCGGCCGTCGGCCACCTGGCCGCGGGGCCCGGGGACCGGCTCGGCGCGATCGTGCTCTCCGACGCCCTCCGGCGCCTGCCGGCCCGAGGCGGACGCGCCGCCTCGCTGGCGCTCCTGCACGTGCTCCAGAGCACCCGGCCCGGTGACGGTGCAGGTCCCTCGCTGGCCGAGGGGCTGGTCGCCGTCGCGAACCCGCCGCGCCGGCGCGGCCTCGTCGTCGTCGTGTCCGACCTGATCGAGCCGGCTGCCCGCACGGGGGAAGGCGCCCCGGGTACGGCCGGCGGCGACCCCTCCTGGGCGCGACCGCTGCGCATGCTGGCCCGCCGCCACGACGTGGTGGTGGCCGAGATCATCGACCCGCGGGAGATGGAGCTGCCCGCCCTGGGGGTGCTGCGTCTGGTCGATCCCGAGACCGGGCGCCACCTCGAGGTGCAGACGTCGGACCGGCGGGTGCGCGAGCGCTACGCCGAGGCTGCACTGGCCCGACGGGCCCGCCACGCCGCCGCGGTCCGTCGGGCCCGTGCCGGCCACCTGGTCCTGCGCACCGACCGGGACTGGCTGCCTGTGCTGGCCTCCTTCCTGGCCACCCGCCGCCGGCTGCGCGCCGCCGGCCGTCCGAGCACCGGCCGCTGATGAGCTTCCTCGCGCCGTACCGGCTGTGGCTCCTGCTGCTGGTCCTGGGCCTCGCCGTCGCCTACGTGGTGCTGCAGCGCCGCAAGCCGGCCTTCGCGGTCCGCTTCACCGAGCTGGAGCTGCTCGCGTCCGTGGCACCGCGCAGTCCCGGCTGGCGGCGGCACGTCCCGGCGGCGGTCCTGCTGCTGGCGCTGGCCGCACTGACCGTCGCCTTCGCCCGCCCCGAGGCCGACGTCGAGGTGCCGCGCGAGCGGGCGACGATCGTCGTGGCGCTCGACACCTCCATCTCCATGCAGGCCCTCGACGTCCCCCCCGACCGGATCACCGCCGCCAAGGACGCGGCGGCCAGCTTCGTGCAGGGCCTGCCGGACCGCTTCAACGTCGGGCTGGTCTCCTTCAGCGGCAACGCGTCGATCGTGGTGCCCCCGACCCAGGACCACGTCGCGGTCGTGTCGGCCGTGCGCGGCCTGCCCCTCGGGCCGAGCACGGCCATCGGTGAGGCCGTCTTCGCGAGCCTGCAGGCCATCCGGTCGGTGCCCGGGGAGCCCGGCCAGGCTCCGCCGCCGGCGCGCATCGTGCTGCTCAGCGACGGCACCAACACCGTCGGGCGCCCCCTTGCGCTGGCCGCCGAGGCCGCCCGCGAGGCGGGCGTGCCCGTGTCGACGATCGCGTTCGGGACGGCCGAGGGCACCGTCGAGGTGCAGGGACAGCGGATCCAGGTCCCGGTGGACGGTCCGGCGCTGGAGCGGTTCGCCGCGTCCACCGGTGGCAGCTCCTTCGCCGCGGAGAGCGGGGAGGAGCTGACGGCGGTCTACGACGACATCGGCAGCCAGGTGGGCACCACCACCGAGCGCCGGGAGGTCACGGCGGCGGTGACCGGCATCGGCCTGGGCCTCGCGCTGCTGGCCGCACTGGGCTCGCTGGTCTGGGGCGCACGGCTGCCGTGACGTCTCCGGCTGGGACGCCAGGGCCGGCAGCATCGCCGCCTGGCCCTGTCCGGGACTACCCGCGGTCGTGGGAGGCCGACGTCGTCCTCAGCGACGGCGGCACGGCCCGGCTGCGACCCATCCGCCCGGATGACGCCGACCGGCTGCGCACCTTCCAGGGCCGGCTGTCGCCGGAGACGGTCTACAACCGCTTCTTCTCCTACCGCCCGGCGCTCTCGGCCAGCGAGATCACCTACTTCACCTCGGTCGACCACACCGACCGGGTGGCGCTGGTCGCGCTGCTGCAGGGCGAGATCATCGGCGTCGTCCGCTACGACCGGCTTCCCGGCACCCGAGACGCCGAGGTCGCGTTCGTCGTCGAGGACGCCCATCAGGGCCGTGGGCTCGGCCCGGTGCTGCTCGAGCACCTGGCGGCGGCGGCGGGCGAGCGCGGGATCGACCGCTTCCTGGCCGACACGCTCCCCACCAACGGCGCGATGCTCGCGGTCTTTCGCACCGCCGGCTACTCGGTGTCGCGGGTCCTCGCCGACGGCTACGTCGAGCTGTCCTTCCCGATCCGGCAGACCGAGACGTCGCTGTCGGTCATGCGGGCGCGGGAGCACCGCGCAGAGGCCCGCTCGATGCGGCGGCTGCTCGCGCCCCGCTCCGTCGCCGTCATCGGCGCCTCCCGGGAGCGCGGGACGCCGGGGCACGAGGTGCTCCGCTCCCTGCTGTCGAGCGGATTCGAGGGCCCGGTCTATCCGGTCAACGCGGCCGCGGACCATGTCGGCGGTGTGGCGGCGTACCCCGACGTGCGGCAGGTGCCCGGGCCGGTCGACCTGGCCGTGGTCGCGGTCCCCGCGTCGGAGGTGGCCGAGGTGGTGCGGTCGTGCGGCGAGAAGGGCGTCCACGGCCTGATCGTCGTGTCCGGAGGGTTCGCCGACGCCGGGCCGGAGGGGTCGGGGCGGCTCGAGGAGGTCGTGCGGCTGGCCCGCTCGGGCGGCATGCGCCTCATCGGACCGAACGCGATGGGGGTGGTGAACACCGACCCCTCCGTACGCCTGCACGCGAGCTTCACCGCTGCCGCTCCTCCGGTCGGACGGGTCGGGGTGTTCTCGCAGTCGGGGGCGCTTGCCGGGACGTTCCTCGCGCAGGCCTGCCGCCGCGCCCTGGGGCTCTCGACGTTCGTGTCGATCGGCGACCGCGGGGACGTCTCGGGCAACGACCTGCTGCAGTACTGGCAGGACGACCCGCGCACCGACGTCGTCCTGCTGCACCTGCTCGGCTTCGGCAACCCGCGCAAGTTCGCCCGGGTCGCCAGGGAGCTCGGCCGCAGCAAGCCGGTGGTCGCGCTGAAGAGCGGCCACGGCCGCAGCGACGTCGCGGTCGACGCTCTTTTCGGCTCGGCCGGCGTGGTGCGCGTCGGCTCGTTGGCGCAGCTGTTCGAGGCCGCCCAGCTGTTCGCCCTGCAGCCCCTGCCGGCCGGCCGCCGGGTCGGGATCCTCGGCAACTCCACCGCTCTGGCCGCGATGGCGGCCGACGCCTGTCGGGGGCTGGACCTCGAGGTCCCGGAGCTGGACGGGGAGTCCCAGGAGCGGCTGCGGGTCCTGACCGGGACGACGTCCAGCCTCAACCCGGTGAATCTCGGACCGTTCGCGGGGCCGGCGGAGCTCGCCGCCGGGCTCGACGTGCTCACCACGAGCGGGCAGGTCGACGCGGTCCTCGCCCTGGTGGTGCCGCCGCCGTCCGCCGACCCCGCGGCGACCGACCGGATGGCCGAGGTCCTGCGGGAGCGCAGCGGCGGGGCGCTTCCGCTGCTGGCCAGCTTTCTCGGCCACGACGGCGTGCCCGACAGCCTGGCTGCCCTCGTCGACGGGGTTCCCGGGAGTGGGTCGGTCCCGTCGTACGCCTCGGCGGAGTCTGCCGCGCTCGCCCTGTCGCGTGCCGTCGCGTACGCCGAGTGGCGGGCGCGACCGCCAGGGCAGGTGCCCGACCTCGCGGGGCTGGATCTGCCTGCGGTTCGCGGCGCCCTGGAGGGCCTGCCGGGCGACGGCAGCTGGCTGTCGCAGGAGCAGGCCGCCCGCCTCCTCGCACACGTCGGGATCCCGGTGTGGCCCGCGGCCCTGGTCGCAGATGCGGACGCCGCGGTCGAGGCCGCCTCCCGGATGGGCTGGCCGGTGGCTCTCAAGGCGGCGTCCGAGCAGTGGCGCCACCGCCTCGACGTGGGCGCTGTCCGCCTGCGGCTGCCGGGCCCCCGCGAGCTGCGCAGCGCGTTCGCCGACATCCGGGGCGTCGTCGGGGACGGCCCGCTCTACGTGCAGCCGATGGCGGATCCGGGCGTCTCCACGGTGGTGCGACTCGTGCAGGACGCCTCCGCCGGACCCCTGATCTCCCTGCGCCTCGGGGGGGTGGCGGCCGACCTGCTCGTCGACCCGGTGACCCGCACGCTCCCGCTGACCGACCGCGACGCCCATGACCTGGTGCGCAACATCCGCGGTCACCAGCTGCTGACCGGGGTCGCCGGCCGGCCGGCTGCGGACGTCGCGGCGCTCGAGGACCTGCTGCTGCGGGTGGCCCGCCTCGGCGAGGAGCTGTCCGAGGTGGCCGAGCTCGTGCTGGATCCGGTGCTGGTGCAGCAGTCCGGTGTCTCACCGCTGCACGCGGGGCTGCGTCTGCTGCCTCCTGCGTCCGACCCGGAGCGCGGGCCGCGCCGGCTCGGCTCGTCCCATCCGGTCCTGTGACCGGAGCCGGTGACAGACTCGCCGCGTGCACATCTCGGCGAAGGCGGACTACGCGGTACGCGCCGCGATCCACCTCGCCTCGGTCTCCGAGGGCCCGACGAAGAGCGAGGCCATCGCGCTCGCGCAGGGCATCCCGGCGAAGTTCCTGGAGGCCATCCTCACCAGCCTGCGCGAGGCCAACGTCGTCCGCAGCCAGCGCGGCGCCTCCGGCGGCTTCTGGCTGAGCCGCCCCGCCGACTCGATCACGGTGGCCGACGTCATGCGAGCGGTGGACGGGCCGCTCGCGAGCGTCCGCGGCCAGCGGCCCGAGGACGTGGCCTACACCGGGTCGGCTGCTCCGCTCAGCTCGGTCTGGCTGGCGGTGCGCTCGAGCCTGCGCGAGGTCCTGGAGCACGTGACGCTGGCCGACATCGCGACGGGGCATCTGCCCGAGCACGTGGTGGCGCGGGCGGCCGAGCCGCAGGTGTGGCACACGGCGGGCACCCATCTCCTACCGGTCGAGTAGGAGATCAGCGGGATCTGTGGCATTCTGTCCCGGTGCCCGCCTACGACCTGATGCTGGACCCCTTCTGGGTCGGCCGTCGTGCGGACGCCTTCGACGAGACCTGTCGCTGACGTCGCCGCGTCGTTTCGCTGACGCCCGCCGCCCCCCGACCCGTCGCCCGTCTGGATCTCGTCTGTGTCAGCACAACCTCGATCCGCCCCTGCCCGCCTGACCTGCGGCGCCGCCCGGCTCCGCCTCCCCCTCCTCGTCGCCCTGCTGATCGTCCTGGCCGGTTGCGCGACGACCGACAGCAGCTCCTTCGCCGCGGCTCGAGGACCGGCGTCCACCGCCGGCGGCTCCCCGGCTGCCCTGCTGCGGCTCGGCTACTTCCCCAACGTCACCCACGCCACGGCCGTCTACGGGGACGCGTCGGGTGTCCTCGCCGGAGCTCTCGGCAGCACCCGGCTGCGGACGCAGACGTTCCCGGCGGGTCCGGCAGCGGTCGAGGCGCTGTTCGCCGGGGCGCTCGACGCCGCCTACCTCGGACCCAACCCCACGATCAACGCCTTCGTGCAGAGCCGTGGGGAGGCCGTCCGCATCGTCGGCGGCGCCACCAGCGGCGGTGCCTCCCTCGTGGTCCGCCCCGGCATCTCCGACGTGGCGCAGCTGCGGGGCGCGAGGATCGCCGCGCCGCAGACCGGCGGAACGCAGGACATCGCCCTGCGCCAGTTCCTCACCGGGCACGGGTTCGCGGTGGACCGCGGCGGCCGCGGGGACGTGACCGTGCTCGCCCAGGACAACCCGGTCACGCTCAGCGCGTTCGCGGCCGGGCACATCGACGGGGCCTGGGTTCCCGAGCCGTGGGCGTCCCGGCTCGTCCTGGAAGCCGGGGGCTCGGTGCTGGTGGACGAGAAGGACCTGTGGCCCGGCGGGCGCTTCGTGACCACCCACCTGGTCGTGCGCACCGACTACCTGCGGGCCCACCCGCAGACGGTCCGTGCCCTTCTCGAGGGGTCGGTGGAGGCCAACCGGCAGCTGAACGCCGACCCGGCCACAGCCCGGCCGGTCGTCAACAGCGCGCTCGAGAGGCTGACCGGCAGGCCGCTGCCCGCCGCCACCCTCGACCGGGCGTTCTCCTCGATGGTGTCGACCGACGACCCGGTGGCCTCGTCGCTGGCCAGCTCCGCCGAGCATGCCGTCGCTGCCGGCCTGCTGGGCGAGGTCGACCTGCGCGGCATCTACGACCTGACCCTGCTGCGCGAGGTCCTGCGCGGCCCCGTCGACGATGCCGGCCTCGGAGGCTCCGCGTGACCCTGCTCGACACCTTCACCCCCGCGCGAGCCCTGCCCGAGCCGCTGCCCGACGGCGTGGCCGTACGCCTGTCCGGCGTCAGCAAGCGCTTCGGCGACGGCCCCACGGTGCTGGAGGACATCAGCCTGGACGTGCGGGAGGGGGAGTTCGTCTGCCTGCTGGGCGCTTCCGGGTGCGGCAAGTCCACCTTGCTCAACCTCGTGGCTGGGCTCGACTCGCCTTCGGCCGGCGCCGTCCGGGTGCCCGGCGGGCGGGCGGCGCTGATGTTCCAGGAGTCGGCGCTGCTGCCCTGGCTCACGGCCTCGCAGAACGTCGAGCTGGCGCTGCGGCTGCGCGGCGTGGGGCGCAGGCAGCGGCGCGAGCGCTCGGCTGAGCTGCTCGACCTCGTACGCCTGCGCGACGCCGGCGGCAAGCGGGTGCACGAGCTGTCCGGTGGGATGCGGCAGCGGGTGGCGATGGCCCGGGCCCTGGCCCAGGAGAGCGGCGTCCTGCTCATGGACGAGCCGTTCGCCGCGCTCGACGCCATCACGCGTGACGTCCTGCACGAGGAGCTCGTCCGGCTGCGCGAGTCCCAGCAGCTCACGGTGCTGTTCGTGACGCACAACGTGCGCGAGGCCGTCCGTCTCGGCGACCGGGTCGTCCTGCTGTCCTCGCGGCCGGGGCGGATCGCGCGGGAGTACCCCGTGGAGTGCCGGCAGCCGCGACGCATCGAGTCGCCCGGGGTCAGCTCGCTGTCCGTGGCGATCACCGAGGACCTGCGCACCGAGATCCGCCGCCACGGCGGGCAGTCATGACCGTGCAGGCTCCCGACGAGCTGGCCTCGCTCGAAGCCGGGCTCGACGCGCTCGAGCTCCACGAGGAGCCCCGGCTGCCGCGGTGGCGCAAGGCGCTGACCACCGCCTGGCCGCCGGTCGTCGCGGTGGGGCTGCTGCTGCTCGGATGGGAGCTGGCCTACCGCGCAGGCGCCAAGCCGACGTACGCCCTGCCCTCGCCCGCCGACGTGGGGCTCGTCCTGCTCGAGCAGCTGCGCGACGGCACGTTCGCCGAGGCGGTGTCGACCAGCGTCAGCCGCGGCGGGCTCGGCTTCCTCATCGCGCTGGCGGTAGGCACGCCGCTGGGCCTTCTGGTGGGCCGGGTCCGCGCGGTTCGGCGCGGCATCGGCCCGATCCTGTCCGGACTGCAGAGCCTGCCCTCGATCGCGTGGGTGCCGGCAGCGATCATCTTCTTCGGGCTGGGCGAGGCGGCCATCTACGCGGTCGTCCTGCTCGGGGCGGTGCCCTCGATCGCCAACGGCCTGGTGTCGGGGATCGACCAGGTGCCGCCGCTGTACCTGCGTGTGGGGCGGGTGCTCGGCGCGCGTGGCCTGACCTCCGCCCGGCACGTGCTGCTGCCGGCGGTCCTGCCGGCCTACCTGGCCGGGCTGCGCCAGGGCTGGGCCTTCTCCTGGCGCTCGCTCATGGCCGCGGAGCTGATCGTCTCCTCGCCCGAGCTCGGTCTCGGCCTCGGCCAGCTGCTCGACCAGGGGCGGCTGCTCAACGACATGAGCCTGGTGTTCGCCGGGATCCTCGGCATCCTCGTCGTCGGGATCGCCGTCGAGCTGTGCCTGTTCGCCCCGCTGGAGCGGCGGGTGCTGCGGCGACGCGGGCTGCTGCTCAGCGGGTAGGCGGCGCGGCCTGCCGGGCCTCCGCTCGGAGGCCCGGCAGGGATGCATCTGGTCTCAGCGGCCCTTTATCTGGACGACCACGCTGCCGCTGCCGCTGAAGGAGTAGGTGCCCTCCTCGGTCAATCCCTCCTCGGCTGCCTCCTCCGGCGTCAGGACGTACTCGAAGGTGAACGTGCACGTCGTGCGGTTGCGCTGCTTGCCACTGCCCTTCGTCTCCCCGCCCTCCTCTGTGAAGCTGAACTGCTCCACGCCGTCGAGGAAGACCGTGCCGGTGAACGCACCGAACTGCACGGGGACGAGCACCTTGTTGCTGTTCACGTCGTGGGCCGGCGTCCAGTTGCCGTTGCCGGGTGGCGTGACGACCGTGTAGGTCTTGCCGTTCTCGCACACGAGCTGGAACGTCTCGCCCTTCGGATCCGCCAGCGCTGTCCCGGCCGGTGCGGCCAGCAGCAGTCCCGCCGTGAGCATCCCGGCGGTGGCACAACGCTTCAGAGCACCTGTCATGTGTCTCTCCCCCCATGTGTGGCGGCCCCCCGGCCGCTGCGGCCAGGATGGACCAGATCAGGACGAAGGACAACAACCTTCAGCAGACCTTCAGGAGGCGGGTCCTACGCTCGAGGGGTGGACACGCAGCCCGGCCGCGAGCGGTGGGTCGGGCTGGTGCGCAACGTGATGCTCGGCCGGGAGGGCTTGCAGCGCCGTGTCCTGCTCGAGCTGGTATCGGCTGCGGGCGGGACGGAACCGCGGTCGTACCTGACGACGGGAAAGGTCACGTTCGCGGCCGACGCGGTCGACGTGTGCGACATCGTCGAGCGGTTGGAGGCTTCGCTGGCGACCGTGATCGGTCGGGACGAGATGGTCGCGATCCGCTCGCGGGCCTGGCTGCGCGGTCTCACTGCGCGCAACCCGTTCCGCACCTACGACGCAGCCAGGTGGCATCAGGAGGCTGCCTTCCTGTCGGCCTCTGCACCGCCCCTGGGTGCGCACCACGTCGAGCGGATGGGATCGACGCTTCTCGTCGAGGTCGGGCCGCGCGAGCTGCTGACCGTGCGACCGGCCGAAGGCCAGCGTGGGCCGCACGCCACCCCGCTGCTCGAGCGCCTCTCAGGTGCCCGAGCGACCTCGCGAGCGTGGGGCACGTTGCTGCGGCTGGCTCAGGACCGGCAGAGCGGCTGAGCGTGTCGAGGTGGCACTCCCGCCGGGCCTGGCGGAGGTCGCACTCCCGTTGGGTGTCCGAGGGGGGAGTTGAACCCCCACGTCCTTTCGGACACAGCGACCTCAACGCTGCGCGTCTGCCATTCCGCCACTCGGACCGAGTGTTCCCGGTGACCGGCACCGGACCGCGGACGACTATAGCGAGTCCGGGTGCGACGCTACCGTTCCTCCAGGTCTCGAGAGGAGTACGCGGTGGTGCAGGTGGATCCGCAGGACGAGGCCGTCGAGCTGTGCCGTGACCTGATCCGGTTCGAGAGCGTCAACGACGGGACCGGCCGCGGCAAGGGGGAGCGGGAGGCGGCCGAGTACGTCGCGGGCAAGCTCGCCGAGGTGGGCCTGGAGCCGCAGGTGTTCGAGTCGGCGACGAACCGCACCAGCGTCGTGACCCGGGTCGAGGGGCAGGACCGCGGCCGCCCGGGGCTGCTGATCCACGGCCACCTGGACGTCGTCCCGGCCGAGCCGAAGGAGTGGACCTACGACCCTTTCGCGGGGGAGGTCGCGGACGGCGCGCTCTGGGGCCGGGGCGCGGTCGACATGCTGGACATGGACGCGATGACGCTCTCCGTCGTGCGGGACCGGATGCGCACCGGCCGCAAGCCGCCGCGCGACCTGGTGCTCGCGTTCGTCGCGGACGAGGAGGCCGGCGGGGTGTTCGGCGCCCAGTGGCTGGTGGAGCACCAGCCGGCGCTGTTCGAGGGCTGCACCGAGGCGATCAGCGAGGTCGGCGGCTTCTCGCTGTCGGTGAACGACGACCTGCGGCTCTACCTGATCGAGACCGCCCAGAAGGGCATGGCCTGGATGCGCCTGACGGCCAGCGGCACCGCCGGCCACGGATCCATGATCAATCACGACAACGCGGTGACGCGGCTGTGCGAGGCGGTGGCCCGGCTCGGTGGCCACGAGTTCCCGGTGCACGTCACGGCGACCGTGCGGGCCTTCCTCGACGAGGTGGGTGACGCGTTCGGCTTCGAGCTCGACCCCGGGGACATGCCCGCGACGGTGGCGAAGCTCGGCCCGCTCGCCCGCATCGTGGGCGCCACCCTGCGCAACACCGCAAACCCGACGATGCTCGACGCCGGCTACAAGCACAACGTGATCCCCGGCAGGGCGTCGGCCATGGTCGACGGGCGCTTCCTGCCCGGCTTCGAGGACGACTGGGAGCGCGAGATCGACGCGGTGCTCGGCCCGGACCTCGTGCGGGAGTACACCCACTACGACATCGCGCTGGAGACCGAGTTCGAGGGCGCGCTCGTCGACGCCATGGCCGGCGCGTTGAAGGCCGAGGACGCGGGCGCCCGCGCCGTCCCGTACATGCTGTCCGGCGGCACGGACGCCAAGAGCTTCAGCCGGCTCGGGATGCGCTGCTTCGGGTTCTCGCCGCTGCGCCTGCCGCCCGACCTCGACTTCGCAGGGATGTTCCACGGCGTCGACGAGCGGGTGCCCCTGGAGTCGCTGAAGTTCGGGGTACGCGTGCTGGACCGCTTCCTCGACGCCTGCTGAGCCGGAGGATTGACCGGCCCTCAGGTCGGCAGGGGCGGCAGCGGCTCGGCGCGCAACCGGCGGCGCAGCGTCACCAGCCGCCGGCCCCCCGGCCAGATCTCGTGCCGGGCCAGCTCCCAGTCGCCGTACTCCGCGTGGATCGCCAGCACCTCGCGGGTCTTGTCCCGGTCGGCGTCGACGGGGAGGGGGACCGCGCGGTACTCGTACTGCATGCCGCCATTGTGCCCCGCGGCGGGGGCTCAGTCCTCGAGGTCCTCGGAGGACCAGTGCGGCATGGTCTCCGGATAGCCCAGCTCGATCGCCGACACGTCGTCCAAGGCCGAGCGGATCGCGGCCGGCAGCTCCACGCGCTCGGCCGCCAGGGAGGCCTGCAGCTGCGCCGCGGTGCGGGCTCCCACGATCGGGGCGACGACCCCGGGCCGGTCCCGCACCCAGGCCAGCGCCACGGCGACGGGGGACACGCCCAGACCGTCGGCGGCGGTGAGCACGGCGTCGACGACCGAACGCGCCCCGTCGTCGAGGTAAGGCTGCACGAAGCCGGCGAAGTGCGGGGAGGCGCCCCGGCTGTCCGCCGGCGCCCCGTTGCGGTACTTCCCGGTCAGCACCCCCCGCCCCAGCGGCGACCACGGCAGCAGACCCACTCCGAGAGCCCGCGCAGCGGGCACCACCTCGCGCTCGACCCCGCGCTGCAGCAGGGAGTACTCCACCTGGTTGCTCACCAGCGGCGCGCGCCCCGGCCAGGCGCGCTGGGAGGTCGCGGTGGCGCCCAGCTGCCAGCCGCAGTAGTTCGACACGCCCGCGTAGCGCACCCGGCCGGAGGAGACCGCGGTGTCCAGGGCCGCCATCGCCTCCTCCCACGGCGTGACCGGGTCCCAGTCGTGCAGCTGCCACAGGTCGAGGTAGTCCGTCCCGAGCCGGTCCAGGGAGGCGTCGAGCGCCGAGAGCAGGTGGCCGCGCGAGGTGCCGCGGCCCATCGGCCCGGGGCCGGTGGAGCCGCAGGCCTTGGTCGCGACGAGCACCTCGCCCCGCGGCACCACGTCGGCGAGCAGCCGGCCGAGGACGCGCTCGCTCTCACCGCCCGCGTAGACGTCCGCGGTGTCCACCAGCGTCCCGCCGGCGTCGCGGAAGGCGAGCAGCTGCGTGGCGGCGTCGTCCTCGTCCGTGTCGCGTCCCCACGTCATCGTGCCGAGCGCCAGCCGCGACACGACGAGACCGCTGCGGCCCAGAGAACGCTGCTTCACCCGCACTCCCTTCCGAGCCGCGACGCTAGCGGCAGCCGCCGCTCGATACCCTGCCGCCACACCGACGCAGGGGAGGCTCGGCATGAAGCTCGGTCTCAACCTGGGCTACTGGGGCGGCGGCAACGACGCCGACAACCTCGCGCTCGCCCAGACCGCCGACAGCCTCGGCTTCTCGGTCGCGTGGGTCGCCGAGGCGTACGGCTCCGATGCCGCCACGGTGCTGGCCTGGGTCGGCGCGCAGACGTCCCGGATCGACCTCGGCTCGGCGATCTTCCAGATCCCGGGCCGCACACCCGCCAACTGCGCCATGACCGCGGCGACGCTGGACACCCTGTCCGGCGGTCGGTTCCGGCTGGGGCTCGGCGTCAGCGGCCCGCAGGTGAGCGAGGGGTGGCACGGCGTGCGGTTCGACAAGCCGCTGGCGCGCACCCGCGAGTACAGCGACATCGTCAAGCTCGCACTGTCGCGCCAGAAGGTGCGCTACGAGGGCTCGCACTACACGCTTCCGCTGCCCGACGGTCCCGGCAAGGCGCTGCAGCTCACCGTGCACCCGGTGCGCGAGGCGATCCCGATGTACCTCGCCGCCGTCGGTCCCAAGAACCTCGAGCTGTGCGGGGAGCTGTTCGACGGGTGGCTGGCCATCTTCTACTCACCGGACCACGCCAAGGAGTCGCTGGCCTCGGTCGCCGCAGGTCGCGCGAAGGTCGGCCGGACGATGGACGGCTTCGACGTCGTCCCGACGATGCCGATGGTCCTGGGGACCGACCCCCGCGCGTGCGCCGACCCGATCCGCTGGTACGCCGCGCTCTACGTGGGGGGGATGGGCAGCCGGACGCAGAACTTCTACAACGCGCTGGCCGTCCGGATGGGGTTCGAGGAGGCCGCGCGCAAGATCCAGGACTACTACCTCGCCAGGGAGTACGACGAGGCCGCCGCTGCGGTTCCGTACGAGTTCCTCGACGCCACGGCGCTGCTGGGCAGCAAGGAGCGCATCGCCGAGCGCATGCAGGTGCTCGCGGCCAGCGGCGTCACGACGCTGACGCTCACCCCCTCGGGGAGCACGCTGGAGGAGCGGCAGGCCGTCCTGCGTACGGCGGTCGACGCGCTCGAGCTCGCCGGAGCAGGCGACTGAGGCTCTGGCAGGCCGGCGTCCTCGGGACCGCGCAGGGGCTCGCCGAGGTCGTCCCCGTCTCGTCCTCCGCGCAGCTGGTCCTGCTGCCCTGGCTGCTCGGCTGGGAGCCGCCGGCCGACCGGACCACGTTCGCTGCCGGCCTGCACGCCGGCTCCTGCCTCGGGATCACCTGGGCGCTGCGCGCCGAGCTGCGCTCGCTCGACGTGCGCACGGCAGCGCTGCTGGCCGGCACCTGCGTGCCCGCCGCGGCCGCGGGCGCGCTGGCGGCGGACCCGGTCGAGGCGCGCCTCGGCCGCCCGCCTCAGCTCGCCGGGCTGCTGTCCGCCGCGGGCGTCCTCCTGTGGGCCGTCGACCGCCGGGCGGAGCGCCGACCCGGCAGGGCCGAGGTGCGGGGACGGGACGCGGGCCTGGCCGCGCTGGCTCAGGTGGTCGCCCTCGTGCCGGGGGTGTCCCGCTCCGGCGCGACCCTCACCGCGCTGCGCGCAGCCGGCGTCGACCGCGCGGCGGCGGAGCGGTTCACGCTGCGCATGTCCCTGCCGATCACCGCCGGCGCGGCCGCCCTCACCCTCGCCCGTGCGGACCGGGCGACGCTGCAGGCGCTGAGCCCGGCGCTCGCGGTGGGAGCCGGCTGTGCCGCGCTGGCGGGGGCCGCTGCGGCGCGCCGGCAGGCGCGGCAACCCGGGCGGTCCGCCGCCGGCCCGGCGCTCTACCGTCTGGGGCTGGCCGCCGCAGTCCTCTGGCGCCTGACCAGAAGCCGGAAGGACCCGCTGTGAGCCTCGGGCTGCTCGACGCCCTCGTGCTGGGGGTCGTGGAGGGGCTCACGGAGTTCCTGCCGGTCTCGAGCACCGGGCACCTCACGATCGCGGAGGGGCTGCTGGGCCTGGCGGTGGACGACCCGTCGGTGACCGCCTTCACCGCCGTCATCCAGATCGGGGCGATCGCCGCGGTCCTGATCTACTTCGCCAAGGACATCGCCCGCTTCGGGCGCAGCTTCGTCGCCGGTGTCCGGTCCTCGGCCGGCCGGCAGACCGAGGACTGGCGCTTCACCCTCGCCGTCGTCCTCGGGTCGCTGCCGATCGGTGTGGTGGGGCTGCTGTTCCGCGACGTCATCAAGGGCCCGGTGCTGCGGTCGCTGACCACCGTCGGCATCGCGCTGATCGCCTGGAGCGCGGTGATGGTGCTGGCCGAGCGCCGGGGCACCCAGGAGCGCGGGGAGACGGAGGTGACGATCCGCGACGGGCTGGTCATCGGGCTCGCCCAGTGCATCGCGCTGGTCCCAGGGGTGAGCCGCTCGGGCGCCACCATCTCCGCCGGCCTGTTGCGCGGCATCGACCGCGTGACCGCCACGCGCATGTCGTTCTTCCTGGCCGTTCCCGCCCTCACCGCCGCCGGGGCGCTCGAGCTCCCGGACGCGCTGGGCGGGAGCGTCGGCCTCGGGCCCGTCCTGGTGGGCACTGCCGTGTCGTTCGTCGTCGCGTACGCCTCCATCGCCTTCCTGCTCAAGTTCGTCGCGAGCAACTCCATCAGCGCCTTCGTGCCCTACCGGGTCGCCCTCGGGGTGGCAGTTCTCGGGGTGCTCGCCTTCACCTGAGAGCACCTGACAGGCTGGGCGCATGACGCTCGACGACCGGCCGGCCACCCCTACGGCGGTCGCCTGCCGGGCGCCGAGCCCCACCGGGGCCCAGGCGCACACGCGGCTCTACCGCTCCGGTGCGCTGGCCGAGCAGGGGTTCCCGGTGTGCGACATCCGCTCCCACCTGGCCGAGCGGGACACGGTGGTCTGGCTCGACCTGCTGCAGCCCTCGCTGGAGGACCTCCACGTCCTCAGCGAGGAGTTCGGGCTCCACGAGCTGGCCGTCGAGGACGCCGTCACGGAGCACCAGCGCCCCAAGCTCGACCGCTACCCCGACCACGCCTTCCTCGCGGCCTACGCCGTCTCCTGCAAGGAGGGCGACGAGGAGATGCTGCGGACGTCGGAGATCGCGGCCTTCCTCACCCCGCGCGCCCTGATCACGGTGCGCAAGGACCAGACCTTGGACCTGCAGCCCCTGGTGGAGCGCTGGGACAGCACGTCGTCACTGGCAGCCTCGGGCGTGCCCTACCTCGTGCACGGCCTGCTCGACCTCCTGGTCGACGGGCACACCGCCGCGGTTGCCGTGCTCGACGACGAGGCCGAGGAACTCGAGGACCTGCTGTTCGACGACAGGCCGCAGGGCAGCGACCTGCAGCGGCGCTCGTTCGAGCTGCGCAAGGCGCTCACCACGCTGCGCCGCGCGGTGCTGCCGATGCGCGACGTCCTCGGCACGATGCTGCGGCGCGAGTACGGGCTGGTCGACGACCGCATGGTCCCCTACCTGCACGACGTCGACGACCACGTCCAGCGGGCGGTCAGCGACATCGACGGGCTGCGCGACCTGCTGGGCACGATCCTGGACACCAACCTGACCCTGGCCAGCAACCAGCTCAACGAGACGGTCTTCCGGCTCACCGCATGGGCCGCCATCCTCGCCGTGACGACCGCCGTCACCGGCTACTTCGGCCAGAACATCCCCTTCCCGGGGGCGGAGGAGCGCAGCGGGTTCCTGGCCTCGACCTTCCTGCTGGCCGGCTCGGTGGGCGGCATGTACGTCTTCTTCAAGCGCAAGGGCTGGCTGTGACCACAGTCGTGCTCGTACGGCACGGCCTGACCCACCTCACCGGGCCGGTGCTGGCCGGCTGGACCCCCGGGCTGCACCTGGACGAGCGGGGGCACAAGCAGGCGGCTGCGCTGGCCGAGCGGCTGCGGCCGCTGCCCCTCGCCGCGATCGTCTCGAGCCCGCTGGACCGGTGCCTGGACACGGCAGCGGCGGTGCTGGACGGTCGCGACCTCCCGCTCGAGGTGGACGACCGGCTGGGGGAGTGCCGCTACGGGGACTGGACCGGCCGGCCGCTCAAGGAGCTCGGCAAGGACCCGCTGTGGAAGGTCGTGCAGGCGCACCCCTCCGCGGTCGTCTTCCCGGGTCCCGAGGGAGAGGCGCTGCGCGACACCCAGGCCCGGGCGGTGGCGGCCGTACGGGACTGGAACACCCGGCTGGAACCGGACGCCACCTGGCTCGCCTGCTCGCACGGCGACGTGATCAAGGCGATCGTCGCGGACGCGATGGGCCTGCACCTCGACTCCTTCCAGCGCATCGTCATCGACCCCTGCTCGGTGACGGTGCTGCGCTACACCGAGCTGCGCCCCTTCGTCGTCCGCGTCAACGACACCGGTGGCGGCGTCGCGGACCTGATGCCGCGCCCTCGGAAGGGCCGCCGCCGCAAGGCCTCCTCCGACGCGGCTGTCGGCGGCGGCGCTGGCAGCGGCGCGCACTAGGGTCGAGCCGTGCCCCGTCAGCTGTTCGTCTTCGACCCGCCCGAGCGCTTCGTCGCCGGGACGGTGGGTCAGCCGGGCGACCGGACCTTCTACCTGCAGGCCTCCGGTGCCGGCCGCACCGTCTCGGTCGCTCTCGAGAAGTCGCAGGTGATGGTCCTCGCCGAGCGGCTCGAGGAGCTGCTCGAGGAGGTGCGCCGTCGCGGTGTGGGCGAGGTGCCGGACGCGGCGCCGCGCGAGCTCGAGGACACCGCCCCGCTCGACGCGCCGGTCGAGGAGGAGTTCCGGGTCGGCACGATGGGCCTGGCCTGGGACGGCTCGATCGCCAAGGTCGTCGTCGAGGCGCTCGCCCCGCCGGAGCGCGAGGGGCAGGAGGACGTCGAGCCGCTCAGCGACGCCGAGGAGGGGCCGGATGCACTGCGGGTCGTCCTGACCGCCGAGATGGCGAGGGCTTTCATCCAGCGCGCCCAGCGCGTCGTGGCGGCCGGGCGGCCGCCGTGCCCGCTGTGCGCCCTCCCGCTCGACCCCGACGGGCACATCTGCCCGCGGCAGAACGGCCATCGCCGCTGAGGACCCCAGGCTGCGGGGGAGCCCCTGCTGCGGGACACTGGGCAGATGAGCACCGGGCCTGTGACCCCGACGCTCGAGCTCGACGAGGTCCTGCGCCTGCTGCGTGAGGGCGAGCTGTCCGTCGAGGGGCGGCTCGTGGATGCGAGCAACGCGACGCTCTACTGCCTCGCCGAGCTCGCCGGGGTCCGCGCCGCGGTCGTCTACAAGCCGGTACGCGGCGAGCGCCCGCTCTGGGACTTCCCCGACGGCACGCTGGCCGGTCGTGAGGTGGCGGCCTACCTGGTCTCCCGCGCCACCGGGTGGGACGTCGTCCCGCCGACGGTCCTGCGCGACGGCCCCTTCGGCCCCGGCATGTGCCAGCTGTGGGTCGACGTCGACGAGAGGGTCGACCTGACCTCCCTGGCGCGCAGCGACCACCCGGACCTGCGCCGGATGGCCGTGCTCGACGCCGTGATCAACAACGCCGACCGCAAGGGCGGGCACCTGCTGCCCCGCCCGGACGGCCGCGTGCAGGGGGTCGACCACGGGGTCTGCTTCTGTGCCGAGGACAAGCTGCGCACCCTGCTGTGGCAGTGGCGGGGCGAGCCGCTGACCGAGGAGGCGGTCACCGCGCTGAGGGGTCTGCGGGCCGGCCTCGCGGATGCCCTGGGGGCCACCCTGTCGATGATGCTGACCCGGGCCGAGGTGCGCGCCACGGCGGCGCGGGTGGAGCGGCTGCTGAGCACCGGCCGCCACCCGCACCCCTCACCGGACTGGCCCGCGATCCCCTGGCCGCCGTTCTGAGACCGGCCGCCGGCTCAGTAGGCTGACCTGATGCAGTCCTGGCCGGCCGCGGCGCTCCCCGTGCTCGGCGGAGCCGCCGACGAGGCCCCGATCTGCCTCCATGACGCCGTCAGCGGGGGGCTCGTCGCCGCGCGGCCGCAGTCCCCGACAGCCCGGCTCTACGTCTGCGGGATCACCCCCTACGACGCGACGCACCTGGGCCACGCCGCGACCTACCTGGCGTTCGACACCCTCGTGCGGCTGTGGCGCGACCGCGGCTACACGGTCGACTACGTGCAGAACGTCACCGACATCGACGACCCGCTGCTGGAGCGCGCGGCCCGTGACGGGCAGGAGTGGACGGACGTCGCGGAGCGCGAGATCGCGCTGTTCCGCGAGGACATGACCGCGCTGCGGGTGCTCCCCCCGACCGACCTCGTCGGCGCGGTGGAGGCGATCCCGCAGATCGCCGCCTTCGTGGTGCGGCTGATCGAGACCGGGGCGGCCTACCGGTTGGGGGAGGACGTCTACTTCTCGATCGACGCTGCTCCGCACTTCGGCGAGGTGTCGCGGCTGGCTGCGCCGACGATGCTGGCGCTGTCGGCCGAGCGCGGCGGCGACCCCGACCGGGTGGGGAAGAAGTCACCGCTGGACCCGCTGCTCTGGCTGGCGCCGCGGCCGGGCGAGCCCTCCTGGCCCTCACCGCTCGGCCGCGGCCGGCCCGGCTGGCACGTCGAGTGCGCCGCCATCGCGCTGAACCGCCTCGGGGTGCCTGTCGACGTGCAGGGGGGCGGGTCGGACCTCGCCTTCCCCCACCACGAGATGTCGGCCGCGCACAGCGAGGTGGCTACCGGGACCTGGCCGGTGGCCCGGGCCTACCTCCACGCCGGCATGGTGGGGCTCGACGGCGAGAAGATGAGCAAGTCGCGGGGCAACCTCGTCTTCGTCTCCCGCCTGCGCCTGGCCGGCGTCGATCCGGGGGCGCTGCGGCTGGCCCTGCTGGGCGCGCACTACCGCAGCGACCGGGAGTGGACCGACGGCGCGCTGACCGGGGGCCAGGGGCGGCTGGCGGCGTGGAGCGCCGGCGTGGCGCGTCCGGCCGGTCCGTCAGGGGCGCAGCTGCTGAGCGCGCTGCGGGGCGCGCTGGCCGACGACCTCGACACGCCGGCTGCGCTGCGCGTGGTCGACGCCTGGTGTGCCGGTGACGGCAACGACCCGCAGGCGCCGCAGCTGGTGCGCAGCGCTGTGGATGCACTGCTCGGCGTGCTGCTGCCCTGAGCGCGGGACCGGCTCAGGAGCTCGCGTCGCCCCCCCGCTTGAGGTAGCGCTCGAACTCCTTGGCGATCGCCTCACCGGAGGCCTCCGGCAGGTCCTCCTCCGCCTCGCGCTCCTCGAGCGAGGCGATGTACTCGCGGACCTCCGAGTCGTCCGCGGCGAGCTCGTCGACCGAGCGCTCCCACTCGCGGGCCTGCTCGGGCAGCTCACCGAGCGGAACGGGTAGGTCCAGGAGGTCCTCGATCTTGCGCAGCAGCGCGAGCGTGGCCTTGGGGCACGGGGCCTGGGCCACGTAGTGCGGGACGGCGGCCCAGAACGAGATCGCCGGGAGCCCGGCCTTCACGCAGTGGTCCTGGAAGACGCCCACGATGCCGGTCGGACCCTCGTAGCGGCTGCGCTCCAGGCCCAGCGCGGCGGTGGTCTTCGGGTCGGAGGCGGTGCCGCTCACCGGGACCGGGCGGGTGTGCGGGCTGTCGGCGAGCAGCGCTCCGAGGGTCACCACCAGCTCGACGCCGAGCTCGCCCGCGAGCGAGAGCAGCTCGTCGCAGAAGCCGCGCCAGCGCAGGTTCGGCTCGAGACCGCGTACCAGCACGACATCTCGGTCCGCTCCGGGCGGGCTGCACACCGACAGCCGGGTGGTCGGCCAGCTGATGCGCCGGGTGAGCCCGTCGACCAGGGAGACGATCGGCCGGTTGACCTGGAAGTCGTAGTAGTCGTCCGCATCGAGGGCGCCAACCTTGTAGGCGTCCCAGAACAGCTCCAGGTGCTCGACCGCGCCGGTGGCCGCGTCCGCTGCGTCGTTCCAGCCCTCGAAGGCAGCCAGGAGCACCGGTCGTCGCAGGGGCGAGACGTGGCCCATCCGGTTGGTCATGCCCCTGGTCCTGCCCCGGCAGGCGCGGCTCCCACCTCCTGCGCCGCGGCACGGATCAGCCCGCTCACCAGCGCGGGCCACTGCAGCGGCACGTCGTGCACCGCACCCGTCCAGCGCAGCAACCGGGGCTGCGACAGCCGCCGGCCGGCCCGGTCGAGCGCGGCGGCCTTGTCGAGGGCCCAGGGGTCGGCGGCACCGACCGGCTCGCAGGAGACCAGCCAGGCGGGGCAGCGCACCGCCGCCAGCCGGAACTCGTCCTCGTCGTCGAGCAGGTCGTCCACGATCGACATGTGCGCCTCGAAGGGGAGGCGGGCCCGCGCCAGTCCGTCGTCCCCGACCGCGAACAGGGGCAGGAGCGCGGCCTCCACCGCCGGGCTCCACCACGGCGACAGCGGCCCCCGGCGAAGGGCCGACCGCAGGTCCTCCGGCGCAAGTGCGAGCCGTGGCGGCGTGAGCCGGCGCCGAGCCTCCTCGCGGGTGGCCCCCGCCGAGCGGGCCGTGGCGAAGCCCCCATCGAGCGCCACGACGGCGAGGACCCGTTCCGGCGCCAGAGCGGCGAGGCGCAGCGCGATGGCCGCGCCCCAGGAGTGGCCGACGACGACCGCCCGTGACAGGCCCAGCGCATCCAGCGCGGTGAGCGCGTCCGCGGCGACGGTGGCGCTGTCGTACGGCCCTGTCGGCCGGTCGCTGTCGCCGTGCCCCCGCTGGTCGAGGGCGAGCACGCTTGTTCCCTCTCCGACCAGGTCCGGGACGACGAGGTCCCAGAACCGGCGGGTGGAGGCCAGCCCGTGCAGCAGCAGCACGGGCGGGCCGGCTCCGGGCCACCGGGTCGCACGAAGGCGTACCCCCGCCCCGGGCAGGTCGAGGTCGATCCCGCCGGCGACCGGGGGGTGCGCGACCAGCGGCCCCGTCCCGCTCCGGGTCACCGTCTCGTGCGTCCGGTGGTCTGCACGATGAGCACGTCGCACGGCGCCCGGTGGCTGATGTCCGCCGGCACCGACCCCAGCAGGCGGCCGGCCAGGCTGTTCAGCCCCCGGTTGCCGACGACCACGAGGTCGGCGCCGCGGCGGGCGGCGGCGTGCAGCAGCTCGTCGACCGGATCGCCCTCCAGCGCCATCGTCTCGACGTCGCGGGCTCCGGCCGTACGCGCGCGGTCCGCGGCGTCACGAAGGACGTCCTCCGCCGGCGTCGAGCCGGACACCTTGTAGGAGTCCTCGCGCAGGACGTCCTGCGCATCGCGGACCTCCCGCGCCGACATCGGGCGGTATGCGCAGGCCAGCAGCAGCGTGGCACCGGTCGCGGCGGCGACCCCGGCCGCCCGGTCCACCGCCCGGAACGAGGACTCCGACCCGTCCGTGCCGACCAGGATGGTCGTGTAGCCGCTCACCAGCTGACCCCCTGGATGCCTCGGGTGTGGCGCGAAAGGTACCTGGTGTGCGCGTGCGCGTACGCCGGTACCCTTCCCCGCCCTCGCTAGTCTGGCCGGGTGCGAGCCTCGCCGAAGGAGCCCCTCGCGGTCGGTCGTCCCGACCTCGTGGCGGTGCTGCGCGAGCAGGTCGTCGTGGCGGACGGGGCGATGGGCACGATGCTGCAGGACCACGACCTCGGCCTGGCGGACTTCCAGGGCTTCGAGGGCTGCAACGAGATCCTCAACCTCACCCGTCCGGACGTCGTGCGGTCGATCCACGACGCCTACTTCGAGGTCGGCTGCGACCTGGTCGAGACCAACACGTTCGGCAGCAACCACGCCAACCTCGCGGAGTACGGCATCGTCGACCGGATCCGGGAGACCGCGCTCGCGGGAGCCAGGATCGCCCGTGAGGCGGCGGACGCCTGGACCTCCACCGACCGGCCGCGGTGGGTGCTCGGCAGCGTCGGCCCGGGGACCAAGCTCCCCACCCTCGGTCACGCGCCCTACGCGCTGCTGCGCGACGCCTATCAGCAGCAGTGCGAGGCGATGATCGAGGGCGGCATCGACGGCGTCCTCGTGGAGACCAGCCAGGACCTGCTGCAGACGAAGGCGGCCGTGGTGGGCGCCCGGCGGGCGATGACGGCGACGGGCCGACCCGTCGCGCTGATCGCCCAGGTGACGGTCGAGCTGACCGGGACCATGCTGCTCGGCTCGGAGATCGGTGCGGCGGTGACCGCCCTGGAACCGCTGGGCATCGACGTGCTCGGCATGAACTGCGCCACGGGGCCGGCCGAGATGAGCGAGCACCTGCGCTTCCTCAGCCGGCACGCGAGCGTGCCGCTGTCGGTGATGCCCAACGCGGGGCTGCCGCAGCTCGGCCGCAACGGTGCCGTCTACCCGCTGCAGCCCGACGAGCTGGTCGACGCGCTCGAGCAGTTCGTGACCTCCTACGGGGTGGGGCTGGTCGGGGGGTGCTGCGGGACGACGCCCGAGCACCTGCGGCGCGTGGTGGAGCGGCTGCGCAGAGAACCGGTCCTCCCGCGTACGCCCGTCGTGGAGGGCGCCGCGGCGTCGCTGTACTCCGCGGTGCCCTTCCGGCAGGACGCCGGTGTGCTGATGATCGGCGAGCGGACCAACACCAACGGCTCCAAGGCCTTCCGGGAGGCGCTGCTCGCTGCGAACTGGGAGAAGGTCGTCGACATCGGCCGGGAGGCGGTGCGCGAGGGCGCGCACATGATCGACCTGTGCGTCGACTACGTCGGCCGGGACGGGGCGATCGACATGCAGGCCGCGGCGTCCCGGCTGGCCACCGCCTCCACGCTGCCCATTCTGCTGGACTCCACCGAGCCCCAGGTGATCGAGGCCGGGCTCGAGTGCCTCGGCGGCCGCGCCGTCATCAACAGCGTCAACTTCGAGGACGGGGTCGGCCCGGACAGCCGCTGGGCGCGGATCCTGCCCATCGTCCGCGAGCACGGCGCAGCCGTCGTCGCCCTGACCATCGACGAGGAGGGCCAGGCGCGTACCGCCGAGGCGAAGGTCCGCGTCGCCGAGCGGCTGGTGGACACCCTCGTGGGGGAGTGGGGGATGCGCGAGAGCGACATCCTGATCGACCTGCTGACCTTCACCCTGGCCACCGGCCAGGAGGAGTCGCGGCGGGACGGCCTCGAGACGATCGACGCGATCCGGCGGCTGGCCGAGCGCCGGCCGCTGGTGGCCACCACGCTGGGGCTGTCCAACATCTCGTTCGGCCTGAAGCCGGCCATCCGCGTCGTGCTCAACTCGGTGTTCCTGCACGAGTGCCAGCAGGCCGGGCTGACCAGCGCCATCGTCCACGCCTCGAAGATCGTCCCGATGAACCGGATCCCGGACGACCAGCGCGAGTGCGCGCTGGACCTCATCTACGACCGGCGGCGGGACGGGTACGACCCGCTGACCGCGTTGCTGGACATGTTCGAGGGGGTGGCGGCGGAGGGCGCCGGGCTGTCCCGGGCGGAGGCGCTGATGCAGCTGCCGCTCGAGGAGCGCCTGCGGCGACGGATCATCGACGGCGAGAAGGCCGGCCTGGAGTCCGACCTCGACGAGGCGATGGCGGCCGGCCGGGAGCCGCTCGAGATCGTCAACGAGACGCTGCTCGAGGGCATGAAGGTCGTCGGCGAGCTGTTCGGCTCCGGGCAGATGCAGCTGCCCTTCGTGCTGCAGAGCGCCGAGGTCATGAAGGCCGCCGTGGCGCATCTCGAGCCGCACATGGACAAGGTCGCGGGCCAGGACGGCAAGGGCAGGATCGTGCTGGCCACGGTGAAGGGCGACGTCCACGACATCGGCAAGAACCTCGTCGACATCATCTTGTCCAACAACGGCTACACCGTGGTCAACCTCGGGATCAAGCAGCCCGTCACGGCCATCCTCGAGGCGGCGCAGGAGCACGCCGCCGACGTGATCGGGATGTCGGGCCTGCTCGTCAAGTCGACCGTGGTCATGAAGGAGAACCTGCTGGAGATGAACTCCCGCGGGATCGCCTCGCGGTTCCCGGTCATCCTCGGCGGCGCAGCCCTCACCCGCGCCTTCGTCGAGCAGGACCTCGGCGAGATCTTCCACGGCGACGTGCGGTACGCGCGGGACGCCTTCGAGGGGCTGCACCTCATGGACTCGTTGATGGCGGCCAAGCGCGGGGAGGTCCCGCCCGGACAGCTGGCTGCCGACCGGGAGAAGGAGGCGGAGCGCAAGGCCCGCCACGCCCGCTCCCGGGCGATCGCGGCCCGCCGTCGCGAGGCCGAGGCCGCCGAGCCCCCTGTCCTCGGACGCTCGAACGTCGCGGCGGACAACGTCGTGCCGACGCCGCCGTTCTGGGGTTCGCGGGTCAGCAAGGGCATCCCGCTCGCGGACTACGCGTCCTGGCTGGATGAGCGGGCCCTGTTCCTCGGGCAGTGGGGGCTGCGCGGCTCCCGCTCCGGCGACGGCCCGAGCTACGAGGAGCTCGTGGAGAGCGAGGGCCGCCCGCGGCTGCGCGCGCTGCTGGCCCAGGTGCAGACCGAGGGCATCGTGCAGGCGGCCGTGGTGCACGGCTACTTCCCTGCTGTCTCGAAGGACGAGGACCTGATCATCCTCGACCCGGACTCGGGCAACGAGCGCTGCCGCTTCACCTTCCCGCGCCAGCGCCGGGACCGGCGGCTGTGCCTCGCCGACTTCTTCCGCTCCTCGGAGGTGGGGGAGCCCGACGTCGTGGCCTTCCAGGTCGTGACGATGGGGGCGCACGTCGCCGAGGTGACGGGGGAGCTGTTCGCCCGCAACGCCTACCGGGACTACCTCGAGCTGCACGGCCTGTCGGTCCAGCTGACCGAGGCGCTGGCCGAGCTGTGGCATGCCCGCCTGCGGGCCGAGCTCGGCTTCGGGGGCGAGGACGACCCCGACCTGCACAGGATGCTGACCAAGCAGGCCTACCGTGGTTCCCGCTACTCCTTCGGCTATCCAGCCTGTCCGGACGTCGAGGACCAGGACAAGGTGCAGGACCTGCTGGAGTGGCACCGGATCGGCGTCCACCTGTCCGAGGAGTCGATGCTGGTCCCCGAGCAGTCGACAGCCGCACTCGTCGCCCATCACCCGGAGGCGAAGTACTTCGCCGCGCGCTGAGGCTCCGCCGCCGCGCTCAGACGAGCGTGGTCCGGGTGCCTCCGCTGGCCAGAAGCAGGTCGTCGGCGTAGACCCGGACGGTGGACGCGGCCGTCGTGGCTCCGGTGGACAGGTAGCGGACCCCGACGGTCAGCACCGAGGTGGACGTCCCGGACGCGAGGCCGCCCGACCAGGTGCACCGGCTCTGGTCGGACAGGACGCAGGTCCAGGCGGTCGAGTCAGGCGTCGAGACGGAGACGACGCTCTGCTCCGCCCCGCCGTCGAACGTGATGGTCAACCGGCGGGAGTCGGTCTTGCCGGTCGAGTTGGTGACGGTGACCTTGTGCTGCGCCAGGCTCCCGGCCGGCGCCGTGGCTGGGCTGAGCACGCTCACCGTGTAGCCAGGAGCCGGCTCGCCGACGGGTGTGGGGCTGGTGCCCCAGCGGTTGCGGACGGCGGTCCAGACGGCGGGGTCCTCCCCGCCGCCAGAACGCGGCGGCGGCCAGGGCGTGCTTGTCGACCACGGCGAGGCGGGCGGTGACCGACTGCGCGTCGGCGTAGTAGACGGTGTGCGCGCTGCCGCCGCTGGTGTAGCTGAAGGTCGGCTCGGCGGCGGCGCTGTCCCAGGTGCGCGTGGCCCCGAAGCTCGTGAGCCGGCTGGTGACGACGTCGTGGGTGACGCCCTCACCGCGACCGCCGACCCAGTCGTAGCCGTACAGGCTCATCCCGAGCTCGACCTTGGCCGCCGGGATCTGGGTGACCGCGAAGGCGGCGACGCTGTCGACCCAGCTCAAGGGCGCGATCGGGCCGGCCGGGCTGGTCTCCCACGAGTAGTCGTAGGCCATCAGGCGCACCCGGTCAGCGGCCGCGCCGATGGCTTTGTAGTTCTGGGCCTGCGGGCCGCTCCACGTGCCCGGCTCGGCGGTCTTGGCGTGCACCGCGACGCTGAGCAGCCGGCCCTGGGCGTGCAGGGCTGAGGCGAGCTCGTCGACGAAGGCCGAGAACCGGTCCCGGTCGGCCGCCGCCATGCCCTCGTAGTCCACGTCGATCCCGTCGTAGCCCTTCGCGGCGGCCAGGTCCGTCAGGGCCCGGATGTGGGCCGCCCGGGAGGTCGCGGTCGCCAGCATCGTGCTACGCGTACCGGGTCGAAGTCGTTGGTGATCGTCGGGAGGACCTGCACGCCCTTGCCGCGGATCCCGCTCAGGACGGTCGCGTCCTCCGCCCCCGGGTAACGGCTGATCCCACCAGTGGTGCTCATCTCGTACCAGAACGGCGACACCGAGGAGTACAGGTCGGCGTTCGCCAGGAACGACTGCAACCCGCGCGCCTGGTCCCAGTAGGGCAGCCACCCGGTCACCTTGCGCGGGCTCGCCACCGTCTCGGCGGAGGCGGCGGCGGGGGGCCAGCTCAGCACCGAGGCGAGCAGCATCAGAGCCAGCGCCGGCAGACACAGGCACCGCGGCCATACGCCGAAGACGGGCATGTCCCTTCTGTCGGCACGCGGGGCGGCCGGGTGAAGGGCGTCGACCGGGTAGCGCCCTTACGCGCCCAGCGAGCCGCCCGGCCTCGTGCAGCGGCACCGCATCGGCCGGGCAACGTGGCGCTCAGTGTGCTTGCTGTCACGTTCCGTCATGTTGAGGCCTGCGGCTCAAGGGGTGACATCGCGCGGCGTCGGCTACCCCGGTCGCGCCTTCAGAATGCGCTGCTTGCGAAGTTTGCCTGCGCGGAACCGGGCGACGATCTACCGTCGCGGGAGGTCCGCGGTGAAGGGGACGGCATGGTGCTCGCGCAACGACAGGAGCGGTCAGCAGCCCCCCGAGCCAGTGCCGTGGTCATGGGTGACACCGACCTGCTGCGGCCACTCGGCATGAGCGGGGTGCGGGCGGCGGTGGTAGCGCCTGCGTCGTCGCCGGCCCATCAATCTCGCTTCGCTGCCGGGCGCATCCCCTGGTCCGGCGCCTGGGAGGAGTCAGAGGCGCTCGTGGAGGAGCTTCTGCGATTCGCGGAGGACAACTTCGATGAGCCGGTTCCGCTGTTCTACCAGTACGACAGGCACCTGCTGCTCGTGTCGCGGCACAGGGGACGGCTGGCGGAGCGCTACCGCTTCGTCCTGCCACCTGGGGAACTGGTCGAGGATCTCGTCGACAAGGTGCGCTTCGAAGCCCTGGCCCGGCGAATGAGTCTGCCTGTCCCGGCGACAACCATCCTGGCCGCCGACCACGACCCGCCAGAACCGGGAAGGCTGAGCTTCCCGGTGCTGCTCAAGCCGGGGATCCATCTCGGCGACGCCTGGCTGCTGGTGGAACCCGAGGCCAAGGCGGTGCTGGTCCACTCGTGGGAGGAGCTCAGGAGTCTCTGGCCGCGAGTGCGCGCGTCGGGTGTAGCGATGCTTGCGCAGGAGGTGGTGCCGGGACCCGAGTCGCGCATCGAGAGCTACCACAGCTACGTCGATGCGGCCGGTTCGCTTGTTGCGGAGTTCACCGGGAGGAAGATCAGAACTCGGCCGGCCCAGTTCGGCTACACCACAGCTCTGAGCATCACCGAGGCTGAGGACGTCCGGGTGCTCGGTCGGCAGCTCGTGGCGGCCCTGAACCTGCGGGGGGTGGCAAAGCTGGACTTCAAGCGCACGCCGGACGGATCCCTTCGCCTGCTCGAGGTCAACCCGCGGTTCAACCTCTGGCACCATCCGGCCGCTGTCGCCGGAGTGAACCTGCCAGCGATGGTCTGGGCAGATCTGACGGGCGGTCCCCGTCCGCCGTCGTTCCACGCTCGGCCCGGAGTGCGCTGGAGCAATCCATGGCAGGACCAGGCGGCCGCCCGGGAGACCGGGGTAGGTGGCCTGCAGTGGGCCTGGTGGACGCTGCGCTGCGAGTCCAGGCACGTGGTCTCGCGCGATGACCTTCGGCCTCTCGTCCACGGCATCGGTGTCCGCGGGCGCCGGGCGCTGCTTCGAGCGTTCGCCCGTCTTCGCCGGCAGGAGAGCCCTGCACCCGCGACCATGACGCTCGGGCAGTCCTGAGAGGCCAGCATGCGCTACGGGCTCATCTCGGACGTCCACGCCAACCTCGCTGCGTTGGAGGTGGCGGTGAACGTTCTGGCACGGGAGAGCGTCACCGCGCTCCTGTGTGCCGGTGACATCGTGGGCTACGGCCCGCAGCCAAACGAGTGCATCGGGCTGCTGGGCGAGGCGCGGGCCACCTGCGTCGCCGGCAACCACGACCTGCTGGCCCTCGGACAGCTCGACGACCGGCGCAGCGGCACGTTGGCTAAGAGCACATCGGCCTGGACACGCGCCCAGTTGGGATCAGCCGAACGTGACTACCTGGCCGGCCTTCCACTCGTAGCCCACGCGGCCGGCCTCGTGATGGCGCACGGCTCCACAGACAACCCCGAGAAGTACGTGTGGCCAGGCGCTTCGGCCAACGCGGAGTTGAGGGTGGCCGGCCGGCGGTGGCCGTCCAGCCACTTCCTGGTTCTCGGTCACACGCATCGCCAGGCCGTCATCGGTCAGACGACCGGGACGCATCGGCTGCGCGGTGACACCACGATCCTCCTGCCGCCCGCCGAGCGGACCCTGATCAACCCGGGCAGCGTCGGCCAGTCCCGGGAACGGGAGGCGCGTCCACGCGTCCGCTTTGCGCTTCTCGACACCGACGGGTGGTGCGTGACCACCTTCAGCCGGGACTACGACGTAGCCGCTACACGCAGCCTGTTGACCGCTCACGGCCTACCCGAGTCGTCACTGCACCTGCGCCCGACGAACCGGGGTGTTGCCCTCAGGGCGGTACGACGCTCGGCGGTCGCCGTAGCGGGGCGTGGACGTGCCTGACGCACCGATGCCGCAACGGACAGGGCTCTACCCACGGCTTCTCAGCCACGCGACGCGGTTGCTCGTCGAGCCGGCGCTGCGAGCTCCATACCTGTCGACCGTCGATTGGCTGCATGCCTTCTACGGGCTGTCCCCCGACCAGCGGCAGATATGGCAGCGGGCTCGCCTCGACGAGGTCCTCACCCACGCGAGTTCCGACGTACCGCGCTACCGCTCGTGGGCCGGTTCAGGCAACAGGCTGGCTCTGGAGAGCTTGCCGGTGGTGAGCAAAGACGTTATCCGGCAGGATATGACGTCCTTCCTCTCCGCGGCTCGGCCGTTGCCGCCATACGTGGCCAAGTGGACGAGCGGGACGACCGGGGAGTGCTGGAGCTATCCGCTCGACCGGCGCGCGTGGACCCAGACCTACGCCGCCTGGCTGTTCTTCCTGGGGCTCACCGGCTACCACTACGGTGAGCCGCTGGTGGTGCTGGGTCCGCATGGCACCCGCACCCGTGCCCAGTCTCCTCCACTCGACGTGCTGCGCGAGAAGGCCGAGCGGCGCCACGTAGTACGGGAGGGGGCCGATCTTGGAACCGCGAACTCAGAGCGGCGCGTGCTTGAGGCATCTCGCCGCGCGTCGGCGCTCTGGTACGGCTATCCGGGCATCCTGGCGGCGATGGCGCGGGCGGTGGCCGATCGGGAGAGCCGGGGGGCGCCCCTTGCGGTAGGTCGGCCGACGGCGATCGTCACCAGTGGTGAGATGCTCCACCCTGGGTGGCGGCTGCAGATCGAGCAGGCTTTCGGGGCGCCTGTTTACGATCAGTACGGCTGCAACGACGGGGGCGTGCTGACGCAGACGTGCTCCGCCGGTCGGTTCCACGTCGCCGAGAACCTCTCCATCGTCGAGGTTCTCCAGGACGGGCAACCATGTGCGCCTGGTGTGGAGGGGTCGATCACGGTCACGAACCTGCATGCGTTCGTGCTGCCATTCCTGCGGTACGACACGGGCGACCGCGGCAGCCTGGGTGTTGGCACCTGCCCGTGCGGGCGCCCTGGACAGACACTTCAGGCGGTGCGTGGACGCGCCTGGCCGTCGGTCCTGCTCCCGGACGGAAGGGAAGTCAACTCGCTCGATCTCAGTCTTGAGCTGATAGACGCACCCCATGTGCGTCGCATCCAGCTCCTGCAGCGCGATACGAACGAACTGCGCGTGCGCCTGGACGTGTCCCCGGGATTCAGTGCGGCTGAGGAGGAGCGTATCCGCACATTTATCTCCCGGCAGTGCCAGCACGCGCTGCGCGTGACCGTGCTCACCGACGAGGAGATGGAGCTCACGAGAGGAGGAAAGCACCCCTTCGTCATCCGCCGGGTATGACCGCGCGGCCAGATCTGGGACCAGGCGCTGCGGGCCAGCTCAGGCGCCTGAGCACGCTCTGTGGCGATTCGGGGGGTTTCCGAGCATGACGCTCACCCTCTGTTCTTGCTGTCGCGCTCCGCTCCCGCCTTTGCGTTACGACCCGAATCCGCATGTATGGTGTGCCAACCGCCCGCCTGTCCGCAATGAGGTTCCTCTGTGTGCACCCCCCGCCGGCACGTCATGAAGCGCGCCAGTGCGATCTGCGTGGTCATGGCTGTCACCCTGCTGGCCGGTCTCACGGGAGCAGCCTCATCATCTGCAGAGGCCGGGCGCACCTACGCCGGCCGCCAGTTGACGGTCAACGAGACGATCAAGATCGCCTACGACGCAGGCTTCCGCAGCGAGCGTCAGCTCCTGGTCGTCACATCTATTGCGATCGCGGAGTCATCCCTGTACACCCGCGCCCGCAGATGGCACCCCGAGTACGGGTACCGGCCGGCCGGCACCGAAGTGGGTGTCGAGGGTCCATCCTCGATGTGGAGCGGGGACCGGCAGGTTCATTCTGATCGAGGCATCTTCCAGATCAGCTCTCGCTCCTGGCCCGACTACAGCGACGCGATGACGGACGACCCGGCGCGGGCGGCCCGGTTGGTGATGGCGATCTCCAAGGACGGGACCGATTTCACCCCCTGGGACGCCTACAAGTCCGGGAGTGCTGAGCGCCACTGGGATGCGTCCTACAACGGCTGGCCGGCCCTTCGCCCGCTGGTCCGGAAGTTCCTGGCGGTCAGCGGTGAGTCCGGGGCGTCCACGGGCGAGGCGACCGGCATGAGACACCCCGTCGCCGCCGGCGAGACGTTGTTCCGGCTCGCCGTCAGGTACTACGGCAACGGGGAGCACTGGACCCGCATCGCCGGCCACAACGGCATCCGCGATCCCGGATCCCTCGAAGTCGGGCAGATCATCTACATTCCCTAGCCGGCGTGGCGGCACGATGATCGACGAGGTCGTCATCGTCACTCGCGCACGAGCTGCACGCCGGCCCGGTCGAGCAGCGTGGTCGGTTGCTTCCCACCCCGGCGGGGCCGCGGGAGTTCCGACGGTCGCTCATCTCCCTGTCTCACCCCCTGGCGGGGGAGGTCCAGAAGTCGCGGATCCGCGCCGCGAGCCCGGTCCGCGGGGGCTCGACGCGCACGTTGACGTCCCGGACGGCCCGAAGCTCGTCCTCGACATCGACGCCGCCGACGTTCCACTTGCCGTCGTCATTCGACTCGAGCTCGACACCCGGCGCCCCGGCCACCATGATCTTCGTGGTCGCGTCGCGCGCCAGCGGCTGCGGGACCAGCCGGAGGCGGTAGCTGCGCCCGTCGAGGGGGACGCGGTAGCGCAGCTCCCAGACCACCGACTCGCCACGGTCCAGCTCGGTGACCGCCCGGATCACAGAGGCGCCCAGCTCACGTGACACTCTGGCCGTCTCGGGCTGGCCGTCGCGCGTCAGGCTCTGCAGCTCGGCGTCCTTGTCGACGTACATGCTGACCAGCTCGCTGACCCGTCCGGGAACCGTGAAGCCGGCGACGTAGGTGCCGAGCCCCTCCGGTGCGTTGTTGCTCAGCTCCACTCGCTGCGTCACCTCAGCGGTGCCGTCCAGACCGATCACCGCAGTGACCGCGATCCTGCGGCGTACGTAGTAGTCGAGCTTGTTGCCCTCCCCGGGGCCACCACCCCCCAGGTGACCCGGCCCACCCAGGTTGTGGGCCGTCACCATCGACAGGTCCATGTCCCGGGTGTCGACGGCGCCGGCTGCTCCAGCCGCCACCAGGGAAGCCTGCTCGGCGCGGTCCGCGGACCACAGGGTGAGGTGGCGGCCGGAGACCGCCTTCGACAGCCGCCGGCTCAACGGCCCCGGATCGGCCTCTCCGCCGAGGATCCTGCGCAGCGCCCCATCAGCGGCCGCTCGCAGCACCCGGCGCCGCTCCTTCCCGGTGAACTCGAGGCCCTCGTAGCTCGTGACGTACAGCTCCTCCGCCAGCTCGTCCGACGTCAGCTCGGTGCCGTCCGGTAGCTTCACCGACCCCAGCGCGGCCGCGATCTGTGCCATGGCCCGAACGTCGAGGGAGAGGACGACGTCGATCTCCCGTCCGAGGGAGCGGCTGGCTACGGCCGCAAGGACGGCGTTGGAGGAGGGGCCGTCCGGCGACATGTTGGCGTTCTTCCACAGCGTGGTGTTCGCAAGGAAGGGGCCGTACTGCTCGGCGAAGTCCGGGTCGGCCGCCACCCGTTCGGCCGCTTCCGGCGTGTCCGCGACGTCGACGACATCGCGGAAGGGCTCGAGCTTCAGCCTTCCGCGGTCAGCCGTTCCGGTGGTGAAGGTCGAGATCACTCCGCCTGTGCCGCGCAGCTCAGCGTTGTTCTGCAGGACCACGAGGACCGTCCGGGGTCGGGTCGCGCCCAGCAGGCCGGGGAGGGCTTCGGTCAGGGCTGCCGCGCGGCGGGCCTGGATCTCGGCACCGAGCAGCTCGTCCTGCGCTTCCTGCACCCGGCGGGCCACGGGCGCGGGCAGCAGCGTCGGGTCGACCGCAGCCAGTCGCTGCAGCGGCGGCCCCATGGCCAGTGCCGCGGCGTCGAGCACCTGCTGCAGTTCGCGTACAGCCTCCAGATCGAGTCGCCCGTCCTGGAGCAGCTCCCGCTCCTCGAGCACCCCGGCGGCGGATCGCGCGCTGCTGACCGTGGCGACGACGCTCTCGGTGACGATCCGAGCCGCCCGCGTCGTCCGTCCCAGCACGGGGACTGCCTGGGAGAGCAGCGGGCCGGGTTGGCGCAGCATCTGCTCGGCATGCTTGGCCAGCTCCTCCGCCTGCGCCAGGGTTGAGGGATCTGCCGCCGCTTCCTGGGAGGCCGTCAGCAGTGACCGTGCCCGGGTGAGGTCTCGCGCAGCGAGCGCGCCGGCCACTGCGGCCCACACCAGCACCAGAAGCAGAAATGCCAGAGCGCCGGCCGCGATGCGCGCAGCCAGGCGGGCAGTCATGGCTCCACCCTACGGTCTTCGGGCTGCACCGGCCGGTCGGCGCAGTGACGAACAGTGACGACGAAGTGTGCCCGTATGTCCGCTTTAGAGAGATAAACCCGTCATCTTGTGCGTTCTCGGCGCCGTACAGGGGAGAATCCAATCCGGTGCGGAGTCGTTGTGGCTTCTGAACCGGACTGGAGGGGGTGGCATGCGGGTCGGCGTCGTGGGCTGCGGCTATTGGGGATCAAAGCACGTGCGCGTCCTGTCCATGAACCCCAGGGTCGAGCAGGTCGTGGTCATCGATCCCCGCAGCGAGCGCCGCCAGGACCTGCTGCGCGCCTTCCCCGCTGCGGCGTCGGCCGGCACTCTGGCAGAGGCACTGCCCAAGGTAGATGCCGTGATCATCGCGACGCCTCCGTCCTCGCACGCCGAGCTCGCGCTGCGGGCTGTGGCGGCCGGCAAGCACGTCCTGGTCGAGAAGCCGATGACGACGTCGGTCGTCGACGCCCGCCGTCTGATCGATGCCGCTGCAGCTGCAGGCGTCGTCCTCATGGCCGGCCACACCTTCGAGTACAACGCCGCCGTCTGGGCGCTGCGTGACGCGGTGCGCAACGGGGACCTGGGCGCGGTCTACTACCTCGACAGCGCGCGGCTGAACCTCGGCCTCTACCAGAGCAACATCAACGTCGTGTGGGACCTCGCGCCCCACGACATCTCCATCTTCAACCACATCCTCGGTGCCAGGCCCGACTCGGTGTCCGCCTGGGGGGGTTCGCACGCCCACCGCTACCTCGAGGACGTCGCCTACGTGCGCCTCGGCTACAAGGAGCTGGACGTGGCGGCGCAGGTGCACGTGAGCTGGTTGGACCCGTGCAAGGTGCGCCGGGTCACGGTGGTCGGATCACGCCAGATGGCCGTCTACAACGACATGTCGGGTGACGAGAAGCTGCGCATCTACGACAAGGGCGTCTCGTCGTCCGGGCATGAGCCGCCCGCCACCGGCGAGGCCATGCACGACATCCCGGTGACCTATCGCTACGGCGGCATCTCTTCGCCTTACCTTCCCGTGCAGGAGCCCCTGGCCGTGCAGGACCACCACTTCACCGACTGCGTCGCCTCCGGCAGCACACCAGACACCGACGGTGCGAACGGGCTCGCTGTGGTGCAGGTGCTCGTGGCCAGCGACCTCTCGCTGCGCGAGCGACGCTCCGTCTCGCTCGACGAGGTCGAAGGCTGAGCTGTGACAGATCCGCGGTCCGCCGGTGCTCCCATCCCCTTCCTTGATCTGGCGGCGAGCCATGAGGAGGTGGCCGAGGAGATAGCGCTGGCCTGGCGGCAGATCGTTGCTGCCTCCACGTTCATCGGCGGCGAGCACGTGGACCGCTTCGAGCAGGAGTGGGCGACCTACTGCCACAGCCGACATGCCGTAGGGGTGGCCAACGGAACCGATGCCCTGCTGCTGGCTCTGCGCGCCCTGGGGGTCGGTCCCGGTGACGAGGTCATCCTTCCGGCCAACACCTTCGTGGCCACCGCCGAGGCGGTGGTCCTGGCGGGCGCGGTCCCGCACTTCGTGGACGTCGACCCCGACACGCTGCTCATGACGGCCGCGCACGTCGAGGCCGGGCTGACGGACCGCACTGCCGCGGTCATCGCTGTCCACCTGTACGGGCAGATGTGCGACATGGATGCGCTCGGCCGCACCTGCCGGCGTGCCGGCATCGCTCTTGTGGAGGACGCGGCGCAGGCCCACGGGGCCACGTGGCAGGGGCGGCGCGCCGGCTCGATCGGGGACGTCGGCTGCTTCAGCTTCTACCCGGGGAAGAACCTGGGCGCGCTGGGCGACGCGGGAGCGGTCGTCACCCAGGACGCGGTGCTCGCTGAGCGGATCAGGTCCCTGGGGGACCACGGCCGCCGGACCGGTGCAAAGCACCTGCACGACGTCGTCGGCACCAACAGCCGGCTTGACGCGGTGCAGGCGGCGGCGCTGCGGGTCAAGCTGCGTCACCTCGACGGCTGGAACGCCGTCCGGCGGCGCGCCATGCAGTGGTACGACGAGGTGTTGACCGGACTCGACGCGGAGCTGGTCCGCGTCTCCCCGCACGCCGAGAGCGTGCACCACATCGCCGCGGTGCTCGTCCCGCGGCGCGAGGCAGTTCGGGCCGCGCTCGCTGGCATGGGGGTCGCCTCCGGGGTGCACTATCCCGTCCCCTGCCACCTCCAGCAGGCATACGCGGCGTACCGCATCGCCCCGTTGCCGGTGTGCGAGCAGGTGGCTGATCAGCTGCTGTCCCTGCCCCTCTTCCCCACGATCACGTACGAGCAGGTCGTCCGGGTAGGTCGGGCCCTCGAGGCGGCGCTGGCTTCCGGGGTGCGCCGTGCCGGCTGAGTGCCTGGGGGCGCAGGACCTGCTGGCCGACGAGGGCGTTCAGGTGGGTTATCCCTGCGACCGGCCGGTTGCCGAACCGCTGCGACTGGGGCCCTCGGCCCGCCTGCGCAGCGGGACGGTGCTCTACGTCGGCTCGGTGATCGGAGCCCGGTTCAGCACCGGCCACAACGTGGTCATCCGAGAGGAGTCGACGCTGGGGGACGACGTGAGCGTCTGGAGCAACAGCGTCGTCGACTACGGCTGCCGCGTCGGGCACCGGGTCAAGATCCACGCTGGTTGCTACGTGGCGCAGTTCAGCGAGATCGACGACGAGGCATTTCTCGCGCCCGGCGTCTGCTTCGCCAACGACCTGTACCCGGGCTCGGAGGCTTCCGCTGCGGCCATGCGCGGGCCGCGCGTGGGCGCAGGGGCGCAGCTGGGCGTGAACGTGACGGTCCTGCCCTACGTCCGCATCGGCCCCGGCGCCATCATCGGCGCCGGATCGGTGGTGGTGCATGACGTCCCGGCGGGCAAGGTGGCCGTCGGCTCGCCGGCTCGAGTGGTCGGAGACGTCCCGGACGCGGCGGCGGTCGAGCAGCGCCTGGCTTCCCTGCCGGCTGCGCTCGAGGGGATGAGGCCACGATGACCAGGCGGGTCGTGCCGGCCGCGGCCCAGCGCAGGGCGTCCTGGGACACAGCACGCCACGTGGCCCTGCTGCGTACCGCCCGCGCCGCCCCTGATCTGGCCACGTCGGATCAGGATGCCCAGAGCCCGCAGCGTCCTCGAGGTCACAGGCCTCCTCCGCAGCAGGGCGGCTACCTGCTCGCCAAGCGCAGCCTCGACATCGCCGTGTCCGCTGTCCTGCTGCTCCTGCTGCTCCCCGCACTCCTGCTGATCGCCGCCGCCGTGCGGCTGACCAGCCCCGGTCCGTCACTGTTCCGGCAGGTGCGCGTCGGCCGGGACGGGCAGCCGTTCGTGATGCTGAAGTTCCGCTCCATGCGGGTCAACAGCGACGACGCCGCGCACCGCGCCTACGTGCGGGCCCTGCTGGTCGAGGACGCACCACCGGACGGGGGCCTTCCCGGGGTCTACAAGCTGGCCCGGGATCCGCGCGTCACGCCCGTCGGCGTGCTGCTGCGCCGGACGAGCCTGGATGAGCTGCCCCAGCTGTTCAACGTGCTCCGGGGCCAGATGTCGCTCGTCGGGCCCAGGCCTGCCCTGGCGTGGGAAGTGGAGCTGTACGAGCCGGAGCATCGCCGCCGACTGGACGTCCTGCCTGGGCTCACCGGCCTGTGGCAGGTGAGCGGCCGAAGCACGCTCACCATGAGGGAGGCCCTGGATCTGGACGTCCAGTACGCTGCCAGGTGTGGCTGGTCGCTAGACCTGCGCATCCTGTGCCGTACTCCTGCGGCGTTGCGAGGCCGCTCCGGTGCCAGATAGAGCCGGGCCCACGGATCCCCCGGAGGCGGGTGTCGTGTCATCGGCCAGCTGGGCCCCACGACCCGACGTGACCCCGCGGGCCGAGGCCAGGGTGCAGGCAACCGAGCCGGAGACCGAGGACGACCAGGAACCCTTCAGCGACATCGGCTGGGAGGCTTCCGGGTGGAATCTGCTCCCCCCGCCGGTTGAAGGTCCGCCTCCCACCGCGCAGCCGCAGGCTGCCGCGGGGGACAGGCTGGACCATGTGGACCCGCCGTGGGCGGTTGGGCAGACCGGGAGTGGTTGGCCGACGCAGACGGGCACCGTAGAGCCCGACAGCCTCGCCGAGGTAGCCGCACCCGCAACGGCGGACCGCGACAACCTGGACCGTGACAGTCCAGGCCGATCCGCACCACAGGACGCCGCTCCGCCCCGGGAGGTCCAGCACAGTTTGCCGCTGTCCCACACGAGCACTCGGGACCCCGACCAGCGGCGCCCAGCTCAGGTAGAGCCTATGTCGACGCAGGCTGTGCGGGCGCCCTTCGAGGTCGATCCGCCGGGAAGAAGCGACCCCACGACGTCGTCGCTGCAGGAGCCCGGCGTCGCGAGACCCCGCCGCGCCCCCCGGTTCGGGCTGGGCATCCAGTCCTGGTCGGTGCGCCGCCTGGCCATAATGAGCACTCTCGTCCTCGTGCTCGCCGTGCTCACCGGCTACCTCGCCAGTGCCGTTCAGCCAACCGTCTACGCGGCTCAAGCCGACGTACTCTACGAGGTCACCGGGAGTGCCCAGGAAGGCGAGCGCCAACTGGCGACCCAGGAGGTGCTGCTCGGCAGCCGCGGGGTCCTCGCGCCCGCCGCAGAGCGCTTCGACGTCCCCCTCCGCGAGCTCACGCGCTCGCAACGGGTCGAGCAGATCGCGGGCAGCCAGGTTCTTCGGACCGAGGTCCGGAACCAGGATCCCGCTTTGGCTGTGCAGCTGGCGCAAGCCATCGCGGACAGCTACGTCGGCTCGGTCTCGAGTGGCGAGCTGGACACCGGGGTGGAGCAGGAGCGGCGCCTTCGTGACGAGATCACCGACCTGTCCATCACGGTGGCGACCGGGCGCGCACGGCTCGAGCAGATCGCCGCTGCCCGGGCGGCCGCGGTGGGTCAGGGGGGCGCCCTCGCGGCCACCCCTGAGGAACGTCAGCTGCAACTGCAGGACACCGGCCTCTCCCAGCGCATCAGCGCCCTGCAGGCCCAGCTGACAGAGATCCTCGTGGCGCGCGAGAACGCCAACAGTGCGCGAGTCCTCACGCCGGCCTACCTGCTCGATGAGCCGGTCGGGCCGCGTCCCCTGCGCGCCGCGGCGGCCGGGGCCCTGCTCGGGATCCTCCTGATCGCCGGCCTGCTCGCGCTGGCCTCCAGGAGGCGCCCCGGGGAGCCTGGAGCCGTGACCCATCGGCGCGAACCGGCCAGCTTCGCAGCCGGAGCCGGCAGGGGCAGCACCGCCGGGCGGCCTTCTTGAGCGTCGCAGCGCCGTACCGCTCGGCAGGCTCCCCGGAGACCGTGCGAGCTGCCACCTCCACCGACACAGCAGTGGCCGCTTCGCGCCCGTCCGGGTCGCCGACGGTCGGCATACTCGCCACCGCCTGCGTCGCCGGGCTGCTGGCCGCATGGTCGCCCCTGCTGTCGGTCGCTCTCGGCTTCGTCCTGCTGCTCGTCGCGATCGTCGCCGTTCGCCCAGTCGTCGGGACCTACCTCGTCCTGGGGCTGACGCCCCTGCTGGCCGGCATGGATCGCGGAGTGCTGGTTCCGCTGCTGCGCCCCAATGAGGCTCTGGCGGCGTTCGTCGGCGGGATCCTCATCGTCCGCGTCGTGGTTCTCTGGCTGCGCGGCCGTCGCTGGCGGCCGAGGGTGCGCCGCATCGACCTGGCGCTGCTCCTGCTCGCGTTCACCTCCTCGGTCCTGCCCGTCCTGTGGCTGGCTGCCCGGGGCGCAGACCTGACGGGCGACGACCTCCAGTACTCCGTCATGTTGTGGAAGTACTTCTTCCTGTACCTGCTCGTCCGCTGCACCGTGCGCACGGGGCGCGCGGTCGAACGGTGTCTGTGGATCGTCCTGCTCACCGCAGCGATGGTGGCCGCGGTCGCCATCCTGCAGTCTCTGCAGGTGCCCGGCGTCCTGTCGTTGGTCTCGACCTTCTACGCCCCGTTCGGCGACCAGGGCGCGGTGACCAACCAGCGCGGCACGTCCACCCTGGCGTCCTCGATCGCAGTCGGTGACGTCATGGCCTACTCCTTGGCCATCGGCCTCGGCTGGTTGCTGACCGGAGGCCGGCATCGGGGACTCCTCGTCGCCCTGTGTATCCTGCTCGTGCTCGGCGGGCTCGGGTCCGGGCAGTTCTCCGGCGTGATCGCGCTGGTTGTTGCGGTGGGCGCCGTCGGCTTCATCACCGGCCGGCTGCGGCGGGCTGCGGTGGCAGCCGTGCCTGCGGCCGCCGTGGGAGCGCTGCTGCTGCGGCCTGTCATCGAGCGACGGCTCGAGGGCTTCTCCTCCCGAGAGGGCCTGCCGAGCAGCTGGGTCGGCCGCTTGGAGAACCTCCAGACGTTCTTCTGGCCGGAGCTCTTCTCCAACTTCAACTTCCTGCTGGGTGTGCGCCCGTCGGCCCGAGTTCCCGCCCCGGAGACCTGGCGCGACTTCGTCTGGATCGAGAGCGGGCACACGTGGTTGCTCTGGTCGGGCGGAGTTCCGCTGTTCCTGGCCTTCTTCTACTTCCTGTGGACCGCCCTGCGCGACGTCGGCAGGGTCGCGCGCCAGCGCACGGACGCCATCGGGACGGCGGCGGTGGGGTGCTTCGCCGCGCTGTGCGTGCTCGGGGTGCTCATGACCCTTGACCTTCACCTTACGCTGCGTGGCTCCGCCGACCTGCTCTTCCCCCTGCTGGCACTGGCCCTGACGCGGCCCGAGTCTTCTTCAGCGAGCGGCAGAGCCGTCGTCTCGAGGCCCGTAGCCGCGCCGGTGTGAGCGGACGCCGCGCGGACCGGCGGCGCAGGGTGCTCATCCTGCTGGAGAACCTGCCGCTGGAGAAGGACCCGAGGGTGCGCCGCGAGTGCACCGCACTGCTCGCAGCCGGGTATGCCGTGTCCGTCGTCTGCCCAGCCGGTTCCGGCACCGGCCTCGACGGCCTGCAGGCGGTGTCCCTGCATGCCTACCCGCCTCCGCCGGAGGCCCGCGGCCCGTGGGGGTTCGTCTACGAGTTCGGCTACTCGTGGGTCATGACCGCCATGCTCACACTCAGGGCGTTCCTGGTCGAGGGCTTCGCCGTCATCCAGGGCTGCAACCCGCCCGACACGGCTTTCGCCATCGCGTGGCCGTACCGGCTGATCGGCATCCCCTACGTCTTCGACCACCACGATCTCAGTCCTGAAGTATTCACGGCGAAGTACGGCAAGACCTCCGGGCGGGTGCTCGAGGCGCTCCTGATGCTGGAGCGGGCGACCTACCGCACGGCTGACCACGTCATCGCCACCAACGACGCCTTCCGCCAGGTGGCGATGGAGCGCGGCAACAAGAGCGCCCAGCAGATCACCGTTGTGCGCAACGGTCCGGAGCTGTCGAAGGCTGTCCGGCGGGAGCCGCGGCCGGAGTTGCGCCGTGGGCGCGCCCACCTGTGCTGCTGGCTCGGCCTGATGTTCGCCGACGACGGGCTGGAGCTGGCGCTGCAGGCTGTCGCCGAGCTCGTGCACGTCCGCCGTCGGCAGGACTGCCACTTCGCGTTCGTGGGTGACGGTGAGAAGATCACCGCGGTGCGGGAGCAGGCCCGGCGCCTCGACGTCGAGGACTGGGTGAGCTTTCCAGGCTGGATCCCGTTGCACGACGCCTTCGACTACCTGTCGACTGCCGACCTGGGGCTCTCTCCCAACCCGAAGAGCCCACGGCTGGATGTCTCGACGAGCATGAAGGTCATGGAGTACATGGCGTTCGACCTGCCTGTCGTGGCCTTCGACGTCGACGAGACCCGCTACTCAGCTGGAGACGCAGCCGTCTACGCGACCGGCAACGACCCGAGCGAGTACGCCCGGCTGATCGACGAGCTGCTCGACGACCCTGCGCAGCGCGCACGCATGGGGCTGGCCGGCCGCGCCAGGGTCGAGGACGGCCTGGCGTGGGATCACCAGCGGCTCGCCTACGTCAAGGTGTACGAACGACTGATCGGGCACCCCACAGGCTGAGCGGTTGACGGCCTTCCGCTCCGCGCGGGTTCGGCGGAGCTGCCGCGGTCACGTCGCGGTCGGGCGCCGGCGCAGTTGCGCCGGAGCCTTCAGTGCCGGCCGGGGATTCCCGAAGACACGAGGAGCGGCGCCCGGTCCTGGCGCCCAGACCTGCGCTGCTGCGCGGTGCCTTCCTGAGGAGCTCCGATGTTCTCCGTACGCTCAAACGACCTGTGGTCTACCGGCGCGGCCCGGGCCGCAGCGGTGTTGGTCGCTCTGGCTCTGATGCTCACCGCCCTACCGGCTCTGGCCACACCAGCATCCGCAGCCCCGGTTCTTCAGCTGTCAGCCTCCAGCGGCCCATCTGGTTCCGCTGTCACCGTATCCGGCAACGGCTACCCCAAGCGGTCGAGCGGAAGCGTCGTCGTCGGAACCGCCACCTTGGCGAAGTTCAGGACCTCGCCTCAGGGCAGATTCTCGGTGAGCACCAGCATCCCGACGACTGCTACGGGAAGGGTGACGGTGATCGGCGTCGTCGGCGTGGCCAGCGCCTCCGCGTTCTTCGACGTCATCAGCCCGGAGCCGGTGGTGGAGCCGGTGGTGGAGCCGGTGGTGGAGCCGGTGGTGGAGCCGGTGGTGGAGCCGGTGGGTCGGGTGGCGCCGCGTCGGGTGGTGGGGGTGCAGGGTCCTAGTGGGGTGGGTTCGTCGTATGTGGTGGTGACCTGGGATCGCAGTGATGTGGCGGCGTCGGGTTATGAGGTGTCTCGGGACGGTGTGCTGGTCGGGTCGGTGTCGGTGTCGGGGGATGCTTGGGATGATCTGGATTTCGTTGATGGGTCGGTGCCGGGGTCGCGCGGTTATGACTATCGGGTGCGGGCGAGGTTCGGCGATGGTTCGTGGAGTGCTTGGTCGTCACCGGCTCGGGTGTTCGTGAGGTCGGATGCGGATCTGGGGTCGGGGCGGGTGTTCTTGGTTGATGGCTTCGGCGGTTCTGATCGTGAGCGGGTGCAGGCTGCGGTGAATGCGGCGGTGTCGGCTGGTGGTGGGGTGGTGCAGTTCGGGGCGCGGACGTATGCGCTGGATGCGCCGGTGGAGGTGACAGCGGCGGACAATGTGGTGTTGCGGGGGCGGGGATGGAGCGCACGTTCGTGCAGCCCTCGTTCGCGGGGGAGTCGGCGACGTGTGGGTCGGGGGGCCGGTTGATCGGGTTCACCGGGAAGCGGACGACGTTGGCGGCGAAGCTGACCTCGCCGGTGGCGGTGGGGGACCGGGTGTTGCGGGTGGACTCGACCAGTGGTTTCGCGGTGGGTCGCCGGCTGGTGCTGTTCGAGCCGTCGCCGGTCAGTGATGGCTCTCCGTTTGACTATGCCGCTGCCGGTGTGGTGCAGGATCCGGGGACAGGTCGGGATGAGCGGCATCGTTGGGATGCCTCGCAGATCGTGGCGGTGGACAGCACGGCCAAGACGGTGACGCTCAAGGACGCGTTGTCGCAGTCGTTCAGCACTGCGGTGCCGTTGGTGTGGCTGGAGAAGGGCAATGGCAACGGGTTGGAGTCGATGACCGTGCAGGGTCGTTCGGCGAGCGAGACCACGCACTACCGCCTGGTCGACCTCAACCATCAGGGCGGGTTCCGGATGGCGGAGGTGCAGGGTCGTTGGGCGAACCGCAACTATGTGCGGGCCAATGGCTACGACATCTCGGTGGTGGGGTTCCGCGGTCCGTTGGGTGACCCGGGGGGCACTGACGGGACGTGCAAGTACAAGTTCAGCGTGTGGCGCTCGGCGAACTTCACCTTCGTCAACGGGGTGATGGGGGAGCAGACGCACAGCCAGAACACCTCGTTCATCACCACCCAGCGCGCTCAGCGCACGCTGGTGCGCAACTCGGTCTTCCACGGCAACCGCACCTACGCGTTCAACGAGCACGGCCTGGGCTCACGGCACTACGTGTTCGAGAACAACTACGTCGCGGTCGGTGCGCTGGCCAAGGCCGGGGTGTTCGTGGGCAACAGCTCGTGGGGCTTCTCCGGCGCCGGGATCATCCGTAACAACACGTTCTCCGGCAACAGCCGCGACATCGCGATGCAGGAGAACGGCTACGAGATCCGGATCCTGGACAACACCATGCGCGGCACCATCGACCGGGTCGTGACCGGCTATGGCTGGGGCGCTCCGTTCACCGCTCCCGCCCTGCACGGGTCACTGCGCTGGACCATCAGCGGCAACCGCATCGAGGGCGCCAAGAAGGACGGCATCGTGCTGGGTGAAGCCACCAGCCCCTGGTACCCCTACGGCGGCGTCAAGGACCTGGTCATCACCGGCAACCACCTCGACGTGCCCGGAACCGCGATCCACCTGGCCGGCACCAGCACCACCACCAACCGCCTCCAGGTCAGCAACAACACCGGCACCAACCGCTACCTCAAGCCACCCCTGACAACAGGCAGCCTGTGGACCGGCAACGCCGACAACATCACCTACGGCTCACCCACCGCCGTCCCCTGGACCCAACCCTACTTCCCCTGACCCCCCCGCCGCCTCCTGAGGACGTCGTCCCCTGCCCGGCGGGGTGACGGTCTGCGTCGGACTGTGGTGGCTCGCCTCAAGATGGGAAGCGACGATGCCGAACAGGTGGGAGATCTCACCCTCACGTCATGGGTATGAGCAGGCGGACCACCTGGAAGCGGGCGGCCGCCGGACAAGAGCAGTGGAGGAGCAGCGGATGCCTGGTCAACCGGTTCGCCGTGCCAGAGCTGCTGCTGGCCTGCTCGCGCTGCTGCTGATGTGTGTCGGGGCGCTCGGGGCCTTGGAGATCCGCCCGACCAGTGCGGCCGAAACCGCAGTGCCCCGGCTCGCGCTGACCCCTCCTCAGCCGCGGCGGGCACATCGGTGCTCGCCACCGGAACCGGCTTCGAGGCCGGCATGGTGGGCGTAGTGAGCATCCTCGAGCAGAAACCTCCTCGACACGCTACGACTCCCCGGACGGCTCGGTCGGCATCAGCGCGCACAGCGTGAACGCGCGGCAGCCTGGCCACCTTCCTGACCGGTGCCGAGGGCGGCTTCAGCGTCACCGTGACGATGCCCACTGGACTGACCGGCAGTGCGACCCTGCGGGCTGCGACGCCTGGCGGGGCTGCACAGGCGAGCTTCACCGTGCAGAGCGTGCCTCCGCCGGTGGTGGAGCCGGTGGTGGAGCCGGTGGTGGAGCCGGTGGGTCGGGTGGCGCCGCGTCGGGTGGTGGGGGTGCAGGGTCCTAGTGGGGTGGGTTCGTCGTATGTGGTGGTGACCTGGGATCGCAGTGATGTGGCGGCGTCGGGTTATGAGGTGTCTCGGGACGGTGTGCTGGTCGGGTCGGTGTCGGTGTCGGGGGATGCTTGGGATGATCTGGATTTCGTTGATGGGTCGGTGCCGGGGTCGCGCGGTTATGACTATCGGGTGCGGGCGAGGTTCGGCGATGGTTCGTGGAGTGCTTGGTCGTCACCGGCTCGGGTGTTCGTGAGGTCGGATGCGGATCTGGGGTCGGGGCGGGTGTCTTGGTTGATGGCTTCGGCGGTTCTGATCGTGAGCGGGTGCAGGCTGCGGTGAATGCGGCGGTGTCGGCTGGTGGTGGGGTGGTGCAGTTCGGGGCGCGGACGTATGCGCTGGATGCGCCGGTGGAGGTGACAGCGGCGGACAATGTGGTGTTGCGGGGGCGGGGATGGAGCGCACGTTCGTGCAGCCCTCGTTCGCGGGGGAGTCGGCGACGTGTGGGTCGGGGGGCCGGTTGATCGGGTTCACCGGGAAGCGGACGACGTTGGCGGCGAAGCTGACCTCGCCGGTGGCGGTGGGGGACCGGGTGTTGCGGGTGGACTCGACCAGTGGTTTCGCGGTGGGTCGCCGGCTGGTGCTGTTCGAGCCGTCGCCGGTCAGTGATGGCTCTCCGTTTGACTATGCCGCTGCCGGTGTGGTGCAGGATCCGGGGACAGGTCGGGATGAGCGGCATCGTTGGGATGCCTCGCAGATCGTGGCGGTGGACAGCACGGCCAAGACGGTGACGCTCAAGGACGCGTTGTCGCAGTCGTTCAGCACTGCGGTGCCGTTGGTGTGGCTGGAGAAGGGCAATGGCAACGGGTTGGAGTCGATGACCGTGCAGGGTCGTTCGGCGAGCGAGACCACGCACTACCGCCTGGTCGACCTCAACCATCAGGGCGGGTTCCGGATGGCGGAGGTGCAGGGTCGTTGGGCGAACCGCAACTATGTGCGGGCCAATGGCTACGACATCTCGGTGGTGGGGTTCCGCGGTCCGTTGGGTGACCCGGGGGCACTGACGGGACGTGCAAGTACAAGTTCAGCGTGTGGCGCTCGGCGAACTTCACCTTCGTCAACGGGGTGATGGGGGAGCAGACGCACAGCCAGAACACCTCGTTCATCACCACCCAGCGCGCTCAGCGCACGCTGGTGCGCAACTCGGTCTTCCACGGCAACCGCACCTACGCGTTCAACGAGCACGGCCTGGGCTCACGGCACTACGTGTTCGAGAACAACTACGTCGCGGTCGGTGCGCTGGCCAAGGCCGGGGTGTTCGTGGGCAACATACTCGTGGGGCTTCTCCGGCGCCGGGATCATCCGTAACAACACGTTCTCCGGCAACAGCCGCGACATCGCGATGCAGGAGAACGGCTACGAGATCCGGATCCTGGACAACACCATGCGCGGCACCATCGACCGGGTCGTGACCGGCTATGGCTGGGGCGCTCCGTTCACCGCTCCCGCCCTGCACGGGTCACTGCGCTGGACCATCAGCGGCAACCGCATCGAGGGCGCCAAGAAGGACGGCATCGTGCTGGGTGAAGCCACCAGCCCCTGGTACCCCTACGGCGGCGTCAAGGACCTGGTCATCACCGGCAACCACCTCGACGTGCCCGGAACCGCGATCCACCTGGCCGGCACCAGCACCACCACCAACCGCCTCCAGGTCAGCAACAACACCGGCACCAACCGCTACCTCAAGCCACCCCTGACAACAGGCAGCCTGTGGACCGGCAACGCCGACAACATCACCTACGGCTCACCCACCGCCGTCCCCTGGACCCAACCCTACTTCCCCTGACCCCCCCGCCGCCTCGTCGTAGGTACGGAGCACCACGCGATGCTTGCCGGCACGGGTCCGCAGGATGGGCTCCGAGGTCGCCAGCTCCACCACGACCCGTGAGCCGCACCGGTCACGGAAGTAGCCCCGCAACAGCTGGGTCTCGCCCTCGGACAACTTGCCGTCCACCTCGAGCCGCACCGTGATCCGGTCAGGCGCTTCCTGCACGACCTGCCACAGGCGCACGTTCGGGCAACGCTTGAAGACAGCCCCGAAAGCGAGGGCGGACAGCTCGCGACCGTCTGGCAGCAGGATGCGGTCCCCCTGCCGCCCGGCGATCCGCTGCAGGGTCGTGCCGGGGCGCCCGCACGGACAAGCACCTTCCACTGCAGTGGCACGATCACCCACCTGGTAGCGCAGGAAGGGCAGGACACGGGTGTGCAGGTTCGTCACCGTGATCTCCCCTCGGCTCCCGGGGGGCAGCGTCTGCCATGATCGTCGAGCACCTCGACGATGGACAGGTTGTCGGCCACGTGGAACCGGTCAGCGGTGCAGGTCTGCGCCAGCACCCCACCGTCGTTGCAGCCGTACTCGTCAGCGACGCGCACCCCGAACGCGGTCTCGATCTGCGTGCGCCACTCCGGCAGGAGGACCTCGAACTGGACAGGATCGCCTTGGGCGGCCGGACCCGCCGACCCTCCTTCAGGACGGCGGCTGCCATGGCCGCCAAGGTCCCGGCGTAGCCGTACCAGAGGGCGGCACGTGCGTCCGAGGCGAGTCGGGCACGGTGGAGGCTGGTGGCGTGGTCGACGTCGAGGCCGGCGGTCGTGGTGACCCTGCGCTCGAGGCGGTACCGCAGCGAGGTCTTCCAGCCGGTGCCCCCGGGGCCAGCGACTGCGGCGTGCCGACGAGCACGACGCGCTCACCGTACCGATAGCCCAGATCTTCTCGGAAGCGCAGCGCAGCGCCGTAGATCTGGCCCCAGCCGTCCTTCCCGAGCGGGTAGCGCCAGGGATCACCCGTGGTGCCGCCCGTGTGCTTGAGGATGTGGGGAATCTGCTGCCAGTCCTGGCTGAGGAACGCCGACATCGACGGGCGGATCCGGGCCTTGTCCACGACCGGCAGATCCTGCAGATCGACACTGTTGCGCCCCGCGAGCAGCTCTCGGTAGAAGGGCACGTTGCGCCGGGCATGGTCCACCACGGCAGCGAGCCGCTGCTCCTGCCACTCCGTCCGGCGCTCACCCGGCCAGGTGTCGAACTCCCGTAGCCATCGGGCGGTGCTGAGGTAGCGCGCCCCGACCGTCGGCTCGATCAGCCGGCGGGTGGTCATGCCCAGCAGTGGGACGTACAGGTCGTCGAGGTTCAACATCAGGCCGACCCACTGCGTCGGCCGAGAGCTCCTTGCGGAGCAGGGCGAGCTCGGGAGATCTCCACAGGACGTGAACCGCCAGGTAGGCGAGCGTCCCGACGAGTGCCGACAGCAGCAGCGACGTCACCGCCGCGATGCCGTCCCACGGAACCGCGGGCACATGCACCGCCGCGACATATGCCGGACCGGCCATGACCGCAGAGGCGACGACCGCGCGGAGGACCGGTGGCCAGCGCGCGAGCCCCCGGGCGGAAGCCCCTTGCGAACGCTGCGCCCCAGCACGGCCGCGCCCGCCGCACTGCCCAGGGTCACCGACAGGCCTAGCACGACCAGCACAGCTGCTCCCTCGACCATGGCGAGCGCAAGGGCGATCCCGCCAGCAGCCACGATGCACTTCACCAGCATCGCGCGTAAAGGCGCCTGAGCGTCGTGTCTGGCGTACGAAGCGTAGGTGCCCACGACGAACGAGCTCTCCGCGACGACTCCCGCGGCCAACGCGACGAGGGAGAGGGCGATGAGCTCGATGCCCTCCGGTGTCGCCATCTCGCCGAGTGCGGCTGCTCGCGCCAGGGGGAAGGCCAGCACGGCGTAGGCCACTCCGGCCGGGATCACGAAGAACATGGCGAGGGATGCGCCGCGGGCCAGCTCGTCGCGGAACTGCCCGCCAGCGTTCCGGTGGTGGGTGCGGGACAGCCGCGGCAGCATCGCCGTGGCCACCGGGCGTGCGCAGGCGGCGACGGGCAGGTGGAAGAAGCTCAGGGCCAGGTGGAAGGCGACCACGCCGCCCGGCACCCGGTTGGCGACAACGAGAACCCCCAGCACCCGCAACGAGTTGAGGCCGGCGTACCCGAGTGAGGGCACCGCCCGCCGGAGCACCCGTCGTACCTCGGCGTCACGCCAGCCGGCGCGGGGCCGCAACAGGACGCCGACCCGTCGTGCCCCCCACCACTGCACACCCGCATGCAGAGCGACGGAGGCAGTGGTGCCGGCACCGAGGAGGATGAGCTGACCCAAACCAACCTCCGCCACGTCTGCGCCGGTGCCGAACAGCACGGCGACCAGTGCCATCGTCGCGATGACCCCGAGGCTCTCGAACGCGGGAGCGGCGGCGGCAAGGGCGAACCTGCCGTGAGCGTTCTGCACGGCCGCGCCGGTTGCCGCGACGCCGTAGAGGACCACCTGCGGCATGAGCAGGAGGAGCAGGACCCCACCGACCCTGCGCTGGTCGGCCGCCACGGCGGCGTCGTCGACACCCACAGTGAGCACTCGCATGATCAGGGGAGCCGCCAGCATGAGGCCGGCGGTCACCGCGGTGAAGCCGAGCAGCACCACCCCCAGGAACCCCCGGCAGTCCGGGCGAGGGCACCCGCGTCGCCATCGTCCACGTGTCGAACGAGCGAGGGGACGAGCAGGGAGGTGAACAGCGCACCGGTCAGGAACTCGTAGGTCAGGTTGGGCACCAGGTTCGCGGCCTGGAAGACGTTGCCGAAATAGGTCGGCCCCAGGACGGCCGCAACCGTCAGCAGCCGCAACAGGCCGACGAGGCGGCTGACCAGGGTCCAGAGCGCCACGGAGGCCGACTCGCGCGCCAGCCCGTCCGGCAGAGAGGCCTGGGCAGAGGCGGGCGCCCCCCTGGCGGGTTCGCTGCCAGCCCCAGCGCTCACCTCGACCGGAGCCGCCAGGAGAGCAGGATCCGGGCTGTGCCGGGCGTCATCGGTCGCGAAGACGCCGGCCATCCGGTGTCGTCAAGCGCATCTAGGCGCCGGCCCCACGGCGCAGCGGACGACAACTGCGGGGCCTGGCTCGTGCGGCTGAGATCAGGCAGTAGCAGGCGTGCGCCGACGACCAGCCACCACGAGCGCGGTGCCACCGGCCAGCGTGCCTGCACCGAGCAGGCTCAGCAGGACGATGTCCCCACCGGTGAAGGGGAGCGTGTTCGGAGTGGTCCGGCCGGAGACGGTGCCGGCCCCCTGGTTGCCGGCCCCCTGGTTGACCTGTTCGTCCTGCACCCCGCCGATCGGGGTGCAGGTCCGGGCGTAGGCTTCACAGGCAACCTCCTGGGCGGAGGCCGCGGGAACACCGGCGAAGCCGACGACACCCAGGACAACGGCACCAGTGGCGAGGCGAGCGGTACGGCGCATGAGGTTCTCCCAGATGGTTACGTGCTGTTACGCCGCACCGTACCACTAGGGACCCGTCTGAACCGCCCGAGATGTCGGAACTTCATCACCCGACCGGGTGAACTTTGCTCAGTCGAGGATGTCCGGGTTGTCCCGGCGGATCCGCTCCCAGATCGGCTGGAACTGGAACCACCCGGCGAGCTCGAACCCGACCTGCCCGCGGGTGGCCTCGGCCTCGATCGGATCGATCCGGATCGGGGCGCTGCCGAGCCCGGCAGCCGCCGAGTAGGCCATCAGCTGGGACTGGCAGGTCCGCTCGAGGGTCAGGAACCACCACGCGGCGCTGTCCACGCTCTCCCCGACGGTCAGCATCCCGTGGTTGCGCAGGATGACGGCCTTGTGCGGGCCGAGGGCGCGGCCGATCCGCGCGCCCTCCTCACTGTCGAGCACCACGCCCCGGTAGTCGGCGTAGACGCCCACGTCGTCGTAGAAGGCGCACGAGTCCTGCGTCAGGGGCTCGATCGTCATGTCCAGGCTTGACAACGTCTTGCCGTACGGCCCGTGCGCGTGAGCGGCGGCCACCACCTCCGGACGAGCGGCGTGCACGGCGCAGTGGATGGCGACGGCAGCACCGTTGACGGCGCGGGAGCCCTCCACGACGGTCCCGGTGTGGTCCACCCGCACCAGGTCGCTGCTCCTGATCATGCTGAAGTGCATGCCGAACGGGTTCACCCAGAAGGAGTCGGGGAACTCCGGATCACGCACCGTGACGTGCCCGGCCACCCCCTCGTCCAGGCCGGCCTTGGAGAACATCCGGAACGCTGCCGCCAGCTTGGCCTTGCGGTGCGCTCGCTCCTGCTCGACGGACGCGAAGGTCTCCGGGAGGGGGAGGTAGAGGCCGGCGCCCACGGACAAGGCCATCGGGCTGCCGGTCTCGGCCTTCGTCACCAGCTCGTTCGCGTGCTGGGCAGCGACCTCGGCGGGCTGCTCGGTGATGCTCACGAAGGCTCCTCCCGTGGCCGGAGCCGGCCGTGCGACCGCTTCCAGGTCCTGCCAGTGTGCCCCGGGCCGGCGCCGACGTCACCGGGTCAGCCCGCCTGCCGGGCTGCCTCGACGGCGGCCCGCTGGTGCGGCAGCGGGTCCTCAGGTCCGGGAACCCGCTCGGGCCACGGCAGCGGGGTGCCGCCGAACGCCGGGCACAGGGACTGGTGGTCACACCACTCGCACAGCCGGCTCGGCCGGGGCAGGAACTCCCGCCGCTGCGTGGCGCGCTCGATGGCCTCCCAGAGTGCGAGCAGCTTGCGCTCCGTGGCCCTCAGGTCGGCCTCATCGGGGGAGTAGCGCAGGATCTCCCGGTCGCCCAGGTACATCAGCTGCAGGACGCGCGGGAGCACGCCGCGGGTGCGCCACAGGACCAGCGCGTAGAACTTCATCTGGAACAGCGCCTTGCCCTCGAACATCTCCCCGGGCGCTCGACCGGTCTTGTAGTCGACGACGCGCAGGTCGCCGGACGGGGCGAGGTCCAGCCGGTCGACGATGCCGCGCAGCCGCAGCCCTCCGGCCAGGACCACCTCGACGAGCTGCTCCCGCTCGGCGGGCTCGAGCCGCGTCGGGTCCTCCAGCGTGAAGTAGCCGGCGAGCAGCTCCCGCGCTTCACCCAGCCAGGCCCTCCGCTCGGCCTCGTCGGTGAACAGCCCGGCCACCTCCGGCTCGGCCGCGACCAGCCGCTCCCACTCCGGCTGAAGCAGCGCGACCGCCGCGTCCAGCGTGCGCCCCGCGGCGGGCAGGTCGTACAGCCGCTCGAGGACCGAGTGCACCACGGTGCCGCGGGTAGCGGCGGGTGACGGAGCGGACGGCAGCCGGTCGATGGTGCGGTAGCGGAACAGCAGCGGGCAGGTCATGAAGTCGCCGGCCCGCGAGGGGGACAGGGAGCCCAGCACCGGCAGCGGCAGGTCCACGGGAGCGGTCGGTGCGGTCATGACGGCAGGCTAGGTCGCCCGTGCGACAGTCTCGGGCTCCCACGCCGGGCCTGGGCACGCCGGTCCCGGGGCGGCCCCGTCGAGCGGCCCCGAGAGTCGTACTGTCCGACGCATGTCCTCCGGTGGGTCGCAGGCGAAGGGGCGCGTGGCCCGCCAGACCCACGTCGGCATCCCCCCCAGCCTGGTCGAGGAGGAGCACGGCCGCGAGGCCTTCGCCGGACCGGTCAGCCACCTCTACCGGAGCCAGCCCCCGACGGCGTGGGTGGAGGTGGACGGCCCGCTGCGACCGCTCGCGCTGGACCTCAACGGGCTGACGCCGGGGGACGCCGCCGACCCCGAGGCCGGCCGGGCGCTGGTGCTGGCCAACGAGGACCTGCGGGTGGAGGTCAGCCGACTGGCTGCTCCGATGCCTTTCGCCTACCGCAACGGCGACGCCGACGAGGTCGTCTTCGTGCACCAGGGCAGCGGCGTGCTGCAGACCGACTACGGCCCGCTCGTGTTCACCGCGCAGGACTACCTCGTCCTGCCGCGGGGCACCGCCCACCGCTTCGTGCCCGCAGAGCCCTGCTTCCTCTACGTCGTCAGCTCGGTGGCGCCGGCGAGCCGCCCGGACTTCGGGCTGCTCGGACGCCACGCCGTCGTCGACCCGCGGGTGCTCGTGACGCCCGAGCCGTACGCCGAGCCGCCCGAGGACTGGGCCGCTGACGCCGACGGGCGCTGGCGCCTCCGGGTGCGGCGGCGGGGGCAGTGGACGACGTTCCGCTACCCGCACAACCCGTTCAACGCGGTGGGCTGGGCGGGCGACCTGTCGCCGTACCGGCTCTCGGTGCGCGACATCCGCCCGGTGACGGCGCCGGGCTTCCACCTGCCGCCGAGCGTCCACACGACGTTCCGCTGCGGCGCGTTCGACATCGCCACCTTCGTGCCGCGGCCTTTCGAGACCGACCCGGAGGCACTGCGGGTGCCGTTCTTCCACGCCAACGTCGACAACGACGAGGTGATCTTCTACAGCCGCGGGCACTTCTTCAGCCGCAAGGGGATCGGGCAGGGCTGGCTGACGCTGCACCCCGCGGGGGTGCAGCACGGCCCGCAGCCGGGCGCCGCGGAGTCCGCCGCCGCGCTCGAGGGGACCAGCGAGGTGGCCGTGATGATCGAGTGCCGCGACCCGCTGACCGTGGACGACGGGGCCGCCGCGTGTGAGGACCCCGCCTACACCACCTCGTGGGCCCGCGGCCTGGGGCTGCTCGACTGAGCGCTGCGAGCGACGGCGCCTCAGTGCCGCCGCACGACCCGGTTGGTCACCTCCCCGAGGCCGTCGACCCGCAGCGTCACCCGCACGTCAGGGCCGATCCAGCGGTCCAGGTCGAGGCCGCATCCGCCGCCGAACGTCCCGGAGCCCAGCACGTCCGTGGGATAGAGGTCCTCGTCCCGCGAGGCCCACGCGAGCATCTCGGCGAAGGTCCATCGCCGGCCCGCCGTGGAGCCGGTCGCCCACGCCTCCCCGTCCACGAGGACCTGCATGAGGTGCGCCTGCTCGGGCGACCACTCGTCCGGGGTCACCAGCCAGGGCCCGAGCGTGGTCGCGAAGTCCTTGCCCTTGGCCGGGCCGAGCCAGCAGGTCATCTCCTCGCGCTGCACGTCGCGCGCCGACCAGTCGTTCATGATCGTGTAGCCGAAGACGGACCCTTCCGCCGCGCCGAGGTCCAGGTCGCGGCCGCGGCGCCCGACCACCGCGGCGACTTCGCACTCGAAGTCCATCTGCTCGGTGTACGACGGCCAGGGCACCAGGTCACCCGGCCCCACGACCGAACGTCGGTTGCCCTTGTAGAACACCGGGATGCGGTCCCAGGCCGGCGGCACAGGAGCACCCCTGCGCCGCGCACCGCGCTGCACGTGGTCGGGGAAGGTGAGGAAGTCGCGCAGCGAGTTCGGTTCCCGCAGCGGGGCCAGCAGGCGTACGTCCTCCGCGCGCAGCCAGGCCGCGCCGCCGCGCGGTGCGGACCGCACGAGCTCGGTCACCCGGGCCTGAGTCGCGGGTCCTGACTCCACCAGGTCGACCAGGTCAGGAGGCGTGATCGTGCCCTGGAGCTCCCCCCAGACGCCGACGTCGAGGACAGCGGCGCGGACGCCGCTGGAGCGCCCGTTCACCGCACCGAGCCGCGGGAGGCCGCCCCGAGGGACGGTCGTGAAGGAGCACCAGCGCACGGTCGGGAACCTCCGGGAGGAAGTGGGCGGGAGGCATCGTGGCAGAGGTGGGACGGTTGCCGTCGTGGAGGGAGCGCAGGTGGAGGACCCCGTGCTCGCCGCCGTGCTCTCGGCACTGGCCGGCCCCCGGACCGGGGACGCGGTGGCCGCCGTCGGCGTCGGACCGATGGTCGTGCGGTCGCTGCTGGCGGCCTCCCAGACCGAGGAGCTGGTGGACGCCGACGCCCGGGTCGTGGTCGCCGGGGCGGCGTTCGACGTCCCGACCGCCCTCCTCCGGCTGGCCCCGGGCGGGCGGCTGGTGGCGGTCGCCGCCGACGCCGGCGCGGCCGGGCGGGTGGCTGCCGCGGCCGGGCTGGAGATGCGCTCGGTGCAACCGATCGGCCGGAGGGTCGCGTGGTCGGCCATGCGTCCCGACCGTGGCGACTAGGTTCGGGCCGTGACTGCTCCGGCTCCCGACGCCCTGCTGGGGCGCGGCAGCCTGCGGGTGGGCCGGGTGCTCGGGGTCCCGATCTTCGTCTCCCGGAGCTGGCTGCTGTTCGCCGCCTTCATCCTGATCAGCTTCGGCCCCAGCCTGGCCTCGGACTACGGCACCACCCGCGGCTACATCGCCGCCGGCGCCTTCGCCGTCCTGCTGCTGATCAGCGTGCTGCTGCACGAGATCGGCCACTGCGTCGTCGCGCGCGCCTTCGACCTGCCGGTCCGCAGCATCACGGTCACCTTCCTCGCCGGGCTCACCGAGATCACCGAGCCACCGCAGACTCCCGCCCGCGAGTCCGCCGTCGCCGTCGTCGGGCCGCTCGTGTCCCTGCTGCTGGGCGGGCTCGGGTGGGCCAGTCTCCAGCTGTTCGAGCCGGGCTCCCTGCCGTACCTGCTGTGCGCCATCGTGGCGATCTCCAACGCCCTCGTGGCCGGCTTCAACCTGCTGCCCGGCCTGCCGCTCGACGGCGGACGGGTGCTGCGGGCCGCCATCTGGAAGGCGACCGGCGATCCGGGCCGCTCCACCCGGACCGCCGCCTGGGCCGGCCGGGTCGTGGCTGTGGTGGTGGTGCCGGGCCTGCTGCTGGGGGTCCTGCCCGCCGTCGGCCTGAGCGAGGCGAGCCTGGGCACCGTCGTGTTCACCGGGCTGATCGCGGCCTTCATCTACGCGGGCGCGACTGCGTCCCTGCAGCGGGCGCGGCTGGTCGAACGGCTGCCTCAGGTGACGATCGCCTCCCTGGCCCGCCCCGCCCTGGCCGTGCCGGCCGACCTCCCGCTCGCCGAGGCCGTACGCCGGGCGCAGGCGGCCGACGTACGCGCCGTCGTGGTGATGGACTCCAACGGCGAGCCGGAGTCGGTCGTCAGCGAGGCGGCCGTGCTCGCGACCCCGGAGGACCGCCGCCCCTGGGTGGCGGTGAGCACGGTGGCCCGCCACCTCGCCGACGGGATGGTGCTGGAGCCCTCCCTCGCCGGGGAGGCGCTCCTGGACGCGATGCGCCGGGTGCCCGCGTCGGAGTACGTCGTGCACGACCGGGCGAGCGGGGCCGTGCGCGTGCTGGCGACGGAGGACGTCGTCGCGGTCGTCACCCCGTAGCCTGTGCTGCTCGTGACTCCAGGAGCGGACCGGCGCCGGGGGCCGCTGCGCGCGGGCGACCAGGTGCAGCTGACCGACCCCAAGGGCCGGATGCACACGATCACCCTCGAGCCGGCGCGGCAGTTCCACACCCACAAGGGGATCCTCGAGCACGACAGCCTGCTCGGCGGCCCCGAGGGCGTCGTCGTGATGATCGGCGGAACCGCCTACCTCGCGCTGCGCCCCCTGCTCAGCGACTACGTGCTGTCGATGCCGCGTGGTGCGCAGGTGGTCTATCCGAAGGACGCCGGCTCGATCGTGCAGATGGCCGACATCTTCCCCGGCGCGCACGTCGTCGAGGCGGGCGTCGGATCGGGCGCGCTGTCGATGTCGCTGCTCAGGGCGGTGGGGGAGTCGGGGCGTCTCACGTCGTACGAGCGGCGGGCGGAGTTCGCGGAGATCGCCGTCGCCAACGTCGAGCGCTTCTTCGGCGGACCGCACCCGGCCTGGACGGTGAAGGTGGGCGACCTCGTGACGGCCCTGAACGAGACCGACGTCGACCGGGTCGTGCTCGACATGCTGGCTCCGTGGGAGGTGGTCGACGCGGTGTCCGCTGCCCTGCGGCCCGGCGGGCTGGTGTGCTGCTACCTCGCGACGACGACCCAGCTGTCGGCCACCGTGGAGACGCTGCGCTCGCACGGCACCTTCACCGAGCCGCAGTCGTGGGAGTCGCTGGTGCGCGGCTGGCACGTCGAGGGGCTCGCCGTCCGGCCCGAGCACCGGATGGTCGGGCACACCGGCTTCCTGTGCACCGCCCGCCGGCTGGCCGACGGCGTGCAGCCACCGGTACGCCGCAGGCGGCCCAGCAAGGGAGCACCCGCAGAGCCCGGCGCCTCGCCGGAGCGGGCCGAGCCGCTGCGCCCCGAGCTGCCCTAGGGCTTCGCCGGTGCCGGCCGGGGAAGGTCGTCCCCCCGCCGCGCGACCCGCTGTTGTCCGGGTAAGGGGGGCGCGAACGGGCTCGACGTACATAGGATGCGACCAGTACGGCAGTCTCCCTCGGATCAGGGTGGTGAGGTACGTGGCAGGAGCGCGCGGAAGCGCCTCGGGCGACGACGCCCAGGCCAGGAAGAACCTCGAGCTCGCGGAGCTCACGGCGCAGATCGGCTACCTCGAGCAGGAGGTCGCGGTCCTGCGGCGCAAGCTGTCGGACACCCCGATGCAGGTGCGGGTCCTCGAGGAGTCCCTCGCCCAGGCGCGCGCCAGCCTGGCCGGCGTCAGCGGCCAGAACGACCGCCTCGTCGGCACGCTGCGCGAGGCGCGCGCCCAGATCGTCGCCCTCAAGGAGGAGGTCGAGCGGCTGGCCCTGCCGCCCAGCGGCTACGGCATCTTCCTGTCGAGGCACGACGACGGCACCGTCGACATCTTCACCGGCGGCCGCAAGCTCCGGGTGACCGTGAGCCCGACCGTCGAGGTCGACGACCTCCAGCGCGGCCAGGAGGTCATGCTCAACGAGACGCTCAACGTCGTCCTGGCCCTGGCCTTCGAGCGTCAGGGCGAGGTCGTGCTGCTCAAGGAGCTGCTCGAGGGCGGCGACCGCGCGCTGGTGATCGGGCAGACCGACCAGGAGCGGGTCGTGATGCTCGCCGAGTCCCTTGCCGACTCGCCGCTCAAGGCGGGCGACTCGCTGCTGCTCGAGACCCGCAGCGGCTACGTCTACGAGCGCATCCCGAAGTCCGAGGTCGAGGAGCTGGTCCTCGAGGAGGTGCCCGACATCGACTACGGCGACATCGGCGGCCTCGCCGCGCAGATCGAGCAGATCCGGGACGCCGTCGAGCTGCCGTTCCTGCACAAGGAGCTGTTCAAGGAGCACCAGCTGCGTCCGCCGAAGGGCGTGCTGCTCTACGGGCCCCCCGGGTGTGGGAAGACGCTCATCGCCAAGGCCGTCGCGAACAGCCTGGCCAAGAAGGTGGCGCTGGTCACCGGCAAGCCGGACGGTCGGGCCTTCTTCCTCAACATCAAGGGTCCGGAGCTGCTCAACAAGTACGTCGGCGAGACCGAGCGGCACATCCGCCTGGTCTTCCAGCGGGCCCGGGAGAAGGCCTCGGAGGGCACCCCGGTCATCGTCTTCTTCGACGAGATGGACTCCATCTTCCGCACCCGCGGGTCCGGCATCTCCTCCGACGTCGAGACCACGATCGTGCCGCAGCTGCTGTCGGAGATCGACGGGGTCGAGACGCTCGAGAACGTCGTCGTGATCGGCGCCTCCAACCGCGAGGACATGATCGACCCGGCGATCCTGCGGCCGGGTCGGCTGGACGTGAAGATCAAGATCGAGCGCCCGGACGCCGAGGCGGCGAAGGACATCTTCGGCAAGTACATCCGTACCGACCTGCCCCTGCACGAGGACGACCTGGCAGAGCACGACGGGTCCCGGGAGGCGACGGTCGCGGCGATGATCCAGCGCACCGTGGAGCGCATCTACACCGAGGACGAGGACAACCGCTTCCTCGAGGTCACCTACGCCAACGGCGACAAGGAGGTCCTGTACTTCAAGGACTTCAACTCCGGCGCCATGATCGAGAACATCGTGGCGCGGGCCAAGAAGATGGCGATCAAGGACTTCCTCGAGACCGGCGGCAAGGGGTTGCGGTTGCAGCACCTGATGACCGCGTGCATCGACGAGTTCAAGGAGAACGAGGACCTGCCCAACACGACCAACCCCGACGACTGGGCCCGGATCTCGGGCAAGAAGGGGGAGCGGATCGTCTACATCCGCACCCTGGTCACCAGCGCGAAGGGCTCGGAGACCGGCCGGTCCATCGACACCGTCGCCAACACCGGGCAGTACCTCTAGCCGCGACCTAGGGTGGCCTCATGACCACGCGGCGCGTGATGGGGATCGAGACCGAGTACGGCGTGTCCATCCCCGGCCAGCCGGCGAGCGGTGCGATGGCCGCCTCCAGCCAGGTCGTCAACGGCTACGCGAGCGGCATGGCGGACGGCCCGGCCCGCGGGCGCCGCACGAGGTGGGACTTCGAGGAGGAGAACCCGCTCCGCGACGCGCGCGGGTTCGACGTCGGTCCCGCCGGGTCCGACCACCTCGCCGGTGAGCCGGATGACGAACTCGGTCTGGCCAACGTCATCCTGACCAACGGCGCCCGCCTCTACGTGGACCACGCGCACCCGGAGTACTCCTCGCCGGAGGTGACCAACCCGCGCGACGCGGTGCTGTGGGACAAGGCGGGCGAGCGGGTCATGGCCCTGGCGGCGGAGCGCGCGCTGACGGTGCCAGGCACCTCCCGGATCCTGCTGTACAAGAACAACACCGACAACAAGGGCGCCTCCTACGGGACGCACGAGAACTACCTGATGGCCAGGCGGACCCCGTTCGCGGACATCGTGCGCCACCTGACCCCCTTCTTCGTCAGCCGCCAGGTGGTGACCGGGGCCGGCCGGGTGGGGATCGGCCAGGACGGACGTGGTGACGGGTTCCAGCTCAGCCAGCGGGCGGACTACTTCGAGGTCGAGGTCGGCCTGGAGACCACGCTGAAGCGCCCCATCATCAACACCCGCGACGAGCCGCACGCCGACCCCGACAAGTACCGGCGCCTGCACGTGATCCTCGGTGACGCCAACCTGGCCGAGATCTCCACCTACCTCAAGGTCGGCACGACCGCCCTGGTCCTGTCGATGATCGAGGACGGCTGGTTGAGCCAGAACGGCATCGACCTGGGCGTGCTGTTCCCGGTCGCCTCGCTGCAAGCCGTCTCGCACGACCCCGCCCTGCGCACCACGATCGAGCTCCGCAACGGCCGCCGGCTCACGGCGGTGCAGCTGCAGATGGAATACCTCGAGCAGGCCCGCAAGCACGTCGAGGACCGGCTCGGGAGTGACGCCGACGCCGTCACGCTCGACGTGCTCGCCCGCTGGGAGTCCGTGCTCGACCGCCTCACCTCGGACCCGATGTCCTTGGCGGGCGAGCTCGACTGGGTCGCCAAGCTGTCGCTGCTCGAAGGCTTCCGCGAGCGCGAGAAGCTCGGATGGAACGCGCCGAAGCTGCACCTGGTCGACCTGCAGTACGCCGACGTGCGCCCCGAGAAGGGGCTCTACAACCGGCTCGTCGCTCGCGGGCGGATGCAGCGCCTCGTGCGCGAGGACGAGGTGGCGCGGGCGGTCTTCGCGCCGCCGGAGGACACGCGCGCGTACTTCCGCGGCACCTGCCTCGCGCGCTACCCGACCGAGGTGGCCGCCGCCTCCTGGGACTCGGTCATCTTCGACCTGGGCCGGGAGTCGCTGCAGCGCGTGCCGACGCTGGAGCCGCTGCGCGGCACGAAGGCCCATGTGGGAGGGCTCCTGGAGTCCTCGACGAGCGCCGCCCAGCTCGTCGAGAGCCTGTCCCGCCGGCGGTAGCCCCCAGTCGCGCTCAGCCGCGGCGCAGCCTGTCCAGCGTGCTCCGGGCCGCCTCCGCCTCGTCCTGCGCCCGCTGGACGGCCTGCAGCGCCTCGTCGTGCTCCTCCTGCGCCCGCTCCAGGGCGGCCCGGGCCGCGGTCCGCTCCTGCTCGGCCGCGTCGAGCACTGTCCGCGCTCTGCCGGCCGCCGTCTCCGCAGCGCGGAGGGCCGAGGACGCGGCCGCAAGCCGGCGGGTCCGCGTCTGCGAGGCGCGTACGGCGTCGTCGAGGCCTCCGGCGGTGCGGTGGGCGGCCACCTCCGCGGCGCGGACCGCCTCGAGCCGCTCCACCTCGAGCCGCTCCGCCTCGAGCGGCTTCGCCTCGAGCCGCTCCGCCTCGAGCGGCTTCGCCTCCGGCGCCGCCGCCTGCCGGCGATCCGGCGTCGGGGTCTTCCCTCCCGGGTGGCTCCTCGTCTGCTGTCCGGCGTGCGCCGCGACCGCGCCGGCGAGGTCCACCGCCCCGAAGCCCGCGTAGGACAGCGGCCGGATCAGCCGCCGGGAGCGGACCGCCTCCGCGCTGGCGGGGTCGGCAAGGGCAGCCTCCAGGGTGCCGGCGACCTCCTCGCGTACCGCTGCGGTGACCGGGCGTCCGGCGGCGGAGGCGGCTGTGTCGGTCACCGCCTCGACGAGCTGGCGGCGCTGTGCCCCGAGCGCGCGCAGGTCCTCCGCCCGACCGCTGGCCTGCGCCTTCGCGAGCGCAGGACCGAGCGCCAGCAGCGAGTCGAGCAGGTCCCCCTGCTCGGCGGCGAGGCGGTTGACCAGCCATGCCGACACCGACGGCTTGCGCAAGCCGGCGATGGCCTTCGCGCCCGCCGCGTCTCCCTGTCCCTTCAACGATTTCGCCGAGCGGTCCCGCGCGGCGATGAACTCCTCGGGAGGGAGCTGGTACAGCGTCTCGGCGTCCATGCCCGCACCTTGCCCTGCCGGACCCTGCAGCGGGCGTCGGGGCGCCCGAACGCGGATGCAGATCGGGTCGCGCGGATAGGGTCGAGGCAGGAAGCGGACGAGGACAGGGAGCGCAGCGATGGCAACCAGGGACAGCGGCGGTCAGGACCGGGCGAGCCGGCGCAGCGAGGAGACCGAGGAGGTCGCCGCCGAGGAGGCCAGTGACGTCCAGGAGCGGGTCGGCAAGCTGACCGACGACGTGGACGCCCTGCTGGACGACATCGACGAGGCGCTCGAGACCAACGCCGAGGACTTCGTGAAGGCGTTCGTGCAGAAGGGCGGGCAGTAGCCGGCTGCCGAGCCGACCGGCCCACCCGGGGACGCGGCAGGGCCGTGGTGTGCTGTGCTGCTGCCGCACCTGTACAGCCGGCCGCCGCCGCGGTCCCGCGGCACGGTGAGCCGGCGAGCGAGAATGGGGAGATCACCACATGGCACGGGACGCAGGACTGCACGGGCGGCTGCCTGCGCACTTCACCGCGCCGGGGAGCGCGTCGTTCACCGAGTTTCTCGGCCGCGTGGCGCCTGAGCTGCTGCCGATGAACCGGGCGCTGCCTCCCGGTGTTCTCGACGTCCCCCACGGCACGACGATCGTTGCCGTCGTGCACGCCAGCGGCGTGATCATGGCCGGGGACCGCCGGGCCACCACCGGCAACGTCATCGCCCAGCGCGACATCGAGAAGGTCTTCCCCGCCGACGACTACTCGGTCGTGGGCATCGCCGGGGCCGCCGGGATCGCGGTGGAGATGGTGCGCCTGTTCCAGATGGAGCTCGAGCACTACGAGAAGATGGAGGGCCACGTGCTGTCCCTGGACGGCAAGGCCAACCGGCTGTCGGCGATGATCCGGGGCAACCTCGCGATGGCGATGCAGGGGCTGGCTGTCGTCCCGCTGTTCGCCGGTTTCGACCTCGACGGCTCGGTGGGCCGCATCTTCTCCTACGACGTCACCGGTGGCCGCTACGAGGAGCACTCCTTCCACGCGGTGGGCTCGGGCAGCAGCTTCGCGCGCAGCGCGATGAAGAAGCGCTACCGGGACGGCGTCTCGGAGGCTGAGGGCGTCAAGCTCGCCGTCGACGCCCTCTACGACGCGGCTGACGACGACTCAGCCACCGGCGGTCCCGACCTGACCCGCCGGATCTGGCCGGTGGTCATGAGCGTCACGGACGTCGGGGGCCGGCGGCTGCCCGACGACGAGGTTGCCGGCGTCGTCGAGACGGTCGTGGCCGAGCGCATGGTCCACCCGGGCGGCTGAGCGCCCCTTCCGCCGGCCGGCCCAGCCGCCCCGACGCTCGCCGTCCCACTGGTCCGAAGACCCCGACAGCCCCACCCGCAGGTCCGAGGAGGCCCCGATGACGCAGCCCTTCTACGTCTCACCCGAGCAGGTGATGAAGGACAAGAGCGACTACGCCCGCAAGGGGATCGCGCGGGGCCGCTCCGTCCTGACCCTGGCGTACGGCGACGGCATCCTGTTCGTGGGGGAGAACCCCAGCAACGCGCTGCACAAGATCAGCGAGATCTACGACCGGATCGCCTTCGCCGCGGTCGGCAAGTACAACGAGTTCGAGAACCTGCGGCTGGCGGGGGTGCGCTACGCCGACCTGCGGGGCTACCAGTACGACCGGCGTGACGTCACGAGCCGGGGCCTCGCCAACGCCTACGCGCAGACGCTCGGCACCATCTTCACCGAGTCGGGCAAGCCGTACGAGGTGGAGCTCGTCGTCGCGGAGGTCGGCGAGCGGACGGCGGACGACCAGCTCTACCGACTCACCTACGACGGCTCCGTAGCGGAGGAGCACGGCTTCGTCGTGATGGGCGGCAACAGCGAGCCGATTAGCAACTACGTCAAGGAGCGGCACGACCCCGGGGCTGCCCTGGACGTCGTGCTCCAGCTCGGCGTCACGGCGCTGTCGCAAGGCCCGGACGGCACCAGCCGCACCATCTCCGCCGACGACCTGGAGGCGGCCGTGCTGGATCGCACCCGCCCCCGGCGGGCCTTCCAGCGACTGGTCGGCGCGCGCCTCGAGCGACTGCTCGGGGTCGAGGCGCCGTCAGCATGAGGCGCTGCGGCGTGTCGCTGCGCATCGTGGGGTCCCTGGCTGCCGGCGGACTCTGCCTGTCCGCCTGTGGCGGCTCAGGCGACGACAAGGCGGCTTCGGACCGCCCGACTCCGGGCCCGGCATCGCCAGCGACCTGCCCGATCTCGGCGGTCGAGGTCGCGCCGCCGCCCGGGGCGAGCACCGAGCTCGCCGCCAAGCCGGTGGTGCCTCCCGCCACCGGGCCGCCGCCGGCCCAGCTGCAGTACGCCGACCTTGCGGAGGGCACGGGCGCCGAGGCGGTCCCCGGCAGCCAGGTCGAGGTCAAGTACGTCGGCGCGTTCTACGAGACCGGCCAGGAGTTCGACTCCTCCTGGAGCCGCGGCGCCAACTCGACCCTGCCGTTCGGCATCTGCCAGCGGGGGGTCATCCCCGGGTTCGCCGTCGGCCCCACCGGGATGAAGGTCGGCGGACGGCGGACCATCACCATCCCGAGCGAGCTGGGCTACGGCGCCCAGGGCTCACCCCCCAAGATCCCGCCCGGCGCCACCCTCGTGTTCGTCGTCGACCTCGTGAGGGTGCGGTAGCGCCGCCGCCGCCCGTTCCGCCTCGTTTTGCGCGCGCCGCGCGGGGCATCGGTGGAAGCGGAGGTGGGTCCGTGCCGAAGACCACAGGAGACGGACAGCCAAAGCGGGACGAGCTGCCGTCCACCCTGCAGCGCTCACCGTCGAAGGCGCAGCGCACCTTCGCCAAGACCTACGACTCGGCAGCCGAGACCTACGACGGGAACGAGGAGCGGGCCTCGCGCACCGCCTACGCCGCCCTCAAGCACTCCTTCGAGAAGGTGGGCGACCACTGGGAGCCCAAGAAGTCGAAGGGGCCGAGCGACGAGCGCAGCGCGCGCAGCGGCCCCGCGGCGCGAGACAGCAGGATCCCCACCGCGGGCGGTGTGGACGCCAACGCGAGCAAGAAGCACCTGTACGAGATCGCGCAGCGCCTGGACGTCCCCGGGCGCTCCGCCATGAGCAAGGCCGAGCTCGTGACGGCGATCGGCCGCGCCAACGACCGCGCCACCGCCCGGGCCCGGCGGGACTGACCGGCCTCGCGGCCCGAGCCGGACGCTAGCGGTCGGCGCGCAGCACCCGCAGGATGTCGGCCTCGTCGCTGATCACGCCCGTCACCCCCAGCGCGAGGACCTCCTCGAGCGCTCCCGGGTCGTTGACCGGCCAGGTCATCACCACCTCGACCCGCTCGTGCAGCTCGGCGACCAGCGCACGGCTCAGCAGCGACCGGTGCAGGCTCACGCCGTAGGGCGGTTCGGCCCGGCGCACCCGCATCCGCAGCTGCTGCATCTCAGCGCGGTTGCGCGCCGACAGGACCGGAGAAGCCCACGACTGCCCGAAGAAGGGGCGCACGCCCGGCCACCACCGCGAGCAGACGAGCATCGGCTGGTCCGGTAGCCGCTCGTGCATCAGCCGCGCGACGTGCACGCCCACGGTCCCGGGCCCCTTCAGGTCGACCATCAGCTGGACCGGCTCGGCCAGGGCATCGAGGGCGTCCAGGAGCTGGACCAGCTCGAGCCGGGGAAGCGATGCAGCCGGGATCAGCTCCCACTTCTCCCAGAGCCACGGCAGCGGGCCGAGCGACTTCTCGTGCCGGACCTCCAGCCGCCCGCCGTAGGCGTGGACGTCGGCCTCGAAGACGTCGGCACCCACCTCGGCCGCAGCCTGCAGCGCAGGCAGGGAGTTGCCCGCACGGTGCGCGATCGCGAGCACCCTCACCCGGGAGGGATCACGCGGTGGCCGTACTGCCCGATGCGGGTCCCGCCTCGAAGCTCTCCTCGGCGGGGCGGCGCTGACCGGGCAGGTTCGGCACCGTCCCGGAGGCACCCGGGCAGGGCGGTGCAGCGGCCGCGCTGTCGGCGCCCTCGCCCGCGGTGCCCCGCTTCTCGATCCACAAGGCGATTGTCCAACCCGCGAGCCCGAACGCCGCGCCGACCAGGACGTCGAGGACGTAGTGGTTGGCGGTCACGATGGTGGCCGCCGCCATCAGCATCGGCATCAGGCATCCGATCATGCGGATCAGCCAGGTCGTGGCGACGGCGACGAGAGCCATGCCGACCAGCAGGTCCCAGCCGACGTGCAGGCTCGGCATCGCGGCGTACTGGTTGACGAAGGCCGGTGGTTGAAGGACACGGTAGGAGTTGGAGGACTCGGTGATCGTGTCGACGAACCCCAGCCCGGCCAGCCGTGGCGGCGCGACGGGGTAGGTCGTGTAGACGCACAGGCCCAGCGCACCGGAGGCGATCATCGCGTTGCGCAGGCGCCGGAAGACCACGCGGTTGTGGGTGGCGAGCCACAGCAGCGTCGCCACGATGACGGGCCAGTGGCCCCAGATGTAGATCCAGTTGGCCACGGTGGTGACCGCATCGAGGTCCACGAGCGCGCTCTGGACGCCCTTCTCGACGTCCAGGCCGAGCGTCTTCTCCAGGCCCAGGATGTCGAGCGCGTGCTCGCGCGCCCTGTCCGGCGCACCGGCCGTCAGCCCCCGCACCCCGAAGTAGACGACGACGCCCGTCAGGACGACCGCGACGTCCACGCCGACGACGTGCAGTCGGGTGCGCACCCCCGTGCGCACCCTCTGCGTGAGATCCCTGTCCATGTCGCACCACCCCCAGCAAGGCCAGTGTGACTCATCCCGAAGCCGGTGAACAGCCGTTTCAGCAGGCTGGAGCCGCCGCGGAGCTGCGGGACGTGAGGCGCCTGGCCAGGAGCAGGCTCACCCCTCCGAGCAGCAGCGCGGGCAACCAGGCCACCACCGCCTTCAGCGCCACCGCGCCCAGCGCCGCCTGCCACGGCAGCCCGAGCCCCGCCAGCGCCACGACCAGCGCACCGTCGCGCGGGCTGGCGCCGTGGGGGCCGGGTACGGCTCCGGCCAGCTGGCTGGCACCGAACGCCCCCAGCAGGGCCAACGGCCCGAGGGTGTGCCCGGTGGCAGCGACAGCTCCCAGCAGCAGTAGGCAGATGGAGAGCTGGTAGGCCGCGGAGAGCGCGATCCCCAACGCCACCTTGCGCGGCGCGGGAAGGCGGCGGTGCGGCACCAGGTCCGGCCGTCGCCTGCCCACGAGAAGCGCGACGGCCACGGCGACCGCAGCGACCGCCAGAGCGCTGAGCAGCATCCTGGCGGGAAGGGCGGTGGCCGAGAACCCGACGAAGGCGGCGAGCCCCAGCGCGCCGACCAACCGGTCCAGGCCGGCTTCGGCCACCGCGTCGGGGGTGGTCATCCCCGTACCGGTCAGCCGGCGTACGCGCCACGCGTCGGCCCCGACGTGCCCCGGGGTCAGGAGCCCGCACAGCTCCGCCTCGGCGTAGGCCCTGATGTGCCAGCGGCGGGAGCGGCCGCTCTCGGACAGCGCGTGCCACCGCAGGGGGCAGAGCAGGTACTTGCCCACGATCCAGGGCGCGAGCCCCAGCACCACCGGCAGCCAGGACAGGCGGGGGAGGGTCGGCAGGGTCAGCAGAGGAACCGCGACGGCCACCACCACGGTGGCGGACGCGAGCAGGACCCGCCGGCGCCCGTGCAGCAGCGAGATCGGCACGTTCCTCCTCTGTCGGTCTCGCGAGATGTGTCGGCGGGAGAGGTCGCTGCCTTCATCCCTCAGACAGGTGTTGCCCGGTTACGCGGACGTCGACTCCTGGACTGTCCCAATCTGCGCCGTTTGGTCGACCGAGGGCGGCAGGGGGCTCAGGGTCGGACCTGGACCTGAAGCCGCGCTCCCTGCTGACGCACGCGGTAGGACAGCTGTGGCGAGGTGGCCGGCCCCCGCGCGACGCTGCCGTCGGTCAGCCGGAAGGCGCTCCCGTGCCAGGGGCAGATCAGGCAGCCGTCGTGAACCTCACCCTCGTCGAGCGGGGCCCCGTAGTGACTGCACACCGCTCCCATCGCGTAGACCGACCCGCCACGCCGCGTGAGCACGATCTCCTGGCCCTCGACCTCGATCCGCAGCAGCGCCCCCTCCTGGACGTCGGCGTCGGCGGCGGCGTCGGTCCAGCCGCGGGGCTGCTTCTGCTCGTCGGCGTTGCGGTTCATGCCGACCCCCTGGCTGTACGACAGGTGGCCTCCCAGGTACCCGCCCACCGCCATGGTCGCTGCTCCGGCCAGGGCCAGCCTGCGGCCGCGGGTGTCGTCGCCGCGGCGGCGGGCCAGCCAGCTCGTGCCGAACAGCACCGTCGTGGCGACGTTGGCCAGCGCGTGCACGAGACCCACCCGCTTGGGGCTCTCGAACTCGCCGAGCTCGGACCAGTCGGCCAGGCCGGCGGCAGCCGTGGGTGCGACCACGAGCACGCCGGCACCGACCAGCCTCCGGGCGGCGCGCTCGGATCCCCGCCCACCTGTCAGGTCGAGAAGGAGCGCCCCGGACCACATCCCGATCGGCACCGCCACGAGCAGCGGGTGCAGGGGGTGTCCCAGCCACCGGCCGTGCAGGGCGTCCTTGACCCTGCCCTGCGGGAGCACTGCCGTGACCACTCCCGTGGCCGCCTTCGTCACCGGGTCCAGCGCCTTCGCGCGCTCGAGCTTGCCCGCCAGGGTCGACCACCACATGTGTCCTCCTCGGGCACGAACGCCAGTGCTGGCATCACCCTGCCGCATCGAGGGAAACATCCCGGAAGCGCCCCGCCGAGGGGCAGGTGCGCGCGTTGCGCCCTTGGGAATCGCCAGCCGATGGGGCAGGCTGCGCGCATGCGCATCGGACTGTCGGGCAAGGGTGGTGTGGGCAAGTCGACGATCTCGGCTGTGCTGTCTCGGAGCCTGGGCCGCTCAGGCCACCAGGTGGTCGCGGTGGACTGCGACTCCGATCCCAACCTCGGGGTCAGCATCGGGCTCGGGGAGCAGGGCGCGGAGCGCATCCGCTCGATCCTGGACCAGTCCGGCGCGCAGCGGCACGTGCCGACCGACCTCTCGCCCAGCGAGCTCCTGGACCGCTACGGCTACGCCGCGCCGGACAACGTGACGGTGATGCTGGCTGCCCGCTCGGAGAAGGCGGGCTCCGGTTGAACGGGCAGCGCCCACGTCACGGTCCGTGACTTCATCGACAACGCGAACCGCACCCTGCCCGACGCCATGGTGGTCGCCGACATGGAAGCGGGCCTGGAGCACCTGTCCTGGGCCGGGGGGACCCTGCGCTACGCCGACCTGCTGCTCGTGGTCCTCCAGCCGACGGGAAAGGTGATGCTGACGGCGGACCGCATGCATCGCCTTGCCGTCGACCTCGGGATCGCCGACATCGCCTTCGTCGGCAACCGCGCGGGTGAGGCCGACCGCCAGCGGCTCGAGGACTTCGCGGCCGAGCGGGGTCGCGAGCTTCTCGCGATCATCCCCGAGGACGAGGCGGTGCTGCACGCCGACCAGCAGGGCGTGTGCGTGCTGGACTACGCACCGCAGTCTCCGGCGGTGCGCGCCATCCAGGGGCTGGCCGAGAAGATCGACGCCAAGGCCCGGCACGCCCGGTCCTAGGCGCCCCGGGTCCCGCGACGTCGCCTCGCCGAGCCGGACCGGACGGTCAGCCGCGGGTGGCGCCCGTCAGGAAGGTCACCAGCCGGGCCACCGCCTCCTCGGAGCGCTTCGTGCTGGGAGCGGCAGCCACAGGTTCGTGATCCGCCGGCATGCCGGCACCGTTCGGCGCCGCCTCGCTCACGACGGCGAGCGACGGGCCGGACTTGGGTGCCACGAACGACTCGCCCGCCGGAAGGGCCCCCATCAGGGCCTTCTCGTCCGCTGCCGTGACCAGGGTCGCCTTCTCGCCCCGCAGGAACAGCACCGGCACGTCGACCTTGGCGGCCAGCGCCGGCGGGTCGATCGAGAAGATGTCCTTGAGGTACTCCTGGTTGTCCTTCGGGAAGTAGCCGGTCAGCGACGGCGGGATCGTCGCCGGCAGCGCACCCGTGGCCAGAAGGGTCCCGACGGTCGCGCGCAGTCCGGGTACGTCGCCGTGCGGAGCCCCGGCGAAGTCGTCGGCAAGAACCTCCAGCAGCGGCCGCCCGGGGGCGGAGATCAGAGCCAGGCCACGGATGCGCGGCTCGCTGGCCGCGAGCTGCATGGCGGCCAGGCCCCCCTCCTCGTGGCCGATCACGGCAAGGCGCTTGGGGTCGACCTCGGAGCGCTCGGCGAGGAAGCTCACCGCGGCGCCCGCGTCAGCGACGATGTCCTCGAACCGCAGGGGCGTCCCCGCTGGGAGCTGGCTGCGTCCCGTACCCCGCTTGTCGTAGCGCAGTGTCACGACGCCTTCCTTGACCAGAGCCTCGCTCAGATCACGGTAGAGCGTGTCGGGGGTCCCGCCCCGCGTGGCCACGCCGTCGCGGGTCGTCGGCCCGAGGCCGTTCAGGATGACCACCCCGGCCAGACCTGCCTGCGGTGCGGCCCGGTCCGGCAGCGTGAGCGTGCCGGAGATGCCGACGTCCCCGGCCCCGTCGAACTGCACGCCACGGCTCTGGACCCCGTCCGCCGCGAGCACCGAGCGGCGGGAGGTCTCAGACCCACCGCTTCCCGTCAGGGACGTCACGGCCACCATCGCCAGCAGCACGGCGACGGTCACTCCCGCGACGGGGAGCAGCCAGGCGGGCCGTCCGCGCGGGCTGTTGCGGCCGAGCTGCTCGGTGCAGGCGGTGCACTTGATGCCGACGCTCGTCGGCACCATGCAGTCCCGGCAGATCGAGGACGAGCACCGTGTGCAGGTCGCCACCGCAGGCTTGCGCGAGTGGCGGCCGCAGGTCCTGCTCGCCTTCTCGGTGGTGGACGCGGAAGCCATCAGCTGCTGACGGCGGCGGTGACCGGCTGAGCGCCGCCGACGGGGAGCAGGAGGGCGTCCAGAACCTCGCCCTCGAGGGTCTCGGCTTCCATCAGCGCCGTGGCCAGCGCCTCGAGCACGGAGCGCTGCTCGACGAGGACGGCGCGGGCGCGTTCTGCGGAGTCGGCAAGCACCTGCTGCACCTCGGCGTCGATCTCCGAGGCGATGCGCTCGGAGAACGCCTGCGTCATGAGCCCCTCCTTCAACGCCGCGTTCTGCAGGGACTGGGCGGTGAACGCGCCGAGCCGCGTGCCCATGCCGAACTCGGTGACCATGCGCCGCGCCAGCTGGATGGCCGCGTCGAGGTCGCCGGTGGCGCCGGTGGACAGCTCACCCGTGACGAGCTCCTCCGCCGCCCGCCCGCCGAGGAGGGCAGCGATCCGATCGAGCAGCTGCGCGCGGGTGATGGAGGTCTGGTCGCCCTCGCTGACCCACCAGGTGAAGCCGCCGCCGTGGCCGCGCGCCACGATCGAGAGCTTGCCGACCCGGTCGGTGCCCGACAGCGCCGTGGCCACGATGGCGTGACCCGACTCGTGGAAGGCGATGCGGTGGCGGTCCTGCGGCGACAGGATCCGGGTCTTGCGCTCCGGCCCGGCCACGAGCCGCTCGATCGCCTCGGAGAAGTGGGACTGCTCGATGATGGTCGCGCCGCGACGAGCGGCAAGCAGCGCCGCCTCGTTGACGACGTTGGCCAGGTCGGCGCCGGAGAAGCCGGCGGTCCGCTTGGCCACCTCGTCGATGTTGACATTGTCCGCGAGCGGCTTGCCGCGCGTGTGGATGCCCAGGATGCCCTTGCGGCCGTTGACGTCCGGCCGCTCGACAGCGACCCGCCGGTCGAACCGGCCCGGGCGCATCAGGGCGGAGTCGAGGATGTCGGGGCGGTTCGTCGCCGCCAGGACGACGACCCCGATCCCGGACTCGAAGCCGTCCATCTCCACCAGCAGCTGGTTCAGGGTGGCCTCGCGCTCGTCGGTGCCGCCCATCGAGTGGGTGCTGCGGCCACGACCGACTGCGTCGAGCTCATCGATGAAGACGATGCAGGGCGCAGCGGCCTTGGCCACCTTGAAGAAGTCGCGGATGCGGGCAGCGCCGACACCGACGAAGATCTCGACGAAGTCTGAGCCCGAGATGGAGAAGAAGGGCACCTCCGACTCCCCTGCGAGGCCGCGCGCGAGAAGCGTCTTGCCGCATCCGGGTGGGCCGGTGAGCAGGATGCCCTTCGGGACCGATGCGCCCATGGCGAGGAACCGGTCCGGGTTCGAGAGGTAGTCCCGGATCTCGACGAGCTCCTCGATGGCCTCGTCCACGCCGGCGACGTCCGAGAAGGTGATCTTGGCCTCCCCGGTCTCCATGCGCTTGCCCCGGGAGCGGCTGAACGCCGAGAAGCCGTCGCTGCCGCGGCCGAAGGCCAGGAACAGGATGAACAGGCCGTCGATGATGATCAGGGCGGGCAGCAGGAGGCTGACCGGGGTGACCAGGTTCTTCAGCGGCTGCTGCTTGACCGAGTAGGCCACACCCGCGTCCTCCAGCGCGCTCGTGAGGCGCGCGAAGATGGTCTCGTTGCCCCCCGAGTAGGCGACCCAGTACTGCCCCTCGTCGTAGGTGCCCACCATCCGGTTGTCGGTCTCGAGGATCGTCGCGTCCTGGATCCGGCCCTGGCGCAGCAGCGTCGTGAACTCGTCGATGCGCAGCTCCTTCCCGGGGCTGCGCGGGTTCGACAGGTACAGCACGAGGATGTAGAAGCCGACCAGCAGCGGAAGGGCGAGGATGCAGAGGGTCAACGCCCTCTTGCGGTTGTCGCGCTTCGGGTCGTCGTCGGTGTCCTCCGTGCCGGCCGAGCCGTCCTTGTCCCGCTTGCGGGCGCTACCGAGCATGGCCATGGAGCTCCTTCGGTCTTCTCACGGTTGGAAACGTTCAGTGCAGCTCTGGGCGATCGGAGGCTTTCCGGGTGACGCCGCATCACCGGCGGCCACCAGGACGCTGCCATCCTTCAGCAGCACCGACGCCTGCTCGCTGCGAGGGCAGGCCATGTCGCCGGCCGGTAGCCACTCCCCGATGGCGCCGGCCTCGAAGTCGAAGATCTCGGCGCTGGTGAGGGAGCTGCGAGCACCGCGTTGCACGGACTCCCCTCCCACGACGAACACCCGTCCGTCGTTCAGCCGCGTTGCCGTGTGCCCGGTACGCGTACTGCCCATCGGGCCGACCGTGCTCCAGGTGCCGGCCCTCGAGTCGAACAGCTCCGCCGTCGCGAGGGAGATGTCCCCGGCGTCGCCTCCGGACCCTCCGCTCAGGAGGACCGCGTTGTCGCCGAGCAAGACCGCCGCGTGGTTGGTCCGGGCCCCGTTGAGGTTGCTGGACCCGACGAAGGCCTTCGCCGCCGGGTCGTAGATCTCGGTCGAGGCGAGGGGCTTCTCACTTCCGCCGGCCGCTGCCGGGCCGAGCCCGCCGGCCACGACCACCCGTCCGTCCCGCAGTCGGGTGGCGGTGTGCTCGAAGCGTCCGGTTGCCATGGAACCGGTCGACGACCAGGTCCCGGTCTTGGGGTCGAAGAGCTCTGCGGTCGGGGCTGCGGGGATCGGCTGCCCGCCCGTGGCATCCAGCGTGCTGCCCCCGGCCACCAGCACCTGGCCGCTGTTGAGCAGCGTCAGGGAGTGGCCCAACCGGGCAGCGCCCATAGGCTGCACGGCAGACCACGTGCGGGTCGCTGGGTCGTACACCTCGGCAGATGCCAGCAGCACTCCGTTAGCCAGGCCCCCGGCCACGAGGACCCGACCGTCGTTGAGCAGGGCCGCCTGATGACCGCGCCGGGGTTGCGCCAGCGGGCCGACCTCCTGCCAGGCCTGCGCGCCAGGAGTCAGGACCTCGGTGGCCCCTATCGCCAAGGCACCGACACCGCCGCCGGCGACGACCACGCTGCCGTCGCCGAGTACGAGTGCCGTCGCCGTTCCGCGGATGGCCGAGAGATCGGGGGCGTCGGTCCACACGCCGACCGGCGCGGCCGCGACCTGATCGGCCGGGTCGCTCGACGACGGCCGAAGCGCCAGGATGGCCACGAGCAGGCCGATGGCCACCAGGGCCCCGCCGATCAGGAGCAGAGGCGTGCGCGACCTCTGGGCCGCGACGCTGGGGCCCGGGACGGGGGCTGCGCACGTCGCGCACTTCAGGCCTACCTCGGTGCGGTTCATGCACTTCGGGCACAGCGGCTGGCCGCAGTCGACGCAGGTGAGCCTGGTCGCCTCACCGTGCGCCTCGCAGCTGCGTGTCTGTGTTGCCATCTCTCGCTTTCCGCGGTGCGCCGGGCGGGCGGTATGACCCGAAGGTCGCTTCCCACCGGATATTAGTCACGGGTGTGTCCGTCATGCTCTGACGCCTGCCGCCCAGCGACGGCTGCCGCCCGGTGCCTCGTCCGGCTGAGCGCCCGCGGTCCAGGTCGAGCGATGCCTGGGCACGCTTCCGAGGCGGAGGTGGAGCATCCCCTGACGACCTCCCGCCGGTCGGCGCGCATACCAGCGGCGGGGGCTCAGAAGGCCGGTTCACAGCCTCGACGAGAACGTCAGGCGTCACACCGAAGAAGCTGTCGTCGTGCAACAACGGGCGACCATCGATATCCGCAGTCAGCGCGAATGTCGAAAGCCTAGTGCTGTCAGGGGGCTATATGTCAGCGCACTATCAGCAGAGCGCAGTTATTGCCCCTCGGCGGCGGCTCCTTCATAGTCGTGTGCAGGTACGACCCCGGTGCTCGCTGTTTCGCGCGGCCCCGGATTCGCAGGCGCTGGAGTGCGCAGTCGGCGCCACACCACGGACTAGGAGATTTGCTGATGATCGGCAAGAGGTCCCTCTCGGTGGCGTTCAGCGCCGCTGTGGCAGGCATGGTTCTGTTCGCCGGCGTCGCCTACGCCTGCACCAACCTGGCGACGCTCAACCTGAGCACCGCGAGCGGCAGCGTCGGTGACACCGTCACCGTCACCGGCTCCTCGTTCCGCACCCCGGCCAAGGCCACCGATGCGGTGATGCCGGTGTCGCTGAGCTGGAACGGCGCCGACGGCCCGGTCCTGGCGCAGACCGTGCCGGACGCCGCGGGCAACATCTCCGCCACCTTCACCGTGCCCGAGGGTCAGGCCGGGTACTACGTGATCCTGGCCAAGCAGCTCGACGCCAAGGGTGTGGACGCCTACGGCACCCCGGCCCGCGCGGCGTTCCAGATCCTGGGCGCCAACGGTGAGTCCGTGGTGACCCCGCAGACCAGCCAGACCCCCGCGGTCAGCGAGGGCAACGGCGCGGGCATCCTGGCCCTGACCGTCGGTCTGGGTGCGCTGGGCCTGAGCCTGTTCGCCGCGGGCTTCACCGCCTTCGCCCGCCAGGCCCGCCGCCAGGAGGTCCCGGCCACGGCCAAGGTGCGCAACAACTAGCCTGCATCACCTCCCACCTCGCGGTGGGACCGCCACAACGGGCGCCCCTGCCGGGGCGCCCGTTGTGGTGTGTACCGATCGCACCGTCCAGCGTCAGCCGCGGGTGGAACCCCCGGTCGCCGACGCCGGTGGGACCTCGACACAGCCCGCATCCGCACCGAGCAGCCGCAGCCCGGCGCGGTCACCGATGCCGAACTCGGCCGTGGGCGACGTGTGTCCGCCCAGTTCCGGATACATCAACTGCGCCCGGCCGCTGACGTGTCCCAGGCCGACGACATGACCGAGCTCGTGAAGGATCACGCGACCTCTGGTGACGCCGGCACCGAATCCGTCCGGCAGTGTGGCTCCGGTATTGCGGTCGATGACCGCGTCGACGTTCAGCTCGAGGACCCCGCTGACGAGGACGTCACCGGCGCGGAGCGGCCGACTGCGACCGAGCACGATCACGTCGTCCCCGACCGGGTCCGGGCCCTCTCCCAGACCTAGCTCGGACCAGCCGACGAGAATCGGGGCCCAGCGCTGCCCGTACCGCTCGGGCTGGTAGGGCCGGCGCGCGATGACCGGCTGCTCGTCCGAGCGTCCCTCTTCGACGAAGGGGATGCCGCTCGCCTCGGACAGCCGCGCGAAGGCCGCCCGTACGTCCTCGACGCCGCCCGGCGGTGCCAGGGACGCGTTGAGCACGTAGGGGACCGGGGCACATGGGTTGAACCGGGCCGGGAAGCAGCCGTTCTCACCGGCCGCGAACAGGAACGTGTAGCCGGTGGCCGGCAGCTGCCTGCGCTCACCGTGGGAAGCACTGCCGATGCGTCCCTCGGCGGGACAGGCCGCCGAAGGAGGCTCCGGGTCGAGGCGCTCGTCGTCGCCTCCGCCCGCGCGCACCGCGGCTGACAGGGCCACGGCGCCTGCGAGTGCCACTGCGCCCAGTGCCGCAGCCCGGCCGGAGGGCTTTGTCACGATCGGGATCCCGACGTCACGGCCGCGCCAGACGGGAGAGGGTCACGAAGACCCCCACCCGTCTGGTTGTGCGTCATGGCAGTACGTGGCAGCGGCTCCTAGACAGTGCGCACGCCCGCCGCGGTCTCGCGTCGACGCACGAGCAGGGCCAGCAGGACGAACAGCAAGCCGACCACCAGCAGACCGATGACTCCCGCGAGCACGTACTTCAAGGTGCTCGACGTACCGGACTCCAGCTCCTCGAACTGCACGGCCGACATGAAGATGTCCTGGCCCTGGGTCACGGAGTCGAACATCCGGGTGTCGTCCCAGGCAACGAGTGCGTAGGCCTCGGTCGAGGCGATCCCCGGTGGGCCGTTCAGGTCGAAGTTCTGGGCGAACACCCCGATGCGGCGGTCGATCGACCTGTCGCTGATCCGGACGTTCTTCGACCAGCTGGCGCCGTTGTCGGACGAGTGCGCGTAGTAGACGTCGTTGCTGGTGATGCCGGGATCAGCCCGGGTGTCGAACCAGGCCACGTCCAGGCGACCGTCCGGCGCGATGCTCAGGTTGGGAAGGCCGCTGAAGAAGAGTTGCTTCGGGTCGTCGTCGTTGACCACCATCGGCTCGCTCCAGGTCTGTCCCCGGTCCGTCGATCGACGGTAGAAGACGTCCGCCTCACTGGCGACCTCCGGCGTCCGGGAGCCCTCGTAGACGAGGTGCAGGGTGCCGTTCTCCCCGCCTTGCGGGCTCCAGACGAGGTCCAGGCCGCCGAAGTTGTTGACGTTGTCCTTGGCGAACGGAGTGATCTGGAAGACCTCGGTGGTCTTGCCCTGGTCGGAGGTTCGGGTGATGAAGTGAGCGGGCCGGGTCGTCCCCTTGATGTTCTGGTAGCTCGTGACCCATGCGGCGTAGGCGGTTCCCTTGTCGTCCACGGCCAACGAGGGGTTGCTGCCTCCGAAGTTCACCTGCTGGTCAGGACTCGAGGCGGGAGAACCGGGCGGTGGTGGACCGGACGCGGAGGGAGAGGGCCGCGGTGATGGAGAGGGGGAGGCGAGAGGAGACGCCGGCGCCCCTTCGTTCGGCGCAACGGGCGACGCGCTTGCGGAGGCCGTCGGGGACGCGGCAGCCGAGGCGTTCGGGGACGCAGCAGGGGAGACCCCAGGGGAGGCCCCCGGGGATGCGGCGGCGGCAGGCGCCGCGGAAGGAGTGGGGGGTACCACGACCTTGAGGGCCTCGGCGCGCACCGCTGGGTCGGCGAACTTCTGGCCGACGAGGTTGATCGGCTCCGAGAAGGTGGCCCCGCCATCGGTGGACACCGACATGACCGGGATGTTGGGCTTCCGGTTCGGGTCGGTGAGCCGGTTCTGCTGCCGCCAGCTGACGTAGAGCACGTCCTGCTCACCGCTGGTGTCCACGACGAAACCGGAGATCGGGCGGTTCGGCTCCTGCTTCTCGCCGGTCAGGCCACGGGTGTCCCGGACGATGGTCGTCTGCCACGTCTTGCCCATGTCCTCGGAGCGTCCGACCAGCACGCTGCGGTTGGCCGCATCCTGGGTGTCCCAGCCGGCGAGGGCGTAGTAGAGCCGCTTGTCGGACCCGAAGGCGAGCTTGCCCTGGATGGTGTGGCTGTTCGTCATCAGGCACAGCGGGTAGTTGTCCGGCGAGGGGGACGACTCGAGCGGCTCCCAGGTCTGACCCCCGTCGAAGGACTGCATCGTCCCGCAGACCTGGGTGCGCAGGTCGACAGCCGACGCGAGGATGTGCAGCGGGTCTTCCGGGTCGACGGCGAAGTCCGGCACGCCGTAGGTCCGTGCGGGGGAGAGGTTGAACTTGGTGGCCTGGACCGGTGCGGTCACCTGCACCCGTTCCTGCGCCAGCACCTGCGTCTGGACCGGGGCCAGCGTCGCCGCCAGCAGGACACATGCCGCCACAGTCCGCTTCTTCATCGTGTAAGTCCCCAGAGGTAGGTCATCCTGGCCGTCCGGACGGACCACCAGGTAGGTCGGGCGAGGGCTAGCGCCGAGCGCCGCTCGGCTTTCGGGCATGCGGGCGACCAGCCCGTCCGGCGCCCGCTGTCCGGGCTCCTCGCGCGCCGGGCGGGCCGGGGCATGGTCGTGCGGGTGGCGCTGGTCGGCTGCGCGGGCCTCCCACAGGCCCGCGCAGCTGCCTGCTCTGCTGGTCGGTCCTACTTAGCGACTGGTGCGGTCTCCGGCTGCGGCCGCCGACGGGTGCTGAAGTAGACACCGGCACCGGCGATGAACAGCGCCACACCCGCGACCCCCACCCCGGCCAGCACGAGGGAGCCGGTGCTGACCGGATCGCTCTCCGTCAGGCCCACCGGCCTGTCAGCCGCACCCGCGTTCAGGGGAGCCCCCAGCACCGGGGCACCTCCTGTGCCCTCGACGCTGACCAGCGCCCGGCTCGGGATGATCGCGAACTTCCCGTCAGCCGACTGCTGGGTCCCGATGAGGACGTAGTTCCCAGGGGCTGTCCCCGCCGGGATGGTGACCGTGGCATCCAGTCGGTCGCTGACCGGGTCAGGCTGGAAGGTGCCGAGGATCGGCCCGTCGAGGGCGTTGAAGCGCACGACCACCGGCAGGTCGCCGTTCCAGGAGATGCCGCTGACCTTGACCGAGCTGCCGGCCGGCACACTGCGGGGTTCGGCGGCGAGGGTGGGACCCGCGACGCAGGCCCACGCCGCAGCGGCGAACAGCATCACAGCGGCGCCGGTGGCGGCTCCGAGAGTCACGAACTTGCTTTGGCTTCTCATTGTCTACGACCTTCCGAGCGACAGGCGCTCAATCTGGCTGGCAGTGCGAACACGTTCCAGACGGTGCACTCCATCGTCAGGACGACGTATTCCCGATGAATACCACATTTCTTCGCCGAGGGGCACCAGGAGTGACGTGGACGCAAGGCCGCCTCCCGACTGTGCGGGCAGCGGGTCAGCCGACGACAGGCAGGATTGCGCAGCCGGAACCCGCTGTGCAGCAGGAAGTTCGCACCGCGACGACACGGGTTCCGCTGCACGCACAGCCAGCCGCGGGCGGTCCGGTGCCCACCAGCTTCCGTGATGATTGCCGAAAGCTGAAGGATTCTGGCCATTGCTCGTCAGAACACTACAGTCCGGGCACATCTATTGCCCCGGGCCACGGCACCCTGACAATGTGGCGGGCGGTAAGCCGCTCGTGCAGATCTTCCGCCGGCGGTCCCACTGCACGCTGAGGCTTCCGCCCCGGCGTTCCACGATCCGGAGGCACGCTGATGATCGGCAAGAGGTCCCTCTCGGTGGCGTTCAGCGCCGCTGTGGCAGGCATGGTTCTGTTCGCCGGCGTCGCCTACGCCTGCACCAACCTGGCGACGCTCAACCTGAGCACCGCGAGCGGCAGCGTCGGTGACACCGTCACCGTCACCGGCTCCTCGTTCCGCACCCCGGCCAAGGCCACCGATGCGGTGATGCCGGTGTCGCTGAGCTGGAACGGCGCCGACGGCCCGGTCCTGGCGCAGACCGTGCCGGACGCCGCGGGCAACATCTCCGCCACCTTCACCGTGCCCGAGGGTCAGGCCGGGTACTACGTGATCCTGGCCAAGCAGCTCGACGCCAAGGGTGTGGACGCCTACGGCACCCCGGCCCGCGCGGCGTTCCAGATCCTGGGCGCCAACGGTGAGTCCGTGGTGACCCCGCAGACCAGCCAGACCCCCGCGGTCAGCGAGGGCAACGGCGCGGGCATCCTGGCCCTGACCGTCGGTCTGGGTGCGCTGGGCCTGAGCCTGTTCGCCGCGGGCTTCACCGCCTTCGCCCGCCAGGCCCGCCGCCAGGAGGTCCCGGCCACGGCCAAGGTGCGCAACAACTAGCCTGCATCACCTCCCACCTCGCGGTGGGACCGCCACAACGGGCGCCCCTGCCGGGGCGTCCGTTGTGGCGCGCCCGGAACCGGTCCGGATCTCGTCACGTCGTCCCTGTCGGAGGCAGAACACCCATGAGCGAGCATCCACAGGCGGTACGGCGGACCCGCTGGGTTCTGGTGTCCGCCCTCACCCTGCTCGCCAGTGGCTGCTCCGGGAACGCGGAGCCACGGCCCCCGGCTCCGATCGCGAGGGCCGCCGAGCAGCAGCTGCGCGTCGCGGTCGGCGACGACGAGTTCCTGCAGGGCAACCCGCCCGTCGCCAACCTCGGTCTTTTGGCCGAGGGCCTCAACCCGGGCATCTTCGAGACGCTCACCGTGCTCACGCCGAGTTTCGGGCTCCGGCCCGGTCTCGCGGTGCGATGGCGTGCCGAGTCGCCCACCGAGTGGCGGTTCGAGCTCCGGCCGGAGGTTCGCTTCCACGACGGCTCACCTCTGACGGCTGCTGCCGTCGTGCAGTCCCTGCGCCGCGTCACCGGCGGCACGAACGACACGCCCCGCGGAGAGGTGGCGCTGCGTCCGACCCGTCCTCGCGGCCTGGAACCGGACTCGGCGACGGCGCTCGAGGACCTGGTCGTGCGCATCGTCCTGTCCGAGCCGAACCTTCGGCTCGCCGAGCAGCTGGCGGGGCCCCGTACCGCCGTCTCGGCGGTGGGGACAGTCCCCGGCGACGGGAAGACGCGGGAGACCACGCCGATCGGCACCGGCCCCTTTCGCTTCTCGAGCTACCGCCCGGGAGTCGACCTCGAGGTTCAGGCCTTCCCGGACCACTGGGACGGGCCGCCGGAGCTCGAGGGGATCACCTTCCGGTTCGGGCCGGAGAAGGACGCCAGCCTGCTGCTCGCCACGGGCAAGGTCGACGCGGTGGGTTACGTCGCGGCCGACGTGCTGGCCAACGTGAAGGACGGGGAGGACCGGCAGGTGCTGTCGACCCCCGCCAGGGCCACCTTCCTGCTCCTCAACCGCGAAGGGGTGGCGGAGTGGTCCACGTTGAAGGAGGACCCTGTGCGTGCGGCGGTGGCGCAGGCCATCGACCGAAGCGCGATAGCGGAGAAGGCGTGGCCGGGCCACGGCAGGCCGAGCAGCTCCCTCATCCCGCCGATCGTGCTGGGTTCGGCGGCGGAGAGCGTACGGCTGGCCCGGCCCGACCCTGCGGCCGCGGGGAAGCTGCTCGACCAGGCGGGGTGGCGGCCGGGCGCGGACGGGATGCGGGCGCGGAACGGGCGCCCGCTGGTGCTCGACATCCTCGTACGCCAGCCCGGGGAGGGTCTGCCGGCGGCGGCAGCTCTCCTGCGCGACCAGCTGCGCACAGTCGGGATCGGGACGTCCACCGTCGTCGGGCTCCCCGGAGACCCCACCCCGCTTCAGCGCGTCAACTCGGCGTCCTTCGACCTGTTCCTGGATTTGCGTGGGCAGGACGACGCCAACCCGTGCGCGCTGTGTCGGTTCTTCTCCATCCGCCCAGGTGCCGACCTCCAGGTGGCCGGGGTGGTGGGCGGGGGACCGAAGGCCGACGCGCTGTTCGACCAGGTGCACTCCGCGCCCTCGATCGACTCCGCCCGGCGCGTGGCGGCCGACCTGATGCAGGTGGCTGTGGTCGAGGAGAACGTCGCTGTGCCGCTGGCCGCGTTGTCCAACGTGTGGCTGCTGTCACCTCAGGTGGAGGGCTTCGAAGCAGCGGCGATCGGTGGCACCCAGCAGTGGCATCGGGTCTTCCGGTCCCGGTGACCCGCGACCCGCGCTGGCCCGCGAGCTAGGGCTGGGCCCCGACGCGGCTGGGCGCGGCGGTGCGAGCCCGGAAGAGCAGGCACCAGCCGACACCGAGCAGCAGCACTGCCAGCCCTGGCGTGCTGTGGTGCAGCGTCGCCCCCCAGGGCGCCTCGCCGCGGGTGGCCTGCAGGACCAGGGGAAGGTGCGTCGCGTCCATCCAGAGGCCCGCCACCAGGATGACCAGCCCTACACCGAACAGCGGTCCCATCGTGGTCGCGCGGCGCCCGATCAGCAGCGCGAGCAAGGAGACCACGATGACCAGCGTCCCAGGCACCACGTGGTCGACGAACTCCAGCTGGTCGCCGCGGGGGCCGAGCTCGAGACGAGGTCCGCCGTACCGGGGCAGCAGCGCCCACGTACCGACCAGGACTCCGAGACCCGCCAGCATCGGGACGGCGGCCAGGCGCCGCCGGGCCAGCGCCGCATCGGGTGCACTCGTGCTCTTGGTCATGCCTCGGCTCCTGTCGGCTGCGTGCGCGGTCGCGCCTGCTTGCGTATCAGCGTAAGGACGGCCACCACCGCAACCAGGCCGGACAGCAGGATCAGGACGGGGGCCGTACGGCTCAGCGGGCCTCCCGAGCCGAGCGTCACCGTCGCCGCGAAGACGTCCTGTCGGCCGGTGTTCACGTCGCCCAGCCGCGTGTCGGTCCAGCTGGCGAGTGCTTCCCTCTCGGTGCTCACCAGGCCGAGCCGGGTGCCGAAGTCGGTGCCGTACTCCGGCCCGAAGGTGGGACCGACGGCCGAGCTGAACGGCTGCGAGGACACCCGCACGTTGGTGAACGTGTCGCGGCCGTTGTCGGACGAGGCGAGGTAAACCTCCGTCTGCACATCGGCGGGATCGCCGCGGCGGTCGTAGAACAGCACATCCACCCGGCCGTCGGGCGCAACAGCGACGCGCGGGAGGTACTGGCTCGTGCCGTCTGCCATGGCGTTGTCGTTCACCCTCGTGGCATCGGACCAGGTGCCCCCGCCGTCCTCCGAGCGGCGCAGGAAGACGTCTTCGTTGCCGTTGCGGCCGTCGGCCCAGGCGACGGAGAGGGAACCGTCCGGGCCGGCCGCGAGCGAGGGGTAGTCCGGCAGGAAGACGAGGAAGCGGCGCGCGGGGACGAAGTTCGACTCGATCTCCACGCCCTGGCCGAAGGTCCTGCCGCCGTCGGTGGACCGGGTGACCACCAGCGCGTACGGGTCCTCGGCTACCGGTCCCTGCAGCCCGCCGAAGTTGCGCCGGTCGTTCTTGAAGTCCTGGTAGAGGACGACGACGTCGCCACCGGAGTCGATGACCGGACTGGCCGCGCCGACCCGCTCGCGGGAGGCATCGCTGACCGCCACCGGAGTGGAGAAGGTGCGTCCGCCGTCCCCCGACCGAGCGGTGACGACGCGGGCCGGGCCGACCAGCTGGTTGAGGCCCACAGCCTCGGCGTCCAGCCAGACGAGGTGGACGCTGCCAGCGTCGTCCACCACGACGCGCGGTTGGAAGGAGAGCTCACCGGCGACGCGGACAGGCTGCTCGAGGGTGCGACCACCATCTGTGGAGCGAGCGAGCCAGAGGGCCGCCGGCGTGTTGCCGCGCCCCTGCAGAGAGAGGTAGACGACGTACAAGGTGCCGTCCGGCCCGAAGGCGACGTCGGCCGCGAAGGGGCAGGGCTTCTGCTCGGGCGAGGCGGCACACGGCTCGGTGCCGGCGGGCAGGGGGAGCGAGGTCGGCTGCCAGGTGGCACCACCGTCCGCGCTCCACTCGAGCAGCGCGGAAAAGCCCGGCCGGTCGATGCGGTGCGCGACGACGGCGCGACGGCGATCGTCCGGATCGGTCGCCACGGTCGGAGAGTTGTTCACCGAGATGACGCCCGGCGGGTTCACGAGGACGTTGGCGCCGACGGTGGTCTCGCCCCCGGTCCGGTAGAGCGTCGCCGCCGCCACGAGCGCGGCCACCAACCCGAGGCACATCGCCGCGAGACCCACCGCGGTCTTCCGGTCTGTCATCGGCGCAGATACTAGGTGCAGGGGTGCCGGCAGAGCGCTAGATGCGCTGTGCACCTAGTGATCTCGTGCTCCTGGCTTCGATATGCTCCGTGACCAGCGAGAACCGGAAGCGAGGAGCCACAGGGTGATGTCGACCCGGCGTGACGGGCGAACCGCGGGCCGACCGGATGCCTCGGGCGGCGGGGTGATGCAGATGCGGCGGACCAACGGCGGTGCCCTGCGGGTGGGTGTCGTCGGCAGCGGCGGAGTCGGCAAGTCGATGATCTCGGCGAGCCTGGCGCGCATCCTCGCGCGGCGCGGACGTTCCGTGCTCGCTGTGGATCTCGACCCCAATCCCGGGCTGGCGTACAGCCTCGGCCTGGCTCCCAACGACGACGGGCTGCCGGCGGAGAGCACGGTGCGCGTGGAGAAGGGCGGCCTGTACGGCTGGGCCCCGGCGCCGGAGGTGGACCTCACGACAGCGGCCCTGACGCTGAGCCGGGTGGCGCCCGATGGTGTGCGCTACCTGAGCCCCGGGAAGATCGATGCCTCCGGGGACGCCAAGGGCGAGGTCAAGAGGTGCCTGGGCACGGTCCGCCAGATGGTGGACCTCCTAGAGGCCCCCTGGGACGTCGTGGCGGACCTCGAGGCGGGGACCACGACGCCCTACGAGGGCTACGCGCGGTTCGCCGACACGATGGTCGTCGTGGCCAGTGGTGCCTGGCGATCGTGCGTGGCCGCGCGTCGGCTGCTGGCGCTGTTCCCCGACATGCCCGCGGTGGTGGTGGCCACCAAGTCGACACCCGGAGCAAGCGACGCGTCCCGCTGGGGACTGCCCGTACGACACACCATCCCGTTCGACCCCGACGTCCTCGAGGCCGAGCGCCACGGTCGTGCTCCGATCGACGTCTGCCCTGATGGTCCCGCTCTGTCGGCAGTGGCAGCACTGGCCGACCTGCTCCTGGAGACCCGCCCCATGACAGTGTCCGCTCCCCGCGCCGCGGCCCACCGATGAAGATCGTCGTCACCGGGAAGGGAGGCGCCGGCAAGACCACGATCTCCGGCGCGCTCGCCCGGCTGCTCGCTCGCGGTGGCCATCGCGTCGTCGCGCTCGACTGCGACCCGAGCCCGGGGCTCGGCATTTCCCTGGGGCTCGGTCCGGAGGCGACCGAGGCCGCGCCTGCCGTCCTGAACAGCCTCGTCGCCCTGGGGCACACCCACAACGACCCGGACCCGGACCCGGAGGACCTGCTCACCCGGTTCGGGGTCGACGGCCCGGACGGGGTGCGCCTGCTCGTGGGTGGCAAGGTGGAGCAGCTCGCAGGGGCGTGCGTCTGCTGTGGCTCGCACAGCACGACCCGCAAGCTGTTCAGCAACCTGCCGCATGAAGGCCGGGTGGTGCTGGCCGACCTGGAGGCCGGGCTGAACGACCTGATCTGGGCCTCACCGAAGGCCGACGACATCGTGATCGCCCTGGCCGAGCCGAGCGCCAAGGGCTTCGAGATCGCTCGCCGCGCCTGCGAGCTGGCGGAGACGATGGGGGTCGGTCAGCGCATCGTCGTGGCCAACCGGGCCAACGGGGCTGACGTGGAGACGCTGTCCGAGCTCACCGGGCTGGCCGCCGTGGCCGTCCCGGACGATCCCGCCGTCGCGCAGGCCGACCGCGAGGGGCTGGCCCCGATCGACGTCGACCCGCAGTCGCCGGCGCTGCTCGCCATCGCCTCCCTGGCTGAGCAGCTGGGGCTCGTGCCGGCGCTGGCGGCAGCGCAGCCCGAACGACGAGGGTGACCCTCACCGGTCCGGCGAGCGGCCGGCTCCCTGCCAGGACCGGCAGCATCACGTTCCCCCACGCGGCGGCCTTCTGGCTCGGGACCGCCGCGGTAACGGTGGGCGTGCTGCTGCATCTGCCCATGTACCTCAGCGGCAGCGACATGGGCTACCTGCTCGTGGGGATGCCGATCGACCGGCCGATGATGGCGGGGATGGCGCTGATCGTCGCGGGGCTGGCCGCCACCGCGTACGGCCTGCTGCCGCCGTTGTCACGCCAGCGACCCGAGGCGGCGTTCCTGCGGGTGAAGACCCTCGACGACGCCGCGCTCTCCCGGGCCCACCTCGGCCTGCTGCTGGTGCTCGCGGCCGCGGTCACCATCGATGTCATGAAGCCGGTGACGCTCGGCTTCGTGGTCCCGGGCATGGGCAAGGAGTACGGCCTGCAGTCGGCGCTGAACCCGACGGGAGGTCTCCCGGTAGCGCTCCTGCCCCTGGCCGGGATCACGGGCACGGTGCTGGGCTCCCTGGTGTGGGGCTGGCTCGGCGACCGGATCGGCCGTCGACCCGCCATCCTGCTGGCCGGGATCATCTTCATCGCGACGTCCATCTGCGGGTCGATGCCGAGCTTCAGCCTGAACCTGCTCATGTGCTTCATCATGGGGCTCGGCGCCGGCGGCATGCTGCCGATCACCTTCGCGCTGATGGCAGAGGCTGTCCCCGCGCGACATCGCGGCTGGCTGATGGTGCTCATCGGCGGGGATGTCGCGGGTGCCTACATCCTCGTGAGCTGGCTGGCGGCCGAGCTCACCCCGACCTACTCGTGGCGGATCCTGTGGCTCCTCGGGCTTCCCACGGGCGTGCTGCTGCTCCTGCTCAACCGGTGGATCCCGGAGTCTCCCCGCTACCTCATCCAGAACGGACGTGACGCCGAGGCGCGCGCCGTGCTGTCCCGCTACGGCGCCACCGTGGTGGTGGAGCAGCACCACGAGCTCACGGTCGAGGAAGGCGTGCGCAGCGGCTGGGGGCAGCTCTTCGCAAAGCCCTTCGGGGGACTGGCCCTCGTCGTCGGCCTCTTCGGTCTGGGCGTCGGGTTGGTCACCTTCGGCTTTCAGCTGTGGATCCCGTCCAACCTGCAGAAGCTGGGTTTCTCAGAGGTCACCTCGGCCACCATCCTTCGTGACTCGGCCCTGCTCGGACTGCCCGCCACCTTCGTCATCGCCTGGCTCTACGGGTTCTGGAGCAGCCGGAAGACGATGATCCTGCTTGCCCTCGTCACAGCAGGTTCCCTGCTCTGCTTCGTCGTCCTCGGCGACGCCGTGGTGGAGAACCGGACACGGCTCTACCTGCTGCTGATCCTGCCGATCACCGGGATCAGCTCCATCCTCGCGGTGCTCCTGGCGTACGCCTCGGAGAGCTTTCCGACCCGGGTGCGCTCGCGCGGCGCGGGCCTCGCGGCAGGGGCCAGCAAGCTGGGCGGCGTGGGTGTCATCGCCCTGGTGGTGGCGGGCACAGCGCCTCCCTCGATCGCCAGCACGGCTCTGCTGGGGGCGGTCCCGCTGCTGCTCGCTGCACTGGCCATGGCGGTGTACGGCGTGGAGACGCACCGGCGCCGGCTCGAGGACATCACCGCCGAGGAGCTGCGCCTTCACCGTGCGCCGGAAGGAAGATGGGTCGCCGCAGCGAGCCAGGGCGACAGTGCCGAAAGCCCGTGAAATCATGCCGCTATGTCCTCCCCGAACCGGATCGGCGGGACCGTGGACTCTGACCGGATGAGCGCCCCCGAGCTGGCGAAGGTGGCGCCGGCACCGGCCGCGCCGCCGTCGTCGCTGCGCCGCAACGTGCCGGCGGCCCTCGGCCTGCTCGGGCTGCTCGCGAGCGCCCTGATCGGCGGGAACGTCCTCGGGCTGCGTGAGCGCCTCCTGGGGTCGGAGACACCGGTTGAACGCCCCGCCGCGGTCAGTCGCGCCAGTGAAGCAGCGGGTGCCGTGCCCGCGGCCAGCGCACCGCCCACGCAGACCGTCCTGCGCTCCCAGCCCTGGTGGCAGCGCGTGACCACGCTGGAGGGCACCGGGTCGCAGCCCGCCGCCCCCTTCGCCGTCGGGTCCGATGCCATCCAGTGGCGGGTCGAATCGACGTGCCAGACCGGGCGCCTGCTCGCCCGTCTGCCCGGTGCTTCGCGTCCGGTGCTGGACACCGCCTGCCCGGCGACGCCGACCGGCTACGGCACCCGCAAGGGCAGCGTGATGCTCGACGTCACCGCGGACGGCCCGTGGCAGATGCGCGTGGACCAGCAGGTCGACGTCCCCCTGGTCGAGCCGCCGCTGCCGGCGATGACCGCGCCTGGCGCGGTGAAGGTGGCCACCGGGTCCGTCTACCGCGTGGACCAGGTGGGGATGGGGACGGCGACGGTCTACCGCCTGCCTGACGGCAGCCACGCCCTGCGGCTCGACGACTTCTTCGTCACGCCCAACACCGACCTGGAGCTCCAGCTGAGCCCCCTCGAGGCCCCGCGGACGACCGAGGAGGTGACCAACGCCCGGTCGGGCACCATCGCGGCGCTCGACGTGACGGCCGGCGCCATGAACTTTCCGGTGCCGCCGGAGATCGACCCCGCGAAGTTTCGCTCCCTGGTCATCTGGTGCGAGCTCACCCGCAACGCCTACGCCGCGGTGAGCCTGAAGCCGGTATGACCACGACAGCGAGCATCACGTCCTCACCCCCCACTGGCCCCACCCTCACGTGGCGGGGCGAGGTCATCCCGGTCGTGCTGCCCTCGCCCCGCGATCCGCGGCTGAAGCTGTCCGCGGTCATCATGACGCTGCACGTGCTCGGTCAGACCCTGCTCGACTTCAAGGTCTCGATCGCCCAGATCGTGGTCACCATCGCCTTCTGCGCGCTCATCGAGGCAGCAGTCACGTTCCGCAACGCGCGCAGGCTCGTGTGGCCGGCGAGCGGAATCCTGACCGGCAGCAGCGTGGTCTTCATCCTTCGGGCCTCGGGCACCCAGCACGGCGACTGGTGGAGCCTGAACGGCATCGAGTTCTTCCTGCTGGCCGGGCTCATCGCACTGCTGTCCAAGCACCTCATCCGTCCGCAGGGCCGCCACCTGTTCAACCCGTCCAACGTCGGGATCGTGTGGTGCCTGCTCGTGATCGGCCCCAACCACGTCTTCGCGCAGTACCTGTGGTGGGGGCCGAACACGCTCGGCGTCGTCTTGGCGTACGCCGTCATCATCGCCGGGGCACTGTGGATCCTCAGGGCCGTGCGGATGATCCCGATGGCGGTCTCGTTCCTCGTCACGTTCGCCGTGCTGATCGGGATCCTCGCGGCGATGGGCAACAGCTTCATCGCCATCTGGCACGTCGGCCCGATCAGCGGGTTGTCCTACTGGGCCACCATCGCCCTCTCGCCCGAGACACTCGTCTTCGTCTTCTTCATGATGTCCGACCCGCAGACAGCGCCCAAGGCAGCCCGCGGACGGATCATCTACGGTGCCGCGACGGCCATGGTCGCTGCCGCGCTGATCTCCGTGCAGCCGGCTGAGTTCGGCATCAAGGTGGCTATTCTCAGCAGCCTGACCGTGGTGTGCGCGCTGGTCCCGCTGATCGAGGCAGCCGCGCGCCGCATGCAGGTGCCCGTGGTTGCGGGCGGAGCGGAGCGGCGTGCCGACGCGGTTCCGCTGGCCACCCGCTGGGCAGCGGCCGTCCGCCGCCCGGCCGTGCTGGCTGCGCTCATCATCGCCGTGGCTGCCCCGGTCGACACGGCCGTGCTGGCCGGCAACGAGCAGGTGATCCTCATCGAGCGGGGGCAGGCCGGCCCGCTCAATGCGCAGTGACTTTCGGCTGGCCCGGACCGGATCGGGTAGGGCTGTGCCCGCAGAACCTACGGCCGCCCCGCACGTAATGCCGTCGTCCCTTCGTACCGAGTCCCTCCAGAAACCAAGGAGCTCCTTGACATGCGCCCCTCCCTGAACCGGGTCCGGACCTCCCGCAGCGCCGTGCTGGCCGCGGCTGCCCTCCTCGCGCTGACGCTGTCCGCCTGCGGAGGAGACGAGGGCAGCGGCGCGACCAGTGGTTCCAACAGCAGGAGCACAGCGGTAGGAGCGGTCGACAAGCAGCACAACGACGCCGACATCGCCTTCGTGAAGGAGATGACGCCGCACCACGAGAGCGCGGTGGCGATGTCCGAGCTGGCGCGGGACCGGTCGGACAACCCGGCAGTCACGGCGCTCGCCACCCGGATCGCCGGTGCCCAGGAGCCGGAGATCGCGCAGATGCGGAAGATGGCCAAGGCATGGGGTGTGGATCTGGGAGCCGGCCACTCCAGCGGCTCGCACACGGGCATGGACATGACCGGCGCCACGACGCTGGAACCCCTGAAGGGGCCGGCCTTCGACCGCGCCTTCCTCACCGAGATGATCGCCCACCACGAGTCGGCGCTGCCGATGTCGAAGGCAGTGCTCGATCAGGGCGCCAACCCGCAGGCCAAGGTCCTGGCGCAGCAGATCGTCGCGACGCAGACCGCCGAGATCGCCGAGATGAAGCAGCTGCTCACGACGGTCTGAGCAGTCCGGGGGTCGGGCGCCCGGAAGGAGGAGCTGGCCGCCGAGCGCCGCGCTGCCCCTCCGGGAACGTCCCACGCTGCCGGACGTGGTTGGCTGACCGGGACCCCTGATCTGTCCACAGGAAGGCGACCATGGCGACGACGCGGCAGCGCTGCCGGTCGCAGGCGCACGGCGGAACTGCCTGATGGAGCGCCGGATCATGGGGATCGAGAACGAGTACGGCGTGACGTGCACGTTCAAGGGGCAGCGCCGGCTGTCCCCCGACGAGGTCGCGCGCTACCTGTTCCGGCGCGTGGTGTCCTGGGGACGCAGCTCCAACGTGTTCCTGCGCAACGGCGCCCGGCTCTACCTCGACGTCGGGTCCCATCCGGAGTACGCCACTCCCGAGTGCGACTCGGCCGTAGACCTGGTCACCCACGACAAGGCCGGGGAGCGGATCCTCGAGGGCCTGCTCGTGGACGCGGAGCGGCGCCTTCGTGAGGAGGGCATCGCCGGCGACATCTACCTGTTCAAGAACAACACCGACAGTGCCGGCAACTCCTACGGCTGCCACGAGAACTACCTCGTGGCCCGGCAGGGCGAGTTCTCCCGGCTCGCGGACGTGCTCATCCCGTTCCTGGTCAGCCGGCAGATCGTCGTCGGCGCCGGCAAGGTGCTGCAGACCCCGCGGGGCGCGGTCTTCTGCGTCAGCCAGCGGGCTGAGCACATCTGGGAGGGCGTCTCGAGCGCCACGACCCGCAGCCGCCCCATCATCAACACCCGCGACGAGCCGCATGCCGACGCCGAGCGGTTCCGCCGCCTGCACGTGATCGTCGGCGACAGCAACATGAACGAGGTGACGACGCTGCTCAAGGTCGGCGCCACCGACCTGGTCCTTCGGATGATCGAGGCCGGTGTCGTCCTTCGCGACCTGACGCTCGAGAACCCGATCCGCGCGATCCGCGAGATCAGCCACGACGTGACCGGCCGGCGCAAGGTCAAGCTCGCGAACGGCCGGGAGGCGAGCGCCCTCGACATCCAGCGCGAGTACCACTCCAAGGCCAGCGACTTCATCGACCGCCGCGGCGGGGACGCCAGCGTTCAGAAGGTCCTCAGCGTCTGGGGCCGGACCCTGCAGGCCGTGGAGTCCGGCGACCTTTCGCTCGTGGACCGCGAGATCGACTGGGTCACGAAGTACCAGGTCATCGAGCGCTACCGCGCCAAGCACGACCTGCCGCTGTCGAGCCCGCGGGTCGCCCAGCTGGACCTGGCCTATCACGACGTCAATCGCAACCGCGGGCTCTACTACCTGCTGCAGAACCGCGGGCACATCGCCCGCGCCACCACCGATCTCGCCGTGTTCGAGGCGAAGTCGGTTCCCCCGCAAACGACCCGAGCACGTCTGCGCGGCGAGTTCATCAAGTGCGCCCAGGAGAAGCGACGCGACTTCACCGTCGACTGGGTGCACCTCAAGCTCAACGACCAGGCACAGCGCACCGTGCTGTGCAAGGACCCCTTCCGCTCGGTCGACGACCGGGTGGACAAGCTGATCGCATCGATGTGAGGAGTCGCCTTGTCCAGCAAGCCCACTGTGGAGATCCCCGACGGCCCGCCGCCCACCGACCTGGTGGTGGAGGACCTCGTCGTCGGGGACGGTCCTGAGGCGGTGTCCGGCAAGACCTGCTCGATGCAGTACGTCGGCGTCGCGTGGTCGACGCAGAAGCAGTTCGACGCCTCCTGGGATCGCGGCCAGCCGTTCAGCTTCCCGCTGGGTGGCGGGCAGGTCATCACCGGCTGGGACCGCGGGGTCCCCGGCATGAAGGTCGGTGGCCGGCGCCGCCTGACGATCCCGCCCAACCTCGGCTACGGCTCGCGCGGCGCGGGCCGGGCCATCGGCCCGGGGGAGACCCTGGTGTTCGTGGTGGACCTCGTCAGCGTGGGGTAGGCGCCGGCGGAGCACCGTCCAGCAGCGCCGCGGCGTGCCGGCCGGCCGCCGCGGCGGCGACGAAGGCGATCGGGTCGTCCTCCAGCCCGCGCCCCATGGAGGACAGCAGGGCCGCCCAGGGGCGCAGCACCGCCGGCAGGTCGCTGTCCTCGACGTCCACGATGCGGTGCCTTGCCAGCGCTGCCTGGAGCAGCGGGGCCTGCCCGCTTCGCGACCGGGGCAGGACGACGTCCGCCCTGGCAAGGGCCACCCGCCCGTACGCCGTGATGCTGTGGTGGCTCACGCCCCGGTGCCGCGGGCGCAGGTCGGCGTCGGACATCCGCAGGACGGCCACCGGCCTGGCGCCCACCGCCGCAGCCGCGTTGACAGCCTCCCCGGCGGCGACGCCGGAGAAGCCCCAGGTGGTGCCGGTGCCCAGGTTGCCCGGGCCCTGGGTCACCACGACCGCCTCGGCCCCGAGCACGCGCACCGCAGCCAGCAGGCCGGCGTGCACCGTGACGGCCTCCAGGTCGCCACCGAAGGCCTGCCCCACCGTCACCGTGCCGACGAGCCGCTCGGCGACGGAGGCCACGCTTGTCGAGAACCACAGCGGCAGGGCACCTCCGTCCGTCATCAGGTAGGCCACCCGCGCCGCCGGACGGGCGCCCAGGAGCCCCGCGAGCACCGCCGGCAGCGAGGAGTGCAGGTCGGCCACGACGACCGGCGCCCCAGGCGGGGCCAGCGGTTCCCCGGCGGCGAGCAGCGCGTGCGCAGGCGAGTCCTGCTCGTCGACCCCGTGGACGACGGCCTGCAAGGGGGTGTAGCGCGCCTTGACCAGGTGGCCGGGGCGGTCGGAGTCCGGTGGCAGCCGGTCGGGGACCGCCACCACCAACGCGTAGCCGCCGGTGCCGAGGCCGAGGTCGAGCGCCGAGACGTTGAGCAGGACGAGGTCGCCCACCTCGGGGGTGCCGACGAGCGGCGGATGGGCGAGGGCCGGCACCGAGCTGCCGTCCTCGAGGTCCACGTCCAGCTCCAGCGCACCGGGCCAGGAGCGCCCGAGCGCGCGGACCACGCCCCGCCGCCACCGCACCAACGCGCACCTTCCCCCGCAGCCGAAGTGCAGGCTAACGTCGCTGGGGTGTCGGCCAAGAAGACGGAGCGGCTGCTCAACCTCGTCATCTGCCTGCTGGCCACCCGCCGCTTCCTCTCGGTCCAGGAGATCCGCTCCGCCGTGCCGGGCTACGGGCAGGACACCGAGGAGGCCTTCCGCCGGATGTTCGAGCGGGACAAGGAGGAGCTGCGCGAGCTCGGCATCCCGCTGGAGACCGGCACCAACAGCCATGTGCACGAGGACGAGCCCGGCTACCGGATCGCGCGCCGGGACTACGAGCTGCCCGACATCACGCTGGAGCCGGACGAGGCCGCGGCCCTCGGGCTGGCGGCCCGGCTGTGGCAGTCGGCTCCGCTGGCCGGAGCCACCGGTACCGCCCTGCTCAAGCTGCAGGCTGCGGGCGTGGACGCCGCGCCGGTGCCGGCAGCCCTCGAGCCCCGGGTGGGAGCGAGCGAACCGGCCTTCGAGGGATGCCTTCGGGCCGTACGCGACGGCCGGCCGCTGACCTTCACCTACCGCGCTTCGGGGGGGAAGCCGCCCTCGTCGCGGTCGGTGGAGCCGTGGGGCGTCGTGTCGTGGCGAGGCCGCTGGTACCTCGTCGGCCGTGACCGCGACCGCGACGCCGAGCGGGTCTTCCGGCTGTCGCGGATCGTCGGCGACGTCACCGAGGCAGGTCCCGCGGGCTCGGTCGTGGTGCCCGAGCAGGTCGACCTGCGGGGGATGGTCGCGCGGATGGCGACGGACGAGCCGCGGCTGACCGCGCGCGTCTCCCTGCGCCCCGGCACCGGCTGGGAGCTGCGCCGGGACGCCGGCGCGAGCAACCCCGACCCCGAGCGGGACACCTGGACGATCGTCGAGGTCGGCTTCTCCGACCCCGAGCGGTTCGCCGACCGCGTCACCGGCTACGGCCCGGACGCTGTGGTGCTGTCCCCACCGCAGGCCCGCGCCGCGGTGGTGGAGCGCCTTCGGGGACTGGCCTCATGAGTGCGGCGATGGGCCAGCTGCCGCGGTTGCTTGCGCTGGTGCCCTACCTGCTGTCCCGCCCGGGTGTGCGCCTCGCGGAGGTCGCGACGACGTTCGGCATCAGCGAGGAGCGGCTGCGCAAGGACCTGAACCTGCTGTGGGTGTGCGGCCTGCCCGGGCACGGCCCGGGTGACCTGATCGACGTCGAGTTCGAGGGCGACACGATCACCCTGTCGGAGCCTGCGGGTGTGACGCGCCCGTTGCGCCTGACGGTGGACGAGGCGCTTGCGCTGCTGGTCGCGCTGCGGGCGCTCGCCGAGACTCCGGGGTTGTTCGAGCGGGACGCGGTCGGCCGGGCGCTGGCGAAGGTGGAGCAGGCGGCCGGCGCGGCCGCGGGCGCCGCTGGTCGCGTGGAGGTCTCGGTGGAGGGGGAGCAGCGGGTGCTGCCGGTCGTCCGCGGCGCTCTGCAGGATCGCCGGCGGCTGCACCTGAGCTACCACGTGCCGGGGCGCGACGAGACCACCGAGCGCGACGTCGACCCGATGCGCCTGCTGCTGGTGGAGGGCCGCAGCTATCTCGAGGGGTGGTGCCGCAGGGCGGAGGGGGTGCGGCTGTTCCGGTTGGATCGCATCGAGTCCGTGCAGAGACTGGAAGCGCCGGCGGAGCCGCCCCCCGGCGCGACCTCTCGGGACCTCTCCCAGGGGCTGTTCCGTCCCGGACCGAACGACCTCCAGGTCACCCTGGCGCTGCGGCCGGCTGCGGCCTGGGTGGCCGACTACCACCCGTGCGAGTCGGTACGCGAGGGCCCGGACGGCGAGCTGGTCGTGCGGCTGCGCGTACGGGAGACCGGCTGGGTCCGCAGGCTCGCGCTGCGGCTGGGCAGCCAGGGCCGCGTCCTCGCGCCGGTGGAGCTCGCCGAGCAGGTACGCGCCGACGCGGCCATGGCCCTGGCGGCCTACGAGGACTGACCCGTTGTGACCAGCGGGGGCTGGCCCCACCGCACGTTCAGGGAACAGCCCGCACATGCCGAAGTCGTAGGTGTCGCAGCGTCTGCGGCACGACGGAGGAGACGGGCCATGACCACCATCAAGGCTTCCTGCCCCACCTGTGGAGAGGTCGCGCTGACACCCGGGGAGGTGTCGCTGATGGTCTGCAGCCACGCGCCCCTGTCGTACTACTCCTTCGCGTGCCCGACCTGCCGCAGCGAGGTCCGCAAGCCGGCGGACGACCACATCGTCTCGCTGCTGGTCTCCGGCGGCATCTCCCCGCAGGTGTGGGCCCTGCCCGGCGAGGCGCTGGAGCCCAAGGAAGGCCCGCGGCTCTCCTACGACGACCTGCTCGACTTCGCCCTGCAGCTGGGCACCACCGACCTGCTGGCCTGTGCCGCCGGCGCCTCGGTGCGCAGCTGACCTGCACTGCCCGCAGGCGCGGACTAGCCTGACCTGCGTGCGCTGGATCCTGCTCGACATCGCCATCGTCGGGCTCTCGCTGGTCCTGCTGGGCGTGACGCTGCTGCGGTTGTGGCGCAAGGTTCAGGGACTCGGCCGGACGATCGCCCGAGCCGGCGCGGTGGCCGAGCAGGCCGCCGAAGGCCTGGCCCTGACGCGGGCCCCCGCTTCTGCAGCAGCACCGCGCGCGAGCGCACCGATCTCCGGGCGTACACCGCCACGACACCGCTGAGGCAGATGCAGGCCACGCGCGGGGCGTAACCTGAGCCCCGACCCCGGTCTGAGAAGGAGAGCGTCACATGAACCTGCCAGGTGGCTGGGAGCTGATCCTGGTCGTTCTCGTGATCATGGTGCTGTTCGGGGCCAAGCGGCTGCCGGACGCCTCCCGCTCCCTTGGCCGCTCGCTGCGCATCTTCAAGGCCGAGACCAAGGGTCTGCGCGACGACGACCGCACGCCCGACGACGACCGGACCGTGGCCGACACTCCCGCCGCAAGCCCCCCGCTGCCGCCAGCGGCGACGACGGACCAGCCGCAGCAGCGCCAGCCGTAGGTGGGCGCTCCCGCCCTCCGCCGCCGCGCACCCAGACCGGAGCGCTCACCCGACGGCCGCATGGCCCTGGTCGAGCACCTGCGCGAGCTGCGCAACCGCCTCGCCATCTCCCTGCTGGCTCTGGCCGTGTGCGTCGTCGTCGCCTTCTTCCTGCGCGAGCAGATCTTCGAGCTGCTCAAGCGGCCGTACTGCCAGACCGACGTGGCGGCGCGCGCGACCCAGCTGTCGGGCAACCAGTGCGAGCTGTTCGCCTTCGGCACCTTCGAGCAGTTCTCGGTGTCCCTGCGCGTCTCGCTGATCGCCGGTGTCATCACCTCCGCTCCTGTGTGGCTCTACCAGCTCGGCGCCTTCATCACCCCGGCCCTGCATCGCAAGGAGAAGCGCTACGCCGCGGCCTTCCTCGCCGCCTCGCTCGTCCTGTTCAGCGTCGGCGCGGTGTTCGCCTACTTCACGATCTCCCGCGGCCTGGAGTTCCTGCTCTCGGTCGGCGGGGAGGGGATCGTCACGCTGCCCTCGATCCAGAGCTACCTGTCCTTCGTCACCCTGACGCTGCTGGCGTTCGGGGTGGCCTTCCTGTTCCCGGTGATCGTGCTCTTCCTGCACTTCGTCGGGGCGTTCCCCGCCCGGGTCATGCGCGCGTGGCGGCGCGGGATGATCGTCGCCATCGCCGTGGCCGCCGCACTGCTGACGCCGTCGCAGGACCCCTTCACCTTCCTGGCGATGGGCCTGCCGCTCTACGGGCTGTACGAAGGCTGCATCGTCATCGCCCGGCTCCGGGAGCGGGCGCAGCGGCGGCGCCGGGCGGTGGAACCCGGCGCGCAGTCCCTCGAGCAGCTCGGCGACGACGAGACCTCCGTGGTCGAGGACCGGCCCTCAGCGCTGTAGGGCGGTGCGCCCGACGTAGCCTGAACAGGTGACCAGCGAGGCGGTTCCGCCGGCGGCGCCGTCACCCGCCGAGCGCTACGCGGCCTTCCGCCGGACCCAGCCCGGTGCGGCCCTCGCCGCCTTCGAGGTCGGCTACCCGTTCGGGCTCGACGCCTTCCAGCGCGTGGCGTGCACTGCGCTGGAAGCCGGCCGCGGGGTCCTCGTCGCCGCTCCGACCGGTGCCGGCAAGACGGTCGTCGGCGAGTTCGCCGTCCACCTCGCCCTGCGCGAGGGCCGCAAGTGCTTCTACACCACCCCCATCAAGGCCCTGTCGAACCAGAAGTACGCCGACCTCGTGACCCGGCACGGCGCCGACCGGGTCGGCCTGCTCACCGGCGACAACACGGTCAACGGGGACGCGGACGTCGTCGTCATGACGACCGAGGTCCTGCGCAACATGCTCTACTCCCGGGGCCGGGGGAGCGAGTCCGGCTCGACCGACCGGCTGCGCGGCCTGGCGCATGTCGTCATGGACGAGGTGCACTACCTCGCCGACCGCGAGCGCGGGGCGGTCTGGGAGGAGGTGATCATCCATCTTCCGAGCGATGTGCAGGTGACCTCGCTGTCGGCGACGGTGAGCAACGCCGAGGAGTTCGGCGCCTGGCTGATGACCGTCCGCGGGGACACCGAGGTGGTCGTCGAGGAGCACCGGCCCGTCCCGCTGTGGCAGCACATGCTGGTGGGAACGCGGCTGTACGACCTGTTCGTGGGCGACGAGGTCAACCCCGCGCTGGAGCGGCTCGCCCGCGACGAGGGCCGGCTGCCCGCCCGCGGGCGGGCCGGCCGCGGCGGGCAGTACGGCGGCGCCGGCGGCGGAGCCCATCGGCGGCCGGTCGTCGGCCGCTCCGAGGTGCTCTCCCGGCTCGACAGCCAGGGCCTGCTCCCCGCGATCACCTTCATCTTCAGTCGTGCCGGCTGCTCGGCCGCCGTCCAGCAGTGCGTGCGCTCCGGGCTGCGGCTCAACACCGCCGAGGAGGCCGAGCGCGTACGACGCCACGTCGAGAAGCGCACCGCCTCGCTGCCGCGCGAGGACCTGCAGGTGCTGGGCTACTGGGAGTGGCTCGACGCGCTGCAGCGCGGGTTCGCGGCCCATCACGCCGGGATGCTGCCGACCTTCAAGGAGGTCGTCGAGGAGCTGTTCTCCGAGGGGCTGGTGAAGGCGGTATTCGCGACCGAGACGCTCGCGCTCGGGATCAACATGCCCGCCCGCTCGGTGGTCCTCGAGAAGCTGACGAAGTGGAACGGCGAGACCCATGCGGACGTGACGCCGGGGGAGTACACCCAACTGACCGGACGCGCAGGCCGGCGGGGCATCGACGTCGAGGGGCATGCCGTCGTGCTGTGGCATCCCGGGCTGTCGCCCAAGACGGTCGCCGGACTCGCCTCGACCCGCACCTATCCGCTGCGGTCGAGCTTCCGGCCGTCGTACAACATGGCCGTCAACCTCGTCGGCAGCCTCGGCCGGGAGCAGGCGCGCACCCTGCTGGAGAGCTCCTTCGCGCAGTTCCAGGCCGATGCGTCGGTGGTCGGGCTGGCCCGGCAGATCCGCCGCAACCTCGAGGGACTGGAGGGCTACCACGCCTCGATGACCTGCCACCTCGGTGACGCGCAGGAGTACGGCCGGCTGCGGGCCGAGCTGAGCCGGCGCGAGGCCGACCTGTCGCGGCAGGGCGCCGCGCAGCGGCGTGTGGCGGCGGCCGAGTCGCTGGCACTGCTCTCGGTCGGGGACGTGATCCGGGTCCCGAGTGGCCGCAGGGCCGGCCTCGCGGTGGTCCTGGACCCCGGGTTGGGCACCGACGGTGAGGCCCACCCGCTCGTGCTCACCGAGGACCGGTGGGCGGGGCGGCTGTCGGTCGCCGACTTCCCCGTGGCGGTGGAGCCGGTGGGGCGGCTGCGGGTGCCCAAGCACTTCGAGCACCGCTCCCCGCAGGCGCGCCGCGACCTCGCCTCGGCTCTGTCCTCACTGGACGTGCCGGGCGCTGCCCGGCGGGGCAAGCGCCGCGCGGCCGCGGCGGACGACACCGAGATCGCGGCCCTGCGCGTCGCCCTGCGCCGGCACCCGGTCTCCGGCTGCGAGGAGCGTGAGTCGCACCTGCGCTGGGCCGAGCGCTGGCGCCGGCTGCGCGCGGAGACCGACGGGCTGGAGCGCCGGGTCGCCGGCAAGACCAGCTCGATCGCGCGCACCTTCGACCGGGTCTGCGCCGTCCTCGACGAGCTCGGCTACCTCGCGGGGGACGACGTGACGACGGCCGGGCAGTCCCTGGCCCGGGTCTACAGCGAGGCCGACCTGCTCGTCGTCGAGAGCCTGCGTCGCGGGCTCTGGGACGGCCTGACCCCTGCCGAGCTGGCCGCAGCCGTGTCCACGCTGGCCTACCAGAGCCGCCGGCCGGAGGAGTCCACCCCGGTGGTCCCGGCGGGTGCCGTGCAGAGGGCGCTGAGCCGGATGGACGACCTGTGGGCCGACCTGCTGGAGGTCGAGACACGGGCAGGGGTGCAGTTCCTGCGGCGGCCCGACCCCGGGTTCACCTGGGCCGTCTGGCGCTGGGCCGGTGGCGCCAGCCTCGAGTCTGTGCTGGGGAACGACCCCGACCTGACCGCCGGCGACTTCGTGCGCTGGTGCAAGCAGCTGCTCGACCTGCTCGGCCAGGTGGCGGTGGTCGTGCAGAAGGTGTCCCCCCAGGACGGCGAGCTGGGGCGGACCACCCGCAAGGCGATCGATGCCGTCCGCCGAGGCGTCGTCGCCTACAGCAGCGTCGGCTGACCGGCGACGCGTCCTTCGACCCGCCGGTACCGTTGCGGGGCGTGGGCATTCCCCTGCTGGTGCTCGCCAGCGCCTCACCGGCCCGGCTGCGGCTGCTGCGGGATGCCGGCCTCGACCCGCAGGTGCGCGTCAGCGGGGTGGACGAGAGCGCAGTGCGGGCGCAGGACCCGCACGCGCTGGTGCGCGAGCTGGCGCACCGCAAGGCAGCCGCGGTGGCGGCCGGTCTGGCGACCGGCCTCGTTGTCGGCTGCGACTCCATGCTCCTGCTGGACGGGGAGGTGCTCGGCAAGCCCGCCGACGCGGCGCAGAGCCTGGCCCGATGGAGCCGGATGCGCGGACGCACCGGGACGCTGCTCACCGGGCAGGTGGTCATCGACGCTGCCTCCGGAAGGACCGCTGCCGCCGTGGCGGCCACCCAGGTCCGGTTCGGGACGCCCAGCGACGAGGAGGTCGCCGCGTACGTCGCCTCGGGGGAGCCGCTGCACGTGGCCGGCGCCTTCACCCTCGACGGCAGGTCGGCGCCGTTCGTGGAAGGCATCGACGGTGACCCCGGCACGGTTCTCGGCCTGTCCATGCCGTTGCTGCGCCGGCAGCTCGCCGAGCTGGACGTGCGCCTCATCGACCTGTGGACGCCGCTGTCGTGACCGCCCCCGCCACCGTCACCCCCCTGCGCATCGGGCCGCTCACCGTCGAGCTCCCGGTCGTCCTGGCTCCCATGGCAGGGGTCACGAACGCTGCCTTCCGCTCCCTGTGCCGCTCCTACGGAGCGGGGCTCCACGTCAGCGAGATGGTCTCCGCACGGGCACTTCTCGAGGTCAACGAGACCACCTCTCGACGCGCCTCCTTCGGCCCGCAGGAGAAGGTCCGCAGCATCCAGCTGTACGCCACGAACCCGGCCATCGTCGGCGCCGCCGTCACGAAGCTCATCCAGGAGCAGGGGGCCGACCACGTCGACCTCAACGTCGGCTGTCCCTCCCCGAAGGTGACCCGGCGCGGTGGTGGCGCGGCTCTGCCGGCGCACCCGGTGCTGTTCGCAAACCTGGTCCGGGCGGCGGTGCGGGCGGCGGGCGGCGTGCCGGTGACCGTGAAGATGCGCAAGGGCATCGACGAGGAGAACCTCACCTACCTGGAAGCCGGACGGCGCGCGGAGGGAGAGGGCGCCGCCGCGGTCGCGCTGCACGCGCGCACGGCCGAGCAGTTCTACTCCGGGCGGGCGGACTGGACGGCGATCACCGCGCTCAAGCAGGTCGTGAAGGGCATCCCCGTGCTCGGCAACGGCGACATCTGGGCCGCGTCGGACGCCCTGCGCATGATGGCCGAGACCGGGTGCGACGGCGTCGTCGTGGGGCGAGGGTGCCTCGGCAAGCCGTGGCTGTTCCGCGACCTGGCGGACGCCTTCGCCGGACGCCCGGTGCAGGACCCGCCGGCGGTCGGGGAGGTCGCCGCGGTCATGCGGCGCCACGCCCGGATGCTCGTCGAGGCACGCGGCGACGAAGGGTTCGCGGTGCGCGACTTCCGCCGGCACACCGGCTGGTACCTCACCGGCTACCCCGTCGGCGGAACCGCCCGTCGCGGGCTCGCCATGGCGTCCTCCCTGGCCGAGCTCGACGACCTGCTCGACCTGCTCGACCCGTCAGCCACGCTGCCGGCCGGTTCCGAGCTGCTGCCCCGCGGGCACGTCCAGGGCCCGCGGCACGTGACGCTGCCCGAGCACTGGCTCCGCAGGCGGGAGGACCCGACTCCGCCGGACGACGCCGGGGCCTTCCACTCGGGCGGGTGAGGGCCGCCCGGGCGGGTGAGGGCGCTTGTGCCCGAGGGTCAGCCGGCCGCGCCCAGCAGCTCGCGGGTCGGCACGCCGGGTAGGCCGAGCACGCCGCGCTCTCGGCGAACAGCCTCGGCGTAGGCGGCGACCTGCGCCATCGCCCACTGCTCGTCCCCGCCGGTCTCGCCGGCCAGCAGCCGGGCGGCGCGGGGTGCGGCCGCGAGGCCGGCGTCCTTCGCGCGCAGCGACAGCCGCAGGCGCCGGCTGAACACGTCCTCGAGGGTGATCGCCCCCTCGTGTCGCGCCGCGTGCACCACCTCCGCGGCGATGTGGGGGGCCGCGGGGGAGAGCTCCTCGGCCAGCGACGCGTCCGCGGCGACGAGCGAGAGCACGGCATGCGCCTGCTCGCCGGTCTGGCGCACCAGCATCTCGGCCACCCGCTCGCCCACCCCGACAGAGGCCGCGGCCGAGACGACCTCGGTCCGCAGCGCCGGCCACGGCTGGGTGCCGCCGAGCGGGATCTCGTCGGTCCGGCAGCGGACCCGCGACCCGTCCCGGTCCACGATGCGGTCGACGACGTCCTTGGCCATCCGCCGGTAGGTCGTGAGCTTGCCGCCGGTGATGGTCAGCAGCCCGCCGGAGCCCTCGACCAGGGTGTGCCGCCGGCTGATGTCGCTCATGGCGGAGCTGCCGGCGCTGCGGATCAGCGGCCGCACCCCCGCCCAGGCCCCGAGCACGTCGTCCGCGACGAGGTTGCGCCGGAAGACGTCGTTGCCGGCAGCGAGCACGTAGTCGAGGTCCTGCCCCGTGAGCGAGAGGTCCTCGGGGGCGCCGTCGTGCGCGGTGTCGGTCGTCCCGAGGATCGTCTGCTCGCCGTACGGGATCGCGAACATCGAGCGCCCGTCGCCCTGCCTGCTCGGCAGCAGCACGCTCGCGCCGCGAAGGGGCAGCCGGTCGTGCGGGACGACGACGTGCACGCCCTTGGAGGGCTGCACGAACGCGGGGCGGCCAGGCTCCTCGTAGGCCTGCAGGCGGTCCACCCACACCCCCGTGGCGTTCACGACATGGCGGGCCGTGAGCTCGACCTCGGTGCCGCCCACGCGGTCCTGGACCTTCGCGCCGCGTACCCGGCCGGTGTCGTCGAGAAGCAGGCCGGTCACCTCGGCATAGGGCACCGCGAGCGCGCCAAAGGCGCGGGCGGCCTGCACTACGGCCAGCACGAGGCGGGCGTCGTCGGTGCCGCAGTCGCCGTAGAGGTAGGAGTGCAGGAGCCCGGACTCGGCCAGGGCGGGAGCCAGGGCGATGGCCTGCTCGGCGCTGACCTTCTCGTGCCGCCGGACGTCGCCGCGGCTGCCGAGGGAGGCGAGGGCGAAGACGTCGTAGGTCGTCAGGCCCAGCCCGAGCAGGCGCCGCCGGGGGGTGTCCGGCCACACCGGGTAGAGGAAGTCCATGGGGCGCACGAGGTGCGGGGCCAGGCGCAGGAGCAGCTGCCGCTCGGTGACGCCCTCGCGCACCAGGCCGAACTCGTAGTTCTCCAGGTAGCGCAGGCCGCCGTGCACGAGCTTGCTGCTCTTGCTGCTCGTGCCGCTCGCGAGGTCGCCGCGGTCGAGGACCGCGACGCGCAACCCCCTGCTGGCCGCATCGAGCGCCACCCCCGCACCCGTCGCGCCCATCCCCACGACCAGCACGTCGAGCTCCGCACCCGCCGCGTCGACCAGCTCCGCAGCCCGGGTGAAGACGGAGAACTCCTGGTTACTCATCGGTAGTCATTGTGCCACTGCTGCGGAGGGACTTCTGCCGAAGCGCCGACGCATCAGCCGTCCGACGCGGCCCTGATCGCTTCGAGGAGCCGGCTGAGCGGGCTGTCGAGCCCCCACCTGTCGGAGAGCTCGACGAGCCGAGCCGGGTCGAGCGGCTGCGCCGGCAGCGCGTCGTCCAGGGGAGGGAGCGGGAGGTCGCGCACGGTCCGGGTGACCGCGGGCGCGACGGCGAGATAGTGACGGGCCTCCTCGAGCTTGGTGCGCGAGCCGGCCGGGAACCCGTCGACGACCCCCTCGTCCAGCGCCGCCACGATGGCGTCCACCGTGCCGAACCGGTTGATCAGCGCTGCGGCCGTCTTGTCCCCGATGCCTCTCACCCCGGGCAACCCGTCGCTCGGGTCGCCGCGCAGCACGGCGTACTCCGCGTAGGCCGTGCCGGGGATGCCGTACTTCCCGGCCACCTCAGCCTCGCCGTACGGCTTCATCTTCTCGACGGTGTAGAGGACCCGGACCGGTCCCTCGTCGCGGACGAGCTGGAACATGTCCCGGTCCCCAGTCACCACGTCTACCGGCCCGGCCTCGCGGGCGGACAGGGTGCCGAGGACGTCGTCCGCTTCGTAGCCGGGCACTCCTGCGGTGGTGATGCCCACGGCCTCGAGCACCTGCAGCAGCACCTCGACCTGCGGCGCCAGGCTGGGCGGCTCAGCCTCCGCGCCGTTCTCGGCCAGCCGGTGCGCCTTGTACGACGGGACCGCGGCCACCCGGAACGCCGGCCGCCAGTCGAGGTCGAGGCAGGCGACGAGGCGGCTCGGCCGGGTGTCGCGCACGATCCGGGCGATCAGGTCGACGGTGCCGCGTACGGCGTGAACAGGCGAGCCGTCGGGGGCGGTGATGGACTCCGGCACGCCGTGGAAGGCGCGGTACCACAGGGACGGGGCGTCGAGCAGCGTCAGTTGGCCGGGCACCTCCGCACCCTGTCAGACCCTCGCGGGCGGTCGGCCGGTCGTGCCCGGTTCCGGCTGCAGGAGGAGCAGAATGGGCGGGAGATCGAGACCGGTGCCCCCACCGGAGATGGCGGGTCGTGAATGGACGAGCTGGACCGGCAGCTCCTGCGGCTGCTGGTGGAGGAGGGCAGGCGCAGCTATGCCGATCTCGCGCGGGACTCGGGCCTGTCGACCAGCGCCGTCCACCAGCGGGTCCGCCGGCTGGAGCAGCGCGGCGTCATCTCCGGCTACTCGGCGCGGCTGGACCCGGTGCTGGTCGGCCTGCCGCTGTCCGCCTTCGTCTCCATCCAGCCCATCGACCCCGCCGCGCCTGACGACGCGCCGGAGCGGCTGCGCCACCTCCGCGCGATCGAGGCCTGCCACAGCGTCGCGGGCGTGGAGAGCTACATCCTGCAGGTACGCGTGGGAAGCCCCGCTGAGCTCGAGCAGCTGCTGCAGGAGATCCGGGCGGCCGCGGGGGTCAGCACCCGTACGACGGTGGTGCTGAGCACACCGTGGGAGGGACGTGCCGCACTCCCTGGTCAGCCGTGACCCAGCACCCGGTCGACAGCGACCTCGATCACGACCCGGGACGGGTTGTCGCCGGGCTGGCGGTAGCGGGAGGCGTAGCGGCGTACTGCCTCCGCGACACGCTCCGGGTCCGTGCTGACGGTGGGCACTCCCTCCAGCGCGAGCCAGCGGCGACCGTCGACCTGCGCCACCACCGCCCGCGGCGAACCCGCCTGCACGTGGCGCGCCTTGCGCGACGAGGCGCTGGTGATGACCCGCGCCAGCCCGGTGTCCGGGTCCCAGGTGAAGCCCACCGCCACCACGTGCGGCGGCCGTCCGGCCGCAGCGTCGTCAAGGTGGCGAGGTGGCGTTCGGCGAGGAAGGCGCTCGCCGTGTCGGGAAGAGCCCGGGGGTCGAGAGCCATGCAAGCAGGCTAATGAGCCAGCGTCCCCCGCCTGCGGACCGCGGAGGACAATGCTGACAGCGCCCCAGCACACATCCGCGTGCAGCGGCAAGGGCGTGCGTGATGCGGCTCTCGAAGGAGCCGGGCGAGCGGTGGCGTGAGGCGACTGTCGAAGGGGAGGGGGGCGACGTGGAGACCGGGTTCCCCGCGGCTGACTCTCGCGATGACTTCGCCCGGGCGCGGCGCAACGCCGTCCTGGCACGACTGGCTGCCCGGCTGCGCATGCGGGAGGGTGATGTCGACGTGCTGCTGCCCTTCGACGAGGTCGTGGGCGCGCTGGGGCACCGCGGGGAGCAGCACCTGGGGCTGCAGACCGTCGAGCTCGACAGCGTCGTCGGGTCGGTCGACCGGCGCATCGGCTTCGACCGGCAGTTCCGCCCGACCAGCGACCTGACCCGCACCCGCTTCGAACGTCTCGCGCTGGCCGTGCGCAAGGGCGAGACGCTTCCGCCCGTCGACCTCTACCGCGTCGGGGAGGTGCACTTCGTCCGGGACGGCCACCACCGCGTGGCCGTGCTGCGGGCACTCGGGCGCGAGGTCGTGGAGGCATGGGTGACCCTGGTGCACACCGCCGTCGGCGCTGGGGCCGACCTGCGACTGGCCGATCTGCCGCTCAAGGGGCACGAGCGGCTCTTTTGGGAACGGGTGCCGCTGCCAGGGGTCCTGCGCAGCCGGATCGTGCTGGATGTGCCCGACGACTGGGCGGTCCTCGCCGAGGGGGTGGAGGCGTGGGGGTTCCGCCGGCTGCAGGACCTCGGCGAGCTGCAGGACCGGGCACAGGTGGCGCTCGCCTGGTTCACCGAGGAGTTCGAGCCGGTGCTCTCGCTGCTGCGTGAAGCGGGCCTGCACCCGGGCGACGGCGCCTCGGACGCGTCGGTCTACCTGCGCTTCGCCAAGGACCGCTACCTGGTGCTGCGTACGCACCGCTGGGACGACTCGGTTCTCGAGCGGCTCGCCCTGCTGCAGTCGCGCACGCGTCGCGACGCCTGACCGACCGCCGCCCAGGGTCGGGCCCCCGGTCAGCTGATCGGGGGACGGGCCAGGGCCGCGCCGCTCTCCGGGTCGAACAGGTGGATCTTGCGCGCGTCGAGCCAGAGGTCGGCCTCGGCGCCCTCCTTCACCTGGCTGCTCGCATCCAGGCGGGCCACCAGCTGGTGCTCCTCGCCGATGGTCTGCTCCATGTCGAGGTCACCCGCGAGCTGGCCGAGCTGCTGGGCGATCGCCTCACCGCCGGAGTAGGGCAGATAGGCGTACAGCTCCGAGCCGAGCCACTCGATGTTGTCGATGCGGTTGCGGAACACCATCCCGGAGCCGCGGTCCTGCTCGTTGACCAGTGCGAGGTCCTCGAAGTGCTCGGGCCGGATGCCGACGATGACCTGGCGCGTCCCCGTCTTCGTGGCGGTCGTGGTGGACGAGCCTTCCCCGTCCGCCACCTGTGGGGACGTCAGGCGCTGCGCCACCTCGTCGGGCAGGTCGACCTTGCCGAACGGCAGGGTGAGGTTCGTGCCGGTCAGCTCACCGGGCACGAGGTTCATCGACGGCGAGCCGATGAAACCGGCGACGAAGAGGTTGGCGGGGGAGTTGTAGAGGTTGCGCGGGGAGTCGACCTGCATGACGATCCCCTTGCGCAGCACCGCCACGCGGTCCGCCAGCGTCATGGCCTCGGTCTGGTCGTGGGTGACGTAGACGGTCGTCGTCCCGTACTTCTTCTGGATGCGCGCGATCTCCGTGCGCATCTGCACGCGCAGGTTGGCGTCGAGGTTGGACAGCGGCTCGTCGAACAGGAAGGCCTTCGGGTCGCGGACGATCGCGCGACCCATGGCGACGCGCTGGCGCTGCCCGCCGGAGAGGTTGGCCGGCTTGCGGTCCAGGTGCTCCTGGAGCTCGAGGACCTGCGCTGCCTCCTCCACGCGCCGGGTGATCTCGTCCTCGGGCACCTTGGCCAGGCGCAGCGGGAAGGCCATGTTCTCGCGCACCGTCAGGTGCGGGTAGAGCGCGTAGTTCTGGAATACCATGGCGAGGTCGCGGTCCTTGGGAGCGCGGTCGTTGACGACGTCGTCCCCGATTCGCATCTCGCCGTCGGAGATGTCCTCCAGCCCGACGATCATCCTCAGCAGGGTGGACTTCCCGCAGCCGGAGGGCCCTACGAGGATGACGAACTCGCCGTCGGCGATGTCGAGGTCGACGCTCTTCACCGCCTCGGTCCCGTCCGCGTAGCGCTTGGTGATGCCGCGCATGGTGATGGCCGCCATGACTCGCCTATCCCTTCACTGCACCGGCGGTGAGGCCGGCGACGATGCGGCGCTGGAAGACCAGCACCATGAGGATGATCGGCACGGTGACGACGATGGCCGCCGCAGCGATCTGACCGGTCGGGTTGATGAAGTTGCTGCTCGCGGTGAAGAAGGCGGTGGCGGCCGGAACGGTGCGTGCCGCGTCGGTGGACGTGAGCGAGATGGCGAACAGGAAGTCGTTCCAGCAGAAGATGAACACGATGATCGCGCTGGTGAACACGCCCGGAAGCGCGAGCGGCAGGATCACCTTGCGGAACGCCTGGTACGGCGTCGCGCCGTCCACCTGCGCGGCCTGCTCCAGGTCGAACGGGATCTCCCGGAAGAACGCCGCCAGGGTCCAGATCGCGAGGGGCAGCGCGAAGGTCATGTAGGGCAGGATCAGGCCCGGCCAGGTGTTGTAGAGGCCCACATCCCGCCAGATGTTGAACAGCGGGCCGATGATCGACACCGGCGGGAACATCGCGATGGCGAGTGCTCCCGACAGCAGCAGACCCTTGCCCGGGAAGTCGAGCCGGGCGATGGCATAGGCCGCGAACGCGGCGATGATGACGGCGATGAGCGTGGTGATCAGCGAGATCCCGATCGAGTTGATCAGCGGTCGGACGAACTCGCCACTGGTGAAGATGCCGCGGTAGTTCTCCAGCGTGGGGCTGACCGGGATAAGCTTGCGGTCGCCCACGTCGGCGGTCGACTTCAACGACAGCGACGCGATCCACAGCACCGGGAACAGCGCGTAGGCGACGATGACGGCGGTTCCGATCTTCCAGATCGCCCCACTGCCCGGCTGCCTGCTCGCGCCCTTGGTCGTCCGGCCGCGCGCCGGGGTCGTGCCGGCGCCGACCTTCTCCGCGCCAAGGGTCAAGGCAGTCATCAGCGGTCTCCCTTGACAGCGCCCAGGTTGGTCTTGAAGCCCTTCACGAACAGGAACGCGATGGCGATGATCATCAAGAAGAGCAGGATCGAGATCGCGGATCCCAGGCCGAGGTTGACCCGAGTGATCAGCGCGTTGTAGCCGAGGCCGCTGATCGTCTGGGTGTTGAACTGGCCGGCGGTCTGGACGTAGACGGTGTCGAAGATGCGGAAGGCGTCCAGGGCCCGGAACAGCAGGGCGACGAGGATGGCGCCCTTCATGTTGGGCAGCGTGATCTTCCACAGGCGCTGCCAGGCGGTCGCGCCGTCGACCTTCGCCGCCTCCTGCAGCTCCTCGGGCACCGTCGCGAGCCCGGCCAGCAGCAGCAGCGACATGAACGGCGTCGTCTTCCAGACCTCGGTGAGGATGATCGTGGCGAACGAGCCGACGGGTCCGCCCAGCGGGTTGAGGTCGCCGATGAACCCGGTGTCCGGCTGGACCGCGAAGCGGAACGCGAACGCCGCGATGACGGTGATGATCCCGTACGGGATGAGGATCGAGGTGCGGACGGTGCGCCGGCCGAAGACCGCGCGGTGCATGACGAGGGCGAAGGCCAGCCCGATCACGAGCTCGATGGCCACGGAGACGACGGTGATGAGCGCGGTGGCGAAGACCGACTGCCACCAGATGCCGCTGGACAGGATGAGGATGTAGTTGTCGAGCCCGACGAACGCATTCTCCTCGGGCACCCGCAGGTCGTAGCGGAACAGGCTGAGGTAGACCGCGTAGAGAATGGGATAGGCGGTCACGAGGAGCATGATGATCGCGGCCGGCGCCGCCAGCTTGATCCCCAGGCGCCGCTCCGCCTGGGCCCGGTCCGTGGTCTTGCGCGGGCCGCCACTGGGCTTCTTGTCCGCCGGCGCCTGCGTGGTCGTTGCCGTCATCTAGAGCACCGCCTGGCTCTTCAGGGCCCGCTCGAGCAGGTCCCTGAGGCTGTCGTAGGACTTCTCGGGCTCGATGTCCTGCATGGGGTGCAGGACTTGCCGGACCGCGAGGGAGAGGTCGTTGTACTGCGGCGTCACCGGGCGTGGCGCCGCGTTCTCCAGCTGCGTCGTCATGATCGGCAGGAACGGCAGCACCTTCTGGATCGCCGGGTCGTTGCCGAGCTCCCGGAGCACCGAAGGCTGCCCGCCGGTCGTGGCGATCGTGCGCTGCTGGGCCGGCTTGGTGAGGCAGTTGGTGGCCGCGAGCGCAGCACCCCGGTTCTTGGTGTAGCTGCCGATGCCGAGGTTGTAGCCGCCGAGCGCGGGGCGGGCGGGCTTGCCCGGAAGCACCGCCGGGTAGGGCGCGAAGCCGTAGTCCTCGGCAAGCTGGGGGTCCGCCTCGAGCACGCTCGGGTAGACGAAGGGCCAGTTCAGCATGAAGGCGCTGCCGCTGTCGGGCTTCTCGAACGCCAGCCGGTTGTCGTCCTCGCCGGAGGTGGACAGCGCCGCGGGTGCGGCGCTCGACGACGCGAAGCGCTTCATGACCTCCAGCGCCTTGATCGTCGGCTCGCGCGGCAGGGCGACCGCGCTCTCGCCGTCCTCGCCCGGCTCGACCAGGGACCCTCCGGCGCTCTCGAGGAGGGCGTTGAAGAAGACGACGAGGCTCTCCGCCCGCTTGCCCGTCTCCTGGACCTTGGTGTCGAGCGCCTCAGCGGTGTCGAGGAGCTCGTCCCACGTCTTGGGCACGGGCCGGTTGCCGAGGACGCTCTTGCGGTACCAGAGCAGCCGCGTGTTGCTGTTCAGCGGCGCCCCGAACTGCCGGCCGTCGAACTGGGCGCTGTCGTACGGGCCGGTGAACACCTGCTGCTTGGACCCGACGGTCTTCAGCTCGCCGCTCTGGAACGGCGTGATCCAGCCCGCCTTGGCGAACTCGCCGGTCCAGACGACGTCCATGCCGATGAGGTCGATGGAGGGGTCCTTCGCGGCCAGCCGTCGCACGAGCTGCTCGCGCTGCTGGTCGGGGTTGGACGGCAGGCTCGCCGCGCGCAGCTCGTAGGCGCCGCCCGACTCGGCGTTGCAGGCCGCGATGACGTCCTCGAGCCAGCTCTCGTTGCCGATGTACCAGTTGACGATCGGCACACCCCCCGCTGTGGTGCTCGACGCGCCGCCGCACGCCGCCACCAGCGACAGCAGCACAACCCCCGGGAGCAGCCTCGCCTTGCCCAGCATCCCTACTCCTCGTCCCAGAGTTAACCCACGTTGATCACAGGCTGAGCGGGCTCCTGCCCCGTTCGCCGCGTACCAAGCCTGTGACGTCCTTCTTCTGCTCGTCGGCGTGCGAGGGTGGGCGTCGTGGGCACCTCCGACGTCGAACGGGCGCTGGCGGACGGTCCTGGCTGGCCCGCGGGACTCGCGCCGGTCGGTCCGCTCGGCGGGGTGCGGGTGCTCGACCTCTCGCGGGTGCTCGCCGGGCCGTACTGCTGCATGGTGCTCGCCGACCTCGGCGCGGACGTGCTCAAGATCGAGCGCCCCGAGGTCGGTGACGACACCCGGCACTGGGGACCGCCCTTCCATGGGGCGGACGCGGCGTACTTCCTGTCGGTGAACCGGGACCGGCGCTCGGTCGCCCTCGACCTCACCACCGCTGCCGGACGTGCCGTCGTGCGGCGCCTGGCCTCGGCCGCGGACGTGGTCGTCGAGAACTTCCTGCCGCGGCACCTGGAGGCGCTCGGGCTGGCGGCGCTGCGGAGCGGGACCTGCGCCGTGTGGGTGTCCGTCCGAGGCGCCGGCGGTGACGGGCCGGACGGCGACGACCCCGGGTACGACGTGATGGCGCAGGCGCGCAGCGGGCTGATGTCGGTGACCGGGACGCACGAGCCGACCAAGGTGGGGGTGGCGGTCGCGGACGTGGTGGCCGGGCTCTACGCCGCGGTCGGGGCGGTAGCGGGACTGGCGGCCAGGCGCCGGGGCGCGGGCGGCGACACGGGCCTGCACGTGGAGGTCGGCCTGCTGGAGGCGGCGGTGTCGATGCTGGTCAACCAGGCGGCCAACGCCTGGGTCGGCGACGAGGTGCCGACCTTCCGCGGCAACGACCACCCCAATCTCGCGCCGTACGGACCGGTCCCGTGCGCCGACCGGCCGCTCGTCGTGGGTGCCGGCAACGACCGCCAGTTCGCCGAGCTGTGCGCCCGGATCGGGCTCGAACCGCGACCGGAGTGGGCGACCAACTCCGGCCGGGTGGCCTCCCGCGAGGCGCTGGCCGCAGCGCTGGCCGACGTCTTCGTCCAGCGGCCTGCGGGGGAGTGGGCGCAGCTGCTCGGCCAGGCCGGCGTCCCGTGCGCAGTCGTCTCGGACCTCGCGAGCCTGCCCCTCGACCCGCAGCTGATGGCCAACGGCCAGGTGCAGGACGTCGACCATCCGGCCGGGCCGCTGCGCGTGGTCGGCTCGCCCCTGCGGCTCGACGAGGAGCGGCCACGGGTACGCCGGGCGCCTCCGCTGCTCGGCGAGCACACCCACGAGGTGCTGCAGGCGCTGGGGCTGCCACCCGCGCTGATCGAGGAGGTGGTCGGTGCCGACGGGCGGTGAGGCGCTCGTCGCCGCGCTGCGGGCGCTCGCGGTCGAGGTCGCCTTCGGCCTGCCCGGCGTGCACAACCTGGCCGCCTGGTCCTGCTTTCCCGGTAGCGGGGTGCGCCTGATCGGGGTCCGTCACGAGCAGACCGCGGGCTACGCCGCCGACGGCTACGCGCGGGCCACCGGACGGCTGGGGGTGGCGCTCACGACCACCGGCCCGGGTGCGGCCAACATCGTGACGGCCACGGGGGAGGCGTGGGCCTGCCACTCGCCGCTGCTCGTCCTCGCGACCGACATCCCGACGACGCTGCGCAGGGACGGCGCCTACCGGGGGGTCCTGCACGAGACGACGGACCAGGCGTCGTTCTTCCGGCCGGTGACGAAGGCGGTCGTGCGCATCGAGCAGGCCGAGCAGCTCTACGAGCAGGTGTGCCTGGCCGGACTTCGCGCGCTGCAGCACCCCCGCAGGCCCGTCTACGTCGAGATCCCCACCGACCTGCTGAGCGCGCAGGTAGCGGTGCCGGTGCCGATGCTCCTCGCGGATCCGGCGGTCCACGTCACCTACGTCCGGGAGGAGGTGCTGCGGGCGGTGGCGGCCGCGCAGCGCCCGCTGATCTGGGCCGGCGGCGGGGCGACCGCGGCCTCGGCCGGCCCGCAGGTGACGCTCCTGGCCGAGCGGCTGGGCGCTCCGGTGCTCACGTCCTACGGCGGGCGGGGCCTGCTGCCGCCGGCGCACCCGTGCCTGGTGCCGCTGCCGCCCCACGCGCCGCAGGCCGGGGCGCTGTGGGACGCGGCCGACCTCGTGCTGGTGCTCGGCAGCGACCTCGACGCCATGAACACCCAGGGCTTCCGCCAGCCACGGCCGCCCCGGCTGGTGACGGTGGACCTGGCGGAGCCGGTCAACGAGCCCCCGGACCACTGGGTCCGCGGGGATGTGGGGCAAGTGCTGCCGCAGCTGCTCGAGCTGCTGCCGGAGACGTCGAGGCGGCCCTGGTTCGTGCGCCCGGACGGCCGGCCCGCCGGCCCCGGGACGGTCTTCCTGGACGCTCTCGAGAGCGGGCTGCCGCAGGACGCGGTGGTCGTCGCGGACATGTGCATCCCCGGCTACTGGTACGGCGGGTACGGCCGGGTGGCCGGCCCGCGTGGGCTGGCCTATCCGGTCGGCTGGGGGACCCTCGGCTTCGGCTTCCCGGCCGCGCTGGGCGCCAGCCTGTCCGGCCGGCCCACGGTGGCGCTGGTCGGTGACGGGGGATTCCTGTTCGGCTGCGGTGATCTGGCGACAGCGGCACAGGAGCAGCTGCCGGTGACGGTCGTGGTCGTCGACGACGGGGGGTACGGGATGCTGCGCTACGACTTCACCCGCCACGGTGCCGAGCCGGTCGGCACCGAGCTCGAGCCACCGGACTTCGTCGCGCTGGCCCGGGCCTTCCGGGTGCCCGCGCGCGAGGTTGCCCTGGGGAAGCTGGGCGCGGCGGTCGCCGAGGGCCTCGCCGGCGGAGCACCCAACCTGGTGGTGGCGAAGGCGGGCCTGCCGCCGCCGCCGAACACCTCCCCGAACTGGTACCGCGCCGCGTCCTGAAAGAGTTCCGCTCCGGGGAATCGGCCCTTGCTGTTGCCGATGGCGCGGTGCTCGGCTCATCCTGACAGGGGGCGACCGCCGTGGCAGGAGGACCGAGTGCGTACCGCTGTGCTGCTCTACCTGGTTCTTGCCGCCACCCCCGCCTTGGCCTTCTGGGCAGCGGCGATCGCCGTCGAGCGCTCCGGGCGGCGGCCGCGGCGTGCGCGGGCGACCCCCGTCGCCGTGGGGCGCCCGCTGGAGCGGCTGGTGGCGGACCTGCGCCGGCTGGAGGAGGAGTACTCCCGCATCTCGCGCTCCGGCGAGCCCCACCGGGCGAAGCGGCTGCGGGCGGTCGGGCTGGCCTACGACGACACGCTGCGCGACTGCTGCCGCGTGGTCGGCCTGCCGGAGCCGAGCACGCCGCCGCTGTCGGCGGTCAGCCGGCTGCAGACCGAGGCCGCCCTCGCCCAGAGCGGCGTGCGCTGGTGAGCGTGCGGCCCGCCTGCTAGAGGCGGAACGCCTCGTCGGCACAGGTCGTCTCGACGTCCATCTGCGCCTTCTGCAGCTTGCCGGCGTAGTCCCAGTTCATCGACTGCCAGCGGGTGAACTGGTCCAGCACCCAGACCCCGGACTGGCGGGACCCGTTGCCGCTGCGGCGGTTGCCGCCGAACGGCAGGTGCGCCTCCGCGCCGGAGGTGGAGTTGTTGACCGAGAGCATCCCGGCGCTGACCCGCTCGCGGAAGCGGAACGCGGCCTGCGCGTCGCGGGTGTAGATGGCCGCCGACAGCCCGTAGCCGTGGCCGTTCGCGAGCTCCACCGCCTCCTCGAAGGTCGAGAACGGCATCACCGGGACCAGCGGCCCGAAGGTCTCGTTGCGGTAGAGCGCGTCGTCGAGCCGCACGCCGGTCACGACCGTCGGATGCGCGAACAGCCCGGCGTCGGGGTCGCCGACGAACCCGGCACGCGGGTTCTGCGCGGTGATGCGCCCCGTACCAGTCGAGCCGTGCACCGCGTGGTGCGGCTGCACCTGCTCGAGCCACTTCTCGAAGCCGGCCAGGAACCGCTCGCCGAGCATCGGGCCGTAGAGCACCGACACGTCGAGGGGGTCGCCGACCAGCGCGGTCTCGACCCGCCGCACCAGCGCCCGCAGGAAGGCGTCGTGGATGCTGTCGTGCACGATCGCGACGCCGAGCGAGGTGCAGCGCTGCCCAGCGGTGCCGAAACCGGAGAACAGCGCGCCCTCCGCGGCCAGCTCGACGTCGGCGTCCGCCATCACGACCAGGGGGTTCTTGCCGCCGAGCTCGAGGCACGGGCTCTGCAGGTGCCGGCCGCAGAGCTCGCCGATGCGCATCCCCACCTCGGTGGAGCCGGTGAAGCCGACCTTGTCCACCAGACCCGCCTCGAGCGCCCCCGACAGGCCCTCGAAGGTGGTCGGGCCGTCGGCGTGCACGGTGGAGAGCACGCCCGGGGGCAGGCCGCCCGCGAGCAGCAGCCGCGTGAGCGCGTCGCCGAGGGCCGGGGCGTAGTCGGCCGGCTTCCACACGACGGCGTTGCCGCACAGCAGCGCCGGGATGAGGTACCAGGACGGGACGGCCACCGGGAAGTTGCCGGCCGTGACGATGCCGGCCACCCCGACGGGTACGCGGAAGGTGAACAGCTGCTTGTCGCGCATCTCGCTCGGCACCGTCTGCCCGTAGAGCCGCCGGCCCTCCCCGAGGAAGAAGTCGCAGGTGTCGATGATCTCCTGCACCTCGCCGCGCGCTTCCGCTACCGGCTTGCCCACCTCGCGGACGACCAGCTGTGCCAGCGACTCCGCGTTGGCCTCGACCAGCCGCCCGATCCGCGCCACCACCCGGCCGCGGACCGGCGCCGGCGTGGCCGCCCAGGCCGGCTGCGCCGCCCGCGCCGCCCGGAACGCCTCGACCATCTGCTCCGCGGAGACCAGGGAGACCTGGGCGACGACGTCGTCCAGCCGCGCCGGATTGGTGGAGGTTGCGGTGCCGGCTGCACCGGGGAGCGGTGCGCCGGCGACGAGGGAGTGGATCGACTGCACGGGGGCTCCTTCAGGCACGACAGGCGAGGCGGGTCAGGACGCGGTCCAGCGCCGTCACGCCGGCGCCGAGCGCGTCCGTCGAGACGGTGAGGGCAGGGCGGAAGCGCACGCTACGGGTGCCGCAGCCCAGCAGCAGCACGTGCTCGTCGACCCGCAGGCTCGACAGCACCGCGTCGCGAAGGCCTCTGCTGGGCAGGGAGAAGGCGCACATCAGGCCGCGGCCGCGTACGTCCGTGACCTGCTCGTGCCGCCGGGCCAGCCCGTGCAGGAGCTCCAGCAGATCCGTGCCCAGCGCCGCCGAGCGGGCGATCAGCTCGTCGGACTCGATCACCTCGAGGATGCGGCGGGCGCGCACCATGTCGACCAGCGACCCGCCCCAGGTGGAGTTGATCCGCGAACCCACGGCGAACACGTTGTCCCGCACCTCGTCTACCCGGCCACCCGCCATGACGCCGCACACCTGGGTCTTCTTGCCGAACGCCACCACGTCGGGCTGCACCCCGAGCTGCTGGTAGGCCCATGCGGTGCCGGTGAGGCCGCATCCGGTCTGGACCTCGTCCAGCACCAGCAGCGCGTCGTGCTCCCGGCACAGCGCCGCCATCGCCTGCAGGAACTGCGGCCGGAAGTGGTGGTCACCCCCTTCGCCCTGGATCGGCTCCATCACGAAGCAGGCGATGTCGTGGGGGAAGCGCCCGAAGGCGGCCCGCGCCGCCCCCAGGCACTCCTGCTCGAGGCGCACCACGTCCCGCCCGCACCCGAGGTAGGGCGAGGGGAGGCGCGGCCAGGCGAACTGCGGGAAGCGGGCCACCTTGACCGGATCGGTGTTGGTGAGCGACATCGTGTAACCGCTGCGGCCGTGGAAGGCGTCGGTCAGGTGCAGCACCTGGCTGCCGAGCCGGGGGTCACGCCCGTGCGCCTCGTTCCACCGTGACTTCCAGTCGAAGGCGACCTTGAGCGCGTTCTCCACGGCCGGCGCGCCGCCCTCGACGAAGAACAGGTGCGGCAGCCCGGGATCCCCGAGGACGCGCGCGAAGGTCTCGACGAAGCGGGCCATCGGGACGCTGTAGACGTCGGAGTTGCTCGGCTTGTGCAGCGCGGCCGTGCGTAGCTCGGTGAGGAAGACGGGGTCCCGGGTGAGGGAGGGATGGTTCATGCCGAGCGCGTTCGAGGCGAAGAAGGTGAACAGGTCGAGGTACGCGGCGCCGTCCCGGGCGTCGACGAGCGTGGATCCCGAGCTGCGCTCCAGGTCGAGCACCAGCTCGTAGCCGTCGGCGAGCAGGTGCCGGCGCAGGAGGTCGTGCACACCGTCGGCAGCCAGAGCGGGGGCGGGCAGGAGCGCGGTCATACCTGCAGGATAGGCGGCCATCGTCCGGCTGCGCCGGTATTTCGCGGGAGATCGTCCTGCGCGCCGCCTGCGGTCGTGCCGGCTTGTCGGGCCGCGCGGCCCGGCTCCCTAGGCTCGCGTACGTGACCCGCACCCTCTACCGCGGCGGGCGCGTGCGCTCGCCGGTGGATCCGCTCGCCACCGCGCTGCTGGTCGACGCCGGGGTCATCGCCTGGGTCGGGGGAGAGGCTGCTGCGGATGCCCTGACGGCGGACCGGACGGTGCCCCTCGAGGACGCCTGGGTGGCTCCGGCGTTCGTCGACGCCCATGTGCACGTCACCTCCACCGGGCTGGCGCTGACGGGCCTGGACCTGACCGGCGCACCCTCGCTGGCGGCGGCCCTCGACCGGGTCGCGCAGGCCGCCCGCGCGGCCCGCGGGGCCGTGGTGCTCGGGACGGGCTGGGACGACACGGCCTGGCCCGAGGGGCGGCCGCCGACAGCCGGGGAGCTGGACCGGGCGTCCTACGGCGGGGTGGTCTACCTCGCGCGTACCGACGTGCACTCCGCGGTGGCCTCCAGCGCGCTGCTCGCCGCCGCCCCGGAGGCGCGCAGCCGGGCGGGCTTCCTGCCCGACGGCCTCGTCCGCCAGGACGCGCATCACGTCGTGCGGCGGGCGGCGTACGCGGCCGTGACGCCGGCGCAGCGGCGCAAGGCGCAGCGGGGAACGCTCGACCGCGCTGCGGCGCTCGGCATCGCCTGCGTGCACGAGTGTGGAGGGCCCGACATCGCCGGGGAGCAGGACTTCCTGGAGGTGCTCGCGCTCGAGCACCCGGTGCGGCGCCTCGGCTACTGGGGGGAGCTGGACGGTGTGGCCAGGGCACGCGAGCTGGGGGCGGTCGGCGCCGGCGGTGACCTGTTCGCCGACGGGTCGCTGGGCAGCCACACCGCCTGCCTGAGCGAGCCCTACGCGGACGAGGCGTCGAGCGGCCCGGCCTACCTGGACGCCGGGCAGGTCGCGCGGCACGTGGCCGCCTGCACCTCCGCCGGGATGCAGGCGGGCTTCCACGCGATCGGGGACGCGGCGCTGGAACAGGTCCTGACGGGCGTCGCCTCGGCGGCCGGGCGGGTGGGTCTGGCTCCGGTACGCGCCGCCCGTCACCGCGTCGAGCACGCCGAGATGCTGACGCCGCGGCAGATCGATGTCATGGCGGCGCACGGCATGGTGGCCAGCGTGCAGCCGGCCTTCGACGCCCGCTGGGGCGGAGCGGACGGCATGTACGCGCGGCGGCTGGGGGCCCAGCGGGCCAGCACCATGAACGCCTACGCGGGGTTGGCGCGGGCCGGGGTGGCTCTCGCTCTGGGCTCGGACGCACCGGTCACCCCGCTGGACCCATGGGGGACGCTGCGCGCCGCGGTGCACCACCGCACCGCGGGCAGCGGCCTGTCGGCCCGGGCGGCGTTCTCGGCCCACACCCGCGGCGGGTGGCGGGCGGCAGGGGTGGACGACACGGGGGAGCTCGTCCCCGGTGCACCCGCCACGTTCGCCGTGTGGGAGCTGACCGGGGAGCTGGTCGTGCAGGTCCCGGACCGGCGGCTGTCCGCCTGGTCCACCGACGTGCGCTCCGCGGTGTCCGGCCTGCCGGATCTCTTGCAGCGGGACCCCCTCTGCCGGCTCACCGTCGTCGGCGGGGAGCCGGTGTCCGGCAGGGGTGCTTGCTGAAGATCTTGGGGAAACTGCAGGTGTACGGCCACCCCGTCTGACCTGCGCAGACGAGACAACACCGCAGGTCAGGAGGCGGTTGACAGGTCCGGGGAAGCCGCCGCTAAGGTGCGTGCAGTCCACCTTGAGCAGGCGCCCAGCAGTCCAGTAGACAACGGCGTGCCGGCGGCCTCCAGCTGCCCGGCCCGTCGGTCCGAAGGGCGGCTGGGCGCCTGCTCTGGTGGCGTCGTGCGGCCACCTGCACATCGGGCAAGATGGTGGTGGTGAGGAGCCCCGCCGACCACGCGATCGAGCCTCGCCGGGCTGTCCCGACGGCCCGGCCCGCTCCACCGCGTCGCCCCGCCCTGGCTCCCCGCCTTATCGCAAGCGTGCTGGCCGGCGTCCTTCTCTACCTCGCCTTCCCGCCGGCGGCCCTGTGGTGGCTGGCTCCGCCGGCCGTAGCGGCCTTCGTGCTCACCTGCCGGGGTGCGACTCCGAGGTGCGGGGCCCTGCTCGGCCTGGTCTTCGGGCTGGCGCTGTTCCTGCCACTGGTGGAGTGGACCCGGACGATCGCCGGCCTCGGCGCGCTGATCGCCCTGGCGCTTCTGCAGGCCTCCTTCCATGCCCTGCTCGGCGCCGGGCTGAGCGTCGCGACCCGCGCGCGGCTGTGGCCGCTGTGGGCGGCCGGCCTGTGGGTGCTCCAGGAGGCCCTGCGCGCACGCCTGCCGTTCGGCGGCTTCCCGTGGGGACGACTGGCGTTCAGCCAGGGAGACAGCCCCCTGACCCCGCTGGCTGCCGTGGGCGGGGCCCCGTTCGTCACCTTCGTGGTCGCCCTGGTCGGCGCGGGTGTGGCCTGGAGTGTGGTCAGGGCGGGCACGGCCCGGGCCGCTGCGCTGGCGGTCGCCCTCGGGGGTGTCGCTGCCGCTGTGGGCGCAGCCGCGCTCGTGCCGACCCCGTCCGGAGGGCAGGCCGTGCAGGTGGCTGTCGTGCAGGGCAACGTGCCGCGGCTCGGTCTCGGGTTCAACGAGCAGCGCGCTGCGGTGCTCGACAACCACGTCTCCGCGACGCGGACGCTGGCGCAGGACGTACGGGCCGGCCGGGTGCCTCGCCCGGATCTGGTCCTGTGGCCCGAGAACGCCTCGGATCTCGACCCGTTCACCGTTCCGGCGGCCTACGAGGCCATCGACGGGGTCGTCCGTGAGCTGGGCGTCCCCCTGCTGGTGGGGGCCGTGCTGCAGGGACCGGGCGAGCAGGTCAGCAACGCCGGCATCGTGTGGGACCCGGTGTCCGGGCCGGGGGAGCGCTACGTCAAGCGGCATCCGGTGCCGTTCGGGGAGTACATCCCGTATCGCTCCCTCGTCCGCCGGGTCACCGACAAGGTGGACCTGGTCCCGCGCGACTTCGCGGCCGGAGATCGGCCGGGTGTGCTGCAGGTGGGGCCGGCCCGGCTGGGCGACGTCATCTGCTTCGAGGTCGCCTACGACGACCTGGTGCGCGACGCGGTGACCGGAGGCGGGAGGCTCCTGGTCGTGCAGACCAACAACGCGACGTTCGGCCGCAGCGGTGAGACGGTGCAGCAGCTGGCGATGGGCCGGCTGCGCGCGGTGGAGCACGGACGTTCGGTGCTCGTGGCCGCGACCAGCGGCATCAGCGCCGTGATCACCCCCGACGGGCGGCTGCAGAGCTCGGCGCCGGTATTCGGGCGGGCGGTGCTGTCCGCGCAGGTGCCGCTGCGCGACGCCACCACGCTCGCCACCCGGCTCGGGGCGCTTCCCGAGCTGGCGGTGTCCCTGCTCGGGCTGCTCGGGATCGCGCTGGGTGCGCGCCGCCGGGCTCTGGCGTGAGACCTCCGCTCGGCCGGGTGCTGGTCATCGTGCCCACCTACAACGAGCGGGAGAACCTCGAGCCGCTCCTGGCGCGTCTGCACGTCGCCGTGCCCACGGCGGACGTCCTCGTCGTCGATGACGGCAGCCCGGACGGCACGGGGCAGATCGCGGACCGGCTCGCGGCCGCTGACGGGCGGGTCTGCGTGCTGCACCGCCGGGAGAAGGCCGGGCTCGGCGCGGCCTACATCGCCGGCTTCGGCTGGGCGCGCGAGCACGGCTACGACGTCGTCGTCGAGATGGACGCCGACGGCTCGCACGCGCCGGAGCAGCTGCACCGCCTGCTCACGGCGCTGGAGGAGGCCGACCTGGTGCTCGGCAGCCGCTGGGTCACCGGGGGAGAGGTGGTCAACTGGCCGAGGTCGCGCGAGCTGCTCAGCCGGGGCGGCAACGCCTACACCCGGATCCTGCTGCGGCTGCCGCTGCGGGACGCCACCGGCGGCTACCGGGCCTACCGTCGGCGCGTGCTCGACGCCTTGCCGCTGGACGACGTGGCCTCGCACGGGTACTGCTTCCAGGTGGACCTCGCCTGGCAGGCCTGGAAGGCCGGCTACACCGTCGTCGAGGTGCCGATCACCTTCGTCGAGCGGGTGCGGGGCGAGTCCAAGATGAGCCGCGCCATCGTGGCCGAGGCCTTGTGGCGGGTCACCTGGTGGGGGTTGCGGGCCCGGCCCCGCACCCGGGCCCTGGGGTAGCGGGAGATGCCCGCGCTGCTCGTGGCCGCACTGATCGTCGTCCCCCTGGTGGAGCTGTACGTCCTCGTGCAGGTCGGCTCACTGCTCGGGATCGGGCCGACGCTGGCGCTCCTGCTGGCGATGTCGCTGCTCGGCGCCTACCTGCTGCGCCGGGAGGGGGCCCGCACGTGGCGCGCCTTCCGGCAGGCGCTGCAGGTCGGACGCCTGCCGGCACGGGAGGTGGCCGACGGCGCGCTGGTCCTGTTCGGCGGTGCGCTGCTGCTGACCCCGGGATTCGCGACCGACCTGTTCGGGCTGGCCTGCGTCCTGCCGCCCTCCCGCGCGGTGCTGCGCCGGCTGCTCACCGGGGTGGTGACCCGGCGCCTGGGCGTCGCGTTGCCCGGCGGCCCGACGCGACGAGGACGCGCGCCGCGTACCGGCCAGGTGCTCGAGGGGGACGTGGTGGAGGATCCGGGCGCGCCGAGAGGCGGCGCGGCTGACTAGGCGCTGCGCTTGTCCTTGGCGCGCTCGCTCTTCATCGCGGCCTTGACCTTGCCCTGGTGGTCGTGCAGCACCGCCAGGCGCTCGGCGAGGACCTCCTCGAGCTCGGCGGCCGTGCGACGCTCCAGGAGCATGTCCCAGTGCGTACGCGCCGGCTTGGTCTTCTTCTGCTCAGGCGCAGCGCCGTCGCGCAGCAGCGCGGAGGCGCCGCACACCCGGCACTCCCAGACCGAGGGGATCTCCGCTTCGGCCGCGAACGGCACCGTGCTCTCGTGACCCTGCGGGCAGTCGTAGATCGCGCGCAGCCGGGGGGCGAACTCCGTGTGGCGGTCGCTCTCGTAACTTATGCTCCCGAGGCGAGAGCCTCGAAGGACGCGGTCGCTCATGGGGTGCCTCCCGGGTCAGGGTGTCTGCTGTGCCAACGTGTAGACGCTTGCCAGGATTCCCAGGCCGATCCGCCGGCAACCTCCGGCGCCCCCTACTCGCCTTTCTGGAGCCTTCGTGCCGCTGCTCACCTCTGCCCGCAGCCTCCCCGCGGCCGACGCCGCCACGGACCTGCTCGCCCGCGCGGGGAGTCGTTCGTCCAGCGCCGCCACCGCGGCGGTGACGTCGCTGGCGGCGCGGGTGGCCCCGGAGCAGCTGGCGCTGACCCGTACTGCCCTCGGCGTCTCGATGCTCGTCCGCCCGCGCCTGCTGCCGTCGCTGTTCGGCATCGACTCGGCCACGAGCGTGCGGATGGGATGGTCCACCCAGATGCTCGGCGCCCGGGAGGTGGCGCTCGGCCTCGGCGCGGTGCTGGCCCTGCGCTCGCAGGACCCGCGGACCGCCCGGCTCTGGATCGCCATGGGGCTGCTCAGCGACGCCGCGGACGCCCTCGTCGTCACCGGCGCGCTGCTGCGCAAGCGGGTGTCCCGGCCGGCCGGCCTGCTCGCGGTCGCCGCGGCGCTGGCCGCCGTCGCCGCGGGCACGCAGGCCCTGGGCGAGGCCGACGAGGGCTCGTAGGGGCACCGCCGGTCCGCTTCGCGCGGGGCGGTCGGCGGCGAGGTACGGAACAATGGCTCCCTCCGGCCGCGTTGGCGCTGGAGGCTGCGCGCGAGGCGTGCGGACGTCGGACGCTAGGAGGAGACCTGTGGTGCGCCCAGGCAGCACGGAGGACCGGCCGCTGCGGGTCGCCGTCGTCGGCGCGGGTCCGGCGGGGGTCTACGCCGCCGACGTGCTCATGAAGTCCGACCTGCAGGTGTCGATCGACCTGTTCGAGCGCCAGCCGGCTCCGTTCGGCCTCATCCGCTACGGGGTCGCGCCGGACCACCCCCGCATCAAGGGCATCATCAAGGCGCTGCACCAGGTGCTGTCCAAGCCGCAGGTGCGCCTGCTGGGCAACGTCGAGTACGGCGTGGACCTCAAGCTCGATGACCTGCGCCGCCACTACGACGCCGTCGTCTTCACGACCGGCGCCGAGAAGGACCGCGACCTCGACATCCCCGGTATCGACCTGCCGGGCAGCTTCGGGGGAGCCGACTTCGTCTCCTGGTTCGACGGCCACCCCGAGGTGCCGCGGGACTGGCCGCTCGACGCGGAGTCGGTGGCCGTGGTGGGCGCCGGCAACGTCGCCCTCGACGTCGCGCGGATGCTGTCCAAGACCGCCGACGAGCTGCTGGTCACCGAGATCGCCGACAACGTCCACGCCGGCCTGGCTCAGAACCCGGTGCGCGAGGTGCACGTGTTCGCCAGGCGCGGACCCGCGCAGGCGAAGTTCACCCCGCTCGAGCTGCGCGAGCTCGACCACTCGCCGAACGTCGAGGTTCTCGTGGACCCCGAGGACATCGAGTACGACGAGGGCAGCGTCCAGGCCATCCACTCCGACAACCAGACCAAGCTCGTCGTGCGCGAGCTGGAGAAGTACGCCATGCGCGACGCGGGGACCCGGCCGCGCCGGCTGCACCTGCACTTCTTCGAGTCGCCGGTTGCCGTCCTCGGCGCGAGCCGGGTCGAGGGCTTTCGCACGGAGCGCACCGAGCTCACCGGGGATGGCAACGTCCGCGGCACCGGCGTGTTCCACGACTGGCCGGTGCAGGCGGTCTACCGGTGCGTGGGCTACCGCAGCACCGAGCTCCCCGGGCTGCCGTGGGACAGCCGCAACCACGTCGTTCCGCACGAGGCCGGTCGCATCCTCGGCCTGGACGGCGAGCCGCTGCCCGGCCTGTACGTCAACGGCTGGGTCAAGCGCGGGCCGGTCGGCCTGATCGGGCACACCAAGGGCGACGCGATCGAGACCGTGGGGAGCCTGCTGGCCGACCTCGAGGCGCTGCCGTCAGCCCCGGAACCCTCCCCGGAGGCCGTGATCGAGCTGCTCGAGGCGAAGGGCGTCCACTACACGACATGGCAGGGCTGGGAGCTGCTGGACCTGCACGAGCGGGCGCTCGGGCAGGCCTACGGCCCGGTTGCCGACGCGGTCCGCGAGCGCGTCAAGGTGGTCGACCGGCAGACCATGATCGACGTCTCCCGCGCGGTCGCGGCGGTCGAGGCGGGCGAGCCCGGCGCGAAGGAGCAGCTGGACGAGGTGCTCGAGCGCGTCGAGGCGGAGACCTCGGCGCCGTAGCGGCGTGCTGCAGCGTCCGCCCGATCTCCTCCAGCGTCTGCTCGTCCTCGGCCTGGCGGTGCCGCTGGTCGCCGGGTGCGCGGGGCGCAGCTGTGGGGACCTGCCGGAGCTGCGGGCCGAGCGGGACGCCGCCCGCAAGGCCTACGTCGAGCTGACGGCCGGGTCCGCGGCCGCGTACGTGACCGAACAGGCCGACGAGGAGCTGCACGCGCTCGAGGGGCGCGTGTACGACCTCGAGCAGTCCTGCGCGTAGGGCCCTCCAGCCCGGGAGCGGGGCTGTTGCCGGGCGCAGCGCCGGCCGTAGGTTGTGCGGATGGGGAAGTCCTACGACCGCATCGAGGGGCGCCTTCGCACCTTCATCGAGCAGGCGCCGATGTTCTTCGTCGGCACCGCGCCGCTGGACGCGAACGGGACGGTCAACCTGTCGCCGAAGGGGCTGACCGGGTCCCTGGTCGTGCTCGACGAGACCTCGCTGGCCTACCTCGACTTCGCGGGCAGCAACGCCGAGACGATCGCGCACCTGCGGGAGAACGGGCGCATCACCCTGATGTGGTGCGCCTTCCAGGGACCGCCGAACATCCTGCGCGTGCACGGGCAGGGCGAGCCGGTCTTTCGCGACGACCCCCGGTGGACCGACCTGCTGGCCCGCTTCAACCTCGACGTGACGCCGCACGGGCTGCGCGCGATCATCGTCGTCACGGCGGAGCGCATCCGTGACACCTGCGGCTACGCCGTGCCGTTGATGACCTACGAGGCCGACCGGGACCTGCACGCGCGCCGCTTCGCCCGCGTCGACGACCAGTCGCTGAGCGACTACTTCGCCAGCAAGGACCACGTCGCCCGCAGCATCGACGGGCTGCCGGGGCTGCCCCTGCCGCTCCCGCCGCTGAACGCCTCCGGCGCCGGCGACACCTAGCCCGCGCCGGCCACCTGTCCCGCGGCCCCATCCCTCCCGCGCATCGCCGATAATCGACATTATGTCGCAGGCCGTGGGAGCGGGCTCGCACGGGAGGTGCCGCATCGGCTCCACCGCGGGTACGTGCAACCCGGCCCCACGAGTGGATCATCTGGGTCGTGGATCCGCACCGGACACGCCGGCGTGTCGCTGACCAGGACACGATCCAGATGATCACCCGGCCGCCGGGCCCACCGCATTCTCAGCGCCGGAGGGCGCGACGACGGACCCTCGCGGCCCCGGGGCCAGGCTGGATCACGAGGAACGCGGCCGGGCCCGCTGCCGCCGGCCTTCCCGCAGCGTCGACCGGCTCCGGCCGGCCGGGGCCCCTGACGCCTCCCCCCTCAGCCGCCCCCGGGCGATCAGCTCCACCGTCAGGACGACGCCGACCGCCTGCACGGTGAGCACGCCCACGAGGATCAGCACCTGCACCGCCCCCGCCTCCACCGGAGTGGCCCCACCCAGCAGCGTCCCGACGAAGGCTCCCGGCAGGACCACCAGGCCGACGGTGCGGGTCTGGTCCAGCGCCGGCACGAGGGCCTCGGACGCCGCCGGCCGGCAGACCATCAGCGCCGCCTCCCGGTCGCCGAACCCGAGGGCCTGAGCTGCCTCGACCTCCCCTGCCCGGTTGTGCAGCTCCACCAGCGCGCGGCGACCGGCGAGCACGGTCGCGGTCATCGCGCCGCCGATGAGGATGCCGGCCACCGGGACGACGGCCACCCCCTGGGCCGGGAGGACCCCGATCGCGAGGAGCCCGGCGACGACCGGGAGCGGCCCGGCCCCGACGGGCAGCGAGCACCACACGTCCGAACGGGCCACGCCGACGCGCCGCGCCGCGGTCAGCGTGGCGATCGCGTACATCGCTGCCACGAAGGCGAAGCTGGCCGCGAGGGACGAGACGATCGCCGCCAGCAGCAGCGCGACCGCCGCCAGCTGGGCGACCGCCCGCAGGGCCGCGGTGAGGATCCCCCGCCCGTGGCCGAGCTGCCCCCAGGCGGCCGCGGCGCAGCCGACGGCGACCAGGACGACGAGGGCCACCCCCAGCGGCGGGCCGAGCTGGACGAGCGTGGACACCTCGACACTCGATCACGCGTGACGCCCGGCCGAAGCAGCGGTCCGGACCGGCTCCGGCTGGTTAGGCTGCGCCGATGCTGACCGCCGCCGGACGTCGCGGGCGCGCGCTCGTCACGCTCGTCGTCGCCGCGCTGGTCCTGTGGGGCACCTTCCTCGGGGAGGACGACGACTTCCCCTTCGGGCCGTTCAAGATGTACGCGGGGCGCGAGGACCCGGACGGGCTGGTCCTGTCCACCCGCGTGGAGGCGGTCGACAGCGGCGGGCGCCTGCGGGTCGTCGACGAGACCTCGACGGGCCTGCGGCGGGCCGAGATCGAGGGGCAGGCCCAGCGCCTGCGCGCCTCCCCCGAGCTGCTGGGGCTCCTGGCCGCCGCACACGCGGCGCTGCGCCCGGACGAGCCGCCGCTGGTCGAGGTGCGGGTCGTCGAGCGGACCTACCGCCTGCGCGACAGCCGCCCCACCGGCGAGCAGAGCGAGATCGTCCTCGTGAGCTGGCGGGCCCCGTGACGGCCGAGGCTGCGGCAGAGCCCGCCCCGGTGCGGCAGCGGGCAGCCGCGTCCGCCCTTCGGCCCCGGGTCCAGCCCGGGCGCTGGCTGTTCTCCCCCGTCCCCCTGGCCCGGATCGCCGTGCTGCGCGTCGTGGTCTACCTGTTCGTCCCGGTGGACGTGCTGCTGACCACGACCTGGGTCCGCGCCCACGCGCAGGTGCCGGGTGAGCTGTACGCGCCGCTGCGCCTCGGGCGGGTGCTCCCCCTTCCAACGCCCGGTCCGTGGGTGGAGGCACTGCAGGTCGTGCTGGTGGCCGCGGCGCTGGTGGCTGCCCTGGCCGCCGCGCGCTCCCGGCTCACCCGCGTCACCGGCTGGCTGGTCGCGGTGCTCTACCTGGAGTGGATGGTCGTGGCGATGAGCTACGGCAAGGTCGACCACGACCGCTTCGCGTTCCTCGTGGCGCTGTTCGTCCTGCCCAGCGTCGGGTGCGCGGCGCTGCGCAGCCGCGAGCGAACCGAGGCTGCCGGCTGGGCGCTGTCGATGATCGCGCTGGCGGTGGTGGCGACCTATACCCTGGCGGCGGTCGCCAAGATCCGCTACGGCGGGTGGGGCTGGGTCGACGGCTCCACGCTGACCTGGGCCGTGCTGCGGCGCAACACGCCCCTGTCCGAGCCGTTGCTCGACATGCCGGCCGTGCTGCACGCCGCGCAGTACGCCCTGGTGCTGATGGAGCTGGCCATCGCCCCCCTGCTCCTGGTCCGCTGGCGCGAGCCGCGCATCACCTGGGGTCTGGCCGGGTTCTTCCTCGGCTTCCACCTGATGACCTTCTCGATGGTCACGATCATCTTCCTGCCGCACTGCATCGCGCTGCTGTCGCTCCTTCCGCTGGAGAAGCTCGTCCCTTCGGCGGCCCCGCCGTGATCCGCCCGCTGGCCGTGTTCGACATCGACGGCGTCCTGGCCGACGTACGCCACCGCTTGCCTCACCTCGAGCAGCGCCACAAGGACTGGGACGCCTTCTTCGCCGCCGCGCCGGACGACCCGCCGCTGGCGGCCGGCGTCGCGCTGGCGATCGAGAGCGCGAAGGACTGCGAGGTCGTCTACGTCACCGGCCGACCCGAGCGCTGCCGCGAGGACACGCTGCAGTGGTTCGCCCGGCACGGCCTGCCCCCGGGGCGGCTGTCAATGCGCAGCGGCCGCGACCGGCGGCCGGCGCGCCTTGCCAAGCCCGAGCTGCTGCGGCGGCTGGCCGCCGGCCGGGTCGTCGCCGTCGTGGTGGACGACGACCCCGAGGTCTGCGAGGCCTACGAGCAGGCCGGCTACCCGGTGATCCGCGCCGAGTGGATGACCGGACCGGCGGCGCTGCGGGAGGCTCAGGAGGAGGAGGGACGCACCTGAGCCGGGGCCCAGCCCCGAGAGGGACGCAGCCGTGCCGGCTCAGCCAGGACGGCGGCCGTGCAGCGCGGCCACCACCGGACCGGCCTTGGCGTGGGCCTCCTCGACCTCGCGCCGCGGGTCGCTGCTCCAGGTGATCCCACCCCCCGCCCAGAGATGGACCCGGTCCTCGTCGACGCCGACGGTGCGGATCGTCAGGCCCAGGTCCATCCCGCCCGGCCAGAGCAGCCCCAGCGCGCCCATGGCCGGTCCGCGCCCGACCGGCTCGAGGTCGGCCAGCAGCGAGCACGCGGCGGCCTTGGGCGCTCCGGTGACCGAGCCGCCGGGCAGCAGGGCACTGAGCACGTCCATCGTCGTCACGCCGCCGGCGAGCCGGGCGGTGACGGTCGAGCTGGCCTGCAACAGGCCCGACCACTCGACCAGGTCGTACAGCCGCTCCACCTCGACCGTGCCCACCTCCGCCACCCGGGACAGGTCGTTGCGCTCGAGATCGACGATCATCACGTGCTCGGCGCGGTCCTTGACGCTGCCCAGCAGCACCTCCCGGGAGCCCGGTCCCACGGCGATCGTGCCCTTCATGGGCATCGTCGTGACCCGTCCCCCCTCGACCTGCACCAGGCGCTCGGGTGAGCCGCTTCCCACTGCCCAGCCCTCGCCGGCCAGCACTCCCCCGCACACCGCACCGGGCAGTCCCGCAACGGCCGCGGCCAGCTCCCGCGGGGCGGCCCGGTGCCCGGCGCTGCGGTGGCCGACGACGTTGGCCTGGTAGACCTCGCCCCGCGCGATGGCCTGCCGCGCCGTCTCCACGGCGACGGCGTGCTCGGTGTCGGTCCATGACGGGGTCCACTCCCCCACCCGCGACGGACGCGGGTGCTGTGCCGCCCGGCTCGAGGCCGCCCGGACGTCCACCGCCCCGCGAAGGGCCACCGCTGCGATCTCCGGGACGGCGGCAACGGGGGAGCCGCGCCCCGGACGCACGCCTGCGAGCAGTGCCGCACCGACCGCCCCGACCAGCAGCGCCACCGTCACCGGCCCGCGCTGGGTCGCGGGCTCCCCTCCGAGCCCGTGGCCGGCCAGGAAGTCGCGCAGGCCGGTGACCGGGTCGCTCCGGTCGCCCGGCCGCCACTCCCAGCGGTCCACCTCGGCGCGGGACGCCGCTCCCGCGGATCGGCCCCTGGCGGGGGCACTAGCCCCTTCGGGGGGGCAAATATGGCCCGGCTGTCCACCGACCAGTCGTTCAGTCCCCACGGGAAGAGCCCGACGATGACAGTGTGTTGACGATCCGGTAGCACTCTTCGGACCAGGAGCTTGGCGATGTACAGCAGCACGATCTCCAGCACGATGCCCGGCACGTGCCAGCACGTCCCCGCCTGCCCCAGCGCGAATGCGGCTGATCACGACGCCGCGCGGGTGGTCTCGCGCCACCCGGAGCAGGGGTGGAGCCTGCTGTGCAACGGGGTCGTGGTGTTCGAGGACACCGGCGAGATCCTTCCTGACGGCCGGACCATCGCACCGCACCGCCCGTCGTGCCGCCTGGCCGGCGCCGCCTGAGCGCTCCTTGAGATCCGCCTGACCCACACCTCCGCCCGGCCCAGCCGGCGCAGGCACCGCGCCGCCTGAGCTCGGCGCCCCGGGCCATCAGCTCTCGTAGGCCTCGGGTGAGGGGCACGAGCAGACCAGGTTGCGGTCGCCGTACGCGCCGTCGACCCGGCGGACCGGCGGCCAGTACTTCGAGGTACGTGCCACCCCGGCCGGGAAGGCCGCCAGCTGCCGCGGGTAGGGCCGCTTCCAGGGGCCGGTGACGCAGGACGCGGTGTGCGGAGCGTTCCGCAGCGGGTTGTCCTCGCGCGGCCAGGTCCCGCCGGCCACCTCCTCGATCTCCTGGCGGATCGAGATCATCGCGGCGCAGAACCGGTCGAGCTCGGTCAGGTCCTCGCTCTCCGTCGGCTCGATCATCAACGTGCCGGGCACGGGGAAGCTCATCGTCGGGGCGTGGAAGCCGTAGTCGATCAGGCGCTTCGCGACGTCGTCGACGCTCACCCCCGTCGACGAAGTGATCTGCCGCAGGTCGACGATGCACTCGTGCGCGACGAGGCCGTCGCGGCCGGTGTAGAGCACCGGGAAGTACGGCTGCAGGCGCCGCGCCACGTAGTTGGCCGACAGCACCGCGACCAGGGTCGCGCGGGTGAGCCCCTGCGCTCCCATGAGCCGGATGTACGCCCAGCTGATCGGCAGGATCCCCGCGCTGCCGTAGGGCGCGGCGCTGATCGGACCCGGGCCGGTCGCGGGGCCGGCCGCGTCGTCGCACGGGTGGTTCGGCAGGTAGGGAGCCAGGTGCGCGCGTACGGCCACCGGCCCGATGCCGGGACCGCCACCGCCGTGCGGGATGCAGAACGTCTTGTGGAGGTTGAGGTGGCTCACGTCCGCGCCGAAGCGGCCGGGTCTGGCCAGCCCGACCAGCGCGTTGAGGTTGGCGCCGTCGACGTAGACCTGGCCGCCGGCGTCGTGCACCGACGCGCAGATGTCGCTGATCGTGTCCTCGAACACCCCGTGCGTGCTGGGGTAGGTGACCATGAGCGCCGCCAGCCGGTTCCCGTGCTGGGCGATCTTCTGGTGCAGGTCGTCCACGTCCACGTCACCGGTGGGTGCGCTGGCGACCACCACGACCCGCATCCCGGCCATGACCGCGCTGGCCGCATTGGTGCCGTGGGCACTGGACGGGATCAGGCAGACGTCGCGCTCGGTCTCGCCGTGCGCCCGGTGGAAGGCGCGGATGGCGAGCAGCCCGGCGAGCTCCCCCTGGGATCCGGCGTTGGGCTGCAGGCTCACCGCGTCATAGCCGGTGATCTCGCACAGCCATCGCTCGAGGTCGTCGATCAGCCGGCGGTAGCCGCGGGCGTTGGACGGCGGGGTGAAGGGGTGCAGCCCGGCGAACTCGGGCCAGGTGATCGGCTGCATCTCGGTCGTGGCGTTGAGCTTCATGGTGCACGAGCCCAGCGGGATCATCGTCCGGTCCAGCGCGAGGTCGCGGTCGGCCAGCCGGCGCAGGTAGCGCAGCAGCGCCGTCTCGTTGCGGTGGTCGGAGAAGACGGCAGCGGTGAGGTAGCTCGACTGGCGGCCGAGGTCTGCAGGAAGCGCCTCCGGCGTGTCGGCGTCCAGCGCGTCCCAGTCCGTGACCGGCCCGCCGAAGGCCGCGACGACGACGTCCAGGTGAGCCCGCGTGGTGGTCTCGTCGGTGCTCACCGCGAGCGTGTCGCCGTCGACCGGGCGCAGGTCCACGCCCGCCTCCGCGGCGCGGGCGAGGATCTCCCCGGCACGGCCGGGCACGCGCAGGGTGACCGTGTCGAAGTAGGCGTGGTGCACGAGCTCGACCTGCGGCAGCCGGTCCAGCGCCGCGCCGAGCAGGCTCGCCATCCGGCCGGTGCGCCGCGCGATGTCGCGCAGCCCCTGCGGCCCGTGGAAGACGGCGTACATCCCGGCGATCACCGCGAGCAGCACCTGGGCCGTGCAGATGTTGCTCGTCGCCTTCTCCCGGCGGATGTGCTGCTCCCGCGTCTGCAGGGCCAGGCGGTACGCGGGCGCGCCGTCGGCATCCACGCTGACCCCCACGAGGCGCCCGGGCATCGTCCGCTCCAGGCCACGCCGGACCGCCAGGTAGCCGGCGTGCGGCCCGCCGTAGCCCAGCGGGACCCCGAAGCGCTGGCTGGAGCCGATCACCACGTCGGCGCCCATCTCCCCCGGGCTCTGCAGGAGCGTGAGGGCGAGCAGGTCGGCGGCCACGACGACCAGCGCCCCCCGCTCGTGGGCCTGCTCGATGACGGGGCGCAGGTCACGGACGCTGCCGCTCGCGCCCGGATAGGCCAGCAGGATCCCGAAGGGGGCTGAGTCCGCGGGCAGCCCGCCGGACAGGTCGGCCACCTGCACGGACAGTCCGAGCGGCTCCGCGCGGGTCCGCACCACGGCCAGCGTCTGCGGCAGGCAGTCCCCGTCGACGAGGAAGACCGCGTCCGCCGGTGCCTTGCTGCTGCGCCGCACGAGGGTCATCGCCTCGGCCGCCGCGGTCGCCTCGTCGAGCAGTGACGCCCCTGCGACGGCCAGGCCCGTGAGGTCGGTGACCACCGTCTGGAAGTTCAGCAGCGCCTCGAGCCGGCCCTGGCTGATCTCGGGCTGGTAGGGCGTGTAGGCGGTGTACCAGGCCGGGCTCTCGAGCACGTTGCGCTGGATCACCGGCGGGGTGTGCGTTCCGGAGTAGCCCAGCCCGATCATGGGCACGGTCACACGGTTCGAGTCCGCGTAGTCCCGCATCTCAGCCAGCACCTCGGGCTCCGAGCGGCCGGCCGGCAGGTCGAGCCCCTCGGCGGCGGTGATGGCGGCCGGGATCGCGGCCGAGGCGAGCTCGTCGAGGCTGTCGTAGCCCAGGAAGGCGAGCATCTTGGCCTGCTCGGTCAGGTCCGGCCCGATGTGCCGGTCGGCGAACGGCGCCGCCGACTCCAGCTCGGCAAGGCTCGGCCGCGGCTGCGCGGTGGACGACCGGTCGGGCGGGAGGGGCGAGGCGCTCATGAGGGCTCCTGGCAGCTGCCGGGACGGCGCGCGGACACGCACCGCTGCCCTCCCGCTCTGTTGCTGGACCTGAGAGCTTCACCCCGAGGGGTTTGCACCGTCGGTGGGCCGGGCCGGCGCACCGGCCCGTCCGCTTTCCAGAGTTGCCTGACCCGCGCGGTCCTGGTGCCTGAGAGGTTGGTGGTGGGGAGGATTGCTCCTTCGGCGCCCCCCGCTGGCGGCGAGGGAACTCTCCCGCACGGGATCGTCAGCCCCGCCAGGTTAGCAGCGCGGCGGCGGGCGATCCGGCTGCCGCGCGGCGCTCGGCCCTGCGCGCTCGTCAGGCGGTCGTACGCCGACGGCGGCGAGTGGACAGCTCGTCCGCCGACGGGGCGGCGCCCTCGCCCGCGCCGGCAGCCGCTGCGGAGGCGCCTGCGCTGGTGGCCCGCTCCCCGGGCAGGGCGGCGAGGGTGCCCTCGACCTCGCGTACGTGGCGTCCGACGGCGATCCCGAACACCGCCTGGTCCCCCTGGAGCAGGTCGACCATCTCGTCGGTGGACGTGCACTCGTAGACCGTGGTGCCGTCGCTCATCAGCGTGATCTCGGCCAGGTCCGCCACGCCACGGCCGCGCAGGGTGCCGATGGCGGTGCGGATGTTGTGCAGCGAGATGCCCACGTCCAGCAGCTTCTTGACCAGCTTGAGCACCAGGATGTCGCGGAAGGAGTAGAGCCGCTGCGTCCCGGATCCGGCGGCCTCACGCACGGTGGGCTCCACCAGACCCGTGCGGGCCCAGTAGTCCAGCTGGCGGTAGGAGATCCCGGCGACGTTGCAGGCCGTCGGCCCGCGGTAGCCGATGTCCTCGGGTGCGGCGCCCGGCCGCTCGCTCTCGGGCAGGTCGTCGAACAGGGTCCCCTGCAGGCCCAGCGGGACGCGACCTGCGGCCGCCGGCGCGGAAGGCTCTGCGGGCTCGTCCACCACGTCCGGCTCCTGTCGTGATCGTGCGCTGTGGCCACTGTGCTGGCGGTAGGACCGCCACGGACGTTAGGGAGCAGCCGCGGCCGGGTCAACGACGTCCGTCCGGCGCGTCGCAACCCTGAACCTCAGGTAGAGGGTGACTGCCCGCCCTCGAAGTCCTCCGGCGTGATCGTGTTCAGGAACTCCCGGAACTTCTCGACCTCGTCCTCCTGCTCGTCCGGGATGGAGATCCCCGCCTCTCCGAGCACCGCCTCCTCACTGCGGATCACCGCGCCGCTGCGGATGGCGAGCGCGATCGCGTCCGAGGGACGCGCGCTGACGGTGACCCCGCCCTCGAAGCCGAGCTCGGCGTAGAAGACGCCCTCGCGCAGCTCGGTGATCGTCACCGTCTGGAGCGTGCGCTGGAAGGCCTCGAGCAGGTCACGCATGAGGTCGTGCGTCATGGGGCGGGCGGTGACCACGCCCTGCTGGGCGAACGCGATCGCCGTGGCCTCCACGGCGCCGATCCAGATGGGGAGGTAGCGGTCGCCGTCCACCTCCTTGAGCAGCACGATCGGCTGCTGGCTCGGCAGCTCCACCCGCACTCCCACCACGCTGAGCTCCGACAGCGAGGTGCCCTCACCGGCCTCGTCCACGGACTCCTCCTCGACGTGCAGGGGTGGCTGCTGCGCAGGCTGGGCGCGAAGGTCCCCGGGCTGTGTTCCCGAGCCGTCGGGCTCGGGGTCGGCCTCGGATCCTGCGAGCCTACCCCCGCCAAAGCCGCTGGCAGGCTGCGACTCAGCGACGAAGGCCCGGCCCGAGCCCGGCGCGCACGAGCGTGGCGTGCAGCTTGACCGACAGCGCCGCGAGCTCCCGCGCCACCTCGTCGGCGCGGGCCCGGGCCTCCGGGTTGCGCTGCCGGACGAGCGGCGTGACGACCTGCTCGACGAGGCCGATCTCGCGTTCTGCCGCAGCCTTGAACGGGCGCAGGTGACGGGCCTCGATCCCGAACCGGGCCATCTCGGCCACCGTCTTGGCGACGACCAGCGCGTCGCCGTCGTAGTGGCTGCCGCCCTGGCGCGGCCCGAGCAGGCCGTACTGCTCGAGCTGGTCGAGCTGGTCGGGGGTCAGGCCGGCAGCGTCCATCAGCTCCTTGCGCGACAGCCGGATCTCGCTGACGTCGGGCAGGAAGGCATCGGGCCCGGGCAGCCCCTCGGCCGCCACGAGGGCCCTTGGCACCTTGGGACCTGTTCCGCCGGTCGCCGGTGGCTCGAGGCCGCGGTCGATCGCGTCGAGGTGGTCCTTGATGACCCGCAGGGGCAGGTAGTGGTCGCGCTGCGCCGACAGCACGTAGCGCAGCCGGGCCAGGTCCTCCCGGGAGAACTTGCGGTATCCGGAAGCGGTGCGCTCGGGCTCGACCAGCCCCTCCGCCTCCAGGAACCGGATCTTGGAGATCGTGATGTCGGAGAACTCCGGGCGCAGCTGGCTGAGCACCTCGCCGATGCTCATGAACGAGCGTGTGGGAAGGCCTCCCGCTGCTCCGAGACCCGCCGTCACGCCTCGCCGCCGCGCGGGCCGACGAGGAAGACGAGGCGGTACTTGCCGATCTGCACCTCATCGCCTCCTGCCAGCCCGGCGGCGTCGATGCGCTCGCGGTTGAGGTAGGTGCCGTTCAGGCTCCCGACGTCGCGCACGACGAAGCCGGCGCCCTCGCGGACGAACTCGGCGTGGCGTCGCGAGACGGTGACGTCGTCCAGGAAGATGTCGGACTCGGGGTGGCGTCCCGCGGTGGTGACCTCGCCGTCGAGCAGGAAGCGGCTGCCGGCGTTGGGGCCGCGCTTGACGACGAGCAGCGCGCTGCCCGTCGGCAGGGCCTCGAGCGCCCCGCCCTCGGCCGTGTCCGGCGCGGGCTCGACGGGCGGTGCGGCGGGATCGGCCTCGAGCGCGCCCTCGAGCGCAGCCAGCGAGATGGTCGACGTGCTGTCCGCCTGACGCTCCCCGCCGCCCGCGCGGCCCAGGGCCGTGCCGCAGCGACCGCAGAACCGGCTGCCGTCCGGGTTCTGATGGCCGCACTGGTTGCAGAACACGGTGTTCGCCGCCTCCCGGGTGATGGTGCTCGAGTCGGATGGTGCTCGAATCGGATGGTGAAGGTGCGGCTTGTCCTGCTGGGTACGCGGGAACCTCTGCCCGGACCACCGCCCCCGCGCAACCCGGCAGTGCCAGGAGCGCGAAACTAGTCGGGCCCTCGGGGCGGGGTCAACCGCCGGCCCGACTGCTCCGCGTTTCGACCTCTACCTCAGGTCCACCCATGATCAGCTGCCCTGCTGCACGAGCGCGGCGTAGGCATCGGCGTCGAGCAGCGCCGCCTCGCCGAACGCGTGCTCGGCTCCCTCTGCCGGGGCGAGCTCGATCATCCAGCCGGCCCCGAGGGGGTCGGCGTTGACCAGCTCGGGGGAGCCGTCGAGCTGGTCGTTGCGCGCCGTGACGCGACCGGCCACCGGCGCGTAGATCTCCGAGACGCTCTTCGTGCTCTCCACCTCGCCCAGCGACTGGCCGGCGGTGAGCTCGGTGCCGACGGGGGGCAGGGTGACGAAGACGATGTCCCCGAGCGCCTCCTGGGCGAAGTCGGTGATGCCGATGCGCAGCACCGCCTCCTGCCCGCTGTCCATGACCCGGACCCACTCGTGGTCGGCGGTGTATCGGACCTCGTCGGTCGGCACGGCGCTCCTTCCCCTGGTCGGTGCGGCCTGCGGGCGCAAGCCGCTAGGCAGCAGGGCGAGCGTAACGAGGCTCGGGCAGCGGGCGGACAGCGGTCACGCGTACGTCCTCGCTGCGCTCGACCAGCGCGCGGCCGCCACGCTGCACGACGTCGTCCTCCACTCCGCCGGGGATGCTCAGCGCCGTCGCCAGCGTGGCCGGGTCCCCGACCACCACGAAGCGGTACGGCGGCTGCAGCAGGGTGCCGTCCACCAGCACGCCACCGTCCTCTCCCTCCAGGAAGGAGGTGCTGGCCACGACCCGGACGGCGGGGGGCGCCGGCGTACCGCCTGCCGTGGCCCCTTCGAGCTGGAGGGCCTCCGCGCCGGCCGCCCGCAGCTCCTCGAGGGCGTTGAGCAGCACCTCCGGCCCGATCTGCCCGCGCGGGTCGCTGATCGTCAGGCGAAGGCCCGGGCCGGCGGCAGGCACGGTCCCGGCGAGCACTCCCAGCAGCTGGGCGCGCCGACGGGCCTCCGCCAGCGCTGCCTCGGACCGGTCCGTGCCGGTGGTGATCTCCCGCCGGGCCTGCTCCAGCGCGGAGATCTCCTCGCGGAGCCGGTCGTTGCGGTTGGTCAGCTCGTCGAGGATCTGCACCAGGTCCCCCTGGCGGGCCGCCGCCAGGGGCCCCTCCGCCTGGGTCGAGCGGACCTGGATGACGGCGGCGAAGCCGAGCACGGCCAGCAGGGCGGCCACGGCGAGGTCCACCCGGCGAAAGCGCGGGGTGAGCAGCCGGCGGAGCAGGCTGCCCGGCGAGTCGGGCCCGGCGGCGCCGGGCTCGGCCGGCAGCGTCATGCGTGGAACACCCGGCGGCGGATCGCCGCGGCGTTGCTGAAGATCCGGATGCCGAGGACGACGACCACGCCGGTCGAGAGCTGCCCCCCCACTCCGAGCTGGTCACCGAGGAAGACCACCAGACCGGCGACCAGGACGTTGCTCACGAACGACACGACGAACACCCGGTCGTCGAAGATCCCCTCGAGCTGCGCCCGCACCGCACCGAAGACGGCGTCGAGGGCGGCCACGACCGCGATCGGCAGGTAGGGCTGGAGGGCGGCCGGCACCGTCGGCTCGAGCACCAGGCCGAGGGTGACCCCCAGCACGAGGGCGAGCGCCGGGATCACGAGGGTTCCAGGGGGCGAGCCGCGCGCAGCTCGGGCGCGGCCGCTCCGGGGAGGGACAGCGAGTCCGCGCGGCGCACGTCGAACACGATGCCGTACAGCGACTGGAAGGTCTGCAGGCGACGCCCGCTGGGGCCGTCGAGGAACTCCAGCTCCAGGTTCTCGGCGTCCCCCAGAGCCGAGATCTCGTACGGGCTGGACAGCGGACGGAAGTCGACGAGGATCGCCTCCCCGGCGCTGCGGATGGCCGTACGCGCCGTCAGGCGCTGGCCGTCGACCACGATCGCCTCGGCACCTGCCGCCCAGAGGCTGTTGACCACGTCCTGCAGGTCGCGGTCCTGCACCCGCCCGTTCGGGGCGGTCCCCGGGCGGCCGGGAGCGGCGACCGGGTCGTTGTCGTCCGGGGCGTCCCGGAGCGTGACCACGATGCCCGGCCCCTGGACCGGCGCGGTGCCGCTCGCCAGCCCCAGCGCGGTCAGCCGCTCGGTCAGGGCCCGGCCGTCCGCATCGCTGCCGAGCGTGGCGTCGCGCACCGCCTCGACCTCGGCGCGCAGACTGTCGGCCCGCAGGGCGAGCTCGTCACTGGTGGCCGTGAGCTTCTCCGCCGAAGCGGCGAGGTCCGCGCGCAGGCCGGTGGTCGCCTGCTGACCCTCCCGGACCTGCCCGACGGCCGTGCCCGTCACCACGCCCAGCGCGACCAGGGACAGCAGGCCCATGGCGCTGCGCCGGCGGGGGTGCGGCGGCGGCGGGACGGGCGCGCCGCCACGCTCCCCCGCCCGTTGCGCGGCCCGCTCGGCGTAGGCCTCGTCGAGCGTGTGGGCCATCACGTCCACCAGCAGGGACATCGAGGCGTCGGCCCGCGGCGATGGTGAGGCGGTCGCCGGCACGTCGGGGCGGGCGCTCGGCACCCGCTCATCCTGCCGCAAGGCTCGGGCCTGCGGTCAGGACGTGCTCTGCACCACGTCCACCCAGCTCGTCAGCAGCTCGGCGGCCTCACCCGCTCCCGCCCCCTCGGCCCAGATGTGCGTCACCGCCTCGGCCGGGTCGGGCAGGACCAGGGCCCAGCGCCCGTCGTCCTCGACCACCCGCACCCCGTCGGTCGTGTCGACGTGCCGGGAGGAGGCCGCCTGCATGACGGTGCGCATGACCGCGCCCTTGACCGCCCACGGCGTCGGCACCGAGCGACGCACCAGGTGGGCACGCGGGATGCGGGCGTCGATCTGGGACAGGGTCAGCCTGGTCCGCGCCACCAGCCCGAGCAGCCGGACGAAGGCGGCCAGCCCGTCGAGCGCCGGCGAGAACTCCGGGATCACGAGCCCGCCCCGGCCGTCGCCCGCGAAGATCACACCGGGCTGGGCCGCGGCCCGCGTGAGGTCGTCCGGTGCTGTCGACACCCACAGGATCTGCGTGCCGTGGAAGCCGGTGACCTGCTCGGCCACCCGGGTCGTGGTGACCGGCAGAGCGATCCGTCCGCCGCGCCGCTCCGCGGCGACGAGGTCCAGCACGACGAGCAGCGCCCGGTCGTCCTGCACCAGGTGGCCGAGCTCGTCGACCAGGGCCAGCCGTTCGCCGACCTGGTCGAAGCGGACGCCGAAGTCGGCCCGGGAGCTGGAGACCAGCTCGCCCAGACGGTCGAGGTCGCGCATCTGGTCGACCATGGTCTCGTTCGCAGCCGTCTCGCTCAGCCGGTTGTTGACCGTGAGGACGTCGATCCCCAGCCGGCCGAGCAGGGTGGGCAGGACGAGGGAGACCGCTCCCCCGGCGGTGTCGAGCACGATCTTCAGCCCGGCTTCCGCCACCCCGGTCATGTCCACCGCCCGCAGCAGCTCCTGCGCGTACGTCTCCACCGTGCGGGAGGGGAACGTCCGCTCGGCGATCTCGCCGGGGAACGCCCGGCGGAACTCCTGCCGGCTGAGCACCCGCTCGAGGGCCCTCTGCTGCGCCGGCGACAGGTCGGCACCCTGCGCGTCGAGGAAGACGATGTCGACCGACTGCGCGTCGCCCGGCGTCGTGCGCAGCATCACGCCCCCGGCGGCCGGGCCCTCCCTCGTCTGGAACCTGGCGACCGGCAGCGGCGCCACCTCCAGGTCGTGGACGTCGACCGCACTGGCGTTCAGCGCCGAGATCACCGCCCGCTTCAGGGCCTGAGCGGCCCGTGAGCCGTCCCGGGAGGTGACGACGACGCTGCCCTTGCGCAGCGTCGTCGCGTAGGCGGAGGCCAGGCGTACGACGAACTCCGGGGTGATCTCCACGTTGACCAGCCCGGACACGCCCCGGGGCCCGAACAGGGCAGAGGAGCCACGGCTCTCCCAGATGACGCTGGTGTGGACGACCGCCCCGGCCTCGATCGTCTTGAACGGGTAGACCTTGACGCCGCTGGCGAGGAAGGCCTCCTCCTCCACGACGCACTCGTCGCCGACGACCGCCCCCTCCTCGATGCGGGCCGCCCGCATGACGTCGGTGTTCTTGCCGATGACGCAGCCGCGCAGGCCCACCTGCGGCCCGATGAACACGTTGTCGTGGACGACCGCGCGCTCGAGCACCGCGCCGCCCTTCACGATCACGTTGTCGCCGAGGACGGTGAGCGGCCGGATCTTCGCCCCGGCCTCGACCTTGACGTAGTCACCGATGCACAATGGCCCCGTGAGCTCGGCGTCCGGGTCGAGGTCCACGCCGTCGCCGACCCAGATCCCGGGCGCCATCTCGAAGCCCTGCATCTCCACGTCGACCCGGCGGTGCAGGACGTCGGCGTTGGCCCGGACGTAGGAGTCGAGGCTTCCGACGTCCTCCCAGTAGCCCTCGGCGACGTGGCCGTACAGGGGGGCGCCCCGTGCCAGCAGGGCTGGGAAGACGTCGGCGGACCAGTCCACCGCGCGCCCGTGCTCGACGTGGTCGAAGACCTCGGGCTCCATCACGTAGATCCCGGTGTTCACGGTGTCGCTGAACACCTGCCCCCACGTCGGCTTCTCCAGGAAGCGCTGGATGCGGCCGTCCTCGTTCTGGATGACGATCCCGAACTCCAGCGGGTTCGGGACCCGGGCCAGGCAGACCGTGACGAGGGCTCCGACCTTCCGGTGGGCCTGCACCAGCCCGTCGAGGTCGATGTCGGTGAGCGCGTCGCCGGAGATGACGAGGAAGGCGCCGTCGCGCAGGGCCGGCTCGGCGTTGCGGACCGAGCCGGCCGTGCCGAGCGGGGACTCCTCGGTCGCGTACGTGAGGGACATGCCGAGGTCGTCGCCGTCACCGAAGTAGGTGCGCACGAGGCTCGCGAGGAACTGGACGGTCACCACCGTCTCCTCGAACCCGTGCCGCTTGAGCAGGCGCAGGACGTGCTCCATGATCGGCCGGTTGGCGACCGGCAGGAGCGGCTTGGGCTGGTTGGCCGTCATGGGCCTCAGCCGGGTGCCCTCGCCGCCGGCCATGACCACGGCCCTCACGGGATCCTCCGCCCGTTAGCGGGTGTCAGCCCGGACGAGCTGGCGCACCTGCACGACGTAGAGCACTCCGGCCCAAAGGTACAGAAGGCTCCCCCATGTGGCGAACGCCCAGCCCATCGGCCGGAAGACCGTGGCGAGCGGCCCGTCGTTCTCGGGAAGGGCTGCCAGCAGCATCGGGAAGGCGTACAGCAGGTTGAAGGTGGCGGCCTTGCCCAGGAAGTGCACCGGCAGCGGGCCGTACCCGTGCTTGCGCAGGATCGGCAGGCACAGGCCGAGCAGCAGGTCGCGCCCGATCAGGCCCAGGGCCCACCAGATCGGCAGCCCGTCGCGGGCGACGAGGGCGAGCAGCGTGGCGAGGATGTACAGCCGGTCGGCGAGCGGGTCGAGCAGCTGCCCGAGCCGGCTGAAGCTGTTGTAGCGACGAGCGATCATCCCGTCGAGGTAGTCGCTGACCCCCGCGGCCATCAGCAGCAGGATCGCCCGGCCGTCCTGGTGGGTCTCCAGCGTCCAGTAGAGGAACAGCGGCACCCCCGCCAGGCGCAGCAGCGACAGGACGTTCGGCAGCGTCCAGATCCGGTTCGACACCGGAGCATCCGCGGGCGCCACCAGCGGCTCTGCCATGTTCCCTCCGCCGACGACTACCGAAACCCTAGCCCGCTGCTTCTGCCGGCTCCCCCCCGGCGGCGCGGTGGAGCGTGCGGTTTCGGGCGCACGTACGCAGTGCCGAACCCGTTTCAGAAGGCCGCGACGTGCTCCGCCCGGAAACCGCCCTGCTCGGCCGGCGTCACCTGCCAGACCCGCACGTCCCGGCCCGCCGGCTCGTCCTTCTCGTAGAAGCGCACGACGTCGTCCCGCCGGCTGCCGCAGCCGCGGACCACGTAGCGGTGACCGGCCATGTCGACCGTGAACTCCCCGTCGCCGAGGAACTCCTCCAGCCGGCGCGGCTCGTCACCGCGCACGGCGCAGACGGGGCAGGGGACACCGGAGATGACGCCTTGCATCGAGATGGTCACGTTGGCTGCACTTCCGTCGGCGGGTGTTCCCCCGCGCAGGGGGCTCAGGCAGGATCGCGCTGGCTGGAGAACCCGTCCATAGCCCGTCGTGACGGCCCGGCAGTAGCCCGTTGCGGCGACGAGGACGCGCCGCTTGTCCGACACGCGAAGATCACGGGAGCCCCGGCCGCTCCCGCACCCGCGCTAAGGTCACCTATGACGGCCGTCTACCTCGACCAGATCGCGTCCCTCGCCCGGCAGGCCTGCGCGCAGCGCGAGCTGACGAAGGCCTACCTCTCCCGGATCGGCGCCCTGATCCGCGAGGCACGTGAGCAGCGGGACCTGAGCCACGCCGAGCTCGCCTCCGCCCTCGGCACGGATCCGGGCGAGGTGGTACGCATCGAGCGGGGCGGGCAGGACGTGTCGCCGGAGCTGCTCGAGCGGCTCGGCCCAGCGCTCGGTGCCGGATCCGGACAGCGGGAGCGCTGAGCCGGGCGCCACCCGGCGACCGGCCTCCGCGTCCCCGGAACGGCCTCGACCTGCGCCCGTTGCGCCAACAGGACGTGGCCTTCGCGGCAGTGTCCTGTTTTGCAGGTCAGGGCGGGTGATGGTGGCCCAGTCGCAGGCCGCACAAGCCGGGAATGCGCGGGTCAGGGCGAACTTCCGCGCAGGGCCGTACTGCTTTGCCCACAGGACTGTCAGGCCTCGGCGTTCACCTCATAGACCTTGACGTCCTGGATCTCCACCGGGTCGTCAGCTTCTGCGGTAACCATGCCCGCCATCTGCTGAGCCTGCTGCTCCGACTCGAACAGGACGAGTCCGTGACCTGTCTCGCGATCGCCGAACCAAGTCCCCCTGACGAAGCCTGGAGCCCCTTCACCCGCGGGACCACATCCGTCCGCAAAACTTTCCAACGCTTCGTCGTGCCGACCCGGACTTGATCTGCACGTTCACCAGGACTGCGTGCATGTGACGCCCCTCCCCGTCGGAATCGACCATAGGGGCCTGGTTCGAGAGTGGGAGTGTCTTCCCTCCCGTGATCTGGTGCAAGGCCCGGGGCGGTGACCGGTCACCGGCCCTCGGGCCCCTTTGTGAGTCCGGCGGCGACCTCCTGGGACGACGGCAGCCGCCAGTCGAGAACAGTCATGCAGTAGGACCGGTTGCGCTCGCTGCAACACTGCCGCGACGCTCCGATCCGCCGCATGTGCTCGGCCCCGAGGTCAGTCCCGGGAGCCCATGGCAGCGGTCGCGGATGATGGCGGAGTAGCCGACCTGCCGGACCTACGTGGGCAACCGACGGCGTCGGCGCCCTCGCGCGCCGTTGGGCCAGGCTTACGCCGTGCCACGCCGACCACCCTGAGATGCCCACCGCGATGCAGCGGCCCGCCGACCGTGGGTGGAGCGGTGCGGGAGACTGGCGCGTTCTCGTCCGGCAGCTCCAACCGGGCCAGCAGCCGGCTGAGCATCAGCCGTGGAGCGCAGTTCGGATAGCGCGGGGTGCGCGACGACCTGTCCGCGTGAGCCCTCGACCGTCCGGCCCTGCTCCTCGACGACGGCGTGCAGCGCCGTCGCACTCGTCGGGCGCCCGGCAGATCTCAACGAGCAGCTCGACCTCTGCGGTGCCGAGGTCGTAGTCGGCCTGGGGGGCCCTCCAGAACACGCGGCCTCGAGGGCTTACGCCCGCGGCGCGGGCGGCTTCTTGTCATTCACGAGGTCTGCTCGGCTCATGCAACTGGAACGGGGACTTGATCTTGGTCCACTCTCCGCCCCTTGGGCCGCTGTCGGGCTCAGGGGCGAGCCCCCGCGGGCACCGACGGAGGCAGCAGAGGCGGCTATGTTGCGCCGCATCACCACACCTTCCGGTAGAGGCTCTCGCCGGGGCGTTGCGGACCCGGCATCCGCGGCGGCGGGACGGCAGCGTGTCAAGAGGTTGAGCCCGCCGGGACCCGCTCGTCACCTGGGGCCGCGAGCAGGTCGTGACCGGGCTCGCCGCTGTGGGCCTCTGAGGGGTCGTAGTGACCGCGTAGTGACCGGACGGCCTCTGAGACACGGAAGAGGCCCCTCCCGGTCCCCCGGAAAGGGCCTCTGACCTGCACATACGCTGTCGGGCTGACAGGATTTGAACCTGCGACCCCTTGACCCCCAGTCAAGTGCGCTACCAAGCTGCGCTACAGCCCGTCGCCGGCAGCCTGCAGCTGCGAGCGGTCGCAGCCTAGCAGCGGCTCATCCCTTCCTGCCCTTCTCGCGCACCTTGACGCTGACCTCGACCGGGCTGCCCCAGAAGCCGAAGTCCTCCCGCAGGCGGCGCTCGATGAAGCGCCGGTAGCCGGCCTCGAGGAAGCCGCTCGTGAACAGCACGAAGCGTGGCGGGCGGGTGGCGGCCTGGGTGGCGAACAGGATCTTGGGCTGCTTGCCACCGCGTACGGGGGGAGGGGTCTTCGCCACCAGCTCGCCCACCCAGGCGTTGAGCCTGCCGGTCGGGACACGGGTCTCCCAGCCGTCCAGCGCCTCGTGCAGGGCGGGGGCCAGGCGGTCGACCGCGCGGCCGGTCAGTGCGGAGACGTTGAGCCGCGGCGCCCACTGGACCCGGGCGAGCTCGCGCTCGATCTCCTTCGCCAGCTGCGGTCGGCGGTCCTCGTCGACCAGGTCCCACTTGTTGAAGGCGAGGACGAGGGCCCGGCCGGCGTCCACCGCCATGCCGATGACGCGCTGGTCCTGCTCGCTGATCGGCTCACTGGCATCGAGCAGCACGACGACGACCTCGGCCGCGTCGATCGCCGACGCCGTGCGCAGCGACGAGAAGTACTCCGCCCCCGAGGCGTGGGCCACCCGTCGGCGCAGCCCCGCGGTGTCGATGAACTTCCAGGTCTCCCCGCCGAGCTCGACATAGGAGTCCACCGGGTCGCGGGTGGTGCCCGCCACGCTGTCGACGACGACCCGCTCCTCCCCCGCCAGCCGGTTGAGCAGCGAGGACTTGCCGACGTTGGGTCGCCCGACGAGGGCCACCCGCCGCGGCCCCGCCTCCTCGTCGAAGCGCTCCGCGGGGGTCTGCGGAAGCGCGTCCAGGATCACATCGAGCAGGTCGCCGCTGCCACGGCCGTGCAGGGCCGAGACGGCGTGGGGCTCCCCGAGGCCGAGCGACCACAGCATCGCCGCGTCGGCCTCCGCCCGCTCGTCGTCGACCTTGTTGGCCACCAGGACGACCGGCTTGCGGGCCCGGCGCAGCACCCGCACCACCGCCTCGTCGCCGTCGGTCGGGCCGACCCGCGCGTCGACCACGAACAGGACCGCATCGGCCGCCGCCACGGCGACCTCGGCCTGCGCGGCGGCCGCCTTCTGGAGCCCGACGGCGTCGGGGTCCCAGCCGCCGGTGTCCACCACGGTGAACCGCCGTCCGCGCCACTGGGCGTCGTAGGCCACCCGGTCCCGGGTCACGCCGGGGACGTCCTCGACCACCGCCTCCCGGCGTCCGAGGAGCCGGTTGACCAGGGTCGACTTCCCGACGTTGGGCCGGCCGACCACCGCGAGCACCGGCTGGTCGAAGCGGCCGGGAGCTCCGACCGGGGTGTCGTCGCTCATGCCGGCGGCTGCGTGCGCCGGAGGTGGTCCACGAGCGCCAGCCGGATCTGCTCGGCTGCCGTGCGCACCGTGCTGCGGGCCCGCGGGCTGCCGGCGACGTCCAGGTGGAAGGGGCGGCCGAACACCACGCACACGGGCGAGCGCAGGTGCGGGAACCGGCGACCCCTCGGCAGGGCGGCCCCCGTGCCATGAACGGCGATCGGGACGATCGCTGCGCCGCTGCGCAACGCGAGATACGCGAGCCCGTCGGCGACCTGCTCCATGCTGCCCGTCCCGCGGGTCCCCTCCGGGAACACCCCGAGCGCCCCTCCGGCCGCCAGGTGCGCAAGGCCGGCCTGCAGCGCCGCACGGTCGGGCTGGCCCCGGTGCACCGGGATGAGGCCGAGCCAGCCGCAGCACCGCGCCCAGAAGCCGACGAAGACCTCGGACTTGGTGAGCAGCGAGGCGGGTCGCGGGCTGACGAAGAAGACGAGCGGGCCGTCGAGGATGCCGCTGTGGTTGCCGGCGAGCAGCACGGGACCGGTGGCGGGCACGTGCTGGGCGTCCTCCACCCGCAGGCGCAGGACCGTGCGGGCGAGGCCGGTCCCGACGATGCGCACCCCACGGATGACCCACGGCCGCACGGTCCCGGTCGCCCGGCGCCGGGGTGTGGTGGGAGCCGCAGCCGCAGCCGCCGGCGCTGTCACGCGACCAGCCCCGCGGCCCGGGCCAGGCCGAGCACGCGCTCGACGACGGCGTCGGCGTCCAGGTCGCCGCTGTCGAGGTGCACGGCGTCGTCGGCCGCCACGAGCGGGCTCGTCGCGCGGCTGCTGTCGAGCGAGTCCCGGCGGGCCAGGTCGGTGGCGACCCGGTCGACCAGGTTGCCCTCCGCTGCCGTCACCCCGGTGTCGGCGTCACCCGCCCGGCGGCCGGCGCGGATCTCCGGCGAGGCGTCCAGGAAGACCTTGACCGGCGCGTCCGGGACGACGGTGGTCCCGATGTCGCGCCCCTCGAGGACCGCCCCGTCCTGCCCGGCGAGCTCGCGCTGCAGCCCCACGAGTCGCGCCCGGACGGCGGGTACGGCGCTGACCGCGCTCACCGCCGCCGTGACGGCGGGACTGCGGATCAGCGTGCTGACGTCCTCCCCGTCGAGCAGCGTCGTCGGGCGCGCAGGGTCGGTGGAGAGCTCGAGCCGCACTCCGGCCACGGTGGCGGCGATCGCCTCGTCGTCCGCCAGGTCCACCCCGCGGCGCAGCACGGCGAGCGTGGCCGCCCGGTAGATCGCGCCGGTGTCGACGTAGCGCCAGCCGAGCCGGCCGGCCAGCCGGCGGGCGACCGTGCTCTTGCCCGAGCCGGAAGGGCCGTCGAGCGCGATGACCCTGGTCGCTGTCGTGGACACGGAACTCCTGACGAGCGCGAGAGCGGAGTCCGAGTCTAGGTGGCGGGCTGCCGGCGGCCCCTCCCCCGGGGCGCGCCTGGTCAGCCCAGCACGTCCCAGCCGGCGGCCGAGAGCGCCGCTCGCGCGTGCGACTCGGCGGAGGCGTGGACCAGCAGCTCGATCACCCCGCGCGGGCGTCCCACGAGGTGCTCCACGCGCACGTCCTCCACGTTGATGCCCGCCTCGGCGGCGCTGTGCAGGACACCGGCGAGCTGGCCGGGCTGGTCGGGCACGCCCACCGGCACGATCGTGAAGTCCCGGTCGTGCTTGCCCTGCTTGAGCGGCACGAGGCGGCGGCCGGCGTTGCCGCGGCGGAGCAGGCCGCGCAGCGCCTCGGCGGGTGAGGCTCCCGCGGGATCCTCGCGGGGGCCGGCTGCCACCTGGTCCAGCGCGTCGGCGGTGCGCGCGAGCTCGAGCGCGAGGGCGCGCACGAGCGGGGCGACGGCGGCGGCGTTCTGGCTCAGCACGTCGACCCACAGCTCGGGGTCTCCGGCAGCGACGCGGGTGGTGTCCTGCAGCCCGGGACCGGCCAGGCGGATGGCTGCGGCGCCCGCCTGCGGATCGTTGAGCAACGCAGCAGCCACTGCGCTGGCGGCGACCTGCGGCAGGTGACTGACGAGGGCGACGGCGAGGTCGTGCTCCGGCGCCGGGAGGACGAGCGGCTCGGCGCCGCAGATCTCGGCGATCAGCCTCGTCGCTGCCACGGTGCGGGCCGTGGTGGTGGGGCCCGGGCACAGCGCCCACGGCCGCCCCTGGAACAGGTCGGCCGCCGCGGCCTTCGGTCCGGCCTGCTCCTTGCCGGCCATCGGGTGGCTGCCGCAGAACGTCGTCAGCTGCACGCCGGCGCTCTCGAGCTCGCGTTGCACGGCGGTCTGGGTGGAGGCCACGTGGCTCCAGGTCCGGGCGGCGTCGATCTCCCGCAGCCGGAGGTACTCGGGGACGACGTGCCGGGGCGGGACGGCCAGGATCGCGTGGCTGACCTTCTCCTTGCCGTTCCAGCGCCGGCCGGCGCCCCGTGACAGCGCCACCGAGAGCGCCTGCTCGTCCGCGTCGTCCAGCACCACGTCGGCCTCTCCCCGCAGCGCCAGGCCGATGGAGGTGCCGATGAGGCCGGTCCCGAGGATCAGGAGGTTCGCGGTCACCGGCGGCGTCCGGCAGGGCCGCGGCTCACTGCGGCAGGTCGGTGCGCAGCCCGGCCGCCCCCCGCAGGTAGACGTGCCGCACGTCCGCGCGCGGCCGGGACGTCTCGACGTGCGCCAGCAGCCGCAGGACCCGCGGCATCGCGCCCGGGACGTCGATCTCCGCGGCGCACAGCAGGGGGACGTCGACGATGCCCATCTGGCGGGCGGCGTAGGCAGGGAACTCCGCCTTCAGGTCCGAGGTCGCGGTGAAGACCACGCTGATGAGGTCGTCGTGCGACAGGCCGTTGCGCTCCAGGACCGCCTCCAGCAGCTCCGTCGTGGCGTCGAGGATCTGATCCCGGTCGTCGTCGTCCACCTGCGTCGCGCCGCGTACGGCCCGCACCGCCATCCGGCCTCCTCGGTTCCCGAGCACCCTAGCGATCGCAGCGGCGAAGGACCCGCCGGGCAGGACCGGCTACATGCCGACCAGCGCGAAGACGCCGGCCAGCTCCTCGCGGCTGAGCGGACGCAGCCGGCCGGGCTTCTGCGACCCGAGGTGGACCGGTCCCACGGAGGTGCGGACCAGCCGCTGCACCGGGTGCCCCACCGCCGTGAGGGCGCGGCGTACGACGTGCTTGCGCCCCTCGTGCAGCACGATCTCGACCATCACCCGGTTCGCCGAGGAGTCGATCAGCCGGAACGAGTCCACCCGGACGATCCCGTCGTCGAGCTCCACACCCTCGCGCAGCCGCCTGCCGACGTCCCGCGCGATCGGCCCGAGCACCTCGGCGAGGTAGGTCTTCGGCACCTCGTACGACGGGTGCGCGAGCCGGTGCGCCAGCTCGCCGTCGTTGGTGAGGATCAGCAGGCCCTCCGTCTCGGCGTCGAGGCGGCCGACGTGGAAGAGCCGTTCCGCCCGCCCCGCGACCAGGTCGCCGACCGTCGGGCGGCCCTCGGGATCCGACATCGCGGTGACGTACCCGCGGGGCTTGTTCAGGGCAAGGTAGACCAGACCGGGTGCGGTGTTGATCCGCATCGTGTCGACCCGGATCACGTCCGTCTCCGGGTGCACCCGGCGGCCCTGTCCGGTGACCCGCTCGTCGTTCACGGTGACGCGCCCCGCCTCGATCAGCTCCTCGCAGGCGCGGCGGGACCCCAGGCCGGCGGCGGCCAGCACCTTCTGCAGCCGGATGCCACCGCCTTCTGCGGGGCGCTCCGGCCCGGACGGGCTCATGGCGTCCTCATCTCGACGTCGAGGCGTCGTCGAGCTCGTCCAGCTCGGGAAGCAGCGGTGCCAGCGGCGGCAGCTCGTCCAGGGTTCGCAGGCCGAGCCGCTCCAGGAACAGCGGCGTCGTGCGGTAGAGCGTGCCCGCCGTCTCGGCGTCCTGGCCCGCGTCGGTGATCAGCCCCCGGGCCTGCAGCAGGCGTACGACGCCGTCGACGTCCACCCCCCGGACGGCGCTGATCCGGCTGCGCGTGACCGGCTGGCGGTACGCGACGACCGCCAGCGTCTCGAGCGCCGCCTGCGTGAGCCGGGCCGACTGCCCGCCGAGCAGGAAGCGCTCGACGCGGTCGGCGCAGTCGGTCCGGGTGTAGAGCCGCCAGCCACCGGCGACCCTGCGCAGCTCGATCCCCCGGTCGGCCTCCCGGTAGTCCCGCTCCAGGTCGGCCAGGGTCTGCTCGACCTCCGGCGCCGGCGCTTCGGCCGCGGTGGCGAGCAGGGCCGCGGGCACCGGCTCGTCGGTGACGAGCAGCAGCGCCTCGAGGACCGCCGACAGGCTGGGTGGGCGCGTGCTGCCCCCCGCCGGGGCCGCAGGGGGGTCCTCGCTCACGAGCCGGCCTCCGGCCGGCCGGTCCAGCGCACGTGCAGATCCCCCAGCGCCTCGACCTGCTCGAAGCTGATCAGAGCGTCGCGGTAGAGCTCGAGCAGGGCGAGGAAGCGCGCGACGACCTCGAGGGTGCTCCCGCAGTCGGCTGACAGGGCGCGGAAGGTGCTGCCGCCCGTACGCGCCAGGCGCTCGCGCAGCAGCGCTGCCTGCTCCGGCACGCTGACGGTGCCTCCGTGCGCGTGGTCGACGGCCACCTCCACCCGGGGGCGCGCGGTGAGGGCGGCGGCGGCGAGCCGGGCGAACTGGTCGGGACCGAGGCCCAGCAGCACCTCGGGGAGCAGGCCGGCGAACCGGGGCTCGAGACAGACCCGCCGGGGGTAGCGCAGGGACTCCTGCGCCAGCATCGCGCCGAACTGCCGGGCGGCCTGCTTGTAGGCGCGGTACTGGAGCAGCCGCGCGAAGAGCAGGTCGCGGGCCTCCAGGAGGGCCAGGTCCTCCTCGTCCTCCACGTCAGCGGACGGCAGCAGCCGAGCGGCCTTGAGATCGAGCAGGGTGGCAGCGACGACCAGGAAGTCCGTGGCCTGCCCGAGGTCCCAGACCTCGCCGAGGGCCTGGATGTGGGCGAGGAACTCGTCGGTCACCTGGGACAGGGCGACCGCGGTGACGTCGAGCTGGCGCTTGGAGATCAGGCCGAGCAGCAGGTCGAACGGCCCCTCGAACACGTCCAGGTGCACCGAGAAGACGCTCTCCGCCGGTCGCTCCCGCAGCTGCCCGTCAGCCACCTGTCACCAGCCGCACGAGTGGGCTTCCGATCGTGGTCAGCAGCGTCGGCAGGAGCGCCTGCGGACCACCGAGCGGGATGAGCAGCAGCGCCAGGAGCACCGCCACGCCGATGTTGCGGTCGACGAGCTGGTACTCCGCCTTCTGCCACCCTGGCGTCTGCGGCGCGAGGGCGAACAGCAGCCGGCCACCGTCGAGGGGTGGCAGCGGCACCAGACTGAGCAGGCCGACGAACAGGTTGGACAGCCCGAACAGCAGGAGGGCCCGCAGCGCGAACTCGCCGGTCACGCCCTGCTGGAGCAGGACGGTGGAGCCCCCGGCGATCGGTGGGCCGCCGGCGACGCGGAAGAGCACGAGCGTGAGAAGGCCGAGCAGGAGATTGGCGATCGGGCCGCTGAGCAGCGTCGCCACGAGGGCCTTTCGGCGCTGGCGGTTCGGGCCCTCGATGGGCTTGGCCCAGCCCACCCCGGAGATGGCCGCCCCCACCGCGCCGAAGGGGTCGACGTGCCGCCGCGGGTCCGGGGAGGTGCGGCCCTCGGCTGCCGGTCGTCGGTCCCCGCTGCGACCTGCCACCAGCGCCTGGACGAATCCGTGCAGGGTGACCGCGACGACGAAGCTGACCAGCAGCAGGAGCAGGGAGATCGGGTCGCCGAGGGCGTAGAGCACCTCAGCTGCCCGTGAGCCGCTGGACGAGCACGCTGGCGTCCCCCCGCAGCCGCAGGTCGGCGAGCACCACGGCCAGGGCTTCCCGCACGATGCGGCCGCGGTCCACAGCCACCCCGTGCTCCCCGCGCAAGGTCAGGCGGGCGCGCTCCAGCTCGAGGAGCTCCCCGGCGGAGACGTAGACCGTGATCTTCTCCTCGTGCCGCTGGCGCCCCGTCGAGGCGTGCCCACCCGCGACCGCAGCCGGGCCCTCGGCGCCGCCGGTGGCGCGGAACAGCTCCTCGGCGGCCGGAAGTGCTGAGCGCCGGCTCATCGGGCCAACACCTCCTTCGCCAGCTCGCGGTAGGCCGTGGCACCGTGCGAGTCCGTGGCGTAGGTCGTGATCGGCTCGCCGGCGACGGTGGTCTCCGGGAAGCGGATGGTCCGGTTGATGACGGTGTGGAACACCTTGTCGCCGAAGGCCTCGACGACGCGGGCGAGGACCTCACGGCCGTGCAGGGTGCGCGCGTCGTACATGGTGGCGAGGATGCCCTCGAGCTCCAGGTCGGGGTTGAGCCGCTCGCGCACCTTCTCGATGGTCTGGATGAGCAGGGCCACCCCGCGCAGGGCGAAGAACTCGCACTCCAGCGGGATGATGACGCCCTGGGCGGCGGTCAGCGCGTTGACCGTCAGCAGGCCCAGGGAGGGCTGGCAGTCGACGAGGACGATGTCGTAGTCCGGCAGGACCGGCTTGAGGACGCGCCGCAGCGTCTGCTCGCGGGCCACCTCGTTGACCAGCTGGACCTCGGCGGCCGACAGGTCGATGTTGCTGGGCAGCAGGTCGAGCCCGGGAACGGCGGTCTTCAGCAGCACGTCGTCCACCTCGACCTCCCGCTCCATCAGCAGGTTGTAGACCGTGGTGTCCAGCTGCAGCGGGTTGACACCGAGCCCTACGGACAGCGCCCCCTGCGGGTCGAAGTCCACCAGGAGGACCCGGCGGCCGTACTCGGCGAGGGCCGCCCCCAGGTTGATGGTGCTGGTGGTCTTGCCGACCCCGCCCTTCTGGTTGCACATGGCGAGGATCCGCGCCGGACCGTGCTTCTTCAGCAGAGGCGGCGCGGGGAACGTCGGGCGCTTCCGGCCGGTCGGGCCGACCCCCTCCGCCTCGCCGATGGCGAGCGAGGCGGGGATCGCGCCGGGCTGGAGGGGCGCCCGCGTGCGGTCCGTGGCCACCGGCACGCCGGCCACGGGCGCGGTCTGCTCCTGGCGAGGCGCCTTGCGCGGCGCCGTCCCACCGACCTCGGGCGCGGCAGGAGAGGCGGCCGGTGCTGCCGTCCGCGGCGCGCGTGGGGTCCGCTTGCGCGCGGCAGCAGGAGCAGGCGCAGCGGGCGCGGGCACCGCGGCTGCCTTCGGACGGACGATCTTCTTCCCGGGCTTCGCGCCGGCATCGTCGGGGGCCACCGGTGCGCTCGCGGCAGCGGCGCGGCGGGCCCCACCCGTGGCCGGCGTCGACTTAGCCATAGAAGTACATCTCTCTCTTCCGATCTAGCGTTGGAGCGACAGAGCGGGCGGCGATGCCTGCGGACTCTAGGTGCCGGGCCTGCGCTGTTACAACGCGCAGTGGGGCAGCGGCGCCTGTCCGCAGGGGCAGGCTCAGCGGCGTGCGCGGGGATGCGTCGTGGCGTACACCTCTCGCAGGCGGTCAACCGTCACCAGCGTGTAGACCTGCGTGGTCGTGACGGAGGCGTGTCCGAGCAGCTCCTGCACGACCCGCACGTCCGCGCCGCCGTCGAGCAGGTGGGTCGCGAAGCTGTGCCGGAGGGTGTGCGGGGAGACCTCCACCCCTAGCCCCGCGCGGTCCGCAACCCGGCGCAGGACGGTCCAAGCGCTCTGCCGGGAGAGGCGGCCGCCGCGGGCGTTGAGGAACAGGGCTGGTGTGCCCGTGCCCGCCGCCGCCAGGACCGGGCGGCCTCGGACCAGGTAGGCCTCCACGGCCCGACCGGCGAAGCTGCCGACGGGGACCAGCCGCTGCTTGCCCCCCTTGCCGTCGAGGCGCACGAGCCCGGTGTCGCGGTGCAGGTCGTCGACGGCGAGGCCGACCGCCTCGGAGATGCGCGCACCCGTCCCGTACAGCAGCTCCAGCAGGGCGCGGTCGCGCAGCCCGAGTGACGTCGACGCGTCCGGTGCCGCCAGCAGCTGCTCGACCTGGGTGACGCTGAGCGCCTTGGGGAGCCGGCGAGCGGGGGCGGGCGGGCGCACCTCCCGCGCCGGGTCGACGGCGGTCCATCCCTCACGCAGGGCGAAGCGGTGCAGCCCGCGGACGGCCACCACCGCCCGGCCCGCGGAGGCCGCGGACAGCTGCGGGTGGCTCCCGCCGCCCTCGCGCAGGTCGGCCAGGAAGCCGGCGACGTCCGCCTCGACCACCTCGTGCAGGGCGGTGCGCCCGCGCGCGTCCAGCCACCGCGCGTACCGCTCGAGGTCGCGCCGGTAGGAGGCCAGGGTGTTGGCGGCCAAGCCGCGCTCCACCGCGAGGTGGTCGACGTAGGCCGCCACGGCCCTCGGAGGTGACGGGGCGGCTGCCAGGCCGGTCAGGCGAGGGCCTCGCGCAGGTCGGCGACGGGCAGGCCGTGCGCCTCCGCCACCGGCGCGTAGACGAGCGAACCGCCGACGGTGTTGACGCCCAGCGCGAGGGCGGGGTCGGTGTCGACGGCTCTGCGCAGGCCGGAGTCGGCGATGGCCACGGCGTACGGCAGGGTGACGTTGGTCAGCGCGTACGTCGAGGTGTGCGGGACGGCGCCGGGCATGTTGGCGACGCAGTAGAACAGGCAGCCGTTGACCTCGAAGGTGGGCTCGGAGTGGGTCGTCGGGCGGGTCGACTCGAAGCAGCCGCCCTGGTCGACCGAGATGTCGACGAGGACCGCCCCGGGCTTCATCCGGGACACCAGCTCGTCCGTGACGAGGGTCGGGGCCTTCGCGCCCGGCACGAGCACGGCGCCGATGACGAGGTCGGCGTCGAGAAGGGCCCGCTCGATCTCGTACGCGTTGGAGGCGACCGTCTGCAGGTGCCCCTGGTAGATGCGGTCCGCCTCCCGGAGCTTGGCGAGGTTCTTGTCGAGCAGCAGCACCTCGGCCTGCATGCCGAGCGAGATGGCGGCGGCGTTCATCCCGGACACCCCGGCACCGAGCACCACGACCTTGGCGGCGTAGACCCCCGAGACGCCGCCCATGAGCACCCCCCGGCCGCCCGCCTCACGCTCGAGGCAGTGCGCCCCGACCTGCGGCGCCATGCGCCCGGCCACCTCCGACATCGGCGCCAGCAGCGGCAGCGACCGGTCGGCGAGCTGAACGGTCTCGTAGCCGACCGCGGTGGTCCCGGCGGCGAGGAGGGCGTCGGTGCACGCGCGGGATGCGGCCAGGTGCAGGTAGGTGAACAGCACCTGCTCCTTGCGCAGCAGCCCGTACTCCGACTCGACGGGCTCCTTGACCTTGAGAACCAGCTCGGCGTCGTTCCAGACGTCCTCTGCCGAGGTCGCGATGGTGGCGCCGGCTGCGGTGTACTCCTCGTCGAGGATGGACGAGCCGGCGCCGGCGCCGGTCTCCACGGTCACGAAGTGGCCGTGCGTCACCAGCTCCTGGACGCCGGCGGGGGTGATGGCCACGCGGTACTCGTGGTTCTTGACCTCCCGAGGGATGCCTACCCGCATGATCGCCACACCTCAAAAGGCCAGGTCAGAGGGGGTGAAGCGTGATGGTAAGGGAATACTCATGAACCGTGGGGAACGGTGGGTGACTGTCATTTCACTGTCATTTTCTGGGCTAGGCTGCGGATCGAGGACGGCGACATGACCGTCAGGGTAGGGGTCGAGCGGTGGGCTTCGTCCGCAAGCGCAGGAGCAAGAACCGGGGCACCCGGTTCGTGGCGGTCGCCCACGTCGGCGGTCGCGAGCTCACCCTGGCGACCTACGACACCTTCGCGGAGGCGACCGACGCCTGGCAGCACGCCGAGGTCCAGGAGCGCCGACGCACCGGCGGGTCGTCGCTGCTGGCCGGCCGGATGCCCTTCGGGGAGCTCGTCGCGCTGTACATGCAGGCCGCCCAGCTCGAGCCCAGCACCCGCTCGGCCTACGCCTCGCACTGCCGCGCGCATCTGCTGCCCCGCTTCGGCGACCGGCCGATCGCCGACCTGACCTCGGCCGAGGTGGGCCGCTGGATGAACGATCAACTCGCTGCTCAGCTGTCGGTGCGCACCCGGGTGGCCACGCGGATCACGCTGTCGTCGATCCTGCAGTTCGCGGTCAACAACGGCCAGCTGAGCTTCAACCCGGTGCGGGGCACTCGCGCTCCCCGCACGACGTCGCTACGGCGCCGGCGGGCGGTGCTCAAGCCGGAGCAGTGGCCGGCCTTGCGCCGGGAGTTCAACGAGTACGGGCCGGAGACCCAGCTGCTCATCGACGTGGCGATCGACACCGGGCTGCGGTTCGGTGAGCTGACCGACCTGCGGCCCAGCCACCTGGCCCAGCACCGCAGGCCCTTCCTGCGGGTTCAGACAGTGGTGACCTGGCCGGGCGGGGAGTTCTCCACCAACGGCGATGTGGTCGAACGAAAGCAGTACACCAAGGGCGCGGAGGACCGCAACGTCGACCTGAGTCCGCAAGTCGCCGCCAGCCTGACCAGCCACCTCGCCCGTCACCGCCTCGGGCCCGACGAGTTGATCTTCAACTTCGACCGGCTGCGCGAGGAGCACGCCCGGTGGCGGGCTCAGCGTGCAGCTGAGCAGCGCACCGTCTTCGAGGCGGAGTGGCAGGCCAAGCTTGCCGCTGAACCCATCAGCACCGAGCGCTTCGTCGTGGTGCGCGGTGATGGTCGTGTCCGCAGCGGCGAGCACGGCTCGCCGAACACCTACGCCCTTGGCTGCCGCTGTGCGCACTGCACCTACATCAACACTGCCTACGCCAGGCAGCGACGAGAGGTCAGGCGGGGCGGGCAGGCCCCGGTCCGACGGGGTCCGCCCCCGAGGGGGCGGCCAGGCATCCGGGAGCCGTGGCTGAACCCGCAGTGGTTCGGGGAGGTGGTCTGGCGGCCAGCGACCGCCCGGGCTGGATTGCCGTGGGTGCACTTCCACGACCTGCGCCATGCACACGCCACCTGGCTGTTGGCCGCCGGCGTGCCGGTGCGCAGCGTCCAGCGCAGGCTGGGCCACCGGAACCTGGCCACGACCGAGATCTACCTGGGTGAACTGGTCGAGGTGGAGGACGTCGCGTCGTTCCTGGGCCGCTATCACGAGATCTTCTCGGCGGCCGTGCGGGGAGAGCTGTGCGTTGCCGACGAGCTGGCTGAGCGAGAAGCCCACGCCGGCGTCCCTGGAGCCGCCGCCCCAGATGCGCAGCAGCTCGGGGAGATGCTCAACGCACTGCCTCCTGACCAGCTAGCAGCCCTGCTGACCCAGGCCTTGACCCGCGGAGGAGGGTCCGGCGGCTGACGCCGTTGCCGCAGGACTGGTGATCGACGCGGGAGCTACCGTGAGCGGGGCGTGCCCGACGGTACCCATGCGTGGCGCGTGTCCAGGAACTCCTGCAGGGCGAAGCGGCTGATTCGGACGGCTCGGCCCAGGTGCGTTGCCTTCAGTTCACCCTCGCGGACCTTGCCGTAAAGCCACCGCTCGCTGCACTGCAGCAACCCAGCCACCTGCGAGATTGACAACTGCTCCTGCGGATCGAAGCGTGTTGCCTTCATCACCAACTCTTCCTCGTTCTCCGGTCAACGACACGATGGGCAGGACGGGCGTTCACCTGGACAGGTGTCATCGTGGGCTACGAAGTGGACACCAGCGGA
>JAUJOY010000010.1 GCA_030447385.1 Mycobacteriales bacterium
CGCCAAAGTCGCACGCGCACGCAGCAGCCTCCAGCAAGTAGTCAGCCAATAAAGCCACGCACTAGGAGCAGGAGGATGCGAAGAGCGCTCATCGGCTCTTCTCCGGACCACATGGCGTACGCCGCGGTGAGGCTGGCTCCGATACCGACCCAGACGGCGTAGGCAGTGCCGACCGGCAGGGTCCGCATGGCGTGCGCGAGGCCGACGAGGCTCACGAGCGAAGCCACCGCGAAGACCACCGTGGGCAGAGGTCGACTGAACCCGTCGGACCTGCCCAGAGCCGTAACCCAGACGGCCTCCAACAGGCCGGACACCACGAGCACAAGCCACGCCACGGTCGTCTCCTCGACGCCGTCTTGTCGCTGGCCGGGTACGGCGGTGCTCGTCCGGGAGCCGCATCTGTGACTCCCGTACATCGTCACCGATTCCGGGACGGAAGCCAACATGCCCTTGGTCACCAGCGGCGCACAGGTTGCCGCACTCGACCGTCCGCCCACGCCGCGACTCTCGTGGTTCGGTGAGCCCGTCGTGGGAGTCCTCGCCACTGGCACGGTGCGGGCCCGCTGGGTGCCTCGGCCGCCCGCCCTGAGCAGCAGTGTGTCGTCGTGAAGGCGTGCTTGCCCTGCAGTGCCAGAGCAATGCGGCGTCTTCAGCCGGCTGAGGCCGGGCATCCCGCCGCACCGGCGCGGGTTCACCCGGCATGGCCCCCTCCTCTCCCCGCACCTGGCTCATCACCGGGACTCCCGCGGCCTCGACCGCACCCGGGTCGACCTGCGCGCGGGCGGGGAGTTCCGCTGGACGCTCACCCCCATGGCCATCGCGGCAGGCACCGTCGTCGAGGTCGACCCCGGCCGCGGCGGATCGTGCTCGGCTTCGCCTTCGAGGCGCCGGCGGAGCGGGCCCCCGACCCCGCGGACCTCAACCCATTCACCTCCGCCAGCGCCACGCTCGCTGTCCTGCAGCACGTGCTGCGCGGAAGCGGCCAGGACGACCTCAGCACGTCGACGCCGTGCACCGAGTTCACGCTGGGCCAGCTCGAGACGCACCTTCTGAGCTCGCTGAGCTCGCTGACCAGCCATCAGGTCTGGTACGTCAGCTTCCCGCGTCCGTGGTGACGTGTCCTCCAACACCTCCTGCAACGAGTGCTGCAGGGTGAGCTGGAGTGCTGCAGGGTGAGCTGGAGCCCCGGTGGCCCGCCCTGTGCGCCGGCCAGACAGGGATGGAGCGACGTCCTAATGTGCTGGCGTGACGGCCGTCCTCTGCCCCCGCGTCATCGGCCGGGACCGCGAGCTCAGCGCGCTCGACGACCTGGTGCGCCGGACCGCGGCGGGCGAGGGCGGGGCTCTCGCCCTCGTCGGCGACGCCGGGCTCGGCAAGAGCCGTCTGGCCCGCGCGGCTGCTGAGGACGCCGCGCGACACGGACTGGTCGTGGCCGTCGGGCGGTGCGGCGAGGCCGACGCACGGGTCCCCTTGGCGCCCCTTCAGCCAGGCCGTCGCGGGGCTGCTGCGCGACCGTCCCCTGCCCACGGCCCCGGCCCTCATGCCCTACCGCGCCGTCCTCGGCCGGCTCGCCCCCGAACAGCTGCCGGAGGGCGGGTCCTTCCCTGGAGGCCCTCTAGAGCCGGAGGCGGTGCACCTGGGCGAGGGGCTGGTGCGACTGCTCCGGGCCGTCGGCCCCCGCGGCGTCCTGCTCGTCGTCGAGGACGTGCATGCGGCGGACGCAGCGACCCTCGCGGTGCTCGAGCACCTCGTCGACGCCTTTTCGGACGGCGTTCCCGGCAGCAGCAGCCGCCTGGCGGTGCTGTTCACGCTGCGGCGCTCCACAGGTCCGGCGGTGGACCTCGTCGACCGGCTGCGCGACCGGCGGGTACTGCCGGCGCTGGACCTCGCCCCACTGGCAGCCCCGGCGGCGAGGGAGCTGGTCCTGACTGCCTGCCGCGGCTGGCCGGCGAGACGGTGCAGGTCGTCGTCGACCGCTTCGCCGGAGTGCCGTTCCTCCTCGAGGAGCTTCTCGCGGCGTGCCTCGGGGAGGACGGGACCGTAGACGCGGCGCGCGCCCTCAACGCCGTGCCGCTGACACTCGCCGACGCCGTGCGCCGCCGCGTCGCGGCGCTCCCCGACGAGTGCCGGGGGCTCCTCCACCTGGCCGCTGTCGTCGGCCTGCGTAGCGACGTCGCGCTGCTCTCCGCCGCGACCGGCCGCACCGTGCAGAGCGTGCACAAGGCGCTGCAACCCGCCCGTCAGGTGCAGCTGCTGTCGACGCAGGAGCCCTGCGCCTTCCGGCACGCCATCACCCGGGACGCCGTCCTGCTCGGTCTACTGCCGGGCGAGCGCACGGCCATCGCCCGGCTGCTGCACGACGCCGCCGAGGAGGTGGGAACAGAGCCGGAGCTCGTCGCGTCCCTAGCCGAACGTGTCGGACGGCCCGCCGCTGCCGCGAGGGCCTGGGTGACGCTCGCCGCGGGCGCCGTCGCCATCGGTGCGCCGGGCGGTGCCGAGGAGGCGCTTCAGTACGCCGCCGCACTGGTCTCCGTGCACGACGCCCCCGAGCTCGCGGCCGCCGTGGCCTTGTGCCGGCTGCACGCACTGGCGCAGGCGGGTCGCACGCAGGAGGTCCGGTGCCTGGCCGCCGAGCTGGTGGCCGGGCCCGAGGCGCTGCGCCAGCCGGCAGCGCTCCGGCAAGTGCGGCTCGGCGCAGCCCGGGCTGCGCTGGACGCCGGGGACCTCGCGTCTGTTGTGGACGCGTCCTTGCTGGCGGAGCAGGCTCGCGAGGCCGGCGACGAGCCGGTGTGGGCGCGGACGGCGCTCGCGGCGCTCGGGGCGGTGGCGGCGCACGACCTGCCCGCCGCAGAGCGACACGCCCGCGCAGTGCTCGCCGGCAGCGCCGAGAGCAGGCGCCCCAGGCGCACTGCGAGGCCTGGGAGGTGCTCGGACGGCTGCTCCGCCCGCACGACCTGCCCGGCGCGCGTGCGGCGTTCTGCCATGGTCTGCAGGTTGCCGAGCGGGCCGGGCTGACGCTCTGGACCATCCGCGCCCTGCACGAGCTCGGCACGGTCGAGATGTTCACGACCTGCCGGCCGGACCGGCTGCTCGAGGCGCGAGCGCTCGCCGTCCGCGCAGGTGCGCTGACGACGGCCGCCGTCCTGGAGGTGCAGGTGGCCGGCTGCCTCGCCCTCGCTCTCGACACCGAGGCGCGCTCGCCGTGGTCGACGAGGCCGTCGTCGGCGCGCAGCGGACCGGCGCCCGCCCCATCGAGGCTGCGGCTCTGGTTGCCGCGGCCATGGCGCATAGCTTCGCTGGCAGGCCGGAGCAGGCCGGCGCGTGCGGCTGACCGGGCTGTCCAGCTGTCGGGAGACGACCCCGAGACGCGGGTGCTCCTGACCGGCCTGGCCGACGGGATGGGCGGGCTGCTGCAGGAGGACCGGGGGCGCGCGCGCCGGGGGTTCGCCGAGATGGCCCGGCACGGGCGACGCGCCCCGGACGCCCCGCCGTTACCGTCGTACGGACTGCACGCGTTGCTTGCCACGATCGAGGGCGAGCCCGGCGCCGCGCAGGTTCGTGAGGGCGACCGGCGCAGCGGCGCGACCACGGCCCCGTACAACGCCCTGCTCCTGGCCTACGCCGACGCGGTCGCGGCGGGCTCGTCGGGCCGGCCACACGACGCCGAGCGGCTCCTCGTCGCCGCGGAGCAGGCGCTCCCGGGCAACGCGACGGGCCGGACCGTCGGCGTCCTGCAGCACCTCGGCCGGCGGCTGGTCGCCGAGCGCGCGATCCTCGACGGCTGGGGCGAGCCAGCCGCCTGGCTGCGCGCGCCAGCGGCCACCTTCGACATCACCGCCCCGCAGGTCGCCGCTGCGTGCCGGCGGCTGTTGCGGGCCGCCGGTGAGCGGGCGCCGACGCCGTGTGGCCCAGCCGCTCCCGGAGGCAGTCCGGCGGGCCGGCGTCACGGCGCGCGAGCACGAAGTGCTGCTGCTGGTCGCCGCCGGGGGCCACGAACGCCGAGGTTGCGCAGCAGTTGCACCTGTCGCCACGCACCGTCGAGACGCACGTCGCCCGCCTGTTGCAGAAGACCGGCGTCGCCCGGCGGGGACTGCTGGCACCGTGGCTCTTCGCGGAGGTCGGCAGCGCGCACCTCGGTAGCGCGCCGGCCGAAGGTCCGTAGCCGCTACGGACGACTTGGGAGGGCAACCGGCAGAGGCTGTGTCCTGCACCGGAGGGGCCGGTGCAGGAGGGGAAGACGATGACGATCGAGACGGCGGCGCCCGCGACGATGACGCGGAGCGGGGCGTACGTGGTGCCGCGCGAGGGTGGGGAGCCGCTGTGGCACCTCGGCGCCCTGAACGTGCTCAAAGCGACCGGCGCGGAGACCGCCGGCCGGCTGTGGGTGATGGAGCAGACGTTCCGGCGTGGCCCCGGGGCGCCGATGCACGTGCACCACCACGAGGACGAGGCGTGGTTCGTACTCGAGGGCCGCTTCACGGTCGTCGTCGGCGACCAGGTGCACACCCTCGAGCCGGGCGACTTCGCCTGGGGCCCCCGCGACGTCGCGCACGGCTTCGCGGTGGACACGCCGACGGGGCGCTGCCTCACGCTTGCGACGCCCGCGGGCTTCGAGCACTTCTTCCGGCAGACGGGCGAGCCGGCGGGCGCGCTCGACCTGCCGCCAGCACCGGTCGGACCCCCGTCAGAGGCGCAGGTCGGCGAGCTCGCTCGGGCCCTCGTGACCTACGGGGTCGAGATGCTCGGTCCTCCGCCGGAGCCCGCGACCACAGGTTGACTGCGTCAACCGCTGGTCCCTCATCGTCCGGCCGGATCAACCAGGATCTACGGGACGCGGCCGGAGCAGAAGTCCAGGCCGATCGGTAGCCGTCCACCCGTCGGGGCACAGGCCGGGTCCCCAGGGGTCAGTCGTCCTTCTTCTTCTCCTCCTTTTCCTCCTCGTCCTCGTCCTCCTTGTCGTCGTCGTCGCCCTTGCCGTTCTCGGTCCTCCTGGTCTCCGTACGGGGCGCGGGAACGGGTGACGGGGAGACGACGACGACCGGTGGGGGCACTCCCACGTCCAGTGCCACCCGGGCGCCCGCCGCGAGGATCTGCGAGGCGCGGGCGCTGCTCAGGTCCCCGGACCTCTGCTGCGCGTCCACGTGCTCGCGCAGCGCGGTCAGGGCCTGCTGGAGCTTCGCGGCATCCCCCGCCCGGGCCGCAGCCTCCACGGCGTCGACATCCGACCCCAGGATCTTCGCGGCCTGCGGGCTGATCTCGGTGCCCTCCTGCCCTCCGCAGGCGCCCAGCCCGGTCACCGCCGACAGCAGCAGCGCGACGAGCAGACGGGGAGGTCGGGACTTCATCGGGTGACCGCCTTCCGAAGCTCGGCCAGGTCCTTGTCCAGCTGGCTGACGGGGGCAGGGGGTGGAGCCGGGCTGCTCGGCGGCTCGTCCCCGCCGGTCGCGGCGAGGACGACGAGCAGGACCACCACCGCGAGCAGGAACACGCAGGCGCCGAGGACGTACGGGTTGCGCACCGCGTCACGGGCGACCTCGCGGACCACCCCCCGAGGATCGGCGGCGCGGTCCCTGGCCGCCGCGGGCGACCCGGCCGCTCCCGGGTGGCGGACGACGTCGGTCAGCAGGGCCGTGGGCGCCCGGCCGGCCAGCACCTCCGTAGGAGCAGCGGGCGGAACCGCCGCCCCGCGCAGCACCGCCGCGACCTCGGCCGCGCTCGGACGGTCCTGCGGGTCGCGTGCCGTCATGGCGAGCAGCAGCGGCCGCAGCGGGTCGGGAAGGTCCGGCGGCACGACCGGTGGCCGTTCCAGACGGGCGAGCGCGGTCTCGACGCTGACACCCGCGTACTCCCGGTGGCCGGTGAGTGCCTCGAGCAGCACCAGCCCGAGGGAGTAGACGTCGCTTGGAGGGGCGACCTCACTACCCGAGATCTGCTCCGGGCTCAGGTAGGCCGCCGTTCCGATCGTAATCCCGGTCTGGGTGTGCCGGGCGCTGTCGACGAGCCGGGCGATCCCGAAGTCGGTGAGCTTGGGGCGACGATCGCGGTCGAGCAGGATGTTGGCGGGCTTGACGTCCCGGTGGACGATCCCGCGGCTGTGCACGTGCGCGAGCGCGTCGGCGAGCTCGGCGCCGATGTCCGTGACCTCCTGGACCGCCAGCGTGCCGCCCAGGCAGCACTCGTCCAGCGTCGGCCCGTCGACGAGCTCCATCACCAGGTACGGGACCTCTGAGCCATCCTCGGGCCGCCACGTCCCGGCGTCGTAGACCGAGACGAGAGCGGGATGCTGCACCGAGGCCAGCGTGCGAGCCTCGTTCTCGATGCGGGCAGCATGCACGGGATCCGCGTCGAGCCGGAACACCTTCACCGCCACCGGCCGGTCGAGCAGCGTGTCGGTGGCGCGGTGCACCCGCGCCATACCTCCGGTGCCGATCACCGGCCCGAGGGCGTAGCGGGTGTCCAAAACCGGCAGGCCGCCGAGTTCTGTCACGCCTCACACCTCTCCCTGCCTGGCCGGCGCTGCGGCGGGCCGTCCGGCACCCGGACACCTCCCACGGTATGTCCGTCGCCGGGGACCCCCACACTCTCCCGCGCAGCCGGGACGGGTGACGACCTCCTCGCTGACCGGGCTGCGCCGGAAGCCGAACCCGGCGGCCTGCGCACGCTCGTCGAGCCGAGCTTGCGGAACAGCAGCCGCGCACCGGGCCGGCTCTGAGCTGACGGCGAGCGATGGGCGTGACCACCCTCCGGTCCCCTCACCACCACCTGCCTGGACCCGGCTCGGCAGGGTCCGACGGGCGTCCTGGCGGCCACCGCCGCCCCGCCGGGCGTCGCGCGACGAGCGACCGACGAGTGCTGGCCACGGATCGTCCTGACCCGTCGCCGAGAAGATCCGGCGAGTTGTCCCGGCTCGCACCGGTTCGGCCGCGGCACGTCCCGCACATGAACGAAGTCTCACGTGACTTATCACCGTGCGTGGAGAGAAGGTGAACGGCGAGTGAACGGGCCCTTCTACTTCCGGCTGGTGTCGTTGTGCGCTTCCTCTTCTACTCCCATGACGGGCAGGGGCTCGGCCACGTCCGCCGCAACCTCGCCATCGCGGAGGCCGTGACGCAACTGGCCCCGTCCTCGACGGTGCTGCTGGTCAGCAGCGCTGATCACATCGACAGCCTGGTCGTCCCGCCGCGCGTCGACATCCTGAAGCTGCCGGGAATCCGCAAGGTCGACAACACGTCGTACGAGGCACGTTCCCTCGGGATGACCAGCGCCGAGACATGGGCCATGCGCTCCGCGCTGATCGCCTCAGCCACCCGGTCGTTCGCGCCCGCGGTGCTGCTGTCGGACAAGCACCCCCTCGGCGCGCACGGTGAGCTGCGCGCCGCACTGGCCGTTCTGCAGGCCGCCGGCGGCCGCGCCGTCCTCGGCCTCCGGGACATCCTCGACAGCCCTGCCACCGTCCGCCAGGAGTGGGCCCGCTCCCGTGTCGTGCCGGCGATCGACCGCGTCTACGACCGTGTGCTGGTCTACGGCAGCCCCGAGGTGCTCGACGTCGTCGAGGCTTACGGGCTGCCGGAGAGCGTCGCCAGGAAGCTCAGCTACTGCGGCTACGTGGCGAGCGTGCCTGCTGCCGGCCAGCGTTCGCCCCTGCGCGCGGACAGCGACGGGCGGCCCACCGTGGTCGGCACGGCCGGCGGAGGCGGCGACGGCTACGCGATGCTGGACTGGTTCATCCGGGCCTCGGTCGACGCTCCCTGGCATCCGGTCGTCGTGGCCGGCAGCGATGCGAGCTCCGATGAGCAGGAGGCCCTGCGGCGCGACGTCCTCGCCGCGGGCGGCACCTTCCACCGTTTCGTGCGCAACCTGCCCGTGCACTTCCCGCACATCCGCGCCCTCGTGTGCATGGGTGGCTACAACACCGTCGCGGAGGCGCTGGACGCGGCGGTGCCCACCGTCGTCGTGCCTCGGACCGAGCCACGGCAGGAGCAGCTGATCCGGGCCCGCGCCTTCGCTGGGCTCGGCCTTCTCCGGATGGTGGAACCCGACCCGGAGGTCGGGCCTGCGCTGCGCGGCGCGATGACCGAGGCGCTGGGTGAGTCGCGGATCCGCATCCGCGGTGCCGTGACCCGCCACCTGGACCTCGACGGGGCTCGTCGGGCTGCCGGACATCTGCTGGCCGTAGGCAGCGGGCTCGGAGTTCGTCACCTGAGCTCCGACGGACCTCGGCGCCATCCAGGTGTCGTGCCGCGGGTACCGGCGGCAGTGTCGCCTCGTGAGCACGTGGCCGGCGATGTCGCCGTCTGAGGTTCGGGCGCCGCGGATCGGCTACGTCCTGAAGATGTACCCGCGGTTCTCGGAGACCTTCATCGTCCATGAGGTGCTCGCGCTCGAAGCCGCAGGCACCGCGGTGGAGATCTTCTCGCTACGGCCGCCGCTGGACGGCCGGTTCCACGAGTGCCTCGCCGAGGTGCAGGCGCCGGTCACCTATCTCCGGCACGCGGGCCTGCGCGCGGGGGACGTATGGGCGGCGCTGGCCCAGGCCAGGAAGACGCTGCCGCTTCTGCCTGCCAACCTGGAGCTGCTGCTCGATGCGGCGGTCGTCGACGCGGTGCAGGCTCTTGAGCTGGCCGGGCTCGTGCACGCCCGCGGCCTGACTCACCTGCACGCGCACTTCGGCTCCGTCGCCACCACCGTGGCGAGGCTCGCCTCGCGGCTCACGGGGGTGCCCTTCACGTTCACCGCGCACGCCAAGGACATCTTCCACGACGACGTGGACCCGTTAGATCTGCACGGCAAGCTGACCGACGCAGCGGGCGTGGTGACCGTCAGCGACTTCAACCTGAGCTTCCTGCGCACTCGGTACGGCGGTGCGGCCGGGAACGTGCACCGCATCTACAACGGGCTGGATCTCGAACGCTTCCCCTACGCCTCACCTGCTCAACGCCCTCCCGTCATCGCCGCCGTCGGCCGCCTGGTGGAGAAGAAGGGCTTCTCCGACCTCGTCGAGGCGGTCGCTCTCCTGGTGGGGTCCGGCAGCGACCTGCGGGTGGACCTCGTGGGAACCGGACCGTTGGAGGCCGATCTGCGCGAGCAGATCCGAGCCTGTGGCCTTGGCGGAACCGTGCGGATGTGGGGTGCTCTGCCCCAGGGGCAGGTACGCCGGATCGTGCAGTCGGCGGCGATTTTCGCTGCGCCGTGCGTCGTGGCGGGTGACGGCAATCGCGACGGCCTGCCCACCGTCCTGCTCGAGGCCATGGCGCTCGGTACTCCCTGCGTCGCGACCCCCGTGACCGGCATCCCGGAAGTCGTGCGCGACGGGGACACGGGTCTGCTGGTGGGGGAGTCGGACCCGGGCCAACTGGCCGCTGCGCTCGCCCGGCTTCTGGACGACGCGGCGCTTCGCGACCGGCTGGCGCGTTCCGCCCGCCTCGTGGTGGAGCGGGAGTTCGACGTGCGCCGCCAGGCGGTGGCTCTGCGCACGCTCTTCGCCGGAGCGGCGCGCCCCCCCGGCGTGCACCTTCATGTCGACGCGAGAAGTGCATGAGGGTCGCGTACGTCTGCAGCGACCCGGGCGTCCCCGTGCTGGGCCGCAAAGGGGCCTCGGTGCACGTTCAGGCGGTGGTGCAGGTGCTCGTGGAAGGCGGTCATGAGGTGCACCTGCTCGCCGCTCGTACCGGGGGCTCCGTACCTCCAGGTCTGGAACCGGTACGCCTGCACCCGCTCCCAGCGGTCCCGGCCGGCACGGTCGCCGAGCGGGAGCGCTCCGCCAGGACGAGCGACGCGGCGGTGGCGGGCGTCCTGGAGGGCATCGGTGAGGTGGACCTCGTCTACGAGCGCTACTCGCTGTGGGGACGGACCGCCATGACGTGGGCCCGGCAGGCCGGGGTTCCCAGCGTGCTGGAGGTGAATGCCCCCCTGGTCGAGGAGCAGGTGGCGCACCGCGAGCTCTCGGACAGGGTCGCGGCCGAGGACGTGGCGCGGACGGCCCTCTCGGCAGCGGATGCGGTCGTGTGCGTCAGTGCGGGTGTTGCGGCCTGGGCCCGCCACCGCAGCGGGGATGCCGGGCGGGTGCACGTCGTGGAGAACGGCGTCGACGTCCGCCGAATCCGCCCTCCCGCCCGCCCGGTCACGAGTGCCACGGCTACCCCCTTCACCATCGGGTTCGTCGGGACGCTGAAGCCCTGGCACGGTGTGGCGACGGTGATCGACGCGCTGGCGGTGCTCGACCGGGACAGCCCCGGCGCGTACCGCCTGCTGCTGGTCGGCGACGGACCGCAGGGGCCGGCGCTACGGGAGCGGGCCACCGATGCCGGCGTGGCCTCTCTCGTCGAGCAGGTCGGCGCGGTGGACCCGCTCGAGGTCGGCCCGCTGCTGCACCGGATGGATGTGGCGGTGGCGCCCTATCCGGCGATCGACGGCTTCTACTTCTCCCCGTTGAAGATCTACGAGTACCTCGCCGCGGGACTGCCGGTGATCGCCAGCGCGGTAGGGGACATCCCCGCGCTGCTCCGAGGCGGCGCACTCGGCTCCCTCGTGAGTCCCGGCTCTCCAGTGGAGCTGGCCGGCGCGATCGCCGCCCTGCGTGCCGATCCGCTGCGACGACGTGCGCTGCGCGTCGCGAGCCGCGCTGCCGCCGTGGAGCACCACACCTGGCAGGCAGCGGTGGGCCGCGTGCTCGCCCTATCGGAGCACTCCCGCCGATCCTGCAGCAGCCCGGGAGCCGGCTGATGGCCCGCCAGCAGACGCTACGCGAAGCCGCTCCGGGGCTTTTCCGCACCCTGAGGCGCTTTCGCTCCTACATCCGCGACGAGCGCCGGCTGCTGGTCGGCGGCGGTGTCGCACTGCTGCTCGAGGTGGCGATGCGGCTGCTGGAGCCCTGGCCGCTGAAGTACGTCCTCGATGCGGTGATCGCCGCTGAGGGGGCGCAGATCGGGGTGGACCAGCCGGCCGGGCTTCAGACGGTCCTGATGCTCGCGACCGCCGGCCTGGTGGTCGTCGTGGGCCTGCGGGCGCTGGCGGCCTACCTCATGACGATCTCGCTCGCGCTGGCCGGGAACCGGATCCTCACGCGCGTACGGACCGAGGTCTACGCGCATCTGCACAGCCTGTCGATGTCGTTCCACGACCTGTCGCGTACCGGCGATCTGGTGACCCGCGTCACCGGCGATGTCGGCCGCCTGCAGGAAGCCACGGTCACGGCGGCGCTCCCTCTCGCCGGCAACCTCGTGACCCTGTTCGGGATGCTCGTCGTCATTCTGATCCTCGACTGGCAGCTCGCCCTGCTCGTGCTGCTCGTGTTCCCGGTCTTCCTGGTCACCAGTGTCCGGCTCACCCGCCGGATCAGCACGGTCTCGCGCAGCCAGCGCCAGGCCGAGGGGGCACTCGCCTCGCTCGCGACCGAGTCGCTCGGGTCGATGCAGGTCGTGCAGGCCTACTCGCTCGAGACGCAGATGCAATCCAGCTTCGGCAGCAACAACGTCAAGAGCCTCAAGGAGGGCGTGCAGGCGAAGAAGCTCTCCGCCGGACTCGAGCGCAAGACCGACGTCCTGATCGGGCTTGCCACCGCGGTGGTGCTGTTCGTCGGTGCGAACGCCGTCGTGTCCGGCGACCTGACGCCCGGCGAGCTGGTGGTCTTCCTGACCTACCTCAAGACGGCGTTCAAGCCGATGCGCGACCTCGCCAAGTACACCGCCCGCCTCGCCAAGGCCGCTGCCTCCGGCGAGCGCATCCTCGACATCCTCGACCAGCAGCCCGAGATCGCCGACCGGAGCTGGGCCCGTCCCGCCCCGCCGCTCGTCGGCGACGTCCTGTTCGAAGACGTCTGGATGTCCTACGTGCCGGGACATCCGGTGCTGCGCGGGTTGAATCTGTGGGTGCGGCCCGGGGAGCGCATCGCCGTGGTGGGGACCTCGGGTGCGGGCAAGTCCACGCTGGTGTCCCTGCTGACCCGGCTGCGCGACCCCGAGCAGGGACGGGTGCGCCTGGACGGCCACGACCTGACCGACCTCACCATCGAGTCGGTGCGGAGCCAGGTGGCCATCGTCCTGCAGGAGAGCGTGTTGTTCGCGGTCAGCATCCGGGACAACATCGCCTTCGGACTCCCTGGGGCCACGGACGAGCAGGTCGTGTGCGCGGCCGGCCTGGCCGGCGCGCACGAGTTCATCCTCGACCTGCCCGACGGCTACGACACCGTGATCGGGGAGCGCGGGTCCACCCTCTCGGGTGGCCAGCGCCAGCGCATCGCCATCGCGCGGGCGGCCATCCGCGATGCGGCGATCGTCGTGCTCGACGAGGCCCTGACCGGCTTGGACGAGGAGACAGAGCAGGAGGTCGTCGCGGCGTTGGGCCGGCTCACCGCTGGTCGTACCACGTTCGTCATCACCCATGACCTCGAGGCCGCTGCCGATGCGGACCGGGTCGTCTGGCTCGAGGACGGTGTCGTTCTCGACGACTCGCGTCCCCCTCCCGCGCCCGAGGCCGAACGCCCACGAAAGGTACGTCGTGCTCTCACCCAGTGAGGCCGCGGTCGTCGCGCGGGACCGGGCCCTGCCCGGGTTGGCCGCGCTGCTCGACGACCGGCCGCTGGCGGAGCTGACCGGCATGCGGGTGCGCCGCCGCTACCTTCGCTACAAGCCGGGAACGAGTTGCGTGCTGGGCGGCTCCGTGGCCCTGGCCGGCGAAGACGTGGACGCCTTCGTTCTGGCGCACGACGCCCGGAGTGCGGAGAAGATCGGCAAGACGGTAGACGCTGCTCCCCCGGGAACGGTGCTGTTCACCAACCCGGAGCTCGGCCTGCTGATGGCTCTGGCTCCGGCCGACAGGGATCTGCCCTTTCTCGCCGCCCTGGCCGACGCTCGCCGGTTGCGCCGCACGCTGCGCCGGCTCCTTCCGTCCGTGGGCTGGCGCGGCGTGCAGCTGCGCACGCTGAGCTACAAACCGCAGCGCCGCTGGGTCGGCCTCGCGACGGCGCGGGACGGCCAGCGCGTCGTGCTGCGTGCCTACCCGCCCGCCGACGCCGCACGAGCCGCCGGCGCTGTGCGGGCCCTGGGGAAGCTGCCCCCGGGCACCCCCCGCCTCCTGGGTGCGGACGTCGAGCTCGGACTGGTTGCCCTGGAGTACGCCGAGGGCCAGACTCTCGACACGGCACGGGCGGACGCGTCCTTCTCCGGCGCGGCCGCCGCCGGGCGACTTCGGGCGGCCGGTGTGGCCCTGGCCCAGCTCCACACCCGCGTCGACGCGGGCGTCCCGTCCTGGACCGCCGCCGACGATGCCCAGGCACTGCGATCGGTGGCAGACCAGGTGGCCGTGCTGCTGCCCGAGCTCGGTCCTCCGGCAGCGGCCCTGGCCGACCTGCTCGCGCAACGCATGAGCGGGCTGCCGCCGGACACGGTCTGCGCTCACGGAGACTTCTCGACCGACCAGGTCGTCCTCGGAGCCGACGGCTCAGTGGTCCTGCTCGATCTCGACCGGGTGGCGCAGGCCGATGCGGCCATCGACCTGGCGAGCCTCGCGGCGTCGCTGACCGCCGCAGACCTCCTGGCCGGCCGCCGACCCGAAGGACATGTCGAATTCCTCAGCGCGATAGGCGCCGGCTATGCCGCGGTCCGCCCGCTGCCGGACGCGGAGGCGCTGCGGCTGCACACCGCCGCTCTGCTGCTGCGTCGCTCCACGGAGCCGTTCCGGCTCTGCGCACCGCTCTGGCCGGAGCGCATGCGGGCCATGCTGGCTGCGGCCACGGCTGCGGCCGAGAACGGCGATCCTCTGACGCAGTCGCTGGACGATGTGGTGGGTCCCCTCCTCGGGGAACCGTTGCGCTGGGAGCTGCTCAAGGACAAGCCGGGTCGTCGCCGCACAAGCCGGGCGACCGGCAGCCGTGGCAGCGCGATCGTGAAGGTGTACGCGTCCGGACGCGCCCCGGTGGTCGCGGCCCGAGTCGCCGCCCTGCGCAGCGGACCGGCCGAACCTGTCGTCCCCCGCGTCATGCTGTGCGAGGACGCGCGGCATGTCGTGGTGCTCAGCGAGGTCCCCGGTCGGCCTTTCCGTGAGGCGCTCCTCGCAGGCGACACCGATGCCGCAGCGCGAGTGGGCCACGCGCTCGCGACGTGGCACGGCGCCTTCCGCGGATGCCGGCCGGAGGGCCTGCGCGCGCACACCGTCACCCGTGAGGTGGAGATCCTGCTCGAGCGCAGTGCGGGTGCACCTCCAGCGGTCGCCGACGCGGTGCGGACTCTGCTGCCGCTCCTCCAGTGCCCGTGGCGGGCCGACACGGTGGTGCACCGCGATCTCTACGAGGAGCAGATTGTCGTGGGTACCGCGATCGGGCTCCTGGACCTCGATGACGTCGCCGGCGGACCGGCCGAGCTCGACCTGGGCAACCTGATGGCACACCTGGATCTGCTCAGCAAGAGAACCGGCCGCCAGCTCGGCGCGCCGGTGGCGGCGATGCTCTCGGCGTACCGTCAGGTGGGGCCGCTGGACGAGGCCCTGCTGGAGCAGTGCCGGCTGCTGAGTCTTCTCCGGCTGGCCTGCCTGCACGCCGAACCCGCGTTGGTGCCCCAGTTGCCGACGTCTCCGTCTTCCGCCGGGCACTGTGCTCGGCCCGTTCACAGTTCGGTGGTCATCGCATGAACACCAGAGCACTGGCGCTCGTGACCGGAGCCGCAGGCTCGCTGCTGGCAGCCGCGCTGCTCGGCATGACGAGTTCCTCGGCCGGGCCGCCACGGGAGGTCGCACCCATCGACCTGCCGGTCGCTACTGGGTCCCCGACCCTGGTGCCGACGCCGACCACGCCGCCTGGAGCACCGGTCGCCGTCGACGCCGCGGTGGTCCGCCCGTCAGAGCCTCTGCCACGGGAATCCGTCGGCCCGACCACCCCGACGGCCGGTTCGGCCGCCGGTGCCGGATCGAACGCCCCCCTGGAGCCCGTGGTGCTGACGGTTCCGCGGGCTCCTGCCCGCCCCCCGAAGCCGGCCCCTCTCCCGCCCCCTCCCGCTCCGGTGACACCCGTGCAGGCCACCGACGAGCCGGATGACGTGGACGAAGTGGAGGAGCCGGACGAAGTGGACGAGCCGGAGGAGGCGGAGCCCCCGGACGAACCCGATGACAGGCCCGGCTCCGACTCCGGCCCGTCCCGCGGGTGAAGCAGGTGGGGGAGATGCCTCTACCTGCCGCGTCGAGGTCGTCGACTCCAGGATCCTGGGGGGTGTCGCGCGTCCGCCGGGGAGCCGGCCGGGACCGCGACGAGAACGGTCGGGACGGGGGTACATCCGGTCCGACCTTCCCGCCGGACAGCGTCCACCACAGGCGCAGGCTGCCCGCCGTGTCGCGTCAAGTCGTTCATGGAACCCGCGCCCGGCTGCTCATCGCCTCGGTGGGGCTGATCTTCCTGGCCCTGGTCGCCAGTGTCCTGCTCATCAGAGAGGTGCTCATCCACGATGTCGAGGAGCGTGTGGATGCTGAACTGCGCCAGACGGTCCAGGAGCTCAGCCGGTTGGTGCAGGGCAGCGACCCCGACACAGGCGGGGCGTACGCCGCTGACCCCCGGGCGTTGTTCGACAGCTTCTTCGCGAGCAACGTGCCCAACGGCGATGAGGGGCAGTACGCCTTCGTGGACGGCGTTCCCTATCTCACCAACGCCATGCCGCCCGCGGAGCTCACCACCGACGCCCGACTGGTCGCGGAGCTGCGAGGGTTGATGCAGACCCGCCGTGGATCGGTGGAGAGCTCCGCCGGACGAGCGGAGTACCTGGCGGTACCCGTGCGAGCCGTTGACCCTTCCACCGGAGCGGCGATCAACCGGGGGGTCTTTCTCGTCGCGGAGTTTCCGAAGGGTCAGTACGACCGCTTGGACGACACGATGACCAACGTGGCACTGGGACTGCTCGCGGTGCTGGCGTTGGCGGCGACAGCGGCGTACGCCACGGCCGGCCGGGTGCTCGCACCCCTTCGCGAGACCATCCACACCGCAGCCACCATCCAGGAGACGAACCTGTCCAGCCGGGTGCCGGTGAGCGGCAGCGACGACATCTCCGAGCTGGCCCGCACGTTCAACGCCATGCTCGACCGCGTCGAGCGGGCTGTACAGGGCCAGCGGGACTTCGTCGTCGATGCCAGCCACGAGTTGCGCACGCCGATCACGATCGTGCGCGGCCACCTCGAGCTGATGACCGATGATCCCGAGGACCGCCGGGAGACCCTGGCGCTGGTTCACGACGAGCTGGACCGGATGACCCGGCTGGTGGACGACCTGCTGCTGCTCGCCAAGTCCGAGCGGGCAGACTTCGTCCAGCGCAGGTCCTTCGAGGTTGCCGACCTGATGCCTGCTGTGCTCACCAAGGCCGCCACGCTGGCGCCGCGGGCGTGGATGCTCGGTCCGGTCCCACCGGTGACCCTGGACGGCGACCCTCAGAGGCTGACCCAGGCACTGCTCCAGCTGGCCGAGAATGCCGCGCAGCACACCCCGGCCACGGCCAGGATCACCCTGGGTGCCGAGCACACCGCGGAGACCGTACGGCTCTGGGTCCGTGACGAGGGCGAGGGCATCGCGGAGCATGAGCAGGCCCGCATCTTCGAGCGGTTCGCACGGGCCAGCGGGGCGCGGCGCAGGTCGGACGGGTCGGGGTTGGGGCTGTCCATCGTGCAGGCCATCGCGCACGCCCATGAGGGCTGGGTCGAGGTCCTCAGCGAGGTGGGCCGCGGAGCAACCTTCACGATCGTTCTTCCCGCGACGACGACGTCCGCGAGGGCGCCCGCGTCATGACCCGCATCCTCATCGTCGAGGACGAGCCGCGGATCGCCTCGCTCCTCGTGAAGGGGTTGGAGGGCGAGGGCTTCACGACCGTTGTCGTCGATGACGGCAACCAGGCTGCCGACGCGGTGCTGAGCGGCAACGTCGACCTGGTCCTGCTCGACGTCGGCCTGCCAGGCACGGACGGCTTGACGGTGCTCCGCGAGGTCCGGGCCAGGGGCGCGCGCACACCCGTCATCCTGCTCACGGCCCGGGCGGAGGTGCCGGACCGGGTCGATGGTCTGGATGCCGGCGCGGACGACTACCTCACCAAGCCCTTCAGCGTCGAGGAGCTGCTTGCGCGGATTCGCGTCCGGCTGCGCGAGTCGAGCCGGGACACTGGGACGACCATCACCGTGGGCCGCATCCACCTCGACCTCCGTACGCGGCTGGCGGCGGTGGGAGGGCACGCTGTGCAGCTGACCGCACAGGAGTGCATGCTCGCCGAGAACTTTCTCCGCAACCCCTCGAAGGTGCTCAGCCGGGATCAGCTCCGACAGGCCGTCTGGGGTTCTGCCTATGACTCCGGCTCGAACATCGTCGACGTCTACGTCGGTTACCTGCGTCGCAAATTCGGCCGGGATTTCATCAGCACAGTACGGGGGCAGGGATACCGCTTCGATCCATGACCTCCCCCTGCTGGGCCGGTGACCGGGGCGAAGAGCCGCGGTCGAGAGCACGCCGCCGCTCACCGGTCCCAGCGCCCAGGACGGTTCCTCACGACCGTGGTGGAAGCACGCAGAACTCGTTGCCGGACGGGTCGACGTAGACCCGCCACGGCAGCACGCCCCACTTCGGGTGGAGCTCGCGGCCGCCGCGCTCGACGATGCGTGCCGCGACGTCGTCTGCGTCGTCGGCACCTTTGAGCCGGATGTCGAGGTGCAGCCGGTTCTTGGTCGTGCCCTTGGGGGATGGCTCAGGGCACAGCTCAAGGAGGGGACCAAGCAGCGACGGGTGGCGCAGAGAACCGGGTCCGGCGCCGGCCGTGCCGGTCCAGCCGGTCATCCAGGACCAGAACTGCGCGTCGCGGTCCGGGTCGGCGGAGTCCAGCGGTAGCGCAGCGAGGGGTCCCGTATCGGCGTACGCCGGTCGATCATCCATGACGCAGCAGGGATTGCCCTCCGGGTCCGCGAGCACCACCCAGGGCACATCGCGCTGACCGATGTCGAGGTGTCGTGCGCCAAGCCCGAGCAGCCGCTCGACTTCCTGGGTCTGGCGGGCCCCGCCCGAGAGGTCCAGGTGGAGTCTGGGCGGCTCGAAGGGCGGCTCGGGGACGCGCTGGAAGCACAGGTCGAGCACCGGTCCGCCCTCGATGGTGAGCCGCGTCTCGAACGCATCAGGTTCGTCGGTCAGCCTCTCGCCACCGATCGCCGCCTCCCAGAACCGGCCGAGCCGTTGCGGCTCGACGGCGTCGATGACGAGGTTCTCCAGGTACATGGCACGCACCGTAAGTGCAGCGGTGGAAGGTCGTCGCCGCCGGTCCGGTCCGCACCGTGATCGCCTTCTGCAGCGCCATGCCCGGCGACGAAGATCTCGCGCCCGATCCCTCGCCGCCGTCTCTGGATGTGCACGATGCTGCCCTCAGCGGCGAACGATCCAGTCGGCGGCCGGCGCCGGGTAGCAGGCGGGCGGTCCGCCCTCGTACCCGTCGCTGAACGCCCTGGTCCGCTCGAAACCGCTGCCGTGCGCGGCTGGGTCGGTGAAGTCGGTCCCGGGCACGTCCCGTGCCGCGAAGACCGCGAGGGTGGCCTCGTCGAGGTCACCGGCCTCGAGCAGGCCGGAGTCCTGGACGTCCCTCGCCCACGCCCCCGCGAAGCAGTCGGCCTGCAGCTCGTTGAGGATGCCGGGCCGCTCCTGGTCGGGCAGGCGCTGCTGCATGGCATGGCCGAACTCGTGGGCGAGGACGAACGCGGCCGCGAAGTCCCCGGCCTGCACGTAGTAGGGGATCATCAACCCGGTCTCGTCCCAGGCGATGAAGTCGCCCGGCGGGCAGTAGAAGGCGTTCTTCGGCGGGGCCCGCTCGCCGCCACAGCTCGGGCCGCCGCCGGCCTCGGGGCGGTAGTAGACGTAGCGTGCCGGATCGGTGTACGGGACCCGGAAGTCCCGCGGCAGCGCGCGGCTCCAGAAGGCCTCCAGCGAGCCGATCACCTGCTCCAGGGTCCGGGTGTACTCGTCGTAGTCGAAGGCCGTGTTCGTGTCGGTGCGGATCGCGTCGACCCGAGGTGCCTGTCCCTGACCGATGTCGCCGGTGCGCTCCGCCTGGCGTTCCCTCGCCTGGGCGACCGCCCGGTCCACCTCCGCCTCGACCGCGCTGCGCACCTCGTCCACCGCCTTGCTGAAGCGCTCGCGTGGCGTGCCGTCTGACTCTCCCGGCAGCAGGCCGCATCCGGTGAGGAGGGTGAGCGAAAGCGCGAGGGGCAGCGCACGGCGTACGGGCACGAGATCTCCGACAGGGGTGGCGGGCCGTTCGAGACGCGTACGGCCTTCCCCCGGAGGAGCCGCCCGACTCCCGGGGATGTGCGGGTTGACAGTAAGTACCCCCCGGGGGTGTAGTCCCCTACATCGACCCGAGGAGGACGTCATGGACCACAGCGCGCACGGCAACCCGATGGACAGCCGGGCGCTCACCCGACTCGCCGTGTCAGCAACACTGCACTGCCTGACCGGGTGTGCCATCGGTGAGGTGCTCGGTCTGGTGATCGGCACTGCCCTGGGCTGGTCGGACCTCGAGACCATCGCCCTGGCCGTCGGGCTGGCGTTCCTGTTCGGATACGCCCTGACGATCCGGCCGATCGTGAGGTCCGGGCTCCCGCTCGCGAGGGCCCTGCCCATCGCCTTCGCGGCGGACACTTTGAGCATCGCGACCATGGAGATCGTCGACAACGCGATTCTGCTCGGGATCCCGGGTGCCATGGACGCCGGGCTCACTTCTGTCCTGTTCTGGGGCGCGCTGGCCGTCGCGCTGGCTGTGGCCTTCGCAGTGACGCTGCCGGTGAACCGGTGGCTGATCTCCCGCGGGAGGGGCCACGCGGTCGTGCACCAGTTCCACGCCCGCGAGTCGCAGGAATGGCCCACTGCCGCCGCCGAACAGCGCAGCAGCGCCCCGAAGGTCTCCGCGTCCGCCGCCGACGTGGCAGCGGAGCGCCCCACCGGGACGTGAACCAGCACCTCAGTCGAACCTCGAGCGCGACTTCAGCGCAGCCGATCGGGCGCTGCGTGCCACGTCACGCGCCGTGGGGCTCTGTCTGCGGGGGCTGAGGACCTCCGTGTGATCCTGGCCCCTCCGGGCAGGAGGGCGACATGCTCCCTCGAACCGGGCCGGATGCCGCCTGGCCGGCCTCGCTGTGGGTCGTCCGGCACGGCGAGAGCGCCGGCAACGTGGCACGGGACGCGGCGGAGGCGGAGGGACGGGAACGCCTCGACCTGACGACGCGCGACGTCGACGTCCCGCTGTCCGGGCTCGGCCGCCGCCAGGCACGTGCGCTCGGGCGCTGGATGGCCGACCAGCCCGAGGCCGACTGGCCGACAGTGCTGTGGACCTCGCCGTACGTCCGGGCGCAGGAGACGGCCACGCTCGCGCTCGAGGCGGCCGGGCTGGAGATCCCCCGGGTGGTGGACGAGCGGCTGCGCGAGCGGGAGTTCGGGGTCCTCGACGGGCTCACCCGGCGCGGCATCACGGCGCAGTTCCCCGAGGAGAGCGAGCGGCGGGCTCTCGTCGGCAAGTTCTACCACCGGCCTCCCGGCGGCGAGTCCTGGACCGACGTCGCCCAGCGGCTGCGCGCGCTCCTCGACGACATCCGCCTCGATGCCAGGCGGGAGCGCGTCCTCGTGGTGGCCCACCAGGTCGTCGTCCTCCTCACGCGCTACGTGCTCGAGGGGATGGACGAGCACGGGGTGCTCGCGCTCGACGCCGACGCCGAGGTGGTGAACTGCTCGGTGACCTCCTACCGCTACGACCCCGGGGCCGGCCGTCTGGCCCTCGAACGCTACAACGAGGCCGCCCCCCTCGAGGAGCAGGACGAGCCCGTGACCGCCGAGCCGGATGCCCCCCGTGCCGCCCGCTGAGGTGGTCACGCCGCAGCTGCTGCGGGGGTGGCCGCTGCCGGAGGTGGAGGACGGCGGCGACAAGAACGCGCGCGGGACGGTGCTCGTCGTCGGTGGGTCGACCAGCACGCCGGGGGCGGTCCTGCTGGCCGGGCTTGCGGCCCTTCGCGCGGGTGCGGGCAAGCTCCAGATCCTCACCGTGGAGACGACGGCGGTCGCGCTCGCCGTCGCCGCGCCGGAGGCCGCGGTGGTCGGTCTGGCAGCTGCGCCGGACGGGTCGCTGTCGCCGGAGACCGCAGACGAGGTGGTCCAGCGCAGCGAGCCCGCGGTGGCGGTCGTCCTCGGTCCGGGTCTGCTGGACGACACCGGTGCCTTGGCTCTGCTGCGCGGGGTCCTGCCCCGCCTCGGGGACACCCGCGTGCTGCTGGACGGCCTCGCCCTCATCGCCCTCGCCGGGAACGCCGCGCTCCTCGAGGGACGCACAGCCGTGCTCACGCCCAACGCCGGCGAGCTGGCCGCCCTGCTCGAGGGTGACGAGCTCGACGGCGAGGCGGCGGCGGTCGAGGTGGCCCGCCGCTACACCGCGGTGGTGTCCTCGCCCGGATGGGTCGCCACGCCCACGGGCCGGACCTGGTGCGTGGAGGCGGGCGGGATCGGCCTGGGCACCTCCGGCTCCGGGGACGTGCTGGCGGGGCTGGTCGGCGGTGTCCTCGCGCGGGGGGCTGATCCGGCGCAGGCCGCGGCGTGGGGGCAGTACCTGCACTGCGCCGCGGGAGACCTGCTGGCGGCCCGGCTGGGCCGGGTCGGCTTCCTGGCCAGGGAGCTGCTCGACGAGGTGCCCACCGTCCTGCGGCAGGTGCGGCCATGACCGGAGGGAAGCGGATCCCTGGCCTCCCGAGATCTCGTGCGCTTCCTGTTCTACTCCCGACACGGGAAGGGGCCCGGCCACGTGCGCCGGGTCGTCGCCATCGCGAAGGCCCTGACGCGGCGCCACGCTCGGCCCCGTGCTCCAGGTGAGCAGCACCGACCACATCGACAGCCTCATGGTCCGAAGCCGCGTGGACATCTTGATGCTGCCCGACATCCGGAAGATCGGCAACTCCACCTACGAGTCGCGCCGCTTGAGCAGGTCGGCTCCGGAGACCCGGGCGCTGCGGTCAGCGCTCCTCGCCACGGCGCGGCAGCCGTTCACTCCGGACGTCGCGCTGTCGGACATGCGATGACGCGGCCGCAGACCCTGCGGGACGCCGCTCCCGCGCTGCGCCGCACCCTGCACCGGTTCCGGCCGCACGTGCGAGCCGAGCTCCGGCTGCTCCTCGGCGGCTCCGCTGCACTGCTGCTCGAGGTGGCGATGAGGCTGCTGGAGCCGTGGCCGCTGAAGTACGTCCTCGACGGCGTGATCGCCGCCGAGGGGGCGACCCTGCGGGTGGAGCAGCCGGCGGACCTCCGGACGGTCCTGCTGGTCGCGACCGCCGGACTCGTGGCCATCGTCGCGCTGCGGGCGCTGGCCGCGTACCTCATGACGATCCAGCTCGCGCTCGCCGGCAGCCGGATCCTGACCCGCGTCCGGGGTGAGCTCTACGCGCACCTGCACACCCTGTCGATGACCTTCCACGACACCTCCCGCACGGGTGACCTCGTGACGCGGGTGACCGGCGACGTCGGCCGACTGCAGGAGGTGACGGTCACGGCGGCGCTGCCGCTGGTAGGCAACGTCGTGACCCTGACCGGGATGTTCGTCGTCATCGCGGTACTCGACTGGCAGCTCGCCCTTCTCGTCGGGCTGGTCTTCCCGGCCTTCCTGCTCACCAGCGTCCGACTGACCCGGCGGATCAGCGCGGTCTCGCGCGGGCAGCGGCAGGCGGAGGGTGCACTGGCCTCCCTGGCGACTGAGTCGCTCGGGTCGATGCAGGTCGTGCAGGCCTACTCGCTCGAGCGGCAGATGCAGTCCAGCTTCGGCCGCAGCAGCACCAAGAGCCTCAAGGACGGGGTCAAGTCCAAGAAGCTCTCCGCCGGCCTGGAGCGCAAGACCGACGTTCTCGTCGGCCTCGCCACCGCCCTGGTCCTGTACGTCGGCGCCACCCGGGTGGTGGCCGGGGCGCTGACGCCGGGGGAGCTGGTGGTCTTCCTGACCTATCTGAAGACCGCGTTCAAGCCGATGCGCGACCTCGCGAAGTACACCGCCCGGCTGGCCAAAGCGGCCGCCTCCGGCGAGCGCATCGTCGACGTCCTCGACACCCGGCCCGAGGTCACGGACCGTCCGGACGCGTCACCGGCGCCCGCGTTCGTCGGGCACGTGCGCTTCGAGGGTGTGCACATGTCCTACGTCCCGGGGCAGCCCGTCCTGCGCGGTGTGGACCTCGACGTGCCGGCCGGGCAACGCATCGCCGTCGTGGGCCCGTCCGGTGCCGGGAAGTCGACGCTGGTGTCACTGCTGACCCGGCTGCGCGACCCGGACCGGGGGCGGGTGCTGGTCGACGGCCTGGACCTCGCCGACCTCACCCTGGAGTCGGTGCGGCGGCAGATCGCGATCGTGCTGCAGGAGAGCGTGCTGTTCGCCGTCTCCGCCTGGGAGAACATCGCCTTCGGACTCCCTGGTGCCACGCAGGAGCAGGTCGAGGCCGCCGCCCGACTCGCCGGCGCGCACGAGTTCCTCCTTGCCCTTCCGGACGGCTACGACACCGTGATCGGGGAGCGCGGCTCCACGCTGTCCGGAGGTCAGCGCCAGCGCATCGCCATCGCGCGGGCCGCCATCCGGGACGCGGCCATCGTGGTCTTCGACGAGGCCCTGGCCGGTCTTGACCGCGACACCGAGCAGGAGGTCGTGGCGGCACTGGCCCGGCTGACCGAGGGGCGCACCACGTTCGTCATCACTCATGACCTCGAGGCCGCGTCGGGGGCCGAGCGGGTGGTGCGGCTGGAGGACGGGATCATCACCTCCGACTTCCGGCCGCGGCGAGCGACCCGTTCGCGTACGCCACGGCAGGCCTCCCGTGCTCTCACCGAGTGACGCCGGGCTCGTCGACCGGGAAGTTGCGCGTGCTTGCGGCGTCGTAGCACGACGCACCCGTCGAACGCAGCACTGCTCGACCGGTGCCGCGCGCTGAGCCTGCTCTTGGCCTGCGTGCACCGCGAGGATTGGCTCAGCGCCGCCGGGAGCGGACCTTCTTCCGCTGGGTAGGCCGCTCGGCCTCGCGTTCGGGAGCGCGCGCGGTCGTCCCGGCCTGCTGGTCTGGGGGCAGAGGCGCTGTCAGGGCGTGCGGCGGCAGGTCGGCCACAGGAACGGGTTGCAGAACGGGGCGAAGGATCTCGCTCCAGAGCGGTGCGGGCAGCGACCCGCCGTACACCTGCCCGAAGTACTGCCCGCCGATCGTGATGTTGCGCAGTGGCTCGGGAACCGGCCTGCCGACCCACACGCTCGCCGCCAGCTGCGGCACGTAGCCCGCGAACCAGGCCGCCTTGGACTCGTTCGTGCTGCCCGTCTTGCCTGCCGCGGGTCGGCCGAGATCTGCTCGCCCCGCGGTCCGGAACGGTGAGGGGCCGTCGATGGTGCCGCGGAGAACCGCCGTCACCGTGTCGGCGACCTCCGGGGCGAGCACCTGCCGGCACTCGCGCCCCGGCAGGGGAACCGGCTCACCCAGCGCGTCCACGATCGACATGACCGGCCTGGGCGCGCAGTACATGCCGTGTGCGGCGAACGCCGCGTACGCCGCACTCAGCGCCAACGGGCTGATCTCGTTCGCGCCGAGGACGAAGGAACCTCCGCGGTGCAGGGGGGCGGTCGGCTCACCGTCCTTGAACTGGCGCAGGCCGAGATCCTCCGCGATCTTTGCGGGCTGCTCGACGCCTGTGCGCTCGAGCAGCTGGACGTAGAAGGTGTTCACCGAGCCATGCGTGCCGCTGACGACGTCGTGCAGCCCGGCGTTGGAGTCCCCGGCGTTGCTGACGACGTAGGGGTTGTCGCACGTGCGGCCGTCGCAGTTCTTGAACACCGGAGAGGTGTAGGTGGCCGGAGCGTTGAGGGTCGTGTTCAGCGGCAGTCCCTGCGCCAGCGCGGCCGCCAGCACGAAGGGCTTGAACGTGGAGCCTGCCTGCATGCCGCTGGAGCCGCCGAGCGCGAGGTTGAGCTTGGTCTGCCCGGGGGCCTCGGTCTCCCCGAACTGCCGGTTCACCGCGAGCGCGCGGACCTCACCGGTGCCGGGCTCGACCGCCGTGAAGGCCGCGGCGACACCCGACGGGTCGTCCGGGCGGATACGGGTGCTGAGGACCTGCTGCGCGATCCCCTGCATGCGCAGGTCGAGGGTGGTGCGGATGCTGAACCCGCCGGTGAGCAGCCGCTGCTGACGCTCCTCGCGGGTGGCTCCGAGGGCGGCGCCGAGCGGACCGTCCTCCAGGGCACGGCGGATGTAGTCGCAGAAGAAGGGCGCAGGCACTCCTGGCGCCTCGCAGCCACTGGCGAGCGGAGTGACCTGCAGCCCCAGCGGTTCGGCCAGGGCCTGCGCCAGCTGGACGTCGTTCAGGAATCCGACCTCCGCCATGCGCAGCAGGACCGTGTTGCGGCGCTCCAGCGCGATCTCCGGGTTGACCAACGGGTCCAGGCGGGCAGGGCTCTGCACGAGGCCGGCGAGCAGGGCGCTCTGGGCGACGGTGAGGTCCTGCACCGGCCGGCTGAAGTAGTAGTCGGCTGCCGCGCCGATCCCGTACGCGCCGTTGCCGTAGTAGGCGATGTTGAGGTAACGCAGGAGGATGTCGTCCTTGCTGAGCCGCCGCTCCAGGGCCAGGGCGTAGCGCGCCTCCCGGAGCTTGCGTTCCACCGACGGCTCGAGCGCCCGCTCGCGATCCTCCTCCGTGCTCGCGCCGACCAGCAGCGCGTTCTTGACGTACTGCTGGGTGAGGGTCGACCCGCCCTCCTCGACCTCCCCGGAACGGGCGTTGGTGACGGCGGCGCGCACGGTCCCCTTCAGGTCGACGCCCCTGTGGTCGTAGAAGCGGCTGTCCTCGATGGCCAGCACGGCCTGGCGGACGTGCATGGGAACGACATCGAGCGTCACCGGAACCCGGTTCTCGCGGTACAGCCAGGCGATCCGGCTCCCGTCCGCGGCCAGGATCTCGGTGCGCTGGGCCAGCCGCGGCGCCTCGAACTCCGTGGGTAGCACCAGGTACTCGTCGAACTGGTCCTTGGCGGCAACCCCCGCACCGGCTACGGCCGGCAGGACTGCCGCGGCTGCGATCAGCCCGATGAGCACGCTCACCGTCAGGGCCAGCAGCAACCGGCCCCACAGGCTGAACACTCGCCTCATGGTCGTCCGTCCTGCGCGTCGCGCCCCTGGCCGACGTCGCCAGACAGGCCTTCCCTCCCGGTGCGCCGGACATACGTCGACCAGATGACGGACGTGCAACAAGGCCGCGCTGGCTGGCGTCCTTCGCGGCCAGGCTGGCCTATCGTTCGGCCGGGGCGGTAGCTCAGCCGGTCAGAGCAGGGGACTCATAATCCCTCGGTCGTGGGTTCGAGCCCCACCCGCCCCACATGGTCTGACCTGGAGAAATGCGGTTTGGCGAGCATGATCGCGAAGGGCCATGGTGCCATCTTGGTTGCCTTTGGTGCCAACCACCTCCGGGCACGGTTGGTGCGCGGACCCGGGGCGGTGAGGCGTGAGTCAGCCGACCTGACGGTCGTGAGCGGCCGGCTGTCGCGTTCGTAGCGGGCTTCTGCTCGGGCTTCAGTCGCTTGGGCGCTCTGGCCAGCAGAGACGGCGCGTGGCCGGCAAGGATCTTTAGAAGAGTGCACCGGGGCGGGTGCGAGCACCGCGAACCGCCTCGGGCAGCAAAGAGCCGGCCTCTCGGCCGCCCGGCCCGATGATCAGCTCTGCGTGCTGAGCCGGAGGACTGGCTGCTTCGAACGGGGCCAGTAGGCGCCGCTCACCCGGGCGTCGTCTCGTACAGGTCGGGGATGCCGTCGCCGTCGCTGTCGCTGGCGTCCTGCTCGGCCAGGAGGGTGTAGCGGCGCGCGCGAAGGCGCAGGAAGACGCCGGCGACGAGCGCGGCGAGGACGCTGCCGACCAGGACCGCGACCTTCGCGTGCTCGTCGCGCTCGCTGCCGGCGCCGAAGGCGAGCTCCCCGATGAGCAGGCTGACGGTGAAGCCGACACCGGCCAGCACTGACAGGCCCAGGACGTCGACCCAGCCGATGTCCGGGTCGAGATCAGCTCTGGTGAACCGGGCGAGCAGCCAGGTCGCGGCGAGGATGCCCGCCGGCTTGCCGAGGAGCAGCCCGAGCACGATGCCGACCGCGACCCGGTCGCTGAGGCTGTCGGCGAGCCCGCTCGCGCCGCCGACCGTCACCCCAGCGGCGAAGAAGGCGAACACCGGGACGGCGAAAGCGGCGGACAGCGGCCGGAAGCGGTGCTCGAAGTGCTCAGCGAGGCCGGGTCCGGCGTCTGGTCCCCCGGCGGCGTGGCTGCGGACGACGGGGACGGCGAACCCCAGCAGGACACCGGCGACGGTCGCGTGCACGCCGGACTCATGCACGAGGACCCAAGTGGCGGCCGCGAGTGGGAGCAGCAGCCACCAGGACCGGACGCGCCGCTGCACCAGCAGGGCGAACAGCGCGAGGGGAATCAGTGCTAGCAGGAGAGGTCCAGCTTGAAGATCGCTGGTGTAGAAGATGGCGATGATCGTGATGGCGAGCAGATCGTCGACGACGGCGAGCGTGAGCAAGAAGGTGCGCAGGGCGGTCGGCAGGGCCGAGCCGACGACGGCGAGCACCGCGAGGGCGAACGCGATGTCGGTCGCGGTCGGGATGGCCCACCCGCGGGTGTCGCCGTCGCCACCGAGGTTGACGATCGTGTACAGCAGTGCCGGGACGATGACGCCGCCGACGGCCGCCGCGATAGGGATCGCTGCCCTGCGGGGGTCGCGGAGGTCGCCGTCGACGAACTCCCGCTTGAGCTCGAGGCCGGCGATGAAGAAGAAGATCGCGAGCAGCCCGTCGGCGGCCCAGGTGCCGAGCGTCAAGTGCAGGTTCAGCGAGGCAGGTCCGACGCGGGTGTCTCGCAGGGCGGCGTAGTGCTCGGCCCAGGGCGAGTTCGCCCAGATCAGTGCTGCGGTGGCGGCGAGCAGCAGTAGAGCGCCGCCGATCGTCTCCTTCCGCAGGATGTCGCTGATCCGTGTGGTCTCGCGCCACGAACCGCGGCTGAACAGTCGCTGCCGCGGTGCTGCTGGACCGGGCTGGAGCTGCGCACTCATCAGCGCCCGCCCGGGGGGCCCGTGCTCGCCGCCGGGTCCGGCGGCGTGCTGCGGCTGGCCCGTCGCTGCTGGCGAGCGGTGAGGGCCGGCTGGTGCTCCGGAAGGGCGGCGTCGAGCAGGTCGGTGAGGAGGGCGGCGATGCGCGCCTGGACCTGCTGGCAGTCGTCGCCGTACTGCTCGATCTCGTCGAGCACGAGCAGGCCGGCCGCTCCGCGTGACAACGACACTGAGCCGACCGCCGTCGATGCCAGTGTCGAGCCGATGGCAACGGTCGCCGCGAAGTCGAAGGTGCTCATCTTCGCCAGCGACCGCGCGCCGGCCAGCCTGGTGAGCGCGATGACAAGCAGGTACACGCAGAACGTCGACACAAGGACTGCACCGAGCGCCGGGCCGGACGTCCCGAGGCGCTCCAGCAGGTTCATGCCATCCCCCTACCCCCGTTTGCCCGGTCACCGTGCCGTCGCGACGAGGGTGAACAGGACGTCAGACGACCGCGATAAGCAGCCGGCCATCCGGTCCGGCCGCCCTGGGGGCGGGTAGGCAGACGGGAGGGTCCGCGCTGGAGCCCGTCGAGGAGGCACGTGCTCGCCACGCTCGCCGACGCCCGCGAGCGCATCGCCGTCCGCCTCGGCCTGGCTTTGCTGCTATGGCTGCTCGGACGAGGAGGCGGCGCGCTCGTGCGCCGCCGCTCCCTGAAGCTGCAGCGACCCAGCTTCGCGCACGTCATGGGACGAGTCGTCGTCCTCGCGCTCAGTCTGCGCGCACTGGTCGCCCTGACCGTGATCTTCCCGGGCTCGTTCCGTAGATCGAGCCGCTTCCAACATCCGCTTCTGCCGCGAGCCCGCGCTAGCCGATGTGTGCGCAACGCCGGCGCTGGCCCTCTCTCGCAGCCGTAACGGCAGCTTGTGGGCGGGCGGCTGAACGGGCGTACGGTGGCCTGTGTTCACGGTGCGCGCGAACCAGTTGCCTTCGGGGAGCGCCGCCGAGAGCTTCAGCCACCTGCTTCGCCTGTATGTCAGTGCCTTCCCGGCTCAGGAGCGCGCCGACCCGGCGCATTTGAGCGCCGCCCTCTCGAGCGGCGAAAAGCGGCTCTGGACTATCGAGGTTGAGCGAAATCAAGCAGGCTTCGCGGTCTGCCAGGTCCTTGACTCCGACTGTTGGCTGCTGGAGTACCTGGCCATCGAGGCGGCGGATCGTTCAACAGGATTGGGCGCGCAGCTGTTGCGTCAGGTCCGGCACGATCTGCGCTCTGTTGGAACTACAACCCTGTATCTCGAGGTTGAACCGTCTGACGAGGCGGACGAGGAAGAGTCCTGGACGTCGAGGCGACTTGGCTGGTACAGGAGGCAAGGGGCGACGGTTGCAGCCGATGCCGCGTTTTACGCGGTGCCGAATGCGCTTACAGGCGAGCCGCTGCCGATGACACTGATGGCCATGCCATTGCGGGGGGGTACTTCCAAACGTGACTTGCCTGACCTCTGCCGGGATGTAACGGTCATCTTTGAGAGGTCGTACGGCCTGTCTTTTGAGAGCGAGCTGGTGCAACGCGTCCTCAAGGGGCTGTCATGCTGACCACCGATGGCAGCGGGCTGCCACAAATCTACGAGTTCGCCCTAGGGCATCGCAGCGTTGGGGACTGTCGACCAGGGAGGGCTTCTTCATGCCCTCCCGGGATGTGACCAGCGGCATGGAGGCGCACGGCGCGAGGCGGCACTTCGACGTCGCGCCGGCCGAGGGCGGCCGGGTCGACGTCGACCTGGCCTACAACCCCTACTACGCGTACGACGACGCGTTCTGTTGCCCGCTGCCGCCGCCCGACAACTGGCGCCGCGTGCCGTTGAGCGCCGGCGAGACCGCGTACGCGCCGTGACGAGGGATTCTGGGCGGCCGGAGTTCACTGAGGCTGAGCAGCGTCACCTCGACCGCTGCGTCGAACTGGCCGAGCAGGCGCTCGCCGCCGGCGACGAGCCGTTCGGCTCGGTGCTCGTCGGCGCCGACGGGGGCGTCTTGCCGAGGGGCGCAACCGGGTGGTGGAGACCGGGGACCGTACGCAGCACCCTGAGATCGCGCTGGCCCGGTGGGCGGCGCAGCACCTCAACGCGCACGAACGTGCCCGCGCGACCGTCTTCACCTCCGGCGAGCACTGCCCCATGTGCGCGGCGGCCCACGGGTGGGTCGGCCTGGGCCGGATCGTGTACGCGCACTCCTCGCAGCAACTGTCCCAGTGGCTCGACGACCTGGGAGTCGCGGCGCCTCCCGTGCACACCCTGCCCTTCCACCAGGTGGTGCGGGGCGTGTCGGTACAGGGACCGGTACCCGACCTCGCGCCGCGGTTGCGTGAGTTGCACCGGCGGTTCCACCAGCGCAGGTGACGCGTGGCGCGCCGCCGGCCTCAGCCGAGCAGAGCCGTGAGGCCGTCGACCGCCGGCGGGACGTCGGCGAAACCGCGGCGTCGACAGGCACCGCTCGCCCCGAGCCGAACAGGACCGAGCGCCAGGAGCATAACGGCGCTGTCCTTCCCGGCTGCAACGTCCATCCAATGCTGCTGCGCCGATGCTGCCCGACGACGCGCCGACCAGGAGAGTGGCTCCCGGCGTGTCAGGTCCCGGCTGATGTCGGCGGCGACGTCGTCGGAGACGTCCAGGATCTCGTCGCGTCACGCCAGCGCCCGTGGTGGCGTCTACCTCATATGCACGTCAAGACGCATCCCGGTGGCGTCGACCAGGCGCTCAGCGTCGACAGTGCCCTCTCCCGCCGACCGACTCGTTCTCTGATCACACTGTGCGTCAGACCGGCGTGCGCTGCCATCCGCCTGGGTCAATCCCGGAACGCACGCGCTGCCCGTCGAGCAGCCTGCCGAGGTCGCCCAGGCGATCCTGCGCGGCGGGAAG
>JAUJOY010000006.1:0-52060 GCA_030447385.1 Mycobacteriales bacterium
GCAACGGCCTGGTGACCACCACCGTGTACATCGGCACCGACCTCGACGACGCCGGGATCTGGGCCCGCGCCCGCAAGCTGCGAGCCACTCAGGTGTACGTCCTGCCGGACCAGAACAGAGAGCTGCGCGAGGAGCTCACCTGGCACCTTGACACACCCAGCGGGTCATAAGCGGCCCCGCCAACAGAGCTCAGCCTGTCGGACCCTCCGGGCTCGTGCGAAATCGAGGAGGTCCTGCTGCGCGCCGTCAGCCCGGTCGAGCAGTACCTGCTCGAGGCCACGGGCCCGCGGGTGATGGTGCCGTGGCGCCGCACTGGACAGCCCCGACCGTCACCTCGTCCCGGACCGGTGGCCGCTACGGACCCGGGCGAGCGCGGCCAGGGCGGTGTCGTCGGCGTCGGGCAGGGTGTGCAGGTACCGCTCGGTGGTGGCGATGCTGGCGTGCCCCAGCCGTTCCTTGACGACCTGCAGGTCCGCGCCGCCGGCGAGCAGCCATGAGGCGTGCGCGTGCCGCAGGTCGTGCAGGCGCAGCGGTAACTGCACGCCGGCAGCGCGCACCGCGCGTTGCCAGACCCGGCGGGTGAACCAGTCGCGGGACAGGTGGCCGTCGGTGTCGGTGCCGGCGTGGCGTGGCTGGCGGGGGGCGTCCATGCCGACCGCGCGACGTCCGGCGCGGTAGTCGGCGATCGCCCGTCGGCAGCGCGGGCAACGGCAGCGGCCGGCGGTGTAGGCCGACAGGGTGCCGTGCACGTACTGCCGGCCCTGCTCGTTCGGCTCGGTCAGGCCTGGGTCGTCCTCCTCGTCACTGCTGGCGACGAGCTGCAGCGCCGGGGTGCTCAGCCGCCCCGGCGCCTGGAACAGCAGGTCGTCCGGACCCAGCCGGTGGCTGCGCTGACGCTCGACGAGCGCGTGGACCACCGGGCGGCTGAGCTTGAGCCGGCGAGCCAGCCGGCTCTTCGGGTAGGGCTTGACGTGGAAGCGCCCGCCAGTGGGATGGAACTTGGGGTCGACCTGCACGACGGCCCGGCTGACAGTGAGGATGCCGGTGAGCGGATCGAGGTCCTTGCCGCGCAGCTCGGTGAGCTCCCCCCAGCGCAGTCCGCTGTCGATCGCGGTCTCCACCAGCAGCCGCGCGTGCTCGTCGGGCAGTGCGGCGTAGAGCGCATCGAACTGCTCGGGCGTGACGATGCGGTAGGCCTTGACCGGAACGGTCGGGGTCTTCACGCCGCGACAGGGGTGCAGCAGGGTGACCTGGTCGTTCAGCGCGGTCGTGAAGACCGCGCTCAGTACGATCTTGTTGTGCCGGACCGTCGCGGGGCTCACCCCGGCGGCCGAGAGGTCGGCGACCCACTCGCGCACGTGGCTGGGCAGCACGTCGACCATCCGCATCGAGCCGAACGTCGGCATCAGGTGCTTGTCGATGGAGTAGCGGTACCCCTCGCGGGTGCTCGGCTCGAGCACGTGGTTGGGGAACCAGATCTCATCGACGTAGCGGGCGAAGCTGAGCTTGCCGGTGTCAGCGCCGCCCAGCCGACCCTGCCCGAGCAGCAGCTCGGCCTGCAGCCAGGCCCGGTCCGCGTCCTTCTTGTTCGTGAAGGTGCCCGCCGTGCGTACGCGCCCCTTGGCATCGCGGTAGCTCGCCTGGTAGCGCGGCCGGCCGTCGCCGCCGACCCGTCGGCGACTCCAGCCCATGACGCACGCCCTTCGTCTGGCAGCGCCAATGTCAGCAAAATGTCAGCACGCTGCACCCATCTGAACCTTCCTGCACAGCCCCAACAGTCCTCAACAGCCCGTCTGACCTGCGCGTTTGCCAAGAGTAGCGCTGATGTGCTGGGGGCGATAGACCCGCTCATAACCCAGAGGTCGCAGGTTCAAATCCTGCCCCCGCTACAACGCAGTCCCAGGTCGGAGGGTCCGTCGCTCACTGCGGCGGGCCTTCTTGCTGCCCGCATGCTCACAGGATGCTCACGAACCGTGAGCCACGAGCAGCCTCGCCTCAGGTGGGACACGCGGGCGTTTTCGGCGGCCTGGACGGGGCTGGTGGGGACGGGCCGTGGCGGGCCGTACCGCATCCTCACCGCGGCCGACGCGACGTCCCTCGGAAGCTCGCGAGGGTCCTGCGCACAGTCCCTCGTGGGGTCCGAGGGGTCGGGGGATTCCACGCGGGACCCTGGCGATCCCGGGGACTCCGCTGCGCGGCGGACACCTTCCCAAGACAAGTGTCATGGGTGCCCAGCTGTTGCTCCAGGTACGCGCACCTCCCGCCGAGGTTCATCTCAACTCTTTCCCGATCGCGTGGAGCAAGGATGACGCATGCCCCCCAACCCGTCGAGGAACCGCCGACCGGGCCGGCCCTGGCGATCGCGGGTGGCGGTGTCAACCACGTCCTTGAACTGGCCCGCCGGCACCTGGACATGGACGTCGCGCTGCTGTCGGAGTTCGTCGGCGGCCACCAGGTCCACCGCCGGGCGACGGGCGACGCGGGCTCGTTCGGCTTCGCGCTGGGTGCCGGTACGCCGCTGACTCAGACCTACTGCCAGGCGATGGTGCTCGAACAGATCCCGAACGCCATCGGCGACACCAACGGCCACCCAGTCCTTCGCGGACTGTCCGCCACGGCCGCAGCGACGATCGGTGCGTACGTCGGCGTGCCGGTCCGGCTGGCCGACGGCACGCTGTACGGCAGCCTGTGTGTGCTCAGCCATCAAGCCCAACAGGTCGACGAGCGCGACGCCAAGTTCCTGGCGATGCTCGCCGAACTGGTAGCCCGAGAAGTCGAAGCCGACCTCGACCAGCAGGGCACGCGCGAACGGATGGTCGCGCTGATCACCGGCGGGGACATCATCGTCGCGCTGCAGCCCATCGTCGACGTCACCACCGGCCGGACGGTAGGGGTGGAGGCGCTTACTCGCTTCCCCAGCGAGTACGGGCCTCCCGATGTCGTCTTCGCGGCCGCGCACGCCGCCGGAGTGGGGCTGGAGCTCGAGCAGATGGCGCTGCAGCACGCCTTCGAGCTGATGCCGCTACTCGGCCCACATGCCTACCTGGCGGTCAACCTGTCCGCACAGGGGGCCATCGCACTCGTCCCTGCGTGGGCTGAACGCCAGAACTTCCCGTACGACCGGATCGTCCTGGAGATCACCGAACACGCCGTGATCGAGAGCTACGCAAGGCTGCGTGACAGCCTGGCCCCGGCCCGCCGGCGAGGGCTCCGGCTGTCCATCGACGACGCTGGCGCCGGATACGCCTCGTTGCATCACATCGTCCAGCTCGTCCCCGACATCATCAAGATCGACAGATCCCTGATCGACGGGATCTCCACCCGGCCGGCCCTGCGCAGCGTCGCAACTGCCTTCGTCGCACTCGCTCGCGATCTGGGCGCTGTTGTGGTCGCCGAGGGCGTAGAACACCATGCCGACCTACGCATGGTTCAACAGCTCGGCATCAACGTCGCCCAGGGCTACCTGCTCGGCCGGCCCAGCGCCGACCGCACTGACCTGGACCGCTGGCTCACCACCGGCCCGGCGCCGTCGTCCCACCTACGAGCAGTACTAGGTCCTCGCAATCGCGCCAAGCCCCCATCCGTCAAGGACGAGCTTCCGCGCCCGATGACCTGAGGATCGGTCGGCGCAGCAGCGAGTCGGGGAGCCGGCCGATCGAGTACCACCGCTGGCCAGATCGGCGCGTTCATGAGCGAAGGTCGGCTCAGCATGCCATCAAGATCGACACGACTGCGGCTGACATCCTCCTCGCTGATGGTGAGGCGGTGTTTGCCAACCTATCTCTGAAGGCTGGCCGGCGGTGCATTTCGCCACTGTGCTGCGGCCCGTCCGGAACCCGCGGGCGCGGCTTTCCCGCCCGCTTCGAGGCGGCCACTACCGGCACCCCACTTGCTCTCCCGAATGCGCGCTACGGCAACCGTCGCCGATGACCGGAGGACGATGCCCCGCGGCGGGAGGAAGGCGGGAACGTGTCACTATAGTGAGATGACAGATAGCGTTCCGCCGTCAGTAATCCGCAGATGGGCTCGTGATGAGGGCCTCAAGGTCGGTGACAGAGGTCGCCTTCCACCCGAGGTCGTCGCCGCCTACGGCATCGCCATGAGCGGTCGACGGCACCGCGCGGCCGCGGCGGCGCAGCCGGAGGCGGTCACCGCGCTCTCCGCTCCTGGCGGCGTCCGCATCCCGGTACGCCCGGCACCCGGCGCGACCGGGACGAGCCAGCGCGTACGCGCAGCCCTCGCCTAGCGAAAAGGGCAGGTCAGGCGCGGCGGCCGAGCTTGGCCAGAATCCTGGTTTGACGGGGCGCCTGCTCGTGAACGACGACCGGTCGGGCGCAGATGCCCTCGCCGTAGAGGCTCTCCCCGAACCCCGCAACAGCCGCTTCCAGGGCGTCCATCTCTGCCTCGGAGAAGGTCACGTCCTGACCGGTGGACCGCCCGATGTCCCAGCGGTGGGCGATGAGGTCGAAGCCGTAGAAGTCCGCGAGCGTGGCGGCAATGGTCGTACGTCCGAAGTAGCCGTCGTACTCGACCGTCACGAGATCCTCGTCGGCCACCACCCGGTGCAGGGCCTCGAGGTGCTGCTGCCAGATGGCGTCGGGCCTCCCCTCGGGTCGACTTCCCAGGTCGCAGCCCCGCTTCTCGAGGAAGTCGCGCTGGGTGTCGACGACGTGGTCGAGGACGTCCGCTGCAGCCCACCCCGCGCAGGGGCTGGGCGCGGTCCAGTCCTGGGCGTCGTCCACCACGGCGGAGAAGCGGCTGGCGTTGTCGAGGAAGCGCGCGATCTGTGGCTGCATGCGGCCATGGTCGTGCGCAGCCTCATCGCCGGTCTTGAAAGAATCCGACACATGGCGAACCCCCCGGAGATCGACCCTGTCGAGCGGGCCCACCTGCGGGACGCCGCCGGGTTCAGCCCGCCGGTGTTCCGGTTCCCGCCGTCGCCGGCGTTCGCGGACCTGGTGCGTCGTTACTGGATGCCCGTCTGGGCACTGCGACCCGGCAGCGCGACGACGCAGCGTGTGCTGCAGTACCCGGTCTGCCTGATCGTCATCGCCCACTCCTACGCGACGTTCGTCGGGCCGACGACCGGGCTCTCGACGCGGACGCTGTCCGGACGTGGCTGGGCCTTCGGGGCGATGCTGCAGCCGGCAACCGGGTTCCGGCTGCTCGGCGCTGCCGTGAGCACCCTCACCGACGCCGCGCGCCCGCTGGACCAGATCAGCGGCCCCGCCGGTGAGGCCCTCATCAGCCGGGTGCACGCGGTGGTCGGGGACGCGCCGCAGGACCCGCAGCGACAAGCGGCAGCGGCCGCGGCGCTCGAGGACGCACTCGCGCACCTGCTGCCCGTGGACGAGGAGGGCCTACTGGTCAACGCCGTCGTCGACTACGTCGAGAGCAACTCTGCGGTGCAGCGGGTGGGACAGGTGACGGAGGCGTTCGGCCTGTCCGAGCGCAGCCTGCAGCGGCTGACCGCCCGTCGCATCGGGCTGTCCCCGAAGTGGCTGATCCAGCGCCGCAGGCTGCACGAGGCCGCTGAGCTCCTCCGGACGGGCAGCCGCCCGGACCTGGCGCGGGTGGCCTTCGAGCTGGGCTACGCCGACCAGGCACACTTCGGGCGGGACTTCCGGACGGTCACCGGGCTGACGCCTGGGGCCTACGCCGCGGAGCCCCGAAGCTCCTGATCCGCCCTCTGGCTGCTGGCGCCGCCACCGGGGACGCCTCTACACGGGTCAGCGCCCCCCTCGGGCGGCCGGAGGCTCCGGGAAGCGGCAGTCTCCCCGCGGCTCGAGGAGGTCTGCAGCGGATTGGCGGAGTCCGCTGGGGACAGCAGGTCATCCTCGTGGCCAGGTCCGTCGCCCTTCTGGACGTCACCACCGTCCGCCGCCGGTGGCGGGGCCACCTCGTCGCCTGACTCGTCGACCCCGGCCAGGTTGGCCGGTATGCCCGCCGGACCGTCGTCGGTGCCTGTGGAGCCGCTGTCGAGCATCTGGGAGGAACCGCCGGGAAGCGTCGACTCCTCCTCCATCGTCGAGGCGCCGGCTGGCTGGTCGGGGTGCGGGTTGGTGATCTCGGTCATCTCCCGGCTCTTCCCCGTCCCGCGCGACTGGCACATCGCCTTCCTTCCCGAGACAGAGGCCGCCCACGACCTGTGAAGTCGGGGACGGCCTCGGTCGGGCGCGCGAGCGCGAACTCGGCTTTCTCAGGTCTGCTTGACCTTCTGCTTGACGAGGTTGGCGATCGTGTCGCTCATCGTGTGCACCGCGTGCTTCTTCGCCACGTGGTCGCTCACCTTGCCCATCAACTCTTGCTCGCTGTCCGCCTTCCCCTGCCAACTGCAGGAGTGCAAGGCGTCCTTTCAAGCGAAGGTGTATGCCACCGTCAACTCCGATCCTGGTGAGGCTCTTCGTCACCTCGAGCGCGGGCTGCGCCCGAGGACGTCGTACGCCCGAACCAACGTCCGGGCTCCTGAGGTGTTCCCCAGGTTCCCGTGCGCATGCGTTCGGGCCCCAGCCTCGACACGGCAGGCCGACCGGACCTCCCGTCGACTTGCCTTCAGGTCAGGATGAATCTCTAGCGTGACAGCATGCATCCGGGATACGCCGCGGCTCAGGAGCTGGTCCACCAGCTGGCCGCTGACCTGCGCCGTGGCCGGGTCGCTGCCTGGCCGGAGGACCTCGACCTGGCGGCCTCGGTGTGCGCCATGGTCGAGATGAGCCCGGCCGGCTTCGCCCGCATCTACCGCAACCCGAGGCACACGTCGTGCGTCAACGAAGAAGGCCTGTTCGTGGTTGCCGCGTCGCTGGTCCTCACCTTCGCCGCGCAGGGGCTGGGCGAGAGCTGGATGGCGCCGCGCGACGGCTTCGGGCACACCACCTTGCTGTCGGACAGCGTCTGGGACGTCCTGTCCGATCCTGCGGCCGTCATCCCCCTGTCGCAGATGCCACCGCTGGACTGACGCCCGACGTGCGGGGACGCGGCAGTGCCGGTACCGTCCGCCTGATGCTCCACCCTCTCGAGGCACGCGCCACGCTTGCCGCCTGCTCGTGCTGAACGACTCGCGGGAGCTGTTCCGGCGCCTTCGTGCGGTCACGACGGGGCGGAAGTCGATCAGCACCGTGATCGCACTGCCGCCTGACGAGCACCGCTTCCTGCACGAGCACCTCGCCGCCGGCGAGATGGACGCGAGCGGCGTCGTGCGCGCCATGCTCAAGCTGGTCGCCGATGACGAGGCGCTCCGGGACCGGGTGGCGGAGGTGGCGGCGCCGCCCCCACGAGCCGCGACCGAGACCGGCCGGTTGCTCCGGGTGCTGGAGACGCGCGGGCGGGTCGCCGAGATCATCGAGCTGCTGCCGACCTCACCACTGCGCGAGCGCGCCAAGGAGCTGAACGAGCGGTGGGACAGCCAGATGAGCCGGCGCGCGAAGGCGATCAGCTGCTTCACCGCGGCGTTCTCCAGCTCGTTCGTGGTCCTGCGGGGGGTCCGCTACCTGCAGGTGGCCGGCCGGCTGCCGCTCGGGGAGGGGCTCACCATCAAGGGTGCCCACATCCACCACTACGTCTGGGGCCTGCTGCTGCTCATGACGCAGGGCGTGGTCGTGACGGCGCTGGACCTGCCCACGGGCGACCTCGACATGCGCTACATGTTCCCGTTCGCCGCCGGACTGGCGCTGTCCCTGGACGAGTTCGACCTGCTGCTCGAGATCACCGACTGGCCGTGGGCGCAGGACCGGCGTCCGACTCTCGACGCCATGGTCGTCGCGGTCAGCCTGGCGGCCCTCGCAGCCTCCTCCCGCCCCATGTGGTCCGCCCGCCCCGCCTGACCCGACCGGGGGGAGATCGGCTCATGCACGCAGGCGGTGCGCACGCCGGCTGGGCTCCCGAGCTCGGCGCGCACCGCCTGATCGGCAGCGGGACCACCGTCGCGATGCTCTCGCCGGACGCGACCGTGTGTTGGTGGTGCGCGCCCTGCTTCGACGACGTGCCGGTGTGCTGGCAGCTGCTCGACAGCGGCGGAGGCTTCGCCGGCTTCCCCGGCCTCGCCTTCGTCGACAGCGAGGACGCTCCTGCGGGCGCCACGGCGCACACGCTGCTCCGCTCGCCGTTCGGGACCGTGCAGGTGCGCGACGGCCTGCTGGCGCACGGGACGGGGGTGGCCCTCGTCCGGCTGCTCCGCCTCGTACCGCGCCCCGGTCTTGCGGGGCAGGAGGTCGGGCGGGTCGAGCACCACACCGGGCTGCGCAGGTTCGGGGGCGGCTCCTTGGAGCTGTCGCTCGACGGTGAGCGCGCCGTGGGCCGGCACCCCAGCCGGGACACGGACCACCAGGTGGTTCTCCTGGCCGACGGCCACGTCCTGCGGGACAGCCACGTGGTGAGCACGGTCGCGGTCTCGCAGCGGCGGTGGAGCGCGCTCGTGCTGGCGGTGGGCTGCGATCCGGGCCGCGACGTGGACGAGCTGCTCGACCATCTCCAGCGCCGCCAGCAGATCGAGGCGGCGGCGCTGCACGCCTCCCGGCTCCCGCAGCACCATCCCGAGCGTGCCCGCGACGCACTCGCCGTCATCCGGGCCTGCACCTTCACGCCCCAGGGCTCGGTCGTCGCGTCGCCGACGACGAGCCTGCCCGAGGCGCCCGGGCACGACCGGCAGTTCGACTACCGCTTCACCTGGCTGCGCGACGCCTCGCTGTCCACCGCGGTGGCCGCTCTGCTCGGCCAGCCGGGCGACGCCCGTCGCTACCTGGACTTCGTGCACACGGCCTGGGACAACAGCGACCTGCTGACCCGCCCGCTGCTCGACGTCCGGGGGCACCCCGTGCCCCCGGAGGTCGAGGTGGACCACGTGGCGGGATGGGCGGGATCCCGGCCGATCCGGGTCGGCAACGGCGCCGCTGAGCAGCGGCAGTACGACGCGATCGGCCTGCTCGTGGAGGCCGTCTCGGTGTACCTGCAGGTCGGCGGGACGCTCGACGGCCGGACCTGGTCGCTGGTCTCGCGACTGGCCGACGAGACCGCCGCCGACGACCCGAACTCGGCGCAGCGCAGCAACGGGATCTGGGAGCTGCGCGAACCGCGACTGCTCGTCGACGGTGACATCGGACGTTGGCTCGTCCTCGACCGGGCGGTGTGGATCGCGCGCGGCTGGCGCCCCTGGACCGCCCGCCGGAGATGGAAGACGGCGCGCGACGTCATCGCCCGGCGGGTGGTCGCCGCGATCTCCGACGACGGCATGCTGCCGCAGAGCTACGACGGCGACCCCGCCCAGCCCGATGCGGCGTCGCTGATGGCGGTCGCCTTCGGGCTGCTCCCGAGCGGGGATCCGCGGGCGGGACGGCTCGTCGACGCGGTGCTCGCCCGCTTGGGCGCCGGACCGTACGTCTACCGCTACCCGCCGGGGATCGACGACGGGTTCACCGGCTCCGAGGGAGCTTTCGTGCCCATGTCGTTCCTGGCCGTCACCGCGCTGGCGCAGCTGGGCCGGGTGGAGGAGGCCACGCAACGCCTGAACCGGCTGTGCGCTGCGCTGCCGCGTCTGCTGTCGGAGGAGGTGGACCCGCAGAGCGGGCGGTCTCTCGGGAACACACCACTGGTCTGGTCGCACGCGGAGCTCGCCAGAGCGCTGTACGTGCTCGACGCCGCGCAGCGCCGCGACCAGTGGGGGCTGCCGGGGCTGTGGGCCTGGCGGCTGGCGCGCTACACCAGGCTGCGCGTGCAGCACCTGGCCAGCAGGCAGGACAGCCGGAGACCGACGTCCGAGGAGGACACATGAGCGTGCGCCAGAAGCCGGCCGGGCCACCTGCCGCCAGCATCCGCCCGCGCAGCGGCGGGATCGGTCGCGGCAGCAGCCCGGCTGCCGAAGCGCTGTCCGATGCGCTGCGCCGAGGAACCGGCGGGTTCCTGGACTTCCGCCGGCGCACGGCCCTCCTGCAGACCGCCACGGCCGGTGCCCTTGCGGTGGTCGTCCTCTACCAGTTCGGGCTGCTGCGCTCCGTACCCGAACTCCCGCTGCCGGGGCTCGACGCCGACCGCGTCGACGCCTCGGGGGAGGCGTACGTGCTGCTGAACACGCCCGACTCCGCCATCGGGATCGCCAGCGCCGGGGTCTCCCTCGTCCTGGCCGGCATGGGCGGTGAGCGCCGGCACGAGGAGACGCCGTGGATCCCGTTGCTGCTGCTCGCCAAGAGCCTGGCCGATGCCGCCGGGGGGCTCTACCTCACCGCGGAGCAGCTCACGAAGCACAAGCGCGTCTGCTCGTGGTGCACCGTCAGCTCGGCTCTGCTGGTCGCGACGGTGCCCACCGTCCTGCCGGAGGCGCGCGCCGCGTTGCGGTCACTGCGCCGACGCTGACCCGACCGTCCCCGACCACGAACAGGAGCACCACCTCATGCCACGAGCCAGTGCTGTCCCGGAGCGCGGCACGGCCGTCGTCACCGGCGGCACCGCCGGGATCGGCCGGGCAGCCGTCCGGGAGCTCGCGGTGCGCGGGTGGGACGTCGCCGTGCTCGCGCGAGGGCAGGGGCGGCTCGACGACACCGTGCGAGAGGTACGCGAGCACGGTCGGCGCGGGCTCGGGATCTGCGTCGACGTCTCCGATGCCGCCGCAGTGGACGGGGCAGCCACCAGGGTGGAGGAGGAGCTCGGCCCGATCGAGCTGTGGGTCAACAACGCCTTCACCGGTGCCATCGCCTTCTTCGACGACGTGACACCGCAGGAGTTCGAGCGGATCACGGCGGTGACGTATCTGGGGTACGTGAACGGCACCCGGGCCGCACTGGCACGGATGGCGCCGCGCCGCCGCGGCACGATCATCCAGATCGGCTCGGCCCTGGCGTTCCGCGGCATCCCGCTGCAGAGCGCCTACTGCGGCGCCAAGCACGCGATCACGGGGTTCACCGAGTCGGTACGCGTCGAGCTTCGGCACCGCGGTCTGGACATCTCCCTGTGCGAGGTCCACATGCCGGGGGTCAACACCCCGCAGTTCGACTGGGTGCTGCACCGCGGGATCGAGCACCATCCCATGCCGGTGCCCCCGATCTACCAGCCGGAGGTGGCTGCCCGCGCCATCGCGCATGTCGCCGAGCATCCGCGCCGCACCATGTGGGTCGGCCTGCCCACGGTGATGACGATCCTGGGCAACCGGGTCGCCCCCCGGCTGCTCGACCTGTACCTGGCGCGGACCAACGTCCAGGGGCAGCAGTCCCCGCCGCACGGTCCCCCCGCGCAGCAGGCCAACACCTGGGAGCCGGTGTACGGCGCGGAGGTCAGCGCGCACGGCAGCTTCGACGACAGCGCGCATGCCCGCAGCCCCGAGCTCTGGGTCAGCCGGCACCGGGGGCTGGTCACGCTGCTGCTCGGCGGGGGGACCGGGGCACTCCTGGCGCGCCGCCGCCGCCGCCCGTGACCGGCCCGCGACCGGTCGCGGACCGACAGGTGGCGACCGCCCCAGCTGTTGCCGATGGCGCGGTGAACCTTCCCGTGGCCGGCTCCGTACACACCGCCGTGCAGGTATTCGAAGCTCCGCCGGTGCCGGCCGGGCTGGACGACGAGGCCGCCGTGCACGCCGCCTACCTCGTCCACGGCCCCGAGCTGTACCGCTTCGCCGTCAGGGGCCTGGGGGATCCGGGTGCCGCGGAGGACGTGGTGCAGGAGACGTTCCTGCGGGCGTGGCGGGCCCGCGACCGCTTCGACGCCGACGTGGCCTCACTGCGCGTCTGGCTGTTCGCCATCGCCCGCAACGCGGTGATCGACCACGCCAGGGCCGCGGGTGCCCGGCCGTGGCAGGGCAACCTGATCGACCCCCCGAGCGCGGAGGCGGCCGCCGGCACGGTCGACGACGGCACCGAGCAGCTGATGCGCAGCTGGGCACTCGAGGAGGCGCTGCAGCGGCTGTCCCCAGAGCACCGCCAGGCGCTCGTGGAGACCGCTCTGAAGGAGCGACCCCACATCGAGGTCGCCGCCGACCTGGGCATCCCGGTGGGGACGGTGCGCAGCCGCATCTTCTACGGTCTCAAGGCCCTGCGGATCGCCTTGGACGAGATGGGGGTGACACCGTGACGATGCCGGCGGACCAGCACCGACAGCTGCGTGAGCTGCTCGGCGCGTACGCCCTCGATGCTCTCGACCCGCCGGCCGTTGCCGCGGTGCAGGCGCACCTCGACGGCTGCGCGGGCTGTCGCGCGGAGCTGGCCGAGATCACGCCGGTGGTCTCGGAGCTGCGCCGGGTGGACCTGTCCAGGGTCGCCAGCCCGACGACGCCGCCCGCCGACCTGGGTGAGCGGATCCGGGAGCGGGTCGCGCACGAACGCGTCCTCGTCGACGCAGCGGCGGCTCGGGATCGGCGTCGGGACGCGGGCGTCCGCACGCGCCGGCGCCTGCTGTCCGCCGCCGCCGGCCTGGCTGTCGTGCTGGCCGCGCTCGGGGTCGGCTCGCTGCTCGGTCGCGCGAGCGCGCCGGCCGTGGTGGCCGGGCCGGCCCCGTCGGCATCGGTGAAGATCCCGCTGGAGTCCGTGCCGGTGCGCGCGGCGGCGGGCCTCGCAGTGGACCGCGGCGCGGCGTCGGTGATCGCGCACACCTGGGGCGTAGAGGCGAAGATCGTCGCGACCGGATTCACGCCAGGGCAGACCTACCGCGCGGCGTTCCGGTCAGCCGATGGGCGGCTCCTGCCCGCCGGGGAGTTCCTGGGCACGGGCGACAAGCCCCTCACCTGCAACCTGCAGGCCGCCCTGCTGCGACCCGACACCGCGGGCTTCCTCGTGATGGATGCCGGGGGCGCCGTCGTCCTGACCGCGGACCTGCCGGTCCGCTCCTGAGCGCCGCCGCGCCGCCGGCTGCCCGGGGCTAGGCCACCGCCACCGGTCGGGAGGTGCGTCGACGAACCCGGCATCGCAGCAAACGCCGTTCGCCGCGGACCTCCAGGCCGGCCGACAGCAGTGCTGCCCCGCGGTGCGCTGGCAGCACGCGACCCGCGCGGTCCTCCTCCTGCGCCGCCTCCTGCATCGCGAGCAGCAGCGCCCGCGCCGCGGCCTCCGGTTCGCGCGCCCCGATCAGTGCGAGGTCCTCACCGAGCAGCCCGAGCAGCAGCGCCCGCTGTCGGTTCTGCTCGTACGCGGTGCGCTCCCCGCCGCCCCGCTCGACGTAGGCCCGTACGCGGGTCGAGGCTCGGGCGAGGTCGAGCCAGGCGTGCACGATCTGGGGCAGGCGCTCCGCGCCGGTCGCCGCGTGCTCGAGCGGGCCGTCGATCGCGACGGCGAAGCGCTGGTGCCAGTGCCGCACCAGGGCGGCGGACGTGGCATCGGGATCGGGGTCGGCGTCGGCAAGAGCACCGTCCTGCAGCAGCTCGCGCCACGCGCGCCAGCCGGGCAGGCTCGAGCGCTCGGGCCGGGGCGGGCCGGCGGGACCTGCCATCACATCCTCCTCGAATGTTGCGTACTCTTGGTATGTACTGCGGGTACGTAACATACTGCGGTCATGGACCTTGTCAAGTCGCGTCGCGAGGAGGCGGTCGACGCCACGCGTGCCGCCCTGCTGGCCGGCGCCGAGGCCCTGTTCGCCGAGAAGGGCTTTGCTGCCACGTCGCTGGACGAGGTCGTCAGCACGGCCCGGGTCACCAAGGGCGCCCTGTACCACCACTTCCGCGGCGGCAAGCGGGAGCTGTTCGAGGAGGTGTTCCAGGAGGTGGACCGGCGGCTGGCCGAGCGCATCGCGAAGGCCGTGCCTGCCGACGCGACACCGTGGCAGCTGGTCGAGAGCGGCATCGACGCCTACCTGCAGGCCTGCACGGATCCGGTCGTACGACGGATCATGTTCCAGGAGGGCCCTGTCGCCATGGGCTGGACCCGCTGGCGGGAGCTCGACGGCTGCGCCTCGCGGGAGCTGCTGTCCCTCGCGGTGGCGACGCTGCTGGAGGCCGGTGAGATCCGGCCGCAGCCGGTCGGCCTGCTCACCCGGCTGCTGTTCACGACGCTCGGCGAGGCGGGGATGTCCGTGGCCGACGCCGAGGACCAGGAGTCAGCCCGGGCGCAGGCCCGGGACCTGCTGCTGGCGCTCGTGGACGGCCTGCGGCCCTGAGGCGGGCGCCGGCCGATCCGCTCCGGCCGGCCCACTGGCGCTGGGCGCGACCAGCCCCGCCGACACCGCGTGCAGCAGCACGGCCGTGCCGCCGAAGACCACGAGCCGAAGGGCCACCAGCGGCGAGGTGCTCGCCAGCAGCAGGGCCAGCAGGTGGAAGCCGGCGGCCACGGCGGTGCCCGGCCGCCGCAGCCGGCGCACCCACGGGGTGACGGCCAGCAGCGCCTCGACGCCGATCAGGGCGATCCCGGCGAGCAGGAGCAGCGGCAGTGACGGGAGCGGGAGCAGCGAGGACCACAGCGGTGCGGCCACCACGCCGCGCGCCAGGACGTCCCCGCCGAGGAACGACTCGTTGACCTTCGCGAGCGCCGCGAAGGCGTACACCGTCGAGAGCTGGACGCGCCACAGCAGCAGCCGCTCCCGGTCGTCGCGGGCCACCACCGCGCCCAGGGCCACCGCCATCAGCAGCACCAGGTGGTGGCGGCGCAGCTCCAGCGGGTAGTCGAGCGCGATCCCGGCTCCTCCGCAGAGCAGCAGCGCCCAGCAGGCGCGGCTCCCGCGGGGACCGCCCCGTCCGGCGAGCAGGCCCGCCCCGCCCACGACCCACAGCGAGAGCACGGCAACCCACGGCAGCGCGGGCAGGTCCCCGGGACCGCGGGCGGCGACGTCCACCGCCTTGACGAGGACCAGCGCGCCGACGATCCGCTCGGCGCTCAGCACGCGAACGTGCCCGGCTCGGTTCCGCCCGTACGCCGGACAGCGACCAGATCCGGATGCCGGGCGCACAGCCGGTCCGGCAGCACGCGGCCGGTGTCGACGGCCCGCAGGACGGGCGGAAGCGGCGCGACGTCGAGCCGGCGCAGCCCCCCCGGTGCCGTCACGCCGGTGTAGGTGACGGGTGGCTCGGCGCTGTACATCTGGAAGGACGCGGGCAGCTCCGAGACGGGACGCGAGCCCTCCGAGCTCCAGCGGGCGACGAGCATCGAGGCCGGGACCGCGACCTGCAGCGCCGCGACCGCGAGCACGACGGGACGGCTGCGCACGGGTCCCACTCCTTGCAGGGGGCTGGACGCTCGACGCTAACCCGTCGCCGGCACCACCGCCGGGTCAGCCGCCGGTCCCGGGCGGGATCGTGTGAAAATGCACGCATGCCCCTCGACGGCGAGTACGAGCCGAGCCCGGCGCAGTGGGTGCGCGACGAGGTCGAGGAGTACGAGTCCTCCGGCGGGACACGCGCGACCACCCTTCGCGACACCGGCCTGCCGGTGGTGATCGTCACGAACCGCGGCGCGCGCAGCGGCAAGCTGCGCAAGACGCCGCTCATGCGGGTGGAGCACGAGGGCCGCTATGCCGCCGTCGCCTCCAAGGGCGGGGCGCCGGAGCATCCGGCCTGGTACGAGAACCTGCGCACCTCGCCGCACGTGGAGGTGCAGGACGGTCCGCGCAAGCAGGACATGGTGGCCCGCGAGCTCGAGGGCGAGGAGCGCAGGCAGTGGTGGGAGCGGGCAGTGGCCGCCTTCCCGAGCTATGCGGACTACCAGCGCAGCACCCAGCGCCAGATCCCGGTCCTCCTGCTGGAGCCGATGCCGGCGCACTGAGGTTCGGCGCGGGAAACAACTGGGCCGGTCGGGTGTTGTTGTGGGGGGCGTCACAACTCTTCCCGCGGAGGCTGGCATGCAGGCACTGCTCGAGCGACCGGCGGCCGTCCGCGACCGGTCTGCGCGCCGCAGGTTCCGTGCGCTGGCAGGCGCGGCCCTGGCCGCGGCCGTGGTCCTCGGCGGCACGGCCGCCGTACGCGGCTTCGACCTGCTGCCCGACCTGCCGTTCTCCCAGCAGACCGTGGACCGCACGGGGCCGGCGTTGATGTTGGCCCTGGAGGACCTTGCGGAGTACCACGCTGCGCAAGGCAGCTTCCAGGTCGCCGTGGACATCGAGAAGGACACCCAGTGGCTGCCGTCGGTGATCAGCGGTGAGCGGACCACCTACCTGGCCGGCGGCTCGGTCGACGGCATCGTCGACTTCACCGGTCTGGACGCCGGTGCGGTCACCCTGTCCGAGGACGGCCGCTCGGTCGTCATCTCCCTGCCGAAGCCGCGGCTCGGTGAGGTGCGGATCGACCCGGCCAACAGCCGCGTGGTCGCCCGGGACCGGGGCCTGCTCGACCGGGTGGGCGGCGCGTTCGTGGACAACCCGACCAGTGAGCAGCCGCTTCAGCTCGCCGCCCAGGAGAAGATGGCCCGCGCCGCTGCTGAGAGCGACCTGCTGCGTCGCAGCGAGGACAACACGCGCGCCATGCTGACCGCCCTCGCCGGGTCGCTGGGCGTCGAGGACGTGACCGTCCGGTTCGACGCCGCGGACGGTCTCTAGCCGCCTGCGCCAGGCCGGGAACGCCCGCCTCCTCCTACCCCTCGCCGCTGCGGGTGGCCGCGCCGCCGCCGGGTAGGGCGTCGGCGTGAAAGGCATCGTCCGGCCCTGCAGCCGGCACCTCGGACCAGAGCTGCACGCCCGCTGGCAGTCCCACCTGTGCGGGCTGTGCCTCACCCTGCGCGACCTCGTCGGACAGCCGGAGCGCGCGCTGACCGGCTTCGACGTCCTGCTGCTGAGCGTTCTGGTGGAGGCGCAGGCCGGACGGGTGGAGACCACGCAGGCGGCGCCGTGTCCGCTGCGCGGGATGCGCGGGGCCGGCGTGGTCGCGAGCAGCAGCAGCGCCGCGCAGCTCGCGGCGGCAGGCGCTCTTCTCGGTGGCAGCGCCGCGCTGACCGACAAGCTCGACGACGGCGACCTTCGCCCTGCGGTGCGGGCGCCGGCTCGCCGGGTGGCCGAGCGGCTGTCGGAGTCCGGCCGCCGGCTCGCGGGTCTGGTCGGGCTCGACCCGGCGCCTGTCCTGCAGGCTCCCGCCTTGGCGGCGCAGGCCGAGCAGCGACCAGGAGCTGACCTCCGCTCGCTGCTGCGCCCCACCGGCGACGCGGTCGCGGCGTTGTTCGCGCACACGGCCGTCGTGGCCGGGGTGCCGGCGAACGCTGCCGCTCTGGCGCGCTGTGGCCGGGCGTTCGGGCAGCTGGTGCACCTTCTCGACGCGGTGGAGGACCGGCGCGGCGACCTGGCGTCCGACCGGTTCAACCCGCTGGTGAGCACGGGGGCTGACGCCGCGGCGGCGCGGCTGCTCGCCGACGAGCTGGTTGCGGAGGTGGTGCAGGCGCTGTCAGCCGTCGCCTTGACCGACCGGGCCCTGGTCGACGTCCTGCTCGGCCCGGAGCTGTGCCGGGCGGTGGGCCGGGTGCTCCCCGATCCGGAGCCGGCGGCCGCAGTCCCGCAGCAGCGGGCGGGTGGCGGGGCGTGGGCGGTGGCGGTCGCGGCGTGGACCCTCGTGGCGCCGGCGGTGTTCGTCGGCGGGAGCTGGGGCGGGAGCAGCTGCGGGAGCCCGCGGCGGCGGCGGGGCTACTCCGGTCATCCGCCCGGCTACGACGGCTACCCGCCGGTCGAGGTCGGATACCGCCGCATCGGGCCGAGCTGCGGGCAGATGCTGGCCTGCAACTGCTGCGCGAACCTCGCCTGCAACGCGTGCTGCTGCGGCAACCAGTGCGCGAACGGGTGAGCGACGTGCCAGGGGGGAGCGTCGAGCGGTTGCTGGGTAGAGGAGTGGGCATCGGCGAGGCAGGATCGACCGCCGGTCCCTAGGAGGTAGGCACGTCGTGAGTGACCCGGATCGAGCACCCACTCTGCTGCGGGCTGCGGCCCGCGGCGCTGCCGCCGGTCTGCTCGGTGTCGCGGCGATGACCGCCGCTGAGAAAGTTGAGCAGTCGGTGACGAGCCGGCCGAACTCCTACGTGCCCGGCCGCACCCTGCAGGCGCTGGCCGGCCGCAAGCCGGGCAACAAGGACACGTCACTGCTCTGGAACCACGCCATGCACTGGGGCACCGGCGCGCTGCTGGGCGCGCTTCGCGGGATCTGGGCCGCGACAGGCATGCGTGGGCCACGGGCTGACCTGGCCCACACGGTCGTGCGCCTGTCATTCGACCAGACGATGGAGAACGCCACGGGCCGAGGCGCGCCACCGCACACGTGGCCGGCGCAGGAGCAGATGTGGGACAGCCTGCACAAGGCGGTCTACTCGTTCGCGACCGGCGTCATCACAGATCGGATGGTTGCCCCGGAGCTGGAGTCGCAGGCCGGAGCCACCAGCCACTAGCGCCCGGCCTCACCCGCAGCAGGCATCACGATGCCGACCTTGCCGCTTCGGGCCGCGTCGGCCAGCTCGTAGGCCGAAGCCGCGTCGTCCAGGGCGAAGCGGTCGGTGACGACGACGTCGGGGTGCAGGTCCCACCGCACGAGGTCCTGGACGAGCTGCTCCATCCGCCAGGTGCTGGTGACCCAGGAGCCGTGCACGGTCAGCTGCGGGTGGATCAGCACGGGGCTGACGTCGAGCTCGAGGCGCCCGCCCTCCCCGATCAGCACGCAGCGCCCCCAGTGGCGGGTCGCGCGCAACGCCGTGAGGCGTGCCGAGGCGGCTCCCGAGGCGTCCAGGGTCACCTCGCAGCCGGCGCCGCCGGTGAGCTCGAGGATCCGGTCGAGGGCCTCGTCGTCGGCCAGGACCACCTCGTCCACCGCGCCGAGGCCGGTGGCGAGGGCGAGCCGGTCGGGGGAGAGGTCGAGGCCGATGCGCAGCGGTGCCCCCATCCGGCCGGCCAGAAGCCCGGCCGCGAGGCCCACCGGCCCCATCCCGGTGACGAGCACGACGTCCCGGCCGGACACCTCGGCCCGGCAGAGCCCTTCGTAGGCCGTGCCGAAACCGCAGGCGGCGCAGGCGCCGTCGAGGAAGCTCAGCTCGTCCGGCAGCCGGATGCAGGTGCTCTCCTCGGCCAGCAGGTAGTCGGCGTGACCGCCGTCGCGCTGCCATCCGTAGGCCGCCCGCAGCGGCGAGGTGCACCCGATCAGGTAGCCCCGCCGGCACTCGTCGCACTGCAGGCAGCCCGCGATGTGGTAGAGCGCGACCCGGTCCCCGACCCGGATCCGGTGGCAGTCCGGGCCCACCTCGATCACCTCGCCGGCGGGCTCGTGCCCGGCCACGACGCCCTGGTAGGCCTCCGGTCCACTGCCCAGGTGCTCGCGGTAGATGGCCCGCAGGTCACTGCCGCAGATGGTGGACGCACGCATGGAAAGGACGACCTGCCCGCTGCGCGGCTGCGGGTCGGGCACCTCGCGCAGGTCCACCCGGCGACCGCCGGGCAGGAACGCCCCCCGCATCAGGCCGCCCCGCTCGCCGCGGCGCGATCGACCGCGGCGCGCAGCTCGGCGGCCGTCTGCTCCGGAACCGTGTCGTTGATGAAGGCACCCGCACCGAGCTCGGATCCGGCCAGGTACTTCAGCCGGTCGGCGGTGCGGTGCAGCGGGGTGAACTCCAGGTGCAGGTGGCTGACCGACAGCCAGGGGCCGTCGTCGGTGGGGGCCTGGTGCATCGACATGACGTACGGCAGGGAGAAGCCGAACAGGGCGTCGTAGCCGGTGAGCACGGTCTTCAGCAGGGCCGCCAGCGACTGGCGTTCCGGGTCGCTGAGGTCGAGCAGGCTGGGGGCGTGCCGCATCGTCATGAGGTGCAGCTCGTAGGGGAAGCGCGCTGCGAAGGGCACGAACGCCATCCAGTGCCGGTTCTGCGCCACGATGCGGATGCCCGCCGCGTGTTCGGACGCGACGACGTCGCACCAGACGCAGGTCCCGTGCTCCTCCTGATGGCGGGTGGCGGTCTGCAGCTCCTGCAGCGCCCGCGGGGGGATGTCGGGGTAGCCGTAGATCTGCCCGTGCGGATGGTTCAGCGTCACGCCGATGACCTCGCCCTTGTTCTCGAAGATGAAGACGTAGCGCACCTCCTCGCGGGCGGCGAGGATCTGGTAGCGGTCGGCCCACACGTCGACGAGGCGGGACAGGTGCTCGACGTCCATGTCGGCGAGCGTCAGGTCGTGCTGGTCGGAGTAGAGGACCACCTCGGTGGCGCCGGCGGCCGGCTCGACGGGGTGCAGCCACGTCCCGAGGACCGACGGCTGCGGCGGGGCGGCCGAGAGCGAGGGAAAGCGGTTGTCGAACACCGCGAGCTGGTAGGCCGGCCGCGGAACCTCCGTCGGAGCGTGCTCCGGACGGCTGGGGCACAGCGGGCACGAGTCGCTCTTCGGCAGGAAGGTCCGCCCCTGCCGGTGGGTGGCGAAGGTGCGCCACTCGCCAAGGGTCGGGTCCCAGCGCCGCTCGGTCATCGTGCGCCGCCGGCGGCGTAGTAGGTCAGCGAGCGGCCGTCGTCCTTGACCGTCGGCTCGGCGACGGTGGGCACCCGGGGGGCTGTGCCCCAGCGAAGGAGGTCCGCCAGCAGCCCGCACGCAGCGGCATCACCGGCAGAGGCCTTGTCGGCGAGGCGGTACTGGCACAGCAGCAGGCGGCCGGGCCCCACCGGCTGCGCCCCGACCACCGTGCCGGTGAGGGAACCGGGGACCGGCTTGTACGCGATGACCACCGGCTCCAGCGGGAACGGCCGTCCGGCCACCCGCACGAACACGCATCGAGCCTGCACCGTCGACTCCTCGGCGACGAGCACGTTGCGCCGGGGCAGCGAGGGCAGTGCCCCGGCATCGGTGGTGAAGTGGAAGACCGAGGAGCCCCACGCCGTCTCCACCGCGAACATCTCCACCTGCGCGGGGTAGAACGCGGCCGCGGTGACGTCCTGGGCCAGCACGAGGACCGTGCCGCCCTCCTGCAGGTGGTGCGCGAGCTGTGGAGCCAGGTCACCGGTCAGCTCACCCTCCGCGACGACGAGCAGCGCTGAGATGTCCCGGATGCGTGCACCGACGCGGCCGAGTGCCTGCGCGGTCGGACCCTCCGCCTGCCCGGCCAGCGCCACGTCACACGGCGCGCGGGTGGTCTCGACGACATTGACCGGGTAGCGGTTCTCCGACACGAGCCGCCCGCTGCTGCGCAGGCGTACGAGCAGGTCGTGGTTCCCCGGCACCTCCGGCGACACGATCGAGATCCGCCCCGCCGGCGTCACGGTGTACGCGGGGAGGCGCCCGACGCGCACGCTCATCGCCTGTTCGGTGAAGCGGTGCTCCAGGTGCGCGGCGTCCATCCCGCTCGTGTCGGCGCGCACCAGGTGCGGGTGGGGGAGCACTGTCGCGCCGCCGAAGCGCACCTCCACCTCCACCTCGTCGAGCTCCGCGCCGTCGTTGGCGATGTCCAGCGGCGCCTCGAGCAGGGCGCCGGCTCCGGTCACGAGGCTGGGCAGGCGCAGCATCGGCAGCACCGTCTGGTTGCCGCGCCGGATCTCCTCCGCGGCGAGCGGCTTGACGCGGCGGTGCAGGTCCAGCACGCCGTTGAGCTCGTGCGGGACGTCGGTGAGCTCGGTCAGGCAGTAGCCACCGAGGTGCCCGTGACGGCGGAACACCTCCATCTGCAGCCGGTCCGAGAGGCCCTGGTAGCGCTGGGTCTCGCGGACGAAGCGGGCGATGGAGGCGGGCCACAGCGTGCTGGCGAGACCGGCGGCGTAGGTGTCACGCGGGTCCCAGAAAGGTGCGTGGGGCAGCAGCGGCATGTCCGGCAGACCCCAGTCGCCGAACTCGGTGACGAACAGCGGCTTGCCGACGTCGCGCCACTGCACCGCCTGCCGTTCGAGGCGGTCGAGGTAGTCGGCGTGCAGCCGCCCGTACCAGTGGGCCGTCAGCACCGGGGAGCAGAACACCCGGTCCGGGTCCGGCTCGACCCAGTCGTTCTCGATGACGGGGCGCGTCGGGTCCAGGGCGACGACCGTGGTGTAGAGGCTGCGGGCGAACTCCTCGTAGATGTCCCACTCGCGCACGTCCTCGCGGTCCAGCCCGAGCTCGTTCATCGCCGACCACAGCACGATGCACGGGTGGTTGCGGTCGCGGCGGACCTGCTCGCTGATGGCTTCGATGCACTGCCGGCTCAGCTCCCTGCCGTTCCCGAGCTCCTCGTGGGCGATCGGCTCGGCGACGGGGAGGTCGCAGTGGACGAGCATCCCGAGCTCGTCACAGACCGCCAGGTAGAGCGGGTCGAACGCCTTGATGTGCAGGCGGAGCATCGTGAAGCCGAGCTCGCGGGCAGCGAGGATCTCCTGCTCGATGGCCGCCCGGTCGCCCTCCGCGTAGAGCTCCTCGGCCCGGAAGCCCTGCACCAGAACGCTCTTCATGCGGTAGGGCTCGTCGTTGACGAGCATGCGGGTGCCGTCGACGCGTACGGTCCTCAGCCCGAACCGCAGCCGGCGGTGGTCGCTGAGCGTGCCCTCCACCTGCGCGTCGGCGAGCAGGTGGTGCAGTGCGGGCGCCGCCGGAGTCCAGCGGGCAGCGGAGGTGCGGCCCAGCGCGAAGGTCGTCACGGTGCGTGCGCCCGGCTCGAGCTCGACCGACTGCTCCCGCACCAGGCCGACGAGGCGCAGGTTGACCTTCGCGACCACCGGCAGGTCGGTGACGTTGACGACCTCGGCCGTGACCACGAGGTCCTCGGGATCGGCGTTGACGAACAGGTCGCCGAGGACGGCGGGACCGTGGTGGCGCAGCGTGACGGTCTGCCAGATCCCGCCGTAGGTCATGTAGAGGCTGGGGCGGCTGGGGAAGACGTGGTTGGCCCAGCCCTGCTTGCCGTGGGCGGAGCGCACGTGCAGCGGGTCGTCCACCGGCGGGTCGGTCACGCGTACCTCGAGCACGTTCTCCCCGGCGACCAGCGCTCCCGTCGCAACGAACTCGAAGGGCGTGAAGGCATGGGTGTGGGTGCCGAGCAGCCGGCCGTTGAGCCAGACCTCGGCGATGTCCATCACCGCGGCGAAGCGCAAGGTCCAGCACCCGTCCGCCTCCCCGAGCAGGAACCGCAGGCGGTACCACGCGACGTCGTCGAGCTCGAGGTGACCCTGCGCCTCCCACAGCCCGGGCACCCGGATCGGCAGTGGCTCGAGGTCGGGAAGCGCCCTTCGGTCATGGTCGCCGGGGTAGAAGTCCCACATCCCGTCGAGGCAGGCGGCGCCGTGCTCGTCGAGCAGCACGGTCGCCGCCGGGGGCGGACCGGCCGTCAATGGAGCCCCCTCGGGTGGTGCTGTCCTGTCGGAGGCTCAGTCTGCCCTGTCCGGCGCCGCCGGGCCCTCTCCCGCGCCCGTGCGCCGCACCGCGTCAGCCAGCTCCTGGATGTCCTGGCCGGTCAGCTGCAACGACGCCGCGGGGAGCCAGCCGTCGACCTGATCGGTCGTCCGCGCGCCGACGATCGCACCCGTGACGCCCGGCCAGGACAGGGTCCAGGCCACGGCGGCGGCCGCCACCGGAACCCCGTGGCGCGCCGCGACCGGTTCCAGGGCCTTCGCGAGCGAGAGGTTGCGCTGCAGGTTGTCGCCGGTGAAGTCCTCGTGGGACTTGCGCCAGTCGTCCTGCGGCAGCCTCGCCGCACGCTCGGCGGTCATGGCGCCGGTCAGCAGACCCGACTGCATGGGGCTGTAGACGATGACGCCGGTGCCGTGCGCAGCGCACCACGGCAGCAGGTCCGAGCCGGTCTCGCGGTGGATCAGCGAGAAGGGGGGCTGCAGCGAGTCCACGTGCCCGATCGGCTCCGCCTTCTCGAGCGCCGCCACATCGTGGTTGGACATGCCGATCGCGCGTACCTTGCCCTCCTCCCTCAGCGCGACGAGCTCGGCCCAGTAGTCCTCGATCGGCGTGCCGTCCTGCGGCGGCCAGTGCACCTGGTAGAGGTCGATGCGCTCCAGCTGCAGCCGGCGCAGCGAGTCCTCCACCTCGCGTCTGATGCTGGCCGGTGCCAGCACGTTGTGCGGGCCGTCGTCGGGCGCGGCGGTGTCGAAGGTCAGCCCGCACTTGGTGAAGACGTACGGCCGGTCCGCCTCCGGCAGCTGCGACAGCGCGTGTCCGACGACCTCCTCCGACCGCCCGAGCCCGTAGACCGGCGCGGTGTCGACCCAGTTGATCCCCCGCTCGACCGCGGCGTGGATCGCCTTCACCGAGTCGACGTCCTCCTGGTTGCCCCAGCCGAACTTCCAGCCTCCGCCGCCGATCGCCCAGGCGCCGAAGCCGACGCGGGTGATGTCCATGTCGGTCGTACCGAGCCGTGCTGTCGGCAGGTTCACCGTTCCTCCAGAGCTAGGAGTGCCAGGGGAGTGCGGGCAAGGGCGAGGCGCCACAGCGGGTCGGCGTGGCTGCGCTCCTGGAACAGCAGTACGAGCTCGTCGCCGGCCACCACGGCGCTGGCATGCCCGTTCTCACCGTGGCGATCCCCCTCCGGTGGCACGAGGACGGGGCCGAGGACGTCGAACGGGCCCAGCGGTGCGTCTGCCACGGCGAAGAAGACGCGCTGTCGCGCACCCGCCGGAAGCCCGGTCAGGAAGCACACCGCGTTGAGCAGCACCCGCCCGTCCGGGAGCTCCACGAGCTGCGGACCCTCGAGCCCCCACTCGTAGCCCTCGCTGCCGTGCTGGTTGTGCACGATCACGTCCGCGTGCTGCAGGACCGGACCGAGCCGTTCCCACGGCCCGTCCCAGCTCGGGGTCGTGCTGCGGGCCAGGTGCACGTCGGGCTGGCCGACGACCGAGAACGCGCTGTAGACGAGGTATCGCTTCCCGGCGACAAGCGCCGGGTGCGGGTCGTAGATGCCCGCTTCACCGGTCCCGGGCAGCGACTCGAGGGCGGTGCCCACCGAGACGAAGGTCGCCCCGCCATCGCGCGAGACGAGGTGCTCCACGCGCCCGCCGAGGATGCAGTACTCCGTCTGCAGGAACAGGTGCAGCTCGTCGCGGTCGGCCACGGCGCCCGGTGCCGCCACACACGAACCGACCAGCCCGAGGATGTCCACCGGGTCGCTCACCTCCCACGGGCCCTCGAGCCGGTCCGCGACCGCGTGCAGGACCTCAAAGGCGTGCGGAGCCGTCACGGCCGTGCCGAACAGGTGCCAGCGGCTCCCGTCGAAGACCGGGCACGGGTCCTTGACCTCGAGGTAGTCGCGCCCGTTCAGGGCCAGTTGCCCCCGCTGCAGGACAGGATGACGAAGGGTCGTCACGCGATGCCGGCGCCGGACAGGGCGCTCGGCCGGCCGAGGTCGGACGCCAGCGCGGCCTCCAGCAGTGCCTGCATCCCCTCGGCAATCGCGTCCCACTCGTGCCGGCGCCGGAGCGGCGCGACCTTGGCGTCACGATCGGCGACCGAGTGCCGCACCACCTGCCGGCAGGCCTCCACGAACGCCGACCGGGTGGCCGCCAGGTGCACCACGTCGCTCCAGTCGGCCACCACGTCGGGCACCTCGGTCGAGACCACAGGCAGCCCCGCCGCGAGGTACTCGAGCGTCTTGGTGGGGCTGATCGAACGCGTCGCGTCGTTGAGGGCGAAGGGCATCAGGGCGACGTCCAGCCCCGCCATCACCTCGGGCAGGCGGTCGTAGGGCTGCATGCCCAGGTAGGAGATGTTCGGCGCCTGGGGCAGGTCCGCCTCGTCGATCTTCGTGACGGGGCCGACCATGTGCACGTCCCAGTCCGGCAGCGCCGTCGCCAGGTGTGCCAGCAGCGGCAGGTCCAGCCGCTCGTCGAGGACGCCGACATAGCCCGCGACCGGACGCGGATGCCGGTGACGCAGCCGCCGGGACTGGGCGTAGTGGTCGCACTCCACGCCGCTCGGGAACAGGTAGGTGCGATCGGCGCCGCGAACCGCCGCGGCGCTGCGGTGCAGCGAGCGGCCGCCGGCGAACACGACGTCGGCGCGGTCCAGGCAGCGACGCATGCGCAGCAGCATCTCGGGAGGTGCGTCGGCGAAGCTGGACAGGTCGTCCATCACGTCGTAGACGAGCAGGCGGGGCGCGAGGGCCTCCGCGACGTCCACCGCCGTCGGGGCGTAGACCCACACGTCGCGCAGCCGCTCACCCAGGAGGGCCTCGAGCATCGGCACGACTCGGCCGGCCTCCGGGGTGCTCCAGCCGTAGAGCGTGATGCCCTGCGGGAGCTCCAGCCAGACCCGCTGCACGACCCCGGCGTCCTCGACGTGCAGCCGCGGCTCGAAGACGTCCGCGGTGCGTGGCTCCTCCACGAACCAGGTACGGCGGGCGCGGCCGAGCCGGCTGATCAGGTGCTGCGGGCGCTGCCACACCCAGTCCCAGCGCAGGTGTGACAGGACCACCAGGTCCCCGTGCTCCCAGCCGTGCATGCTCCTCCTCGGCGTCCTCGCCTCCCGGGGGGTGGCGGAAGGGCTCTGCCCCCTAATGTCCGAATGACACTCACCGCAGGCGGGCGGCCCCCGGGGCGGCCTGCACGCCTCGTACGACCGGCTGGGAGAAGCCGGCGGCCGCAGCGGCCGACCGGCACCGCGCCCGAACCCGGTCTACCTGTGCTGCGGGCACGATGGCCACGACGGAACCGCCGAAGCCCCCACCGGTCATCCGGGCCGCCACCGCTCCGGCGGCGAGCGCGGCGTCGACGGCAGCGTCCAGCTCGGGGCAGGAGACCTCGAAGTCCTCGCGCAGGCTCGCGTGCCCGGCGGCCAGCAGTCCCCCGAGCGGCGCGAGCTCGCCCCGGGTCAGCGCGTCGGCGAGTGCCAGAACCCTCGCGTTCTCAGTGACCACGTGCCGAGCCCGGCGCAGCCGCTCGTCCCCCAGCACGTCGGCGGCCCCCTCCACGTCCTCGAGCGTGACGTCGCGCAGAGCCCGTACGCCCAGCAGCTCGGCTGCCTGCTCGCATGCTGCGCGCCGGGCGGCGTAGCCCCCGCTCGCGTGAGCGTGCGTGACCCGGGTGTCGATGACGACCAGCTGCAGGCCGGCTTCCGCCAGGTGGAGCGGCACCCGGCGGACCTCCAGGGACCGGCAGTCCAGCAGGATGGCCGACCCGGCCCGTCCGTGCATCGACACCATCTGGTCCATCACCCCGACGGGTGCGCCGACGACCTCCACCTCCGCGCGCTGCCCGGCCAGTGCCAGTGCGGTCGGGTCGACACGGGCACCCGCGAGCTCGGCGAGCGCCAGGCCGACCGAGCACTCGAGGGCGGCGCTCGAGGAGAGCCCGGCGCCGCTCGGCACGTCCGAGCTCACGACGACATCAGCCCCAGACAGCTCGATCCCCTGCTGCTGGAGCGCCCAGGCCGTACCTGCCGCGTACCCCGACCAGCCGGGGATCCGGTGCGGGTCGAGGTCGTCCAGCGGCAGCGGCTGCCCTGCGCCGTGCTGCACCGAGCGGACGTGCAGCACCCCGTCGTCGCGCCGGCGCGCAGCGGCCAGGCACGACAGGTCGATCGCGACCGGGAGCACGAATCCCTCGTTGTAGTCGGTGTGCTCACCCAGCAGGTTCACCCGGCCTGGGGCCTGCCAGACACCCTCGGGCGCCTCGCCGACAGCGGCGTGGAAGGCGTCGACGACGGTGTCGACGCGGCTCACCCCACCGCCCGCAGCGTCCACGTGCCCCGCCAGCTCGCGCCGGGTTCGAGCACGACGAGGTCCTCGCCGCTCCGCAGCGCATCAGGAGGGCAGGTCATCGGCTCCAGGGCGAGCCCGCGCCGGCGTCGACCGGGCTCCGGCAGGTCGTCGCCCGTGTAGACCTGCCGCCACCGGAAGGCGTCGTCGGCGTCGAGCTGCACCCCGGTGCCGTCAGCGGCCAGCAGCCGGCAGGGGCCGCCGGACAGGGAGCCGAAGCAGGTGTCGAGCTGCACGTCGCGCAGGGCCCGGGGCGTGCGGAAGTCGTACGCCGTCCCGTCCACCGCCTGCAGTCCCAGGGGGAGCAGGCGCTCGTCGTCGACGAGGACGTACGCGCCGGCCGGGATCTCGAGCCGGGCCTCGTCGAGGGTGGGCGTGCCGGCCGTGACGTAGGGGTGAGCGGCGTAGCCGAAGGGGCTGGGAGCAGCGCCGAGATTGGCCGCGGCCACCTCGCAGGACAGACTCCCGCTCGCCACCTGCCAGCGGACGGTCAGCCCGAGGGTGCCCGGCCAGCCGGGCTGGGGGTGCAGGACGGTGCTCAACAGGGCCGTGGACGCCCCCTTCTCCTCGACCACCCACGGCCGCCACCGGACCAGGCCGTGCAGCGCGCTTGCGCGGGAGGGCTCGGTGATGTCGAGCTGGTGGCTCACTCCGCCCCAGGACCACTGCCCATCGCGGACCCTGTTCGGCCAGGGCATGCAGTGCTGACCCCGCCCCGCCGTGAGGGGCTCGTCCGGCCCGAAGCCGTCCACCAGGGCTCGGCCGTCGACGGTGAGCGTGCGCAGGGCCGCGCCGAGCTCGACGACCACGGCTGTGGTGCCGCCGTGCACGAGCTCGAGCTGGCGGCCGGTGGGTGCAGTCATCTGGCCTCCCTTTGACGTGGCGCTGCCCTCTCGTACGGTCTAGGCAACGTTTCCCTCACGAGAGACCGGGGAGGGCCGAAGCACCGGAAGAAGGAGATGCAGCATGGCACTAGGCCTCGAGCAGGCCGACCTCGTGGTGGTGGGATCGGGCTTCTACGGCCTGACCGTCGCTGAGCGGGCGGCGTCCGACGGCGCACGGGTGGTGGTGCTCGAGCGCCGGCCGCACCTGGGCGGCAACGCCTGGAGCGAACCCGACCCGGAGACCGGGATCGAGGTGCACACCTACGGCTCGCACATCTTCCACACGTCCAACCGCAGGGTCTGGGACTACGTCTCGCGCTTCTCCGCGTTCAACGAGTACCGCCACCACGTGTGGACCGTGCACCAGGGGCGGGTCTACCCGATGCCCATCGGCATGGCGACGATGACGCAGTTCTTCGGCCAGGTGCTGAGCCCTGACCGGGCACGCGCTCTCGTCCGCGAGCAGGCCGGGGAGCTCGACGGCACCTCGCCGGCCAACCTCGAGCAGAAGGCGATCAGCCTGATCGGCCGTCCGCTCTACGAGGCCTTCATCCGCGGTTACACCGCCAAGCAGTGGCAGACCGACCCGCGCGAGCTGCCCGAGCGCATCATCACGCGGTTGCCAGTCCGGTTCACCTACGAGACGCGCTACTTCAACGACACCTGGGAGGGGATCCCGGTCGACGGGTACGGGGCCCTGCTGAAGCGGATGGCGGCCACTCCAGGCGTGACCGTCCACACCGGTGTCGACTGGTTCGACGTGCCGAAGTCCGGCATCGGGGGAGCGCCCGTCGTCTACACCGGCCCGCTGGACCGCTGGTTCGAGCACCGCGCGGGTCGCCTGAGCTGGCGCACCCTCGACCTGCACACCGAGGTGCTCGACGTGGACGACCACCAGGGCACGACCGTCATGAACTACGCGGACGAGGACGTGCCGCACACGCGGGTCCACGAGTTCCAGCACTACCACCCCGAGAAGCCCAACGTGGACGGCCGCACAGTCGTCATGACCGAGTACTCCCGGTGGGCCCAGCCCGCCGACGAGCCCTACTACCCGGTCGACGCGCCGGAGGATCGCCGTCGCCTCGCGGTCTACCGCGACCTCGCGAAGGCCGAGCGCGGCGTGCACTTCGGCGGCCGGCTGGGCGGCTACCAGTACCTCGACATGCACATGGCCATCGCGGCTGCACTCACCGCGTACGACAACGAGATCGGCCCGTCCCTGCAGGCCCTCGCCGCCTGAGCCGGCCCAGCGCGCAGCGCGAAGGGCGTCGGGCACGCTCGTGACACCCACCTGCGGGACCCGCCGGAGGTGGGCGGGTCAGCTCGGGGAGGTGCGCGGTAGGGCGGTGCCCGGCCCGTCCAGTGCCGCGGCCAGCACCTGCTCCACCGGCAGGCCCCGGATCGACGCGTCGAGCACCTGGACGGTGTGGGCGACCGGGATGCGGGTGCCCATGCGCTCGAGCGTCGTCGCGACCTGCATCCAGCAGCCCGGGTTGGCCGTCACCAGGAGCTGAGCTTGCGTGTCGAGGACGGCGCGGGCCTTGCGCTCACCCAGCTCCCGGGCCGGCTCGGGCTGCAGGAGGTTGTACGTGCCGGCACTGCCGCAGCAGATCTCGGCCTCGACGAGCTCGCGCAGCTCGACGCCCGGCACACCGCGCAGCAACCGGCGCGGCTGGTCGCGGATCCCCTGCGCATGCGCGAGGTGGCAGGCGTCCTGGTAGGCGATGCTGACCGGCAGCGCGTGGCGCACGGCCACCGGCCCGAGCTCGTCGAGCAGCTCGGTGACGTCACGGACCCGCTCGGCGAGCGCCTGCGCCCGGCCCGCCCACGCCGGCTCGTCCCGCAGCTGGTGGCCGTAGTCCTTGAGGTTGGACCCGCAGCCGGCGGCGTTCACCACGACGGTGTCGACGCCCGCACGCTCGAAGAGCTCGATCACCTCCTTGGCGAACGCCAGCGCCTGCCCCTCCAGGCCGCCGTGCGCGGACAGCGCGCCGCAGCAGCCCTGCCGCCGCGGGACGATGACCTCACACCCCTCGGCGGCCAGTACGCGCACGGTCGCCGTGTTGACGTCGGGGAAGAAGGTGCCCTGCACGCAGCCGGTGAGCAGCCCGACGGTCCGGCGCCGGGTGCCGGCGGCGGGGGTCCGCTCCGGGATCCGCTCGACCTTGCCCAGTCTCGGCGCCAGGGACTCCATCGCCTGCAGCGGCGCCGGCAGGCGGGCCAGCAGCCCGCTGCGGGCAAGCAGCTTTCCCAGTCCGCTGAGCTGGTAGGCCCGCAGCGGTGCCCGCAGCGCCCGCAGCCTCCTGGGATAGGGGAACAGGGCGTAGATGGCATCCCGGTAGAGCCGCTCGGCTCTTGGGCGCTCGTAGCGACGCTCCACCTGCGCGCGCGTGGCCTCGATGAGCTTGTCGTACTGCACCCCCGAGGGACACGCGGTGACGCAGGCCATGCACCCGAGGCACTGGTCGAGGTGGCGCACCATCGTGGCGTCCAGCGCCTCGCCCTCGAGGCCTTCCTTCATGAGGTAGATGCGCCCGCGCGGGCTGTCCATCTCCTCGCCCCACAGGACGTACGTCGGGCAGGAGGGCAAGCAGAAGCCGCAGTGCACGCAGTCCCCGACGAGAGCGGCGTCGGGCGGGTGGTGCTCGTCGAAGGCGGGGAGCAGCGGCTGGCCGACGGAGGGCAGGCCGAGCGGGATCGGCGTCCCGGTCGTGGCTGGTCCGGCGCTGGCGCTGACGGCGCCACCCTGGCCGAGGTCCAGCGGGCGCCGGGCCCCGACCACCTCCGCCGTGGCCTGGTCGGTGGCCCGCTCCGCCCCGGTCGCGGCGCCCTCGGGCAGCTCGCTCGCCCCTGATCCGGCGCCGGCCACTACAGCCCTCCCACGAAACGGCCGGGCGCCATCCGGCGTTCCGGGTCGAACCGCTCCTTGACGCGGCGCATCAGGTCGAACGCGTCGCCGACCGGCCCCCAGTGGTCCAGCTGCGCGCGTACCGCCTCGGGCACGCGCAGCACGACGGCGGTCCCGTCATGGGGGGCGAGCGCGGCGCGCAGATCCGCCAGCCGCTCGACCGCCTCCTGTTCGGCAAGGGCGACGTAGGCGACTCCGGTGCCGGCGGAGGCGGCCACCTGCGCGCCCACCGGCAGTGCGCCGAGGACAGCCGGAAGAGCAGCCGGGACGTACGCGAGGCGCAGCACGACGTCGTCGACCCCGCCCGGTCGCCGGCCGAAGGCCGCCGGCAGCCCCTCGCCCTCGACGCCACCCCCGAGCAACGCGACGGCCGCGTGCGCCTGCGCCGTCACCGAGGCGGGGACCGACTCGAACACCACCACGAGCTCACCCGCACCCCCCGCAGTGGCGAGCAGCTCGACGGCCGAGGGCGTCAGCGTCGACCGCGTGAGGCGCACCGCCAGGGGGCCGGCCGCAGCGGCGTCGGGCAGGTCCAGAACCACGACCCGCCGCGCCGGAGGCACCGGGTGCAACCGCCACGTGGTGGACACGACGACGCCGAGGCTGCCGTGCGCCCCGGTGTAGAGCTTGCCGAGGTCGTACCCGGCGACGTTCTTCACGACCTTGCCGCCCGCCGACGCGACGGTGCCGTCGGCGAGCACCACCGTGGCCCCGATCAGCAGGTCGCGCGCGGTGCCATAGCGCAGCCGCCGCGGGCCGGAGGCATTGGCGCTCACCACTCCGCCGAGCGTGGCACCAGGCTCCGGCGGGTCCAGCCCGAGCTGCTGCCCCGCGTCGCCCAGCTGTGCCTGCAGATCAGCCAGACGCACACCCGCCTCGGCCACCACGACGAGGTCACCGGCGACGTGCTCGACCACCCGGTCGAGGCCGGTGGTGTCGAGCAGCAGGTCGCAGGAGACCGGCGGCGCGGCCCACGACGTCTTGCTCCCGCCGCCGACGGGGACGACGCTGAGGCCGTCGGCCGATGCCGCCCGCAGCACCTCGGCGACCTCCGCAACGGTGCGGGGGCGTACGACCTCTTGGGGTTGCACCCCGGAGACGGCGTCCGCGGGGGTCGCCGGCCGACGCTGCACCGCGGTGGTGGTCGTCATCAGAAGACCTCACCCAGGCCGGCCGCCTGCAGCGGGTGCTCGCCCGTGCGCGGTCCGGGGCGTTCCCCGCACATGCGCGGGGTCGGGAAGATCTTGCCGGGGTTGGCGATCCCAGCCGGGTCGAACGCGCACCGCACGAGCTGCATCGTGTCGAGGTCGTCGGCGGTGAACTGCTCCGCCATCTTGCTGCGCTTCTCGTGACCCACACCGTGCTCACCGGTGATGGAGCCGCCGGAGGTGATGCACAGGTCGAGGATCGCGCCGGCGAGCGCCTCCGCGTCGTGCGCCTGCCCGTCCACCGCATCGTCGAAGAGGACGAGCGGATGCAGGTTGCCGTCCCCGGCGTGGAACACGTTGGCCACGCGCAGCCCGACCTCGTCGGCCATGCGGGTGATGTCCGCGAGCACCTCGGGCAGCTGCGTGCGGGGGATCACCCCGTCCTGCACGAAGTAGGACGGGCTGATCCGCCCGACGGCTGCAAAGGCTGACTTGCGGCCCTTCCACATCAGCGCCCGCTCGGCGGCGTCCGCAGCGATGCGGGTCTCGAAGGCGTGGCGATGCAGCGCGATGCGCTCGACCTCGGCGAACTGCGCCTCGACCTCCACCTGCGGCCCGTCGAGCTCGATGACGAGCACGGCCACGGCGCCCTTCGGGTAGCCGCACCGGACAGCGGCCTCGGCGGCCTCGATCGCGAGCGCGTCCATCATCTCGATGGCCGCGGGCAGGATGCCCGCCGCGATGATGTCGCTGACGGTTCCGGCGGCGTCCTCCACCGAGCGGTAGCCGACGAGCATCGTCTGCACGGACTCCGGGACGCGGATCAGGCGCAGCGTCACCTCGGTGGCGACACCGAGCGTGCCCTCGCTGCCGACGAAGGCCCCGAGCAGGTCGTAGCCCGGATGCTCCGGCGCCGGACCGCCGAGGTGCACCACGCTGCCGTCGGGCAGGACCACCTCGGCGCCCATCACGTGGTTGACGGTGAAGCCGTACTTCAGGCAGTGGGCGCCACCGGCGTTCTCGGCGACGTTCCCGCCAATCGAGCAGACGAGCTGCGAGGACGGGTCGGGGGCGTAGGCCAGGTCGTGCGGCGCGGCGTCGCGGGTCACCCACAGGTTGATGACCCCGGGCTGCACGACGACGCGGGCGTTGTCGGCATCGACAGGTCCGAGTCCGCGCAGCCGCGAGAGCACGAGCAGCACGCCCTCCGCGTGCGGAAGTGCACCGCCGGACAGCCCGGTGCCTGACCCGCGGGCCACGAACGGCACGCCGTTCTCGGCGCACAGCCGCACCGTGTCGACGACGTGCTGGCGGCTCTCCGCCAGGACGACCACCGCCGGCGTGACCCGGAAGTTGGCGAGCCCGTCGCACTCGTACGTCCGCAGCTGCGCGCGGTCGGTGAGCACCCGTTCGACGCCGACTGCGTCGCGCAGCGCGGCCGCGAGCCCGATCGTGTCCATGTCGCTCAGCCCAGCCGCTCGTATGCGGGCAGCGTCAGGAACTCCTCGAAGTCGTCCGCCAGGGCCACCTGCTCGAACAGCTCGCGGGCCTCGGCGTAGCGACCTCCCGCGAAGGCCTCGTCACCCACTGCCGCGCGCACCTTGTCGAGCTCGGAGTCCTGCAGCTGCCGGACGTAGTCGGCGGTGATCGCCTGGCCCTCCGCCGTGGTCGCCCCGTTGTGCACCCACTGCCACACCTGCGACCGGCTGATCTCCGCGGTCGCGGCATCCTCCATGAGGTCGAAGATGGCGACGGCGCCGCTGCCGCGCAGCCAGGCCTCGAGGTACTGGATGCCGACGCTGATGTTGTTGCGCAGGCCGGCTTCGGTGATGCTCCCCGGAGTCGACGCGGCGTCGAGCAGCTGCGCCGCGGTGACGTGCACGTCGTCCCTGCGCCGGTCGAGCTGGTGCGGCCGGTCGGCGAGCTTCGCGTCGAAGACCTCGCGCGCCACCTGGACGAGGTCGGGGTGCGCGACCCAGCTGCCGTCGAAGCCGTCGTCGGCCTCGCGGGTCTTGTCGGCGCGTACGGCCTGGAGCGCCTTCTCGGTGACCTCCGCGTCGCGGCGGTTGGGGATGAACGCCGCCATGCCGCCGATGGCGTGCGCCCCCCGGCGGTGACAGGTCTGCACGAGCAGCTCGGTGTAGGCGCGCATGAACGGCGCCGTCATGGTCACGTCCGCGCGGTCCGGCAGCTGGAACTCCTGCCCGCGGGTGCGGAACTTCTTGATCATGGAGAAGATGTAGTCCCACCTGCCGGCGTTGAGCCCGCAGGAGTGCTCGCGCAGCTCGTAGAGGATCTCGTCCATCTCGAAGGCGGCGAGGATCGTCTCGACGAGGCAGGTCGCGCGGATGGTGCCGGAGGGGATTCCGAGCGCCTCCTGAGTCGCGACGAAGACGTCGTTCCAGAGCCGCGCCTCGAGGTGGCTCTCCAGCTTGGGCAGGTAGAAGTAGGGCCCCGCGCCGGCGTCGATCGAGATCTGCCCGCTGGTCGTCATGAACAGGCAGAAGTCGAACAGGCTGCCCGAGACCGGCGATCCGTCGACCAGCAGGTGCCGTTCGGGCAGGTGCCAGCCGCGGGTGCGCACCACAAGTGTCGCCACCTCGTCGTTCAAGGCGTACGCCTTGCCGTCCTCTGTCGTGAAGTCGATCTCGCGCAGCAGGGCGTCGCGCAGGGTCGCCTGGCCGGTCACGAGGTTGCCGAACGTCGGGCTGTTGCTGTCCTCGAAGTCGGCCATGAAGACCTTCGCGCCGGAGTTCAGCGCGTGGATGACCATCTTGCGGTCGGTGGGCCCGGTGATCTCCACCCGCCGGTCGACCAGCCCCGGTGCCGGCGGGGCGACCGACCACTCGCCCTCGCGCACGTCCTTCGTCTCGGGGAGGAAGTCGGGCAGCGCGCCGGCCGCGAGCTCGGCGTCACGGCGGACGCGGTCCCGCAGGAGCTCGTGGCGACGCGGGCCGAACTCGCGCTGCAGGCGCGCCAGCAGCGCCAGCGCCGGCTCGGTGAGCACCGACGCGTAGGCCTCGTCCCACGGCGCGCGCAGCTCGACGCCGTCCACCTGCGGGAGCCCGCTCATGGCGCGCTGCTCAGTCCCACACCGGCCACGGCGGTGGTGCATGCGGCCTCGTCCTGCTCACCGGTGCCACCGCTCCCACCGAGCGCCCCCAGAAGCACGCCGTCGCGGTAGACGGGTACAGCCCCGGTCTGCGGCGTGTAACGGCCGTGCGTCATCACCGTGATCGAGGAGGCGAAGGTGGGCATCGAGGCCATCTTCTCCTTCTGCGCCGCGCTCGGCGTGCCGTACGCCGCGGCCGTCCAGGCCTTCCCCTGGGCGACCTCCGCGGTGATCCAGAGCGCACCGTCCATCCGCGCCATCGCGATCAGGTGGCCGTAGGGGTCCATCACCGCGAACGACATGACAACGCCCGCCTCGGAAGCGGCACCGCACGCCGCGGCCAGCAGCTCCTGGGCGTCGGCGAGCGTCAGCATGAGCCGATCCTGCCCCATCGGGCTGGGCGCTGCGGCGGCCGCCGCCGAGGCGAGCTCGGCATGCTCGGTGAGCAGCGTCCGGCGGTCACATCCGCACACAACCTGATCATCGGCCGGGCCGGAAGCGGCTGCGTCCAGCGCGCGGCCAGCCGCAGTGGATCACGATGTGTGCGAGGAGGTCCGCGGCCCACCGTGTCCCGTGCCCTCGGGCGGCGGCGTGAGCATGCCGGCCCTACCGTTGCGCGATGACCACCTCGGTTCTCTGGCTGCGGCGCGACCTGCGGCTGAGCGACCACCCGGCCCTGCTGGCCGCAGCCGAGAGCTCCGAGCAGGTGCTGCCGCTGTTCGTCCTCGACGACGTGCTTCTCCGGCCGGCGGGTGCCGCACGCACGGCCTTCCTCTACCGCTGCCTGCGCGAGCTCACCGCGCGCACCGGCGGAGCGCTGCGGGTGGTGCGCGGCCGCCCCGAGGAGGTCCTCCCGGGCATCGCCCAGCAGGTCGGCGCCGTCGGCGTGCACATCAGCAGTGACCACGGGCCGTACGGCCGGTCGCGTGACGCCGCGGTCGGGGGAGCCCTGGGTGAGGTTCCGCTCGTCGCGACCGGGTCGCCGTACGCGGTGGCGCCGGGAACGCTGACGAGGAGTGACGGGCAGCCCTACCAGGTCTACTCGCCGTTCTTCCGCGCCTGGCAGCAGCGCGGGGCAGCACCTCCCGCGCGCACCCCTGACATCCCGCGCTGGACGGACGGGGACGTGTCCACCGACGCCGTCCCGGACGACCCGGACCTGGGCGCGGTGGAGCTGCCGGAGGCGGGGGAGGAGGCGGCGCGGGCACGGTGGCAGTCCTTTGGCCAGACCGACGTGGACGACTACGCCGACCTGCGCAGCCGGCCGGATGCGGACCGCTCCTCGCAGCTGTCGGTCTACCTGAAGTACGGGTGCCTGCACCCCCGTACCGTCCTCGCGGATCTCGGGAGCGGACCAGGAGCCGATGCCTACCGGCGGGAGATCGTGTTCCGCGACTTCTACGCCGACGTCCTCTGGCACCGTCCCGAGTCCGCACGGCACGAGGTCCAGCCGAAGATGGCCGCCTACCCCTACGACGGCGGGGCGGTCGCCGAGCAGCGCTACACCGCGTGGGTCCAGGGCAGGACCGGCTACCCGTTCGTCGACGCGGGGATGCGCCAGCTGAGCTCGCAGGCCTGGATGCACAACCGGGTGCGGATGGTCGTCGCGTCGTTCCTCACCAAGGACCTGCACCTGCACTGGCGCCGCGGAGCGACCTACTTCATGTCAGGGCTGCGAGACGGGGACCTCGCCTCCAACGTGCACGGCTGGCAGTGGGTGGCCGGAACGGGCACGGACCCGGCTCCCTACTTCCGGGTCTTCAACCCGGTAAGGCAGGGCCGCGACCACGACCCGAACGGTGACTACATCCGCCGGTGGGTGCCCGAGCTGCGGGACCTCCCCGGTCCCGAGGTGCACGAGCCGTGGCTGCTGCCCGGCGGTCCGCCGCCGGGTTATCCGGCTCCGATCGTCGACCACGCACAGGAGCGGGCGGAGGCCCTGAGGCGCTACGCCGCGCTGGCCGGCTGACGCCCCGCGAGGACCGGGAACTGCCTGACCGGTTGCGCTTGTGTCGGGTCGGGGTGCTGCCGATGAGGTAGCACCGCTGGATCTTCGGGAGGACCGACCATGACGACGACCCTGCTCCCGTTCCGAAGCCTCGTCGTCCAGGACCGCTGCGACCGCTGCGGCGCCCAGGCCTACTTCCGCGCGGTCCTGATCGCGGGCGACCTGCTGTTCTGCGCCCACCACGGCAGGGAGTACTCCGCCAAGCTCTCCGAGACCGCCGTCCTGGTGGAGGACCACTCCGCGGCCATCAACGGCAAGCCCAGCCCCGCCGCCTACTGAGCAGCCGGTTAGCGTCTCGTTCCATGGCGGCGGGACGGGCGTACGACCTCGTGCTCTTCGGGGCCAGCGGCTACGTCGGTCGGCTGACCGCCGCCTACCTCGCCGAGCACGCGGCGGCGGACACGCGGGTCGCCCTCGCCGGCCGCTCCCCCCAGCGGCTCGCCGACGTCCGTGAGGCGCTGGGAGCTCCCGCTGCCGGCTGGCCCCTGATCCCGGCCGATGCGGGGGATGCCAGCGCCTTGCGGGCCTTGGCCGAGCAGACCGCGGTCGTGGTGACCACGGTGGGTCCGTACGCGAGGTACGGGCTGCCGCTGGTCGCTGCCTGCGCAGCTGCCGGCACCGGCTACGCCGACCTCACCGGCGAGCTGCTCTTCGTCCGCGACAGCATCGACTCCTTCCACGGCGCGGCGCAGGACAGCGGTGCCCGCATCGTGCATGCCTGCGGCTTCGACTCGATCCCGTCGGACCTGGGCGTGCTCCTGACGGCGGGGCGGGCCGCGGCCGACGGAGCGGGCGAGCTGACCGACACGACGCTTCTGGTCGTGTCGATGCGGGGCGGCGTCAGCGGCGGGACCATCGACTCCCTTCGGACGCAGGTCGACGTCGTCCGGGCCGACAGGTCGCTGCGCCGACTCGTCACGGACCCGCACACCCTCAGCCCGGACCGCAGCGCTGAACCCGACCTCCCTGCCTACAGCGACACGCCACTGCTGGGACGGCAGGACGGGGGCTGGACCGGGCCGTTCGTCATGGCGCCGTTCAACACCCGCATCGTGCGGCGCAGCAACTCCCTGCAGAGCTGGGTGTACGGCCGGCAGTTCCGCTACCGCGAGGCGATGAGCTTCGGGCGCAGCCCGCTCGGTCCGGCCCTTGCCGTCGGGATGGCGGGCGGCGTCGCCGGGCTCGCGGCGGGTCTCGGGTTCGGCCCCAGCCGCACGGTGCTCGACCGGCTGCTCCCGGCACCGGGGCAGGGACCGAGCCAGCGGACCCGCGAGCGGGGGCACTTCCGCATCGAGGTCACCGCGACGACGACCACCGGTGCGCGATACCGGACGACGGTGGCCGCGAAGGGAGATCCCGGCTACGCCGCGACAGCCGTGATGCTGGGGGAGAGCGGCCTTTGCCTCGCTGTGGACCCGCCGGTCGGCGGCGGCGGTGTGCTGACCCCGGCTGTCGCTCTGGGGGCGGTGCTGGCCGAGCGCCTGCGCATCGCCGGGTTCCACCTGACCACCGAACGGCTCTGACGGCGTAGACGGGGTTGCCGCCCGGCACGTACCTCCGCCCCGGCGCGAGCTCAGCCCTTCGCGAGGTTGGCGACCCGCAGCTCGCCCTTCGCCACGAGGCGCTCCTGCTCGTCCCGGATGTCTACCGACCACAGCTGCTGGCTGCGACCGCGGTGGATGGGCGTCGCCACCGCGTGAAGCGTCCCCTCTCGGACCGCCCGCAGGAGGTTCGTGTGGTTCGCCGTGCCGACCACGTTGCCCCGATCGCCGAACCAGGCCGCAGCCGCGACGCTTCCGAGCGTCTCGACGACCGTGCAGAGCACGCCGCCGTGCAGCAGGCCGTACGGCTGGTGCAGCTCCTTGCGCACCGGCAGGACCGCGCGCACCTCGTCCCCCGACACCGCGGTGATCTCGAGACCGATCAGCGCGTCGAAGCCGTCATAGGCGTAGGGGCTCCCGGTCATCCCGCGAGCCTAACCAGGTCAGAAGATGAGGATCAGCAGCAGGATGATGATGATGAGTGCGACGACGCCGCCACCGATGTACATGATTGCTCCCTTTGTCGCCGCTGAAACTGCGCGGTGAGTGAACGACCTACCCGCTTGGGGCGATTCCATCTGCTGCGGAGGGCGATTCCCGAGATCCGCGGCCCGTAGAGTGGCTCCATGACGGTGGCGGACGCGCAGTGCTCCGCCCTGCCCGGCCTCGCCGGCCGTGAGGCACAGCGTCGGCGCACCTTCGCGGTCATCAGCCACCCCGACGCGGGCAAGTCCACCCTCACCGAGGCGCTCGCCCTGCATGCCCGCGCCATCCAGGAGGCGGGCGCGATCCACGGCAAGGCCGGCCGCAGGAGCACCGTGTCGGACTGGATGGACATGGAGAAGGCCCGCGGCATCTCCATCAGCTCGGCGGCGCTGCAGTTCGGCTACGGCGACTGCGTGATCAACCTGCTGGACACCCCGGGCCACGCCGACTTCTCCGAGGACACCTACCGCGTGCTTGCTGCGGTCGACTGCGCGGTGATGCTGCTCGACGCCGCGAAGGGGCTCGAGCCGCAGACGATGAAGCTGTTCGACGTCTGCCGGCACCGCGGCATCCCGGTGCTGACGGTGGTCAACAAGTGGGACCGCCCGGGGCTCGAAGCGCTCGAGCTGCTCGATGAGATCCGCGAGCGCACCGGGCTGGAGCCGACCCCGCTGACGTGGCCGGTCGGCATCGCCGGCGACTTCCGCGGGGTGCTCGAGCGCGCGACCGGCGACTTCCTGCGCTTCTCCCGTACGGCCGGCGGCGCCACGATCGCTCCCGAGGAGCGCGTCCCCGCGACGCGGGCCGCTGCGGAGGAGGGCGAGGCCTGGCACCAGGCTGTCGAGGAGTGCGAGCTGCTGGAGGCGATGGGCCAGGTCCACGAGCAGTCCACGTTCCTCGACGGAGTGACGACTCCCGTGCTGTTCGGCTCAGCGGTGCTCAACTTCGGCGTACGCCAGCTGCTCGACACCCTGCTGGCCCTGGCCCCGCCCCCGGGCGCACGGCCCGACCTGGCGGGTGCCCCGCGGCCGCTCGACAGCCCGTTCAGCGCGTTCGTGTTCAAGATCCAGGCAGGGATGGACAGCGCCCACCGCGACCGGCTGGCCTACGTGCGCGTCTGCTCGGGGGTCTTCGAGCGCGGGACCGTCGTCACGCACTCGGCGACCGGGCGGCCGTTCGCCACGAAGTACGCCCAGCAGGTCTTCGGCCGTGACCGGGAGACCATCGACCTCGCCTATCCCGGGGACGTCGTCGGGCTGGTCAACGCCACCGCGCTGCGCGTCGGCGACAGCCTCTACGTCGACGAGCCGGTGACCTTCCCACCGATCCCCAGCTTTGCGCCGGAGCACTTCGCGGTGTGCCGCGCCGTGGACTCGAGCCGCTACAAGCAGTTCCGCCGCGGCATCGAGCAGCTCGAGCAGGAGGGGACCGTGCAGGTGCTCCGCTCCGACCTGCGCGGCGACCAGGCACCGGTGCTCGCCGCGGTCGGGCCGATGCAGTTCGAGGTCGCCGAGCACCGCATGGCCGGCGAGTTCTCCGCACCCGTGCGCCTGGACCGCCTGGACTACTCGATGGCCCGCCGGACCGACCGCGACTGGGCGCGGGTGCTGGACCGGGAGAGCGGGGTCGAGGTGCTCGAGCGCACCAGCGACGGGGCGCTCCTCGCGCTGTTCGCCGGCAACTGGCGGCTGGCGCGGGTCCAGCGCGACCACGAGGCAGTGGTGCTCGAGCCGCTCGTCGCGGCGGGCTCGTGACTGTGGGCCGGACCTAGTGTCCCTCCTCGTGCACCGCCCCCAGGCTCCTCGCCCCGTGCCGCGTCGCGGTCGTACGGGTTCGCGGCTGCTGCTGGTCGTGGCCGTCCTCGCGTTGCTCGGCACCGGGGTCCTCGACGCCGTCCTTCGCGCGGGCGCCGCCCCCGCAGCGCGTACGGCCGCCTCCGGTGGCGTGGGCACCGCCGCCGGCTTCCAGAGCGGGACTCCTGGCGCCGAGCGCCAGCCCCCGTCCGGGATCCCCGGGGTGCGCACCGCCCCGCTCCCAGGGCCGGCGCCGCTGCAGTCCCTGGACGGTCTCGTCCCGTCACCGGGCTTCCCGCTCACGCGGCACCTGCTCGCCTCGCTGTCGTCCATGACCACCGAAGGCGCCCCCGCCGCCGGGGTGCGCTCGAGCGCGGACAGCCGGGCCCCACCGCACGACGCAGGCACCTTCGCGTCCCTGCCGTCCCGGCCCTGAGCGGCCGCCCCTTTCTGGAGACCTGCTGTGACCCGTCCACCCGTCCTGCGCGCCCTCGCCGCGTTGCTCATCCTCGGCCTGTCGACGTTCTTCGTCGTCACGCGCGAGGCCCGTCTGGGTCTCGACCTGCGCGGCGGCACGTCGATCACCCTCGAGACCAAGGACTCCCCGACCACCAAGGCCGACGCCGAGGCGACCGACCGTGCCCTTGAGGTCCTGCGGCGACGCGTGGATGCGCTCGGCGTCGCCGAGCCCACGCTGGCGCGCTCGGGCAGCAACCGGATCATCGTCGAGCTGCCCGGCCTGCAGGACGCGGCGCAGGCGGCGGAGCAGCTCGGCCAGACCGCCCAGCTCACCTTCCACCCGGTCCTCGGGCTCGGCGACCCCGCTGCGTTCCTGCCCCCCGACCCGGCGGCCTCCCCGGATCCCGCAGGCGCCTCCCCGGCGCCGGGCGAGTCACCGGCCGCTCCCCCGCCGGTGTCACCCGCGCCGCCGGCAGGGGCCCCCGTCCCTGCCCCGACCGTCAGCACGGCGGGGCGCGCGGCGGTGGGCCTTCCCGCGGACCAGCCGGCGCCGAGCCCGCCGGCTGCGTCCGCACCGGCTGCGCCGGGTCCGGCAGCCCCCGCCCCAGCAGTCCCCGATCCGGCCGGACCTGCGGCGTCTGCTCCGGCAGCCCCCGATCCCGCAGCGTCGGCTCCGGCGGGCGCGCAGCCCGCTCCGGGCGATCAGGAGCCCTTCGACGCGAGCAAGCCGCAGACGATCCCGGACGAGCAGGGCCAGCCGATCCTGGTCGGTCCGGCAGCGCTGACCGGTGAGGGTGTCGGCGACGCCGCCGCGCAGGTCGACCAGCAGACCGGCACGGGCCGCTTCGTGTCCATCGACTTCCGCGGCGACGGAGGCCGGGAGTGGGAGAGGCTGACAGGCGCCGCCGCCTGCAACCCGCCCGGTGACCCCAAGCGCCGGGTCGCCATCGTGCTCGACGGCCAGACCATCACCTCCCCGCAGGTCGACCCGAGCGTGCAGTGCAACGTCGGCATCCAGGGCGGCTCGACCCAGATCACCGGCTCCTTCACCCAGGAGGAGGCGCAGGAGCTCGCGGTGCTCATCAAGGGCGGTGCGCTGCCCGTACCCGTCGAGATCATCTCGCGCAGCACCGTCGGCCCGAGCCTCGGTCAGGAGGCGATCGACGCCAGCGTGCGGGCCGGCATCATCGGGCTGATCCTCACCACGCTCTTCCTGATCATCGTCTACCGCTTCGTCGGCTTCCTCGCCGCGGTCGCGCTGGCGACGTACGGCCTGATCTCGTACGGGGCGCTGGTCGCTCTGGGCGCCACCCTGACCCTGCCCGGGCTCGGCGGTCTGCTGCTGTCGGCCGGTCTCGCGATCGACGCCAACGTGCTCGTGTTCGAGCGTGCGCGGGAGGAGTACGCCGCCTCGCGCAGCAAGCGGCTTGTCCCTGCGCTCGACAACGGGTTCAGCAAGGCCTTCAGCGCGATCGCCGACTCCAACATCACGACCCTGCTCGCGGCCGGCCTGCTCTTCCTGCTGGCCTCCGGACCGGTCCGCGGCTTCGGGGTGACGCTGGTCATCGGCGTGCTCGCCTCGGTGATCTCCGCGCTGCTCGTGACCCGCGTGCTCACCGAGTTCGGCCTGCGGCGAGGGCTGCTGAGCAAGCGCCCACGAATCACGGGGCTCGGCACGCTCGGGCGCTTCCGGGAGTGGCTCGAGCGCCGCAAGCCCGACCTCATGAAGCACCGGCAGCGCTACCTCGTGATCACGGCTGTGGCGGTGCTGATCGCCGTCGCCGGCATGTTCGTGCGCGGCTTCAACTTCGGCGTCGAGTTCACCGGCGGCCGGGTGGTGGAGTACGCCACCGCGCAGGACGTCTCCGTGGAGGACGCGCGTGCAGCCGTCTCGGACGCCGGCTTCCCGACGGCGGTCGTGCAGCAGAGCAACGGCGAGAACATCACCGTGCGGACGGGCAACATCGGCGACCCCGAGATCGAGCGGATCCGCACGTCACTGGCCGAGGTGGCCGGTGAGACCCGGATCAGCAGTGACGAGCTGATCGGGCCGACGCTCGGCAACGAGCTGCGCAAGAAGGCCATCCTGGCCCTCGTGATCGCGCTGCTCGCCCAGCTGGCCTACCTCGCGGTCCGGTTCCGCTGGACCTTCGCTGCGGGCACCGTTCTCGCGATGTTCCACGACGTGATCCTCGTGCTGGGGCTCTTCGCGTGGCTCGGCAAGCCCATCGACGGCATCTTCCTGGCGGCGGCGCTGACCATCATCGGTGTCTCCGTCAACGACTCCGTCGTCACCATGGACCGCATCCGCGAGACCTGGGCGGGAGCGCGCACCAAGCCGCTCGCGACGGTCGTCAACACGGCGATCATCGCCACCGCGCCCCGCACGATCAACACCGGCATCGGCGCGTTCTTCATCCTCGGCGCCCTGTTCGCCCTCGGCGGCCGGTCCCTGACCGACTTCGCGCTGGCGCTGCTGCTCGGCCTGTTCGTCGGGACCTACTCCTCGGCGTTCGTGGCGTCGCCCCTGGTGCTGCTGTTCGAGCAGCGCAACTCCGCACCGCCGCCGATGCCCAAGCGGAAGGTGGCCAGCGCCTCCTCCCGACCCCGGCCCGCGGCGAAGAAGAAGCCGCAGCCGGTGAAGGCCCGGGTGCGCCCGCAGGGCGGGACGGTCTAGCGAGAGGGAGCCGGAGCGACACGGGGGGTCGGGGTGGACGGCAGCTTCAACACGATCCTCCTCGCCTCCTCGGCCCTCCTGCTGGTGGCGGTGGTGTCGGTCCGGCTCGCCAGCCGGACAGGCCTGCCCTCACTGCTGATCTACCTCGCCGTGGGCCTGGCGGTGGGTGAGGCCGGCCTGGGCATCGAGTTCTCCGACTACGGGCTCACGTCCGACCTCGGACTGCTCGCGCTGGCGCTGATCCTCGCGGAGGGCGGTCTCACGACCCGCTGGGCGGCGGTGCGCCCGGTGCTGCCGTTCGCCCTCGTCCTGGCCACGCTCGGCGTGACCGTCAGCGTCGCGGTGGTCGCGGCCGTGGCGTTCCTGCTGCTCGGAGCCGATGCGCGTACAGCAGTCATCCTCGGCAGCGTCGTCGCCTCCACGGACGCCGCAGCGGTCTTCAGCGTGCTGCGCCGGCTCCCGCTCCGGACGCGCGTCGGGGCCGCCCTCGAGGCCGAGTCGGGGCTGAACGACGCGCCGGTCGTCGTGCTCGTGGTGCTGGCCTCCTCCGACGCCTGGGGTCGGACCTCGGTGCTGGAGGGGCTCGGCACGGTGGCGCTGGAGCTCGTCGGCGGGGCGCTGCTCGGGGTCGTCGTCGGCCGGCTCGGCCGCGAGCTGCTGGCGCGGGTGGCGCTGCCGACCTCCGGGCTGTACCCGCTCGCCACCGTGGCCCTGTGCCTGCTGGCCTTCGCCGCCGGCCAGGCGCTGCACCTGAGCGGCTTCCTCGCGGTCTACCTCGCCGCCCTGGTGCTCGGCAACTCGCCGCTGCCGCACCGCCGCGCCGTGCTCGGCTTCGCCAGCTCCACCGCCCTGCTGGCCGAGGCCGGGCTGTTCGTCCTGCTGGGCCTGCTGGTGTCCCCCGACCGCCTCCTGCCGGCGGTGCCCGAGGCGTTGCTGATCGGCGCCGCCGCCACCTTCCTCGCCCGGCCGCTGGCGGTGGGCCTGTCGGCGCTGCCGTTCCGGCTGCCGTGGCGCGAGCAGGTCTTCCTGTCCTGGGCGGGTCTGCGGGGCGCCGTGCCGATCGTCATCGCCACCATCCCGGTCACCGAGGGGCTGCCCGGTTCCGAGCGGATCCTCGACATCGTCTTCGTGCTGGTCGTCGTCTACACCCTGATCCAGGCCCCGACACTGCCCCTGGTGGGGCGGCGCCTGGGCGTGGTCGACAGCGGCCAGGCGCTGGACGTCGAGATCGAGGCCGCGCCGCTCGAGGAGATGCGGGCCGACCTGCTGCAGGTGCGCGTGGGGCCGGGGTCCCGCCTGCACGGCGTCTACGTGGAGGAGCTCCGGCTGCCGCAGGGGGCGCAGGTGACCCTCATCGTGCGCGGCGGCCAGAGCATCGTCCCCGGCGAGCACACCCACCTGATGCACGGTGACGCGCTGCTGATCGTGACGCCGAGCGGCGTGCGGGACGAGGCCGAGGCGCGCCTTCGCGCGGTCGCCCGCGGCGGGAAGCTCGCTCGCTGGAAAGGCGAGTTGGGCAGCTGACGCCGCCCGTCCGCCCGGCTTCCCGTGGGAACGGCGGGGACGCGACCCCTGTTGGGGGGAGTAGTCCCTCGACCCAGGAGTACGCCATGTGGCTGCGCGGCAAGCCGGAGATGCCCACCCAGGAGACCGCTCTGCGCGGCCGGTCCGCCCCGCTGGCGGTCCCTGCGCGGCACGAGGTGCTCGGCACCCCGCTGACACCGCCGTGGCCCGAGGGCAGCGAGGTCCTCTACGTGGGCATGGGCTGCTTCTGGGGAGCCGAGCGGCTGTTCTGGCAGCTCCCCGGCGTACACACGACGGCCGCCGGCTACACCGGCGGCTTCACGCCGAACCCGACCTACGAGGAGACCTGCACCGGGCGCACCGGGCACACCGAGGCGGTCCTGGTGGTCCACGACCCGGCGAAGGTCGACCTCCAGACGCTGCTGAAGACGTTCTGGGAGAACCACGACCCGACGCAGCGCAACGGCCAGGGCAACGACCACGGCACGCAGTACCGCACCGCGATCTACCCCACGACCGACGCGCAGCTGGTCGCCGTGCGGGCCTCCGCAGAGCGCTACCAGGCCGCGCTGACCGCGTCCGGACACCGCACGATCACCACCGAGATCCGCCCCTTCGCCGAGGCGGGCCCGTGGTACTACGCGGAGGGCTATCACCAGCAGTACCTCGCGAAGAACCCCCGCGGCTACTGCAACCACGGTTTCTGCCAGGTCGCCTACGACCACCAGGCTCCGACGGGCGTGGACGCCCCCTCCGCCTGAGTGCGGTCACCGGGCTACTCCCGGACGGTCAGCCGCATCCGGAAGGTGCCGTTCCTCGCGTCTCCGGAGCTGGTCATCCCGAACGACTCCAGCTTGCGGACGTCCGGCGGCCGCTCGCCCTCGCCCCCGTCGGACATCTCTTCGGAGAGGGTGATCGCCTTCGCGATGTCGATGTAGAGGAGCATCCCGGCGCCCGCCGCGTCAGGGACAGCGGTGCGGAAGGCGGGTGAGGCGCCGAGGTCGCCGTCGTCGCGGCTGACGGCGTCGAGCGCCTCGGGGGTGCTCCCGACGGCGATGCCGTCGTTCAGGCGCCGCAGCATGGGGGCGCCGTCCTCTCCCGGCGCACCACCGAGCAGCGCACCGGCTGTGCGGAAGGCGCTGTCGACGTCGCTCGTGCGGGTGCGCAGCGCGAACCCCTCCTCCCCGACGGCCGCCAGCGTCTCCTCCCCGAGCAGTGGCCGCAGGTCGTCGGGCAGCGTGACCCCCACCTCCTCGGCCACCTCCAGGATGCCGAGGGGGTCCTCCCCGCTGTCGGCGTAGACCTTGTCGAACACCTCCGCAAGCGCGGCACCGAGGTTGGTGATGCTCATGGCGGCCACCGTGTCGGCGGGCAGCCTCGCGACCATGTCGCTGCCCTTGCCGGTCCCGGCGGACGCCGAGGGGAGCTCCGGTGCCCGCACGCCCAGGGTTCGCCCGATCAGCTCCACGTGGTCCTTGCCGGCGGAGGCGCCGAGGATGACCTTGCCGGTGACGTCGAACCCCTCAGGCAAGCCGTACTCCTGCGCGACGTCCTCTACGGACTCCTGAGGGAGGGCGTCCCACACCGCGCCGAGGTCGGCCCAGGCCGTCACGATCTGGTCGCCGTCCAGCGCCTGCACCGCGTCCTTCCACGCCGGAGCGTCCGCGAGCACCTGCTCGGTCTTCGCGGCCGCGTCCACCACAGCCTGGGTCTCGCCGAGCAGGACGTAGTCGGCGGCGTCACTGAACGCGAAGAACGTCTCGTCGTCGTCCTCCTGCAGCCGGCGCATGGCGGACTCCGCGCCGTCGCGGTCGGTGTAGGCGATCGCGGCCAGCACATCGGGCTCCTCGCCGGCCCCGGGAAGGGCAGCCAGGCCGACCCGGTCGCCGATCCACGGGGCGATGTCCCTGTCGTAGTCGACGTCCCCGTCGCTGTCGAACAGCGCCGACAGCAGCTGGTCCTTCACGGCATCCTCGGACTTCACCCGGTCCTGCGTCGTCGGGAAGCGCTGCGCGAGCCGGTAGACCGCGAGCTTCTGCGAGGCGGCCGGGTTGAGGTCGATCTTGGCGAACGCGACCGCGCTGGCGGGAACGACGTCCTCGGGCTGGCTCCCGCCGCCGCCGAGGAAGCCCGACAGCGCCAGAGCGACACCGGCCACAGCCACGGCGGCGGCGCCAGCCCCGATCGCGAGCAGGATCGGCAGCCGGCTGCGCCCGGCCGGCTGCGGCGGGCCGTAGGAGTCCGGACCGGTGGCGGGCGGCGGCTGGATGCTCACGGCAGGGCTCGTCTCGCGCAGGCGCCGGGTGGTCCGCCGCATCACCCGCAGGATGCACCTGCCGCAGCGCGCTGTCCGGCCTTTCACCAAGCGCCTCTGCGAGCGGGCGTGGCAACCTGGGGCGGTGCTGCGAAGTCGTGACGCCCGCATCGTCACGGTCATCGGGCTGTGGGTGCTCCTGGCGCTCGGGCTGGACACCGGAGCGTCCCTGGCGCAGCAGCGGATGATCGGCGCCGGCACCTGGCTGCTGCTGCTGCTCGCCCTGCACGGGGAGGACCGGGCGACCCGCGTGCAGGTGGGTGTGGTGGTGGTCTTCGCCACGATCGTGGAGTACGTCTTCGCCGGCTGGCTCGGTGCCTACGTCTACCGCCTGGAGAACGTCCCGGCCTTCGTGCCGCCCGGCCACGGGCTGATCTACCTGTGCGCGTTCGCGATCGGCCGCAGCGCCTGGGCGCACCGGCACTCGCGCTGGTTCCTGCCCGCCACGCTGGTCGTCGGCGGCTGCTGGGCGCTGTGGGGGGTCACGCTGGCCGACCGGCCCGATCTGCTCGGGGCGTTCTGGTACGGCTGCCTGCTGGTGTTCGCCTGGAAGGGCAGGAGCCCCCTGCTGTACGCCGGCGCGTTCCTCGTCGTGAGCTACCTCGAGATTATCGGCACCTCGCTCGGCACCTGGGCCTGGCAGCCCACCGACCCGCTCGGGCTCGTGACGGTCGGCAACCCGCCGAGCGGGATCGCGGGCGGCTACGCCTGGTTCGACGCCGCGGCGCTCTACGCCACTCCGCGCCTGCTCGCCGCGTGGGACCGGCGGCGCGGTCAGAACCAGGACGGGTCGGTGTCGGAGGAGGTCGAGTCCAGCCTGTCGAGCAAGGTGAGCGCAGGGCCGGTCTTCGGCAGCTCCCAGCGGAAGAAGTAGCGGCCGGCCTGGCGCTTGCCGTCGTAGAACCCGCCCCGCCGGCCGTCCGCTGCGAGCAGCTGCTCCAGCCAGATCCAGGCCAGGACGACGTGGCCGACCGCTTCGAGGTAGAGCGAGGCGTTGGCCAGCGCCGCCTCGACGTCGCCCGTGCGGAACAACCCGGCGGTCGTCGTGACGACCCGGTCGGCAGCCGCGCGCAGCTGACCCCCGAGCTCGGCGAGCTCCCCTCCGGCCGCCTCCGCCCGCTCGGCGGTGCGGCCAAGCGTCGCGGCGAGCAGCAGCAGCCCGGCGCCGCCCTGCATGACCACCTTGCGCCCGAGCAGGTCCAGCGCCTGGATGCCGTGCGTCCCCTCGTGGATCGGGTTGAGCCGGTTGTCGCGGTAGAACTGCTCGACCGGGTGCTCCCGGGTGTAGCCGTACCCCCCGAGCACCTGGATCGCCAGGCTGTTGGCCTCCAGGCACCACTGCGACGGCCAGCTCTTCGCGATCGGCGTCAGCACGTCCAGGAGCAGCCGCGCCTGCGCCCGGTCCTCGTCCGACTCGCCCGTCTTCTGCTCGTCCAGCAGCCGCGCGCAGTACAGGTTGAGCGCGAGGGCACCTTCCACGTACGACTTCTGGGCGAGCAGCATCCGCTTCACGTCGGGGTGCTCGATGATCGGGACCTGCGGCGTGGCCGGGTCCTTCGCGCTGACCCGACGACCCTGCAGGCGCTGCCTGGCGTAGGCCAGCGAGTGCAGGTAGCCCGTGTAGCCCAGCGCCGTCGCGCCCAGACCCACGCCCACCCGCGCCTCGTTCATCATGTGGAACATGTACGCCAGCCCGCGGTGCTGCTCGCCCACCAGGTAGCCGACCGCTCCGGGCGCACCGCCCGGCGTGTGCCCGCCCTCACCGAAGTTCAGCAGCGTGTTGACGGTGCCCCGAAAGCCCATCTTGTGGTTCAGCCCGGCCAGGACGACGTCGTTGCGCTCGCCGGTGCCCACGATCACCTTCGGCACCACGAACAGCGAGATGCCCTTCACCCCGGCGGGTCCCCCGGGGATCTTGGCCAGCACGAGATGGACGATGTTCTCGGTCAGGTCGTGGTCGCCCCCGGAGATCCACATCTTGTTGCCGAACAGGCGGTAGGTCCCGTCGGGCTGCGCCTCCGCGCGGGTCGTGACGTCGGACAGGGAGGAGCCGGCCTCGGGCTCGGACAGGCACATCGTGCCGAAGAAGCGCCCCTCGACCATCGGCCGGACGAAGGTGTCGACCTGCTCCGCGGTGCCGTGCTCGAGCAGCAGGTGGACGTTGGCGAGCGTGAGGAAGGGGTAGCTGCTCGTGCTGACGTTGGCGGCGTGGAACCACGCGAAGACGGCGTTGCCGATCACGGTCGGCAGCGCGAGCCCGCCGACCGCCTCGTCGAGGGTGCCCGCGAGCAGGCCGGCGTCGGCGAACACCTTCAGGGCTGCACCGATCTCCGGGATCAGGTGCACCCGCTCGCCGTCGAAACGCGGCTCCTCGCTGTCGCTCCTGCGGTTGTGCGGCGCGAAGTGCTCCGTCGCGACCTGTGCCGCGAGGTCGATCACCGCGTCGAAGGTCTCGCGGGAGTGCTCGGCGTGCCGGGGCCGCCGAGTCAGGTTCTCGACGTCCAGCCACTCGTACAGCAGGAAGTCCAGGTCCCGGCGGTTCAGCAGCAGGCTGGCCATGCGGCTCACCCTAGGTTCTGCTCCTGTGGAGCCGGATCGGGTACGGGACGCAGCCGGGCGAGGACGGTGACGGCCAGCAGGACGACCGCACCGCCGGCGGCCTGGAGGGGGCTGAGCCGCTCGCCGAGCACCAGCCCCGCCACCGCGATGCTGACCACCGGCTCCACCGTGGACACCACCGCCGTGTCCGAGGGGCCGAGCAGCGCGAGGGCCGCGAAGAACGCGGTGACGGCGAGGACCGTGCCGACCAGCGCTATGCCGACCAGGGCGAGCCAGGCGGACGCCTCGTCCGGCAGGCGTGGGCGGGTCAGCGCCGCGAGCAGGTTGAAGCTGACCGCGCCGGCCGCGATGGCGGTGGCCGCCATGGCCACCGGCTCCACTCCGCGCACCCGGCTGCTGGCGAGGATGTAGAGCGCGTACACGAGCGCGGCGGCGAGCCCGAAGGCGACGCCCGCGACCTGCCCCCCCTGCACGGGACCCAACGTCAGGACGGTTCCGGCCATGGCGACGACGACGCAGGCCACGGCGACCGGCCGGGGTCGCTCGCGCAGGAGCAGCGCACCCAGCAGCACGACGAGCGCCGGGTAGAAGTACAGGAGCAGGGACGTCAGGCCGGCCGAGATCCGCTCCAGAGCGAAGAAGAAGCACAGTCCCTGACCTGCGTAGCCGATCCCGCCGAGCGCGGCCAGTGCCGTCAGGCGGCGCCCGCGTGGCAGCGCGTCCCCCCGCAACCGGGCCAGCGCCAGGAGGATCAGTGCGGCGAGGGTGAACCGGACGGCGAGCACGCCCACCGGCTGGGCGCCGTCCGCGTAGACGATCTTGGTGAGCACCGGCATCACGCCGAAGCACGCGGCGCTGAGCAGGGCGAAGCCCACGCCGAGCAGCCGGCGCCGTCGCGGGTCGCTCGTCACCGGGCGGACGGTAGCCGGGCGCTGCGGCGTGGCGCCGGGGCCTGGGGCCGGGGGATCCCTAGCCTGCGGTCATGGCCCGCGGACGGCATCGACGGCGACGAGAGTGGTTCGGGCGGCTGCGGTTCGGGCGGCTGCGGTTCGGGTGGCTGCGGTTCGGGTGGCTGCGGTTCGGGTGGCTGGGGCCGCATCGGGGTGCGGCGTACGCGCCCCCGCAGGACCGTGCCGAGCTCGGGCTTCGGGCGCAGG
>JAUJOY010000006.1:52160-202278 GCA_030447385.1 Mycobacteriales bacterium
GGTGCGGCGTACGCGCCCCCGCAGGACCGTGCCGAGCTCGGGCTTCGGGCGCAGGTAGCCCTGCTCGACGCCGAGGTGTCCCGGCTGCGGGTGCTCGGCGAGCAGCATGCCGCGGCAGCCGCGGCTGCCGAGCGGGCCGCGGTCCTCGCCCAGCAGCAGCTGGGGGCCGCGCGCTGCGAGCTGGCGGCGCTGCGCACGGACCTGGCCGCGCTGCGCGAGGAGCTGGTCTGGGCGTTCGCCGCGCGCGAGCTGTCCGCGTCGACGCCGGGCACCCTGACCGTGCTGCCCGGGACGGCGGGCAGGGCGGCTTCTGCCGGCACCGGTTGAGCCGGGCGCCCGGGGAGGCTGCGTCGCCGCCAGCAGGTCGACCGGGCGGATGCCGGCGCTGACGCGAGCAGGTCGTCTGCGACCTGAGCCAAGGCCGGGATCTGGCCCCGGGCCGGGCGGGGCTGCCACACCCTCGCGATGATCTACCCCCTGTGGGGCGCTCCTGAGCGCCGCCGCGCCCGACAAGGCGAAGATCACCGGGGGGGGATCTGCGGGTCGCGGTGCAACGTCGCTGCGCCCCTACGGCCCCGCTCCGTCACTCCGCGGAGCTCGCACCAGGTCAAGGGTGTAGTCGTTGCGCATGCCGATGAAGCGGGCCGGCGCCTCAGCCCGCCTGCGGCTGCAGGGCCTGCAGGACGAGCTCGTGGAGCAGGCCGTTGGTGGACACCGCGCTCCCGCCGTCCACGCGGGCCGCTCCGGTCAGGTCGGTGAACCGCCCGCCGGCCTCCTCCAGGATCACCTGCAGCGGCGCCAGGTCCCAAAGCGACACCTCGGGCTCGAAGGCCGCGTCGACCGCTCCCTCCGCGACGAGCAGGTGGGACCAGAAGTCGCCGTACGCGCGGGTCCGCCACACCTCGCGGGACAGCTGCAGCAGGCCGGGCAGCCGCCCCTGCTCCTCCCACCCGGTCAGCGAGGAGTACGCGACCGACGCGTCCGCCAGGTTGCTCACCGCGCTCACCCGCAGCCGGCGGGCGCCGGTGAGAGCGCCGCCGGTGTGCGCCCCCGTCCCGTTGGCGGCCCACCAGCGCCGCCCGAGCGCGGGCGCGCTCACCACCCCGACGCCCGCCTGTCCCTCGTCCTGCAGGGCGATCAGGGTGGCCCACACGGGCACTCCCCGGACGAAGTTCTTCGTGCCGTCGATCGGGTCGAGGACCCACCGGCGCGGCCCGCTGCCGCTCTCGCCCTCCTCCTCGCCCAGCACCCCGTCGCCCGGCCGGCGCGAGGTCAGCGCCTGCCGCAGGGCCTGCTCCACGGCGCGGTCGGCGTCGGTGACGGGCGTCAGGTCGGGCTTGGCCTCGACGACGAGGTCGCGGGCGAGGAACCGATCGAGCGTGATCTCGTCCGCGAGGTCGGCGAGCTCGTGCGCCAAGGCGAGGTCGTCGTCCTGCAGGCTCACGGGTGGCAGCTCCTCGGCGGACGGCAGGACGGTGCGGATCCGCTCAGGTGAACGCGCTCAGCCCGGTGATCTCGCGCCCGACGATGAGCTCCTGGATGTCGGCGGTGCCCTCGTAGGTGTAGATCGCCTCGATGTCGGCCATGTGGCGCACGACGTGGTACTCCAGCAGGATCCCGTTGCCCCCCAGCAGCTCTCGTGCCTCGAGAATCACCTCGCGGGCCTTGCGGGTGTTGTTGAACTTCGCGAGGGCGGCGATGGTGTCGGTGAGCTGACCGGACTCGGACAGGCGGGCCAGTCGCATGCAGTAGAGCTGCATCGCCGTGACCTCGGCGAGCATGCGCACCAGCTTGTCCTGCACCAGCTGGAACCGCGCCAGTGGCTTGCCGAACTGCTCGCGCTGCCGGGTGTAGGCCAGCGCGACCTCGTACGCCGCGGTGGCGTGACCGAGCGCCCCCCAGGCGACGGAGTTGCGCGTGGAGGCCAAAACGCGCCCGGTGTCCTTGAAGCTGTTGGCGCCGGGCAGCCGGTTCTCGGCCGGCACCCGCACCTCGGTGAGGGTGATGTCGGCCTGCCAGACGGCGCGTACGGAGACCTTGCCGTGCATGGTGCGCGCGTCCAGTCCCGGCGTGCCGCCCTCGACGAGGAAGCCCTTGACCTGGCCGTCCTCGCTGTCGCGGGCCCAGACCACGAGCACGTCCGCGATGCTGCCGTTGCCGATCCAGCGCTTCTCCCCGTCGAGCACGTACTCCTCGCCATCGCGGCGCGCGGTCGTCTCCAGGGCGACCGAGTCCGAGCCGTGCGCCGGCTCGGTGAGCGCGAACGCGCCGAACAGGTCCACGGCCGCCAGGCCCGGGAGCCAGCGCTGCCGCTGCTCCTCGGACCCCAGCATCGCGATGGACTTCATCGCGAGCCCGGCCTGCACGCCGAGGAACGTGCCGAGGCTGCCGTCCCCGCGGTTGAGCTCCATGTGCACCAGGCCCGACGCGGTGGGGCTCATCGGCGCGCAGCCGTAGCCCTCGATGCCGTCGCCGACCAGGCCCAGCTCGCCGAGCCGCTTCACCAGGTCGCGGGGGAACTCCGCGCGCTCCCAGAAGCCGCCGATGACCGGCAGCACCTCGTCGTCGACGAACGCGCGCGTGCGCAGCAGGAAGTCCAGCTCCTCGGGACCGAGCTGGTCCTTGAGCCCGAAGTAGTCGGTCGACAGGGAGCGGCCGACGTCGTACGCGCGGGTGCTCGAGGGGTTGGGCTGGGTGGTCGTCACGCCGGGCCAAGGACGAGCGAGCCGTTGTGGCCACCGAACCCGAAGCTGTTGCTGACGGTGGGGCCGGGCTGCCACTCGCGGGGCTCGAGGACCACGTCGATCTCCAGTTCCGGGTCGACCTCGGTCGTCCCCATCGTCGGCGGCAGCTCGCGGTGCTGGAACGACAGCAGGACGCTGGCTGCCTCCAGCGCCCCCGCCGCGCCCAGACCGTGCCCCGTCACGCCCTTGATACTCGACACCGGCACCGCCCCTGCGCCGAAGACGGCCACCACCGCCGCCGCCTCGGCCGCGTCGTTGAGCGGCGTGGACGTGCCGTGGGCATTGACCGCCGTGACGTCCGCGGGCTGCAGGTCGGCATCGGCCAGGGCGAGGCGCATGCAGGCTGCTGCTCCGGCTCCGCCCGGCGACGGGGCGGTGATGTGGTGGGCGTCGCAGGTGCTGGCAGCGCCGAGGATCTCGCCGTAGATGCGCGCTCCGCGTGCCTGCGCGGCGTCGCGCTCCTCGAGCACCAGCACCGCCGCGCCCTCGGCGATGCAGAAGCCGTCCCGTCCGGTGTCGAACGGCCGGGACAGCCCGGTCCTCGACAGGGCGGTCATGATCGTGAACGCCGCGACGGTGGTGGGCGTCATGGACGACTCGGCGCCGCCCGCGAGCACCACGTCGCAGCGGCCGTCCGCCACCATCCGGGCGCCGGCGGCGACCGAGTGGGTGCCGGCGGCGCAGGCGGTCGTCAGGGTCTCGGAGGGTCCCTGCAGGCCGTACCGCAGGGAGACCGAGGCAGCCCCGGCGTTGGGCATGACCATCGGGATGGTGAACGGCGAGACGCGACCGGGCCCGCGGGCGGCCAGGATGCCGACCTGGGTCTCCAGCGTGCCGACCCCGCCGATGCCCGTGCCGAGCTGGACGCCGGCGCGGGTCGGGTCGACCTCGGGCAGCCCGCCGCAGTCCTCCAGCGCCATCGCCGCGGCGGCGACGGCGAAGTGCGTGAAGCGGTCGAGGTGGCGGGCCTGCTTGCCGGACAGCCAGTGCGTGACGTCGAAGTCGTCGACGGTGCGCTCCCGGCGCAGCTGCGGCTCGCTCTGCAGGCCCTTCCAGAACGCGTCCAGCCCGATCCCGGCGGGGGAGACGACCCCGAGGCCCGTGACGACGACGCGGCGGGCCGCTCGCGGAGCGTGCACGGTCAGCCCGCTGCGGAGGCGGACTCGCGCACGAGCCGCGTCACGAGGTCGTCGACCATGCCGTAGGTCTTGACGTAGTCCCAGGCCTCCTCCGGCAGGCTGATGCCGAACGTGTCCTCGATGCTCATGCCCCACTCGATCGCCGCCAGGCTGTCCAGCCCGAGGTCGTCGGCGAGCAGCGCATCCTTGTGCAGCTGGGCGGGCGAGACCGAGAGCTGCTCGGCGGTCAGGGCCAGCAGGCGCTGGGAGAGGTCGGCGGAGGTCGTCACAGAAGGGAGCCTAGGACTCCGAGTCTCCCTCGGCGCGACTGGCACGATGGGAGGTCATGAGCACCGCCCTCGTCTTCCCCGGCCAGGGGTCGCAGCGCCCCGGAATGGGCGCGTCGTGGCTCGGCGACCCCGGCTGGTCCCTCGTCGAGCGGGCCGGCGTCCTGCTCGACCGCGACGTCGAGCGCCTCCTCCTCGACGCCGACGCCGAGGAGCTGCGCGGAACCCTCGAGGCGCAGCTGACGACCTACCTCGCCTCGCTGCTGGTGTGGCAGGCGCTGTCACCGCTGCGGGTGTCGGTGGTTGCGGGGCACTCCCTCGGGGAGATCACGGCCCTCGTCGGCGGCGGCGTCCTCACCGTGGACGACGGGCTCCGCCTGGTGGCGGCGCGGGGCGCGGCCATGGCGAAGGCGGCTGCGGTCGAGCCGGGCACGATGGCCGCTGTGCTCGGCCTGGAGGACGAGGCCGTCGAGGAGGTCTGCGCCGGGTTGGCGGGCGTGTGGCCGGCGAACTACAACGCCCCGTCGCACCTGGTGGTGTCAGGCACGGCGGACGGCGTGTCGGCGGCGGACGCGGCGTTGCGGGAGGCCGGGGCGCGGCGGGTGCTCGCGCTGCCGGTCGGTGGCGCCTTCCACACCCCGCTGATGCAGCCGGCCCGCAAGGACCTGACCGCGGCGCTGCGTGACGTGGCCTACGCCCCTCCGGCCGTGCCGGTGCTGTCCGGTGTGGACGTCCGGCCGTACGACTCCGCGGTCGCCGCCACCCTGTCCCGGCAGCTGACCGCCCCCGTCCGCTGGCGCTCGGTGGTGGAGGCCCTTCCGGCGTACGGGGTGGACACCGTCGTCGAGGTCGGGCCGGGCGACGTGCTCACCGGCCTGGTCCGGCGGACGCTGCCGGCCGTCCGTGCGGTGTCGGTGACGTCCCCGGAGGACGTCGAGCTGTTCCGCTAGGTTCTGCGGCCATGGAGCGCGCTGAGGTCATGCAGGTCCTGCGGGACAAGGCCGTCGAGATGCTCGAGGTCGAGCCCGACGCGGTGCAGGAGGACAAGTCCTTCGTGCACGACCTCGACGTCGACTCGCTGTCGCTCGTGGAGTACACGATGGAGCTCGAGGACGCCTTCGGCATCGAGCTCCCCGAGGAGGAGCTGAGCGACCTCACCACCATCGGCGCCTTCGCGGACCTGATCATGACGAAGGTCGCCGCCTGACCAGTCGGTCGCCCCCGGGTCATCGGCACCGCCGCGTACCCGCACCTAGGCTCTCCCGGTGACCACCGCGACCTCGACCCCGCCGGTGCTGCTCGCCCGCCAGATCGCCGACGACCTGCTGCGCCCGAGCGCCGAGCAGGTCGACCGCACCGTCGTCCCGCGGTCCCATCTCGACGCGTGGGCTGCCGCCGGGCTCCTCGGCCTGGCGGGTCCGCGGGCCTACGGCGGGGCGGACGCTCCGGCCCGAGTCGTCCGCGAGGTGGTCGAGGTGCTGGCCGGTGCTTCCGGCGCGACGTGGTTCGTCGCGACCCAGCACGCGATGCCGCTGGCCATGCTCGTCCGATCCGGCAACGGCGACCTCCGGGAGCGCCTGCTGCGGCGGCTGTGCACCGGAGAGGTCCTCGCCGGGGTAGCGGTGGCGCACCTGCGCCGTCCCGGGCCGGCGGCCGTCACGGCAGCACGGATCGCAGGTGGCTGGCGCTTCGACGGGCACGTCGGGTGGATGACCAGCTGGGGGATCTGCGACGTCTTCCTGCTCGGCGGCGCCAGCCCGGACGGGGAGTTCGTCACGGCGCTCGTCCCTGCCCAGGACGCGGTGGGACTGCGCGCCTCCGAGCCGCTGCAGCTCGCCGCGATGTCGGCGACGCGCACCGTGACGCTGGAGCTCGACGGCTACCCGGTCGCCGACGGGGACGTCGTCGCCGTCGAGTCCCGCAGCGACTGGCTCACGCACGACGCGACGAAGACCGCCAACCCCAGCCCACACGTCTTCGGGTTGCAGCGCGAGTGCGTGCGCCGGCTGACCTCGACGGCACACAAGCGCAGCGACTCCACCGCCGCCCTGCTCGCCGAGCAGCTGGGTGAGGAGGGGGAGCGCCTGCGCGCGGTGGCCTACACCCTGCTGGACGACGTGCCCGCTGCGGAGCGGATCGAGGACCGGCTGGCCGTACGCGCCGCCGCCCTCGAGCTCGTCGTCCGCACCGCCACCGCTCTCGTCACGGCGACCGGTGGCTCCGCCATGGCGCTCGACGCCGCGCCGCAGCGCCTGGCCCGGGAGGCGCTGTTCTGCATGGTGCAGGCCCAGACCGTGGCCGTACGCGAGGCGACCCTTTCGCTGTTCCGGGAGATCAGCGCGTGACCATGTGGCGGCTGACGGATGCGGACTGGAACTCCTGGCCGGACGGACTGGACGACCAGCAGGTGTTCACGCAGGCAGCCGACCTCGGGCTGGCCGGCATCGAGCTGGGGGTGTACGAGCCGTCCGTCGAGCTCGCCCCGTCGCGGCTCGCGCACCTCACCCGCATCGTCGAGCAGACCGGCGTTCCGGTGTCTGCGCTCCTCCTGTCGCTCCCGCAGGGGCGCTGGCCGGACGGTGCGCTGTCCGGCGACGGCGATCGGCTGGTCACCTCGGTCGCGGCCTGCGCCGCCGTCGGTCGCGAGCTCGGGCTCGACGTGCTGGGTGTGTGGCCAGGAGCCGATCCCGCGGGTGCCGACGTCGTCCCGGCGCTGCAGCGCTGCGTCGACGCCGCGGACGGGCTGCGCCTCGCCGTGGAGTACAAGCCCGCGACCGCCGTCGCGACCGCCGGCGAGGCGCTGGCGCTGTGCGCGCAGGTGCCCGGTCTCGGGGTCCTGCTGGACACCGGACATGCCTACGCGGCCGGGGAGGACCCGGCCGAGGTGGTCGACCGGCTCGGCGACCTGCTCCTGCACTGCCACCTCGGCGACGCCCCGGTCGGCGGGGACGACGACGACCTGCCGTGCGGACGGATCCACGACTTCACCTCCTTCGTCGACGCCCTGGACGCCTCCGGATTCGCGGGCTCGGCCTCCTTCGACCTCTACGGCGCGGTCAGCTCGGGCCGGATCTCGGGCGCCGAAGCGGTACGCGAGAGCCGCGACCACGTGCTCTCGCGCCGGGTCTGAGATGAGCCGGACCTGATGCGGGCCGTGGTCGCCTACGGACCCGGGAGCTTCCGGGTCCGCGACGTCGCCGAGCCGGAGGGCCCGCTCGTCGTCGAGGTCGAGGCGGCCGGCGTGTGCGCGGCCGACCGCATGCTCTGGACCGGTCGGCATCCATGGGGCGAGCTGACCTGGCCGATGACCCCCGGCCACGAGCTGCTCGGCCGGGTGATCGGGGGTGAGCGCTTCCCGGCGGGCACCCGCGTCACCGCCGAGGTGAAGCTCCCGTGCGGTTCCTGTGAGTGGTGCGGTCGCGACGAGCGCCATCTCTGCCCGCACGGCCGCCACCTCGGCAGCGGCATTGCGGGTGCCTTCGCCGAGCGGGTCGCGCTGCCGCACGAGGCGGTCGTGCACGCGGTGCCCGATGCGCTGACGACCCGCCAGGCGGTGCTGGCCGAGCCGATGGCCTGCGCCCTGCACGCCGTACGCCGCGCGGGCGTGCGCCCGGGCGACCGGGTCGCCGTCGCCGGGCTCGGGGGGCTCGGTGCGCTCGCGGTGCACGCCGCTCGGGCGGAGGGTGCCTCCACCGTGACGGCCGTCGTGCGCTCGGCCGAGAAAGTCGCCATGGCAGCGAATCTGGGTTACGACACGGCGACGACACAGCCCCGCGACGGCGCGTACGACGTGGTCCTCGACGTCAGCGGCTCGGTGGACGCGGTGACCGTCCTGCTCCAGGCCGTACGCGCCGGCGGTCGCGTCGGCATCTACGGCGTCTACGACCGGCCCCTGCGGCTGGACCTCAACACCCTCGCCGAGTTCGGGGAGCTCACCGTCTCCGGCGGGCACCTCGCGCCCGGCTGCTTCCCCGAGGCCATCACCCTGCTCGACCGCGTCGACGGCGGCGCCGTCGTCACCGGCACCCACTCGCTCGACACCCTCGCCGACGCGCTCGCGCCGGCGGACCGCCCGCGCCTGAAGGAGATCGTGCTCCCGTGAACGACCTGATCCAGCAGCTCATCGTCGCCGGCCGCCGGGCGGTGTCCGCCGGTCTCGTCATCGGGTCCGGCGGCAACCTCTCGGCCCGCCTGCCCGGCGCCGACGAGTGCGTCGTGACCTGCTCGGGGAGCTGGCTGGACGAGCTCACGCCCGAGCAGTTCTCGGTGGTCGGCATCGGTGACGGGCTCGTCCGCGACGGCCATCCCGTGCCCAGCAGCGAGGTGCCGCTGCACCTCGCTACCTACCTGGCCCGCCCCGACGCGAACGCCCTGATCCACCTGCACCCGCAGACCAGCGTCCTGCTCGACGCCCTCGGCCTGCCGATCCGGCTGCTGACGACCGACCAGGCCTACTACGTGCGCCAGGTCCGCTCGACGCCGTTCCTGCAGAGCGGCACCAAGGAGCTCGCGCAGGCCGGCGCCGACGCGGTGGCCGACGGGTGCAACTGCGTGATCCTCGGCCACCACGGGTGTTCCGTCGTCGCCGACTCCGTCGAGCTGGCCTACAAGCGGGCCGCCAACCTCGAGGAGGCAGCGCGCGCGACGCTGACCATGCTGCAGCTCGGCGACACCGCGACGGTGTGCCCGCCGGCCTACCTCGACACGATCCGCAAGCAGGAAGCCGCCGCTTCGGCCGGTCACTGACATGGTGCTGGTCGCCGGTCTCGACGTGGGCGGCTCCGCCGTCAAGGCATGGGTGGCGGACGCCGGACACCCGGGGCGCCTGCGGAGCTCGGTGACCCGCCCGCTGCGCTCGATCCGCCCCCGCCCGTACCGGGTGGAGATGGATCCCGCCGGGTGGGAGGCCGCGTGCCGGGCAGCGCTGCAGGAGGCGGTCGAGGCGTCCGGTTCGCCGCCTGGGGACTTCCTGGGCGTCACGGTGTCCACCCTGCGCCAGGGGTTCGTCCTGCTCGACGGGGCCGCCCGGGTGCTCGGCAACGGCATCCTCAACAGCGACCGGCGCGGCGCCGCGTACGCCTCGGTGCTGGCCGGCACGCACCCCCTCACCGGGCACTGGCCGGCTCCCGAGCTGACCCTGCCCAAGCTGCTGGCGGTACGCGCGGAGGAGCCGGAGCGGTGGGCGGCGAGCACCCGGGTGCTGTTCCTGCACGACTGGCTGGTGGAGCGGATGACGGGGGTGCAGGTCACCGAGGCGTCCTACGCGTGCGCGGGCGGCATGGCCGACGTGGCGGCGCGGACATGGGCGGGGAACCTGCTGGACCGGTGCGGCATCCCGCGGAGCCTGCTCGCTCCGGTGGTGGAGGCCGGAACGGTCGTGGGGGAGCTGCGCGAGGGCTGGGGGCTGCCGCGCACGCTGCCGGTCGTCGCCGGGTGCGCGGACACCCAGCTCGCGGCGATGGGTGTCGGCGGGCTCGGGGAGGGGGTGGTCACCGTCGTCGCAGGCTCGTCCACACCGGTCCAGGCCGCGACGGCATCCCCGGTCGAGGACCCGCTTGGACGGCCCTGGGTCTCGACGCACGCGGCGCCCCACCTCTGGGCGGCGGAGGGCAACGCCGGCTATCCGGGGACGTTCTCCGGCTGGTGGTCCGAGCTGGCGAAGTCGGAGCCGGCAGCTGCCCGGGCTCCCGGACTGCTCGCCGTCACCGCAGCGCCCTACTGGGCGCAGGAGACCTGGGCCGTCAAGCCCCCGGCCTCGCTGCTCGGCCTGCGCCCCGACACGACCGCCGCGCAGGTCGCGACGGCACTCCTGGACGCGCACGCCTTCGCCGTACGCGGAAGCGTCGAGGACCTCGAACGCGCCCTCGGCCGGCCCGCCTCCGCCGTCGTCGTCTGCGGAGGAGCAGCCGCGGACGGAGCGCTGCCACGGCTGCTCGCCGAGGTGCTCGGACGCGACGTGCACCACGCGCAGCAGACCCAGGGCGCCGCCGTGGCCGGCGCCGTCCTGGTCGCGGGTGCAGTCGGGGCGCACACGCACGTACCGGGTCTGCCCCCGACCGTGCTGCCGGCCGGGGACCGCGGCGCCCACGACGAGCCGTACGCCCGCTGGTGCTCCGCCACCGCCGCGCTGCGGGCAGCCCTGCCCGAGGAGGAGTGACGTGCGAAAGGCTTGCGTGACCGCGGAGTTCACCGACGAAGGGGTGTCCCGGCTCGAGTCGCTCGGCTACCAGGCCCTTCGCACGGGCTGGGGGACGACCCGGCAGGCCCTCGACCGCGACGGCTACCTCGCGGCGGCCTCCGGGAGCGCGCTGCTGGTCACCGAGATCGAGGTGGTGGACGCGGCGCTGCTGGACGCGCTGCCGGACCTGCGACTGGTGGCGACCGCCCGCGGCGGCCCGGTCAACGTCGACCTGGAGGCGTGCGCCGCTCGCGGGATCCCGGTCATCTTCACGCCCGCCCGCAACGCCGACTCGGTCGCCGACTTCGTCCTCGGGATGCTGCTCTGCCTGGCCCGCGGGATCAGCGCCGCCGACCGGCACCTGCGGGACGAGGGCTGGCATGTCGGGGACGAGCTGCCGTACCTGCACTTCCGCGGCCCGGAGCTGGCCGGTCGTACCCTCGGCATCGTCGGGTACGGCGCGGTCGGTCGCCGGGTCGCGCAGCGGGCGCGGGAGGGGTTCGGCATGCGCGTGGTGTTCTCCGACCCGTTCGCCGACGGCGGCCTGGAGCTCGACGACCTGCTGGACCAGTCCGACGTGGTGTCGCTGCACTGCCCGCGGCTGCCCGGAACGCGCGACCTGATCGACGCCGCGGCACTGGCGCGGATGCGTCCAGGCTCCTACCTGATCAACACCGCGGGCGGGGGGATCGTGGACGAGGACGCACTCGCCGGAGCGCTGGCCCGCGGCGCTCTCGCTGGCGCGGCGCTGGACGTGTTCGCGACGGAGCCGCTGCCGCGCGACTCGCCGCTGCTGAGCACGCCGAACCTGCTGCTCACTCCGCACCTGGCCGGAGCCGCGCTCGACGTCGTGCGCCACCACAGCGACATGATCTGCGACGACGTCGAGCGCTGGCACCGGGGCGAGCCGCTGCGCCACCGGGCGTGAGCGGAGCCCGGCTCAGGTCGGGGGCTCAGGCGCCGTCCGCCGGCGACGGGAGAACGCGAACAGCGCCAGCCCGGCGAGCAGCAGACCGAGCGCCGCACCCAGCAGGACCGACAAGGGCTTCAGACCGAACCGGTCCTCCTGGGCCGCTGCGTGGACGACGGTGCCGAGGTAGGTGTCCTCGTTGGGCAGGTCGAACGTGCCGTTACGGGAGTCGGGCCAGACGACGAAGGTGGTCTCGTCGGTGGACGCGACGCCGATCGGGGCGCGCAGGTCGTAGTTCAGGTTGAGGGCGAAGCCGGAGGTCTGGTTCATGGTGCGGTCGCTCACCCGCAGGTTCTTGCTGAACGACTTCCCGCCGTTGGACGACGAGGTCGAGTAGACGTCCCAGCAGGTCTGGTTGCGCCGCTCGGTGTCGCCGCGACCGTCAGGGTTGTAGAGCGCGTCGGTGCGCATGTCGTACCAGGCAACGTCCACCCGGCCGTTCGGCGCCACGGAGATCCCGGCGATGAACTGGTCGTAGTTCGGCACGCGCCGCGGGTCCTCGTCGTCGTTCAGCCGCAGGCGTTTGCTCCAGGTCGCGCCACCGTCGGTGGAGGTCATCGCGAAGATGTCGCGGTTGTCGCGGGGCCGCGGCAGGGAGGACTCGCTGAGCTCGAAGGCGACGTGGATGGCGCCGGACTTCTGGTCGATGGCGACCTCGGGGATGGTCAGGCACCCGGGACAGGCGAGGCCACCGTCGTCGATCACCGACGCCTTCCAGGTCTTGCCGTCGTCGGCCGACTTGGACATCACCAGCCGGGCCCCGGCTCCGGGCTCGTTGGCCCCCGGGGGAGCGTCGGTCGGGTTCGGCAGCTCCGCTGGTGCGGCCGGATTGGCGGAGACCGGCTTGCACAGCGCCGGCGGACCGGGCGGCTGGGGAAGGGTGGGCTGGCTCGGCAGCATCACCCCGCCGCTGCGCGGACGCTCCTTGGTGAAGGAGTAGAGGGCGCCGTCCTTGCCGAACGCCATCGCGGGGGCGTCCGAGCCGACGAGGTCCTTCTGCGGCAGGCTCGGGTCGATGGGGTCGGCCAGGGGCGGGAAGGTCGCGCCGCCGTCGGTCGACACCGCAACGAGGCTGCGTACCGGGGGAGGCGGCGTCTGCGGGAAGGCGGTCTCCACCCGGAACCCCACCGAGACCCGTTTCGGGTCGTTGGGGTCCGCGGCGACGCGACCGTAGTTGAAGCGCTCCATGGCGCTCACCTTCTTGCCGTCGGCGAGGGTGAACTCCCGCTCCTTGGCCTTCGCGACGACGGTGAACTGCCAGGTCCTCCCGAGGTCGCTGCTGCGGGCGAGGTAGCCGTCGGTCGGGCCCCGGTTGGTCGCCGTGTCGGATCCGGTCGAGGCGACGTAGAGCGTCCCGTCCGGGCCGAACGTCGCGTCCATGAAGCCCCCGAAGGCCGGCCTGGTGCAGGCCTTGTACTGCGGGGGCATGGGGTTGGCCGCGGACTGCGCCCACGTCCGGCCACCGTCGCGGCTGACGTGGATCAGGCAGGTCGAGTTGGCGAACTCCGCGTGGGAGATGACCATGGTGTTCGGGTCCTCGGGCGAGATGAGGACCTGGCTGTTGGTGAAAGCCCGGCCGGGCCGCACCTCCGAGGTGACCTGGACGGCGGGTGTGACCACCGGCCCGGAGGAGTTCTGTGCCGAAGCCTGCACGGGAACCAGTGAGGCCACCGCGAACGCCACAGCGGCACCGGCGCCCGTCCACCACTTCCAGGTCCCGCCCTGTGCGAACAGCTGCATGCGCACGCTCCCGACCGGTTTGTGCCGACTTGGCCCGGCGGATGCTGTCGGTCGGGAATGACCCTGTCAAGATCAACGAGCGTCGTAGATGTCAGCTCCCTCTACCCGCCCGACAGGTAGCTCCGCCCCCGCCACCGCCCCGACGCGGCCGGTTTCGGGGGTCAGGCCAGGCCCAGGGCGACCTCGAAGACGGCCGCGCCGGCGCGGGCCTGCGCGTCCTGCTCGGTGGGGCTGAACGCATCGGTCCATGACCGCCCGGGCAGCTCGTCCCACACGAACAGCAGCGAGGCGGCCCGCATGCCGAGGGCGGTGGCTGCGGAGAACACCGCGGAGGTCTCCATGTCGACCGCGAGGTGCCCGGCCGCGGCCCACTTGCGGATCAGCGCCGGCGGCTGGGCCAGCAGCGCCGAGGTCGTGATGGTCGACCCCCGGTGGGTGTGCAGGTCGCGCGCGGCGAACAGGGATGCGGCCCGGGTCACCCGGCCGAGGTTGGCCACGGCCACGCCCTTCCCGCCGTAGTACTGGGAGGCGCCCTCGCCGATGGTCGCCCGCTCGGACAGCACGATGTCGCCGGTGTGGACGTTGGGCTGCAGCCCGCCGCAGGAGCCGATCTGCACGACGACGGGCGTGCCGCACACCCCGAGCACGTGCACCGGCTCGACCGCGCGGGGGGCCCCGTAGGCGGGGCAGAACGCGACCGGGATGTCGCCGTACCAGCCGTGCCACAGGTCCGGCATGCCGAGCTCGCGCACTCCTTGGAGCAGGGGCAGGCGGCTGTCCAGGGCGCGCTGGCGCCACCAGGTGCCCTCGAGCACCAGCAGGCGCGGCACTTCGTCCTCGTCCAGGTCGAGCAGCGTCATCCAGCCGTCACGGTCCACGTAGGGCATCCTTGCCCAGACCCCGCACGAAGGAGGCAGGAGCATCGCATGACCGCCGGCACCGTCCCCCGCATCGCCGTCCTCGGGGCCGGCCCGACCGGCCTGGAAGCAGCCCTGGCCGCCGTGGAGCGGGGATGGGACGTGACCGTCTACGAGGCGGCGCCACACGTGGGCGGCAACGTCCGCGCCTGGGGCCACGTGCAGCTGTTCACGCCGTGGGCGACGAACGTGTCACCCCGCACGTCCGCCGCCCTCGACCTCCATCCATCCGGTGACATCTGCCCGACCGGGCACGAGTACGCCGACCACCTCGAGCGGGTCGCTGCTCTGCTGGGCCAGCGGGTGCGTACCTCCACCCGGGTCGAGCTGCTCGCCCGCGAGGGGCTGCTCAAGAGCGAGGAGATCGCCTCGCAGCGCCGTGCCGAGCAGCCGTTCCGCCTGCTGGTCACGGACCCGGACGGCACGGAGCGGTTCGACGCAGCCGACGTGGTGCTCGACTGCACCGGGACCTACACCCACCCCAACCCGACCGGCGCCGGCGGGATACCGGCGCGGGGCGAGCGCTGCCTGGGGGACCGCATCGTGCGGCACCTCCCCGACGTGGCGGCGGACCCGGATCGCTGGGCGGGCAGGTGCGTGCTGCTGGTGGGCGCCGGCAACAGCGCGCAGACCGCAGCCCGAGACCTCGCGTCGGGTGTCGCCTCGCTGGTCTGGGCGGTGCGCGCGCAGAGCCCGACCTGGGGGGCGGTGGAGGACGACCCGCTGCCCGACCGGGCAGCCCTCGCACAGTCCTCCCGTGCCCTGGCCGACGGCGCGGTCCCCGGCGTGGAGCTCGTGACGGGCGTGGAGGTCGAGTCGCTGGAGGAGCTCGACGGGCGCCTGCGGGTCGTCCTGCGCGGCGGGGCCGACGGGCACCGGGAGCTCGTGGTCGACGAGGTGGTGTCGATGACCGGCTTCGTCGGCGACAGCTCGCTCTACCGGCAGCTGCAGGTGCACGAGTGCTACGCCACCGAGGGACCGATGAACCTCGCGGGGGCGCTGATGGGCGGCAGCGGGGACTGCCTCGCGCAGCCGGCCCTGGGCGTCGACGCGCTGCGCAACCCCGAGCCGCGCTTCTTCGTGCTCGGCATCAAGAGCTACGGCCGCAATAGCACGTTCCTGCTGCGGGTGGGGTGGGAGCAGGTGGCCGAGGTGTTCGACGCGCTGGACGAGGAGCTCGGTCGGGCAGCGCAACCCGTCCCCGCCTAGAGGTCGACCACCTCGTCGCACAGGCGCCGGACCTGGTCGACGTCGTGGCTGACGAGCAGCACGGTGCGCCGCCGGGAGAGGCCGGCGATCGAGGCCTCCACGACGTCGCGCGCGTCGGCGTCGAGGGCGCTGGTCGGCTCGTCGAGCAGGAGCAGCTGCGGGTCGAGGGCAAGGGCGCGGGCCAGGCACAGCCGCTGGCGCTGCCCGACCGAGAGCTGGTCGGCGGGGCTGTCGAGCCGGTCCTGCACCTCCGCCCACAGGCCGGCTTCCTCCAGGGCCGCCACGGCGCGTTCGCGCAGCGTGGCTCGCGGTGCGCGTACGACATGGCGCAGGCCGAACATCGCGTTGTCGAGGATCGAGCCGGGGAAGACCACCGGACTCTGGCCGACGAGGCCCGCGGAGGCACGCAGCTGCGGGAGCGGCCCCGGGTCATCCAGCGGACGGCCGAGGACGTGCAGCGTCCCCTCGACCGTGAGCCCCGCCGGCAGCAGCCCGACGAGCGCGCGCAGCAGCGTGGACTTGCCACATCCCGACGGGCCGCGCAGCCCCACGGTGGCGCCGGAGGCGGCGGAGAAGGACACCGGCCCGGCGAGCACCCGCTCCCGGGTGCGTACGAGGACGCGGTCGGCCTGCACGGCGGCGCCGGGCGGAACGGCGGTGCCCGTCATGACGACCCCTCCAGCCGGCGGCGTGCAGGCACCGCGGCCAGCAGCAGCAGTCCGGTCAGCACGACGAGCACCACGGCGGTGCCCCAGGCGGACGCCAGCGCCGCTGGATCGGCGGCATCCTGGGCGAGGGCGAACACGTGCGTGGGCAGCGCCTGCACCGGCTGCTGCACGATGCCGGACGGCACGGCAGCAGCCCCGGCGAACACGGTGGCGGTGAACAGCAGCGGCGCTGTCTCACCTGCGGCCCGGGCCAGTCCCAGCAGCAGCCCGGTCAGCACTGCTGGCCGGGCGTACGGGAGCAGCACGGAGCGGATGACCTGGCTGCGGGTCAACCCGAGCGCCTGCGCGGCTTCTCGTCGCGCGGGCGAGAGCTGGTCCAGCCGGGCGGTGGTCGTCAGCGCCACCACCGGCACCGCGACGACCGCGAGCACGAGACCGCCGGCGAGCCAGGACTTGCCCCAGCCGAGGAAGGTCGAGAAGAACGCGTAGCCGGCCAGCCCGAGCAGGATGGTCGGCACTCCTCCGAGGGTCAGCGTCGCGGTGCGCAGCGCGCCCCTGGCGCCGGAACCGGCGTACTCCCCGAGGAGCAGCCCGAGGCCGAGGCCCACCGGGAGGGACACCGCAGCGGCAACCGCCACCAGCAGCACCGTGCCCGCGATCTGCCCGCGCACGCCGCCCCCGCTGGCACCGAGGGCGGGGGTCGTCCAGAAGGAGGGAAGCAGCCCCACGGCGCCCCGGCTGAGCAGCAGCACCGCGAGGGCGACCAGCAGGACCAGGGGCAGGACGATCGCCGCCATCCGCACGGCGGTGACTGCCCGGTCGGTGGCGAACCGTAGCCGCCGGGCCCGGAAGAGGCGCACGCGATGAACCCGACTGCGGTGGCGGCGGCTCCCGGCGAGGGTGGCGCCGGCCACCGTGACCAGCAGGAGCATCCCGACGGCGGAGAGGGCGGCCCGGTGGTCCCCGAAGGTCCCGGCGAGGACCGGCTCGGGCCCGCCGAGCTTGGTGGTCAGTGTCTGCCCGGGAGACAGCAGCGAGGACAGCGCAGCGGCGGGATCGGGCAGCCGCCCGTCCGCCCGGCCGATGACCAGGAAGACCGCGATGGTCTCCCCGACGGCCCGTGCGAGCCCGAGCAGCACCGCGGCCCGCATGCCAGGACGCGCCAGTGGCAGGACCGCCGAACGCACCACCTCGCGCCGCGTGAGACCCAGCACCAGGGCCGCCTCCCGGGTGGCGGCGGGGACGGCCGCCAGGGCGTCGACGCTGACCGCCACGATCGTCGGCAGCACCATGACCGCCAGCACCAGCCCCGCGGCGAGCAGGCTGTCGCCCCCCGGCACGTCCCCGGCGCCCGACACGAAGGGCCGTACAACGGCGACGCCGACCAACCCGTACACGATGGAGGGCACCGCGGCCAGCAGTTCCACGCCCGAGCGCAGCGGACGTGCTATCCGGGGCGGCAGCTGCTCGGACAGCGCGATCGAGGCCGACCAGCCCACCGGAACGGCCAGGGTGAGCGCGATCGCGCAGACCGCCGCGGTGCCCCAGAGCATCGCGCCGGCACCGAAGGCGCCGCTGGGTGCGTCCCAGGTGCGCGTGGTGATCAGCTCGACCCAGTCCACGTCGCCCGACGTCACCCCGGCGACGACGAACCCCAGCACCAGCAGGACGGCCGCTGCGGTGGCCAGGCCGCCCGCGGCCGTCAGGGCCGGGATCCAGGACGGCGGCCGCGGGCGCGCCGCGGAGGCGGCGGTGCCGCGCTCCACGAGCAGGGTCACGACGCGGTCAGGTCCTCAGCTCGGCCAGGGTCAGGTAACCGTGCCTGGTGAGCAGCTGCTGGCCGGCAGGACCCAGCACGTAGTCGACGAAGTCCTTGGCGGGCCCGGCCGGGGCGCCGTCGGTGATCAGGAAGAGCGGACGCGACAGCGCGTAGCTCTTGTCCGCGATCGTCTGCGAGGTCGCAACGACCCCGTCGATGCCGAGCAGCCCCAGCTTCGGCTGGTCGGCGGCGAAGGCGGAGGACAGCGGCGCCACCGAGCCGGGGGTCGAGATCAGCTTGGTGCGGGTCTCCTCGTTGCCCCCGACGATCGCGTAGCGCGGGCTGTTCGGCGGCGGTGGCGCCTTGCCGCCGTCCTTGCCGTAGAGGTAGGCGTCCAGGACCTCGCGGGTGCCGCGGCCGGGCTCCTTGTCGTAGACGAAGACCTCCAGGTCGGGGCCACCGAGCTCCTTCCAGTTGGCCACCTTCCCCTCGAACAGCGACTGGAGCTGAGCCTTGCTGACGCTGCGCAGCCCGCCGTCGAGCACCTCCTTGCGGACGACGATGCCGACGGCGTCCTGGCCGATCAGCGTCTCGACGAAGTCGACAGCCGGAGCCGCCGTGCGGTCGCCGTCGACGATCGGCTTGGAGCTCATGGCGATGTCGATCTGGCCGGCCGCCAGCTGCGTGATCCCGCCCCCCGAGCCTCCCTGCGTGTCGACGGTGATGATCAGGTCCTTGCTGCGCAGGGTCTCGGCGGCGTCGGCCGCGACCGGGTTCACCGTGGTCGACCCGCTGATGCGCAGGGTGGTGCCGGCGCTGGCTCCGCCGCCTGCGCAGCCGGCGACCAGCACCAGCAGGAGCAGCGGAAGGGACACGCGCAGCCGGGCAGGTGGCACAGCACGCAAGGTGGACATCTCCCAGGAGCTCCGCGGGCGGACCAGTCGCTACCTGGGGTCCAGGCGGCGGGCAGCCTCGCATATATGGCGATGCATATCAACCGCTGTGATTACAGCTCGCCGTCGCGTAGCGTCCGCGGCGTGCAGCGCAACGAGGTGCGTCAGCTGGCGGTGAGCAAGGCCGTCGAGCTGCTCGAGGTGGACGAGGCGGCTCTCGGCGATGCGGCGTCGTTCGACGGGCTGGGGGTGGACTCGCTCGCGCTGGTGGAGTACGCGCTGGCGCTGGAGGACGTGTTCGACGTCGAGATCCCGGAGGAGGAGCTCATCGAGCTCACCACGGTCGGGCACCTCGTGGACGCGCTGGTGGAGAAGACCGCCGTACGCTCAGCAGGGCTCTAGCCGGGAGGTCACCGCGGCCTTGGCGGCCATCTCCGCCAGCCGGGTCCCGAGGACCCGCAGGGTGTCGGCGCGCACCCGGTAGACACGCAGGTTCGAGCAGATGGTGCTGTCGACGAGCATCGCCTGCCGCAGGATCCGCAGGTGGTGCGAGACCAGCGGCTGCGCCATCCCGGTAGCGGTCACGAGATCACGTGTGCAGAGCTGGGTGTCGGCGAGGAGCCGCATCAGCTGGATCCGTCGCGGTTCGGCGAGGGCGTGCAGGACCGCTTCGTTGTCCACCTCGGCGGCGTCGGCAGCGGTCACGCTACGAGTGGACCACGAGGCGGGTGCGCGCGGTAGCACCTTCACCCGCCGGGAGCCGTCAGCTCGGCCAGCACGGCCACCCGATCCACCTTCCCGTTGCTGTTGCGCGGCAGCGCGTCGGTCACCCGCAGGGGGCGCGGCACCGCGTGCGCGCCGAGCGCCTCGCGTACCGCTGCCTGCAGCAGGTGCGGGTCCGCCTCGACACCAGGACGCGCGACCACGGCTGCACCCACGTTCTGCCCGGTCACCGCGGAGGGGATCCCGACGGCGACCGCGTCGGCCAGCAGCCCGGTCGCGAGCAGGGCCCGCTCCACCTCGGCGGGGTAGATGTTGACCCCGCCGCGGATGATGAGGTCGACCGACCGGCCGCCGACGTGCAGGTAGCCCTCACCGTCCATCCGCCCGAGGTCCCCGGTGCGCAGCCACCCGTCCGGCGGCCCGGGGGGAGCGCCCCAGTAGCCAGGTGTCATGGCCGCGGAGCGCACCCAAACCTCTCCTGCCTCGCCGCGCGGCACGTCCCGACCGTCGCGGTCGACCAGCCGCAGCTCGCAGTACGGCGTGGGGCGGCCGACGCTGCCGGGTCGCCGCAACGCCTCGGCGTCGTGCAGGCAGGTGACGGGCGCGCACGTCTCGGACAGCGCGTAGACGTCGAACAGCCGCAGCTGGGGGAGGCGCTGGCGCACCCGGTCCAGCGTCCCCGGTGGCGCGGGTGCCCCGCCGAAGACCGCGAGGCGTACGCCCGCGAGAGCCGGCAACGAGAAGGACTCGCTGCGCAGCAGCAGCTCCCAGATGCTCGGCACGACATCCAGCCACGTCACGCCGTGCTCGACCGACACCGCCACGAGCTGCGGCGCCGAGAAGGAGGCCATCGTCACAGCGGAGCCCCCGCTCAGCATGGCGGGGGTCAGCTGCGTGACGTGCCCGGAGACCCACGCGAACGGCAGGTGGATGGCCGTGCGGTCACGTGGCGTCAGGCCGAACGTCCGCGCGTAGAACGCGGCCGCGTGCCCCGACATCCGGCCCGTGACCTGCACCGCCTTCGGGTGCCCGGTCGTCCCGCTCGTCGGGATCAGGGAGTACGTCGTGTCCTGCTCCGGCAGTGCCCTGCCGTGCTGCCAGGCGCTCTCCCGACCGAGCAGCGTCTCCGTCGCGTCCTCGACCGGGATCGCCGTCGGCGGCACGCGGTCCCGCAGTGCCGGCTGCACGAGCAGCAGGTCGGCCCCGGTGAGCGACAGCAGCGCGTCGACGCGGGCGGCGGGACTGTCCACGGGGATGCCGACGTGCACCAGGCCGGCGCGGGCGCAGGCCCAGATCGCGACCGCCGCCTCGAGCCCGTTGCGCGCGAGGATCGCGACCCGCGCGCCGGGCGCCAGCCCCCGGTCGCGCAGCGTCATCGCGGCGCCCTCGACCAGCCGCGCGAACTGCGCGTACGTCGTGCTCGTGCTCCGCGCAGGATCGACCAGCAGGACGCTGTCGCCGAAGCTGCTCAGCGCCTCCTCCAGCACCTGCACCACGGAGTGCGGACGCTCGGCGTAGCAGCGCACCGGCACGTCCCGCACGTGCTCCTCGACGAGCGCGTCCGGTCCGCTCTGGTGCGAGCTCACGCGACGAGGGCGTCCAGGGTGGCCGCCCGCACGTGACCGGCCTGGCTGTGCACCAGCTGGAAGGCAGCCGCCCGCAGCAGCCGTTGAGCCGGGTCGGCGAGGTCCATCCCCTGCCCGCCGCGAGCGGCCAGCAGCGCCGTGCACACCTCGATGCCGAGCAGCAGCGAGCAGGCGCGCACCGCCAGTCGCTCGCCCACCCGCTCCTCCGGCGCCACGTCGTCGAGCAGCCGGTAGGCCTGCTTGCGCAGCTCCAGCACCCGCGGCCGCAGCACGGCCGCGTGGGCAGGTGCGCGCTCCTCGAGCAGGTCGAGCGCCGCCAGCGCGACGCCGTACGTCGAGGGCTGCACGTTGCCGTTGGCGTCGCGGTCCGCCGCGGCCCACGGCGTACGCGGGGCGCGCAGCACCACATCGCTGTCCGGCAGCCGCAGGTCGTCGAAGCGCAGCGCGTGCGTGGACGTGCCCCCCATCGCGGCCAGCGTCAGCTCACCGGCGCTGCGCATCGCCGGGCGCTCGGTGGCCGGCACGAGCCCGAAGACGACCTCGTCGGTGTCCTCCACCAGCGCCCCGACGAGCACCACGTCGATCAGCCCCCAGCCGGTGCACCACGGCTGGAACCCTGACAGCGACCAGCCGCGGTCGACGCGGGTGGCGAGCACCGACGGCTTCGGGGTCCGCAGGTGACTCCAGGCGACACCACCGACCTCCCGGCCGGCGCACAGCTCGGGCAGGTGCTTGGCCGCGAGGTCGGCGTTCTCGCTGCCCTTCAGCATCTTCACCACCGGCCCGTGCTGGAACCACACGAACCACGCGTCGGGGCTCGCCCCGGACAGCAGCTCGCCCACGCGTCGCTGCTGCGCGGCAGGCGCGCCCCCCAGCTCGGGCGGTCCGTGGACGGCGAGCAGGCCGGCGGCCGACATCCGGTCGACCACGAAGCGGTCCACCCCCTCGCTCTCGAGCCGCGCCGCGTCGGCGCCGAGCTGCCGGGCGAGGGCGGCGCTCGCGCGTACGACTGGGGAGGTCTCGAGGTCGGGAGGCACGGCGCCGACGCTACTGGCCACAGGAGGCGCCCTTCCGGTTCGGGCCGGGCGCCGCACCGACGGCGTGCGCTCCGCCGTCCACGTGCACGACCGTGCCCGTGGTGGCGGGGAACCAGTCCGACAGCAGCGCGACCGCGGCTCGGGCGATCGCCGTGCGGTCGGCGGCGTCCCAGCCCAGCGGAGCCCGCGCGTCCCACTCGACCTCCAGCTCCGGGCGCCCGCCCAGCGCCTTCGCCAGCAGGGTGCGCTGCGGCCCGCAGGCGACGAGGTTGACGCGTACGCCCTGCGGGCCGAGGTCGCGGGCGAGATATCGCGCCGTCGCCTCCAGCCCCGCTTGCGCCACGCCCAGCCAGTCCTGCGACGGCCAGGCGCGGGTGGCGTCGAGGTCGAGGGCGACCACCGACGAGCCGCGCACCAGCAGCGGGTGCAGCGCACGGACGAGGGCCGCCAGCGACCAGGCGCCGGTCTGGAGGGTCGGCGCGATGCTGTCCCAGGACGCCGAGGAGAATCCCTGATGCACAGGCGGATCAGGCAGGTAGGCGATCGCGTGCAGCACCCCGTCGACGCGGTCCCAGCCGGCCTCGCGTACGGCCTTCTCCAGATCCGCCAGGTCCTGCGGCAGGGTGACGTCGAGCGCGAGCACGTCGCCGTGCACGTCCAGCCGTGGAGCCACCCGCGAGGTCACCGACAGGCCGCGGCAGACCGGCGAGGTGAGCAGCACCTCGGCTCCCTGCTCGCGCGCGGTCCGCACCACCGCGCTGGCCAGCGACTGCTCGGTGAGCACCCCGGTCGCGAGGAGGCGCTTCCCGGCCAGAAGCGTCATCGCCTGCCCACGATGGCGTGCACGCTCAGCAGCAGGCACCGTCCGTGCCGGCCGCGGTGCCCATCCCCGCGACGGCTCGCCGTACGGATGCCCCGCCGACGAGCACGTCCGGCGCCGCAGCCGCCGGTGCGCAGGCGAACGACGCAGCGGTCGCGGGGTCCACCGGAACGGCGGGTTCGAGCAGCTCGAACTGCCCGCCGTACGGGGCACCCTGCAGGATCGCAAAGGTCTTGGCGCAGACGGCCGTCGGGACGCCCCGCTCGTAGACGTGCGCGTCGTCGTCCAGAACGGCCTTCCACGGCCCCTTGAGGACGACGGCCTGGCCGTGGTCGTGGCAGGGACCCTGCTTGCCCTTGTAGGCGACGACGGTGACCGACCGGAACTCGATGCCCTCGACGACCTGCCACGGCGCGCTGTCGCGCTTCTCGAGCGTGACGCCGTAGAAGCCGGCCTCCTCGAACGCACGCAGGAAGGCCTCCTCCTGGTAGGCGCCGGAGACGCAGCCGCTCCACAGCTCGGGGTCGGCGCGCAGGGCGTCGGGCACCTCGACGTCGGAGACGATGTCGCTGATGATCGCCCGCCCGCCGCGGCGCAGCACCCGGAAGATCTCCGCGAACAGCTGCCCCTTCAGCTCGGTGGCCACGAGGTTGAGCACGCAGTTGGAGACGACCGCGTCCACGGAGGCATCGGGTACGAGGGGCGACTCGAGCCGCTGCCGGGCGGCCTCCGCCTCGTAGGCCTGCAGCGAGAGCAGATCGGTGACCGGGTGCGCGGCGAGCCATTCCTCGGTGCCCGCGATGTCGAGGCGCAGGTCCTGGATGCGTCCCTTGCGGAACTCCACGTTGGCGTAGCCGACGGCGTCGGCGACCTGGGGCGCCGCTCCTGCGGCGAGCGCCAGCATCTCGTCGTTGATGTCCACGCCGATGACCCGCCCCGCCGACCCGACCACCTGCGAGGCGATGAAGGCGATCTTCCCGCCGCCGCTGCCCAGGTCGAGGACGACCTCGCCATGGGCGAGGTGCTGCGAGGGGTCGCCGCAGCCGTAGTCGCGGTCGAGCACCTCCTGCGGGATCACCGTGAGGAAGCGCGGGTCGTAGTCGACGGGGCAGCACAGCGCCGCCTCGACGGCCCGGGCACCCGCGCCGTAGCGCTCGGCGACGGCCTGCTCGACCTCGGGTGCGGTGCGGAGGGTCATCGGGCTGGCGTCCTCTCGAGCTCGGGGGTGTAGAGGTCTCTGGCGACATCCGGGGTGAACCGCGCCGCCGGCACGTCCAGGACGACGCGGCCGTCGCGCAGGCCGACGACGCGGTCGGCGAAACCGGCGACCAGGTCCACCTGGTGCAGGCTGCACACGACCGCCTTGCCGTGGCTGGTCGCGAGCGAGCGCAGGGCGGCGAGCACGGCGCCGGCGCTGGCGGGGTCGAGGCTCGCGACCGGCTCGTCGGCGAGGACGACCCGCGCCCGTGACGCGAGGACCCGGGCGATCGCCACGCGCTGCTGCTGTCCGCCGGAGAGCCGGTCCGCGCGGGTGTGGGCGAACCGCAGCAGCCCGACCTGGTCCAGGCACGAAGCCGCGAGCGCCTGCTCGTGGGCGGGGAAGCGGCGCAGCACGACCCGCCAGGTCGGGACGTCGGCGAGCCGGCCGACGAGGACGTTCTGCAGCGCGGTCAGCCGGCGTACGAGGTTGTAGGACTGGAAGACCAGGCCGAGATCGCGACGGGCATCACGCAGCGCCGCGCCTTCGAGCTGCTGCAGGTCACGGCCGTGGACCTCGAGGGCCCCGGCGTCGGCGCGCACGAGCCGGGTGAGGCAGCGGAACAGCGTCGTCTTGCCGGCGCCGCTCGGGCCCACCACCGCGACGACCTGGCCGGGCTCGACGTCGAGGTCCACCGACGTCAGCACCGGCACACCCCCATAGGCATGGGAGAGCCCGCGTACCGAAAGAGCCGTCATGCCAGCCTCTTCCGCAGCCGTGCGGACAGCTGGTCCACCAGGGTCACCATGACGAGGATGACGAGCAGGATCGTGGCGAGCCGCGGGAAGGCGAGGAGGTCGACGGCGTTCTTCAGCTCCTGCCCGATGCCGCCGGCACCGACGACCCCGAGCACAGTCGAGGCCCGGATGTTGAACTCCATGAGGTAGAGCCCGATGCCGCTGATGCTCGGCAGGACGTCGGGGAGCAGGGTGAAGCTGGCGGTCTTGACCTTCCCGGCTCCGGTCAGCTCGGCCGCCTCCAGTGGTCCGTTCGGCAGCGCCTCGATGCTCTCGCTGAACAGCTTGCCCATGGAACCCCAGGTGTGCAGGGCGATTCCGAGCACGCCGGCGAAAGGTCCCAGGCCGACGGCGGCGACGAACAGCAGCGCGAACACGAACGCGTCCACCCCGCGCAGCCCGTTGAGGAACAGGCGCACCGGCAGGCGCACCCAGCCGCTGGGTGTGGTGTTGCGGGCGGCGAGCACGCACAGCGGGAGGGCCAGGATGACCGCGAAGGTGGTGCCGACCACCGCGATGGCCACCGTCTCGGCAGCGCGCAGGAGCAGCGTGTCGAGGGCCTCGGTCGAGGGCGGGAACGCCTGCACGAGCCAGCCGGCCATCGTCGGAAGGCCCTGTGCCAGCTCGATGGGGTCGACGTCGGCGAGGCGCAGGCAGCCGACGAAGCCGGCGACGGCGATCAGGGAGAGGAGCCATCGGGACACCCGGGTCCGCAGCGGCTGCGCAGGGCGCGGCGGGACGGGGACGAGCCCCACCCCGCTGCGCTCCTGCAGGTCGGTCATCGCCCGATCTTCCCCAGGGACCTGGCGGCTTCGATGATGAGCGCGTAGGTGTCCGCGGTGGCCGGCACGAAGCCGGTGTAGCGCTTGGGCAGCAGGCCGTTGGCCTTGCCGTCGTGCTCGACCGCGAGCACCGCGGCGGTCAGGTCCTGCTTCAGGTCCGGGTCGAGGTCCTTGCGGACCGCGATCGCGTCGTTGGGCAGGTCCGGCGAGGTCCACACGATCTTGCTCTGCTCAGCCTTGATCGTGCCGGCGTCGATCATGGCGTTGCGGTTGCGGTCGAAGTCGGTGGCGAGGTCGACCTTGTTGTTGGCCACCGCGGTCTCCTGCGCCGGGTGGGCGGCGCCCTCGCTGTAGTCGAAGTAGGTCTTCGGGTCGATGCCCTGCTGCTGAAGCAGGTAGGTCGGGATCAGCCAGCCCGACGTCGAAGCGGTCTCGGCGAACGACATCCGCAGGCCCTTGGCGTCGCGCGGGTAGTCGACCACCTTGGTGTCGGCAGGGGCCACGACGATCGAGTGGTAGACGGGCTTGCCGTCGTACTCGACCGTGGCGATTGCCTCCGCGCCACCCTTGTCGGCGGCCAGCACGTAGCCGAACGGCCCCATCCAGGCCAGGTCGGTCTTGCCGCTGGCCAGGGACACCGCGAGGCCGGCGTAGTCGCTGCTGACCTCGAGCTCGTAGTCCGCGCCGACCTTCTCGGCGATGGCCCGGAAGAACGGCTCGTAGGCGGTACGGGTGTCCGCCGGGCTCGGCAGGAACGGCCCCACGGCGAAGCGGAGCGTCTCGCGCGGCGTGCTCTGCCCGGCCGCCCCCACGGCGGGGTCCTGGCCGCTGCCGCAGCCGCTCAGCGCGAACCCCGCGACAGCTGCGAGGGACAAAAAGGTACGGCGGGAGTGCGTGCGCGACATCGACATCCGATCGGGAGAGGAGAGCGCTCAGACAGCGCAGTTGTAGACGAGCGGCAGGGAGCCGTCCGCCCGGCGAAGGGTGAGGAAGCGCTCGACCGCGAGCCGCTTGCCCTCGGCCAGGGACACCGGGCTGTCCGGAGAGGGATGCGCGGCCAGCAGCATGTCCGGGCTGGTCTCCACGTCGGCTCCCGCGGGGTGCCAGTGCACCCCGTCGGCGGTGTAGGCCAGCTCGGGAACCGTGTTGCCCTCTCCGATCTCCGCCCCGGAGGTGGAGAACCCGCGTTGCACCAGGGGCCGCACCGCGAAGTCCTTGCCGACGATGCCCATCTGCGTGAGCAGCTCGCGCAGCGGCTCGACCTCGCGGGCGTTCTGCGGCGTCTCGGTCATGCCGACGCGCACCGGAAGCCCCATCTCCACGGCCAGCTTCAGCCCGTCCATCGCCTTCTGCCACGAGCCCCGCCCGCGGTTCTCGTCGTGCCGCGGAGGCGACGCCGCGTCGATGGAGGTCTGCAGCACGAGCCGGTCCCGGCCGGCGAGGCGCTGCAGCTGCTCGAGCCGCCAGCCCTGGTAGAGCATCCCGTTGGTGAGGAGGACGACGTCGAGGCGCTCGGTCGCGTACAGCACCATCTCGACGATGTCGGGCTCGAGGAAGGGCTCACCGCCGGTCAGGTAGATCTCGGAGAACCCCTCCATGACGGCCTCGTCGACGAGGGACTTGACCCGCCCGAGGCCGAGGGAGCGCTTCCGGGCCTGCGGGCTGCTGGCGACCGAGCAGTAGGAGCAGGCGAGGTTGCAGTGGAAGTTGGTGTAGAGCCACAGCCGCGGCGGAAACATCGGCGAGCCGAACAGCGGCACCACCGGCAGCCCGTCGTCGACCACCTCCGGCGCGTCGGCCCACGAGACCGCCTCCTGCTCGAAGCCCGAGGGCAGGGCCGACCGGTAGAGCTGGTAGCGGCCCTTGCTGCGCTCGTACGGCGGGACGATCTCCAGGCAGGTCGTCCACCAGCCGGTCTCGACGGTCTCCACGAAGGCCTCGGGGAGGCCACCGGCGCGCATGGACGCGGCCTGCGCCTCCCAGTCGTAGGCGAGCGGGACCAGCTCGGCGCCGACGCTGCCCGCGTCGAGGTCGACCAGCGCGTACCAGACCTCGCGGCGGCCGTCGTTGGCCGGCCGGCCGAGCACGCCGACGTTGACGACCAGGCTGTCGCCCACCTGCTTCTGCCAGGGCAGTCCCGAGTGCGTGCACAGGATGAGGTCCGCGCCCGACTCCTGGACCCGCAGCGCGTGCTGCTCGTCCGACAGCGACTCCCACCAGAAGTCGTTCAGGGCGAGCGTCGACCCGTGGACCATGTGCACGTCGACGCCGTCGAGGCAGAACCGGCGCTCGGTCGGCAGGGTCGTCATCCACTGCGCGTAGTCGCGGCCCGTGTGGGCGAGCGTGTAGTCGTACATCAACTGGGCGAACTCGTTGTCGCGCGGGTCGGAGTAGCCGCAGCCGCAGTCGGTGTCCCCCCGGCCGACCGCGACGTCGTAGTTGCCGGCCACGACGGTCACGTCGGCGTCGGTCAACAGCGGCCAGACCGCGTCCGGCTCAGCGCCGTAACCCCCGAGATCTCCGAGACAGTAGAGCTTCTCAGCTCCACGGGCCCTCGCGTCGTCCAGGAAGGCCTGCAGCGCGTAGGGGTTGGAGTAGACGCCTCCACACACCGCGATGCGGGTCATGATCTCCACAGCCGGGTCATGCAGCACGCCCTCCAGGATCAACGGTGGTGCATGACCCTAGCGCGGGTCAGGCCTCCAGGCGGCTCACCACGTGCTTGACCCGGGTGTAGTCACGCAGCGAGTACGACGACAGGTCGCTGCCGAACCCGGACGAGGCGTAGCCGCCGTGCGGCATCTCGGTGGCGAGCACCGAGTGGCAGTTGATCCACACGGCGCCGAAGCCGAGCGTGCGGGCGGCGCGCATCGCGCGGCCGTGGTCGGTCGTCCAGACGCTCGCCGCGAGGCCGTACGTCGTGTCGTTGGCGACCGCGAGCGCCTCCGCCTCGTCCACGACCCGCTGGAGGGTGATCACCGGGCCGAAGACCTCGTCGGTGGCGAGCTCGTCGCCGCTCCGAACCCCGCTGACGACAGTGGGCGGGTAGTAGAAGCCCTCTCGCGCCATCGGGCTCCCCCCGGTGAGCACGGCGGTGTGGGCCCCGCGCCGGTCGACCATGCCGGCGACCCTGGCGAGCTGGTCGGGGTTGTTGAGCGCCCCGAAGTAGCCGTCGGGGCCTACCGGCATCGCCGCGGCCCCCGCGGCGAGGCGGGCGGCGAGCTCGTCGTGGATGCCGGGTGTGGCGAGCACCTTGCTCGCGGCCGTGCACGACTGCCCGGCGTTGTAGAAGCCGATGTCCAGCAGCCCCTGCACCGTCTGCTCGAGGTCGGCGTCGTCGAACACCAGCACCGGCGCCTTGCCGCCGAGCTCGAGGTGCAGGCGCTTCACCGTCGGCGCGGCGGCGGCCATGACGGCGCGACCCGCGCGCACGGATCCGGTCAGGGCCACCAGCGCCGGGACGGGATGCGCCACCATCGCCTGCCCGGTCTCGCGGCCGCCGCAGACGACGTTGAGCACCCCGGCCGGCAGCACCCGCGCGGCGAGCTCGGCCAGCATCAGCGGGGTGACCGGTGTCGTCTCGGCGGACTTGAGGACCACCGTGTTTCCGGCGGCCACGGCGGGTGCCCACTTCCAGGTGGCCATCATCAGCGGGTAGTTCCACGGCGTGATCTGGGCGATCACCCCGAGCGGCTCGCGGCGCAGCACCGAGGTGTGGCCGACCGCGTACTCGCCGGCGGCGAGGCCCTCGGGGACTCGCGCAGCGCCTGCGCTGAAACGCACCACGTCGACGATGTGCGGGATCTCCGCGAGCATCGCGGCCCGCGGCTTGCCGGTGTTGCGGCACTCCGCGTCGACGAGCCCCTCCGCCTCCTGCTCGATCAGGTCGGCAAGGCGCAGCAGCAGGCGCGACCGCACGGCCGGCGTGTGCTCCCGCCAGGTGTGGAAGGCCTCGGCCGCACTGGCGAACGCCGCATCGAGGTCGGCGGGTCCGGCGATGGCTGCGTCCTCGTACGCCAGACCCGTTGCCGGGTCGACGATCGGTGTCGTCGCGTCGGACAGCGGGGGCCGCGCGGATCCCCCGTAGAAGTGCGTCAGCATCGGGTCGACAGTAGGCAACGAGCGGTGCCGGCGCTCGAGGCCGAGTGTCATCAGGCGCCTGGTCCGCCGGCGACGGAGCCTCAGAAGGGCGGTTCGTCGTCCGCGGTCGGCGGCGGCAGCGCGCGCTCGCCGTGCGGGTCGGCCTCGGGCTCGGCCGCGGGCTTGGCGGGCCGCAGGTCGGTGGCGAGGAGGGGTCGTGGTGCCTGTCCCACGGGTGGTGGTCGTCGTGGTGGGGGTTCGGCGTCCGGGTCGACCCGTGGTGGTGGGGCGTGCGGGCTGGGTCGGGTGTAGGTCCGCCCGAGGGGCTGGTCCAGGTGGTGCTGCCGTCAAGGTGGCGCACGAGGGCCCAGTCGGTGTGCTTGGCGGCGTGGCAGCGCGCGGAGAGCAGCCCGAGGTTCCACGCGGCGGTCGGGCCTTCTGGCCAGGGGATCAGGTGGTCGCGGTGGGTGCGGGTCGAGCCGCACCCGGGTGCGGCGCAGCGCACGTCCCGCAGGTCGACCAGGCGGGCGAGGGCGGCGGACGGGTCGTGCTGCGGCTCCGCCCGGTCGGTGATCACCTCGGGCCGGTTCATCCTGAGGATCTGCTCCCGCAACCCGGATCGGGTCGGGACTGGCAGGTTCTGGACGGTCCTGCACGTGCAACGGCCGGCCGGTCTCCTCGTCGATGAGCACCCGGCGCAGCAGGGTGGGGCGCAGCAACCGGACGTGCTCAGCGGTGAGCGGACCGTAGCGGTCCATCATGCCGGGTTCGCGGGACAGCTCCAGCACGGTGCTCATCGGCACGAGCACGTTGAGCACCACCTGCGGGCGCACCTCGACACTGGAACCTGCCACCCAACCCGGGACCGCGCCGTCTTGGGCGGCGAGGACCATCGCCGGGAGGGCGGCGAACAGGTCCGCCCGGCGCTGCTGCGCGGTGCGCTCCACCCCCGCCTGCCGGTCGCAGATGCGCTCCTTCTTCTCCAGGGTGTCCAGACCGGAGCTCCAGCTGGCCAGCTGCTCCGCGGTCAGCACCGCCCCGGCCAGTCCCAGCCCGTCCGGCTCTGGGCGGTGAGACGTGTGCCGCCCGGCGGCGGCATCGGCGTGGCGTTGCTCCGCCGCTGCTGGACTGTCCTGCTCGGCCTCGATCCGCAGCAGCGTGCGGGACACCAGCCGGCGCAGATCCGCCGGGCACAGCAGTGCCCCGTCGGGGAGCACCTCCGCCTCGACCTTCGCCGCGCGATCTCCTGCGGAGCGTGGGAGGTGACGTGCAGCAGCACCGCGGCCTGCGCAGTCAGCAGCTCCCCGCGCTCGAGCATCCCCAACGTCACCGGCAACGCCGCATACCGCTCGGCCTCATCCAGCCAACGGGACGCGGTCAGCTGGCCGACCCGCAACGACCCGGCGACCTCCAACGGCAAGAACCGCCGGGTGCCGTCCGTCCCGCTCAACGCGGCCAGGCGCACCACCGCCCGGATCCGCGAGCCCAGCTGCCGGGCGTCCGCCCGAAGGCTGTCCAGCCAGCCGTCCAGCAACGGCGTTCGACTCCGCCTCCGACGTGCTGGACATGAGGTAATCGTACATGTGTTCGAACGCCCTGTCTATCGGAATCGACTTCTCCACAGCCTCTTTCGCCGGAACGAGGCTGTGGAGCGGCCGGCGTGGGCAGCGGCTGGAGCTGGGTCGGGTTCGGGCTGAGGCCGGGGGGTCGGGCTGAGGCAGGGGCTGGGACTGGGCAGGGGTCGGGCTGAGGCAGGGGCTCGAGCTGGGGCGGGCGCTCGGCCTGCGGCCCGGGCTCGGCCTGCGGCCGGGGCTGAAGCGGGGACTGGCTGGGGCTCAGGGAAAGGAACGCTCCCCACCACCCTCCACCCCGAGCCCTCAGCCCGACAGCCGCGTCCGCAACACGGCCTTGTCGGTCTTGCCCACCGCGTTCCGCGGCAGCTCGTCCACCAGCTCGACCACCTTGGGCGCGGCGTAGTCCGCCATCTGCTCGCGCACCCAGGCGCGGATCTCCGGGGCGCTCACCGCAGTGGCAGCCACCACGAAGGCCGCCACCGCCTCCCCGGCAAGAGGATCCGGGACGCCCACCACCGCCGCGTCCTCCACGGCCGGATGCCGGCGCAGCAGCTCCTCCACCTCGGCCGAGAAGATCTTCGTGCCGCCCCGGTTGATCATGTCCTTGGTCCGGTCGAGGATCGTGACGTAGCCCTCGGCGTCCATCCGAGCGACATCCCCGGTGTCGAACCAGCCGTCGACGATGGCGGCCGCCGTCGCCGCCGGATCGAAGGCGTAGCCGGTGGTCACGAGCGAGCCGCGCAGCCACAGCGAGCCGGGCTCGCCGGCCGCCAGAACCTCGCCCGCCTCACACCGGACCTGCGCCTCCATGCAGTCCAGCGTCCGGCCGACGCTGCCCGCCCGCTCCCGCAGGTCGGAGTCGGTCGCGATGCAGCCGGGCGAGTGGGTCTCCGACAACCCGTACACGTCGTGCAGCCGGGCGTGCGGCAGTCGCTCGCGCAGGCCGGCGACCAGGTCCTCGGGAAACGGGGCGCCGCCGGCAGCCACCCGGGTGAGCGCCGGCAGCGACGACAGGTCCGGCACCCGCAGGCACAGCCGCCACCACGACGGCACGGCGTACGCCCACGACACCCGGTGCGCGCCCAGCACAGCGACGTACTCGCGCGGCGACGCGGTGTCCACGAGAACGCAGGAGGCGCCTGCCAGCATCGCCGGCAGCACATGCGCGTGCATCGCAGAGATGTAGTACATCGGGAACAGCACGGCGGTGACGTCGTCCGGCTCGAGCTGCAGGATGCGCTGGTAGCTCATGCCGGAGTGCACGGACGCCCGGTGCACCACCTGCGAGGCCTTGGGGCGGCCCGTGGTGCCGGAGGTGTAGACCACGGCGTACGTCGCGTCCTGCGCCGGCCGCTCGTCCTCGGCGAGGGCCCACGGCTGCTCCGGGGCCGCGTGCAGCACGTCGGCCAGCGGCTCCGCGGCTGCGGCGCCGGCGGAGCGCAGACCGGCGAGGTGGGCCGGGCCGCCGAGGGCGAGCGCCACGCGCGAGTGCTCCAGCATGTATGTCCACTGCGCCGGTGCGAGGCGGGTGTTGAGCCCGACCATCACCAGCCCCGCTCTGGCGCAGGCGAACACCGCGGTGGCCAGGTCGAGGGTGTTCCCGGACGCGACGGCCACGGCGGCGCCTGTCGGCAGGCTCCGCGCTCGGAGCGCCGCCGCCGCCCTCTCGACCCTGCCGGCGAACGTGCAGTAGCTCACCCGCGTGCCGTCGACGTCGATGAAGGCGGTCCGCTCGGGCCAGCGCCGGACCGCCCGGTCGAGCACGTCGAGCACCGTCGCCGGCCGGCGGGCGTAGGAGCGGGCCGGCGCACCGAGCCAGGTCTCGACGACGACCGGGTCGCCCGGCCGGTCGTCGAGGTCGTGCTCCGGGACCGACGAGGGAGCCGCGACCGGCGAGGGATCCGAGCTCAGCACGGCTCCTCGAACGACGTCACAGCCGCCCGGTCGGCCATCACCGCGAGGCGCTCGCTCAGCACCCGCAGCGTGTCGGACCGCACCCGGTAGACGCGCAGGTTGGAGCACACGGTGCTGTCCACCAGCAGGCTCTGGCGCAGCACCCGCAGGTGGTGCGACACCAGCGGCTGCGACATGCCGGTCTCCAGAACGAGGTCCCGCGTGCACATCTGCTGGGCGGTGAGCAGGCGCAGCAGCTGGATCCGCCGCGGCTCTGCGAGCGCCGCCAGAACCGTCGCGTTGTCCACCTCGGCCGAAGGCTCGCCGCTCACGTCCCGAGACAACCACAGGGGCGCCCTAGTCTTCCCGGCGTGCTGCGCAACCGCTCCGGCCGCTCCGGCCGCCTCGCCCGGCTGCGCATCGAGAAGCCGCCGCAGCTCGTCGCCCTGGCATTCGCCGCCGCCGCCGGTCTCGTCACCCTGCTGCTGAGCCTTCCGGTGGCCAGCGAGGCCGGCACTGCCACGGCGTTCCTGCCGGCCCTGTTCACCGCCACCTCAGCCGTGTGCGTCACCGGGCTCATCGTCGTGGACACACCGACCTACTTCTCCTCCTTCGGCGAGCTCGTCATCCTCGGGGCCATCCAGGTCGGCGGCATCGGCATCATGACGCTGTCCTCCCTGCTCGGGCTGCTGGTCTTCCGGCGGCTCGGCCTGCGCAGCCGCATGACGGCGGCCGTCGAGACGAAGGCGCTGGGGATCGGCGACGTGCGGCGCGTGCTGCGCTCGGTGGTCGGCTTCTCGCTGTTCTTCGAGAGCGTGGCGATGGTGGTCCTGACGCTGCGCTGGCTCACCGCGTACGACGAGCCGCTCGGCCGCGCCTTCTACCTCGGCCTCTTCCACGCCGTGTCCGCGTTCAACAACGCCGGCTTCGCGTTGTTCAGCGACAACATGATCAGCTTTCGGACGGACGCGGTGATCAGCCTGACCCTGTGCCTGGCGGTGATCGCGGGGGGGATCGGTTTCCCGGTCCTCTACGAGCTGCGCCGCGAGCTGCGCACGCCCCGGCTGTGGACCGTGCACACCCGGATCACCGTCTGGACGACCGCCATCCTGCTCACCCTGGGGACCGCGACGGTCACGGCCATCGAGTGGAGCAACCCGGACACGCTCGGTAGCGCGGGGGTGGGCGGCAAGCTGCTGGCCGGCTTCTTCCTCGGGGTGATGCCGCGGACCGCCGGCTTCAACAACATCGACTACGCCGACGCCGACTCGGCCACGCTGCTCGTGACCGACATCCTCATGTTCATCGGCGGCGGGTCGGCGGGCACCGCCGGCGGCATCAAGGTCACCACGTTCGCCCTGCTCGCCTTTGTCATGTACGCGGAGGCGCGCGCGCAACCGGAGGTGCTCGTCGCCGGGCGCACCCTGCCGCGCCAGGTGCAGCGCCAGGCCGTGACGGTGGCGCTGCTCGGGGTGGGGCTCGTCGTCAGCGGCACGCTGGCGCTGCTGCTGCTGACCCCACTGCCGCTGGATGCCGTGCTGTTCGAGGTGACGTCCGCCTTCGCCACGGTGGGGCTGTCCACGGGGATCACTGCGACGCTGCCAGGGGCCGCCCAGCTGGTGCTGATCGCCCTGATGTTCCTCGGCCGCCTCGGGCCCATCACACTGGCCTCGGCGCTCGCCTTGCGCTCCCGCCCGATCCTGTACCGACTGCCTGAGGAGCGTCCCATTGTCGGCTGAGGCCCGAAGTGGCTAAGACCAAGCCGGTCGATCCCGTCCTCGTCATCGGGCTGGGCCGGTTCGGCAGCGCGGTGGCGGAGTCACTCGTCGACCTCGGGCACGAGGTGCTCGGCGTCGACCGCGACGACGCGCTCGTGCAGGAGTGGTCGGGCAAGCTGACCTCCGTGGTCCAGGCCGACACCACCTCGGAGGAGGCGATGCGGCAGATCGGGGCGGCGGACTTCCCGCGAGCCGTCGTGTGCATCGGTGGCGCGGTGGAGAGCAGCATCCTGTCGGTCGGCGTCCTGGTCGACCTCGAGATCCCTGTGATCTGGGCGAAGGCGCTGACCACCGCGCACGGGCGCATCCTGGAGCGGGTTGGCGCGCACAAGGTCGTCTACCCCGAGCACGACATGGGGGAGCGGGTGGCGCACATGGTGACCGGGCGGATGCTGGAGTTCTTCGCCCTCGACGACGACAACTTCGCCCTGGTCGAGACCGAGCCTCCGGGCCAGCTCGTCGGCAAGAAGCTCGGCGCCTCGAACATCCGCCGTGACCACGGGGTCACGGTGGTGTGCCTCAAGCCGGAGGGTCAGCCGTTCGGCTATGCGACAGCGGAGACGGTCATCACCCCGAAGTCACGACTGATCGTCGCGGGGGAGACCGAGCTGGTCGAGCGCTTCGCCAACCTCGTCTGATGGCGCTCAGCAACCGCGTACCCGGCCCGTCGCGCACGCCTGGTGCGTCCCGCTCCGCCGGACGGGCGACTGCTGCCGTCGTCCTGCCACACAGGACCCTCGGCCCGGTCAAGGCGGTATTCCGCCGCATCGTCATCGCCATCGCGACGTTGACCGGCGTCGCCCTCATCGTCTGGCTCGACCGCGACGGCTACACCGACACCTCGGACCGCAGCGTGGACCTGCTCGACGCCTTCTACTACGCGACGGTCAGCCTCTCCACGACCGGCTACGGCGACATCACCCCCGTCAGTGACCAGGCCCGGCTGGTCAACCTGTTCGTGATCACCCCCCTGCGCCTGCTGTTCCTCATCATCCTCGTCGGCACCACCCTCGAGGTGCTCACCGAACGCACCCGTGATCAGATCCGGCAGAACCGTTGGAGGGCCTCCTTGCGCCAGCACACCGTGGTCGTCGGCTACGGCACCAAGGGACGCAGCGCCGTGCGCGCGCTGCTCGACGACGGCGTCGACAAGGACCGCATCGTGGCCGTGGACAACGACCCCGAGCACATCGCCGACGCGACCGACGACGGCATCGTCGCCATCGTGGGCGACGGCACGCGTGCCGACGTCCTGCACCGCGCCGACATCGAGCACGCGAAGCGCGTGATCGTCGCCGTGCCCCGCGACGACGCCGCCGTCCTCGTGACCCTCACCGTGCGCAGGTACAACTCCGCGGCTTACGTTGTTGCCGCGGTGCGCGAGAGCGAGAACGCGCTGCTGCTGCGCGAGGGCGGAGCGGACGGGGTCGTCGTCTCGTCCGAGGCCGCCGGACGCCTTCTCGGTGTCGCCGCCACCAGCCCGTCCACCGGTGCCATCTTCGAGGACCTGCTGGTGCCGGGCTCGGGCCTGGAGCTGGCCGAGCGGGAGGTGACCCGTGAGGAGGTCGGTCTCGCTCCACGAGCGTGCCAGGACCTCGTGGTGGCCGTGCTCCGGGACGACGAGAAGACCATGTTCACGGAGGACACCAGCCTGAAGCTGCGCAAGACCGATCGCATCGTCGTGATCCGCAAGGCCCTGGAGCGGATCCCGCACTCCTGACACAGGGACGGAGGGTGTCTTGACACCCGACCGTTTGCTGTCAAGGTAGCCGGGTGGCCACGACCCGGGACCTGCTGCTCGACGCAGCCGCCGAGGCTGTGCTGTCAGGAGCCGCCTGGACCAAGCTCCGGATGGCCGACGTGGCCCGGGACGCCGGTGTGAGCCGGCAGACCCTCTACTACGAGTTCGGCAGCCGCGACGCCCTCGGCGAGGCGCTCGCGCTGCGCGAGGCCGAGCGCTACATGGCCGGTGCCGATGCCGCCATGGTCGGCCACGAGGCCAGCCCGGGGGAGGCTATGGGTGCCGCCACGGCCTACACCCTGTCCGCCGCGGGGAGCAACCCGCTGCTGAAGGCGGTGCTCACGGACGACTCCGGCAGCCTGCTGCCCTTCCTGACCACCCGCTCGGAGCGGCTGCTGGCAGCGGCGCGGGAGCACTGCGCGTCCTACCTGTGCAACCACTGGCCCGACCTGGCGTACGAGCAGGTGCTGTTCGTCGTCGACACCGTCAACCGCTTGACCCTGTCCCACCTGATCCTGCCGGGTGCGCGTCCGGACCAGGTGGGCGCCGACATCGCCCTGCTCGTCGACAGCCTGCTGAGCTCCCGCTCGGCCCCGAAGGAGAACCCATGAGCACGCACGAGCTCTACACGATCCCGGTCGAGCACCGCACCTGGGACGTCGGGATGCAGGGCGCTGCCCGCTTCACCTGGGAGTACGACGACGGCCGCGACCGGCTGCTCTCGCTCTACCAGAAGGGCAAGGACAAGCAGTGGGACGCCACGACCCGCATCGACTGGTCGGTGGAGGTGGACCCGCACAACGCGCTCGGCCTGCCCGTCGAGGTCATCCCGATCTACGGCACCTCGCAGTGGGACAGGATCGCGGGTGACCAGAAGGCCATCGACGAGCTGACGCTGCACATGACGGCCTGGCAGTTCAGCCAGTTCCTGCACGGCGAGCAGGGCGCGATGATCTGCTCCTCGCGCATCGTGGAGTCCGTGCCCGATCTGGACTCGAAGTTCTACGCCGCCACGCAGACCATGGACGAGGCCCGCCACGCCGAGACCTACGCCCGCTTCCTGCAGGAGAAGATCGGTCTGGTCTACCCGATCAACCCCTACCTGAAGTCGCTGCTCGACGACACCCTCACCGACAGCCGCTGGGACATGCCCTACCTCGGCATGCAGGTGCTCATCGAAGGCCTGGCGCTCGCGGCGTTCGGGCTGCTGCGCGACCTGACGAGCTCGACCCTGCCCAAGCAGATCCTGGCGTACGTCATGCAGGACGAGGCGCGGCACGTCGCCTTCGGGCGGATGGCGCTCAAGGACTACTACGCGCAGCTCACGTCCGCGGAGCGGGCCGAGCGCGAGGACTTCGTCGTCGAGGGTTGCTACCTCATGCGCGACCGGTTCCAGATGGAGGAGGTCTGGCAGAACCTCGGCTTCGACGTGGCCGCCTGTGCGGAGGCCGTGGAGCAGTCCGAGATGTTCCGGGCCTACCAGAGCCTGCTGTTCAGCCGGATCGTGCCGTGCGTCAAGGACATCGGACTGTGGGGCGAGAAGGTGCAGAAGGCCTACGCCGACATGGGAGTCCTGGACATGGCGGGCATCGACCTCAGCGCCCTCATGAGGGCCGACGAGGACGTCGCGGAGCAGATCGACGCCGAGAAGGCCGAGATCGCGGCGTCCGCGGTCGCGGTGTCGGAGACCATCGCCGTGGGCGCCGATCACTGACGGTGAGCAGGCTGCGACACTGCTTCGCGGCCAAAACGGCTGCAACTGAGGCAGACCGCCGGTCAAGTGCAGCCGATCGGGTGATGATCCGGGGCGCGGTATAGGTCACTGTCTGTGTTGTACGGCAACACCCTGCCGGGTCGATCGGGCGAGAGCCCGAAGGACCGGCGGGAAGCGATGATCCGAGCGGTCCTCACCGACACCCCGTCAGGGTGCACGGAGACATGCGGTCGCCTAGACCGCTCGGGGAGCCAGAGGCGAGACCGTCCCGTCGACGTCAGCCGCGCCCTCCACGGGCCTCCTGAAACGGGTACGACATGAGCGCTCCCTCTTCCCCTCGCCCGCTGTCCTGGACCGCTCGGGTCGCCGTCTGCCTGCCGCTGATGGCGCTGGCTCTTGTCGTCGGACCTGCGGAAGCCTCGCAGCCGGCCGACGGCACGGCCGGCAACGCCGCAGGTCGGTCGCCCGCCGGGCAGTCCCCTGACGACGGCAACCGCGGGCGCGACTGCGACGCCAACCCCGGTGCCGGCGACGGCAACCCGGCGTTCGGCGCCTGCACTCCGGCGCCGGACGGCGACGGGAGCGACGACGTCGGCTCCGGGAAGGACGTCGTTCTCGACCTGGATGAGGGTGGCGACGAGGACGCGGACGTGGTCGGCGGGGGAACAGTCGGTGACGACCCGGCGGGCGGCACGGAGGACACGGGGATCGAAGGGGCGGGTGTCGGAGGCACCGGCACCGAGAGCACCGGCACCGAGGGCACCGGCACCGAGGGAACCGGCGGCGGCACCGGCGAGACCGGCGGCGGGGAGACCGGCACCGGGGAGACCGGAGGCGGCGCCACCGGCACCGGTCCGGGCCAGGACATCGTCACCGGCGGCACGCCCAGCGACGTCGTGACCAGCGGCAGCGGCCCGGACGAGGTCGGCATCAGCTGGATCGTCATCAGCCGGCCGATCGTGGAGATCGTGGCTACGGGGAACGAGCTCCCGATGAGCAACCCGGTCGCCGAGTCGGGCGTGACCGCAGCGGTTCTCGAGCGACCGGCCACCCCCCCGGTTCTCGAGCGACCGGCCACCCCCCCGGTTCTCGAGCGGCCGGCCACCACCCCGGTGCAGCCCGTCGTGCAGGCTCCGGGAACCGAGCGGGCACTTCCCGCACCGCTTCCCGCCGGCTCCTCGACCCAGCTCGGCTCCGCGCCCGGCTCCCGCGCGCAGAGCAGCACGCCCACCGCGGCGGTCCCGGCTGCCCTCCCCTTCACGGGCTTCGGCACCGGCTCGGTGGTCCTACTGGGCAGTGGGCTCGCCCTGATCGGCCTGGTGCTCACGCTGGCGGGCCGCACGCGTACGCACTAGCCCGCCGCCCGTCCGGAGGCCGCCGGTCCGCATGTGCGGGCAGGCGGCCTCTGGCGTGCGGAACCCGCGACCGCGTCAGGGTGGCGAGGCGTCCTCGAGCGCCGCCAGCAGCCGGCGCAGCGAGTCGAGACGGGCGGGCGTGGCGCGGCCTCTCGCCGCCCAGTCCGCCAGTGTGCAGCCGACCGTACCGGCGAGGTGGTCGCAGCCCGGCGGGCAGTAGGCCGCTCCCTCGGCCAGATCCGGGAACGCGGCGAGCACCCGTGCCGCGGTGACCGCGCCGAGGCCGAAGGACCGCACCCCAGGGGTGTCGACCACCGTGCCACCGCCGGGCAGCGGGAGCGCCACGGCGGAGGACGAGGTGTGCCGGCCCTTGCCGACACCGGTGACCTCGCCGACAGCCCGCATCGCGTCCGGCACCAGCAGGTTGACCAGGGTCGACTTGCCCACGCCGGACTGCCCGAACAGGACGCTGACCCGCCCGCTCAGCCGGGCGCGCAGCTCGGCCACACCCGGGTCCTCGGCGCCCGGGCCGGTCACGACGGAGTCGACCCCGAGCGGTGCGTACAGCGCGAGGAGCTCGGCCGGATCGGCCAGGTCCCGTTTGGTGAGGCACAGCAGCGGCGCCAGGCCGCCGTCGTAGGCGGCGACGAGGCAGCGGTCGACCAGGCGCGGCCGCGGGACGGGGTCGGCCAGCGCGGTGACGACGACGAGCACCTCGGCGTTGGCGACGACCGCGCGCTCCACCGGGTCGCTGTCGTCGGGCGTGCGCCGCAGCAGGGACGTACGCGGCTCCAGCCGCACGATCCGGGCGAGCGCGTCCGGCCCGCCGGTGCGGTCACCGACGAGAGCAACCCGGTCACCGACCACCACCCCGCGCCGACCGAGCTCGCGAGCCCGCACCGCGGTGATCAGCAGCCCGTCAGCCGTCCGCAGCCGGAACCGGCCCCGGTCGACGGCCAGCACGTCGGCGGGCGTGGCGTCCTCGTGGGCAGGCCGGGTGCGCGTACGCGGCCGCGACCCCCGTCCGGGCCGCACCCGGACGTCGTCCTCGTCGAGCTCGCGCGGGCTCACCGGCCGGCGCTGCGAACGACGAGGCTGCTCACACCCGGCTGCTCACACCGGGGACGCCGTCCGGTGCCCGAGCATCCGGGTCCACGAGCCGACGAAGTCGGGGACGGTCTTGCGGGTGGTCGCGACGTCCCTGATCGCGATGCCGTCGACGGCGAGGCCGAGCACGGCCCACGCCATGGCGATCCGGTGGTCGTCGTAGCTGTCCAGCGTCGCGCCGGTGAGGCGGCGGGGGGTGATCGTCAGCCCGTCGGGGGTCTCGACGACGTGGCCGCCGAGCCGCTGCAGCCCGGTCGCGAGCGCGGCGATGCGGTCGGTCTCCTGCAGCCGGATGTGGGCGACGCCGAAGAAGCGGCTCGGCGAGTCGGCGAGCGCGGCGAGCGCGGCGAGCACCGGGGTCAGCTCGGGGGCGTGGCGCAGGTCGGCCTCGATCCCGTGCAGGCCGTCGCCCCCGGCCACGCGTACGGCGTCGTCGGTACGCGTGACCCGCGCTCCCATCGCCTCCAGGAGGTCCGGGAGGACCGCTCCCGGCTGGACGGTGTCCCGCGGCCATCCGGGCACGGTGACCGAGCCGCCGGCCACGAGCGGCGCGGCGAGGTAGGCGGCTGCCGTCGACAGGTCGGGTTCGACGGTGACGTCGCCGGGCCGCAGCGCCCCCGGCTCGACGCGCCACAGCCCGCAGGTGCTGTCGTCCACGGTGGCGCCGGCCCGGCGCAGCGCCGTCACCGTCATGGCGATGTGGGGGGCGCTGGGCAGCGGGCCGCCCTCGTGGCGGACGGTGACGCCGCGGTCGAAGCGCGGCGCCGACAGCAGGAGCCCGCTGATCAGCTGGGAGGACTGCGAGGCGTCCAGCGTGACGCTGCCGCCGCGCAGGCTGCCCCGCCCCCGCACCACGAGCGGCAGCGCGGCGACCCCGTCGAGGTCAGCGCCGAGCTGCCGCAGAGCGACCAGCAGCGGGCCAAGCGGGCGCTTCCGCACCCGTGCGTCGCCGTCGAAGCGGACCTCACCGGTGGCCAGGGCCGCCACGGGCGGCAGGAAGCGGGCGACGGTGCCGGCGTTTCCCACGTCGATGTCCCGGGCGAGGGGCCGCAGCGCACTCCCTCCGCCCTCCACGACCCAGTCGCCCTCGGGCGAGTCGGTGACCGGCACACCCAGCGCACGCAGCCCCGCGGCCATGAGCTCGGTGTCCCGGCTGCGCAGCGGGCGGCGCAGCACGCCGGTCCCCTCCGCGAGCGCCGCGAGGACCAGCGCCCGGTTCGTGACCGACTTCGAGCCCGGCAGGACGACCGTGGCTCCAAGCGGTGCGTCCGCTCGCGGAGCCGGCCACGGGTCCGGAGCGGGAGTCTGCACGCCGGCAAGTCAAGCACTGGCCCGGACCGCCGCCGCCGTGTCTCAATGGGTCCATGTGCGGCCGGTACGCCTCCAGCAGAGGGGCGCACGACCTCGCGGCGCACTTCGACGTGGCGGAGCCACCGGCGCAGGAGCTGCCGCCCTCGTACAACGTCGCTCCCACCGATCCGGTCCACGGGGTCGTCCAGCGCGCTTCGGTGCGCCGCCTGGTCGTCCTGCGCTGGGGGCTCGTCCCGTCCTGGGCGCCGGACACCAGGGGGGCGGCCCGGCTGATCAACGCCCGCCGGGAGACGGCGCGCGACAAGCCGGCGTTCCGGGCGGCGTTCGCGCGCCGCCGCTGCCTGCTTCCCGCCGACGGCTACTACGAGTGGCAGCGGGACGGTACGCGCAAGCAGCCCTACTACCTGACCTCCCGCGACGGCGCCCCCCTCGCGATGGCCGGGCTGTTCGAGGTGTGGGCCCCGCCAGGGGGCGAGCGGCTGTGGACATGCACGATCCTGACCACCGAGGCGGCCGACGAGCTCGGCCACATCCACGACCGCACCCCGCTCCTGGTCCGCCCGCAGGACTGGGCGCGCTGGCTGGACCCGGCCGTGGAGGATCCGGGCGATGACCTCCTCGTGCCGGGGGTGCCGGGGACGCTGGACGCCTGGCCGGTGTCGGCGGCCGTGGGCAACGTGCGCAACAACGGCCCCCAGCTCGTGGAGCCGCTGGTCCCGGCCCCGCCGTTCCCGGCCCCGCAGCTCCCGGCGCCGCTGTTCTGAACCCCGGTGCGGTGACCCCGCTCCCCCGCGGTCTCCTGCCGTGCCGGAGGGTAGGGGCCAGCGCACCGACTTCTTCCTGAGAGGACGCCCCACCCGTGGACACCGAGGACGCCCGTCAGCAGCTCGAGCAGATGCTCCGCGAGATCGAGAGCGCGGCCGCCATTCTCGAGGCGGAGGGGGCGGGGGAGAGCAGCGAGCTCAGCCACGTCGACCAGCACCCGGCCGACACCGCCGGTGAGCTGACCGACGCTGACCACCAGAACGCCCTGCTGGACAACGCGGCGGAGCACCGCGAGCAGATCCTCGCCGCACTCGCCCGGATCGACCAGGGCACCTACGGCGTGTGCGTCGACTGCGGTCAGCCGATCCCGCAGGCCCGGCTGGAGGTCCGCCCCGAGGCGACGCGGTGCCTCGCGGACCAGGAGAAGGCTGAGGCCGCAGCCGGCTGACCTCCGGCCTGCACGAGTGCCAGCAGCAGCTCAGGGCTTGCGGGCGCTGACGACCAGGTGCAGGCCCGCGGTCTTGCCCTCGCGGCTGGAGGACAACGCCAGCTCGGTGCGCACCAGCGTGCGCAGCGCGGCCGTGCCGCCCTCCGAGAGTGCCCGCTCGACCGTCCCCGGCGTCAGGACCGTACGCGGGCGCACCCACTCGACGTCGAGCCCGACCTCGAGAAGCAGCAGCTCCAGCTCCTCCGGCCAGAAGCAGCGGGTGATGCAGCCGTCCTCGTCCGGCACGAGCACGACGTCGGCGGCCGGCACGTCGGCGAGCTCGGCCCACCGCCCCTGGTCGGCGAGCCGGGCGAGGCCCAGCGGTAGCGAGTCGACGACGAGCAGGAGGCGGCCACCCGGACGCAGCACGCGGCACAGGTGCTCCACCGTGAACTCCGCGGCGAGGCACATCGACAGCGCCCGGGACTCGGCCAGCACGAGGTCAACGCTGCTGGACTGCAGCCAGCCGAGGTAGCGGCTGTCGGCGACGACCGGGAGGACCCGGCCGGGACCGGTCGCCGCCATGGACAGCAGCGAGCTGCTGCGCCGGGCGTGGACGACCTCGTGGCCGAGCGTGACCAGCTGGTCGGCGAACTCCGAGCCGCCCGACAGGTCGAGCACGCGGGCGGGCCTGGGCGGCAGCCAGGCGGCGACCTGCGCGGCAGCAACCTGGGCGTAGAAGACCCAGTAGGGCGAGTCCGCTGCGGGCACCGGGTGCACCGGCGCGGCGGCGACCGGCAGCGCCACCGGGTCGGGCTCCCTCGGCGGTGGAACCGGTCCAGGGCGCAGCACGCAGCGTCCCTACCCTGCTGGTCATGTTCTTGATCCCGGAGTGCCTGGAAACTCCGGTGGGACTCGCCCGGGTGGTCTGCGAGGGGGCGCAGGGGGGCGGTCTGCTCGTTCTGGGCCACGGCGCGGGTGGCGGGATCGACGCGCCCGACCTGCTGGCCGCCCGCGACGCGGCGCTCGCCGTGGGTCTGGGGGTCGTACGCGTGGAGCAGCCCTGGCGCGTACGCGGCCGGCGGGTCGCGGAGCCCCCCGCCCGGCTCGACGTGGCGTGGCGGGCGGTGCTCGCAGCCCTGTCCGCCCGGGCAGCCGGAACCGGCGGGCTGGTCGTCGGGGGTCGCAGCAGCGGCGCCCGGGTCGCCTGCCGGACCGCGGCAGACGTCGGAGCATCGGCGGTGCTCGCGCTGGCGTTTCCCCTGCATCCGCCGGGCCGGCCGGAGCGCACCCGGCTTCCGGAGCTGCTCCTGCCGGACCTGCCGCGGCTGGTCGTCCAGGGCGAGCGGGACGCGTTCGGCCGGCCGGAGCCGGCGCCCGGTCTCGAGGTGTCCGTGGTCCGCGCGGCCGACCACGGCTTCGGCGTTCGCCGTCGGGACGGGCGCACCGCCGCCGAGGTGGCGCAGGAGGTGCGCGACGTGGTGGGCCGCTGGCTCCAGGCCGTGGCCGCGCCGCCGGCGTGAGGGTCAGACGCTGACGTAGACCTCGTCGGCCACGTCGGTGTCCACGCGCACGGCGACGCCGTCCACGCGCAGCAGGACCTGCCCCTCGTTGCGCTCGCCGACGTCCACCACCTGCCCGGGAAGCAGTCGCGCGACCTCAAGCTCGACCATGCGCTCCACGAGGGTCTGCAGGTGCTCGTCGATCCGCCGCACGACGCACGAGCCACCGGGCGGGACGTTGGAGAGCTTCTGCAGCGGGCCCGTCTCCACGATGTTGGCCGATCCGGGGATGGGGCTGCCGTGCGGGCAGTTGCCGGGGTCGCCCAGCAGCTCGACCAGGTGACGCTCCAGGTTGTCGCTGATCGCGTGCTCGAGCCGGCAGGCCTCCTCGTGCACCTGCGGCCACGGCACCTTCAGCACGTCGACGAGCAGCACCTCCGCGAGGCGGTGCCGGCGCAGCATCCGCGTCGCGTACGCCCGGCCGGGCTCGGTCAGGTGGAGCACCCGGTCGCCATCGAGCGTGACGTACCCCTCTCGCTCCAGGCGCTTCACCGTCTCGCTGACCGCGGGGGCGGAGACCCCGAGGCGGTCGACGATCCGCGCCCGCAGCGGGACGATCCCGGCCTCCTCGAGCTCGAGAATCGTCTCGAGGTACTGCTCGACGGCAGGGTGGTGGCCTTCCATGCCCGGATGGTACGGCGCGGGAGGTACGCGCAGCCGCGTCCGCCGCTCGCGGGAACAGACCCCCGCCTTCCCGGCGTTCGGACCAGCGCCGGGCTCTCCCGGCCGAAGCTCGTTCGACGGGGACCTCGACAGGAGCGCAGATGCCACCAGCGTGTGGGGTGGAGGGGAGTTCGCCGCTCGAGGCGACGGCTCTTCCCACCCGCTGGGCCCCGTGGGGGCCGCCCGATCCTGCAGGACGTCCGACTGTCCGCGTACTCTCGGCTGCGGCTGCAGAGGCCGGAGTGGTGGTGCGTCCCGTGCCCGACCCTCCACGACCCGCGAGGGGAGGTGCGGCGGTGACCGAGGTGGAGACCAGCGAGCAGCGGCGGGCCCGCTTCGAGCGCGACGCGCTGCCCTTCCTGGACCAGCTGTACTCCGCGGCCTTGCGCATGACGCGCAACCCTGCGGACGCCGAGGACCTGGTGCAGGAGACGTTCGTGAAGGCGTTCGCGGCGTTCCACCAGTTCCAGGAGGGCACCAACCTCAAGGCGTGGCTCTACCGGATCCTCACCAACACGTTCATCAACACCTACCGCAAGAAGCAGCGCCAGCCGCTGCAGAGCCCGACCGACGAGATCACCGACTGGCAGATCGCGGCCGCCGAGGCCCACACCAGCTCCGGCCTGCGCAGCGCCGAGACCGAGGCGCTCGACCACCTGCCCGACTCCGACGTCAAGGAGGCCCTGCAGGCGCTGCCCGAGGACTTCCGGATGGCCGTCTACCTGGCCGACGTCGAGGGCTTCGCCTACAAGGAGATCGCCGAGATCATGGGCACTCCGATCGGCACGGTGATGAGCCGCCTGCACCGCGGACGACGCGGTCTGCGCACGCTGCTGGCCGACTACGCCGTCGAGCGGGGCCTGGTGAAGGCGAGCACCGGAGCGGGGGAGACGCCATGAGCTGCGGCGAGCCGCACGAGATGCCGTGCAGCGAGGTGCTCGAGGCCGTCTACCTCTACCTCGACGGCGAGCAGGACGACCACCACCACGACAAGGTCCGCCTCCACCTGGACGAGTGCGCGCCGTGCCTTCGGCAGTACGGCCTGGAGCAGGCCGTCAAGTCCCTGGTCGCCCGTTGCTGCGGCAGCGACCCCGCACCGCTCGACCTGCGCGACCGCGTGCTCGTCCGGATCCAGCAGGTACGCCTCGAGATCGAGCAGGTTGAGTACCGCGCCGAGTAGTGCCGGATTGCGTGACCAGGGCCCTGCGGGATGACCTGGCTGGTGACCGGCGGAGCCGGCTACATCGGCGCCCACGTGGTGCGCGCCCTGCATCAGGACGGCGCGCAGGTCGTCGTCCTGGACGACCTGTCCACCGGACACCGGTCCCGCGTCGAGGCGGGGGTTCCGCTGGAGGACGGCACGGTCCTCGACGGCCCCTTCGTACGCCGGGTGCTGGCAGACCACCAGGTCAGCGGGGTCGTGCACATCGCCGCGAAGAAGCAGGTCGGCGAGTCGATGGCCGACCCGCTGCTCTACTACCGCGAGAACGTCAGCGGGCTCGTCGCCCTGCTCGACGCGTGCCGGTCCGAGGGGGTCGAGCGCTTCGTCTTCTCCTCCAGCGCCGCGACCTACGGCCTGCCCGACGTCGAGCTCGTGGACGAGGACACCCCGGGCGTCCCGCTGTCGCCGTACGGGGAGAGCAAGCTCGTGGGCGAGTGGCTGCTGCGCGACTGCGCCGCTGCCTATACCATGCGCGTGATCTCGCTGCGCTACTTCAACGTCGCCGGCGCGGCGGGCCCCGAGCTGGGGGACCCCGGCGTGTTCAACCTCATCCCCCTGGTCTTCCAGGCGCTCAGCGAGGGGCGGCGGCCGAGGGTGTTCGGCGGCGACTACCCGACGCCCGACGGCACCTGCATCCGCGACTACGTGCACGTCGCCGACATCGCCGACGCCCACCTTGCGGCCGCCCGGGCGCTGGAGTCGGGCAGCCCCAGCGAGACCTACAACATCGGGCGCGGCGAGGGCTCGAGCGTGCTCGACGTCCTGCGTGTGGTGGGGGACGTGATCGGCAAACAGGTGGAGTACGACGTCGTCGACCGCCGGCCGGGCGACCCAGCCCGGGTGGTCGCTGCGGTCGACCGCATCCGCAAGGGCCTGGGCTTCGAGGCGCGGCGGGACCTGCCCGACATGGTCGGGAGCGCCTGGGCCGGCTGGCAGGCGCGCCCCGCCTGAGCGGTGTGCGGCCGTGGTCGATGCCCGGCGTCCTGCCGTTCCTGCGTGCCGGGGACCAACTCGTTCTTCCTCGCAATGCACGATCGCCCGACCAGTCGGGATTCCCGAACGCTGATCAGCCGGCACTCGCGACGGGCTGATCCCACTCGCTGGGGATGCTGCGCCCGCAGCTGCGACGCCGCCAAGCACACCGACTGGGCCCTCGTGCGCCACCCCGACGGCAGCACCACGTGGACCAGCCCACTGGGCCGGACCTGCACCCGGCCCAGCCCGCACGCGCCACCACCCCGGGTCGACCCCGCCGAACCCCCACCACTCCGACCACCACCTGTGGGGCAGACGCCCCGACCCTCCTCGCCACCGACCTGCACCCCCCCAAGCCCGCGGCCGAGCTCGCGGTGAAGCCGACACCGCTGCCGCTGTCCGAGGACGACCAGCCGCCCTTCTGAGCGGGCTCCGTCGGCGGCGCAGCCGGGCGCCTAGCGACTTCCCTCTGGGATGGGCAGTGGCCTACGGGCAGCGGCTCATCGCCCTGCCTGGCTAGAGCCGCCCCCCGCCTTTACGCGTTCGGACGCTTGCCGTGGTTGGCGGCGTTCTTCTTGCGCCCCCGGCGCTTGCGGCCTCGCTTGGCCATGTCGGCTCTCCCTCGTACGGCGGAGCCGCAGCCTACAAGGCAGGCATGCGTGGCCCCTGCGCACCACTCGTCCTGGGGTTGAGCCTCCCGGCGTGCCCAGGTGCTGCGCCTACGGTGCGCGAGGTGCCCAGCGCAGCGGCAGAAGCCGGGACGCCCACCGCGCCGGCGGCGTCCACGGCTGCGCGGCTGGACGCGCGGGGCGCGGTGGCGGCTCGGGCCGTGGTTCGGATGGCGGCTCGGGCCGTGGCTCGGGCCGTGGCTCGGGCGGCCGTGGAGGCCGGGACCCGTGCGGAAGTAGCGGCCGGGATCCGGGCTGCGGTGGAGGTCGAGGCTGCGGCTGAGGCTGGGGCCGGCGTGAGGGTGTGGCCGGGGCTGCGGACATCACCCGCGGAACATGCTCAGCCAGCGGGGAGGGCGGCCTGGCGGCTCCGCGGGGCGGCTTCGGCGGGCGGGGCGCACCGAGCATGCCCGTCGTCACCAGCTGCGCCAGGCCGGCGGCGATGAGGACGTCTCCGGGGCTGAGCACCTCTGGGCGTACGGGCAGCGGGAAGGGGATGACGTCACCGAGCCAGCGCAGGCGCGTCTGCGCGCCCGCCAGCTCGTGACGCGCACCAGCGCCCCTGAGCAGGTCCTGCACCGAGACGCCCGCGCGACCGGCTGCCGTGGCCGAGACGGGCATGGCGCCGTTGGCCCCCACGACGAGGACGTTGGCGAGCAGCCCGGCCGCAACCAGCGCCGTCCCGGCGATTCGGCGGTTGCGGCTCAGGAAGAAGATCACCAGCGAGGTCGAGACGATCAGCCCCACGGCGTAGAACGGCCCGCCGATGACGGTTCCGAGAACCTGGGCCAGCAGAGCGCCGACGACGAGCCGGCGCCGCCGCAGGTGCAGCCGGCCGAGGTTGTCCACGCTTCCACCGAAGGCCCGCCCGAGCAGCAGGGCGGTCAGGAGCACCACCACGGTCAGGGACACGCCGCTAGTCTCGCCGCCGGCGGCCGGCCATGTGTGCCCCGCCCCAGGTGCCCCTGTGGCGCACGCTCGTGGCGCGCTGGTGTGGCGCGCACCCTGTGCGCGCCACGCTGCGCGGCGCGCTCTCGGTGGTAGGCACCCGTATGCCGTCATCGGCAGCCTCGCTGCCACCATCTGCGTCGCCGGCGGCCCTGGCTGCCGGCGCCGCCCGCGGCTGTACGAGTGACCGTACCGAGGAGGCGCACATGAGCGACCTGCAGGTCCAACGCCGCTCCGGCCAGACCTGGATGACGATCACCCGGGAAGCACGCCGCAACGCCCTCAACGACGCGGTGCTGCGCGGCATGCTCGAGGTGCTGACCTCCCCGGGCGACACCACGGTGGTGCTGGTCGACAGCGTCGGGCCGGTGTTCTGCTCGGGTGCCGACCTCGTGCAGATGGCCCCCGGATCGAGCGGCCTGGCCGTCCACGAGTCCCGCGGCCTGCTGCGGGAGGTCGTGCTGGGCATGCAGGCGTGCCCGGTGCCAGTGGTGGCCGTCGTGCAGGGGCCGTGCCTGGCCGGAGGGGTGGGGCTGGCCCTCGGCTGCGACATCGTCCTGGCTGCCCACGACGCCGTCTTCGGGCTGCCCGAGGTGGACCTGGGGCTGTGGCCGTTCATGGTCAGCGCGCTGCTCGGCCGGCACGTCAGCCCCAAGCAGGCCATGGAGCTGATGCTCACCGGGCGGCGGGTGGGTGCCGACGAGGCGCTGGCGCTGGGGATGGTCAGCCGCGTCGTCGACAGCGGCGACCTGAGGCAGGAGGCGCAGAGCCTCGCTGGTGTGCTGGCCGCCAAGCCTCCGGCGGCCGTACGCCTGGGGAAGGCGGCGTTCCAGGCTGCGATGCAGTCCCCGCTGCCGGCGGCCCTGGCCGCGATGCAGGCGCAGCTGTCCCTGCTCGCGATGAGCGAGGACGCCGCAGAAGGGGTCGCCGCCTTCCTCGAGAAGCGGCCGCCGCACTGGACCGGCAACTGACGGGCCCCCCGCAGACCCCAGAACCTGCGCTGATCATGGCGCCCGAGCAACAACTCGATGATCAGCGCGGAGGTGGGTGGGGTAGGCGGGCGTCGTAGGCTCGCCTCATGAGTGAGCAGCCGGAGACGCCCGGAGCTGCGACGCACGACCCCGACCGGCCGGCGGCGCTGCTCGAGTTCATGACCACCGGCTGGGCGGTGCGCGAGGACCCGCTGCCCGAGCCTGAATCTGCCGCGCCCTACCGCGCGGCGCGCCGAGCGGCGCTGGCCCAGCACTTCCCGGGGGAGCGGCTCGTGGTGCCGACGGGGACCTATCAGACGCGCGCCAACGACACGGAGTACCGCTTCCGGCCGGCCACCGAGTTCGCGCACCTCGCCGGCTCGCACGAGCCCGACGCGGTGCTCGTACTCGACCCGGACGGCAGCGCCGTGCTCTACCAGGCACCGGTCATGGACCGCTCGACGCCGGCCTTCTTCACCGACCGGGTCTACGGCGAGCTCTGGGTCGGGCCGCGGCCGTCGCTGGAGGCGACCAGCGCGCGCCTGGGCCTCGAGGCGCGACCGCTCGAGGAGCTCGACAAGCTCTCCGGCCCGGCGCGGGTCGTACGCGGCTACGACCCGCGGGTCGAGGCGCTGTTCGAGACCGACGAGGAGGCCGACGCGGAGCTGACGACGTTCCTGAGCGAGCTGCGGCTGGTCAAGGACGAGCACGAGATCGCGCAGCTCCAGCAGGCTGTCGACGCGACGATCTCCGGCTTCGAGGACGTCGTCCGCCAGCTGGACCGGGCCCAGGAGACCAGCGAGCGGTGGATGGAGGGGGTCTTCGGCCTGCGGGCTCGGGTCGAGGGCAACGACGTCGGGTACGGCAGCATCTGCGCCGCCGGGGCGCACGCCTGCACGCTGCACTGGACCGACAACGACGGGCCGGTCCGCGACGGCGACCTGGTCCTGCTGGACATGGGGGTGGAGGGCTATGAGCTCTACACCGCCGACGTCACCCGGACGCTTCCGGTGAGCGGCACCTACACGCCCTGCCAGCGCGAGGTCTACTCGCTGGTGCTCGACGCCCAGGAGGCCGCCCTCGCCGCCTGCCGTCCCGGAGCGGACTTCCTCGACCCGCACCGCGCGGCGATGAAGGTGCTGGCCGAGGGGCTCGAGCGCCTCGGGGTGCTCCCCGATGCGCACGCGGCGCTGGCCGAGGACGCCCAGCTCTACCGGCGCTACACCCTGCACGGGGTCAGCCACATGCTGGGCCTGGACGTCCACGACTGCGCCCACGCCCGGCAGGAGGTCTACCGCAAGGGGACGCTGCAGCCCGGCTACGTCCTGACCGTCGAGCCTGGGCTGTACTTCCAGCCCGACGACGAGACGGTGCCCGCGGAGCTGCGCGGCATCGGCGTGCGGATCGAGGACGACGTCGTCATCACCGAGGACGGCTGCCGCAACCTGTCAGCCGCCCTCCCCCGCGACCCCGACGCGATCGAGCAGTGGATGGCGAGGCTTCGGAGCAGCCACGCCTGACGCGTCCCGCCCGCCCGCCGGAGATCTTGGGAAGATCCCCAGCATCAGGGTGCTGGGGATGCTCCGAAGATCTTGACCCGGGGGTGGCGGCGCTCCCACCCGGCCGGCGACCGCGCCCACCACCCCCACCGCCGCACCACCGCCCGCCGCACAGGTCAAGCCCTCCCGGCTGCACGCCGAAGACGACTTCGTGACCTCCTCGATCGAGCCCTTCCTGCGCGCTCTGGTGGACTGCGGCGGCTCCGACCTGCACTGCAAGGTGGGCTCGCCGCCTCGGGTGCGGATCGACGGCAAGCTGCGCAAGCTCCAGACCCGCGACCTCACCTCGGCCGACACCGCGCAGATGGTCAGCGAGGTGCTGCGTGACGACCTCGTCGAGGAGTTCCACAAGTCCAACGAGGCCGACTTCGCGTACGCGGTCGCCGGCCTCGGCCGCTTCCGCGTCAATGCCTTCCGCAGCCGCGGATCCGCCGGGCTGGTCTTCCGCCGCGTCAGCGTGGGGGCGATAGCCCTGAACGACCTGGGCCTGCCGCCCGTGCTCGCCTCGCTGGCCATGGAGCCGCGTGGCCTCGTCCTGGTCACCGGGCCCACGGGATCGGGCAAGACCACCACGCTGGCCGGGATGATCGACCACATCAACGAGCACAAGGAGGTGCACGTCGTCACGATCGAGGACCCGATCGAGGTGCTGCACTTCGACAAGATGGCGATGATCAACCAGCGCGAGGTCCGGGTCGACACCGAGGACTTCGTCACCGCCATGCGCGCCGCGATGCGCCAGGACCCCGACGTCATCCTGGTCGGCGAGATGCGCGACCACGAGACGGTCAAGGCCGGGCTCGCCGCCGCCGAGACCGGTCACTTCGTCATGTCGACCCTGCACACGACGGACGCGGCTGAGACGATCAACCGCATCATCGACTTCTTCCCTCCGCACGAGCAGAAGCAGGTACGGCTGGCGCTCGCCGGCTCGCTGCGCGGCATCATCTGCCAGCGCCTCGTGCCGCGGGCCGACGGGGAGGGGCGGTGCGTGGTCATGGAGGTCGCGGTCAACACCGGACGCATCGCCGACGCGATCGCCGACCCGGACAAGACCTCCACCATCAGCCAGCTCATCTCCGAGGGCACCTACTACGGCATGCAGACCTTCGACCAGCACCTCGTGTCCTTCATCCGTGACGGGGTGATCACGATGGAGGCGGCGATGGCGGCCTCGACCTCGCCCCACGACCTCACCGTCGAGCTGCGCCGCCTCGGGCTGGTCGCCTGACGCGACGGGCACGCGCGCTGACCCTGCGCCGACCCGCCGTCAGGACGTACGCCGCCCGTGCTCGCTGCAGTCGGCCGACCACCCGGTCGGCGTGACCTGCACGACCATCCGGCGCCGGCAGTGCAGGCAGTAGCGGGGCGGGTCGAGCTCCGCGCTGCGCCGGCACGCCTCGTGCCCCTCCACCGTCAGCTCGCGCCCGCAGTGGCCGCACCAGGGCGCGAGCGGCAGCGCGAAGGCCTCCAGCAGCAGCCCGGGGACGAGGAACCAGTCCAGCGAGGGCGTCCGGACGAAGCCCAGCCGGGCGTAGAGGCGGTGCGCCGCCGTCATGTTGGTCTGGGAGGACAGGCGGACCATCGCGCAGCCGTCCTGACGGGCCAGCTCGAGAGCAGCCCGCACCAGGGCTTCGCCGACCCGCACGCCGCGGGCCTCCGGAGCAACCGCCAGCATGCGGATCACGGCCTCGCCGGGGACCGCCAGCTCGGCCAGCGGCCCGCCTCGGGTCGCCACCGCGAGCGAGCCCACGAGCTGCTCGCGCAGGAGCGCCACCAGCACCGTCGACTGCTCGGCCCGCCCGGTGACGTCGCGCAGCTGCGGCTCGTAGTCGAGCGAGGTCAAGCCCTCGCCGATGTAGACCGAGGCGGTGAGCTCGGCCACCGCCGCATGCTCAACTGGGGCGATCTCCCGGACTGTGACGCACATCACTGCGCGCCTCCAAACGATCTAACCTAACGCCCGCATCAGAGTGCGTCAAGGATGGTACAGACGTCGACATGCTTCCCTCCCTCAGTTGGCCCGGCCTGCTGTTCTCCGTGGTCCTGTCCTTCGTCCTCGTCCTGGTGCTCGGGCTCCTCTAGCCGGCCGGGTGCTCCGCGGGCCGCACCCCGGCCCGCAACGCCTCGACCTCGCCGCGGACCGGGCACTGCACCAGGTGGTCGTTGACCAGCCCGCAGGCCTGCATCAGCGCGTACACCGTCGTCGGGCCGACGAAGGTGAAGCCCCGGCGGCGCATCTCGCGCGCGAGCACCGCTGACGCCGCCGTGTGCGCCGGCACACCGGCCGGCGCCGTGGGGGCCGGGCCGGGCAGCGGCGCGATCGACCACAGCAGCGCCGGCAGGCCCCCGTCCGCCCGCAGCGCCACCGTGGCGGCCGCGTTGGTGACGCAGGCCCGCAGCTTGGCCCGCGACCGGATCAGCCGGGCGTCGAGCAGCAGCGGCTCCACGTCGAGCCCGGCCACCGCCTCGGGGTCGAAGCCGGCGAACACCTCCCGCAGCGCCTCGCGCTTGCGCAGCACGGTGATCCACGCGAGCCCGGCCTGGAAGCCCTCCAGGCAGATCCGCTCGTACAGCGCCTGCTCCGTGACCTGCGGACGGCCCCACTCGAGGTCGTGGTAGCGCTCGTACAGCGGGTCGCCCTCCCCGAAGCACCGCACCGCCGCCGCCGGGTCAGATCGTGGAGCGCAGCGCCGAGATCGGCATGCGGAGGTCCTGCAGCATCTCCAGGTCCTCCGCCGCAGGGCGCCCCAGCGTGGTCAGGTAGTTGCCGACGATCAGGGCGTTGATGCCGCCGAGCATCCCGTCCCGGGCGAGATCCCCGAGTGTGATCTCCCGCCCGCCGGCGAACCGCAGGACCGTGCGGGGCAGCGTCAGGCGGAAGACGGCGATCGCCCGCAGCGCGTCCTCGGGACGCAGAACCGGCAGGTCGCCGAACGGCGTGCCGGGCCGGGGGTTGAGGAAGTTCAGCGGCACCTCGTCCGGGTCCAGCTCGGCCAGCTCCACGGCGAACTCCGCTCGCTGCTCCAGCGTCTCGCCCATCCCGAGGATGCCGCCGCAGCACACCTGCATCCCGGCCGCCCAGACCATCCGCAGGGTCTCGTGCCGCTCCTCCCACGTGTGCGTCGTGACCACCTGCGGGAAGTACGAGCGCGCCGTCTCGAGGTTGTGGTTGTAGCGGTGCACGCCGAGGTCGCGCAGGGCAGCCACCTGCTGGGACGTGAGCATCCCCAGCGAGCAGGCGATGTCGATGTCCACCGCCTCGCGGATCGCCCGGATGCCCGCCTCGACCTGGGCCATGAGCCTGGCGTCGGGCCCGCGTACGGCCGCCACGATGCAGAACTCGCTCGCACCCGTGGCGCGGGTCTCGACAGCCGCCCGGACGAGGGAGTCGACGTCGAGCAGTGCGGCGCGCACCGGGCTCGGGAACAGCCCCGACTGGCTGCAGAAGTGGCAGTCCTCCACGCAGCCGCCGGTCTTGAGGCTGACGATGCCCTCGACCTCGACCTGGGGGCCGCAGTGCCGCAGGCGCACCTCGTGGGCGAGCTGGAGCAGCTCCGGCAGGTGGCAGTCGGGCAGCAGCAGGGCGGCCAGGGCCTGCTGCTTCGCGAGCCCCACCCCCCGCTCGAGGACCTGCTCCCTCGCGACGCCCAGGATGTCGCTGCTGCCGGTCACGCCGGAAGTCTGCCAGCGCCGCGTACCGTCACGCAGTCGTCGCACGGCCGACACCTGCCGGATGCCCAGCCAGTGCACCCTGACAGCCGCGCCCCCAGGTGGGGCCAGACCCGAAGGAGGCTGCTGTGCACGCTCTTTCCACATGGGCCGACGAGGCCGCGTTCCACGCGGCGGATCCTCGTCGCCGGTTCTCCTTCGAGGTCGACCTCGGCGCCACCTGGCGCCGGGAGGGCTCCAACGACGCGTGGCGGCTCGCGTGGCTGCGCGAGACCGGCGAGCTGTACGTCTGCCGCGCCGACGGCTACGACGGCTCGTGCACGGACGTGTCGGTGCTGGCGCTCGTCCCCCGGGAGCGGGACCTCGACGCGATGCTCGCCGGGTGGCGGGAGCACCGCGTCCACCCGGACGGGCTGTCGTGGGTGGTTCGCCGCACTGCACCGGTCGCCGCCTAGAGCCGCACGCACCTGCGTCCGCGGCGGGTGGGGCGGTCGGCCTGCCTACGCTTCTCCCGTGTCGACGCTGGCAGACCTGCTCCGGGCCCGTACGGCCCTCGAGGAGGAGGACGTCGACTGGCTGCAGCGGCTGGTGGGGGAGTGGCAGCTGGTAGCTGACCTGTCCTTCGCGGACCTGGTCCTGCACGTCCGCACCCGCGAGAGCTCCTGGCTGACCGTCGCGCACATGCGCCCCACGACCGGGCCCACTGCCCATCCGCTGGACGTGGTGGGCACCGATCTCCCGGTCGGTGAGGTGCCGCGCTTCGAGCGCGCCGTCCGTGAGGGGCGGATCCTCGGCGAGCCCGAGCCGGGCTCGGCGGAGCGGCTCGCGGCCCGCCAGGAGGTCGTCCCGGTCCGTCGCGGCCCGCACGTCGTGGCCGTGCTCACCCGGGAGACGCCCGTGTCGGTGGCCCGCATGCCCAGTGCCCTCGAGCTCACCTACCTGACCACCGCGAACGAGCTGCTGCAGATGGTGAGCGAGGGGCTGTTTCCCTTCCCCGGCTCGGTGCCCGACGCGGAGCACGCCCCCCGCGTCGGCGACGGCCTGCTGCGCCTGGACCGGACCGGGCACGTGGTCTACGCCAGCCCGAACGCGCTGTCGGCCTACCGGCGCCTGGGCGTCAGCGGAGACCTGCTCGGCGCGCACCTCGGCTCGACCATCGCCCGCCTCAGCGCCGGCCCCGGCCTGCTCGACGAGCCCCGGGGGTCGGCTGCGCTCGCGGCCGTGCTGCGCTTCGGCGAGCCGCGGGAGTCCGAGGTGGAGGCTCGGGGCGCCACGGTCCTGCTGCGGGCGCTGCCGCTCCACCCGGGCGGCGAGCCGCGGGGGGCCCTGCTCCTGGTCCGCGACGTGACCGAGCTGCGCAGCCGGGACCGTCAGCTCCTGGGCAAGGACGCCACCATCCGCGAGATCCACCACCGCGTGAAGAACAACCTGCAGACCGTCGCCGCGCTGCTACGGCTGCAGGCCCGGCGCATGCAGGTGCCCCAGGCCCGCGCGGCGCTGGAGGACTCGGTGCGCCGGGTCGCCTCGATCGCGCTGGTCCACGAGACGCTCTCGCAGGCCTGGGAGGCCGGAGTGCCCTTCGACGAGATCGCCGACCGGGTGCTGGCGATGTGCGCCGAGGTGGCGGCTCCGGAGTCCTCGGTGGCCGTACGCCGCACCGGCAGCTTCGGCGAGCTCCCGGCGGAGGTGGCCACGCCGCTGGCCATGGCGCTCACCGAGCTCGTGCAGAACGCCGTGGAGCACGGGTTCCCCGAGACCGGGGATGGCACCCGTGCAGGCACGATCGCGGTGCGGGCCACGCGCAGAGAGGCCGACCTGCACGTCGAGGTGGTCGACGACGGGGTCGGGCTGCCCGCCGGCTTCGACCTCGGTGCGACCAGCCAGCTCGGGCTGCAGATCGTGCGCACGCTCGTGTCCGCCGAGCTCCGTGGCTCCTTGGTCCTCACCGCCGGGGCGGGTGGCCGCGGGACCAGGGCCGTCGTGGATGTGCCGCTCGCTCCCGAACTCAGCGCAGGAGCAGGGGTAGCGCGCTGAGCTCCGGGGCGTGGCGCCCGAGCGAGTTGAGTCCCGGGTCCTGCGAGGCGGTTTCGGACAGAGCCTGGAAGGCCAGGAAGAGCCCGCCGAGCAGCAGGGCCATGACCACCAGGCCCAGCAGCCGGAACCGCCACACCGCCCGCCACCGCGGCGGGAGCTCGCGGGCCAGCAGGGGCGGTCGGACGTAGCGGTCAGCCATGCCGGGCCGGGTAGCGCCGGATGCCGCCGACCTCAGGCGCTCGGAGCGTGCGCGCGACCCGCCTGGCGCCGCAGCACGCGCCGCTCGTCCTCGCTCGTGCCGCCCCAGACGCCGGCCTCCTGCGCCGTGTCGAGCGCCCAGCCCAGGCACGGTTCCACGACGGGGCAGCGCCGGCAGACCACTTTGGCCTCGGCGACCTGGGATGCCGCGGGCCCGGTCGTCCCGATGGGGAAGAACAGCTCAGGGTCCTCGTCGCGGCAGAGCGCTGCGTGGCGCCAGTCCATGGGTGCTACTCCTGTCCTCGGCGGCCGCGCGCCCTCGCACGTCGGCCGTCTTCATCCGGCACGACGTGCGCCGGTTCCTGCCAGCACCGACTTCCGGTCCTGCCCGCGGGCGGTCAGGGTCGGCCGTACATGCTCGTTGATCCAGCCTGTCATCACTGGTGTACGCCGCGCAAGGGTTCGCCCCTGACCTTGGGGGGGAACGCGTGTCGGCTTGGTCACGTTCTGATCGGCGCCCTGCCCCACGCGCCCCGCGCTTACTCCTCGAAGGTGCAATCGCTCGCCCGCGGAGCGTGACGCTCAGGCCAGGACCTCGAGCGCTCGGGGCACCGAGCGGAAGGCCACCTTGCTACGGTCGCCGAGGTCGTCGCCGTCCAGCTGCAGCGCAGCCGGGCGCTCGGTGGTGATCGTGAAGCCCTCCTGGTCGTGCAGGGCGTAGACCGCCCGGCCCCGGGGACGCCCGTCGCTCGCGAGGATCTGGCGCAGGTGGCGCAGGGTGCTGACCGTCCCGAGGCTGCGCAGCCCGAACAGGTCCAGACCCAGCTCGAAGCTGGCCGCCGGGCAGGGGCGTACCGGGCGCGGCCCGAAGTAGGTCCACGGGTCGGCGTTGCAGACCAGAGCGAGCGCGAGCCGCTCCTCTGGCCCGTCGAGCGGCGTGACCGTCAGCGGCAGGCTGCTCCGGTCGGTCTTGAGGAAGAACTGGCGCAGACCCTCCCGGACGAACAGGGCCGGTGTGGCCTCCTTGCCTCCGGAGCGCTGCGCCTCCACCAGCCGGACCGCCTCGGCGTCCATCCCCAGCCCCGCGCAGAAGGTGAAGTAGCGCTCGTTGGCCTTGCCGAGCCCCACGGTGCGCCGGCACGAGCCGCGGACCGCCTCCAGCAGCCGGTCCGTGGCCTCCACAGGGGAGTTGGGCAGCCCGACCGCTCGGGCGAAGACGTTGGCGCTTCCGCCGGGGACCACGCCGAGCGCCGGCAGGCCAGCCTTCGGACCCTCGGCCAGCAGGCCGTTGACGACCTCGTTCACGGTCCCGTCACCGCCGAGGGCAACGACGATGTCGAGCCCGTCGCGTGCCGCCTCGGCGGCAAGGGTCGTGGCGTGGTCGCGGGCCTCGGTGCGCACGACCTCGAGCTTGAGCTCGCTGGCAAGGGCCCGAGCCAGCACGTCGCACACCCCACCGGTCGTCGTCGTGGCCTTGGGGTTGACGACGAGGAGGGCGCGCATGCCTCAGCGTATCCACGACTAGCGTGATCGTCCGTGAGCCTGCCCACCGCCGTCACCCGGGCGGCGCTGCTCGTCGCCGTGGAGGGGGCGGGGCTGGCGGTCCTGGGCCTCGGCTACGGGGCGGCCGCGCTCGCCGGGCAGCCGTTCGACCGCAGGGCGGCGCTGCTCGAGGGAGGCTTCACGCTGCTGGCCGGCCTGCTGGTGCTGCTCGTCGCCAGGGGCCTCGCGGGGGCGGCCGGCTGGTCCCGCGCGCCGACCGTCGTCCTGCAGCTGCTGGCCCTTCCGGTCGGCGTCGGCCTCGTGCAGGGCCAGGTCTGGTACGCCGCCCTGCCGGTGCTGGCGCTCGCCTCGGCCGTGCTCTACCAGCTGGCGACGCCGCAGGCGCGCGCTGCGTTCTCGGGCACCGACTGAGGCACGGGAGGGGCCTACTCCTCGAGCAGCAGCCCGGTCCGCAGCTGGGCCAGGGTGCGCGCGAGCAGCCGGGAGACGTGCATCTGGCTGATTCCGAGCTCGGTGGCGATCTGCGACTGGGTCATGTTGCCGAAGAAGCGCAGCATGAGGATCTTCTTCTCCCGCGGGGGCAGCTGCTCGAGCAGCGGCTTGAGGGACTCGCGGTACTCCACCCCCTCCAGCGCGTCGTCCATCATCCCCAGCGAGTCCGCGACCACGGGGGAGTCGTCGTCGCCGCCGTCCGGAGCGTCGAGGCTGACCGCGGAGTAGGCGTTGGCGGACTCCAGCCCCTCGAGGATGTCCTCCTCGCTGAGCCCGAGGTGCACCGCCAGCTCGGCCACCGTGGGGGAGCGGCCGTTCTTCTGGGACAGGTCGCTGGTGGCCTTGGTGAGGCTGAGCTTGAGCTCCTGCAGCCGGCGGGGGACGCGGATGGCCCAGCCCTTGTCGCGGAAGTGCCGCTTGATCTCCCCCACGATCGTCGGGGTGGCGTAGGTCGAGAACTCCACACCCCGCTCGAGGTCGAAGCGGTCCACCGACTTGATCAGGCCGATGGTCGCCACCTGGACGAGGTCGTCGAGCGGCTCGCCCCGGTTGCGGAAGCGCCGGGCGAGGTACTCCACGAGCGGCAGGTGCGCCTCGACGAGCTCCTCGCGCAGGCGGGTCCGCTCCGGCGCGTCCGGCGGCAGCTCCGACAGGCGCACGAACATCGCGCGGGCGTGCGCCCGGTCGGAGGCGGTGCGCTCCTGCCGCAGGGTCAGCGGGATGACCTCCTGGAGGCTCTCGGCCGGAGGAGGGCTGGCCTGACCGGGTGGGACCAGCGCCTCGTCCGCGACGACGTCGATCAGGGCCTCGTCGACCACGAGAGGGTCCAGTCCGGTGGCGTCGGTCACGATCCCGTCCCAGAGAGGTTGGCCTTGCGCTTGTACAGCGACAGGGTCACGCGGTTGTCGGCGTCGAGCGAGCTGTCGACCTCGCCGGCCAGCGCGGTGAGCACGGTCCAGGCGAAGGTGTCCCGGGACGGCTCCTGCCCGTCGAGCGTCAGCACGCTGACGTCGACGCGGATGGCCGAGGACGTGAGCTCGAACGTGCAGTCCAGGTCGGCCCCAGGCACGGCCTGGGTGAGGAGCATCGCGCAGGCCTCGTCGACCGCGATCCGCAGGTCCTCGATGTCGTCGATGGTGAAGTCGAGCCGGGAAGCCAGGCCCGCGGTGGCCGTACGCAGCACGCTCAGGTAGGCGCCGGCCGCCGGAAGCCGGAGCACCACGACGTCGCGTCGCGCGCCCGAGGGCAGACCCTCCTCGACCTGGGTGGTCGCGCCCGCAGGCCGGCTGCCCTGCGAGCCCGAGTCCTGCTGCGACATGCCCCCTCCGATTGCCGGCGAAGGCCGGCGTCATCTTCCTGCTGGCGTCCCCCTGACACGGCGGGCTCCCGGCGCCCGGCTCCCGAAGGCCGCGGTGCCGCCAATCCTATGTCGGGGAAGATCGGGGCTGCATCCGGACCGGGTGGGGAAGTCCGACGGGACTGCGAAGGCAGCACGTGCCGCCCGGCCCGGGATGCGATCCTGGGAGGACGACCACCCGCTCCGGAGACCGAATGCACCCCTTCGATGCACCCTGACCGTCGCACCGTCCTCAAGGGCATGGCCGCGGGCGCCGCTGCCCTGGGCGGCCTGTCGGCCTTCCCCGCACGCGCCGCCGGCGCTGCCGCCCGGCCGCCGGCTGCCGCGGGCACGACGCTCGACAGCACGGTCGTACGCGGCGCCGCGCTCAACCCGCAGGGCTACGTCCGCCTCGCGAGCGGGCGCGGCGAGCCGCACCTGACGCGCGACGACCTGGGGGCGAGCGCGCAGAGCGGCCGGGAGACCAGGCGCGTCGGCCTGCTGGCCTTCGCGCACCTCACCGACATCCACGTGATCGACGCCCAGTCGCCCGGCCGGGTCGAGTTCCTGGACCGCTACAACGACGGGCCGGGGGAGCCGCTGTTCTTCGGGTCGGCCTACCGCCCGCAGGAGTTCCTCACCCCGCAGGTGTCCGATGCGCTGGTGTCCGCCGTCGAGCGGGTGGGGCTCGGGCCGGTGAGCCGCCGCGGCCTCGACTTCGCGCTCTGCACGGGGGACAACACCGACAACGCCCAGCTCAACGAGCTCCGGTGGGGGATCGACGTCCTCGACGGCGGGACGTCGGTGCGGCCGGACAGCGGCGCGACCGACCGGTTCGAGGGCGTGCACGACCAGGACGCCCTGTCCTACGACGTGCACTACTGGCACCCGGACGGCACGCCGCTGGGCAAGCCCGACGACAACGCCCGTCGCCTGTACGGCTTCCCGGTGGTCCCCGGGCTGCTCGACGCCGCGCGGCGGCCGTTCACCCCCGTCGGGCTGTCCATCCCCTGGTACACCTGCTACGGCAACCACGACGGGCTGGTGCAGGGCAACTTCCCGCAGTCCTTCCAGCTGACCCAGCTGACGACCGGTCCGCTGAAGATCGTCGGGCTGCCCGCCGGGGTCTCCCCCGACGACCTCGAGCGGGGCCTGACAGGTGCCGACCCCGCCGTCCTGGACTCCCTGGCGACAGCGCCCGCACGTCCCGTGACGCCCGATCCCGCCCGTGAGGTCATCCCGCGGCTGCGCAACGTCCAGGAGCACTTCAGGACCGGCGGAGCGCCACTCGGGCACGGGTTCACGCAGCAGAACCTCGACGACGGCACCGCCTACTACGCCTTCGACCCCTCGCCGCAGGTGCGGGGCATCGTCCTCGACACGGTGAACCCCAACGGGGAGTCCAGCGGGTCGCTGGACCAGGCGCAGTTCCGCTGGCTGCGGGCCCGGCTCGAGGAGGTGAGCGGGCCTGGCCGGAACCGGCTCGTGCTGGTGTTCAGCCACCACACGATCGCGAGCATGACCAACGCGCTGGTGTTCGCCGACGACCCCACGCCGCGGGTGCTGGGTCCGCAGGTGCGCGACCTGCTGCTGCAGTTCCCCAACGTCGTGCTGTGGGTCAACGGGCACACCCATGTCAACCGCGTGACGCCCTACCGCCGGGCGGACGGCAGCGGCTTCTGGGAGGTCAACACGGCCAGCCACGTCGACTGGCCGAGCCAGGCGCGCCTCGTCGAGCTCGTCGACAACCGCGACGGGACGCTGTCGGTGTTCGGCACGCTGCTGGACGCCGACGCCCCGCTGTCGTACGGAGGACGGCTGGACTCCCCCCGCGCGCTGGCCTCCCTGGCCCGTGAGCTGGCGGCGAACGACTGGCAGGAGCGCAACGACGTACGCCGCGGGCTGATCGAGGACCGCAACGTCGAGCTGCTGGTGCGCGCGCCGTTCCCGCTCGCGGTGCGGGCGCCCGCGGAGCGGACCGGTACCCCGGTGGCTGGCGTGCCGGGTGGCGCTCCCGCCGGGGCGGCGGCGCAGCGGCTGGTCGCTGCGGCGCCGGCCGGCACGCTGGCCGCCACGGGTGGGAGTGACCCGAGGGCCATCGGGGCCGTGGCGCTCACAGCGGCAGCGGTCGCGCTGCGGCTTGGGCGCGGCCGGTCGCCGGCAGGGGCGCCGGACCCCGCCTGAGCTCCGGCTACGGGCGCCGCAGGGCGGTCAGCCGCTGCCGAGGGTCCGCAGCGCCTTCCCGTCGAGGCGGAAGGTGGTCCAGTCCTCCTGCGGCACCGCGCCGAGCGAGCGGTAGAAGCCGATCGCGGGAGTGTTCCAGTCGAGCACCCACCACTCGAGGCGGGCATAGCCGCGGGCCAGGCAGACCTCGGCGAGCGCCTGCAGGAGTCCCCGCCCGAGACCGGTGCCGCGCCCGGCGGGGCGTACGAACAGGTCCTCCAGCCACAGGCCGGGCAGGCCGCGCCAGGTGGAGAAGGTGACGTACCAGAGGGCGAAGCCGACCACCGCGCCGTCGTGGAGCGCCACGTGGCAGGAGGCGACCGGAGCCCGCCCGAACAGCGCGTCGTCCAGCAGGGCCGCCGTGGCCTCGACGGCGTCGGGCTCGCGCTCGTAGGCAGCGAGCTCGTGCACCAGCTCGAGCAGGACGGGTACGTCGTCGGGGACCGCCGGCCGGATCCGCTCGTCGGGGGTCGGGCGGGTCAGGTGTTCCACGTCAGGATCGCCGGGAAGTCGTGCTCGAAGCCGAGCGTGGAGATGGCCCCGGCGCCGAGCGGCAGGTGGCGCCCGGTGACCGGCGGCAGATCGAGCCAGCAGGCCGCCGCCACCCGCAGCGAGTGTCCGTGCGCGACCAGGCACGCGTCGGCCCCGCTCTCGAGCACGCCGCGCACCCGATCGAGCACCCGGTGCTGGCGCTCGGCGAGCTCGTCCATGCTCTCGCCGAGGCCGACGTCGTCCCAGACCGTCCAGCCCGGCCTGGTCTCCCGCGCCTGATCGGTCGTGCGGCCCTCCTCGGGGCCGTAGTCGAGCTCCACGAGGTCGTCATCGATCTCGGGGTGCAGCCCGGCGAGCTCGGCCGTGCGCACCGCCCGCTGGAGGGGGGAGCAGAGCACCAGCCCGAACTCCCGCTCCGACAGCCGGGAGTGCAGCGAGCGGGCGTCGGACTCGCCTTCGTCGTTCAACGGCACGTCGGTGCGTCCGGTGTGCTTGCCCTCCACCGACCAGTCGGTCTGTCCGTGCCTGACGAGTACGAGTTCGGCCATGCGTCAGTCAAGCAAGCGGCCGGGAGCTCACGCAGGCGGGGTGTAGGTCGTGCCCTTGGTCTCCCAGAAGATGGTCGCGATCTGGTCGATCCCGTCGAGCAGCTTCTGGCCCTCGGCCGGGTCGAGCTTCTGCTTGGCACCCGTGCCGCTGGCCTGCTTGATGGTGGTGTTGATGAGCATGTGCAGCTCGGGGTACTTCTCGAAGTGCTCGGCCTTGAAGTAGTCGTGCCACAGCACCGCGAGGTGATGCTTGGCCAGGCTCGCCCGTTCCTCGATGATGCCGATCGCGCGGGCCCGGAACACCGGGTCGTCGTTCGCGGCGTACTTCTCCTGCATGGCCTTCACCGACTGCGCCTCTATGCGGGCCTGAGCCGGGTCGTACACGCCGCAGGGCAGGTCGCAGTGGGCGGACACGACAGTGGTCGGGGTGAGCAGACGGGGCAGCTTCATACTCGTCCTCCAGAGCTCGGGGATCTTCGGCTTCTCGTCCGGACCCTACCCCCGGCCCTTCCACGAAGGAACCGGGAGAGCGTGCGCACTGCCTTCGGAGTCGTCCTCGTGGAGGGTCCTTCCATGCTGCCGACCCTGCGGCCGGGCGACTGCCTGGTGGTGCGGCGGGGAGCCCGTACGCATCCGGGTGATGTGGTGGTCGCGCGGTTCCCCGCGCGCCCGGACCTGCTCGTGGTCAAGCGGGCGGCGCGGCCGGTCCAGGGCCTGTGGTGGGTGGAGTCGGACAACCCGGCGGTCACCGACGACAGCCGGCGGTACGGTCCGGCCGAGGTCGTCAGCCGGGTGGTGCTGCGCTACTGGCCCCTGCCGCTGCGAAGGGTGTCCTCGCCGCCGCGCAGGCTGTCGTAGAGCTGCAGGCAGGCGGTGTACGACGGCAGCACCCCGGCGGCGTCGGCGTCGGCCAGCGAGGGGGCACGCGCGTCCCGTTCGGACAGGCGGGGCTCCACGTCCGCTGGCCAGGGCAGCGCCAGCGCGGGGTCGAGGGCGCACACCCCGTGCTCGTGACCGGGGTTGTACGGCTCGCTGCACAGGTAGGTGACATCGGCCTGGTCGCTGAGCGCCAGGAACGCGTGCCCCAGGCCCTGCGAGAGGTAGACGCCTCGGCGGTCCACCTCGTCGAGGCGCACCGCGTCGCTCTCCCCGAACGTCGGGGAGCCGACCCGCAGGTCGACGACCACGTCGAGCACCGCGCCGCGGCTGCAGTAGACGTACTTCGCCTGCCCGGGCGGGACGTCGGCGAAGTGGACCCCGCGCAGGGCGCCCTTCCGCGACACGCTGTGGTTGGCCTGCTTCACCGTCAGCGGGTGGCCCAGCGCGTCCGCCAGCACCTCCCCCTTGAACCACTCCAGGAACAGCCCGCGGGGGTCGGGGAGCTGGCGGGGTGTGAAGGACCACGCCCCCGGTACGCGGAGCTCGGCGACCTGCACCCGGGCACTGTAGGGGCCGCTTGCGCGCGGCTGCGAGGATGACGGTCCGGAAGTGCCTAGCTGGAGGGACCTGACGTGCCGACGCCGCCCGGCCCGAACGACCACTCCGACCGGGACAGCGACCCGGCGTTCCGGCTCCACCGGGGCGGCAAGGTGGAGGTGGTGTCCTCGGTGCCGCTCGAGACCCGTGAGGACCTCTCGCTCGCCTACACCCCGGGAGTCGCCCGGATCTGCACGGCCATCGAGCACGAGCCTGACCTCGCGTACGACTACACGTGGAAGGGCCGCACCGTCGCGGTCGTCACCGACGGCACCGCGGTGCTCGGGCTGGGCGACATCGGGCCGCTGGCCTCGCTGCCCGTGATGGAGGGGAAGGCGCTGCTGTTCAAGCAGTTCGGCGGGATCGACGCGGTGCCGATCTGTCTGGCCGTCACTGACGTCGACGAGCTGATCGAGACGGTCGTACGCCTCGCGCCCGGCTTCGGCGGCATCAACCTCGAGGACATCAGCGCGCCGAGGTGCTTCGAGGTGGAGCGCCGGCTGCAGGAGCGGCTCGACATCCCGGTCTTCCACGACGACCAGCACGGCACGGCGATCGTCGTCCTGGCGGCCCTGCGCAACGCCGCGCGGCTGACCGGCCGCAGCCTGGCCGACCTGCGGGTGGTCGTGTCCGGTGCCGGCGCCGCCGGTATCGCGGTGTCGAAGATGATCCTGGAGGCCGGCATCGGCGACCTCGCGATCGCCGACAGCAAGGGCATGATCCACCAGGGGCGCGAGGACCTCAACGAGCAGAAGCAGGCGTTCGCCGAGATCAGCAACACCGGCGGGCATCGGGGGACCTTCGTCGAGGCGCTGCAGGACGCGGACGTCCTGATCGGGCTGTCCTCCGGCACCATCCCGCCCGAGGCGGTGGCCACGATGGCGCCGGACTCGATCGTGTTCGCGATGGCCAACCCCGACCCCGAGGTGCACCCGGACGTGGCGCACGCCAACGGCGCCTGCGTGGTGGCGACCGGGCGCAGCGACTTCCCCAACCAGATCAACAACGTGCTCGCCTTCCCCGGGGTGTTCCGCGGCGCCATGGCCGTACGCGCGACCCGCGTCACCGAGGGCATGAAGCTCGCCGCGTCGGAGGCGCTGGCGGCGGTGGTGGGCGACGACCTCGCGCCGGACCTGGTGATCCCGAGCGTGTTCGACACGCGGGTGGCACCGGCCGTCGCCGACGCGGTCGCCGCCGCCGCCCGGGCCGAGGGCGTCGCCCGGCTCTGACAGCGCCCGCTCTAGGGTCGACGGATGCTCGCCGTCACCTGCACGTCCCAGTCCATCGACGACCCGCTCTCGGGGCTGACGGTGGGCGAGCGACCCGATCCGGAGCCGCCGGACGGGTGGGTGCGCGTGGCGGTGCGCGCCGCCTCGCTCAACCACCACGACCTGTGGTCCCTGCGCGGTGTGGGCCTGCCCGGGGACCGGCTGCCCATGATCCTCGGCTGCGACGCCGCCGGGATCGCCGCGGACGGTGCGGAGGTGGTCGTCCATGCGATCGTCGGCGACGCGGACTGGCTGGGTGACGAGACGCTCGACCCCCGGCGCAGCATCCTGTCCGAGCGCTACCAGGGGACGCTGGCCGACTCGGTCGTCGTCCCCCGCCGCAACCTGATCCCCAAGCCGGAGGGCCTGTCGTTCGAGGAGGCGGCCTGCCTTCCGACGGCCTGGCTTACGGCGTACCGGATGCTGTTCACCTCTGCCGGCCTGCATCCCGGCGACCGGGTGCTGATCCAGGGCGCCGGGGGTGGCGTGTCGACGGCAGCGATCGCGCTGGCCCGCGCGGCCGGGCTCGTGGTGTGGGTGACCGGCCGCGAGGAGGACCGGCGTCACCGGGCGCTGGAGCTGGGGGCGCACGAGGTGTTCGAGCCCGGCGCCCGGCTGCCGGCGCGGGTGGACGCGGTGCTGGAGACGGTCGGCAAGGCGACCTGGGCGCACTCGATGAAGAGCCTGCGTCCCGGCGGCACCCTCGTGGTTTCGGGGGCCACCACCGGAGCCGACCCGGGCGCCGACCTGAACCGGCTGTTCTTCTTGCAGCTGCGGGTGGTCGGTTCGACGATGGGCACCCGCGACGAGCTCGCCGGGCTGCTGTCGATGCTGGCGGTCACCGGGGTCCGGCCGCAGATCGATGAGGTGATCCCGCTGGGTGAGGCCCGCCGGGGCTTCGAGCGGCTGCTGGCGGGGGACGTCGTCGGCAAGATCGTGCTGCGCCCCGACAGCCCGCACTCCTAAGGAGCCCCCGGCGTGGTCCTGCCCGTCCATGACATCAACCCGACGCGCCGCGCCCCGTGGGTCACCCGGTTCCTGCTGCTCGCCAACATCCTGGTGTTCGTCCTGAGCCCCGTCGCCCTGGCGCCGCTGTTCGGAGCGGACGATGCGGCCTCCACCTGCGGGGTGGTGGCGTTCCTCGACGAGTACGCCGCGAAGCCCAGCGAGGTCATCGGCAACGACCCGCCGGCCGAGGTCGCGACTGGCGAGGTCGGCCGCGACGCCACGGGCAACGAGGGCTGCGTGGTGCAGTCCCCGCCGCCGTACGAGAAGTCGCCGGCGCTGTCGGTCCTGACGGCGATGTTCCTGCACGGCGGGTGGCTGCACCTCTTGGGCAACATGCTGTTCCTCTACGTCTTCGGCAACAACGTGGAGGACCGGCTCGGCCGGTTCCGCTTCCTGCTGTTCTACCTCGGGTGCGGGTTCGCGGCGACGTACGGCTTCTCGGTCTTCTTCGCGGGCTCGTCGGTGCCGCTGGTCGGCGCATCGGGCGCCATCGCGGGGGTGCTGGGGGCCTACCTGGTGCTCTTCCCGCGGGCCAAGGTCTGGTCGCTGCTGACCTTCTTCTTCTTCCTGCCGGTACGCCTGCCGGCCTGGCTGGTGCTCGGCAGCTGGTTCGTCCTGCAGTACCTCTACACCCGCGGCGCGGGGCTCACCGGGGAGACGGAGACCGCCTACCTCGCGCACGTGATCGGCTTCGTCGTGGGGGCGGCCCTGGCCTGGCCGCTGCGCGGGAGCGGGCAGGCCCGGGAGCTCGACCCGCGGTGGGGGCCGTACGCCCGGCGTTGAGCGGGACGTCCGGCGTGTCTCGCCTGAGCTGTATCGCCTGAGCTGATGGCCTGAGCTGACATCGGAGATGCCGGTCGGAGCGGCTCAGAGCGTCCACCGGTAGCGCCCGTCCGAGCCGGAGCCGGAGCCGGAGCCGGAGCCGGAGCCGGAGCCGGAGCCGGGGGCAGGAGCCGGAGCCGGGGAGCCGGCGCCGGGGGCAGGCCCGGGCCGGGGAGCAGGGCAGACGGGAGCAGGGCAGACGGGAGCAGGGCAGACGGCAGCGGGGCAGACGGAGCTGGGCAGACGGAGGGGGGCAGGGCGGGCGGGAGCAGGGCGGACGGGAGCAGGGCGGACGGGGGAGATGGGGCCACCCGCGGCTTCGATGCAACGCATCGGCGGGGGCGACCCACGGCACCCGCGAACCCACTGACCAACTCACCCGTCAACTCGCGGGCCAACTTCATGCCAGGACCGGCGGTCCGTGGCTGTGGACGCTCAGCCAGGGCACGTGCAGCTGGTGGAGTTGGAGTCGGCCTTGGTGCCACATCACGTGGTGGCGTCGGCAGAGCAGGGCGAGGTTGTGCAGTGCTGTGTCGCCGCCGTTCTCGCGGTGGGTGAGGTGGTGGGCGTCGCACAGGGCGGGGGTCGGGTGCAGCCGCGGGTGGTGCAGCTCGATCGCGGGCGGCGAGGGCTCGGCGTTGGGCGGTGGTGATGTTGTCGGTGAGGGATTCCAGCCCGTGTACTTGGCCTAGGGGTTGAGCAGACGCGGCTGAGCCGGGCGTCGCACAGGATCGTCTCGATCCGGGTGCGGGTCTGCGGTCCGGTCCACGCCGCGGTCGCGCAGGTGCGCCGGGAGCGAGCGCGGAGCCCTCCGCTGCCGCCGCCCGCGTCGGTGGCCGTTGCCGCGCCGGTCCGCGTGCCGTCGAGCGAACCCAGCCTTGTGCCGGGTGCGCCGGGCTCGTCGAGCGTGCTGTGGGGCTCGCTGATCCGGGTGCCGAACGCGTCGAGCGTGTCCGGGCAGCCGGGGGTCGCCTCGGGGTTGCCTCGGTTGCCGAGCTCGGTGCGGATCAGCTCGCTGATCGGCGGCGGTGGCTCGCCGGCTGCCCGGTCGGCGGGCAGGAGGTAGCTGAGCTGCGGGCGGTGCCCGGCGGTGTCGGGCAGCTGCCCGTGCCGCAGGACCTGTTCGCACACCTCGATCAGCGCGTCGGCGCGGCGTTGTCCGGCGGTGCGGCCATCCGCCAGGCCGGTGGAACGGGCCAGGGCTCCAGCACGATCAGCACCGTTTCGGCGTCGCCCACGGGCAGGACGAAGGTGCCGCGGATGGCGCCGTCGTCGGGGTGCCGGGTCTGCAGGTAGCGCCGGGACTGTGCGGTGCGCTCCTCCGCGTCCAGCTGCGGTTCGCAGTGCGTGGCGATCAGCTCGCGCTCCCACACCGCGAGGGCGTGCGGATCGCGGCCGGCGGCAACCTCGATGAGCGGGTCCTGACTGGCCAGGAGCTCCTCGGGATGGATCGGGCCGACCAGCCGGGTCAGCACCGCGGCCTGCTCGCGTCCGAGCGTGCCGTTCACGACCGCGTCGCGGACCGCGGACAGCTCACGCAGCCCGCTCGGCCAGGCGCACCGACGCGCCGGCCGCGGTGCCGCCGCACAGGGTGGCCTCGCGCAGCCACGCCCGGAGCGGCACCTGACGGCCGTCCCCACAGGCGGCGGGCACCTGACCTGCGGCGCGGCGGCGAGCTCGCCCAGGGCGCTGTCCAGCCACCCGCCGAGCCGGTCACCCAGGGCGCTCACCTCCCGGATCGCGCCCTGCAACTGCGACACGCTCACCGCAGCCGGCGGGACCGCCAGCAGCACCTCCACGCTGCCGGCCAGTCCAACCACCGCACCCGAACTCATGTTCGAATCCTACCGCATCCGCCACTCCTTGACAAGGCTGCTGTGCATGAATCCTGCCGGCGTACAGGGCTTCTCGTTGTCCACAGACTCAGCCCGGCCCCTGGATAGTCGCCGCTGGTGGGCTCCCGGTGCGGGCAGCTCCCGAGTCCGGGGGAGCCCCCGACCGGATGATCTCTCGATTCGTGGTCTGGTCCCGGACACGCCGGCGGGTCGATGCCCGGCCCACGATTCAGAAGATCCAACCGGCTGGCCGCTCGGCCAAAGATCCAACCGGGCCGGCCGCCATCACAATGATCCAACCGGACCGGCCGCCATCACAATGATCCAACCGGACCGGCCGCCCCGGGAAGATCCCCCGGAAACGGGCCGACCCGGGGGAAGGCTGCAACGGGCCGGGGACCTGAGGGAACCAACGGGGCCGCCGCCCCACACCCCCACCTACTCGTCCTCGTCGTCCAACCGGGCCAGCCAGGTCGCCAGCCGCTCCACCGGGACCTCGAACTCCGGCGACGCGTCGACGAACTGCCGCATGCGCTCAGCCAGCCACAAGAGGCTGACCATCTCCTCGCCGCGCCGCTCGGCGAGCTCCTCCAGGCCGCGGTCGGTGAAGTACACGCCCGTCAGATGTCCAGGGCGGCAGTCAGCAGAGCGCTCTGCTCGGCCTCGTGCACCTTGCTGGATCCGGCCGCGGGCGACGCGCCGGCCTTGCGCGAGATGCGCCGCAGGCTGCGCCCCTCGGGCAGCAGGTCGGGCAGTGACATCGCGATGTGCCACCACGCGCCCTGATTGGCCGGCTCCTCCTGCACCCACACGACGTCGTCGGCGTGCGGGTAGGCAGAGGCGAGCTGCGCGATCTGCTCCCCCGGCAGCGGGTAGAGCTGCTCCACCCGGGCCAGCGCGACGTCGGACTGCTCGTTCTTGCGGCGCGCGGCGAGCAGGTCGTAGTAGACCTTGCCGGCGGTGAGGACGATCCGGCGTACGCCCGAGGGGTCCGGAGTGTCGACGTCGGGCAGCACCGGCATGAACGAGCCGGAGGTGAACTCCTCCACCGCGGAGGCCGCGGCCCGCAGCCGCAGCATCGACTTCGGCGACATGACCACGAGCGGGCGCTTGTGCTCGCTGAGCGCCTGCTTGCGCAGCAGGTGGAAGTAGTTGGCCGGCGTCGTCGGCGCGGCCACCGTCAGGTTGTCCTCCGCGCACAGCTGCAGGAAGCGCTCCAGCCGGGCGGAGGAGTGGTCCGGACCCTGCCCCTCGTAGCCGTGCGGCAGCAGCAGCGTCACCCCCGACCGCTGGCCCCACTTGGCCTCACCCGAGGCGACGAACTCGTCCACGATCGTCATCGCGCCGTTGACGAAGTCGCCGAACTGCGCCTCCCACAGCACGAGCGCCTCGGGACGGGCGACGGCGTAGCCGTACTCGAAGCCCATCGCGGCGTACTCCGACAGCAGCGAGTCGTAGACGTAGAAGGTGGCCTGGTCCTCCGACAGGTGGGCCAGCGGTGTGTACTCGCGGGCGTTGCGGCGGTCGACGAGCACCGCGTGCCGGTGGCCGAAGGTGCCGCGTCGCGAGTCCTGGCCGGCGAGGCGTACCGGGTGTCCCTCGAGCAGAAGCGAGCCGAAGGCGAGGGTCTCCCCGAACGCCCAGTCGATCGTCGCGTCGTCGATCATCTTGGCCCGCTTGTGCAGCTGGGGGAGCAGCCGCGGGTGGACGGTGAAGTCCGCCGGCAGGTTGACCTGGGTGTCCACGACGGTCTTGATGACCTCGAGCGAGATGGCGGTCGGCGGGCCACCCGTCCGCGCCGGCGTCGGCTCGGGATCCTCGGCCGGGGCGCTGGAGGCGTCGCGTGTCCCCTGGAACACGCGCTCGAGCTGCTCCTGGTAGTTGCGCATCGCCTGCTCCGCCTCGTCGACGGTGATGTCGCCGCGGCCGATGAGGTTCTCGGTGTAGATCTTGCGGACCGAGCGCTTGGCGTCGATGGTGTCGTACATCATCGGCTGGGTGAACGACGGCTCGTCGACCTCCGAGTGGCCCCTGCGGCGGTAGCAGACCAGGTCGATGACGACGTCCTTCTTGAACGTCTGGCGATAGTCGAAGGCGAGCTTGGCGACGCGTACGCATGCCTCGGGGTCGTCGCCGTTCACGTGGAAGATGGGTGCCTGCACCATGCGGGCGACGTCGGTCGCGTAGACCGACGAACGTGCCGACATCGGGTTGGTCGTGAAGCCGACCTGGTTGTTGATGACCACGTGGATGGTGCCGCCGGTGCGGTAGCCGCGCAGCTGGGCCATCTGCAGCGTCTCCGCGACGACGCCCTGCCCGGCGAACGCCGCGTCGCCGTGCAGCAGCAGCGAGAGCACCGTGAAGCCGCTCTCGCCCTTGTTGATCCGGTCCTGCTTGGCCCGGACCACGCCCTCCAACACCGGGTTGACGGCTTCGAGGTGGCTGGGGTTGGCCTGCAGGCTGACGGCGACTTCCTCGCCTGCAGGCGTGCGGAACGTGCCCTCCGCCCCGAGGTGGTACTTCACGTCGCCAGAGCCGTGGGCGGTCCTCGGGTCGAGGTTGCCCTCGAACTCGCGGAAGATCTGCGCGTAGCTCTTGCCGACGATGTTGGCCAGCACGTTGAGCCGGCCGCGGTGGGGCATCGCGATCGCGACCTCGTCCAGCCTGTCCTGCGCCGCGCGCGTGAGAACCCCGTCCAGCAGGGGGATCACGGACTCGCCGCCCTCGAGCGAGAACCGCTTCTGCCCGACGTACTTGGTCTGCAGGAAGCTCTCGAACGCCTCGCCGGCGTTGAGCCGCTCGAGCACGTGCAGCTGCTCCTCGCGGTCAGGAGCCTGCGCCTTCTTCTCCAGCCGCTCCTGGAGCCAGCGCCGCTCCTCCGGACCCTGGATGTGCATGTACTCGATGCCGACGGTGCGGCAGTAGGCGTCGCGCAGGACGCCGAGCACCTCGCGCAGCTTCATCACCGGCTGACCGGCGAACCCACCGACCGGGAAGGTCCGGTCCAGGTCCCACAGCGACAGCCCGTGGTTGACGACGTCGAGGTCGGGGTGGCTGCGCACCTTGAACTCGAGCGGGTCCGTGTCGGCCATGAGGTGCCCGCGCACCCGGTACGCGTGGATGAGCTCGTTGACCCGGGTGGCCTTGTCGAGGTCGCCCTCCCGGGTCGCCTGCTGGTCGTGCACCCAGCGGACCGGGACGTACGGGATGCGCAGGCTTGCGAAGACGTCGTCGTAGAAGCGGTCCTCGCCGAGCAGCAGCTCGTGCATCCGCCGCAGGAACTCGCCGGACTGGGCGCCCTGGATGATCCGGTGGTCGTACGTGGAGGTCAGCGTGATCGTCTTGCTGACCGCCATCCGGGCGAGGGTCTCCTCCGACGCGCCCTGGAACGCGGCCGGGTACTCCATCGCGCCGACGCCGATGATCGCACCCGCACCGGGCATCAGCCGCGGCACCGAGTGGACGGTCCCGATGCCACCAGGGTTGGTCAGGCTGATCGTCGTGCCCTGGAAGTCCTCGGTTGTCAGCTTGCCGCCGCGGGCCCGGCGCACGATGTCCTCGTAGGCCGCCCAGAAGCCGGCGAAGTCCAGGGTGTCGGCCTTGCGGATCGCCGCGACGACGAGCGACCGGGTGCCGTTGGGGTTCTGCAGGTCGATGGCGAGGCCGAGCCCGACGCCATCGGGGGTGACGACGACCGGCTTGCCGTCGACCTCCGCGTAGCTGTTGTTGATCTCCGGGACGTCGGCGACGGCGCGTACGAGCGCGTAGCCGATCAGGTGGGTGAAGGAGACCTTGCCGCCGCGCGAGCGCCGCAGGTGGCTGTTGATGACGATGCGGTTGTCCGCGAGCAGCTTGGCCGGCACGGAGCGGACGCTCGTGGCCGTGGGTACGGCCAGCGAGCTCTCCATGTTGGCCACCACGCGGGCCGCCGCTCCGCGGAGAGGGGAGGTCTGCGCGTCCGCCGCCGGAGCCGGCGCGGTGCGCTTCGCCGGGGCCGCGGCTGGGGCCGGGGCGTCGGTGCGGCCGCCGGCGCGATCGGCCGTGGGCGCGGCAGGCGAGGCGGCGGAGGTTGTGGCCCGAGCTGTCGCCTCGGGGGCGGCGGGGGCGGGTGGGGCGGCTGCGGCCGCCGGGGCTGCGGCAGCGGCGGCCGGACCCGGTCCTGCTGCGGCGGCGGGTGCGGGTGCGGGTGCGGGCTCTGCTGCCTGGGCAGACGCGGGGATTGCGGGGGCGGGGACTACGAGCGCGCTGCCGCCGTTGGTCGGGGCGCCGTCCGGCGCGTAGTCCGAGAGGAAGTCCCGCCACGCCTCGGACACGCTGTCGGGGTCCTTGAGGTACTGCTGGTGGATCTCGTACACCAGCCACTCGTTGGCGCCGAAATCGGTCTGCTGGGCCGGCTGCGTCGACACGCCTGCGGTTCGCCTCTTCCTCACTCACGTGCACCTGCCTGTACGGGCTCCAGGTTACTCGCGGGTTTCCTGACGACCCGTCGTTCGGCTCGGCCCGCCGCGGGCTAGTTGGACTCCTCCAGCCGGCTGATCGACCGGATCGTGTCCTGGGTCTCCCGATCGCCCTCGTCCACCGGGACTGCTGCGTCGTCCAGGCCCTTCTCGACGGCGGCGGGAACCGGCAGCTCCGGCCCGTCGTGGTCGGACTCTGACGGGCTGGATCCGGGGTCGCTGGAGCTGCTGGAAGTGTCCATGGAAGGCGGAGTACCCACTGGAGCGGCACCCACGGGCAACATGACGCAGACTTCTCGGGTGAAGTCCCTGGCGGTCGGCGTGGTGACGGTGGCGCTGCTCGCAAGCGCGTGCACGGGCGGCGCCGCTCCGGACGTCTCCGCACCCACGGACAGCGGAACCGCCTCGGGCGCGCCCGGCAGCCCAGGGGCACCGAACGCGGAGCCGCCCCGCCCGGAGCCGCCGGCGCCGGTCGTGGCGCCGCTGGTCTGGGCGCCGTGCGAAGCCGGGTTCGAGTGCTCCACGCTGCGGGTCCCGTTCGTGGAGGAGGACCCGTCGAAGGGCACGGTCGACCTCGCCCTGACGCGGAAGGTGACGCCCGACCCGGCGCGGCGCCTCGGCTCGCTCGTCATCAACCCGGGAGGTCCCGGCGCCTCCGCCGTCGGCTACCTGCAGGACGCGTGGGAGCAGATCCCGAAGGAGGTGCGGGCGCGCTTCGACCTGGTCGCGTTCGACCCGCGCGGGGTTGGGCGCAGCGCTCCCGTGCGGTGCGGCACCACGAAGGAGCTCGATGGCTACTTCGCCGTCGACCCCAGTCCCGACAGCCCCGCCGAGATGAGCGCTCTCACGCTCGCCAACAGCCAGTTCGCGCAGGGGTGCCAGCGCCGATCGGGCGCCACCCTCCCGTACGTCTCGACCGCCGACGCCGCCCGCGACCTCGACAAGGTCCGCGAGGGGCTGGGCGACCAGAAGCTGACCTACCTCGGCTACTCCTACGGCACCTCGCTGGGCGCGGAGTACCTCGACCGGTTCCCGAAGCGGGTACGCGCGATGGTGCTCGACGGTGGTGTCGACCCGACGCTGAGCTGGGATCGCCTGCTGGAAGGGCAGTCTCGCGGCTTCGACCAGGCACTGGAGGCTTTCCTCGCCAACTGCGAGCGCATCAACTGCGCCTTCCGCCGGGTGGCCACCGGCCCGCTGGGGGCGGCGTACGACGCCCTGGCCGCGCGCATCGAGAAGTCACCGCTGCCGGGCGACGGCAAGCGCACGCTCGGGCCGGCGGAGTTCTCGCTCGGGGTCGGTGCCGGGCTCTACAGCAAGGAGAACGGCTGGCCGGCCATCTCCGCCGGGCTTGCCGCCGCGGTGGAGCAGGGCAAGGGGCGGATCCTGCTCTCGCTGAGCGACCTCTACCTCTCGCGCACCGACGAGGGCTATGAGAACACCAACGAGGCCAACCTCGCGGTGAACTGCCTGGACCGGCCGTGGCCGCGCGACGACGCGCCGTACCTCGCCCTGGCCGAGAAGGTGCGCCCGGACGCGCCGCGGTTCGGCCCGGCCATCGCCCTGGCGGGGCTGGCCTGCGCGCGCTGGCCGGTCGAGCCGGTGGGCGAGCCGTCAGCGGTCACGGCGCCAGGCGCACCGCCGATCCTGGTGATCGGGACCACCGGGGACCCGGCGACGCCGTTCGCCTGGTCCGAGGCGCTCGCCGACCAGCTGTCCTCGGGGGTGCTGCTCACGCACGAGGGCGACGGCCACACCGTCTACCGGGCGGGGGCGCCGGAGTGCGTGCTGGACGCCGCCAACCGCTACTTGCTGACGGGCGAGGCGCCCAAGCCGCTCACCTGCTGAGGGCCGTTCCGGGTCAGGACGCCCTACGTGGGCTGGCGGGACCGCCGGCTGCGCTCGTCGGTCAGCGAGATGACGGTGTCCTCGTCGTCGATGTAGAGCGGCAGGGGCTTCTGAGCCACGTCCGGTGCCGCCGCCTCCAGCGAGGCGAACGCCTCAGCCTCCTGGTCGAGCAGCTGCCGCAGGGCGAGGAGGTGATGGTGGACCTGGTCGCTGGCCGCAGGGCCGTAGCGGGTCAGGTGCGCGATGGCGTCATCGAGGCTGCGCCTGCGCGCGAGCCACACGGCCAGGCGCCTGAGGTCTTCTCGGCCGGGTTCCACAGGAGCAAGAGTGAGGCCTCGGGGGTCCCGTGCGCAGCCGAATCGGGCGACCTGTGAGCGGTGCTGCTCTGCCTGCGGTTCGGGCTGTGCCGGCGCCCATCCAGCGGGCATCGACGGGGTTGAAGCGGATGGTCACGCATCGTGGCGTTTCAGGGTGCTGTCGCTGATCTGAAGCGCCGCGCGTGTGATGTGAGTCACAAAACGTTTGCCTGAAACATGACAAACGCCCGTACATCGACCGGAGACCCAGTCACGCGTAGGCAGGGGACGTCACGCGGCGTAACTACTAATGACCAGTGTCGTTGACGTGGCAGAACAGCTCGGCGAGCTTCCCGCCACCCTCCCCTCGAGCTCCACCCGGCTCTGTCCTGCCCTTCTTCGCCCCCTCTTCCGTTCAGGAGACTCCGCCATGTACACCTCCAGCACCCCCGCCCTCGGCGCCGTCGCTGCCACCACCGCTGCGGCCGGAGCCACCACCCAGACCGGCGTCCTGTCCGCCGGCTCCACCGGGGTGCAGACGGTCCCCGGCTCGGGCGCGACCGTCGCCGCAGCGGTGCAGACGCTCCCCTTCACCGGCGTGAACGTCTTCTTCCTGATCCTCAGCGCCATCACCCTGATCCTCATGGGCGCCGCCCTGATCCGGATCGGCCGCACGCTGACCACGCACGAGGCCACTGCCTGAGCCGGCTGAGCGGCGGACCTCGCCCCGGATCCTCAGGCATCCGGGGCGGGGCGCCGATGTAGCCCCAGCGCCTGCCGCCCTGGCTTGCCGCGCCGCCCGCTCGAGGAGACCGATGCCGACCGTCGACGCCCGGCCCCTCGTGCCTGTGCAGCGCGCCCCAGCCCCCGTGTCGCTGCAGAAGCCGCGGGTGAGCTCCCGCAAGCGAAAGCGCGGCCACCGCAAGGACTTCCAGCGCACGATCGTGCTCATTCCCGCCCACAACGAGGAGGAGCAGATCGCCGAGGCGATCGAGTCCGTGCTCGCGCAGACCTACCGCGCGGGCCTCGTCGTCGTCATCGGTGACAACTGCACCGATAGCACGCTGGAGATCGCGCGCCGCTATCCCGTCGAGGTCATGGAGACCGTCGGCAACCGCGACCGGAAGGCCGGCGCGCTCAACCAGGCCTGGGAGAAGTACGGCCAGGACGCCCGCTTCGTCGTGACGATGGACGCCGACACCATCCTCGACTCCCGCTGCCTGGAGCTCCTGCGCCAGCAGGCGGTGAAGGACCCGAAGATCGGCGGCATCTGCGGGCGCCCGCTCAACAAGGTGCCGCCGGCGGGGATGTCTGTCTGGAGCTCGGTGCTGTGGCGCCTGCTCGCGCTGGACTTCGCGATGTACGACCAGGTGCTCATCCGCCGCAAGTACGCCACCGAGGTGCTCGGCGGCTTCGGGTCGCTGTTCCGCAACAGCGCCCTGCGCGACGTCGCAGCGCTGCACGGCAACCCGTGGGCCGTCGACAGCATCGTCGAGGACTACCGGCTGTCGCTGCACCTGCGCGAGGCCGACTGGAAGATCCGGGTGGCGCCGCACGCGCTGGCGTACACCGACACGCCGATCACGCTCCGCGCCCTGTGGCGGCAGCGGCTGCGGTGGTCGGGGGGAACGTTCGAGGAGCTGGTACGCGCCGGCTGGAAGCCGTGGACGCGCCGGAACTGGCTGTCCTACAGCATGATCTGGCTCGGGGTGCTGCTGCGGATCGCCATGCTCGTCGCGTGGGGGCTGATCGTCGCGCTGGACCTGCCGTTGCAGCTGGAGTGGTACTACGCGCTGCCGTTCCTCGTGTCGGCGCTGGACCGGCTGGTCGTCTCGCTGAAGATGCGGCACTCGAACTGGCTCAACCACCTGCTCGCGGTCGCCGTGCTGCCGCTGGAGCTGATGACGCTGATGGGGCAGTGCTGGTCGATCCGGTCGACCTGGCTGGTGCTGCGGAAGAAGCCGCTGAGCTGGTAGGTCGTGTTGGTCTTCTGGCCCTCAGGCGTGACGCGGGACGTAGCGCGGGCGGCCGAGGCAGGTCAGGGCCGCGCCGAGCAGGATCAGCGCCGCGCTCAGGGTGATGCCAGCCGTCGTGCTGGCGCCGGTGTAGGGCAGCTGGGCCGGGATGTTGTTGGGCCCGCTGGCCGGCGGCACGGGGTCCGGGGACGCGGTGAAGGCGGGCTCCGAGAGCTCGGGGCCGGGGACCTGGTCGGTGATGCTCGGGCTCGGGCTCGGGGTCTGGACGGCGGCGGCGCGCAGGGTCGTCGTCTGGGTGGAGCGGTTGTCGGCCAGGGCGTCGTCCGGCTCGCCCTGCGCCTGGGTGACCTCGGCGGCAACCTGCTGCGGGCCCACGAGCTCCCGGCTGTAGTGCAGCGTGATCGTCATGGCCGGCGCTGTTGCGCCGGCGGGTAGGCCCGCTGGGAACGAGCAGTAGATGTCGCTGGCGTGCTGCACCTGGCCATCGTGGTTGAAGCTCGTGCCGAGCACGCAGGTCCATTGATCAACGGCGCGTGCGGACTGGACCGAGACACCCTCCCGGCAGCCGCGTTCCTGCGGAGAACGTCGAGGCGGCAGCATCACCGTGGTTGCGGACGGTCAGCGTCCAGACTGCGGTCGTGCCGGCCGTTCCCTCTTGCCGGTCCCGTGAAGGTGATGGCGAGGTCGGGGGTGGCGGCCTGCGCCTGGGTTGTCGTGGGCGTCGGCGTCGGGGTGGGCTTCTTGGCGTACGCGGCCGGGGTGGAGGTGAGCAGGAACAGTGCGAGGCTGCCAGCGAGGACAACTGCCCGGCGGGACTCGACGAGGGTGCGAAGGGGCAGCGGGTCGGAGATCATGTCGGCATCCGTCCGATCGGTTGCGAGACCGGACAGGTCGAGACGCCCCCACCTGCTTGTCCCCCCGCGCCGCCACCATGGCGGTTCTCGGCTGTCTTGTCAGGCCGATCGCGCAGGCGCTGGCCGAGAGCCGCGACGTGGCGAAGGTCCGCTGTGCCGGCCGCCGCACGACGACATCGGCCGCCTTCAGGCGCTCGTACTCGCTCGCCACGTCGCGCCGGGTCAGGCCGCCGAGGTTCCAGCGGGTGGGCAGCCGGTCATCCTGGCCGTGACGACAGCCACGACCTACAGCTCCTTGGTTCGAAGGCTCGCGCGGGCTGGACGCTGCTCCCCATGACGCACGTACCGCTCCTCGAGCGCCTCCCGTCCGGACGAGCGGCTGCGGAACGCGGGATGCCCAGTCTCCGGCCGGCCATGTCTCGCAACCCGTGTTGCAGCATGGGCCTGTCGATCTCCTGGTGCAGTTGGGTGGGTGCAGCGGCGGAGGCTACCCGCCGTCGGACGGCTCTGCTCGTACCAGGAACAGCCCCTCGTCGAACCCGCCGCGCAGCTCGCGCTTGCTGTCGGCCAGGTCCACGACGTCCTCGAAGGAGAGCCCGAGAGTCCTCGCCAGCGCACGGACGACCTCGACGACGTCTGCCAGCTCCTCCGGCAGCTCGTCGTCGGAGGCTGCGGCTGACTCCGCTGCTTCCTCGGCCAGCTTCTCGAGCAGCGCGGGACGACGCTCGGCCGTGGGCAGGACTTCGACGACCGGTGTCCGCCCATCAGCCGTGATGAGGTCCGGGATCCTGTCGCGCACCAGCTTGCCGAAGCCGGTCACGTTGCCTCCAGCAGGGGCAGCACCTCGAGCAGTCGCGCCCGATCGAGCACGGTGTAGACGCCGGGCTCCTGCCACAGCGCGGTCCCAGACGGCAGATGCGCGTAGAGGCCGCGTGCCACCCGCTTGGAGCGTTCGAGCTGCAGCGGCCAGCCCGCGTCGTCGGCGACCTGGCCGAAGACGCCCTCGGGTCGGCTGGCCCAGCGGGTCAACAACGTGAGGTCGGCGTAGTGGTCGCGCTTGTCGTTGTTGCAGCGCCGGTCGGCCAGCACGAGGTTGCCGAGCGCGTCGTTCGGCATCCGCGACCACGGCACGAAGTGGTCGATCTCTACGTCACCGGCCGGCAGCGGCCGGCGGCAGTAGAAGCACTGGCCCGCCTGAGCCTCCCGCAGACCAGGGCCGAGTGACCGCAGGTTGACCCGGTCGCTGCCGAACAGGAACTGCCGCAGATGGTCCTCCGGCAGCTCCTCGTTGCTGAAGCTCGCGACTGCTCGCGTCCAGTGCAGCTCCACGACTGGTCGCAGCAGGCCGCCGAGGCTGACCAGCCAGTCGCCGACGTTCGGCTTCAGCACGACGTCCATTGGTCGTTGGCGCAGCTGCCGTGCCGTCACCCCCTCGTGAAAAGGCTTGTCGTCGTAGAGGAACCGGGGATAGTCGGCGGCGCCATTCGCCGCGTATCCCTGCGGCCGCTGAAGCTTCCCGAGCGGCATCTGCACGAGGGTGAGCTCGATCAGCCCGATTGTCTGCTCGTACGCCGTCGGCAGTGCCCGCTGCGCCCCCGCCGGGCTTCGCGCGCCGACCGCTTGGGCCCGGTTGCGCAGCGCCCGTACCGCGTCGACGGTGACAGCGCGCGGCTGGCTCGACTGCCGTAGCAGCGGGGAGCCGTCGTGGCGGGCGTACGGGCGGACCTGTGGCCAGTACAGCTCAAGCACGCGGACGGCCAGGTCCTGGACAGGGACCCGGCTGGGGGCGCGACCTTCCGCGTCAGCCGAGAGCGCGCAGCAGTCGATCAGGGCGAGCAGCACGGCGAGCTTGTAGGTGGCGGTGCGGCGTCCCTCGTCGAGGATCGTCAGCACCAGCTGCGCCCAGGCAGCCGCGTTGCCGGAGCTGCTGTCCTCGTGCACGGGTCGACTGTCCCACCTGGCCCTATCAGCGCTGCTCGTCCTCAGCCTCCGGCCGCGGACCTTCCGCCCGCGGACCCACCGCCCGGTGAAGCGGCGCCCGGCGCAGCCGAACTCGTTGAGCATCCGCCGTCGTGCAGCAGGCACTCGTCAGGCAGCGGGGCGGTCAGCTCGTCGGAGGACCGCGCCGGCGAGGCCCCCAGCTCGACGGTCTCGTTCGTGATCATGGGGTCTCCTTTGATCGGGAGCCTGGCATTTCGGGTGAAGTCCGTCGCCGCCGGCTTCTACGGCCGCGTGAAGGTCCGCCACCGCTGCTCGAGCAGGTCCCGGTCGGGCCGATCGACGACGCGCCTGGGCAGCTCGAGCGTCCAGCCGTGGACGTCCTGGATGCCGTGCTTGAGCATCGGCCCGTCCACCTCGACCAGCACGTCACGGCGCACCTCTACAACGAAATCCGGACGCACGCCGAGGATGCCGCGGTCATAGGCAGCATGGTGGATCTTGCACAGCGACAGCCCGTTCGGGACGACTGGCTGGCCGCCCTCGGCGTCGGACAGGATGTGCGCGGCGTCCAGCAGGTCGACGTGCCGAAGCCGGCAGATCGCGCAGGCCCGCTCGTACGCCATCAGGACTCGAGCCCGGAACACCGGCTGGTGCAGCCGAAGCTTGGTGAGTCGCTCGGCGTATTCCCGCGTGTCGGCGGTAGGCGCCGATCCCGCGAGGAAGCGCAGGTTCTCGTCCAACGCGATCTCGACGAATCGACCCACCGGGTTGTCGGCGACGACGTAGACCGGAAAGGTCGGGACGAATACCCCAGGAGCGATGCCCTGCAGCAGGACGAGCGGCAACCCCAGCTCCGCGACGCGGCGGAGCTTGCGGTTGTCGCCGCCATCGGGATCGCCGTCCCGGTAGGCATAGCGCAGCAGCCCGTCCTCCGTCTCGGCGTCGTCGTACGGCCCCTCCGGTTGGCTCAGGATCGACAGGGTGGCCGCCAGCTGCCGGGGGTTGCGGATGCCGCGGCTCTGGTCGATCAGCTTGAGCCGCTCGCTGCCGTAGGAGAACGCCTCGAGCTGAGCCCGCGTGACCACTCCGCCGGGACGAGGCCATGAGCTGGGCGAGGTAGGCCATCGCCGACCGGCGTACCTCGAGCTCGTACAGCAGCATGCGGGAGGTCTACCAGGCAGCACAACCACACGCTGCTCTGCCAGGCTCCGCACATGACCCGCTGCTTTCCGCCGAACCCCGAGTTCGGCAGAGGCCGGCACGGCGAGCGCGCCGTGTGGGAGGCGCTGAGCGCGCACCTGCCTGACGAGGCAGCAATCCTCTACTCGCGCTGGATCGTCGAGGAGGCTCGTGAGCACGAGATCGACGTGCTCGTGGCCTGGCTCGGGATCGGCTCGCGGCGATCGAGGTCAAGGGCGGTCATGTCGAGCGCGACGCGCGGGACCGCTGGTGGAGCAACCGGGGACACGACAGGCGCCAGATCGCGCACCCGCTGACCCAGGCCGCCGACGCGCGGCACGCCCTGCAGCGGCACCTGGCGAGGGCCCCTCGCGCTCGACTGGGGTGCGCCGCCGCCGAGTGGCGACGAGAGCGACTACTACGAGCAGGAGCTCCCGCGGGCGCTCGGTGAGCTGGCGCTCGGTCGACCAGTCGCTGAGCGATTAGAGGCCGTGGTCGTCGACGAGGCGCAGGACTTCTGCGAGCTGTGGTGGCCCTCGCTGCTGTCCTGCCTGAAGGACCCCGACTTCGGCGGCGTCTACGTGTTCCTGGTCGCGGCGCAGCGCGTGTTTCAGCCGGCAGGCCGAGCCACCGATCTCGATCCCGCCGTACGTGCTCTACGACAACATCCGCAGCACCAAGCGCATCGCGCAAGGTGTTCGGAGCCTCGGCGCGGAGCAGGGCGCGTACGCCGGGATCGAGGGGCGCCGGTGCGCTTCGTGCAGTGCGCCCCGCAGGAGGCGACCGGACGCGCCGACGATGCCGTCGACGCCCTGCTGAACGACTGGGCTCCTGGGCACGCCCTGTCCACCACCAACCACCGGCACAACCTGCCGCACGAGGTCGTGGGCAATCAGGGCTGGAACGCCTACTGGGACGGCTTCTTCGCCGAGGACGACGTCCTCTACGGGCACGTGCTCGGATTCAAGGGCCTGGAGCCGTCTCCGCCGACCGGGCGGAGCCTCGGTGCAGGGCGTCGGCAGCTTCATCCGCTCCAGCCAAGATCCTCGGAACTTCCACAGCATTCCCGTGCTGTGGAAAGGCCGAAGATCTTGAAGACGGGGATCGTCACAAGGACCGCTGCGCCGAGGACCGTGATGGCGGCAGGTGCCGCGGCGCCATGACCGGCCGATCCAGGCTCAGCCCTGCAAGACCGCGGCGATCGAAGGGCGCGGCGACCGCCCGGACGGAAGGACCTGCTGGACCCGCCGCAGCGCCTCGACCTCCGAGGTCCCAGTGACCAGGGCGCCGTACGCGGCGGCGACCACCGGGGTGCGCGTCTGCGCGTGCACGCAGTGCAGCAGTACCGACTTGCCCTCGGCACGCAGCGCCTGGACCGCCGCCGCGGCATCCGTGACCGCCGCCCGCAGGTCGATGTTCGCGTCCTCCTTGTCCACGATCCACACCTCGATGTGGTCCTGCGGCGCCACGCCCTCGAGCGGGACATCGTCGCCGAGACGGCAGAGGCTGACGACAGCATCCGCGACTCCCGGCCGCAGCGTTCCCACCGCACCGAGCAGGACCCCCGGGTCGTCCGGGTGCGCCACCACCTCGCCGGCGGCGACCGCGTACGTCATCGTCCCTGGCCAGCCGTCCTGGTCGGGCCGGCCCTGGCCCACCGTCAGCAACGCCAGCCGGCTCAGGTCCCGGGCGCGCAGATCCGGCCAGCCGTGCAGCAGCCGGCGCCAGCGGAACGGCACCGCGCTCCCCCCATGCCTCGCTCCGAGAAGAGCGCCCGCGATCGACGCAACCGTGTCGGTGTCGCCACCGCCTGCCACGGCCGCGACCAGCCCTGCCTCCAGGGTCGACGTGTGCGTGATGGCCGACCACGCGCCCTGCAGGGCGGAGACGACCCAGCCGTTGCTGTGCGCCAAGTGCGACGGCTCGAGCGCCTCCGCCTCCTCCAGCAGCGCGCCCCATGTCGCGTCCACCCGCGGGAGTCCGACGTGGACGTCGAGCTCCCCGGTGCGTACCGCAGTGTCGATAGCCAGGCACCACAGCACGCACGCGTCTCCTGCGACAGGGTCGTGATGGGTCAGCTCGCTGATCGCCCGCGCCGCCCCGGCGAGAGCGTCGGGGTCACCGAGGTGGGCCAGCGCGACGGGCGAGGTGCGCATGAGCGATCCGTTGCCCGCGGTCCTGCCCGTACGCGCATGCAGATGCGCCGCGGCGGCCCGCAGCTGTGGCGCGACCGGCCCGTCCCCCACAGCCGACAGCACCCTCCGGGTCTGGATGCCGACATCGGGCGGGTCGGCCGCGCACCACCCGAGAAAGCCCTGCGCCACAGCCTCCAGCGCCTCCTCGCTGCCCAGGTCGGCGCCGGTGGCAGCGACTCGGGCAATGACGGCAGCCATCTCGGTGTCGTCGCTCCACTGCCCAGGAGCCAGGCCGCCGAGCCCACCGCCGAGCATCTGCGGCTCGCCCTCGACAGGACGCGAGCCGTACTCGTACGGGACGCCGAGGGCATCACCGGCCGCGGCACCCAGCAGGGCACCGACCGCACGGTCAGCCTGTTGCGGGGACAGGCGCATCAGGCCGCCACCAGCTCGTGCCGGCGGTTCACCGCGACGGCGTGCACGGCACGATCCCGCCACAGCAGTCCGCCGAGGTGTGCGTACGGCGAAGCACCGCGCACGCCGGTTGCTGCTCCCGCCGGCTGCTCCACGACGGACACCGACTCCAGGCGCCCGACGAACCGCCGCGCCCGCCGTCCGGGAGTTGCGACTGGCGCGGCACCTACGGCGTCGAGAGCCACCGAGCTGAGCAGCGCCTGCCAGGCGGAGGCCAGGGTGCGGGGGGAGTCGAAGACCTCCAGCAGCAGCGGCTGGCCGCTGATCCCGACGAGGACGCCGCACTGGTGCGGCAGCGGGCGGACACCGGCGAGCAGTGCGTTCGCCGCCTCCTGGGCCCGCCTTGTCGCGTCCAGCAGGGAGTGCGTGTCACTGCGGTCGTAGCGCTGCTCGTAGCGGTTCACCTCGGCCCACACGGCGCTCTGGTCGCGGACGGCGCGTACGGAGGTCGGGGCCCGGCGGCCTCCACGGTGGTGCCGCGCCGCGCCGGACCAGCGGCCCTGCTCCACGCAGGAGACGTCCAGCACGAGAGAACTCCCGGCGTCGATCAGGACCGAGCGGGAGCAGACGCGGTGCTGCTGGCCGCCTTCGAGCAGCTCGCCTTCGAGGAGAAGCGCGGGCCGCTTGCCCGCGTTGGTCACCACGAGCTCCCCGACGACGGCTGAGCCGGCCCGCTCGCTCACGTCCAGGTCCGACGTACGGAGGTCGTAGCCGCGGCTGGCTACGGCCGCGCCGTTCCACACCGGGAACAGGCTCAGCGCACCGCGATGCAGGGGCTCGCCGAGGTGGAGGTCGAGGAGCTTCATGAGCCCTCCTTCTATTTAGCGCGAAGCCGCGCTAAATAATAAGAGCAGATCCGCGCTATCTTGTCTAACATGGCCTGGACGGACGCCCACGGCAAGACGCTCGCGGACTACCCCCGTCCCTCACTGGCCGTTGACGTGGCGCTCCTGACGGTCCGTTTCGACGAGGAGCGAGACGCCCAGCTGTGCGTGCTGCTCCTGCCGCACGAGGACGGCAGGTGGTCCCTTCCGGGCTCCTTCGTGCGCGCGGGGGAGCGGCTCGTCGAGGCCGTACGCCGCACCGTCTCCGGCAAGCTGGGGCTCGAGACGCGCGACCCCAGGCAGCTCGCGGTATTCGACGACCCGGCCCGCGACACCCGTGGACATGTGGTGTCCGTAGCGCACGTGGACCTGCTGGCGGAGTCCCGGCTGCGGGGGGAGGGCGGCTGGCTGCTCGCCCCGGTCGAACGCGGCCGCGCCCGGGCGCCGGGGCGCCGGCGGCTGCTGTACGACCACGATGCGATCGTGGCCGCAGCGGCGTCCTGGGCGCAGGAGCGCTACCGGCGCCGGCCGGACCCCTCACATCTGCTGCCCGAGCCGTTCACGTTGCGTGAGCTCCGGCTGCTGCACGAGGCAGTGCTGGGGGAGCGGCTGCAGAAGGACAGCTTCCGGCGCGCCATGAGCGACTCGCTCGTCGAGGTGCCGGAACGCAGCTCGGGCGGACCGGGTCGCCCGGCGGCGAAGTTCCAGCTGCCGCGCTGACCGGCCCGCATGTCGCTCGCAGTCGCGCCTGGCGGGTCGCCACGGCCGGTCAGACCGGCGCCGTCGTCAGCTCGTAGAAGCGCCAGAACCCGAACGCGGAGATGGGCAGGACGTTCATCCCGGTGAAGCCGGCGTCGAGCGCGTACTGCCTCAGCGTCGCCGGTCTCATCACCGTGCCCGTGCCGGCGCTCGGCGGGTGGGAGAGCCCGTCGGGAAGGCAGATGAGCAGACTGAAGCCGTACATCAGCCGTTCCAGCTCATCACCGGGAGCCGAGAAGGACTCGGCGACCGCTTCGTCCATCACGATCATCGTCCGGCCCGGCGCGAGCGCCCGTCGGGCCGCGGCCAGCACGTCCACGGGCCGGGGCATGTCGTGGACGCACTCGAACGCGAAGATCGCGTCGTAGGAGTCAGCCGCCAGCTCCTCCGCGTCTGCGCAGCGGAAGGTGAGCCGGTCGGTCATCCCGGAAGCAGCTGCGTTGCCGAGGGCGAGCCCGATCGAAGGGGCATCGATGTCCACCCCCTCGACCACCGCTGCGGGGTAGGTGCGGGCCAGGGCGAGGCTGGACCAGCCGGCACCGCATCCCACGTCGGCGATCCGGGCGCCCGGCCGGCTCAGGACGACGTCGAGGGACGCGACGCCCTTCAACGCCTCCGGCAGCGCCTTCTCGTACCACGGCCGGTTCATGTCGGCCTGTGACTCGCGTGCGTCGGCGCCGAACTGCGACCAGCTGACCCCGCCCCCGGACCTGTACGCCTCGAGCAGGGCGGGCAGCTGCCCAGCCGCCGCGGCCAGCATCCGCGCCAGCGGGGCCATGTAGGACAGGCTCGACCTGTCGGTCAGGACCTCCTCCGCCCCTGGCGGGAGGGAGAAGCGCCTGTCCTCGTCCACGGCCAGCACTGCATTGACAGCCTGCTGCTCCAGCCACTCCCTGGCGTAGCGGGGATGGGTTCCGGTGCGACGAGCCAGCTCCTCAGCCGTCGCCGGCCCGTCGGCAGACAGGCTGCGGTACCAGCCGAGCCGGTCTCCCAGGTAGATCGCCAGCATGTCGGTCATCCCCAGCGCTGCACTCAGCACGCGCTCACCGAAGGCGTCCGTGTCCCGCCGGTCCGGCACCTGTGGTGGTGATGTCATGGGCCGCCCCCGTCCCGCAGGTTGAACCACAACTGTGCTCGTCCCCCAGCGACGTCGCAAGGGGCTGCTGCAGTCCCCAGTGCCGCGGAACCGCCCTGCCGCGCTGTCGTCGGGGACTTCACCCGGCCGGAGCGCATCGATCTCGGCGCCTTCGTGCAAGCCGTCGGACTGCTGCGGCTCCGCGCCGACGGCAACACCTACGAGCCGTTCCTCGCCGATGACGTACGCGTGCTGGCGACCGGGGGATCGACGGCTGCACTACGCGCTGAACGGATCAGTGCCTCAGGCTGGGACGGCGAAGACGATGACGTTGCTCAGGTAGCTCTTCGCCGAGGGGTCGAACTCCCCGCCGCAGGTGATCAGGCGCAGGCTCGTCGTGCCGTCCCCCCGGTAGACCGCGTCAGTGGGGAAGTTCCGCTTCGCGAAGGTCTCCACCCGCTCCACGACGAAGGCAGCGACCGACCCATCCGCGCGAAGGACGTCCACCGCGTCCCCGGGGACGAGGCTGCCGACGCGGGCGAAGATCCCTGGGCCGCGAAAGCTGTCGACATGGCCGACGATGACGGCTGGGCCGTCGTCCCCGGGCGCCGGTCCCTGGCTGTACCAGCCGGCCCGCTTCGCATCCTCGGGCACCTGCAGCGAGCCGTCGCGGTTCTTGCGCAGTCCGCTGAGCCGCGTGTCGATGTCGAGCGTCGGGATCCGCAGGCTCACCGGCGGGGCGACCTCCGGCAGCACGGCGGCCACCGGGATGCGCGGGCCGACGCCACGGTCAGCCTGCACGTCGGCGCGGACGCCCGACAGGATCGAGCCCTGCACCGCGAAGAGCGCGATCAGCGCGATCGACTGCAGGACGGCGGCCCGCCACGGGTGCGTACGCGCCTGGACATGGCCGCGGACAGGCCCCGTCGCGCGCGGCCCGGGAGCTGGATCCCCCGGACCGCGGCGCGACGAAGACGTCATCGAACTACTGCGCGGCGCGCTTGCGCAGGAACAAGCCGGCGCCTGCCAGGGCGATGCCGACGAGCGCGAGGCTCACCGGAAGGACCGGCAGCCCCTCGTCCGCCAGCCCGCCGAAGCCGGTGGCGACACCTCCGGTCGGAGCGCTCCCGGAGGACCCGCTGCCCCCCTGGCCAGCCGCACCGGTGTTCCCGGCACCGGCCGAGCCACCTGCTGCATTGCCTCTGGCAGCGACCTTTCCGGTCCCTCGGGGCGCGGTGGACGAGCCGGAGTGCGGCAGCGCGAGGTACGGGAAGGTGCTGCCGAACCTGAGGTCGTTCTCGTTGACGCCGTCACCGGCGGCCAGCGGCTCGACGATCTTGCCGGTGCGGACGGCACCCTCGAGCGCCTGGATCTCGATGTCCACCACGTCATCGATCAGGCGACGGCCGTTGGGGAACCCGGCCGTGTCCTTGGCCAGGACACCGAGGCGGTTCGGCTTGGCGGCCGGCGCGATTTTGGTGTTGAGCCGCATCATCTCCGCGGGCTTGACCATCGGTGGCTTGTTGAGGCCTTCCACGCCGGTGAGGAAGATCGAGAAGATGTCGTCGCGGGGCGCAGTCGGGGCAGGGATCTTGTAGATGGCCTCGATGAGCTTGGGCACCTCAGGGTCGTTGACCTTGTCGACCACCGCCTGGACGCTGGCGTCCATCTCCGGCGGCAGGTTGTTGAAGGCGTCCTTGAGGCCGGCGGGCACGACCACCTCGTTGACCAGCGGCATTCCGAGGCGCGAGACCTGGACGAACTCGCCACCGGGGGTCGCCTTGCCTGCGGCGAGGGTGAAGGTCTGCTGGTCGGTGGTCGACCAGACGCCGATGATGCCGCTGCCGTCGCCCCCTTGTGTGATCTTGGAGACGGGCACCTGAAGCGCGATGGCGTTGACGTTGTAGCCGGTCAGCGTGTCGTTGCCGACCTCGGACAGGTCACCGCCGTACAGCAGGTCGAAGACCCTGAGGTCCAGGAAGAACGGGTCGTCGGCCTGACCGACGAAGCTCGAGCCGCCGTCACCCTGAACCGGGGTGATGGCCTCGTCGCGCAGGGCCGCGTAGTTCGGCATCGAGGCGTCACCGACGCGGGAGGGAGCGACCTTGCCGTTGTCGACGAGCGTCGTGGCCGTGCCGGCCGCGTCGATCGCCTCGAGCTTGTAGGTCTGCTTGAACAGCAGCGTGGGGTCGTTGAAGGAGTTCACGGCGCCGTTGTTGTAGAGGAAGGTGCTCGTACCCCGCTTGTCCTCGTTCTTGAACGTCCAGCGGTAGGTGATGTCCGGCTTGGCATCACCGTTGTTGTCGACCTTGATGTTGTAGCGATAGCCGTCCGCGCCCCAGGGGTAGAAGTTGGGGCCGCCGGAGGGATCCTGGAAGGGGATCCAGTTGGCGATGAGCGTCACCGTGTCGGGCTTGTCCGGGCTGACGAACGCGTAGGTGTCGGTGTTGTCCGACAGCGGGTTGGCGGCGGTCAGCGGCGCCTCCCGGTGGCTGGATGCGCCACCGAGGCCCGGCCCGAGGGCCAGGCCTGTTCCGGCAACAGCCATGCCTGCGGCGACAAGCGCACGCCCGGCGCGACGCACCGACGCTCGTCGTGAGGAGACAGTGGTCATGGAACTCCCTGCAGTCGCGTCCCGCACTCGGGACGTCGTGGCCTGCCGTCCCGCGGAGGGCAGGGGAGGCGCGAAGAAGAACGTCCCCGTCCGGGCATCCGCACGAGGCGGGCGAACGGTTCATTCCCGGTCAGACTTCGCTGCGGGCGGGTGCAAGCCGGAGGGGCGGCTGTGACGAACACCCCCCGTAGGGTGCGAATCCCCTCGCCTGAAAGGACGGCTGCATGCAGCGCTGGGCTCGTGGCGCCCTGTCGGTTACTGCCGTCGTGGGACTGGCCGCCGGTCTGCTCGCCATCGGCGCAGCGGCCGGTCCGCCGCCGCCGGGACCGGCCTCGACGAGCGCCCCCTCAGGCTCGGCGGGGGATCCGACGGCACGAGGCATCGCCGGCCTTCAGGCAGAGCTTGCTCGGGTGCCGGGGAACCACCCGAAGTGGTCAGCCCTGGGCATGGCCTACCTCGAGCAGGCGCGGCTCACCGCCGACCCGACCTTCTACGGCAAGGCGGAGGCGGCTTTCGCCAGGGCGCTGGAGCTGCGTCCGACCGACAACGACGCAGCGCTGACCGGTCAGGCCTCGTTGGCTTCGGCCCGGCACGACTTCGCCGAGGCACTCGCCCTCAGCGAGCAGAGCCTGGCGGTCAACGGCTTCAGCGCGACGACCTACGCCGTACGTTTCGACGCGCTCAACGAACTCGGCCGCTACGAGGAGGCGCGGGCAGCCGTCCAGAGGATGCTCGACCTGAGGCCAGGCCTGGACGCGCTGACCCGTGCCTCATACGCGGTCGAGCTGACCGGCGATGTCGCGCAGGCCGGGGAGTTGCTGCGGCAGGCGGTGGCGTACGGCAGGGCGCCCGGCGACATCGCCTTCGCGCAGTACTACCTGGGTGAGCTCGCCTGGAACACCGGGGACCTCGAGGCGGCCCGGCTGGCCTATCAGAGTGCGCTCGACGCGGACCCCGGCTACCTCCCCGCTGCCGCAGGACGCGCAAAGGTCGCGGCGGCGTCGGGTGACGCCGCGGCCGCCGCGGCGGACTACCGGCGCGTGGTCGAGCGGCTGCCGTCACCAGAGTTCCTGGTCGCCTACGGCGAGCTGCTCGAGGCGACCGGGCAGATCGATGCGGCGCAGGAGCAGTACGCCGTCGTACGCGCGACGCAGCGCCTCTACGCCGCTAACGGTCAGGACGTGGACACCGAGCTCGCGCTGTTCGAGGCCGACCACGGGGTAGCGGCCGACGCGGTCCTCAGTGCCGAGAAGGCCTACGCGAAGCGTCCGGCGGCCATCCTGACCCAGGACGCATACGCCTGGGCGCTGCACGCCGCTGGACGGTCCGCGGAGGCGCTGCCGATCGCCCGCCAGGCCAATCGGCTGGGCCTGAAGTCCCCGGTCCTCGCCTACCACCTCGGCGTCATCGAGGCCGCCGCCGGCGACCGCAGCGCCGCGCGCGCCTCGCTGCAGCGCGCGCTCGCGCTCAACCCTGCGTTCCACCCCCTGCAGGCCGACCGCGCGCGCAGGCTGCTGACGACGCTCGGATGAGACGGGCGCTCGCGGTACTCCTCGGCGCGGCGGCCCTGACGGTCCTCCCGGCCGGTGCGGTCTTCGCCCACCCGCTGGGCAACTTCACGGTCAACACCGCGGATCGCCTGATCGTCACCGAAGCCGGCCTGGTCGTGATGCACGTGGTCGACCTCGCCGAGATCCCAACGGTCCAGCTCAGCCAGGTACGTGCAGGGGTGGACACCGACCGCGACGGTGCGCTCTCGCCGGCCGAGCTCACCGCGTACGGAGCGCGGGAGTGCGACCGGGTCGGTGGACTGCTCTCGGTTGTCATCGACGGTGCGCCGGCGCCCTTGACCCTGCGCGCCTCCGAAGGTGCGGGCCGTCCGGGTGCGGCCGGCCTCGCGACGACGCGCGTGTCGTGCACGTACGACACCGGCGTGCGCCCGCGCACGTCCGTCACGTTCACGGACCCGGCGGCAGTGGAGCGCAACGGCTGGCGGGAGGTGACGGCGTCTTCGGAGTGCGGGCGGCTGACCTCGGCGGACGTTCCCGCCGACAGCCCTACCGGACTGCTGACCTCCTACCCCGAGGACCTGCTGCAGTCGCCGCTGGACGTCAGCAGCGCCCGGTTCGAGGTACGCGCCGGCGCCGCCTGCTCGGCGGGTGCGGCGGCGGTGACCACCGAGGAGGTCGCCCCTCGTGGCGTGGACCGCGTCTCCCGGGCGTTCACCGACTTCCTCGGCCGGCCGGACCTCACGATGACCTTCGCGGTGGTGTCACTCGGGGCGGCCGTGCTCTTCGGCGTGCTCCACGCTCTGGCGCCCGGCCACGGGAAGACCGTGATGGCTGCATACCTGGTCGGACAGCGCGGCACGCGGCGGCAGGCACTGCAGCTCGGCGGCGTCGTGACGTTCACGCACACCGCCAGCGTGCTGCTGCTCGGGGGAGTCCTGGCACTCGGTGCGCTCGCCGCACCTGAGCTGGTGGTGCCGTTCACCGAGGTGCTCTCCGGGCTGCTGCTCGCTGCAGTCGGGGTCTACCTCGCAGCGCTCGCCCTCCGGCGGCTCCGCGGGGAGGCGGGGCACGCCCACGGTGATCACGGTCACGGGGACCACGAACACGCCCATCACGACCGGGGCGGGCACCACGAGCACAGCCACGAGCACAGCCAGGGGCCCGACCGCGACCACGACGGCCACGAGCACCCGCACGATGACCACCACGACGGTCACGAACACCCGCCCCCGACACCTTCTACGATCCCGGTGGCGGCCGGTACCGCGTCTGCCGGCACCGCCACCCTGGCCGCCGCGGCCGAGCCCAGGTCGCACACCCATGGCGGCCGTTCGCACACCCACGCACCGCTCCCGGACGGTCCGCTGTCCTGGAAAGCCCTGGCCGGCATGGGGGTGGCCGGCGGCCTGGTGCCCAGCCCGTCGGCGCTGCTCGTCCTGCTCAGCGCGACCGCGCTCGGCCGCGCCTGGTTCGGCGTGATCCTCGTCGTGGCCTACGGCCTGGGAATGGCCGTCACCCTGACTGCGGCGGGCCTGCTGCTCCTTCGCAGTCAGGCGCTGCTGGACCGCCGCGGCTGGTCGGGAAGTCGCGGGCGGGCTTTCGTACGCCTGCTGCCACTCGGAACCGCCGGCCTGGTCGTGGTGCTCGGTCTCAGCCTCGTCCTGCGCGGGGCGCTCACGGGTCGCGGCCTGCTCTGAGGAGGGTTGGGCTGGATCGTGAGGCCGTGGGTCGTGTGCTACCCGCCGAGCACTGGGACATCTTCGCCTGGGCTGGCGAACGTCCTGGCCAACAGGCGCAGCGCCTTGCCCACGCAAGTGTCTGTGGACATGCTGGGCGGGTGAAGGACGACTTGCAGCAGCAGCTTGAGCTGTTCGAGTTCTGCGTCTTGCACCGGGATGTGACGGCAGCCGAGGCAGTCCTCGACGCGAGCTATGCCCTAGCCCTCGTTGCTCCTGCGTATGCCCGCATGCCGCGGGCGCGTTGGCTCGAGGTGCTGCCGGAGTACGCCGTCCGGAGCTACGTCGTCGAAGAGCTGCAGCTGGACGTCGACGGGGACACCGCCGCTGTCCCTGCAGCGGGTGCGGATGACAGCGACGGTGTTGGGACAGGATCGCAGCGGGACCTTCGTGATGAGCGACATCTGGCGCCGCCGCCCGCACGGCTGGCGGCTGTGGAGAAGGCACTCCACGCCGCTGGAGGCCGGCATCATGCCCGGAGCGGATCACCCCCGTAAATTGCCTCCGGCGCCCGGCGGCAATCGGATGCCGCCCCGTCTGCCTCGGGTGTGATGGACGGCCTTCGCCGGCTCGCCGGCGGTAGGCTCGTGCCGCGTGACCTGCGGTTCGTGCGTGCCCCCGGCAGGATTCGAACCTGCGCCCCTGCCTCCGGAGGGCAGTGCTCTATCCCCTGAGCTACGGGGGCTCGGGCGGGCGACGTTACCAGCCGAGCCGCAAGCCGCCGGATCGCCGCCGGGCCCCCCGACCGGCTGTAGCGTCCGGCCCATGTCGAGCAGCTTGGGTCGCGTCCTGGTGGTCGACGACGACACCGTCATCCGTCAGCTGATCACCGTCAACCTGGAGCTCGAGGGGTTCGAGGTCGCGACGGCGGTGGACGGGCAGGACTGCCTCGACAAGGTCAAGGACGTCCGGCCGGACGTGATCACGCTGGACATCATGATGCCGAGGCTCGACGGCTGGGAGGCCGCCGGCCGGCTGCGCTCGGACCCCGAGACAGCCGGCATCAAGGTCGTGCTGCTGTCGGCCCGTGCGCAGGAGGCTGACCTGGAGCGCGGCAGCCGGATCGGGGTGGATGCCTACCTCACCAAGCCGTTCGACCCCGACGAGCTGATCGACGTCGTACGCCGGCTTGCCGGCCTGCCGCCGGCCTGACCAGCTAGCTCGTGGCCGGGCTCGGCACCGGAGCTGCCGGGGGACTGGCTGCCGGGCTCGGGGCGCCCGTCGCCGGCGCCGTGGCTGCGCCGGACGGCAGGATTGCGCCGTCCGGAGCGGCGACCCGCACGGGGCCGGTGGTGGTGTTGCCGACGCAGGCGGCACCGCGCTCGGGGGTCTGCGGACCGTTGCGGCTGTAGGCGTTGATGAACTGGTCGACCCGCTCGTCGTCGGCCTTGCTGACGGCCAGCTGGCGCCCCCAGGCGGTCAGGAGGATCGGGCTGTCCTGCCCCGCGATCGGGCTCATCAGCAGGTAGGGGTCGCCCCCGCGGTGGCCGCCAGGGCGTCCACCTGGTCCGCCGCCCCCGCCGGGTCGTAGGTGATCCAGACAGCGCCGTGCTCCAGCGAGTGCACCGCGTGCTCGGGGGCGATGGCGGCGTTGTAGACCGCGCACTGCTGGGGAGCCGGGTTGTGGTCCCCACCGGGGGCGGCACCCTCGGGTAGTTCACCGAACCCTGCACGTGGTTGCGGGTCAGGGTCTTCTCGTCGCTGATGACCACGCCCTCGATGTTGTTGTCCGGGTCGGTGAGGACGCTGGAGATGCCCGAGCCCTGGTTGAGGGCGGCGTAGGTGACGACGCCGATGAGGACGGCACCGAGCACCAGCGACCCGAGCACGGTCCCCCACGGGAACGGCTTGCCCACCTTCGTCGGAGCGGCCCGTCGGGAGGAGCCGCGGCCCGAGGAGCTCCCACGGGACGAGCCTCCACGCGGTGGCGGCGGCGGCGACTTCGGCATGCGCAGGTCTCTCCCGGTGCGAGTGGTGGAGGCGCGGAGCGCGGCCCCTCGGTGCGACGAGCGGGCCCGGACAGGCGTTCCCGCTGCTTCTCGCGGGAGTCTAGGCGGGGCCGGACGATAGCCTGGGGAGGTGACCCCTCTCGAGCTCGGCGCCGCTGTGCGGGCTGCTGTGGCCGACGCGGTCCAGGCCGGTGAGCTCACTGTGAGGCCGCCCGCCGCGGTCCTCGTGGAGCGCCCACGGGTGGCCGAGCACGGTGACTACGCCACCAACATCGCCCTGCAGCTCGCCAAGCCGGCGGGCCGCCCGCCGCGTGAGGTCGCGGAGCTGCTGGCTGCCCGGCTGCGCCGGGTCGAGGGGGTGGACAGCGTCGAGGTCGCGGGTCCGGGCTTCCTCAACCTCCGCCTCGCCCATGCCTCGCTCGGCTCGGTCGTGCGGCACATCCTCGAGCGCGGTCCGGCGTACGGCACCAGCACCGCGGCGGCCGGCCAGAACGTCAACCTCGAGTTCGTCAGCGCCAACCCCACCGGCCCGATCCACATCGGCGGGGTCCGGTGGGCGGCGGTCGGCGACGTGCTCGCCCGGCTGCTCGAGGCCAGCGGGGCAAAGGTCACCCGGGAGTACTACGTCAACGACGGCGGCGTGCAGATCGACCGGTTCGCCGAGTCACTGCTCGCGGCCGCCTCGGGGAACCCGTTGCCCGAGGACGGCTACGCGGGTGGCTACGTGGCCGAGTGGGCGCAGCGCGTCCTCGAGCGGGAGCCCGACCTGCTCGAGCGGCCGGCCGCCGAGGCCCTGGAGCGCTTCCGCGGCCTCGGGCTCGCCGTCGCCCTCGAGGAGATCCGCGCCTCGCTGGCGAGCTTCGGCGTGGAGTTCGACGTCTGGTTCAGCGAGCTGTCCCTCAAGGGGTCCGGCGCCGTCGAGCGGGCTCTCGACCGCTTGCGAAAGCAGGGCCACGTCTTCGAGCAGGACGGCGCCCTCTGGTTGCGCACGACCGACTTCGGCGACGACAAGGACCGGGTGCTCGTCAAGAGCGACGGCGCCGGCACCTACTTCCTGTCCGATGCCGCCTACTACGTCGACAAGCGCGAGCGCGGGTTCGACCGCTGCATCTACATGCTCGGCGCGGACCACCACGGCTACGTCGGCCGGCTCCGGGCGCTGGCGGCGTGCGCAGGGGACGACCCGTCGCAGACCCTCGAGGTCCTCATCGGCCAGATGGTCAACGTCCTGCAGAGCGGGAAGCCCGTGCGCATGAGCAAGCGCGCCGGCACTCTCGTCACGCTCGAGGACCTGCTGGAGCTGACCGGGACCGACGCGGCCCGCTACACCCTCGCCCGCTCCTCGACCGACTCCACCCTCGACCTCGACGTCGACCTGGTGACGCGGCAGAGCGCGGACAACCCCGTCTTCTACGTGCAGTACGCCGCCACGCGCGCCGCCTCGGTGCTGCGCCACGCGGCCGAGCTCGGGATCGGGAAGCCGGAGCCGGGCGAGGTCGACCTGTCGCTGCTGTCCCACCCCCGCGAGGCCGAGCTGCTGCTGGCGCTGGCCCAGTTCCCACAGGTGGTGGCCACGGCCGCGGAGCTGCGCGAGCCGCACCGCGTGGCCCGCTACCTCGAGGAGAAGGTCGCCAAGCCCGCGCAGCGGTTCTGGGACGACTGCCAGGTGCTGCCGAAGGGCGACGAGCCGGCGTCGGAGCTTCTGGCGCCACGGCTGCTGCTGTGGCGCGCGACCCGTACCGTCCTCGAGAACGGCCTGCGCCTGCTCGGTGTCTCGGCACCGGAGCGGATGTGACCGCCGTGCTGCGGCTGCGCAGCGACCTGGAGCCCGCCGTCTGGCCGGTCACCGCGACCCGCGGCGAGGACGGCGTCCTGCGCCTCGGGGGCGTCGACGTCCGCGACCTCGCGGCGCAGTTCGGCACCCCCGCGTACGTCCTGGACGAGGACGACTTCCGCGGCCGCTGCCGGGCGTGGCGCGACGCGTTCCGGCCGGAAGGGGCTGCCGACGGCGACGTCTACTACGCGGGCAAGGCGTTCCTGTGCACCGCGATCGCCCGGTGGGTGGCCGAGGAGGGCCTGTCCCTCGACGTCTGCACCGGCGGCGAGCTGGCTGTGGCGCTGCGGGCCGGCTTCCCGGTGGAGCGGCTGACGTTCCACGGCAACAACAAGAGCGTGCCCGAGCTGGTGCGGGCGGTCGAGGCGGGCGTCGGGCGCATCGTGGTCGACAGCTTCGACGAGCTGGTGCGCCTGGCCGCCGTCGCCGAGCGCGCCGGGGCACGCCAGCGTGTCCAGGTGCGGGTGACGCCGGGAGTGGAGGCGCACACCCACGAGTACGTCCAGACCGGTCAGGAGGACCAGAAGTTCGGCTTCTCCCTCGCGAGCGGCGCCGCGGCGGAGGCCGCCCGCCGGATCCTCGGCCTGCCCTCGCTCGAGCTCGTCGGCCTGCACTGCCACATCGGCTCGCACATCTTCGACGTGCACGGCTTCAAGCTCGCGGCCCACCGTATGGTGGGGCTGCTCGACGCGATCCGCGACGAGCACGGGCTGGTGCTGCCCGAGCTCAACCTCGGCGGCGGCCAGGGCATCGCCTACACCGCCGCCGACGACCCGATGGACGTCGTCGACTACGCGCAGGGACTGCGCAAGGTCGTCGAGCGCGAGTGCGCGGCGGTCGACCTGCCGGTGCCGCGACTGGCGGTCGAGCCCGGACGCGCCATCTCCGGCCCGACGACCGTCACGCTGTACGAGGTGGGCACGGTCAAGGAGCTCGCCGGGCCTGCGGACCTATGTCAGCGTCGACGGCGGCATGAGCGACAACATCCGCACCGCGCTCTACGACGCCCGCTACACCGCGGTGCTCGCCTCCCGGGCGTCCACCGCGGAGGCGGCCAACGTCACCCTCTGCGGAAAGCACTGCGAGAGCGGCGACATCGTCGTCCACGACGTGCCGCTGCCCGACGACCTGTCACCGGGCGACCTCGTCGCGGTGCCGGCCTCCGGTGCCTACCACCGCTCGATGGCCAGCAACTACAACCACGTGCCCCGGCCGCCGGTGGTGGCCGTGCGGGACGGCGAGGCCCGCCTGCTCGTCCGGCGCGAGACCGAGGACGACCTGCTCGCCCTGGACGTCGAGTGAGCGCGGCCGGGGACGGCGAGGGGCTCAGCGCGACCGACTGGGCGCGCTACGCCGGGCTGCTCGGCCTCGCCACCCTGCTGTTCCTGGCCGTCTTCGGCTCCCGCGAGGGCGTCCTCGTCAGCCTGGTCGCGGTCTACCTGGTGCTCGCGGCCCTCGGGCTGCTCGTCGTCCAGGCTCCGCATGGACCGCTCGTGACCGGCCGCCAGCGGCGGCTGGGCTGGCTGCTCTGCATCGCCCTCGTCGGGGTCGTCCTCGCCGCCGGGCTGCTGGTCGGCGCGCTCCTCGGCGCGGCGGCGGCACTGGCCTACGCCGGAGGTGCCCTCGCCCTGCTGGCGGCCGCCGTCACCCGTGGCCGCCGGCTGCTGGCCCCGCCCCCGCTGCCGGCCGGCCGGACCTGCAAGTGCTGCACCGCCACCCACTTCGACGCGGTGAGGGTGCTGATGCTCCGTGCCGCCGCTGCGCGTGGCCCTGCTGGGCTGCGGCACCGTGGGCTCGGAGGTGGTGCGCCTGCTGCACAGGCTCCGGCGACGACCTGTCCGCCCGGGTGGGCGCGCCGCTCGAGATCGCCGGCATCGCGGTGCGCCGCCTCGGCAAGGTCCGCGACCTCCCGGTGCGCAGCGAGCTGTTCACGACCGACGCGGCCGGGCTGGTCGGGCGCGACGACGTCGACCTGGTGGTGGAGGTGATCGGCGGACTGGAGCCGGCCCGCAGCCTGCTGCTGTCGGCGCTCGAGTCCGGCAAGAGCGTCGTCACCGCCAACAAGGCCCTGCTCGCCGAGGACGGCGCGACCCTGCACGCGGCCGCGGCCGCCAAGGGCGCCGACCTCTACTACGAGGCGAGCGTCGCCGGGGCGATCCCGCTGCTGCGGCCGCTGCGGGAGTCCCTGGCCGGTGACCAGATCTCGCGGGTCACGGGCATCGTCAACGGCACCACCAACTTCGTCCTGACCCGCATGGACGAGACCGGTGCCGGCTTCTTCGACGCGCTCGACGAGGCCACGGCGCTGGGCTACGCGGAGGCCGACCCCACGGCTGACGTCGAGGGGTTCGACGCGGCCGCGAAGGCGGCGATCCTCGCCGGGCTGGCCTTCCACACCCGGGTGGTCGCGGCCGACGTGCACCGCGAGGGCATCACCGAGGTCACCGCAGCCGACGTCGCCAGCGCCAAGGCGATGGGGTGCGTGGTGAAGCTGCTGGCCATCGCGGAGAAGGACGGGGACGCCGTGTCCGTGCGCGTCCACCCGGCGATGATCCCGCGCACGCACCCGCTCGGCAGCGTGCGCGAGGCCTACAACGCGGTGTTCGTGGAGGCCGCCAGCGCGGGCCGGCTGATGTTCTACGGACCCGGCGCGGGCGGGTCGCCGACCGCCAGCGCGGTGCTCGGCGACCTGGTCGCCGTCGCCCGCAACGCCCTGTCCGGCGCCCGCGGCGCGGGCCTGTCCGACTACGCCGACCTGCGCGTACGCCCGATCGGCGAGGCGGTCACCCGCTACCACATCAGCCTCGACGTCGCCGACAAGGCAGGTGTTCTCGCGGCCGTCGCCTCGGCGTTCTCCGACCACGACGTCTCGATCCGCACCGTGCGGCAGGAGGGGCACGGCGACGACGCCAGCCTCGTCGTCGTCACGCACACCGCCACGGACGCGGCCCTTCAGGCCGTGGTCGAGCAGCTGCGCAGCCTGGACAGCGTGCGCGCCGTCGCCTCGGTGATGAGGGTGGAGGGCGAGGCATGACCACCGCATCAGGAACGGCCCTGGCCGCCTGGGCCGGCTGGAACGGCCTCATCGAGCAGTACCGCGACCGCCTGCCCGTCACGGCCACCACGCCCGTGGTCACCCTGCTCGAGGGCGCGACCCCGCTCGTGCACGCCGGAGTGCTCTCCGAGCTGGTCGGAACGCAGGTGTGGCTCAAGGTCGAGGGCGCCAACCCGACCGGGTCCTTCAAGGACCGCGGCATGACGATGGCCATCAGCAAGGCGGTCGAGGCCGGCAGCAAGGCGGTCATCTGCGCGAGCACCGGGAACACCAGCGCGAGCGCCGCGGCCTACGCCGCCAAGGGCGGCCTGACCTGCGCGGTGCTCGTGCCGGAAGGCAAGATCGCGATGGGCAAGCTGGCGCAGGCCCTCGTCCACGGGGCGCGGCTGCTCCAGGTGCAGGGCAACTTCGACGACTGCCTCGACCTGTGCCGCGTGCTGTCCGAGGACTACCCGACGACGCTGGTCAACTCGGTCAACCCAGACCGCATCGACGGCCAGAAGACCGCCGCCTTCGAGGTCTGCGACGCCCTGGGGGACGCCCCGGACGTCCACTGCCTGCCCGTCGGCAACGCCGGCAACATCACGGCCTACTGGAAGGGCTACCGCGAGTACGCCGACGACGGCACAGCCTCGCACCGCCCGCGCATGCTGGGCTTCCAGGCCGCCGGCGCGGCACCGATCGTGTCGGGGGTGCGCGTGCCGGCGCCGAAGACCATCGCGACCGCCATCCGGATCGGCAACCCCGCGTCCTGGCAGCAGGCGCTCGACGCCCGCGAGGAGTCCGGCGGGGACATCCAGGCGGTGACCGACCGGCAGATCCTGTCGGCGTACCGCCTGCTCGCCTCGCGCGAGGGGGTGTTCGTCGAGCCGGCCTCGGCCGCGAGCGTCGCCGGCCTGCTGCAGGCCCACGCGGCGGGGATGATCTCGCCGGGCGAGCGCGTGGTGTGCACCGTCACCGGCAACGGCCTGAAGGACCCGGACTGGGCGATCAGCGGCGCGCCGAAGCCGCGAACCATCGCCAACAGCGCCGAGGCGGCTGCGCTGGCGCTGGATCTCCACCTGTGAACCCTCCACCCGTCAGCAGGGCCACGATCCGGACCGGCCCGAGCCCCGTCCCGCAGATCCGGTCTTGAGGGCCTACCTCGACCTGCTGCGTCGCGAGAAGGACTTCCGGCGCGCCTATCTCGCCCAGCTCATCGCGCTGGGCGGCGACTGGTTCGCCATCATCCCGCTGCTCGTCCTGCTTCCACAGCTGACCGGGACCGGCATCTGGGGCGCCCTCGTCCTCGCCGCGGACACGCTGGTCTTCGCCCTCGTCGGCCCCTACGCCGGCACCGTCATCGATCGTCTGGACCGGCGCAGGGTCATCGTCGTCAGCAATCTCGTGGCCGGCCTCGCCGCGCTGCTGCTCGTGCTCGTCCGGTCGGAGGCGACGGCGTGGATCGCCCTGGTCGCGATCGGCATCGTCGCGGCGGCGAAGGCGTTCGCGCAGCCGGCGGGTGCCGCGGCGCTGCCCAACCTCGTCGACGAGGAGGACCTGTCGACCGCCGCCGTCCTGAACGGCGCGTCCTGGGGCACCATGCTGGCGGTCGGCGCCGGCCTCGGCGGGTTGCTGTCCGCCACGCTGGGCTTCACCGTGTGCTTCGTGCTCGACGCCGTCCTGCTGCTCGGCGCCGCAGGGCTCACCGCCGCTACGAGCCGGCCGTTCTCCGACCCCACGGTCCCGCCCCGCGAGCGGCGCCCGGTCCGCCAGGACATCGGCGAGGCCCTGTCCTACGCCCGCCGCGAGCACCGCGTCCTCGCCCTGCTCACCTGCAAGGCGGCCCCGCGTTCGGCAACGGCGCGCTGTCGCTGTTCCCGCTGTACGGCGCCGCCGCCTTCGGGCTGGGGCCGCTCGGCATCGGGTTGATGTACAGCGCGCGCGGCGTGGGCGCCCTGGTCGGCCCGCTGTGCTGCGGCGGCGGGCGACCGACTCCGCCCGGCTGTACAGCGTGCTCGCCGGCTCGATGGCCGTCTTCGGCGTCGGCTACCTCGCTGATCGGGATCACGGGGACGTTCTGGCTGGTGCTCGTGCTGCTCACCGTCGCGCACGCCGGCGGCGGCGCCAACTGGATCCTGTCGACGTACGGCCTGCAGGCCGTCGTCCCGGATGCCTTGCGCGGCCGGGTGTTCAGTGCCGACTACACCCTCGCCACGCTGATCATCGCGGTCAGCCAGGTGGCGTTCGGGCTGCTGTCCGACGTCGTCGCGGCGCGCGACCTGCTCGCGGCCTCCGGCGGCATCGTCCTGCTCTACGCGGGCGGCTGGTGGATGGTCACGCGGCGCCTGCGCGACCCCGCTGCGGTCGTCGCGGCCGTCGAGGAGAGCTAGTGCCGTCCTTTCGTGCCACACCGGTGCGCGTACGCGTACCCGCCACCAGCGCCAACCTCGGCCCCGGGTTCGACAGCGCCGGCATGGCCCTCCAGCTCTACGACGAGGTGACCGTACGCGTGACCCCGGCCGGGCTGTCGCTCGACATCACGGGCGAGGGGTGACGACGAGGTTGCCGCGCGACGGCACCCACCTCGTCGTACGCGCGCTGCGGGCCGCCTTCGACCGCATGGGGGAGCAGCCGCCCGGGCTGGAGGTGGTCTGCGCCAACCGCATCCCCCAGTCGCGGGGCTCGGCTCCTCCTCGGCGGCCATCGTGGCGGCCGTCGTCGCGGCGCGCGCACTGGTGGCCGGTGGGGAGCAGGTCCTGGGCGACGACGCCTGCCTCGCGCTGGCGCACCGACCTCGAAGGGCATCCCGACAACGTCGCGGCCTGCCTGCTGGGCGGGATCACCTTCGCCTGGATGCGGGACGACGGCAGCCCGTTCGCGATCCGGCTCGAGGCCCACGCCGATCTCGCGCCGGTCGCCTTCGTCCCTGCCCTTCGGTCGTCCACCGCGCAGGTACGCGGCCTGCTCCCGGCGACGGTGCCGTACGCCGATGCCGTGCTCAACGCCTCGCGCGCAGCCCTCCTGCCGTACGCCCTCACCGTCGCGCCGGCACTGCTGCTCGCCGCGACGGCGGACCGGCTGCACCAGGACTACCGCGCGCCGGCGATGCCAAGCACCGCCGAGCTGGTGGCCCGGCTGAGGGAACGGGGTGTGCCTGCGGTGGTCAGCGGTGCCGGCCCGACCGTCCTGGCACTGACCACGAAAGCCACGCGCCCGGCTCGGTCGGCGACCGAGGAGCGGAAGGCTGGTCCGTGCGTCCGCTCGATGTCGAGATGTGCGGCGCCCAGGTCGTTGATCCTTCGAGGCGAGACGCCCTGTGTGGTACCGCTGCCGCCGACGAGGGGTCGCGCGCCTGGACCGCGGAACACGCCGGAGCGGACGTTGTTGTGCAGGAGGCGGGCTTGGTACGCTGGGCATTGCACCAGTCGCCCCCCCGCACAGGGCCACGTGCTCGTTGCCGGGCAGCGCGACCCCCGGTCGCAGCTCCGGCGCGGCGTTCCCTTCCGAGCCGCTACCGCGCGGCGAACAGGGGCGCGCGAGCAACGATCTGTGGGCGACGGTCCCTTCAGCACCTCGTTCCATGGCGAGGCTCACCGGTCGCACCCGTTCCGGACCGGACGCATCAGCACAGACGCCCCGCCGCGCCCGCGGCCGGGCAGCCCACCGGGAGGAACCTCCTTGACCGACAACACCGACCTGCTGCAGGACAACGCCTCGCGGGCGCATCCGCAGAGACGCAGGACTCAGCCGCTGCGCCGCGCCGCGCGTCCCGCCACGAGCGCGCCACCAGCGGTGGCCTGGCCGCGATGGTGCTGCCCGAGCTCCAGGCCATGGCCGGTCAGCTCGGAATCAGCGGCGTAGGCCGACTGCGCAAGAGCCAGCTCATCGAAGCCATCCAGACGAGCGCAGGCCGGCACCAGCCAGGCCGGCGCAGCGCCGACGGCCGACCCGGCCCCTGCCGCTCCCAGCGGCGCCGTCCGTACGGCCTGCGAAACGGCGCATCCGCCGCGACGGCCAGCCGCGCCGGTCGCCGACCCGGCAACGCCTCTGGAGTCACCTCTCGCCGGCCTCCGAGGACACGGCCACCCCGCCCGTCGAGGGCCAGGGCGCTGATGGTGAGCAGTCGACGCGTCCCGAGCGCGTCGACCGCGGACGCGAGCGGTTCCTCGAGCGGGAGGCCCGCCGCCAGGAGCGGCAGGCCGCCCAGTCCGGCGACAACGACGCGGACGCCGGACCAGCGGCTGCTGCCGGCGGTGCGTCCAGCGACGGTGATGATCGTGGCCCGTACCGACCGGGCGCCGCGCCAGGACCGGGGCGACCGGCCGACCGGCCCGACCGGCAGCCCAATGACCGGCAGCCCAGGGTGACCCAGGACCGGCAGCAGGACGACCGGCCCCAGCAGGGCGGTGGTCCGCGCGACGACGACGAGTTCGGCAGCGGCCGACGCGGTCGCTTCCGCGAGCGTGGCCGCAACCGCAACCGCACCAACCGCCAGGAGCGCTTCGGCGGCAACGAGCCGGATCCGGTCGTCAGCGACGACGACGTCCTCATGCCGGTCGGCGGCATCCTCGACATCCTCGACAACTACGGCTTCGTGCGGACCACCGGCTACCTGACCGGCCCGTCGGACGTCTACCTGTCGCTGCAGCAGGTGCGCAAGTACGGCCTGCGGCGCGGCGACGCGGTCACCGGCGCCGTGCGCCAGCAGCGCGAGGGGGAGCGCAAGGACAAGTACAACGCGCTCGTACGCCTCGATTCCGTCAACGACCTGGACCCGTCCGAGGCGCACAAGCGGCCGGACTTCACCAAGCTCACCGCCGCTCTACCCGCAGGACCGGCTACGGCTCGAGACCGAGCCGGGCATCCTCACCACCCGCGTCATCGACCTGGTCATGCCGATCGGCAAGGGCCAGCGCGCGCTCATCGTCAGCCCGCCGAAGGCCGGCAAGACGATGGTGATGCAGGCGATCGCCAACGCGATCACCACGAACAACCCCGAGTGCCACCTCATGGTCGTCCTGGTCGACGAGCGGCCCGAAGAGGTCACGGACATGCAGCGCTCGGTGAAGGGCGAGGTCATCGCCTCGACCTTCGACCGGCCGCCGCAGGACCACATCACCGTCGCCGAACTGTCGATCGAGCGCGCCAAGCGCCTCGTCGAGCTCGGCCACGACGTGGTCGTGCTGCTCGACTCCATCACCCGCCTGGGTCGCGCCTACAACCTCGGCGCTCCGGCGTCCGGTCGCATCCTCACCGGTGGCGTCGACTCGGCGGCGCTCTACCCGCCCAAGCGGTTCCTCGGCGCGGCGCGCAACATCGAGCACGGCGGCTCACTCACGATCTTCGCCACGGCGCTGGTCGAGACCGGCTCGGCGATGGACACCGTGATCTTCGAGGAGTTCAAGGGCACCGGCAACGCCGAGCTCAAGCTCGACCGACGGCTCGCGGACAAGCGCATCTTCCCGGCGATCGACGTCGACGCCTCCGGCACCCGCAAGGAGGAGATCCTGCTGGCTCCCGAGGAGCTGCGGATCGTCCTGCAGCTGCGCCGGGTGCTGCATGCGCTCGACGCCACCGCCTCGCTTGAGCTCCTGCTCGGCAAGATGAAGTCGACCCGCACCAACGTCGAGTTTCTCATGCAGATCCAGAAAACGACGGTCGACCAGGACTGACGCGGCGCCGACCTCGGCGGCAGTCAGCCCAAGTCCCTCATCGCCGAGTCGCGGGGAAGCACGATCGACCTACGGGCCGGCATGTCGGAGTTGCGGGTCGACATGTCCGAGATCCGGGCTGGGCTGGCCGAGGTGCGCTCGGACGTGGCCGAGGTGCGCGCCGGCGTGGTCGAGCTTCGCGCCGACATGACGACCCGGCTCGACACGCTGTTCGCTGCGCTCGCCGAGTTCCGCGCGGAGTACCAGGAGCACACGCACGGCGACGCGTAGGACCTGGGAAGGCGCCCGGCCCGCAGGACGTTGACCTCTCGGTGCGCCGCTCTGGCACACTGGTCCGCAACGGGGCACCGGTTCCCTGCAGCTCGCAGACCCGGCGGCCCTCCCGACCGAGAGGCACAGCGATGAAGGCCGACATCCACCCGACGTATGTCGAGACGACGGTGACCTGCACCTGCGGCAGCAGCTTCACGACCAAGAGCACCGAGAAGAGCGGCGTCATCAACGCCGACGTCTGCTCGCAGTGCCACCCCTTCTACACCGGCAAGCAGAAGATCCTCGACACGGGCGGCCGGGTGGCCCGGTTCGAGCAGCGCTTCGGCAAGCGCTCCAAGTAGCTCCCCTGCGGCGCCCGCCCCTTTCCGGGGGTCGGGCGCCGCTGCCGTTCCCGGAAAGAGCAGGAAACCCATGTCCGAGACGCTCGGCACGCCGACCGACAACGCCCTGAGTGAATACGCCGATCTCGAGGCGGCGCTCGCCGACCCGACGGTGCACGGTGACCAGGCGCGCGCCCGCGAGCTCGGCCGCCGCTACGCCGAGCTCGGCCCGCTGGTGGCCGCCATCCGCGAGCAGCAGACGGTGCAGGCCGACCTCGCCGCGGCGCAGGAGATGGCCGAGGACAGGGAGATGGCCGAGATGGCGGAGGTGCTCACCGAGCAGCTCGGCGAGCTGGAGGTGCGGGTGCGCGACCTGCTCGTCCCGCGCGACCCGGCCGACGGCAAGGACTGCCTGCTGGAGGTGAAGGCTGGGGAGGGCGGTGACGAGTCGGCCCTGTTCGCAGGTGATCTCGTGCGCATGTACACCCGCTATGCCGAGCGCCGCGGATGGAAGACCGAGCTGATCAGCGCGACCGAGGGCGAGCTCGGCGGCTACAAGGACATCCAGCTGGCGGTGAAGAGCCGCGACCCGGCCAACCCGGTGTTCGGCCGGCTGAAGTACGAAGGCGGCGTACACCGGGTCCAGCGGGTGCCCGTCACCGAGAGCCAGGGCCGCATCCACACCTCCGCCGCTGGGGTCCTCGTGCTGCCCGAGGCGGAGGAGGTCGACGTGACGATCGACGCCAGCGACCTGCGCATCGACGTCTACCGCTCCTCCGGGCCCGGGGGGCAGAGCGTCAACACCACCGACTCCGCTGTGCGCATCACACACCTGCCCACCGGCGTCACCGTCGCCATGCAGAACGAGAAGAGCCAGCTGCAGAACAAGGAGGCGGGGATGCGCGTGCTGCGCGCCCGGCTGCTCGCGCTGGCGCTTGAGGAGCAGGCCGCGAAGGACAGCGCCGTACGCGGTGCCCAGATCCGCACCGTCGACCGCAGCGAGAAGGTCCGGACCTACAACTACCCCGACAACCGCGTCGCGGACCACCGCAGCGGCTACAAGGCCAACAACCTCACCTCGGTGCTCGACGGCGACCTCGACGCCGTCATCCAGTCACTGGTCGACGCCGACACCACGACCAAGCTGCAGGGGCCCGGATGAGCCCCCTGCGTGCGGCGATCCGGGCGGCCGGGGAGCAGCTGGACGCTGCCGGCGTGGCGTCCCCCGAGCACGACGCCCAGGCGCTGGCCGTGCACGTGCTCGGCCTGGCCAAGCCGTCCGACCTGATGATGCTGGACGAGCTGGACCACGCGCAGGCGGCGGCCTATGAGGAGCTGGTAGCCCGCCGTGTTCAGCGGGTTCCGCTGCAGCACCTCACCGGCACCGTAGGCTTTCGCTACATCGAGCTGGCCGTCGGACCAGGGGTGTTCGTTCCGCGGCCCGAGACCGAATCCGTCGTGCAGTGGGCCGTCGACGCCGTACGGCGGGAGGGCTGGGCGAACCCGCTCTGCGTCGACCTGTGCACCGGCAGCGGGACGATCGCGTTCGCCCTGGCCAACGAGATCCCAGGCGCCACCGTGCACGCCGTCGAGCGGGACCCGCAGGCGCTGGAGTGGACGCGCCGCAACGCCGCCCTCCGGGTGGCCGCCGGCGATCCCGAGGTGCACCTGCACCTGGGCAGCGTCGAGGGGTGCCTTCCTGCGCTGGACGGCCGGCTCGACCTGGTCGTCAGCAACCCGCCGTACGTCGCGACCACCGAGGCCCACCTGCCCGACCCGGAGGTCGTGGACCACGACCCGGCGATCGCGCTGTGGGCCGGACAGGACGGGCTCGACGTGGTGCGGCTCGTCGAACAGGCCGCCCGGCGGCTGCTGCGACCGGGCGGGCTGGTCGTCGTCGAGCACTCCGACCGACAGGGAGCCAGCGCGCCTGAGCTGTTCGCCACAGCCGGGGGCTGGATCGAGGTCGCCGATCACCGGGACGCCGCCGGTCGGGACCGATACGTGACGGCGAGGTGGACTCCTTGATCACGCTCGACGTCCAGCAGGACGCGACGCAGGGCGTGACTGAAGCCGTCGCGGTCCTGCGCCGGGGCGAGCTGGCCGTGCTGCCGACCGACACCGTCTACGGCCTCGCCGCGGACGCCTTCTCCCCGCCCGGGGTTCGCCGGCTGCTCGCCGCCAAGGGTCGCGGGCGTGACCTCCCCGTGCCCGTGCTCGTCGGCGCGTGGCGCGGCATCGACGGGCTGGCCGAGCATGTCAGCTCGACGCTGCGCGAGGTCGTGGAGCGCTTCTGGCCGGGACCGCTCACGGTGATCGTGCGGGCCGCCCCATCCCTGGCCTGGGACCTCGGCCAGACCCGCGGCACCGTCGCGGTCCGGATGCCGTCGCACCCGGTCGCGCTCGCCGTGCTCGTCGAGACCGGTCCGCTCGCAGTCAGCAGCGCCAACCGCACCGGCCTGCCACCGGCGGTGACGGCAGCCGAGGCACAGGAGCAGCTGGGCGCGTCGGTCGCGGTCTACCTCGACGCCGGCACCTGCGCCGATCGCGTCCCGTCCACGATCGTCGACCTGACCGGGGAGCGCCCGAGCCTGCGCCGGGCCGGGGCGCTGGACACGGATGAGTTGCGAACGCTGCTGCCCGACCTCGAGGTGGACCCGTGACCGACTCCACCTTCCGGGTGCTGCACGTCTGCACCGGCAACATCTGCCGCTCGCCGATGGCCGAGCACCTGATGCGGGCCGGGCTGGCCAGCCGCCTCGGCGAGCAGGCCGATCGCTTCCTGGTCGAGTCGGCCGGCACCTGGGGGCACACGGGGTCACCGATGGAGCCGTACGCCCACAGCATCCTGGACCGGCACGGGGTCGACGGCCGCGACTTCCGGGCCCGCGAGCTGGTCGCCGAGCACGTCGCGGGCGCCGACCTCGTGCTCGGGGCCGCCCGCGAGCACCGCGCCGCGGCAGTGGTGCTCCAGCCCCGGGCGGCGAGCCGCACCTTCACGCTGCGCGAGTTCGCCCGGTTGGTCACTGCGGTCGACCCGGCCGCCCTGCCGACCGGCGACGTCGTCGACCGGGCCCGGGCGCTCGTCGCGGCGGCCGCGGCAATGCGCGGGCTCGTCCCGCCGGACCGCCCGCGCGACGACGACCTCGACGACCCGTACAACGCCCCCGAGTCCTCGTTCGCGGTCTGCGGCAACCTCGTGGCGCGCACCCTCGCCGGTCCGCTCGACCTGTTCGCCGGCGTCCGGGCCGGCTGACCGCCCCCGCTAGTGTGCCGAGCACAGGCCCGACCGACCGAGGAGCACCGCCATGACGTTCTGGGGACCTGACTTCGACGCCCTCCAGCAGGTGGACCCGCAGATCGCGGCGGTGCTTCTCGACGAGCTCGAACGACTGCGGGGCGGCCTGCAGCTCATCGCGAGCGAGAACTTCACCAGCCCTGCCGTGCTCGCCGCGCTGGGCTCGACGCTGTCGAACAAGTACGCCGAGGGCTACCCCGGCAAGCGCTACTACGGCGGCTGCGAGGTGGTCGACATCGCCGAGCAGATCGGGATCGACCGGGCCAAGGAGCTGTTCGGCGCCGAGCACGCCAACCTGCAGCCGCACTCCGGTGCCAGCGCGAACCTCGCCGTCTACGGGGCGTTCCTGGAGCCGGGCGACACGGTTCTCGCGATGTCGCTGCCGCACGGCGGCCACCTGACCCACGGCACGAAGGTCAGCTTCTCGGGCAAGTGGTTCCGGGCGGTGCACTACGGCGTACGCCCCAACGACGGCGGTCCGCACTCCGAGGACATCGACTACGACCAGATGCGCTCGCTCGCCCGCGAGCACCGGCCAAAGATGATCATCTGTGGCGGGTCGGCGATCCCCCGGCTGATCGACTTCGCCGCCTTCCGCGAAGTGGCCGACGAGGTCGGTGCCGTCCTCATGGTCGACGCCGCCCACTTCATCGGCCTCGTCGCCGGGCAGGCGATCCCGAGCCCGGTGCCGTACGCCGACGTCGTCACGTTCACCACCCACAAGGTGCTGCGCGGCCCGCGCGGCGGCGCCTTCGTCTGCACGGCCGAGCACGCCGCCAAGCTCGACAAGGCCGTCTTCCCGATGATGCAGGGCGGGCCGCTCATGCACGCGGTGGCTGCCAAGGCGGTGAACCTCAAAGAGTGCATGTCGCCGGACTACCAGGCCTACACCCGACAGGTCGTCGCCAACGCCCGGGCGCTCACCGAGGCGCTCGCCGCCGAGGGCATGCGCCCGGTCACCGGAGGGACCGACACGCACCTGGCGTTGCTCGACCTGCAAGGCCTGGGGGTCAGCGGCAAGGACGCCGAGCTGCGCTGCGACCGGGCCGGCATCGTGCTGAACAAGAACGCGATCCCGTACGACCCGCAGCCCGCCTCCGTCGCGAGCGGGGTCCGAGTGGGGACCCCCAGCGTCACGACGCAAGGCATGGGCGAGGGCGACATGAAGGAGATCGGCGCCCTGATCGGCCGCGCCGTCCGGGACGCCGACGGATCGGCCGCGGGCGAGGTACGTACCGGCGTCGAGGCCCTCGTCGCCGCACACCCGGCATATTGCCGCTAACGTCCGCTCGTGCGGGAGTACCTGCTCGTCCTGTGCGTCGCCGCGGCCGTCACCTTCCTGCTGACGCCCGTCGCGCGCCGCTTCGCCATCCGCATCGGCGCGATGGCCGAGCCGCGCGACCGGGACGTGCACGCCATCCCCATCCCCCGGCTGGGCGGGCTCGCGATGTATGCCGGGTCTGCGTCGCATTCCTGGTGGCCGGCGCGCTGCCCGGTCTCAACCGCGTGTTCGCCTACTCCGACGTGCAGGCCGTCGTCGTGGCCGGCGGGATCATCGTGCTGCTCGGCGCGGCCGACGACCGCTGGGACATCGATGCGCTCACCAAGCTCGCCGGGCAGGTGGTGGCCGTCGGCGTCATGATTCTGCTCGGACCGCAGCTGCTGACCATCACGCTGCCCGGCATCGGCGCCGTCTCCCTGGGGCCCGAGAGCGTCCCCCTGACAGTGCTTCTCGCGTTGCTCACGATCAACGCGATCAACTTCGTCGACGGGCTCGACGGCCTTGCGGCCGGGGTCGGCGCGATCGCGGCGCTCGCCTTCTTCGCGTTCACCTACGCGTTGTCGTCCGGACTGCTCACCGGCGGGGTCGGCCAAGACCGCATCAGCTCACCGACCCTCATCGCGGCCGTCCTGGCCGGCGCCTGCCTGGGCTTCCTGCCACACAACTTCAACCCGGCCCGGGTTTTCATGGGTGACTCCGGCTCCATGCTGATCGGCCTCATGCTGGCTGCGTCGGTGACCAGCCTGACGGGGCAGTTCAGCTATGCCAACCTGTCGGCGTCGGCCTCCTTCCCGGTCCTGCTGCCGCTGCTGCTGCCGCTGGCTGTGCTCGCGGTGCCGTTCTTCGACCTGCTGCTGGCGGTCGTCCGCCGCACCCGCGCCGGCCGGTCGCCCTTCGCACCGGACAAGGCTCATCTGCACCATCGGCTGCTCGAGATCGGCCACAGCCACACCCGCGCCGTGCTGATCATGTATTTCTGGGCCGCGCTGCTGGCCTTCGGCGCGGTGGCCGCATCGATCACCGGAGGACCACTACCGGTGCTCGCCGTCCTCGGGACCGTCACCGCCCTGGCCTTGATCGTGTCGAAGGCGCCGCGGCTGCTTGCGGCCCGCCGATGAGCGCAGGACCGCCGCTGGCCACCCTGGCCGCCGGGGGTGTCGGCGCTGGCTGGCGCAGTGGCCGAGGTGCCGGGCGCGCCGCTGGGCGCCGTTCTCGCGGCCGTCGTCGTGATCGGCTTCTTCTGGACCGGCGCCGTTCCGCTGCTGCTGGTCGGTGGGGACACCTCGCGGGCGGGGCTCGGCCTGGTCGTGCTGCTCACGACGTACGTCCTTCGGCTCCTCGTCCTGCTGCTCGTGCTCAGCCTGGCGGTCGGCACGCAGGTGGTCGACACCAGGTGGACGGCGCTCACCATCATCGCCTGCACGCTGGTCTGGGTGGGTGCACAGGTGGCCCTCCTCGGGCGCCCCAAGGCCACCCTGTAGTCTGCCCCTGCCATGCCGTCCGATGCTCCAGACGACTCGTCAAACGCCGAGTCCGAACGGGCTGCCGGACGCGAAGGTGAGGCCGACGCCTACGGTGCGCTCGGGCTGGTCATCTCCGGTGTCCTCGTGTGGGGCGGCGTGGGTTTCCTGGTCGCTGAGCGGCTCGACAATCGGCTGTTCGTGATGCTTGGCCTGCTCCTCGGGATGGGCGCCGGGCTGTACCTCGTGTGGTTTCGCTACGGTAGACAACGTGATCAGTGACCGCAATCCGGGTCCGTCAGAAGGGATGTCGTGAGCAGTTCGGTCCTCGCCGTCGAAGGCGAAGGTTTCGTCAGCCCGGGTCCCGGCACCTTCGTGTATCCGCCGGCGTTCGGCGAAGGCACCTTCGTCACCAAGCCGATGCTCATCGTCATCCTGGGCTCGCTCGCCGTCGCGGTGTTCTTCTTCCTCGCCGCCCGCCGCGCGGCCATGGTCCCTGGCAAGACGCAGTTCGTGGGCGAGTCGCTCTACGGCTTCGTGCGCAACTCGATCGCCCTGGACGCCATCGGCAAGCCGGGCCTGAAGTACGTCCCCTACCTCGCGACGGTGTTCTTCTTCCTGGCCACCCTGAACATCAGCGGCATCCTGCCGCTCGTGCAGTTCCCGGCGACGTCCCGCATCGCGATCCCGCTGTTCCTCGCGGTGATCTCCTGCATCCTGTTCAACGCCATCGGGATCAAACGGGAGGGGCTTGGCGGCTACTTCAAGAACATGATGTTCCCGTCCGGCATCCCGTGGCCGGTCTACATCCTGCTGGCCCCGATCGAGTTCGTCTCGACGATCATCATCCGGCCGCTGACGCTGACGCTGCGACTGACGTTCAACATGTTCGCCGGCCATCTCGTGCTGGTGCTGTTCATCCTCGGTGGTGAATACCTCATCTTCGAGTACAGCGGCGTGGTGGGCATCGCCGCCGGCACCGTCGCGCTGCTCGGAAGCCTGGTGCTCACCGCGTTCGAAGGATTCGTCCAGCTGCTCCAGGCCTACGTCTTCACGTTGCTGTCCGCTCTCTATATCGGCGGCGCCCTGCAGGACGAGCACTGACCCAGCGCCCCGACATCCGGGTCGTTCCACCACTGAAAGGGACTGACAGCAATGGAAGGCATGGTCAACGGCAACCTCAACATGATCGGGTACGGCCTCGCGGCCATCGGCCGGGCATCGGCATCGGCTTGATCTTCGCCGCCTACATCAGCGGCGTCGCGCGCCAGCCGGAGGCCCGCGGCATGCTGCAGAGCATCGCGATCCTGGGCTTCGCCCTCGCAGAAGCCCTTGCCATCATCGGCATCGGCCTCGCGTTCGCCCTCAAGTAACCGTGGACAGCGCAGTGACCGGCCCCGTGCTCTGGTGGGCGGTCGAGGAGCCCAGCCCGCTGGCGCCCGAGCCCGCCGAGATCGTCATCGGCCTCATCGCCTTCACGCTGCTCTTCCTGTTCCTCAAGGCCAAGGTCTACCCGATCTTCGAGAAGACCTTCGCCGAGCGCACTGCGGCGATCGAGGGTGGCATCGCCAAGGCGGAGAAGGCCCAGGCGGAGGCGGCTGAGGCGCTGGAGAAGTACAACGCCCAGCTCGCCGAGGCGCGCAACGAGGCCGGTCGCATCCGCACCGAGGCGCAGACCCAGCGCGCCGAGATCGTCGAGGAGGCGAAGGCCGAGGCGCGCACCGAGGCCAAGCGCATCCTCGACGCCGCCCAGAGCCAGATCGAGAGCGAGCGCCAGCAGGCTTTGACCGAGCTGCGCCGGGAGGTGGGCGGCCTCGCCGTCGACCTCGCGAGCCGGGTCGTCGGCGAGTCGCTCGAGGACGAGGCGCGCCAGCGCCGGACCGTCGAGCGCTTCCTGGACGACCTCGAGGGTCGCGAGGACGCGCAGGCGGCCGCCCTGCCGGGGCGGCCGGCTAGTGCGGGGCGAAAGCCGCGACGCCCTGAAGGCGGCGCTGGCCTCCTTCGAGTCGACCGCAAGCGAGTCGACCGGTGACGACGGCGCCGACTCGAGGCAGATCAGCGAGGGCCTGTTCGCCGTGGCGGCGCTGCTCGACCGGGAGCCCTCGCTTCGGCGGGCCTTCACCGACCCGGCCTCCTCGACAGAGGGCCGGCAGGCGCTGGTCGACAATCTGCTCGGCGATCAGCTGCCGCCGCTGCCGCTCGGCGTGTTCCGCGACCTGGTTGCCGCGCGGTGGTCCAGCGCCGTCGACCTGCGGGAAGCCGTCGAGATCGTGGCCACCACCGCAGCCATGCGGGCAGCGGAACAGGACGGTGTTCTCGACGAGGTCGAGGACGAGCTGTTCCGGTTCGCCCGGCTGCTGGAGCGCGAGCCCGCTCTTCGGGCCGCGCTCACCGACCCGGCGCTGCCGGCGGAGCGCAAGATCGACCTGCTCCGGCACCTGCTGGGGGAGCAGGTGCAGCCCACCTCGATGCGGCTGCTGGAGATCGCGGTCACCCGGTCGCGGGCCGGCTCGCTGGAGCTCGCGCTCGAGGAGCTCTCGCGACTGGCCGCCGAGCGCCGGGAGCGATACGTGGCCCATGTGCGGGTCGCTCTCGCACTGGCTCCCGAGCACGAGACCAGGCTCGCCGCCGCCCTGGCGCGGCTCTACGGCCGCGAGGTCCAAGTCCAGGTCGAGGTCGACCCGAGCGTGCTCGGCGGCGTGGAGGTCCGGGTGGGCGACGAGGTGCTCAACGGCACCGTCGAGCGCAACCTCGAGACCGTCCGCCGCCGGCTGGCCGGCTGATGTCATGTGCCGGCTGGCCGGCTAGTCCATACCTTTCCCACCCCGTACCAAGGATCAGAGAGCAGGGATAGCCATGACGGAGCTCAGCATCCGCCCGGAGGACGTCCGGTCCGCGATCGAGCAGTACGTCACGTCGTACAGCGCGGAGACCACCCGCGAGGAGGTCGGCGTCGTCACCGAGGTCGGCGACGGCATCGCCCGCGTCGAGGGGCTGTACTCCACGATGGCCAACGAGCTGCTCAAGTTCGAGGGTGGCGCCCTCGGCCTCGCGCTCAATCTCGACGTGCGTGAGGTCGGCTGCGTCATTCTCGGCGACCCGAGTGCGATCGAGGAGGGCCAGGAGGTCCGCCGGACCGGCGACGTTCTGTCGGTCCCGGTCGGGGACGGCTTCCTCGGCCGGGTCGTGGACCCGCTCGGCAACCCGCTGGACGGCAAGGGCGAGATCGAGTCCGAGGGGCGCCGCATCCTCGAGCTGCAGGCGCCGACCGTCGTCCAGCGCCAGCCCGTCACCCAGCCGCTGCAGACCGGCATCAAGGCGGTGGACGCCATGACCGCCATCGGCCGGGGTCAGCGCCAGTTGATCATCGGCGACCGGCAGACCGGCAAGACCGCCGTGGCGCTCGACGCGATCATCAACCAGAAGGCCAACTGGGAGAGCGGCGACCCCGACAAGCAGGTCAAGTGCATCTACGTCGCCATCGGTCAGAAGGGCTCGACGATCGCGGCCCTCGCCAAGACGCTGGAGGACACCGGCGCGCTGCCCTACACGACCATCGTGGCGGCCAATGCCTCGGAGCCGGCCGGCTTCAAGTACCTCGCGCCCTACACCGGCTCGAGCATCGGCCAGCACTGGATGTACAACGGCCAGCACGTGCTGATCGTGTTCGACGACCTGTCCAAGCAGGCCGATGCCTACCGCGCGATCTCGCTGCTGCTGCGCCGGCCGCCGGGCCGCGAGGCCTACCCAGGCGACGTCTTCTACCTGCACTCCCGCTTGCTGGAGCGTTGCGCGAAGCTGTCAGACGAGCTCGGTGGCGGCTCGATGACCGGGCTGCCGCTCGTCGAGACCAAGGGCAACGACGTGTCGGCCTTCATCCCGACCAACGTCATCTCGATCACCGACGGCCAGATCTTCCTCGAGACCGACCTGTTCAACTCCGGCGTCCGGCCGGCCATCAACGTCGGCATCTCGGTGTCCCGCGTCGGTGGCGCCGCGCAGGTCAAGGCGATGAAGTCGGTCTCCGGTCGCCTGCGGCTCGACCTCGCGCAGTACCGCGAGCTCGAGTCATTCGCCGCCTTCGGCTCCGACCTGGACAAGGCCTCCAAGGCCCAGCTGGCCCGTGGCGCGGTGCTGGTCGAGCTGCTCAAGCAGGGGCAGTACACCCCCTTCCCGGTGGCGCACCAGGTGCTCTCGATCTGGGCCGGGACCAACGGCCTGCTCGACGACGTCCCGGTCGCGGATGTCCGGCGCTTCGAGGCCGAGCTGATCGAGTTCGTCGACCGCTCACACAAGGGCATCTTCGACAGCATCGACCAGAACGGCAAGCTCGACGACGACACGACCGGGCAGATGGAGAAGGCGGTCGAGGAGTTCAAGAAGCAGTTCACCACCGGCGAGGGAAAGAGCCTGGTCAACGAAGCCCCCGCTGAGGCGATGGAAGAGGGCGTCGAAGGCCAGGAGAAGATCACCCGCTACACGCCCCCGAAGAAGAAGTAGCAGGGCGAAAGCATGGGAGCCCAGTTACGCGTCTACCGGCGCCGCATCCGGTCGGTGCAGTCCACCAAGAAGATCACCCGCGCGATGGAGCTCATCGCGGCGTCTCGCATCGCCAAGGCGCAGCAGCGGGTGAAGGCGGCTCAGCCGTACGCCCGGGAGATCACCCGGGTCATCTCCGCGCTGGCCTCGCAGCAGAACATCGACCACCCGCTGCTCGAGGAGAAGTCGGAGGCGGCGCGCTCGGCCATCCTTGTCATCACCAGCGACCGCGGGCTGGCCGGCGGCTACAACTCCAGCGCGCTCAAGGTCGCCATGTCGCTCGAGGAGCGGGTCAAGAACGAGGGCAAGACGCCCTCGCCCTACCTCGTCGGCCGCAAGGCGGTCGCCTACTACAAGTTCCGCAACCGCGAGGTCGCCGAGTCGTGGACCGGCTTCTCCGAGCAGCCGACCTACGAGGACGCCAAGATGGTGGCGGACGCGCTCATCGAGGCGTTCCTGCAGCCCAGCGACGAGGGCGGGGTGGATGAGATCCACGTCATTAACACCGAGTACGTCTCGGCGCTCACCCAGAAGCCGGTCGCCAACCGGATCCTGCCGCTGGTGGTGGAGGAGTCCGACGCCCCGCCGCCTGAGGGCGCACTACCGCTGTACGAGTTCGAGCCCAGCGCGGGCGCGCTGCTCGACAGCCTGCTGCCGCGCTACGTCCAGACCCGCGTGTACGCGGCCATGCTCGAGTCGGCGGCGTCGGAGTCGGCCTCGCGCCGACGCGCCATGAAGGCCGCGACCGACAATGCGGACGAGCTCATCAAGTCGCTCACCCGAGCGGCGAACGCGGCCCGGCAGGCCGAGATCACCCAGGAGATCAGCGAGATCGTGGGCGGCGCCAGCGCGCTGACCGCGTCCTAGTTCACGTCGGCCTAGAGGGAAGAGTGGCAGCATGACCAGCACCGAAGAGAATCCGGCCCAGCCGTCGGGGGACGAGCCGTCAGGCGAGGACGCGCCGCGCGAGGAGGCAAAGAGCGAGGACGCGCCGCGCGAGGAGACAAAGAGCGAGGACGCGCCGCGCGAGAGACAAAGAGCGAGGACGCGCCGCGCGAGGAGACAAAGAGCGAGGATGCGCCGCGCGAGGGCGGCACCGGGCGGGTCGCCCGCGTCATCGGGCCCGTCGTCGACGTCGAGTTCCCGCCGGACCAGATGCCGGACATCTACAACGCCCTGCACGTGGATCGCGAGCTGGACGACAAGACAGCCACGCTGACCCTCGAGGTGGCGCTGCACATCGGTGACAACCTCGTGCGGGCCATCGCCATGCAGCCCACCGACGGCCTGACCCGCGGGGCGCCGTGAAGGACACCGGGTCGGCCATCTCGGTTCCGGTAGGCGACGCCACCAAGGGCCACGTGTTCAACGCGCTGGGCAAGCCGCTCGATGTGGACAAGGTCGACGCCGACACCTACTGGCCGATCCACCGGCCGCCGCCGGCCTTCGACCAGCTCGAGAGCAAGACCGAGATGTTCGTGACCGGCATCAAGGTCATCGACTCCTGCTCGCGCCCTACGTGCAGGGCGGCAAGATTGGCATGTTCGGCGGCGCTGGCGTGGGCAAGACCGTCATTATCCAGGAAATGATCTACCGGGTCGCCAAAGAGTTCGATGGCGTCTCGGTGTTCGCCGGTGTCGGCGAGCGCACCCGTGGAAGGTAACGACCTGTTCGGTGAGATGACCGAGTCCGGCGTCATCAACGACACCGCGCTGGTGTTCGGCCAGATGGACGAGCCACCGGGTGTGCGCCTGCGGGTGGCCCTGTCCGCGCTGACGATGGCGGAGTATTTCCGCGACGTGCAGAAGCAGGACGTGCTGCTGTTCATCGACAACATCTTCCGCTTCACCCAGGCCGGGTCGGAGGTATCGACGCTGCTCGGCCGGATGCCGTCGGCGGTGGGTTACCAGCCGACGCTCGCCGACGAGATGGGGGTGCTGCAGGAGCGCATCACCTCGACGCGCGGCCACTCGATCACCTCGCTCCAGGCGATCTACGTCCCTGCCGACGACATCACCGACCCGGCGCCGCACACCACCTTCACCCACCTCGACGCCACCACGGTGCTGTCCCGCTCGATCTCGGAGAAGGGCATCTATCCGGCCGTCGACCCGCTGGACTCGACCAGCCGCATCCTCGACCCGCGCTACCTCGGCGAGGAGCACTACGCCGTTGCCCGCGAGGTGCAGCGGATCCTGCAGCGCAACAAGGACCTGCAGGACATCATCGCGATCCTGGGCATCGACGAGCTCTCCGAGGACGACAAGGTCCTCGTCAACCGGGCCCGCCGGATCGAGCGCTTCCTGTCCCAGCCGTTCTACGTCGCCGAGCAGTTCACCGGTCAGGCCGGCAAGACGGTGCCGCTCGAAGAGACGATCAGCTCGTTCAAGAAGCTCACCGAAGGCGAGTACGACCACCTTCCCGAGCAGGCGTTCTTCCTGTGCGGCGGCATCGACGACGTCGAGGCCAACGCCAAGAAGGCGAGGGGGCGACGACGAGGGCGGCGACGACAAGGACGGCGACGACAAGGACAGCGAGCAAGGACAAGGACAGCGACAGCGACGACGAAGCGACGTCAAGCGACGACGACAAGAGCGGCGACGACAGCGACAGCGATGTCAAGAGCAGCGACACAAGAGCAGCGAGAGACGACGACAAGCCTGACCGAGAAGTGACGAGGGGCTGACATGGCGGATCTGCACGTCGAACTCGTCTCGGTCGAGCGCGAGATCTGGAGCGGCGAGGCCCGCGAGGTGATCTCGCGTACGACCGAAGGTGAGCTCGGCATCCTGCCTGGCCACACACCGCTGCTCGGCGAGTTGGCGCCCGGTGCCACGGTACGGATCATGCGGGACGGCGGCGAGGATGTGGTGGCCGCGGTCCACGGCGGTTTCCTGTCGGTCACCGACGAAGGCGTGACCGTGCTGGCCGAGACCGCCGAGCTGGCCGAGGACATCGACGCCGACCGGGCCAAGGCCGCGCTCGAGCGCGCCCTCGGCGACGACGACGCCGCCGCGCAGGCTCGGGCCGAGAGCCGCCTGGCTGCTGCCGGCCAGTCGGCGTAGGGGCCGCGCGCTTCAGGTCGGCTTCGCCTGCCCGCCGCCGGGCTGCCAGAGGATGTCACCGCCGGGATTGGCGATGCGGGACAGGATGAACAGCAGGTCCGAGAGCCGGTTGAGGTAGCGCGCCGGCTCCGCACTGGTCGTGTCAGGCTCCTGCTCGAGCAGCGCCCAGACCGAGCGCTCAGCCCGGCGTACGACCGTCCTCGAGACATGCAGCAGCGCCGCGGCGCCGGTGCCGCCGGGCAGGAGAAAGCTGTCGAGCTTGCCGAGCCGGCTGTTGAAGGCGTCGCAGGCCGCCTCGAGCCGCGCCGTGTAGTCGGGGGTCACCCGAAGCGGCGGGTACTTCGGCTCGACGGCGATCGGCGTGCACAGGTCGGCGCCGACGTCGAACAGGTCGTTCTGCACCTGCTGCAGCAGGGCGGCGACCTCCGGCTCAGGGCGGCCAACGGCCAGCACGACGCCGAGCGTGCTGTTGGCCTCGTCGACATCGGCGAACGCCGCCAGGCGCGCGCCCGTCTTGCGCACCCGGCTCATGTCGCCGAGCGCCGTCGTCCCGTCGTCGCCGGTCCGGGTGTAGATGCGGGTCAGGTGGACGGCCATGGCCGGCACCCTACCGACGCCGAGTTCAGCTGCACGAGTCCAGGCCGCACAGCAGCGAGCTGACCGGACCCTCGAAGGTCTGCTTCCCGGCCGCGTCCAGAAGCACGATCGAGTCGCCCTCGGCGTCGAGCTCGCGGTCGACCACGGTCCACCCGTCCAGGTAGTCCACCGTCACCGGCCGAGCCGGGTCGGTGACAGCCGGCTTGTACAGCACCTGCTCGGTCGCCGGCTCATACACCACGATCAGCTGATCCACGCTGCTGCCGGGGACCTCGGTGAGCAGGATCGCCACCGCTGCCGTGCCGGGCTCGGTAACCGGCCGGATCTGCGGCTCGGGGTCGCGGCCCGCAGTCTCGATCCAGCCGAACACCTGCGCCTCCTGGCCGGCCACCCAGGCCTGCAGGACGGTGAAGCTCTGGCCGCCGTCGGTGTCCCCGCTCAGCAGCACCTGAAAGCTCACGTCCTTGCGGGCGGCGCGCTTCTCCTTCGCGTAGCCCTGTGCGGCCCGTTCCTCCAGCGCCTGGTCGCTGTCCCGCGAAAGCCCCAGCCAAGCAGGTTGTCGGGCTCTTTCTCGACGGGAATCGGCTCGGAGCCACCGGGGTCCGGTGCCGGACCCTCGAACGCCACCCCGCCGTTTCTCGTGAACGCTCGCACCCGGTCGGTGGTGAGGCCGGGCCGAAGGGGTCCGACGGCCACGCCGTCGGCGAGCGCTGTCAACCCGGCCGGCGCGGCCGACGCGCGCTCCTGATAGTCGATCAGTACCACCTCAGGCGCGGCGACGACCAGGAGCCGGGCCACCTCGTCGCCCGGCAGGGCGGCGGGCAGGGCGCTCGTGCCGTCCAGCAGCGGGACGTCGACGAGCAGCTCGGGGCCGGACTCACTCGCCCGCGCAACGCCCCACCACGAGTCGCCGCTGGAGGTGACGGTCGCCACGTAGACCAGCTCCGGGGTCCCGGACGGCTCGTACACCTGGCCGAACAGCGGGCTCAGTCGGACGTCGTCGGTCAACACGCCGCGCTTGTCGGCGAACTCGACGACGTAGGCGTCGAGGTCAGCTTGCACCCTGACCTCCGGGTCGCCCCGGTAGGGCCACGGCGCGGCCGGGTCGAGCGCCAGGGCCGTCGAGGCCGGGCTGGGCGCAGGGCTCGGCACCGGGGTGGGTCCGGTCGTGGCGAACGGGGGCGGCGTCCGGTCGGGCAGGGCGCTCGGCGCCAGCGCCGGCACGGCCAGCGCGATCGCGGCGACGGCGAGGGCCGAGCCGGCCACCGAGGCAGCCACCCGGTTGCGACGGATCCGCTTGGCGCGGCGCTCGATGCCGGCCAGCGGATCAGGGCGGGGGGCAGGACGGACGCGCGACCGCGCAGCGCGGCGCGCAGCTCGTCGTCGATGGGGCTCATGCTGGCACTCCGTCGATCGGAAGGGCGGTCCGGGGGTCACCCGGGCTGGTGGTCAGCAGGGAGCTCTCGCGCAGCTTGAGCAACGCACGGGAGGTGGTGGACTTCACGGTCCCGACCGACACGCCCATCACGCGTGCGGTCTCGGTCTCGGAGAGGTCCTCGTAGTAGCGCAGCACGACCATGGCGCGCTGCCGTTTCGGCAGCGATGACAGCGCCGACCAGAGCGCGTCGTGCAGATCGAGGTCGGCGGTCACGTCCCGGCCGGGCTGCTCGGGAAGCCTCTCCGTCGCGTACTCGTCGACCCTGCGCCGACGCCAGAACGAGGTCTGCGTGACCAGGACCCGACGCACGTAGCCGTCGAGGCCTCCCGTTCGCGGATCCGGTCCCAGGACAGGTACGTCTTGGCCAGCGCCGTCTGCAGCAGGTCCTCGGCGTCGGCGCGGTTGCCCGTGAGCAGGTACGCCGTACGCAGCAGGGCTGGTGAGCGGGCGGTGACGTAGGAGCGGAAGTCCTCCCGCGCCTGCTCGTCCACGTCGTCTCCCTCGGGTTCGTTCCCGTTCTCAGGTAGCAGGACGCAGGACTTCGGTGGTGGGTTGCCTGCCTAGACTGCCGGGATGGATCGCTTCCTCGTCACCGGTGGCGCGCGACTCGCCGGCTCGGTCTCGGTCAGCGGCGCCAAGAACAGCGTGCTCAAGCTGATGGCTGCTTCCTGCTGGCCGAGGGGACGACCGTGCTCACCAACGTCCCGGACATCCAGGACGTGACGGTCATGGGGGAGGTGCTGCGCCGCCTCGGCTGCGACGTCGTACGCGACGAGGCCCGCGTGGCGATCACCGTGCCGGCCCGCCCGGGTCACGAGGCCGACTACGACCTGGTACGCCGGATCCGGGCCTCGATCGCGGTTCTCGGTCCGCTGGTGGCCCGGTGCGGGCAGGCGAAGGTGGCCCTGCCCGGCGGCGACGCGATCGGCTCGCGCGGGCTCGACATGCACGTGGCCGGCCTGATCAAGCTGGGCGCCGAGGTCGTGAGCCGGCACGGCTACCTCATCGCACAGGCGCCCCGGCTGACCGGTGCCACGGTCTGGTTGGACTTCCCGAGCGTCGGGGCCACCGAGAACCTGCTCATGGCCTCCGCGCTCGCCAAGGGCACGACCGTCATCGACAACGCCGCCCGCGAGCCCGAGATCGTCGACCTCTGCGCGATGCTGCAGCAGATGGGCGCGCAGATCGGTGGAGTCGGCACGAGCACCCTTGAGATCGACGGGGTGGAGACCCTGCAGCCGGTGACCCACGAGACCGTGTCAGACCGCATCGTGGCCGGGACCTGGGCGGTGGCGGCGGTGATGACCCGCGGTGACGTGACGGTGATCGGCGGCCGGCCCGAGCACCTGGAGATGCCGCTGGACAAGCTCGTGCAGTCCGGGGCCTTCGTCGAGACCGTCGAGGGCGGCTTCCGGGTGGTGATGGACCGGCGGCCGCTCTCGGTGGACCTGGTCACCCTTCCCTACCCCGGGTTCGCGACCGACTTCCAGCCGCTGTTTCTCGGACTGAACACCATCGCCGACGGAACTTCCATGATCACCGAGAACGTCTTCGAGTCACGCTGGATGTTCGTCAACGAGCTGGTCCGGCTCGGTGCCGACGTGCGCACCGATGGCCACCACGCCGTGGTCCGCGGCTGCGAGCAGCTGTCCGGTGCCCCGGTCACCGCCCACGACATCCGCGCCGGAGCGGGCCTCGTGCTCGCCGGCCTGGTGGCCGACGGGGTGACCGAGGTCGGCGAGGCGCACCACATCGACCGTGGCTACGAGGGATTCGTCGACAAGCTGGTCGCTCTCGGCGCCGACGTGCGGCGCGAGTCGGTGGCGGCGCCACCGTGGCTGACCTAGCGGCTGACCAGGCCGCGCGCGCGCAAGATGTCAGCGGGAAAGACCAGGACCTCCAGGCCGTCCGGCCCGTCGCTGACGGTGCAACGGATGCTCGCCTCCCGCAGGACCGACCGCAGCATCTCGGCGTCCTCCCGGGTGCGGACCGTCGCCACGGGCACCAGCAGGCCGTAGCCGGTGCCGGCGGAAGGCGTCGCGAGGCCGCGCGCCGCACGCCGGTCACGGTGGGAGGTCGAGAAGACCCACCGGCAGATCAGCAGGATGGCGCCGAGCGCAACCGCGATGGTCAACGGGCCCATCAGGAAGTGGTAGCTGGACACGGGCACGACGGAACTCCTGAGGCTAGGAGCCCAGTCTGCCGGATGCCGCCCCGGCGCGCCTCCCTGACCGGGCAGAGATCGGTGCCATCAAGGAGGCAACCTGGGCTCGTGTGACTCGACTCGACCGGGTGCTGCAGCAGAGCCGCAGCCCCTGTCCGCCTGAGGTTCAGTCCGCCGCCGGGCGCGCCGACGTCTGCCAGGTGGCCGACGTCCGCCCCGGGTACTTCGCCGCGCCGGCGCCAACTGCCCTGATGCCCGGTGCGATCTCGCCGGGGCCCGTCACGAACGTCCGGCTGCGCCTCGTCCTGGTGCTGCTCGCCGCACTCGTGTCGGTCGTCGTGACCACGACCCTGCTGGCCCAGCGGGCCCGCGACGCCGGCGCTCTCGCGCTGCGTGCGGTCGACCAGCCGGCTCCGGCCGCCGCCGGGTGGGGACCGACGTACCTGGATGCGAGGGGCCGACCGGCTCGCTGGGACCCGTGCCTGCCGATCGCGTACGTCGTGCAGTCAGGCTGGATCCCGGACGCCGGGCGGCGCGACCTCGCCGAGGCGCTGCGCCGGATCAGCGTGGCCAGCGGGTTGAGCTTCGTCGACGAGGGCGACACCGACGAGATGCCGTCCCGGACGCGCGCCCCCTACCAGCCGGCCCGCTACGGACAGCGCTGGGCGCCGCTGCTGATCGGCTGGGTGCCACCGGCCACGACCGACGTGGGAATCGGCGGCGGCGTGCAGGGCGTGAGCCTGTCCTTCGCGGTCCCGGGCGCGGCCGGGCCGTCGCTGGTGAGCGGGCAGGTGGCGCTCGATGCGGGAAACCGGCTGGCGGCGGGCTTCGGGCCGGGCACGACCGACGGGGAGGTGCTGCTGCACGAGCTCGCCCACGCCGTCGGGCTCGGTCACGTCCTCGACCCGACCCAGGTCATGTATCCCCAGACGACCTCCAGCGAGTCGGAGTTCGGCGCGGGGGACCGGGCCGGGCTCGCGGCCCTCGGCGCCCCGGCCGGATGTCACCCGGCGCCTTCGCCTCGTGCCTGAGGCCGGGCTTGCGGGCGGTCGCCCAGATCTAGACTTCGGCCATGACGGAGCAGGTGCACTCGATCGGGTCCGAGCCCGCCGTGTCACCGGAGACCGCCCGCCCCACCCGCGACAAGCCCTGGGTGATGCGCACCTACGCGGGCCACTCCACGCCGAAGGACAGCAACGCGCTCTACCGCAGCAACCTGGCCAAGGGCCAGACCGGCCTGTCGGTCGCGTTCGACCTGCCGACGCAGACCGGCTACGACCCGGACGACGAGCTGGCCCGGGGCGAGGTCGGCAAGGTGGGCGTCCCCATCACCCACCTCGGCGACATGCGGGCGCTGTTCGACGGCATCCCACTGGCCGGCATGAACACCTCGATGACGATCAACGCCACCGCGATGTGGCTGCTCGCGCTCTACCGGACCGTCGCGGAGGAGCAGGGCGCAGATCCCGCGCAGCTGACCGGCACCACCCAGAACGACATCATCAAGGAGTACCTCTCCCGCGGCACCTATGTCTTCCCGCCCGGACCCTCGCTGCGCCTGATCACCGACATGATCGCCTACACCGTCACCGAGATCCCGCGCTGGAACCCCGTCAACATCTGCAGCTATCACCTGCAGGAGGCGGGAGCGACGCCCGTACAGGAGATCTCCTATGCACTGTGCACGGCCATCGCCGTGCTCGACGCGGTGAAGGCCGCCGGCCAGGTTCCTGAGGAGCGCTTCGGGGAGGTCTGCGCGCGGATCTCGTTCTTCGTCAACGCAGGCGTGCGCTTCGTCGAGGAGATGTGCAAGATGCGCGCCTTCACGCAGCTGTGGGACCAGCTGCTGCTCGACCGCTACGGCGTGCAGGACGCCGCCCACCGCCGCTTCCGCTACGGCGTGCAGGTCAACTCGCTGGGTCTCACCGAGGCCCAGCCGGAGAACAACGTCCAGCGCATCGTGCTCGAGATGCTCGGGGTGACGCTGTCCAAGGACGCCCGGGCCCGCGCCGTCCAGCTGCCCGCCTGGAACGAAGCGCTCGGCCTGCCCCGGCCGTGGGACCAGCAGTGGTCGCTGCGCCTGCAGCAGGTGCTGGCCTTCGAGACCGACCTGCTCGAGTACGACGACCTGTTCGCCGGCTCGGTGGTCGTCGAGGGAAAGGTCCGTGAGCTGGTCGAGCAGGTCCGGGCCGAAGTGGACCGCGTGCAGGCGATGGGCGGCGCGATCGCCGCCGTCGAGACCGGCTACATGAAAAGCGCGATGGTCGCCTCCCACGCCGAGCGGCGCCGCCGCATCGAGACCGGCGAGGACGTGGTCGTCGGCGTCAACCGCTTCACCACCACCGAGCCCAATCCGCTGCTCGCCGACATCGACAACGCGATCATGACCGTCGACTCCGCGGTCGAGCAGGACGCCGTCGAGGCCGTACGACGGTGGCGGGGGGCTCGGGACGCCGCCGCCGTCGAGGCGGCGACGCAGGCCCTGCGGGATGCCTGCAAGAGCGAGGTCAACCTCATGGCTGCGACCGTCGCGTGCGCCAAGGCAGGCGTGACGACGGGGGAGTGGGCCGGAGTCCTGCGTGAGGTGTTCGGTGAGTATCGCGCTCCCACCGGCGTTTCCGGCGCTGTGGCCCACGGCGAGGCGGGGGCGGAGATCGCCGCGGTGCGTCAGGCGGTCCGCGCGACGGGCCAGGACCTGGGCGTACGCCTGCGCCTGCTCGTGGGCAAGCCGGGCCTCGACGGGCACTCCAACGGCGCCGAGCAGATCGCGGTCCGCGCCCGGGACTGCGGCTTCGAGGTCGTCTATCAGGGGATCCGGCTGACCGCCGCGCAGATCGTCGCGGCCGCGGTCGAGGAGGACGTGCACGTCATCGGCCTGTCGATCCTGTCCGGCTCACACATGCAGGCCGTGCCCGCGGTGCTCCGGGGCCTGCAGGACGCCGGGATCGGCGACGTGCCGGTCGTCGTCGGTGGCATCATCCCGGACGGCGACGCGGCCCGGCTGCTCGCCGCTGGGGTCGCCCGGGTCTTCACGCCCAAGGACTTCGAGCTGACGGCCATCATGGGCGAGGTCGTCTCGGTCGTGCGCGAGGCCCACGGACTGCCACGACTCTGAGGGCCGGGCGCCCTATCGGGCGCTGCGCCCTCTGCCCGGCCGGCGACGCATCAGCTCGCTGGTGCTGGCCAGCGCCCGGCCGGCCCGGGGGTTGCGGTCGGCGACGCGCACCCCGACCTTCTCGAGGATCCGCCCGACGAGGGGGAGCAGCACGGCGAACAGCACCCAGGTGCGGACCCGCGAGGACAGGAAGGCCATGATCATGACGGGCTCCTTCCCCGGTCCAGGCTCGCTACCCTCGGCCGATGCGCCTGGTCATCGCCACCTGCTCGGTCGACTACGTCGGCCGGCTGACGGCCCACCTCCCGACAGCGACCCGGTTGCTGCTGGTCAAGGCCGACGGCTCGGTTTCCGTGCACGCCGACGACCGCGCGTACAAGCCCTTGATGTGGATGAGCCCGCCCTGCACCACCGCTGAGGTGGACGGCGTCTGGACAGTGGTCAACAAGACCGGTGAGCAGCTGATCATCTCCGTCGAGCAGGTCCTGACCGACACCACGCACGAGCTCGGACGCGATCCCGGCCTGGTCAAGGACGGGGTGGAAAGGCACCTGCAGGAGCTGCTGGCGGATCGGTGCGAGCTGCTCGGCGCCGGCTGGACGCTGATCCGTCGCGAGTACCCCACCGACATCGGCCCGGTGGACCTGCTGTGCCGGGACCACACCGGCGCCCATGTCGCGGTCGAGATCAAGCGCCACGCCGAGATCGACGGCGTCGAGCAGCTCACGCGCTACCTGCAGCGCCTGTCGACCGTGCTCGGCCCGATCCGCGGCGTGCTGGCGGCACAGAGCTTCAAGCCGCAGGCGAAGGTGTTGGCCGCCGACCGGGGCATCACCTGCGTGCAGCTGGACTACGACGCCTTGCGCGGCATGGAGGCGGGCACGCCCACCTTGTTCTGAGGGCACGCTGTGTGGGGGGGCCCAGGGCGCCGGCCGGGGATACTGGCCGGTAGAGGTGAAGGAACAGGAGCAGCGGTGGTCCGGGAGTTCACGAAGGTCGGCGTGGTCGGGCTCGGCACCATGGGAGCCGGGATCGCAGAGGTGCTCGCGCGCTCGGGCCTGCAGGTGGTCGGGGTCGAGCGCGACGACGCCGGGGTCGAACGCGCGCACGGCCACCTGGCGGCCTCGACCCGTCGGGCGGTGGCCAGCGGCAAGCTCACCGACGACGAGGCGAGCGCGCTGCTGGCCCGGATCTCGACCGGCACGCAGCTCGCGGCGCTCGCGGACTGCGAGCTGGTGATCGAGGCGATCCCGGAGCGCATGGACAGCAAGAAGGAGCTGTTCGCCGCGCTCGACGCGCTGCTGCCCGAGGGGGCCGTGCTGGCCACCAACACCTCCGCCCTGTCGGTGACCGAGCTGGCCACCGGCACCAGCCGGCCGAGCGCGGTCGTCGGGCTGCACTGGTTCAACCCGGCCCCGGTGATGGGCCTGGTCGAGGTCGTGCGCACCGTGGTGACCGACCCGTCGGTGCTCGCGGACGTCCAGGCGCTGGTCGAGCGGGTCGGCAAGACCGGCGCGACAGCCGGGGACCGCGCCGGCTTCATCGCCAACGCCCTGCTGTTCGGATACCTCAACAACGCCCTTCGGATGTACGAGAGCCGCTACGCCTCACGCGAGGACATCGACGCGGCCATGCGCCTCGGGACGGGGCACCCGATGGGGCCGCTGGCCCTGCTGGATTTGATCGGGCTCGACTCCGCCTACGAGATCCTGCAGGCGATGTACGTGCAGTCGCGCGACCATCGGCACGCCCCTACGCCGCTGCTCAAGCAGTACGTGAGCGCCGGGCTGCTCGGCCGCAAGAGCGGTCGTGGCCTCTACACCTACGCCGCCCCGGACTCACCGGAGGTGCTCGCCGACGCCGCTTCGCCGGTCGCCGGGCAGGCTTCGGCTGCACGCCCGGTGCGGTCGATCGGCGTCGTCGGCACCGGCACGATGGCAAGCGGCATCGTGGAGGTCTGCGCCAGGGCCGGCTACGACGTGGTCTTCCGCGCCCGGGGCGAGGACAAGCTCGCCGCGGTCCTCCGGAAGGTCGAGCTCTCGCTGGACAAGGCCCTGCAGCGCGGCAGGATGAGCGAGCCGGAGCGCATGAGCACGCTGTCGAGGATTTCCGGCACGACCGAGCTCGACGACCTCGCGCACTGCGATCTCGTGATCGAAGCGGTCGTCGAGGACCTCGCGATCAAGACGGCGCTGTTCGCAGCCCTCGACGACGTCCTCCAGCCGGGGGCGGTTCTCGCGACGACGACGTCCTCGCTGCCGGTCATCGAGTGTGCGCGGGTGACGTCCCGGCCGCAGGACGTCGTCGGCATGCACTGGTTCAACCCCGCCACCGTGATGAGGCTGGTGGAGGTCGTGCCGACCGTACGGACCGCGGCGGATGCCCTGCAAACCGTCGTCGAGGTCTGCGCCCGGACGGGCAAGCACCCGGTCCGGTGCGGTGATCGCGCCGGCTTCATCGTGAACGCGCTGCTGTTCCCCTATCTCAACGACGCCGTGAAGATGCTCGAGGCGCGCTACGCCGACATCGACGACATCGACCTGGCCATGACCCGGGGCTGCGGCCATCCGATGGGTCCGTTCGCGCTGATGGACGTGGTGGGTCTCGACGTGACGCTGGCGATCCAGCGCACCCTGTACAACGAGTTCCGCGAGCCGGGTGACGCACCCGCTCCGATGCTCGAGCACCTGGTGCGCGCGGGCTACCTGGGCCGCAAGACGGGTCGCGGCTTCCGCGACAGCCGGCGCTAGTGGCCGGCGGGTCGCGGCGGGCGGCGCTTCGGGCGCAGGCCCTGGCCGCGCTGCGATCCGGCGGGGCGGTCGAGCCGCCGCGCACGCCTTCAGGGGAGCGGGTGGAGGACGGCTACGTCGTGCGTTCGGTGGCCGGGACGGCCAGCGCCCGCCCGTACCGCTGTCCGGGCTGCGACCAGGAGCTGCCGGCCGGGACGCCGCACGTGGTCGCCTGGCCCGAGGGCCGTCCCGGCGACCGGCGGCACTGGCACACCGCGTGCTGGTCTGCCCGCGGTCGTCGGGGCGTCAAGGTGCACCGCAGCAAGAATGCGCCTCGCTACGGCTGACGGAATTGCGCAGACACCAAGATTCGCCGGTTGTCAATAAGTGTTGTGCGCATCTAGCGATGGGACCAATACCGCCTTTTCCCGGCCGCCGGTTTCGGGGGTTTCCGGAACATTGCGGTACGCAACATCGTTGGTACGGTCCAGTCGAGCCCTGCCGAAGGAGTCCCCGCATGCGTTCGCGAGTCCTGGTTGTCACCGCCTCAGCTGCGCTGCTGCTCCTCGGGGCGGCCTGCTCCTCGCAGGACAGCAGCTCGACGGCCGGAGGCGTCACCTCGGTGGCCGACGCGCCCCGCAACCAGGCGGATTCCACCTTCGCGCACGGGATGATCCCACATCATGAGCAGGCCGTCGTCATGACCAAGTTGGCGCCCGAGCGGACCCAGAATGCGAAGGTTCTGGACCTCGCCGACCGTATCGAGGCAGCGCAGACCCCCGAGATCGACCAGATGAAGGGGTGGCTCGCCGCCTGGAACGAGCCACACAAGCCCGGCATGGAGGGCATGGGCGGCATGGCCGGCATGGGTGGGATGAAGGGGATGATGAGTGACGACCAGATGGCTGCGCTGTCGGCCGCCTCGGGTCCCGCCTTCGACAAGATGTTCCTCGAAATGATGATCGCTCACCACGAGGGTGCGGTGGAGCAGGCCAGGGCCGAGAAGGCCGATGGCAGGTTTCCCGAGGCCCTCACCTTGGCTGACGACATCATCGCCAGCCAGCAGTCCGAGATAGACGAGATGCGAGGAATTCTCACCTCGCTGGTGTAAGTTGCCCGTCGCCGAGAGAAGGATTTCCCGCCCACCGTCATGTGACGGTTCAGACGAAGAGAGCGCCCAGGCAATGCGGATCGGGATCTCGGGCAAGGGTGGCGTCGGCAAGACGACCATCGCCGCGGTCCTGTCGCGCACCCTGGCCCGGCGCGGTCACCGCGTCATCGCCATCGACTGCGACTCCGATCCCAACCTCGGCGTCGGCATCGGTCTCGGCGCGCAGGCTGAGCTGATCCGCTCGGTGCTCGACCAGTCAGGTCCCGAGCGGCACGTCCCGGTCGGTCTGGCGCCCGTCGAGCTGCTCGACGGCTACGGCTTCCCCGCCCCGGACGGCGTGACGATCCTGCTGGGCGCCAGGGCGGAGAAGGCAGGCTCGGGCTGCACCGGCGCGGCCCACGTCACGATCCGCGAGTTCATCGAGTTCGCGGAGCGCGACCTGTCCGGCACCTTCGTCGTCGCCGACATGGAGGCGGGCCTCGAGCACCTGTCCTGGGCCGGCGGCACGCTGCGGCACGTCGACATGCTGCTCGTCGTCCTGCAACCGACGTCCAAGGTCCTGCTGACCGCTGACCGCACGAATCGCCTGGCGGACGAGTTGGGTATCGCAGAGGTCGCCTTTATCGCCAATCGGGCCGGCGAGGGCGACCGCGAGCGACTCGAGAGCTTCGCCAGTGAGCGCGGGCGCGAATTGCTCGCCTACATCCCCGACGACCAGGCCGTCCTGGAAGCGGATCGCAGGTCGGAATGCCTGCTCGACTGGGCGCCGGATTCCGCCGCGGTACGGGCCATGGAGAGCCTGGCCGATGTGGTCGAGCTGCGCGGCCGGCAGCCGGTGACCACGTGAGCGCGGTCGATGTCGATCGCCGCCGAACAGCTGCGATCGTAGGGACGAGGAACCGCGGTGGCTGACACCCAGACGCTCAGCTGTGCGGTCCACGGGGAGTCCACCCGGCTCACCTGCGTCGACTGCGGCCAGCCGATCTGCCCGAAGTGCATGACCCGCACCGAGGTCGGCTTGAAGTGCTACCCATGCGCCGCGCCCGCCGGCGCGCCGGCTGGCGCCACGCCCAACCGGCGTCGCTCGCTTCTCCTCGTCGCTGTCGGCATCAGCGCCATGGTTGTGCTTGCCGCGGTGCTCTTGCTTCGCCCTTCCTCCTCCGAGCCTGGCCAGCCCGCCTTGCCGACGCCGGTCGGCACATGGGCTGACGCACCGGACCCGGGCGGCATTCGCGGGACAGCCACCGCCGTCGTTCTCGAGGACGGCACCGTGCTGGCGGCTGGCGGCGGCGTCAACGCGCTCGCCGTCCCAGCGACGGCTGCTTTCGACCCCGCAGGTGACGCCTGGCGCGAGCTCGCCCCGATGGGCGCGGCCCGGCGCGGCCATCAGGCGGTCCTGCTGACCGACGGTCGGGTGCTGGTGGCGGGAGGGCTCGCCGACGGCGTCCCGCTGGCATCGGCCGAGGTCTACGACCCCGGCAGCGCCGCGTGGTCCACGGTGGCGCCCATGGCCGTCCCGCGGCTGGGTCACTCACTCACCGTCCTCAACGACGGCCGGGTGCTCGCTGCTGGTGGGAGCTCCGCCGAGGGCCAGGAGGCGACCGTCACCGAGCTCTTCGACCCGGCCACAGGGACCTGGCGTGCCACCGGCCCCCTGTCGACGCCACGGTTCGAGCACACCGCCACTCGCCTGAGGGACGGCCGGGTTGTCATGGCGGGTGGGCTAGGGCCGGCGGTCAACGGGCTAGCCGCCCCCCTGGCTTCCACCGAGATCTACGACCCGGCAGCCAACGTTTTCGTAGGGGCGACGGAGATGGCCACCGGCCGGTCCAACGCCGCCGCGGTCCTGCTCGGCGACAACGCCGTGGTGGTGAGCGGCGGCCTCGGCGGGGAGGCCGGCGACCAGTCGCTCGCCAGCGCCGAGATCTTCGACGTCCGAGCCGGCACCTGGACCACATCCGCGCCGCTGGGCGCTGCCCGAAGCGGCCACACGGCCACGGCGCTCGAGGACGGACGGGTGCTCGTGGCGGGTGGTGAGTCGGTGCAGCGAGGGAGCCGGCGGTCGCTCACCAGCGCCGAGGTGTTCGACTTCGAGTCGGGACCAACCGGCTTGTGGGGTCCGGCGGGTGACATGTCCTGCGCCCGCAGTGAGCAGGCGGCCGTGCTGCTGCCCGACGGCTCCGTGCTCGTCGTGGCCGGGGACGCCGCCTTCCCCGGCCAGGCACCGATCGCTCAGAGCTGCACCGAACGCTACGTCCCGTGATGCCCCGCACAACGACGATCAGAGGGTGAGACAGATGGCAACGATGGGTCGTCGCAAGAAGGACAGCGACCAGGCGGGACCGGGGGCCGGCGAGGAGAACGAGCCCAACAACCGCAAGCGGGCGCTGATCTTCTGCATCCTCGCCATGCCTGCTCTGATCGGGTTCTACGCCCTGGTCCTGTACTGGTCCAACCCGCGCACGCCGGGTCAGGAACTGCGGATCGACGAGTTCACGACGCTGCTCCGGCAGGGCCGGATCCAGGAGACCAGGATCCTGGAGACCGACAACCGGATGGCCGGCAACTACGACGGCGGTGAGTTCTGGGTCGCCTACTCGGGTGGCAACGAGACCATCTTCGCCCGTCTCACCAGCGCCCTCGAGGACGCCGGCGTGCCCTACTCCGTCCAGCAGCAGCCGCTCAAGAACCTCGTCACGCCGGTCAGCCTGCTGCTCCCGGCGCTCATCGTCATCAACGGCCTGTTCATCCTGTTCCTGGCCCTGGGACGGGGCGGTGACGGGTTCACCGCTTTCGGCAAGACGCGCGGCAAGAGAGCCGAGAGCGGCGATGCCAAGATCACCTTCTCCGATGTGGCCGGGCTCGACGAGGCCATGGAGGAGCTGGTCGAGGTCCGCGACTACCTGTCGAGCCCGGACCGGTTCTCGGCGATGGGCGCCTCGGTTCCCAAGGGGATCCTGCTCACCGGGCCGCCCGGGTGCGGGAAGACCCTGCTCGCCCGTGGCCTTGCCGGCGAGTCCGACGTGCCGTTCTTCTCCATCTCCGGGTCGGACTTCGTCGAGATCTTCGTCGGTGTCGGTGCGGCCCGCATCCGGGACTTCTTCAAGGTGGCCAAGGCGGCAGCGCCCTGCATCGTGTTCATCGACGAGCTCGACGCCGTCGGTCGCGGGCGCAGCACGCACTCCATGGGCGGCACCGACGAACGGGAAGCCACCCTCAACCAGCTGCTGGTCGAGATGGACGGCTTCGAGTCGGGCAGCGGCGTCGTCGTGCTCGCCGCGACCAACCGTCCCGACATCCTCGACTCCGCCCTCATGCGACCGGGTCGGTTCGACCGTCGGGTCGCGATCGAGCGTCCCGACGTCAACGGCCGCGAGGCGATCCTGGGCATCCACACGCGCGGCAAGCCGACGGCTGACAACGTCGACACCACCCAGGTGGCCAAGCGCACCGCGGGGTTCTCCCGGGCCGATCTGGCCAATGTCGTCAACGAGGCGGCGCTGCTGGCAGCCCGCCGCGGAGCCACCGTCATCGAGCAGCACCACTTCACCGAGGCGATCGAACGCCTGATGGTCGGGCCGGAGCGCAAGTCCGCGCATCCTGTCGCCGCAGGACCGGCACCGCATCGCCTACCACGAGGCGGGTCACGCGGTCGTCGCGACGTCGCTGCCGGGCACCGACCGGGTGGGCAAGCTGTCCATCGTCGCCAGAGGTCACGCCGGCGGCTTCACCTGGTGGATCAATGACGGCGACCAGCTCTCGGTCACCCGCTCCCAGCTGCTCGACCGCATCGCGGCGCTGATGGGTGGTCGCGCGGCCGAGGAGCTGGCCACCGGTGAGATGTCCAGCGGCGCGATGGGCGACCTCGACTCGGCGATGATGCTGGCCCAGCGCATGGTGACCGAGTTCGGCATGAGCGCCCGGCTGGGGCCGTTCTCCGTCAAGCCCCTCCAGAACGCGGCGATGAAGGAGGGCATGCTGGCCCAGGGCTTCTCCGAGCGGATCGCCTCCGAGATCGACCGGGAGGTGCAGGACGTCCTCACCGAGGCCGCCGATCGGGCGCGCGATGTCCTCGTCAGCCAGCGCTCCGTGCTCGACGCGGTTGCGCAGGCGCTGATGGAGACCGAGACCCTCGAGGGTGAAATCCTGGACGCGCTCCTGCTCCCGGTCACGAAGCCCGCCGCGGCTGCGGCGAAGATCGGCATCTGATGAGTGCTCCACCGACCACCGAGGTAGCGGCCAGGACGTGCAGCCGCCACCGCCGCAAGCCCGCGGTCGGCACGTGCGCGAGCTGCGCCCAGCCGATGTGCCGGTCCTGCCTGGTGCCGACCAAGGTGGGGCTCAAGTGCGCAGGCTGCACCGGCCAGAAGGCCGCCGGCAGCAAGGAAGGCGGCGGGTGCTCGCCCGCGCTGGGTCCTGCCGGCGACCTTCGTCGGCCTGGTGGCGCTGGTGGCGCTGGTGTCCACGGCGCTCGATGGAGGAAGGACGACCGGGCCGGTCCGGTCGACTCCGTCGCCGGCGGACCGTCCGAACGTGGGGTCGACATCGAGGGCGCGAACGGGCTGACACTCTCCGGCACGCTGTCCTTGCCGGAGGGAGCAACCTCGGGGGCTGGGCTTCCGGCGCTGGTCATCCTCGGCGGCTACGGACCCACGAACCGGGACGGCCTGGCCCCCGAGGGCGGCATCCCGGACCCGATCAACCGTGACCTGAGCGAGGCCTTTGTCGAAGCGGGGATGGTCACCTACCGCTACGACAAGCGGGGTACGGCGCGCAGCCAGCTGCCTGAAGGCGAGCCGCTCCGCTTCGAGGACATGGTGGCCGATGCCGCTGCCGCCGTGGCCTTTCTCGCCGAGCGGGCAGAGGTCGACCCGGAGCGCATCGCCGTCGTCGGCCACGAGGAGGGCGGTCTGGTCGCCATGCGCCTCGCCGCCACCGAGCCGGCCGTGCGTGGGCTCGCGCTGATCTCGGTGCCTGGGCGCCCCCTGGTGGAGGTGATCGCCGACGACATCCTCGGCAGCCCGCACCCGGAGTACGTGCCGGCGCTGCGGTCGGTGGTCGAGCCGCTGGTGGCAGGTCGCCCACTGCCCACGCCGATACCCACCACCGTCGCGGGCTACTTCCCCCTCGACCAGCAGGACTACCTCCGGGACATCTTCTCGCTGGACCCTGCGGCGCTGGCCGCAGAGGTCGATGCGCCGGTGCTGCTCATGCGGGGCGAGAAGGCCACGTTCGTCAACGAGGCCGACGAGAAGGCTCTGGTCGAAGCGTTCGGTCCGAACGCCGAGCCGTTCGTTGCTGCCGGGACCGGACCCTCACTCAACATCCAGGCGGCGCCCGCCGCCGCCAATGCGGGCGAGGCGGGCGGCATGGGCGCGGACCACAACCCCAACAGTGCGGCCCCGAATCGGGAGCGCTCCGAGCGGGCCATCTTCACGGTGCTCGACTTCCTGAAGACCGCAACCGCCGCGCGGTCCTGACCCCTGTCAGCGTGGGGGCCTCGCCTCGCGGCAACGGCGGGACGCTCAGGCAGCCGGCCTCGGCGCCGAGCAGCCGTAGGCCGGCGCGGTCGCCGATCGCGAACTCGGCGACCGGCGAGGTGTGCTCGGCCAGGTCAGCGAACATCAACTGGCCGCGACCGCTGGGATGGCCGAGCCCGAACACGTGGCCGAGCTCGTGCAGGATGACCCGACCCGTGGTCACGCCCTGACCGAAGCCGCTGGGCAGCGGCGCCCCACTGGCACGGTCCCGCACCGCGTCGACGTTCAGCTCGAGCACTCCACTGACCAGGACGTTGTCGACGCCCAGCGGCCGACCGCGGCCGACCACGATGACGTCGTTCGTTGCGCCGGGTTGCGACTCCGCCCCGAGGGCGGACCAGCCGATGAGGATGGGTGCCCACCGCTGCCCGTAGCGCTCCGGCTGGTAGGGCGCACGGCTGATCGCCAGCGGCTCCTCGGACCTGCCGTCCTCGACGATCGAAATCCCGGTGGCGTCTGACACCCGGGCGATGGCCTGGCGCACCTCCTCCACACCGCCCGGCGGGGCGAGGGCATCGTTGAGCACGTAGCTCACCGGTTCGCACGGGTTGAAGCGGGCCGGGAAGCAGCCCTCGGCGCTGAGGAACGTGTAGCCCGGCGCAGGAGGCAGTTCACGCTCCCCGTGGCGGGCGCTGCCGATGCGGCCCTCGGCCGGACAGGCGGCGTTCACCGCGGTCTCACCGGCATCCGGTCCGCTGTTGTGCTCGGGCGCGAGCGCGGTGGCGCGTAGGCCCAGGCCACCAGCTACCAGGGCAGCCAGCACCGCAGCCAGGACCGGTGTTCGGCTGGCCGCCCGTCGCGGTGGCTCGTGCAGCCTGCCGGTCACCGTCTTCGCCGCAGCGCCGTCCGGCTGGACGATCACCTCGAGCCGGTGCTCGCCGGTCGCCCCGCGCCGACGTCGCGCCAGGGCCTCCAGGGTGACGACAGCTTCGGCGCTGCCGCCCGGCTCGACCGCGACGGCGGGGCTCGACGGTGACGGTCAGCTGTCGCTCTGCCGGTTCGCCGACGTCCGAGCTCGCTGTCGCCTCGATGTCGGCTCGGAGCACGGAATTGCCGCGGTTCTCGACCTTCACCCGGTGCCGGCCAGCGCCGCCCGGGCTGTTGTCCAGGGGCGCCAGCGTGACGAACATGTCGTGGACGGCCGGGATGCCGACCGTGCTTGGGTGACGCTCACCGTCTCGGCGCCCCCGGTGACGCAGACGCCGAACGGCACGGATCCGGCGGGCACCTTGGCCGTCCGGGGCGGTGAGAAGACGACGCGTGCCGTCGCGGCCGCGCCGGCCGGGACGAGCAGCGTGGCCGGCACGACCCAGGCCCACTCCGCTGCCGGGCCGGTGACCTCGAGGTGGACCTCGAGAGCCGACGGCTCGTCGTGGGTCACCTCGAAGCGTGCTCACCGACTTGTCCGCCTCGGCGGCCGGAATCTGAGCCGGGTCGAGCGACGCGCGCAGCATCACGACGGGGAGGAGGCCGGAATCACGACCTCCTCCCCGCGGTGACGGTGCGTGCGCTGCTGGACCGGTTGGCCTACCCGGCCGGTGCCGCGTGCCGCGCTCCGGCAGACCGGCCAGTCTCGCGCCGGCGGGCCAGCAACGCCAGCAGGACGAACAGCAGGCCGACGATGGCCACGCCGACGACGGCGGCCAGGACGTACTTCAGGACGTTGGACGTCGCCGGGTCGATCTCGTCGTACTGCACCGCCGCGACGTAGATGTCCTGTCCCTCGGTCACCGTGTCGAAGTTGCGCGTGTCGTCCCATCCCACCAGCGCGAAGCTGTCCGTGGAGGCGATGCCGGGCGGCGCGTTGAGGATCGAACCGCGAGGCGAAGACCCCGATCTTGCGGTCGATGGACTGCTCGCTGATCCGCACGTTCTTCGACCACGTCGCGCCGTTGTCCGAGGACGAGGCGTAGTAGACGTCGTTGGAGGTGGTGCCCGGGTCGAGCGGGTGTCGAACCAGGCCGCGTCCAGGCGACCGTTCGGGGCAAGGCTGATCTTGGGGATGCCGCTGAAGAAGAGCTGCTCCGGGTCGTCGTCGTTCACCGGCTTCGGCTCGGACCACGTCTGTCCGCGATCGGTGGACATGCGGTGGAAGACGTCCGACTCGCTGGCGACGTCGGGTGCCCGTGACCCCTCGTAGAGGACGTGCAGGGTGCCGTCGCCGCCGCCCTCGGGGCTCCAGACCATCTCGATGCCACCGAAGCTGTTGACGTTGTTCTCGGCAAAGCCGGTGATGGGCAAGACCTCGAGGGTCTTGCCCTGGTCCGAGGTGCGGGTGAGGAAGTAGCCGGGGTTGGGTGCCGAGACCTGGTTCTGGTAGCTGCTGACCCAGGCCGAGTAGGCCGTGCCCTTGTCGTCGATGGCGAGAACCGGATTGCTGCCGCCGAAGTTCACTGCCTGGTCAGGGTCCGACTTAGGACTTCCGGGGGGAGGGGGGGCCGGTGACGCGCTCGCCGCGGCCGCCGGGGCGGTGGGGCTGGCGACAAGGCTGGGACTCGGCTCGGGGCGGGGAGGCGCGGGAGTCGTGGTGGGTGCGGTTGAGGCCGTCGCGGACGGTGTTGCGGATCCGGACGGGCTGGCCGAGGCCGAGGCGGACGGCGTCGGGCTCGGCACCGTCTCGAGCGCTTCAGCGCGCGCGGCTTCGTCCTCGAAGACGCCGGACGTCAAGTTGATGGGCTCGAGAAGGTGGCGCCACCGTCGGTCGAAACGGCCATCACCGGCTGGTTCGCGATCCGGTTGGGATCCACGAAGCGGTTCTGCTGCCGCCAGGAGAGGTAGATCGTGTCCTGGTCGCCGCTGGTGTCCACGGCCATCCCGGACAGCGGCCGGTTGGGCTGCTGATCCTCGCCCTCGAGACCGCGCGTGTCCCGGACGGTGGTCGTCTTCCAGGAGGCACCAGCGTCGTCAGAGCGACCGAGGAAGATGCTGCGGTTGAAGCCGTCCGTGCTGTCCCAGCCCGCGAGCCCGTAGTACAGCGTGCCGCCGGACCCGAAGGCGATCTTGCCCTGGGTGGTGTGGCTGTTGGTCATCAGGCACATCGGGTAGGAGTCCAGGAGGGCGAGGCATCGAGCTTGACCCAGGTCTGGCCGCCGTCGGTCGACTCCATCAGTCCGCAGCGCTGGGTGCGCAGGTCCACCGCGGAGGCGAAGACGTGCAGCGGGTCCTCCGGGTCGACGGCGAAACTGGGCGCCCCGTAGGTCCGAGCCGGTGAGAGGTCGAACTGCGTCGCCTGCACGGGCTGGGAGACCTGCAACGGGTCCTCGGCCAGGGCGACGGACTGCATCCCTGCCAGCATCGTGGCCAGTACGACCGCGCCAGTGAACGTTCTGTTCATGTACGCAAAACCCCCGGGTTCGGGTGGCGGACGATCCGACTGGACAGCCCGAAAAGACGCCGACCGGGGCGACGACTGTCGCACTGGGGCGGTGGAGATGCGGCGGAGACACTGAGGGCCCGGGTCGTCACCGATCGGCGGCGACCCGTTTACCGCGTACTAGGGCGCGCCTTCTCCGGGGTGGGCTGCCGGCGGGTGCTGAAGTAGACGGCCGCGCCGGCCAGGAACAACGCGACTCCCTGCCGCGCCCGCACCGGCGAGGACCAGGGCCTGCGTGCTTGCCGAGCCCGCTTCCACCAGACCGACGGGACGGTTCGCGTCCGACTCGCCGATCGGCGCCCCAGCACCGGTGCGCCACCCGGGCCGGCCACGCTCACGAGGGCCCAGGTCGGGATGATCGCGACGTCGCCGTCCTCCGACGACTGCGTAGCCACCAGGACGTGGTTGCCGGGGGTGGCGTCGGCGGGGATCTGCACCGAACCCGCGAGCGCGTCCGTGTCCTGGTTGACCGGGAACGTGCCGAGGACGGGACCGTCGAGGGCGTCGAACCGGACCACGACCGGCAGGTCCGCGTTGTAGCTGATGCCACTGATCGCGACCGTCTCCCCGGCGCCGACCACCTGTGGGGTGGCGAGCAGGGTAGGACCGGCCACACACGCCCACGCGGCCGCGCCGGCTACCAGTACACCCGTCAGCGCGGTGGTGCCGAGCACCACCAGCTTCCTACTCGTTCTCAGCGCTGTGCTCATGGGAAGTCGCTCCTCGGGGAGATGCATTTCAGGCGCGTCAGCTGCGCGCTCCTCGTAGTAAAGCACTATCCCCCAAAGGAAAGGCCTCCGCCCGCATTCTTTTTGGAAACGGTCGGTCACGGACAGCGACGCCCCGCCTGATGCGGGCTCGTCCGTGCCGAAACAGTAGGTGAGGCCACTGCAGCCGGTGGATCATGTCGTCAGCTCTGTGTGCCCGGGAATGGGGGTCCGTGAGGCTCCACGAACCTCCTCGCGCGCCACCGCTGTCCCTGTTTCTGCCGCTCTGGGGGCAGCGGCCGCTAGCCGGGGGCGGACCGCACCGACCGCCGGAGATTCCCGTGTGGGAGCGAATCCCGCCGACACCGGTAAAGGCAATAAACACATAGTGGGCCGAACCCGGCAAAGCCAGGTTTCACGCTCAATAGTAGATGTCAGAGACATCTGGTCTGACACATCTAGATGTCTGCCGACTAGATGTCTCGCGCAGCTACCAAAATATTTCGCCGAATACTTGTCTCGCTCTATTCGCTGTGGCATAGTCCTCTAGGGGCGACTTGGGCGATCTGTCCGGAAGCCGCAGTGGCTGGTGCAACCCGCTCCAGCACAACCAGTCTTGGAGGAACGGACATGACAGCCAAGAACAGGCTGGCGGTGCTTGTCGGCACCGCCGTCGCAGGGATGGCGCTGCTCGCGGGCACAGCCTTCGCGTGCACGAACCTTGCGACCTTGAACCTCAGCACCGCCAGCGGCAGCGTCGGCGACACGGTCACCGTGACCGGCTCGTCCTTCCGTGTCGGCACGGCCAAGGCCCACCATCCCGGTGGCCCTGAGTTGGAACAGCGCTGACGGCGCGCGGCTCGCCGACGTCACGCCGGACGCCGCTGGCAACATCTCGGCCACCTTCACCGTGCCCGAGGGCCAGGCCGGCTACTACGTGATCTTCGCGACCCAGCGTGACGCCAAGGGTGTCGACGCCTACGGCACGCCGGCTCGTGCGGCGTTCCAGATCCTCGGCGCGAACGGCGAGTCGGTCATCGCCAACCCGAGCACCCAGACACCGGTCGCCACCAGCGGCTCCGGCAATGGCATCCTCGCCCTGACCGTCGGCCTCGGTGTCGCTGGTCTGGCGCTGTTCGCCGCTGGCTTCGTGTCCTTCGCTCGCCAGGCCCGTCGTCGCGAGGTCCCGGTTGCTGCCAAGGTGCGCGGTAGCGAGTAGTAGATTCGTAGTTCCGTCTGACGTGGCACAGGTTCGAGACGGGCGTCCCCTGCGGGGGCGCCCGTTTCGCGCGCCCGCAGGAGTTGGACGAACAGATGGGACAGCGGGTGCTGAAGATCGTGTCCAGGGATGGGGCGGCGTTGCGCCGGCGATCGTGGATCGGTGCGACGCGTCGTGTTGATCGTGGTGATGGGGTGCCGCCGGGTGCTCCGGCGGTTCGTCGCAGGTGCCGCCCCCTGTCGAGCGGGCGGCGCAGCAGGTGCTCCGGGTCGCCGTGGGTGACGACGAGTTCCTCGGCGGGCCGCCGCCCGTGGCCAACCTCGGGCTGCTGGTCGACGGTCTCAACCCGGGGATCTTCGAGACGCTCACCGTGGTGACGCAGAACTTCGGTCTACGGCCCGGGCTGGCGCTTCGGTGGGAGGCCCGGTCGCCGACGATGTGGCGCTCGAGCTCCGGCCGGGTGTGCGCTTCCACGACGGCACACCGCTGACCGCCGCCGCGGTGGTCGAGTCCCTGCAGCGCGTGACCGGGGGCACCGAGGACGCGAGCGGGGAACAGGTGGCCCTGCGTGCCAGCCGACCCCGCGGGCTGGAAGCCGATTCGGCGACGGCCGTCGAGGAGCTCGTCGTCGAGATCGTGCTGTCCCAGCCCAACCTGCGCCTTGCCGAGCAGTTCGCGAACCCGCGGATGGCGGTGCTCGCTCCGGGCACGGAGGCGGGCGATGGGGAGCACGCCCGCACTGACCCCTACCGGCACCGGGCCCTTTCCGCTTCGCGACCTACCGCCCCGGGGTCGACCTCGAGGTGCGCGCCAATCCGGACTACTGGGACGGCGCTCCGGAGCTGGAGACGATGCTGTTCCGCTTCGGCGCCGAGCGCGACGCGAGCCGCTTGCTCGCCACCGGCGCGGTCGACGCGGTGGGCTACATCGAGGCCGGCCTGCTCGCCAACGTGTCGGGAACTGCCGACCGGCAGAGCATGTCCGCGGCAGCGCGCTCGGCGTTCCTGCTGCTCAACCGTGGCGGCGTGCAGCAGTGGTCGACCCTCCAGGAGGATCCGGTGCGCGAGGCGGTCGTCATGGGGCTCGACCGCGAGACGATCGTTTCGGCTGCCTGGCCGGGTCGGACCGAACCGAGCGACACGGTGATCCCGGCTGTCGTGCTCGGGGCCGCTGGGGAACAGGTCCGTCCGCCAGCTGTCGATGTGACGGCGGCCAAGGCGCTGCTGGACGACGCTGGCTGGGTGCGCGGTGCGGACGGCGTCCGGCAACGCGAGGGCAGTCGCCTCGAGCTCGACATCCTGGTGCGTCGCCCGGCCGACGGGCTGCCCGCCGCCGAGCAGGAGATCCGCAAACAGCTCACCTCGCTCGGCATCGGCGCGAGGACGATGCCGCCCGCCGGCACCTCGACGCCGTTGCAGCGGGTCAACGCGGCGACCTTCGATCTGTTCGTCGACCTGCGCCCGCAGGACGACGCTAACCCCTGCGCGCTCTGCCGCTTCTTCACCATCGGCCCTGGAGGTGACCTCACTGTCTCCGGCGTCGTGGGGGCGGGAGCGGCTGCTGACGCGTTGTACGAGCAGGTGCATGTCGCGCCGTCGGTCGACACGGTCCGCCGGCTGGCCACCGAGCCTGCTGGAGGTGGCGGTCAAGGACGAGGCCGTGGTCCTGCCGCTGGCGGCGCTGCCCAATCCGTGGCTGCTGTCCTCCCAGGTGCGGGCTTCGAACCAGCGGCGATCGGCGGCGCTCAGACATGGCAGAACGTCTTCCTGTCGCGCTGACGGCCGGCCGGACCGGCTCGCCAGGTGCCGCGGGTGTGGCGCGGGCACGGCGCCGGAGCAACCACGTGCCCGCGGCGCCGACCACGCACCAGAACGGCCAGGACCGGCAGCAGTACGCTCAGCCGACCACCGGAGCCGAGACTGACTGTGGCGCCGAAGACGTCCTGCCGACCGGTGTCCGGGTTGCCCAGGCGCGTGTCGGTCCAGGCCGCGTAGGCCCCGTTGTCGTTGCTGGTCAGGCCGAGGCGGGTCCCGAAGTCGGTTCCGTAGGCCGGGCCGAACGTGGGTCCGACACTCGAGTCGAAGGCCACCGAGGAGACCCGCCGGTTGGTGAAGGTGCCTGCCTCGTCGTCGGAGGACGCGAGATAGACGTCCGTCTCGTGTTCGCCGGGATCGGCCCGTCGATCGTAGAAGAGCACGTCCACCCGGCCCCCGGGCGCGACCGACAGGCGGGGAGGTACTGCGCCGTGCCGTCCCCAGCCGCATTGTCGTTGACCCGCGCGGGCTCCGACCAGGTGGCGCCGCCGTCCGCGGAACGGCGAACCAGGACGTCCTCGTCGCCCCCCCGCCCGTCGGTCCACGCGACATAGAGCGCGCCGTCGGGTCCGGCGGCCAGCGACGGGAAATCGGGCAGGAACACCAGGAACCGCTTGGACGGGACCAGGTTCGGCTCGACCTCGACTCCGGTGGCGAAGCTCTGCCCGCCGTCGTCGGAGCGGGTCACGACGAGGGCGAAGGGGTCCTCGGCGACCGGCCCTTCCAGTCCCTCGAAGTCGCGCCGGTTGTTGCAGCAGGTCCTCGTAGAGCACGACCAGAGCGCCGTCGGCGTCGATCACCGGGCTGGCCGCACCGACCCGCTCGCGGTCGGCGTCGCTGACCGGCACGGGAGCGGAGAAGGTCCGGCCGTCGTCGGTCGACCGGGCGGCGACGATCCGCGCGGACCGGCCAGCTGGTTCAGGCCGACGGCCTCGGCGGCGAGCCAGATCAGGTGCACGGTTCCTTCCGGGTCGACGGCGATCCGTGGCTGGAACGTCAGCTCCCCGGCCACCTCGACCGGCGGGTCCAGCGTTCGACCGCCGTCGAAGGACCGGGCGAGCCACAGGGCGCCCGGTGTGTTTCCGTTGCCCTCCAGCGAGACGTACAGCACGTAGAGGGTGCCGTCCGGGCCGAACGCAGCATCCGGCGCGAAGGGGCACGGCGTGCGCTCCGGCGAGGCGGCGCAGGCCGGTGTGCCGGCCGGGCAGCGGCAGTGCGGTCGGCTGCCAGGTCGTACCGCCGTCCTCGCTCCCATCATCGCCGAGAACCCCGGGGCGATCGATGCGGTGGGTGACGACGAGGTGATCGCCGTCGTCGGGGTCACGCACCACGTTCGGCGAGTTGTTGACCGTGATCACGCCGGGCGGGTTGATCAGGGTGTTGGTGCCGACGACGCTCTCGCCACCCCCGCCGGCGAACACCAGGGCGGCACCGATCGCCACCACCAGACCCAGGGCCATCCCTGCCGCCCCGACCGAGCGTCTCGTGTTCTTCACCGGACGAAACGTAGCCCACTCGCGTCGCCCTCCCGGTAGATGTGAATTGCACCTACACGCCGTCGGATCCAGCCTCGTATGGTGGGTCGTTACTCGGCGGAAGGGGCGGCGGCGCGATGGGAAGCACCATCGGCCCCGGCCGGGCCGCCCAGGTCCGTCCGACCGCTGAAAGTGGCGATCGTAGGCAGGGCGAGGTGGGCAAGTCCGTCGTCTCGGCGACGCTGGCGCGGACACTCGCGCGCCGCGGCCAGGGACGTCCTGGCCGTCGACCTCGACCCGAACCCGGGCCTCGCGTACAGCCTCGGTCTTGCTCCAGTGATGCCAGGCTACCCCGAGACCACCATCGAGGTCGGGTGGCCTCTACGGCTGGGGGCCGGCCCCCGAGGTGGATCTGGCAACCAGGGGCCGCGCTGCTCAGCCGGCTGGCGCCCGACAAGCGTGCGCTATCTGAGCCCTGGCAAGATCGAGCGGCAAGACCGTGAACAAGAGCGAGGTCAAGCGCTGCCTCGGCACCGTGCGGCTGCTCGTCGACCACCTCACAGCGCCCTGGGACATCGTGGCCGATCTCGAGGCTGGCACCACGACACCGTACGAAAGGGTATGCCCGTTCGCCGAGGTGATCGTGGTGCTGGCCACCGGATCGTGGCGCTCCTGCCTCGCGGCCCGCCGGCTCTGCGCGCTGCTGCCCTCGGTGCCGCTCGTGGTGGTCGCCAGCAAGACCGCTGCCGGTGCCAGCGACGCTGCGCGGTGGGGACTGCCGGTGCAGCACCACATTCCCTTCGACCCAGAGGTCGCGGCTGCCGAGCGCCGCGGTCTTTCCCCGCTAGATGTCTGTCCTGATGCACCCGCCCTGTCGGCCGTTGCAAGCCTCGCCGACCTGCTATTGAAGGTGGCCCCATGAAGATCGTCATCACCGGCAAGGGCGGTGCCGGCAAGACCACGATCGCCGGTGCGCTGGCTCGTCCTCGCTTCCGCCGGACACGCGGTGGTCGCCCTCGACTGCGACCCCAACCCGATGCTGGGCATCACCCTCGGCTTCGGTCCCGAGCGGACCGAGGCGGCGCCGGCAGTGCTGAACATGCTGGTGGAGATGGGTCACACCCACAACGACCCGGACCCGATCCTGAGGGCCTGCTCGAACAGTTCGGGGTCGAAGGTGCGGACGGGTTGCGCCTGTTGACCGTCGGGCGGGTGGAGCAACTCGAAGGCGCGTGCGTGTGCTGCGGCTCGCACAGCACGACCCGCAAGCTTTTCAGCAACCTGCCGCACGAGGGCCGCATCGTCCTGGCTGAAAGCAGGCCGGACTGAACGACCTGATGCAGGCGCACCCCGGACGGCAGGACGTGGTCGTCGCCGTGGCTGAGCCCAGCGCCAAGGGCGTCGAGATCGTCCGCCGCGCCTGTCGATCTCCGGGCCGCTGGGCGTCAGTCGGCTGGTCGCGGTGCCAACCAGGCCAGCGCTGCAGGCGCAAGGCCTGTCCCGCGTCACGGCGTCCCGGCGTTCAGCCGTTCCCGGAGACCCGGCGAGGTAGCAGCGGCCGACTCCACGAGGAGTTCGGCGCCGTACGACGCGACCGTCCTCGCCCGCCGTACTGGCCATCAGGAAGCTGGTCGGCCTGCTCGATGTGCCCAAGCGCCCGGCGATGGAGCAGCCACTGCCGCTTCGTGAGTCGCTGCCGGGGTCTGAGCGCAGGCATATAGCGTGGCGGCATGCCCGACATCCGCGCCAACACGGTGCTGCCGGCCCGCCGGCGCGACGTCCTGCTGCACACGGCCGACGGCCTGGAGCTGGTGGGTGAGCTCGCCTTGCCGCTCCGGCGCGACCCGGTGGCGACGCTGGTGTGCTTGCATCCGCTGCCGACCGAGGGCGGCTTCATGGACAGCCACCTGCTGCGCAAGGCCGCCTGGCGGCTGCCCGCCCTCGCCGACCTGGCTGTCCTTCGGTTCAACACCCGGGGTACGACGAGCCCCCGCGGGACCAGCCAGGGCAGCTTCGACGGCGGGACCGGCGAGCGGCTTGACGTGGCGGCCGCTCTGGACCTGTGCGAGGCCGAGGACCTGCCCGCGATCTGGCTGCTCGGGTGGTCGTTCGGCACCGACCTCGCGCTGATCTGCGGCGGTGACCCGTCGGTGGTCGGAGCTGTCCTGATCAGCCCGCCGCTGCGCTTGTCCACCGCAGCGGACCTCGCGGCGTGGGCCAACTCCGGCAAGCCCCTGACGGCTGTCGTGCCCGAGCACGATGACTTCCTCGTGCCGGCGGAGGCCCGGGAGCGCTTCGCGGCCGTGCCGCAGGCCGAGGTGGTCGCGGTGCCGGGCGCCAAGCACCTGCTCGTCGGCTACGCGGAGAGGGCTCTCGACGAGGTGGTGCGACGGGTCGCGCCGACAGCGGCTCCGCTTCCTCAGACGTACGTGGACGGCTGAGCCCTGCTCACGACTGGTCCTGCCGCGGCGAGATGACCTCGTTGAGCACCAGCTGCGCCGCCGCCGCGATCGGGATGGCGAGCAGCGCGCCGAGCACTCCGAGCAGCGAGCCGCCGATGAGCACCGCGACGACGGTGGCGGCCGGGGAGACATCCACCGATCGCTGCATGATCCGGGGGTAGAGCACGTAGTTCTCGATCTGCTGGTAGATCAGGTAGTAGACCGCGCAGATGATGCCCACCTTGACCGAGGTGAACAGCGCCACCAGAGTCACGACGGTCGCGCCGATCGTGGCGCCGATCAGGGGTATCAGCCCGGTCATGGCGACGAGCAGGGACAGCGCGAGCGGGTAGTCCACGCCCAGCACCAGGAGCAGGAGAAAGGTGGTGACGCCGGCCAGGGCCGCGATGCTCGCAGCGCCGGCCACGTAGCCGCCGATGCGCGAGAGGATCTCATCGGTCAGGAGCCCGACCCGGGCCCGCCGGCTGCGGGGCACCAGGCGGTAGGCGTTGGCCTTGATCGTCGGCAGGCTGGACAGGAAGTAGAGCGTCAGGATGAGCACCGTCAGAGCGCTGAAGAACGCGCTGAAGACGACCTTGCTGACGCCGAGCACGCCGCCGGCCGCGCTGATGCCGAGCTGGCTGGGATCGTCCAGCAGGCCCTGGGCGCGCTCGAGCAACCCGAACCGCTCGTCCAGGGCGGCGATGCGCTCGTTGTCCTGCAGCTGCTGGACGTAGCGGGGCAGGTCCTCGGCGAACGCCTGCGCCTGTTCGACGATCGGTGGGACGACGGCGAAGCCGAAGCCCACGAAGAACAGCAGCACGGCGAGCAGGACGATCCCGACGGCGCGACCGCGTTTGACCTTCCGGCGCTCGAGCGCCTCCACCGCCGGGTTGAGCCCGATGGCCAGGAACGCCGCCGTGAGCAGCAGGATGAGCACGGACTTCACGGCGCTGAGGGCCAGCACCAGTCCGTAGGCGAGCGCGACGCCGAGGGCAGCGGTGAAGGCGACCCGGAACGGAGAGCGGGCGGACATCGGCCGGCCCGGCAGGCCGTAGGGGTTCTGGTCGTCGACCTGCGCCTCGATCTTGCGCACGGCGGTGTCGAGCAACGGATCGTCCGCGGGAGCGAGCAGCTTCGCCGCGTCCACCGCGGCGCTGCCCGCCTGGACCGCTCCCGCCTTGGCCTGCTCCGCGCCGGCTCGCGCGTCGACGGCGCCGGCCTCGGCCCGCTCGGCCCGCTCAGCCGAGGCGGTGACGTCGGGCAGGACCTCCGCGACCCGCTCGTCGACCTTGCCCTCGACCTGCTCCTCGACCCGCTCGTCGATGGCCTTCTCGACCG
>JAUJOY010000011.1 GCA_030447385.1 Mycobacteriales bacterium
CCCCCCCCCCCCCCCCCCGCGCCCCCCCCCCCCCCCCCCCCCCCCGCCCCCCCCCGGGGGGCCCCCCCCCCCGGGCCCCCCCCCCGGCGCTGGTGCGTCCGGCCCGCGCCCGGCCGACGAGGACCTGTGGACGGCCACACCGACCTGTGGACGGTGCGGTCCGCCCGGTGCAGCGGCGTGTCAGCCTGCGCTGTCTCATCCGCCTCCCCCCGGAGTGGCCTCGTGCGCCCTGTCCTGACCCCCGCTGCGCGCCGGCTGTGGCGCGACCCCACCACGCTCCAGCTCGGGCACGGCACCGCGCGTACCGCCGTGCTGGCCGGCGTGGAGCCCGGCATCCGCGCCGCGCTCGCCCTGCTGGACGGGACGCGGGATCGCGAGCAGCTGCTCGAGGCGGCGGGGCCCGCCGGCTGCTGCCCCGACCGGATGACGGTCCTGCTCGACCTGCTGCGTTCCGCAGGGCTGCTCGAGGACGCGGCCGAGGAGCGCTCTGCGCTGGCGGGCCTCACGCCCCCCGAACGCGAGCGCCTCGGGGCGGATCTCGCATCCTGGGCCCTGGTCCGTGGCGACGGCGGGCTCCCGGCAGCGCGCTACCGCACGTCGACCCGCATCCTCGTGATCGGCGCCGGGCGGGTCGGCGCCCCCGTGGCGGCGATGCTGGCGACGGCCGGGATCGGGGGCGTCGACGTCCTCGACGAGGGCATCACCCGCCCGGAGGACACGGGAGTGGGTGGGCTCGCACTCGGTGACGTGGGCCGCAGCCGAGCAGAGGCTACGCGCGAGCGCCTGCGGCGCGACGCGCCCTCGATCGGCGGGGTTCCCGCCGCGGCAGCCGATGTCGTGGTGCTGGCGCCCTGCCGCACCGAGGAGCTGGAGGAGGGCCGACGGCGCGTGCCGGCCGGGTCCCCCCACCTGCTCGCCGAGGTCCGCGGCGCCGTCGGCGTCGTCGGGCCGCTCGTGCTCCCCGGGCGCAGCGCCTGCCTGACCTGCCTGGACCTGACCCGGACCGACCTCGACCCGCAGTGGCCTGCCCTGGCCGCCCAGCTCGCCGCCCCGACCCGCAGCCGCCCCGCCTGTGACGGCCCGCTGGCCGTGATGGTCGCCGCTCAGGCGGTGCAGCAGGTGCTGGGGCTGGTCGACGGGACCGCCGACCCCGCCGCGATCGGCGGAACCCTGGAGATCGCGCTGCCCGACTGGAGGTGGCGGCGGCGCAGCTGGCCGCAGCACCCGGCCTGCGACTGCGCCACTTCCGCGCCCGCCTGACGCGGCCCGTGCACGCGGCGCCACCCGCCGGCTTGCCTCAGCCGCCACACTGTCGAGGTGAGTGACATCCCCCGCCGTGCGCTGTCGCGCTCAGCCAAGATGGCCGGCCTGCCGTTGGGCATGGCGGGGCGAGCCACGGTGGGGCTGGGCAAGCGCATCGGCGGGCGGCCGGCCGAGGTGGTGGCCGCCGAGCTGCAGGCGCGTACGGCGGAGCAGATCTTCCAGGTGCTCGGCCAGCTCAAGGGCGGCGCCATGAAGCTCGGCCAGGCCATGTCGGTCTTCGAGGCCGCACTGCCCGAGGACGTGGCCGCGCCTTACCGGATGGCGCTCACCAAGCTGCAGGAGGCGGCGCCGCCGCTGCCGGTCGCCACCGTCCACAAGGTGCTCGCCAGCGAGCTGGGAGCCGACTGGCGCAGCTGGTTCCTCAGCTTCGACGACGCCCCGGCGGCGGCCGCCAGCATCGGGCAGGTGCACCGGGCCGTGTGGAGCGACGGCCGCGCCGTGGCGGTGAAGATCCAGTACCCCGGAGCCGGGGCGGCGCTGCTGGGTGACCTCAAGCAGCTGAGCCGGCTCGCCCGGGTGTTCTCCGCCTTCTCCCCCGGACTGGACATCAAGCCGCTGCTCGCCGAGCTGGAGAGGCGGGTGGCCGAGGAGCTCGACTACGTCCTGGAGGCCCAGTCGCAGTCGACGTTCGCCGCGGCGTACGAGGGCAACGACGAGATCCTCGTCCCGCCGGTGGTGACCGGCAGCAGCCGCGTGCTGGTCACCGAGTGGATCGACGGGGTTCCGCTGTCCAGGATCATCGTCGACGGCACCCCCGAGGAGCGCGACCGCGCCTCGCTGCTGCTCGCGCGCTTCCTCTACTCCGGGCCGGTGCTCGCCGGGCTGCTGCACGCCGACCCGCATCCGGGCAACTTCCGCCTGCTCCCCGACGGACGGCTCGGCGTCATCGACTTCGGTGCCGTAGACCACCTGCCCGACGGGGTCCCCGAGTCGATCGGCCGGGTGGTGCGTCTCGCGATCGAGGACGACGCCGACGCGGTGATGCGCGAGCTGCGGTCCGAGGGCTTCATCAAGGACGAGCTCGACCTCGACCCGCACGAGGTGCTCGACTACCTGCGCCCCATGCTCGAGCCGGTCGCGTCCCCGACCTTCCGGTTCACGCGGGCGTGGCTGCGCACCCAGGCTGTACGCATCGCCGACCCCCGCTCCCCCGCCGCCGCACTCGGCCGGCAGCTCAACCTGCCGCCGTCCTACCTGCTCATCCACCGCGTCGCGATCGGGATGATCGCGGTGCTCTGCCAGCTCGGCGGGCAGGGCGAATTCCGCGCCGAGATGGAGAAGTGGCAGCCCGGTTTCGCGCCGCCGCTTCGGCTGGAGCCGGAGGCCGAGGCCGGCTGAGCGGGGGAGGTCAGCCTGACCCGAGGAACCGGAACCGCGGGACCCCTGGGGAGACCTCCTCCAGGAACCCGGCGAGCGAGCGCACGGCCAGCTGCGGGCCGGGCACCTCGTGCAGCGGGACGTAGACCACGACTGTGCGCTCCACATGGTCGGCGTCGTGCCCGAGGCCGAGGACGAGGTAGTCCCGGCCCTTCCAGTGCCGCCACACGCCCGCCGGCACCTGCTGCGCGCTCACCAGTGCTCCTCGTCCAGCTGAGCCTCCATCGCGCGCAGGTGCCGCCGGGTGCAGGCCTCGCAGACCAGCGCCGTCCTCCCTCGCACGGACTGGACGGTCCAGGTGAGCGGCTGCTGCTCTTCGGTCGCGCCGCACACGCTGCACACGGCGGCGGTGGAGTCCACCCGGGCAGCGTAGGTCGGGTCAGACGTCGGCTCAGCCCTCGAGATCGGACAGCGCCGCCCGCAGCAGCTGCAGCCCGCTGCGGGCGAGCGCGTCGGCATCCTCGGTCTCGAGCCCGAGCTCGACGGCCACGCCGACGGCGCCTTCGCCGTAGCAGTGGGCGGCGATGACGGCTGCCCGCTCGTCCGCCGGCAGCGCCGCCAGCGCCCGGTCGAGGCGGTCCAGCAGCTCCGCGCGGGGGGGAACCACCGGCGCCGCGACGGCCTCCACCACGTGGGGCGGCAGCGGCCGGCAGCGCGGGGGTCGGTCCGTGCTCACGCGGCTCCTGCCTGCCTTTCCCCTCGGGATGCACGACAGCCGCCCCGGTCGCCCGGCGCGGCTGTCGTGTGCCTTCCCGTCAGGTCGCCTCGCGGCGGTGTGTCGCTCGTAGCGACTGATGTGGGACCGGGGGCCATGTATCGGGTCGGCACTGGTAGTGAACCGCATCGCGCAAGGGAGGATTCCCCCGTACGGGTGCAACAGTTCAGGCGTCCGGAGCCGAGGACGGGTGGACAACCGGGCTGTCGCCGGCGGGGCGGGCCGCGTCGGACGGCGCCGCCACGGGAGCCACCGGAGCCGGGGCAGGCGCCGGCGCGGCAGGCGAGGGCGGAGCCGGGGCAGGCGCCGGCGAGGCAGGCGCCGGCGAGGCCACCGGAGCCGGCGTCGGCGGGGCTGGCGGCGCAGCCGGGGCCGGCGTCGGCGGGGCTGGCGGCGCAGTCGGGGCCGGAGCGGCACCGGCGCCAGGGGCGCCTACCGGCTCGGTGGCGGACGGAGCCGTCGTCACGGGGTCCGCAGCAGCATCGGGCGCCGGAGGCGCCGTCCCGGGCGCGCCCTCCGCGCGGGCCTCGTGCCCCCGCCGGCCCCCGGCCTCACCGGGCTGGCGCTCGCGCGAGCGGCCGCGCCGGGAGCGCGGTCGACGCTCCTCCCCAGGAGCACCCGGACCGGGCTGCCCGGGCCCCGGACCGCCCGGGCCGGGGCCACCCGCCTGACCAGGGCCGCCGGCGGAGCTCCCACCCGGGCCGCCGCCGAGCTGCGCAGGTCCGCCCTTCGGGCCGGCGTGCCGGATCTGCGGCGGGCGACGCGCGGGACCGCCCATGTCCATGGCTCCGGCCAGGCCGTACTCCTGGACCAGCAGCTCGAGCTTGACCTGCTCGGCGGGATCGGCCTTGCCCGCCTTGTCGCTGGCGAGCTCCCGGAGGGCGTCCAGGCGCTGACGGCGCCGGGCCGGGTCGTCGGACCCGTGCGTGAGCAGCACGGCGTGGGCCATGCAGGACGCGGTGCCCGCGACGGAGGTGACCGCTTCCCGGACGAGAGCGAGATCGGAGATGCAGGGCGCGCAGTAGGAGGTCACCGGAGCACGGTACGGCCTGACGTGCGCGGCTCCGCAGCCGCGCCTCGGTCCCGGTTCTCAGGCGCCGACGGCGCGAAAGCCCCCGTCGACGTAGACGATGGTTCCGGTGGTCGCCGGGAACCAGTCCGACAGCAGCGCGACGCAGGCCTGGGCCACGGGCTCGGCGTTCGTGACGTCCCAGCCCAGCGGCGCCCGCTCCTGCCAGACCTGCTCGAAGCGCTCGAACCCGGGAATGCTCTTGGCGGCCATCGTCTTGATCGGGCCGGCGGCGACGAGGTTGCTGCGTACGCCGTGCTCGCCCAGATCCCTTGCCAGGTAACGGTTCGCCGACTCCAGACCGGCCTTCGCCACGCCCATCCAGTCGTAGGCGGGCCAGGCGACCGTCGCGTCGAAGTCGAGCCCGACATAGGACGACCCGCGCGGCATCAGGGGTAGGCAGGCCTTCGCCAGTGCGGCGTAGCTCCACGTCGACACGTGCAGCGCCGTGGCCACGTCGGCCCACGGCGTCTCCAGCATCCCGCCGCCGAGGCACGACGCCGGGGCGAAGCCGATCGCGTGCAGCACCCCGTCGAGCCCGTCGACGTGCTCCGCGAGGCGCTCGGGCAGCGCCGCGAGGTCGTCCTCGGAGGTGACGTCGAGCTCGAGCACCGGCGGGGAGCCGGGCAGCCGCTTGGCGATCCGCGTCGTGATCCCCGCGCCGCGCCCGAACGAGCTGAGCACGACGGTGGCCCCCTGCTCCGCCGCCAGGCGGGCGACGGAGTAGGCGATGGACCGGTCGGTGAGCACCCCGGTGACCAGCAGGCGCTTGCCCTTCAACAGCTCGCTCATGTGGACTCCAGGTGGTCGGCCAGCGCGGTCTGCGCCTCGGCGGTGGCGGTCCAGAAGACGCCGCCTTCTGGCAGGGCGAGCAGCTGCGCGCAGGGGAGCAGAGCTGCCAGCTCCCTGGCGAGCTCCAGCGGGTGCAGCAGGTCCTCCGCCTGCCCGATGACCAGGGTGGGAGCGCGCACGCCGGTCAGCACAGCCCGGTCCTCGAGCGGGCTGTCCGACCCGCGCGGCACGGGCGCGGGGCGGCGCACGAGCGCTTCGGCCCGACGGGTCAGCAGCAGCGGGATCGCCCGCCGGTCACGCAGCGCCGTCGGCACCTCCGACATCAGCGAGGCGGTGACGGCCTCGACGTCACCCCGGTCGATGGCCGCGCCGAGGGAGCGGAGGCGGGCGGTGGCTCCGTCCGCGCGGTCCGCATCCAGCGCGGCCGGCATGATGAAGGCCAGCCGCTCGAAGCGCTCCGGCGTGTCCCGCAGGATGCGCAGCAGCGCTCCGCACCCGAGTGACAGCGCCACGCAGCCGGTGGCGCCGACGTGGTCGGCGACGGTGCGCAGGTCCTCGGCGAGCAGGTCGTAGTCCCAGCCGTCCACCAGCGCGTCGCTGTCGCCGTGGCCGCGGAAGCTCAGCAGCACCTTCGTCCCGGGGGCCTTCAGTGCCAGCGGCCGGGTCTCGCTGGACGTGCCGCCCAGCCCGTGCGCGAACACCGTGACCGGCAGGCCCTCGCCGAGGACGGTGTACTCCACGCCGCCGACCCGCCCGTCCTCGATCTCCTGCTGCGCAGCCGTCATCAGTGCCCCATCCCCAACCCGCCGTCGACCGGGAGCACGGCTCCGGTGACGTAGGACGAGGCGTCGCCGGCGAGGAAGCCGATCACGCCCGCCACCTCGTCCGGGCACGCTGTGCGGCCCAGGGGGATGCTGGCGCGGATCTGCTCCGCCCGCGCCTCGCTCAGGCCGGTCGTCATGTCGGTGTCGACGAACCCGGGCGCCACGACGTTGCTCGTGATGCCCCGGCTCCCGAGCTCGCGGGCGAGGGAGCGCGACAACCCGACCAGGCCCGCCTTGCTGGCCGCGTAGTTGGCCTGTCCCGGCGCGCCCGACATCCCGACCACGGACGACACGAAGACAAGGCGCCCCCACCGCGCCTTGAGCATCGAGCGGCACGCGCGCTTCGAGACGCGGTAGGCCCCGGTGAGGTTGGCGTCGAGCACCCCCGTGAAGCTGTCCTCGCTCATCCGCAGCAGCAGGTTGTCGTCGGTCATGCCGGCGTTCGAGACGACCACCTCGACCGCTCCGTGCTCGGCCTCGACGGCCGAGAAGGCCGCGTCCACGTCCTCGGCGGACCGCACGTCGCAGCGCACCCCGAACAGCCCGTCCGGTGCGGTGCCCCGGTGGGTTACGGCGACCCGGTGCCCCTGCGAGCTGAGCAGCCGGGCGGTCGCGAGACCGATGCCGCGGTTCCCCCCGGTGATGAGGACGCACCGGCTCACAGCGTCAGGGACCGATGCTCACCGCGTACGCAGGAGGGCGGGCGGCCGGCCGCCCGGGTCATCGGGTGAGCACCAGCGAGACGTCGTGCCCGCCGAACCCGAACGACGTGCTGAGGGCCACCTCGTGGGGGTGCTGACGGGGCACCGTGCGCACCGCGTCGACGTCGGCCTCGTCGTCGAGGTCGTCGAGGTTGCGGATCGCCGGGACGACCCCGCTCTTCAGCGCGAGGACGGCGGCGATGGCCTCGACCGCCCCCGCCGCGCCGAGCAGGTGGCCGGTGTTGGACTTCGTCGCGGTGACCGGAGGGCGGGAGCTGCCGAGCGCGAGGGCGAGCGCGCGGGCCTCGGCGAGGTCGCCGAGCGGCGTCGAGGTGGCGTGCGCGTTGACGTGGCCGACGTCGCCGGGGTCCACCCCCGCATCGCGCAGGGCGGCGGTGATGCTGCGGGCGGCACCGGCACCGGTCGGGTCGGGTGCCGTCACGTGGTAGGCGTCGCTGGCCAGGCCCGCGCCGGCCACCCGACCGTGCACGGTCGCGCCGCGGGCAGCCGCGTGCTCCTCGGTCTCCAGGACGAGGATGCCCGCGCCCTCACCGAGCACGAACCCGTCGCGCCCCTTGTCGTACGGGCGGCTGGCCGCCTCCGGCTCGTCGTGCCGCGTCGACAGGGCGCGCATCTGCGCGAAGCCGGCGAGCGGCAACGGGTGGACGCAGGCCTCTGCCCCGCCGGTCACGACCACGTCGACCCGTCCGGAGCGCAGCAGCTCCAGCGCGACGGTCAGGGCCTCGGCGCCCGAGGCGCAGGCGCTCACCGGGCAGTGGACGCCGCCGCGCGCGCCGACCTCCAGGCCGACGGTGGCGGCGGGTCCGTTCGGCATCAGCATCGGCACGAGGTGCGGGCTGACCCGGCGCGGACCCTTCTCCCGCAGGACGTCGTTCTGGCTGAGGATCGTGAGGGCCCCCCCGATCCCGGAGCCGATCACCACCGCGAGCCGCTCGGGCTCGACCTGCGGGCTGCCTGCGTCCGCCCAGGCCTCACGCGCGGCCACGAGGGCGACCTGCTGCACGCGGTCGAGCGTGCGGGCCTCCACCCGCTCCAAGCGGTCGGTCAGGTCGACGGTCGCCGCGAGGCGAGCCGGCAGGTCCGCGAACTCCGGACCGTCGAGCAGGCGTACCCCGGACCGCCCGCTGAGCAGGCCCTCCTCGAACGCCGCGACGTCAGGACCCAGCGGCGTCAGCGCGCCTAGCCCCGTGACCACTGCCGCCGGGCGCGCGGAAGCCGCCGTCACTGAGCCGCTCCGGAGGAGAAGATGAAGTCGATGGCGCTCCCGACGGTGCGCAGGTTCTCGAGCGCCTCGTCCGGGATCCGCACGTCCCAGCGCTCCTCGCAGGCCACGACGACCTCGACCATCGTGAGCGAGTCGATGTCGAGGTCGGTGTCGAACGTCGCGTCGGGGACGACCTTCTCGGGAGCGGTGCCGGCCACCTCGCTGAGGACCTCGGCGAGGCCCGCCAGCAGTTCTTCGCGGGTGGCGGTGGAAGCGGCGGTCATGAGATCTCCTGTGTGGTGGTGGATGGAGGTGGCAGGCGACGTGCGGGTGTTCTGGTGCTCAGCTGCTCAGGGGCAACGGACGACCTGTCCTGCGGCCGTGAGTCCGGCGCCGAAGCCGAGCAGCAGCACCGAGTCACCCCGCCGCACCTGCCCCAGCTCGTGCAGCCGGGCGAAGGCCAGCGGAACCGAGGCGGCGCTGGTGTTGCCGCTGTCGACCACGTCCCGGGCGACGACGACGGACTCCGGCAGCCTGAGGCTCTTCACGACCGACTCGGTGATGCGCAGGTTGGCCTGGTGCGGCACGAACGCGTCCAGCTCCTGGGGGGTCGTCCCGGCCAGTGCACAGGCCCGCCGAGCGAGGTCGGGCAGGGAGGTGGCCGCCCAGCGGTAGATCGCTCTGCCCTCCATCCGCAGCTGCAGGGGGCTGCCCTCGATGGCGAGCCGGTCGTACTGCTCGCCGTCGTGCGACCACGCCACGGGGCCGATGCCGTCGGTCTCCGCCACGCCGACGACGGCCGCACCGGCGCCGTCGCCGAAGAGGAAGGCGCTGCCGCGGTCGTCCATGTTCAGCATCGGCATGAGCTTCTCGGACCCGACGACGAGCACGTAGTCGGCGGTTCCGGCGCGTACGGCGTCCGCCGCCATCGCGACGGCGTAGGTGAACCCGGCGCAGCCGGCACCGATGTCGGTGGCTCCGGCACGGCGGGCGCCCAGCCGGTGGGCGACCTCGGGGCTGCCACCGGGCAGCGGGCCGGGCATCGAGCAGGTGGCCAGCAGGACCAGCCCGACGTCCTCGGCGTCGATCCCCGCCGCGGCGAGAGCCTTTCCGCCGGCGGAGGCCGCCATGTCGACCACGGACTCGTCCGGGCCGGCCACCCCGCGGGTGACGATCCCACTGCGCTCGCGGATCCAGTCGTCGGAGGAGCCGATGCGCTCGGCGATGGCGCGGTTGTCCTGGCGGACCGCCGGGCGGTGCGCCCCGAGGCCGAGGATCGCCGCGGCTCTCATGCGGTCACCAGCAGGTCGGCCGGCGTCCGCAGCGCGGTCACGGGCACGTCCGGCAGGGCCCGTCGCATCAGGGCCTTCAGGACCCCGGCCGGGGCGAGCTCGACCGCGCGGGTGGCGGCGGTGGCGGCGGCCAGGCACAGGTCGAAGCGGACCGGCCGCGTGAGCTGCCCGACGAGCCGGTCGAGCACCTCGCGCCCGCCGCGGAGCACGGCACCGTCCGCGTTGGCGATCACGTCGCACTGCGCGTCGGCGGGCTCGAGGTCGGCCACCAGGGCGGTGAAGCCCTCCACGGCGGGGGACATCGCAGAGGTGTGGAAGGCCCCGGCCACGTCGAGCCGGCGGGCGCGTACGCCAGCGGGTGGCGTCCAGGAGTCGAGCGCCTCGAGCGGGCCGCCCAACACGACCTGGCCGGCGACGTTGACCGTCGCGAGCTCCAGGCCGGCGGCGCGGTAGTCCTTCTCGTCCAGCTCCCCGCCGAGCAGCGCCACCATTGCGGTGGGCCGCAGCGCAGCGGCCTCCGCCATCAGACGGCCACGGCCGGCGGCGAGAACCACGGCCTCGTCGTCGGAGATCACCCCGGCCAGGGCGGCCGCCGACAGCTCCCCGACGCTGTGTCCGCACACGAGGTCGGGCACGGCCCCGGCGAGCACCGCCCGGCCGCTGAGCAGCGCGGCGGCGGTCAGCAGCGGCTGCGCCAGCTCGGTCCCCCGGACCACGTCGTCCGGTGCCGACGTCCCGAGGCCGGCCAGGTCGAGGCCGGTCAGGTCCGACCACGTGGCCAGTCGCTCGGCGGCACCGGGAAGGGCGAGCCATGGCTCGAGCATCCCGGCGGACTGCGAACCCTGACCGGGTGAGAGGAGGAGAAGCACCTTCCCAGGGTGCCCGTCGCGGCCGCCTGCGTCGCGGACGACGCGCACCGAGAAGGGAGGTAGGCGTTGTCAGATCCCTACAACGGCTGCGTCCGCCCCAGGACGAGCGAGACGCGCACCACCAGGCCGTCGCGCGGATCGGTGATGTCGTAACCGCTGACGTCGACGACCTTGCGCAGCCGGTACCGGACGGTGTTCGGATGCAGGAACAGCGCCCGGCCGGCCCCCTCCACGGATCCGCCGCCCTCGAGGTAGGCGGCTGCGGTGGCCAGCAGGTCGCCCCCCGCCGCGGCCAGCGGTCTGTAGACCTCCTCCAGGATGCGCCGGCGCGCGCTGGCCTCACCGAGCACCGCCCGCTCGGCGAGCAGCGCGCTGGCGGCGACCGGGCGGGGAGCCTGCGGCCAGGCGCGTACGGCGGCGAGCCCGGCCAGCGCCTCCTGCACGGACGGGGCGGCTGTCGAGAGGTCCGCCGCCTGGGGTCCCACGACGACCGGCGCATCAGGGAGGGCGGCGATCACCTGCTCCAGGGCGGCGTCGAGGGAGGTGAGCCCGCCCACGATGACCACGAGAGCGCTGGCCGCCTCACCCGCGAGCAGCCCGATCCCGCTGTGCCTCGCGGCGGTGCGCAGCGGAAGAAGGTCGAACGACACCGGCGCGGGTGTCGCGACGGCGACCACCCAGTCGGCCCGCAGCCAGCCGAGGGAGCCGGCCCGGGACAGCGTCAGCTCGCCGGCGTGCCCGCGGACCAGCGCATCCACGACCCCCGCCTCGAGCCGGGCATCCCAGGCGCCCCGCGCCTCGGCGGCGGCCGCGTAGACATCCGCCGTCCCGAAGGCCAGCTCGCGGGAGTAGCGCAGGACGGCCTCGCGCAGCAGCCGTTCGTCACCGGGGGCGGCCAGGCCCGGCACCGCCTGCTCGACGATGTCGACCGCGACGCGGATCAGCTGGACGGTCTGCTTGAGGTTGATGTGCCGGGCCAGCTCTCGCGGGGCGGCGGCGAACACCTCCGGACCGACCGGCATGGGCGAGGCCGGCTGGCGGAGCCACTGCGCGAACAGCTCCAGCCCCTTGTGCACGACCAGCCCGACGTAGGAGCGCTGCTCTGCGGGCAGGGCGGCGAACCACGGCAGTCGCTGCATCGACCGGACGGCATCGGCGCTGAGCGGTGAGGACGCCTCGCGTACCCGCTCCCACGTCGCCCGTGCCACGCGGGCACTCTCCCAGACCTGCGCCGGACCCGAGGTCCACCGGCTAGCCGGTGTTGCGCACCCCGGCCGCGATCCCGTTGACCGTGAGCAGCAGGGCCCGGCGCAGAAGTGGGTCCTGCTCGCCGGCCCGCTGCCGCACGAGCAGCTCGACCTGCAGGTGGTGGAGCGGCTCGAGGTAGCTCGCGCGGGTGGCGAGCGTCCGGCGCAGGGCCGGCTGCCCCGCGAGCAGCTCGCTGTCGCCGGTGACCCGCAGCACCTGCTCGACGGTCAGCGCATGCTCGCGCCGCACCTGCTCGAACACGTGCTGCAGGTGCCCGGGCACGAGCCGCTCCACGTAGCGCCCGGCCACGGACAGGTCGGTCTTGGCAAGGGTCATCGCCACGTTGCCGAGGAACGTCGTGAAGAACGGCCACTGCTCGTACATCTCGCGGAGCAGGTCGTCGTCTCCGGCGGCGGCGAGCCCCGATCCCACGCCGAACCACCCCGGGACCACCTGCCGGGACTGCGTCCACCCGAAGACCCACGGGATCGCGCGCAGCCCCTCGACCCCGGCGCTGCTGTCCGGGCGCCGCGACGGGCGCGACCCGATGTGCATGTCGGCGAGCAGGTCGACGGGGGTCGAGGTGAAGAAGTAGGCCGGCAGGTCCGGCCCCTCGACGAACTCCTGGTAGCGCGACTGGGCCGCCGCCGACACGACGTCCATGACGGCGTCCCAGCGCTCGCCCTGCTCCTGGCTGCGGCGCTGCTCCTGGTGCAGCACCGTCGCTTCGAGCGAGGCGGCCAGCAGCAACTCGAGGTTCTCGCGCGCCAGCGCGGGCAGCGCGTACTTGTCGCTGATGACCTCGCCCTGCTCGGTGAGCTTGAGCTCGCCGTCGAGGGCGCCGTTGGGCAGCGCGAGGATCGCCTCGTAGGTCGGCCCGCCGCCTCGGCCCACCGAGCCGCCGCGGCCGTGGAAGAACCGCAACCGGACGCCGTGCGCCGCGGCGACGTCGCGGGCCCGCCGCTGGGCGCGGTGGATCTGCCACTGCGACGTCGCGATGCCGCCGGCCTTGTTGGAGTCGGAGTAGCCGAGCATCACCTCCTGCACGTCGTGGCGCAGAGCCACGAGGCGCCGGTACGACGGGTCGCTCAGCAGCGTGTCGAGGATCGCGCCCGCCTCCTCGAGCTCCTCTACCGTCTCGAGCAGCGGGACGAACCCGATGCGGGCCACGCCGTCCGCGAGGTGGACCAGACCGGCTTCGCGGGCGAGCACCACGGCCGCGAGGATGTCGTCGGCGCCGCGGGTCATGGACACGATGTAGCTCTCGATCGCCGACGGCCCGAAGACGTCGAGCGCCCGCGCGATCGTGTCGAAGAGCCCGGCTGTCTGCGCGCCCGCCTCGTCGAGCGGCAGCGGGTGCACCGCCAGCGGGCGGCGCCCGGCGAGCTCCTTCGACAGCGCGGCGAGCCGGTGGTGGCGGGCGAGGTCGGCGTAGGGGAACGACAGCTCCCACGTCGAGTCGAGCAGCTGGCCCACGGCGTGGTGGTGCTTGTCCGCGTGCTCGCGCACGTCCATGGTCGCCAGCAGGATCCCCACGCTCGCGACCGTGCGCACCACCCGGTCCACGGCGCCTCCGGCCACCACCGGTCCCTGGTGCTCGCGCAGCGAAGTCTGCAGCAGGAGCAGGTCCGCGAGCAGCTCGGAGGTGTCGGCGTAGTCGCGCCCGGGGACGTGCGGCGTCCCGGTCGCCATCCGGTCGGAGGTGAGGCTGAGGCGCTGCCGCGCGCAGGTCAGGAACAGCCGGTACGGCTCGTCGGCGTTCAGCCGCCGGTACCGCTCCGCCACCTCGGGCAGCCGCTCCAGGGCCGCCGCCAGCGCCTCGAGCAGCTCGGGCGAGCAGCCGGAGACGCGCTGCGATACCGACAGGTCGCGCCGCAGCTCGTCGAGCAGAGTGAGCAGCAGCCGTATCCCGTGCACAGCCTGCAGCCTGAGGACCTCGAGCGTCGTCTCCCGGGTGACGTGCGGGTTGCCGTCGCGGTCACCGCCGATCCAGGTGCCGAACGTGAGCGGCCGCGAGTGGGACTGGAGCGGGACGTCGAGCCGGCTCAGCTGCTCGCGCAGCTCCTCGAGCACGTCGCCGACAGCGCCACCACCGAGCCCCTCCAGGTAGTAGACGCCGTTGCGGGCCTCGTCCAGCGGGTCGGGCCGGTCCAGCCGCAGCTCGTTGGTCTGCCACACGAGGTCGACCGACTCGGCCAGGCGACGGGTGCGCGCGGGGACGTCCGGCTCGTCGAGCAGGGCCGCGACGCGGCGCAGCTTGTCGAGGATCGACCGGCGCGCGGCCTCCGTGGGGTGCGCCGTGAGGACCGGTCGCACGGACAGGCGGGCGACTTCGGCCGCGAGCACCTTGCGGTCGACCCCGGCCTCCTCCACCCGGCTCAGCGCCTGCTCGATCCAGCCCCCCGAGCGCTGACGCTCCCGGACCAGGTCGCGGCCGCGGTGCACCTGCTCGGTGATGTTCGCGAGGTGGAAGTAGGACGTGAACGCCCGCACCAGCCGGATCGTGGTCGGCAGGTCGAGCCGGCGCAGCTCGGGCAGCTCGGCGAGACGGCCCTGCCGCGACTGCAGGCGCACGACCTGCACCAGGTCGAACAGCTCCTGCCCCCCGTTGCGGACCAGCGTCTCGCCCAGCAGCGTCGTGACCAGGCGGATGTCGGCGCGCAGCGGATCCGGCGACGTCACGGCCTGCACCTGCGGAGGCTGGCGCGGACTGCGTGCAGAGCGCTCGACGGCTCGGCGCGAGGCACGACGTGATCCTTCCGCACCGGAGCGGGACGCGAGCAGAAGCCGACCGTAGAGGTGGCAGATGTCAACGGTGTTGACGGCGTACGTCGGGCGCAGGCTAGCAGCGGGACGAGGATCGGGTCGTGGACGCGGACGAGAACGAGGAGCTGCTCGCCGACGGCGGGATGACCCGCGTCGTGCGGATCGGCGACACGGTGCGCCGGCCGGTGCGCCCGTACACCGCGACGGTCCACGCGTACCTGCGTCACCTGCACCAGCAGGGAGTGGACGTCGTGCCCGAGCCGAGGGGCTACGACGGGCAGGGCCGGGAGGTCCTGTCCTATGTCCCTGGGGACGTGCCGGTGGAACCGCTGCCGGAGTGGGCCACGCAGGAGGAGGTCCTCGTGGTGCTGGCCCGTCTGCTGCGACGGGTGCACGACGCCGCCGATGGCTGGGCACCGCCGGCAGACGCGGTGTGGGGCAGCATCCCCGGAGCGCCCCCACCGGGTGTCGTCCCGCTGTTCGAGGTGCCCGAGCTCGTGGCGCACTCCGACTACTGCCCGGGCAACGTGGTCTTCCGGAACGGGCTGCCGGCGGCGCTGGTCGACTTCGACCTGGCCCGGCCCACGACTCGCGTGGCGGACTGCGCCAACGCGCTCTACTGGTGGGCACCGCTGCTGCACCCGGTCGACCGCGCGCCCGCGCTGACGACGTCCGACGCCGCCGCCCGGGTACGGATGTTCGCCGACGCCTACAGGCTGGATGCGCAGCAGCGCGCCGACCTCGTCCCGGTCGCACGACGCCGCATCCGCAACGCCGTTCTCGTGATGCGCGCCGCGGCGCAGGTCGACCCGGTCTTCCGGCGGTGGTGGGAGGAGGGCGTCAAGGACCGGCTCCCCCGAGCCGAGGCCTGGCTGGCGGAGGAAGGCGATCGCATCCAGTCGCTGCTCCTGGACTGAGCATCCCCTGCGTGCCCGGGCAACTCAGCCGGTCTGGACCAGCCCGCACTCGTGCGCCAGCACCATCGCCTGCGGCCGGTCACGCAGCGAGAGCTTGTCCAGGATGCTGCGGACGTGGCGCACGTGGGGCCCCGCCCGGGCCGGCGGCCGCTGCACGTACTGCGCGACCAGGCGCGCCATGACCACCGGTGCCAGAAGGAAGTGGTCGTCTTCTTCGTCGCGGACCTGCTGGTCCTGGCTCTGCTCGCCGTGCCGTTCAGCCGCGACCCGCGCGGCTAGCGACGTCCGCCGGTCGCTCGCAGCAGCCGCAGCGCAGCGGCCTTTCCGCTGCTGCCCGCGATGCCGCCGACCGGAGCCGTTCCGGCGCCGCAGGGAAAGAGGCCCTCCACGCCTGGGACCGTGTGGCCCGCCAGTCGGCGGGTGGGGCGCAGGAAGGCCAGCTGGTCCAGGCTGATGTCGAGCTGCATCGGGTGGGCACCGGGCCAGCGCAGCTCCTGCGCCATGAGTGCCGGAGTGCGCACCGCGCGTGCCTGGATGCTCGCCCGAAAGCCCGGTGCGTGCTGCTCGACCTGCTCCACCATCGCGTCGGCGAATCCTTCGCCCTGCGCTGCCCAGCCCTCCGCCACGTCGAACGGTGCCGACGGGCAGGCCAGGTAGACCGTGTGCATCCCGGCAGGCGCGAGGCTGTCGTCGTAGACGCTCGGCGTGAAGCAGTAGGTCGGCACCGGATCGGGCAGCCGTCGGGCCTCCGCCGACAGGAAGCCGCGTCGCAGCTCCTCGACCGTGTCGACGTGGGACTGCAGGCCGTTCCAGTCGCCCGGGCGCGCACCCGGGTAGGGCGGCAGCCGGTCGGTCGCGAGGTGGACGACGAGCTGGACCGCGTTGCCGCGGTGCGCCGCAGCCAGCTCGCGCCCGTCCGGCCCCGCCAGCGGGGGATCGAGCAGCCCGAGCAGCGCGGTCTGCACGTCCACGGCGGTCACGACGGAGGAGGCCTGGAGCCTGGTGCCGTCCTCCAGCTCCACGGCCCGCACGCGCCCGGCCGGGGCCTCGATGCGCGACACCGGGCACCGGGTACGCACCTCACCTCCCCAGCTGTCCAGGCGCCGGAGAAGCGCGTCGGTGAGGGCCTGGGAGCCACCGCGCGCATGCCACTGGCCGTAGAGGTGGTAGGCCGCCTGCCAGAACACGTAGAACGACCCGCCCGCCGCGTGCGGTCCGGCACTGCTGTGACTGGCGAACGCCGCCACGGGTGCCCGCGTGAGGTCCGACTCCAGGGCCGTCTCCAGCAGCGCGCCGTAGGGCATGACCAGATCGCGCAGAAGCGCGAGCGGCCCGCCCGAGCGGCGAACGCTCTGCAGCAGCGGCCGCAGCTTCGCGCCCGCGGCCACCACCACACCGCCCGGTGCCGGACCCGACTCCAGGCCGGTCACCGCGGTCCTCACCAGCGGCACGGCCCGGTGCATGAACCGCCGGTACGCCTCCGCCTCCGCCCGGGTGCCGGCCTCGGCGATGGACTCACAGGTCTGCTCGGTCGAGCGGGAGAAGCGCACGATGCGGCCGTCACGGAAGATGCCCGTGGCGAACGGGCTCATCTCGACGTAGTCAAGGCCCGCGCCCGCGAGATCGAGCTCGGCCGGGATGCGCGTCATGTTGATGATGTTGTGCGCGGCGGAGTGGGTGTCGAACAGGTAGCCCGGGATCGTCTCGTCGGTACGGGAGCCGCCACCCGCCTTGTCGGAGGCTTCGAGCACGATCACCTGACGGCCGGCTCGCGCCAGGTAGCAGGCCGCCACCAGCCCGTTGTGGCCACCGCCGACGACCAGGATGGGCTCGGTGCTCACGACGTCTCCCGGGTCAGGTGCAGCTCCGACTGCGTCCCCCGCTGGCTCCCTCCAGCGCAAGAGGGGTCAGGGCGACAGGGGACAGGTTGTCAGCACGACGACCCTCCCGCACCCGGGGAGCAGCCGGCTGCCCGCAAGGTGTTGCCGCGCCGGAGCGGGTCGTGTTGGGTGCGGACATGTCCACGGCCCGCAGCTCCCGCCGATGGGCTGTCCTGCTCGCAGCAGTCCTGCTCCTGCTCCCCCCCGCCGCGGGTACGGCTTGGGCGGACGACCTCTACGAGATCGACCTGCGGCTGCAGTACGCCGGCTTCGACAGCGCCTACTCGGAGGCCTACGACGCTGCCGACGCGGACGGCGTACGGGTTCTCGTCGACTTCGTCAGCCGGAGCGAGACCCGCGCGACGTACGAGGGCGAGGCGAGGGAGATCAGCCGACTGATCTGGCTGCACCTCGAAGGACGTGTTCTTGCTGTCGACGTCGCACCCCTCACGACCGCGCCGTGGGCCGACGGTGAGCTTCCGCCGGCCCTCAGCTTCACCCGTCAGGACCTCCAGCAGGCGCACGGCCTTCGCGTCCCTGGGCTGGACGCCGCCGACATCGACTCCGTCGAGGACAACGCCCTCTTCGCCCTGGGCCTCGGCGGCGGGCTGCTCCTCGTGGTTCTCGGCGCGACCGTCGGCATCACCGTCGCGGTGATGCACGCCCGGTGCCGCCGTGCACACCCGCCTCCCGGCTGGAACGGCTACGGCGTGCAGGCGCAACCCGCAGGCCCGCATGCGTGGAGCAGCGCACCAGGGGGCTGGCCACCGGCGCCGGCGCCGACGGCGCCGCCGGCGGCAGCCGCGCCCGACTCCACGCCCGGAGCCCGCCCGACCGCCGTAGACCCCCCATGGCGGCTGCCCTCGGGTGGATGAGGACGGGGCGAGCCGCTCAGGCACCGGCCTCGGCTCGCGCCCCGGGCTCAGGTGCGCCCTCCACTTCCGAGCCGGCTGGCCAGAGCGCGTGTCGCACCCGGCACTTCCGCCCGGTTCGTGGCAACCTCCCAGCGGTCCTGTGCGTCCCCTCCGAGGACAGAGCAGTACCGCCGAGAGGCCGAGGAGGGGTCCTGAACCAGAACCCCGGCCGGCGGCCGCCCCGATCCGTCCTGGCGCCACCCGATACCGCCCTCGCACGGAGGCTGGACGTCTCGCTGCCTCCTCCCAACCGCGTCCGCCGGGTTCCACTCGTGGCACCCTCGTCCGGTCCCGGGCGCCGGCGGCGCCACCCAGGCCCTGCCACGCCGGTGCGGCCGGACCCTCGGCACGTTCCGCTGGTGCTCTCTGCTCGGCCCGTCCGAGCCCCGCACCCGGGACGCCGTCGTGGAGCAGTGGCTGCCGCCGTGCTGTCCTCGGTGGCCGGCCTCGCCCTGTTGCAGCCGCAGCCGCAGCCGCAGGCCGAAGCCGTCGAGGCACTCGGCAGCGCAGGCCCCGGCGTGGAAGCCGTACGCCGGGCCGAGCCCCAGCGACCGGCTCCCGTGCCCGTCGTTCCCGAAGCTGTCCTCTCGCAGGGGCCTGCGGCAAGGGCCCCATCCGGAGCAGCGGTGACCATCGCGTTCGCCGGCGACGTCCACGCCGAGGGTGGCGCAGGCACAGCTATCCGTTCCGGCCTGGCGTCCATCCGGCCGGCGCTGGTCCAGGCGGACCTGACGATCGTCAACGTCGAGATGGCCATCACGACGCGAGGCGAGCCGGCCGAGAAGCAGTACACCTTCCGCGCGCCCGCCGCGAGCCTGTCGGAGCTCAAGGGCGCCGGCGTCGACGTGGTCACGATGGCGAACAACCACGGCTTGGACTACGGGCTCGACGGCCTGCGCGACTCGCTGGCCGCTGCCCGCGCGGCGCAGCTGCCCGTGGTCGGCATCGGCCTCGACGAGGAGTCCGCGTACGCCCCCCACATCGTGACCGTCCGCGGGATGCGCATCGCCGTGCTCGGCGCGACGCAGGTCCTCGACGCCTCGCTCGAGCAGGCCTGGACGGCGCGACCCGGGCGGCCGGGGCTCGCCTCGGCGAACCGTGAGCGGCGCCTGCTGGTCGAGGTGGCGCGTGCACGGGAGCAGGCGGACACCGTCGTGGTCTACCTGCACTGGGGGCGCGAGCTCGACGCCTGCCCGCTGCCGCAGCAGGAGAGCCTCGCCGGCAAGCTGGTCACCGCCGGAGCGGACATCGTCGTGGGCTCCCACGCCCACGTCCAGCTCGGCGGCGGTTATCTCCGAGGCGCCTACGTCGACTACGGGCTGGGCAACTTCGTCTTCAACACCAAGGGCGGCGACGGGGCCCGCAGCGGGGTTCTGTCGCTCACCGTGCACGGGCGGTCGGTGACGAACCCGCGGTGGCAGCCCGCGCTGATCCGGGACGGAGCCCCCTACGCACTGACCGGGCAGTCCGCGGAACGAGCTCGACAGGACAAGCTTCAGCGGCGGGGCTGCACCCGGCTGTCCGCCTCTCCCTGACCATGCGAGCAGCGGATCTGCCCTGGCGAGTCGTGACGTGGATCACACCGAGCCCGCGTCCTGAACCGGGATGAAGACCCCGCGAGGGGCTGTTCTCTCCTTCGCCAGGTCGTGAAGGAGGACCCCGTGACCCAGGACATCTCGCTGGACCTTGCCACCGGCCACACGCCGGCTGATCTTCGCCGCGCTGCCCTCGTGGTGTGCAACTACGCCCACGGCGCCGAGGAGGCAGCCGAGCTGCTCGAGGCCCTCGGGCTGCTCGACGCCATGCGCGAGCAGCGCCTCAGCGTCTAGCTCGGCCGTCCGCGAGCCCACGTATCGTGAGAGCCGTGAGCCTCCCACCGGCATCGACCGTCACGCTCGACGACCGCTTCGCGCGCGAGCTGCCGGAGATGGCCGTTCGCTGGCAGGCTACGGAGGTTCCCGAGCCGGGTCTGCTGGTGCTCAACGAGCCGCTGGCGCGGCAGCTCGGCCTGGACCCCGCCTCGCTACGCAGCTCCGAGGGCCTGCGGCTGCTGGTCGGCAACCTCGTCCCCAGCGGTGCCGCACCCGTGGCGCAGGCCTACAGCGGGCACCAGTTCGGTGGGTTCGTGCCGCGGCTCGGTGATGGGCGCGCGCTCCTGCTGGGCGAGGTCGTCGACGCGGATGGGCGCCTGCTGGACCTGCACCTCAAGGGCTCCGGTCGTACGCCCTTCGCGCGTGGCGGGGACGGACTCGCCGCCGTCGGCCCGATGCTGCGCGAGTACGTCGTCAGCGAGGCGATGCACGCGCTCGGCATTCCCACGACCCGCTCGCTCGCCGTGGTGGCGACGGGCCGGACGGTGCGCCGCGAGACACCGCTGCCGGGGGCCGTCCTCGCCCGGGTCGCGGCCAGCCACCTGCGGGTCGGCAGCTTCCAGTACGCCCGGGCCACGGGCGACGTCGACCTCCTGCGCCGCCTCGCCGATCATGCGATCGCGCGGCACCACCCCGGAGCTGCACAGGCACAGCACAGCTACCTCGGACTGCTCGAAGCGGTGGTCGCTGTCCAGGCGTCACTTGTTGCCCGGTGGATGCTCGTGGGTTTCGTCCACGGCGTCATGAACACCGACAACATGACGATCTCCGGCGAGACGATCGACTACGGGCCGTGCGCCTTCATGGAGGCCTTCGACCCGGCCACGGTCTACAGCTCGATCGACCAGCTCGGGCGGTACGCGTACGGCAACCAGCCGCTCGTGGCGGAGTGGAACCTCGCCCGCCTGGCCGAGGCGATGCTCCCCCTCCTGCATGACGACGAGGAGCAGGCGGTGCCGTTGGCGGTGGAGGCACTCGGCGCCTTCCGCCGGCACTATGACGCCGCGTGGACGAGCGGGATGCGCATCAAGCTCGGCCTGCCTGCCGGGCCCGACGACTCCGCAACCACGTCCCTGGTCGACGACCTGCTCGCCCTGCTGCAGAAGAACTCCGTCGACCACACGTCGTTCTTCCGCCACCTCGGCGCGGCGGCCCGCGGCGACGGCGAGCCTGCCCGCAGCCTGTTCCTCGACCTGGCAGCCTTCGACGCCTGGGCGCGGCGCTGGCGCGCCCTGGCCCCGGATGCCGACGTCATGGACCGCACCAACCCGGTCTATCTCCCGCGCAACCACCTGGTCGAGGAGGCTCTCACCGCCGGGTCCGAGGGCGACCTGAACCCCCTCGAGCGGCTGCTGGACGCCGTGACCCGCCCCTTCGACGAGCGCCCCGGGCTCGAGCGCTATGCCGAGCCGGCTCCGCAGGACTTCGGGGCCTACCGGACGTTCTGCGGAACCTGAGGGCTGAGGGCAGACTCCTCGCGCGGCGCCGCCGGACCTACCGGCGAGCGGGCCTATGAACGGCCACGGGGACCGGTGGCCCCGTTGCGGCGGACCGCCTTGGCGCAGGTGCCACAGGTGCCGAACACCTCGACCGTGTGGCTGACCTCGGTGAAGCCGTGCTTCGCCGCGATGGACAGCGCCCACGCCTCCACCTCGGGGCCCTCGACCTCCACGCTGCGGCCGCAGGTGTGGCAGACCAGGTGGTGGTGGTGGGTCTCGGTCGCGCAGCGGCGGTAGATCGCCTCCCCGTCGTCGGTGCGCAGCGTGTCGACCTGGCCGCTGTCGGCGAGGGCCTGCAGGTGCCGGTAGACGGTGGTGAGCCCCACCGAGGCGCCCTCGCGGCGAAGCAGCTCGTGCAGCTCCTGCGCGCTGCGGAAGCCGTCGATCCGGCCGAGCACCTCGGCCACAGCTGTGCGCTGACGGGTGGTTCGCACGCCGGGCAGCCGCGACGCGGCGGAGTCCATGGGTAGTCGCCTCCTGCGGACGGTGAGGGGGCTCAGCCTAGTAGCGGGGCCTGCCCGCGGCCTCAGGCGAGCGCCGCAGCCCGCGGGCTGCGCCGGGACCGCGCGACCACCCGGCAGCCGACGTAGAACAGGAAGATGATCGTGGCGGCGTAGCCGGAGATGGGCAGTCCTGGACCGAGCGAGAGCAGCGTCCCCCCGACGAGCCCGATCTCGGCGAACACGATGGCGAGGACGGTGGCGACCGCGGGAGAGGCGGTGACCTGAGCCGCGGCGGCGCCGGGAGTCACCAGGACGGCCAGGACCAGGACCGCGCCGACGACGGGAACGGCCAGCGCGGTGGTCAGGCCGATGAGCACCGCGAACACCACTCCGAGCGCCCGGACCGGCACGCCGTGCGACGCCGCGACCTCGGGGTCGGCGCTGGAGAACAGCAGAGGCCGATACGCGAGGCTGAAGGTCGCGAGGACCAGCGCGGCGCACACGGCGAGCACCAGCAGGTTGGTGGAGTCGACCGAGACGATCGACCCGGTGAGCAGTCCGAACCGGTTGGCCGATCGGCCTTCGTACAGCGCCAGCATCAGCACGCCGAGGCCGAGCCCGAAGGCCAGGACGACGCCGATGACCGAGTCCCGTTCCCGGTGTCGCTGTCCGAGCACGCCGAAGACCAACGACGCCGCCACAGCTCCCCCGACCGCTCCGAGGCCGACGTCGATGCCGATCAGCAGGGCGGCGGCTCCTCCGGTGAAGGCGAGCTCGCTCGTACCGTGCACGGCGAAGGCCATGCCGCGCGCCACGATCAGCGGTGCGAGCAGGCCGGCTATCAGCCCGAGAACCGCGGCGGCGAGCAGGGCGTTCTGCACGAACGGCAGCTGAAGCAGCTGGCCGGTGCCCTGGACGGTGAACAGCCGGTCGAGGACGCTCACGGGATGCGCTCCGGGCTGTGGTGACCGCCGCAGTCCTCTGCCCCCACCACGACGATCCTGTCCCGCACGTGAAAGACGTCGACCTCGGTGCGGTAGAGCTCGGAGAGCACCTCGGAGGTCATGACCTCCGCGCACGTGCCGATCCGGAAGCGCCCGTCCACCAGGTAGAGGACCTTGTCGACCAGGGACAGCACGGGGTTGATCTCGTGGGTGACGAAGAGCACGGCGGAGTCGGCGGTACGTCGTCGCTCGTCGATCAGCGTGCTGATCATCCGCTGGTGCGCGAGGTCCAGCGACAGCAGCGGCTCATCGCACAACAGCACCGCCGGGTCACCGATCAGCGCCTGGGCCACTCGCAGGCGCTGGAGCTCGCCACCGGACAGCCGGCCGACCGGCACCCGCGCGTACTCGGTCGCTCCGACAGCGGCCAGCGCCGCCTCCACGCGCTGACGCCGACGCTCCCTGCGTCCCAGCCCCACGCCCATCCGATGGCCGTCCCAGCCCAGCCCGACAAGATCGCAGCCCCGCAGGGTGAGCCCGGGATCGGCCGACGTCTGCTGAGGGATGTAGCCGATGCGGGAGCTGCCCCGGCTCACCGCGGCGCCGGCGACCTGGAGTGAGCCGGTCGTCAGGGGCAGCAGCCCGAGCAGGACCTTCAGCAGGGTGGTCTTCCCCGACCCGTTGGGGCCCAGCACGGCCAGGAACTCGCCCGGCTGCACGTCCAGATCCAGGCCTTCCCACAGCACCCGGTCCCCGAAGGCCATCCGCGCGCCACGCAGGGACACGGCGGCCGCTGAAGAGCGGGGGGAAGCTCGCGGTGGGGTCTTCCGTGGAAGCAGGGCCTGCTCGTGGCTGTGCACGGCGCTAGGGCTCCAGCGCCGCGGCCAGGGCGCCAATCTGTCCACCCATCCACTCGATGTAGCTCGGGCTGGTCAACGTCTCGCTCATCCTCAGCACGGGCACCCCGGCCTTCTGCGCAGCCTGCACCACCTGATCTGTCACCGCGCTCTGGGTCTGGGTGTTGAGGACAAGCGCCTCGACCGGATCCTGCCCGAACAGCGCCAGCATCTCCTGGAGGACCTCCGCCGACGGGTCGTCACCTTCCTCGATGGCCTCCTGGAACTGCTCGGGCGCAACGTTGTCCAGCCCGGCGTCCTCGAGCAGATAGTTGGCCAGCGGCTCGGTGACCGCGATCCGCGTGCCCTTGCTGCTGTTGGCGAGGTCGGCGACCTGCTGCTGCAGACCGCCGATCTCCTCGGCGAAGGCAGTGGCCCTGTCCGTGAAGGCTGAGGCAGCGGCGGGGCGGGCCTTGCCCAACTCGGTCGCGAGCGTCGCCGCCAGCGCCCGCACGGTCTCCAGGCTGTACCAGACGTGCTCGTTGAACTCCTCCCCGGCAGCCTCGGCGACCGGTTTCAGGCCCGACAGCTCGGTCACGTTCACGACGGACTCGACCCCCTGCGACGCCGCGACCAGCCGCGGCATGAACTCGTCGTAGCCGTTGCCGTTGAAGACCACGAGGTCGGCCCGGCTCACCGCTATCCCGTCCGCCGGCGTGGCCTCGTACTCCAGCGGGTCGGCGTTGGCGCTGTCGATGATCGAGGTGACCTGCACCTCGTTCCCGCCGATCCGCTCGGCGATGCTGCCGTAGACGTCGGTCGAGGCCACCACGTTCAGCCGCTGCTGGTCGCCGGAAGCTCTGGCGGCGCTGACGTCCCGGTCGCCGCTCGAACCACAGGCGGTGTTCAGGACAACAGCCACGACGATGGTGAGGACGCTGCGACGGGTGCTACCAGTCACGACCGGCTCCTGACCTGGCGCCACAATGGGAATCGTTTTCATCATAGCAGAGGACGCGCGCGGGTTCCGGACGCGGCGAGCCGGCCGAAATGGCACCATCCAGGTGATCCCGCGCAGAAGGACACGACCAGCATGACCAGCAGAACCGAGGCGCCGTGACCGGCGCGGCACGTCGCTGACGGCCACGATCTGATCGGGGTGCACGGCGCCCGCGAGAACAACCTCCAGGACGTCAGCGTGGAGCTCCCGAGCGCCGGCTGACGGTCTTCACCGGGGTGTCCGGCTCGGGCAAGACCTCGTTGATCTTCGGCACGATCGCCGCCGAGTCGCAGCGGCTGATCAACGAGACCTACAGCGCCTTCGTGCAGGGCTTCCTGCCGGCGCTCGGGCGGCCCGAGGTGGACGTGCTCGAGGGACTGACCACCGCCGTCGTCGTCGACCAGGAGCGGCTCGGGGCCCACCCGCGCTCCACGGTCGGCACGGTGACGGATGCGAACGCGATGCTGCGCATCCTGTTCAGCCGACTCGGGCGGCCGCACATCGGCGCCCCCAACGCGTACTCGTTCAACGTCCCCTCGGTCCGGGCGAGCGGCGCCATCACGGTCGAGCGGGGTCCGGGAAGGACCCAGACGAAGAAGGCGACCTTCTCCCGGCTGGGCGGCATGTGCCCGCGCTGCGAGGGCCGGGGCTCGGTCACCGACATCGACCTGGACGCGGTGTACGACGACAGCAAGTCGATCAACGAGGGCGCGATCACCGTCTCCGGCTACAGCATCGACGGCTGGTACGGCCGGATCTTCCGCGGCTGCGGTTACTTCGACCCCGACAAGCCGCTCCGCACGTTCAGCAAGCGGGAGCTGCAGGACCTGCTCTACAAGGAGCCGACCAAGATCCGGGCCGACGGCATTTCCCTGACCTACGAGGGCCTGATCCCGCGGATCCGGGCGTCGTTCCTGTCCAAGGACGTCGATGCGATGCAGCCGCACGTCCCCGCGTTCGTGGAGCGGGCGGTCGCCTTGGCCTGCTGCCCGGACTGCGACGGCACCCGGCTCAGCCCGGAGGCCCGCTCGTCGAAGATTCGGGGGCTCAGCATCGCTGACGCCTGCGCGATGCAGATCACCGACCTCGCCCGGTGGGTGCGGGGCCTCGACGAGCCCTCGGTCGCACCGCTGCTGCAGGCGCTGGGCGCAACCCTCGCCTCCTTCGACGAGATCGGGCTCGGCTACCTCTCGCTCGACCGCCCCTCCGGCACGCTGTCGGGGGGCGAGGCGCAGCGGACCAAGATGATCCGCCACCTCGGCTCCTCGCTCACCGACGTCACCTACGTCTTCGACGAGCCGACGGCGGGCCTGCACCCCCACGATGTGCAGCGGATGAACGACCTGCTGCTGCGGCTGCGGGACAAGGGCAACACGCTGCTCGTCGTCGAGCACGAGCCGGACACGATCGGGATCGCCGACCATGTCGTGGACCTCGGCCCGGGCGCTGGTACGGCCGGGGGCTCCGTCTGCTTCGAGGGGACCGTCGAGGGGCTGCGGAGCAGTGGCACCATCACCGGTCGTCATCTCGACGACCGTGCCCCGCTTCAGGAGACCGTGCGGACCCCGACCGGGAGGCTGGAGGTCCGCGGGGCCAGCTCCCACAACCTGCAGGACGTCGACGTCGACATCCCGCTCGGCGTGCTCTGCGTGGTGACGGGCGTGGCCGGTTCCGGGAAGAGCTCGCTCGTGCACGGGTCGCTGCCGGCTGTCCCGAGGCCGGCCGGCGCGGAGGTGGTCGCGATCGACCAGGGCGCGATCCGTGGCTCGCGCAGGAGCAATCCCGCGACGTACACCGGCCTGCTCGAGCCGATCCGCAAGGCGTTCGCCAAGGCCAACGGCGTGAAGCCGGCCCTGTTCAGCGCCAACTCCGAGGGCGCCTGCCCCACCTGCGGCGGAACCGGCGTCATCTACACCGACCTCGCGATGATGGCCGGCGTCGCCAGCACCTGCGAGGAGTGCGAGGGAAAGCGCTTCGCCGCGTCGGTGCTGGACCACCACCTCGGCGGCCGTGACATCAGCGAGGTGCTCGCGATGTCGGTGACCGCGGCCGAGGAGTTCTTCGGCGCCGGTGAGGCGCGGATCCCCGCGGCCCAGGCCGTTCTGCGGCGCCTGTCCGACGTCGGGCTCGGCTACCTGACCCTCGGTCAGCCGCTCATCACGCTGTCCGGCGGCGAGCGGCAGCGGCTCAAGCTGGCCACCTCCATGGCGGAGAAGGCGGGCGTGTACGTCCTCGACGAGCCGACCACGGGACTGCACCTCGCCGACGTCGAGCAGCTGCTCGGTCTGCTCGACCGGCTCGTCGACTCCGGCAAGTCGCTGATCGTCGTCGAGCACCACCTGGCGGTCATGGCGCATGCCGACTGGATCATCGACCTGGGCCCGGGCGCCGGCCACGACGGGGGCCGGATCGTCTTCGAGGGAACACCTGTCGATCTCGTCGCCGCCCGTTCCACCCTCACCGGCCAGCACCTCGCGGCCTACGTCACCACCTGACCGGGCAGGTGCGGCGTCAGCCCACGGCCATGGCGAAGCCCACCTAGTTACTTCGACCTGAAGAAGTCCCTGGCTGGAGATTGAGGCCTGGCGGCGTCCGGGACTGGGACTTGTTGATCTCCCAGGCTCCGTTCCGTTAGCCGGCCAGGGCTCCGATCTTGACCAGGTTGTGCGCCAGGACGGCCTGTCCGGTCCAGATCCGGGCTCCTTCGGTGCCGTCCAGGCGGGTGCGGTCCCAGCCGTAGCCGCGTTTGAGGCTGCTGATCCGGCCCTCGCTGCCGGTTCTCCACTTGATCGTCCTGCGGAACGCCGGCCGTCGTTCCTCGGCTTGCCGGGCCTTGCCTAGCTTGCCCTTGCGGGGGATGACGACGTGGCGCACCCCGGCCTCGTGCAGGCTCGTCCTCGACGCTCTTCTCACCGTAGCCACGGTCAGCGGTCACGGTCCGGGGCTTTCGTCCGGTGCGGCGCTTGACCCGCTCGACCGCCGGAGCCAGCTGCGGCGCGTCCGGCGGGTTGCCCTGCTCGACGTTGTGGTCGAGCACGACACCGTCGTCGTTGTCGAGCACCTGAGCTTTGTAGCCGAACTCCACTGGCCTGCCGAGCCGTCCCTTGGCGATCGGCCGGGCGTCACGCTCGTGCAGGCTGACCCGCCGGGACGCCCCGGCCGGGGTGACACCGGCGACGCGCTGCCGGGTCTGCGCGGCGACCTGACGGGTCGCCTGCAGCAAAGCGGTCAGGTCGTTGACCGCCCGCCGCAACCGACCGCGACGTCGACCCGCAGCGGCGTCCTGAACACCGACCGCGGCCAGCGCCTGCGCCTTGGTCTGCGTCCTTCGCAGCGCGCGCCGGGCGTTGCTCAGCAGCCTTTCGGCGCCATCGGCGGCGCGTACCGCCAACTGCGCGAGCTCACCGGTGATCCGCTTCACGACCGCGTGGACTTCGTCCTTGCCTTGCGCGCTGCGCATCCGCAGTTTCGCGGCGATCCCGTGCGCCCGCTTCCCAGCCGCCCGGCTGCGGTCCCGCACCGACGTGCGCGTTGCCCCACCGGCAGCCTGGATCCGCCGGCCGGTGGCCGCGATCCGCCGGATCGCTTTGGCCAGCAACCCCGAATCGGTCGGGTAGGCCACATCCGCGGGGACCACCGTGGTGTCGGCCCGCAGCCGGTTGGTGCGCAGCAGCTTGGCCTGGGCCGCCTTCGCCAGCAGCGCCTCGTTGCAGCCGTCGACCGCGGCCGTGCCGCAGCGAGTGGTGAGCTTCATCAACGTCGTCGGGTGCGGAACCTTCCCATCGAGCGGGATCCGACAGAACCTGCGCCAGGTGATCGAGTCACCGACCTCCCGGCACAAGCTCTCGTAGCCCAGCCGATAGCGGAACTTCAAGAACATCATCCGCAGGTAGACCTCCATCGGCGTGGACGGCCGGCCCACCCGCGGGTCGAAGAACGGCACGAACGGCGCGAAGAACACCGGGTCATCCAGCAGCGCGTCCACCCGGGCCAGTTCGTCCGGCAGCCGCAGCACCTCCGGCGGCAACACCGCCTGCCACAAGCTCACATCCACCGCTCGTGTCCGCAGCACAAGCCGCTCCCCACGCTCGCCCGACCCGCCACGAACATGATCTCGCCACTCAGACCGCCAAAACGGTTGCCGCGCCGAACGAAAACGCTGTCCTACAGCCGTTTCGCTCCGACTTCTTCAGGTCGAAGTAGCTAGGCTGCGCTCGTGGGGACTGCGAGGACGTCTGGCCGGGTTGCGTCGGTCGTCTCGCTGCACCGCTACCCCGTGAAGTCCATGCTCGGCGAGCGGCTCACCGATGTGGCGTTCGACGAGCGAGGCGTCGTGGCTGACCGCAGATGGTCGGTGCGGACGAGGGAGGGGAAGATCGGCAGCGGCAAGAACACGAGCCGCTTCGCCGCCGTGCCGGGGTTGCAGCAGGTGTGCGCTCGCCTCGCCGCCGAGAGCGGCGTCCTCGTGACCCTCCCCGACGGGAGTTCCCACCACGTCGGGTCAGCCGTCCTGCAGGAGCGGCTCAGCGGGCTCGTCGGCCAGCCTGTGAGACTCGCACCCGAGTCGGATGTGAGCCACTTCGACGACGGCCCAGTCAGTCTCATCGCGCGCGCCTCCGTCGAGGCACTTGCTGAGTATCGCGGCGAGCACATCGACGAGGCCAGGTTCCGCCCGAACCTCGTCCTGGACGACCTCGCCAGCTTCCACGACGAGACCTGGATCGGGCGGCGTCTGTGCATCGGCTCGGCAGTTCTGTCAGTAGAGCTGCCGTCTCCTCGTTGCGTGATGGTCGACCACGCGAGCGCTGATCTCCCGCCGCAGCCGGGCAACCTCGTAGCGGTCGGGCGCCTCAACGGCGCACGACTAGGAGTGATCGCGCGCGTCGTGCAGCCGGGCGTCGTCCGCCTCGGTGATCGCGTACACGTCGAGTAGTGCGGGTTCCCGGTGGTCCGGGCAGTCGCTACCGGCGGCGACGACGCGCGGTCAGGTCTGCGAGACGCCACGGGCGACCTACGCGCGCGTCGGATGGCCATGGCGGCGCGCTCGTCGTCCGAGACGGCCGCTCGTCCTCGGACAGCACGTCGCCGTCTGCACCGACGCCAGGCCCAACTCGATGGCTTACGCCGGTTCCTGATGATCGATCGTGCACCGAAGGCGACTCTGGACGGCGGACCGGTACGGCGGCCGGGTCCTTGCCGAGCGTCTCAGGGCGAAGCGGCGCAGCCGCGGCGGCTGATGCCGTGGGCCCGAGGGCCGGGAGGTCAGCCAAGGCGGGCCGGTGCTTCTCGGTCGTCGTCCCGCGGCTCGTGGGTGACATTACGTCGCAGTACCGGAGATCACGCGCATCGAGGGCTGACGCGGCCGCGTATGAAC
>JAUJOY010000007.1:0-25109 GCA_030447385.1 Mycobacteriales bacterium
CGCCGGGCCGGCGGGTGAGGGGGGCTGGCCGGCGCTGGGCGCCCGGCCGGCGGGTGAGGGTGCCCTGGCTCCTGGCGAGGCTGCTGCGGGCCCGCAAGCCGGGCCTGTGCGGCCGCCGGACCTCGGCGTACGCCCGTCGTCCAGGCCGGATGCACCCGAGGGGGCAGGCGGCTGGTCGCTCAGGGCAGCGTCGGCGCCGGTGGGCCTGGCCGCCGTCGCCGCCCTCGTCGTCGGGATGGGCCTTCTCGCCCGGCGGCGCCCCGGGCCCGAGGACCCGCCGGGCAGCGGCGCCGGCGTCGCGCGAGGCCGCGGCGCCGGCGCTGCGGCAGCAGGTGGGCCCGCCGGACCTGACGCGCTGGTGCTGCAGCTCGACGCCGAGCGGCTGCGGCGGCGGGCCGGCTGAGCCGGTCCGGACGAGGGCGCCCCCCAGAGCCGGCCCGACCCGGCCGGAGATCTTCGGAGCATCCTCAGCATCAGAGTCCTGGGGATGCTCCGAAGATCTTGGGTGGGCGGTGAGCGGGAGGTGCGCGGAGGTGCGGAGGGCGCCGGGGTGGTGCGAAGGTGGCCGGAGCTGGCAGACCGGGCACTGCGGACATCGGCTGGCCGGGGTCCGGCCCGACACAGCATCCGGCTGGCCGGGGTTCGCCCGACACAGCATCCGGGTGGCCGGGGGACCACCCCAACACAGCATCCGGCTGGCCGGGGACCGGCCGGGCACAGCATCCGGCTGGCCGGGAACCGGCCCGACAGAAGATGCGGCCGTTCGGGGCTGGTCGGGGCTCAGTCGTCCTGGTCGGACAGCTTCCCGCGCAGCTGCAGCACCGCCTTGGTGTGCATCTGGCAGATGCGGCTCTCGGTGACGCCGAGCACCTGCCCGATCTCGGCGAGCGTGAGGCCCTCGTAGTAGTAGAGCGTCACGACGATCTTCTCCCGCTCGGGCAGGGTGTTGATCGCCTTGGCGAGCAGGTACTTCGTCTCCTCGGACTCGAACGCCTGGACCGGGTCCTCGGCCTTGGTGTCCTCGAGGGTGTCGACCAGCGAGAGCTTGTCGCCCTTCTCGCCGCCGGCCGTCAGCAGCTCGTCCAGGGCGACGACGTTGACGAAGCTGACCTGGCTGAAGATCGTGTGCAGGTCCTCGAGCGCGATCCCGAGCTCGGCCGCGACCTCGGGCTCCGTCGGGGTGCGGTGCAGCTTGGCCTCGAGCGCGGCGTAGGCCTTCTCGACCTCGCGGGCCTTGGAGCGCACCGAGCGCGGGATCCAGTCGATCGAGCGGAGCTCGTCGATGATCGCGCCCTTGATCCGGCTGATCGCGTAGGTCTCGAACTTGATCGCGCGTTCGAGGTCGAACTTCTGGATCGCGTCGATGAGCCCGAAGATCCCGTACGAGACCAGGTCGGCCTGCTCGATGTTGGGCGGCAGCCCCACACCCACCCGGCCGGCGACGTACTTCACCAGGGGCGAGTAGTGCAGGATCAGCCGCTCGCGGAGCCGCTCGTCGCCGGTCCGCTTGTAGTTGCGCCACAGCTCGGCGATCGCGGACTCGATCTCCGCGCGCTCCTCGTCGCTGACGCCGGCGTAGCGGCCACGCTTCGGCGCGGGCTTGGCTGCCGGCGTCGCCTCGACGTCCGTGCCCTCAGCGGCAGAGCCTCCGAGGCCGGAGGTACGCACGGTCATGGGCCCGTCCTCACCGCTCGGGGGCGGCAGGGGGAGAGGCTGCTACCCGGTCGCGCGAGCGTAACCGAGCGTGGCGCACCGCAGGCCGGAAAGCGCACTCACGCCCGCGGGTGGGCCCGCGCATAGCTCGCCCGCAGTCGCTCGACGCTGACGTGCGTGTAGATCTGCGTGGTCGCGAGAGAGGCGTGGCCGAGCAGCTCCTGGACGCTGCGCAGGTCGGCGCCCCCTTCCAGCAGGTGGGTCGCGGCGCTGTGCCGCAGCCCGTGCGGGCCAAGGTCGGGCGCGCCGGGGACCGCGGCGAGCCGGCGGTGCACGAGCGTGCGGGCCGCGCGCGGATCGAGCCGTCCCCCGCGGCGGCCCAGCAGCAGGGCCGGGCCGCTGGTCCTCGTGGCCCACTGCGGCCTGCCCGAAGCCAGCCACGCGCGGACGGCGGCGCCGGCCGGGTCGCCGTAGGGGACGCTGCGCTCCCGGTTGCCCTTGCCGAGCACGCGCACCAGCCGGCGCTCGGCATCCACGTCGTCGATGTCGAGCCCGCACAGCTCACCCACCCGCACCCCGGTCGCGTAGAGGAGCTCGAGGACGACCCGGTCGCGCAGCTCCGTCGCTGAGCCGCCGTCCACCTGCTCGACGAGGCGCACGGCCTCGTCAGCCCGCAGGACGTCCGGCAGCACGCTCACGCCCTTGGGCGTGGCCAGCAGGGCACCGGGGTCGCCGGCCATCAGCCCCCGCCGGCAGGCCCAGCCCGTGAAGCCCCGGACGCTCGACCCCCGCCGCGCGAGCGTGGCCCGGGCTGCTCCGCCGGTGCGGGAGCAGGCTAGCCAGCTGCGCAGGACGGCGAGGTCGAGCTCGTCGAGCGTGCGCACCCCTCGCCGGGCGGCGTGCTCGAGCATCGCGGCCACATCGCCGCTGTAGGCACGGACGGTGTGGGCGGAGCGCGCGAGCTCGAGCTCCAGGTGCCGGGTGTAGCTGCGCAGCGCCTCCGCCAGCGCCGGTGGCAGGTCAGGGGCGCTGGAGCCGTCGGCGCTGGAGCCGTCGGCGCTGCCGGCAGAGATCACCCCTGCACGGTCGTGCGGGAGACCCGCACGGTCAAGGCGACGGGCCGTGCGCTCGGAGCTCGGTGCCTGGTCGCCCGGCACCCAACGTGGTGAGCCGCCAGCCGTCCTGGGTCCGCTCGACCAGGCCGTGCGCGAGCAACGGCGGCAGGACCTGCTGCACGACCAGGGAGCTCACCCCCGCCGCGCGGGCGATGCTGGCCTCGCCAAGACCGGTACGCACCGGGAGCGCGTCGAGGACCAGCCGGACCGTGTCGGTCAGCCCGTCGCGGGGACCGACCGGGCCGCGCAGCGGGGCGGCGGCGTCGTCGCCCAGAGCGCCCACGACGTCGAGGACCTCCTCCACGCGGGTCACGCAGATCGCGGGGTCGTCGGGCGAGCGCAGCTGGTCGTGGCAGCCGGCGGACAGCGCCGACGTGACCGGCCCGGGCACCGCCATCACCGGGCGGTGCAGCAGACGGGCCCTGGACAGCGTGGCCAGGGAGCCGCTGCGCCGGGCGGCCTCGACGACGATCGTGCCGAGGGACAGAGCCGCGATCAGTCGGTTGCGGACGAGGAAGCGGCCCCGGGTGGGTGAGGTCCCCGGCGCGAGCTCGGACGCCACGAGCCCGGTCTGCGCGATCTGCCCGAGCAGCCGGTCGTGCCCCCGCGGGTAGGCCACGTCGACCCCGCAGGCCAAGACGGCGATCGTCGGGCTCCGCGAGGAGGCCAGTGCCCCGCGATGCGCAGCGGCGTCGATCCCGTACGCGCCTCCGCTGATCACCGTGAAGCCGCGATCGCTCAGCTCGGTGGACAGCTGGCCCGCGACGTAGGTCCCGTAGGCGGTGGCGGCCCTGGCGCCCACCACCGCCACCGACCGGGCGACGGCCTCGTCGAGGCGGTGCGCCCCGCGGACGTAGAGCCCCAGCGGCGGCGCTTCGAGTCCTGGCTCCGGCGTCCACCACAGCCGGGCGGTCGGCCACTCGTCGTCCTGGGGAGTGACGAACCGCAGACCCGACCGGGTCATCCGCACGAGGTCGTGATCCGGGTCGTACCCCTCTGCGCGGAGCGCGGCGCCAGCGCGCAGCCCGGGGGAGACCCCGCCACAGGGCCGGCCATGACGCAGCGCCTCCCAGACCGCGACCGGTCCCCGGTCCGCAACGGCCAGGACGACGGCTCTGGAGCCCGGCTCGACGACACGGGACAGGCCCACCAGCGCGCGGCGCTCCTCGGCGGTGGCAGCCCGGCTCACACGGCCAGCCCGCTCGCGGCCGATCCGAGCCGGAAGCCCAGGGCGTGATCCACGTGCTCGGCCTGCGGCTGCGGGGCGTCCTGGAGGTCGGCCAGCGTCCACGCCAGCCGCAGGGTCCGGCCGAACCCGCGCGCGGTCAGCCGGCCACGGTCCATCGCGTCCTCGGCCGTGCGCGTGGCCGCCCGCGGGATCGGCCAGCGCCGCCGCAGCTCGACCGCCGGGACGTCGCCGTTGGTCCGCCACGGCGTGCCGGCGAAGCGCTCGGCCGCACGGCGGCGGGCCTGCGCGACGCGCGCCGCCACCTGTGCGCTCGGCTCGCCGCGCCCGTCCTCCGCGAGGATCTCGGCGCGGGTGATGCGCGGCATCTCCACCCGGAGGTCGACCCGGTCGAGCAAGGGGCCGGACAGTCGCGCGAGGTAGCGGCGGCGCGCGTCCGGCGCGCACGAGCACTGCTCGTCGGGCTTGGCGCAGGGGCAGTAGTTGGCGGCGAGCAGCAGGGTGAAGGCGGCGGGGTAGACCGCTGTGCCTCCGACGCGGGTGATGGACAGCCGCCCGCTCTCCAGCGGCTGGCGCAACGCGTCGAGCACCCGCGAGGCGAACTCGGGGGCTTCATCGAGGAACAGCACGCCTCGATGGGCGAGCGAGGCTGCACCGGGCCGGGCCACGCCGCTGCCCCCGCCGACGATGGAGGCGACCGTAGCCGTGTGGTGCGGGTCCTGGAACGGCGGCCGGGACACCAGCGGGTGCCCGTCGGGCAGCGCACCCGCGACGGAGTGCACGGCGGTGACCTCCAGCGCGTCGTGCAGGTCGAGGGGCGGCAGGACGCCCGGCATGCGCTCGGCGAGCATGGTCTTGCCGCTGCCCGGTGGGCCCAGCAGCAGCACGTGGTGTCCCCCCGCGGCCGCCACCTCGACGGCGGTCCGGCCGTAGGCCTGCCCCGCCACATCGACCAGATCAGGGGCTACCGCACCGTCTGCTGCGGGGACCGGGCTCGGGGGCGTCTCGTCGTAGTCCTCGCCCGTCAGCAGGCTCACGAGGTCGCGCAGCGACCCCACGCCGCGGGCATCCACGCCGGGCAGCAGCCGGGCCTCGGCCAGGTTGGCCAGCGGGACGACGACGCGGTGGACGCCCGCCCGGGCCGCGGTGAGCACCGCCGGCAGGACGCCGCGCACGGGGCGGACCCGCCCGTCCAGGCCGAGCTCGCCGACCAGCACCCGCCCGAGCAGCCGGTCGGCGGGCACCGCGCGCGCCGCGGCCAGGATGGCTGCGGCGAGCGCGAGGTCGAAGCCGCTCCCCCGCTTCGGCAGCGACGCCGGGGACAGGGCAAGGGTGATCCGGCGCTGCGGCCAGACCTGCCCGCTGTTCACGACCGCAGCCCGCACCCGGTCGCGGGCCTCCCCCAGCGCCGCGTCGGGCAGCCCGATCACGGTCAGGCCGGGGAGCCCCTCGCCAGGTCGGCCTCGACCTCGACGAGGTGACCGTCCAGTCCGACCAGGCCCACTGCGTACGCCCGGGCCAGCGCCACGGAACCACCTCCGGAAGCGACCCTGCCGCGCAGGCGCAGACCGGCACAGACCCGTCAGCCGATCTGTGGACGGAGCGGCAGCAACAGGCGACCCCGTCCTCAACCGGGCCCGGCGGGCGAGAGCTGCTCGGCCTGCAACCACGCGGTGATCAGCACCGTCCCCTTGCCGTCGCGCACCGCGTACGCCACGAGCGCCACCCAGCGACCCTCGGAGTCACGCCGCCAGCCCGTCAGCACCCCCGGCCAGCGGCGGGCTGACGAGGCGGGATCCTGTACCCACACGTGGCGCAGGCCGGTGCGGGCGCCCGCCCCGTCCGGCAGGGCCACGGTGGAGGTCGGCGACATGGCCGGGCCGGCGTCGCCCGCGCCGCTCCGCTCAGCCAGGGTTCGTCCCCGCCCCGAGGACATGCCGCCTGCCATGCCCTCAGGAAACCACAGCGGTCGAACGCGCGTTCGACCCGACTTCAGCTGCACCCAGGCCCGTCACACAGCGCTTCCGACACGCGCACCACCAGGGTGGACGGCGCCGCCGGATCGCCGTTCCCGGTGAGCAGCCGCAACGCGTCCTCACCGGGGTTCTTCGCGCGGTCGACGAGCACCACCCCGTCGAGCGTCGCGAACGTGGAGGCAGCCCTCCACGGGGCGGAGGCGGAGGGCCGGTAGTCGACCTGGGTGGTCCGCGGCTCGGGGACGACGACCAGCAGGTCGGTCGTCGTGCCCGGCTGCTCGGTCAGCAGGAACGCGACCAGGCGGGCGCCCCTGCGGGTCTCCGGCTGGATGTGCAGCACGCTCTCGCGGCCGGCGGCCTCGACGTAGCCCACCGTCCGGGCCGGCTTGCCCGGGATCCAGGCCTGGCCGATCAGGAACCGCTGGCCGCCGTCGGTGTCTCCGGAGAACAGCCGCCGGACGTACGCCTTCGGCACCCTCATCTCCTTGGCGTACGCCGCCGCGACCGCGTCCACCGAGGGACCGCTGCCGGCCGTGCCGCGCGCGGGCCAGTCGAGCACGTTGCCCGGCGCCGCCGCCTGCGGACGGGACCCACCGTCGGCCGGGCCGGTCCACAGCGCCGACACCGTCGCACGGCCGTTGCGCGTGATCCGGAGCGCCTCACCTGCCTGCGGCGAGGCGGCGCGGGCGAACACCAGGGTGAGGCTGTCCTGGTCGATCACCTTCCACGCCGCCGCTGCCCCTGCCCGGTACTCCACCCGGGACGTGCCGGGCGCTGCCGCCACGACGACGTGCGGGGAGGTACGCGACACGACCCCGTCCACATGGCCGAGGTTCCGGCTGGCGACCGAGTCCCGTACGAGCACGGCCTCGCTGCGCGGCTCCCCCTGCGCGACGACCACGTACGCCCGGCCGCCCGGCACCCACAGCTGGTAGACGCCGACGAGCAGCTGCCCGCTGTCTGCGAGCCCCACGTACAGCTGCTCGCCCACCACCTGAGCCGGCGCCACCTTGTGCGCCGCCGCCCACGCGAAGCGGACGCCCTTGTCGAGGTCCTCGCCGGACATCGCGGGCCTGCCCCAGTCGAGGGCGTTCGCCGGGCGGGTCGAGCCCTTCCCGGGGGCCGTGCTCCTGGGTGTGGCGGTGGTCGGGGAGGCCGACCCCGACGGCGTACCGTCCGCGCCCGGCGCAGACGCGGCCGGGCTCTGCGTTCCTCCTGCGTCGGGAGCGGGGCTGGATCCACCGGTGGCCGCGGGCTGGAGCGCGGCCTCCTGGCCGCAGCCGGTCAGCAGGACCGCCCCGGCGGCGGCGGCGGACAGGACGAGACGAATGCACTTCACGTTTTTCCTCCACAGGTTCCCTTTTGTGCATGGACGCCGTGGAGGACGCCGGGGTTGCACCGCCGGCGGAAAGAGCCCGGCCAGACCGCGCTACAGCCCCAGGCGCCGGCTCCCGCGCGCGGTCAGCTGCCCGTACCGCGCACCGAGGAACCGGGGCAGCGCCGCGAGGAGCCAGGCATCCGGCCCGACGAGGATGCGGGGCCGATCCTTGGCGAGGCCGCGCAGGATGACGCGTGCGGCCGCCTCCGGGCTGGTGCGGGCGACCTTGTCGAACACGCCGACCAGCTCCGCCCGCTCGCGGTCGGAGTTGACCCGCGCGTTGCGGGCGATGGCGGTCCGCACCCCGCCGGGGTGGATGCAGCTGACGGAGACCTTCCCGCCGTCGAGCTGGCACTCCTGGCGCAGCGCCTCGGTGAACCCCCGGACGGCGAACTTGGCCGCGTTGTACGCCGCCTGACCCGGGATGGAGACCAGACCGAAGACGCTGGAGACGTTGGCCAGCTGCCCACCCGTGTCGGCCAGCAGCGGGAGGAAGGCCTGCGAGCCGTGGACGACTCCCCAGTAGTTGATGTCCATCAGCCAGCGCATGTCCTGCTCGCGAAGCACCTCGACGTCGCCGTGCAGCGCGACGCCGGCGTTGTTGACGACGAGGTGGACGGCGCCGAACGCCTCGGCCACCTGTGCGGCGTGCGCGAAGACGGCGTCGCGGTCGGCCACGTCGACCTGGTAGGCCTCGGCGCGGACGCCGAGCGCCCGCACTGCCGCCACCGTCTGCTGCGCGTCCTCGAGGCGGCTGTCGCTGAGGGCCACGTCCGCGCCGAGCCGGCCCAGCTCCAGGCAGAGCGCCCGGCCGATCCCGGAGCCCGCGCCGGTGACCACCGCCGTCCGGCCGGCATAGCTGCGCACCGCTGCGCCGGCGTCCGGAGCGGCTTGCGAAGAACCGTCTGTACCGGTAGTCATTGTGTCAACACCTGTTGTCATCGAGTACGGGTGGGAGGCTCCGCCGGAGTCGGCGACCAGCGCGAGGGGACCGGGTGAGCGAGTACCGCATCGACGACCTGGCTCGACAGGCCGGCACGACGGTGCGCAACGTGCGGGTCTACCAGGACCGGGGGCTCATGCCGCCGCCGCGCAAGCAGGGGCGCCTCGGCCTGTACTCCGAGGACCACCTCACCCGGTTGACCCTGATCGGCCGGCTGCTGGAGCGCGGCTACACCTTCGCCACCATCCGCGAGCTGCTCGCCGCCTCCTCGCGGGGCTGGCGCGTGGAGGACATGCTCGGTCTGCAGGACGCGGTCAGCCGGCCCTGGACCGACGAGCTCCCCGGCCGGGTGACGCTGATGGAGCTGCGCACGATGTTCGGCAAGCAGGCGACGAAGGCAGCCGTCGACCGGGCGATCCGGCTCGGCCTGCTGACCCGGCAGGGCGCTTCGTTCGGCGTCCCCAGCCCCCGCCTGCTGGCAGCGGGCGTCGACCTCGTGGCGACCGGCCTTCCCCTGCCGCAGGTGCTCGACCTGGCCGAGGCGCTGCAGCAGGACCTGGCGGTGGTGGCCGAGCGGTTCGTCGGCGTGGTGGCCGAACGGGTGATCCCGGCCGAGGGTGAGCCGCCACCGTCGAGTGAGCAGGTGGGCTCTGCCGCCGCGATGATCGAGCAGCTGCGCCCGCATGCGCAGCGCGCGGTGGAGGCGGTCTTCGCGAGCGCCATGCACAAGCAGGTGGCGATGGCGCTGGAGCGCATGGCCGTGCACCTGTCCGACAGCCCCAGCTCCCCTGCCTGAGCGGCGCCTCATGCGCTCTGCAGCACGTCTCGCTGTGCTGTGCGCGCCGTCAGGTGGCAGGTGGACGGGTCGAAGTGCTGCGCCGAGCGCATGTAGGGCAGGGTGAACGTCGGCCACAGCGTGCTGACCCGGCCGGTCGCGTCGACGTACCAGCTCGAGCACCCACCCGAGGTCCACACCGTGCCCTCGAGCTTCTGGGCCAGCGCGGCGTTGTAGCGGTCCAGCACCTCCCGGCGCACCTCCACGGCGGCCAGGTCGCGCCGCCGCATCGTCGTCACGGCCTCGGCGATGTAGGAGGCCTGCGCCTCGATCATCAAGAGAATCGACGTGTGGCCCAGGCCGGTGTTGGGGCCGACCATGAGGAACAGGTTGGGGTAGCCGTCCACCATCATCCCCAGGTGCGCCTGCGGGCTGCCCTCCCAGTGCTCCTCCAGCGTCACCCCGGCGGCGTTTCGGACCTGCCGCGCGAGCGGCACGTCGGTCACGTGGAAGCCGGTGCCCAGGATGATGCAGTCCACCTCGCGCTCCGTGCCGTCCGCGCTCATCACCGAGGAGGCGGTCACCTCGGCGATCGGGTCGGTGCTCAGGTCGACATGGCGCTGCGTCAGCGCCGGGTAGTAGTCGTTGCTGAGCAGCACCCGCTTGCAGCCCATCCGGAAATGGGGGGTGAGCTTCGCGCGCAGCTCTGGATCGGGCACCTGCCGGCGCAGGTGCCGGCTGGCGATCCTCTCCGCGAGGGGCATGATCCCCGGGTTGCGAAAGCCGATCACCGACAGCTCCCGGCTGGCCCAGACCCCGGCGCGAGCCAGCTTCTGCAGCGCGGGCACGCTCCGGTACGCCCGGCGCTCGACGCGGGTGAGCGTCCGGTCTGGCCGGGGCATCACCCAGGGGGCGGTCCGCTGGAAGACCGTGAGGCGGGCGGCCTCCCGGGCCACGTGCGGGATGAACTGGACAGCCGACGCGCCCGTCCCGATCACGGCCACCCGCTTGCCGGTCAGGTCGTAGTCGTGGTTCCACTCCGCGGAGTGGAAGAGCTCCCCCTGGAACCGGTCCAGGCCGCGGATCCGAGGCAGAGCGGGCTCGTTCAGCGGTCCGGTGGCGGCGACCAGCGCCTGCGCGGTGAGGTCGCCCCGGCTGGTGCGCAGCCGCCACACCAGCGCCGAGTCGTCCCACTGCGCGTCCAGCATCGTGCAGGACGTGCGCAGGTAAGGGACCACGCCGTACTCGCGAGCGACCTTCTGCAGGTAGGCCTGGATCTCCGGCTGCGGGCTGAAGCTGCGCGTCCACGACCGGTTGGGCGCGAAGGAGAACGAGTAGAGGACCGACGGCACGTCGCAGGCGCAGCCCGGGTAGGTGTTCTCCCGCCAGGTGCCGCCGACGTCGTCGGCGCGCTCGAGGACGCCGACGTCCCGCTCCCCGCTGCGGGCCAGGGCGATCGCGGCGCCTAGTCCGGCGAAGCCGCTGCCGACCACCGCGACCTTCACGTGACGTGGGAGTGCGACAGCCGATGGCTCCACCGGCGCGAGGCATGGTCCGCTCGTCAAGGGGTCCCCTGCAGGTCGTCGGGAGGGTCGACCGACCGTACGGCTCGCGGGCTCACCTTGTCAACGGACAGTGATACGGTTGACAGTGGCACAGAGGCGGTGTCTCATCAGGATAGCAATATGCACCGCGCGTGACGACGGCCTGGCAAGGTCCCGCTGCCGGGGCACTGTTGCGAGTACGACAGGCGCTGAAGGGAACTCGGAGAGTGACACTCGACCGGCACGCACCGCTCCGAGCGTGAGATCCTGAAGGCCGCAGAGGAGGGCCCTGCATGGCTCCGCCGCTGATGCGGGGACGTCGACTTGCGCAGCAGCGGCTGCTCGGGCTGGTGTTCCTGAGCGTGCTCGCCGGGCTCGTGCTGCTGACCGTCGCGATGTACCAGAAGGCGTTCCAGCCGGTGGTCACCGTGACCGTCCGGGCCGACCGGATCGGCAACCAGCTCAGCGAGGGCGCCGACGTCAAGGCGCGGGGACTGCTGGTGGGCGAGGTCCGGAAGGTGGCGAGCAGCGGGGGCTCCGCCACGCTCACGCTGGCCCTGGACGAGAAGGCCGCCGACCTGCTGCCCTCGGACGTGCGGGCGCGGATGGTTCCGAAGACCCTGTTCGGGGAGAAGATCGTCGACCTGGTGCTCGACGACGCGAGCACGGCCCGTCCGCTGCGCTCGGGGGACGTGATCCCGCAGGACCGCACCGAGACGGCGCGGGAGACCTCCGAGGCCCTCGACAACCTGCTGCCGCTACTGCAGACCCTGAAGCCGGCCGAGCTCAGCACCACGCTGAACGCCCTCAGCAGCACGCTTCGAGGACGCGGCGAGCGGCTCGGGGAGAACCTCGAGCTGCTCGACACCTACCTGCAGGGCATCAACCCGCAGCTGCCGATCCTCGCGAGGGACTTCGCGGGGCTGGCCGACCTGGGCGACACGCTGACCCGGGCGACCCCGGACCTCGTGACCGTTCTGGACAACTCCTCCTTCCTGAGCCGCAGCCTGGTCGACCAGCAGGACGAGCTCGCGGGCGCGCTGACCGCGACCACGGGCGTCAGCCGCGAGCTGGACACCTTCCTCCGGGAGAACGAGGACCGCCTGATCCGGCTCGCCGCCGACAGCCTGCCGAGCCTGCAGGTCCTCGCCCGCTACAGCCCGGAGTACCCCTGCCTGGCAGCCGGACTGGCGGAGGCGGATCGGAAGATCGGTGACTCCTTCGGGGGGTTGCAGCCGGGCCTGCACATCACCCTGGAGTTCGTCGACCAGCAGGGCGGCTACCGCCCGGGTGACGAGCCGGTCTACGGCGAGGACGCCGGCCCGACCTGCTACGGCCTGCCACCCAACGCCCCCATCCGGCCGTTCCCGGCCTACATCGAGGTGACCGACGGCTACTGCGACGACCAGGAACGGCGCAAGCCCGGCGTCCAGGCCGAGTGCAAGGGCCGGGAGACCGGGCCGCTGTCGGGCCCGCTGCCCGAGCGGGACGCCGAGCGGGCCGCGGTCGGCGCCGTGGTCGGCCGGGTGATGGGCATCGCTCCCCAGGAGGTCCCCGACGCGGCGGTGCTCCTGTTCGGCCCGATGGCGCGGGGCAACGAGGTCGGGCTGCGCTGAGCCGGACGGCGGTCACAGGGCATCGCGCAGGTGCGTCAGCCGGGGCGCCTGCCCGCGGCCGCGCACGATTCCCACGACGTCGAAACGCAGGTCGACCGCGGCGCCCTGCCGGTTCTCCAGCAGCCAGCGGCAGGCCAGCATCCGCAGCCGCCGGGCCTTGAGCCGGCCGACCGCCTCGGCGGGCTCACCGAAGCCGGTCCCGGCGCGGGTCTTGACCTCGACGAAGACCACGGTGCCGTCGACGTCTCGCGCGACGAGGTCGATCTCGCCCTGCGGGCAGCGCCAGTTGCGGGCGAGCAGCACCATGCCCGCGGCGAGCAGGTGCTCGGCCGCGAGGTCCTCGCCGTAGCGCCCGAGCGCCTGAGTCGCGGTCGGCGAACCGTCCATCCACGCACCACCTCCGGCCTGCAGGCTGGGGCACCACGGGGACCGGCGCCAGCGGCTCCGCCGGACTGTGGACGGACGGCGCGGTGTGGGCGCGGTCCACAGGCAGGTCAGGCAGGGGGCAGCAGGGTCCCCTGCACCGGGGGCTGCTGCTCGCTCGTACCAGGGGCGGCCCCATCGCCCACGGCAGGCACCGAGGCCGGGTCCCCCTTCGCCTCGGTCGTGCCCGCGAGCGACGCCTCCGCCTGCGCCGCGCCGGCGTCGGCGTCGGCGTCGATGGCGAACTCCTCGCCCTCGGGAGCCGACCCCTGCAGCCCGCGAGCCCGGTGGGCCGTCCCCGTCGTGCGCTGCTCCGGCCGGATCGGACCACCGGATCGGCCCGTGCTCGTCTCGGTGTCGATCTCGGGCCGCTGCTCGTCCGGGGTGCTGCCCGGCCCCGACAGGTCGCGCCGCGCCGGCGGGGGCAGCACCCCGGAGGCCCCGCCGGGGGCGCTGCCGGGGACAGCGGGGTGCCGCGGCGCCTGCGGGTCGCCCGCGCCGACGTTCATCGACGACAGGTCGGGGGCGCCGAGCGGGTCGGACCCGCTCGGCGGCATCGGCTCCGCCTTGGCCTGGTTGGTGTCCGGGCTGCCCTGGCCGCCGGGCTCGACGCGGTCGCCGAGGGTCACCGGCCCGCCGCCCTCGGGCTGGCTGACCGCGCCAGGCTCGTCGTCGGACCGGCGGCGCGAGAAGATCCCCATGGCCTGCTCCTACCCCCCGAAGGGCGTGCGACCCTCGGGCAGCTCGAGGTCGGGCTTCTCCAGCTTCTCCACGTTGACGTCCTTGAAGGTCAGTACGCGCACCGACTTCACGAAGCGGGCCGGCCGGTACATGTCCCACACCCATGCGTCGGTCAAGGTCAGCTCGAACCACACCTCGCCGTCGGCCGTACGGGGCTGCACGTCGACGGCGTTGGCGAGGTAGAAGCGCCGCTCGGTCTCCACGACGAAGTCGAACTGGCGCACGATGTCGCGGTACTCCCGGTAGAGCTGCAGCTCCATCTCGGTCTCGTACTTCTCGAGCTCCTCGGCACTCATGCCACGACCTGGGTGCGCTCGTCCATCGGGCCAGTCTGCCGCAACCCCTCCGCGGCGGTTCCCGTGCGGACGCAGGCGCGCACGTTGACGTAGGAGAAGCGGTGCTGCGGGCAGGGCCCGTGCTCGGTCAGCGCGGCAGCGTGCTCGGGCGTGGCGTAGCCCTTGTGCCGCGCGAAGTCGTACTCCGGCCACGTCTCGTGCAGGTCGCACATGATCCGGTCCCGGGTCACCTTCGCGAGCACCGACGCCGCCGCGACGCACGCCGCGACCCGGTCGCCCTTCCAGATGGCCAGCGCCGGCGCCGGCATGCCCCCGATGGCGAAGCCGTCGGTCAGGACGTACGACGGGCTCGGGTCGAGCCTCAGCACCGCCTGACGCATCGCCCGGACGTTCATGACGTGCAGGCCGCACCGGTCGACCTCGGTGGAGGGGACCGCCACCACCGACCACGCCAGCGCGCGGCGCAGCACCTCGTCGTACGCCGCCTCCCGCGCCTCGGGCGAAAGCAGCTTGGAGTCGGCGAGGCCGGGGACCTCCCCCCGTCGCCCGACGGGCAGCACGCAGGCGGCCACCACGAGCGGCCCCGCGCACGCCCCTCTTCCCGCCTCGTCCGCCCCCGCCACCAGCGGGAAGCCGTTGCGCTGCAGCACCCGCTCCAAGGCCCACAGGCCGTTCTCGCTGCGCACCACCGGCCGCGGGGCTAGCACGCCCGGCTCCCGACCAGTGCGTCGACCAGCGCGGCGAGCTCGGCCGGGAAGACCACCTCCTCGGTCTCCCGCAGCGTCGCCAGCGGCCACCACCGGTGCCCGGTGACCCCGGGGTCGACGAGGGCGCCGGGGCCGCTCGTGTCCACCTCGAAGGCGGGCACCCTAAGCAGGAAGTACTCCTCGCTCACGCGGTAGTCCTGGCCGGCGAAGCGGAACGACGTACGCCGCCGGTGCACCACCGCCCCGAGGTCGTCGACCTCGACCCGCAGGCCCGTCTCCTCTGCCAGCTCGCGCACCGCAGCCTGAGCCGACGTCTCGCCCGGCTCCACGCCACCGCCGGGGGTCATCCACCACGACCCGGCGGCCGGGTCGACCGGGTCGGCGCCGGTGAGCAGCAGAACCCGGAACGCCGGGTCCACGAGCAGGACTCTCGCAGCACGCCGGTTCAGGAGGTCGGTCATGGCGGGCTCAGCCTACGAGCGACCGGCTGAAGTGCCGAGGCCCTCGGCCGCGCGCCCTCAGCCTGTCGCGCTGTGCGGGAGCTCAGCGATGCGAGCGCACGCGGCGCACCAGAGCTCGCAGCGGCAGGGCGCCCGCCAACCCGAGCGCGTAGGGCGTGGCTCCCAGCCCGTACGCCGGCAGTGCACCCAGCGGACCGTTGAACGCCGCGGGCACCGACAGGACGTCCGAGCGGGACAGCGGCCAGACGATGACGAACGCGCGGCCGATCACCTTGTCCTGCGGGACGGTGCCCTTGTTGGCGTCGTCGATGTGGAAGCGGGAGTCGCTGGACTGGCCGCGGTGGTCACCCATCACCCACAGGCGCCCCTCCGGGACGAGCACCCCCTCCGCCCCGGGCGGGCAGCTGGTCTGCCCGGTGCCCGCGGCGCAGAACGGCATCCGGTCGTCCTCGAAGACGTACGGCTCGTCGAGCTCGACCGGCTGTGCAGCGCCCGCCGGCTGGACCGTCACCTTGCCGTTGCTGCAGCAGGCCACCCGGTCGCCGGGAACGCCGATCACCCGCTTGATGAAGTCCTTCTCGCCCGGAGCACCCACCCCGATGGCGCTGCTGATCGACTGCAGGAGACCCCGGATCCCGGTCTCCGCCACCACGATCTGGTTCTCCGGGGTGAAGGAGTCCAGGCCGTTGAACACCACCACCTCGCCGCGGTGGATGTCGCGGAAGTCGTAGACGAGCTTGTTGACCAGCACCCGGTCACGCAGCTCGAGCGTCTGCTGCATCGAGCCGGACGGGATGTAGAAGGCCTGCACGAGGAAGGCCTTGATGAGCAGGGCGAGCAGGAAGGCGATGGCCACCAGGAACGGGAGCTCGCGGAAGAAGGAGCCCTTCTCCTTCTTCTTCTCACGTGCTGCGCGCCGGCTTCCCGCAGGCGCACTGGCCGACGCGGCGCCGCTCGTCGTGGCCGTTCCCGCGCCGTCTCTGCTCATTCCGCGAAGCCTAACGGAGCAGCCCCGTCGTTGCCCGTCGCGGGCGGATCAGGCCTCGGGGGGTGCCGAGGGCGCGGCGGTGGGCGGGGACGCGGGAGCCGCCGGGCGGGCGGGCGGGGTCGTGGCGGCGGCCTTCGCCGGAACCGTGGAGCGCTTCTCCTTGATCTTGGCCTTCTTGCCCCGCAGCTCGCGCAGGTAGTAGAGCTTGGCGCGGCGCACGTCGCCGTGCGTGACCACCTTGATCGACTCGATGACCGGTGTGTGGACCGGGAACGTGCGCTCGACCCCGACCCCGAAGCTCACCTTGCGCACCGTGAACGTCTCGCGGTTGCCGCCACCCTGCCGGCGGATGACCACGCCCTGGAAGTGCTGCACCCGCGAGCGGTTGCCCTCGACCACCCGCACGCCGACGTCCAGCGTGTCCCCAGGCCGGAAGTCGGGGACGTCGGTGCGCAGCTGCGCCTTGTCGAGGTCGTCCAGGATGTGCATCGAAGGTGTCGCTTCCTCGTGCGGCAGACGCCGTCTACGGCGCCTGCCGGGATGGCGTGGGGACGTGCTGGCGTACTGGGTGCTGGGCGTACTGGATGCTGGGCGGTACTGGGTGCGGGGGGTACTGGATGCGGGGTGCCGGGTGCTCGGGCGCACCCTCCAGACGGCGCAGCAGCCCTCTACTCTGCCACAGGACCGGGTGGGCCTGCGTCGGCGGCCGGCGCCTTCTCGAGCCGCTCGCCGGCTGCGCCGCGCAGGTCGGGCCGGCGCGCCGCCGTGCGCCGTCGGGCCTGCTCCCGTCGCCAGTCGGCGATGCGGGCGTGGTCCCCCGACTGCAGCACCGGCGGCACCTCGAGCCCGCGCCACACCGGAGGACGGGTGTACACCGGTCCTTCGAGCAGGCCGGCCATCTCCCCCTCGGCGAACGAGTCGTCCTGGCAGGAGACGGCGTTGCCCAGCACGCCGGGCAACAGGCGCGTCACGGCCTCGACGATCGCCAGCACGGCGACCTCGGCACCGGCGAGGACGTAGTCGCCGAGGCTGACCTCCTCGACCCGCCACCGGGACCGCGCGTCGGCGAGCACCCTGGCGTCGATCCCCTCGTAGCGCCCGCAGGCGAACACCAGCCACGACTCGGTGGCGAGTGCGGCGGCCAGGGACTGCGTGAAGGGCCGCCCGCTCGGGGTGGGGACCAGCAGGACCGGCCTGTCGTCCGGCCCGCCGAGCGCGCGCACGGCATCGAGGGCCCTTCCCCACGGCTCGGGCTTCATGACCATGCCGGGGCCGCCACCGTACGGGGCGTCGTCCACGGTCCGGTGCACGTCGTCGGCGAAGGCCCGGAGGTCGTGGATCCGCACCTGCACCAGGCCCCGCTCCTGCGCCTTGCCGAGCAGCGACAGGTTCAGCGGCGTGAGGTAGTCCGGGAAGATCGTGACGACGTCGACGAGCACTACTCGCCCGCGGGGGTGGCAGGGTCGGTCAGGTCGAGGAGCCCCTCCGGCGGGTCGAGCAGGAGCACGCGGGCAGCGACATCGACCTCGGGGACCATGGCGCGGACGAACGGCACGAGCACCTCGGCTGCGTCGTCGGCCCGCCGCACCACCAGTACGTCCCCGTGCGGCAGGTGCAGGACGTCCGCGACCTCGCCCAGCGGGACGCCGTCGAGGAGGCGGACGGCCATCCCTCGCAGGACGTGGTCATGGAACTCGTCCTCGTCCTCGAGCGGCGGCAGAGTTGCCGCGTCGACCTGCAGCAGCGTCTCGCGCAGCAGCTCGGCCGCGTTGCGGTCGCACACCCCCTCGAACCCCAGGATCAGGCGGCCGTTCTGGTCCCGCGCAGAGGCGACCGTCAGCGGTCCCCGGGCGGGCGGATCGGTGATCAGGAGCGAGCCGACCGCGAAACGCGCGTCGGGGTCGTCGGTGCGTACCTGCACCGTCACCTCGCCCCGAATGCCCTGCGGCCGGCCGATGCGGCCGACGACCAGCAGGTCGGGCTCGGCCGGCGCGTCGGACCCGGCCGGCGTGTCGGGCCTGGGCTCCGCGCCCATCCCGGGCTGTGTGTCGGGCCCGGCCGGCGCTGCGGCCACCACGTCCGGCACGGCTGGCCCCTTCCGCGGGCTCCGCCGGGCGCCGGCGACGCGCACCACGACGGCTAGCTGACCTCGTCGGTGTCGACGACGTCGACCCGCACGCCCCGTCCGCCGAGCGCGGTCATCACCGTGCGCAGTGCCTTCGCCGTCCGGCCGTTGCGGCCGATGACCTTGCCGAGGTCCTCCGGGTGGACCCGCACCTCGAGGGTGCGGCCCCGCCGGTTGGTCACCAGCTCGACCTCGACGTCGTCGGGGTTGTCGACGATGCCCTTGACGAGGTGCTCGAGGGCGTTCTCGAGCACCGGCTAGGCCTTGTCGGAGGAGGCGGTGTCCGCAGCGAGCGCCGCGGCGGAGGCGTCAGCCGCACCGCCGGCTTCCTGCGGGCTGCCGGTGCCGGCCTCCGTGGCGCGGTCGCTGCCGGCCGGAGCCGCCGAGACCGAACCGTCCGTGGCGGAGTGGTCCGCACGGCCCTCGGAGGTGTCGGGTGCCGCCGGAGTCCCCGGCGTCGCCGTGGACGGCTGATCGGACGCAGGCGCGGCGTGTCCAGCAGGAGCCGTGTCGTTGTCCACCTCGGTCGAGGAAGCCGTCGCCTTGGGAGCGGCCTTCTTCTTGGCGGTGGTGGCACCTGCGCCCGACTCCATGCTCTGGCGCGCGGCGGCCTCGAAGACCGTCCGCTTGTCCGCCTTCGGCTCGGCGACGAGCATCGGCGGCGGCGCCGGCAGGCCGCGGAACTTCTGCCAGTCGCCGGTCACCTTGAGGATCGCGGCGACGGGCTCCGTCGGCTGCGCGCCGACCCCCAGCCAGTAGGCGGCGCGGTCCCCGTCGACCTCGATGAAGGACGGGTTCTCCTTCGGGTGGTACTTGCCGATCGTCTCGATGACGCGGCCCTCGCGCTTGGTGCGGGCGTCGGCCACGACGATGCGGTAGTACGGCGCGCGCATCTTGCCGAGCCGCATGAGCTTGATCTTGACTGCCACGGGTGCTGGTGCTCCGGTCGTGTGGATGGGGTGACCTCCGGGGCTGCGCGTGGGGTACGCGGCCGGAGGCGGTCTGCGGACACGCCGACGACGGGTAGAGGGCCGTCGAGCGGCGATGGCTCGCCCGACAGTGTGCCAGAACCCGCAGGCGGGCCCGCGACCCCGGCGAAGGGCTGCCCCGACCTCAGCGGCGGCGCAGGCCGAACGGGTCGGGCGGAAGGTCCGGACCCGCAGCCGGCGGCGTCCGCTTGCCCGGCAGCTGCCCCTGCGGCAGCTGTGGGAACCCGGGCGGGAGAGCGGCCTGCTGGGCTGACTTGCCCGGTCCGCCACCCGCACCGACCGCGGCCGGTCCACCCCCGGCCCGTCCGGGCCCCTTCTTGCCCTTCTTGCCCTGCGAGCCCTTCTTGCCGGCGCGGCTCGCCTTGCGGCCCATTCCGGGCAGCCCCGGCATCCCCGGCAGGCCCCCCATCTGCTTCATCATCTTCTGTGCGTCGTAGAACCGGTCGACCAGGTTGTTGACCTCGGTCACCGTCACACCGGAGCCCTGAGCGATGCGGGAGCGGCGCGAGCCGTTGAGGATCTTGGGCGTCCGGCGCTCCTGCGGCGTCATCGAGCGGATGATCGCCGCGATCCGGTCGAGGTCTCTGTCGTCGACCTGCGCGAGGGCCTCCTTCATCTGGCCCATGCCGGGCAGCATCCCGAGCAGGCTCGAGATCGACCCCATCTTCTTGACCTGCATCATCTGCTCGAGGAAGTCCTCGAGGTCGAACGTCTCGCCGCTCGCGAACTTGCCGGCCATCCGCTCGGCCTGGTCGGCGTCGAAGTGCTGCTCGGCCTGCTCGATGAGGGTGAGCACGTCACCCATGCCGAGGATGCGCGAGGCCATCCGCTCCGGATGGAAGACGTCGAAGTCGCCGAGCTTCTCGCCCGTCGAAGCGAACAGGATCGGCTGCCCGGTCAGGTGCCGCACCGACAGGGCGGCGCCGCCGCGGGCGTCGCCGTCGAGCTTGGTCAGCACCACCCCGGTGAACCCGACCCCCTCCTGGAACGCCTGCGCCGTGACGACGGCGTCCTGCCCGATCATGGCGTCGACGACGAACAGGATCTCGTCGGGCTGCACCGCGTCGCGGATGTCGGCGGCCTGCCGCATGAGCTCGGCGTCGATGCCGAGCCGTCCGGCGGTGTCGACGACGACCACGTCGTAGTTCATCCGGCGGGCGTGCTCGAGCGAGTCCCGCGCCGCAGCCACCGGGTCGCCGACGCCGCTTCCGGGGTAGGGCGCGTAGACGTCCGTGCCGGCCTGTCCCCCGACGACCTGCAGCTGCTGCACCGCATTGGGGCGCTGCAGGTCGCAGGCCACCAGCAGAGGGGCATGACCCTGGGCCTTGAGGTGCTTGGCGAGCTTGCCCGCCAGGGTGGTCTTCCCGGCGCCCTGCAGACCCGCCAGCATGATGACCGTCGGCGGCGACTTGGCGTAGCGCAGCAGGCGGGTCTCGCCACCGAGGATGCCGATGAGCTCCTCGTTCACGATCTTGATGATCTGCTGGGCCGGGTTCAGGGCCTGGCTGACCTCGGCGCCCCGCGCCCGCTCCTTCACCGCGGTGATGAACGTCTTCACCACCGGCAGCGCGACGTCGGCCTCGAGCAGCGCGATGCGGATCTCACGAGCGGTCGCGTCGACGTCGGCGTCCGAGAGCCGACCCTTGCCGCGAAGGGAGGTGAACACCTTGTCGAGCCGGTCGGAGAGCGTGTCGAACATGCGGCCCCAGCACTATGAGGTGGACGAGCACGGCGAGGTGGACGGTCGGGCTCCGTCGCAGAAGCCTAACCGCGCTGCGCGACCCGCAGGACGACTGCCGAGCCGCGGGGTCCCGGCGGGTCCCATGGCCGGCGGCCTCCCGCGTCAGCGGCCGCGTCCCGCTCCCGCCGCGTCGGCCGCCGCCTGGCCGGAGGAGTGCTCAGGCAGCCTTTCGCGGTCCGGCTGGTCGAGCACCAGCGACGCCGGCGGCAGCAGCCCCTCGAACCCGCGCAGGGCCGCCGGTCGAGCCGCCTCGTCGGACGTGCCGTTCCCGGTGGACATCGCCGTCAGCCGGGACACCGCCTCGGTGAGGTGCGTCGCACCCCCGCCGAGGGCCACGTAGGCGCCGACCTGCGGGTGGAGCAGGCAACCGGCTGCCGAGTCGTCCACCGGCGAGACCGGCGTGCTGACGGTGATCGTCGTGCTGGCGCGAACGAGGCAGGGGATCTCGCGCGCCGTCCACTGGATCGCCACGTCGACGACATGCGGACCGGGGGTCGTGAAGGCGAAGCCGTTGCTCGACCAGAACACGCGATCCTCAGCAGTCCGGGACTCTCCCGGCTGCAGGTCCGCGATGCTCGTCGTCTCGCACTCGATGACGAACGGGCTCATCACCCGGGACCCGCCGCGGGGGTCGATGACCGTGACGGCGGCGTGCGTCGCCTGGTTGCGCAGGTCGGTCGGCACCGGCACCGGGTCGCTGCCGGTGTTGGTGAGGGTCCAGGAGACCAGCACCGGCTCGCCCACGGCCACCGTGTCGTGCAGGGCCGTGACGGTGAGCTCGAGCTCGTCGGTGCCGAACTCGTAGCGGTCGGCCTGCGGGATGAACTGCCCGCCGTGTCCGGTGCCGAAGGTCAGCCCGCCAGGGCGCACCGCGACGTCGGGGAAGTGGACGAGGTGGTGCCGCACGTGGTCGTTGACCTCGAGGCGGATGTCGTCGGGGAAGACACCGGGGGCACCACCCGTCGCGCTGCCGAGGACGTCCGCCACGGAGGGGGTGGTCGTCATGATGGAGTTGTCGGCGCCGCCCTCGCCCTCCTGGTGCACCTGGTTGAAGCCGTGGACGATCTCGTGGCCCGCGCTGCGCAGGAACGCCCGCGGGGTGTTGCGCTGCGTCTGGTTCGCCGCGGTGCCGAAGTTGGCGGAGTTGGACGTGGGATAGCCGTCATCGCTGAAGCTGGCGACCCCCTCACGGGGCACGCCGATCTGGTCGTACATGATCCCTCGCGAGCAGCCCATCGTGGCCGGCACAACGACCAGGTGCAGCCGCCACTCCTTGTCCAGGTCGGTGGTGGCCCTGCGGACGCTGGCCATGAGGTTGTGCAGGTTGGCGTCGCTCCAGCAGGACGTCGCGCTCACCCCGGCGGGTACCGGGATGGACACCTGGTCGTACTCGATCCTCGCGTCCCACCCGGCGCTCGCCATCATCGTCCGGAAGTCCTCCTGCGCCAGCCCGGCGGCCGCTGCCCTCGAAGACGGGTGCGCGGGCACGGGCTGCGGCGCGACGGCTCCGTCGAGTGTGTCAACCTCGATGGTGCAGCGGCGGAAGGACGAGGACACCCAGCCCAGCTCGACGGAGCCCCGCTCGACGCCGCCCTCGAGCAGCGTGCCCGTGTAGTAGGCACCGGTGTAGCCGAACGGCGCAGGTGCGCTCGTCAGCGAGAGCACGACGGTGCGTGCACCGGGGGCCGGGCTGAACGTCCCGTTGAACGAGCCGGCGGGCGGCTGGGTGTAGCGGTACTCCTCGGCCGTGATGCGGAGGGGGCACCGGCCGTGGGGTGAGCCGAACGAGATCCTCCGGACGCCGGTGACCTTGAGGTAGGAGTGGTAGCGGTTGCGCGGGTAGATCGGGATGCCCAGGCGGTGAAGGGGCGCCAGCTCGCCGAAGCGCCCGAACTTCCCGACGGCGGCGGCCTTCACATGGGCACCTGCCAGTGTGCCGGTCGACGTCTCGAAGATGCCCTCGAAGCCCCGGTTGCTGAAGCGGTAGAGGTCACCGCTCGCTGTCGTGGAGCCCTCGGCGCTGTCGACCCGCAACGTCCCTCGGTAGGTGGTGCTCTCCCCATCGGGGCGCACGGTGAGGCGGTAGCACCCGTCGGGCAGGTCCGCCACGCAGAACCTCGGGAACCGCTGAAAGACCTCCGGGCGCAGCTCGGAGGCGATCCCGGGCAGGACGAACCGCGGGTCCTCCGGATCGGGCGTCAGCGCTGACGGGTCCTCCGGTCGCACCGGTCCGGCGACCGGGAGCGGCTCCCGAAGGACGGGGACGACCTTCGCGCCGCCACCGATGGGGCCGCGCCCCAGCAACGTGCCCTCCCGGTCGGGCGAGGCCGCCCGCGCCGCGCCGTTCTGGTGCTCATGTGCTGCCCTGCTCATCGCTCTCTCCCCCATGGCCGCAATCGCGTCGCCGGTCTGCCCTTCTGCAGACCGGCGGTAGTGCACCCGCTGCCCATCCACATCGATGGACAGGTCGGAACCGCTGAGGTCCACCCGGTAGGTCTCCAGACGATCTGTGGAGGTGCTCATCGAGAGCCGGTCGGGTGGCTGCCACTGCCAGGTCCCCGCGTCCCAGATCAGGAAAGCGGTCTCGGTCGCGCCTCGCCGGCCGACGTAACGGCCCGACGTGGACGTGGCCTCGTGCAGGACCAGCGAAGCCGGGAACGCGGGCTCGCCGGACGCAGCTGGCGAGACGCGCAGCCACGGCCCGCCGAGCCGCGGCGGCTCGTCCCCGATGCCCTCCCCCGGACCGTGCACCTGGCCCTCCCCTGGGCGTGGTTGCTCCTCCCGGTGTAGTCCAGGGAACCCGGCCGGCGCAAGAGCAGGCGGACCGAGATCCGGTGACGAATGAGAACCACCCTTCAGGACGCATGGCTGTGGCTCTGGGCGGGTGAGCCCGTCCGCACAGCGACGAGACTCGGCAGATGCCGACACCTCCCTCTCGCACCGCGGGGCCTCGGTGCGGTCGCCCGCTGCTCCTGACCCTGAGCCTCGACCTCGATGCGCAGCTGCACTTCGACGCGCTGCGGCGCCAGCACTTCCCCGCGCACCGCAACCACGTCCAGGCTCACGTCACCCTCTTCCACGTCCTTCCCCCGGCGGCCTACGACCTCTTGCTCGCGGATCTGCGGGAGGCCTGCCGGCGCAACCCGTTCCGCATGGACGTCTCCGGGGTCCGGTTCCTGGGGCGCGGCGTGGCCTACACCCTCCACTCCCCGGACCTGGCTGCACTGCGCTCGGACCTCGCCTCCCGGTGGGACGGGTGGCTCGTCCCCCAGGACCGGCAGCCGTTCGCCCCGCACATCACCGTGCAGAACAAGGTGGACCCGCACGAGGCCCGGGCGCTGCACGAGCGCCTCCGCGCCGAGCACCAGCCGTTTCCCGTGCAGGCCTGCGGATTGTCCCTCTGGCGGTACGACGGCGGGCCGTGGAGCTCGCTCCTGGTCGAGCCGTTCCACGCCTGAGCGTCAGGCCAGCGCCGCCAGCACCTCCCGTTCGATGCGCCCGCGTACCGCTGGATCGCGCAGTGCCAGCCCGTCCTCGCCCACGACGTAGAAGCTGTCGACGACGTCGGTGCCGAGGGTGCTGATGTGCGCGGTACGTACGTCCAGACCGGTCGCCGCCAGGGCGCTCGTGATCCGGTGCAGCACTCCCATCGCATCAGCCGCGTGGACCTCCACGACTGTCGCGCTCTCCGAGGCGCCGTCGACGATCCGCACCCGCGGCGGGTCCCGGGGCAGACCGACGCGCGGGGCGTACGCCGCCTCCCGGTTGGCCAGCACCGAGACCAGGTCGAGCTCGCCGTCGATCGCGCGCCGCAGGTCGACCTGCACAAGCGACCAGTCCGGCAGGGAGCCGAAGCGGGGCGCCACGCGGAAGACGGTGACCGCGGTTGCGCCCCGGAGGAACACCGACGCCGAGCGGACGTCGAGCCGGTGCAGCGCGAGCGTCCCGGTCACCAGCGCGAGCAGCCCGTGCCGGTCCGGGGCCACCACCGTCACCTCGTCCTCCCGGGCCACCAGCAGCGGCCCACCCTGGGAGACGAGCTGCTCCTGCCACGCGGCGAGGGGTGCCGGTGGAGGTGGGGGTGCTCCACCGAGCAGCGCGGCGGTGCGGTGCACCAGCTCGGCGATGAGCTCCGCCTTCCACGGCGACCACGCGGCGGGACCTGTCGCCGCCGCGTCGGCCTCCGCCAGGGCGTGCAGCAGCTCGAGGACGCCGAAGGCGCCGACCGCGTCGGCCACGGCGCGCGCCGTAGCCGGGTCGGCGAGGTCCCGGCGCGTGGCGACGTCGGGCAGCAGCAGGTGGTGCTGCACCATCGCGACGAGCACCTCGACGTCCGCCGGCGGAAGACCGAGCCGTGGCGCGATGTCCGCGACGACGCGCATGCCCACCTCGGTGTGGTCGCCCGGGTAGCCCTTGCCGAGGTCGTGCAGGAGCGCTCCCACGAGCAACAGG
>JAUJOY010000007.1:25119-138299 GCA_030447385.1 Mycobacteriales bacterium
GTGGGGGTCTCGGTGTTGGTGTGCCCCCCATTGCCCCACCCCCCCTGCCCCCCCCGCGGGCCCACGAGCGGGGGGGGGCTCGCGGCCCGCCCCCCCGGCCCCCCCCGGGGGGGGGCGGGCGGGCGCCCCGGGCGGGCGGGGGGGGGGCCCCCGCCCCCCGCCCCCCCCCGGGGCGGGGGGGCCCCCCCGACGGGTCAGCGCCGCCGCGGCTGCGGCTGCCTCGACGAGATGCCGGTCCACCGTGAACCGGTGATAGCTGTTGCGCTGCGGCTTGCTGCGCACCGACTCCCACTCGGGGATCAGCCGGGTCAGCAGGCCGGCCTGGTCGAGCGCCTCCAGCACGGCAATGGCCGGGGGTCCCGCAGCGAGCAGGCGTACCAGGGCATCCAGCGCCGCCCGCGGCCACGGCGCCGGCAGCGGAGGTGACTGCTCGACCAACCGGGTGAGGGTGTGCGGCGCGATGGGCAGGTCGGCGAGCGCGGCTGCCGCGGCGACCCGCAGAACGAGCACCGGGTCGGTGGAGCAGTCCACGTCCCGGGCGAGCACGACCTCCTCTTCCTGCTCCACCACCCCCTCGACGAGAGGGCGGCGTACGACCGCAGGAGCCCCGCGCGGAAGTAGCCTGCGGCGGCGGGCGGGCGCCCGCAGGACGCGTCGCCACGTCGTGTCGCCTGCGTAGGCGATGTCCCGGGCGGCTCCGGCAACCGCGGCCATCAGCGTGTCGGCGTCCGCGTAGCCCAGCGCCGCGGCCACCGCGTCCTGCTCCTGCAGGAGCAGCCGGTCGAGCACCCGCCGGCCGGAGCCGGCGGTGCGCCGGTGCAGCTCGCCACGGGCGTCGAGCAGCACCTGGAGGGCCCGGCGCACCTTCGCGTCCGGCGGGTCCGCCACCTGGGCGGCGGCCAGGGCCTGCAGCGCGTGGACGTCGCGCAGCCCGCCGCGGGCGCTCTTGAGGTCGGGCTCGAGCAGGAACGCGACCTCCCCGTGCGAGGCGGCCCGTTCCAGAACGGTCGCCCGCAGCTCGGGCAGTCTCATCCGGGAGGAGGCCCGCCAGGCCATCCGCGTCCGGGTGAGCAGGTCGGCGGTCAACGACGCATCGCCGGCGACATGCCGCGCGTCGAGCAGGCCGAGCGCCGCCTTGAGGTCGTCCGCCGCGACGGCCAGCACCTCGGGCACCGTGCGCACGGAGTGGTCAAGGCTCACGCCGGTGTCCCAGAGCGGGTACCAGAGCTCATCGGCGATCCGCGCGACGTCGTCCCGTCCAGCGTGGACGAGCAGCAGGTCGAGGTCGCTGCCCGGGGCCATCTCGCGCCGGCCAAGCCCGCCGACAGCGACCAGCGCCACGCCTGGACCGGGACGGCCGAGCAGGTCGGCGAGCTCGCGGTCGTACAGCTCGACCAGCGCGCTGCGCAGCACAGCCCCCGTAAGGTCGCTGCGGGCGAGCAGAGCGGCCCGCTCGGCACGCATCCGGGGCTCGGCCATCCCGGGGCTACAGCCGTCCCATGGTGCGGACCGAGCCCAGGTCGTACGCCTGCTCGGCATGCAGCACCTGGTCGAGCCCGGCCCGCTCCTGGTCCGGCGTCACCCGCAGCGGCAGCACCCGGTCGACCCCGCGGGCCAGCAGGTAGGAGACGCCGAAGGAGAACGCGGTCGCGGCGAGAACGCCCACCGTCTGCCGGCCGAGCTGGGTCAACCCGCCGCCGAGCAGCAGTCCCTCGGAGGCCACCACCGTGTTGACCGCAGTGGACGCGAACAGCCCGAGGAAGAGCGTGCCGACGACGCCGCCGACGAAGTGGACCCCGACCACGTCGAGCGAGTCGTCGTAGCCGAGCCGGTGCTTGAACTGCACGGCGAAGAACGAGGCGCCGCCGGCGAGCAGTCCCAGCAGCAGCGAGGGCCCGGTGTCGAGGAAGCCGCAGGCGGGCGTGATGGCGACGAGGCCCGCGACGCCCCCCGAGACCGCGCCGAGTGAGGTTGCCGAACCCGTGCGCAGCCGCTCGATCCCGATCCAGGCGATCAGCCCGCCGACCGCCGCGAAGTGGGTGTTGACGAGGGCCTGTGCGGCGAGCCCGTTGGCGGCCAGCGCGGAGCCGGCGTTGAACCCGAACCAGCCGAACCACAGCAGCCCTGCACCGAGCATCGTCAGCGGCAGGTTGTGCGGGGGCATCGCCTCCCCTGGCCAGCCGAGCCTGCGCCCGGCGACCAGGGCGAGGGCCAGCGCCGCGGCTCCCGCGTTGACCTCGACCACCAGGCCACCCGCGAAGTCGAGCACCCCCAACGCCGCGAGCCAGCCCGACGGGGCGAACACCCAGTGCGCCAGCGGCGCGTACACCAGCACTGTCCAGAGCGCAGCGAAGGCGACGAAGGCGCCGAACCGGACCCGCTCGGCGATGGCTCCGCTCAGCAGGGCGACGGTGAGGACCGCGAACAGCATCTGGAAGGTCGCGAACAGCACCGGGGGGATCGACAGGTCCAGCCCCGGGACGCCCTCGTCGACCGAAGCGAAGCCCGCGAAGCGCAGGTCCCCGATCAGCCCGGCACCGGCGTCCTCGCCGAACGCGAGCGTGTAGCCGAGCGCCAGCCACGCCACGCTGACCACCGCGAGGCAGACGAAGTTCTGCATGAGCATCGCGAGGGACGACTTGGCCCGCACCATCCCGGCGTAGAACAGCGCGAGCCCCGGTGTCATGAGCAGCACCAGCGCGGTGCACAGCAGGACGAACGCGGTGTTCCCAGAGTCCACGTCAGGCACCTGTGGACCCTGGGTCAGCCGTGTAGCCCGTCGATGTCGGCCGTGTTTCCGGCACGTGAACGCCGTTACAGGGCGTCCGCGCCGCGCTCCCCCGTCCGCACCCGTACGAGGTCGTCGACCACCGTGGACCAGACCTTCCCGTCGCCGATCGATCCGGTGCTCGCAGCCGCCACGACCGCGTCCACGACCCGCGTCGCATCCGCGTCGTCCACGAGCACCTCGACCTTCACCTTGGGCACGAAGGCGACGGTGTACTCCGCGCCCCGGTAGACCTCGGTGTGACCGCGCTGCCGGCCGAAGCCCTGCACCTCGCTGACGGTCATGCCCTGGACGCCGATGCCCTCGAGCGCCGTCTTCACGTCGTCGAGCTTGAACGGCTTCACGACCGCGGTCACCAGTCTCACAAAGCTTCGACTCCTCGTTCTCCAGTGCGCACCCGGACGACCTCGTCGACCGCCGTGCTCCACACCTTGCCATCCCCGATCGAGCCCGTCTGCGCGGACTTCGCGATGACGTCGACGACGTCGGCCGCATCAGCGTCGTCCACCAGCACCTCGATCCGGACCTTGGGCACGAAGGCGACGGTGTACTCCGCGCCCCGGTAGACCTCGGTGTGACCGCGCTGCCGACCGAAGCCTTGCACCTCGCTGACGGTCATGCCGTGCACCCCGAAGGACTCCAGCGCGGTCTTCACGTCCTCGAGCTTGAACGGCTTGATGATCCCGGTCACCAGTCTCATGAGGGCACCGTCTCGGTGGTCTCGGTCTTGCCCGCCGGCTGGGCCTCGCTCCTGTCGCTCTTGACCTTTGTCAGCTTGGGTCTGCCGGCGGAACCGGGTGGGGGTGCCGTGCTCCCGCCCATACCGCCCATGCCGCCCATCAGCTCGTACGCCGTCTCGGCGTGCACGCTCTGGTCGATGCCGGTCACCTCGTGCTCCTCGCTGACCCGCAGACCGATCGTCACCTTGATGAGGTACGCGATGAGAAGCGTGACCACGAACGAGTACGCGAGAACGGCGAACGCTGCCGTTGCCTGCCGTCCCAGCAGGTCGAGGCCACCGCCCAGCAGCAGGCCGTTCGAGCCGGCGGCGAACTCCTCGTCGCCGACCATGCCGATCATCAGTGTGCCGACCAGGCCGCCGACGAGGTGGACGCCGACGACGTCGAGCGAGTCGTCGTAACCCAGGCGGTGCTTGAAGGTGACCGCCAGGCAGCAGGCGCCTCCGGCGATCAGGCCGATGAGGACGGCGAACACCGGGGTCACGGCGCCGCAGGCCGGGGTGATGGCAACCAGGCCGGCGACCGCTCCGGACGCGGCGCCCAGGGTGGTGGCGTGACCATCGCGCAGCCGCTCCGTGCCGATCCAGGCGAGCAGCGCCGCCGCCGTAGCGACCTGCGTGTTGACGAACGCCAGCGAGGCCAGTCCGTTCGCGGCCAGGGCGGAGCCGGCGTTGAAGCCGAACCAGCCGAACCACAGCAGGCCGGTGCCGAGCATGACCAGCGGCAGGTTGTGCGGTCGCATCGGCTCCTTCCCGAAGCCCTTGCGCTTGCCGAGCACGAGGATGACCGCGAGCGCGGCGGCTCCGGCGTTGATGTGCACCGCCGTGCCGCCGGCGAAGTCGAGCGCACCGAGGCGGTTGACGATCCACCCGCCGCTGTCGGCCGCGAACAGGCCGGCGGACGCTCCCGCGCCCTGACCGCCCTCCTCGGCGACACCGAACGCGAACACCCAGTGGGCGACGGGGAAGTAGACCAGCGAGGTCCAGAGGATGACGAAGGCCACCCAGCCGCCGAACTTCGTACGGTCGGCGATCGCCCCGCTGATCAGCGCCACCGTGATGACGGCGAACATCATCTGAAATGCCGAGAACGCCAGGTCCGGCAGCCCGAAGGTGTTGACGACCCCCTCCTCCGCGGAGTCGACCGTCACGTTGCGGACGAGGTCCTCCAGGCCGAGAAGCCCTGGGCTGAATCCGAACAGGCCGCCCTGGCTCTCGCCGAAGGAGATGGAGTAGCCGTACAGCACCCACATCACGCTGACGAGCCCAAGAGCCGTGAAGCTCATCATGAGCATGTTGAGGACGCTCTTGCTCCGGCTCATGCCGCCGTAGAAGAACGCCAGGCCCGGGGTCATGAGCAGCACGAGCGCTGCGCAGATCAGGACCCACCCGGTGTTTGCGCCGTTGACGACGGTTTCCATGCTGCTCCTCGACTCGGGGGTTGAGCAGAGGGTGGAGCCGCTCTGCTTCCCGTCGGGGTCAGCGGTGTTTCGTCGCTGTGAACTTCGCCTAGGGTCCGCAACATGAGCCGTTGGATCGAGGAGACCGGTGGGTCGCGCGGCCCCGCCTACGAGCAGAGGTTCCGCGACCTCGCCGCGTCCGGCAAGGACGTCCACGGCGAGGCCGGCTTCGTCGACCGCCTCCTGGCAGGTCGGCCAGGTGCGCGCGTCCTGGACGCCGGCTGCGGAACAGGCCGGGTGGCCCGGGAGCTCGCGCAGCGCGGGTACGAGGTGGTCGGGGTCGACAACGACGCGTCGATGCTCGAGGTGGCCCGGGCCGAGGCCCCCGAGCTGCCGTGGCGCCTCGACGACCTGAGTGCGCTGGCGGACTCCGCGGAGTACGACCTGGTCGTGGCCGCCGGCAACGTCATGGTCTACCTCGCCGAGGGCACGGAGGTCGACGTGGTTCGCCGTCTGGCGGCGGCACTTCGGCCGGGCGGTCACCTGGTCGCGGGATGGGCCACCGCGCGCAGCCCGGAGGACGGGCGCACTGCGCTGCCGGCGGCGGACTACGACCGCCTGACGAACGCAGCCGGGCTGCAGCCCGTCGTGCGGTACTCCACCTGGGACGGCGAGCCGTGGCGGGAGAGTTCGGACTGGTGCGTGGCGGTGGACCGGCGGCCGGAGTAGCTGGCCGGTCCACCGGTCGACGGGCCAGGGCTCAGCGCCAGGCGCCTGTCTGGCCATCTTTACGCGGCTCCGAGCGCGGGATCCCCGTGGCCGAGACGGCTCGTCGGCAGGAGCAGCAGGCAACTGAGCAGAGCTCTGCCGACTCCCGCATCGTCCCCTCAGACCAGCAGTGGTGGGCTGTGTCTGGCGGTCGGAGCCAGGGCACACGCGGGGGGCACCGCATCACCGGTGCGGGCGCCGAGCTCCCCCAGGGCGCTGTCCAGCCACCCGCCGAGCCGGTCACCCAGGGCGCTCACCTCGCGGATCGCGCCCTGCAGTTCCGGCACGCTCAGCGCCGCAGGCGGGACCGCCAGCAGCGCCTCCACGCTGCCGGCCAGTCCAACCACCGCACCCGAACGCTTGTTCGCATGCTACCGCATCTGTCAGAGCCTGACAAGCCCGGTGTGCATGAATCTGCCTGCCATGGCGTGCATCTCGCTGTCCCCAACATCCGCTACGGTGCTTGCCCCGCCACCATCACCGTGCTGGCGAGGCTCCCGTCGGGCGGCCCGGCACCTCGCTAGTTGGACGGGCCGGTCACGACCGGCACCGCGACGAGCCGGCCGAAGCTCTCCGGCAGCTGCACGTCAACCGTGTTCCCGAGGCGGTCGGGTGCCTTCACCCACACCGGCAGCGGGCGTACATCGTCGCCTGCCAGGTCGATCCCGAAGATGAGGTTCGGGCAGGTGCACGTGCCGTCCTCCGCCACACCGGGAAAGACCACGCGGTCGCCGTCCAGCAGCCCGAGACCCGTGGCGTTGTTGACCGCACGCGACTTGTCTGCGCGCAGATCCACCGTCAAGGCAGCTTTCGCCTGGGCGCTCTGCTCGATCTGCGCCGCCAGCTCGACGCGCAGCCAGGGTCCGGTGCGTACGGCCCGGAGGGCGCGCAGCCGGATCGATCCCTGGAAGACCGGCAGGACCAGCCCCTCCGCTCCCTTCGCCTGGGGACCCGCAACCGGTGCCCGTCGCCCTCGGGGTGGGCGCGGCGGACACGGGCTGGGTCCGCTCGCGCTCGACCACCAGCTCGACCCGCCGGTTGGCGGCCCGGGCCTGCTCCTGCGTGCCCGCCACCGCCGGCTCGCGCTCCCCCCGGCCCTCCACCGCGAGCGGGAACCGGTCCGGAGGAAGGGACGCTGCCAGTGCGGCGGCCACCGTACGCGCCCGCCGCACCGACAGGTCCTCGTTGTAGGCCGCATCACCCTGGTCGTCGGTGTGTCCGACCACCCGCACCGGCCCTGGCCCGGTGGCCTGGATCTGGACAGCAGCCGCGGCCAGGGCCGCCCCCGCGTCGGGCGCGAGCCGGTCGCTGTCCAGAGCGAACAGCACGTCGGCCGAGACCGCGACGCGGGTGCGACGCGGCTGCTCGTCTGTGCGTACGGCGCCACCCAGCTCGGTAGTCCGGGTCGTCACGGGCAGCACGGCAGCAGAGGCAGGCGTTCCCTGGGCAGGTCGGGGTGGCGCACTGCCGTAGCCGGCCAGCGGGCCTACCGGACGGTCACCGACCGGCACGTCCGGCACGACGCCGAGGATCGGCCAGAGGACGTCGACCTTGCGGACGCCGGGCGGCAGCGCGCCGAAGACGACCTGAAGCCGGCCAGCATCCCCTTCCTGCAGTTCGACGCCCCCCAACTCGCTGGTGATCGGCGCGCCCGCCGTGTCGACCGCCGGGCTCGCCACGAGCTCCTCCGCCGGCAGGACGAGCCGCACGTCCGACAGCGTGGCGCGCTGGGAGGTCGTCCGGACGGAGAACTGCTCGGTTGAGATTGATCTTGCCCTCGAGCACGGTGATCCTCGCCTGCAGCAGCGTGCTGTCTGCTCGCCGCTGGAGCGGCTCCACGGCCAGCCGCAGCCGGACCCCGGTGACGTCACCTTCGACAGTGACCTCACCGCCGGGCTGCTGCTGCCCTGACGAGGTGCTGGAAGCGCTGGGCCGCGGGCTTGCGGACGGCCCTGCCGTAGGCGGCTGCGGGGTCGTCGAGGAGCAGCCCGCACCGAGCAGCACGCTGATCAGGGCCACCTGGAGCAAGCGCATGGTGCGCCATCGCAGATGTCGCGGGCACGTCCGGACGATCGCGCCGCCGATCAGGCACCTCGCAGGCGGACCGCTTCTGGCGCAGGCAGCCCCGCCCTCGGCGCGGAGCCGCCGTCCTACAGCGCCACCTCGTCGCCCAGCAGCGCGTCGGCGAAGGCCTCCGGCTCGAAGGGCGCGAGGTCGTCGGGCCCCTCACCCAGCCCGATCAGCTTGACCGGGATGCCGAGCTCGCGCTGCACCGCGATGACGATGCCGCCCTTGGCGGTGCCGTCCAGCTTGGTGAGCACGATCCCGGTGACGGTGACCGCCTCGGTGAACACCCGGGCCTGCACGACGCCGTTCTGGCCGGTCGTCGCGTCGAGCACGAGCAGCGTCTCGTCGACCGGACCGTGCTTCTCGATCACCCGCTTGACCTTGCCGAGCTCGTCCATGAGGCCGGTCTTGGTGTGCAGCCGTCCGGCCGTGTCGATGAGGACGGTGTCCACGCCGGTGGCCCGTCCGCGCGCGACGGTGTCGAACGCCACGCTGGCCGGGTCGCCGCCCTCCGGACCGCGTACGGTCCCTGCGCCCACCCGGTCACCCCACGTCTGCAGCTGGTCCGCGGCAGCCGCGCGGAACGTGTCCGCCGCCCCCAACAGCACCGACCGGCCGTCGGCGACGAGGACCCGGGCGAGCTTGCCGCAGGTGGTCGTCTTCCCCGTGCCGTTGACCCCGACGACGAGCACGACAGCCGGCCCCCCGTCCTCGTGCGGCAGCGTCTTCAGGGTGCGGTCGGCGTCCGTGCCGATGACGCGGACCAGCTCCTCACGCAGCAGCGGGCGGAGCTCCGCGGCGGTGCGCACGCTGTCCACCCGCACCCGCGTACGCAGCCGCGCGACCAGCTCGGTCGTGGCGGCCACCCCCACATCCGCGCCGAGCAGGGTGTCCTCGACCTCCTCCCACGCGTCCTCGTCGAGGACGTCGCGCGACAGCAGGGCGAACAGGCCGCGCCCGAGGGTGCTCTGCGAGCGGGCCAGCCGGGCCCGCAGCCGGGTGAGCCGGCCGCTGGTGGGCTCCGGCACGTCCAGCGGAGCGCGTACCGGCTCCGCCGCCTTCAGCGCGGTCTCCTCCGGCGCCGCCGGCTCGGGCGCCGCCGGCACGTCGTCGGGCAGGTCGACCACCTCGACGGGCCGCTTCGGGGTGTCCCGTGGCGTCGTCGCGTCGTCGCCCACACCGGGGAGGAGGTCCTCGTCCGGCGCCGGGAGTGCGGGGGGCACCGCCCGCCCCTTGCCGGTGACGAGGGCGGCCAGCATGACGACGGTCAGGACGAGGACGGCGACGAGCACGCCGAGGAGTTCGAGCACCCGACGTGTCTACCGCAGCCGGTCCGCCCCCGGCGGGCGCACGGCGCCGGTCAGACCGGCTCGCGCTCCCGCAGCCGCTGGCTGACCACGACCGACATGCCGTCGCCGCGCATGGTCACGCCGTACAGCGCGTCGGCGATCTCCATCGTGCGCTTCTGGTGGGTGATGACGATGAGCTGGGAGGCCTCGCGCAGGCCTTCGAGCAGGGCCAGCAGCCGGCTGAGGTTGCGGTCGTCGAGCGCCGCCTCGACCTCGTCCAGCACGTAGAACGGCGACGGCCGGGCGCGGAACAGCGCGACCAGGAAGGCCAGCGCCGTCAGCGAGCGCTCACCACCCGACAGCAGGGACAGCCGCGAGATCCTCTTGCCCGCCGGCCTCGCCATGACCTCGATGCCGCTGGTCAGCGGGTCGTCGGGGTCGGTGAGCACCAGCCGGCCCTCGCCGCCCGGGAACAGCGTCGCGAACACCTGCCCGAACTCGCGGGCGGTGTCCTCGAACGCGCTCGCGAACACCTCGGAGATCCGCTGGTCGACGTCCCGCACGATCGCCAGCAGGTCCCGGCGGGTGTGCGTCAGGTCCTCCAGCTGCGCAGTCAGGAACGCCGAGCGCTCCTGCAGCGCGGCGTACTCCTCCAGGGCCAGCGGGTTGACCCGGCCCAGCAGGGCCAGCGCCCGCTCGGCCGTCGCCGCGCGCCTCTCCTGCTCCCCCCGGTCGTACGGGGCGCCCGCCGTCGGCGGAGCACCCGCACCACCCGCAGCGACTCCGCCTGCTGGTGCACCCCCTTCCTCCGACGCCACCGGCACCTGGGCCTGCGGCCCGTAGTCCTCGACCAGCCGGTCGGCTGGGATGCCCTGCGCGCTGGCTCGCTCCTCGAGCGCCTCGATCCGCAGGCGCTGCTCCGCGCGCGCCACCTCGTCGCGGTGCACCACGTCGGTGAGCCGCTCCAGCTCAGCGGCGAGCTCGCGCACCTGTGCCCGGACGGCGAGCAGGTCCGCACCGGTGACCGTTCGGGCCGCGTCCGCCGCGGCCCGCTCACCGGCCGCGACCGCCAAGGACTCGGCGATGCGGGTGAGCGCCTCCTGCGCCGCGTGGGCGACCTCGGCGGCCACGACGGCTCCGCGGGAGCGCTCGGCGCGCAGGGACATCAGGCGCTCGCGGGCCTGCCGCTCCTGCCGGGCACTGCGTTCCAGCGCCTCCGCACGGCCGTGAAGCCCGCGGGCGCGCTCCTCCCCCGTGCGCACCGCGAGCCGGGCCTCCACCTCCGCAGCGCGGGCGTGCGTCGCCGCCACCGCCAGCCGGTCGCGCAGCCCGGTGGACGGCTCGGCGTCGGCCTCCTGCTGGCTGAGGCTCTCGGCGGCCATCAGCCGCTCCTCGAGCTCGGCCAGCCCGGACAGCCCTTCCTCCTGGGCTCGCTCGGCCCGCACCCTCGACTGCTCGAGCCGGCCGGCTTCTGCCTCTGCCGCCCGGACCGCCGAGGCCAGCAGGCCGAGCCGCTCCGCGTAGGCCGCCAGAGTGGCGTCCGAGCGGTGCAGCGCGCTCAAGGCTGCCTTGACCTCCCCGCCCGCCTGCTCGACCTCGGCGCGGGCGCCCTGCACCTCGAAGCGCAGGCGCTCATGGCGACGCGCCGCCTGCTCGTGCTCGCGTTCGGCCTCGTCCAGCGCGGCCTGCACCTCGAGCAGCGAGGGCGTCGAGGCGGACCCGCCCACCGCCCAGTCCGCTCCCAGCAGGTCGCCTTCCGCCGTCACCGCCCGCACCTGCGCGAAGGCGGTCACGAGCTCGCTCGCGTCCTCCAGCGTGCCGACGACAGCCACCCGCCGCAGCGCCCGCACGAGGGCGGGCCGGAGCCGCTCGGGGGCGTCCACCAGATCGATGGCCCAGCGCGCGCCCCCGGGCAGGGGGGGGCACGCCGGCTCGTCGACCGCCGGGCCTCCCCCGACCAGAAGCCCTGCCCGCCCTGCGCTCCCGCTCTTGAGGTAGCCCAGGGCGCGCGCGGCGCTCTGCGGCGAGTCCACCGCGACCGCATCGGCCACCGCGCCCAGCGCCGCCGCCACGGCCGCCTCGAAGCCGGGCTGCACCTGCACCAGCTCGGCCACCGTGCCGAGCACCTCGGCCAGGCCGGAGGACAGGAGCGCCCCGCTGCCGTCCTTGCGGGCGAGCGAGAGGGACAGCGCCTCCCGTCGCGCCGACCAGGTGCCGCGGCTGCGCTCGGCCTCCCGCTCCTGGGCCTGCAACGCCGACAGCCGCTCCTTCGCGGCGGCGAGGGACGCAGCCGCTCGCTCGTGCTGCTCGTCGAGGTCGACCTCACCGGCGTCGAGCCCGTCCGCCTCGGCCTGCACCTGCGTCAGCTCGGCCCGGGCCGTGCGTACGCGCACCGACGCCTCCGCCAGCGCACCGGCCAACCGGCCCAGCTCCGCCTGCGCCGCCGCTGCCCGCGAGCGCAGCGCCCCCACCTGGCCGGCCAGCCGGGCGAGCCCCTCCCGGCGGTCGGCCAGCGCGCGCACCGCGTGCACGAGCGCCCGGTCCTCGGCGGCCAGCGCCGCCTCCGCGTCGGTTCGCCGGGTGACCGCGTCCTGGAGGCGCCGTGCGTCCTCGGCGAGCTGCCGGGCCAGAGCGGCCTCGGACTCCCGTATGCCCGCCGCCTCGCGCTCGACCTGGTCGGGATCTCGCCCGGTGCGCTCCTGCCCCGGCAGCGTGGTCGAGAGGTGTCGGGAACGTTCCGCGGCCAGCGTGGCGGTCCCTCGCAGGCGCTCCTCGAGCGCCGAGAGCCGGTACCAGCTCTCCTGCGCTCGGGCCAGCGCCGGAGCCTGCTCGGCCGCGCTCGCCTCCAGGGCCTGCTCCCGGGCCTGCGCCGCCGTGAGCTCGCGCTCGACGAGCGCGCGCCGCTCGCGTACCGATGTCTCGTCCCGGGTCTCGGCGTCCAGGGCGGCGCGCAGCGTGACCAGGTCGTCGGCGAGCAGGCGCAGCCGGGCATCGCGCAGTTCGGCCTGCACCTCGGCGGCGCGGCGGGCGAGCTCCGCCTGGCGCCCGAGCGGCTTCAGCTGGCGGCGCAGCTCGGTGGTGAGGTCGCCGAGCCGGTGCAGGTTGACAGCCATCGCGTCCAGCTTGCGCAGCGCCTTCTCCTTGCGCTTGCGGTGCTTCAGGACGCCCGCGGCCTCCTCGACGAAGCCGCGCCGGTCGTGCGGCCGCGCGGCGAGAATCGTGTCCAGCGAGCCCTGGCCCACCACGACGTGCAGCTCACGGCCGATGCCGGAGTCGCTCATCAGCTCCTGGACGTCGACGAGGCGGCAGCGGGTGCCGTTGATGGCGTACTCCGACTCCCCGGACCGGAACATCAGCCGGGTCAGGCTCACCTCGGAGTACTCGATCGGCAGCGTCCCGTCGGTGTTGTCGATGTGCAGCGTCACCTCGGCGCGGCCGAGCGGTGGCCGGCCCGGCGTCCCGGCGAAGATGACGTCCTCCATCTTGCCGCCGCGCAGGGCCTTGGCCCCCTGCTCGCCGAGCACCCAGGCGACGGCGTCGACGACGTTGCTCTTGCCCGACCCGTTCGGCCCGACCACGCAGGTGATCCCGGGCTCGAAGCGCAAGGTCGTCGGGGACGCGAAGGACTTGAAGCCCTTCAGCGTGAGGCTCTTGAGGTGCACGCTGCTCGCAGGGTCGAGGCCGGGGGGAAGGCCGCCGCGAGACTACCGGGGTGGGGAGGGGACAGCACGAAGGGCGCCACCCGAAATGGGGTGGCGCCCTTCGGCGGAGCGGATCAGGTGAGCGCGGGCGAGTCCTCCAGGACGAGCATGCGCAGGTCGTCATCCACGGTGATCGTGGCGACCAGAGCGGAGTGCGCCGCGTTGACGCGGGCGAGCTCGCTCTCGAGCTCTCCCACCCGGCGACGCAGTCGGCGCACCTCGTCGGCGAGACGGACATCGCTGCTGAGACCGACGTGACCGAACAGGGCCTTGGCCATGACTAGACAAATCCTCCGCGTCGAGGGTCGAGCAACGCCTTCGGCTGTAGCCGTGCGGCGGTGACGCCCATGGTGCCAGCCGGTCCCGTCAGGGTCAAGGCGAGGTCACGGCCCGGTCACGCTCGGTTGAGGCCAATCCGGCGTTGCGCTCGACCGGAGGCCCCGTCTCCGGCACACTGCGCCCGTGGACCTCGTGAGCAAGCCCTGCAAGGAGCTGTGCGACTGGGCGGAGACGCCCACGCCCCGGGACGGGAAGAAGCTGTTCGAGTGCAGCGGCTGCGGCTCGCAGTGGATGCGCGGCGAGCCGTGGACCCCCCGCCAGCACGACGGCACGACGCCGCCGGCCGTCCAGGCCGAGATCCGCATCAGCCAGCCCTGGCTCTCGTTTGGCAGCGGGGGCAGCTGAACGACGAGCGGTTCATGAAGGCCTCCCGCCGGATCGGGGTGCCGCACCTCGGGCACGGCGCGCCCGGTCGCCCGTAGACCGCGAGGGACCGCTCGAACAGCCCGCTCACCCCTTCGGTCGAGACGTACAGCGCGTCGAAGCTCGTCCCCCCTTGCGTGATGGCCTCGCTCATCACCTCCCGCGCGTGCCCGAGGAGCCGGCGTACGGCAGGTCGGGTCAGCGCCTCGGTGGGACGCTCGCCGTGCAGCCGGGCCCGCCACAGCGTCTCGTCGGCGTAGATGTTGCCGATGCCGCTGACCAGGCGCTGGTCGAGCAGGGCACGCTTGATCCCGGTACGCCGCCGGCGCACCGCCGCCACGAACGCCTCGTCGTCGAACAGCGGGTCCAGCGGATCGCGCGCCACGTGCGCCAGTGCGGGGGGCACCGGGTCACCACCGGCAACGACCAGCAGGCCCCCGAACGTGCGCTGGTCGACGAACCGCAGCTCCCGCCCGCCGTCGCAGAAGTCCAGCCGTACGTGCGCGTGCCGCTGCAGCGGCGCCTCGGCCGGTACGACGAGCAGCTGCCCGCTCATGCCGAGGTGGCCCGTCAACGCCTCGCCCGAGTCGAGCGGCAGCCACAGGTACTTCCCGCGGCGCCGCGCCTCGAGGATCGTCCGGCCGACCAGCCGGGACACGAAGTCGGCGGCTCCCGGCGTGTGCCGACGGACCGCCCGGGCGTGAGTGACCTCGACATCGCGGACGGTGCGGCCGGCCACACCGCGCTCCAGGCCGAGGCGGACCACCTCGACCTCGGGCAGCTCAGGCACCGGAGGGCAGCTCCGGCGGCTCCTCGTCGGCCAGCAGCCGGGCAGCCGTCGACAGCGCCGTCCAGGCGGCCTGCGCAGCCTGCTGCTCAGCCTCCTTCTTGCTCGGCCCGACCCCCTCGCCGCGCACGAGCCCGCCGATGCAGACCTCTGCGGAGAAGCTCTTCGCGTGGTCGGGACCGCTCTGGGCGATCCGGTAGTCCGGCACACCGATCCCGCGCGCGGCGGTGAGCTCCTGCAGCGCGGTCTTCCAGTCCAGCGTCGCCCCGTCCTGAGCGGCGGCCGTGCGCATCAGGGGGTCGAACAGCAGGTGCACCACGTCGACCGCAGCGGGGAACCCGCGGTCGAGGTAGACCGCCCCGATCACGGCCTCCATCGTGTCGGCCAGGATCGAGGTCTTGTCGCGGCCGCCGGTGACCTCCTCGCCGCGGCCGAGGCGCACCCAGCGGCCGAGGCCCAGACCGCGGGCCACGCCGGCCAGCGCGCGGGCGTTGACCACGCTGGCCCGGAGCCGGGCCAGCTGCCCCTCGGGCAGCTCGGGCGAGAGGGCGTACAGCGCGTCGGTGACGACCAGCCCGAGCACCGCGTCACCGAGGAACTCCAGCCGCTCGTTCGTCGGCAGCCCGCCGTGCTCGTAGGCGTAGGACCGGTGGGTCAGCGCCCGCTCCAGCAGGTCGGGGTCGATCCCGGTTCCGAGCGCCGCCTCGAGCACGGGCGTCGGCGGGCGGTCGGCGCTGCGCCGGGGACGGCTCATCGGCGCCCCGTCACAGCCGGGCCATCGCGTAGTCGACGGCCTCACCGACGGTGGACAGCGCGTCGAGGTCCTCGTCGTCGATGTGGAAGCCCGGCCGGGCCAACGGAGCCAGGGTCTCCTCGACGATCTCGACGATCTCGACGAGGGCGAGCGAGTCGGCGGCGAGGTCGGCGCGGAAGCGGGTGGTCCGGTCGACGGCGGCCGGGTCCAGCTCGAGCACGGTCGCGACCGCCTCCCTCACCACGCGGAGCACGTCGTCAGGGGTCATGGCCGTCACGTCGCCGCCACCGCCCGGGTCCGGTCCAGCAGGTCCGACAGGGACTCGGCGATGCGCGGGAGCAGGCCGTCGCGGGCTGCCTGCGCGGCCACCAGGACGCAGCTGGCGACGGAGCGGGGGGAGCTGCTCCCGTGGCCGACCACAACCACCCCGCGTACCCCCAGGAGGACCCCGCCCCCGAAGTGGTCCGGGCTCGTCGACGCCGTCGCCGCCTCGAGCGCCGGCAGCACGACGTCCGCCGCTGCGCGCAGCTCCGGAGTCGCGGTCAGAGCGCCGCGGAGCAGCTCGGTGAGCATCGACGCAGCGCCCTCCAGTCCTTTGGCCAGCACGTTGCCGGTGAAGCCGTCGGCCACGACGACGTCCATCTTGGCGCCGTAGGGCACGTCGTTGCCCTCGACGTTGCCGACGAAGTCGATCGGCAGCGCAGCCAGCGCGGTGTACGCGGCCCTGCGCAGCTCGTCGCCCTTGCCCTCCTCCTCCCCGATGCTCAGCAGCCCCACCCGGGGCGCGACGATCCCGAGCCGGACGGTGGCCAGCGCCGCACCGGCCAGCGCGAACTGCGCCAGCAGCTCGGGGGTGGCCTCGGTGCCGGCGCCGGCGTCGAGGAAGACCAGCGGGCCGTCCAGGGCAGGGATGATCGCGGCAAGAGCGGGCCGGGTGACGCCCCTCAGCCGCCCCAGGGTGAACACGGCGGACGCGAGGGTGGCTCCGGTGGAACCGCACGAGACCATCGCCGCGGCCTCGCCGTCGCGGACGAGCCGGGCGGCCACGCGTACGGTCGCGTCCCGCTTCGCGCGCACGGCCCGGGCGGGGTCCTCGTCCATGCCCACCACCTGGCTGGCGGCGACCAGGGGGAAGCGCCCCAGCGCGCCACGCGCGTCGAGCAGGCGCTCGGCCAGGTCCACCGGACCGACGAGGACCACGTCGACGTCGGGGGCGCGCTCGGTGGCGATCAGGGCGCCGTCGACGACCGACTCGGGGGCGCAGTCGCCCCCGAGCAGGTCGAGCGCGACACGCGTCACCGGGGAGCGGTCGCGCAGCTCAGACGGCGAGGACGTTGCGCTTGTCGTAGCGGCCGCACTCCGGACACACCGTGTGCGGCAGCGTGACGTGGCCCCTGTCGCAGGTGGTGAGGGTCGGGGCGGTCGTCTTCCACTGGGCGCGCCGCGAGCGGGTGTTGCTGCGCGACATCTTGCGCTTGGGGACGGCCATCGCTGCTACTCCTGGATCTCGGTGGTGCGGGTCTCGGGCGTGCGGTCGAGCAGGTCCTGCAGGCCGTCCCACCGGGGGTCGGTCGTGCCGTGCGCGTGGTCAGGTGGGAGGTCGTCGAGCCGTTCGCCGCATTGGACGCACAGCCCGCCGCAGTCGGGCCGGCACAGCGGCGTGAGCGGCAGCGCGAGCACCACCGCGTCCCGCAGCACGGGTTCGAGGTCGAGCAGGTCGCCCTCCATCCGTGCGGTGTGGTCCTCGTCCTCGTCGCTGTCGTCGTAGCGAAACAGATCCTGCAGGTCGACGGTCAGTTCGTCGCTGACCGCCTCGAGGCAGCGGCCGCACTCCCCGGTGAGGGGCGCCGTCGCCGTACCGCTGACCAGCACCCCCTCCATGACCGACTCGAGCCTGAGGTCCAGGTCGATCCCGGCTCCGGGGGGGACGCCGATCATGACGACCCCGAGACCCTCCGGCGCGGGAGCAGAGAAGTGCACCGGGCGCATCGATCCCGGTCGCCTCCCCAGCTCGCGGGTGTCGAGCACGAGAGGGTTGCGGGGATCGAGGCGGTGCTGCGGCTTCCTGTTCTCGGGCATGAGGACCTCTGCGGGTCGTGCAGACCGGTGCCCAGGGTAGCCGACGGGCTGCGCCGCGCTCGATCTCCCACCGACTCGTCAGCCGGTGGCGGCCTCGTCCGGCCGGCCCGGCACGGCGTCGTCCGGGTCGCCGATCGAGCCGGACAGGCGCGTACGCCCCCGCTGCACCGCCGTGAGCGTCTTGGTCAGCACGAGCTCGAAGTTGGCCAGCTTGGCGTCGACGTAGTCGTCGGTCTCGACCCGCATCGCCTCGGCCTCGGCGTGCACCTCGGCCAGCAGTCGGTCGGCCTCGGCCTGCGCGCGCTGCCACACCGCCGACGCCTCCAGCAGCCGGTCCTGCTCGACCTGGGCCCGCGACACGATCCGCTCGGCCTCCGCATGCCCCTGCGCCACGACCCCGGCCCGGTCCCGGAGCACCTGCCGCGCGGCGGCGAGCTCACCGGGCAGCAGGGCGCGCACGTCCTCGACCAGGCCGAGCATCTCGTCGCGGTTCACGACGCAGGACGCCGACATGGGCACGGCCCGCGCCGTCTCGAGCAGGTCGGTGAGGGTGTCGAGCACCGCGTCGAGGTCGGAGCTCATGGCCGGGACACCCGCTCGACGAGGGAGGCGTAGACCAGCGGCGGCACGAGCCCGGACACGTCACCGCCGTAGGTCGCGACCTCCTTGACCAGGCTGGAGGACAGGAAGGAGTAGAGCGGGTTCGTCGTCATGAACATCGTCTCCACTGCGGCGAGGCCGTGGTTCATCTGCGCCATCTGCAGCTCGTAGTCGAAGTCACTGATGGCCCGCAGGCCCTTGACGATCACCGGGATCGAGTGCTCCCGGCAGTAGTCGACGAGCAGCCCCCGGAAGCTGTCCACCACGACGTTGCCGTAGCACCCGGTGACCTCCGAGAGCAGGCCCATGCGCTCCTCGACCGTGTAGAGGGAGGCCTTCTTCTGGTTGACGAGCACCGCCACGACGACCTCGTCGTAGATCCGGGAGGCCCGCTCGATGATGTCGAGGTGGCCGAGCGTCACGGGGTCGAAGGACCCGGGGCAGACAGCCCGTCTCATGATCGGCGACGCTAGCACTGGCGGGCGTACCACAGCGTCGCCGCGCCGTAGCGCCGCGACCGGACAGCGCAGTAGCCCTGCGGCCAGGCGAGCTGCGGCCCCCGTGTCGCCCGCTCCACCGCGACCACGGCGTCCTCGGCCAGCCACGGCCGCAGCGCGAAGAGCACGGGGAGCACGTCCTGCTCGTACGGCGGGTCGAGCAGCGCGAGGTCGTAGCGGGGCTCGGGGTCGACGGCGAGGAAGCGCTCCACGGGCTGAGCGAGGACGTGCGCGCCGGGCAGGCGCAGCAGATCGGCGTTGGCCCGCAGCGCCGCGACCGCCTCAGGGTCGTTCTCCACGAGCGTGGCGGCCGCCGCGCCCCGCGAGAGGGCCTCGAGGCCGAGGGCACCCGAACCGGCGTAGAGGTCCAGCACGCGCGCGCCCTCCAGGTCCAGCAGCGACAGCAGGCTGGAGAACAGGCCCTCCCGGGCGCGCTCGGCGGTGGGCCGGGTGCCCAGGCCGGTCGGCACCGAGAGCCGGCGCCCCTTGGCGAGCCCGGCGATGACCCGCGTCATGGGTCCAGTCTGCCTGCCGCTGTCGGGTACGCGAGGCGCGCCGTCAGGCCTTGTCCAGGAAGTCCGCGCGCTCCTCGTCCAGCAGGTCGACGACGGCCTGGCGCAGTGCTGGCGAGCCGGCCAGCAGCAGGTCCTGCTCGACCAGGGCCACCGCCTCCCGACGCGCCTCGAGGATCAGCTCCTCGTCGCGCAGCAGCCGCAGCATGCGCAGCGAGCTGCGGGCGCCGGACTGGGTGGATCCGAGCACGTCCCCTTCCCGGCGCTGCTCCAGGTCGACTCTTGACAGCACGAAGCCGTCGCTGGTCGAGGCGACCGCGTCGAGCCGGTCCCGGGATGGCGTGCCCGCCTCGGCGTCGGTCACCAGCAGGCACAGCGCCGGATCGGCTCCCCGACCGATCCGGCCGCGCAGCTGGTGCAGCTGGCTGACCCCGAACCGCTCCGCGTCGAGCACCACCATGACGGTGGCGTTGGGCACGTCCACCCCCACCTCGATCACGGTGGTGGCCACCAGGACGTCGACCTCCCCCCGGGCGAAGCGCTGCATGACCCGGTCCTTGTCCTCCGGGGCCATGCGGCCGTGCAGCATCTCCACGCGCAGCCCGTTCAGCGGGCCGTGGACCAGCATCAGGTGGACGTCGAGCACCGCCACCCCCGGGCGCCGTCCGTCGGCGGCCGGCTCCTCCGGCTCGTCCCCACCGATGCGGGGGCACACCACAAAGGCCTGCCGCCCGGTCGCGACGTGCTGGCGTACCCGGTGCCACGCGGTCTCCAGCCACGACGGCTTCTCGGCGACCGGGACCACCGCGCTCTTCACCGGGGCTCGCCCCTTCGGCAGCTCGGAGAGCGTGGAGACCTCGAGGTCCCCGTAGACGGTCATGGCGATCGTGCGCGGGATGGGCGTGGCGGTCATGACCAGCACGTGCGGCGGTGTGCGGCCCTTGGTGCGCAGCGCATCGCGCTGCTCCACGCCGAACCGGTGCTGCTCGTCGACGACGACCAGGCCGAGGTCGGCGAAGGCCACGCCCTCCGACAGCAGGGCGTGGGTGCCGACGACGATCCCTGCCTGCCCGCCTGCCGCCTCGCCCAGAGCGGTACGCCGCGCCGCGGCACCCTGCGAGCCGGTGAGCAGCGCCACCCGCGTGGCGAGGTCCGGCGCGCCGAGCTCGCCCGCGGCAGCCAGCGGTCCGAGCAGCGCATGCAGCGAGCGGGCATGCTGCTGCGCGAGCACCTCCGTCGGGGCCAGCAGGGCGGCCTGGCCACCGCTGTCGACGACCTGCAGCATCGCCCGCAGCGCGACGACCGTCTTGCCCGAGCCGACCTCGCCCTGCAGGAGGCGGTACATGGGGGCGGGCTCCGAGAGCTCGGTCGACAGCAGCTCCCCGACCTGCGCCTGGCCGGAGGTGAGGACGAAGGGGAGGGAGGCGTCGAAGGCGTCGAGCAGACCGCCGGGGCGCCGCGTCCGCGGGGTCCCGGCCAGGGCACGCGTCGTGGCCCGGCGCTGGGCGAGGACCACCTGCAGCACGAACGCCTCGTCCCAGGTCAGCCGCGTCCGGGCCGCGGTGACGTCGCTCCAGTCGGCCGGCCGGTGGATCCCGTACAGCGCCGACTCGAGCGACACCAGCCCGTGGCGCCGGCGCAGGTCCTCCGGCAGCGGGTCCTCTCCCAGGTCGACCATGTCCAGGGTGTGCCGGACCGTTCGCGCCGTGAGGGTGCTGGGCGCCTTCGCCGCCGCCGGGTAGATCGGCACCAGCATCCCGGCGAACTCCTCCGCGACGACGCCCTCCTCGTCGTCGACCAGCTGGTACTGCGGGTTCGCCAGCTGCACCTGCTGGCGGAACAGCTCGACCTTGCCCGAGAAGTACGCCCGGCGGCCAGGCCGGAGCTGCGTCGCCACGTAGGGGCGGTTGAAGATGGCCAGCGTCATGGTGGCCCCGTCGGCGTCCCGGATCGTCACGTCGCTCTTGTGGAGCTTGTCGCGGATCCGGCGCCCGCTGACCTTGGTGACCTCGGCGAACACGGTGGCGTACTCGCCCACGACGAGCTCGCCGAACGGGGTCAGGGCGCCGCGCTCGGTGTAGCGGCGCGGATAGTGCCGGAGCAGGTCGCCCACCGTGTGCAGGTCCAGGTGCTCGGCGAGGATCGCCGCGGTCCTCCCGCCCACGGCCGCAGACAGCTTCGCGCCGAGCGCGACCACCCGCTACTCCACCCCGAGCAGGAGCGGGTAGTGCGGCTGGCCGCCGTCGTAGACGACGACCTCGACGCCGGGATGGCCCTTCTCGACCCACGCCGTGACCCGGTCCCCCGAGCCCACGGGCGCCTCGAGGCCCGTCACGACGGTGACCAGCTCACCGCCGCCAGTGAGCATCCGGTGCAGGAGGTCCTGCGCCACCGCCTCGACGTCGCGGCCGATCAGTGCAACGTCACCGTCGAGCAGACCCAGCACGTCGCCCGCACGGCAGATGCCGGCGATCGTGGCCGCTTCCCGCACCGCGACGGTCACCTCCCCGGTGCGCGTCGACCCGGCGGCGTCCGCCATCGACGCGACGTCGTCCCCGAACGGCCGCGCCGGGTCGGCCACGGCCAGGGCGGCCAGCCCCTGCAGCACCGACCGGGTGGGCACCACCGCCACGGCGCGGCCGTCGGTGCGGGCCTCCGCCGCCGCAGCCCTGGCCACACCGACGGTGTTGGCGTCATTGGGCAGCAGCACGACTTCCGCGGCGCCACTGGACCGCAGCACGGCGAGCACCTCCGCCGTCGAGGGGTTGACCGTGGGGCCGCCCTCGACGACGAGCGCGCCGGCCTGGGTGAACAGGGCCGACAGCCCGGAGCCGGGTGCCACGGCAACGACGGCGCGGCCGGTGAGCGACACCTGGTCGAGGACCGGCGACGCCTCGGCCATCTGGTCGGAGAACCGGGTCACCGAGATGCGGAACGGCCGGCCGGCCTCCACGGCAGCCTCGAAGGCGGCTCCCACGTCGTTGACGTGCACGTGCACGTTGAACAGCCCCCGCGACGAGGGACCGCCGCCGACCACGACCAGGGAGTCCCCAAGGCCGCCGAGCGTGCGGCGCAGCTGCTCCACCGACTCCGGGTCCACCTCGCGCAGCAGGAACTGCAGCTCGTAGCCGTACTCGGCGCTGCCCGCCTCGCGCACCGCGGTCAGCGCCGAGCGGTCCCGGGGCACCAGCAGCGGCGGATCAGCCGTGTGCTCCCCCGTGACGACCTGCTCCAGTGCCTCCAGGAGCACGCACAGCCCCCGCCCGCCCGCGTCCACCACTCCGGCGGCCTTCAGCTGGGGCAGCAGCTCCGGCGTACGCGCCAGGGAGCGGGCGGCTGCCCGCCGGGCCTCGCAGACGACTGCCGCCAGATCCGCGGTGCCCAGGGACGCCGCCGCCTCGGCGCACTCCCGGGCCACCGTCAGCAGCGTCCCCTCGACGGGAGTGGCCACCGCCCCGTAGCACAGCTGCGCAGCCCGGGACAGGGCGCGCTGCACCTCGGCGCCCGAGCAGGTCTGCGCGGCCTCGAAGACCTCGGCGAGGCCCGCGAGGAGCTGGGAGAGGATCACGCCGGAGTTGCCCCTGGCGCCCAGCAGGGCGCCCTGCGCCATGGCGCGTACGGTCGCGGTCATGTCGCCGGGGGCCACGCTCAGGGCATACTCCACGGCCTCCATGGTCAGCAGCAGGTTCGTGCCGGTGTCGCCGTCAGGCACCGGGTAGACGTTGAGGTCGTCGATCTCGTCGCGCGCCGCGGCCAGCCCGGCACGCGCCGCTGCGCACCATGTGCGGACCGCAGCGGCGTCGAGGACCTGCAGCACGCTGGGCCTCCTGGGGCGTCTCGGCGGGTTCTGCGGCTCCGGGCGGAGGCTATCTGCCCTGCTACTGTGGGCAGGTCGTCCGGCGCGAGACCGGACCATGCCCGTGCCCCGTCCGACCGTGTTCCCCGCCGATCCTGGAGTGACCGTGGCTGCGACCTGCGACGTGTGTGGCAAGGGCCCCGGGTTCGGGATGTCGGTCAGCCACTCCCACCGGCGCACCCGCCGGCGCTGGAACCCCAACATCCAGACGGTGCACGCGCTGACCGGGCCGTCCGGCAAGACCCCCAAGAAGCTCGGGGTCTGCACCTCCTGCCTCAAGGCCGGCAAGGTCCTGCGCGCCTAGTTCGCGGCGGGTTCGCCTCGGCCGGGCGGCCTTCTGGAACACTGTCGCTCCTGAGCAGGCGTGTGTACGCTCGCGTCGGTCGCAAGTTCTGCTCGGGCACGCCCGCGTGAACGTCGCGGGCCTGTCGCACGGCTAGCCGTCCTGTTGCATCTCGGCCGCGCGGGGGTCGGCACGACTCGGTCCCGCGGAGTGCGGAATCGTCCAGCAAGAGAAGGACAGGCAACATGGCACAGGGTGCAGTCAAGTGGTTCAACGCCGAGAAGGGCTTCGGCTTCATCGCCGTCGACGGCGGCGGAGCGGACGTGTTCGTCCACTACTCCGCGATCCAGTCCGATGGCTACCGCTCCCTCGAGGAGGGTCAGCGCGTCGAGTTCGAGATCACCCAGGGGCAGAAGGGTCCGCAGGCCGACCAGGTACGCCCGGTCTGATCCGCTCGTAGCTCCGCGACGAAGGCCCCGGTCCCTGGACCGGGGCCTTCGCGCCGTGCCGGGCCGTAGGTCAGTCCAGTCGCTTCAGCTCGCTGCGGTAGCGCCGGCCGTTGTCGGCGTAGAGCTCCACCGCCGGTGCGAACGCGCCTTCCGGAACGGCGTCCAGCCGCATCGTGGCGGGCACCCCCAGAGCCATGGCGTGCGCCGGCACCTCGACCCGGTTGCCCACGACGGCTCCGGCCGCGACCAGCCCGCCGCTGCGCACGACCGCGTCGTGCAGCACCACCGAGCCCGAGCCGATCAGGCACCGGTCCTCGACGGTGCAGCCCTCGAGATGGGCAAGGTGGGCGACGACGCAGTCCGCCCCGATGGTCGTCGGCTTGTCGTGCGTGGCGTGCACGACCGTGCCGTCCTGGATGCTGGTCCGCTCCCCCACGGTGATCGTCCCGTAGTCGCCACGCAGCACCGCTCCCGGCCACACGGTGCTTCCGGCGCTCAGGCGGACGTCACCGATGACGGTCGCCTCCGGGTGGACGTAGGCCTCGGGGGAGATGTCGGGGGTGCGCTCACCCAGGGCGTAGACGGCCACGCGGGCTCCTCTGGTCGGGAGGGTCATCCTCTCAGGAGGACCGGGTGGGGGCGAACGACCTGATCCGGGAAGGAGTGGCTCCGTGAGCCGTCTGCGCACCTGGGGCACGGCGGCTGCCGTGGTGGCCGTGGTCGGCTGTGGCGGGGACGGCGAGGGACGTGGACAGCAGCGGCCGGCGTCCGCACCGGCCGCTGCCGCTCAGACCGGAGGGGCGCTCGTGCCGCCTACCGCGCCGCCGGGGGGCCGGGTCGACGCGAAGGAGGTGCTGACCTTCGCCGGGCTGCAGCTGCCGCGGGATGCGCAGCAGGTGGAGGCGGTGGCCCTGCCCAGCCAGCTGCCGAGCTACCGGGTCACCGCGCTCGGGAATGGCGCCGTCGTGGACGGGATCTGCGCCCAGATCGGAGGGACGCTGGTTCTGGCGGGTGATCTGACCCCCGGCGAGCTGAAGGCACTGGGGCTGTCGGCGCAGTCACCCCGGGGCACCCCCACCTGCGCGTCCAGCCGGAGGGATTCTCCGCGCGTGCAGCGACAGGTGGTGGCGCTGCCTCAGGACGCCGCGTTTCTCATCACGATCTCCGTGCTGGAGTTCCCACCCAGGTGAGCTGGCGCATGGGCGCTCACGCCCGCCGCTGCCAGCCGTGGTCGACCGGACCGACGCCCGCCCCGAGCGCGAAGCCGCTGCGGATGGCTCCGGTGACGTAGTCCTTGGCCGCGGCGACCGCTGCGGGGACGGAGTCCCCGAGAGCGAGCCGGCAGGCGAGAGCGCTGGCCAGCGTGCACCCCGTCCCGTGCGTGTGCCGGTTGTCCAGCCGCGGCGCCCGGAACAGGTGCTCCGCCGTGCCGTCGCTGAGCAGGTCGACCGCGTCCCCCGCCAGGTGCCCGCCCTTGACGAGCACCCACGAGGGCCCGAGGGCCAGCATCGCCTCGGCGGCGGTCCGCAGGTCCTCCTGGGAGGACACCTGGACGCCGGTCAGCAGCTCGACCTCCGGCAGGTTGGGCGTGACGACGGTGGCGAGGGGGACGAGCTCGCTGCGCAGCACCTCCACGGCGTCGACCTGCAGCAGCGGGTCGCCGTGCTTGCTCACGCTCACCGGGTCCACGACCAGCGGTCGGCTGAGCCCGGCGAGCCGTCCGGCCACGGCCGACACGAGGGCGGCGGAGGACAGCATCCCGGTCTTGACCGCATCCACCCCGATGTCGTCGAGCACGCTGTCGAGCTGCGCGAGGACCGCCTCGACCGGCAGGTCCCACGCGCCCTGCACCCCGACGGAGTTCTGCGCCGTGACTGCGGCGACGACGCTCATGCCGTGCACGCCCAGCGCCAGCATCGTCTTGAGGTCGGCCTGGATGCCCGCGCCGCCGCCGGAGTCCGACCCGGCGACGGTGAGAACCCGCTTCACGAGAAGTGGTCCCAGCCGCGGCTGCTCGGCTTCCAGCCGATGACGCGTACGCCGGAGCCGGCCTTCACGATCCCGATCCGCGTGACGCCCTCGGGAAGCAGCGCCCCCGGCGGCACCGTCGCCACCAGGGCATGGTCCTCCCCACCGGTCAGCACGAAGTCCAGCGGATGTCCGCCGACGACCCGGGCCGCCTTGCCCAGCAGGGGGTCCCGCTCGAACCTGCGGCTCTCCACGTCCAGGTGCACGCCGCTGGCCCGCGCGATGTGCTCCAGGTCGGCCAGGAGGCCGTCGCTGACGTCGCACATCGACGTCGCCCCGAGCTCGGCGAGGACGGGCCCGAGCGCGTACGGCGGCGTCGGCTGCAGGTGGGCCTGCACGAGCGCCTCGATCGGGACGCCCCCATGACCCAGCAGCGCGAAGCCGGCGGCCGACCACCCGAGCCGGCCGGCGAGGACCAGCCGGTCACCGGGCTGAGCACCCGCCCGCGTCACCGGTGCGCGCCCGCCGAGGTCGCCCAGAGCCGTGACGCTCACGACGATCCGCTCGCTCGACACCGTGTCACCGCCCACGACCACCGCGCCGACGACCGCGGCCTCGTCGCGAAGCCCGTCGGCCAGGTCGGTCGCCCAGGCGACCGGCAGGTCCGGCGGGGCCGCGAGCCCGACGAGCAGCGCGGTGCCGGTGGCGCCCATCGCCGCGACGTCGGCGAGGTTGGCCGCGGCCGCCTTGCGCCCCACGTCGTAGGCCGTGCTCCAGTCGAGCCGGAAGTGGACGTCCTCGACGAGCATGTCCGTCGTCGCGACGACGCGCCCGTCCGGTGCGAGCACCACCGCGGCGTCGTCGCCGGGTCCGAGGACGACCGACGCGGAGGTGCCGAGCCGGGCCACCACGCGGGCGATGAGCCCGAACTCGCCGACGTCCCTTGCTGTAGCGTCCGGCACCGTCGAAGCCTTCCAGAAGGGGATCTCCGTGGCGGTTCAGGCCTACATCCTCATCCAGACCGAGGTCGGCAAGGCCGCGGCCGTCGCCACGGCGATCTCGGAGCTGGACGGGGTCGCGCAGGCCGAGGACGTCACGGGCCCCTACGACGTGATCGTGCGCGCGGAGGCCAAGAGCGTCGACGAGCTGGGCAAGCTCGTGGTGGCCCGGATCCAGGCCGTGGACGGCATCACGCGCACCCTCACCTGCCCGGTCGTGCACCTCTGAGCCGCCGGCTCCTGCTCGCGCTCGCCCTCCTGGCCGCGACCTCCTGCACGACCGGGCCTGCGCCGCCCGCCACCGGGCCGGTCGACGTGCCGCTGCAGGTCTCGGCGGCGCCGGAGGCCGCGGTGCCGCTGTGCGCCGCCCTGATCGCCGCGCTGCCGGACGAGATCGACCCGGGCGTACGCCGGCGCCCGGTCGCGCGTGAAGCCGCCCGGACCGCGGCGTGGGGTGACCCGGCGGTCACGCTGGAGTGCGGGGTGCCCGAGCCGGACCGGCCGGACCAGCCCGCCGAGGTCAACCGGGTCCGGTGGGCCGTGCGCGACATCGGCGCGGGGTTTCGGTGGACGACCTCGGAGCGGGTCGTGTTCGTCGCCGTCGACATCCCGGACCGCTACTCGAACGGCGCCGAGCTCGTGAACCCGCTGGCCGAGCCGATCTCGAGGATCCTGCCGACCGCGAACTAGCGCAGGCCGGTGCCCTTGCGCAGCGCCGCCTGCACCAGCCGGTCGACCAGCGCGGGGTAGTCGATGCCCGACGCAGCCCACATGCGAGGGAACATCGACGTCGGCGTGAAACCCGGCATGGTGTTGACCTCGTTGACGGTCAGCTCGCCGCCGGGGCCGACGAAGAAGTCGACCCGGGCAAGGCCCTCGCAGTCGAGCGCGTCGTAGGCGGCACAGGCCATCGCCTGCAGGCGCTCGGTCAGCTCCGGCGGCAGGTCGGCCGGGACGTCGAGCTCGGTGGCCGCGTCGAGGTACTTCGCCTCGAAGTCGTAGAACGCACAGCTCCCGACGACCCGCACCTCCGCCGGCACGCTCGCCTGCGGCCGGCCCTGCTCGTCCTCCAGGATCCCGCACTCGACCTCCCGGCCGGTGACCGCCGCCTCGACGAGGATCTTGGGGTCGCAGCGCAGCGCGTCCTCGACCGCTCGCGGCAGGTCCGCCAGGTCGTCGACCTTGCTGATGCCGATGCTGGACCCGCCCCGTGCCGGCTTGACGAAGACCGGGAGCCCGAGCTGCGCGACCTGCCGGATGACGTCCGCCTCCTCCCGGGCCCACTGGGCAGCGCGGACGACCCGCGCGGGGGTGACGGGCAGCCCGGTGGCGGAGAGCAGCGTGCGGGCGACCGTCTTGTCCATCGCCGCGGCGCTGGCCAGCACCCCGGATCCGACGTACGGCACCCCCGCGAGCTCCAGCAGCCCTTGGAGGGTGCCGTCCTCGCCGTAGGGCCCGTGCAGGACGGGGAAGACCACGTCCACGCGGCACAGCAGGCCCGGCCCGTCCTCCAGGGCGACCACCCCGCCGACGGTCGGATCGCCGGGCAGGGCGATCGCCCGGCCGTCCTTGACCGCGGGCAGCTCACGTCCCTCCAGGGCCAGCAGGGCCGGGTTGTCCGGTGCGAGCACCCACCGGCCCTCCGGGGTGATGCCGAGCGCGATCACGTCGTAGCGCTCGCGGTCGACCGCGGCCAGGATGCTCCCGGCGCTGACGCAGGAGATGGCGTGCTCGGTGCTGCGACCGCCGAAGACGACAGCGAGCCTGGTCCTGCTCACGCCCACCACCTGCTCCTGCCCTCGCCTACTCGGACTCGGGCCACGCCTGTGGCCGCCCGTTGCGCAGCCACAGTGCCAGCAACGGGTCGACGATGCGGTGACCCGTGCGCGTCGACGTGTCCGCGACCACCTCGCCGCGGTCCACCAGCGCGGCGAGCGCCGTCCCGACCGATCCGCCGCGGCCGTGGGTCCCCACCGCGTAGAGCGCGTCGGTGTTCTCGGCCACGCGTACGAGCACGCGCCGCTGGCCGGACGTCAGGCTCGACCACAGGCCCTGGAACTCGCTGAGCAGCTGGGAGAGGGTCCGCGCCACAGCGTCGGCGAGCGTCGCCTCGTCCGCGGTGCCCGCCCTCGGAGTCTGCTCCCAGAGCGCGTGGGCCAGCAGGATGGTGCGCTGCGGGTGGCCCGCAGCGACGTCCAGCAGGGGGCCCAGCGCCGTCCCCACGTCACGCCCGCTCGCGGAGAACCGGGCGGTCAGGAAGGCCGCTGTGGGCCCGTCGGACAGCGGGGGCAGCGCGAGCTCGCGGGCCTGGGCGTAGAAGGCGCGGCGCCGGTCGCCGAACAGCTCGCGCATCATCCCGACGTGCGAGCCGGCGAAGACGTAGCTGGCGGCCTCGCCGTGGTGCTGGATCTCGGCACGGATCAGGGCGTCCGCGTCGTTCTGCGCGGTCAGCACCCCCTGGAACTCGTCGAAGACCACGAGCACCCGCCGGCCGTGCTTGGCGTGCACCCGCCGAGGCAGGTCGAGGCGGTCCTGGAGCGCCGTGGTGCCGGCAGCGAGCTGCACCCCGGCCCGCACCGGACCCGCACCGAGGTTGACGCTGCTGAGCGTGCGGCGCAGGCCGTCGTACCAGCGGGCGACGGGGCCCGACAGGTCACGAACGTAGGCCCGGTCGATCCGCTGCGCGACGTCGGCCAGCGTGACGACGCCGAAGAAGTCGACGTAGACCGCCTCCCAGCCGTCCTCGCGCACCTCGCTCGTGAGGCGGCGCAGCAGGCTGGTCTTTCCGTAGCGGCGGGGGGCGACCAGCCGGCTGTTGTTGCCCTCCTCGGCGGTGCGCTGCAGCTGCTCGGTCTCGACGTCCCTGCCGATCAGGTCCTCGCTGGAGACCGGCCCGGAGTAGCGGAACGGGTTGACCTCCATGCGCCAGAGGCTAGCGCGCAGCTGCGCCACTTCTTGGCGCAGGGGGGAGCCGGGTCCGGACGGCTTCGGCGAGCTCGCGCACGGGGGGCTCGTAGGCCTCGGCGAACGTCGGGAACGCGTGCACGACCTCGGCGAGCAGGACGAGCGGGACCGAGGCACGGATGGCGAGCGTCGCCTCGCCGAGCCACTCGTCGGCACGGGGACCGATCGCGGCCGCCCCGATGAGCACGCCCCGGTCCCGGTCGGCGGTGAGGACGAGGCGACCGCCCCCCAAGCCCTCGGTGAGGCTGCGGGCCACCTGCCCGAGATCCATCTGCGCCGTCACCGCGTCGATGCCCTCGGCGCGGGCCTGCTCCGCCGCGATCCCGACGCTGGCGACCGGCGGATCGGTGTAGACGGCACGCGGGATGGCGCGGTAGTCGGCGGCGCGCTCCCGGCCCAGCAGGTTGTCGGTGAGCACCCGGGCCTGATAGCTCGCCGTGTGGGTGTAGGGCGCCTTCCCTGTGACATCACCCGCCGCCCAGACGTGCTGCTGGCCCTCGACCCGGCAGTGCGCGTCCACCGGCACTGCCCCGCTGCCGTCCGGCTCGATCCCGAGCACGGCGAGGCCCAGGTCGCCCGTGGTGGGCCGCCGCCCCACGGCGACCAGCACCCGCTCCGCCTCCACCTGCGTGCCGTCCGACAGGTGCACCAGGGCGAGCCCGCCGCCCGTGGGCTCGGCCCGCTGCACCTCGACGCCGAGCCGGAGATCGACCCCGTCCGCACGCAGCGCCTCGCCCAGGAGCGCGGCGATGCCGGGCTCCTCCCGACCGGCGACGTGCGGGCCCGCCTCGACCAGCGTGGTGGACACACCGAAGCGGACGTGCACCTGCGCCAGCTCGCAGCCGACGGCGCCACCGCCCATGACGAGCAGGGAGGCGGGGCGCTCCGGCGCGGACAGCGCCTCGTCACTGGTCCAGGTCGGCACCCGGTCCAGCCCGTCGACCGGCGGGCGCACCGGCTCCGACCCGGTCGCGAGAACCAGGTCGGTCCAGCCGAGCTCGCGGCCGTCCACGTCCAGCACGCCCCGCCGCAGGACGCGGCCACGACCTCGTACGAGGGTGATGCCCGCCTTCTGCGCCTCGGCGGCGGCCGCCCGGTCGTCGCGGTGCTCGGCCACGTCGTCCCGACGGCCCACGGCCGCGAGGAAGGCGGGCTGGTCGTCGTCGAGCGCAGGCTGGCTCGACGCGCCGGCCACGGCGGCCAGCGACCGGGCCTCGGCGCGGGCCTGCGCGCTGCGCAGCATCGACTTGCTCGGCATGCACGCGACGTACGGGCACTCGCCGCCCACCCGCAGCGCCTCGACGAGTGCGACCGAGCGGCCGGCCTGCGCGAGCAGCGCCGCCACGAGCTCGCCTGCAGAGCCGGCTCCCAGCACGACGACGTCGAAGCTCTCCATGCGCGACCTCCCCCGGTCCGGTGCAGCTACAGCGAGTCGAGGGCCTGGACCAGGTCAGCGAGGATGTCCTCGGGGTCCTCGAGCCCGACGCTGATCCGCACGGCGCCGGGGTCGATGTCCGCGCCGGCCAGAGCCTCGTCGGAGAGCTGCCGGTGCGTCGTGCTCCCGATGTGGCCCACCACGGAGTGCGTGCCGCCGAGGGAGGTGGCGATGCCCACCAGGCGGAGGCGGTCGCACAGCGCCATTCCGGCCTCCCGTCCTCCTCGTGGGGTGGCGGTCACGATGGCCCCGTAGCGGCCGGCGTCGAACAGCTTGGTGGCCAGCGCGTGGTCGCGGTGCGTGGGCAGCCCGGGGTGGTCCACGCGCTGCACGCCCGGGTGCTCCAGGAGGCCGCTTGCGACGACGAGTGCACTGCTGCAGTGCCGCTCGACCCGCAGGGGCAGTGTCGCAAGGCCCCGGTGGAGCAGGAAGGCCTCGTCCGGCGCGAGGATGCCGCCGAGGTCGATCCGGTCGTGCCGCACGGCGGCCATGAGCTTCGGAGAGGCTACGGCCACACCGCCCGTGGCGTCGCTGTGCCCACCGAGGTACTTCGTCGCCGAGTGCACGACGAGGTCGATGCCGTGCTCGAGCGGCCGGCACACGGCGGGGCTGGCGAAGGTCGAGTCCACCACCGAGGTCGCACCCGCCTCCCGGGCGAGAGCCGCCAGGCCCGGCAGGTCCGCCACGCTCATCGTCGGGTTGGCCAGCGTCTCGGCGTAGATCACCGTCGTCTCCGGGCGCACGGCAGACCGGACCGCCTCGAGGTCGGTCCCGTCCACGAAGGTGGTCTGCACGCCGAAGCGGGCGAGCACGGTGGTCAGCAGGGCGTAGGTCCCGCCGTAGATCTGGCGCGGCGCCACGACATGAGCACCGCTGCTGGTGAGCGAGAGCAGGACCGTGGAGATGGCGGCCATCCCGGAGGCGAACGGCTGGCCGACCACCTCGCCGTCCAGTCCCGCACCCTCAAGCGCCGCGACCGCAGCGGCGAAGGCGTCAGCGGTCGGGTTGTCGACCCGGCTGTAGGAGTAGCCCGGCCGCTCGCCGCCCAGCACCTCGGCGTACTCCTGCGCCGTCGAGAAGGAGAACGCGGCCGTCCGGTAGACCGGCAGCCCCAGGGGGGTCTGCGCCGGCACGGGCGCGGCCGGTGTGTGCACCGCACGGGTGTTCTCGCCGCCGCTCATTCGCTTCTGGTCTCCCGTCTCATGAACGCCCGCAGCATGTCGGCCGGCGTCTGGCCCTCGTGGACCACGGCGACCACCTGCTCGGTGATCGGCATGTCCACGTCGTGCTTGCGGGCGAGGTCGAGGATCGACCGGCAGGACTTCACGCCTTCCGCCGTCTGCTGCTTTCGGGCCAGCAGCTCCTCGAGCGTCGCGCCCCTGCCCAGCATCTCCCCGAACGTGCGGTTGCGCGACAGCGGGGAGGTGCACGTGGCCACCAGGTCACCGAGCCCGGCGAGGCCGGAGAAGGTCAGGGGGTCAGCACCGAACGCGGCGCCGAGGCGAGCCGTCTCGGCCAGTCCCCGCGTGATCAGCGAGGCCTTGGTGTTGTCCCCGAAGCCCATCCCCTCGGCCATCCCGGTGGCCAGCGCGATGACATTCTTGACCGCCCCGCCGAGCTCGCACCCGACGACGTCGGCATTGGTGTAGGGCCGGAAGTAGCCCGTCAGGCAGGCGGCCTGCAGGCGCGCGGCTGCGGCGCCGTCGGTGCAGGCAACGACGGTGGCGGCCGGCTGCCCGGCGGCGATCTCGCGTGCCAGGTTGGGGCCGCTCACCACCGCCACCTGCGCGGCCGGGACGTCGGCCACCTCGCAGATGACCTCGCTCATGCGCTTGGTCGTCCCGAGCTCGACGCCCTTCATGAGGCTGACCAGCACGACACCCGGCGACAGCGAGGAGACGACGGTCCGCAGGTTGTCGCGCAGGCTCTGCGAGGGCACGGCCAGGATCACGAACTCGGCGCCGGCCACGGCCTCGTGGGGGTCGTCGGTGGCGCCGAGGTTGTCCGGGAGGAGCACACCGGGCAGGTAGTCGGGGTTCTGCCGGCTCTCGCGGACGGCCGCGGCGATCTCTGGTCGACGGGCCCACAGCATGACGTCGGTGCCTGCTTCCGCGAGGACCTTGCCGAACGCCGTCCCCCATGACCCTGATCCCAGTACCGCCGCGCGTGTCACGCCGCTCCCGTCGGTCCGAGTCCGCCGCCGGCCGGCTCGCGGATCTGCTGTGCAGTGCTCTGCGAGACTCCCACGTCGTGCGAGGGAACGAGCGTCCCGGCTGGGCCGTCGTGGTGCCGGTGAAGCTGCTGGCGGGCGCCAAGACCCGGCTGCAGGGGTACGGCGACGCCGCCCGGGAGCAGCTGGCCCTGTCCTTCGCGGCCGACGTCGTCGAGACGGCGCTGGCCTGCCCCGCCGTCCGGCGCGTTCTCGTGGTCACCGACGACGCGCGCGCAGCGGGTCTGCTTCGCGCACTGGGCGCGGCTGTCGTCGCGGACGCCCCTGCCGCCGGCCTGAACCGGGCGCTCGGGCACGGCGCCGCGCTGCTGCAGCAGGCCGCTCCCGACGAGGGGGTCGTGGCGGTCGCCTCGGACCTGCCGGCGCTGCGGGCGGCGGAGCTGGCCGTCGTTCTCGCCGCTGTCCCGACCGGTCGCCGGGTGTTCGTTCCCGACGCCGAGAGCTCGGGCAGCACGGTGCTCGCAGCGGCGCCGGGCATCGGCCTCGACCCCGCCTTCGGCGCCGGCTCCCGGATGCGGCACCTGCAGCTGGGTGCGCTGGAGGTCCCCGGGGGCGCGGGCCTGCGCCGCGACGTCGACACCCCTGCGGACCTCGCCGCAGCGGTGGCCCTGGGGGTCGGCCGGCACACCGCGGCGGCGCTGGCGATGCCGGCCACTTCTCCCTCTTCCCCCGACGGTGCACGATGGTGCGATGAGCACCCAGGTTGAGGCGGTTCCCGCGTCCCCCCCGGCGGCGGACGACGCGGTTCCGGACGCGCCGCCGCCGGCGCCAGGACCGGCGCCCGCTCCCCCTTCGGCGGTCGAGACCGGCCATCCGCTGCCGGACAACCGGTTCCTCAACCGCGAGGTCTCCTGGCTCGACTTCAACGCGCGGGTTCTCGCGCTGGCCGGCGACCAGGGCGCGCCGCTGCTGGAGCGGGCCAAGTTCCTCGCCATCTTCGCGAGCAACCTCGACGAGTTCTTCATGGTGCGCGTGGCCGGCCTCAAGCGCCGCCAGAGCATGGGGCTCGGCGTGCGCAGCGCCGACGGGCTGGGGACGCGCGAGCAGCTCGCCAGCATCTCGGCCCGGGCCCGTGAGCTGGCGGCCGAGCACGCCCGCCGCTTCCTCGACGACGTACGCCCGGCGCTGGCCGAGGCGGGCATCCGCATCGTGCTGTGGCGCGACCTGCCCGCCACTGCGCAGGTTCCGCTGCACGAGTACTTCCGCGCCCAGCTGTTCCCCGTCCTGACGCCGCTGGCAGTCGACCCGGCGCACCCGTTCCCGTACATCAGTGGCCTGTCACTGAACCTCGCCGTGCTCGTCACCGATCCCGTCTCGGGCTCCGAGCACTTCGCGCGCGTGAAGGTGCCCAACAACGTGCGCCGGTTCATCCCGGTCACGTCCGAGGACGGGGTGACGGGCTACCTGCCGCTCGAGGAGCTCATCGGGGCCCATCTGCAGCAGCTGTTCCCCGGCCTCACCGTCACCGGGCACCACGCCTTCCGGGTGACGCGCAACACCGATGTCGAGGTGGAGGAGGACCGCGACGAGGACCTGCTGCAGGCGCTCGAGCGCGAGCTCGCCCGCCGCCGCTTCGGCCCGGCCGTACGGCTGGAGGTCGGCGAGGACATCGACGAGCACGTGCTCGACCTGCTCGTCCGCGAGCTCGAGATCACCGACGACGACGTCATCCAGGTGCCCGGCCTGCTCGACCTCACGGCGCTGTGGCAGCTGTACGAGGTCGACCGGCCCGAGCTGAAGGAGGACGCCTTCGTGCCCGCGACGCACCCGCGGCTGACCGAGGGCGAGAAGGCCACCGACGTGTTCGCGGCGCTGCGGGACGGGGACGTCCTGGTGCACCACCCCTACGACTCGTTCGCCACGAGCGTGCAGCGGTTCGTGGAGCAGGCCGCCGCGGACCCCCAGGTCCTGGCCATCAAGCAGACGCTCTACCGGACCTCCGGCGACTCGCCCATCGTCGACGCGCTGATCGACGCAGCGGAGGCCGGCAAGCAGGTCGTGGTGCTCGTGGAGATCACGGCCCGCTTCGACGAGCAGGCCAACATCCGCTGGGCCCGTGCACTGGAGAAGGCCGGCTGCCACGTGGTCTACGGGCTGCTCGGGCTCAAGACCCACTGCAAGGTCTCGCTCGTGGTCCGCCAGGAGAAGGGCCAGCTGCGGCGCTACGCCCACATCGGGACCGGCAACTACAACCCGAAGACCGCGCGCATCTACGAGGACCTCGGGCTGCTGACGGCCGACCCGGAGGTGGGGTCCGACCTCACCGACCTGTTCAACTCCCTGACCGGCTACAGCCGGCAGACCGAGTACCGCACGCTGATGGTCGCCCCGCACGGCGTGCGCTCGGGCCTGGTGCAGCGGATCGACGCGCAGGCCGCCCTCGCCCGCGACGGCAAGCCGAGCCGGATCCGCCTCAAGGCCAACAGCGTGGTCGACGAGCAGGTCATCGACGCGCTCTACCGGGCCAGCGGCGCCGGGGTGCCCATCGAGCTCGTGGTGCGGGGCATCTGTGCGCTGCGCCCTGGCGTCGCGGGGCTGTCGGAGACCATCTCGGTGCGCAGCATCGTCGGCCGCTTCCTGGAGCACTCCCGCCTCATGGTCTTCGGCGACGAGGCGGGCGGCGCGGAGGTGGAGCACTGGATGGGCAGCGCCGACCTCATGCACCGCAACCTCGACCGCCGGGTCGAGACCCTGGTCCGCGTCAAGGACAGCGTCGTGCAGCGCCAGATGGACTCCCTCCTGGACCGGGCCATGGCCCCTACCACCCGCCACTGGACGCTGCAGCCCGATGGCTGCTGGGTGCAGCAACCGCCGGACGGGGAGCCGTTCCGCGACATGCAGACCGACCTCATGCGGCGCACCAACCAGCGTGGCTCCGAGAGCTGACCGACCCTCGTTGCCTCCACATGTCGACGCCGCCGGCGGGGTGCTGTGGCGGCGGGAGGGCGACGAGGTCCGGGTCGCGGTCGTGCACCGGCCGAGGTACGACGACTGGTCGCTGCCCAAGGGCAAGCTGGACGCCGACGAGCCGAGCGTGCTGGCTGCCGTGCGCGAGGTGCGGGAGGAGACCGGCTTCTCGAGCGTCGTCGGGCGCACGCTCGGCGAGAGCCGCTACCGCGTCATGCAGGGCACCCGTGACGTCCCGAAGACCGTGCGCTGGTGGGCGCTGTGCGCTGCGGGAGGCGCGTTCACCCCCACCTCCGAGGTCGACCAGCTGCTCTGGCTGGACGTGCCGTCCGCGCTGCGACGGGTGACGGCCGGGCGGGACAGCGGACCCCTCAAGGCCTTCCTGCAGCACCCTCCGGAGACCACGACGGTGCTCCTCGTGCGGCACGGGAGCGCCGGCAGGGCGCAGGAGTGGAACGGGCCCCACGAGCGGCGACCCCTCGACCCCAAGGGGCTGCGGCAGGCCGGGGCCGCAGCAGCGGTGCTGCCGGCCTACGGACCTCGCCGGGTTCTCTCGGCACCACCGCTGCGGTGCCTGCAGACCGTGCAGCCGCTCGCCGACCGCCTCGGCGTGCAGGTCGAGGTGGACTCAGAGCTGGCAGAGCAGTCCTACGCCGCGCTGCCGGGGCGGCTGCAGGGCCTCGGCGAGGAGGGAACGCCCGTCGTCGCGTGCAGCCAGGGCGGCGCGATCCCCTACGCGCTGACCGTCCTCATGGAGGGCACGGGTCTCGCGACCCGTGCCAACGACGCCCGCAAGGGCAGCCTGTGGGCGCTGTCGTTCGCCGGCCGCCGCCTGGTGGACGCGGACTACACCGCGCACCTGTCCGGCTGAACGGGACGGACAAGAGCGCCGCTCGAGCTGCGCCCGAACGGCCGTCCCGCCGGCGGGCGCGGCGCGGCGGGGCCGTGGTCGCCGGCGCTTATTTCTTCGACGGTGTCTTCTTGGCGGCCTTGGCGGGTGCCTTCTTCGCGGCGGCAGCGGCGGTGCTGCGACTGCCTGTGGAGGAGGACTTCGCCGCAGGTGCCTTGCCCGCGGCGCTCTTCGGCGGTGCCTTCGTCGCGCTCTTGGCGGCAGGGGCCTTCTTGGCCGCGCTCGCCTTGGCCGGTGCCTGAGCCGCGGACTTCCCCGGCGCCGTGGCGGCGGACTTGGCGGGCGCCTTCGCGGCCGACTGCGTCGCCTTCGCCGCTGACCGGGCGGCGCTGCCGGCGCGGGCCGTCACGGCTCGCGGCGAGGTGGCCGCGGACACCTTCTTCGCGCCGCTCACGATGTCCTTGAAGCCCTGCCCAGGACGGAACTTCGGCACCGAGGTCTTCTTCAGCTTGACGGCCGCCCCGGTCGCGGGGTTGCGGGCGGTGCGCGCGGCCCGGTCGACCTTCTCGAAGACGCCGAAGCCGGTGATGCCGACCTTCTCGCCCTTGGCCACCGCCCGGGTGATGGCATCGACGACCGCCTCGACGGCGGTGCTCGCGGTCTTGCGGTCACCCAGCCTCTGGGTGACCACCTCGATCAGCTCGGACTTGTTCACAGGGGTCCCTTCGCCGGCTCCGAGGCGCTCTGCCTCTCCTGCGCGAACGGTAGGGCTCCAGAGCGTCGACCACAACGACCGTCGGCCTGCAACTTCCTTGTGTCGCAAGGGTTCTGCCGTCAGGGTGCGCCATCGTCGCCTGGCACCTGCGCCGAGCGCCCGGCATCCAGATCGGCGAGAAGCGCATCGAGGCGCACGGCGGCGCGCTGGACGTCGCGCTTCGAGACATCGGTCAGCGCGATCAATCTCCTTGTCAGGGAGGCCTTTTCGGCGTGCCGGACGTCGAGGGGCGGACACCCGGCGATGCGTAGCCCGCAGTCGAGCGGCCAGCTCGACGTGCAGCCCCGGCGTCACGCCACCGGGCGGGTCGACGGCATCCGCGCAGGGCGCTTCACCTCGTACGCCGAGATGTCCTCGTCCTGAAGGAGAGTCAGCGCGATGTCGTCCAGCCCCTGCAGCAGCCGCCACTGCGTGAAGTCGTCGAGCGGGAAGGCCGCGACCAGATCGCCGGCCTGCAGGGTGCGGGCCGCCAGGTCCACGGTCACCAGCGTGCTCGGGTCGCTCTCCACGAGGGACATCAGCGCCTCCACCTCGCCGGCCGGGAGCTGGACCGGCAGCAGGCCGCCCTTGAGGCTGTTGCCGCGGAAGATGTCCGCGAAGCGCTCGCTGACGACCACCCGGAACCCGTGGTCCTGGAGCGCCCAGACCGCGTGCTCGCGGGAGGAGCCCGTCCCGAAGTTCTCCCCGGCGACGAGGACGCTCGCCCCGGCGTACTGCTCCTGGTTGAGGACGAACGCCGGGTCCTCGCGCCACTCGCTGAACAGGCCCGCGCCGAACCCGGTGCGCTCGACCCGCTTGAGCCAGTCGCTGGGGATGATCTGGTCGGTGTCGACGTCGCTCCGGCGCAGCGGAACCGCCCGGCCGACGTGGGTGGAGAAGGCGTCCACGGTCAGACCTCCTGCAGGTCGGCGGGGGCGGACAGGCGCCCGGTGATGGCAGTTGCGGCGGCGACCTCCGGGCTCACCAGGTGCGTACGACCGCCGCGCCCCTGACGACCTTCGAAGTTGCGGTTGGACGTGGAGGCGCTGCGCTCGCCGGGCGCCAGGGTGTCGGGGTTCATCCCGAGGCACATCGAGCAGCCCGCGTTGCGCCAGTCGAAGCCGGCCTCACGGAAGACGGTGTCGAGGCCCTCCTGCTCGGCCTGCAGCTTGACGAGCATCGAGCCGGGAACGACCAGCGCGCGTACGCCCTTCGCCACCCGCCGGCCCCGGACCACGTCGGCGGCGGCCCGCAGGTCCTCCATGCGGCCGTTGGTGCAGGAGCCGAGGAAGACCGTGTCGACGGCGATCTCGCGCATGGGCGTCCCCGGGGTGAGGCCCATGTAGGCCAGGGCCCGCAGGGCTGCGTCGCGCTCCCCGCCGGCCGGCAGCGCCGCCGGGTCGGGCACGGCGGCATCGAGCGCGACCCCCTGGCCGGGGTTGGTGCCCCAGGTGACGAACGGCGTGACGGCGGAGGCGTCGAGGAACACCTCCTTGTCGTAGCGCGCGTCCTGGTCGGTGTGCAGCCGCTCCCAAGCCGCGACGGCCGCGGCCCAGTCCGGACCCTGCGGTGCGTGCGGGCGGCCGGAGAGATAGGCGTACGTCGTCTCGTCGGGCGCGATCATCCCGGCGCGGGCGCCCCACTCGATGCTCATGTTGCAGACCGTCATGCGGCTCTCCATCGACAGCGCCCGCACGGCCTCGCCGCGGTACTCGACGACGTGGCCCTGCCCACCGCCGGTGCCCACCTGGGCGATCAGCGCGAGGACCAGGTCCTTGGAGCTGACACCCGGCTGCAGCCGGCCCTCCACGGTCACCGCCATGGTCCTCGGCCGCGCCAGCGGCAGGGTCTGCGTGGCGAGGACGTGCTCGACCTCGCTCGTCCCGATACCAAAGGCCAAGGCGCCGAAGGCACCGTGCGTGCTGGTGTGGCTGTCGCCGCAGACGATCGTCATGCCCGGCTGCGTGACCCCCAGCTGCGGTCCGATGACGTGGACGATCCCCTGGCTGGCGTTGCCCATCGAGTAGAGCGGGATGCCGAACTCCTGGCAGTTGGAGCGCAGCGTCTCGACCTGCCGCAGGCTCACCGGGTCGGAGATGGTGAGCGCGTCCGTGGGCACGTTGTGGTCCTCGGTGGCGACAGTCAGCTCCGGGCGACGAACGCCGCGCCCGGCGAGGCGCAGCCCGTCAAAGGCCTGCGGGCTCGTGACCTCGTGGACGAGGTGCAGGTCGATGTAGATGAGGTCGGGCTCGCCGTCGACCTGGCGCACGACGTGGGCGTCCCACACCTTCTCGGCCAGGGTGCGTCCCATGGGTTTCTCCTCCGGTGGAAGCCGCCGTCTCCGGTCCTGCTCTGCATGTCCAGCATCTGAGATGGCAGTATCAAGGTGTGGAACACACTAGCGGAGTCGGCGTCCTGGACAAGTCCGTTCTCGTTCTGGATGCCGTGGCGGACGGCGCCGGCTCCCTGGCCGCGCTCACCGCGCGCACCGGGCTGTCGCGGGCGACGGTGCACCGGCTCGCGGTGGCGCTGGAGGTACACCGGCTGCTCGGCCGCGACGGCGACGGCCGCTGGCAGGTGGGGCCGCGCCTTCGCGAGCTCGCCGATGCACCCGGCGACACGCTCGTCGTCCGAGCGGCACCGGTGCTGGGACGGCTGCGGGACGCGACCGGGGAGAGCGCCCAGCTCTACCGGCGCCGGGGCGACCAGCGCATCTGTGTCGCGGCGGCCGAACTGGGCAGCGGACTGCGGGACACGGTCCCGGTCGGGTCGGTGCTCCCGTTGACCGCCGGATCGGCCGCGCAGGTGCTGCTGGCCTGGGAGCCCGAGGACCCGCTGGTGCAGGCCGCGGCCTTCACGCCGCGCACGCTCGCGGAGGTGCGCCGCCGAGGCTGGGCCGCCTCGGTGGCCGAGCGGGAGCAGGGGGTCGCGTCGGTCGCGGCTCCGGTGCGCGGACGGGACGGGCGGGTGGCCGCGGCCGTCAGCGTGAGCGGCCCCCTGGAGCGGCTGACCCGGTCGCCGGGGCGGCTGCACGCCGGGGCGGTCTGCGCAGCGGCGGCGGCCCTGAGCGGCGGCTGACGCTGGGGCCGGCCCCGAGCGCCGCCGGCTGGCCCTGCTCCCCGGGGACACCCCGCGCTCGCCTTCGCCCGGATGCTGATGGAGCGCTATGACGGGCACGCCGGTGCCGGGAAGCCTGCACTCCCGAGGAGGCCGTCGACCTAGGCCAGCGCCATATCAGATGAGACAAGTTGTAGCCCCGATGGGATTCGAACCCACGCTACCGCCGTGAGAGGGCGGCGTCCTAGGCCGCTAGACGACGGGGCCCTAGTCATGAAGTTGTCCGACCCTCGCGGGCTGGCCATGCGCTGGGGTACCTGGACTCGAACCAAGACTAACGGAACCAGAAACCGTCGGGCTGCCAATTACCCCATACCCCATGGAATCCGCCGAGGGTCGCGCTCCCGCCGGTCCGCCGGAGAGTCTAGCCGACGCGGGGTCACCCCCCCGGCCGGGCGAGCGCCGCCGCCGCCCGCAGCCGCCGCAGCGTGCGGTCCCGTCCGAGCAGCACCATCGACTCCGGAAGCGGCGGCGCGACAGCCGCCCCGCAGACGGCCGCCCGCAGCGGCAGGTAGGCCTTGCCGCGCTTGAGACCGAGCCCACCCTCGAGCAGCGCCCCGTCGAGAGCCTCCTGCACGGACGGCGTCGTCCACGTCGCCGCCCCCTCCAGCGCGTCCGCGGCCGCCGACAGGACCGGCGCGGCCGCCGGGGTCAGGGCCTTGCCGGCGGCCACCGGGTCCAGCGCGAAGGCCTCCTCCGGGACGAACAGGAAACGCACCAGGTCGGGCAGCTCGGACAGGATCGCGACCCGGGTCTGCACGAGCGGCACCAGCGCGCCGACCGCAGCGAGCTCCTCCCGGGTCGCCGGATCGGCCACCAGACCTGCTCGCTGCAGGAAGGGCAGGGCCCGCTCGGCGAAGTCGCCCTCGGACAGCTTCCGCAGGTAGTGGCCGTTGAGCCAGCCGAGCTTGTCCAGGTCGAACACCGGCCCGACCGTGTTCACCCGCGACCAGTCGAAGGTGCGCGACATCTCCTCGAAGGTGAAGATCTCCTGCTCCCCGGGCACGGAGTAGCCCAGCAGCCCGAGGAAGTTCCGCAGCGCCTCGGGCAGGTAGCCCTGCTCCACGAACCAGGTGAGCCGGGCGGCCGGGTTCTTCCGCTTCGAGATCTTCGACCTGTCGACGTTGCGCAGCAACGGCATGTGCGCGAACACCGGCCGGTCCCATCCGAACCAGTCGAACAGCAGCAGGTGCTTCGGGGTCGAGGAGATCCACTCCTCGCCGCGCACGACGTGCGTGATCCCCATCAGGTGGTCGTCCACCACCACGGCGAGGTGGTAGGTCGGGAAGCCGTCCGCCTTGAGCAGCACCTGGTCGTCCGGTCGCGGCGCCGACACGTCCCCGCGGATCAGGTCGACGAAGTGCATGGGCGGGTCGTCGGGCACGAGCATCCGTACCACCGGAGGCTCCTGGAACCCGGGCAGGGCCGCGCGCGCGTCCCGGTCGAGCCCGACGCACATCCGGTCGTAGCCCGTCGGCAGCTTGCGCCTCTGCTGGTCCTCCCGCATATCCGCGAGGCGGCTCGGAGAGCACCAGCACAGGTAGGCGTGGCCGTCGCGCAGCAGCGCGTCGACGTGCGGCCGGTAGGTCTGCAGCCGCTCGCTCTGGCGGTACGGCGCGTAGGGCCCACCCCTGTCCGGACCCTCGTCCCAGTCGAGCCCCAGCCAGCGCAGCGTGTCGTAGACCTGCTGCTCGCTGTCGGCCCGGAAGCGCGCGCGGTCGGTGTCCTCGACGCGGACGACGAACTGCCCGCCCTGCTGACGGACGTAGGCCAGGTTGAACAGCGACATGTAGGCCGTCCCGACGTGCGGGTCGCCGGTGGGTGACGGGGCGACCCGCAGCCGCACCGGACGGGGGGCACCAGCCGGGTCAGGCACGGCGGGCCACCACCGGGTTGGTCAGCGTGCCGATCCCCTCGACCCGCACCGACACGGTCTCACCCGGCTGCAGCGGTCCCACGCCGGCGGGGGTTCCCGTGAGCAGGACGTCTCCCGGCAGCAGGGTCATGAACGACGTGACGAAGGACAGCAGCGTCGGCACGTCGTGGATCAGCGCGGACGTGCGCCCGTCCTGGCGCAGCCGGCCGTCGACGCTCCCCTGCACCCTGAGGTCGGCCGGGTCAAGGTCGGTCTCGATCCACGGGCCCAAGGGGCAGAAGGTGTCGTGGCCCTTCGCGCGCGCCCACTGGGCGTCGCTCCTCTGCTGGTCGCGGGCGGTCACGTCATTGGCCGCCGTGTAGCCCCAGACGTGGGCGAGGGCGGTCGCGGGTGTCAGGTCGCGTGCGGGCCGGCCGACGACGACCGCCAGCTCGGCCTCGTGATCCACCTGCCCGGCCCCCTCGGGGAGGCGGACGGCCTCACCCGGTCCCACCACGGAGGTGGCCGGCTTGAGGAACACGAGCGGCTCACTGGAGGTCCCCACCTCGCCGCCCATCTCGCGGACGTGGTCGGCGTAGTTCTTGCCGATGCACACGACGTTGATCGGCTGGACCGGTGCGAGCAGTCGCACCGCGCGGAGCGCCAGCACCTCACCCGTCGGCGTGGGGTCGAACAGCGGATGCCCCCGCAGCGGCGCCAGGGAGAGCTCCGCGGGATCCTCGACGCTGCCGGCAGCTCCGTGCACGATGCCGTACGCGATGTCGCCCGACCGGGCGAAGCGGGCGATGCGCACGAAGGCCTTTCAAGGCGGGCGGAACGGCGAGGCGACGTCGCCGAGGCTACCGGGGGCTGGCTGGTCCTTCGGCCTCGACGCCCTGCCGCACCAGGCCCGTGGTGTAGGCCTCCTCGAGCGCCTGCCAGGAGGCCTGGATGACGTTCTCGTGCACCCCCACCGTGTCCCACTCGGTGACCCCGTCGGAGGTCTCCACCAGCACCCGCGTGACCGCGTCCGTGCCGTGCTCACCGCTGACGATCCGCACCTTGTAGTCCACCAGCTCCAGCCGCGCGAGGCCCGGGTAGAGCGACTCCAGCGCGGAGCGCAGGGCGGTGTCCAGGGCGTTGACCGGCCCGTTGCCCTCACCCGTCGCGACGATCCGCTCCCCCTTCGCGTGCAGCTTGACCGTCGCCTCCGAGACCACCTCTCCGGCGCGGCGCTCCACGATGACCCGCCAGGACTCCAGCCGGAAGAAGTACGGCCGCTCGCCCATCTCCTCGCGCAGCAGCAGCTCGAAGCTGGCCTCCGCGGCCTCGAAGCTGTAGCCGACCGACTCCAGGTCCTTCACGCGGTCGATCACCCGCAGCACCGTGTCGCGGTCCGGCTCCAGGCCGAGAGCCTTGCCCTTCAGCTCGATCGTGGCCCGGCCGGCCAGCTCGGACACCAGCAGCCGCATGTCGTTGCCCACCGCTGCCGGGTCGACGTGCTGGTAGAGGTCCGGGTCGGCCTTGATGGCACTGACGTGCAGACCGGCCTTGTGCGCGAACGCGCTCGCACCGACCCACGGCTGGTGGCCGTCCGGGGCGATGTTCGCCACCTCCGCCACCGCGTGCGCCACCCGCCCGAGCTCCACGAGCCGGCCGGGGGGCAGCACCGCACGACCGAGCTTGGCCTCGAGGGCAGCGACCACGCTGAACAGGTCGGCGTTGCCGCAGCGCTCGCCGTAGCCGTTGGCGGTGCCCTGCACGTGCGTCGCGCCGACATCGACGGCGGCGAGGGAGTTGGCGACGGCGCAGGCCGTGTCGTTGTGGGCGTGGATGCCGATCCGCAGCCCGGTGTCGACCATGGCCCCGACGACGTCGGCCAGCCGGTAGGGCAGCATCCCGCCGTTGGTGTCGCACAGCACGACGACGTCCGCGCCCGCCTCGGTCGCGACGGTGAGCACCTCCAGCGCGTACGCGGGATCCGCGGCGTAGCCGTCGAAGAAGTGCTCGGCGTCCAGGAAGACCCGGTGCCCCTCGCCCGCGAGGTGCGCCACGCTGTCGCGGATCATGGCGAGGTTCTCCTCGCGCGTCGTCCGCAAGGCCCGCTCCACGTGGCGCACGTCGGCCTTCGCCACGAGGGTCACGACGCCGGCGCCGGACTCGCGCAGGTGGGCCAGATCGGAGGCGGTGCTGCCGCCCGGCCGGCGGGTCGAGCCGAAGGCCGCGAGCTGAGCCGACGTCAGCGACAGCTCGGTGCGTGCTCGCCGGAAGAACTCCGCATCCTTCGGGTTGGCCCCCGGCCAGCCGCCCTCGATGAACCCCACGCCGAGGTCGTCGAGGTGCCGTGCGATCGCCAGCTTGTCGTTGACCGACAGCGACAGGCCCTCCCGCTGCGCACCGTCGCGCAGGGTGGTGTCGTAGACGTGGAAGGCGTCCGGGGGCACGTTCGTCGGGCCGGGCATGCCGTCATCCTGCCAGGGTCGCAGCCGGCGAGAACCGCGTTCAGCCGACCGGGCGCATCCAGCCGTACGGGTCGGCGACGCGGCCGTACTGCAGGTCCAGCAGGGCCGAGCGCAGCCGCAGGGTGACCTCCCCCGCGCTGCCGTCGCCCACCACCCAGTCGCCCTGCCGGCTGCGCACGTGCCCGACCGGTGCGATCACGGCGGCCGTGCCGCAGGCGAAGACCTCGCCGATCGTGCCGTCGGCGCAGCCGTCGCGCCACTCCTGCACGCTGATGCGTCCCTCCTCGACCGCCAGGCCGAGCGACGGGGCCAGCGCGAGCAGCGAGTCGCGCACCACCCCGGGAAGCAGCGTGCCCGTCAGCGCCGGCGTCATCAGCCGGGCGCCGCCGGCGGCGGAGCCGGACCGCACGAAGAACAGGTTCATCCCGCCCATCTCCTCGACCCAGCGCCGCTCCACGGCGTCGAGCCACACCACCTGGTCGCAGCCCTTCTCCGCCGCCTGGCGCTGCGCGAGCAGGCTTCCGGCGTAGTTGCCCGCGCACTTCGCCTCGCCCGTGCCGCCGATCGCGGCCCGCACGTAGTCATCGGACAGCCACACCGTCACGGGCTTAACCTCGCCGGGGAAGAACGGCGTGACGGGGAAGGCGATGAGCAGGAAGAGGTACTCCTGGGCCGGCCGCATCCCGACCTGCGCCTCGGTGGCGATCATGAACGGGCGCAGGTAGAGGCTCTGGCCCTCGGCCGTCGGGACCCAGTCGAGATCGGTGGCCACCAGGTCGTCAACCGCAGCAAGGAACAGATCCGTCGGCAGCTCGGGCATCGCCAGGCGTTGCGCCGAGCGGTTGAACCGCGCGGCGTTCTCCTCGGGGCGGAACACCGCGACCGTGCCGTTCGCCTGGCGGTAGGCCTTGAGCCCCTCGAAGATCGCCTGCCCGTAGTGCAGCACCATGGCGGCCGGATCGAGCGCGAGCGGCTGGTAGGCGGTCAGCGTCGCGTCGTGCCACCCGTCGCTCGCGGTCCAGCGGATGACGACCATGTGGTCGGTGTGGACGCGGCCGAAGCCGGGGTCGGCCATCAGGGCCGCACGCTCGGTGGCACTGCGCGCCGCCGGGTTGAGCTGCTTGTGGATGAGGCCGGCGGTCGGCCTGGCGTCGGTCGCGGTCATCTCGGTCTCCGTCCGTCCGTGCCCTGACGGTAGCCGAGGGCTCTCATCCGGGCGCGGAAAGCCCGAGTCGGGAAGCCCACGTGGGGATCACCCGAGTCGGGAGAGCAGGGCCTCACCCACCTGTGCGGTCGAGCGCACCGACGCACCGCGGTCGGCGAGGTCGTCGGCGACCGCCGCCTCCACCCGCCGCGCCTCGGCGGGGTGACCGAGGTGCTCGAGCAGCATCGCGACCGACAGCACCGCCGCCGTCGGGTCCGCCTTGCCCTTGCCGGCCAGGTCGGGCGCGCTCCCGTGCACCGGTTCGAACATCGACGGGAACATGCGCGTCGCGTCGATGTTGCCGCTGGCTGCCAGGCCGATGCCGCCGCCGATGGCCGCGCCGATGTCGGTGAGGATGTCGCCGAACAGGTTGTCGGTGACGACGACGTCGAACCGCTCCGGAGAGGTCACGAAGTACATCGATGCGGCGTCGACGTGCTGGTAGTCGGTCGCCACGTCGGGGAACGCCGACGCGACCTCGTCGAAGACCCGCTTCCAGAGCCCGCCCGCATGGACGAGGACGTTGGTCTTGTGCACCAGCGTCAGGTGCTGCCGCGGCCGGGACCGGGCGCGCCGGAACGCGTCCCGGACGACGCGCTCCACGCCGTACGCGGTGTTGAGGCTGGTCTCGGTCGCGACCTCGTGCGGTGTCCCCGCCCGCAGCCGGCCGCCGTTGCCGACGTAGGGCCCCTCGGTGCCCTCGCGCACGACCACCATGTCGATCGCCCTCGGCCCGACCGGGCTGACGACCCCGGGGAAGAGCCGCACCGGCCGCAGGTTGACGTGATGGTCCAGCTCGAAGCGCAGGCGCAGCAGCAGCCCCCGCTCGAGCACGCCGGGCGGCACGCTCGGGTCTCCCACGGCTCCGAGCAGGATCGCGTCGTGCCCCTTCAGCTCCTCGAGGACGCTTTCTGGAAGGGCCTCACCCGTCCGCGCGTACGCGGCGGCGCCCAGGTCGTAGGTCGTCCGCTCCACACCGGGCAGCACCGCGTCCAGCACGGCGAGCCCCTGCTCGACGACCTCGGGGCCGATGCCGTCGCCACCGATCACAGCCAGCCGCATGCTCATCCGGCGAGCCTATCGGCGTGGGACGGCCGTCCCACCGGCTGGAACGAGTCAGCCGACGCGGTTGACCGCCGAGACGATGGCCCGCAGTGACGAGGTAACGATGCTCGGGTGGACGCCGCAGCCCCAGAGCACCCGCCCGTCGACGGCCATCTCCAGGTAGGACGCGGCCTGCGCCTCCTCGCCGGCACCGGTGGCGTGCTCGGCGTAGTCGAGGACCCGCACGTCGAGGTCGAGCGCCGACAGCGCGTGCACGAAGGCCGCGATGGGCCCGTTGCCGTCGCCGCGGATCGTGCGCGGCTCGCCGCGCCACTGCACGACCGCCTCGATGCGGTCGCTGTCGCCGGTGGCCATCGTGAACGAGACGAGCTGCAGCGGGGCGTCGTGCTGCAGGTAGGTGCCGGCGAAGAGCTGCCAGATGCGAGCAGCCGGGATCTCACCACCCGCGTCGTCAGCCACCTCCTGCACCACCCGCGAGAACTCGATCTGCATGCGTCGCGGCAGGTCGAGGTGGTGCTCGTTCTTCAGGACGTACGCCACGCCGCCCTTGCCGGACTGGCTGTTGACCCGGATGACGGCCTCGTAGCTGCGCCCCACGTCCAGCGGGTCGATCGGAAGGTAGGGCACGCCCCACGGGAACTCCCGCACCGGGACACCCGCCGCCGCGGCGTCGCGCTCGAGGAACTCGAAGCCCTTCTTGATCGCGTCCTGGTGCGAGCCGGAGAACGCCGTGTAGACGAGGTCGCCCGCGTAGGGGTGGCGGGGGTGGACCGGCAGCTGGTTGCAGTGCTCGACCGTGCGCCGGACCTCGTCGATGTCGGAGAAGTCGATGCACGGGTCGATCCCCTGGCTGAACAGGTTGAGCCCCAGCGTCACGAGGCAGACGTTGCCGGTGCGCTCGCCGTTGCCGAACAGGCACCCCTCGACCCGATCCGCGCCGGCCATGACACCGAGCTCTGCGGCGGCGACCGCCGTACCCCTGTCGTTGTGGGGGTGCAGGGACAGCACGACGCTGGAGCGTCGGCTGCCGAGCGCCCGGCCGAACCACTCGATCTGGTCGGCGTAGGTGCTGGGCACCGACATCTCCACGGTGGCAGGCAGGTTCAGCACGACGGGCCGCTCCGGCGTGGGCTCCCACACGTCCATCACCGCCTCGCAGACCTCGAGCGCGTAGTCCAGCTCGGTGCCCGTGAAGGACTCGGGGCTGTACTGCCAGCGCACGTCGGTGTCCGGCAGCAGCTCTGCGGCGTACTTCGCGCACCACTGGGCCCCGCGGACGGCGATGTCCTGAATGCCGTCGCGGTCCAGGCCGAACACGACCCGGCGCTGCAGGGTGGAGGTCGAGTTGTAGAGGTGGATCAGGACCGAGCCGCCGAAGCCGACGAGTGACTGAACGGTCCGCTCGATGAGCTCCTCGCGCGCCTGCGTCAGCACCTGGATGGTGACCCCCGCCGGTACCAGGTCGCCCTCCACCAGGGTGCGGATGAAGTCGAAGTCGGTCTGGCTCGCGGCCGGGAACCCGACCTCGATCTCGCGGTAGCCCATCGCGACGAGGAGCCGGAACATCCGCATCTTGCGGTCGGCGTCCATCGGGTCGATGAGGGCCTGGTTGCCGTCGCGCAGGTCGACGCTGCACCACTGCGGGGCACGGACGACGGTGCGGGTCGGCCAGGTCCGGTCCGGCAGGTCCACCGGGGGGAAGGGCGAGTAGCGCTGGAAGGGCATGTGCGACGAGGGCTGTGCGGCAGTGCTCACGGCAGGGATCTCCAGGAGTGGCGGGGGCGGCCAGCACGAGGACCCGCGACGGGGAGGCGGCCTTAGGAGGAAGCCCCGTCGCGGCCCATAAGCAGCAGGCTCGACCGCGTCACGACCGACACTCTAGCGCGGTGTTTCTCCGCCGCGAGCGGCCTGACCACGGGACGAGCGGACGGCTACGCCGCCGCGGCGGCGAGGAACGGCGCGACCGCGGCGCGAAAGGCCTCCGGCTCGTCCACCCACGGGAAGTGCCCGGCCCGTGGCAGCACCTCCGCCCGCGCGGCGGGGAACCAGGAGGCGACTGTGTGCACCGACGCCACCCCCGTGAGGGCGTCCCGCCCGCCGCCCACCACCAGCACCGGGAAGGCGCTGCGCTGCAGGACCTCGCGCACGGCAGCGGCATCCACGCCGGTCGTGCCCGCCCCGAACCCGAGCTCGGCGCGCTTGCTGCTCTGGCCGTCGGCGGTGGCCGCATGCGCCCGGGTGCGCTCGTCCCAGCGACCGTAGAAGAACGGGCGGGTGGCGCGTACGAGGGCCTGCTGCTGTCCCGGCGGCGCATCGCTCAAGGCCGCGTGGGCCTCCGCGGCGTCGGGGTACCAGGGCTCCTGCGCGCGGGACCTCCGAATCGCCTCGACGTCCGCGCGGCAGCCGCCCTGCAGCCGGTCGCTCGGCGTGACGAGCACCAGCGAGCGCAGTCGCTCCGGGGAGCTGGCTGCGTAGACCTGGGCGACGAGGCAACCGGCGGAGTGCGCGAGCAGGTCGATCCGCTCGACGTCGGCGCCGTCCGCGGCCAGGTGCGCGCGCAGCGCCTCGACGTCGCGGGCGAGCCGGTCGAAGCGCAGGCTCGCCGGGTCGGCAGGCACTTCGCTGTGCCCCGTCGCCCGCGCGTCCAGGCGGACCAGGGTGCGCTCCTTCGCGAGCCCGCCGAGGTCCTCGAGGTATGCCGAGGCCCGACCGGGACCTCCTGGCAGGCACAGCAGCAGCGGCCCGTTCCCGACCAGGTCGTAGGCGAGCCGGGTCCCGTCGTAGGAGACGAAGGAGCTCACGCCAGGGTGACCGAGCGGACCGAGTCGCCGCCGATGGCCGCCGCGATGTCCTCCAGCAGGTCGGCGGGGGGCGCGCTGTCGACGGTGAGCGCCATCAGCGCCGCGCCGCCCTGGGCGGTGCGGCTCACCTGCGCGCCCGCTATGTTGACCTGCGCCTCGCCGAGCCGCGCGCCGATCAGGCCGACGACGCCCGGACGGTCGTGGTAGCGCAGGAACACCAGGTGCTGCTCGGCGACCAGCTCGACGTCGAAGCCGTTGACCTCGGTGAGCTTCTCGACCTGGCGGGTGCCGGTGAGGGTGCCCGACACCGAGACCAGCTCGCCGGTGGCGAGCACACCGCGCACGGTGAGCAGGTTGCGGTAGTCCGGGCTCTCCAGGTCCGTGGCGAGGGACACCTGCACGCCGCGGTCGGCCGCCAGAGCGGGGGCGTTGACGAAGGTCACCTGCTCCTCGACCACGTCGGCGAAGACGCCCTTGAGCGCGGCCAGCTGCAGCACGGAGACGTCCAGTGCAGCGATCTCACCGCGTACGAGCACCTCGACGCTGGCCGCGACCCCGCCGGCGAGAGCCGTGAACACCCGGCCGAGCTTCTCCACGAGGGGCAGCGCCGGACGCAGCTCCTCGGCGACGGCGCCACCGGCCTGCACGTTGACCGCGTCCGGGACGAAGTCGCCCTCCAGCGCCAGCCGCACGGAGCGGGCGACGGCGATGCCCGCCTTGTCCTGGGCCTCGACCGTGCTGGCCCCGAGATGCGGTGCGACCACGACCGAGTCGAACGCGAACAGCGGCGAGTCGGTGCACGGCTCGGTGGCGTAGACGTCCAGGCCGGCGCCCGCGACGGTGCCCGCCTCGATCGCCTTCGCCAGCGCCGCCTCGTCCAGCAGACCGCCCCGCGCGGCGTTGACGATGCGCACGGTCGGCTTGCACATCGCCAGCTCGGCCGCCCCGATCAGGCCGACGGTCTCGGGTGTCTTCGGCAGGTGGATCGAGATGAAGTCGCTCTCGCGCAGCAGCTCCTCGAGGGAGACGAGGCGTACGCCGATCTGGGCTGCGCGCGCCGGCTGGACGTACGGGTCGTAGGCGATCAGCGTCGTGCCGAACGCCGACATGCGCTGCGCGAACAGGACGCCGATCCGGCCCAGCCCGACCACGCCGATGACCTTGTCGGCGACCTCGACACCGGTCCACCGGCTGCGCTCCCAGCGGCCGGACTTGAGGGCCGCGTTGGCCGGGGCAAGGTTGCGGGCGCAGGCGAGCAGCAGCAGGACCGCCTGCTCGGCGGCACTGACGATGTTGCTCTGCGGGGCGTTGACCACGAGGACGCCGCGCGCGGTGGCCGCCGCCACATCGACGTTGTCGAGCCCGATCCCGGCGCGCGCGACGACCTGCAGCCGGGGAGCCGCGGCCAGCGCCTCGGCGTCCACCCGGGTGGCGCTGCGGATGAGCACCGCATCGGCGTCGGCGAGCGCCGGAAGAAGAGCGGAGCGGTCGGCTCCGTCGACCTGCCGGACGTCGAAGCCGCCGCCGAGCACGGCGAGGACGGAGGGGGCGAGCTCCTCGGCGAGAAGCACGACGGGGCGGGGGGGCACGGGCGGACCTCCGGGACGGGGACGGGGAGCCGGAGCGCCTTCGGCGCGGACCTCGCGGCGCGGCAGGTCAATCTAGTCAGCGCGGCGGAGGAGAGGCCGGGCTACTCGTCGCTGTCGTCGATCCAGGCCATCATCGGGCGCAGCTGAGCGCCCGTGACCTCGATCGGGTGGTCTGCCGCCTGCTTGCGGTAGGCGTTCATCCGCGGGCGCCCGGCGTCGTCGTCGTCAATGAGCGCCTGCGTGAACGTGCCGTCCTGGATCTCGGCGAGCACCTTCTTCATCTCCTCCTTGACGGCGGGGGTGATGATGCGCGGTCCGGTGACGTAGTCGCCGAACTCGGCCGTGTCGGAGATCGGGACCAGCGCATCTTGGCGAGCCCGCCCTCGTACATGAGGTCGACGATGAGCTTGAGCTCGTGCAGGCACTCGAAGTAGGCCACCTCCGGCTGGTAGCCGGCCTCGGTGAGCACCTCGAAGCCGGCCTGCACCAGTGCGCTCGCCCCGCCGCACAGGACCGCCTGCTCGCCGAACAGGTCGGTCTCGGTCTCCTCGGTGAACGTCGTCCGCAGCACGCCGGCCTTGGTCCCGCCGATGCCCTTGGCGTAGGACAGGGCGAGCGCGAGGGCGTTGCCGCTCGCGTCCTGCTCCACGGCCACCAGGCACGGCACGCCCCGGCCGTCGACGAACTGCCGTCGTACGAGGTGGCCCGGCCCCTTCGGCGCGACCATCGCCACGTCGACGTTGTCCGGAGGAGCGATCAGGCCGAACCGGATGTTCAGGCCGTGCCCGAAGAACAGCGCGTCGCCGTCCTGCAGGTGCGCAGCGACGTCGGCCTCGTAGAGCTTTCGCTGCACCGTGTCAGGCGCGAGGATCATGATGACGTCGGCCTCCGCGGCCGCCTCCGACGGCGGCACGACCCGCAGGCCCTCCTGCTCCGCCTTCGCCCGGCTCCTGGAGCCCTCCGGCAGGCCGACGCGGACGTCGACGCCGGAGTCACGCAGCGACAGCGCGTGGGCGTGGCCCTGGCTGCCGTAGCCGAGCACCGCCACCTTGCGCGCGGAGATGAGGGCCAGGTCGGCGTCGTCGTCGTAGTAGATCTCGGCCATGGGAAGGCGTTCCTCTCGAAGGGGACGGTACGGACGGCGCGATGCGAGTGCGGCCTGGAGGCCCTGCGGGGGGCGCGGCTGCGGGGTGCTCGGCTGCTAGGAGGCCGAGCGCAGCCGGGCCTCGGAGCCGGTCATGGACCTCGAGCCGCGGCCGACGGCGACCATCCCCGACTGGACGAGCTCGCGGATCCCGAACGGCTCGAGCACCTTGATGAGCGCCGAGAGCTTGTCGACCGTACCGGTGGCCTCGATCGTCACGGCGTCCGAGGCCACGTCCACGACCTTCGCGCGGAACAGCTGCACGGTCTCGAGGACGTGGCTGCGGGTGGTGAGATCGGCCTTGACCTTCACGAGCAGCAGCTCGCGCTGCACGGAGGTCGCCGGGTCCAGCTCGACGATCTTCAGCACGTTGACCAGCTTGTTGAGCTGCTTGGTGACCTGCTCGAGCGGCAGGTCCTCCACGGCCACGGCAATGGTCATGCGGCTGACCGCCGGGTGCTCGGTCGGGCCGACCGCGAGCGACTCGATGTTGAACCCGCGACGGCTGAACAGCGCCGCGACCCGGGCGAGCACGCCGGGCTTGTCCTCGACGAGCACGGAGAGGGTGTGGCGGGTGACGGCCATCAGACGTCGTCCTCTCCCCAGACGGGGCGGGTGTCGCGGGCGGCCAGGATCTCGTCGTTGCTCGTGCCGGCGGCCACCATCGGCCAGACCATCGCGTCCTCGCCGACGACGAAGTCGACCACGACCGGGAGGTCGTCGATGGCCATCGCCTTCTCGATCGTCGCGTCCACCTCGTCCTTGCTCTCGCAGCGCAGCCCGACGCAGCCCATCGCGTCGGCGAGCTTGACGAAGTCCGGGATGCGCTTGGAGTTGAGGTTGGTGTTGCTGTAGCGCCCCTCGTAGAACAGCGTCTGCCACTGCCGGACCATGCCGAGGTTGCCGTTGTTGATGATGGCGACCTTGATCGGGATCCCCTCCATCGCGCAGGTGACCAGCTCCTGGTTGGTCATCTGGAAGCAGCCGTCGCCGTCGATCGCCCACACCGTCGCCTCCGGACGCCCGACCTTGGCGCCCATCGCTGCGGGTACGGCGTAGCCCATCGTCCCGGCGCCGCCGGAGTTGAGCCACGTGTAGGGGTTCTCGTAGGAGATGAACTGGCTGGCCCACATCTGGTGCTGCCCCACCCCGCTGACGTAGATGGCCTCCGGTCCGGCGATGGAGCCGATCCGGCGAATGACGTGCTGCGGCGCGAGCGATCCGTCCGGCGGGTCCTCGTAGCCCAGCGGGTAGGTCCGGCGCCAGCCGTCGACCTGCCGCCACCAGCCGGTGATGTCGGCGCGGGAACCGCTGTTGTAGACCTCCTGCACCGCGACCACCAGGTCGGCGATCGTCTCCCGGCAGTCGCCCACGATGGGCACGTCCGCAGCGCGGTTCTTGCCGATCTCGGCCGGGTCGATGTCGGCGTGGATGATCGCCGCGTGCGGCGCGAAGCTCGAGAGCTTGCCGGTCACCCGGTCGTCGAAGCGGGCACCGAGCGTGATCAGCAGGTCAGCCTTCTGCAGCGCGGTGACGGCGGCCACGGTGCCGTGCATGCCCGGCATGCCGAGGTGCTGGCGGTGGCTGTCGGGGAAGGCCCCCCGCGCCATCAGCGTCGTCACCAGGGGGATCCCGGTCAGCTCGGCGAGCGTGCGCAGCTCGGCGCTCGCCCGCGCCTTGAGCACCCCGCCCCCGACGTAGAGCACTGGGCGGGAGGCGGACGCGATCAGCCGGGCGGCCTCGCGGATCTGCTTGGCATGCGGCCGGCTGGTGGGCCGGTAGCCCGGCAGGTCCAGCGTCGTCGGCCACGAGAAGGGCCCGCTCGCCTGCAGGATGTCCTTCGGCAGGTCGACGAGCACGGGTCCCGGCCGGCCGGTGGCGGCCAGGTGGAAGGCGGCCGCCATCGTGTGCGGGATGTCCTCGACATGCTGGACGAGGAAGTTGTGCTTGGTGATGGGCATCGTGATGCCGACGATGTCGGCCTCCTGGAACGCGTCGGTCCCGATGGCGGCGCTGGGGACCTGTCCGGTGATGGCCACCATCGGGACGCTGTCCATGTAGGCGTCGGCGATCGGCGTCACCAGGTTGGTGGCACCGGGTCCGCTGGTCGCCATGCAGACACCGACCTTGCCGGTGGCCTGCGCGTAGCCCTCCGCGGCGTGCCCGCCGCCCTGCTCGTGCCGGACGAGGATGTGCCGCACGGTCTTGGAGTCGAACAGCGGGTCGTACGCGGGCAGGATCGCCCCGCCGGGGATCCCGAAGACCACCTCGGCGCCGACCCGCTCGAGGGAGCGGACGAGTGCCTGGGCACCGGTCAGGGTCTCCTGCGGATGGGGCGGTTCGGGGCGAGCCATGGAGGTGCTTCTTCCTTGTTGCGGTCGTTCTACGGGGCCGGTCATGGCGACGGGTTCTGGGCAAAAAAGAACCCCTCGTGCGATGCACGGAGGGGGAAGCGCGACTGCCGGAGGGCAGGCGCGCTAGGGAACGACGAGGATCCTGGACACACGACAACAGTGCGTCAGGGCGCTGTGACCTGTCAAGTGAGGTGGACGGCACCAAAGGCCCGAACCGGCGCAGGGCCAGCCTCAGCCCGTGATGGCGCCCAGCGCGGCCGAGCCGACGAGCTTGGCGTACTTGCCGAGCACACCGGTGGTGTAGCGGGGCTCGAGCGGCTTCCAGCCGGCGCGCCGCCTCTCCAGCTCGGTGTCGTCGACGAGCAGGTCGAGCGTGCGCGCGGGAACGTCCAGCCGGATGAGGTCGCCGTCCTGCACCAGGGCGATGGGGCCGCCGTCGGTGGCCTCCGGCGCGACGTGCCCGACGCACAGCCCGGTGGTGCCGCCGGAGAACCGGCCGTCCGTGAGCAGCAGCACGTCCTTGCCCAGACCTGCGCCCTTGATCGCTCCGGTGACCATGAGCATCTCGCGCATCCCCGGGCCGCCCTTGGGGCCCTCGTAGCGGATGACCACCACGCAGCCCTTCTGGAGGCTGTCGGCCTCGAGGGCATCCATCACGCCCTGCTCGCCGTCGAAGACCCTCGCCGGTCCCTCCCACACCGAGCCATCGAAGCCGGCCGTCTTGACGACCGCGCCGTCCGGAGCGAGCGAGCCGCGCAGCACCGTCAGCCCACCGGTCTTGTGGAGGGGGTTGCTCATCGCGCGGATGATCGCGCCGTCCGGGTCGGGCGGCGAGATGTCCGCGAGGTTCTCCGCCATGGTGCGGCCGGTGCAGGTCAGCACGTCGCCGTGCAGCAGGCCGGCGTCGAGCAGCGCCTTCATCACGACCGGCACCCCGCCGATCCGGTCGACGTCGGTCATCACGTAGCGGCCGAAGGGCTTGACGTCGGCGAGGTGCGGCACCTGATCGCCGATCCGGTTGAAGTCGTCCAGGGTGAGCTCGACCCGCGCCTCGTGGGCGATCGCCAGCAGGTGGAGCACCGCGTTGGTGGAGCCGCCGAGCGCCATCACCACGGTGATCGCGTTCTCGAACGCCTGCCGGGTGAGGACCTTCCGGGCCGTGATCCCCGCATCGACGAGCCGGACGACAGCCTCACCTGAGGCGATCGCGAAGGCGTCGCGCCGCCGGTCGACGGCCGGCGGCGCGGCGCTGCCCGGCAGGCTCATCCCGAGGGCCTCGGCGGCGCTGGCCATCGTGTTGGCGGTGTACATGCCGCCGCAGGCGCCCTCGCCCGGGCAGGCCGCCCGCTCGATGGCATCGAGCTCGTCCCGGGTGATGAGGCCGCGGGCGCAGGCGCCGACGGCCTCGAAGACGTCGATGATGGTGAGGTCGCGGTCCTCGCCGTCCAGACCCTTCAGCTTGCCGGGCAGGGTGCTTCCCGCGTACAGGAAGACGCTCGCGAGGTCGAGCCGGGCCGCGGCCATGAGCATGCCGGGCAGCGACTTGTCACAGCCGGCCAGCAGCACCGAGCCGTCGAGCCGCTCGGCGAACATCACCGTCTCGACGGAGTCGGCGATGACCTCGCGGGACACGAGGGAGGCGCGCATCCCCTCGTGCCCCATGGAGATGCCGTCCGAGACCGAGATGGTGCAGAACTCCATCGGGAAGCCACCCGCCGACCGGACGCCCTCCTTGGACGCCTTCGCGAGGCGGTCCAGCGACAGGTTGCACGGGGTGATCTCGTTCCAGGACGAGGCCACACCGATCTGCGGCTTGCTGATGTCCTCGTCGCGCATGCCGACCGCACGCAGCATCGCGCGGGCGGGGGCGCGACGGTCCCCCTCCGTCACATCCGTGCTGCGGGGCTTGCGAGTGCTCACGGCTGCGACTCTAGGGGAGGAGTCCAGGCCGAGCGCCGCCTCAGCCGGTCGCGCGCCGGCGGCGTACGAGCAGGGCGCTGCCCGCCAGCGCCGCGAACCCCAGCAGGGCGATCGCGGAGGGACCGCCGGTGGCGGGCAGCCGGGCTCCGCTGACCACGGGGTCGCTGCCGGCCGCGGCGCGGCTCTGCGACCCGGAGGCCACCGCCGCCGGGGCCGCCACCTGCGCCGGGGCCGAGGCGCCGCGGGCCGCCAGCTCCTGCTGCAGGGTGGCGACGTTGTTGGCGGCGATGTCGTCGGCGAAGCGGGCCGGCACCTGGCCGACGAACACCTGCCGGCCGACCGACGGGGTCTCGCCCTTGGCGTACTGCTTGTTCACGAAGGCGATGTAGGGCCCGTCCGGCAGCACCGCGGCGTTGTCCGTGACCCGCACGGTCACCGAGTCGGCCGTGCGGCTGACGATCGGCAGCTCCACCGTGCGCTGGTCGGAGTCGACGAGGTGGGTCATGGCGGTGTTGCGCACCAGCGTGACCGAGCTCGCCTCCTGCCCGTCCGGCGTCGAGATCACCATGGTGGTGCCGCGGGTGACCTTCGGGTCGATCTTGGTGATCACCGGGCGGGGGCCGTAGAACAGGTTCGGCGGCTCGAAGATCTCAAAGGACGGGTCGCGGTCGGGGTTGGACGCGCCGATCGTCTTCTCGAACACGTCGTTGGACACCGCGTAGCCGGTGATGATCGGCGAGTGGCCGGCGACGAGGACGCGCCCGTCGGTCAGCAGCGTCGCGGTGTTGTGGTAGGTCCGGCCCTTGGTCTGCGTGGCCAGCTTGGTCCACGTGTTGGTCTTCGGGTTGAACACCTCCGGGGTGGTGACCGGGATTCCGGAGCCGGGGGCGATGACCTCGTCCCGGTTGGCGCCGCTGAAGGCGATCACCTCGCCGTTGGGCAGGCTCACGCCCGTGCCGTACCACCGCGGCGCGTTCAGGGGGCCGGTCGCCTGGCTGGCGAAGGACTCGCGGCCGTTCGCGCCGATGGTGATCGTGTTGAGCGTCGAGGTGTCCGTGCCGAGGTAGGTGCCGGGCGTGACGCCGTAGACCCCGCCGGCCGACAGCGTGCGCACGGTGTCGTAGACGCCCGCGGCGTTCGGACGCAGCGGCAGCATCTGGCTGAAGCCCGATCCGCGGAACCCGACGAGCGCGGGTCCGAACTTCGGCAGCCCCAGGTCGGTCCAGGTCTTCGTCTGCGGGTTGTAGGAGGCGGCGGTGTTCCAGATGGCCTCGTCGTAGGACTGCCCGGCGGGGTTGAACGTCTGGCCACCCGCGTCGTAGTAGACATTGCCGTTGGGGAGCAGGTGGATGCGCGGGTAGAGCGGCAGGCTCCGGTTGCCCCCGTCGACGGTCCACTTCTGGGTGGCGGGGTCGTACCGCTCGGACTGGACGACGTTGCGCCCCGAGTCGGCCGGCCGGTCCGGGTAGATCGGCTTGATCAGCTTGGTGACGCCGCTGAAGGCCATGACGTCGCCGTCCGGGAGCGTGAGGATGGAGGGGTACCAGCGGCCGTACGTCATCTCCCCGCTGGCCCGCCAGGTGTTGCTCTCCCCGTCGTAGAGGCGGCTGTTGGTCAGCCCCTCCAGCTCGACGACACCGAACCTGGCCTCGCCGGGCAGGCCCGGCTCCTGGTAGTAGTGCGTCCCGCCGACATCCAGCACCGTCCCGTCGGCCAGGAAGATCTGGTCCGAGCAGAACAGGTCGCCGTCGTTGCGGGCCTCCTGGTCGTTGGTCAGCCCTCCGGGCAGGTACTCACCCTGCCGCTTGCCGGGTGGCAGCCCGGCGTTGGGGTCGCTCTGGGTGAAGACCGGCTTGCCGCTGCGCAGGTCGAGCACCCGGGCCATGTCGTTGCGCGCGAGGTCGCCGAACTCGCCGACCCCGTTGAACTCCGCCTCCTGGATGCTGTCCAGGGCGTCCCAGTAGACGATCTTGCCGTTCGGCAGGGTCACGATCGAGCCGGCGGCCGGCTTGCACTGCTGCTCCCCGTCCGCGGTGGTGGTGCACCGCTCACCGGCCTCCTCGAAGGGAGCGGTGAACCGCCCGAGGACCGACAGGTCACCGGCCTCGACCGCAGCGGCCGGCCCCGCGAGGAAGGCGGCCGGCGCGCCGGTGGCGAGCAGGGTCAGGGCGAGCAGGCTGGTGCGGGTGCGTCCCACGCGGGTCCTCCGGTTAATCGCGGATCACTCCCTTCTTAGTACGACGAAAACCGCCGTTTCTCCCGCCGGGCAGACGGACTTCCGCAATCGTGTACGCCTGCACAGCGAGGCACCGCAGACGGCTGTGCCGATGGTCAGGGGGGCGCAGCCGGACGCTCAGGACCGGCGGCGGCGGACGACGACGAGCGCCCCGAGGACCCCGAGGGCAGCCAGTGCGAGCGGGAGGAGCCCGGACAGCGCCGGCTCGTCCGCGGGTGCGCCTCCGGCGGCTGCGCTCGGAGCAGCCGGAGTCCCCGCCGGCACCCAGCTGACCGTGCCGCGAAGCGTGATCCGGTCAGCGCCGAGCTGCACCGGGACGGCCCAACGGTCCACCACCGTGGCGTCGGCGGCGCGCAGCACCGGCTCCGGCGGGAGGTCGGCGGGGTAGCGCAGCCGGGCATCGAGCCAGGTGTAGCTGCTCCCGGCCGGGTCGACGACGCGGAAGGCCGGCTCGGGCAGCGGTAGCCCGGCGGGCATCCCCCGCGCCTGCCGGTCCTCGACATGGGTGCGGCTGTGCTCGTTGACCTCGAGCCCCAGCGGGCCGAAGCGCAGGAAGGGCTCACCGTCGCGGCCGAGCACCGTCAGCGGCAGCCGCTCGGGGTTGGACAGGAAGACCCCCGGCAGCCTGCCCGGCAGCGCCTGGACCACGAGGCCGTCGGGGGCCGGGTCGGCGCTGACCTGGAAGGCCCCGAGCAGCGGGGAGAACAGCACCGACCCGCGCGCGAGCGAGGTGCTGTCGCCGTAGCGCACCGGCACCGCGAACTCCCCGAGCCGCGCTGCCCGCTCCGGGTCCGCGGGGGCCGAGATCGTCTGCGGGTGCAGCCGGTGGTCGTACCAGCCCCAGGAGGTGCCGGTGCTGATCTGCACCCAGCGGGGCGGCCCGCCTGCGCCCACCGCAGGCGGGGCCGCGCCGGTGGGGTTGCTGGTGGTGAAGAACTCCCGGGCCTCGAGGTCGGCGAACACCCCCGCGCTGCTGATCCGCAGGAACGCACGCTCAGCTCCGAGCACCTCGAGCACCGTGGGGGTGGGGTTGCTCGCCACCAGCTGGGTGGCGATGCCCGCCTGCACCTGCAGGACCACCTCCGCCGGCAGAGCTGGGGTCACGTCGGCGAGGACGGTGCTGATGCGCGGATCGGCGGCATGGCCGTACGCGGGGGTCGGCGCGGTCAGGGCGAGCAGGGGCGCGCACACCAGAGCGGGGACGAGCGCGCGGCGCAGCCGGACCAGGTGCGTCGTCACGGGGCTCAGTCTGCGGCAGGAGGTCGGGGTGCGCCGGGCGGCTCGGCATGACGACAAGGAGCCCCGGTCGTACCCTCGAACGGTGAGCGCCCCAGCGCACGTCGTCCTGCGCCCGGCGCCGCCGAGTGTCGCCGGGCTCAGCGCCGCGGTGCTGTGCGGCCTCGACGACCTCACCGACCGCCTGGTCGAGACGATCCTGCGGGAGGACCCCTCGTACTCCGGTCCGGGCCGGACCCCGCGCGAGGACCTGCACCGCTCCTGCCACGACAACCTGCTGCGGATCCTGCAGTGGCTGAGCGGCACGACCGATCCGGCTACGGACCCGTTCGACGCGCCCCGCGCCACGGGGCAGCGGCGGGCGGAGCAGGGGATGCCGCTCGAGTCGGTCCTGCACGCCTACCGCCTCGGATACCGCATCATCTGGGAGGGGCTCGTGCAGGAGGCCCGTCAGCGCGGGCCGGAGGGCGTCGAGGGGCTGGTCGAGGCGGCCATCGAGGTGTGGATCCTCGTGGACGAGTTCTCCATGGCCGTGGCGGACTCCTATCGCGAGACGGAGACCGAGTTCGCCCGCCGGGACGACCGGCGGCGCGACGCCCTGGTCGACGCGCTGCTGGAGGGACGAGGTGCCGAGCGGGCGGTGGCCGCCGACGCGGCGGCCGCCCTGGACCTGCCGGAGCACGGGCGCTACGCCGTCGTCGTGCTGAGCGGCCCCGACACCAGCCGGACGGCCGGGGACGCGATGGCCTCGCGCGGCCTGCGGGTCGCCTGGCGCAGTCGTACCGACCGCGAGATCGGCCTGGTGTCCCTCGGTCGGTTCCAGCCGTGCGAGGTCGTCGGCCTGCTCCTCGCGCGGGGCGGGCTTCGAGCCGGCGTCTCCCCCGCCGTCGACGGCCTGTCGGAGGTCGACGTCGCGCACCGCCTGGCGGAGACGGCGCTGCGAGCGCTTCCGGCCGGCGAGTCCCTGGTCGCCGAGCTCGACGAGCGGCTCCCGGGAGCACTGCTGGTGACGGCCCCCGACCTCGCGGATCGACTGGTCCGCCGCGCCCTGGGCGCCCTGCTCGACCTCGAGAGCAGCGAGTGCTCGCTGCTGCTGCAGACGCTGCGGACGTGGCTGGAGACCGGCGGCTCGGCCGGCCAGACCGCGGCGCGCCTGTACTGCCACCGCAACACGGTGCTCAACCGGCTCCGCCGGCTCGAGGCGCTCACCGACCGGTCCCTCGACCGGGTCGACCACCTCGTCGAGTGGTCGCTGGCGCTGCTGGCCCTCGACGTGCTCCCTGCCGAGCAGGCTGCGCAGGCATGAGCCCCCGCAGTTCCCGGGTCGCCGGGATGGCGCTGGTCGCCGTGCTCGCCGGCTGCGGTGGCGAGACACCTCAAGCTGCTCCGCCGTCGACTGCTCCCTCGCCGGCCGCGCCGTCGACCGCTGCCCCGTCGCTCGCGGCGCCCTCGGCAGCGGCGGCCCCGCCAGGACCTCCCGCGCCAGCATCGGCTCCGGCAGCGGACCGTCCCCTGGACACCGGCAACCCGCAGGTGATCACGACCGGCCTCGAGGCGCCGTGGGGCCTCGCGTTCCTGCCCGGCGGCGACGCCCTCGTCAGCGAGCGGGACACCGCGCGGATCCTGCGGGTCCCGGCCGCCGGCGGGAAGCCGTCGGTCGTGACCACCGTCCCTGGGGTCCTGCCGCGCGGCGAGGGCGGCCTGCTCGGCCTGGCCGTCAGCCCGACCTTCGCCACCGACTCCTTTGTCTTCGCCTACTTCACCGCCCGCGACGACAACCGCATCGTCCGCTTCCGCCTGGACCGGCCGCAGGAGATCACCCCTCTCGTCACCGGCATCCCCAAGGCCGCGATCCACAACGGCGGCCGGCTGGCCTTCGGTCCTGACGGGATGCTCTACGCCGGTACGGGCGACGCCGGGAACAGGGACCTGGCGCAGGACCCGCGCTCGCTCGGCGGCAAGGTGCTGCGGATGACGTCCGACGGCAAGCCGCCCGGGGGCGGGGGCACGCTGGTCTTCTCGCGCGGCCACCGCAACGTGCAGGGGATCGCCTTCGACGCGGCCGGCCGGGTCTACTCCGTGGAGTTCGGGCAGAACCGCTTCGACGAGGTCAACCAGATCTCGGCGGGCAGCAACGGCGGGTGGCCGGAGGTGGAGGGCCCCGGTGATGGCGGTGGACGCTTCCTCGCGCCGATCACGACCTGGGAGACCTCCGAGTCCTCGCCGAGCGGCGCGGTGTTCCTCGACGGCAGCCTGTGGGTGGCGGCCCTTCGGGGTGAGCGGTTGTGGCGCGTACCGCTGGACGGCAAGGGCGGGGCCGGGCCACCGGAGTCGCTCTACCAGGGCAGGTTCGGGCGGCTCCGGGCCGCCGAGCGCGCCCCCGACGGCTCGCTGTGGGTGCTCACCAGCAACCGCGACGGCCGCGGCGACCCGGTCGACGCGGACGACCGCATCCTGCGGCTCGCGCCCCGCTAGCAGCCGGCAGGGCCCGTGTCGTGGACGATGGTGCCGTGAGACGACGCCGGCAGCCCACGGGCACCCTCCAGCCGGAGACGGCGCTGCCGGAGGCGAGGCACGCGAAGCCCCCGGTCGGACCGGCGAGCTCCGGCGCGGCGCTGTCCGATCCGATCCTCCTCGAGGCCCAGCTCGATCCGGAGCGCCTGGTCCCGAGCAGCGTCGTCAGCCGCCAGGCGGCCGAGCTGCGCGCCCTGGTGACGGCGCACGAAGCGGCGCGCGCACCGGCCCGCAATCCGGTTCGCTGGTTCTTCCGGCTCCTGCGCGAGGTCATCAACAAGGCCGACCGGGACAGGCTGCTGGGCCTGGCCGCGGAGGCCGCGTTCTTCGCCGTGCTGACCCTGTTCCCCGCGCTGCTCGTCGTCGCGACCGTCCTCGGGCAGCTCGGCGCCATCGTCGGGGAGGACAACGCGCAGCGGGTCGAGCAGGCCGTTCTCGACTTCCTCGACCAGCTGCTGACCGAGAACGCCGGCGGCGCGATCGAGACGGTCCGGGAGCTGTTCAACACCGGGGCCAACGCGCTGACCTTCGCCTCGGCGCTGGCGCTGATCTCGCTGTCGACCGCCTTCGCGACCCTGATCAACACCGTGAACATCGCCTACGACGTGCCCGAGACACGTGGCTGGTGGCGCCGCCGGTGGCTCGGCCTGCTGCTCGGCTTCGGCAGCGTGCTCACCGGCGCCGTCGCCATCACGCTGCTGGTGGTCGGGCCGCTGTTCGGTCCGGCCGAGGAGGTCGTGGCCCGGATAGGGCTGGGCACGGAGTACGACTTCCTGTGGTCCTACCTGCGCTGGCCCGTCGCGTTCGGTGGCCTGGTCCTGTGGGCGACGACGATGGACCACCTGATGCCGGACCGCCGGACGCGCTGGCGCTACGACCTGCCAGGCGGGCTGCTCACCGCGCTGCTGTGGCTGGCGGCGTCCTGGGGCCTGAACCTCTACCTCGACCTGGTGGTCACGGCGTCCCCGCTGTTCGGTGCGCTCGGTGGTGGTCTGATCCTCATGACCTGGTTCTACCTGCTGTGCGTCGCCCTGCTCGCGGGCGCAGAGCTCAACGCGATCCTGCTCGCCCGGCGGCGGCACCGGCACTCGCGCGCCCGGGCGCGCGCCGCGAGTGGCGCACCTGCCGGCCGAAGGACCGGCCGGCGCCGGCGCCCGGAGCAGCCGGTGCTGGCCGAGCTCCCCCAGAACGAGCCGGTGCCGGCCAGCCCGCCGCCGGACGGCCCGCCGCCGGACGGCAAGCAGCCGGAGGAGCAGCCCGAGGAGCAGCCCGAGCCGGCGCCGCTGCCGGCACTTTCCCGCCGCCGGCCCGCCTAATCGGCGTCGGCGGCGTTCCCGGTGCCATCAGCGCCGGGTCCTCGCGGCCGGGCCGCACCGAGAGCGGCGAGCGGTCGAGGGAGGCGGCTCGGCGGGCGAGCACGCGGGCGCCGCCGCACCTACTCCGAGACGCCGAGCCGCTCGAGCAGCAGGCGGCGCACAACGGTGGCGTCGGCCTGGCCGCGGGTGGCCTTCATCACCGCACCGACCAGCGCGCCGACGGCCGCGACCTTCCCGGACCGGACCTTGTCGGCAGCGTCCGGCGAAGCCGCGAGAGCCTCGTCGACAGCCGCGGCGAGCACCCCCTCGTCGGAGACCACCGCCAGCCCCCGCGCGCGGATGACCTGGTCGGGGCCTCCCTCACCAGCGAGCACCCCCTCGACCACCTGCCGGGCGAGCCCGGGGGTCAGCGAGCCCTCGGCCACGATCGCCACGACCCGCGCGACCTGATCCGGGGTGATCGGCAGGTCAGCCGGCTCGACCCCACCCGCGTTGGCCGCCTGGGCGAGCGGACCGAGCCACCAGTTGCGCGCCTCCGCCGCCGGGGCGCCCGCGGCGACGGTTGCCAGGACCAGGTCGAGCGCGCCGGCGTTGACCATCGCCGCGGAGTCCAACTCGGACAGGCCCAGCGACCCGATCTGCCGGCGACGAAGCACCGAGGGGGCCTCGGGCAGGTCCGCTCGCAGCTCCGCCACCCACTCCGGGTCCGGTGCGACCGGGACGAGGTCGGGCTCGGGGAAGTAGCGGTAGTCCGTCGCCTCCTCCTTGGAACGCCCCGACGTCGACAGCCCGCTGTCCTCGTGGAAATGCCTCGTCTCTTGCACGATCCGCTGCCCGGCCCGTAACCGCGCGGCCTGTCGCTCCACCTCCGAGCGCACGGCCCGCTCCACCGAGCGCAGGCTGTTGACGTTCTTGGTCTCCGAGCGGGTCCCCCAGGGGGCGCCCGGCGGGTTCAGCGACACGTTGACGTCGCAGCGCAGCGAGCCCTGCTCCATGCGCACGTCGGAGACACCGAGGCCACGCAGTACGTCGCGCAGCTCGGTGACGTAGGCCTTGGCCACCTCGGCCGGACGCGCACCGGTGCCGGCCACGGGCTTGGTGACGATCTCGACGAGCGGGATGCCGGCCCGGTTGTAGTCGACGAGGCTGTGCGAGGCGCCGTGGATGCGGCCGGTGGCACCACCGACGTGCAGCGACTTGCCGGTGTCCTCCTCCAGGTGCACGCGCTCGATCGGGATCCGCACCGTCTCGGCTGTCCCTCCTTCAACGGGGACCTCCACGTCGAGGTAGCCGTCGGTGCACAGCGGCTCGTCGTACTGGCTGGTCTGGAAGTTCTTCGGCATGTCGGGGTAGAAGTAGTTCTTGCGCGCGAACCTGCACCACGACGCGATGTCGCAGTGCAGCGCGAGCCCGATGCGGACGGTCGACTCGATGGCGCGCGCGTTCACCACGGGGAGCGCGCCGGGCAGGCCGAGGCACACCGGGCAGGTGTGGGTGTTGGGCTCCGCGCCGAAGCTGGCGTCGCAGCCGCAGAACATCTTGCTGGCGGTGCCGAGCTCGACGTGTGTCTCGAGCCCGATGACCGGCTCGAACTCGCGCAGGGCCTCGGCGTAGGGGACGGCGGGCTCGCTCACGACGTCACGATCCGCTCGATCCGGGACAGCGTCTGCTCCATGCTCCTGCGCACGATCCCCCTCAGCGGCAGGATCAGCACGGGCAGGCGCTCCTGCGAGATGTCCCAGGTCTCCCGCACCCGGGTGCCGCCTTCGACCGGCTCCAGCTCGTAGCGCCAGATGCGGCCACCCAGGACCTTCCTCGCCACCCGGACAGCCGGCCGGGGCTGCCAGGCGATGAGGCGGTCGGTCTCGAACTCGACGACCTCGTTGACCATCGTGTAGGAGCCACCGGCCCGCATGCCCATCCCGAACCTGGCCCCGAGCGAGAGGCGCACCGATCCGGACGGTGCATCCCGCACGGTGCCCGAGCCGTCGATCTCACGGTGCCGGCTGGGGTCGGCCAGCAGGTCGAAGATGGGACCAGGTGCTGAGGCTATGAGCCGCTCGACGCTGACCCCGGACACGAGCGACACGGCTCAGGCCGCCAGCTCGGGGACGGACGCCAGCAGGTTGCCGCCCCACCTGTCGTGCAGGGCCGCCTCGAGGGCTCCCGCCACCTGGTAGAGCAGGTCGTCGCGCATCGTCGGCGCCATCACCTGCAGGCCGACGGGCAGCCCCTCCGACAGGCCCATCGGCAGCGACATAGCCGGGCCGCCGTAGAGGTTGGACGGGATGGTCGCCAGGTCCTGGCGGTACATCGCCAGCGGGTCGTCCACCTTCGCGCCCAGCGGGAACGCCACCCCGGGCGAGGCCGGCGAGACCAGCACGTCCGCGATCTCGAAGGCCGCGGCGAAGTCGCGGGTGATGAGGGTGCGCACCTTCTGCGCCTGGCCGTAGTAGGCGTCGTAGTAACCGCTGGACAGGGCGTAGGTGCCCAGGATGATGCGCCGCTTGACCTCCGCCCCGAAGCCGGCGGCGCGGGTCGCCGACATGACCTCCTCGAGGCTGCGTACGCCGTCGTCGTCCACCCGCAGGCCGTAGCGGACGCTGTCGAAGCGGGCCAGGTTGGACGACGCCTCCGAGGGGGCGATGAGGTAGTAGGCGGGCAGGGCGTACGCGAAGTGCGGGCAGCTCACCTCGACCACCTTCGCGCCGAGGTCGCTCAGCAGCGCCACCGCCTCCTCGAAGCGCTGCTGCACGCCGGGCTCGTAGCCCTCGCCGGACAGCTCGCGGACGACCCCGACGCGCAGCCCGGCGACGTCGCCGCTGCGGGCCGCCGCGACCACGGGCGGGACCGGCGCGTCGATGGACGTGGAGTCGGCGGGGTCGTGCCCGGCCATGGCCTCGTGCAGCAGCGCCGCGTCGAGGACGGTGCGTGCGCAGGGACCCGCCTGGTCGAGCGAGCTGGAGAAGGCGATCAGCCCGAAGCGGGAGACCCCGCCGTACGTCGGCTTGACCCCGACGGTGCCCGTGACCGACGCCGGCTGGCGGATCGAGCCACCGGTGTCGGTGCCGACGGCGAGGGGGGCTTCGTACGCCGCCACCGCCGCGGCCGAGCCTCCTCCGCTGCCGCCCGGGATGCGGCCGAGGTCCCACGGGTTGAACGTCGGGCCGTAGGCGCTGTGCTCGGTGGAGGAGCCCATCGCGAACTCGTCCATGTTGGTCTTGCCCAGCAGGACCAGGCCGGCGCCCTTCAGCCGGGTGAGGATCGTCGCGTCGTAGGGCGGGACCCAGCCCTCGAGGATCCGCGACCCGGCGGTGGTCGGGATGCCCTGGGTGACGATCACGTCCTTCATGGCGAGCGGTACGCCGGCCAGTGGCCCGAGGGCGGTCCCCGCCGCGCGGGCGGCGTCGACCCGGGCTGCCGCGGCGAGGGCGCCGTCGGCATCCACGTGCAGGAAGGCGTGCACCGCGCCGTCCACCGAGGAGATCCGCTCGAGGTGGGCCTGCGCGACCTCCACCGCGCTGACCTCTCGGCTCGCGATGGCGGCGGCCGTCTCGGCAGCGGTGAACCGGGTGAGGTCGGCCGAGCTCATTCGGCGTCCAGGATGCGCGGCACCCGGAAGCGCCCGTCCTCGGCGGCGGGAGCAGCGGCGAGCACCGTGTCGCGGTCCAGTGACGGGCGTACGACGTCCGGGCGCGTGACGTTCTCGAGGGGGACCGCGTGCGTCGTCGGGGGGACGTCGGCCGCCTCCGTCACCTGCGAGATCTGCGCGACCGCACCGAGGATCACGTCGAGCTGGGCGGCCAGAGCGTCGAGCTCGGCGTCCTCGAGGGCCAGCCGCGACAGCCGCGCCAGATGCGCGACCTCCTCGCGGGTGATCTCGGGCATGCGGCTCCTCGGCGGGGAACGGGGACGCCGCAGAGTCTAGGGTTCCGCGTTCCGCGCTCCACTTCTGCGCTGATCCATGGTCGGGTTGGCGCGGGGGCGACACGGCGGCGCAACATGGTGGCAACGCCGCAGCGACAGACTGAGTCGTCCGCGGGGCCGGTCGCGACACGAGAGAGTGGACATGTCCTACCTGCTGCGCGTCGTGCTGCCTGACCGGCCAGGGATGCTGGGCGCGGTCGCGACCGCCCTCGGCCGTGCGGGCGCGGACATTCTCAGCCTCGACGTCGTCGAGCGCGGTCCGGACGGCGCGGTGGACGACCTGCTCGTGACGCTGCCGCCCGGAGGCCTCGCCGACACGCTGATCACGACCGCGCAGTCGGTCCCCGGGGTGGTCGTCGAGTCGCTGCGGCCCTACTACGGGGGGTCGGACCTGCACCGCGACCTCGAGCTCGTGGAGCAGCTGGCCGCCCACCCGGTGGCCGGCCTGAAGCTCCTCGTCGACGGCCTGCCCGGCGTCTTCCGCGCGGCCTGGGCGGTCCTGGTGGCTCCCGGTCCCACGGTGCTCGAGGCCAGTCCCGGAGCTCCGGACCTGGAGCGGTTGGCGATGCCGTGGCTACCGCTGCCGTCGGGGCGCCGGCTGGACCCGCGCGACTCCTGGGCGCCGGAGCACTGGCGGGCGCTCGGCATGGAGCTGCTGGCGGCGCCGGTGGGCCGACCCGACCGCGCCGTGCTGCTGGGGCGTACCGGTGGCCCGCGCTTTCGCGACTCGGAGCTGCTTCGCCTGGTCCACCTGGCCGGTATCGCCGCGACGGTCTCGGCAGCCGAGGCGCTGGCCTGAGGTTCTCGCCCGCCGCCGGCGCCAGGCAGGTCAGAGCGTTGCGCGGTAGCGCTCGAAGTCGGCGTAGAACGCGTCCGGCGACACGCCGAACGCCGCCACGAATGCGGCGTTCCAGTCGCGGGTCTGCTCCATGGACACCCAGAACCGGGAGAGGACCGAGTCCTCGCCGAAGGTCGCCGACAGCCGCTCGCACGCCAGCGAGCCCACGGTGTAGGCCTCCTCCTTCCCGCCGATGAACTCCGCCTGACCACGGGTCTCGAACTCGCGCAGCGGCTCGGCGCTCTGCTGGGCCAACGACACGACGGTGGCCCGCTCCTGCGCCGCGTCGAGGAAGCCGCGCTTCGAGGAGGCCTGCACCGCCAGGTGCTCGGCGCACCCCTCGACCAGCCAGCGCGGGACGAAGGAGCGCTCGCCGACCCGCTCGCTCTGGAAGTTCACGACGGCCTGCCACTGCTGCTGCGTGTGCTGGTACTCGTGGAACAGGGTCAGCCGCTGAAAGCCCAGCGGTGCCTGCTCGAAGTTGGGCAGGTAGAGCCAGATGTGGCCGCCGGGGCTGGCGAAGGCGTGCATGCCGGCGTCCAGCTCTGTGCGGGCTTCGTCCGCGGAGATGGCGTACTCGTCGGTGTAGGCGCGCACGAAGCGCTCCTCGTCGCTGTAGACGTGGACGGTCAACGGCCCGCTGTCGCCGAGGTCCTCGTGCGCCCACTGGAGGGTCTCGACGACGAAGCCGGTGAGCTCGGGCGTCACCGAGGTGTCCAGGCGGAAGCGCACCGGGCGGTCACCCGGCTGCAGGCGCGCGACGTCACCGCCCCGGGCGCCACCGGCTGTGCGGTCGAGGCCGGTCCCACTCCCGCTGCCGCCGGCACCGTCCCCGCAGGCGGCGAGCGCGGTCGCGGCAACGACAGCCGCCAGGACCCACCGCATCCGGGAGGGCCCGCCCTCCACACTCGTGCGCATCAGCCCTCCGACGTCGGCGGCCAGGTGCGGACGGCGTCGCCCTCGACGGCGTCGCCGCCGGCAGCATCGCCTCGGGAGCTCTGCGCCACCGCCCGGGCCGCATCCGGTCCGCTCGTGAGCAGGGTCGTCAGGCCGCCGTCGTCCAGCATCGGCACGCCGAGCTTGACGGCCTTGTCGTACTTGCCGGCGCCGGGCTCGCTGCCGACGACGACGAAGTCGGTCTTCTTGCTCACGCTGCCGGTCACCTTCCCGCCGAGCGCCTGCACCGCCTCGATGGCGGTGTCACGGCTGTACGACGCGAGCGTCCCCGTCACGACGACCGTGACGCCCTCCAGCGGCCGGGGCCCTTCCTCGGAGCCTGCGTCGGCGGTCCGTGCGCCCCCTGCCCGGATCCGCTCGACGATCTCGCGGTGCCGCGCGTCGGCGAACCAGGCGTGCACCGCCTGAGCCACCGTCGGACCCACCCCCTCGACGGCGGCCAGCTCCTCGGGCGTGGCCGCCAGAAGGGCGTCGAGGGAACGGAACTGCCGGGCGAGTGCCTGCGCCGCCGTCGGCCCGACGTGCCGGATGGACAACCCGACGAGCAGCCGCCACACCGGGCGGCCGCGGGCGGCCTCCACGCCGCGCAGGATCTGCTCGACCTTCTTCGCGCCGAACCCGCGCAGCCCCTCGAACGACGCGGCGGTGAGGTGGAAGATGCCGCCGATGTCGGTCAGCCGGCCGGCCTGCAGCAGCGCGATCGCCGTCTCGTAGCCCAGCCCGTCGATGTCCATCGCCCCGCGGCCGGCGAAGTGGAACACCGACTCCCGCAGCTGCGCCGGGCAGGACACGGTGTTGGGGCAGCGGACGTCCACCTCGCCGTCGGGGCGCGACAGCTCGGTGCCGCACTCGGGGCAGTGCGTCGGCATGACGAACTCGCGCTCGGTGCCGTCGCGCAGCGCCGCGACCGGCCCGACGACCTCCGGGATCACGTCGCCGGCCCGGCGCACGACGACGGTGTCACCGATGCGGACGTCCTTGCGCCGCACCTCGTCCTGGTTGTGCAGCGTCGCGAGCTTGACCATCACGCCGCCCACCTGCACCGGCTCCATGTAGGCGAACGGCGTCACCCTGCCGGTCCGGCCGACGTTGACCCGGATGTCGTGCAGCGTCGTCGTGGCCTCCTCCGGGGGGTACTTGTGCGCAACCGCCCACCGTGGGGCGCTGCTCGTCGCGCCGAGCCGCCGCTGCAGGGCCACCTGGTCGACCTTGACCACGACCCCGTCGATCTCGTGGGCCACGTCGTGCCGGTGCTCCCCCCAGTGGGCGATGTAGCCGAGCACCCCGTCGAGGTCGTCGAAGACCTGGAAGTAGGCCGACACCGGCAGCCCCCAGCTGCGCAGCTGGGCGTAGGCCTCGGACTGCGTGGTCGGCTCCCACTGCTCGCGCGCACCGATGCCGTGCAGGGTCAGGGACAGCGGCCGGCTCGCCGTGACCCGCGGGTCCTTCTGGCGCAGGCTGCCGGCGGCGGCGTTGCGGGGGTTGGCGAACGGCGCCTTTCCCTCGGCGACCAGCCACTCGTTGAGCACCCGGAAGTCACCGGTGGCCATGAACACCTCGCCGCGCACCTCGATCAGCGACGGCACGTCGTCCCCCTTCAGCCGCCCGGGGACGCTCGCGAGGGTGCGCAGGTTGGGCGTGATGTCCTCACCCGTGCGTCCGTCACCACGGGTCGCCGCCCGCACCAGGCGGCCGCCGCGGTAGACGAGCGCCACGGCGAGCCCGTCGATCTTCAGCTCGCACAGGTAGCGAGCGGCCGCCGCCTCCTTGGCCGCCCGGGCCGCCCACTCCCGCAGCTCGGCCTCGCTGAACACGTTGCCGAGGCTCATCAGCCGCTCGAGGTGGTCGACCGGGGTGAACTCCGTCGAGATGGTGCCGTTGACCTTCTGCGTCGGCGAGTCGGGTGTGCGCAGCGTCGGGTGCGCGTCCTCCAGAGCCTGGAGCTCGCGCATCTGCGCGTCGTACTCGCCGTCCGAGACGATCGGCGCGTCCAGCACGTAGTAGCGGAAGGCGTGCTCGTCGAGAGTGCGGGACAGCTCGCCGTGCCGCTCGCGCACGTCCACCGGGACGCCGTCGACCTCCTCGCTGACCTTGCCGCTCACTCGGGCTGCTCCCCCAGTCGCCTCGCGATCTCCGTGCAGGCTGCCAGTGCCTGCCGGGCATGCGCCGGCCCGGCTCCCGCCAGCCCGCACGTCGGCGTGACGACGACGGTGGTCGGCAGCCGGTCGTGCCCGAAGCCCAGACGCCGCCACAGCACCCGCACCGGCTCCAGCATGGCCGACAGGTCCGACAGCCTCGCGTCCACAGCGGGGACGACGCCGAGCAGGAGCCCGCTTCCGCCCTCGACGGCGACGCCGATCGCGTCGTCGTCGCGGCGTGTCAGCACCGTGGCGTCGACGCTGACCGCCCCGGCTCCGGCCTCGTGCAGCAGCTCCACGGGCGGCTCGGGTCCGCAGCAGTGGACCACCGTGTCCACCGCGACCGAGAGCACGGAGGACAGCACGTCCCGGGCACGCTGCCCGTCCGGCGAGCGCAGCCGGCCGAAGCCGCTCGCCGTGGGCACGCCGCCGCCGAGGACCGCCGGCAGGGACGGCTCGTCCAGCTGGAGCACCAGGCGCGTACCCGGAAGACGCGCTGCCAGATCGGCCAGGGAACGGCGCAGGCCCTCGGCCAGGGAGGAGGCGAGGTCGTCGACGGCGCCGGGGTCGGACAGGGCCCGCTCCCCGCGCTGGAGCTCCAGCAGCACCGCGAGGGTCCAGGGGCCCGCCGCCTGCACCTTCAGCGCCGCCGGCGGCCCGCCCTGCGTGGCGCCCTCCAGCGCGTCGAGGTCGCGGGCCAGCAGGTCACGGGCCCGGCGGCCGTCCCGGGAGACGCGCGGGACCAGCCGCCATCCCGTGGGCTGCAGGTCCACCGCCAGGTCGACGAGCAGCGCGCTGGTGCGCCCGGCGAGGTCGGCGTGAGGGCCGCGGGCCGGCAGCTCGGGCAGGAAGGGCAGGTCGGGCAGCTCACCGAGCACCACGCGCACGGCCTCGTCCGGGTCGATGCCCGGCATGCTCCCGATGCCACTGGCGCCGCGCCAGGGGGGAGCGGGCGGATCGGTCAACTGCGGGCCGGGCCCGGCGTCCCGGCGCCCGGCCCACCGGGCGCCACCCGGTACTGCGAGCGGCTGCGCACCCGCTCGTCCTCGGAGTCGTCCTCGAGGCGGACCGCACGCCCAGTCAGCCAGGCGAGGTCCGCGGACAGCGTCTGCACCAGGTCGGCGCGGGAGGCGGTCGCCCCACGCACCGCCAGGCTGTAGCGCTGGATGACCTCGAGGTCGGTGAGCGAGACGTCGTCGGCCATGAGCCGAAGCCTAGCCAGCGAAGGCGCGTCGGCGAGCCAGGGCGGCAGCGCGCTTCGTCCATGGCTCAGCCCGTGGTAGCGCTGGCCAGCACCCGCTCGCCGTCGTACAGCACCGCGGCCTGACCTGGTGCGACGCCACGGGCGGCGGTGGCCAGCTCCAGGCGCCAGGCCCCGTCCTCCTCGTGCACCTCGCAGGCGTGCACCGCGCCATGTGCCCGCAGCTGCACCTCGCAGGCCAGCGGGTGGGGGCGGGGCACCAGCCACAGCGGACGGCGCGCGCGTACGGTCCAGACGTCCAGAGCCTCCCCCGGACCCACCGTCACGGTGCGGCTTCCCGGCTCGACGGAGAGCACGTAGCGCGGGCGGCCGTCCGGCGAGGGCACGGTCAGCGCGAGGCCGCGGCGCTGCCCGACGGTGTAGGCGTAGGCGCCGTCGTGGCCGCCGACGACCGCTCCGGTCGCGGCGTCGACCACGGGCCCGGGCTGGGCCCCGAGCCGTTCCCGCAGGAACCCGGCCGTGTCGCCGTCGGCGATGAAGCACACGTCGTGGCTGTCGGGCTTGCCGGCGACGGGCAGCCCTCTGGCTGCGGCGGCGGCCCGCACGCCGGCCTTCGTCAGGTCGCCGAGCGGCAGGACGGTGCGCGCGAGCTGCTGCGGGGTCAGGACGGCGAGGACGTACGACTGGTCCTTCGCCGCGTCGGCCGACCGGCGCAGCGCGCCCTCGTGCAGCCGGGCGTGGTGACCGGTCACCACAGCGTCGAAGCCGAGGGCGAGTGCGCGGTCGAGCACAGCAGTGAACTTGATCTTCTCGTTGCAGCGCAGGCACGGGTTGGGGGTGCGCCCCGCGGCGTACTCCCCGACGAAGTCGTCGATGACGTCCGCCCGGAAGCGGTCCGCGAGATCCCAGACGTAGAAGGGGATCCCGAGCAGGTCTGCCACCCGCGAGGCGTCCCGCGCGTCCTCCTTCGAGCAGCACCCCCTGGCGCCCGTGCGGAGTGTCGCGGGCGAGGACGACAGCGCCAGGTGGACCCCGGTGACGTCATGACCCGCCTCCAGCGCGAGGGCCGCGGCCACCGCGGAGTCGACGCCGCCGGACAGCGCGGCGAGCAGCCTCATCGGCGCAGGGCGGGAAGTGCGGCCCGTCGGGCCCGCTCGACGACGGCGGGCAGCGCGTCGAGCAGGGCGTCCACGTCGGCGAGGGTCGAGGTGTGGCCGAGGGAGAAGCGCAGCGAGCTGCGGGCGGTGTCCTCGTCCGCCCCCATGGCGAGCAGCACGTGGCTCGGCCGGGCCACGCCGGCCGAGCAGGCCGAGCCGGTCGAGACCTCCACGCCGCGGGCGTCGAGCAGGAGCAGCAGCGAGTCGCCCTCGCAGCCGGGGAAGGAGAAGTGGGCGTTGCCCGGCAGGCGGTGCGGTGCGGTTGCGCCGTTGAGGACCGCGTCCGGCACGGCCCGCTGGACCCGGCGGACCAGGTCGTCGCGCAGGCCGCTGAGCCGGGCGTGCAGCGCCGGCTGGCGCCGGACGGCCAGGGCTGCGGCGACAGCCAGCCCAGCCACGGCAGGGGTGTCGAGCGTGCCGGAGCGCACGTCGCGCTCCTGACCTCCACCGTGCAGCAGCGGCGTGCAGTCCACGTCACGTCCCAGCACCAGCGCGCCGACGCCGAGCGGCCCGCCGAACTTGTGCCCGGTGAGCGTGAGCGCGTCCACCCCGCAGGCGTCGACGTCCACCGGGAGTTGGCCGACGGCCTGCACCGCGTCGCTGTGGAAGGGCAGCTCGAACTCGTGCGCCAGGTCGGCGAGGCGCCGGACGGGCTGGACGCTCCCGACCTCGTTGTTGGCCCACATCACCGTGACCAGAGCCACGTCGGACGGGTCGCGCTCGATCGCCTCGCGCAGGACGTCCGGATGCAGCCGCCCCTGGTCGTCCACCTCCAGCCAGTCCACGGTGGCGCCCTCGTGCGAGGCCAGCCACTCGACCGCGTCGAGGACCGCGTGGTGCTCCACCGCACTGGCGAGGATGCGCGTCCGGCGAGGGTCGGCGGCGCGCCGAGCCCACCAGATCCCCTTGACGGCGAGGTTGTCGCTCTCGGTGCCGCTGCCGGTGAACACGACCTCCGACGGCCGGGCGCCCAGGGCAGCGGCGAGCTGCTCGCGGGACTCCTCCACCACCCGCCGCGCCTGCCGTCCACCCGCATGCAGGGAGGAGGCGTTCCCGGCCGCGGAGAGCGCAGCCGTCAGGGCCGCCGTGACCGTAGCGACGGCCTCAGGCAGCATTGGCGTCGACGCCGCATGGTCGAGGTAGGCCACGCGGTGGAGCGTAGCCCGAGCGGCCTGAGGAAGATCGGGTCAGGGATCGACGAGCAGCCGCGGCGACAGCCCCTCGCCCGACGGCAGGCTCCCGTCCGCAGCGACGATGACCTGGCTCGGCAGCAGGCCGGTGGCCATCCGCAGGTCGCGCGTCACGGCCACCGCCACGTCCGCAGGCACCTCCTGCGGCGGGGGGAGCACGTGGACCAGGAACTCCTCGGAGCCGTCCCGCGCACTGCTGCCGAGCACCACCCGCCAGTCGCTCACGTCCGGTCGTCCGGACAGCGCCGAAGCCACCGCCCGCAGGTCGACCGGACGCAGCCCGGTGCGCAGCGCCAGCTCCGGGACGAGTGCGCTGCCGCGCAGCTCCACGACCCTGGGGACGGTACGGCGGCAGCCCGGGCAGGGCCGCTCGTCGACGTAGCTGGCGAGGTCGCCGGTGCGCCACCGCAGCAGCGCGCTCCCGCGCATCCCGAGCTGGGTGACCACCACCTCACCCGGTCGCTCGTCCTCGGAGAACTCCCCGGTCTCGGGGTCGACCAGGTCGACCAGCTCGAGGTCGGGATAGGTGTGCAGGCCGGTGCGCCCGGCCGAGTCCCGGCACTCCCCCCAGACCAGGCGGTGCCCGTCGGGCACGTGCACCGCCAGCGTCAACGCCCGCGAGCCCAGCGCCGACCCCAGCACCTCGTCGATCTCGACCCGCTCCTGCTCGTTCGGCGGTCCCGCGACCAGCACCGTCGTGAGGCTGGCGACGGCCGCCCCCGCTCCGGCCAGCCGCCGCAGCAGCGCCGCCCCGCCGGTGGCCGGTACGACGAGCACCGTCGGCTCGGCGATCCGCAGCGTGTCCAGCAGGGCCTCGACGTCCTCCCCAGGCACGAACATCGGGGAGCCCGCGCCGAGTGCGGCCAGCGACAGCCCCGAGACCAGCGCGGTCGCGTCCGCACGCAGGGCGCTGACCACCACGTCGGACCGGCGGAGCCCGAGGACCTTCCACAGCCGGGCGCCCACCCTGGCCACGATGTCGAGGTCGCTGCGCGTGCTGGCCACCGGGAAGCGCAGCGCCTGCCCCGCGTACACGTAGGAGGTCGGTCGGGTCTCGGCCTCGATGAGGTCCCGGTACGAACGGCGTGAGACAGCGCGACGCCACAGCGCGCGGCGCAGCGCAGGCCCCTCGGCGTGCAGCGCGTACCCGCGCTCCTGGGTCTGCAGGACCAGCGCGGCGGCGCCGGCCGGATCTCCGTCCGGGCACACGTCACGCTCACCGACGGCCGGTAGCCGCTCCAGCGAGGACACCGACGCCACCTGGCGCGGGGTGCGCCCGAGCGCCGAGAACCGCTCGCGCCAGAAGGGCGAGAAGGGACCGATCCAGTCCACGACCTGCGCCCGCACCGCCACCTCGCGCCGGGCAGCGAGCCGCGAGGGCGAGCAGCGATCCCAGGAGGCCATGAGGCGGCAGTCTAAGGAGCAGCGGGCAGTCTCAGCCCTTGCGCTGCTGGATCTCCTGGGTCAGCGCGGGGACGACGGTGAACAGGTCGCCCACGAGGCCGAAGTCGGCGAGCTCGAAGATGGGCGCCTCAGGGTCCTTGTTGATGGCCACGATGGTCTTGCTGGTCTGCATGCCGGCGCGGTGCTGGATCGCGCCCGAGATCCCCACCGCGATGTAGAGCTGCGGCGACACGGTGCGCCCGGTCTGACCCACCTGGTGCTGGTGGGGGTACCAGCCGGCATCGGTGGCCGCGCGGGAGGCGCCGACCGCCGCACCGAGGCTGTCGGCCAGGGCCTCGATGAGACCGAAGCCCTCCGCGGCGCCGACTCCCCGCCCACCGGACACCACGACCGAGGCATCACCGAGGTCCGGTCGGCCGCCGGCGGACTCGACCACCGAGTCGACGATCCGCGCGGCCTTGGCCCCCTCGGTCAGCTGCACCGGCAGCTGCTCGACCTGCGCGGCGCCGGCCTGCTCCACGGGCGGGGTGGAGTTGGGCCGGATCGTGACGAGGTTGGTCCCGGTGGTGATCCGCGAGCGGACCTCCACGGCGCCGCCGAAGACGGACTGGGTGGCGGTCCCGTCGGCGTCGACGTCCACCGCGTCCGGAAGCAGGCCGCTGCCGGTCTTCACCGCCACCCGCGCCGCGACCTCCTTGCCCTCCACCGAGGAGGGGAACAGGACCGCGACCGGGTTCTTGTCGTCGATCAGCCCGGCCAGGATCTCGGCCTTGGGGGCCGTGAGGAAGCCGGCGATCTCCTCGGACTCGGCGACGTAGACCTTCTCGGCGCCGTACTTGGCGAGCCCCTCGAGAGCCGCTGCCGACTGGCCCGGCGACCCCAGGAAGACCGCGGAGGGCGTGCCCAGCTCGCGGGCCTTCGTGAGCAGCTCGTAGGTGACCTTCTTGGGCTTGCCCTCGAGATGGTCGACGAGCACCAGAACCTCTGCCATGTCTGCCAGCCCTCTCAGAGAAACTTCTGCGACGCGAGGAACTCCGCGACGCGGAAGCCGCCGTCGCCCTCGTCCTTGACGACCTGGCCGGCGGTGCGAGGCGGGCGGTTGGTGAACGACTCCACGGCGCTGGTGGCGCTGGCGAGCCCCACCTGGTCGGCGCCGATGCCGGCGTCGGCGATGCCCAGCGTGGTCAGCGGCTTCTTCTTGGCCGCCATGATCCCCTTGAACGAGGGGTAGCGCGGCTCGTTGATCTTCTCGACCACCGACAGGACCGCCGGCATCGTCGCCTCGACCACGTCGTAGCCGACCTCGTTCTGCCGCTCGATCCGGACGGTCGGACCGTCGACGGTGACCTTGCGGGCACCGGACAGCTGCGGGATGCCGAGCCGCTCGGCGAGCAGGGGCGCCATCACCGACAGCCGGGCGTCGGTCGACTCCGACCCGCAGACCACGAGGTCGTAGTCGAGCGTCTTCAGGACCGCGGCGAGCGCGTACGACGTCTGGAGGGCGCAGGAGCCGTGCAGCGCCTCGTCCGTCAGGTGCACGGCCTTGTCGGCGCCCATCGACAGCGCCTTGCGGATCGTCTCCACCGCGCGCGACGGGCCCATCGTCAGGACAGTCGCCTCCGAGCCGTCCCCCGCGGCCTCCTTGAGGCGCAGCGCCTCCTCGACGGCGTACTCGTCGATCTCGTTCATCACGACGTCGACGGAGGCCCGGTCCAGCGTCTTGTCGCTCTCCTGGAGCCTGCGCTCGGCCCAGGTGTCGGGCACCTGCTTGACCAGTACGACGATGTTCACAGCGGACGCCGACCTCCAGACTGGTGGACCCATGGCACCGGTCGAACCGCTGCGGCGAGCTCATCCCGGGGGTGGAGTCACGGTACTTGCGCGCCGCTGCCGTTCCGACGCCGCCCTTCTCGACGTTACCCGCGGGTAATCCCGGCGGCACCTCGAGCGGCGGTGGCGTCGGTCACTGCCCGGAGAACTGCGCCTTGCCCGGCCCGTCCTCGAGGAACGAGCTCATGCCCGTCTTCTGGTCCTGCGTCGCGAACAGCCCCGCGAACAGGGCCGACTCGAGGCGGAGCCCGCTGTCGAGGTCGGTGTCCAGCCCACCGTCGATGGCCTGCTTGGCCGCGCGCAGCGCCACCCTCGGGCCGTTGACGTAGGTGGCGGCCAGGGCGAGCGCGCTGTCGTACACCTGGCCGTCCGGCACGACCACGTCCGCGATGCCGAGCGCCAGCGCCTCCTGCGCGGCGACGTGGCGGCCGGTGAACACCATGCCCTTGGCCTTGGCGGGCCCGATCAGGCGCGTCAGCCGCTGGGTGCCGCCGGCGCCGGGGATCACACCGAGCGAGATCTCGGGCACCCCCACCTTCGCCCGCTCCCCGAGGACCCGGAAGTCGGCGGTCAGGGCCAGCTCCAGGCCACCGCCGAGGGCGTAGCCGTTGACCGCGGCCACGACCGGGATCGGCAGCCGGGCAAGGAACCGGAACGTCTCCTGCAGGACCGCCCCCCACGCCACCATGTCGGCATAGCTGCGACCCGACATCTCGGCGATGTCGGCGCCCGCCGCGAAGACGCGCTCCCCGCCGTAGAGCACCGCGGCCCGTACGTCGGGCCGGTCGCGCACCTCGACGGCCGCCTCGTGCAGCTCGTCGAGCAGCGCCCCGGAGATGGCGTTCATCTTCGGCCGGTCCAGCCGGACAGTGGCCACGGCGTCCGCGACCTCGAGCCGTACGTGCTGTCCCACAGCTGCCTCCCTTGGCGTCCCGGATCGACGTTTCCCCACGAAGCGGTCTGGGCACCATAGACTTCCGCGGTGTTCAGGGACTCCCGCGGCATCGTGCACACCGTGTCCTCGGCCGACCCCCTGGCGGACCTGCCGCCCGGTGCGGCTCTCGCGCTGCAGCGCGCCCTGCTGGACCCGCCGCGGGACCGGGTCCTCGACCTGGGCAGCGTCCTCGAGCGCTGCGGCGCCGCCCGCGAGCTCCTCGAGCGCTGGCAGGACGCGTTCTTCGTCTGCCTGCCCGGCCACGTCGACCTCGACGAGGAGGCCCGCTACGCCGCGGCGGCCGGGCTGTCCCTGTCCGAGGTGGAGACCGGGTACGACGGTGACGAGGACGACGGTCGGCCGGCGGAGGAGGACGACGAGTACGACCTGAGAGTCGACCTCGCCGAGCCCGGCGAGGAGGACCCGCGCCGGTTGCTGCCCGAGCAGCTGGTCCTCGTGCTGGAGCGCGAGCTGCTGCTGCTGCCGCTGCGGATCCGGCTGGAGGCGCTGGTGGCCGCGACCGACCTCGTCACCGAGTGGACGGAGCTGATGTCCGACCGGGAGAAGCTGCTGGGACACCTCGTGCTCGCGCACGGACAGCCGCAGCGCGCCCTCCGCCACGAGGCTCTGGTGTCCCGGCACGCCCGGCTGCACCACCTGTCCGGGCCTACCCACTAGCGGGTGACCCCGCCATCTCCCCGGCCCGGCAGCCCCGTTCCTCCGGGTGCGCACTGGGACGGCTCTGGGACGAGCTTCGCGCTGCGCAGCGCCACCGCCGACGCGGTGGACCTGTGCCTGTTCGACCTCGCCGGAGTCGAGCGGCGCCTGCCCCTGACCGAGCGCACGGGCGACGTCTGGCACGGCTACGCCGCCGGGGTCGGGCCCGGACAGCTGTACGGGTTCCGGGTGACCGGGCCCTTCGAGCCCTCGTCCGGGCTGCGGCACAACCCCAGCAAGCTGCTGCTGGACCCGTACGCCCTGGCGGTGTCCGGCGAGCTCGGCCTGCACGAGTCGGTCTTCGGCTCGCGACCGGGACAGGACCGGGTCCCTGACCTGCAGGACAGCGCCCCCTGCGTGCCGCGCTCGGTCGTCGTCGACGAGGACTTCGCGTGGGGCGGCGACCGGCGTCCGGCCACGCCCTGGCGGGACAGCATCGTCTACGAGCTGCACGTCAAGGGCTTCACCGCACGGCATCCGGGCGTGCCCGAGCGCCTTCGGGGAACGTACGCCGGGCTGGCCTCCCCCGCAGCGCTCGGGCACCTGCTCGACCTCGGCGTCACGGCGGTGGAGCTGCTGCCGGTCCACCAGTTCGTCAGCGAGCCGCACCTGCTGCGCCGCGGCCTGACCAACTACTGGGGCTACGCCCCGGTCGGCTACTTCGCGCCGCATGCGGCGTACTCCGCTGCGGGCTCCCGCGGAGAGCAGGTCGCGGAGTTCAAGTCGATGGTCCGCTCGCTGCACGCAGCCGGGCTCGAGGTGCTGCTCGACGTCGTCTACAACCACACCGGCGAGGGTGACGCGACCGGGCCGACCCTCGCCCACCGCGGCATCGACAACACCGGCTACTACCGGCTCGACCCGGCCGACCGCTCCCGCTACGCCGACGTCACCGGGACCGGCAACACCCTGGACCTGCGCGCGCCGGCAGCGCTCGCGATGGTGCTGGACTCGCTGCGCTACTGGGTGGACGAGATGCACGTGGACGGCTTCCGGTTCGACCTCGCCTCAGCCCTCGTGCGGGGGGACGACGGGGTCGACCTGAGCTGCCCGTTCCTTGCGCTGGTCGCGCACGACCCCGTGCTGTCCCAGGTGAAGCTGATCGCGGAGCCGTGGGACCTCGGTCCGGGGGGGTATCTCGTGGGCCGGTTCCCGCCGCCGTGGGCGGAGTGGAACGACCGCTTCCGTGACGGTGCACGCGACTGCTGGCGGGGGCACGGCGAGGGCCTGCGCGACCTGGCCTTCCGCCTCTCCGGCTCCTCCGACGTCTTCGGCGCCAGCAGTCGCCCGCCGACGGCGTCGGTCAACTTCGTCACCGCACACGACGGCTTCACCCTGCACGACCTGACCGCGTACGACCGCAAGCACAACGCGGCGAACGGTGAGCAAGGACGTGACGGGGAGAGCCACAACCGGTCGTGGAACTGCGGCGTCGAGGGGCCGACCGACGATCCGGAGATCGACCGACTGCGGCGACGGCAGGCCCGCAACCTGCTGACGACGTTGCTCCTGTCGACCGGCACGCCGATGCTCTCGATGGGCGACGAGGTGCGGCGTACGCAGCTGGGCAACAACAACGCCTACTGCCAGGACGGGCCGCTGTCGTGGCAGCCGTGGGATCTCGCCCCCGATGCCGAGCACCTCCGGGAGTTCACCTGTCAGCTGGTGCACCTGCGCCGGGCGCACCCCGTGCTGCGGCAGGACGGCTTCTTCCTCGGCCGGCCGGACGCGCATGGGGTCAAGGACCTGGCCTGGTTCGGCGTCGACGGCAACGAGCTGACCGAGGCTCAGTGGCACGACGCGTCGCAGCGCACGATCGGGATGTACCTCGACGGCCGGGCGGAGCGACTTCGCCCGGCCGGAGGGCAGCCCGTTCCCGACGCGACCTTCCTGCTCGTGCTGCACATAAGCCCCGTGCCGACCTCCGTCGTCCTGCCAGGTCGGCCATGGGCGCAGTCCTGGACCGTGCTGCTCGACACCGCCCGGGAGACGCCACTTCCGGACGCCGCTCCCGCGCCGGCCAGCGTGCGGCTGGAGGGGTTCTCGGCCGTCCTGCTGCGAGCCGAGCGGCCCGCCTAGGAGCGCGCGCTAGGCCGTGGTCACGAGACCGAGGTCGGCGTCGCCGGGCAGCAGGGGGGAGTGCGGCAGCACCCGCACGCTGTAGCCGAAGGAGCCGACCCGCTCCAGCGGCACCATCCCCTCGTAGCGGTGCAGCCCGTCCTCACTAGAGCCCAGGCTGGTGAGGACCACGTAGGACGGCGCGTGCAGCTCGTCCGCCTCGTCCACCCGCCCGTACGCCGCCTGCACGGTGACGTCGTCCGGCGCGAGTCCGGCGAGGTCCACCACGGCGCGCACCTCGAGCACGGTGCCCACCTGCGGGGTGTCGGTGATGCCGGCCCCCTCGACGTGCTGCACGCGGACGTCGGGCCAGCGCTGCGCCACCCGGGTGCGAAACTGCGCGAGATCGGTGGCCGGGCTGAAGCCCTCTGCGGCCAGTCCCCGGGAGGCCTGCGCCGCAGGGGTGTAGAGCTGCTCGACGTAGTCGCGGACCATCCGGCTGGCGAGCACCTTCGGGCCGAGCGTGCGCAGCGTGTGCCGCACCATGTCGACCCACCTGTGCGGAATGCCCCTGCTGTCGACGTCGTAGAAGCGCGCCCGAACCTGCTTCTCGACCAGCTCGTAGAAGGCCTGCGCCTCGAGGTCGTCACGCCGGTCCGGATCGAGCACCCCGTCGGCGGTCGGAATCGCCCAGCCGTTCTCCCCGTCGTACATCTCGTCCCACCACCCGTCCCGGATCGACAGGTTCAGCCCGCCGTTCAGGGCCGACTTCATGCCAGAGGTCCCGCAGGCCTCGAGCGGCCGCAGCGGGTTGTTGAGCCAGACGTCGCACCCGCCGTAGAGGTAGCGGGCCATGCCGATGTCGTAGTCGGGCAGGAAGACGATCCGGTGGCGGACGTCCGCCCTGTCGGCGAAGCGCACGATCTGCTGGACGAGCTCCTTGCCCCCGTCGTCAGCCGGGTGGGCCTTGCCCGCAATCACCAGCTGGATCGGCCGATCAGGGTCGAGCAGCAGCGCGGTCAGCCGCCCAGGGTCGCGCAGCATCAGCGTGAGCCGCTTGTAGGAGGGCACCCGGCGGGCGAAGCCGATCGTGAGGACGTCCGGGTCGAACACCGAGGACGTCCAGCCCAGCTCGGCCTCACTCGCACCTCGCTGCAGCCACGACTCCTTCAGCCGGCGGCGGACCTCCTCCACGAGGCGCTCACGCATCGCCCGCCGGGTGGACCAGATGGCGGTGTCCGCCACGCGGGAGATCTCCTCCCAGCCCTGCTCCTGCGCCAGCGTCCCGCCGTACTCGCGTTGCGCCAGCTCGACGACCTCGCGGGCCACCCAGGTCGGGGCGTGCACGCCGTTGGTGATCGAGGTGATCGGCACCTCCCGGCTGTCGAAGCCCGGCCACAGCTCGGCGAACATGCCGCGGCTGACGATGCCGTGCAGCTGAGCCACGCCGTTGCGGCGCTGCGCCATGCGCAGCCCCATGTGGGCCATGTTGAACATCGCGGGATCGCGCTCGGAGCCGAGCTCGAGGATGCGGTCGACGGGCACGCCCTGCAGCGCCGCCGAGCCGCTGAAGTAGCGCCGGATGAGGTCCGCCTGGAAGCGGTCGATCCCGGCGGGAACAGGCGTGTGCGTGGTGAAGACGGTGCCCGCGCGCACCGCCTCGCGGGCCGCCTCGAACGACAGCCCGGTGTCGACGAGCTCGCGGATCCGCTCCACGCCCAGGAAGCCGGCGTGCCCTTCGTTGGTGTGGAACACCTCCGGCTCCGGGTGGCCGGTCAGCGACGTGTACGCCCGGATCGCACGCACCCCGCCGATGCCCAGCAGCAGCTCCTGGTGCAGCCGGTGGTCCGAGCCGCCGCCGTACAGCCGGTCGGTGATCTGCCGCTCCTCCGGCGCGTTGTCCTCGATGTCGGAGTCCAGCAGCAGCAGGGGAATCCGGCCGACCTGCGCACGCCAGACGTGGGCGTGCAGGACCCGGCCCTCCGGCAGCCCGACGCCGATCGTCAGGGGGTCTCCGGCGGCGTCGGTGACGAGGGTGAGCGGCAGGCCGTGCGGGTCGAGCGGCGGGTAGCGCTCCTGCTGCCATCCCTCGCTGTTCAGGGACTGCTTGAAGTAGCCGGCGCGGTAGAGAAGGCCGACGCCGAGAATGGGCACGCCCAGATCCGAGGCCGCCTTGAGGTGGTCGCCGGCGAGGATGCCGAGGCCGCCGGAGTACTGCGGGAGGACCTCGGTGATGCCGAACTCGGGGGAGAAGTACGCGATCGCCTGCGGAGCGCCGGTCAAACCCTGGAACCACTGCGGCCGGGTGAGGTAGTCGTTGAGGTCCTCGTGCGCGGCCCGCATGCGGGACAGGAACTCCTCGTCGGCGGCCAGCTCCGCGACCCGCTCCGGGCTGACCTCCGCGAGCAACCGAACGGGATCCTGCTTGACCGCCGTCCAGGTCGCCGGGTCGACGGAGCGGAACAGGTCCAGCGACTGGGCATGCCACGACCACCGCAGGTTCATGACCAGCTCGGCGAGCGGGGCCAGCGGCTGCGGCAGGGCAAGGCGGACGGTGAACCTCCGGAGTGCTCTCACCAGGCGGACCCTAGCGGGCAGCGCCCCTCCGCGTGGTGCCGGGAAGCGGGCTCCGAGTAGGTTCGGCGCAATGGTCGGACGCATAGCAGTGACAGCGCTCAGCCCGACGGTCTCGTGTGGTAGCTACTCCGCGCGCGCCGTGACGGGACAGACGGTCCTGATCGGGGCCACGGTCTTCCGGGAGGGTCACGACGCGGTCGCCGCCGACGTCGTCGTCACCGACCCGGCCGGGAAGCGACGAGCGGGATTCCTGCGCATGCAGCCAGGCGCCCCTGGTACGGACCGCTGGTCGGCTCCCCTGGTCCTGCCCGATGACGCCTCGGCCGAGGGGCTCTGGTCGTTCTCGGTGGAGGGCTGGAGCGACCCGCTCGGCACCTGGTGGCACGACGCCCCGCTGAAGATCGAGGCCGGTGTCGACGTCGACCTGATGCTCGAGGAGGGCGCGATCCTCTACGACCGGGCAGGTCGGGCGCTGCCGAAGAGGCTCCGCCCGCAAGTGGTCCCGCTCGTCCCCGTGCTCCGGGACGCCGCGCGGCCACCGCTGGAGCGCCTGTCCGCAGCGATGGACAGCACGGTCGTGGAACTGCTGTCGCAGCATCCGCTGCGCGAGATGGTGACGCCTTCGGAACCGCGCACCTTCTGGGTGGACCGTGCCCGCGCGCTGTTCGGCGCCTGGTACGAGTTCTTCCCCCGCTCGGAGGGCGCGAAGGCCGATGCCTCCGGCGTCCTGCGCACGGGGACGCTGCGGACGGCGATGGAGCGGCTGCCTGCGGTGGCCGCGATGGGGTTCGACGTCGTCTACCTCCCGCCGATCCACCCGATCGGGAAGGTCAACCGCAAGGGACCCAACAACACCCTCACGCCTGGGCCGAACGACGTCGGCTCACCGTGGGCGATCGGCTCCGACGAGGGCGGCCATGACGCCGTGCACCCCGACCTCGGCACACTTGAGGACTTCGACGCCTTCGTCGCCCGCACCGTAGAGCTGGGCATGGAGGTCGCTCTCGACCTGGCTCTGCAGTGCGCCCCCGACCACCCGTGGGCCAAGGAGCATCCCGAGTGGTTCACCACGCGGCTCGACGGCACCATCGCGTACGCCGAGAACCCGCCGAAGAAGTACCAGGACATCTACCCGCTGAACTTCGACCACGACCCCGAGGGCCTCTACGCCGAGGTGCTGCGGGTCGTGCGCCACTGGACCTCGCACGGCGTGCGGGTGTTCCGGGTCGACAACCCGCACACCAAGCCCCTGCCGTTCTGGGAGTGGCTCATCGCAGAGGTGAAGAAGACCGAGCCGGACGTGCTCTTCCTCGCCGAGGCCTTCACCCGGCGGGCCATGATGCACGAGCTCGCACGCATCGGGTTCACCCAGTCCTACACCTACTTCACGTGGCGGACGCTGCGCACCGAGCTCGAGGAGTACATGGTCGAGCTGGTCGAGGCCAGCCACTACATGCGCCCCAACTTCTTCGTGAACACCCCCGACATCCTGCACGCCTCGCTGCAGTACGGCGGGCCCCCGGTGTTCAAGATCCGGGCGGTGCTCGCAGCGCTGCTGTCGCCGAGCTACGGCGTCTACGCCGGCTACGAGCTGTACGAGCATGTGGCGGTCAAGCCGGGCAGCGAGGAGTACCTCGACAGCGAGAAGTACCAGCTCCGCTCCCGGAACTGGTCACATCCTCCCGAGCAGACGCTGGCGCCGTACCTCACGATGCTCAACCGGGTGCGCAACGAGCATCCCGCGCTCCGGTGGCTGGACAACCTGCACCTGCATCCGGTCGACTCGCCCGACGTCATGGCCTGGAGCAAGGTCGCCGGGGACGACATCGTCCTGGTGGTGGTCAACCTCGACCCGCACGGTGTACGCGAGGCGACCGTCTCGGTGGACCTGCCCGCCCTCGGGTTCGACCGGAGCGACCGGATCGAGGTCCTCGACGTCGTCACCGGCAGCACCTACGACTGGGGAGCCCACAACTACGTGAGACTTGACCCGTTCACCGAACCCGCCCACGTGTTCACCGTCCGGCGGGCAGCTCCCAGGGCGGCCGTCCAGTGAGCGGCGAGCACCCCTCCGACGACCTGGTGTCGCTCGAGGAGTCGCGCGATCCGCTGTGGTTCAAGCGCGCGGTCTTCTACGAGGTCCTCATCCGCGGGTTCGCGGACAGCAACGGCGACGGCACCGGTGACATCCGCGGCCTGACCTCCAAGCTCGACTACCTGAAGTGGCTCGGCGTCGACTGCGTGTGGCTGCTCCCGATCTACGAGTCGCCCCTGCGCGACGGCGGCTACGACATCAGCGACTACATGAACGTGCTTCCTGTGTTCGGCGACCTCGGCGACTTCATCGAGCTCGTCGACGCCGCGCACGAGCGCGGGATGCGCATCATCGCCGACCTGGTGATGAACCACAGCAGCGACCAGCACCCGTGGTTCCAGGCTTCGCGCTCGGACCCCACCGGGCCGTACGGCGACTACTACGTGTGGTCGGACACCGACGAGCCCTACGCCGACGCGCGCGTCATCTTCGTGGACACCGAGAAGTCCAACTGGACGTGGGACCCGGTCCGCGAGCAGTTCTTCTGGCACCGCTTCTTCAGCCACCAGCCCGACCTCAACTACGACAACCCCGCCGTGCAGGCGGAGATGATCGAGGTCCTGAAGTTCTGGCTGGAGCTCGGCATCGACGGCTTCCGGCTCGACGCGGTGCCCTACCTGTTCGAGCGCGAGGGGACCAACGGCGAGAACCTGCCGGAGACCCACGAGTTCCTGCGCCGGGTGCGCAAGGAGGTGGACGCGCTCTACCCGGACCGGGTCCTGCTGTGCGAGGCCAACCAGTGGCCGCAGGACGTTGTGGAGTACTTCGGGGATGCCGAGACCGGCGACGAGTGCCAGATGGCCTTCCACTTCCCGTTGATGCCACGCCTGTTCATGGCGGTGCGGCGGGAGTCCCGCTACCCGATCTCGGAGATCCTGGCCAACACGCCCGCGATTCCGAAGAACTGCCAGTGGGGCATCTTCCTGCGCAACCACGACGAGCTCACCCTGGAGATGGTCACCGACGACGAGCGCGACTACATGTACACGGAGTACGCCAAGGACCCGCGGATGAAGTCCAACGTCGGCATCGCCCGCCGGCTGGCCCCGCTGCTGGAGAACAGCCGCGACCAGATCGAGCTGTTCACCGGCCTGCTGCTGTCCCTGCCCGGCTCGCCCGTCCTCTACTACGGCGACGAGATCGGCATGGGCGACAACATCTACCTCGGTGACCGCGACGGCGTGCGCACCCCGATGCAGTGGAGCGCGGACCGCAACGCCGGGTTCTCCAGCGCGGACCCGCAGCGGCTCTACCTGCCCACGATCCTCGACCCGGTCTACGGCTACCAGGCCATCAACGTCGAGGCCCAGACGCGCTCGTCCGGCTCGCTGCTGCACTGGACGCGCAACATGCTCGCCGTGCGCCGCCAGCACCCGGTGTTCGGCATGGGCACCTATGACGAGCTCGGCTCGAGCAACCCCTCCGTGCTCGCCTTCGTCCGCGAGTTCGGTGACGACCGCGTGCTGTGCGTCAACAACCTGTCGCGCTTCCCGCAGCCGGTCGAGCTGGACCTGCGCCGGTTCGAAGGACGGGTGCCGACCGAACTGACGGGGCACGTCCGCTTCCCGCGGATCGGCGAGCTGCCCTACCTGCTCTCGCTTCCGGGCCACGGCTTCATGTGGTTCGGCCTCGGACCCGTGGAGGAGCTGTGAATGACCTGAGCACGGCGCTGACCACGTGGCTGCCGCACCAGCGCTGGTTCGCCGGCAAGGGCAGGACCATCTCGGGCGTCACCATCGAGCGGGAGACGCCGATGGCCGGCCTGTCGCACGTCGTGCTGCGGGTGGCGGCGGGCGCCGAGGCCGGAGCCGACGGCGAGCGCTACCAGCTGCTGCTCGGGCGCATCGAGGGCGAGGTGCCTCCGCGGCTCGCCGCCGGGCTCATCGGGAAGGTCGACAACGCGGTGCTCTACGACGCCGTGCACGACCGTGACGCGATGGGCGCCCTGCTGGCGAGCTTTGCCGCCGGCGACGCGCACGGCGGGCTGCAGTTCACCTGCGCCGGGGAGGTGGACAGCTCGCTGCCCAGCCGGGTGATGGGCGCCGAGCAGAGCAACACCTCGGTCGTCTACGGCGAGGACCTGATTCTCAAGATCTTCCGTCGCCTGCAGCCGGGCACCAATCCGGACCTCGAGATCTCTCGCGCGCTCGCGGCTGCCGGAAGCCCGCACGTCGCCGAGCCACGCGGCTGGATCGAGGCCGAGCTGGACGGCGAGACGACCACGCTCGCGCTGCTGCAGGTCTTCCAGCGGCACGCCACGGAAGGCTGGGCGATGGCGACCGCCAGCGTGCGGGACCTGTTCGCGGAGGCGGACCTGCACGCCGACGAGGTGGGCGGCGACTTCGCCGGGGAGTCCGAGCGACTCGGCGCGGCCACCGCGGAGGTGCACCTGACCCTGCGCGAGGTGCTCCCGAGCAGGACGGTCGGGCCGCAGGTGGCGCAGTCGGCCGCCCGCCAGCTGCACAGCCGCCTGGACGAGGCGCTCACGATCGTGCCCGACCTCGAGCGGCACGCCGAGGCGCTGCGGGAGACCTACGACGCGGTCGCGACGCTGACCGACCCGATCCCGGTGCAGCGGGTGCACGGTGACTACCACCTCGGCCAGGTGCTGCGCACCCAGACCGGTTGGGTGCTGCTGGACTTCGAGGGCGAACCGGCCCGACCGCTGGCCGAGCGCACGGGGTTGATGAGCCCGCTGCGCGACGTCGCCGGCATGCTGCGCTCCTACGACTACGCCGCCCGGCACCTGCTCGCCGAGCGGGGTGGCGACCCGCAGCTGGCCTACCGCGCCTCGGAGTGGGCAGAGCGCAACCGCCAGGCGTTCTGCGACGGCTACGCCCGCGCGGCCGGCGCCGACCCCCGCGCCGATGCCGTCCTGCTGCGCGCGTTCGAGCTGGACAAGGCGGTCTACGAGGTGGTCTACGAGGCGCGCAACCGCCCCTCGTGGCTGGCGATCCCGGTGGGCAGCATCGAGCGCCTGGCCGGCTCCGCGCCGGGAGACCGGCGATGACCGGGCCGAAGGCACCGCGCAAGCGGGTGGCGAAGGCCGGCCCGGACCCCCTGCCCGCCGAGGTGGACCTCCCGGCGGCCGAGCCCGCCGCCGCAACGACCGCGTCGGCGTCCGCGCCCGACACCCGCCCCTCGCAGGACGAGCTGGAGCGGCTCGCCGCCGGCGCCCACGGCAACCCGCACGCCGTCCTCGGGATGCACCCGACGGCGGCCGGCGTGGTGGTGCGCGTGCTACGGCCCGGCGCCGAGGCCGTGGCGGTCCTCGCCGAGGGGCAGCGGCACGACTTGCAGCACCTGCACGGCGGCATCTGGGAGGCCCACCTGCCCGGCGCACGGGTCACGGACTACCGGCTCGAGGTCACCTACTCGGGCCAGGTCTACCCGGGCGACGACCCCTACCGCTACCTGCCGACCCTCGGCGAGGTCGACCTGCACCTGATCGGCGAGGGACGCCACGAGGAGCTCTGGAAGGTCCTCGGGGCGCACGTGCGTCGCTACGAGACCGTCACCGGCACGGTGACCGGGACGTCTTTCGCGGTGTGGGCACCGAGCGCCGAGGGGGTACGCGTCGTCGGCGACTTCAACGGCTGGGACGGCCGGGGCCACGTCATGCGCTCGCTGGGCTCGAGCGGGGTGTGGGAGCTGTTCGTCCCCGACACCGGCGCCGGCACGCACTACAAGTTCTCGATCCTCGGCGTCGACTCCGTCTGGCGGGAGAAGGCCGACCCGCTCGCCCGCCGCACTCAGGCCCCCCCGCTGACCGCCAGCGTGGTCGAGGAGTCCAGCTACACCTGGTCCGACGAGGAGTGGCTGACCCGGCGGAACGCGGCAGCCGCGCATGCGCAGCCGCTCAGCTGCTACGAGGTCCACCTCGGCTCGTGGCGACAGGGCCTGTCCTACCGCCAGCTCGCGGAGCAGCTGACCGAGTACGTCACCTGGCTGGGCTACACCCACGTCGAGCTGCTGCCGGTGGCCGAGCACCCCTTCGGCGGCTCCTGGGGATACCAGGTGACCGGCTACTACGCGCCGACCGCACGCTTCGGCTCGCCGGACGAGTTCCGCCACCTCGTCGACACACTGCACCAGGCCGGCATCGGCGTGATCGTCGACTGGGTTCCGGCCCACTTCCCGAAGGACGAGTGGGCGCTGGCCCGGTTCGACGGAACGCCGCTGTACGAGCACGCCGATCCGCAGCGCGGCGAGCAGATGGACTGGGGCACCCTGGTCTTCGACTTCGGCCGCCGCGAGGTCCGCAACTTCCTCGTCGCCAACGCGTCGTACTGGCTGGAGGAGTTCCACATCGACGGCCTGCGGGTCGACGCCGTCGCCTCGATGCTCTACCTGGACTACTCGCGTGAGGCAGGTCAGTGGTCGCCGAACGAGTTCGGCGGACGCGAGAACCTCGAGGCCGTCGACTTCCTGCAGGAGCTGAACTCCGTCGTCTACCGCCGCGTCCCGGGCGCCATGACGATCGCGGAGGAGTCGACGGCGTGGCCCGGAGTCTCCCGGCCGACCCATCTCGGCGGCCTCGGCTTCGGCTTCAAGTGGAACATGGGCTGGATGCACGACTCGCTCGACTACGTCGCACACGACCCTGTGCACCGCGGCTACCACCATCACCAGATGACGTTCTCGATGGTCTACGCCTACGCCGAGAACTACGTGCTCCCGATCAGCCACGACGAGGTCGTGCACGGCAAGGGGTCGTTGCTGCGCAAGATGCCCGGCGACCGGTGGCAGCAGCTGGCCAACGTGCGCGCCTTTCTCGGCTTCATGTGGGCCCACCCCGGAAAGCAGCTGCTGTTCATGGGCTGCGAGTTCGGCCAGGAGTCGGAGTGGAGCGAGCAGCGCTCCCTGGACTGGTGGCTGCTGGACATGCCCGACCACCGCGGGGTGGCCCTGCTCGTCCAGGACCTCAACACGGTCTACAAGGACACCTCCGCGCTGTGGTCCCAGGACGTCGACCCCGCCGGCTTCTCGTGGATCGACGCCAACGACGCGACCGGAAACGTCTTCTCCTTCCTGCGCTTCGGCTCGGACGGCTCGGCGCTGGCCTGCATCTCGAACTTCGCGGGGATGCCGCACGAGGACTACCGCCTGGGGCTGCCGTGGCAAGGGCAGTGGCGCGAGGTCCTGAACACCGACGCCGAGCTCTACTTCGGCAGCGGTGTGGGCAACTTCGGCGAGGTCACGGCCACCGGAAGGGGCTGGCACGGCCAGCCCGCGTCGACGGTGCTGCGGGTCCCCCCGCTCGCCACGGTCTGGCTCGCCAGCGGCGGGCCGTGAGGGTCGACGAGGACCCGCGAGAGGTCGGCGTCGACCCGGCGCGGCTGGCGCGGATCGACACCCACCTGGCCCGCTACGTCGACGATGGGCGCCTGGCGGGCTGGCAGGTGCTCGTGACGCGGCGCGGCCGCACCGTCCACTCCTCCGTCTACGGGATGCGGGACCGCGAAGCAGGCCTGCCGGTCACTCCGGACACCCTGTGGCGCATCTACTCGATGACCAAGCCGGTGACGGCGGTCGCCGCGATGATGCTGTACGAGCGGGGCGCGTTCTCTCTCTCCGACGAGGTCTCGCGCTACCTGCCGGACTTCGCCGACATGCGCGTCCTCGTCGGCGGCAACGCCGAGAAGCCGAAGACGGTGCCGGCCACCGAGCCGATCCGGGTGTGGCACCTGCTCACCCACACGGCCGGCCTGACCTACGCCTTCACCCGCTCGAGCGTGCTGGACGAGATGTACCAGAACGCCGAGGCGGACCCGCTCGTGTCGCCGCACCTCGACCTCGCCGAGCTGTGCGAGCGCTGGGCCCGCCTTCCCCTGCTGTTCGAGCCGGGCTCGGCCTGGAACTACTCCGTGTCGAGCGACGTCCTCGGCCGCCTCGTCGAGGTGCTCAGCGGCCAGAGCCTGGACGAGGTGTTCGCCGAGGAGATCCTGCGCCCCCTCGGCATGACCGACACGCGCTGGTGGGTCGACGGGGACGACGGCTCGCGCCTCGCGGCGCTGTACGTGCCGAACCCGGACGGCGGTCCGGCGGTGCGTTACGACGCCATGGGCGAGCTCATGAGGAGGCCGCCGGCGATGCTGTCCGGCGGTGGCGGCCTCGTGTCCACCGCGAAGGACTACGCCCGCTTCTCCCAGCTGCTGCTGCGCGGCGGTGAGCTGGACGGCGTCCGGCTGCTCGGGCCACGCACCCTCGCGTACATGACCCGGAACCACCTGCCCCGTGGTGGGACGCTGGCCGGTCTCGGCCGTGGGCAGTTCACCGAGGTGGCCTACGACGGCGTCGGCTACGGCCTTGGCTTCGGGGTGGCCGTGGACCCCATCCGCTCCCGGGTCGTCATGTCGCCAGGGGAGTTCACGTGGGGCGGCCTGGCCAGCACGGCGTTCTGGGTCGACCCGGTCGAGCGGGTGACGGCGCACTTCTACACCCAGCTCGTGCCGTCGAGCACCTACCCGATCCGGACCGAGCTGCGCCAGCTCATCTCCGCGGCGCTGGTCGACTGACCGTCAGTACAGGGCGTTGGCGAGCGAGCGGCGCCCGGCCACCACCCGCGCGTCGTGCGGGTCGAGGGCGTCGAGCAGGCTGAGCAGGTGGACGCGGGCGGCGTTGCGCTCCTCACCCGAAGTGCGCCGCACCACGTCGACGAGCCGGGCGATCGCGGCGTCGATCGAGTCCGACAGCACCTCCACGTCCGCGGCCGCCGTCTGGGCCGCGACGTCGTCGGGCGCGGCGGCGGCGGCGGCCAGCACCGGCTCCGGATCGGCGTCCGCCGAGCGCTGCAGCAGCGCGGCCCAGGCGCGCCCGGCCACCGCTTCAGGGTCGGCCGGGGAGCGGGCCAGAAGAGCGTCGTAGCTGGCAAGCGCCGCGGTGTAGTCCCCTTCTGACATGGCGTCCTCCGCCGCGACGAGCTCGGGCTGCGGCTGCGGCGGTGACGGCGCCGGTGCGGCGTCCGGGGCGCCGGGACCGGGAAGTCCCGCCTGCGCCGCCGCGGCGAGCACCTGCTCGAGGAAGGCCCGCAGGTCACGCTCGGGCAGCGCACCGGTGAAGCCCTGGATGAGCCGGCCGCCGAGGGCCAGCAGCACGGTCGGGATGCTCTGGATCTGCAGCTGCGCGGCCACCGCCTGGTTGGCGTCCACGTCCATCTTGGCGAGCACCCACGAGCCCGCGCCCTCCGCGGCGAGCTTCTCGAGGACCGGCGACAGCTGCTTGCACGGACCGCACCAGTCGGCCCAGAAGTCGATGAGGACGGGGACCGCCAGCGAGCGCTGCAGAACCTCCTGCTCGAACGTCGCCTCCGTGACGTCGAGCACGTGGGGATGAGCCGGAGCCGCCCCGGGCCCGGCGGGAGCAGCCGCAGCCGCTTTCGGGGGCGGTGGGCGCAGCGCGGACAGGTCGATGGCACCGGCGATGTTGAGGTCCGTGGGACGCATGCTCATGCGGTCATCTTGCCCGGTGGCCGGCGGGCCTGCGCGCGGGGCTGGCGCGCGTTCAGAAGCGCGGCGGCTCGGTGTAGCTGCCCCACAGGTCGCGCAACGCCCCGCACACCTCGCCGAGAGTGGCCTCCGCGCGGATGGCCGCGAGCATCGGCTCGATCGTGTTGCCCTCGCCGGCCGCCACCTCCACGAGGTTGGCGAGGGCGGCGCGTGCGGCCGGGTCGTCCCGCGCCGCCCTGCGTGCGCCGAGCGCCCGCACCTGCTCGACCTCCACGTCCGAGCTCACCCGCAGGATCTCCAGCGGCGCCTGGTCACCTCCGGTCAGGGTGTTCACCCCGACGACCTTCTTCTCCCCCTTCTCGAGCGCGACCTGGTAGGTGAAGGCCGCCTCGGCGATCTCCGCCATGAACCAGCCCTCCTCGATGCCGCGCAGGATCCCGCTGGTCATCGGGGAGGGCGCGTGAGCGTCGCCCATCTCGAGCACCTTGGCGAAGATGGCTTCCGCCTGCGTCTCCATCTGGTCGGTGAGCTGCTCGACGTACCAGCTGCCGCCGAGCGGGTCGGCGACGTTGGCGACGCCGGTCTCCTCGGCGATCACCTGCTGGGTGCGCAGGGCGATGTGCGCGGCCCGCTCGCTCGGCAGCGCCAGCACCTCGTCCAGGGCGTTGGTGTGCAGGCTGTTCGTGCCGCCGAGCACCGCGGCGAGCGCCTCGACGGCCGTTCGGACGATGTTGTTGTCCGGCTGCTGGGCGGTGAGCGACACCCCCGCAGTCTGGGTGTGGAAGCGCAGCCACTGCGCCTTCTCGGTCTGAGCTCCGTAGACGTCGCGCAGCCACCTCGCCCAGATGCGGCGGGCGGCCCGGAACTTCGCGATCTCCTCGAAGAAGTCGATGTGGGCGTCGAAGAAGAACGACAGACCGGGCGCGAAGACGTCGACGTCCAGGCCACGGGACAGCCCGAGCTCGACGTAGGCGAACCCGTCCGCGAGGGTGAAGGCCAGCTCCTGCGCGGCGGTGGAGCCGGCCTCGCGGATGTGGTAGCCGGAGACCGATATGGGCTTGTACGCCGGGATCTTCGCAGCGCAGTACTCCATTAGGTCGCCGATGAGCCGCAGGTGCGGCTCGGGAACAGCCACTCCTTCTGGGCGATGTACTCCTTGAAGATGTCGGTCTGCAGCGTGCCGTTGAGCAAGCCGATGTCGACGCCCTGCCGCTCGGCAGCGACCAGGTACATGCAGAAGACCGGTACGGCCGGTCCGCTGATCGTCATCGAGGTCGTGACCGCGTCGAGCGGGATGTCGGAGAACAGCAGCTCCATGTCGAGGGCGCTGTCCACGGCGACGCCGCAGTGCCCCACCTCGCCGAGCGCCCGCGGGTCGTCGGAGTCGCGGCCCATGAGCGTCGGCATGTCGAACGCCACCGACAGGCCGCCGCCGCCCTGGGCGAGCAGCATCCGGTAGCGCTCGTTGGTCTGGCCGGCGTTGCCGAAACCGGCGAACTGCCGGAGGGTCCACAGCCGTCCGCGGTTGCCGGTCGGATGGAGCCCGCGGGTGAAGGGGAACTCCCCCGGCCAGCCGATACGCTCGAAGCCCTCGTAGACGTCCCCGGGGCGGGGCCCGTAGACCGGGTCCACCTCGACTCCCGACAGAGTGGTGAAGTCGGCTTCCCGCCGCGGCGCCGCGTCGTAGCGCTGCTGCCACCGTGCCCTTCCGGCGGCGATCTGTTCTGGCGTCACGTGGGCACTCCTCGGGTCGCGAGGCGGGCAGTGGTACGGGCTACCCTGGTCGGGGCTGACGGTCGCGAGCTCCGTCATTCGCAGGGTACGTCGTGCCTTCACGCGGGCTGCTGCGGCGTCAGGGAACAGCCGGGTGCCTAGGCTGCGCCATGAGCCTCGCGACCTTCTGCACCAGCTGCGCAGGGCGCCTGGTGCACGGCGGGCGCCACCCGGTCTGCTCCCACTGCGGACGCACGCACCACCGCGACCCCAAGGTGGGCGTCGGCGTGGTGGTGCTCGACCAGGCGGGGCGGCTCCTGCTGGTGCGGCGCGGTGTGCGCCCCGGCAAGGGCCTGTGGGCGCTGCCGGCCGGCTTCGTCGACGCGGGCGAGGACCCGCGTGCTGCCGCTGCGCGGGAGACCCGGGAGGAGACGGGGCTGCTGGTGGAGGTGGGCGCTGTACTCGACGTCTACGCCCTGCCCTCCGTCCGGGGGAGCCACGGCGGTGCCTCGTTCTTCCTGGCGTTCGAGGCGACGTCCGTGGGCGGCACGCTGACCGCGGGTGACGACGCGGTGGAGGTCGGCTTCTTCGACGTCGACGAGCTGCCCGAGCTGGCCTTTCCCTCGACCCGCGACGCTGCGGACAGGATGCGGCGAAGGGGAGCCGAGACCGGTCAGTGACGGAGCCGGCGCAGCAGCACCAGCAGCAGCGCCAGGACGGCCAGCACAGGAGCCGCGCGCTTCAGGACCGGCACCCCGGCCGTGTCGAGGAGATCGATGGCTTCGGTGGCCGCACGGTCCGGGACAGCTGGCCGGCGCACCGGCGGCGCCGCACCGGCCGGAGCCGGTCCGCCGGCCTGCGTCGAAGGGGGTCCGGCAACCCGAGCGACGTCCCCGACGACCGCCGCCGGAGCGCCCGGAACGTCGCCCGCGAGCTGGGTGAAGAGGGGCGTGCCTGCCCCGATCTCCTCGGAGAGGCAGGCGGCGAACCGGTCCACCAGCTTGCCGCTGACGTCGGCCAGAACTCCCCGGCCGAACTGCGCGGGCTTGCCGGTCACGTTCAGGTCGGTGTCGACCTCGACCTCGGTGCTGTCCCCTTTCGCGATCAGGCGGCAGGTGATGAGCGCCTTGGCCGTACCCGTGCCCCGGGTCTCCTTGCCACTGCCGTCGATCACGGCCACGTGGCTCGCCTCGTCCTTGGACACGAAGGACGCCTTGCCGCCGTAGGTCAGGTTGATGGGCCCGACCTTGACCTTCACGGTCCCCTCGAACCGGTCGCCGTCCCTGCTGGTCAGCGTCGCACCGGGCATGCACGGGGCGACGCGCTCCACATCGAGCAGGACCTTCCACGCCTGCTCGATCGGGACGGGGACGGTGAACCGGTTCTCGAGCTTCATCGGGTTCCCTCTCGAAGTAGCGCCGTTCGTAGAGCTGTCAGATCGGCTGGGGTGTCGAGATCGTCGGGAGATCCGGCGCCGGTGCAGTCCACCTGCACGACGAGATCAGGGTGGCCCCGCAGCCAGCTTCGCGCTCCCTCGTCCCCGGTGGCAGATGCCGTCACACCGGCCCAGGTGCGGCGATCCAGGAGCACCGGGTTGCGGGGCTTCCCGGCGTACGTCGCCACAGCCGCCACGGCGCCGGCAGCATGAGCGGCGCGCAGCTGCACCACGGCGACCGCCGAGACCAGCGGCTGGTCGACGAGGGCGACCACGCACGCGTCGACGTCCGCGTCGAGTGCGCGGAGCCCGGCCTGCAGGGAGGCGCCCATGCCGGCGCGCCAGCCCGCCGCTTCCACGACCTGCGCGCCGGAGCACAGCGGTCGTACCTCCTGCGCGGCTGCACCCACGACGACGACCACCGGCGAGCAGCCGCCGTCGGCGAGAAGGCGGATCCCGCGGCGCACGAGCGGCTCACCGTCGAGCTCCACCAGCGCCTTGGGCCCGCCCATCCGCCGGCCTGCGCCCGCGGCGAGCAGCAGCCCCGCGACCCTCACGCTCCCGACAGCACGGCGCCGGGGTGGCGCACCCCGGTGTGGATGGCGCCGGCGGTGAGCGACAACGGCCGTCCCGTGCCGCCCCAGCGGCGCGAGACGATCTCTGCCCCGATCGACACCGCGGTCTCCTCCGCCGTACGCGCCCCGAGATCCAGGCCGATCGGGGAGTGCAGCCGCGCCAGCTCGGACTCCGACAAGCCGGCCTCGCGCAGCCGCCGCAGCCGGTCCTCGGAGCTGCGCCGGCTCCCCATGGCCCCGATGTAGGCAGCCGGTCGGCGCAACGCCACCTCCAGCAGCGGGACGTCGAACTTCGGGTCATGGGTGAGCACGCACATCACGGTGCGCTCGTCGAGCTCGGTGCCCTCGAGGTAGCGGTGCGGCCAGTCGCAGACGACCTCGTGCGCCTCCGGGAAGCGCCGCGCGGTGGCGAAGACGGGCCGTGCGTCACAGACGGTCACGCGGTAGCCGAGGAACGCCCCGATCCGGCTGACGGCCGCGGCGAAGTCGGTCGCCCCGAACACCAGCATCCTCGGGGGCGGCGTGAACGACTGCACGAAGACCGCGACCTCGTCGACCCGCCGCTGGCCGCGCGGACCGTAGTGGCGCGTGCCGGTCTGTCCGGAGGCGAGCATGCCGCGGGCGTCATCGGTCACCGCGACGTCGAGCCCCTCCGCGCCGAGCGACCCGTGCACCTCCGACCGCCCGACGAGGAGCTGGGCCCCGACGGGCGCAGGCCCGCTCACGACCGTGGCCAGCGCCACCGGCTCGTCGACGTCGACGCGCTCGAGCCAGGCGGACAGGACCTCCCGATCGGCGGGCGCGACCAGGACGTCGAGGATCCCGCCGCAGGTGAGACCGACGGCGTAGGCGTCGTCGTCGCTGTAGCCGTAGGTCTGCACGACCGGCCCCTCCCCCCGGAGCACCTGCTCGGCCGTGCTGTACACCGCGCCCTCGACGCACCCGCCCGAGATGCTCCCCAGAGCCTCCCCCTCGGCCCCCACCGCCATCGTGGCGCCGGGCGGTCGGGGCGCACTCCCGGAGGCCCCGACCACGGTGGCGAGGGCGAAGGGCCTACCGCCCGCGAGCAGGTCCCGCAGCCCGTCGGCGATGTCACGCACGCGCGGCCTCCGTCGGACTGCGGCCCAGCACGACCTGGGCGAGGTGTTGCAGAGCTGCCAGGCTGTGGCCCTCCACGAAGTCGTCAACGTGCGGCAGGGCCGCGGCCATCCCGGCAGCGAGCGGCGCGAAGCCAGGTGCCGCCTTGCGGGGGTTGGCCCACACGACCCGGTGCGCGAGCCGGTGCAGCCGGGCCATCTGCTCACCCAGCAGAGCCGCATCCCCCCGCTCCCACCCGTCGGACAGGATCACGACGACCGCGCCGCGCGCGGTGCCGCGACGGCCCCACTGGTCCAGGAACTGCTGGAGCAGCTCGCCGAGCCGCGTCCCGCCGCCCGCGTCGGGCAGCATCTCGGCCACCGCTGCCATGGCCGCGTCCGGGTCGGGCCACGCCATCTCCCTGGTCAGCCGGGTGAGGCGGGTACCGAGAGCGAAGACCTCCGTGCTCCCCCGCCGGAGGGCGGTACGGGACGCAGCTCCGCCACGAGAGGCAGCTCCGCCTCGCGAGGCCGCATGGGCGAAGCGCAGCAGCGCGTCGGCGTAGGCGTCCATGGAGCCGCTCACGTCCACGAGCAGCACGATCCGCCGCGGCCGGGCGACAGGGGCCCGGTAGCGCAGCGGTGCGGGCTCACCCCCGGCGGCCAGCCAGACCCGCAGGGTCCGGCCCCCGTCGATCCCCCCTCGCGGTGCAGGACGGCGACGACGCGTGATGCGCCTCTCCGCCGGCAGCTCCAGGACGGCGAGCAGCCGGCGCAGGTGCTCCCGCTCCCCCGGCGTCATCGCCCGGATGTCGCGCGACCGCAGCTGCTCGACGCTGCTGGCCGCAGCCGACAGCGACTGCTGCGGCAACGCCCCGTCGGCCGCCGCACCGGCCTCCCCGGGCTCCCCCACCAGGCGCAGCTGGCTCCTGCTCACCCGCTGACGCCGGATCACCGCCGACGGGCGGTCACCGAAGTACGCCGCGAAGGCCGCGTCGTAGCGGGGGAGGTCCTCCCGGGCCCCGCACATCGTCAGCCGGCCGGCCCAGTAGACGTCCGCCCGCCGCAGGGCGTCGAGCCGGGCCAGGGCTGACACGGCGGCGTGCACCCGCTCGGGAGACGCGGCCACCCCGGCGGCCCGCAGGGTGGTGGCCAGTCCGACGAGGCTGTCGACGGCGTCGTAGGGAGGGCGCTCAGCCACCGAGCACCGCTGCGGTGATCAGCTGCTGCACGTCCCGCCGGGAGGCGTGCAGCTGGTCCTCGCGGTACTTCAGGACCGCTCCGAGGGTGGCCGTCGCCGCGCCCGCATCCAGGCGCTGCGCCCCGAGGGCCACCAGGGCCTGCGCCCAGTCGATCGTCTCGGCCACGCCCGGCGGCTTCTGCAGGTCCTGCGACCGCAGCACCGCCACCGCCTGCGCGACCTGGGCCGCCAGCGCCTGCGATGCCTGCGGGACGCGCTGCCGAACGATGGCCACCTCCCGGTCGAAGTCGGGGTGCTCGACCCAGTGGTAGAGGCAGCGTCGCTTGAGCGCGTCGTGCACCTCACGCGTGCGGTTGCTCGTGACGACGACGACGGGGGGCACCTCGGCGCGTACCGTCCCGAGCTCGGGAACCGTCACGGTGTAGTCCGAGAGCACTTCGAGCAGGAAGGCCTCGAACTCGTCGTCGGCCCGGTCGACCTCGTCGACGAGCAGCACCGCGGGGGAGGTCTCGAGCGCCGCGAGCAGCGGGCGGGCGAGCAGGAACCGGCGGCTGTAGACCTCGGACTCGAGCCGCTCCACGTCCTGCGGCCCCGTGGCCGACCGGGCGGACTCGGCGGCCCGCAGGTGGAGCAGCTGGCGCGGGAAGTCCCAGTCGTACAGCGCCTGGGAGGCGTCGATGCCCTCGTAGCACTGCAGGCGGATCAGCGGCGCACCCACCACGCGGGCGAGCGCCGTCGCGAGCGAGGTCTTGCCCACCCCGGCCTCGCCCTCGAGGAACAGCGGGCGCGGCAGGGCGAGCGCCAGGAACGTCGCCGTGGCGACGCCCTCGTCCGGGAAGTAGCCGGCTCCTTCGAGCAGGCCAGCCATCTCCGCCGGACCCGAGATTCCCTCGGGCAGCAGGCCGCGCCGTCCCGGGGCGCCGGACGCCGCCGCTCCGGTCAGCTGCTCATCCCGGCGGCGGCGGCCACGGCCCGACCGGTGAGCACCCGCGCGAGGTGCGCCCGGTAGTCGGCCTGACCGCTGAGGTCGGACGGCGGGGAGGTGCCGTCCGCAGCGGACGCTGCCGCGGCCTGGACCGCAGCGAGGTCCGACGCGCCGACGAGAGCCGACTCCACCGGGGTGGCCCGGACTGGCGTCGACCCCATGTTGGTCAGCCCGATCCGGGCCTCGGCGATGGCCCCACCCTCCTTGCGCACCGCAGCCGCGACGCCGACGATCGCCCAGGCCTGTGCCACCCGCGAGAACTTCTCGTAGCGGTAGCCCCAGGAGCCCTCGAGCTTGGGGATGCGCACGGCGGCGAGGATCTCGTCGGGCGACAGGGCGGTCTCCAGGTAGTCCACGAAGAACTCGCTCGCCCGGATGGTGCGCCGCCCTCCAGGACCTTCCGCGACGAGCTCGGCGTCGAGCGCCAGCGCGACCGCCGCCAGGTCGCCGGCCGGGTCGGCGTGCGCCAGGGCGCCGCCGAACGTGCCGCGGTGGCGTACGGCCGGGTCGGCCACCGTCGCGGTCGCCTCGACGAGCAGCCCGGCGTGCTGCTGGATCAGCGGGTCCTCGAGGACCTCGCTGTGCCGGGTCATCGCGCCGATGACGATCGTCCCGGCGTCCTCGGAGACCCCCCGCAGCTCGTCGACCCTTCCCAGGTCGACCAGCACCGTCGGGAAGGCCAGTCGCAGGCGCAGCACGGGGATCAGGCTCTGCCCGCCGGCGAGGATCTTGGCGTCCTCACCGGCCTCCCGGAGGGCCGCGACCGCCTCGGCCAGGGTCGTGGGTGCGACGTAGTCGAACGCGGGCGGGATCATGCGGCACCTCCAGCAGCGTTTCCGGCAGTGTCCGGTCCGGAGGCCCCCAGCAGACCCACGGTGCCCGAGGGATCGCGCCCCGCGGAGCTTCCGTGCAGTGCGCGCCACACCCGTTCCGGCGTTGCGGGCATCTCGATGTCGCGAATGCCGTACGGGCGCAGCGCGTCGTGCACGGCGTTCATCACCGCCGGCGTCGAGGCGATGGTCCCGGCCTCGCCCACCCCCTTGACGCCGAGCGGGTTGCTCGTCGCGGGGGTCTCGGTGCGACCGGTCTCGAAGTGCGGCAGGTCGGGCGCGGCGGGCACCAGGTAGTCCACCAGCGAGCCCGTGGTCAGGTTGCCCTCCGCGTCGTACACCGCGTCCTCGTAGAGGGCCTGGCCGATCCCCTGGGCGATCCCGCCGTGCACCTGGCCCTGGACGATCACCGGGTTGACGACCTTGCCGACGTCGTCGACCGAGACGTACCTGCGGATCTTGGTGAACCCGGTCTCGGTGTCGATCTCCACGGCGCACAGGTGCGTGCCGTGCGGGTAGCTGAAGTTCTCCGGGTCGTAGACGTAGTCGCTGTCCAGCGAGGGCTCCATGCCGTCCGGCAGGTTGTGCGCCGCGAAGGTGGCCAGCGCGACCTCCTGGATGGTCTTCTTCGCCTCGGGCGAGCCCTTCACCGAGAAGGTGCCACGGGCGAACTCGATGTCGTCCTCGGCGGCCTCCAGCAGGTGCGCGGCGATGCGCTTGGCCTTCTCGAGGACCTTCGCGGTCGCCTTGTGGATCGCCACGCCGCCGACGACCAGCGAGCGGGAGCCGTAGGTGTCCATGCCCTTCGGGCTCGAGTCGGTGTCGCCGGTGATGATCTCGACGTCGTCGAAGGGAACCCCCAGCGCGTCGGCGACGATCTGGCTCCAGGCGGTGTGGTGGCCCTGGCCGTGGGGCGTCGCGCCGCTGGTCACCTCGACCTTGCCGGTCGGCAGCATGCGGATCTGGGCCGCCTCCCATCCGCCGGCGCCGTACGACAGCGACCCGAGCACCCGCGAGGGCGCCAGCCCGCACATCTCGGTGAAGGTCGAGATGCCGATCCCGAGCTGCACCGGGTCCTTGCTGTCCCGGCGGCGCTTCTGCTCCGCCCGCAGCCCGGCGAGGTCGAACATCTGCTCGGCCTTCTCGGTGGCGGCCTCGTAGTTGCCCGAGTCGTAGGTGAGCCCGGCGACCATGTCGTACGGGAACTCCTCGTGCGCGATCCAGTTCTGCTTGCGCAGGTCCAGCGGGTCGCGTCCGAGCTCGACGGCGAGCTCGTCCATGATCCGCTCGATGGCGTAGGTCGCCTCCGGACGCCCGGCACCGCGGTAGGCATCGGTCGGCGTCTTGGTGGTGAACACGCCGGTGCAGTGGAAGTCGTACGCCTTCATCTTGTAGATCGCGGGGAACATGAAGGCGCCGAGGATCGGGATGCCGGGGGTGACCAGCTGCAGGTAGGCCCCCATGTCGGCGAGCAGCTCCACCTTCAGGCCCAGCAGGGTGCCGTCCTTGGTGGCCGCGATCTCGATGTCCTGGATCTGGTCGCGCCCGTGGATCGTCGCCTGGTAGTTCTCGCTGCGCGACTCGGTCCACTTGATCGGCCGGCCCAGCCGCTTCGCGACGACCAGGGCGAGGACCTCCTCGGCGTAGACGTTGAGCTTGGAGCCGAAGCCGCCGCCCACGTCCGGGGCGATGACCCGGATCTTGTGCTCGCCGATGCCGGTGACCAGCGCCAGCATCACGCGCAGGATGTGCGGGATCTGGGTGGCGGAGTAGACGGTGTACTCGTCCGCGGCGGCGATCGGCGCGACCACGACGCCGCGCGGCTCCATCGCCGTGGGCAGCAGCCGCTGCTGGCGGAACCGGCGCTTCACGACCACCGCGTCGTCCCCGGCCGCAGCCACGGTGTCGGCATAGCTGTCGCCGCTGGCAAAGGGCCAGCGGAAGCAGACGTTGGTGCCCTTGTCACCGTGCACGAGCGACGCGCCCTCGGCGATCGCGGCCTCCATGTCCACCACGGGGGGCAGCTGCTCGTACTCCACCGCGACCGCCTCGAGCGCGTCGGCAGCGGTGTAGCGGTCCCGGGCCACGACGACGGCCACGCCGTCACCGACGTAGCGCACCTCGTCCACGGCCAGCGGCGGGTGGTCCGGGTGCACCATGTCCGCGGTCACCGGCCACGCGCACGGCAGCGCCCCCTGCTCCTCGGCGAGGTCGGCGCCGCTGTAGGCCGCGATCACCCCCGGCATCTCCAGCGCCGCCGAGACGTCCACGGACACGATCCGGGCGTGCGCCATCGGGCTGCGCAGGACGGCCATGTGCAGCAGGCCGGGCAGGGTGATGTTGTCGGTCCAGTTGGTCTGGCCGGTGACCAGCTTCGCGTCCTCCTTGCGGCGCCGGCCGCGGCCGAGCTCCCCGCCCGCGTACGGCTTCGACAGGGCATCAGGGTGCTCGGCGATCTCCCCGGCGACGAGGCCGGCGTCCATCTGGTCGGTCATGAGGAGGCTCCGGCGATGGCGGGCTCGGCGGCGTCGGGGGCGTCCTGGAAGGACCCGGGCAGCGGACCCTGCCCGCGCATCTCGGACGCGGCCGACAGGACGGACTTGACGATGTTCTGGTAGCCGGTGCAGCGGCACAGGTTGCCCTCGAGGCCGTGGCGGACCTCGTCCTCCGAGGGGTCGGGGTTGCGCTTCAGCAGGTCGACCGCCGCCAGGATCATGCCGGGTGTGCAGTAGCCGCACTGCAGGCCGTGGTGCTCCTGGAAGGCCTTCTGGACCGGGTGCCACTCGCCGTCCGCGAGCCCCTGGATGGTCGTGACCTCCGCGCCGTCGGCCTGGACCGCGAGCAGTGAGCAGGACTTCACGCTGTCGCCGTCGACGAGGACGGTGCACGAACCGCAGTTCGAGGTGTCGCAGCCGACGGGCGTGCCGACGCGGCCGAGCCCGTCGCGCAGGTGGTGGGTGAGCAGTGTCCGGGGCTCCACCTCGTCCTCGTAGGTGACGCCGTCGACCTTCATGCGTACGCGCATCTCGTTCCTCTCCAGGGGCTCGCCAGGACCGGGCAGCGGCTGGCGAGCAGCGGGGAGAGCGAGGGCCGATCTGGGCGACGTCAGGGCCCTCGCGAAGCTCCCCGGAAGGTCGGCAGTCGCGTCGTGCGGGTGCCACCGGAGCGTGTCCGGCACCACATCGGGACCCTAACCGGGGGCGTGCAGCCGAAACACCCGGGGGGTGTCGGGGTGGCCGCCGGTTCCCCTCGAGGTCGCCTACCCCGACAGCGCCGGCGCCCTGTCCGACCGCAGCCCCGCCTGCAGGGCGAAGTGCACGCCGGGCGAGCCGAGAGTGAGCATGACCAGCGTGAACAGCGGGCCCCAGCGCAGCCGCCGCCGCTGCACGAGCACCAGCACGACCACCGCCACGAACAGCGCGCCGTGCACCGGGCCCATCAGCGGGACGAGGTCCGGCCCACTCGTGCGCTTGAGCACCGAGCAGACCAGCAGCACGGCGAAGGACAGGCCCTCGACGAGCGCGACCACGCGCAGTGCAAGGAACAGCGGGCTGCGGGTGAGGTCAGCCACCGAGGCCCGCCACGAGCTCGTCCGCTGCGGCATACGGATCAGCCTCGCCGGCGGCGACCTTCGCCGCCGCCGCCGCGAGCCCCGAGCCGCCGCGCAGGTCGCCGATGCGCCCCCGCAGCACCGTCAGCGCGATGGCCTCCACCTCGTCAGCGGCGCGCTGCCGGCGCCGGAGCTCGAGCTGCCCGTGGGCCTGCAGCCACTGCCCGTGCCGCTCGATCTCGGCGACCACCTCCTCGGCCCCCTCACCGCGGGACGCCACGGACTTCAGGATCGGCACGCGCCAGCCCTCGTCGGTCCGCCGGTCGCCGAGGGACAGCATGTAGCGCAGGTCCCGTACGACGGTGTCCGCGCCGTCCCGGTCGGCCTTGTTGACCACGAAGATGTCGGCCACCTCGAGGATCCCGGCCTTCGCTGCCTGGATCCCGTCACCCATCCCGGGGGCGAGCAGCACCAGCGTGGTGTCGGCCAGCGAGGCAACCTCCACCTCCGCCTGACCGACGCCGACGGTCTCGATCAGCACCACGTCGCACCCGGCCGCCGACAGCACCCGCAGCGCCTGCGGGGCCGCCCACGACAGCCCGCCGAGGTGACCGCGGGAGGCCATGGAGCGGATGAACACCCCGGAGTCGGTGGCGTGCTCCTGCATGCGCACCCGGTCACCGAGCAGCGCCCCGCCGGAGAACGGCGAGCTGGGGTCCACCGCGAGCACCCCCACGGTCCGGCCCAGCCGGCGGTAGGCCGCCACGAGCGCGTTGGTGGTCGTGGACTTGCCGACCCCCGGCGACCCGGTCAGCCCGATCACGCTGGCGTGGCCCGCCCGGGGAGCGAGCAGCGCCATGACCTCCCGCAGGGCCGGGTGGGCGTCCTCGACGAGGCTGATCAGCCGGGCCACGGCACGCGTTCGGTGCGCCGGACTGTCCCCGCGGGCCTGCTCGACCAGCAGCGGTACGTCCACTGCGCGCCGGGAGCGCGCCGGCGCAGGAGCAGGCACTCAGCCGACGTGGAAGATCAGGGCGTCGCCCTGACCGCCGCCGCCGCAGAGGGCGGCCGCGCCGGCGCCGCCACCACGGCGCCTCAGCTCGTGGATGACGGTGAGGGCCAGCCGCGCGCCGGAGGCGCCGATCGGGTGGCCGAGCGCGATCGCGCCGCCGTTGGGGTTGAACACGTCGTCGCCGAGGCCCAGGTCCTTCTGCGAGGCCAGCCCCACGGCGGCGAACGCCTCGTTGACCTCGATCGCCCGCAGATCCTCGAGCGCCACGTCGCTCTTGACGACCGCAGCACGCAGGGCGTTAGCGGGCTGCAGCTGCAGGCTGTTGTCGGGACCCGCGACCACCCCGTGCGCGCCGATCTCGGCCAGGATGCGGTCGGCGACCCCCAGCTCCTCGGCCTTCGCCCGGCTCATGACGACGACCGCCGCCGCCCCGTCGGAGATCTGCGAGGCGTTGCCGGCCGTGATGGTGCCGTTCTTGCGGAACGCCGGCCGAAGCCTGCCGAGCGACTCCACGGTCGTGCCGGGGCGGACCCCCTCGTCCTCGGAGAACACGACCGGGTCACCCTTGCGCTGCGGGATGGACACCGGCACGATCTCGTCTGCGAACCGGCCCGCCTTGATCGCTGCGGCGGAGAGCTCGTGGCTGCGCGCGGCGTACTCGTCCTGCTCTTCCCGACTGAAGCCGTGGCGGTCGTTGGCGTTCTCCGTCCCCTCTCCCATCGCGACCCTGTCGAAGGCGTCGAACAGGCCGTCGTGGAAGGTCGCGTCCAGCACCTCGGCGTTGCCGTAGCGGTAGCCCAGGCGCCCCCGCGGCAGCAGGTAGGGGGCGTTGGTCATCGACTCCATGCCGCCCGCGACCACGACCTCGAACTCGCCGGCCCGGATCAGCTGGTCGGCCATCGCGATGGCGGTGAGGCCGGACAGGCAGACCTTGTTGATCGTCAGCGCCGGCACCTCCATCGGGATGCCGCCCTTCACCGCCGCCTGCCGGGCGGTGATCTGGCCCTGGCCGGCCTGCAGGACGTGGCCCAGGATCACGTAGTCGACCTGGTCGCCCCGCACCCCCGCCCGCTCCAGTGCAGCCGCGATCGCGACCCCGCCGAGATCCATCGCCGGAAGGTCCGAGAGCGCGCCGGCGAGCTTGCCGATGGGCGTGCGCGCCCCGGCAACGAGAACGGATCCGGCCATGGATGCCTCCAGGATTCGTCGGGGCCCGGACTGCAGAAGGGTCCGGCCCTGCAACGATACGAGAACCCGTTCTGCGCCGAAGAAGGAGCCGTCCATGCAGGTCACCCGGATCGACCACGTGGGCATCGCTGTCGCCGACCTCGACGCTGCCATCGCGCTCTACGAGAACGCCTTCGGCATGCGCTGCGTGCACCAGGAGGTCAACGAGGAGCAGGGAGTGCGCGAGGCGATGATGGAGGTGGGCGAGTCCGGCAGCTACGTGCAGCTGCTGGCTCCGCTGTCCCCGGACAGCACGATCGGCAGGTTCCTCGACCGGAACGGCGCTGGCATCCAGCAGATGGCCTACCGCGTGGACTCGATCGACGAGGTCAGCGCGCACCTGCGCGAGCAGGGCATGCGGCTGCTCTACGACGAGCCGCGTACGGGCACCGCGGGTAGCCGGGTGAACTTCGTCCACCCGAAGAGCGCGGGCGGCGTGCTCGTGGAGCTGGTCGAGCCCGCCCCCGGGGGCCTCGAGCACTAGTCCGGGTCCGGGATCTGGTCGAGCGGGGGGAGCGAGGCCCGCACGTGCTCGGGGTAGCACAGGCCACCGCGGTAGGCGAGCAGGCGGAAGACGGCAAGCGCCAGCAGGGCCGCCCCGGCGGAGCCGACGAGGATGCCGACCTTGGCGTCCTGCTGCTGGATCGGGTCGTCGAAGGCGAGGTCGGTGATGAACAACGCGATGGTGAAGCCGACCCCGGCGACCGCCGCCACGCCGGTGACCTGCCCCCAGTGCACCCCGCCGGTGAAGGTCGCCGCGGGCAGTCGCAGGGCAACCCACGTGCCGGACAGCACCCCCGTGAGCTTGCCCGCGACGAGAGCCGCAGCGATGCCGACGGCGACCGGACTGGTGGCTGCCCGCCGCAGCGCCTCGGCGTCGAGGACCACCCCGGCGTTGGCCAGCACGAACACCGGGACGACGACGAAGCTCATCAGGGGGTGCAGCCGCAGGCTGATCCGGTCGTTGAGCGGCAGCGAGCTGTTCAGCTGGCGGACGACTTCGCGGGCCCGCTCCGCCGTGGGCGCCGACAGGAAGCTCTGACCCGCCTCCGGAAGCCGCTCGAGCTGCTCCTCACGGGGACGGTAGGAGGCGAACAGCAGCCCCATGCCACTCCGGCGACCGTGGGGTGCACCCCGGACGCCAGCGTCGCGAGCCACGCGCCCAGACCGAGAGCGACGTACGGGGCGCTCGTGCACCCGCAGCCGCCGCAGCGCCGCCAGGGCACCGATCAGCAGGCCTGCAACACCGAGCGCGACCGGGTCGACGTCGTCGGTGTAGAAGACCGCGATCACCGTGATGGCCGCGATGTCGTCGACGATGGCGAGGGCGAGCAGGAAGATGCGCAGCCGGTTCGGGCAGCGCGGACCGACCAGGGCGAGGACACCGAGGCGAAGGCGGTGTCGGTGGAGATGGCGATGCCCCAGCCCCGTGACGCCTCACCGCCCGCGATGGCGAGGTAGACGAGGGCCGGCACGACCAGGCCGCCGAGGGCGGCCAGGGCCGGAGCCAGGACGGCGCGCCGGTCGCGGTACTCCCCGACCGAGAGCTCACGGGCGATCTCCAACCCGACGAGCAGGAAGAACAGCGTCATCAGGCCGTCGTTGACCCAGTGCCGCAGGTCGTAGGACAGCTCGCGCCCGCCGAGCCGCAGGGACAGCTCGGTCGACCACAGGCTGTCGTAGCCGTCCTTCAGCGGGCTGTTGACCCAGGCCAGCGCCACCACGGTCGCGAGCAGCAGCAGCAGCGCCCCCCCCCCCGGACTCCGTGCGCAGGTAGGCGCGGGCAGCGGCGGTGACCTACCCCGGGGGAGCCGGTGCGGGTGCCGTCATCGCTCTCCAGAGCCTGCTCGACGGCCTGCTCGATGCCCTCCCGGGTGAGCCTGCCCTCGTAGCGCCGGCCGTTGACGAACAGAGCGGGAGTCCCCTCCACCCCACTGGCGACCCCGCTGTCGAACTCGTCGCGCACGCGCGGGTCCCAGCGCTCGCTGGCCGGTCGAAGGACGGACGCGGCGCGCAGCCCCAAGGCCTCGGCGTGGCCGGCCAGCGCCGCCCTCCCCAGCGCGTCCTGGCTCGCGAAGAGCCGGTCGTGCAGCTCCCAGAACAGCCCGGCAGCACCGGCCGCCTCCAGGGCGAGCGCCGCCGAGTAGGCGTGCGGGTGGACGTCCACGAGCGGGTAGTGCCGGTAGACCAGCCGGACGTCGTCCCTGGAGGCCAGCAGGTCCTGCAGGAACGGCTCGACCCGGCCGCAGTAGGGCACTCCACGTCGTACTCCACCACCGTCACGCGGGCGTCGCGCGGACCGCGTACGTGGTCGCGCGGCCCGGCGGGCAGAGCCAGCACCGGCTGCATGGCCGGATCGTGCCAGACCGCTACCGGTAGGTAACCTGCGGTCGACCCGCCTCTCCCCCTGGAGCTCGCACGTGAAGCAGATCCTCGACGCCATCCTGTCCGGCGCACCGGAGACGGTCCGCGGCCTCCCGGTTCCCGACAGCTACCGCGGCGTGGTCGTCCGCAAGGACGAGCAGACGATGTTCGAAGGCGTCCCGATCCGCGAGCGCGACCCGCGCAAGAGCCTGCACGTCGAGGAGGTCCCGACCCCGGCTCTCGGCCCCAACGAGGCTCTCGTGGCGGTCATGGCGTCCTCGATCAACTTCAACACCGTGTGGACGTCGATCTTCGAGCCGGTCTCGACGTTCGGCTTCCTCGAGCGGTACGGCCGGCTGAACGACCTGGCGGCGCGGCACGACCTGCCGTACCAGGTCGTGGGCTCTGATCTCGCGGGTGTCGTGCTCGCGGTCGGGGCGGGCGTGTCCCGGTGGAAGGCGGGGGATGCCGTCGTGGCCCACTGCCTGTCGGTGGAGCTCGAGGACCACCAGGGCCACGACGACACGATGATGGACCCGCAGCAGCGCATCTGGGGATTCGAGACCAACTTCGGGGGCCTTGCCGAGCTTGCGCTGGTCAAGTCCAACCAGCTGATGCCCAAGGCGGGGCACCTCACCTGGGAGGAGGCGGCGTCCCCCGGCCTGGTCAACTCCACCGCGTACCGCCAGCTGGTGTCGCACAACGGCGCGGCCATGAAGCAGGGCGACACCGTCCTGATCTGGGGCGCCAGCGGCGGCCTCGGCTCCTACGCCACGCAGTACGCGCTCAACGGCGGCGCCACACCGGTCTGCGTGGTGTCCTCGCCGGAGAAGGCCGACATCGTGCGGCGGATGGGAGCCGACCTGGTCATCGACCGCACCGCTGAGGGCTACCGGTTCTGGAAGGACGAGCACAACCAGGACCCCAAGGAGTGGCAGCGCCTGGGCAAGAAGATCCGCGAGCTCACCGGCGGCGAGGACGTGGACATCGTCTTCGAGCATCCCGGGCGCGAGACCTTCGGCGCCTCGGTCTACGTCACCAAGCGCGGCGGCACGATCACCACCTGCGCCTCGACCAGCGGCTATCTGCACTCCTACGACAACCGCTACCTCTGGATGAACCTCAAGCGCATCGTGGGGTCGCACTTCGCCAACTACCGGGAGAGCTGGGAGGCCAACCGCCTGATCTCCAAGGGCGTCATCTCGCCCACGCTGTCGAAGACCTACAGCCTCGAGCAGACCGGCCAGGCGGCCTGCGACGTGCACCAGAACCTGCACCAGGGCAAGGTGGGCGTCCTGTGCCTGGCCCCCGAGGAGGGGCTGGGAGTGCAGGCGGACGCGGCCGAGTTCCGGGCCGCCCGGGTGGAGGCGCTCTCCCGCTTCCGGGGCGTCTGAAGCACGCCGGGCAGGTCCACGTGTGGCGGTGCGGGCCGAGGGAGTCGGCGAGTGGTATCACAGGCCCATGAAGGACACCGGGATGCCCGCAGCCGCACCGACCATGTCGGGGGCCGCTGACTCCGCGACCTCGTCCCGGCTGCAGGACAGCAGCGACGACCTGGTCCCGCTCGAGCAGGAGCAGGCGGTCGGCTTCGCGGTCGTCCGGTTCGGCGGCTACGACAAGCGCCAGGTCGACGACTACGCCGACCGGGTGGAAGTCGCCCTCACCGAGTTCGACCAGCGACACGCCAGCGACCTGGAGCAGCTCGCCGCTCTGCGCGCGGAGCTCCAGCAGCTGCAGCAGCGGCTGGCCGACGCCGAGCGGCGGGCCTCGGGCGCACCAGAGGCTGCGTCCGTGCTCACGGGCCGGCTGGCCCAGATGCTGGCGCTGGCCGAGCAGGAGGCCGCCGCCATCCGGGCCAGCGCCGCCGACGAAGCAGATCGGGTCGCCGCCGCCGCCAAGGAGCAGGCGGCCAGGGAGAGCAGCGAGCTGATGGCCGACCTGCAGCGGCGCGAGCGCGAGGTGGCCAAGGCCACCGAATCGGCGCAGTCCCTCACCGTGCAGGCGCAGCGCGACGCCGAGACGGTCCGGGCGCAGGCCAAGCGGGACGCGGACAACCAGCTGGCCGTGGCCCGCCGCGAGGCAGAAGCGGTCCGCACAGCCGCCCGGCACGACGCCGAGAAGTCCGTCGCGCAGGCGCAGCAGCAGGCGCAGGCCCTGCACGAGCAGGCGCGCCAGCAGGTGGCCGCGGCCTCGGCGGAGGCGCGTCAGCAGGTGGAGCAGCTGTTGCGTCAGCGCGACGCCATCAGCGCGCAGCTGCAGCAGCTGCGCGATGCGGTGGCGGCGGCCGTGGCCCCCCTCGACGCCGCGCCGGCCTCCAGCGCCCTGCCCCAGGGCGCCGCGCCACCGGACGGCGGGCGGGGCGTACCGCCGGCCGCGCCCGGCGCCAGCGCCGGCGGGTGACCGGACAGGGCGGCGCCGGCACCGGGGCGCACCCACCGGACCCGGTCGACCGCCCTCCGCACGGTGGCTCCGAGACCGAGCGCGGCGAGGCGGCGGGCACCACCGCCGAGGCGGTGGTCGAGCGCGTCGAGCAGCGCGTGGAGGAGCGCGT
>JAUJOY010000007.1:138399-161933 GCA_030447385.1 Mycobacteriales bacterium
GCACCACCGCCGAGGCGGTGGTCGAGCGCGTCGAGCAGCGCGTGGAGGAGCGCGTGGAGGAGCGCGTCGAGCAGCGCGTGGAAGAGCGCGTCGAGGAGCGCGTCGAGGAGCGCGTCGAGGAGGCCGTCGAGGAGCGCCTGGACGAGGCCGTCAGCGCGGCGGGAGCCTCCGCAGGCCGCGCCGTCCGGGCGGAGGCAGGCGCTGCCGACGCGGCGGCCACCGCACAGCAGGCCCGCACCGGCGCGGTCGAGGCGGGCACCGCTGCCGTGGAGGCCGCCCGCGTGGCAGCCGGGGATGACGACCCGCTCCTCGACACCGCGGTCCGCAAGCTCGAGGCGCAGGCTGACGACCAGAACCCGTTCGGCGTGCCCGGGCGTCCACTGTCGGCCCGCTCCCCGTTCCGCGTCGCCTTCACCGCGGCGATGGGCGTGGCGCTCGCGTACGGGCTGGTCCAGGCGCTCGTGGCCGTGCGGTCCATCCTCATCCTGCTGCTGACAGCCGGGTTCCTGGCGATCGGGCTCAACCCGGCGGTGGAGGCGCTGGAGCGTCGCAAGCTCAAGCGGGGCAGAGCCGTCGGGATCGTGCTGCTGGCCGTGCTGCTGTTCTTCGTCGGCTTCGGCTTCGCCGTGGTGCCCCCGATCGTCGAGCAGGCGCAGGCCTTCACCCAGGACCTGCCGCGCTACGTCACGCAGCTGCAGGACAACGAGCGGATCGCCGCACTCGACGAGCGCTTCGGGCTGCTCGACCGCGCGCAGGGCCTGCTCAACGATCCCGGCCGCATCGGCGTCACCGCCGCCGGCGGCGTGCTCGGCGTGAGCCGGGTGGTGTTCAGCGCGTTCTTCAGCGCTCTGACGGTCCTCATCCTCACGCTCTACTTCCTGTCGAGCCTGCCCACCATCAAGGCCAACGCCTACCGGCTCATCCCCCGCAGCCGCCGCGCCCGCGTGGGCCTGCTGACCGACGAGATCCTCTCGCGGGTGGGCGGATACGTCGCCGGAGCCGCCACGATCGCCTCGCTCGCCGGGGTGACGACGTTCCTGCTGCTGCTGGTGCTGGGCGTCGACTACCCGCTCGCGCTGGCGATGATCGTCGCGCTGACCGGCCTCATCCCGCTGATCGGCGCCACCATCGGCGCCGCGATCGTCACGCTCGTCGCGCTGTTCACCTCGGTGAAGGTCGGCATCATCTGCGCCGTCTACTACCTGATCTACCAGCAGGTGGAGAACTACGTCCTCTACCCGAAGATCATGCAGCGGTCGGTCGACGTCTCACCGGCGGCAACCGTGGTCGCGGTCCTGATCGGAGGCTCCCTGCTCGGGGTGCTGGGTGCTCTCCTGGCGATCCCGATCGCGGCGGCGATCCAGCTGGTGCTGAACGAGGTCATCGCGCCCCGCCAGGACCATTCCTGAGGCCTCAGGACCCCTGCGCCTCGTCGTAGCTCGTCGGGAGCGGGAAGGCCCCGGGGGCCACCCGCTTCACCACCTCGTCCAGCACCTGTTCGGTGAAGCCCACGAACAGGTGCTTCGCGCCCTCCACCGCGACCACCTCCGCCTGCGGGACCAGGGCGAAGCGCTGTCGCGCCTGCGCCGGCTGCAGGAACTCGTCGTGCTCCGGAACGAGCGCGACCAGCGGCTTCCCGGACCGGCCCCACGAGTCCAGATCGTCGGGTCCGGCCGTACGCAGCGGAGGGCTGACCAGCACCGCACCCGCCACGGAGGGGTCGCAGCCGTACCTCAGGGCGAGGTCGGTCCCGAAGGACCAGGCGAACAGCCAGATGGCGGGCAGGTCCTCCGCCTCGCACAGGTCCAGTGCCGCGGCGAGGTCGTGCCGTTCACCGCGCCCGCCGTCGAACGTGCCCTGGCTGGTGCCCCGTGGGCTCGTCGTCCCGCGGGTGTTGAAGCGCAGCACCGCGAGGTCGGCCAGCGCGGGTAGCCGCCACCCGGCCTTGCGCAGCAGGTGGCTGTCCATGAAGCCCCCCTGCGTCGGCAACGGGTGCAGGCACAGCAGGGTGGCGACCGGCGGACGGTCCGGCGGGAGCGCCAGCTCCCCCACGAGGTCGAGGCCGTCAGCGGTCTGGAGCACGACGTCGCGGCGTCGCGCACGCAGCACCGTGTTGGCGCGGATCTCGGGCACGAGGCCGGCTCAGCCGTACCGTGGCGCGTTCTTGCTGCGGTGCACCTTGACGCCCCGCCTGCCGCGCGCCGCCCAGCAGGTGCTGTGCCAGTGCCGCCGGTCGTCGGGTCGACCCTCCGGCCAGACCACCACGTGCGGTGAGAGCGCGGCCAGCTCCTGGTCGCAGCCGGGGCAGCGGTACGGCCGGGAGCTGGCGGTGCCGGACACGGACCGGACGACCCAGCCGTCCTCCACCTGCTCACCGCCGGGGACCCGCGCGGCGTCGTCGTCCGCCCGCTGCAGCGCTGCTCGGGCCTGCGCGCGGCGGGCGGCCCGTCGCGATCCCCCGGCCACTACGCGCTGCTGTAGTCGCGGAACCCGCGTCCGGTCTTGCGCCCCAGGTAGCCGGCGCGGACCAGGTGCTCGAGCATCGGGGCCGGGGCGTCGCCCGGCTCGCGGAACTCGTCGAAAAGGGTGCGCTGGATGGCCAGGGTGACGTCCAGCCCGACGACGTCCATGAGCGCGAAGGGGCCCATCGGGTGCCCGCAGCCCCTGGTCATCGCGAGGTCGATGTCGTCCGTGCTCGCGTAGCGGGCCTCGAGCATCTTGACCGCGTCGTTGAGGTAGGGGAACAGCAGCGCGTTGACGATGAAGCCGGCACGGTCCCCGCACAGCACGGGGTGCTTGCCGCTCGTACGGCACACCTCCAGCACAGTGGCCACGACGTCGTCCGCCGTCGTCACGGTCGGCACCACCTCGACGAGCTTCATGACGGTCGCGGGGTTGAACCAGTGCATCCCGACCACCTCCTGCGGCCGGGAGGTGGCTTTGGCGCACTCGATCACCGGCAGCGACGAGGTCGTCGTCGCGAGGACGGCGCCGGGCTTCAGGACCTCGTCCAGCGCCGAGAACAGCGCCTTCTTGACTGCCAGGTCCTCGACCACGGCCTCGATCACCAGGTCGCAGTCGGCCAGGTCGTCCAGCGTGGTGGTGCCGCTGATGCGTCCTCGGGCCCCGGCCGCGTCCTGCTCGGTGGCCTTGCCGCGCTGCACGGCCTTGGCCAGTGAGCCCTCCACCCGCGCGCGGACGGCCGCAACCTTGTCCTCGCCACGGGCCCGGAACACGACGTCGTAGCCGCTGCGCGCGCAGACCTCGACGATGCCGCTCGCCATCGTGCCGGTCCCGATGACCCCGATGCGGCGGACGGCGCGCGCGGAGGCGGGCGGGCCCGTCGCCGCGACGCCGTCAGGGACGACCTCCGGGGAGTCCGGAGCCGCATAGGTGTAGATGCCGCGCCCGCTCTTGCGGCCCAGCAGGCCGGCCGTGACGTACTGCTTGAGCAGCGGCGCCGGCGCGTGTCGGTGGTCACGGGTCTGGGCGTACATCGTCTCGAGGATCTCGTACGCCGAGTCGAGCCCGATGAGGTCCAGGAGCGCGAGCGGACCCATCGCGTGGCCGGTCCCGAGCCGCATCGCGGCGTCGATGTCCTCCCTCGAGGCGTAGCGGTTCTCATACATCCGCAGCGCGTTGTTCAGGTAGCCGAACAGCAGGGCGTTGGCGATGAACCCGGCCCGGTCGCCGGCGATGGCCGGAGTCTTGCCGACCCGCTCGACGAGTGCCCGCGCGTCCTCGAGGACCTGGGGGTCGGTGACGACGGTGCGCACGACCTCCACCAGTCCCATGACCGGCGCGGGGTTGAACCAGTGCAGCCCCACCACCTGGCTGGGCCGTCGGGTGCCGGTGGCCAGCTCGGTGACCGACAGGGCCGAGGTGTTGGTGGCCAGCACCGCGTCCGGTGGCAGCAGCGCGTCGAGCTCGGCGAACAGCTGCTGCTTCTGCTCCATCCGCTCGGGGATGGCCTCGATGACGAGCTCGCAGTCGGACAGGGTCGTCAGGTCGGTTCCGGTGGAGATCCGGGCGAAGATGTCACCGACCTCCTGCTCGGTCAGCTTGCCGCGACGCACCGCCCGGCTGGTGGAAGCCGTCAGGTGGTTGCGGCCACGCTCCAGACCGGCTTCGTCGGCCTCGATCCCGACCACGTCGAGCCCGGAGCGGGCAAGCACCTCGGCGATGCCGGCGCCCATCGTGCCGAGCCCGACCACGCCCACCTTGGAGAACTGCCGAGCCACTGCGCCTCCTGCCGATCGCCACGCCGACGCGTGACGGCTTCCCAGTATCAGCGAAATGGCGGCTGCGGCGGGAGGCGGCCCCCTTGCGGCCGAACGGGGGCACGTCACGACGAGCACCTGCGGTCTCGGAGCGTCCTGCTCGGCGGGCAGGGCGTTGACCCGGCGACGCGCGGGCCGCCGGACTCCCGCGCGCTGCGGCTCCGCGATGCCGCCCGCCTAACCTGTTCCGGTGGCCGCCGACCCGGATCCGTCCAGGCTGGACGTCGACGTGCGCTTCCTGCTCGCCAACGAGCGCACGCTGCTGGCCTGGGTCCGCACGGCCCTCACGCTGCTCATCGCGGGAGCCGGGGTCGAGCAGTTCGCCTCCGACCTCCCGCATCAGTCCTGGGCGGCGGCGGTGTTGATCGGTCTGGGTGTCGCTTCAGCCGTTGCTGGGGCCGGTCGACACGCCACGGCGGACCGGGCGATCCGCCACGGCGTACTCCCTTCGCCGGGGTACGGCCACTACCTGATCGCCGCCGCCGTGGCTCTCATCGGGATCACGCTGCTCGTCGCGCTCGCGGCGAGCAAGACGTCCTGACGGGCGCTTCGGCGTACGAGCCCCAGCTCAGAACAGCGTCGGAGTGCTGCCCTCGCTGCCCCGCAGCTCCTCGTAGTCCAGCAGCACGCAGGTGATGCCCCGGTCGGCCGCGAGCACCTTCGCCTGGGGCCTGAAGCTCTGCGCCGCGAGGACACCGCGCACCGGACCGAGCACCGTCGAGAGCCGGTGCAGGTAGCGGGTCAGCTGCTCGACGCCGTCGATCTCGGCGTGGCGCTTGATCTCGACGGCCACGTGGGCGCCGGCCTCGTCCCGGCACAGCAGGTCCACCGGGCCGATGTCCGTGGGGTACTCCCGGCGGATCAGGGTCCACCCTGGTCCGAGGACCTCGCAGCGCTCCGCGAGCAGCTCCTGCAGGTGCCTCTCGACCCCGTCCTTGACCAGCCCCGGGTCGCGGCCGAGCACGTGCGAGCTGTCGGACACGACCTCCTCGAGCGTGACGACCAGCCGCTCACCTGCGCGGTTGCAGACGGTCCAGAGCCCCTCGGTCTCGAGCGTCGTGCACGGCGGGCTCATCCACATCAGCGGCTTGTACGCCCCGTCGTCGGCGTGGATGGACACCGAGCCGTCGGCCTTGACGAGCAGCAGCCGCAGCGCGCTCGGCAGGTGGGCGGTCAGCCGCCCCACGTAGTCGACGCTGCAGGTCGCGAGAACGAGGCGCATCGCCCGAGGCTAGCCAGCCCGCGATGCGCGTGGCCGAGCGCTGTTCGGGAAGGAGAACGCCATGATCATGGCCTTCCTGTCCTCGCGGATCCGCACCTGGGTGCTCTTCGCGGTCCTGCTGCCGCTGTTCGGGCGGCTCCTCGAGAAGCTCGGCGTACGCGTGGCCGACCGCAACCCGCGAGCCGGCCGGGCGCTCGCGACGACGAGCAGCATGATGCGGCGGCAGAGAACCCGGGGACGATGACGCGGCACGCCCGGCGCAACCCGCTGACCCCCCTGATCACAGGCCGTTCGCCTCGCGCACCACGGCGACCACCTCCGCCACGATCGCGGTCAGCTCGAAGTCCTTGGGCGTGAACACCCGGGCAACCCCCTGCGAGAGCAGCCTGCTGGCGTCGTCCTCCGGGACGATGCCGCCCACGACCACGGGTACGTCGCCGAGGCCGGCCTCGCGCAGCCCGCGCAGCACCGCCGGGACCGCCTCCATGTGCGAGCCGGACAGGATCGACAGCCCCACCACGTGCACGTCCTCCTGGACCGCAGCCGCCACGATCTGCGCCGCCGTCAGCCGGATGCCCTGGTAGACGACCTCGAAGCCGCAGTCCCGGGCGCGCACGGCGATCTGCTCGGCGCCGTTGGAGTGCCCGTCGAGGCCGGGCTTGCCGACGAGGAAGCGCAGGCGTACGCCCAGGTCCCTGCCGGTCTGCTGGACGGCTGCGCGCACCGCCGCCAGTGCCTCCCCCGCCTCGCCGGAGGCCGCCGCTCCAGAGACCCCCGTCGGCGCGCGGTACTCGCCGAAGACCTCCCTCAGGACCCCCGCCCACTCGCCGGTCGTGGCACCCGCCTTCGCGCACACCACCGTCGCCGCCATGAGGTTGGCCTCGGTCTTGCAGGCCTCGCGCACGCCGTCCAGCGCCTGCTCGACAGCGGCGGCGTCCCGTGCGGCCCGCCACCTCCGCACGGCGTCCACGGCGTGCCGCTCCACGGCCGGGTCGACGGTGAGGATGGAGCCCGAGACGTCGGCGATCAGCGGGTTGGGCTCGGTCGTCGTGAACCGGTTGACGCCGACGACGACGTCCTCCCCGGCCTCGATGCGGCGCCGGCGCTCGGCGTGCGAAGCCACCATCGCGCTCTTCATGTAGCCGGACTCGACCGCGGCCACCGCCCCGCCCATGGCCTGCACCCGGTCCACCTCGGTACGCACCGCAGTGACCAGCTCGGCAACCTTGCCCTCGACGACCACCGAGCCGCGGAACAGGTCGTCGTACTCCAGCAGGTCGGTCTCGAAGGCCAGCACCTGCTGCAGGCGCAGCGACCACTGCTGGTCCCACGGCCGGGGCAGGCCCAGCGCCTCGTTCCACGCCGGCAGCTGCACGGCGCGGGCCCGCGCGTCCTTGGACAATGTGACGCCCAGCATCTCCAGCACGATGCGCTGCACGTTGTTCTCCGGCTGCGCCTCGGTCAGGCCGAGCGAGTTGACCTGCACGCCGTAGCGGAAGCGCCGGTGGCGGGGGTCCTGCACGCCGTACCGCTGCAGCAGCAGCTCGTCCCACAGCCGGGTGAAGGCGCGCATCTTGCACATCTCCTCCACGAAGCGCACCCCGGCGTTGACGAAGAACGAGATGCGGGCGCAGACCTCGCCGAACCGCTCCTCGGGCACCTGCGCCGCCGCCTGCACCGCGTCGAGGACCGCGATCGCGGTGCACAGCGCGTACGAGATCTCCTGCACCGGCGTGGCCCCGGCCTCCTGCAGGTGGTAGCTGCAGATGTTGATCGGGTTCCACCTCGGCATCGCGGTGACCGTGTAGGCCACCATGTCGGTGATCAGCCGCAGCGACGGCCCCGGCGGGAACACGTAGGTGCCCCGGGAGAGGTACTCCTTGATGATGTCGTTCTGGGTGGTCCCGGACAGCTGCGCGACGTCGGCGCCCTGCTCCTCCGCGACCGCCTGGTAGAGCGCCAGCAGCCACATGGCGGTGGCGTTGATGGTCATCGAGGTGTTCATCTCGGCCAGCGGGATGCCGTCGAACAGGGCGCGCATGTCGCCGAGGTGCGTGATCGGCACGCCGACCTTGCCCACCTCACCGCGGGCCAGCTCGTCGTCCGGGTCGTAGCCGGTCTGCGTCGGCAGGTCGAACGCGACGGACAGGCCGGTCTGGCCCTTCTCCAGGTTGCGGCGGTAGAGGGCGTTGCTGTCCTGGGGGGTGGAGTGCCCGGCGTACGTGCGCATCACCCACGGCTTGTCGCGCGTCGGGCGGGGGGTCTGCGGTGAGACGGCGACCTCGGACCCGATCGACTCCACCTGCTCGACGCCCGGCTCGGTCATGGCCGCGATTCTAGGTCGGGCGCCGCAGGCGCCTGCCTACCGCCGGAGGGGGCGGGCGCGCGGCGGCGGGTGGCAGCCCGCTGCGGCGCCGACGGCGGCGAGGCCCTCGCGGTCGCCCGCGCCGAACTCCGGCAGGCTGTTCTTCACCTGCGGGTACATCACCTGGGTCGGGTCCAGCACATGGCCGAGGCCGACCGCGTGGCCCAGCTCGTGCAGCAGCACCTCCCCCTCGGTCCCTCCCGGCCCGAACCCCCCGTAGAGCCGGTGCGTCGCGTCGAGCACGACCTGGCCGCTCACCAGCGACGGCCCGCCGTCGTTGGGAACAGCAACCGCCACGCTCACGCCCTGGGCGTCCTCCCCCACGCCGAGGTCGGTGCTTCCCGCCGGGACCCAGCCGATCAGCAGCGGGGCCCAGCGGTCGCCGTACCGCTGCGGCTGGTAGGGCTCGCGGTGGTGCGAGGGCATCTCGTCGGTGTCGCCCTCGTAGACGAAGGCCAGCCCGGTCGCCACCTCCACCCGGCGCAGCGCCTCCGCCACGTCGGCGCGGCCCGAATCGGGCATCCACCCCGCCTGAAGGACATAGGGGATCGGCCGGCACGGGTCCCAGCGCCCGGGCCGGCCCTCGGCGTCGACGTAGGACGGGCCCCAGCCGGTGACGGCCGGCGCAGGCGTGCTCACGGACCTGACCGTGGCGTCCCCGGTCATGCGCAGCAACGCGGGCATCCCGCCTGTGCTCCACGCCCAGAACAGCGTGACCACGAGGGTGACGCACAGGACGGGGCGCAGCCGGGAGGACGGCCGCCGTGGGGGCCGCTGCGGCGCCAGGGCGGGAGCCTCCCGTCGGCCGGGGGCAGCCGCCTGCACCGCCCAGTAGCCCGCGTCCACCGTGGAGGTGTCGGCAGGCCCGGGGCGGGTCTGCAGCCCCGGGCGCCAGAGGCGTCCCCCCGGCCAGTACCGCCCGGAGTGCGTGTGCCGCGCGCACTGCGGGGCAGAATGGCTCTGCGGAGCGACCGGCGGAGCCGGGCCTTCGCCGACACCGAGAGGACGAGCCGTGCCGGTGTCGAGCTACCACTACCTGATGGGCCCTCTCGTCGCCCTGGCGGCGCTCGGGGTGCTCATCCTGATCTGCCGCTGGGTCTTCTCGACCTCCCACCGCGACCGGCGGGCCGTACGCCGGCCGCAGCCACCGCAGGGATCGGCCGACTACGGCCTGCTCGTCCCGATCGCCGGCGCGCGCACTCCCGCGGACGCCGCCATGCTCCGCCAGGTCCTGCACGACGCCGGCATCCGCGCCACGGTGGACGGCACCCAGGTGCTGGTCTTCCGGGCCGACGCCTCCCGGGCGCGGGGGCTGGTCAGCAGCTAGTCGGGCCTAGTCCCCAACGCATCTACGGGTGCATTCTGAGGTTGAGAGTGCACCCGTAGATGCGTCGCTTGTGACTGATCGCCTCTCCGCCTTGCTCCAGCACTCACCGGCAGACGACCTTTCGCGACCGCATGCACTGCGCTGAAGGCCCAGCAACGCATCTGCGGGTGCACTCTGCAAGCGAGAATGCACCCGTAGATGCGTTGGGGGTCGGGCCTAGTCGGGCCAGACCTCCGCCGGAGCGGGCTCCCGGCGGACGTCCGCGCCGAGGGCCGTGAGCTTGTCGACGAATCCCTCGTAGCCGCGGTCGATGTGGTGCACGTCGCTGACCTCTGTGACCCCGTCGGCCACCAGGCCGGCCAGCACCAGCCCGGCGCCGGCCCGGATGTCATGAGCCCGGACCGGCGCTCCGGACAGGCGCTCGCGGCCGCGTACGACGGCGTGGTGGCCGTCCGTGCGCACGTCGGCACCGAGGCGCACGAGCTCGTTGACGAACATCCAGCGGGACTCGAAGACGTTCTCCGTGATCATCGAGGTGCCCTCGGCGACGGTGTTGAGGCCGAGGAACAGCGGCTGGAAGTCCGTGGCGAAGCCGGGGTAGGGCAGCGTGACCAGGTCCACCGCGACGGGACGCCGGTCCATCACCACCCGGAACCCGCCCTCGGCGCCGTGCACGTCGGCCCCGGCCTGCACCAGCTTGTCCAGCGGCATCTCCAGGTGGTCGGGCCGGCCGCCCTGCACGGTGACGTCACCCCGCGTCATGACGGCAGCGACCGCCCACGTGCCGGCCACGATGCGGTCCGGGACGGTGCGGTGCGCCACGGGCCGCAGGGTCTCCACGCCCTCGACCTCCAGGGTGCTGGTGCCGACGCCGGAGATCCGGGCGCCCATCTGCCCGAGCATCCGGCACAGGTCGACGATCTCTGGCTCACGGGCCGCGTTGTCGATGACCGTCGTCCCCTTGGCCAGCGCGGAGGCCATCAGGAGGTTCTCGGTGGCACCGACGCTCGGGAAGTCCAGCCACACCGTCGCACCGCACAACCGGGCCGCCCGGGCGATGAGGTAGCCGTGCTCGATCACCACCGTCGCGCCCAGCTTGACCAGGCCGGCGGCGTGCATGTCGAGGCCACGCGAGCCGATGGCGTCGCCGCCCGGGAGCGCGACCCTCGCCTCCCCGCAGCGGGCGAGCAGCGGGCCGAGGACAGCGATGGAGGCCCGGATGCGGCGTACGAGGTCGTAGTCGGCCTCGTGGCCGGGCATCGCCGGCACGGTGATCGCCACCGAGCCGTCCGCCCGCTCCACCGTGCAGCCCAGCCGACGCAGGACCTCGCCCATGATCGTGACGTCGAGGATGTCCGGGACGTTCGTGAGGACCGTGGTGCCCTCGGCCAGCAGCGCGGCCGCCATGAGCTTCAGGACGCTGTTCTTGGCCCCGCTGACGGACACCTCGCCGGCCAGCCGCGCGCCTCCCGTGACCACGAAGCGCTCCATCCCGGCAGTCTAGGGAGGCAACCCTCCTGCCTTGTCCCGCGTCCTTGCTCATGAGAGGAACGACACGGCCGAAGGGGGACGACGTGGACGAGCAGGCGCTGGAGGACTTCCGCTCCTACGTCGCGGCCCGGTCACCGGCCCTGCTCCGCACGGCCTACATGCTCACGGGCAACCGGGCAGACGCGGAGGACCTGCTGCAGACCGCGCTGGCCAAGACCTACCTGTCCTGGGACCGGATCCGGGACCGGGAGGCGCTCGACGGCTACGTCCGCCGGGTCCTCGTCAACACGCAGACGTCGTTCTGGCGCCGGCGCAAGGTCGACGAGTACCCCTCGGAGGTGCTGCCGGAGCGGGCCGGGCGGGACGAGACAGCCGACCTCGACCTGCACGACGCGCTCTGGGATGCCCTGCGCGAGTTGCCGAAGCGACAGCGCGCGATGGTCGTGCTCCGCTACTACGAGGACCTCTCCGAGGCAGAGACCGCGCAGGTGCTGGGGGTCTCGGTCGGAACCGTCAAGTCCACCACCTCCCGCGCGCTGACCAGGCTGCGCGAGAGCTCCCTGCTGGCCTCCGGACGCCCGGACGACCCGCGGACCGCCCTCCCGATCGACGGAGTCCCCGCATGAGCCCCCTCGACGACGAGCTGCGCGCCGCCCTGCGCGGACGCGCCTACGAGATCACGCCGTCACCTGACCCGCTGGCGGGCATCGAGCGCCGGGCGAGGAGGATCCGCCGCAACCGGGTCGCCGCGTCCGTCGCCGGCTCCGCGCTCGCCGTGGCTCTGGTCGCGGTCGCCGTACCCGCGCTGGTGCCGACCGCGGCGCCGATGCCGGTGACGCCGGCCACGAGCCCCTCACCCTCCCCAGTGGCCCTGAGCGCAGCCTTCTCCTTCAGCTCCCCATGGGCCTACCGCGGGGCTGGCGAGGTCATCGCGAACGGCAACGCGGAGACCTTCACCCGCGAGTGGGCTCTCAGCAAGGCAGTGGAGCCGGACCAGGTCGACTTCGTCCCGCTGTACGGCGAGGTCGTGGAGGTCTCCGGGGACGCCCGCGTCGTCTACGCCGCCCGCGTCCGCGTGACGGGCGTGGCGGAGTACGGCGTGGTGCTCGCCACGGAGAGCGGGCCGGAGTTCCTGTCCCGCCAGCCACTGGCAGACCAGGCGACCGGGCTGCTCCTCGCGGTGGCCGGCGACGAGGTGCCCGCGCTGCTCGTCGTGGCCGCTCCCGACAGCGCGAGCCTGGAGTACGCCGTCGACGGCGAGACCTTCACGCCGATGCGGCTGCGGGAGCCGGGGATCGGCATCGTGCCGCTCGAGCGCCCGACGTCCCGGGACGCGGTACGCGTGGTCGCTGCCGACGGCCGCGAGGTGTTCCGCGGCGCGGCCCCCGAGCCCCCGCGTACGATCGCCTCCCCCGAGCCGTCCCGCGTCCGTCCCGCGTCCCCGCCCCCCTCCCCGTCCCGGGCTCCCGCGGTCCCGGCGTCCCCCTCCCCGTCGGCACTGCTCCTCGGCAAGCCGGACAACCTGCTCGGCTGGCCCACGCGGGGCATCACCGACGCGGCGCTGGTGGAGCGGGCCGCCGCGGGCTACGCCAGGGCGAAGGGGGTCCAGCGCTCGCAGGTCTCGTGGGAGGTGCTGTTCACCGGCGACAACGACCCCGGGCAGCGCTACACCGTCCTGAACGCGTGGGTGCTCGGCCAGCGGGCGCAGGTCTTCGGCTGGATCGAGACCCCCGGCCGGCCGGCCGAGCCGCAGCTGCGCCCCACGACCACGAAGGGCCAGGTCCTGGCGGCGATCCTGCTCACCGAGATCCCGGGCAGGACGACCGACGAGCTGGTCGTCGTCCCGCAGCCGAGGACAGGTGACGTGATCTACAAGAGCTCGTCCACCGATGCCGGCAGGTCCGCGATCGTGGACGGGCTGGACGGGATCGCCATCGTCGATCGCGCCAAGAACGCGCAGGGCGACCGGCTGCTGGTCCTCGACGGCAACGGCGACCTCGACAAGCCCACCTTCTCCGGCACGGTGGACAGCGTGCTGTGCGGCCAGACGGGCTGCAGCTGAGGCTCGGCCGGCTGCCCCCTTAGGGTGCCGGACATGGCCGTGCACCTCACCCGCATCTACACCAGGACCGGCGACGACGGGACGACCGGGCTCGGCGACCTGAGCCGGGTGCGCAAGACCAGCCCGCGCCTCACGGCGTACGCCGACGTGGACGAGGCCAACAGCTCGCTCGGGGTCGTGCTCGCGCTCGGCAGCCCCCCGCCGGAGGTGGCGGACCTGCTGGGCCAGGTGCAGAACGACCTGTTCGACGTCGGGGCGGACCTGTCGACGCCCGTCCGCCCGGACCCGAAGCACCCGCCGCTGCGGGTCACCCCGGACTACACCGCCCGGCTCGAGCAGGCGTGCGACACCTACAACGCCCGCCTCGAGAAGCTGTCCAGCTTCGTCCTGCCCGGCGGGACGCCTGCGGCAGCCCTGCTGCACGTCTCGCGCACGGTGGTACGCCGAGCCGAGCGCTCCACCTGGGCGCTGATCGAGACGGAGCCGGACACGACCGGGTCCGAGCCGGCGCTCTACCTGAACCGGCTGTCGGACCTGCTGTTCATCCTGTCGAGGGCGGCCAACCCGGGCGGCGACGTCCTGTGGCAGCCCGGCGGAGCGCGCCGCTAGACCCCCTTCGCACGACCGGGCTAGACCTTCTCACCCGCGGCAGCGAGGCGGGCCTCCGCCCGGCTCTCGGCGTCCTCGTCGTTCTCGCTGCGCGCCCGCTCCAGAGCCGTGCGCGCCCGCGCCGTGTCGATGTCGTCGGACAGCTCGGCGATCTCGGCGAGGACCGTCACGCCCTCGTCGGTCACCGACAGGAAGCCGCCGTGCACCGCCGCGACGATGTCCCCGCCGTCACGGGAGATCCGCACGGTGGCGCCCGCCGTCAGCTGGCCCAGCAGCGGCGTGTGGCCGGGCAGGATGCCGAGCTCGCCCTCCGTCGTGCGCGTGTTGACCTCACGGGCCTCCCCGCTCCAGATCTCGCGCTCCACCGACACGAGCGCGACCTGCAGTTCCGCCACTGTTCCTCCTCGCTGGGTCACCAACCCCGACTGGGCGCGGGTCTAGCCCTCGAGCTTCTTGGCCTTCTCCTCGACGTCCTCGAGGCCCCCGCACAGGAAGAAGGCCTGCTCCGGGATGTCGTCGTACTCGCCCTGGGTCAGCTTCTCGAACGCCTCGATGGTCTCCTCCAGCGGCACGAACTTGCCCGCCTGGCCGGTGAACTGCTCGGCGACGAAGAACGGCTGCGACAGGAAGCGCTGGATGCGGCGGGCCCGGTTGACGAGGACCTTGTCCTCCTCGGACAGCTCGTCGATGCCGAGGATGGCGATGATGTCCTGCAGGTCCTTGTAGCGCTGCAGGATGCGCTGCACCTCGCGGGCCACGTTGTAGTGGCGCTCGCCGATGTACTTCGGGTCGAGGATGCGCGAGGTCGAGTCGAGCGGGTCGACCGCCGGGTAGATGCCCAGCTCGGAGATGGCGCGGTTGAGCACGGTGGTCGCGTCGAGGTGGGTGAACGTGGTGTGCGGAGCCGGGTCGGTGATGTCGTCGGCGGGCACGTAGATCGCCTGCAGCGAGGTGATCGAGTGGCCGCGCGTCGAGGTGATGCGCTCCTGCAGCACGCCCATCTCATCGGCGAGCGTTGGCTGGTAACCCACCGCCGACGGCATCCGGCCGAGCAGCGTCGACACCTCCGAGCCGGCCTGGGTGAAGCGGAAGATGTTGTCGATGAACAGCAGCACGTCCTGCTTCTGCACGTCGCGGAAGTACTCCGCCATCGTCAGCGCGGACAGCGCCACCCGGAGGCGGACCCCCGGCGGCTCGTCCATCTGGCCGAAGACCAGCGCGGTCTTGTCGATGACGCCCGACTCGGTCATCTCCCCGAACAGGTCGTTGCCCTCGCGGGTGCGCTCCCCCACCCCGGCGAACACCGAGACACCGCCGAAGTTCTCGGCGACCCGGTAGATCATCTCCTGGATGACGACGGTCTTGCCGACACCGGCGCCGCCGAACATGCCGATCTTGCCGCCGGACACGTACGGCGCGAGCAGGTCGATGACCTTGATCCCGGTCACGAACATCTCGGTCTTGCTCTCGAGCTGGTCGAAGTCCGGGGACTCGCGGTGGATCGGCCAGCGGACCTCGATGTCCAGGCTCGACTCCTCGACGTCCATCGGCTTGCCGAGGGCGTTGAAGACGTGGCCTTTGGTGACGTCGCCGACGGGCACGGAGATGGGCGCGCCGGTGTCCTGCACCGGCGCTCCGCGTACGAGACCGTCCGTCGGCTGCATCGCGATGCCGCGGACCAGGTTGTCGCCGATGTGCTGCGCGACCTCGAGCGTCAGGATCGTGGTCTCGCCACCCATGGCGCGCTCGACCTCGAGCGCGTTGTAGATCTCCGGCATCTCGTCGGGGGCGAACTCGACGTCGACGACGGGTCCGATGACGCGCGCGACGCGGCCGGTGCCGCCCTGCTTCGGCGCCTGGGTGCTCGGGGTGTCCTCGGTGATGGTCATCTGCTACTCACTCCCTGATGAGGCGAGCGCATCCGCGCCGCCGACGATCTCGCTGATCTCCTGGGTGATCTCCGCCTGACGGGCGGCGTTGGCCGCGCGCGTCAGGGTCTTGATGAGCTCCTCCGCGTTGTCCGTGGCCGCCTTCATGGCCCGCCGGCGCGACGCGGACTCCGACGCCGCGGACTCGAGCAGCGCCGCGAACACGCGGGTCTCCACGTAGCGCGGGAGCAGGGCGTCGAGCAGGCTCTCCGCGCCGGGCTCGAACTCGTAGAGCGGAAGGGGGCCATCCGGCGCCTCCTCCTCGGTGTCCACCACGACCAGCGGAAGGATCCGGTTGGCGACCGGCGCCTGGCGCAGCGCGGAGACGAACTCGGTGTAGACGATGTGGATCTCGTCCACACCACCTTCCTCGGTCGGCTTCACGAACGCCTCGATGAGCGCGTCGGCCGCCTCCTTGGCGGCGGCGTACGTCGGCTGCTCGGAGAAGCCGGTCCATTCCTGCTCCAGGGTGCGCCCGCGGAACCGGTAGTAGCCGACGGCCTTGCGGCCGATCGCGTAGACGACCGGCTCCTTCTTCTCGCCGCGCAGCAGGGAGTAGAGCGATTCGGCGGCCTTGAACGCGTTGGCGTTGTAGCCACCGGCCAGTCCGCGGTCGCTGCTGACGACCAGAACCGCGGCGCGCGACGGGTTGGGCTTCTCGCTCACGAGCGGGTGGTCGATGACGGACTGGGAGGCCAGCGCCGAGATGACCTTGGTGATCTCCCGCACGTACGGCTGCGAGGCCCTCACCGCAGCCTGCGCCTTGGCGATGCGCGAGGCCGCGATGAGCTCCATCGCCCGGGTGATCTTCTTGGTCGACTGCACCGACCGCATGCGTCGGCGGTAGACGCGGAGCTGGGCTCCCATCCGCTAGGACTTCGCCTTCGGAGCCGGCGGCTTGTGCCGCTTGATGGACTCCTGGCGCTCGTCGTCCTTGTCCATCGCCTCGACCTCGGGCTCCTTGATCAGGCCCTCGCCCTCGGAGGTCTGGAACTGGTCGGAGAACTCCTTGATCGCGCCCTCGAGCGAGGTGATCGTGTCGTCCTCGAGCTTCCCGCTGCTCAGGATCGAGTCGAAGATCCCCTTGTGCGAGCGGGTCAGGAACTCCAGGAACTCCCCCTCGAACCGGCGCACGTCCTTGACCGGCACGATGTCGAGGAAGCCGTTGGTGCCGGCCCAGATCGACACGACCTGGTGCTCGACGGGGAACGGCGCGTACTGGCCCTGCTTGAGCAGCTCGACCAGCCGGGCGCCACGCTCGAGCTGCGCCTTGGAGGCCTTGTCCAGGTCGGAGCCGAAGGCCGCGAACGACTCCAGCTCACGGAACTGGGCGAGGTCGAGGCGAAGACGTCCCGAGACCGACTTCATCGCCTTGATCTGGGCGTTGCCGCCCACGCGGGACACCGAGATGCCGACGTTGATGGCTGGGCGGACACCGGAGTTGAACAGGTCGGTCTCGAGGAAGATCTGGCCGTCGGTGATGGAGATGACGTTGGTCGGGATGAACGCCGACACGTCGTTGCCCTTGGTCTCGATCAGCGGCAGGCCGGTCATCGAGCCGCCACCGAGCTCCTCGGACAGCTTGGCGCAGCGTTCGAGCAGGCGCGAGTGCAGGTAGAAGACGTCACCCGGGTAGGCCTCGCGGCCCGGCGGGCGGCGCAGCAGCAGCGAGATGGCGCGGTAGGCGTCGGCCTGCTTGGACAGGTCGTCGAACACGATCAGCACGTGCTGGCCGTTGTACATCCAGTGCTGGCCGATGCTCGAGCCGGTGTAGGGCGCGAGGTACTTGAAGCCGGCCGGCTGCGAGGCGGGGGCCGCGACGATCGTGGTGTACTCCATCGCGCCGGCCTCCTCGAGGCGCCCGGCGATCTCGGCGATCGTCGAGCCCTTCTGGCCGATGGCGACGTAGATGCACTTGACCTGCTTCTTCGGGTCGCCGCTCTTCCAGTTGTCCCGCTGGTTGATGATCGCGTCCAGCGCGACGGCGCTCTTGCCGGTCTGCCGGTCGCCGATGATCAGCTGGCGCTGGCCGCGGCCGATGGCGGTCATGGCGTCGACGGCCTTGATGCCGGTCTGCAGCGGCTCGGTCACCGGCTGGCGCTGGACGACGGTCGGGGCCTGCAGCTCGAGGATGCGGGTCGTCTCCGCCTCGATGTCGCCCTTGCCGTCCAGCGGCTTGCCGAGCGGGTCGACCACGCGCCCGAGGAAGCCGTCGCCGACCGGCACCGAGAGGATCTCGCTGGTGCGGCGGACCTCCTGGCCCTCCTCGATGTGGGTGGCGTTGCCGAGGATGACGCAGCCGATCTCGCGCTCGTCGAGGTTGAGGGCCAGCCCGAGGACACCGCCCTCGAACTCCAGCAGCTCGTTGGCCATCGCGGACTGCAGGCCCTCGACCCGGGCGATCCCGTCGCCGGCCTCCAGGACGCGGCCGACCTCCTCACGGGTGGTCTCGGCGCTGAACGACGAGACGTACTTGTCGATCGCGTCGCGGATCTCCTCCGGGCGGATCGTGAGTTCGGTCATTGCCTGCCCCTGTCCTCGTGCCTGTCGGGTGTCACTGGTGGGAAGCTCGGTTGCGCCTGTGGGACGCGAAGCTGCGGGAAGTCGGCTACTGGCGGGTGAGCGCGATGCGGGCGGCACGCAGGTGGTGCCGGATCGTCCCGTCGATGACCTCGTCGCCGACGCGTACGACCAGCCCGCCGACGATCTCGGGATCGACGTCGACCTGCAGCTGCACCTTGCGGCCGAGGGTGGCCGCCAGGGCAGCGGCCAGCCGCTCCTCCTGCTCGTCGGTCAGGCGGATCGCGCTGGTGACGCGGGCGACCGAGCGCTCACGGATCTCGGCGGCGATCCGGGCGTACTCCTCGAGGCCGTCCTCGAGCGTGCGGCCGCGCGGGCCGAGCACGAGCGAGGTGACCAGGCGCAGCGTCTCGGGGTGGGTGCGGTCCTCGAGGAGGCCCGCGAGCAGGGCGGTCTTGCGGTCCGCGTCCAGGCCGCGGTCGGTGAGCACCGCACGCAGCGCAGGGTCGTGCGCCACGATCCGTGAGAACCGGAACAGCTCGTCCTCGACGTCGTCGAGCGACCCATCGGCCTCGGCGACGAGGAAGGTCGCCTGAACGGCGAGCACCTCGACCGCGTCGACGAGGTCGCGCGCGCTCGACCAGCGCTGGGCGATCACGTTCTTCAGCACCCGCATGGTCAGCGGCGAGATCTGCTCGCTCAGCAGCGAGTCCAGCAGCGAGTCCTTCGCGGCCTTCGCCGTGGTCGGGTCGCCGAGCGCTCGGCGCAGCTGGCCGGAGCGGTCCAGCAGGCGCACGACGCTGAACAGCTCGTCCGACACGCCCGACAGCGGCGTGTCCGACTCCTCCGCGAGCTCGGTCAGCGCTGTGCGGACGGCGCGCAGAGCCCCGCGGCTGGCAGCAGCCAGCATCAGCGCGGCTCGCCCGCTGCCGAGCCGGCAGCCGGCGCGTCGTTGCCGTCACCGGACTCGTCGGTGGAGCCCGCGGCCGGTGCCTGCGAGCCCTCGCCCGCCCGGGCAGAGCTGCCGACCGTGGCCTTCTCGCGCTCGGGGGTTCCCTCCTCCGACGAGTCCTCCCCGGACGAGTCCTCCCCGGGCACGCGCTCCTTCGCGGTGCGCTGCTCGGACCCGCTCTCGTCGGAGCCGGCCCTCTCGGACCCGCCCGCCGGAGCGTCCTCCAGCTCGTCGAGGAAGCGGTCGACGACCCGGCGCTGGCGATCGTCGTCAGCCAGGGACTCGCCGACGATCCGCTCGGCGAGGGTCACCGCCAACCGGCCGATCTCCCCGCGCAGCTCGGAGAGCACCTGCCGGCGCTCGACCTCGAGCCGGGCCTCAGCCCGCGACGTGACCGCCTCGGCCTCGACCCGGGCCTCCTCGCGGGCGGAGTCGATGATCTCCTGACGGACCTTCGCGCCCTCCTCGCGCGCCTTGGCCGCCTCCGCGCGCGCCTCGCCGACCGCCTTCTTGTAGTCGGCCTCCGCGGCAGCGAGCCGCTCCTTGGTCTCCTTAGCGTCATCGATCTGCTTGCGGATCAGCTCCTGACGCTGGGTCAGCGAGCGCTGCAGCGGCGGGACGACGTACTTCCACATGATCGCGAGGATGATCGCGAACGCGACGAGCTCCGCCAGGAAGGTGGCGTCGGGGATGAGGAAGTTCCCGCCACCCTCTTCCGCTCCCTCGGTGGCCAGAACGACGAGATTCGACATGACCCGGCTGCTACGCGGCGGCGAGGACGAAGACGAAGTAGCCCATGAAGGCCAGGTTGATGAAGTACACAGCCTCGACCAGACCCACCGTGATGTAGAACAGCGTGCTCAGTCGTCCCTGCGCCTCAGGCTGACGGGCCACGCCGGCGATGTACTGGCTGCCTGCCAGACCGTCGCCGATGCCCGCGCCGATGGCGCCGCCGGCCAGGGCGATGCCTCCGCCGACCATGGCCCCCGCGAGGGTCACGGCCTGCTCGATGTTCTCTACCGCCATGGGCCTGTCTCTCCTAGGTGAGTGTTGCGCCCGCCGCCGGTGCGAGGGGGTCGGTGGTGTGGTGGGCACGCCGCGAGGCGGCTAGTGCTCGTCGTTGACCGCGAAGCTGAAGTAGACGATCGTCAGCAGCGAGAAGATCAACGCCTGGATCACGCCGATGAACATGTCGAACAGCTTCCAGACCACCGTCGGCGCCACGAGGAGGAACGACGGTAGCAAAGCGATCAAGGCGATCATCAAACCACCTGCGAACAGGTTCCCGAACAGACGCAGCGCCAGCGACAGCGGCTTGGCCACCTCCTCGATGGCGCGGAACGGGATCAGCCACCGAGGGGCGCCGAGGAAGCTCTTGACGTAACCGCCCACGCCCTTCTTGCGAAATCCGGTGAGGTGGACCCACCCGAGCACCAGCACGGCGAGCGCGGCGGTGAGGTTGATGTCCGACGTCGGGGAGATGAGCTTCTCCTTCGTCGGGACGATCTCGATCCAGTTGGCGATGAGGATGAACGCGAACAGCGTGGTCGCGAGCGGGACGACGAACGGGGCCACCCTGATGCCCATCGCCGTCTCGACCAGGTCCTCGATGTAGCGCACCAGCGCCTCGAAGGCCAGCTGGAGCTTGCCGGGCACGCCGTCGCTGATCCGCGACCGCATGTAGAGGCCGAGCGCGATGAGGATCCCGCCCGCCACCAGGGTCGAGATGAGCGTGTCCAGGTTGATCTCGAGTCCGAGGATCGAGGCCCGGGGGTGCTCGCCCACGTTGATCTCGCCGCTGGCGAGGACGATGCTGTTCATCCGGTTCGGGCCTCCTTGGCGGCGGTGCCGAGAGTCGCCGCCAGCGAGAGGATCTGGTAGGCGGCGAGCCCGAGCAGCAGCACCCAGCCGCGGGGCCTCGCGAGGTAGACGATCACGAGCGCGATGACGGTCACGAGCCCGAGGCGGCCGAGCGAGCTCCTGACGATGGCCGTGCGCTCAGGAGCGGCTTCCGGCGTCATCTTCGCGGTCGCGGACTCCATCAGCAGGCCGTTGACCGCTCCCAGCGCGACGCCGGCGGCCAGCAGCAGGCCGACCTGGACGTGCCCGAAGAACGCCGAGATCAGCAGAGCCGCTCCGGCACAGGCGACGGGCAGCACCAGGACCCGCAGCACGTGCCCGGGGCTGCCGGTCATGCTGGGGCCAGGCGGAGATGCGGTGGCCACTGCAGGAGGTCTCCGTTTCGGTACGCACACAAAAGCGATCTACAGGTCAGTCTTGCAGGTAGCGGCGGATCTCCAGGAAGGAGCCCACCGCGCCGAGAGTCAGCCCGAGCGCCAGCCCGGCCAGGACCAGCACCGGCGCCGTGCCGAACCGACCGTCCAGATAGTGGCCCAGAACCAGGCCGAGCGCGACGCTGCACGCGTTGGCCAGACCAAGGCCGGCCAGCGTCACGAGCGAGAACGACGACCGGTCCGCTCCGGGTTCGGGGAAGGGGGGCCGCTCGTCGTTGCGATCGGGCACGTCCAACCCTACAGGCCGGGGCGGCGGTCGCGCAGCAGCGGAACGCTGCTCGCCACGAGGACCAGCGCGGCCACCACGCCGGCGACCGCCAGCGTCGGCAGCGGCCCCGTGACCGACATGGCCACGCCCCCGAAGGCCAGCAGCGCCGTCCAGACGTACATGATCAGGACGGCCCGGGTGTGGCTGTGACCGATCTCCAACAGCCGGTGGTGCAGGTGCGCCTTGTCCGGCGAGAACGGCGAGCGCCCGGACCGCGTCCTGCGCACGATCGCCAGCAGCAGGTCGACGAAGGGCACCGCCAGGACCGCGAGGGGCAGCAGCAGCGGGAGCAGGACGGGGAACGAGGCCGAGGGCGGCAGGTTGGCATAGGTGAACTGACCCGTCAGGCTGGTCACGGACGCGGCCAGCATGAGCCCGATCAGCATGGAGCCGGAGTCGCCCATGAACACCCGCGCCGGGTTGAAGTTGTGCGGCAGGAAGCCCAGGCAGGCTCCGGCCAGCACCGCGGCGATCAGCGTGGGCGAGCTGATGCGGTCCTGCCCCACCCCGCCGGTCAGGAAGCCGGTCGACAGCGAGTAGGAGAAGGCGAAGAAGGCCAGCGCCGCGATCGCCCCGACGCCGGCGGCGAGCCCGTCGAGGCCGTCCACGAAGTTGATCGCGTTGACGGTGATCAGCGTGAGCAGCACCGTGAGCAGGACACCTTCGGGTCCGAGCGAGACGGCCCCGATGCCCGGCAGGGTGATGGTGAGCAGCTGCAGCCCGAGCAGGACCATGACGCCAGCGGCCACGACCTGGCCGGCCAGCTTGGTGAGCGCGTCGAGGCCCCAGCGGTCGTCCGCGGCGCCGATGAGCACGAGGATGCCCCCGGCCACGACGACCGCCTGCACGTCGGAGTAGGCGAAGACGCGGCTCAACGCGGGCAGCGAGCCGGCGACGAGGAAGGCGGCGCACACCCCGGCGTACATCGCGAGGCCGCCGAGGCGGGGGGTGGGGATGGCGTGCACGTCCCGGTCGCGGGGCTCGGCCATGGCGCCGGTGCGGATGGCGAAGCGGCGGGCGACGGGCGTCAGGAGGTAGGTGACGGCCGCGGCCACGCAGAGGACGAGCAGGTACTCCCGCACGGCGCGAGGTTAGCCCTCGTCAGCGCGCATATGCCGGATGTGCGGTGACCAGTGCCTCGACACCGCTGCGGACCTCCTGCGCCGCCGAGCCGTCCTCGTCCCGGATCGCCCGGCCGATCAGCGACCCGATCTCCTTCATGTGGCCCTCGGTCATGCCCTGCGTCGTGACGCTGGGCGTCCCCACCCGCACGCCGCTGGCCACCGACGCCGGCTTCGGGTCGTACGGGATGGCGTTCTTGTTCAGCACGATCCCCGCCCGCTCGCAGCGGAACTCGGCCTCCTTGCCCGTCACGCCGATGCCCTGGAGGTCCAGCAGGGCGAGGTGGGTGTCGGTCCCGCCGGTGACCGCCCGCATCCCCTCGGCCGCGAGCGCCTCGGTGAGGGACTGGCTGTTGGCGAGCACCTGACGGGCGTACGCGGCGAACTCCTCCGTCGCTGCTTCGCGCAGGGCGACCGCCTTCGCGGCCACCGCGTGCATCAGCGGCCCGCCCTGCATCATCGGGAAGACCGCCTTGTCGAGCTTGGCGGCGTGCTCCTGCTTGCACACCAGCATGCCGCCGCGCGGGCCCCGGAGCACCTTGTGCGTGGTGAACGTCACGACGTCGGCGAACGGCACCGGGCTCGGGATGGCGCCGCCGGCGACGAGCCCGATGAAGTGGGCGGCGTCCACCATGAGGATCGCCCCGACCTCGTCGGCGGCCTCGCGGAACGCGGCGAAGTCGATGAGCCGCGGAATCGCCGAGCCGCCGCAGATGATCATCTTGGGGCGGTGCTCGCGGGCGAGGCGCCGCATCTGGTCGTAGTCGATGTCCTCGCTGTGCTCGCCGCCGTCGTTGGGGCGGACGCCGTAGTGCGCGGCCGTGAACCAGGCTCCGGAGAAGCTCACCTTGGTGCCGTGGGTGAGGTGGCCGCCGTGCGGCAGCGCCATCGCGAGGACCGTGTCGCCGGGCTGGAGGAACGCGCCGTAGACGGCGAGATTGGCGCTCGCGCCCGAGTGCGGCTGCAGGTTGGCGTGCTCGGCGCCGAACAGCTCCTTCGCCCGGGAGATGCCGATCTGCTCGGCCACGTCGACGACCTCACAGCCGCCGTAGTAGCGCTTGCCGGGGTAGCCCTCGGCGTACTTGTTGGACAGCG
>JAUJOY010000012.1 GCA_030447385.1 Mycobacteriales bacterium
ACCTCTGGGTTATGAGCCCAGCGAGCTACCGAGCTGCTCCACCCCGCGTTGCGGTGACCTCAGTGTAGGTGACCCGTGTTCCGCCCGGCAAACTGCTCGCCATGAGCGACGTCACCGTCTGGCTGAACCCCCGCTGCAGCAAGTGCCGAGGCGCTGAGGAGCTGCTTGCCGACAGGGGTGTGCAGGCCGAGAAGGTCTTCTACCTCGACACCCCTCCGAGCCGGCAGGAGATCGCCCGGGTCGTCGAGCTGCTGGGCGGCGACCCCCGCTCGCTGATCCGCACCGGGGAAGCGGAGTACGCGGGCCTCGAGCACGCCGGCAGCGGCGCCCTCCTGGACGCCATGGCCGAGCACCCGGTCCTCATCGAACGGCCCCTCGTGATCGTCCGGGACGCGCTGCGCGGCGACCGGGCGGTCATCGCCCGACCACCGGAACGCCTGCTCGAGCTGCTCGAGCCCCACACGACCTATCCCGGCGGCGGGGGCGAGGGCCCGGGCGCGGCGGCGCGCTGACCGGTGCGGGTGGCGAGCTGGTCCAGTGCCGCCCGCAGCCGCTCCTGCTCCTGCCCGTACGCCGCGAAGTCGCCTCGGCGCAGAGCCTCCTGTCCGGCGCGGAAGGCGGCGTCGGCCTGCCCGATGAGCCCGGCGACGTCGGCGGCCGGCGGCACGTTCCCCCCCGGTGTCGGTGACTCCCCCGGTGCGGGCGTCAGCCCCGGTGAGGGCGTGCCGACCCCGGCGCCCGCTCCGGGGCCGAACAGCGAGTCGAGCGCCTGCGGCAGCGTCGGCTCCGACGCGGTCTCCGTACCGAAGCTCACGATGACGCGCTGCAGCGTGGGGAAGCTCTCACCGCCCTGCGCGCGCACGAACACGGGCTGCACGTAGAGCAGGCCGCCGCCGACCGGCAGCGTCAGCAGGTTGCCGAAGGTCAGGTTGGTGCCGTTGCGGCGCAGCGCCAGCAGGGACTCCGCGACCTGCGGATTGGTCAGGAACTGGTTCGCCACCTGACCCGGCCCCGGCACGTCGTTGGCGTCCAGCTCCAGCACGCGGATGGTGCCGTAGTCCTGCGGGTCGGACGACACCGACGCGAAGGCAGTCAGGTTGGGCCGGCCCAGCGCGACGAAGGACGTCGAGAGCGAGAAGCGCGACGTCCTCTCGCCGGGGAACTGCAGCAGCGCGTAGTACGGCGGCTGCGGCTGCCCCTGCGCGACCTGCTCGACGAGGTTGCCGGCCGCCGGCGGGGCGGCCGCATCACCTGCATTGGCAGCCCGGTTGACCGCATCCGCCGGGTCGCGCGGCACCGCCCAGAAGTCCTCCTTGTTGTAGAAGGCCTCCGGGTCGAGCTCGTGGTACTGCGCGAGCAGCTCGCGCTGCAGCTTGAACAGGTCCTCCGGGTAGCGCAGGTGCGCCCGCAGCTCGGCGGAGATCTCGCTCTCCGGCTTGAGGATCCCCGAGAACGCCTTGCTCCAGGTCTCGAGCACCGGGTCCCGGGGGCCGAACTGGTACAGCGTCACCTCGCCGGTGTAGGCGTCGACCGTCGCCTTCACCGAGTTGCGGATGTAGTTGACCTCCTCCTGCGGAAGGCGCCGGGTGCTCTGGCTGTCGGCGGTCGCGTTGCCGAGGACGGTGCGCTCGGAGTACGGGAAGCCGGCACTGGTGGTGTAGCCGTCGAGGATCCAGATGATCTTCCCGTCGACGACGGCGGGGTAGGGGTCGCTGTCGAGCTCCAGGAACGGCGCGACCTTCTGCACCCGCGCGCGCGGCTCGCGGATGTACATCACCCGTGAGTCCGGCTGGATCGCGCCGGACAGCAGCAGGTTGGGCTCGCGGAACTTCGCGGCGTAGGCCAGCTTGGTGATCAGGCCGGACAGCTGCACGCCGCCCTTCCCGTCGTAGTTGAACGTCTGCTGCTCGCCGCCGGCCTCGGGGCCGTCGATCTCACCCTGCTCGGTGTTGACGATGGAGTACTCCGGGGACAGCTCGCCGAAGTAGACCCGCGGCTGGTCGATCCGGATGGGGGACGGGCCGCCGTTGGGACCGCGCACCGGCACACCCCCGACCACGAACACCGGCTGCCCGTCGTCGTCGACCTCGTTGGCCGGGGCGGCGATGAACCCGTTGCCGTGCGTGTAGATGAGGTGCTCGTTGATCCAGTTGCGCTGCTGGCCGGTGAGCTTGCGCTGGTCGACCTCGCGCGCCGCGACGATGTAGTCCTGCACCTCGCCGTTGATCGTGTAGCGGTCCACGTCGAGCGCGGTGCTGTTGACGCCGAAGTAGGTGCGGATCCGCTGCAGCTGCTCGAAGGTCGGCGGCAGCTCGTTGGGGTCGAGCAGCCGGGCGTTGGGGATGGTGCCCCGGTCCGCGCGCAGCTCGGACGGGCTGGCGGTGCGCTCCCCTGCGTAGTCGGTGACGACGGTGTCCTGGATGCCGTACGCGCGGCGGGTCGCCTCGATGTTGCGCCCGATGTACTCGGCCTCGCGCTGTACCTCGTTGGGCTTGACCCGGAACTGCTGGGTGTAGGCGGGGTAGATGCCGCCGATGACGACGGCACTGACGACGAGCAGGCCCAGAGCGCCGGCCGGCAGCAGGATGTTGCGTACGACGATGTTGGCGAAGAACAGCAGCGCGCACACGATCGCGATGCCCACGAGGATGTTCTTGGCCGGCAGTACCGCGTTGACGTCGGTGAACGACGCGCCCTGCACGACCCCCCGCTCGGAGAAGGCGAGTCCGAAGCGGTCGAGGTAGTAGGCGTAGGCCTTGAGCAGGATGACGATGCCGAGCAGCACCGACAGGTGGGCCCGCGCCGCGGGGCTCACCTTCTCCCCGGCCGTCTGCAGGCGTACGCCACCGAACAGGTAGTGCGTGGCCGCCGCCGCCATCAGCGCCAGGATCACCGCCGTGAGCAGGAAGCCCAGCACGAAGCGCTCGAACGGGTAGGTGAAGGCGAAGTAGGAGATGTCACGGCCGAACTGCGCGTCGACGGCGCCGAACGGCGTGCCGTTGCGCCACAGCAGCCACGTCTCCCACCGGGCGGAGGCGGACAGGCCGGCGAACAGGCCGAACACGCCGCTGCCGAGCAGCAGCACCGTGCGCAGGAACGGCTCGACGGCCACCCGGTAGCGCTCGAGGTTCTGCTGCTCCAGCGACATCGGCCGGAAGGGCGGTCGCATGCGGTAGGCGATCGCGACGTTGGCGCCGACCATCAGCGCCATGAGCAGGCCGAACGTCAGGAACAGCAGCAGCTTGGTGGACAGCACCGTCGTGAAGATCGTGGCGAAGCCGACGTTGCGGAACCACAGCAGGTCGGTGTAGAGCGACACCCCCACCCCGCCGACCAGCAGCAGCACCGCGAGGACGGCCACCACGGGTACGAGAAGGCGCGGGCGGGCAGGCACCCCCGCCCCCGGAGTGCGGACGGCCACTTCTACCTTCTTCCACTGCGCGGGTCTTGTTCTGTCAACACAACCACAGCGCTGCGGGTTCCTTCTGCGCGGAAGCAGCACCACAATGCGGGGCATGTCCTTCCCGTCGAGCCCGCTGCACGCCGTGGTCGACGAGGTGGAGAGCCACGTCGCCGAAGCCGGGTGGGACCAGCCGCCGCAGCTGTTCGCGCTGGTGCAGACCGAGCAGCTGCTGCGGGCCGAGCCGCAGCTGGCCCGGACGATGGGCCTGCTCGACACGGGACCGTCCGCGCTGACCCCGATCGCGCAGGAGCCGCTCGGGAGCGGCCCGCTCGACGAGCAGCTCGCGTCCCTCGTCTTCGGCAGCGAGGTGCTCGGTGTGGTGCTCGTCCACGAGGTGCTCGTCCTGCCCCCGTCGGCCGAGGCCGACCTCGACGACGCGCCCGACCCGGCGGTGCAGGCGGCGCAGCACCCTGCGCGGCGGGAGGTGCGCATGGCCGTCGGCGTCGCTCGTGGCGGGGAGCGGGCCTGCATGCTGCGGCTGCGCGGGCAGGATCAGGGCGGTCAGCCCGGCCTAGACGACCGGCTGAGCGGCCCCGACCTGGCGCCGGCGCTCGCCGGGGCCCTGCTTGCAACCCTGGAGGAGTGACCGGACAGTCAGCCGCCCAGCCGGGCCCGCTGGGGCCGCCGGGGGCGAGGCGGCGGGATCTTCGCCCCGTCGGCCAGCGGGAGGTCGAGGGCGAACTCCGCCCCCCGGCCCAGCGCGGAGGTGACGGTGAGCGGCAACCCGGTGTCCTGGGCCAGCCGGCGGACGAAGGACAGCCCGAGGCCGAGGCCGCCCACCCTCCGGGTCGCCGACCCGTCGACCTGCTCGAAGCGGGTGAACACCGAGTCGAGCTTGTCGGCGTCGATGCCCGGCCCGGCGTCGCGCACCGCGACCCGCACCCGCCGCCGGTCGTCGGTGAGCGCCGCGGTCAGCGTGATGGCCGTCCCGACCGAGGTCCACTTGACCGCGTTGTCGATCAGCTCGTCCAGGGCCTTGACCAGCCAGACGGGGTCGACGAAGACGTCGGGCAGGTTTGCGGCGACGCGGCGCTTCATGTCGGAGGCGCGGTGGGGGGCGTTCTTGCGCCACACCGCCAGCCGCTCGTCCACGAGGTCGGCCGGCGCCACCGCCCGCGGGGTGATGCTCACCCGTCCGGCCTCGATAGCGGCGACGTCGACGAGCAGCTCGACGACGCGCTTCATCTTCAGGCTCTCCTCGCGGATCACCTTGAACCACGGCCCCACCTTGTCCGGGGACAGGTGCGGTCGAGTCACGAGCATGTCGGCGTATCCGAGGATCGGTGTGAGCGGCGTGCGCAGCTCGTGGCTGACGTTGGCCAGGAACTCGGTCTTCATGCGCTCCACCTCCCGCTCCCGGGTGGTGTCACGCAGGACGAGGACGACGCCTTGGCCGTCGTCGAGCGGGGCGAGGGAGGCGCGTACGGGCACGGTGGAGCCGTCCCGGCGATGGACCTCTGCGGGGACGTCCGGGCGGTCGCGGGCGTCGAGCGGCAGCGGCTCGCCGTCGACGCGGACGTCGAGGACCTGCGCCAGCGGTCGCCCCAGCGCCAGGTCGTCGTCGTCCAGGCCGATCATGACCAGCGCCGCCCGGTTGATGCTCGTCACCTCGCCCGCGCTGTCCGCGGCGATCAGGCCGTCGGACATGGACGAGAGCACCGTCGCCAGCCGGGCCGCCGACGCGCGCAGGTCCCCGGTCAACCGGGAGACCGAGCCGCTCATGGCGTCGAACGTGCGGGACAGCGTCCCGACCTCGTCGCGTCCGCTGACCCCCGTCGTGGCGGTGAGGTCACCGGCCGCCATGCGCCGGGCGGCGACGGTCAGGCGGCGGACCGGCTCCACGGTGCGCCGCCCGAGCAGCAGCGCGAGCCCACCGACGAGCGCGGTCGTGGCGAGTGCGGTCACCAGCAGGGCCTGCAGCGCGCCCTGCTGCGCCCGAAGCGCGGTCTGCGCCCCGCGGGACAGGGCGAGCGTCCCGACGGGCGTGCCGTCGATGGCGGTGAGCGTGCGGAAGTGGACGGTGGGGGTGCTCCCCTCCGCCGGGACGGTGAGTCCGCCCGGCGGGATCCCCGCGGCGACGCGGGCTCCGGCGGCGACGCCCTCGAGCTGCGCCCGCTCGGGGGCGGACAGGTTGGAGGACACGATCCGCCCGTCGACGAGCAGCGAGAAGCCGAAGCCACCCGACTGGATGTCGCGCTCGGCGTAGACCTGGTCCAGCCGGACGCCGTAGACGAAGACCGAGCTCGGGTTGGTCTCGGGCGTGAGCCTGCCCGACGGGACGACCACCGCCAGTGCCAGCCCGGGCGCCGCGCCGACGAGGCGGACCGTCGTGAGCAGGCCGTCGGCCGCCACCGCACCGAGGCGGCTGTCGAGGGCGTTGCTGACAGCCGGGGTGGAGGCCAGCGCGACGACCTCGGCCGGGTCGAGGGGCGTGCGTCCGCCGAGCGACTGCGGGGTGCCGGCCACCGGAACCCGCACGGCGAAGGTCGACAGGCCCGGCGGGGACAGCTGCTGGAGGATCGCGGTGCACGACCCCGGCCGCTGGTTGCACGCCTCCGACGCGAGCGCCGCCACCACCCGCGCGTTGTCCAGCGTCTGGCCGAGGAGCTGGACGCGGCCGTCCGCCGCCTGCCGGACCAGGCTGGCCTGCTCGCGGTCGTAGCCCGTGGCGACGACGGTCCCGACGACGCCGACGGCGGCGGTGGCCATGGCGAGGACACCGGCGAGGATGGCCGCGACCACCTTGCCGAGCAGGCTGACCTGCGCCATCACGACCAGTGCCACCAGCACCAGGATGGCCGAGCCGCCGCGCAGCAGGAGGCTCGCCATCGCTCCGCCCGAGTCCTCGGCGAGCGGCGCCAGGGCAGCAGCCACGGCCGTGAGCGCGAGACCGCCGGCAAGGAGCTGGCCCGCTGGGTCGCGGCGCGACCGCAACGAGGCCAGGACGGCGACGAGGCCGGCGAGCGCCGCCAGGGCAGCGGACGCAGGAGCGGCGGCCAGCGGCACGACCACCCCCGGAACGGGGACATCGGCGATGCTGGGAGTACGCGGGCGCAGGGCGAGAGCGCCGGCGTACAAGCCCGCGGCGAGCAGCAGCAGGCCGGCCGCCCGGGTCAGCGGGAGGTAGTCCGAGGTCGGGTCTCCGAAGCGGGTAGCCGTCACGATCTCGACCCCGGCGAGCACGACCGCGCCCACGGTCAGCACCAGGGCAGCGCCCGGTCCGGTCCCCCGGCGGCGGGCCAGCGCCATCGCCGCGGCCGCGATGCCGATCCAGGCGGAGGCGGCCAGCAGGACCACACCGCCGAGGAGCGCGAAGGGGACCCCGGGCTCCATGGCGGAAGTCTAGGGAGCCGGGAGCCGGCGCGGGGCGCGATCACCCGCGTCCGCCGGGCGGCGGGTCGCCGGCCCGCGGCCGCTGCCGGCGGAGGGGCTCAGCCGCAGAGGGTGGGCTGCGCGTCCTTGCGCAGCGCCTCGAGGCCCGCCAGCGCGTCGGACAGCGTCGCCACCTTGATCAGCGGGAGCCCCGGGGGCGGCTGCCGGAGCGCCTCGGCGCAGTTGCCCGCCGGCACCAGGAAGGCGGCTGCGTCCTGGGCCTTCGCGGCGATCAGCTTCTGGGCGATCCCGCCGATCGGCCCCACCGTGCCGTCGGAGCGGATCTCCCCCGTGCCCGCGACGAACTTGCCGCCGGTGAGCGAGGGCTCGTCGAGCTTGTCGAGGATGCCCAGCGTGAACATCAGCCCGGCGCTCGGGCCACCGACCTCCTCCAGGCTGATCGTGACCTGGAACGGCGCGTCGATCGGCTTCTCCTGCGTCACGACCCCGATGACCGGCCGGGGCGGGCCGTCGCCGGTGGAGGGCCCCGTGGTGATGGCGGCCGTCATCGGCTTGTCCCCGCGGCGAAAGCCCACCGAGACCGGCTCCCCAACCTTCTTCCTGCCGATGAGGGCACGCAGATCCGCCGCGTCGCGCAGAGGTGTCCCGTCCAGGGTGGTCAGCACGTCTCCCACCGCGAGCTTGCCGGTGGCCGGTGCGCCGGGCGCGACCTCGACCACGGAGACCTCCGCCACCGGGAACCCGAGCTGGCGTGCGGCGGCCGAGGTGGCGCTGTTCTGCGACGCACGCATCAGCTCGTTGTTCTTCTCGTCGACCTCCGCATCCGACCGGCCGGGCGGGTAGACGACCTCGCGCGGGACGACGGCCAGGTCCTTGGAGAACCAGCCGCGCAGCGCGCCGAACAGGCTGAGCCGGGAGTCGACCCCCACGGTGGTGAGCTCGAGACGGCCCTCGGTCGGGAAGGTCGGCCGGCCGGTGATGGCGAGGACCGGGGTGCCCTTGACCTCGCCGAGGGTGTTGAACGTCGGCCCCGGGCCGAGGGCGACGTAGGGCACCCGGGCTTCCACGGCACCGCCGGTGAGCCCCAAGGAGAGCAGGGTGGCGAGCAGCAGGGTCAGGGTGCGCCGGGACACCTGATCAGACTAGGTGGCGCAGCGGGAGGCACGTCGGCCCCGCCCGGTCAGGCGAAGAAGCCGAGGCTCGGGCTCGGGATGCGCACGGGGTCCGGCTCCCCGCCCTGGACCGGCAGGTCCATGAAGGGGGGCACCGGCTCGGGCTCGTCGTCAACGGCGGGGAGCTGGGCCGACTGCACCTCGACCGGCACGGGCTCGGCCTCGACCTGGTGCGCGGCGTCGAGCGGCGCCGGATCCGCCGCCTCGACGGGCAGCGGCGCCATCATCTCGACCACCGGCGGCGCCGCGACGGCCGCGGCCACGGAGACGGGGGGTGGGGGCGCAGGCAGCTCGACGCGGTAGTACGCGCGGAAGGCCAGCGGAACCTCGGTCAGCGCGTGGACGCTCACGCGGTCGACCCCCTCGACGTTGCGCAGGTGCTCGACCAGGCGTACGGCCTCCTCGACGGAGGGGAGCCGCCGGAACGCCGGGCTTCCATCGGAGGCGGGGAAGAAGACGACGTGCTCCACGGCGGTGCCCTTCGGTCTGAGGTGGGCCGAGCGCCCGCCTGCGTCACCGTCCTCTGTCGGCAGTCAGCAGCACCGACCTGAAGGGACGGTCCGAGCGGACTGAACCGGGCAGGGGCTCAGCCGCGGCGGGAGCCGCTGCGCCTGCGCGGCGCGGGCAGCGGTGCGGCCATCGCCGAGCGGAACCGCTCGTGCGCCCGGATCGATTCGTGCGGGCGCTGCGGGCGGCGCGCACGTGACCGCCAGGCCACCCACGCGATCGCCCCGGTGGTCGCGACCGGCAGCGGCAGCAGCCAGAGCAGCCAGTCGGGCAGGGGCACCGGCTCATCGTAGGACCGGACGACCCGCCGTCAGGGGGTGCCGACCCACTCCTGCTCGCCGTCCTCGAACACCTGCCGCTTCCACACCGGGACGGCGGCCTTGAGATCGTCGATCAGCCTGCGGGCGGCCTCGAACGCCTCGCCCCGGTGCGCTGCCGACGCGGCCACGACGACGGCGACGTCGCCGATCGCGAGCTTTCCGGTGCGGTGCACGGCGGCGAGGCCGCGCACCGGCAGGTCGGCGGCCACCGCCTCCGCGACCCGGCGCAGCGCGTCGAGCGCGTCGGGGTGGGCGACGTACTCCAGCTCGCGGACCTCGCGTCCCCCGTCGCTGTTGCGCACCTGGCCCGAGAAGGACACGACGCCGCCGGCCCCGGGATCCGCCACGGCCGCGAGCACCTCGGCGACGTCCAGCGGGCAGTCGCGCAGGTCGAGCAGCCGGATCACGTCCATGTGAGGACGGTACGGCGGGTCCGGGTGCCCGAGCTCAGCGGCCGCGGCGCTCTCGTGAGCGGCGTACGAGCGCCGCGGTGCCCAGCACGGCGACGGTGGCCCCCGCAGCGGTGTAGGTGCCGGCGCGGCCGGGCACCGGCGGTCGCAGCTCGAGGTGGGCCGACAGAGCCGCGGCGTTGGTCCAGGCCGGTGCCCACCCGGCGGCCCGCAGCCGGCAAGGCTCGACGACGAGCGGGAAGAGCAGCCGGTCGAGCTCGCGCGGGGAGCCGCTCGTCGCGCCGATGCGGTGCAGCCGTTCGGCCGTGGACAGCACCAGCGGGCCCGGCAGCTCCAGCCGGCGCAGCCCGGACAGCCGCTCGACCTCCCGCTGGGTCAGCCAGCCCTCGCAGCCGACGGCCATGGCACCGCTCACCCGGCCGAGGGCCGCCAGCTCCAGCGCCGCCAGCAGGTCCGCGCTGTGGCACAGCTGCCACAGCGGCTCGACCCCGCGCGCGGCCAGCAGCCGCGACCCGGTCAGCGAGAGCAGCTGCGCCCCGTCGTAGGCCGGACCCAGCGCACCGCCGACCAGGGTGGCGGGACGCAGGACGACGACGTCCAGGCCGGTACGCGTGGCGTGGCTCGCGAGCCGCTCGACCTCCACGAGGTCCCCCAGCAGCCCCTGATCGGGCTCCGCCCGCAGCGGCGAGTCCTCGGCGAGCGGGACGCTCGTGCCCGGCAGCGCCCCGTAGACGTCCACCCCCGTCACGAGGACGACCCGGTCGACGCCCGCCACCCGGGCGGCATCGAGCAGCGCCGCGGTGCCGCGCACGTTCAGGTCGCGGCGGGACCGCGGGCCAGCCGCCGGGTCGACGGACAGGGCCAGCTGCACCACGGTCGTGATCCCGTCGAGCCGCGCGGCCAGCCGGCGACCGCGCGGGTCCGCCTGTCGCCAGGTGACGCCGTCGATCCGCTCGGGCGTGCGGTCCAGGCCGACCAGGTCCACCTCGCCCAGCTGCGCGGATCCGGCCAGCCGCTGCAGCAGGGCCCGGCCCAGACCGGACGAGCCGCCCGTGACGCCGATGCGGAGCGAGCCCGGCGTTCGCCGACGGCGCATCACGATGCCCGGCCGGCGCAGGAGCCCGGGCGTAGCGTGGGCGGTATGCCACAGCGTGCGCGCCCGTGACGCGGCCACCGTTCGGGTTCGGGCCCTCGGACCGGCCGGACGAGCCGGAGGACGGCGGCGGCGCAGACCCCTTCGGGCTGTCCGCGATGTTCGGCGGGGCGGGCGGGCCGTTCTCGGGCCTCGCATCCGGGGGGATGGGCGAGGTCTTCGCCCAGCTGCAGAAGCTGATGACCTGGCGCGGTGGGCCGGTCAACTGGGAGCTGGCCGGTGAGGTCGCCACCGCGGCGAGCCGCACCGACGACGTCCCGGTGACCGCGGAGCAGGAGCGCGAGGTTCGCGAGGCCTGCCGTCTGGCCGACCTGTGGCTCGACCCGGTCACGACGCTGCCCGCGACGGGCGCTGCGCCGCAGGCGTGGACGCGCACCGGCTGGGTGACCTCGACGACGCCTGCCTGGCGCTCCCTGGTCGACCCGGTGGCCGCGCGCGTCGTGGGAGCGATGGGCACGGCGCTGGAGCAGGGACTGTCGGGGGGACTCGGCCGCGAGCTCCCGCCCGAGGTCGCGGGGCTTCTGGGCGGGGTCGGCGGAGCGGGCGGCGCGGGGCTCGGCCCCCTGCGCGGGGTGATGGACCAGGTCGGTGGCTTCGTGTTCGGCGCCCAGGTGGGCCAGGCCCTCGGGACGCTGGCCAAGGAGGTCCTGTCCTCCTCCGAGATCGGGCTGCCGCTGTCGGCGCCGGGGCGTCCGGCACTCGTGCCCGCCAACCTCGCGCAGTTCAGCGCCGGGCTCGCCGTCCCCCCCGACGAGGTGCGGCTCTACGTCGCGCTGCGCGAGCTGGCCCACCAGCGCCTGTTCGCCTCGGTGCCCTGGTTGAAGGCCCACCTGTTCGACGCGGTGGATGCGTACGCGCGGGGCATCGAGGTCGACTCCGGCGCCGTGGAGCGCGCCGTGGGCTCGATCGACCCGTCCGATCCGGAGTCCATGCAGCGGGCCCTCGGAGAGGGACTGTTCGAGATCGAGCCCACCCCTGCGCAGCAGAGCGCGCTCGCGCGCCTCGAGACCGCGCTGGCCCTGGTCGAGGGATGGGTCGACGCCGTGGTCGACGCCGCCGCGGCCGGACCCCTGCCCTCGGCCGGCGCCCTCCGCGAGACGATCCGCCGCCGACGGGCGTCCGGCGGCCCCGCGGAGCAGACGTTCGCCACGCTCGTGGGGCTGCAGCTGCGACCGCGGCGGCTGCGGGAGGCCGCAGCCCTGTGGTCGGCGGTGGCCGAGAGCGGCGGCATCGTGGCCCGCGACGCGCTGTGGGCCCATCCGGACCTGCTGCCCTCCGCCGAGGACCTGGACGACCCGGCGGGCTTCCTCGCCCGCAGCGGTGCGGGCAGCCAGGCGCCGCGCGAGGAGACCGACTGGGACGCGGGGCTGCGCGCGCTCGACCAGGACCTGGACGGCGCCGTCGACGACGACGCGTCCCCCGACAGCGGGGCCGGCCCGGACGGGAGCGCTCCTCCCGGGAGCTGACCTGCCCTGCCCGGGGGGCGCCCCGTGTCCGGCGCGCGGCGCGCCGGGACGAGGTGCGGGTGCGCCGCCTGCCACATGCCCCACGCTGCTCGCTTCCCCCTGGCCCGCCCCCGGTCGCGGCCCCGCCGCGCCCCGCACCGCGACCACCCTAGGCGGCCCCTGTCCGGCACCCGCCGGCGGCGGCGCGCTGTCCAGCGCCCGACTTCTTTCTGTCCACAGGGCGACGGGGGCGAGTACGCAGGTCGCCGCGGACGGCCCGCCCAGCTCGCCCCGCCTTTCCCCAGGGTCCTGTCAGGGGGTCCACAAGGACACGCCTCGCGGTCCCCACCCTGTCCACAGGCTGGTCCACAGGCTGTGGGAGAACGCGTTGACGGGCGCCTGATCCGGCTCGTAGCGTCCGGTGCACGGAGCCCCTCGACGCTCCGGTCCCGTGAGCAAGGGGAAGGCGAACGGGCCCGGGTGTCGAGGGGCTCCGTGGTGCTGCTACTCCCCCGAGAAGACCGCCGGCCGCTTCTCGGCCCGGGCGCGAAGGCCCTCCTGCAGGTCCTTCGTGGCGAGGGTGACGGGCTGCGCGAGGGCCTCCCAGCGCAGCGCCTGCTCGAACGACGCGTGCCCGCCGTCCGCAAGCGCGATCTTGTGGAAGCGCTGCGGCACCGGGGCCCCCGCCGCCACCTGGGCAGCCCGCTCGAGCACCTTCTCGACCAGCACGCCGTCCTCGTACACCGCGCTGGCCAGGCCGAGCCGGAGCATCTCCGCGGAGTCCGCGACGCGGCCGGTGAGCAGCAGCTCGCGGGCGGCGGCGAGGCCGACGACCTCCGGCAGCAGCCACGTCGTGGCCATTCCGGCCGCCATGCCGAGCTGCGCGAAGGGCACGGTGAACCTCGCCGACGCCCCGGCGTAGCGGATGTCGCAGGACAGGGCGAGCGCCCCACCGGCTCCCACCGCCGCGCCGTTGACCGCCGCGATGGAGGGCACGTCGAGCGCCCGCAGCGACAGCCAGGTCGTGTAGAAGGGCAGCATCCGGTCCCGCAGCTCGGCCGGGCTCGCCTCGGGCTCGGCGGCGAGCCAGCTGACGTCGCCGCCGGCGCAGAAGGCCGTCCCCGCACCCGTCACGACGACGCAGCGCACCGTGCGGTCGCCCCGCAGCTCGTCGACCGCAGCCCCCCAGGCGCCGGTCAGCTCAGCGGTCATCGCGTTGCGGCGCTCCGGCAGGGCCAGGGTCAGCAGGACCACCCCGCCGTCCTGCCGCTCGACCCGCAGGGCTGACGTCTCGGCCTCGGCTGGCACAGCTGGCTCCTCGGGAAGCGTCGGCGGGACGCCGCCGACGCGCTTCGGGCGACGGCGCGTACCCGGGGGTGAGCGGATCACCCGTTCGGGTGGCCGGAGTCGGGCGCGGCCTCCCGATCCTGTCAGGGACGCCACCGGCTCCGTGGAGCGGCGCCGGCACGAGCCAGGTGCCGGGGCCGACGGGTGCCGCTCCGGCGGCCACGACGAGGCGCTCCTCGCGCCGGACGAGGACCTCGATGCCCACCGCCACCGCTGCCAGTCCGGACCGCAGGCCCCTGCTGGCGCTGGCGGTGGCGATGACCACCTCCCTTGCCGTGCTGAGCCCGGCCCTCGCTCCCACACCCGTGCCGGACGCGGGCCCGCTCGTACGCGTCGTCGTGTCCTCGGGGCAGGCCGGCCTGGCCGGTGTCGCGGCCGCGGTGCAGGCCGCCGGGGGAACCGTTCTCGACCGGCTGCCGCTCGTGGGCGGGGTCAGCGCCGACCTCCCCCGCGACGCGGTGCTCGCGCCGTCCTACGTCGTGGTTCCCGATCGGCCGCTGAGCCTGTCCGGAGCGCCCGATCCGGGTGGGCCGGCGTCCACCGTCCGCGAGACGCTCGGCCTGCCCCCGGCAACCTCCGCCTCCGGCGTGGGGGACGGGCGGGGCGTGAAGGTGGCCGTGGTCGACACCGGCGTCGCCGACGTCGCCGACCTCGCCGGGCGCCTCACGCACGTCGACGTCACCGGGCAGGGCACCGGCGACGGGTACGGCCACGGGACCTTCGTGGCCGGCCTGATCGCCGGGAGCGGCTCCGCGTCCGGGGGCCGGTACACCGGTGTCGCACCGGCAGCGCAGGTGCTCGACGTCCGGGTGGCCGGGGACGACGGCAGCACCAGCCTCGTGCGCGTCCTCTTGGGCCTGCAGGCCGTGGCCGCCGACCCGGAGGTCGACGTGGTCAACCTCTCGCTGTCCTCCGGCAGCCCGCTGCCCTACCAGCTCGACCCGCTCACGCGGGCGCTGGAGCAGCTCTGGATGCGGGGCGTCGTCGTGGTCGTGCCCGCCGGCAACGGCGGCCCCGAGGGCGCGATCAGCTCGCCGGGCCTCGACCCGCTGCTGCTGACGGTCGGCGGGCTCGCGGAAGGCGGTACGGGCCGACGTGCCGACGACGCCGTGGCGACCTGGTCCTCCCGCGGGCCGGCCGCGCAAGGGGTGGCCAAGCCCGACCTGGTCGCTCCCGGCAGCAGCGTGGTCTCGATCCTGTCCGCCGGCAGTGCGGCCGCGCGGGCCCAGAGCCGCGACGCCCTGCCTGCGGGCTACGGCGTCGGCTCCGGCACGTCCTTCTCGACCGCCGTGACGTCCGGAGCGGCGGCTGCCCTGCTCGGGGAGCGCGACCTCGACCCCGACCAGGTCAAGGAGCTGGTCACCCGCACGGCCTACTCCACCGAGGCCCTCGGGGACCGCGATGCCGCCGGCGCCGGTGGCCTTGACCTCGCCGCTGCGCTGGCCGCTCCCGCGCCGCCGGTGACGACGCGGCTGGTTGCGGTGGCGGCGCCACCAGGCCAGGACCGCAGGTGGTCCGAGCTCCTGTCCGCCGTGCTCCGTCACGACGTGGCCGGTGCCGAGCAGGCGTGGGACAAGCTGCCGGGCCGCCACCAGGAGTGGGCCGAGCACCTGTGGGCCGACAGTCGCGGGGAGGGCCACGGGCGGGGCGCACAGATGTGGGCCGGCGCCGGCTGGACGCCCGCCGACGGGCCGGGTGAGCTGTGGCAGCCGCGGATGTGGGCGGCCAGCAACTGGGCCGCCAGCAACTGGGCCGCCACTGGGCGGCGAGCAACTGGGCGGCCAGCAACTGGGCCGCCAGCAACTGGGCGGCGAGCAACTGGGCCGCCTCCAACTGGGCCGCCAGCAACTGGGCGGCGAGCAACTGGGCCGCCAGCAACTGGGCCACGTCCACCTGGTCGGCCTCCAGCTGGTACGCCAGCAGCTGGGCTTCCAGCAACTGGGGCTGAGGCGACCGTCACCCGACCGTGCCTTCACCTGCCCGCGGGTGGAGCCGATCCCTCCTCCAGACCCGCCTCGTCGGGAGGACCACCGAGAGGGCACGAGCCGACATGAGGACGACGCTGCGGCGGGTGGTGGCCTCCACCACCCTGCTCGGTCTCGCCCTGCCGGCAGCGGCCGCGTATCTGCTGGCGGACCGCGGGCCGATCATGGTGCTGCCGGGGCCCTCGCCGTACGTCCTGCTCGCGGTGCTCCTGCTGACCACCCTGGCGAGCAACCTCGTCGCCGTGCCGGTACGCCGCGGCGAGCAGGTCGAGGAGCTGACCCTGCTCGAGGCGGCGGTTCTCGCCAACGTCCTGCTGCTGCCGCCGCGGCACGCCCTGTGGCTGCCGGTGGCTGCCGTCGTCCTGTCCTGCGTGATCACCCGGCGCGACCCGGTGAAGTCGCTGTTCAACGTCGGCAACCTGGCCGCGTCCAGCGCCCTGCTGGTCCTCGTCGTCCACCTCGCCTCGACGCCGGGTGAGGGCCTGTCGGGACGTACCGTCCTCGGGCTGCTGGCCGGGCTGGTCGTGTTCACCCTGGTCAACCTGGTCAACCTCACCCGCGTGCTGGCCGCCGCGGAGGGGCACGCCGACGCGGTCCTGTCCGACGGGTGGCGGCTGGCGGCCCTGACCCTGCCCGGTCACCTGTCCATCGGCGGGAGCGCGGTGCTGGCCGCGGCCGTCGCCCCCGCCCTGCTGCCCTTCGCCTTCATCCCCGCGGTCTCGCTGGTGGTCGCGTTCCGCGCCGTGGCCCGGGGAGTGGAGGAGCGGGAGCGCTCCTCGCGCCTGCTGTCCCTGTCGCAGGCGCTGGCCGTGCGGCGGGACCCGGAGGACCTGCTGCCGACCTTCCTGCGGCTGTGCCGGGAGGCCTTCGACGCCGACGTCGCGCTGGCGATCCTGGACACCGCAGGTACGGGCGGGACGGCCCAGGTCGTACGCGTCGACGGGCAGGGCAACGTCCTGCGCCGACCGGCCGACGACGCCGAGGTGAGCCTGCTGCGCAAGCCGGCCGGCGACGGGGGCCTGGTGCACGCCGCGGAGCTCGGCGGCTCCGGGCACGGGCTCGTGGCAGCGCTGGAGGCGGAGGGCCGGCGGCTGGGAGTGGTGGTGCTCGCGGAGCGCGAGGGCCGCCGGCAGCTCCAGGCGCGGGAGCTGGTGCTGCTCACGCCGATGGCCAGCGCCCTCGCCGCGGCCCTGCAGGGCTCCGAGCACCTGCGCGGGCAGGCCGAGGCCACCAGCAACCTGCAGGCCGTCGTGGACCAGTCCTCCGACGGCATCCTCGTGCTCGACGGCGCCGGGCAGGTGGCCCTGTGGAGCCCGGCGCTGCACGCCTTGACCGGGCACGACGAGGCGGCCGCGACGGGCCAGCCGCTGGCGGCCCTGCTGCGCACGCTGTCGGCCGACGGCTCGCCCTGCGACCCCTTCCAGGAAGGTCGCGTGCTCCTGACCCCGGCCGCGCCGCAGGCCGTCGTCGAGCTCACCCTGCTTCGTGACGACGGCGACAAGCGGGTCCTGCGCTGCTCGCACGCCGCCGCCTTCGTCGACGGCGTGCTCACCCGCGACGTGGTCCTCGTGCACGACGTGACGCGCGAGCGCCAGCTCGAGCGGCTCAAGGCCGACTTCATCGCGACGGTGTCGCACGAGCTGCGTACGCCGATCACGCCCATCAAGGGCTACGCCGAGCTGCTGCGGCGGCGGGGTGCCGCCCTCAGCCCCGAGCGCCGCGACGAGTGCCTCGCGGTCATCAGCGACCGGTGCGACCACCTGACCCGGCTGGTGGAGGACCTGCTGCTGGCCTCCCGCATCTCGGCGACCGAGGGCTCCGCGCCGGCCCACGTGGAGATGGGCAGCGACGACCTGTGCGCCCTGGTCCTGCGCGCCGCGGGGGACTTCGGCACGGAGGGCGAGCGGGTGCGCATCTCCCTGGCCGACAGCGCCATCGAGGTCGCGTGCGACCCGATGCGGGTCATCCAGGTGCTCACCAACCTCATCGGCAACGCGCTGAAGTACTCCTCACCGGGCTCCCCGGTGGAGGTGCTGCTCGGTCGCGACGAGGACGAGGCGTACGTCGACGTGGTCGACGAGGGGCGCGGCATCCCCAACGACCAGCTCGAACGGGTCTTCGAGAAGTTCCACAGGGTCGAGGACCCGATGCGCATGACCACCGGAGGCACCGGGCTCGGCCTCTACATCGCCCGGCAGCTCACCCACGCCATGGGCGGCCACCTCAGCTGCACGTCCACCCTCGGGGTGGGCTCGGTCTTCCGCTTCACGCTGCCGCGCGTGACCCGCGACCCCGCCCCCGAAGCGGCCGCAGCCGGCTCGTCTGCCGACGGCGGCTACCCCTTCGCGGCTGCCCGGGCTGCGCACGCCGCGCGCGGCGCGCTGCCGCGAAGGCCCGCAGATGACCGGGTGGCCGAGGGCGCACGGCTACGCTGAGCCACGGAACGCGCGCCAATCGGCCGCGGCCCTCTGGGGCACGGCCCCGTCGACCCGAGTGGAGGACCACGTGGCCGAGAGCTACAACGGATACTGCGTGAAGTGCAAGGAGAAGCGCGACTTCGACGGTGAGGTCAAGGTGAGCGAGTCCGGTCGCCGGATGGCGCAGGGCCTGTGCCCCGTGTGCGGCACCAAGATGAACCGGATCCTCGGCAAGGCCTGACCTCCCGCACGACGCCTCCCAGCGCCGGGGGGGGGCCGGCGGGGGGGGGCCCCCCCCCGGGGGGGGGCGCCCCCCCCCCCGCCACCCCCGCCCCGGGCGCCCCCCCCCCCACCACGGGGGGGGGCCGGGCCCCCCCGGCCGCGCGGGGGGCGGCACGGCAGGGGGAAAAACCCCCCCCCCGCGGGGGGGCGGGGGGCCCCGGGGGGGGGGGCGCGGGGGCCGCCGGGGGGGGGGCCCCCCGGGCGGGGACCGTCGCCTTCGACCGCGTGCTGCGCCGCCGCCTCAGCCCGCGG
>JAUJOY010000008.1:0-72110 GCA_030447385.1 Mycobacteriales bacterium
CCTCGCGGTGGGACCACCACAACGGGCGCCCCTGCCGGGGCGCCCGTTGTGGCGTCCGGGCGGGACAGATGCACTCCGCGACCTCACCGGGAAACACTGCTCCTATGGCCGAGGACATGACGGTGCTGCGCGAGCGACTGGTGGACCAGCTGGTCGCGAACCAGCACCTGCACACCCCCCGGATCGAGCGGGCCTTCCGCCGGGTGCCGCGGCACCTGTTCCTCCCTGCGCTGGAACCGGCGGAGGCCTATCTCGACCGGGCGATCCCCACGAAGTGGTCGAGCGAGGGACAGCCGATCAGCTCGTCGTCGCAGCCCGCGATCATGGCGCGAATGCTCGAGCAGCTGCAGGTTGAGCGGGGCCAGCGGGTCCTGGAGATCGGCGCCGGTACGGGCTACAACGCCGCGTTGCTGGCCCACCTGGTGGGTTCCGCCGGGACCGTGACGACGGTGGACATCGACGAGGACACCGCCGATCGGGCGCGCCAGCACCTGCTGTCGGTGGGGCTGCCCCAGGTCCGGGTGGTGTGCGGCGACGGCGCTGGCGGCTGGCCCGCCGACGCGCCGTACGACCGCATCATCGTGACCGCGGCCGCTGGGGACCTGCCACCGGCCTGGTCCGAGCAGCTCGCAGCACACGGGCGGCTCGTCCTGCCGCTGGTGCTGGGCTGGGTGCAGCGATCGGTCGCCTTCACCCCGCAGCGCAACCACCTGGCGAGCGTGTCCATCGAGGAGTGCGGCTTCATGCCGCTGCGTGGCCAGGGCGCCGGTGCCGCCGACCGGGTGCTGGGGTTCCCCGAGCTGGCGGGGTTGTTCGTGCACGTGCGCAACGACCGGACGGCGGACACCTCGGCCCTCTACGCCGCCCTTCAGCAGCCGGGACCGGAACGGCCGGCCGGTGTGCAGGTCCGACAGGCGGACCTGTGGGGCGGGTTGGGGCTGTGGTTGGCGGTGCACGAGCCCGATGCGGGCCGGCTCGTCGCGCACGGCTCCGCCCTCGAGGCCGGGCTGGTACCGCCCCTTCTCGGCTCTCCCGCCATGATCGCCACCGTCGTAATCGTGGGCGCGCGCTCGATGGCGGCCCTGGCGGGTCGCGCCTCCACCGGCAGCTTCCCGCTGTTCGTGCGGGCGTACGGGCCGGATGGAGTCCGGCTGGCCGAGCGGCTGGCGGCGGTCGTCCGCGCCTGGGAAGACGCCGGTCGGCCCTCGAGCGGCACGCTGCGGATCCGGGCCTACCCGGTGGAGCGGGCCGGCACCGAGACGGCGCCCGGTGTCCTGGTCGCCGGGCACACCCGGCTGCTGATCGAGTGGTGAGCGCGAGCCCGGCGGCCGGCGCCGGGGAGGGTCAGGTGGAGGGCTCCAGGCACAGGCAGAACGGGTGCCCGGCCGGGTCGGCGTAGACCCGGAACCCGGGATGGTCGTCGGAGGCGTCGAGCAGGACCGCTCCCAGCGCCAAGGCCTGCGCCTCCGCGTCCTCGTAGGAATGGACGTAGAAGTCCAGGTGGGACTGCTGCGGCACGCCGCCCTCGGGCCAGGTCGCCGGAGGCAGACCTGGGGCGAGCTGGAACGCCAGCACGGGCCCGCCGGGGTTACGCACGGCCACCCAGTCCTCGTCGTTGGCCGCGGCGTCGATCTCCCAGCCGAGCAGCCCGCTGTAGAACTCGGCCAGGCCCCTCGGATCAGGTGTGTCCAGGACGACCATGCCGAGCCGGATGCCCCCTGGCACAGCTCCCCCTCCGTACGTGCTGCCTTGCGTCACTGGCTCCTCCTCCTCGCAAGGTCATCCTCGACGTCAGCGGGCCGCAGACTCCTGCTCGCGCAACCGTCTCTGGAACGGGCCGTCGGATCTCCTTCGTCGTGTCGGCCGGGGACCCTCTCCTCGGTTCTTGACCGCTGAACGAACGACGTGTCCCCTGGGGCGGAGCGCCACCAGGAACAGGTGACCTGGTCAGGGCGCCGGCACGGCATCGGCCGCGGCGCGCAGCGCCGCCATGTCGAGCTTGCGCATCCCCAGCATCGCCTGCATCGCCCGCTGGGCCCGCGCTGGGTCGGGGTCTCTGAACACCTCCTCCATGCCTACCGGGACCACCTGCCACGACAGGCCGTACCTGTCCTTGAGCCAGCCGCACTGGGACTCCTCACCACCCTCGGGGAGCCGCTGCCAGTAGTAGTCGACCTCGTCCTGCGTCGTGCAGGTGATCTGGAACGACACGGCCTCGTCGAAGGTGAACTGCGGTCCGCCGTTGATGCCGACGAACCGGCAGCCGTCCAGCTCGAACTCCACCGTCATCACGCTGCCCGTCGGGCCCGGCGCCCCTTCGGGGTAGCGGGCGACGCTGACGATGCGCGAGTTGGGGAAGACCGAGGTGTAGAAGGTGGCTGCCTCCTCGGCCTGGGTGTCGAACCACAGGTTGGGGGTGATCGTGCACTGCATGACGACGTCCTCTCCGCCAGCGGGACCGTCCCGCGGGTGCTTGCTGCAGATGTAGACCACGGACAGGGGCGGAACTGATCGGGCGCAGAAGTCAGTCGTAGTGACGGATCAGCCGCACGTTGAGCGCGACCATGACGACGCCGAGCACGGCGACCACGGCGAAACCACGGGCGATCGGTGCCCACGCAAGATCCTGAAGGATCAGCGAGCGCAGCCCCTCCATGACATAGGTCACCGGGTTGAAGGTCGCGGCGATCTCCATCGGCCGGGTCAACAGCTCCCGTGGCACGAAGTTGGGCGTGAGGAACAGCAGCGGGAAGAAGACCAGGCCGCCGGAGTTGGTGGCCGCGGCGCTGCGCGTCTTCAGCGCGATGAGCTGCATGAAGCCGGCGAAGACCACGGCCCACAGCGCGGTGAGCACGAGCAGCAGCAGGAAGCCGACGGGCCCGCTCGCGATGCTGATCCCGAAGGGCAGGGACAGGACGACCAGGATCGCGGTGATGACGACGGACTTGGCCGCCTCGGCCAGCAGCCGACCGATCACCAGCGCGCTGCGGGAGATGGGTGCGGCCCGGAGCTTGTCGAAGTAGCCGCCCTCGATGTCCTCCACGAGGTAGAGCGCCGCGGTGCCGAAGGAGGCTGCCAGCAGCAGCGAGCTGGGCAGGGTGAAGGCGGCGTAGCTCTGCCCCTCCAGGAACGAGGTCGAGCTCGACGGGAAGATCTTGCCGGCCTGCCCGACGTTGACCACCAGGAAGAACAGCGGGATGAACAGCGTGGGCACCGCGGACTCAGGAGTCCGCAGCCCTTCCCGCAGCGCCCGTCCCCCGAGCACGCCCGCCTGCTGCACGGCGCTCACTCCGAGACCCCCTTCACGTCGCCGGCGACCCGCTCGCGAGTGCGTCCGGTCGCATCCAGGAAGACCTCCTCGAGCGTCGGCGGCGGCGCCGTGGCCCTGCGCCGCTGCAGGTCGCCCTTGAGCTGGCCGGGCGTCCCCTCGCGCACGATCCGGCCGCCGTCGATGATGGCGATCCGGTTGCAGAGCTGGTCGGCCTCCTCGAGGTACTGCGTCGTGAGGAAGACCGTGGTGCCGCGGGCGTTGATCCGCCGGACCTCGTCCCAGACGGTGAGCCGGCTCGCGGGGTCGAGCCCGGTCGTCGGCTCGTCGAGGAAGAGCACCTCCGGCTCGTGCACCAGCGCCGAGGCGAGGTCCAGCCGTCGCTTCATCCCGCCGGAGTAGCCCTTGATCCGGCGGTCCGCCGCGTCGACGAGGTCCACCAGCTCGAGCAGCTCCTGCGCCTTGGCCGACGCCTGCCCAGATGAGCTGCCGAACAGGCGGGCCTGCAGGACCAGCAGCTCGCGCCCGGTCTGCCGCGGGTCGAGCCCGGCCTCCTGCAGGGCCACCCCGATGCGCCGGCGGACCGCGTCGGGCTCGGCCATCACGTCGACCCCCGCCACCCGCGCCGTGCCGGAGGTGATCGACATCAGCGTGGTGAGCATGCGCACCGTCGTGGACTTGCCGGCGCCGTTGGGACCCAGGAAGCCGAACACCTCGCCGGCAGCCACGGCGAGGCCCACCCCCCGCACCGCGTCGACCGTCCCCGAGCGCCCGCGGTACTGCTTGACGAGACCCTGCGCCTCCACCGCCAGCTTCATGCCGGGAACGCTAGATCGGTCCTGCGACATCTCCTGCTGCGGCACGACCGCCCTTTCCGTAGCCACTCCTGCGTCGAGCTCCACTGCGTCCTCCTGACGTGGACCCTGATGCTGTGCAGACCGGTGCACGTGCCGGAACTCACCGCGGATCCCAGGCTCCCGGTGAGTTCTGCCGCGGCGCCCGGTCAGTGCACTGAAGACCGCGCGCAACCGCCCGCGGCATGATGACCTGCGGGTGAGCAGCATGCGACAAGAGAGGTCGGTCGATGAGCCAGATCGAGCAGGCAGACCCGGTGGACGAGGCCGCTGCGCAGGGTCCGCTGGATCGGAGCGACTTCCCGGAGCGAACCGATCCCTATCGGCGCGAGCTGTTCGCGCACTGCTACCGGATGCTCGGCTCGACCCACGACGCCGAGGACCTGGTCCAGGAGACCTACCTGCGGGCCTGGCGGTCGTACGACAGCTTCGAGGGTCGCTCCTCGCTTCGCACGTGGCTGTACCGGATCGCCACCAACGTCTGCCTGACTGCCTTGGACGGGCGGGACAAGCGGCCGCTGCCAACGGGCCTGGGCCAGCCCAGCTCTGATCCGGAGGGAGCTCTCGTCTCCTCGCCCGAGGTGCCGTGGCTGGAGCCGGTGCCCGACGCGATGACCGGCACCGAGGCCACGGACCCCGCCACAGTGGTTGCCTCCCGGGCCAGCATCCGCCTGGCGTTCATCGCGGCGCTCCAGCACCTGCCACCCCGGCAGCGGGCCGTCCTGATCCTGCGCGACGTGCTGGCGTTCCGCGCGGCGGAGGTGGCCGACGCCGTGGGCATCAGCACGGTCGCGGTGAACAGCACGCTGCAGCGCGCCCGCGCGCAGCTGGCGCTGGTCTCCCCGGACGAGGACACCATCACCGAGCCCTCGGAGCCGGAGCAGAAGGAGCTGCTGGAGCGTTACGCGCAGGCGTTCTGGGACAAGGACGTCAGCACGCTCATGAAGCTGTTCACCGAGGACGTGGTCTGGGAGATGCCGCCGTTCACCGGCTGGTACCAGGGCGCGGAGACCGTCAGCCGGCTCATCGACACCAACTGCCCCGGCGGCGCGCGTGACATGCGCATGGTCCGGACCAGCGCCAACGGGCAGCCGGCCTTCGGGCTCTACATGCGTGCCGACGATGGTCGCTTCTGGCCGTTCCAGCTGCAGGTGCTGACCGTCACGGACCGGGTGAGCCACGTGGCCGCGTTCTTCGACGTCAGCCTGTTCCGGCTGTTCGGGCTTGCGGACAGCGTTGCGGCGCCGGACGAGGACACCGGCTGACGTGATGGCGCAGCCCGCGGCGGTGGCTCTGCGGGGCGCCACCGGGTTGCTCGAGCGGGCGATCGGCTACACGCGCGCCAGCCTGCTGCTCGTGACTCCCGACCAGCTGGCGAACCGCACGCCGTGCCCGGGCTGGGACCTGAGCGCCCTGCTGCGCCACATGAGCGACGGGCTGGCCGCCCTGCAGGAGGCGGCGGAGCTGGGCGAGGTGCCGCTGCGCACCTGCGGGCTGGACGACGGCAGCATCGAGATCGTCACGACACTGCGTACGCGGGCGTGCTCGTTGCTGGGGGCCTGGAGCGACGCGGCCGTCGCCGGGGACGTCTTCGTCGGCGACCGGGCGCTGCCGACCATGCTGCTGGCCACTGCCGGCGCGATCGAGATCACCGTGCACGGCTGGGACGTGGCCGGGGCCTGCGGCCGGGCGGCCCTGCCGCCCGCGTCGCTGGCCGACGAGCTGCTGGAGCTGGCACCGCTGCTGGTGAGGGCTGACGACCGGGCGGGCCGCTTCGCCGCTCCGCACGATGTCAGCCTGCTGGCCCCTCCCGGGGAGCGACTGCTCGCCTTCCTCGGACGCAGGGACCCACCGGTGAGCAGCGCCGATCCGGCAGGTCAACACTACCCAGCGGTCTGACGAGGAGCCCTCATGGACGCGCACTTCACGGCACGCTGCAGAAGAGCCCCAGCAAGCGCGGCATCAGCGTCGGTGCGACTCGAGACCGCGCTGCGGGTGCCACGACTCGATCAGCAGGGCGCCGACCTCCATGCGGGTGAGGACGACCTCGCTGAGGTCGAGCCGGAACCGGTGCGCCTGGCCCGGCGCGGACACCTCCCCCACCTCCACGGCGCGGCCCGCCATCTTCGCCTCGCCGACCCACGCTGAGGGGTTGTCGCTCGGCGGGTCCACCGAGGGCGAGTGCAGGGCGCAGCGCGGATCTCGACGCAGGTCGAGAGCCTTCAGCGCGCGGGGCATGCTCCCCAGCCAGACCTCCCCGTCGGTGAACCCCACCTCGGTGCCGCTGATCCGGGGCGAGCCGTCCCGGCGCAGGGTCGCCAGCGTGCAGTGCTTCGCCGACGTGAAGCGGACGTGGACACGCTCAGCGAGCTCTGGAGCCTCGGCGGCGAAGGCGGCCCAGCTGGTCATGTCCGGACTCTTGCACTGGCCTGCGACAGGATCGATCGCCGGCCAAGGGTTGGCCGCCCTGCTGGCCGCCGGCGATGCCGCTGTGCGACGTTGTCGCCATGCCCTCTCCCGCTGCCCTGCTGACCGGAGCGACCGGCTTCATCGCCTCCCACCTCCTGCCTGCGCTGCTCGCGACGGGCTGGGACGTACGGGCCTGCGGACGGCGGCCCCGCCCGGAGGAGTTCCCGGAGCAGGTCGACTACCGGCGCGTCGACCTGACCAGGCCGGAGGAGCTCGACGGGCTCTACGACGGGGTCACCCACCTGTTCCACCTCGCAGGGGCGTCGAGCTCGACGGCCAACCAGCAGGAGATGCAGCTCTTCAACGTGGTCGCCACGCGCAACGTGCTGTCCGCAGCACCGAAGGACCTGGAGCGGGCCCTCTACATGAGCTCCACCTCGGTCTACGGCGAGGAGGTGCAGCTGCCCTCACCCGTACCGGAGGACGTGCAGCCCACCCCCAGCCGCGGCTACGGCAAGGCCAAGTGGGAGAGCGAGCAGGAGGTCTGGGCGCAGCGCGACGCAGGGATGCCGGTCGTGGTGCTGCGCCCCGTGTCGGTCTTCGGTCCCGGCAACGTCAAGCTGCTCGGCAGTGCCGTCCTCGACACCGCCGTCGAGGCGTGGGCGGGCCTGTCCACCTTCGCAGTGCCGGCCGAGCCCATCGAGCAGCGACTGGTCCACATCGACGACCTCGTACGCGCCACGCTGCACCTGGCCGTGCACGACGGCGCGGTGGGCTCGGCCTACAACGTGGTCGCGCCGGAGTACCCCTCGAGCCACCAGGTCGCTCGGCTGCTCGCCGACGCCTTCGGGATGAGGGTGGAGCTCGACGAGGACCCGGAGGCTGGGCTGGGCTACGAGGACCGGCGGGCCGCCCACCGCGAGATGGTCGAGCGCGGGATGTCGCCGCAGATCCTGCTGACCGAGCAGCGCCTGCGGTTCATGCGCAAGGCCAACCGCAACAACCGCCTGAGCGTCGACGCCCTGCTGTCGACCGGCTTCCGCTTCTCGCGGGGTGAGCTGGAGCCGGCCATCCGCGACACCATCGAGTGGTACCGGCAGCAGCGCTGGGTGCTGACGCGCTGAGCGGTCTACCCGCTGGAGCTGCCGACCTGCTGCTGCAGGTAGAGCTGGTCGCCCAGGGTGTCCATCAGCGAGAGCTGGGTCTCGAGGTAGTCGACGTGCTCCTCCTCCGAGCTCAGGATCGACTCGAGCAGCAGCCGGGTGACGCTGTCGGCCGCCTCCCGGCAGACCTCGATCCCGCGGCGCAGGCTGACCATCGCGCGGACCTCGACCCCGAGGTCGGCCTGGAGCTGCTCGCGCACCTGCTCCCCGATGCTCAGCGGGTGAAGCCGCTGCAGGTTGGGATGACCCTCGAGGAACAGGATGCGGGAGATGAGCAGGTCGGCGTGCTTCATCTCGTCGATCGACTCGTGGTAGGTGTAGTCGCCGAGCCTGGTGAAGCCCCAGCTCTTCTGCATCGCGGCGTGCAGGTAGTACTGGTTGACCGCCGTCAGCTCGTTGGTCAGGACCTCGTTGAGGACCTCGATGACCTTCTCGTCGCCCCGCACGTGCTCTCCTCGGTGGTCGTCGTCCGTCGGCGCGAAAGGTACTAGCCGGCCAGCTGCTCGTCCTCGGCTGCGGGAGAGGCCAGCTCGCAGCGCCGGCGCTCGTCGGCCGCCTGCGCGCAGACCCGGCGCAGCACTGGAAGGCAGCTCCCGCAGCCGGTTCCGGCATGCGTGGCCCGGACGACCCCGCGTACGCCGTCGGCTCCGGCGGCGAGGACCTGGGCGATGCGCGCGTCGTTGACCGCGTGGCAGTGGCAGACGAGCATGCTCAGGTCCCTCCGAACGTGGCTGTCGGGCTGCGAACCGGACGCACGGCGACCTGTGCCAGCGAGGAGCCGAGTGCGGCCGCTGCCAGCAAGGCGAGCGGAAGGGGCAGCACAGCGCCGGTGGGGACGAACGCGACTCCCGCAGCGCAGGCGGCAAGGAGCGCCCTGGCCCTCGTGCACCCGCTCACATCGCCTCCGGTAGTTAGGGCAACCTCACCTCACCCCGGCCGCGGCGTCAAGGGACGTTCCACTCGTCTCGGTGAGCCAGCGGACCCGCGAGCCGCCGTTCGTCCGGCCGACGGGCCACCGCTGGCAGGACGGGCCACTGCGGGCGGCGTGAGTGCTTCCCATGGTCTGCCGAGCAGAGGAGTCGAGGACCCACCCCCGGCCCCTATCCACCAGGCTCAGCCGATGGGACGCTCCCGACATGAAGCACGAGTGGGTGGTCAGGACCGAGCAGACCGACGACGGCGGCGTCGGGAGTCGAGCCGCCTGCACGTCCTGCTCATGGGTGGGGCCGCTGCGGCGACTGCCGGTGATCGGAGAGCTGCGGCAGACGCAAGAGGTGGCCCAGGAGGACGGACGTGCGCACGCGGCCGACGTCGAGCCGGGCGGATGACGATGCAGGACCGCAAGTCAGGCTCTTGTGGAGCCTGGTGTCGGGGTTGCACCAGTGGCTCCCCGACACGGCTCAGGATGCCGGATCACAGCGTGTCTCGGTGAGGCCGGCGACAACCGCACTGGTCCAGGACAGCAGGCCAGCCCGTTCGTCGCCCGGCACTCGGCCGGCGCTGGCTGGGGCCAGAAATGCGGCACGAGGAGGGGTCAACCGCTTCGGCCGTAGTCGTCCTCGCCCGGATGATGTCGTCCTCACCGAAATAGGCTCCGTGCTGCACCTCCACGAACACGAGGTCGGCCGCCTCGTGGGTGTTCGTGATGCGGTGAGCCCCCCGACTGGCACATCCACCGCTGCCCCAGGCTCCACGTCGATGGAGGCGCCGTCGAGCGTCACCACGCCGGTTCCCTTGACGACGAACCAGTGCTCGGCTCTGCGAGCGTGCCGTTGGTAGCTCAGCCGCTTCCCCGGCCGGACCGTGATCGCCTTCGTCTTGACGTCCGGCCCGTCGGACAGGACCTCATAGTGGCCCCAAGGCCGCAGACGCTCGTCGTCGCTCACTCGCCGAATCCTCGTGGCGGGCAGCGTGCACGGTGATGGTGGTGCACACGGATTAGCCTGGCGACCGTTGCCGTTCGACGGGCGCTGGTTCTTCGCCCGTTGCACCGTGAACGGGTAGGACGTGCACGCCCGCGACCGCGGGCGACGGATCGGAAGGACCTGCTGTGGCCGGTGGACTGGTAGCCCTGCTCGACGACGTGGCGGTGCTCGCGCGAGCGGCCGCAGCGTCCGTCGACGACATCGGAGCGGCGGCGGCGCGGGCGGGAGTCAAGGCCACCGGCGTCGTCGTGGACGACACGGCCGTCACGCCGCAGTACGTGCGCGGGCTGACTGCCGAGCGCGAGGTCCCGATCATCCGGCGCATCGCGGTCGGGTCGCTGCGCAACAAGCTGCTGATCATCCTGCCGGCGATCCTGGTGCTCAGCCAGTTCCTTCCGGTGCTGCTCACACCGCTGCTGATGCTCGGCGGCGCCTACCTCTGCTACGAGGGCGCCGAGAAGGTGTGGCACCGCCTGCACGCCTCCGGCGACGCGCACGGCACGGTCGAGGAGGCGCTCCCCGACGAGGACACCGTCGTGAGCGGCGCCGTGCGCACCGACTTCATCCTGTCGGCCGAGATCATGGTCATCTCGCTGAACGAGGTCGCGGACGAGCCGTTCGTCTCGCGCGCGGTGATCCTGGTGGTGGTCGCCCTCGCCATCACCGTCCTTGTCTACGGCGTCGTCGCCCTGATCGTGAAGATGGACGACGTCGGCCTGCGCCTGTCCGCACTCCCCCGGGCGTCGGTCGCCCGACTCGGGCGCGGCCTGGTCAAGGGGATGCCGAAGCTCCTGACCGCACTCACCGTCGTCGGGACCGCCGCTATGCTCTGGGTCGGCGGCCACATCCTCTTGGTGGGGATGCATGAGCTGGGCTTCGACCCGGTGTACGACGCCGTCAGCGCGCTGGCAAAGGCGGCCGGGAAGGCGACCGGAGCGCTCGGCGGGGTCGTGACGTGGCTCGTCGACACCGCCGCCAGCGCGCTGCTCGGGCTCACCGTCGGCGCCGCAGTGCTCGCCCTCATGAGCCTGACGCTGCACCGCCGCAAGGGGAGCGAGGCTGCGGCGCACCAGTGAGGACACAGCCGCGAGCACCACGCCGGACACGGCGCGGCACCCGGGTCGGGTCGGCGCCAAGCGCGGCCCGCCTCCGGTGCTGAAGCAACTCGTGCCCGACCATGATTCAGGCGGCGGCATGTTGGAACAGCTAGACCGGTCGCCGACCGCACTGCCCAACAAGGCCTGGCTGCGGAGTGAGCACTAGAACGGGACGGTCAGGCACCCCAGCCGGGCCCCCGCGACGCCGGAGTCCTGCGGGCCGGTGTGGGTGTGCTCGACGTGGAGAATGACCGACTTGGCCCGGCGGGTGGGCTCGAACTGCCAAGGAACCCGCGTGGTCGCGACGCCGTGACCGGCGGCGTTGGTCGTCAGGTCGAGCCAGATCTCGTTGGTCGGGTTGGCATACCGCGGGTCGGTCGACGGGCTCGTCGGGTCGACCGAGTTCTGGAAGTGCGGTCCGGCCGCCGCGCCGGTGGCGCCGCACGCGTTGGTGTGGGCGTGCGCGCCGTACTCGGTGTTGGGCGCGAGCCCCCACACCTGCAGCTGCACGTGCGTGCGGCCGGCGCCGTCGTAGACGGCCTTCACGCGGGCCCGGGCGCCGTCGGGCAGCGCCTCCCCGTAGCGGATCAGGGCGCCCTCGGCGCGGGCGTGGCCGGCCGGCCCCGCGGTGGCGGGTGCTGCGGTGGCGGTCAGGGCCGCGGAGGCGCTGATCGCGAGGCAGGCGGCGGTGGCGAGCGAACGAGCGGTGCGGTGCATCGGTGGTCCCCCAGAGTCATCGGTGCTGCTTTCCACCCTCCTGTCGCACACGGCCCCGGGAACGGTTCACGAGCCACCAGCTGAACCGCCGCCATGGCGCCCCTCAGGAGCAGCGGAGCGACGCGGATACGGCTACGGCAGCTTCCTGCCGATCCTGCCGTGCGCGGACGACGCTCCATGACCCCAGCCCGGCGGCGGCGAGCAGCGTGAGCAGGTGCCAGGCCAGCGTGGCGCCCCTGGCGCGTTCCAGCAGCAGGAGGAGTGTCACGAGGGGGAGCAGGCTGACCCAGGCGGCAGACAGCCGCGGTAGGCGAACCGCGTCAACGCAGCGACGAGCATGATCACCGCGCCGGTGTAGCCGAACGGGGCCGTGTCGCTGATCGCCTGGATCGCCTCATCCGTCGGCTCGAACACCACCCGTGCGGTCGCGGCCGGCAGGGCGAGCAGCCATCCGGCACCCCACGCCGCGCGAACGAGCACAGGCAGCAGCCGGGCAACGTTGCGGCGGGGGGTCGTCATGCGGCCCTCCGCTTGTCCTCGCTTGCGCTTCACGTCCTCCGGCAACGGCTAGTGCCGGGGCCCATAGCCGGGACGGGAAGAGGAGCGGGACTTACGCGCTGGTGATCCGCTGCTGCAACACCTGCGCAAGCCGCCGCCCGAGTTGCCGACCAACATGCAGCGAGGGTAACTGCGCGATCCGGGTGATCCACCACGAAAAGGTTCCAGCTCTGCATGACGCGCTCGGAAGCGGGCTTGCACTGGCCCCTGCGGACAGCCGGCGGCGCGCAGTGTCAAGGCGACCGTGGCCAGGCGGGCGGCGGGCGGGTACTCCACAAGCTGCCCACCGCCCCGATCCCGAACATCGCTGTGAGGAAGCCGGGCCAGCTCGCCCAATCGCCGTCGGCGCGCGTCCCGGCTACGACGGCGAGCGCGACCTGCGCTGCTGCGGAACCGGCGTTCGCCAGCCGGTACGCGGGCGGGCGTTCGCGCTCCCACCGACTCAGCCGGTGCGAGAGCTTTGTGCCGTCCGTCGGGTCGTACTCGCCCCGCGCGGCCGCGGTGATGCTCACGCGTACTCCACGCGCCCGCTCGTGCGTCAAGCCGTCGACACTGGCCGGATCGGCTCCCGCCAGCAGCGGCCCGGTCTGCTCCGGCACGCCAAGCACCTGCTCGAGCGCGGCCAGGACCTCGGCGGAAGTTCCGTCGTGCGCCAGCAGCCCGGCGATCCGCTCGGGGTCGGCCCCCAGGACGCTCGACAGCACCGCCGGGTCGTGCTTCTCGCCGGTCCACACGTGCAGGTCGCGCTCCCTGCCGCGATGGAAGACGACCAGGCGCAGCTCGCCGTAGGTCTGCTCCAGCAGCAGGACGGCGCCGCGCCGGCCGACCATGCTGGAGATGCCGGCGGCGTTCGAGTACGCCTGCTCCTCCTGCTCAACGCGGGCTACCAGTGTCCACGCGGAGGTTTGTGCGACCCACGCGTCCTGCTTGGACGGCCACAGCGCCTCGAACGCCACGCTCGGCGAGGCGTGCACGAGAAGAACTCGACGGCCGGTTGCGGCGGTGCTGTCGGCGCACGCCTGCAGCGACGCGGGGACCGCGACGCGGATCACGTCCAAGGGCGCGCTCACCGTTGCGCCAGTCGCCCGGAGCGAGCGGCAGCGAGATGCCGTCGACCCCGACGAGTGTCCACTCCCCCGAGGCGACCTCGAGCAGCGCGACGACATCGGCGTAGCGCACCGTCCAACGCTTATCATCGCTCAGCACGACTGTGACCCCTTCGTCCCCGACCACCAGACGCGCACCGCGCGGCGCGTCCGACCCGATCCGCCGTCGCGGAAACGACCTGCCCTGCACGGCGTCCTCAGACGAGGACGGGACCGGTGTCAGCGCTGCGAGCCGAAGCTCGGTGCCCGCGGGCACACCGAGCAGCGGCCCGTCCAGCACTGCCTGCGCCGCCAACCGCACCTGCTCCGCGGTCAGCTCCGACAACTCGCGGCGCAGGTCCTCGCCCTTGCGGTGCTCGACGCCGATCACGAACGCCTCAGCGGCCGCTTCGACCTCGTCCACGAGCGACCGGCCGTCCGAGAGGTACTCCGCCAGGCCTTCGCGGTCATGCGCCAGCTCCTCCTCGGTCGCGCCGGACTGGGCAAGCCGGGTCACGCCCTGCCACAGCGCGCGGGCGGCCACCGCCTCCTTGCCATCGCGACAGTCGGCGGTCAGCGCGACGAAACGGCGGGTCCGGTCGACGACCAACTGCTCGCAGGTCACGCTGTACGACAGTCCGCGCCGGTGGCGCAGGTCGTCCTCGACGCGGTCGCGCAGGATGCGCGTCATCGCGCCCAGCCCAGGCAGCCGCGGCACCTCTGCGCCGAGCCCGACCGCACCGTCGACGGGGTGCTCGACAAGAGCCGGTGTGGTCAGCGGGCGCACCGGCTGCAGAGAGCGCACCGGTGCCCGCCCTTCGACCAGCGGCAGCGACAACCCTTCCGGCGGCGGAGCGGTCAGCCACAGCGCGGCGTTCCCGCGAACGAAGTACGTCCGCGCCCAGCCCTGGACCTCCTCCGTGGCCAGGGCGAGCATGGCCGGCTCGCCGAAGCCGGCAAGACCGACGCCGCAGGCGCCGTAACGCTCGGCCAGCAACGCTCCCACCGCCGGCGGCGCGACCCCACCGCCCTCAGTGCGCAGCACATCGGCCTCCACTGCGAGCCGGGCCAGCGGGAGCTGCGAGAACGCCTGGCAGATCCGGCGCAGGAACTCCGTGACCCGCACTGGCTCGCCGGAGACCGTGAACTGCGTGGTAGTCAGATCGACCGTGGCGTTGCACTCCAGCGTCGTCCGCCCCAGCGTGCCCATCGCGAGGTGCTCGACGAGGTGCGTGATGCCACCGCGCAGGAACGACTCGTCCCGACGGCCCACCCCGAAGACCAGGCCGGCGGACAAAGGAGCTGGGGCGGCAGTCCAGAACACCGGCACGCCGTTGACGAGGTCGCGCTGCACCACCTCAACCTACGGTTGCACGAGGCGGTACCCGTCGGGGATGGCCGGGCCGGGGATCGGCCGGCACGCGTGCAACGGCATCACGTGGCAGTCCTGCCTGGACGGGCGGCGCTACGGAGTACCGCGGCGCTCTCGGTGCTTGCAGCCAGGCCAGCAGCAGGGTCGCCGCGTGCCTTCCGAGAGTTCCTCCAGTGTCCGCCGGATGCGGCGCTCCCGGGTCGACTGCTGCTTCGCGTCTTCGACCCAGCAGATGAACTCGTTGCGGGCGAGGGGCGTGATGTCAGTCCAAGCGGCCAGCACGTCGGGGGCGGCGCTCAGGGCATCTCGCAGATCGGCGGGAAGCCGGTGGACCTGCACCACCCCCTCTGGCACTCGGGCGATGCTCATGCAGGGCAAGCTACCGAGCAGGTCCAACGCCGGCCAGCCAGACCACCAGTAACGCGGGCCCGCGGTGTTCCGACGACGGCTCTTCTTTCATCGAGCCGAAGGGCACCTACCGGTCTGGACGTCGGGACTGACGTAGACCCAGAGGTCCAGCGGTGCACCGGCGCCAACGTGCAGTTCGAGCGCGCCTATTCGCTGCCAACCTCCGACTCGTACAAGGCCACCGGTGCCCGAAGGGTCGTTGCGACGTCCAGTACCGCCCGTTGCCCGCGTTGACCGGCCTGCGCCGTGGCGTAGCGCAACAGGGTTCTTCCGACACCACGTCGGCGCAGCCGGGGGGAGGTGAACAGTCTCGACACCACCGTGAGTCGGTCAGCGGGCAGGCCCGTCGAGCGTTGAGCCCTGACGAGCGTCGGGTCCACCGCTGCACGGTGCAGCGCGACGTGCCCGACGATGCAGCCTTCGTGCTCCGCTACCCACGCCGCTACCTCGTAGTCGGGCGTGAGGAATGCCGGAACATCGTCGGGCAGGTGGAGCGGGTAGCCGTCGACTTGGTGCACCTCCAGCAGAAGCTCGGTGCACCGCGCCTGATCCCCTGTGGCCTTCTCGCGGACGAGCACGCGACGGACGCTAGTCGCGGCCCTGCGCTGTTGCGGCAGGGCCGCGACTGGATCACGAGGCTAGGCACCTGCCGTCTGCACCGCACCTACCCGACGCGTAAGCCGTAGGAGCCGTCGGGGACCGTGCCGTCCACCAAGGTCCTGGCGCTGGGCTCGACGTAGCCGTGCTCGTCGAGCTCCACGAGCATCTTGCGCAGCTGCTTCTCGGCGCTTGGTCGGGTAGCCAGCGTGCCACTTCTGCCGGCGCTTCCCGCCGGGGGGTTCGTGAGACAGCCGTGAGATAGCGCTATTCACCTGATCTTGAAAGGCGGCCGGTCGACGCCCGCACCGCGTCTGACCTGGGCTTGTGTGGAGCCGGATGTCGGGTTTGAACCGACGACCTACCGCTTACAAGGCGGTTGCTCTACCACTGAGCTAATCCGGCGAGGGGCGGCTACGGAGCGGCCCCGACGTCAGCCAGATTCGGCGAGGTTGCGCGCCTTGATGTGCTCCTCAAGCTTCTTCTTGATGCGCTGCAGCGCGTTGTCGATCGACTTCACGTGGCGCTGCAGGCGCTCGGCGATCTCCTGGTAGCTCTTGCCCTCGACGTAGAGGCGCAGCACCTCCGTCTCGAGCTCGGAGAGCACCTCGTCGACGTGCGCCTGTAGCGCACGGATCCGCTCCGCCGAGATGACCAGATCGGCCGGGTCGCTGATCGCGTTGGTCGGCAGGATATCGGCGAGCATCTGCTCGCCGGCGTCCTCGGAGGTGACCGGCCGCGAGAAGGACACGTAGTTGTTCAGCGGGCCGTGCTTCTGGCGGGTCGCCGTCTTGATCGCCGTGAGGATCTGCCGCGTGATGCACAACTCGGCGAAGGCGCGGAAGGAGCTCTCGCGGTCGACGTCGAAGTCACGGATCGCCTTGAACAGGCCGATCATGCCTTCTTGGACGACGTCCTCGCGATCGGCGCCGACGAGGAAGTAGGAGCGCGCCTTGCTGCGCGCGAACATCCGGTACCTCTGCAGCAGCTCCGTCAGCGCCCCGTTGTCCCCCGCGCGCACTTCGAGGACCAGGACGTCGTCGGTCTTGCCCTCCGGACCTCCGCCGCGCTGGCCGCGGCCGGTACCACGCACCTCGCTGTCCAGCCGCGCGACCAGGGACTCGGCGTGCGTGATCTCCTCGCCGAGCGAGACCTCGACGTTCGGCGGCCCGAGGACGATCTCGGCCTCGAGCGTGGTGGCGAGCTCCTCGACCTGGACCGCTGTCTCAGCCGGGGCGGCAGCGGGCACGGCGGGATGGTCCGGCGTCACTGCAGGCTCACCGACCACACGCACGTGGTGCTCCTTCCCCGTCGGGGCCGACCATCCGCTTACGTCCTGCAGGCTCAACGACCTCGCATCCTAAGCGTGACGATGCATCACGGGACGTCACAAGTTGGCGACGTTTTGCCCTGTTGCCGCCCATCGCGTCCGTCCTTCACCCCGTACGCCTCCGCCGCGCCACTTCGGCGAGGGTGACCGCGGCGGCGACGCCGGCGTTGAGCGACTCGCTGGTCTCCCTCATCGGGATGAACACCGTGAGGTCGCACGTCTGCGCAACGAGCCGACCCAGACCCTCACCCTCGGACCCGACGACGACGACCAGCGGCTCGGTCGCGAGCTCGAGGTCGTCCAGCGCGACCTGGCCGTCAGCGGCCAGCCCCACGGCGAACAGGCCGTGCTCGCGGTAGCCCTTCAGGGTGCGGCTGAGGTTGGTGCAGCGGGCCACCGGAAGGCGCGCGGCTGCTCCGGCCGAGCTGCGCCACGCGGCGGCGGTCATCCCCGCAGCCCGGCGCTCCGGCACGAGCACGCCCTGCGCCCCGAACGCCGCGGCGGAGCGCACGATCGCGCCGAGGTTGCGGGGGTCGGTGACCCCGTCCAGCGCCACGAGCAGCGGAGCGGGAGCCGCCAGGGCACGCTGGAGCAGGTCGTCGGGGTGCAGGTAGGTGTAGGGCGGCACCTGGAGCGCCAGCCCCTGGTGCAGGGCCCGGTCGGTCATGCGGTCCATCTCGCCCCGGCTGATCTCCATCAGGGGCATGCCGGTCCTGCCGGCGAGTGCGACCGCCTCCTTCACCCGCTCGTCGGCCTCGACGCCCAGGGCGACGTAGAGCGCGGTGCCGGGCACCTTGGCGCGCAGTGCCTCGACCACCGGGTTGCGCCCGACCACCGTCTCGGGCGCGTCGGGGCCGGACCGGCGCGGCCCCCGCGGCCCGGCCGCCCGATCCACCGGAGAGGCCGAGGACCCAGGGTTGGCGCCCGTGCGTCCGCCGGTGCCCGGAGGACGTCGCGCGTCGCCGGCTGCGCCGCTCTGCGCACGCCGGGAGGCCGCGGCAGCCTTGCGCGCGGCGGGGTGCTTGGGGCGCTGCTCGGCCGGCGGGGTCGGCCCGCGGCCTTCGAGCTTCTTGCGCCCCTGGCCGCCCGAGCCGACGGCGGCGCCCTTGCGGTGCGAGCCGGCCTTGCCCGCTCGGCCCCCCTGACCGCCCTTGGCGACGCCCCCAGCCCGCGGCTTGCCGGTCAGGACAACCTCCAGCGCACGCCGGGCTTGTCACCCACCACGGTGTCCTCCAGGACGATGCCGGCTGCCGCCAGGGAGTCGCGCACCGCATCGGCCCGTGCCCAGTCCCTCCGCTCCCTCGCCTCCGCGCGCGCGGCGACCGCGATGTCGACCAGCGCGTTCACGACGGGCAGGAGCTCGCCGCCTCCAGAGGAGGGCCACTGCTCGACCGGGTCCAGCGCCAGGACCGCCAGCATCCGGCGTACGACCGACAGCGTCGCGGCCAGCGCGGGCAGCTCTCCGCCGGCCAGGAGGGCGTTGCCGGCGCGTACGCCGGAGTGGATCGTCGCGAGGGCCTGCGGCACGCCGAGGTCGTCGTCGAGGGCCTGCGCGAACTCCTGCCAGGAAGCCTTGGACAGCGACTCGTCGACCGGCACCCCGCCGACCGCGGCGCCGGCGTGCCGCACGAAGGTCTCGATCCGGCCGTACGCCGCGGCGCCCTCCGCGAGCGCCTGCGCCGACCACTCCAGCGAGGAGCGGTAGTGCCCGGCACCGAGCACGTAGCGCAGGACCTGCGGGCGCACGTCGGCGAGCACCGCCTCGACGGTGGTGTCGTTGCCGAGGCTCTTGCTCATCTTCTCGCCGCTGGGGCCGGTGACCATCCCGTGGTGCAGCCAGTGCTGGGCGAAGCCGTGACCGGCGGCGCGGGACTGCGCGACCTCGTTCTCGTGGTGCGGGAACACCAGGTCGAGCCCGCCGGCGTGCAGGTCGAAGCTGGAGCCGAGGTGGTCCACCGCCATCGCGGAGCACTCGATGTGCCAGCCCGGCCGGCCGGGACCCCACTGCGACTGCCAGGACGGCTCGCCGGGCTTGGCCGACTTCCACAGCGCGAAGTCGAGCGGGTCGCGCTTGGCGCCGGAGTGGCCGTGCGCGACCGTCTTCTCCGACGCCCGCAGCGAGTCCAGGTTCTGGCCGGACAGCGCGCCGTAGCCGCCCACGGTCCGCACCGCCAGGTAGACGTCACCGCGGCTGACGTAGGCGGAGCCGCGCGAGAGGATCTGCTCGATGAGCGTCCGGATGCTCAGGATGCTCGCGGTGACCCGCGGCTCGGCCGTGGGCGGGAGGACCTGCACGGCGTCGTAGGCGGCGGAGAAGGCACGTGTCATCCGCGTCGCCAGCGCCCACCACGGCTCGTCGTTGTGGGCGGCCTCGTGCACGATCTTGTCGTCGATGTCGGTGACGTTGCGGACGAACGTGATGCTTCGCCCCCCGGCGAGCAGCCACCGGTGGAGCACGTCGAGCACGATCGCGCTGCGCAGGTGGCCGACGTGCGGCGGCGCCTGCACCGTCGGGCCGCACACGTAGATGCCGACGTGTCCGGGCCGCAGCAGGGTGAGCGGCCGCACCGAGCGCGTCGCGGTGTCGTACAGGCGCAGGCTCACTGGAGGAAGGATAGTGCCGCGGGCGGCACCTTCTGCTCCCCGAGCTCAGCTCCGGACGACCAGGGCGGTGGCCACCGCCGCCAGCCCTTCACCGCGACCGGTGAGCCCGAGTCCGTCCGTGGTGGTCGCCGACAGGCTCACCGGCGCGCCCAGCACCTCCGAGAGCGCGCTCTCCGCATCGGCGCGGCGCGGACCGAGTCGCGGCGCGTTGCCGACGAGCGAGATGGCGACGTTGCCGATCGTGAAGCCGGCAGCCTCGAGCAGCCGGCGCGTCTCGGCCAGCAAGGTGGTCCCGGAGGCGTCCTTCCACCGGGGCTCCGCCGTCCCGAAGGTGCTGCCCAGGTCGCCGAGCCCGGAGGCCGAGAGCAGGGCGTCGCAGGCGGCATGCGCGGCGACGTCCCCGTCGGAGTGACCGGCGAGCCCGTCGACCCCCTCCCACAGCAGGCCGGCCACCCAGCAGGGGCGAGCCGGTTCGAAGGGGTGCACGTCGGTCCCGATCCCGACGCGGGGCAGCTCAGCGGCCATGACGGCCCTCGAGCGGGACGCGCAGGGCCAGCACAGCCTCGGCGAGGACCAGGTCCAGCGGGCGGGTGATCTTGAACGCCTCGTCGTCCCCCGGGACGGTGCGGACCACCTCGCCGAGGGCCTCGACCAGCCAGGCGTCGTCGGTGGCCCCGCTGCAGGAGGCCGCATGCGCCCGCTCGAGCACCTCGCGGCGGAACCCCTGCGGCGTCTGGACCGCCCGCAGCACCGCGCGGTCGAGAGTCCCGACCACCCGGGTGCCGTCGACCTGCTTGACCGTGTCGCTCACCGGCAGCACCGGCACGACCCCCGCCGCCCCGGCGTGCAGCGCCTCGACCACCGCCTCGACGACGGACGGCGGCACGAGGCACCGGGCGGCGTCGTGCACCAGGACGAGGTCCACCTCCTCCGGCAGCGCGGCCAGGGCGAGGCGCACCGAGTCCTGTCGCTGCGGGCCGCCCGCCACGACGAGCACGTCGTACGCCGCGAGCAGCCGCGACACGTCCTCGACGTCCGGCGCGGGTGCGGCCACCACGAGCGTGCCGATCTGGGAGCAGGCGCGCAGCCCGCGTACGGCATGGACCAGCAGCGGCTCGCCCGCGAGGCCGCGCAGCGCCTTGGGTGCACCCGGGCCCAGCCGCACGCCGAGCCCGGCAGCGGGGACGACGGCGCCGACGACGGAGGCGCCCGTCAACGCCGGCGGTGCGCGGGCATGACCGCCGGGGTCGGTCGATCCGGGCCAGGGGGAGGGCCGGCCGGCGGTTCGAGGGGAGGCGGAACGAGGGTGGGCGACCCGGAGGGCGGAGCGGACGGCGCCGCGGAGAAGGCCCCGGCACGGCGCGGTCGTGCCGGTGCGGCCTCGACGGGGTCGTCCGCGGGGCGGCCGAAGATCATCCGCCCGTTCGCAGTGGTGAGCACGCTGGTGACCCGGACCTCGATCTCGTCGCCCAGCCGGTTGCGGCTGCGCTCGACCACCACCATGGAGCCGTCGTCGAGGTAGCCCACGCACTGCCCCGGCTCCCGGCCCGGCTTGAGCAGCAGCACGGTCACGTCCTCCCCGGCGGCCACTGACGGGCGCATGGCGAGGGAGAGCGCGTGCAGGTTGAGCACAGAGACGCCGGCGAGGGAAGCGGCCTTCGCGAGGTTGGTGTCGAGAGTCAGCAGCGCGGCACGGCGGTCGAGGCAGATGCGGACGAGCTTGGCATCGACCTCGGACACGCCCGGCACGTCGAGGTCAAGAACCGCGACGTCCACGCCGCTCTCGCGCTGCAGCGCCTCCAGGACCTCGAGCCCGCGCCGGCCCCGCGCGCGGCGCAGGTCGTCCCCGGCGTCCGCGAGGCCCTGCAGCTCGGCCAGCACCGGGGTGGGGACCAGCAGGTCGCCGTGCAGGAAGCCCGCCCGCACCACGTCGAGGACCCGGCCGTCGACGGCCACCGAGGTGTCGAGCACCTGGGGAAGGGCGGCGGCGGCCAGCGCACGTGGCGCGCGGCCGGCCCGCTCCCCGAACATCGCGAGCACCCCCTCGCGCTTGCTCACCGCCACCTGCGACCCGACGTAGCCGAGCACGACCACGACGAAGCCGAACAGCGGGAAGGCGAGGTAGGCCTGGGGGAGGAAGAACACCGGCCAGGCGACGCCGGCCCCCAGCATCACGCCGCCGATCAGGCCCACGCCGCCGGCCACCAGGGAGTCGGCGGAGACGTCGTGCAGCCGGGTGCGGGTGAGCTCGGCCGCGCTGGCCGTGCGCCGGCCGAGCACGCCCCCGAGGACGTAGCCGAGGCCGGAGCCCAGGACCAGCCCGAGCGCGGTGCCGTTGAGCGCGCCGAGCACGGCCCGGTCGCCACCGAGGGAGGCCCCGGTGGAGTAGCCGGCACCGGCGAAGAACACGACGACGAGCAGGCGGAGGATCTCGATCACGGCGTACGGCGTGCGCGGCGGGCGGCGGCGGGACGTGACGGCGGCGCCGGACCGGACCTGCCCGAGGGGGCCGCTTCCGCCCGCGCCAACGCTCATAAGCCCTGTCTTCGGCAGGACTGCGCTGGAGCAGGAGCCCTCTAGGACGCGAGGACCTCGTCGAGCATCGTCTCGGCCTTGTCCTCGTTGGTGCCCTCGGCCAGCGCGAGCTCGCTCACGAGGATCTGCCGCGCCTTGGAGAGCATCCGCTTCTCGCCCGCGGACAGCCCGCGCTCGCGGTCGCGGCGCCACAGGTCGCGCACGACCTCACCCACCTTGTTGATGTCGCCCGAGGCGAGCTTCTCCAGGTTGGCCTTGTAGCGGCGCGACCAGTTGGTCGGCTCCTCGACGGCCGGCGCGCGCAGCACCTCGAACACCTTGTCGAGCCCGGCCTGGCCGACCACGTCACGAACACCGACGATCTCGGCGTTGTCGGCCGGGACGCGGACGGTCAGGTCGCCCTGCGCCACCTTGAGGACGAGGTAGATGCGGTCCTCACCAGCAATCGTGCGGGTCTCGATCGCCTCGATGAGCGCGGCCCCATGATGGGGGTAGACGACAGTCTCGCCAACTGCGAACGTCATGAGTGTGTGGCCCCTCTCGCCGCTGCCACGGTAGCACGGGGCCACGACAGCCCTGGCGGCATCGTCGCAGGTCAGAAGGCATGCCGCCGCTTGACAGACGCGGTTTCGGGTGCTGCAGCGCCCTCAGTCGGTGCGGCGCAGCAGGGCCGCGTACAGCGTCAGACCAGGTCCGAAGGCCAGGGCGACGACCGTCCCGCCCGGCGGCACCACCACGCGTTCGAGGACCAGGAGCACCGTCGCGCTCGAGCAGTTGCCCACCTCGCGGAGCACGTCGTAGGACGGCGCCAGGAGCTCCTCGGGCAGGTCGAGCGCCTCCCCGACCACCTCGACGATCCTGCGGCCCCCCGGATGGACCGCCCAGCCGTCGACGTCCGCGACCGTTCTCCGGTGCCGCACGAGCAGGTCCTCGACCGCCGGTCCTACACACCTCGCCAGCACGTCGGGCACCGAGGCCGACAGGCCCATCCGGAAGCCCGCGTCGGTGACGGCCCAGGTCATGTGGTCCGCGGTGTGCGCGAAGGTGCGCGCGAGGACGTCCACCACCTCGAGCCCGGACGGGGGCGAGGCCGGGCCGGTCGGCTCCAGCACCACGGCCGCCGCGGCGTCCCCGAACAGCGCGTGCGCGACCATCTGCTGGAGGTCCTCCGCCGTCGGCTCCCCACCCAGAGCGGACGGGGTCGCGGGCTGCACGTGCAGGCTGGGCAGCTCCAGGCACAGCAGCACGGCGGGCCGGCCTCGCGCGGACACGAAGTCGGCCGCAGCGCCCATACCGGGCAGGGCGGCGTAACAGCCCATGTGGCCGATGTGCAGCCGCTGGACCGAGTCCGCCATCCCGAGGTCGCGGGCGAGCAGGATGTCGAGCCCAGGGGTGACGTAGCCGGTGCAGGAGGCCACCGTGAACAGCCCGACGTCGCTCGCGGCGAGGCCTGCGTCGGCGAGCGCGCCCGCCACCGCCTCCTTGCCGAGCGGCACCGCCTCGGCGAGGAAGCGCTGCATGCGGGCGGCGGTGCCCCACTGCGAGAGGTCCTCCGCGGTGGGGTCCACGGCGCCGCGGCGGGTCGTGATGCCCGCGGTCTGCCAGACCTTGCGGGCGACGGGCGCGTCGGCGTAGTGGTCGCGGAAGTAGCCGTCCCACAGGTGCTGCTGGTCCATCGGGGCGGGCAGGGCGTGCGCGGCACCGGTGAGCTGCGCCCGCGGAAGACGGACGGTCATGGCACAGGCGGAGAGCTCGGAGCAGGCGGGGTCATGGCGCCGTCCTTGGTCTTGCGACCGACAGCCTGGAACAGGCCGGCGGTCGAGCGGGTGGGGAGCATCCGGACGGCCTGTCTCCTGCCCGCGAGCCACGCGAGGTAGTCGAGTGCGCTTGGTCTCAGACCCGACAGGGACAGCCCTACGCCGCCGCGCTGCGCGGCCGCCACCAGGGCCTCGCGCTCCACGAACAGAGCCGGGTCGTGCAGTCGCGGGGGCGGCCCCGCCGGCACGCGCTCGCCGAGGGTCACGGAGGAGAACCGGCCCCACCAGGTCGCGGCGATGGTGTCGAGGACGAGCGTGCCGCCCGGCCGCAGGACCCGCACGGCCTCGTCGACCAGCCGCAGGGGCTCGGTCACGTGCTCGAGGACCTCCCCCGCCACGACGACGTCCGCCACCTCCTGGGCGAACGGCAGGTGCAGCACGTCGCCGCGGACCGGGACGACGCCGTGTCCCCGGGCGAGCCGCAGCGCCGGGTCGGACAGGTCGAGCCCGACGTGGCGGTAGCCGAGGGCGGCCACGTGCGGCGCCAGGACACCGCCCCCGCACGCGAGGTCCAGCAGCACCGCACCCTCGCGACCGGCGGGTGGTACGAGGCGCGCGCGGGCCGCAGCGATCCAGTGCAGCATCGCGAACGACCCCCGCGGGTCCCACCACTGGTCGGCGAGGTCGTCGTACTGCGCCGGGTCGTTGCGGGCGCGGATCGGCAGGGTCACCGCCTGAGACTGTCCCGGCAGAGACGGAACACTCCCCCGGTGCTCTCCGTGCCCGCGCTGGTGCAGGCCAGCCATCCCGAGCCGACGCTTGCCGTCACCGGGATCGTGACCGCACTGGCGGTGTCCACCGGGCTCGGTGCAGGAGCAGCCTGGGTGGCCGCTGCCGTGCTCACGGGCCAGCTGTCGGTGGGCTGGAGCAACGACTGGATCGACGCGGCCCGCGACGTCCGCAGCGGCCGTACGGACAAGCCGGTGGTGCGGGGCGAGGTGCCGGTGCCGGTCCTGCGGACCGCGGCGCTGGTCGCCGCCGCGGCGTGCGTACCCCTCTCGCTGGCGATGGGGACCGCTCCGGGGCTGCTGCACCTGGCCGCGGTGGCGGGGGCGTGGGCCTACAACGTCCGGCTCAAGGGGACGGTCCTGTCCTTTCTGCCGTACGCGCTGGCCTTTGGCGCGGCACCGTCGACCATCACGCTGGGCCTCGACGGGCAGCCGCTCGCCCCGTGGTGGGCAACCGTCGCCGGTGTACTGCTCGGGGTCGGCGCCCACCTGTGCAACACCCTGCCGGACGTGGAGGACGACCTGGCCGAGGGGGTGAGGGGGCTGCCGCACCGCCTCGGCTCCCGGACGTCCGCTGCGCTGGCGGCGGCCCTGCTGCTGGGCGCCGCGCTGGTCCTGGCGTTCGGGCCCGGCCCGCCCGGACCCGGTCCGCTGGCGGCGGTGGGGGCCGCCACGCTGCTCCCCGCGGGTGGTCTCGTGCGCTCCCGCCGGCCGGGATCCCGAGCCGCCTTCCGCGCGTCGCTCCTCGTCGCCGCGCTCTGCGTCGCGCTGCTCGTCTCCCGCGGTGCCGTGCTCGCTCCGGGCTGAGACGATGGGCGTGTGCCCCACCTCCACCCCCTGTCCCTGCTGCTGGGGGTGCTGCTGGCCGCCCTCTCCGGGTGCGCCACCGGGGGCGATGCGGCGCAGCGCCCTCCCGGTGCCGCGCCTGCGGCCTACCACGGGGTCCAGCCGGAGCCGGTGGCGGCGCGGCCGTCGTTCGTGCTGCGGGACACCGCCGGGGACGTGTACGACTTCGCGCAGAAGACGCGCGGGCGGCCGACGCTGCTGTACTTCGGCTACACCAGCTGCCCTGACGAGTGCCCCACGGCGATGGCCGACATCGCGGGCGCCCTGCGGGAGACGACGCCCGAGCTGCGGTCGAAGACCGTCGTGGTCTTCGTGACGACCGACCCGGCTCGTGACGACCCGCCGCTGCTGCGGCGCTGGCTGGACATGTTCTCGCCGGACTACGTCGGGCTCGTCGGCACGCAGGCAGAGGTGGACGCGGCGCAGCTCGCCGTGGGGGTGCGGCCGGCGGCCAGAGGCGGCGCCGTGGAGACGCTGCCCGGCCGGCCCGACGAGCACGAGCACCGGCCGGGGTCGGCCCCTCACCGCCACCTGGGCCCGCTTGGATACGGTGTTGCGCACGCCGACACGATCTTCGCCTTCGACGCCGACGACCGGCTGCCGGTCCTCTACCCCGGAGGCGTACGCCCCTCCGACATCGCCGCCGACCTTCCGCTTCTCGCTCAGGGAGACTCCCCGTGACCGCCCTCCGTGGCCGCAGCACCGCCGCAGCCCTGGCCCTGCTGGGGGTCGCGACGCTGGCCGGCTGCGGCGCGGGACGTGACGCGCAGACCTACCAGGAGCGGCGCCAGCCCGACTCGACGACGACGAGCGTCGGGGATCTGGTCCTGAGCAACGTCGCCGTGAAGCCACCGGAGGACGGCGACCTGTACGAGGTGGGCGAGGACGCCGAGGCCGTCGTCTACATCACGAACAAGGGACGGGAGGACGACCGGCTCCTCACGGTCACCACCCCCGCCGCGCAGGACGTCGTGATCCTCGACGAGAACGAGGAGCCCGGGCGCCCCGCGGAGCCTGGTCTCGTGCAGGAGAGCGGGCAGGTCACGCTGCTGCTCGAGAGCCTGAAGCAGCCGCTGCGGACCGGGGAGTACATCGCGATGTCCTTCCGCTTCCAGCAAGCCGGAACGGTGGAGGCGCTGGTGCCGATAGCACTGACCGGCAAGGCCGACCGGCCGGTCTACACCAAGGAGGAGGGCAGCGAGGAGGGCGAGCCCGCGCTGCAGGGGCCGACCGGCGGTCACGGCGAGAAGCCGCACTCCGAGTAGCACGCCCTCTCGGGCCGGCGGACCGGCGGTTCTCCAGGGCGTTGTCGGCGGCCGCGGCTAGCGTCCGCGACATGGCCGCCCACCCTGCCCGCAACCGACCCCGGCCCGCCGTCAAGGACCGCGTCACGCACTCGTGCGCGGAGTGCGGTGCGGCAGTGGGCAAGTGGCTCGGGCAGTGCCCGCAGTGCCAGGCTTGGGGCTCGCTCGTGGAGCAGGGCGCCACCCGCGTGAGGCTGTCGGCGGGGCCGGTGAGTGCGCCGGCCCGGCCCATCAGCGAGATCGACGTGGAGGCTGCGCGGGCCCGGCCGACCGGTGTGCCCGAGCTGGACCGCGTCCTCGGCGGCGGCCTGGTGCCCGGTGCCGTGGTCCTGCTGGCCGGCGAGCCGGGCGTCGGCAAGTCGACCCTGCTGCTCGAGTGCGCGAGCCGGTCCGCCCGCGACGGCTCCGCCGTCCTCTACGTCACCGGCGAGGAGTCGGCCGCGCAGGTGCGCCTGCGAGCCGGCCGCACCCGCGCCCTCACCCCGACGCTGTGGCTCGCCGCCGAGACCGACCTGGCCGCGGTGATCGCCCACGTGGACGCCGTGGCCCCGACGCTGCTCGTCGTTGACAGCATCCAGACGGTGGCCAGCACCCAGGTCGAGGGCGCTGCCGGCGGGGTCACCCAGATCCGAGCGGTCGCGGCGGCCCTCATCGGCCTGGCCAAGGAGCGCGGGATCGCCACGGTGCTGGTCGGCCACGTCACCAAGGACGGCGCGATCGCCGGCCCGCGCCTGCTCGAGCACCTCGTCGACGTCGTCCTGCACTTCGAGGGCGACCGGCACTCCCCGCTGCGCATGGTGCGGGCGGTGAAGAACCGGTTCGGCCCGGCCGACGAGGTCGGCTGCTTCACGCTCGGCGACAGCGGGATCACCGCCCTCGCCGACCCGTCCGGGCTGTTCCTGTCCGCCCGCGGCGCCGCGGTCCCCGGGACCTGCGTCACCGTCACTGTCGAGGGGCGCCGTCCGATGCTCGCAGAGGTGCAGGCGCTCGTGGCGTCGACGCCCGCAGCCCACCCGCGCCGCGCGGTCTCCGGGCTCGACAGCGCCCGGGTCGCGATGGTCCTCGCCATCGTCGAGCGCCGGGGTTCGGTGCGGGTCACCGGCAACGACGTCTACACGGCCACCGTCGGCGGCATGCGCCTCACCGAGCCGGCTGCCGATCTGGCCGTGGCCCTGGCCGTGGCCAGCGCGGTCACCGACCGCGCCCTGCCGGTCGACGTCGTCGCCATCGGGGAGCTGGGGCTGTCGGGTGAGCTGCGTCCCGTCGGCGGCGTGCACCGGCGCCTCGCGGAGGCTGCCCGGATGGGCTTCTCCCGCGCCATCGTCCCGCGCGGCAGCGGCGAGGCGCCGAAGGGGATCCGCTCCCTCGAGGTGGGCGACCTCGGGCAGGCGCTGCAGGCGCTGGACAACCTCGCGGTCCTGCGGCTGCCCACGACGCCCCGGCCGTTCCGCCTGGTGGAGGGGGCCGCCGTGACCGAGCCGTGACGTCGTTCGGACGCGACCGGCTCCGCGCGCTCCTTACACTCCGGACAAGGGCAGCCGAGGGGGAGGACGCAGTTGGCGAGCATGAGCGACCTGCTCCGCTCCACGCTGGCGGCTGTCGCCCCGGGCACGGCTCTGCGCGACGGGCTCGAGCGCATCCTGCGGGGCAACACCGGCGCGCTGATCGTGATCGGGCACGACAAGGGCGTCCAGGCCCTGTGCACAGGGGGGTTCGCGCTGGACGTGGCCTTCGCCGCGACCCGGCTGCGCGAGCTGTCGAAGATGGACGGCGCCGTCGTCCTGACCGACGACCTGGAGCGCATCGTCGCGGCCAGCGTCCAGCTCGTGCCCGACCCGACGATCCCCACCGAGGAGACCGGCACCCGTCACCGCACCGCGGAGCGGGTCGCCAAGCAGACCGGCAACCCGGTCATCACGGTCAGCCAGTCGATGCGGATCATCGCGCTCTACGTCGACGGCCGCCGCTACGTCCTCGACGACAGCGCGTCGATCCTGAGCCGGGCCAACCAGGCGCTGGCCACCCTCGAGCGCTACAAGCTGCGGCTCGACGAGGTGGCGGGCACGCTGTCCGCCCTCGAGATCGAGGATTTGGTCACGGTTCGCGACGCGATGGCGGTGAGCCAGCGGCTGGAGATGGTCCGGCGCATCGCCACCGAGATCGAGGGCTACGTCGTCGAGCTCGGCACCGACGGCCGGCTGCTCGCCCTGCAGCTCGACGAGCTGATGGCCGGGGTCGACGGCGAGCGCGAGCTCGTGGTCCGGGACTACCTGATCAGCGGGAGCGGACGGCGCTCGCGCAAGCTGGAGGACGCCCTGGGCGGGCTGGACAGCCTGTCCGCCGGCGAGCTGCTCGACCTGTCCGCGGTGGCGCGCGCCGTCGGCTTCCGGCCCGACGCCGAGGCGCTCGAGATGGCGGTCAGCCCCCGCGGCTACCGGTTGCTGGCCAAGGTCCCGCGCCTGCCCAACCTGGTCGTCGACCGGCTGGTCGAGCACTTCGGCGGGCTGCAGAAGCTGCTGGCCGCCGGGATAGACGACCTGCAGGTGGTCGAGGGAGTCGGCGAGACCCGCGCCCGCAGCGTGCGTGAGGGCCTGTCGCGCCTGGCCGAGAGCTCGATCCTGGAGCGCTACGTCTGAGGGCCGACCGACCGGCCGGGCCCGCCACCCTTCTTCCCCGCGCGCGGCGGACGTCGCGGATGATCGTCCTCGCCGCCCTGGCCGGCAGCGTGCTAGGCAGCCGGCGGCGGCCCGGCGGCAAGGCGCAGCAGGCCGTCGTCCTCGGTGCACTCGCCCTCGGCATGCCGCACGGCGCCGCCGACACCGAGCTGCTTCGGGCCGCCGCGGCCGGCTCCCGGGGCAGGCACGTCGTGCTGGTCGGCGCCTACGCGGTGCTGGCCACCGCCTCGACGGTCGTCGTCCGGCGCGGCGGCGGCCGGGTCGAGCGCGGCGTGCTCCTGGCCAGCGCCGTGCACTTCGGAGAGGGGGAGCTGGCCTGCTGGGGCCGGGCGCCGACGGGACACCCGCGGGCGCTGGCGTGCCTGCGGCTGCTCGCGGCCGCCGTCACGACGGTGGGGCTGCCGGCCGCGGTCGGCACAGCCAACGCGCGACCACCGGAGGTCGGCGTCAGCGGGGCGCTGGCGCACGCGGGGCCGCGCGCAGCCGGCGAGCGCACCGGGATGTCGCTGCTGAGCGAGCCGGCCACCCGGCGCACGGTCGCTCCGCTGGCGGCGGTCGCCGCCGGGGCGACCGCGGCCCTCGCGGTGTCCGGCGATCGCGAGGCCGCTGGTGACTCGGCCCTGCTCACCGCCCTCGCGCTGCTGGCGCCGCCCTCCGCGGCGTTCGCCGCCTACTTCGGCGGCTGGCATGCGCTGCGCCACACCGCCCGGGTCGTGGACGCGCTGGTCGCGGACGGCCAGCTGCCGCAGCAGCGGTCCCTGCCGGGCGCGGTCGGCGAGCTCGGGCGGCGCAGTGCGTGGGCCGCCGGCGTGGGACTGGTCGCCGCCGGCGCGCTGGCCGCCGCCGACCCCGACTCCGCCAGCGACAACGCCTTCGCGGCCGTGCTCGGGCTGACCGTGCCGCACATGACCACCGTGGCTCTGGGGCTCTCGCGCCGGGGCCGGTGACCTACGCCAGCAGAGCCTGGGCCGGAACGACGAGGGCGACCATCTGCGGGAGGTCGACGAGGAACACGACGCCGTCCGGCCCGCGCAGGACCGCCAGGACGTACGCCGGCAGCAGCCCGTTGCCGTCCGCGGACCCGGTGGGCGGGAGGTCCAGCGGGTCCACGACAGCGCGCACGTGGTCCACCGCGACCCCCACCGGGCCGCCCTCCACAGCCCCCCCGACGTAGCGTCCGCCCTCCAGCACCAGCACGTCACCCGGGCTGCCCGGGGCGCAGCCGGCGCGCAGATCCAGCACGGGCAGGGCAGCGCCGCGCAGGTCGAGCACCCCGGCCAGCGGCGGCGCCATGCCGGGCAGGTCCGCCAGCTCGTGCAGGCGCACCACCTCGCGCACGTCGGCGAGCGGGGTGGCGTACTCCCGGCTCCCCAGCCGGAACGTGACGAGGCCGTTCACCGCGGACCCGCGCGGAAGGCGCTGCGTCCCCGCGAGGCGGCCTGCCCGAGCAGGGCGGCCTCCAGCTGGGAGCACAGCGCAGCCAGCTCGCGGATGCTGCGCCCGCCCAGCTCGGCGGCGTCGGCCTCCGCGGGATCGCTGCCCAGCGTGGCGGCCGCGGCCCGGTACTCGCGGGCCGCCGCGGGCAGGTCTCCGCTACGGGCGAGCACACCGGCCAGCAGGAAGTGGGCGAGCCCGGCGCTCGGATCGAGGTAGGTGGCCCGCCGCAGTGCCGGCAGCGCCTCGTCGTCCTGCCCGAGATCCATCAGCACCCGCCCGAGCAGGTAGTGCAGCTGCGCGCGGAACGGCTCCGCGGCCGCGGCCGTCCTGGCCTGTCGGGCGGCCTCCTCGTACTGCCCGCCAGCCAGCGCCGCCCGGATCGCGACCCCAGGGTCGGGCGGCGGTACACGCGCGCCGGGCACGCCCTGACGAGGCACGAGCGCCTGCAGCCGGGGCGACGCAGCGGCGCCGCCCAGCCCGCTCACGGCGTTCCCGCGGATCGGCCGCGCAGAGCCGCGCGCGGTGACGGCCGGGCGTACGGGGGGCGCAGCCCCGGCTCGCTGGTAGACGTAGGCGGAGCTGTCCCCTTCGCCCATTGCCACGAGTCGGAAGTCCTCGTTGACCTGCCAGAGCGTCTCGGCGTGGCCGACGAGCAGGTAGCCGCCGTCGCGCAGCGACGCGTGGATGCGGGAGACCAGGGCCCGCGTCGTCTCGCGGCTGAAGTAGATCGTCACGTTGCGGCACAGCACGAGGTCCAGGCCGCCGGCCGGAGGGACGTCGAGGACCAGGTTGTGCCGGGAGAACGACACCAGCTCGGCCACCTCCTCCCGCACGACGTAGCGGCCGGCCGGGGTGCGGCGAAAGAAGCGGCGCAGCTGCGCAGGGGACACGAGCTGGACCGCCCGCTCGCCGTACGTCCGGGTGCGCGCCGCCGCGAGAGCCCCCTCGGACAGGTCCGTGGCGAGCACGCGTACGTCCCACCCCTTTGTCGAGGGGAGCAGCTCACGCAGCAGCAGCGCCAGCGTGTAGGCCTCCTCCCCGGTGGAGCAGCCCGCGCTCCAGATCCTCAGCCGCCGCCCCCCCGCCTGCGCCGCCGAGATCAGCTCCGGCAGGACCTGGGAGCGCAGAGCCTGCATCTGCGGCGGGTTCCGCAGGAAGTGCGTCTCCTGGATCGTGACCTCGTCAAGCAGCGACTGCCGCTCCGGCGAGCGCGGGTCGGACACGAGGTCGAGGTAGGCGGAGACGTCGGCGATGCCGGTCGACCGCAGCCGCTCGCTCAGGCCGTAGGCGAGGGACTCGCGGCGCGAGTCGTCGAACGTCAGGCCGGCCGCGTCGGCCAGCAGACGCCGCAGCCGCCCGAGGTCCCGGTCGCTCAGCACCACCGTCATGCGGGCACCCGGCCGAGCGCACGAAGAACGGCGGGCGCGAGGTCGGCCAGCGCCAGCTGGCGGTCCACGGCGGCCAGGGCGTGGGCCGCAGCCGGCATCCCGTAGACCGCGCTGGTGGCCTCGTTCTGCCCCAGGGTCAGGGCGCCCTGCTGGCGCATGGCGAGCAGCCCGGCGGCGCCGTCGCGACCCATCCCGGTCAGGATCACCCCGATCGCCCGCGAACGCAGGGCGAGAGCCACGCTCGAGAAGGTCACGTCGATCCCGGGGATGTGGAACTGCCCGGCGGGAGGCGGTACGCACAGGATCCGCAGCCGGTCGTCCTGCACCAGCAGGTTGCTCCGGCTCGGCGCCAGCGTGACCGTCCCAGGAGTCAGGCGCCGGCCGCTCTCGCCGACGCACACCGGCAGCGGCACGAGCCCGTCGAGCCAGGAGGCGAGGCCGCCCATGAAGCCGTCAGCCATGTGCTGGACCACGAGGACGGCCTGCTCCAGGTCGGCCGGCAGCTGCCCGAGCAGGGTCAGCAGCGCCTGGGGCCCACCGGTGGAGGCGCCGACCGCGATCAGCCGGACCGGGCTGCCCCCGGTGTCGCGCGGCTCGGGGCCGGACGGGCGAAGCGACAGGCGGCTTCCGGTCGCGGCAGCGGGAGCCGGCGCCGTCATGCCCTGGGAGCGGAGCCTTCCTCGGGGGTGGGTGATGACGCGCACCCGGGCGGCGACACGCAGCTTGCGGCGCAGCGCCTCGGCGTACTCCTCCAGCGACCCAGTGTCCGCCGGGCCCGGCTTGGCCAGCACGTCGACCGCACCGGCGGCCAGCGCCTCCAGGGCGTTGACCTGGTTGCCGCGGTCGACGAAGGCGCTGTAGACGAGGATCGGCGTCGGGCTGGAGGACATGATCCGCTCGATCGCCTCGAGACCGCTCATCACCGGGAGGTCGAGATCCATCAGCACCGCGCCGGGGTGGAGCCGGCCGACCATGGCGACCGCCTCCCGGCCGTTGCGGGCCTCCCCGACCACGCAGAAGTCGGCGTCGGCCTCCACGGCCGCGCGCAGGAACCTGCGCTGCACCGCGGAGTCGTCCACGACCACCACGCCCACGGGCGCCGGGTCGGCACCGGGCGCTGTCATCGCCGCAACCAGGCATCGAGCAGGCCCGCCAGCCGCTCGGCCTGCGCGAGCACCTCCGGCGGCAGCGGAGCGAACGGCTGGAGCAGGCACTGCTCGAGCGCGCCTTCCAGCGCACGCGCACATCGCGCCGCCTCGGCCTCACCCACGACCACGGCGCTGCTGGCCAGGGAGTGGGCGTCGCGCTGGGCCTGGACCAGGACCGCACGGCCGGGGACGTCGCGCTGGAGCCGGCACAGCCGGGGGACCCGGCGGCGTACCTCCTGTTCGAAGGCGGCGCGCAGCGAGGCGACGACGTCGGGCGGCAGCGCGGCGCGGCGGCGCGACGCCTGGGCACCGGGCGCGCCCGCGGGACTCCGCTCGTCCGGCACCGGGCACTCCTACCTGCCGGTGCAGCGCCGGCTCTGCCTTGTCTCGACGGGGCGGGCAGAACCCTTGAGCCTCACCCGACGATGCGGAAGGACCCTCCCTGCACCCGCATCTCGCCCACCCGTCCGCTCACCCGGTAGGTGCCTGGCTGGGCCTCCGCCTTGGGACCCTCACAACCCGGCAGGGAGCGGCGGCCGGCCCACGTCAGCCGGGTGACGGCGGGCTTGGCCGGCTCCAGCGTGGTGATCTTCGCGCCGCGGCCGGACGCGCAGTCCTCGCTGGACCAGATGCGGTCCGACCCGGAGAAGATCAGCAGCTCGACGGCGCCCTGCCCGAGGTCGAGCGCGCACGCAGCCGGGCTGGTGTTGGTCACCGCGAGCTCGAGCACCGGGCGGCCGCCGACCGGATAGCTGTCCTTGTCCGCCCGTACCGCCACGGTCACCCCGCCGGCGGGGCAGGGCTCGGTCTGGCCGGGTGGGGAGGAGGCCGCCGGGTCGGGCGGGCCGGTCGGGGCGGCGGCGGCCGGCGGGCCGGAGGGCGAGCCCCCCGGCCCTGGCGAGGCGCCGGACAGGCGGTCCGCGTCGTCGCGGTCGCGCAGCAGGAACGCCACCAGGAGGGGCAGGAGGACCACCACGGCGGCGAGCACGGCACGCCGCCGCCAGTAGGTCTCCGCGGGCTCCGGGCCCACCGGCCTCCAGTGCAGCGCCATCCCGCGCAGCGTAGCGCCGCCTACCCTGCGGAGGTGACCGGCACCGGCGTCGATGTCGGGATCGGGAGCGCCCTCACTGCCGCCGTCAGCGCCTGGTACGCCAGCGCCGCCCGGGACCTGCCGTGGCGCCGCCCCGGGGTCGACCCGTGGTCGGTCCTGGTCAGCGAGGTGATGCTCCAGCAGACGCCGGTCGCCCGCGTTCTCCCGGCCTACACCGCCTGGCTGGAGCGCTGGCCGACCGCCGCGGGGCTGGCCGCCGCGTCCCCCGGCGATGCGGTGCGGATGTGGGGGCGGCTGGGCTACCCGCGACGCGCCCTGCGTCTGCACGCCGCCGCGGTCACGGTGGTCGAGCGGTACGGCGGCCTGCTGCCGCGTACGCTCCCGGAGCTGCTGGCCCTGCCGGGCGTCGGGGACTACACGGCGCGAGCCGTCGCCGCCTTCGCCTACCGCGACCGGGTGCCGGTGGTTGACACGAACGTCCGCCGGGTGGTCGCCCGGGCGGTGCAGGGTCGGGCCGATGCGCCGGTGACCCGAGCGGATCTGGCGCTCGTGGAGTCACTGCTGCCGCTGGACCCCGAGCAGGCCGCCACCGCCTCGGTCGCGCTCATGGAGCTGGGCGCCCTGGTGTGCACCGCGCGGGCACCCCGCTGCGAGCAGTGCCCTGTGCGCTCGACCTGCGCCTGGCTGGCCGCGGCTCGCCCGCAGCTCGCCGCTCCCGTCCGCCGTCCGCAGGGCTTCGCCGGGACCGACCGGCAGGTGCGGGGCCGGCTGCTGCAGGTGCTGCGCGACAGCCCCGGCGCGGTCGACGCCGACCTGCTCGCTCGCGCATGGGGCGAGCCCGTGCAGCGCGCCCGGGCGCTGGACGGGCTGGTGTCGGACGGGCTGGTGGATCCACTGCCCGACGGGCGCTACGGCCTTCCGGGGGAACCTGCGGGCCGTTCCCCAGCTCCCCTTGACAGCCGCCGCATGGCGTAGCACCATCCGAACGGTGTTAGGGGAACCAGCGGGCGATTGGCGGACCAGTCGCCGTGCGGCGGCGACGACGGAGATCGTGGCCACCGCGTGGGAGCTGGCGCGGGAGAACGGCCTGGCCGGTCTGTCGCTGCGCGACCTCGCCCGCAGGCTGGGCATGGCGGCGCCCTCGCTGTACTCCTACGTCGACTCCAAGGCCGACCTCTACGACGCGATGTACGCCGACGGGTGGCGCAGCGTGCTCGCGCTCGGACATCCCGAGCCCGCCGACGACGTGCGGACGGCGCTGCTGAACGTCCAGCGGCCGTACGTGCAGTGGGCCCTGGAGGACCCGGTCCGCTACCAGCTGCTGAACCAGCGCACCATCCCCGGGTTCGAGCCGTCGGCGCCGTCCTACGCCATCGCCCAGGAGGCCTACGCGCGCTCGTTCTCCAGCCTGGAGCCGCTCGTGGAGCTGACGCAGGGGGACCGCGACCTGATCACGGCCGTCGTCGCCGGCCTGCTGAGCCAGCAGTTCGCGAACGACCCGGGCGGTACGCGGTGGGTCCGCCTGCTCGAGGACGCCGTGGACCTCGTCGTGCCACGACTGGAAGCGAAGAAGAAGCCAGCGGCCTCAGCCCGAGGTCGCCATCCACAGTAGGGGGAGAGAGATGAACGTTGCCACGCCACGCCTGCACCACCTCGCGCTCACGGTGCGCGACCTCGACGCCAGCGTCGAGTGGTACGCGCGGGTGTTCGGACTGCAGCAGCTGATGGACGTGCCCCATCCAGGTGGGCTGGGGCGGGTGATGGTGAGCGCCGACCAGCAGCTCGCCTTCGTCCTGCACCGCCACGACGCCAACTCCGGTGAGCCGTTCTCGGAGACCCGGACGGGCCTTGACCACCCAGGGCTCGTCGTGGACAGCCGGGACGACCTCGTCGCCTGGCAGATGCACCTGGCGGCGCACGGCGTGCAGCCCGCTGAGGCCGCGGACCGCCCCTGCACGCAGTCGCCGATCGCGGACGAGCCCTACGGCTCGGTGCTCGTCTTCCGCGACCCCGACAACATCCAGCTCGAGCTCGCGTCCCTGCCCACCGGCTGAGAGAGGAGAACCGTCATGCACATCACCTCGTCCGCGGCGGACGTGACCTCCCTGGTCGACTGCGCGCAGATCCCCGGGCTCGGCTTCCTGCCGATCAACGCCTTCGTCCTGCACGCCGAGCAGCCCGTGCTCGTCGACACCGGGCAGCCGGCCTCGAGCGCGGACTTCCTCGACGCCCTGTGGTCGCAGGTCGACCCGGACGACCTGCGCTGGGTCTACCTGACCCACCCCGACCGGGACCACACCGGCAGCCTGGCCGAGGTGCTCGCGGCGGCACCGTCCGCCCGGCTCGTGACGACCTTCCTCGGCATGGGGATCCTGTCGATCGAGTACGAGATCGCGCCCGACCGGGTGTTCCGGCTCAACCCCGGGCAGTCGCTCGACGTCGGCGACCGGCGGCTGAGGGCCTTCCGGCCACCGCTCTACGACAGCCCGGCGACGACGGGCTTCTGGGACGAGCGCACCGGGACGTGCTTCAGCTCGGACTGCTTCGGCGCCCCGATGTCGGACCCGGACCTGGTGCGGGCGGACGACATCACAGCGGTGCCGGCCGGCGACCTCGAGGCCGCCCAGCGGATGTGGGCCACCGTGGACAGCCCGTGGATCACGGGTGTCGACCGCAGCGCGTTCGAGGCGTCCCTGGACCCGCTGCGCCGGCTCGACCCGCCCGTGCTGCTCAGCACGCCACCGGCCCGGCGCGCGGTGCACCGGCTGCTGGACACGCTGGCCGCTGCGCCCGACGCGCCGCCCTTCATCGGCCCCGACCAGGCTGCGCTCGACGCGCTGCTGTCGGGCTTCACGCCGGGGCAGGGGGAGTCGCAGCGAGCTGCTGCCGGCTGATGCTGGCGGCTACTCCGTCGCGCTGCCGCCCTTGGCGAGGTCCACCGGCGGGGCGTCCGGGATGTCCACCGGCTTCACCTCCGCGCGGAAGGTGAACTTCGCCTGCTCGCCCTCGCCCTCGACGTCCACCACGACGATGTTGCCGGGCGGCAGCGTGCCGTAGAGGATCTTCTCGGACAGGACGTCCTCCAGCTCACGCTGGATGGTGCGGCGCAGCGGCCGGGCGCCGAGGACCGGGTCGTAGCCCTTCTTGGCGAGCAGCGCCTTCGCGGGGCCGGTGAGCTCGAGGCCCATGTCCTTGTTGCGCAGCTGGGCGTCGAGGCGGGCCAGCATGAGGTCGACGATCTGGATGATCTCGGCCTCGGACAGCTGGTGGAACACCACGATGTCGTCGATGCGGTTGAGGAACTCGGGCCGGAAGTGGTGCTTGAGCTCGTCCTGCACCTTGGTCTTCATGCGCTCGTAGGCGCCGGTCGCGTCGTTGTCCTTCTGGAATCCCAGGTTGAAGCCCTTGGAGATGTCCCGGGTGCCGAGGTTGGACGTCATGATGAGCACGGTGTTCTTGAAGTCCACGACGCGGCCCTGGGAGTCGGTCAGGCGACCGTCCTCGAGGATCTGCAGGAGCGTGTTGAACACGTCCGGGTGGGCCTTCTCGACCTCGTCGAACAGCACGACGTCCACGACGACGACGGCCGGCGGCAGCGTGCCGTAGAGGATCTTCTCGGACAGGACGTCCTCCAGCTCGCGCTGGATGGTGCGGCGCAGCGGCCGGGCGCCGAGGACGGGGTCGTAGCCCTTGTCGGCGAGCAGCGCCTTGGCGGGGCCCCGAGGCCCATGTCCTTGTTGCGCAGCTGACCGTCGACGCGCGCCAGCATGAGGTCGACGATCTGGATGATCTCGGCCTCGGACAGCTGGTGGAACACCACGATGTCGTCGATGCGGTTGAGGAACTCGGGCCGGAAGTGGTGCTTGAGCTCGTCCTGCACCTTGGTCTTCATGCGCTCGTAGGCGCCGGTCGCGTCGTTGTCCTTCTGGAATCCCAGGTTGAAGCCCTTGGAGATGTCCCGGGTGCCGAGGTTGGACGTCATGATGAGCACGGTGTTCTTGAAGTCGACGACGCGACCCTGGGAGTCGGTCAGCCGACCGTCCTCGAGGATCTGCAGCAGGGTGTTGAACACGTCCGGGTGGGCCTTCTCCACCTCGTCGAACAACACGACCGAGAACGGCTTGCGGCGCACCTTCTCGGTGAGCTGGCCGCCCTCCTCGTAGCCGACGTAGCCGGGGGCGAGCCGACCAGGCGCGAGACGGTGTGCCGCTCCATGAACTCGCTCATGTCGAGCATGATCAACGAGTCCTCGTCGCCGAACAGGAACTCCGCCAGCGTCTTGGACAGCTCGGTCTTCCCGACGCCGGACGGGCCGGCGAAGATGAACGAGCCGCCCGGGCGCTTGGGGTCCTTGAGGCCGGCGCGTGTGCGGCGGATCGCCTGGGAGACGGCCCTGATGGCCTGCTCCTGGCCGATGACCCGCTTGTGGCTTCGTCCTCCATGCGCAGCAGCCGGGCGGTCTCCTCCTCGGTCAGCTTGAAGACCGGGATGCCGGTCCAGATGGCGAGGACCTCGGCGATCTGCTCGTCGTCGACCTCGGCGACGACGTCCATGTCGCCGGCCTTCCACTCCTTCTCGCGCTGGGCCTTCTCGCCGAGGAGCGTCTTCTCCTTGTCGCGCAGCGAGGCGGCCTTCTCGAAGTCCTGCGCGTCGATCGCGGACTCCTTGTCGCGGCGGACGTTGGCGATGCGCTCGTCGAACTCGCGCAGGTCCGGCGGCGCCGTCATGCGCTTGATGCGCATGCGCGAACCGGCCTCGTCGATGAGGTCGATCGCCTTGTCGGGCAGGAAGCGGTCGGAGATGTAGCGGTCCGCGAGCGTCGCCGCCGCGACGAGGGCGCCATCGGTGATCGACACGCGGTGGTGCGCCTCGTAGCGGTCGCGCAGCCCCTTGAGGATCTCGATGGTGTGCACGAGCGAGGGCTCGGGCACCTGGATCGGCTGGAAGCGGCGCTCCAGGGCGGCGTCCTTCTCCAGGTGCTTGCGGTACTCGTCGAGGGTCGTGGCGCCGATCGTCTGCAGCTCGCCGCGGGCCAGCATGGGCTTGAGGATGCTGGCCGCGTCGATGGCGCCCTCGGCGGCACCGGCACCGACGAGGGTGTGCAGCTCGTCGATGAACAAGATGATGTCGCCGCGGGTGCGGATCTCCTTGAGCACCTTCTTCAGCCGCTCCTCGAAGTCACCGCGGTAGCGGCTGCCGGCGACCAGCGCGCCGAGGTCGAGGGTGTAGAGCTGCTTGTCCTTGAGCGTCTCCGGGACCTCGCCCTTGACGATCGCCTGAGCCAGCCCTTCGACCACGGCGGTCTTGCCCACGCCGGGCTCGCCGATCAGCACGGGGTTGTTCTTGGTGCGCCGCGAGAGCACCTGCATGACCCGCTCGATCTCCTTCTCCCGCCCGATCACCGGGTCGAGCTTGGACTCGCGGGCCGCCTGGGTGAGGTTGCGGCCGAACTGGTCGAGCACCAGCGAGGTCGACGGAGTGCCCTCGGCCGGGGCCGCCTGAGGTGGCGGTCTCCTTGCCCTGGTAGCCCGACAGCAGCTGGATGACCTGCTGGCGCACCCGGTTGAGGTCGGCGCCGAGCTTGACCAGCACCTGCGCGGCGACGCCCTCACCCTCGCGGATGAGGCCGAGCAGGATGTGCTCGGTGCCGATGTAGTTGTGGCCGAGCTGCAGCGCCTCGCGCAGCGACAGCTCGAGCACCTTCTTCGCGCGGGGGGTGAAGGGGATGTGGCCGGAGGGGGCCTGCTGGCCCTGGCCGATGATCTCCTCGACCTGGCTGCGCACACCCTCCAGGGAGATCCCCAGCGACTCGAGCGCCTTCGCGGCGACGCCCTCGCCCTCGTGGATCAGGCCCAGCAGGATGTGCTCGGTGCCGATGTAGTTGTGGTTGAGCATCCGGGCTTCTTCTTGCGCCAGGACGACCACGCGGCGGGCTCGGTCGGTAAAACGCTCGAACATGCTGTCGCTCCTCACGGGGCGGGGACGTCGTTCCCGTCGTCCTCCGCACACTAGCCGCGGTCGCGCCGTGCCGTCGGGTGATGCGCAGGGTGTGCGCACCGCCGGGCGGACCGACCCGTCGCGGTGCCCGTCCGGCGGTGCCGGCCGGGCTCGTACACGGTGACAACCGCAGCCGAGCACTGCCCGTTCCCGACGCGCCTATGCCGGCAGCGAACGCCCCGTCAGCCGGCGGGACGTGCCCACCCGCCGGTCACTTCTGGTGGGCGCTCTCGTAGGCGGCGAGGACCTCGGCCGACAGACGGCCGCGGTTGCTGACCTCGTGTCCCTGGCTGCGCGCCCACTCGCGGATCGCCTGCACCCGCTCGCGGTCGCTGCCGGCCGGCGCCGGCCGCGAGCCGCCGCGGGAGGAGCGCCGGCTGGGTGGTCCGGAGGCGGCCCGACCCGCCCTGCGCGCGGCCCCCACGTAGGGCGCGAACGCGTCCCGCAGCTGCGCGGCGTGCTCCTCGCAGACGTCGATCTCGTAGGACGAGCCGTCAAGGCCGAGGGCCACCGTCTCGGTGCCCTCGACCTCGTCCTCGTGCAGGTCGCACACGAGCAGGACCTGAACCCTCTGCGCCATTGTTCCTCGTTTCGACAAATGCTTTGGTAGGTGTGCGGAGAACCTACAGGAAAGCACTGTCCGCGGCCGAGCACAATCGAGGTGCGCTATTCTCGCTACGAATCTGCCTCCACCTTTGCCCGGGACGCGGAAACCCCCTCAATGCGGCCGTTGCGAAATGCGTCGACGAACAGCGCGTGGTCCTCGCGCACGCGGGCCGCGTAGTCCATCGCGAACGTCGTCACGTCGGCCACGAGCTCCTCCCCGCGACCGCGGGTCACCTCCGCGATGGCGTCCTCGACCTGGAACTCCACCAGCGGCGTGGTCGCGTCGTCGACGTCGGAGACGCAGTGCACCTTCGCCGTCGCGCGTCCGAGCTGCTCGAGGACCGCCGCCATCTCCTCCGGCTCGGTCAGCGCCGACCAGTCGAGGTCGGCCTCGTACGGGGAGAACTCCGCGACGACGAAGCCGACGCCGTCCAGCGCGGTCCAGCCCAGCCACGGGTCGGAGTGCGCCTGCAGCGCGCGCTGGGAGACCGCGGTGCGGTGCCCGTGGTGCTCGAACGCGCTGCGGCACCGCTCGTCGTCCACGATGCGGCTCGGCGCGGCGACGTTGCCCTGCTTCATCGTCAGCACGACGTCGTTCTCCAGCGCTTCGGTGTGCCCCTCGACGAGCAGGTTGTACGCCGGGAGGCCGGCGCTGCCGATCCCGAAGCCGCTCTTGCCGACCGCGTCCTTGAGGGTGTAGGTCAGGCTGCCGAGCTTCTTGGACTCCGGGATCGTCTCGAGGTAGGCCGTGAAGGCGTCCTCGACCGCCGTGCGCTCGTCCGGCTCGAGCCGGCGGATCCCCGGGCCGTCGCGAAAGCCCCGCTGGTAGTCCGAGATGGTCGTGACCTTGTCCAGCAGGGCGACCCGGGTCGAGAGCTGCGCCCGCTGAAGCGCCTCCTGCACCGCCCCGGTCGCGGTGCCGAGGCGCAGGGACCACTCGCAGTCGCGGTCGTGCTCCACGAAGTAGGTCACCTGGTCGAGGTAGGCCCGCAGGTAGGTCCCGATCAGGGAGACGATGTCCTCGTCGGGCAGCGCCTTGGTCCAACCCAGCAGCGCGACGCTGGCCGCGAGGCGCTGCAGGTCCCAGGTGAAGTGGCCCAGGTAGGCCTCGTCGAAGTCGTTGACGTCGAAGACGAGGTGGCCCTCGCCGTCCATGTAGGTCCCGAAGTTCTCGGCGTGCAGGTCGCCCTGGATCCAGACCCGGCTCGTGCGCTCGTCGGCCCAGGGATCGTCGCGGCTGCGCGCGTCTGCGTAGAACAGGCACGCCGTGCCGCGGTAGAAGGCGAACGGCTCGGCCGCCATGGTGCGGAACTTGCGGCGGAACGCCGGCGGGTCGGCGGCCATCAGGTCGGAGAACGCCTCGGCGAGGGCGGCGAGCAGGAAGTCGGTGCGGTCGTCGGTCACGACCCCGTTCCTACCCCGTGCGGACCGGCACTGAGAACAGGCCGGTGTCCTCGGTGCCACCGGTGCCCGGACGGCTCGGCGGCCAGGGGTGGAGCCGCTATGCCTGCGCGCCCTGGGCCGGAGCAGGCCGGACGACCGGGAACAGGATGGTCTCGCGGATCGGGGCGCCGGTGAGCAGCATGACCAGCCGGTCGATGCCCATGCCCTGGCCCCCCGTCGGCGGCATCGCGTGCTCCAGCGCACGCAGGAAGTCCTCGTCGAGCTGCATCGCCTCCGGGTTGCCGCCGGCCGCCGACATGCTCTGCTCGACCAGGCGGCGGCGCTGCTCGACCGGGTCGACGAGCTCGGTGTAGCCCGTCGCGAGCTCGGTCCCGGCGACCACCAGGTCCCAGGCCTCCGCGAGGCGCGGGTCCGCACGGGAGTCGCGCGCCAGCGGCCGGGCGCTGACCGGGTAGTCGCGCACGAAGGTCGGCTGCAGCAGGGTGTGCTCGACGAGCTTCTCGTAGAGCTCCAGCACCACCTCGCCCGAGCCCCAGCCCTCCTGCAGGGCCACGTCGTGCCGGGCGGCAAGGTCGACGACCCGCTCCAGCGGCGTGCCCGGGTCGACCGGCTCCCCCACGGCTGCCGAGACCAGCTCGTGCAGGGTGGCGCTGCGCCACGGCTGCTCCAGGTCGATCTCGCCGCCCTGCCCGTCCGGCACGGTCGTGCGGCCGATGCGCCGCGCCGCCGCCAGCACCATCTCGCGGGTGAGGTCGGCGACGGTGTCGTAGTCGCCGTAGGCCTCGTAGAACTCCAGCATCGTGAACTCCGGGGAGTGGGTGGAGTCGACGCCCTCGTTGCGGAAGATCCGGCCGATCTCGAAGACCCGGTCGAGGCCCCCGACGACGAGCCGCTTGAGGTAGAGCTCCAGCGCGATGCGCAGCGTCATGTCGAGATCGAGGGCGTTCAGGTGGGTGACGAACGGCCGCGCCGCCGCGCCGCCGTGCACCACCTGCAGGACCGGCGTCTCCACCTCGACGAAGTCGTGGGAGTGCAGCACGTCGCGGACGGCACGCACGACGCCCGCCCGGTCGTACGCCATCCGGCGGCTGTCGGGGTTGACGAGCAGGTCGAGGTAGCGCCGGCGGATGCGCAGCTCGGGGTCGGTGAGCCCGGCGTGCTTGTCGGGCAGCGGGCGCAGCGCCTTGCTCGTCAGCAGCCAGCTGCTCGCGAGGACGCTCAGCTCGCCCCGGCGGCTGCTCAGCACCTCACCGGTCACCCCGACGTGGTCGCCGAGGTCGACGTCGGCCTTCCAGTCGGCCAGCCGGTCCTCCCCCACACCGGCGAGGCTGACCATGACCTGCAGCTGCGCGATGGCGGGGCCGTCGCCCTCCTGCAGCGTGGCGAAGCAGAGCTTGCCGCCGATCCGGGAGAGCACGACCCGCCCGGTGATGCTGACCGTGTCAGCGGTCGAGGAGTCCGTGGGCAGGTCGGCGTAGGTCTCGCGCAGCGTGGCCAGGGAGGTCGTCCTGGGGGCGCCGACGGCGTACGGGGGGGTGCCGCTCGCGAGCAGCCGGTCGTACTTCTCCCGCCGCACCCGCACCTGCTCGGGAAGCTCGTCCGGCGGCGGAGCAGGCGGGTCCGTCACGCGGTCAGCCTAGAGGCGGGTTGCGCCTTCGCAGTTGCGCTCGTAGACCAGGCGCAGGCCGACCAGCGTGAGGTCCGGCTCGTGGTGGTCCAGGGTCTCGCAGACGTGGAACATCAACGACGACAGCCCGCCGGTCGCGAGGACGACGGGCTCGCCCCCCAGCTCGCGGGCGATGCGGCGGACGAGGCCGTCGACCTGACCCGCGAAGCCGTAGAGCAGGCCCGACTGCAGGGCCTCGTTGGTGTTCTTGCCGATGACCGACCGAGGCTCGACGAGCTCGACCTTGAACAGCCGGGCGGCTCGAGCGGCCAGCGCGTCCACGCTGATCTCGATCCCGGGAGCGAGCGCCCCGCCGAGGAACTCCCCGCGGGGGGAGACGACGTCGAAGTTGGTCGACGTGCCGAAGTCCACGACGATGCACGGCCCGCCGTAGAGGGCGGAGGCGGCCAGGGTGTTGACGATGCGGTCCGGCCCCACCTCGCGCGGGTTGTCGGTGAGGATCGGGACGCCGGTCTTCACGCCCGGGCCGACGACGATCGTGCGCACGTCGCCGAAGTACCGGTCGAACATGGCGGTGAGCTGGTCGAGGACCGCAGGCACCGTCGAGCAGACCGCCACTCCGTCCGGGGCTGGGTGCCCGGACAGCAGCCCGCGGAACATCAGCGCCAGCTCGTCCGCGGTCCCGCGGGTGTCGGTCTTGACGCGGTAGCTCTCGAACAGGCGCTCGCCGTCGAACAGGCCCAGCACGGTGTTGGTGTTGCCGACGTCCACGGTCAGGAGCATGTGAGGTCCATCCCCAGGTCGAGCACCGGTGCGGAGTGCGTGAGGGCCCCCACGGCGAGGTAGGTGACGCCGGTCCCGGCCACCGCTCGGGCGGCCGGGAGGGTGAGGCCCCCGGAGGCCTCGGTGAGCACGCCGCGCGGGCGGCACAGCGCCACGGCCTCTCGCAGCTGCTCGACGGTCATGTTGTCGAGCAGCACCAGGTGGGCTCCCGCCTCGAGCGCCTCCGCCACCTGGGCGAGGGTGTCGCACTCGACCTCGACCGGGAGGGTGGGCGCGCGATCGCGTACGGCCTGGAAAGCGGCCCGGACTCCCCCGGCCGCCAGCACGTGGTTGTCCTTCACCAGAGCGGCGTCCGACAGCGACATGCGGTGGTTGGTGCCGCCGCCGCAGCGCACGGCGTGCTTCTCCAGCGCCCGCAGCCCCGGCGTCGTCTTGCGGGTGTCCCGGATGCCCGCGCCGGTGCCAGCGACCGCGTCGACCCAGGTGCGGGTGAGCGTCGCGATGCCGGACAGGTGGCAGAGCAGGTTCAGCGCGGTGCGCTCCGCGGTGAGCAGCTCGCGCACCGGCCCGGTCGACTCGAGGACCGCCCGGCCGGAGGGCACGGACGCGCCGTCGTCGGCGTGTACGCGATGGCGGACGTCCGGGACGACGACGTCCAGCACCGCCATCGCTGCACCCAGGCCGGCGAGCGTCCCTGGCCGTCGCGGCACGAAGGCGGCCACGCCCTGCAGGTCCGGCGGCACGGTGGCCACGCTCGTGACGTCGGCCCCGCCGTCGAGGTCCTCGGCGACCGCGCGGCGCACCACGTCGAGGACGTACGCCGGGTCGAGCCCGGCCGCGTCGAGGGCAGCCCCGGTCGCGGCGCTCAGGCGCGTCACGGCGCCCCGGAGGGCTCGAAGGTGATGCCGGCGGTGGTGGTGACAAGAGAGCCCCGCCAGGCGGGCGAGGCGTCGGGGTGGTCCTCGCGCCAGTGCGCCCCGCGGGTCTCCTCGCGGCGGGTGGCGACGGCCACCATCGCGGTGGCCACCGTGTGCAGGCCGGTCGCCTCCCACGCGGCCGGCCCAGGGGCGTCGCTGGTGCGCTCGGCGAGGCCGTCCAGCGCATCCGCGGTCGCGGCCAGGGAGGACTTGCTGCGCACGACGCCCGCGCCGAGGCTCATGACCCGCCCGAGCTCCTCGCGCACCGACGGGTGGAGCAGGGCGGCTGGCCCCGCGGGCCGCTCGGGCTCTGCGGGCGGCGGCAGCGCCTGCTCGAGATCCCTGCCGATGCGGGCCGAGAACACCAACCCCTCGAGCAGGCTGTTGGAGGCCAGCCGGTTGGCGCCGTGGACACCCGTGCAGGCGACCTCCCCGCAGGCGTACAGGCCGGGGACGGAGGTGCGCCCGTGCAGGTCGGTGCGTACGCCGCCGCTGGCGTAGTGCGCGGCGGGGGCCACGGGGATGAGCTGGGTCACCGGGTCGATGCCGGCTGCCCGGCACCGGCCCACGATGTTCGGGAAGCGGTTCAGGATGTGCGACTGGCCGAGGGAGCGGGCGTCGAGGAAGACGTGGTCCTCGTCCCGCTCGCGCAGCCGCTCGTAGATGGCCTTGCTGACCACGTCACGCGGGGCCAGGTCGGCCAGCGGGTGGAGGTCGGGGGTGAGGACGCGGCGACCGGCCGCGTCGACCAGAAAGGCACCCTCGCCGCGCATCGCCTCGGAGATGAGCGGCTGCTGCCCGCTCGAACCCGGCCCCAGGTAGAGCGCCGTCGGGTGGAACTGCACGAACTCGAGGTCGGCCACGTCCGCCCCGGCCCGCAGCGCGAGGGCGATCCCGTCACCGGTCGCGACCGGCGGGTTGGTGGTGCTGGAGAAGATCTGACCCATGCCACCGGTGGCCAGCACCACGGCGCGGGCGTGGACGGCGCCGACGCCGTCCTGCGTACCCGCACCGAGGACGTGCAGGGTCACCCCGGCGGCCGCGCCGTCCGTGGAGCGGAGCAGGTCGAGCACCAGGGCGTGCTCGACCAGGCGGATGGCCGGGTGCGCCCGCACCGCCGCCACCAGCGCCCGCTGCACCTCCGCGCCGGTGGCGTCGCCGCCGGCGTGCACGATCCGGTCCCGGGAGTGGCCGCCCTCCCGCGCCAGGGACAGCTCGCCGGAACGCTCCCGGTCGAAGGACGCCCCGAGGGCGGCGAGCTCGCGCAGTCGCGCCGGCCCCTCGCTGCACAGAACCCGCACAGCGGCCGGGTCGCACACGCCGACGCCCGCCTCGAGGGTGTCCCGCAGGTGCTGCTCCGGGCTGTCGTCGGGCGCCAGCGCGGCCGCGACACCGCCCTGCGCCCAGCGGGTGGAGCCGTCGTCCACGAGCACCTTCGTGACGAGCAGGACGCTCCCCCGACGGGGTCCGAGGGCGGTCGCCGCGTGCAGGGCGGCCGTCAGGCCCGCGACCCCGGAGCCGACGACGACGACGTCCGCTGTGGTGACCCAGCCCGGCTCGGGTGCCAGCAGCCGGCGCCGACCCGTGTCCGGGGGAGAGCTCACCAGGACAGTGTCGGGGACAGGGTTGGAGGCAGGGCGGGCCTGCACTCTCCTACGTCTCGATACGGAGACGTCCCGGGGGGCGTCGGCGGCGACAGGGTGGGAGTCGCCCGCCGGTCGTCGGAGGCGGGGCCGGCCTGCTGGGGGTTCGGCGCGGTGTGCAGCAGGTCGCCCCGGAGCAGCCCGCTGCCGGGGAGGGCTTCGGCCGGGTCGCTGCCCCTCGCGACGATCCGGTTGTCGGCGTCGACGAACACCACGAGCGGGCGGTGGCGGCGAGCCTCGTCGTCGTCCATCTGCGCGTAGGCGATGAGGATCACCACGTCGCCCGGGTGGACCAGCCGGGCGGCCGCTCCGTTGATGCCGACGACGCCGCTGCCCCGGCGACCGGGGATGACGTAGGTCTCGAGCCGCGCGCCGTTCGTGACGTCGACGATCGCGACCCGCTCGCCGGGGAGCAGGTCCGCGGCGTCGAGCAGGTCCTCGTCGACGGTGACGCTGCCGACGTAGTGCAGGTCGGCCTGGGTGACCGTGGCGCGGTGGATCTTGCTCTTCAGCATCGTGCGGATCATGGCCGCCTCCCTTCTGCTGCCGCCGGAAGCACCAGGTTGTCGATCAGGCGCGTGGCGCCCACCCGCGCGGCGACGACGACGAGATCGCCTGCCGGGTCAGGGTGGAACGTCGTGCTGTCCACCCGCTCGAGGTAGTCCGGGACGACCCCCGGCTCGGCCGCCAGCAGCGCCCGGCCGGTCTGGAGGTCGCGGGCGCCGAGCGCCCGGCTCAGGACGAGCGCGCTCTGCCGCTCCTGCGGGGACAGGTAGCGGTTGCGGCTGGACAGCGCGAGCCCGTCCGGCTCGCGCACCGTCGGCACGCCGACGACGTCGACGGGCACGTCGAGGTCGCGCACCATCTGCCGGACGGCGGCGAGCTGCTGCGCGTCCTTCTGCCCGAACAGCGCGACGTCGGGGCGGCTGAGCTGCAGCAGCTTGAGCACCACGGTGAGCACGCCGTCGAAGTGACCGGGCCGGCGGGCACCCTCCAGCACGTCCCCGAGCGGGCCGGCGCTGACGCGGACGACCGGCGGGCCCTCGGGGTAGACCACCTCCGGGGACGGGGTGAACACGACGTCGGTGCCCTCCCGCTCGCACAGCGCCAGGTCGGCCTGCAGGGTCCGCGGGTAGCGGTCGAGGTCCTCGTGCGCCCCGAACTGCAGGGGGTTCACGAAGATCGTCACGAGCACCGAGTCGGCGCTGCGGCGGGCGGCCCGCACGAGCGCGGCATGTCCCTCGTGCAGCGCGCCCATGGTCATGACCACGGCCACCCGTCCTGCTCTCGCCTCCCGCGCCGCGGCCAGGTCCGCCCGCTTCTCGACCACGATCATCGGGGCACGCTCCCTGCGGGGCTCGTCGCGAGCACCTCGAGCAGGGTCGCTGCACGCTCGGGCGGCAGCCGCCCGCCGGCCAGCGCCCGGTCGGCGGTCAGCCGGGCAAGGGCGACGTAGGCCGGCAGCACCTCCGGCGCCACGACGGCCAGCGCCTCGAGGTGAGCGCGTACGGTGCCTGCGTCGCCCCGGGACACCGGCCCCGTGAGGGCGGCGTCGCCGCTGCGCAGAGCACCGTCGAGGGCGGCTCCGAGCAGCGGGCCGAGCACCTGTCCGGGCTGCTCGACGCCCACGGCGCGGAGCAGGTCGGCGGAGCTGGCCACGAGGGTGGTCAGGTGGTTGGCGCCGTAGGCGAGGGCGGCGTGCCAGACCGGGCGCTGCGCCTCGGTCAGCCACACCGGCTCGCCGCCCATCTCGAGGACCAGTGCCTCGGCGGCCGGCCGCAGCGGGTCCGGCGCGGTGACCCCGAAGAACGTCCCGGTCAGCCGGTCGAGGTCGACCCGGGTACCGGCGAAGGGGAGGGCGGGGTGCAGGGCGAGCGGGAGGGCTCCGGCGGCGGCGGCCGGGCCGAGCACCTCGAGCCCGTGCCGGCCACTGGTGTGGGCCAGCAGGGTGCCGGGGCGGACCGCGGCCGTGGCCGCCAGCCCGCGTACGAGGTCGGGCAGGACGTCGTCGGGAACGGTCAGCAGGACCAGGCCGGCCCGCTGCAGCACCTCCTCGACGGCCACGACCGGCACACCGGGGAGCAGGTCGGCCGCCCGGCTCCGCGAGGCCGGTGACACGGCGGAGGCGGCGACCACCTGGTGCCCCGCGCGGGCGAGCGCGGCGCCGAGGACGGCGCCGACGCGGCCCGCACCGACGACACCCACCGCGAGGCGGGCAGGGCGCGCAGCGCTGTCGTAGTCCATCGTCGTTCCAGTCCTCGGGGGGTACCGGACGGTGCCGGCTCAGCGTAGCCACGCAGAAGGTCTCCCAACCCCTGCTGTGCTGGGAATCACGCGCCGGTTCGCCGGCTCCGGCATGCTGCGGCGGTGCCCCCCTCCGACCCGTTCCGGCCGTGGTCGGTGGCGATGTCGGACGCGCTCTACAGCGAGGACGGCTTCTTCCTGCGGCACCGGCCGGCGCAGCACTTCCGCACGTCCGTGACCGCCTCGCCCCTCTTCGCCGGGGCCGTACGTCGGCTGGCCGGGCTCGTGGACGCCTCGCTCGGGCATCCGGACCCGTTCGACGTCGTGGACGTGGGCGCCGGCGGCGGTGAGCTGCTGTCGGCGCTGCCCGACGTGCCGGCGCGGTGGCGGCTCACCGGCGTCGAGCTGGGACCCGACCCCGGCGGCGCCGGCCTCCGATGGCTCGGCTCGGTGCCACCGCTGGAGGGGCTCCTGCTGGCCAACGAGTGGCTCGACGACGTCCCGCTGGACGTGCTGTTCGACGAGCGGGTCGTGCAGGTGCAGGCGGACGGCACGGAGCGGCTGGGCGGGCCGGCGTCCGCCGAGGCGGTGCAGTGGTCGAAGCGGTGGTGGCCTCAGGGGCGGCGGGTGGAGGTCGGCCTGACCCGCGACCGCGCCTGGGCGGCCGCCGTCGCGCAGGTGCGGCGGGGGCTGGCTGTCGCGGTCGACTACGGGCACGTGCTCGGCGACCGCACCACCTACGGCGACCGGCGGCCGACGCTGACCGGCTACCGGGACGGGCGGCAGGTGCGGCCCGCCCCCGACGGCAGCTGCGACCTGACGGCGCACGTCGCGCTCGACTCCTGCGCCGCCGCGGTCGGCGGTCACCTGGTCCGGCAGCGGGAGGCGCTCGCCGCGCTGGGCGTGCACGCGAGCGCGCCCCCGCCGTCGCTGTCGGTGGCCGACCCGCGGGCCTACCTCACGCAGGTGCAGGCCGCCTCCCAGGCGGCGGAGCTGCTCGAGCGGCGCGGGCTCGGCGGCTTCGGCTGGCTGCTCCGGGCGGTCGGGACGGCCTACCCGCCGGGGCTGGGGCCGCGGGCTGGAACCTAGGCTGGCGCCTGTGGCGCCGCGGGAACGGCAGGCCGGTGAACTGGTCGTCGGCATCGGCGCGGCGGCGCATGCGGCCAGCGACGCGGTGCTCGTCCTCGGGCCGCACCACCCCTCCAGCCACGGCGTCCTGCAGGTCGCGCTGACCCTGGACGGGGACCGCATCGCGACGGCCGAGCCGATCGTGGGCTTCGTGCACCGGGGCGCGGAGAAGTTGTTCGAGGCCCGCGACTACCGCCAGCTGGTGATGCTCGCCAACCGGCACGACTGGCTGTCGGCGTTCAGCAACGAGCTCGGGATCGTCCTGGCGCTCGAGCGGATGCTGGGGATGCAGGTGCCGGACCGGGCGGTCTGGCTGCGCACGCTGCTGGCGGAGATCAACCGGGTGCTCAACCACCTGCTGTTCCTCGGGACGGTGGATCCGGCTGTGCAGCTGGGCTTCTCGGAGCGGGAGGCGCTGCAGGGGGTCATGGAGGAGGCGACCGGCGGACGGCTGCACTACATGTACAACCGCGTGGGCGGTCTGAAGGAGGACGTCCCCGTGGGGTGGGCCGCGCGGGCGCAGGCGGCGCTGGCCGGCGTACGCCCGGTGGTTGCGCAGCTGGAGGCCTTGTTCGCCGAGGACCAGATGCGGGCGCGGACCGTCGGGATCGGGGTGCTGTCGGAGTCCGACGCGCTGTCCTACGGGGTGTCCGGACCGGTTGCCCGCGCGTCCGGCGTCGACATGGACCTGCGACGCGACGAGCCCTACCTGGCGTACGGCTCGCTGGACGTGCCGGTGGTCACCCGCGCTGCCGGGGATGCCGCGGCACGGTTCGCGTGCCTGCTCGAGCAGACGCGGGTCTGCGTCGACCTGGCGCAGGCGTGCCTGGCGCGGCTGCCACCGGGCCGGGTCAACCTGCGCCTGCCGAAGACGATCAAGGCGCCCGAGGGGTCGACCTACGCGTGGACGGAGAACCCGCTGGGCGTGCAGGGCTACTACCTGGTCTCCCGGGGGGACCGGGTGCCCTGGCGGCTGGCGATGCGCACCGCGTCGTTCAACAACGTCTCCGCGCTGTCGGCGGTGCTGCCCGGGGTGGCCGTGGCCGACCTGGTGATGGTGCTGTGCTCGTTCTTCTTCGTGATCGGGGACATCGACAAGTAGGTGCCCACCCGCGGGGGGTGGTGGGGAGGGGGCGGGCCCGGCCCCCCCACGCTCCGGCCGCCCGGTTCTTGGTGCCCACTGCACGCGTCGGGCGGCACCCGTGGCACCGAGAACCGCCGGCCGGGCACGGGTGGCCCTTCTGCATCACCCTGTCCCGCTCCACCGTCTACCGTTCTCGGTGCCGTCCGCAGCACGCCGCGGGCGCTCTTGGCGCCGAGAACGCGGGTCACCGCTCAGCAGGCCTCCTGTGTCACCTGTCCCGCTCCACCGTCGGCTGTTCTCGGTGCCGGTCTGCAGCACGCCGTAGGCGCTCTTGGCACCGAGAACAGCAACCCCGCGGCTTGCTCAGCCGGTGGAGCGTTGCGCGGCCTGGCGGCGCTGAAGCAGGAACTGCGCCAGCTCATCGGCCAGCACTGCCAGATCGTCAGCGACCTCGGCTGCGTCGATGCGCAGGGTGACGATCTCGTGCTCCGCGTGCATCCAGCGGTCCCGCCGTCGGTCCGCCCGGAAGCGCTGACGCTCGAGGTGGGACAGGAAGCCGTCGACCTCGGGAACCGTGCTCGCCGCCTCATCGAGCACGTCCGCGTAGGCGGAGCACCCGGCCGCGTTGACGAAGCGGACCTCGGTGCGCAGGCCGGTCACCCCCCTCGCCGCGAGCTGCGCACACAGGATGCGCACCGCGCTGTCCAGGCTCACCCCCAGCAGCTCGTCCAGCACGCTGCGGGTGGCGGCAGACCCGCTCACGCCCCGGCGGCACCGCGCCCGCACCCGCGGGATGGTCGTACGGCGCTCCCGCAGCACCCTCTCGAACAGGGCAAGGCGCGCTTCAGCCTCGAGCAGAGCGGCCGCCTGGACGAGGGCGACCTCCAGCGCGACGACGGACGTCCCGTCGACGACGCGGCGACCCTCCAGCAGGTGAGGCGCGATTCGCCTGACCTGTGTCGGCGGGTGTGCCCGCAAGCGCGTCCCGTGGCGGACACCGACGCGAACGACCACCGGTTCAGCCGTCAGGCCGTACTTCCAGAGGGCGGTCACGTCCAGCAGCGCGTACGGGCCACGCGCGCTCATGCGGACGGCCGCCACCTGCTCGGGAGCCTGCACCGGTTGTGTCGCGGCGATCCAGACCCGTGGCTGCACCGGCACGAGCCCCGCCCGCCGGGCGAAGCGGGCCGGGTGGCCGCCCAGCTCAGCGCTGCTCAGCAGCCCGTCATGCAGGCGCGCCTGAGCCGCGAGGTCCCTGTCCATGTGGCAACCCTCATCGCCCAGGAGACGAGCGCGAGGGCTCGAGGCCGAAGCTGTGGACGAGCACGCCGGCCTTGTCCTGATCTCGGTGCCGCCAGCGCGCTCCCTGCGGGCAGGCCTGGCACCGAGAACCAGCGGGGGTGGGGCAGACCCGGGCGGATCCGGCGAGCCGGGGCGAACCAGCGGGGTGGGGCAGACCCGGGCGGATCCGGCGAGCCGGGGGGACCAGTGGGGCGGGGCGCATCCGGACCCGGGCGCAACCGGCCCGCGTGGCATCAGCTGCGCAGGTAGTCCAGGAAGCGCGCCCGCAGGAGCGGCTCGTCCTCGCCGAGCGGCTCCTTGCCCAAGAGCTCGCGGACCACGTGCACGGCCTCGGAGATCGAGCCGGTGATCCCGCCGGAGGAGCCGTCCTCGGCGGCGATCGCCTGCGCACCGCGCATGTGCTTGACGAGGTCCCAGAAGAAGCCGCGGTCCTTGGCTGCCTCCGCCTTCTCGAACGCCAGGCGCCGCAGGTCGTCTGTGGACAGCGCGTCGAGGTCGGTCACCGCAGCACCCTAGCGGCGGCCGGGCTCGTCGCTCGTACGGCAGGCCCGCTCGAGCAGCAGCGCGGCCACGACCACGCCCAGGCTGGCGAGGACGGAGAAGCCGGCCACCGCCGCGTCCCGGTCGGCCAGCGCCAGCGCGTCGCGACGGGGCAGCGTCCAGGCGAACACCCCCGCGTAGCCGCCCAGCAGCACCGCTCCGGTCGTGCTGGACGCCTTGGCCAGCACCGCGGCCCGCGCGACCTGCAGCGGGTGCAGCGGCCGGGGGCTGGCGGCCAGCTCGGCGGCCTGCCGTGCCTGTGCCGCCCCGCTCAACCGGTCGCGGATGACCCGTGCCATCCCGGCCTCGACGATCGCGAGCAGCACGAGGGTGACCGGCGCGTAGAGCGGCAACGGGGGAAGGGACCCGTACGCCAGGTCGAGCAGCAGGTAGCCCAGCACGACGAAGACGGCCACGAGCCCGAGCAGCGTCCCCGGGCGGGTCGGCGTCATGGACGCAGAGGCAGGTCGTCGCGGCGGCGCAGGCCAGCCCGCCCCACCGTGGACAGCAGGTCCGAGACGAGGCCGTGGCCGGGCAGCGCAGCCTGCGGATCCAGGTCCAGCCACGGCGCGAGCACGAACGCGCGCTCGTGCGCCCGCGGGTGCGGGACGAGCAGGCCGGGGGGCGCGGGCGGCGGCGCGTCGACGACGTCGACGTCCAGCGTCCGCGGCCCGCCGGGCACCGCCCGCTCTCGACCCGCCCGCCGCTCGGCCACCCGGCCGAGGTCCCAGGCCTCCTGCGCCGACAGCTCGCACAGCAGCACCGCGTTGAGGAAGTCGGGCTGGTCCACCTGGCCGACGGGGGCGGTCTCGTAGACCGGGGACAGCGCCCACGGAGCAAGCACCTCGACGGCGACGCGCAGGAAGGCCAGGCGGTCGCCGAGGTTGCTCCCCACCGACAGCACGGCCGTCATGGACGTACGACATGCACGGACACGTCCGCGAACGGCACCCGGATCGGCGCCTGCGGCTTGTGCACGGTGACCTCGGCGGTGCGTACGGCCGCGTCCTCGAGGCACACCTGCGCCAGCCGAGCGGCGAGGGTCTCGATCAGGTCCACCGGCGGACCGGCGACGACCGCCGCCAGCCGCTCGGCCAGCTCGCCGTAGTCCACCGTCAGCGCGAGGTTGTCCTCGTCGCCGGCCGGGCGCAGGTCGACGTGGAGCACGACGTCGACGAGGAAGTCCTGGCCGTCGCGCCGCTCGGCCGGCAGCACGCCGTGGTGGCCGCGTACGCGCAGGCCCTCGAGCCGGATCCGGTCCCGGGACCGGCTGGCGTGGTCACTCATCGACGAGCCGCCCGAGCACCGGCGAGCCGTGGTGCACCTGGACGCGCCAGCCCGAGGGGCGGCGGACCAGCACGTTGGTGGCGATCACCGCTGCGTTGCCGTCGCCCTCCTCGCTGACCTCGGTCAGGACGTTCTCCTGGCAGGTCACGATCGCCGTGTCCCCGAGGACGCTGATCCGCACGTCGGTGAGGAAGAACTGGATGTAGTCGGTTGCGGCCATGACCGCGGACCAGGACCGCAGCACCGTGTCGCGGCCCCGCAGCATCGGCCAGCCCGGGTGCACGCAGACCACCGCGTCCGGGTCGACGTCGTCCCACAGCCCCTGCATCCGGTCGACGTCCGCGGTCTCGAACGCCTCGTAGAGCGCGGCATTCGTCGCCGCCACCGCCTCCTCCACCGCCGCGGCGTCCCCGCTCACGACCCTGCCCCGGCGGGCACGCGCGCCGCGGAGCAGGCGGCCACGACGCGTACGGCATCGGCGCTCGCGCCCACCTCGTGCACGCGCACCGCCCACACGCCGGCCTGCGCGGCCAGCACGGTGACCGCCGCCGTCGCCGCGTCCCGACCCTCCGGCGGCCGCGGCGCACCCTCCGGCGAGGCGAGCAGCTGCCCGAGGAACCGCTTGCGGGAGGCGCCGACGATCAGCGGGCTGCCCAGCGCGGCCAGCTCCGAAAGCGCGGCGAGCAGGGTCCAGTTGTGGCCGGCGTCCTTGGCGAAGCCCAGCCCGGGGTCGAGCACCAGCAGCTGCGGGTCGATCCCGGCCGCGAGCGCCGCGTCCCGCCGCCCCAGCAGCTCGTGGCGGACGTCGGCGGCGACGTCGTCGTAGCTCGCCCGGTCCTGCATGTCGATGCTGGCTCCACGCGAGTGCATCGCGACGTAGGCGACGCCGGCCTCCGCGACCGTCGGGAGCATCCGCGGGTCGGCGAGCCCGGCCGACACGTCGTTGACCAGCACCGCGCCGGCCTCCACGGCGGCGGCGGCGCAGGCGGCGCGCATGGTGTCCACGGACACGACCGCCCCGTGCGCCACCAGCGCGACGACGACGGGGAGGACCCGGCGCAGCTCCTCCTCCGGCGGCACCCGGGAGGCACCCGGTCGCGTGGACTCGCCGCCGACGTCGAGCAGGTCGGCCCCTGCCTCGAGCAGGCGCAGCCCGTGGCGGACCGCGCCCGGCGTGTCGGCGTGCCGCCCGCCGTCGCTGAACGAGTCGGGCGTGACGTTGACGACGCCCATGACGCGGGTGCGGCCGAGGTCGGGGAAGCCCCGCACCAAGGGGCGGATGCCGCTCATCGACCCAGGATCAGGCTCATGGCCTCCGCCCGGGTGACCGCCGACCGCTTCAGCGAACCGCGTACGGCGGAGGTGACCGTACGCGCACCGGGCTTGTGCACGCCACGCACCGTCATGCACATGTGCTCGGCCTCGACCACGACGATGACCCCGCTGGGCGCCAGCCGGTCGACCATCGCGTCCGCCACCTGCGCGGTCAGGCGCTCCTGCACCGAGGGCCGCTTGGCGTAGAGGTCGACCAGCCGGGCGAGCTTGGACAGCCCGGTGATCCGCCCGTCGGTCCCCGGCAGGTAGCCGACCGCCGCGGTGCCCGTCCACGGGATGAGGTGGTGCTCGCAGAAGCTGGACACCGGGATGTCCTTGACGATGATCAGCTCGTCGTGGTGCTCGTCGAAGATGGGCAGCAGCAGCTCGTCCGGCTCGGCCTGCAGGCCCGAGAAGACCTCGGCGTACATGCGGGCGACCCGCGCGGGGGTCTGCTTCAACCCGTCGCGCTCCACGTCCTCACCCAGAGCGTCCAGCAGCTCGCGTACCGCCGCTTCGACCCGCGGCCCGTCGAACGCTCGCGCCACGGGCCTGCTCAGGAGGCCGAGTCGGTGCCGGTGGCTCCGCCCCGGCGGCGGGCCCGCCGGAAGCGCGACTTCAGCTGGGGGGCGACGAGCGGCGGCGGCAGGTCCGGAGCCGCTGCCGGGGGCGGCGCGGGAACCGGAGAGGGGGCCGCAGCCGGGGGCTCCAGCTCCAGGACCGGCTCCGCCTCGAGCTCGGGAGCCGGGGGCGGGTTGGCCGGCGCCTTGGCGGCGCGCGCCGTGGTGCCGCCCACCTTGCGCGAGGCGGCGGTCCGGTTGACGCTGGCGCGGCCGCGCGGGGTCGCCGGCTCCTCGGGCTCGCCAGCAGGAGCCGCCGTGCGCCGGCGCGCCGGCGCCTTGCCGTTGCCCAGGCTCTTGCGGCCCCGGGCCAGGTTGTCGAGGTCGGCCGGACCCATGACCGCGAGCTCCGCAGGGGTGAGCACCGGAGGCTTGCTCGACAGCGGGCGGCGGCCGTTGCCGGTCGGGTGCGACCGCAGCGGGCGCTTGACGATCGGGGCGAAGATCGCGGCGACCTCCTCCTTGCCGAGCGTCTCCTTGTCGAGCAGCTTGAGCACCATGTCGTCGAGCACGTCGCGGTACTCGACGAGGATCTCCCACGCCTCGTGGTGAGCGTTCTCCACGAGCGTGCGCACCTCGGTGTCGACCTGTGCGGCGACCTCCTCGGAGTAGTCCCTGCCGTGGCCCATGTCGCGGCCCATGAAGACCTCGCCCGACTCCTGGCCGAACTTCACCGCACCGAGCTTCTCGCTCATGCCGTACTGCGTGACCATGGCGCGCGCCGTGGCCGTGGCCTTCTCGATGTCGTTGCTCGCCCCGGTGGTCGGGTCGTGGAAGACGAGCTCCTCGGCGGCCCGGCCGCCCATGGCGTAGGCCAGCATGTCCAGCAGCTCGGCCCGGCTCTGGGAGTACTTGTCCTCGAGCGGCAGCACCATCGTGTAGCCCAGCGCCCGGCCCCGCGGCAGGATCGTGATCTTGTGCACCGGGTCGGTGTTGGGCAGCGCGTGCGCGACGAGGGCGTGACCGGCCTCGTGGTAGGCCGTGACCTTCTTCTCCTTGTCGCTCATCAACCGGGTGCGTCGCTGCGGGCCGGCCATGACGCGGTCGATGGACTCCTCGAGCGTCGCCATGGTGAGCAGCTTCTGGCCTGTGCGAGCGGTGAGCAGCGCGGCCTCGTTGATGACGTTGGCGAGGTCGGCGCCGGTGAAGCCGGGGGTCCGCCGGGCGATGACCTCGAGGTCGAGGTCGGGGTCCATCGGCTTGCCCTTGGCGTGCACCTCGAGGATGCGCTTGCGGCCCTGCATGTCCGGGCGGTCGACGGCGATCTGCCGGTCGAAGCGGCCCGGGCGCAGCAGCGCCGGGTCGAGGATGTCGGGCCGGTTGGTGGCGGCGATGAGGATGACGCCGCCCTTGACGTCGAAGCCGTCCATCTCGACGAGCATCTGGTTGAGCGTCTGCTCGCGCTCGTCGTGGCCGCCGCCCATGCCCGCGCCGCGGTGCCGGCCGACGGCGTCGATCTCGTCGATGAAGATGATCGCCGGAGCGTTGGCCTTGGCCTGCTCGAACAGGTCGCGGACCCGGCTGGCGCCGACACCGACGAACATCTCGACGAAGTCCGAGCCGGAGATCGAGTAGAACGGCACCCCCGCCTCGCCGGCGACGGCGCGGGCGAGCAGCGTCTTACCGGTCCCGGGCGGGCCGTACAGCAGGACGCCCTTGGGGATCTTCGCCCCCACAGCCTGGAACTTCGCCGGCTCCTGCAGGAACTCCTTGATCTCGTGCAGCTCCTCGATCGCCTCGTCGGCGCCGGCGACGTCGGCGAACGTGGTCTTCGGGCTGTCCTTGCTGACCATCTTGGCCTTGGACTTGCCGAACTGCATGACCCGGCTGCCGCCGCCCTGCATCTGGTTCATGAAGAAGAACAGCAGCCCGAGGATGAGCAGGATGGGCAGGAAGCTGATCAGCAGCTGGGTCAGCAGGCCCTGGTTGTTGACCTTCACGTCGTAGCTGACGTCGGCCTTCTCCAGCGCGTCGGTGAACTGGCGGCCCTGGTCGAACAGGAACGAGGCCCGGACCTTGGACTCCCCGTCGATCGTCTTGCCGTCCTCGAGCTCGAGCCGGATCTCCTGCTCCTTGTCGAGGATCTCGACCGGGTCGTCGTCGGAGCTCTTCACGTCACCGGCAGCGATCGCGCTGAGCACCGAGGCGGTGTCGACCTCCTTGTACTCGCCGTCGCCGCGCAGGCTGCCGGACAGGATCAGCAGCACCAACAGGCCCAGCGTGACGTAGAGGAAGGGTCCTCGGGAGAAGCGCTTGAGGTTCATCGGCGCGGGGCGAGCAGCCCCGTCCCTCCTCTAGAGAAGATGGGCACGACGGTACACCGGGGTCGGTGGTCCCTGAACCTGCTCAACGGACGCGTGGACGACGGTGTTCCGGTGCCAGTCTGAACCCTGCTCAGATCTCGTGCACATCCGGCCGGAGCAGCCCCACGAACGGCAGATCGCGGTAGCGCTCGGCGTAGTCCAGGCCGTACCCCACGACGAACTCCGAGGCGATGTCGAAGCCCACGTAGTTCACCGGGACGTTGACCTTGGCGGCCTCGGGCTTGCGCAGCAGCGCGACGACCTCCACGGACGCGGGGCCGCGGGAGCGCATGTTGCGCAGCAGCCACGACAGCGTGAGCCCCGAGTCGATGATGTCCTCCACGACGAGCACGTGCTTGTCGGCGATCTCGCGGTCCAGGTCCTTGAGGATCCGCACCACCCCGCTGCTGCTGGTGGACGAGCCGTAGGACGTCACCGCCATGAACTCCATGGACACCGGTGTACGCAGCGCCCGCGCCAGGTCGGCCATGAACATCACGGCCCCCTTGAGGACTCCCACCAGGAGGACCTCCCGGCCCACGTAGTCCGCGTCGACGCGGGCCGCCAGCTCGGCCACCTTGCTGGCGATGTCCTCCTCGGAGATGAGGATGCGCTCGATCTCCGGCGGGACGTCCCTCACGGCGCCGAGGCTAGTTGCTGCCCTCGCAGGGCTCGTCGGGGGCGGGGGTCGGGCGCGCGCCGTCCGGGTGGGCCCGGGGGTGGGCCCGGCGGTCGGGCCCGGCGCCTCGAGCCGGCCGTCGCGGCGCACCGCGCGTACCCCTCCCGGCAGGGCCACAGCACCCTGGCCGTGCCAGTCGTCGACCAGTGCCCGCAGCGCCTCGACGTGCGCCGAGGTCACCGGCATCCCGCACTGCTGCTCGGCCCACCGCTTGAGGACGCGCGCGCGTACGGCGGCCGGCGTCGCGGCCAGCTGGGCGCAGGCGGGGGTGGGGCCGGCTGCGTCGGCCGCTTCGGTGGCGAGCGCGTCGAGGGCGTCGGCGTCCGCACGCAGCTGCCCGGCGCTGCGGGCGAGGTTCGCGGCGACGCCCGGACCGAGCTCGCGCTCCAGCAGCGGCAGCACGTCGTCGCGGACCCGCACCCTGGCGTACGCCGGGTCGCGGTTGTGGGGGTCCTCCCACGCCGGCAGGCCGGCCTCTGCGCAGGCCTGCCGGACGGTTGCCCGGTCGAGGGCGAGCAGGGGCCGGCGGTAGCGCCCGCGCACCTCGGCCATCCCCGCGAGCGCCCGCGCCCCGCTGCCGCGAGCGAGGCCGAGCAGCACCGTCTCCGCCTGGTCGTCGAGCGTGTGGCCGAGCAGGACCGCCTCCAGGTCCAGCTCCTCCGCCGCGGCGTCGAGGGCGGCGTAGCGGGTTCGCCGGCCGGCCGCCTCCGGCCCGCCGGCGCGTACTCCTCGTGCCGGTGCCAAGATCTTCGCGCTCAGACCGAGGGACCGGCACTGCCCGGCGGCGCGCGCGGCGATCTCCGCCGAGTCCGCCTGCAGGCCGTGGTCGACCACCAGCGCAGCAGCACCGGGACGCAGGAACGCCAGCGCTGCGGCCAGTGCGAGGGAGTCCGCCCCTCCGCTGACAGCGGCGGCCACCGCCGCGCCCGCAGGGAGGTCGGCCAGGCAGCGGCGCACGGCCACGCGTACGGCCGCCGTCGCTGCCGGCGGACCCGTCACCGCCCGGCCCCCCTCTCGCCCCTCCTCCTGCCGCCGGTCATGGAGCTCGTGCCCGCTGTCCGAGCGTGGCCGGTGAGCAACAACTCCACGATCAGCGCCAGTCAGGCGGTGATCGCCGAGCCGCCGTGGATGCGGCGGACCCAGGCGAGCGGCTCGCGGATCTCGGTACGCGTGGGCAGCGTCGCCGGGGACTCCCACACGCGGTTGAACCGCTCCATCCCGACCTCGCGCACGACGGTGTCGACGAACACCTTGCCCTCGGCGTACTGCAGCGCCTTGAGGTCCAGCCCGAGCGCGCGGCGCAGGATCTTGTCGAGCAGGCCGCCGTGCTCCTTGCGGCGCTGGTCGAACTTGGCCCGGATGTGCGCCACCGTCGGAACCACCGCCGGGCCGACCCCGTCCATGACGTGCTCGGCGTGTCCCTCGAGCAAACTCATGAAGGCCGTCACCCGGTCGAGCACGACCTTCTGCTCGGGGGTCTGGAGCAGCTCGACGAGGGAGCCCCCCCGGGGCAGGCCGCCGACGACCGCCTTCAGTCGCTCCACCAGCTGGGCCGGGTCGTCCAGGGAGGCCGCCTCGAGCAGGGCGGTGAGCTCGGCGCGCACGTGCTCGTGCATCCACGGCACCGCCGTGAACTGCGTGCGGTGCGTGACCTCGTGCAGCGTGACCCACATCCGGAAGTCGTGCGGGTCGACGTCGAGGCGGCGCTCGGTCTCGACGATGTTCGGCGCGACGAGGATCAGCCGACCGGCCTCACCCTCGGGACGGAACGCCTCGTACTGACCGAGGACCTTGTTGGACAGCCACGCGAGCACCGAACCGATCTGGACACCGGTGACCCTGGCCGTCACTCCCGCGGCGAGCGCGTTCGGCGCCTTCTGGGCCAGCTTGGCCGTGAGCGGCTCGAGGACGACCTGGAACCCCTCCACGTTGGCGGCCGCCCACCCCGGCCGGTCGACGACGGTCGCCTCCAGGATGTCGCCGGGCGGTACGAGGCCGGTCACCGCCCGGACGTGCTCCTCGGCCTGCACCGCGAGCCGCCGCAGCTCCGCCACCACCTCGCCGGCCTCCGCCCAGGACACCTGCGGCGGGGTGGGGGCGAGCCGCCTGGCGGTCGCGATCGCGAGGTCGTAGTCGATGGGGCTGGGCCGCCCGCCCGGGGCCCGGTCGTTTCGGGGGGAGTCGCCGGAGCGACCATCGGGCTCGGGCTCGGAGAAGTTCGGCACCTCCGGCACGCTACGCCGCCGGGCCTCGCGAGCCCCGCCACTCGCCCGCGCGGAGGGCGGGCGGGGCCCCCGGTCAGCGGCAGCCGCACGCCGCCAGCGCGGCGGCCAGCCGGTCGAGCGCCTTCTCGGCGCCCGCGTTCGCGCCCACCGGGACGCCGTCGGCGACGAGGTGGAAGGCCAGCAGCCGGCCGTCGTTGGTGCGCACCACCCCGGCGAGGGCGCTCACCCCCTCGAGCGTCCCCGTCTTCGCGCGGACGGCACCGGCACCGGGTGCGGCGGCGGTCCCGGTGCGGTAGCGGCCGGCGAGAGTGCCGGAGAAGCCACCCACCGGCAGTCCGGTCAGCAGCGGCGCCAGCCGCGGGTCGGTGCCCGAGCCCGCCCGCGCCAGCAGCCCGGTCACAGCGGACGGCGGGATCCGGTTGGAGCGGGACAACCCGCTGCCGTCGGCCAGCAGGACCGCCGCGGGGTTGACACCGAGCGGCGCGAGCACCTGCTCGAGCGCCGACGAGGCACCCGAGAAGGAGGCGGGCTGGCCCTGCGCGAGCGCGACGTGGCGGGCCAGCGCCTCGGCCAGGTCGTTGTCGCTGCGGGCGAGCATGCGCTCGACCAGCGCGACGATCGTCGGGCTGGTGACCTCGCCGAGCGGCGTCGGGGCGGCGGGGGCGGTACCGCGCACCACCTCCACCGGAGCGGGCTTCGTGCCCGGTGCCGGAACGGGAGCGGGCGCGGGGGCGAGGGGGTCGGCCGGGGTGGACGCGGCCAGCAGCGTCGCCAGCTGCCGTCCGGCCGCCAGGGCAGGGTCGGCATGACGGCGGGGCTTGTCGCGCGAGACCCGGCCCCCGTCCACCATCAGCGGGCCCACAGCGGCCACGGCGCCGTCGCTGAGGTAGGTCGGCTTCCAGCCCGGGGCGACCCGCTCGCCGCTGTAGAGGGACTCGTCCACGACGACGCGGGTGACGGGCGCCGGCCCGAGGGACACCCGCACCTTCGCGGCGAGCTCGGCCAGGCTCGCCGAGGCCGGGTAGTCCCCCTCGCCGCCGGGCCCGGCCAGCGTGGGGTCGCCGCCGCCGACGAGGACGATCTCCCCCGGCACGGCTCCGGCCACGACGCGGGTGGTGAGCCGACGGTCGGCCGGCAGCGCGGTGAGGGCTGCCGCGGCGGTGGCGATCTTGACCGTCGACGCGGGCAGCACCGGCGTACCGGCTCCCTGCTCGAGCAGGGGCGTCCCGTCGAGCCCGTCCACGATCGAGACGGCCAGGCGGCCGGCGATGGCGGGGTCGGCCAGCACCTGGCCGACCGCGGCCTGCAGACCCGCAGTCGTGGGAGCGACGGCGGCGGTGGGGGCCCCGCCCAGCAGCGCGCCGCGTGCCGGCGCCTTGCTGGGCGCGGGGGAGGGAGCGACGGCGACGGATGGCGCCTCGCCGTCCAGGGTGACGACGGCCGCGCCGGCCCCCCCGACGGCCAGCATCGTCACCGCCACCAGCAGCGCGCCGCGCCAGGCCCCACCCCGTGCCACCGTGCCCACCTCCGCGTCGACCCCGCTCCGAGACCAGGGACCAGTACGCGAGACTAGGTCGCGCACCCTCCGGGCAGGGGCACCGCGAGGAGGAGCCTGCATGATGGAGTTCGACGTCACAATCGAGATCCCCAAGGGACAGCGCAACAAGTACGAGATGGACCACCACACCGGCCGGATCCGCCTCGACCGGCGGCTGTTCACCTCCACGAGCTATCCCGCGGACTACGGGTTCGTGGAGCACACGCTGGGCGGCGACGGCGACCCGCTCGACGCGCTGGTCCTGCTCGACGAGCCGACGTTCCCCGGCTGCCTGATCCGGGTGCGCGCACTCGGCATGTTCCGCATGAAGGACGAGGCGGGACCGGACGAGAAGCTGCTGTGCGTGGTCGCCGGTGACCCGCGGCAGGCCCACCTGCACGACATCGAGGACATCGCGGAGTTCGACAAGCTGGAGATCAAGCACTTCTTCGAGGTCTACAAGGACCTCGAGCCCGGCAAGAGCGTCGAGGGTGCCGAGTGGGTCGGCCGCGAGGAGGCGGAGGCGGAGGTGCTGCGCAGCCGCCGGCGACTGGAGCAGAACCCGCAGGGGCTGCAGGACTCGGGCCGGCCGCGGCGCAGCGAGTCCTGCCTGGACGACATCGCGCCGGTCGCCTGACCTGCGCAGCCGGCTCCGGAGCGGCGGGGTGGAGGTAGAGCTCGCCGACCTCCTCGTGCTGTGCGCGTTCGCCTTCCTGGCAGGCGCGCTCGACGCGGTGGTCGGCGGGGGCGGGCTGGTGCAGCTGCCCGCACTGCTGGTGGTGCTGCCGCAGGCCCCGGTGGTGGCGCTGCTGGGGACCAACAAGCTCGCCTCCGTCGTGGGCACCGCCTCGGCCGCCGTCACCTACTCGCGACGGGTCGCGATCGACCGGCGCACGGCGGCCTGGATGACCGGCTCGGCGTTGCTCGGCTCGGGAGTGGGGGCCTTCGTGGCGACCCGCGTCGGCAGCGAGGTGCTCAAGCCGGTGGTGCTCGCAGCCCTGGTCGCCGTGCTCCTCTACACGATCCGGCGCCCCTCGCTCGGCGAGGTCGAGCTGCTGCGCCTGCGGGCCGGCGCGCAGCGCTCGGTAGCCGTCGCAGGCGGGGCGCTGATCGGCTTCTACGACGGCTTCCTCGGTCCGGGCACCGGCAGCTTCCTGGTGTTCCTGCTCGTGGGCGCCGTGGGGCTGTCGTTCCTGCACGCCAGCGCCACCGCGAAGATGGTCAACACCGCGACGAACCTCGCGGCCCTGGCGCTGTTCGCGTGGGGTGGGCACGTGCTGTGGGTGCTGGGTGCAGCGATGGCCGCCGCCAACCTCGCGGGCAGCCAGGTCGGCGCGCGCCTCGCCGTTCGCCGTGGCTCCGGCTGGGTGCGCCAGGTGTTCCTCGTCGTGGTCAGCGCGCTGGTGCTGCGCCTCGCCTACGACCTGGTGCGCTGACGCGGCACGGCCCTGGGTACGGGAGGTGCCCGCCGGACAGCCGGGAAGCGACCGCAGGGTCAGCGCGGCCGCTCCCCGGTTGTTCGCCGGACTAGGCGGCGCGGATGGTCCGGTGCGGTGCCACCTCGACCGGCGGCTCACCGGCACGATGTCCGAGCGCGTTCACGACCGACCTCACGAACTCGCCGCCACCGACCAGGGCGAGCCCGGTCACCACCGGGTGCATCCAGGCGCTGCGCAGGTCCTGCCCGAACGCCGTGAAGACCGAGTAGTCGAGCATCCAGGCGAAACCGGCTGCCAGGACAACCGCCAGGGTGCGGGTGAGGGCCGCAGGGACCCGAAGGGGCAGCAGCTCGTCGATCACCTGCATGACGACGGTGAGCCCGAGCGCAAGACCGAGGAAGACGACGAAGGCGTACATGGCCACCACTCCTGTGGTGAGGTCGGCGGAGCGATCTGCCCCGCTCACATCGTTGGACTGCGCGCGTCGCGGATGGTTACCGACGGCTTTGCTGGCACGGTGCGCTGCGTGGACGTCGACCCCGCGCTCGTACGCGCCGTGCAGCGCGGCGAGCGCGGGGCGATGGACGCGCTCATCCGGGCGTCCTACGCGGACGTGTACGCCCTCGCGCATCGGCTGCTGCGCGACCCCGGCGATGCCGCCGACGCGACGCAGGAGGTCTACCTGCGGGTGGTGCGCTCGGTGCTGGGCTTCCGCGGTGAGGCCGCGTTCAGCACGTGGCCGCACCGCGTGACCGTCAACGTCTGCATGAGCGCTCTGAAGAGCCGGGGTGCGCGGCGGGCCCGCGGCCAGAGCGCCGGCGCCGCCGAGTTCGAGGTGGACCTGCCCGACACGGCGCCCGGCCCCTCGGCGCGCGCCGAGCTGGCCGACCTCGCGGCGCGTACCGCCTCCGCCCTGGCACAGCTGGGGGAAGATGCCCGCGAGATCGTCGTCCTGCGCGACGTGCAGGGATTCACGACCCGGCAGACCGCCCAGGTGCTGGGCATCAGTGAGGGAGCGGTCAAGGTGCGCCTGCACCGTGCGCACCTGAGGTTGAGGGAGCTGATCGGGTCGTGAGCCGGATGTGCGCGGAGGTGCAGGGGCAGCTGCCTGCGTACGTCGGCCGGTCGCTGTCGCGCGGTCGCCGCCGACTCGTGGGTCTGCACCTGCGCCGCTGCGCGCAGTGCCAGAGCGCGTTCTCCGCCGAGCGTGACCTCACCAGCGGCCTGCGGGGGCTCGCGGTCGGGCGCGAGACGCCGCCGGAGGGACTGCTCGATGCACTTCTGGCATCGGCCGCGCAGCCGGGCATGTCCGCTCGCGCGGCGGTGCCGGCCCGCGGCGCGGTCAGCGGGGCACGGCCCGCCTTGTCGCTGGCGTTGCTGGTGGTGGGTGCTGCCGCCGGAACAGGCGTGGGATACGCCGGCTGGAAGGGCGTGCGCCGCCTGCGGGGTCGGTGACTCGCGGCGCGGCAGGTGGGGGGTGCGTATCCGGGCGATCTGCGCCATGATCCCGCGAATGGACACCATGACGATCGGCCCCGAGCACGGAGACCTGACCCTGCACACCGGCGTGGAAGGCCGCGCCGCGAAGGCAGGGCACAACCTCACCATCCGCCTGGCGGACTGGTCCGGCACCGCCACCTTCGACGGCGACGAGCCCAGCAGTCTGTCCTTCCGGACCGCCCTGTCCAGCCTGGAGGTCGTCTCCGGTGAGGGCGGCGTCAAGGCGCTGTCGGACAAGGACAAGCGCACCATCAAGGACAGCGCCCTCGAGTCGCTGTCCGCCAAGAGGCACCCCGAGGTCACCTTCGAGAGCTCGAAGGTCTCGCCCCGCTCCGGCGGCTACGACGTCGACGGCGAGCTGTCCATCGCGGGCGTCTCGCAGCCCTGCACGCTGGACCTCAACGTGCAGCGCAGCGGTGGGAACGCCACCGTCGAGGCCGCCGTCCCCGTGGTGCAGACCAAGTTCGGCGTCAAGCCCTACTCGGCGATGATGGGCGGGCTGAAGGTCAAGGACCAGGTCGACGTCCGGCTGTCGCTGTCGGTGCCCGACCCGACCTGACGGATCCAGCCCGACCCGACCGCTCCAGCCGGCCGGGTCGGCCCCGGTCGTCCGCTGTTCCCCCTCGGGGGGCTCTGTCGGGGGTACGCGCGGACGGGGTCCCTCGACTCGTGCTCCGGGGGCATCGGCGCTCCGGGCGTCAGGTCGAGGGCACGCCCTCCTTGAGGGTCTCGATCGTCCGGTGCGGCGTGGGGTCGATGCTCTTGAGCTTCTTGCGTCCCATGGTGAACAGCACGAACGCGACGACTCCGAACAGGGCCGTCATGATCGCCGCGGCGGCCCACAGCGGCAGCACGAGGTCGAGCAGGAACATCAGCGTCAGCGAGGCGAAGATCGCGAGCAGGTAACCGGCGAAACCGGCTCCGCCGAGCAGGCCACCTGCCTTCCCGGCCTTGCTGACCTCCTGCTTCATCTCCGCCTTCGCGAGGGCGAACTCCTGCCGCATCAGCGTCGAGATGTCCGTCGCGACCTGGGCGATCAGCTCACCCACCGAGGCCTCGGACTCGGGAGGGTCGTCCTGCGGTGGGGGCGGCGGGGGCGGGGCGGCGGCGCGTCCAGGGGTGGGCCGGCGCCGAGGGTCGGCGCCTCCGGTGCGGCCGCGGCCGGCGTACGGCGGCGTGAGCTGGAGTAGGGCGTGGTCACAGGGCAACCCTCGTCTGGTTGTCGGCGGGAAGGGGGAGTCGGTGACGCTGGCGGGTCCGGTGCCGGCCGCGCACGTGGTCGTTGCGGCCGGTGACGCGACGTCGGCCCGATCGGCGGGGAGGCGAGCGCAGCCGCCTCCCCTGGGGCCGCCTTCGCGACCGGTCCTGGCAGACTCACCGTGTTCGTCTCCTTGATCGGCTGAGCGGGCGGGATCGGGAACCTGGCGAGCCACTACCCCCGAAGCGGGGGGTCGAACAGCCCGCCGGTGGAAGGTAGGCAGCGGCAGTACCGCTGGACGGTGGCGAGTCCACCCGCATGACCGACGACCTGGCAGTGGCCGCTCAGTCGTGCAGGGCTCCGGCCCAGCGCCAGTCGCCCTCCGGCCCGAGGTACTCCACCCGTTGCACCTCCTCCTCGGGGCCGTCGTCGGCCATCGCCCACTCCAGCGCCTCAGCGTGGTCGGTGAAGTCGTCCTCCGCCACGATGTCCCCCATGCCGTCCAGGAAGCGGTAGCGCGTCACGGGCACGACAGTAGGTCCAGGGCCCGGCTCTGGTGCAGCCTGCTCGGCCACTCACAGATGTCGATGCCCATCGGGATGATCTTGAATTCGACCTGGTGTCGCAGGTCAGGGTGGAGCCGCCTCGCGGAATCGAACCGCGGACAACCTCATTACGAGTGAGGTGCTCTACCGACTGAGCTAAGGCGGCGTGGTGCGCTGCGGAGCGTACCGAACGGCCTGGGGCGGCTCAGCCGGTGCGCAGCGACAACGCCATCGCCTCCACCGCGAGCAGCGGCGCGACGTTGGCGTCCAGCGCCTCCCGGCAGGCGAGCACCGCGTCGATCCGGCGCAGCGTCGACTCGGGGGTCGTGGCGCGGCCGATCGTCGTCGCCTGCTCGCGCAGGTCGCCGTGCACGAGGGCGGTGCCGGTGCCGAGCTGCACCTGCAGGACGTCGCGGTAGAACGCGGCGAGGTCGACCAGAGCCCGGTCGAGCGCGTCGCGCTGGGTGCGCTTGGCGCGGTCCTTCTGCCGGGTCTCGAGCTCCTTGAGCGCGCCCGCACCCCCCTTCGGCTTGCCGCCCGTCATCCCCTTGCCGGTCGCCCCGGCGCCGAGCGCCCGCGAGAGCGACTCGGTCTCACCGGCGTCCCGCTCGACCGACAGCGCGGCAGCCTCCTCCTTCGCCGTGGCCACCAGCGCCTCGGCGGCCGCCAGCGCCGAGCCGACCCCCTGCAGCGAGCGTGGAAGGGCCAGGACCTCCCGGCGCTCGCGGCGGGTCTCCTCGTCGGTGGCGAGCCGCTTCGCCCGGCCGATGTGACCCTGCGCCGCCTGGGCGGCGAAGGAGGCCATGGCCGGGTCGATCCCGTCGCGCGTGACGAGGACGGATGCCACCGCCTCCGGGGGTGGCGTGCGCAGCGGCACCAGCCGGCAGCGGGAGCGGATCGTCGGCAGCAGGTCCTCCACGCTCGGGGCGCACAGCAGCAGGACCCCGCGTGGCGGCGGCTCCTCGATCGCCTTGAGCAACGTGTTGGAGGTGCGCTCCTCCATGCGGTCGGCGTCCTCGATGAGGGTCACCTGCCAGCGCCCCCGGGTCGGTGCCCGGGAGGAGCGGGTGATGATCTCCCGAGCCTCCTTGATCTTCAGGTGCAGCCCCTCCGGCACGATGACGGCGACGTCGGGGTGCGCCCCGGTCAGGGCCTGCGCGCAGTCGTCGCAGTGGCCGCAGCCCGCGCCCCGCTCGCACTGCAGCGCGGCGGCGAACGCCCGGGCGGCCACCGACCGGCCGGACCCCGGCGGGCCGGTGAACAGCCAGGCATGGGTCATCCCGCCGGCCCCCTCCGCCTCGCCTGTCACGAGGCGGTCGGCAGCGCACGCCGCGGCCTGCAGCTGGGCCACGACCCGCTCCTGGCCGACGAGGTCGGCGAACACGCTCATGCCCTGGTGAGGAGTGGAGCCGGCAGCAGGGCGGCCAGCCGGGTTCGCAGGGCCTCCTGCACGACCTGCACCGGCTGGTCGGCGGGCACCACGAGGTAGCGGTCGGGATCGGACTCGGCGAGGTCGAGGAAGCCCTGGCGTACGCGCTCGTGGAAGGCCAGCGACTCGGCCTCGATGCGGTCCGGCTCGCTTCCGGCCCGGGCCAGGCCGACCACCGGGTCCACGTCGAGCAGCACCACCAGGTCGGGCACCAGGCCGCCGGTCGCCCATCGCGACAGCTTCGCCACGTCTGCCGCCTCGAGCTCGCGACCCGCCCCCTGGTAGGCCAGCGAGCTGTCGACGTAACGGTCGGTGACGACGACCGCGCCCCGGCGCAGCGCCGGCCGGATGACCTCGGCGACGTGCTGGGCGCGGTCGGCCGCGTACAGCAGCGCCTCGGCCCGAGGGGACAGCTGCGCGGCCGGGTCGAGCAGCAGCGCCCGCACCCGCGCGCCGGCGGCGGTGGCCCCGGGCTCCCTGGTGACGACCACCTCGTGGCCGCGCTCGGCCAGCCAGGCCTCCAGCAGCCGCAGCTGGGTCGACTTGCCGCCCCCCTCGCCCCCTTCGAGCGCCACGAACGTCCCGGGGTAGTCGCCCCGGTCCGGTGCCCGCCGCAGCCGCCGGAGCAGGTCGGACCGCAGGGACACCCCACGCCGGTCGTCCATCTGCCGGAAGGACACGATCCCGACGACGACGCCCAGCAGGCCGCCGACGAACAGCACCACGGACACGCCGTTGATGCTGATCACGGCGGGGCCGTCGCCCGGCAGCCCGATCGAGCGCGTGCCGATCAGCCCGGCCGCGAACGGCGTGACGGCCGTGACGAGCAGCAGGTCGATGCGCATCAGGGACTGCACCAGCCCGAACATCCGCCCGCGCAGCTCGTCCTCGATCTCGAGGCCGAGCAGCGTGATGCCGACGACGTACGCCACCCCCGCGAAGGCGCCGACGAAGAACGTCGCGAGCGTCGCCAGGAACAGGTTGGGCACCAGGGACATGAAGATCAGCGACGCCCCTGCCCCGACGATGGAGGGCCCGAACACCCGCCGCCGGGATAGGTCGCCCAGCGCCTTCGGTCCGAGCGCGACACCGGCAGCGATGCCGAGGAAGATCGAGCCGAACAGCAGCCCGTACGCCGCGTCGCCCCCGGCCAGCACGGACTCGGCGAACAGCTTGCCCAGCGCGATGATCGCCCCGCCGGCGGCGAGGGCGCCGAGCATCCCGACCAGCAGGCCGCGCGCCAGGGGCGTGCGGCCCATGAAGGACAAGCCCTCGCGCAGGCTGTGGAAGATCGTGGGAGGGGCCTGCCCGACCGGGCGGTCGGCGACCTTGGGGCTCGGCAGGTCCAGCCGGTAGACGGTGAGGGCGGCGAACAGGAACGTCGCGGCGTTGACGTAGAGCGCGAGGTCGACCGGGCCGGTCCGGAAGTACTCCACACCCGACCCCAGCCACCGCGACAGCAGGCTGAGGAAGGCGAACACGGCCGCGGCCACGGGAGCCGACGCGTACGTCGCGATCAGCGTGAGCTGGTTGGCCCCCTCCAGCTGCTCGCGAGGAACGAGGTTCGGGACCGAGGCCTCCTTGGCTGGGATCCAGAACAGGCTCGCCGTCTCGATGAGGAAGGAGGCGGCGAGCAGGTAGAGCAGAGCGGTGTTCCTGGTGGTCACCGAGCCCACGAGCGGGATCGACAGGAACAGGCCGAAGCGGATCACGTCGCAGGTGACCATGGTGCGGCGGCGGTCCCAGCGGTCGGCGTATGCGCCGGCGAGCGGCCCGAACAGCACCGCCGGCAGCAGCCGGAACACGAGGACGCCGCCGGTCGCGTACGCCTTGCTGGCGAAGGTGTCGACGAGCTGGGTGGCCAGCGCCGTCGTCGCGAGGAACCCCAGCCAGTCGCCGAAGCTGGACAGCGCCAGCGCGCAGTAGAGCTTGCGGAAGCGCTCGTTGCGCAGGGCTGCCCGCGGTCCGCGGCCCGGCACCGGCACGGCCCCTCCGGGCAGAGGAGGACCGGCTGCGCTCACGGCCGGAGCCTACGGCGTACGTGCCCGCACGGCCTGCGTACTTCTACCGGGTACGGCGCCGTCCGGGCGGCTTCTCCGCACCGGCCCGGGCCGCTCCCCGGTACCGGCCACGGCTGGCTTCCGGCGCCGATCGGCCGGCCTCCCATGACCGCCCCCGGCCGGCTGGGCGGCGCCGCTCGGCCGGCTGGCCGGCGCCGCTCGGCCGGCTGGCCGGCCCCCAGGCGCCCCCGGGGTGACCGGCCCCCAGGCGCCCCCGGCCGGCTGGCCGGCTCCCAGGCGCCCCCGGGGTGACCGGCCCCCAAGATCATCGGATCATCCACAGCATCCAGGTCCTGTGGATGCTCCGAAGATCTTGCGGGAGCGGGGAGCGGGCGGGTGGGGAGCGGGCGGCGGGAGCCAGGCCGGGGAGGCCGGCCGGGCGG
>JAUJOY010000008.1:72210-123003 GCA_030447385.1 Mycobacteriales bacterium
GGCCGGGGAGGCCGGCCGGGCGGAAGGCCGGCCCGCGGTAGCCCGGAGAGGCCGGCCGGGCGGAAGGCCGGCCCGGCGGGAGGCCAGCACGGCACCAGGCGCCCGAGCAGCTCAGGCCTTCTTCGGCGCGGCCTTCTTCTTGGCGGGTACCTTCTTCTTCGGCGCCGCCTTGCGGGCTGCGCTCTTGCGGGCGGTCTTCTTCGGCGCGGGCCCGCGCGCGCGGCGCTCGGCGAGCAGGTCGATCGCCCGCTCGGCGGTCAGGCTCTCGATCTCGTCGCCCTTGCGCAGCGAGGCGTTGGTGGTCCCGTCGGTGACGTAAGGCCCGAACCGGCCCTCCTTGACGACCATCGGCTCCCCGCTCACGGGGTCCTGACCGAGCTCCTTGAGGGGCGCCTTCGGGGCGGCGCGCTGCCGGCCGTACTGCTTGGGCTGGGCGAGCAGGGCGAGCGCCTCCTCGAGCGTGATCGTCAGCAGGGCCTCCTCGCTCTCGACCGAGCGGCTCTCCTTGCCCTTGCTGACGTACGGCCCGTAGCGCCCGTTCTGCGCCGTCACCGGCTCCCCGTCGACCTCGCCCAGGACCCGCGGCAGCGTCATCAGGGTGAGCGCCTGCTCGAGGGTGATCGTCTCGAGGTCCATCGAGGAGAACAGCGAGGCCGTGGGCGGCTTCCCGGTCGAGCCCTCCGGCAGAACCAGCGAGACGTACGGCCCGTAGCGCCCGGCCCGTGCGACCACGTCGAACCCGGTCACCGGGTCCGCGCCGAGCACCCGGTCGCCCGAGGGCGCCGACGCCAGCTCGAGGGCCTTGTCGACCGTGAGCTCGTCGGGCGCGAGGTCCTCGGGCAGCGAGGCCTTCAGCTGCTCCTCGCCGTCGGGACCCACCGCGACGTAGGGGCCGTAGCGGCCCACCCGCACCACGACCTCCTGGCCGGCCCGCTCGGAGCCCTCGGGCACGCGTCCGATCGGGATCGTGTTGATCTCGCGGGCGTCGATCTCGTCGAGGTTCTTGCCGATAAGCTGCTTGAGCCCGCCCTGCCTCGCAAGGCCGCCCTCCTTGCCCGACGCCGAGCCGAAGTAGAACGAGCTCAGCCAGTCCAGGCGCTGCCGCCCGCCGGCCGCCACCAGGTCGAGGTCGTCCTCCATCGAGGCGGTGAAGTCGTAGTCGACCAGCCGGTGGAAGTGCTGCTCCAGCAGGTTGATCACGGCGAACGCCAGCCAGGTCGGGACGAGCGCCGAGCCCTTCTTCCAGACGTAGCCGCGGTCCTGGATGGTGGTGATGATCGAGGCGTACGTGGAGGGGCGCCCGATCCCGAGCTCCTCCAGGCGCTTGACGAGCGAGGCCTCCGTGTAGCGGGCCGGCGGGCTGGTGGTGTGACCCGACGGCTCGAGCGCCTCGACCTCGAGCGCGTCCCCGGCCGCGACCTGCGGCAGCCGCCGCTCCGCCGTCTCGAGCTCGGCGTCCGGGTCGTCGGAGCCCTCCACGTAGGCCCGCAGGAACCCCGGGAACGTGACGACCTTGCCGGACGCGCTGAACTCGGCGTCGGCGCCATCCGGAGTGAGCGCGCCGAGCCGGATCGTGGCGCTCACCCCCCTCGCATCGGCCATCTGGCTCGCGACCGTGCGCTGCCAGATCAGCTCGTAGAGGCGCAGGTCGTCCCCGGACAGCTCCCGGGCCAGCTCCCCCGGCGTGCGGAACGTGTCCCCGGAGGGGCGGATCGCCTCGTGCGCCTCCTGGGCGTTCTTCACCTTGCTGGTGTAGCGGCGCGGCGCGGCCGGGACGTACTCCGGGCCGTAGAGGTCGCGCGCCTGCTGCCGGGCGGCCGTGACGGCTGTCTCTGACAGGTTGATGCTGTCGGTGCGCATGTAGGTGATGTAGCCGTTCTCGTACAGCCGCTGCGCGGTCTGCATGACGCGCTGCGCGGAGAAGCGCAGCTTGCGCCCGCCCTCCTGCTGCAGGGTGGAGGTCATGAACGGCGCGTAGGGCTTGCGGGTGTAGGGCTTCTCGTCGGTGGAGCGCACCGAGAAGTCGGCTCCGGTCAGACGCTCGGCGAGGCTGCGGGCACCCGCCTCGTCGAGCCGGACCACGTCCGAGCCCGGCTGCAGCTCGCCGGTCTCCTGGCCGAAGTCGCGGCCGGTCGCGAGGCGCCGGCCGTCGAGGGCGGCGAGGGTGGCCGTCATGGTGCGCGGCGCCGTGGGGTCCTGCTGGTCCGGCGCGGCCGGGGTGAAGGTGCCCTCGAGGTCCCAGTACTCCGCCTGCCGGAACCGCATCCGGGCCCGCTCCCGCTCGACGACGACGCGGGTCGCGACCGACTGCACCCGGCCGGCCGACAGCTTCGGCATGACCTTCTTCCACAGCACCGGGCTGACCTCGTAGCCGTAGAGGCGGTCGAGGATCCGGCGGGTCTCCTGCGCGTCGACCAGCGCGCTGTCGAGCTCGCGCGGCGTCTCCACGGCGTGCTGGATCGCCTGCGGCGTGATCTCGTGGAAGACCATGCGGTGCACGGGTACGCGGGGGCGGAGCGTCTCCAGCAGGTGCCAGGCGATGGCCTCGCCCTCGCGGTCCTCATCGGTCGCGAGGTAGAGCTCGTCGGCGTCCTGCAGCAGCGCCCTCAGCTTGGCGACCTGCGACTTCTTGTCCGGCGACACGACGTACAGCGGGGTGAAGCCGTTGTCCACGTCGACCCCCAGACGGGCCCACGCCATGCCCTTGTGGCTGGCCGGGACGTCGGCGGCGTTCTTCGGCAGGTCGCGGATGTGGCCGATGCTCGACTCGACGACGTAGCCGGGGCCGAGGAAGCTGGCGATCTTCTTGGCCTTCGCGGGCGACTCGACGATGACCAGCCTGGTGCCCGTACCGGTGCGGGCACGCGAGCCGCGGGGCGCCTTGGGGGCGGCCTTCGCGGGCTGCAGCTCAGTGTCGGGCACGGTTCTCCAGGCTCCTCGACGTACGTCTTGCGCTGCGCCGGAAGCGCCACCGCCGACCGAGTGTGCCCCACGCGGCGCTCGGCGTGGGGCGGCGAGCGGCTCAGGGGACGAGGAAGCCCTGCTCCACCAGGCGCTGCACGGCCGGCAGCACCTGCTCCGCGGCCTCGCTGTCATCCATCCCGGCGCTGGCCGCGAGCACGGCCACGAGCGCCCCGAGCCGGCGCGTCCCGTCACACCCGGCGAGCAGAGCTGCCCCGTAGTCGTCGATGCTGCCGGACCAGCGCAGCCCGCGTTCCTGCTGCAGCACCTGAGCCTGGGCGACCCAGCCGTCCTCGGTCCGCCCGGCGACCGAGTGCAGGCGTACGTCGTCGCGCAGCCACCAGGCGGTGGCGAGCATCCCCCGGTCGAGGGCCTCCTGCGCGGCGAAGAACGCCGGGACCTGCTCCCCCCAGGCGGGAGCCAGCGGCTGCGGGGCCTCGTCCAGCCGTGCCCGGCCGGACCCCCTGCGCAGGGCGAGGATGCCGAAGGCCACCGCCTCCACGCGGCGCTCGGCGAACCAGTCCATCCAGGCTTCGTACAGCACGTCGAAGCGCTCGGCCTCCTCGCCGTCGCGCCGCCAGGCCGTCACGTAGTCCTCCGGCGCGGCCAGCTCACGCTGCACGACCCACCCGTCGGCGCGCGGACCGAACCATGAGCACACCCGGGAGTCGCCGTCCTCACCCTCGACGTGGAGCCAGCTGGCCAGCAGCACCGCCGTACCCCCCTCGACCAGGACCCCCGGCAGCGAGCGGACCAGGTCGCGGCACAGGTCGTCGCCGTCCCGGCCGCCGTCGCGGTAGGTGTAGCGGACGGACGGACCGATCACGAAGGGGGGTTGCTCACCACCAGGTCGAACAGCTCGCCGGTGACCGGCTGCAGCAGGTCCCCCTCCCGCACGTCCAGGCTCGTCCCGGCCAGCGCCGCCCCCAGCCGGGTGTAGGCGGCGGACCGCGGGTTGGCGTCGGTGGCCACGACGGTACTGCTGTGCCGCTGGGCCAGCAGGGCCTGCACGCCCGAGCCGGTGCCGAGGTCCAGGGTGCGGCCCACGTCGTGCCGCGGGGTGGCGGCTGCCAGGGTTCGGCTGGCCGCCCCGACGCCGAGGAGCCGGTCCGGGTCGACCCCTCCCGGATCGTGGGCGACGAGCACCTCGACCCCGTCGTGCACGACCGGGGAGAGGCGTACGGCGGCCGCCACGCCGTACCCGTCCGGCCGCAGCCAGGAGTGCGGCACCCCGGCCCGCCGGGACTGCGACAGCGGCACGGGGACACCCAGCACGAACAGCCGGGCCAGCGTCTCCAGGCTCGATCCGCCCGAGGTCCTGCGCAGCAGCGGGGCCAACTCCCGGCGGTCCAGGTGGACGCGGGCGTCGGCGCCGAGCCGCGCGTCCAGGGCCGCGCTGACCAGCCCGCGTTCCCGAGCGCATCGCGCATGGGCGGGCCATCAGCCAGCCACGAGCGGAGGTCTAGCAAGGAGGCGTGCATCAGTCGACGCTACCCATGGCGACGGGGCGCCCTCCCGAAGGAGGACGCCCCGTGGAGATGCCTAGCGGTGCGGGCTAGTCCTGGACGACGCGACGCAGGCCGAGTGCGCCACCCAGGACCACCAGGGCGAACAGGGCCAGCAGCGGCGAAGCCCCCGTACGCGGCAGCTGCTGCTGCTCCGCCTGGACCGCTGGCGCCGGTGGCGCCGGCCTCGGCTGCGCCGGCGGCGGGGCGGCCGGGACAGTCACCCCGGCGGTCGGTGGGCTGACGAAGTTGCCCTGCTGGCTGCAGCGGATCTCCGTCACGTTGAAGTACGTCCCCGGTCCGGTGTTCTCCTCGACCCGGACGGTGAACGTCTGCGTGGCGGTCCGTCCGGGGCCGATCTCCACATCCTCGGGTCGGAGGGTGACGTCGGTGCCGCCGTCGCCCTCCCGCTGCGTCAGCTCGACCTCCGTGCCGAACTCGCCTGACGTGGAGACGAACTCGAACACCGGGTTGAGGTGGTCGATGACGGACAGGACGTCGCAGGATTCGTCACCGGTGTTCTGGAACCTCGCGGTGTAGGTCACCGTCTGGCCGGGGTTGGCGCTGGTGGGTGTGGCGTCCTTCGTGAGGTTGAACTCAGCGTTGCCCCCCTCCGGAGGCCTGATGCTGCCGGCGGGGCAACCGGTCACCCCGGCCACGGCGTGGCTGATGAAGACGTCGCCTCGGAGCAGGTCGCTGGCGAAGATGATGTGCACGCCGTTGACGACGATCGTGCCGCCGCTGCCGTCCTCGTTGAGATCGAAGGTCTGCTCGTTGAGGATCACCGTGGCGACCCCGGGGATGTCGATCCGCGTGTTGGGCGGTACCTCACCGTCCTCGATGTTGAGGACTTCCTGGCCGTTCACCAGCAGGTTGACGAACTCGGTGGTCGCCTCCAGCCTGCCACACGTGGCGTTGGCCTGCGCGTCGATGACCTCAGCGGTGAGCAGGGACGTCCCCGGCGTACCCCCAGGGAGGGGAAGCGGAAGCTCGACGCCTTCTGTGGCCGTCAGCACTGTGGCGCCCTCGGTGATCGCCTGTGCCATGGCGGCCGGCCTCGTGCAGTCGGTGGCGGCGCGGGTCGCGAGCGTGTCGGACGTCGCGATCGAGCCGTCGTCGGGAACCGAGACATCGAGAACCTCGTCCTCAGCCACGCCGCCGGTCCCCGGCGGGCAGGTGGACGTGCTCCGGGAGAGCTCGTCGGTATCGACGGGGACCGCCAAATCCGTGCCGGACAGGACGGTCACCTCGTCGACGAGGAGCCCGAAGGCGTCGGCGAAAGCCCCCTTCTGGCCGGTTGTCTGTGCGGCGGCGGGCGCCGCCGGCGACACGACGAGCAGCGCGAGCGCGAGCGCTCCCGTGCCGGCGACCGTGCGTTGTAGGACGCGCATGGAACGTGCTCCTTCGAGTCTTCGACCACTGTCGAGACAACTGGTTCGGGCGGAAAGGGTGGTATCGACGGGGACAACGACCGTCGTGGGTCAAGGAGACGGCTTGGAGGCAGTGACTTATCGGTTCATTCTGTGCGTCAGGCGTGCGAGTAGTCCGTCCAGCACGGTCCGGCACCGGAGCGCCAGGAGAGTACCGCAGGCATCACCGGCACCCTCTCATGGCAGGTATCACTCCGTACAAGGTCCTCCTGCGGGAGACGTGGATCAGCCGCGGTCACGGGCGATGAGGCGCTGCGACGAGAGGGTCCACCTCGATGGGACCTCACGAGGTCAGGCCGGTCTGGGCTTCCGCGAGCTCAGACGGGCAGCTTCTCGGCCCCCTCAGCGATCTCCACAGCCCCCGAGACGCTGCGCTTGTTGCTGATCGTCACGGCCGTGACGATGCCGGCGACGGCCAGCGCCGCGATGACGAAGCGGACGCCGAGGTTGGCGTCGTCCCCCACTCCGTACTGCACGACGGTGGGGGCGATGAGCAGCGCGACGAGGTTCATGACCTTGAGCAGCGGGTTGAGCGCGGGGCCGGCGGTGTCCTTGAACGGGTCGCCGACGGTGTCACCGATGATCGTGGCCTCGTGCGCCGAGCTGCCCTTGCCGCCGTGCGTGCCGTCCTCGACGAGCTTCTTGGCGTTGTCCCAGGCGCCGCCCGAGTTGGACAGGAACACCGCCATGAGCACGCCCGCGGCGATGGCCCCCGCGAGGAAGGCACCCAGCGGCTGGTAGCCGAGGGCGAACCCGACGGCGATCGGCGAGAGGACGGCCAGCAGGCCGGGGGTGGCCAGCTCGCGCAGCGAGTCCTTGGTGCAGATGTCGACGACGCGGGCGTAGTCCGGCTTCTCGGTGTAGTCCATGATCCCGGGCTTGGTGCGGAACTGCTCGCGCACCTCGAACACCACGCGCCCGGCGGCGCGGGAGACCGCCTGGATGGCCAGCCCGGAGAACAGGAACACCACGGCGGCACCGATGATCAGGCCGAACAGCAGGTTGGGCTTCTCGATCGACAGCGAGAAGTCCCCGGCGGAGCGGCCGGCCTGGACCAGCGCCCGCTCGACCTCCGTGCGGAACGAGCCGAACAGCGCGGTCGCCGCGAGGACCGCCGTGGCGATGGCGATGCCCTTGGTGATCGCCTTGGTGGTGTTGCCCACCGCATCGAGGCTGGTGAGCACGAGCGCCCCCTCCTCGGTGACCTCACCGGACATCTCGGCGATGCCCTGCGCGTTGTCGCTGATCGGGCCGAAGGTGTCCATCGCGACGATGACGCCGACCGTGGTGAGCAGGCCGGTGCCGGCGAGCGCGACGGCGAACAGCGCGACGACCGTCGAGCCGCCGCCGAGCAGGAACGCCGCGTAGACGGCCCCGCCGATGAGCAGCGCGGAGTAGACCGCGGACTCGAGGCCGACGGCGATGCCGGCCAGGATGACCGTCGCGGGGCCGGTCAGCGAGCTCTTGCCGATCTCCCTGACCGGCTTGCGGTTGGTCTCGGTGAAGTAGCCGGTGAGCACCTGGATGAGACTGGCCAGGACGATGCCGATGATCACGGCACCGATGGCGACGAGGCGTGGGTCCTGGTCGGAGGGGGCGCCGCCGTCGAGCTCGGCGAAGGTGCCGGGCAGGTAGAGGAAGGCGGCGATGGCGACGAGGACTGCCGAGACGACCGCTGATAGGAAGAAGCCCCGGTTGATCGCGTTCATGCCGTTGCGGTCGGTCTCCCGCGGTGACGTGCCGTAGATCCCGACGAGGGCGGTGAGCACGCCGATGGCCGGGACGATGAGCGGGAAGACCAGGCCCTGTGCACCGAAGGCGACCTGGCCCAGGATCAGTGCGGCCACCAGCGTCACGGCGTAGGACTCGAACAGGTCTGCCGCCATGCCGGCGCAGTCGCCGACGTTGTCACCGACGTTGTCCGCGATCGTCGCCGCGTTGCGCGGGTCGTCCTCGGGGATCCCCTGCTCGACCTTGCCGACGAGGTCGGCGCCCACGTCGGCCGCTTTGGTGAAGATGCCGCCACCGACACGCATGAACATAGCGAGCAGGGCACCACCGAAGGCGAAGCCCTCGAGGACCCGCGGAGCCTGGTCGTCGTAGGCGATCAGGACGAGCGAGGCACCGAACAGGCCCAGCCCCACGGTGAACATGCCGACCACGCCGCCGGCCCGAAACGCCAGCCGCAGCGCCCGCTTGGTCCCGGACTCGTTGGCGGCGTTGGCCACCCGCAGGTTGGTGCGGGTCGCGAGCGTCATGCCGATGAAGCCGACCAGTGCGGAGAAGCCGGCGCCCACCAGGAAGAAGATCGAGCGGCCGACGCGTACGCCGGCGTCCTCGGCCGGGAGCAGGAACAGCAGCAGGAACACCAGGGCGGCGAACACGGCCAGGGTCCGGAACTGACGGGAGAGGTATGCCGCGGCACCCACCTGCACCGCCTTCGCGATCTCGATCATCTTCGGGGTGCCCTGTCCCGCGGCCAGCACCTCCTTGGCGAAGACGGCGGCGAAGCCGAGCGCCACCAGTGAGGTCAGCAGGATGAGGTAGACGATGGACTTGTCGCCCTCGGCGACCGAGGCCAGGTCAGTGCCGGAGACGGCAAGGGGAGTCGCGGCAGTGTTCAGCACAGTCGTACGTCCTCCAGAACATGCGTGGTCCCGCTCAGAGTGGGAGCGGTGCGGAGCCCTGCCCGCGCAGGCGGGCGACCTCGCCCCGCGGCCCGGAGCCGAAGGGGGGGACGTCCGCACAGCAGGCCCGTGTCCATCCGCACGAACCGGACGAGCACAGGCTGCCCGGGCGGACCGGGTGCTGCGAGCATAGCGACCGCCGAAGGCACGCCCCGGAGGCAGGGTGCGCCTGCTCGGAGACCTAGCGCTGCGCCACGATCGTCGTGCGGGGCCCGGCTCCGGCCGGCAGCGGCCAGCGCATCGTCACGACCGTCGCCCCGGGCTCGGTCTTCACCGTGACGTCGTCGACTAGCCCGTTCAACACCGCGAGTGCCACGTCCGGGTCCCCGTGCCCGTCCAGGCCGTGGTGGGGCTCGTCGGCGAGCATCCCCTCGGCCGGGTCGTCCGGCACCGGACCGGCCGCCGGTCCCGCATCGGAGACGGTCAGCGTGAGACCCGACACGTCGTCGGCCACGGTCAGCCGCACCGGGACGTCCGGGGCATGCCGGGCATGAAGCCCGACGGCTCGGGAGCAGGCCTCCCCCACCGCGAGGCGGAGCTCGTCGACCCGCTCGTCGTCGAGGCCCGCGCGGCGGGCGGCGGCGACGGCCACGAGCCGCGCGGTGCGAACGTGCGAGGGCAGCGGGCTGAGCAGCAGCTCGACGAGGGCCATTGGGAAGTGGGGGCGGCAGCTAGTCCGTCGCGGCCACGGCCTCCTCCACCGAGGTGTGGATTGGGAAGACCTTGGTCAACCCGGTGATCCGGAAGATCTTCAGGATGCGCTCCTGCGTGCAGACCAGCCGCAGTGAGCCCTCGTGGGCACGTACGCGCTTGAGCCCGCCGACGAGGACGCCCAGGCCGGTCGAATCGAGGAACTCCACGCCCTCCATGTCGACGACGAGGTGGTACTGGCCGCTGCTCACGAGGTCGATGAGCTGCTCCCGGAGCTTGGGAGCCGTGTAGACGTCGATCTCGCCGCCGACCACGACGACCGTGCGGTCACCCTCGGTGCGGGTCGACAGGGACAGGTCCACGGAGCTTCTCCTTCAGGTGCACGAGGTCAGATCGAAGCCTACGAGATCAGGCCCTCGTCGGAGCCTGGCGAAGAGCCCCGACGAGGACACGATCTAACCGCACCGGCCGCCCGACCCGAACAGCCGTCGGTCAGGTCACCTCGATGGTGCCCTTCATGTACGGGTGGGGCATGCAGAAGTAGGTGTAGGTCCCGGGCTTGTCCGCCGTGAAGGTGAAGCTCTGCCCCTTCCGGAGGTCGCCGGAGTCGAACGGGCCCTCGTCAGCCGTGGCGGTGTGCACCGCGCTGTCCAGGTTGGTGAAGACCACCGTTTCGCCCACCTTCACCGACACCGTCGCCGGCTCGAAGGAGAAGTCCTTGATCATGACTGCACCCGGTGCCGCCGTGGCGCCGTCGGGTGCCGACGAGGGAGCCGCGCCCTCGCCGGCACCCGGTGCCGTGGCGCCGTCGGGTGCCGACGAGGGAGCCGTGCCCTCGCCACCGCCGCACGCGACGAGCGCGGCGGCGGCGGCGAGAGCAGCAGCGAGGCGGCGCAGGTCAGCCACCGACGTCGCTATTGGGACGTGCACCCAGCGAGGTGTTGTTCTTGTCGAGCGGCACGAACGTGTCCGGCACGGGGTAGTTGCCGAGCACGAAGTTCAGGATCGCCGCGTGCTGACGCTCGACCGGGGCGATGGTCGCCACCGCGGACAGCGCCTCCGGGCTCGTAAACTCGCCCATCTGCTTAGTGTACGTCACTGCCGCGGTGTTCTCGAGCGTCAGCCAGCTTGGCCAGCCCTGGACGTCCTTGAGCGCGCCGAACATCTGCGTCACCGGACCACGGCCGGGTTGGGCATGGTGAACGCCGGCTGACCGGCCTTGGTCAGCGCCGCGTTGAACGCCTGCGCGTTCTCGGCGTGCTGCTTCATGGCGTTGGTGGCGAACTCCGCCACCGCCGGGGGCACCTTGCCGAACATGCCCTTGGGTGCCGCGTCGAGGGCGGACTTGTAGGCGAACACCTAGGTTCTCCAGGCTCGCGTTGAGCTTCAGCCCCGCCACGTCAGCGGCGGCCTGTGCCGAAGGACTGGCCAAAGCGCTGGGCGTGTCCGACGCGGGACCGCTGGTGGGAGCCGCACTCGGCTCCTCCTCGCTCCCGCCACAGGCGGCCAGGGCGAAGCCGCCGAGCACCACGCCGCCGCCGGCCAGGAAGCCGCGCCGGCTGCTGCTGTTGGTGCGCAGCGACGACCCGAGGTCGTCGAGGGCCTCCTTCATCTGCGGGAAGGTCGCCTCGTGCATCTCGTTCATCTGCGCGGTCATCGCGCGCAGCTCGGCCTCGCTGATCTGCATCTGCTCCCGCTTGCGAGGCCTCATGCGACCGCCCCTTCCGCGGGCGGGCTGGCCAGCATCGTCTTCTTGAAGCTCTCGGGGACACCGGCGGTGCCTGCGGCGGCCGGCAGCTTGCTCGCGTCGGTCGCGCCGCTCTCCTTGACGGTCACCAGCTCGGGCGCGCCGCCCTTGAGCAGGGCCTGCACGGAGTAGAGCGTGGCCAGGTGCTGGACTCGACCCCGGCAACGGTGCCGAACAGCAGCCGGACCATGGGGTCGCTGAGGTCCTGGACGTTCTTGACGTACGTGGAGGTGGCGACGTCCTCGAGGGTGATGGCCAGCGCGATGACGTCGAGCGGCCACCCGCCTTGAGCCTGGGCACCATGTCCATGACGATCGGGGTGTACTTGGGCTTGGCGGCCTTCTGCTCCTTGCCGCCGAGCTTCTTGGCCTGACCGTTGAACGCCTTGCCGTGCTCGTCGTGCTGCTTCATGGTGATCATCGCGAAGGCCGCGACGGTCTTGATCGCCCGCGCGTCGGTCTTCAGGTAGGGCAGCGACAGGGCCGTTTCGTAGGTGAAGACGGCCAGGTTCTCCAGCGAGGTGGCCGTCTGCACGAGCCATGACGACGTTGCCGCCGGCGGCGCCGGCCTGGGCGGCCGCGGAGCGCATTCCCAGCCCGCCGATCAGGCCGGTTGCTCCGAGAGCGAGGCCGGCACCCGCCACAGCGCGTCAGGAGACGCTGCGCTCGCGCACCAGCTCCGCGTACCCGCGACGCCCGCCGCTCGCGGCCGATCTCCCGATGGCGTCCAGGGGCTCGGCCACCTGCTTCATCGCGTCGGAGTGAAGGTCCTGCGATTCCTCGATCAGCTCGGAGTATCTGTCATGATCAAGTTCGTCGGCCATGCGCCTGTCGTGACGGTGCGTCCGGAAAGTCTGGTGAGCAACGTCACGTTCGATGCGGAGCGGGAAGCAGTTCTATCGGCTCGCGGGGGATCCGGCATCGCCGTGCTGCGCCGCCCCGCGAGGAGCAGCTGCGTGGCGACGGCCGCGATGAGCAGCCCTTCGGCCGCTGCCGTCGCCACCGAGGTGGGGATCCACGACTCCTGGAAGCGGACCGGTAGGCCGGGCACGGGGATGCCCACCGTCCGGCTCAGGAGCAGCGTGGCCAGCGAGAGGACACCGAAGACGAGGGCCGCCACCCACGGCGGGCGGCGGTCCCGTACGAGCAGCGCCAGCAGAAGAAGAACGGCCACGGCGGACTGCACCAGGAAGCTGTCGCCGAGGCTGAACGGGCGGTCCCCCACAGGGAAGTAGTCCGACGCGATGGCGAGGTGGATCCCGACCACCGCGGCAAGGGCAGCGGCCGCGAGCAGGCGCAGGGTCAGCAGCATGCTGCGAGGTTCGCCTCAGGAGGACGAGCGGTTCGTCCGCCCTGCCCGCCCCGGCCTCTGGGAGGATGGACCGGCCGTGAGCAGCTTCCCCGACCGGACGAGCGACGCGTCGACCCTGCTCGCCCGGCTGCTGCTCGACCCGGCCCGCCAGGAGCGGGTGACGCACGTCGAGCAGGTGCCGGCTCGGCCGGGTCGGCAGGCGGACTGGCCGCCCTGGGTCGACCCCCTGCTCGTGCAGCGGCTGCAGCTCGCGGGGGTGGATCGGCCGTGGCGGCACCAGGTGGAGGCAGCCGAGCTGGCCCGCGACGGCACCTCGGTGATCGTGTCGACGGGCACGGCAAGCGGCAAGTCGCTGGCCTACCTGCTGCCCGTGCTCACGGCCCTCCTGCAGGACGAGCGTGCGGCCGCGCTCTACCTCTCGCCCACCAAGGCGCTGGCCACGGACCAGCTGCGGGCGGTGCGCGCGCTGAAGCTGATGGCCGTACGCGCGGCGACCTTCGACGGCGACACGCCTCGCGAGGAGCGGGACTGGGTGCGGCGGCACGGCCGGCTGATCCTCACCAACCCGGACATGCTGCACCGGGCGCTGCTGCCGCGGTCCGCCGACTGGGCGTCCTTCCTGCGGGGACTGGCCTTCGTGGTCGTCGACGAGTGCCACACCTACCGGGGCGTGTTCGGCTCCCACGTCGCCCTTGTCCTGCGCCGGCTGCGCCGGATCTGCGCGCGGTACGGCGCGCACCCGGTCTTCGTCCTCGCCAGCGCCACCGCGAGCGATCCTGAGGTGACCGCCGCGCGACTGACCGGGCTGCCGGTGGTGGCGGTCACCGAGGACGCCTCCCCCCGCGGACGCACCGAGTTCGCGCTCTGGGAGCCGCCACTGCTCCCCTCCACCGGAAGTTCCGGTGCGGGTGAGCACGGCTCCCCCGTACGCCGCTCGGCCACCGCGGAGACCGGCGAGCTGCTTGCCGACCTGGTGGTCGAAGGCGGTCGTACGATCGCGTTCGGCCGGTCGCGGCGGGGCGCCGAGGCGGTGTCGCTGTCCGCCCGGCGGGCGCTGGCGGAGGCGGCCCCCGAGCTGATGCCGCGGGTGGCGGCCTACCGGGCCGGCTACCTGCCCGAGGAGCGTCGCGAGCTCGAGCGCCGACTGCAGTCCGGCGAGCTGCTGGGGGTCGCGGCCACCAACGCGCTCGAGCTGGGCCTGGACGTCAGCGGCCTCGACGCCGTCGTCCTGACCGGGTGGCCGGGGACCGTCGCGTCGGTCTGGCAGCAGGCCGGGCGTGCGGGCCGCGCCGGGCAGGGGGCGCTGGCGGTCTTCGTGGCGAGGGACGACCCGCTGGACACCTACCTCGTGCACCACCCGGAGGCGCTGTTCGGCCGGCCGATCGAGAGCGTGGTGCTGGACCCCGCCAACCCGTACATCCTCGGCCCCCACCTGCGCTGCGCGGCGGCGGAGCTGCCGCTGACCGAGGACGATCTGGACCTGTTCGGCGGCGCGGACCCGGTGCGCCCGCTGCTCGCCGACCTGGTGCGCCGGGGCGTCCTGCGGGCGCGGCCGAAGGGCTGGTTCTGGACGTCCCTCGAGCGCCCGGAGGTGGACCTGCGCGGCACCGGAGGGCCGCCCGTACGCCTCGTCGAGGGGGGCACGGGGCGCCTACTCGGCACGGTGGACGCCGCGGCGTCGCACACCCAGGCGCACACCGGTGCGGTCTACCTGCACCAGGGCTCCAGCTGGATCGTCGACCGGCTCGACCTCGAGGAGGCGGTGGCTCTGGTCCACGCGGAGGAGCCCGACTACTCGACCTTTGCCCGGGAGATCACGTCGCTGACGATCGTCCAGTCGCTGCGCAGCGCCGCGTACGACGGGGTCACCCTGCACTTCGGCGACGTGGACGTGACGCACCAGGTCGTGTCGTTCCTGCGCAAGCGGCACGGCGGGGGGCAGGTGCTGGGCGAGGAGCCGCTCGACCTGCCGCCGCGCCAGCTGCGGACCCGCGCGGTCTGGTACACCGTGAACCCCGACGACCTGGCCGATGCCGGGCTGGAGTGGGCGGACGTGCCAGGCGCGGCCCATGCCGCCGAGCACGCGGCCATCGGGCTCCTGCCGCTGTTCGCGACCTGCGACCGCTGGGACATCGGCGGGGTCTCCTCCGCGATCCACGCGGACACCGGCACGTGCACGGTCTTCGTCTACGACGGCCACCCCGGCGGCGCCGGCTTCGCCGAGCAGGGCTTCCGGCGGGGAGCCGCCTGGCTGCGGGCGACCCGCGACGCGATCGCCTCCTGCGAGTGCCCCTCAGGCTGCCCGTCGTGCGTGCAGTCGCCCAAGTGCGGCAACGGCAACGAGCCGCTGCACAAGAGGGGAGCGGTCAGGCTGCTCGACGTCGTCCTGGCCAGTGGTCTTGCCGAGGTGGCGTCGGGGTAAGAAGAACCTGTTCCCTCCCGCTCGTCCCGCCCGCTCGCCTGCTTCCCAAGGAGCCCCCGTGGTCGCCCTCGGTTTCGTCCTGCTCGTCCTGGCCGGCCTGCTGGCCACCGGGGTCGTCCTGACCAACCGCGAGCCGGCCGATGCCGAGGCGTTCGGGGTCATGCTCGAGAACCTCTCCGTCGGGGGGCTGTTCCTCATCGGGATGGTCGTCGGGGTGGCGGCCATGCTGGGGCTCGGGCTGATGCTGGCGGGTGCCAGCCGGCGGCGGGCGAAGCGGATCGCGGTGAAGCGCGAGGTGCGAGACGTACGCGGGGAGCGCGAGAGCCTGGCGGAGGAGAACGCCCGCCTGCAGGCCGAGCTGGAGCGGACGCACGCCGATGCGGCGCACGACACCACGAGCACCGCTTCCGGCAGCCCTGCCGCGGCCGCGGCCGGGCCCAGCGGCCCGGCGACCTCAGCCGCAGCGCGTACCGTCCTTCCCGGGGAGCCAGGCCGGCGGGCCGGCAACGATCTCGACGGCCCGGGCGGCCGTACCCGCTGAGCCCGCCGAGCGTGGCGCCGCTGCTCCTCCCCGCTGATCATGGAGTTGCTGCTCACCGGCTGAGCGTGGCGCCTGAGCACGAACTCCATGATCCGCGCTCGGATGGGCGGGTCACTCCGGGGGGGTGGCTCCCAGCCAGCGGCGCAGGTGCGCCCCGGTCAGCAGCAGCACGAGGGCGCCGGCGGTGCTCTTGGCGAGCTGCTCGGAGTCGATGAGGCTGCCGAGCGCTCGCGGTACGCCTACGCCTTGTTCGTCCGCGCCGAGCTCGGTCTCCTCCTCGGTGAGCACCTGGTCGTCGTAGCCCAGCGTCGGCTCGAAGGTGCCGTCGTCGGGAAGCGCGACCGATGGCTCCGGGGACTCGGGCAGCGGCGGCAGCTTGGGGATGCCCAGCTTGGGCCCGAAGGCGTTGAACCCGGACGAGAACGCCTGGCGTCGCCCCCCGGCGCCCGGCGGCTTGGGGTCGCGCCGGCTGCCCGGCTCAGCGGCGGCGTTGGTGGTCGGGGACGGCGACCCGCTGGGGCTCGTCGAGGGATTCACGCCAGCGACCTCGGGGGGCGGCGCCGCACCCGGGGAGCCCAGCGGGTCCCCCGCGAGCGACCCCGAGGCCGGAGCGGACCGGACCGAGGCCAGGTCGGGGTCCGGGGTGCCGCTGGAGCGGAAGGCCACCACGGTGTAGGTGCGCTCACCTGGCCCCTCCACGGGAACCAGCGAGCTGCAGGCGCCGTCGTTGTTGCAGACGTCCTTCGGGGCGAGGCCGCGCCGGACCGCCTTGTCGCCCTCGAAGACGGTATAGGAGGTGAGGTCGGGCTCGGCACCGCGGCGCCAGCTGATCTTCATCTCCTGTGGCGACGCGGGAGCCGCCGTCACGCCGGTGGGTGCGTCCGGCGGGATGGAGAGGGTGAAGGGGACCGATTCCACCGCGCCGCCGCTCTGCGCGGCGATCCACTGACCATTGCGCGCCGGCTGCGGGGTAGTTGGGCACGGGGCAGAAGGCGTGCTGGGGATCCAGCACCGGGTGTTGAAGGTGTAGCGGAGCTCGCCTCGCCTGCCGGGGAAAACGTCGACGGGCATCGAGGCCACCACCACAGGTGGCTGCCCCGGCTCGGTCAAGGTGAGGCGAGGCGGGTCCTGGGTCGGGGTCACGTAGTCGGCCACGATCTGGATGTTGCGGTGGACTCGCTCTTCCTCGTTGATCCCGGAGATGGCGGCCAGAGCGGCCGGGGCCGCGGCGACGAGCAGCAGCCCGCTCAATGGGAGCACGGCTGCTCCCCGGGTCACCCAGCGCCGCGTCGTCATGTCTGCTGCCTTCCTCCTACGGGTGGCGGTCATGCCGGTGGCCGGAGCTGCTTCGTGTCGACGAGCTCGAAGCGCATGATCAGCCGCTGGCGCGCGCTGCCCTTGGGGTGGCACGTCGTCAGGGTGAGCAGGCTCCTGCCCACTTCGGGGGCGACGACGCCGGTGTCGCTCGGCGCGACGACCCAGGGGTTGGAGTGGCCGCCGAAGGCGGGCACCGCCTTGTAGGTGTGCACGGCCAGGGGCGTCTCGAGCTCGACGATGTCGCCCGGCTTCATCTCGTCCATGCGGTTCAGCGGGCGGCCGTACGTCGTGCGGTGCCCCGCGATTGCGACGTTGCCGGGCTCGCCCGGCAGGGCCGTGGCCGCGTAGTGGCCGGCGCCCGCACGCAAGGCCGACGGCGTCGTGCCCTCGACCACGAGGACCTCCACGTCGAGGCTGGGGATCCGTAGCGTGGTGAGCCCGTCGCCGACCTGGATCCGCCGCTCGGTGTAGGCGGCGACCACCTGCGGGTCGTCGAACTCCTCCTCGAGGTTGCCCTGGACGTAGCGGCCGTAGACGTCGGTGCCCACCGGGAAGGCGAACATCGTCACGCCGGCGAGGAACAGCACGATCGACAGCACCGAGATCGCCCTGCGTCCGCCGGGACGCCGCACAGCATCGCCCAGCAGGTTGCCGAAGGAGCGCCCGGAGCTCGGGACCGGAGGGGGCGTGTACGACGGCTGCATGCCGGAAGGCTCCTGATGCTTTGCGAGAGTGCTGCTCTGGCGATGTGGCTCGTGCGGGCTGACTTGGTGCTGGCCGACGCTGCCCCGCAGCCGACGCCGGATCGGCTACCGGATGCAACGACCTGCGGCATCTCAGGTTACGCCGCGATCATGACGGCCTACCTCAAAGACGCAGCAGGCGAGCGAAGGGTTCCCGGTCAGCTGCCAGGTCGCAGCATCGCCGGCCGCAGCCAGGCGGCTTCACCACGCCGGTAGAGCGCCGCCGGGCGGCCCCCCTCCGGGCCGACCGGAGCCGGCCGGCCCACCGGGACGAGGAAGCCCGGCGTGCCCGTGACCTTGCGATGGAAGTTGCGCGGGTCCAGCGGGCGCCCCCAGACGGCCTCGTAGACCCCGCGCAGCTCGGCCACCGTGAAGTGCTCGCTGACGAACGCCGCCGCCAGCGGGGTGTACTCCAGCTTCGCGCGGGCCCGCTCCACGCCGGCGGCCAGCACCTGCGCGTGGTCGAAGGCGAGTGTCGCGGCGACGACCTCCTCGACCGCCTTCCAGCCGACCGAGCGGGTGTTCTCCCCCGGCTGGGGAGCCTCGAGGTCGGGCGCGAAGATCAGGTACGCCACGGAGACGACCCGCATGCGCGGGTCGCGGTCGGGTGCTCCGAAGGCGCCGAGCTGCTCGACGTGGGCGACGTCGCGGCGTACGCCGGTCTCGCGCTCGAGGCGGCGTACGGCGGCGGCGTCGAGGTCCTCGTCCGGCTGGACGAAGCCGCCGGGCAGGGACAGCGCTCCGCGGTACGGGTAGGTGTCGCGCTCCACCAGCAGGACGCTGAAGACGCCGTCCCGCACGGTCAGCAGGACCATGTCGACCGTGACGGCGAAGGGCGGGAACTGGCGCGGGTCGTAGGAGGCCAGCCACTCCCGCTCGTCCGCCGGTACCGGTCTCACCTGCGGTGGCCCCCCATGCTCACGCCGACCCTAACCCCTGCTGCGTGGGAGAATCCGGGACGTGCCCGAGCTGCCAGAGGTGGAGGCCCTCGCCTCCTTCCTGCGCGGGCGCGCCGTGGGGCGGGTCCTCGCCCGGGTGGATGCGCCCGGCATCCACGTCCTGAAGACCTACGACCCGCCGGTGAGCGCACTGGCGGGGCTCGAGGTGGAGCAGGTCGGGCGGCACGGCAAGTTCCTCGACCTCGGGATCGGCGGGCTCCACCTCGTGGTCCACCTGGCGCGGGCCGGCTGGCTCTCGTGGCGGGAGTCGCTCCCGGCGGCGCCGCCGCGCATGGGCAAGGGGCCGCTCGGGCTGCGCGTGCACCTCGACGACGGCAGCGGCTTCGACCTCACCGAGGCCGGCACCCAGAAGCGCCTGGCGGTGTACGTGGTGGAGGACGTCGCCACGGTGCCCGGGATCGCCCGGCTCGGGATCGACCCGCTGTCGCCGGAGTTCACCGTCGAGGCGCTGGCCGCGCTGCTGGACGGCGTCCGGTCGCAGGTCAAGGGGCTGCTCACCGACCAGTCGTTGCTCGCGGGGGTGGGCAACGCCTACAGCGACGAGGTGCTCTGGGAGGTCGGGCTCTCCCCGTTCAAGCCGGCGGCTCACCTCACCCCCGAGGAGGTGGCGCGGCTGCACGGGGCGATCGTCGACACCCTGCGCGAGGCGGTGGCGCGGGCGGAGGGACTGGCCGCCGGTCAGCTCAAGGCGGAGAAGAAGAGCGGCCTGTCGGTGCACGGGCGGGGCGGCCTGCCCTGCCCCCGGTGCGGTGACACGGTGCGGGAGGTGTCCTTCTCGACCAAGGCCCTGCAGTACTGCCCGACCTGCCAGACGGGCGGCCGGCCCCTGGCCGACCGCCGGCTCTCCCGGCTGATCAAGTAGCGCGTCCGCCCTGCTGACAGACTTCCGGGATGGCGGACTACGACCTGGTGGTGATCGGCGCAGGGGCGACCGGGTTGGCCGCGGCCAGGAGCGCGCGGCGGGCCGACCGGCGGGTGGCGCTGGTGGAGGCGGCCCGGCCCGGTGGCGACTGCACCCACTACGGATGCGTCCCGAGCAAGGCGCTGCTCGAGACGGCCCGGCGGGTCCAGGCGGCCCGATCGGGTCCCTCCTACGGGTTCACCGCCGACGTCACGGTGGACTTCCCCGCGGTGATGGAGCGCGTCCAGGCGGTGATCGCCGACATCGAGCAGGACGAGTCGCCCGGGACGCTCGCGAAGGAGGGCATCGACCTGCTGGCCGGCTGGGGCGTCCTGACCGGACCGACCGCGGTGGAGGTGGACGGCCGGCGGGTCACGACGGAGCGGTTCGTGGTGGCCAGCGGGTCGCGAGCCGCCGTGCCGCCGATCGAGGGACTCGACGCGGTCGCGTACCTCGACAACAAGAACGTCTTCGACCTGCGCACCCTGCCCGAGCACCTGCTCGTGCTCGGCGGCGGGCCGATCGGGGTGGAGCTCGCGCAGGCATTCCGCCGGCTCGGCGCGCAGGTGACGGTGGTGGAGGCCCTCCCGACCCTGGTCAGCCGTGAGGAGCCCGAGGCGCAGCTGGTCCTGCGCACGGTGCTGGAGCGAGAGGGGGTGGCCGTCCGGACCGGCGCCAAGGTGGTCCGGGTAGAGGCCGGGCCGGTCCTGCACCTCGACGACGGCAGCACGGCGAGCGGGTCGCACCTGCTGGTGGCGATCGGGCGCACGCCCTCGACCGACGGCATCGGGCTCGAGACGGCGGGCGTGACCCTGGAGCGCCGGCGGGTGGTCACCGACGCCTACCTGCAGGCGGCGGACACGGTGTGGGCGGCCGGGGACTGCACCAGCCGGCTGCAGTTCACCCACGTCGGGGACGAGCAGGGCCGGCTGGCCGCCCGCAACGCCTTCGCCGGGCCGCTGCCGTGGCAGCGCGGCAAGTGGGACGACGCCGTCGTGCCGTGGGTGACCTTCACCGAGCCGGAGATCGCCCATGTCGGGCTCACCGAGCGCGAGGCGGTCGCGCAGCACGGGGCGGGCGTCATGGTCTCGACGTTCTGGGACCGCGACGGGGACCGGGCGCGCACGGCGGGGGAGACCGACGGCTTCGTCAAGCTGGTCGCTGCGCCGGGCAAGGTCGGCGGCCTCGCGCTCGGCAAGCTGCTGGGGATGACCGCAGTCGGGCCGATGGCCGGGGAGATGATCGCGGAGGGGGCGCTGTGCATGCGCGCGGGGACGCTGGTCGGGCGCCTCGCGCAGACGATCCACGCCTACCCGACCTGGTCGCTGTCGACGAGGCGGGCCGCCGCGCAGCTGTTCGACTTCGGCCCGGAGCCGGCGCGGTCAGCGCGGGCGTGACCGGCCCCGCGTGCAGCCGGCGCGGGCGACGGGGCAGGATCGACAGGTGCGTTACGACGGTGCCGACGTGCTGGTCGTCGCCCACCGGGGCTCGTCGGCCGCGCACGCCGAGCACACGCTCGGGGCGTACGAGCTGGCCCTGCACGAGGGCGCGGACGCGCTCGAGTGCGACGTGCGGCTCACCCGCGACGGGGTGCTGGTCTGCGTGCACGACCGGCGGATCGACCGCGTCAGCGACGGGCGCGGGGTGCTCTCGACGCTCGAGCTGGCCGATCTGGCCGAGCTGGACTTCGCCTCGTGGAAGGCGCGGCAGAGCGCCTCGGAGCAGGAGGAGGGCTGGCAGGAGGCCGATCTGGACCCCGAGCGGCGCGGGGTCCTCACCCTGGAGCGGCTGCTCCAGCTCGCCTCCGACAGCACGACGCCGTCGGGCGAGCCCATACGACTGCATATCGAGACCAAGCACCCGACGAGGTACGGCGCGCTGGTCGAGCGGGCGCTCGTCGACCTGCTCGTCCGCTACGGGATGGCGCGGCCGAGGCGCCGGGAGACCAGCCAGGTCACCGTGATGAGCTACGCCCTCACCTCGCTGCGGCGGGTGCACGCGACCGCTCCCCTCCTACCGACCGTGTACCTCATGGACCGGGTGCCCGTGCGCTACCGCGACGGCCACCTCCCGACGCTGGTGAGCGGCATGGGAGTGGCGCTCGAGGTCGTGACCCTGCACCCCGGCTACGTCCGGCGGGTGCACAGCTTCGGCGGCCGGGTGCACGTGTTCACCGTGGACGAGCCCGAGGACATCGAGCTGGTGCTGGAGCTCGGGGTGGACGTGATCATCAGCAACCAGCCGGGACGGGTACGCCGCCGGCTGTCCCGGGCCTGACGCCTACGCTGCTGCTGTCCGACCGGCCCGAACAGGAGCACGCGATCAGCACCCGCCGCCGCCCTCCCGCGCGGCCGACCGGCGCGCCGTCGCCGGCGGCCGATCCTGGTGAGGTGCCCGTCGTGGGGCCACGGGAGCCGTGCCCCTGCGGGAGCGGCAAGCGCTACAAGGGCTGCCACGGAAGGCAGGCCGCCCAGGATCGGCAGGGAGTCCAGCGGCCGTTCGCGGGACGGGTCGACGAGACCGAGTGGATCGCGCTGCGCGAGATCGTCCCGGCCGCGACCGCACCGCTGCGGGTGCCCTCGGCGCCGGACCGCGAGGTGCTCCTGTCGACATTGCTGCCGTTGGCGTGGCCGGCACTGGTCCGGGCGGACGGCCGGATCCTGCTCGGGCTGCAGGTGCAGTCGCGTTCCGGTGACGTGAGCCGCGACCTGGCGGCCGCGCTCGAGCTGGCGCTCGCGTCGCCGCACGGCTCCCCGGTGCAGCCGGTGGGGCTGCCGGGGGCCGGGCCGCGCCTGCAGGACCTTCTGAGCGAGGACCCGATCGAGGTCACGGTGCACACCGGCTTCGACTACTGGGTCGAGGGTGCCGCCGACCCCGGCGGCGAGGTGGCGGCGTCCATGGAGCGGGCCAACGCGTCGGTGATCCCGACGGCTCGCCTGTCCAGCGTGCCGTCGGCCTACTGGTGCCGGATGCGCGCCAAGACCCACCTGCGCTGGGTGCTGCCGGAGGAGGAGGGGCCGCTGCTGGACGCGATGGCCCGGCTGGCCGTCGGCCGCGCGCTGACCGTGGGCCCGGACAGCCGCTACGTCGGATCGTTTCGCGCGCACGGGCTGCTGGTCCCGGTGTGGGACCTGCCCCACGACCGGGAGCCCGACGAGCTGGAGGAGCCGTCGGCGGCGCTGCGCGCCCGTCTGGACGAGGAGCTCGCGGCGCCGCGCCCGCTGACCCCGGAGGAGCGCCGTGCCAGGTCCGGACTGCTCTCCCGGCAGCTGACGCTGCGGTGACGTCGCGCGGGAGGGGCTCAGAGGGGGTCGCGCAGCACCGGGCATGACATGCAGCGCGGTCCCCCGCGCCCGCTGCCCAGCTCGCTGCCGGCGACCGGCACCACCTCGATGCCCGCCCGCTCCAGCGCCTGGTTGGTGACGACGTTGCGCTCGTACGCCACGACCAGTCCGGGAGCGAGCGCGAGGGTGTTGTTGCCGTCGTCCCACTGCTCGCGCTCGGCGGTCACGGGGTCCAGGCCGGTGTCGATCGTGCGCAGGACGTCGATGCCCATCGCCTCGGCCGCCGCTTCGAGGAACGGGCGCGGGTCCCCCACCTGAAGCTCGTGCTCGCCCGCCGGGGTGACCGGGAACGCCGACAGGGTGTCCGCAACCGGGGGGAACATCACCACCGCGTCGCGGTCGACCATCGTGCACACGGTGTCGAGGTGCATCGTGGCCCGCTCCTGCGCGATGGGCACCGCCAGCACGGTGTGCGCGATCCCGGCGGCGAAGACCCGCAGGGCGAACGCCTCCACACCCGCCGGGGTGGTGCGCGAACCGGTGCCGACCGCCAGCACGCCGGGCGCCATCACGAGCACGTCGCCGCCCTCGAACCAGGCTTCCGAGCTGCTGCCGCCGTAGAGCAGCGGGGTGCCGGAGAAGCGCGGGTGGTAGCGGTAGACGGCGCCGGCCAGGGCCCGCTCGCGCTGCCGCGCCAGCATGGAGGGGCTGGTGACGGCCACGTGGTCGTCCACCCACACCGACGAGTCGCGGGTGAACAGCAGGTTGGGCAACGGGCGCACGAGGAACTGCCCCGCCGACGCCAGCCGGGCGACCACCCCGTCCGGCCCGTGCTCCGGGAGCTCCTCGTGGGTCAGGCCGGCCACGAGGATGCCGGCCAGGTCCTCGCCGGACAGGTCCAGCAGCCAGGCCCGCAGCACCGTCGCCAGCTGCGGCCCCACGACCGTGGGCGCGACGACGGACTGCACGACCTCGGCGCGGGCCGCGGGCTGGCCGAGCGTCTCGGCGAGCAGCTCCTGCAGGTAGAGCACCTCGACGCCCCGTGCGCGCAGCGCCGCGGCGAACCCGTCGTGCTCCTCCTGGGCCCGCCCCACCCAGGGCAGCCCGTCGAACAGCAGGTCGGCGTTGTTGCGGGGGGTCAGGCGGGACAGCTCGGCCCCGGGCCGGTGCAGCAGGACCGTGCGCAACCGGCCGACCTCGCTGGTGACCCGGTGCTGCGGGGGGAGGTCGGGCATGGGCCGACCCTAGAGCGGGTGGCTCCACCCAGCCGGTGGTGCTGCGTCAGGCGGCGACGGAGTCCTCGATCAGGCTGTCGCGTACGGCCGAGAAGAACTGCAGGTTGACCGTCGCGCGCCACCAGGCGCCCTTGACCATCCGCGGGCCCCACCCCGGGCTCGACGCGGCAAGCGGCCGGATGGCCTTGTCCATCCAGTCCTTGCCGTGGATCGGGTCCACGTCGGCGTGCTCGGTGTAGAAGGGGTAGGCGGCGGCGGGAGCCCCGAGCCGGTCGAAGGCCTGCAGCACGAGGCGGCACCGCGGCCCGGCCTGCAGCTCGAGCAGCCCGAGCGCGCCGACCATCTCCGGCTGCAGCCAGCGGTTGGTCGCGAGCAGGCCACCGAGCGCGGCCCGTTCCAGCGCCTCGACCGGCAGCTGCGAGCGCGGGATCGACGGCATCGCGATCGCCGCGGCCAGCTGCTCGTGCATCGTCGTGTGGACCCCGGCGGCGTCGCCCTGGCCCATCTCGTCCCAGTAGTTCTTGGCGAGCTCCAGCTTGGCGCTGCCGGACAGGCCGATCTGGCACATCGCGACGAGGTCGTCGAACCCGCCGTCCGGACCCCCCTCGAGCGCGAGGAAGTCCACCACCTGCTGCCAGCTGGCCTGCTTGGCCAGCCAGGTGTAGGCCTGCGGAAGCCGGTCGCGCGCCGCGACGGCCCGCATGGCCTGCACCACCTCGTGCGGCGTCGCGGCTGCCGCGAGCCGCCCTGCCGACACCCAGGCAACCTCCAGCTCGCTCAGCCACTCCGCCTCCAGGCGTGCCTTGACCTCGGCGACGGCCGGTGAGCCCTGGTGGCGCGCGACGTCACCGAGCAGCAGGAGGGGCGCGGTGTGCAGGTCGTAGATCCTCAGCAGGGTCAGGAACCGGTCGCGTCGGTCCTCCGGCGGCGCGCCGATCAGGCGTACGAGCTCTGCGCCGCCGTGCGCCAGCCCGAGGTCGAGCGCATCGGCGAGGGAGGGTGGAGCAGCTGGCGGGGCCATGGCAGAGCTCCTCTCGACCGGGCGTAACTCGCCCGTAACGCCCGGTTCCTTCCCCCGCAGCCCTCGCGCTAACGGAAGCGCTGTCCTGCTGGGAGGGCCCTTCGGGGCGCCGGATAGGTTCGCGCCATGGGACTTCTCGACGCACGGGTCGCGATCGTGACGGGTGCCGGCCGGGGGCTCGGGCGGGGGGAGGCGCTCGAGCTGGCCCGCGAGGGGGCCTCGGTGGTCGTCGGCGAGGTCGACGAGGCGGCCGGCGCCGCGGTCGTCGAGGAGATCTCGGCGGCCGGTGGCCAGGGCCTGCTCTACGTCGGCGACTGCTCCGAGACCGAGCACGCCCAGGGGCTGATCGACGCCGCCCTGGAGCGCTGGGGCCGGCTGGACGCGCTGGTCAACAACGCGGGGATCCTGCGCGACCGCACCCTGCTGAAGATGACGCCCGAGGAGTGGGACGCGGTCATCAAGGTGCACCTGCGCGGGCACTACGCCACGACCGCCGCCGCCGTGCGCCACTGGCGCCACGAGGGACGTGCGGGCCGGGTCGTCTGCACGGCGTCCACCAGCGGCATCCTCGGCAACTTCGGCCAGAGCAACTACGGCGCGGCCAAGGCGGGCATCGCCGCGTTCGCGCAGATCGTCGCGCAGGAGGGCTGGAAGTACGGCATCACCGTCAACGCCATCTGCCCCGCCGCCCGCACCCGGATGACCGAGGGCGCCTACGGTGACAAGCTCGCCGGCTCGCCCGGGGAGGACGCCGAGGAGGAGTTCGACTTCTGGCACCCGGACAACGTCGCGCCGTTCGTCGCCTACCTGTGCAGCGACGCGAGCAGCGGCATCAGCGGCAAGGTGTTCGGCGTGCAGGGCGACACCGTCGAGCTGTACCGCCCCTTCTCCAGCGAGGCCGCGATCGAGAACGGCGGTACGCGGTGGACCGCCGACGAGCTGGCCGAGCGGGTGACAGAGCTGTTCGAGGCCACCGGCATGGAGCCCGCGCCGCAGAACGGGATGGCCCGGCTGCGCTACTCGATGACCTCGCGCAGCTAGCTCGAGCCCTCGGGGGCCGCAAGTCCGCGCGCCTCGGCGTGCGCGTCCAGGAGCACCTGCTTGGCGGGGCGGCCGAGCACCCCGGCGACGGCGACGACGTCGTCCCACTCGGGCATGACGTTGACGACCTCCCCGTGCAGCAGCCCGACCTTGACGCGGATGCGCTGCCCACCGACCTCGACGCTGCGCTCCTGCCGGTCCAGCACCTGCCGGCCGACCGGCCGGTCCCGGATGCCGAGGGTGCTGGTCTGGCGGAAGACCGCCTCGCGTACCGCCGGAGCCGTCGCCGGCGGGCACAGCACCGACAGGCTGTGGGCCGGCCGCCCCTTCTTCATGAGGATCGGGGTCAGCCACGCGTCGTGCGCCCCCAGCACCAGCAGCGACGACAGCACCCCCGGCCACAGCCGCGGGTCCAGGTCGTCGACGTTGGCCTCGAGCAGGACCGCGCCCTCTCCCTCCCCCGGAACCGGCTCGCCGAGGACCAGCCGCAGCACGTTGGCCACCTCCTTGGGGTTGCGCCCGCCTGCGCCGGTACCGGTGCGTCGCAGGACCATCGGCGGCATCGGGCCGTACGCGTTCACCGCCGCCGCGAGCAGTGCCGCGCCGGTCGGCGTCGTCATCTCGTACGGGGTGGGGCCCCCCCGCACCGGGGCGCCGTGCAGCAGCGCCAGCACCGCCGGGACGGGAACCGGCAGCGGCCCGTGCGCGCCGGCTGAGCTCCCGGAGCCGAGCGTGACCGGGGACGCGCTGAGCGAGGTCAACCCGAGCGAGATCAGGCCGGCGGCGCAGCCCACGACGTCGGCCAGCGCATCGAGCGCGCCGGCCTCGTGGAAGTGCACGTCCTGCCGCGGGACGCGGTGCACCTCGCCCTCGGCGACGGCCAGCCGGGAGAACACGTCCAGCGCCAGCGCGCGTACGTCCTCGGCCAGGCCGGCCGCGCCGAGCACCTGCTGCACGTCCCGCCACGTACGGGTCGCGGTCGTGTCCGGTGCCTCGACATCCACCTTGCGTGCGCCGATCCCGGCGCGGTCCACGACGGAGGCGGTGAGACGCACCGGCCCCACCGCGAGACCGTCGACGGCTGCCTGCAGCACCGCCAGCTCCACGCCCACGTCGACGAGCGCTCCGAGCAGCATGTCACCGGAGATCCCGGCCGAGCAGTCCAGCCAGCCGATCACCCGGCGACCCGCCGGGCGACGCGAGCCGCGAAGACGCCCGCCCCGAAGCCGTTGTCGATGTTCACCACGGCGATGCCGGGCGCGCACGCGTTGAGCATCGCGAGCAGTGCCGCGATCCCACCGAAGCTGGCGCCGTACCCGACGCTGGTCGGCACGGCCACCATCGGCGTCCCGACGAGCCCGCCGACGACGGACGGCAGCGCCCCCTCCATGCCGGCGACGACGACGACGCAGTCGGCCCGGTCCAGCGCCGGGCGGGCCGCGAGGAGCCGGTGCAGGCCGGCCACGCCCACGTCGTCCACCCGCTCGACACCGGCGCCGAAGACGCGCGCGGTCAGGGCCGCCTCCGCGGCGACCGGACCGTCGGAGGTGCCCGCGGCCAGGACGGCGACGCAGCCGCGCGGGTCCGGCAGGGCGCCCACCGCGACGGTCGTCCCGTCGACGAGCACCTGCGCATGGGCCTCGCACAGGGCACGAACGGTCTCCTCCGGTGCCCGGGTGACGAGCACCGCGCGGTCCCCCGCAGCGCGCAGCGCCGCCACGATCTCGAGCACCTGCGCGGAGGTCTTGCCCGCGCCGTAGACCACCTCCGGGTCGCCGGTGCGCAGGCCGCGGTGCACGTCCACGAGCGAGCCGGCCAGCGCGTCGTAGGGCGCCGTGGCGAACCGGTCGAGCGCGTCCTGCGGGACGACCTCGCCGGTGGCCACGGCCTGCAGCAGCGCCTGCGCCTCCGTGCGGTCCACGGCGCGAGCGTACGACCGTGGCATGCGCGCCCGCCCGTCATCGGCATCCCCCTGGTGGACCGGCGCGGCCTGGCCCTGGTCGAGACGCTCGCCGAAGGCTCGCTGCCGGATCCGGCCCCCCGCTAGGGTTCGAGCCGTGGCCGCCGACACCTCCACGCTGACCGTACTGGCCGTGGGCTTCTCGGTCTTCGCGCTCGTCGTGGTGGTGGCGCTGGCCGTCCGGGTCGGCAAGCTGATCCGCACCTACGACGCTCTCGTCGGGGGCGACGAGCAGTCCTCCTTCGTGGCCGCGGTGGGGCGCCAGACCGCGAGGGCTGCGCGTGCGGCGGACGAGGTGAGCCGGCTGCGCGAGGAGCTGGCGGCGGTGCGCAGCGGCCTGTCCGACGTCGTGCGGCACGTCGCTGTCGCGCGCTACGACGCGTTCTCCGACCAGGGTGGCGCCCTGTCGTTCTCGGTGGCGCTGCTCGACGACCGCGGCGACGGTGTGGTGCTCACCTCCATCAACGCCCGGTCCGAGACCCGCACGTACGTCCGCGAGATCCGCGGCGGAGCCAGCGAGCAGGCGCTCTCGCCGGAGGAGCGCGACGTGCTGGCCGAAGCGCGACGTGCGGCCCCCTCCCCCGCCGGCAGCGGCCGGGGAGCCTGAGTGGGGGACGGGGCGCTGGGCTACCTGGGACCCGCCGGCACGTTCACCGAGGCGGCCCTGCGCACGCTGCCGGCGGCCGCGCAGGCCGAGCTCACGCCGTACGTCTCGGTCGCCGCCGCTCTCGAGGCCGTGCGCCGGGCGGAGGTGGACGGCGCCGTCGTGCCGCTGGAGAACTCCGTGGAGGGCTCGGTGTCGACCACGCTCGACGAACTCGCCCACGGCTCGCCGCTGCAGGTGACCCGGGAGGTCCTGCTGCCGGTCCGGTTCGTGCTGCTCGGCCGCGGTGACATCCCGCAGCCCGACCTGCGGGTCGTCGCGACCCATCCGCACGCCGAGGCGCAGTGCCGTCGCTGGCTGCGCGAGAACGTCCCGCAGGCCGAGGTCGTGCTCGCCCCCTCGACGGCGGACGCCGCCCGGGCGGTGTCCGAGGGCCGCTACGACGCCGCGATCGCCGCCCCCATCGCGGCGGACCACTACGGCCTCTCGGTGCTCGCCGCCGACGTGCAGGACAGCGCCGGCGCCGTCACGCGGTTCGTGCTCGTGCGCCGGCCGGGGCCGCTTCCCGAGCCGACCGGCGCGGATCGCACGAGCCTGTTCGCCTTCATCCGGGAGGACCACCCGGGGGCGCTGCTCGAGGTGCTGACGGAGTTCGCCGTACGCGGGATCAACCTGTCGCGGATCGAGTCGCGGCCAGAAGGCGACCAGCTCGGCCGCTACTTCTTCTCGGTCGACTGCGAGGGCCATGTCGCGGACGCGCGGGTCGGCGAGGCGTTGTCGGCGCTGCGTCGGGTGTGCGCCGACGTGCGGGTGCTGGGCAGCTATCCGCGCGCCGACAGCCGCCTGACGTCGGTGCGGCCGGGCACCTCCGACACCGACTTCCGGGATGCGGCCGACTGGCTGGCGCGCCTGCGCCAGGGCGGATGATCGGTTCCCGCCGCCGGTAGCCTCGACAGGGTGACCGGCCTGTGATCGACCTCCGCCTCCTGCGCGAGGACCCGGAGCGCGTACGCGCCTCGCAGCGCGCGCGGCAGGCCGACCCGGGGCTGGTGGACGCGCTGCTGGCCGCCGACGAGGCCCGCCGCGCCGCGGTCACGGCCGCCGACAGCCTGCGGACCGAGCAGAAGGCGGCGTCCACCGCGGTACGCGGCGCCTCCGCCGAGGAGCGTCCGGCGATCCTGGACCGGGCCAAGGCCCTGGCTGCGCAGGTGAAGGCGGCCGAGGCCGCCCAGGCAGAGGCCGACCTCGCGCTGCGCAGCGCCGCCCTGGCCCTGCCCAACACGGTGCTCGACGGTGTCCCGCCGGGCGGTGAGCAGGACTTCGTCGTGCTCGAGCAGGTCGGCCAGATCCCGTCGTACGACTTCCCGGTGAAGGACCACCTCGATCTCGGCACGGCCCTCGCCGCCATCGACACCGAGCGGGGGGCGAAGGTGAGCGGCAGCCGGTTCGCCTTCCTCACCGGCTGGGGGGCGCTGCTGGAGCTGGCGCTGGTCAACCTGGCGATGGGGGCGGCGGTCGAGGCGGGGTTCACCCCGGTCATCGCCCCGGCGCTGGTGCGTCCCGAGGCGATGGAGGGCACCGGATTCCTCGGCGCGCACGCCGCGGAGGTCTACCAGCTGGAGGGCGACGACCTCTACCTCGTCGGGACCTCGGAGGTGCCGCTCGCGGCGTTCCACTCCGGGGAGGTGGTCGACGAGCTCCCCTACCGCTACGCCGGTTTCTCCTCGTGCTTCCGCCGCGAGGCCGGCAGCCACGGCAGGGACACCCGCGGCATCATCCGGGTGCACCAGTTCGAGAAGGTCGAGCTGTTCAGCCTGGTCGCGCCTGCCGACGCCGACGCCGAGCACCTGCGGCTGCTGGCGTACGAGAAGGCCTTCCTGTCCCTGCTCGAGCTGCCGTTCCGCGTGATCGACGTGGCTGCAGGGGATCTCGGTACGTCCGCTGCGCGCAAGTACGACTGCGAGGCCTGGCTGCCGTCGCAGGAGCGCTGGCTGGAGCTGACCTCGACCAGCAACTGCACCGACTTCCAGGCCCGGCGCCTGGGGATCCGCTCGCGAGGTGAGCAGGGCCTCGCGCCGGTAGCGACGCTGAACGGCACGGCGTGCGCGACCTTCCGCACGATCGCGGTGCTGCTCGAGGTGCACCAGCGGGCGGACGGCTCGGTGCACGTGCCCGAGGCTCTGCGGCCCTACCTCGCCGGGCGCAAGGAGCTGCTGCCGCAGTGACGCCGAGGTTGGTGGCCTGCGACCTCGACGGCACCCTGGTTCGCAGTGACGGGTCGGTGTCGCCCCGCACGCGCGAGGCGCTGGCCGAGGTGGAGAAGGCCGGCGTCCTGTTCGTCATGGTGACCGGCCGGCCGCCGCGGTGGATGGCGCAGGTGGCCGACCAGACCGGGCACCGCGGGCTCGCGGTGTGCGCCAACGGGGCCCTCGTCTACGACCTGCACACCGAGCAGGTGGTGCGTACGAACGTCCTCGACGCCGCCGCCGCTGGACAGGTGGTGGCGGCGCTGCGCGAGGAGCTGCCGGGCATCTCGTTCGCCGTCGAGCGCGGGGCCGGTGGGTTCGCGCGCGAGCCGGCGTACGTCCCGCGCTTCGACAACGAGTCGCCCCTGCGGGTCGCCCCGGTCGAGGAGCTGCTCGAGCAGGGGGTCGTCAAGCTGCTGGCGCGGCACGAGTCCTTCGGCTCCGACGAGCTGCTGCTGCAGGCGCGCGCGCGCGTCGGCACGCTTGCGGAGTGCACGCACTCCTCGCTCGACGGACTGCTCGAGATCAGCGCCACGGGGGTCTCGAAGGCCTCGGGACTGGCCTCGCTCGCGAAGGAGTGGGGGGTGGACGCGGCGCAGGTGGTGGCGTTCGGAGACATGCCCAACGACCTGCCGATGCTCGCCTGGGCAGGCCACTCGGTCGGCATGGCCAACGGCCATCCCGACGTCCTCGCCGCGGTCGACGAGGTCACCGCGTCCAACGACGAGGACGGCGTCGCGAAGGTTCTCGACCGGTGGTTCTGACGCCAGGTCCTAGAGGTACTGCCCCGTCCCCGGCACGCCGGGCCGGGCCGGCGCCTCCATGGCACCGGGCGGCAGCGCAGGGCGGCCGCGCATCTGCTCGAGCTGCACCCGCGCGGCCATCTGCTGGGCGAACAGCGCGGTCTGGATGCCGTGGAACAGCCCCTCCAGCCAGCCCACCAGCTGCGCCTGGGCGATCCGGAGCTCGCTGTCGGAGGGCACCGTCTCGTCGGTGAACGGCAGTGACAGCCGCTCCAGCTCCTCGCGCAGCTCGGGTGCCAGCCCCTCCTCCAGCTCCGAGATCGAGCTCTGGTGGATCTCGCGCAGCCGGGTCCGCGCGGCCTCGTCGAGCGGCGCGGACCGCACCTCGTCGAGCAGCTGCTTCACCATCGCGCCGATGCGCATCACCTTCGCCGGCTGGGCGATCTGGTCGGCGGGGCTCTGCTGCCGGGACTGCTCGACCGAGCCGTCCTCGCCGACCATGACGGTGCCGATCGGCTCTCCGTTCGCACCGGAGATGACCACCTGCTGCTGCTCGGGCTGCTCGGGCTGCTCGCTCATGGCAGCGATCCTGCCCCACAGCGTGAACGCTGCACCTGTTCGGGGGAGGGTGCGGTCATGAGCTGGGACGTGGACGCCGTGCGCCGGGACTTCCCCGCGCTGGCCGAGGGGCTGGCCCACTTCGACGGACCGGGAGGTACGCAGGTCCCCTCGGCCGTGAGCGGCGCGGTTGCGGAGGCCATGCGCTCGGCGGTGTCGAACCGGCACGGCCCCTTCGCGAGCAGCCATCGGGCCGACGGCCTGGTGGACGAGGCGCGGGCGGCCGTGGCGGACCTCGTCGGCGGCGACCCGGCCGGCGTCGTGCTGGGGCAGTCGATGACCGCCAACACCTACGTCCTGGCCGGAGCCCTGGCCCGCACCTGGCGCCAGGGCGACGAGGTCGTGCTGTCGCGGCTGGACCACGACGCGAACATCCGCCCCTGGGTGCAGGCGGCCGCCCGCACCGGCCTCGCCGTGCGCTGGGCCGAGGTCGACCCCGAGACGACGGAGCTCGCTGTGGAGCAGTACGACGCGCTGCTCAGCGAGCGGACCCGGCTCGTGGCCGTGCCCTCGGCGAGCAACGCCGTCGGCACCCGTCCGGACGTACGCGCCATCGCCGATCGGGCTCATGCCGTCGGAGCCCTGGTGCACGTGGACGGCGTCGCCGGCACCCCGCACCACCCGGCCGACATGCGCGAGCTCGGCGCGGACCTCTACGCCACCTCCGCCTACAAGTGGTACGGCCCCCACCTGGGCTGCACCGTCGCCGACCCGGCGCTGCTGGAGAAGCTCCGCCCGGACAAGCTGCTGCCGAGCAGCGACGACGTGCCTGACCGCTTCGAGCTCGGCACCCCCAGCCTTGCCCTGCACGCCGGCGTCACGGCGGCCGTCGACTGGATCGCCTCGCACGGCGAGGGGACGACCCGGCGGGAGCGGGTGCTGAGCGCGATGCGCTCCCTCGCGGGTCACGAGGCTGTGGTGTTCGGCCGCCTGCTCGACGGTCTGGCTGCCCGCGACGACGTCACAGTGGTGGGCGCGCCGGCCCGGCGTACCCCGACGGTCGCCTTCACCGTCGCCGGCCGCAGCCCGCAGCAGGTCAGCGGGGACCTCGGCGACCGGGGGGTCTGCGTGTGGGCGGGCAACTACTACGCCGTCGAGCTGATGACCGCACTCGGCCTCGAGCACTCCGGCGGGGCCGTACGCGCTGGTGTGGTCTGCTACTCGACGGCCGCCGAAGTCGACCGGCTTCTCGCTGCTCTGTAAGGAGTCTCGTGGAACCCGTGGTCAGCCGGAAGATGTGGCGCAGCCTCGAGCCGGTGCACGCGCAGGTCTACTTCGCGCCGGAGAACCAGGAGGAGTACACCGCGCTCGGCTTCGACCTGCAGGCCAACCGCGGGTGGGGCTACTTCCCGGCGCGGGCCGCGGCCCTCGGCGCGGTGACGGCGGCGACCGTGCAGGCGACGTTCTTCAGCTTCTCCGCCACGGCCGCGACGTTCGGGATGGACCGGGCCTGGGAGATCGCGTCGCCGCAGCAGCTGATCGAGGCGCGCTACCGCGGCGCAGACCGCGCGTTGCGCCGGATGTGCGGCGACCTGCTCCACAGCCCCGACGTGAGCGAGGCGGCCGGTCTCGCGCGCACCGCGACGCAGGGCTGCACTCCGTACGGGCGGCCCCTGGCGGCGGCGCACGCCGCCGTTGCCTGGCCGGACAGCCCGCACCTGCAGCTGTTCCACGCCGTGACGGTGCTGCGGGAGTTCCGCGGCGACGGGCACATCGCGGCTCTGGTCTGCGAGGGGATCAGCGGGCTCGATGCTGCCGTGATGCACGTGGCGCAGGGCGATGCGTGGACCCGCGAGCCGCTGCGCAAGACCCGCGTCTACACCAGCGAGGAGTGGGACGCGGCCTGCGCCGGGCTGCGCGACCGCGGCTGGCTCGACGAGCAGGACGGCTTCACCGCCGCCGGCCGGGAGGTGCGGCAGCGGATCGAGGACCGCACCGACGTCCTGGCGCTGCCGCCGTGGGAGCACCTCGGCGAGCAGGGGTGCGCGCGGCTGCGGGAGCTCGTCCGCCCGCTGTCGACGGCGATCGTCGACGCCGGGGGCGTGCGGATCAGGTAGGCCGTGCGGTGGCCGGCAGGGGCCGGGATGGCCCTCGGTGGCGGACTATGCGTGCTCAGGACGGGTAAGGACGACGGCAAACGACTACTGGAGGACGGCATGGGCGCAGAACCGTTCCGGCACAACGACCTGGGTGGCACCGCCGGTGGCTTTCTGATCGCGGTCGTGATCTTGGCTCTGGTCGCCGTGGGCGCCTTCTTCGTCCTCGGCGGGAGCGCCGACATCGACGCCGACGTCAACGCGCCGTCGGTGGATGTCAGCAGCAGCCCCGCCCCGAGTGCCAGGGCCAGCTAGCCCGCCGTCACACCGAAGTCGACGGAGTCGGCGGGCACCACCCCACCGCGCCGACCGGGGGCCGACTGGTACTGCCAGTACAGGTTCGTGTGGGCGATGACCTGCTCAGGGGGCGGAGCGCCCCACTCGCTCTGGTCCTGCGTCGTGTGAGCGTCCTTGACCAGCGTCGCGTCGTATCCGCGGACGATCGCGCCGTGCAAGGTCGAGCGGATGCAGGCATCGGTCTGCGCGCCGGTGACGAAAAGGTGCCCGACCCTGCGCTCGGCCAGCACGGTCTCGAGGTCCGTGTCCTCGAACGAGTCGCCGAACCTCTTGTGGATCAGCGGCTCCGAGTCCTGCGGTGTCAGCTGCGCGACGTACTGCCAGCCGTCGCTGTCGACCGGCAGGCCCTCGTCGGAGTGCTGGACCCAGATCACGGGCGCACCGACGACGCGTGCCATGTCCACCAGCGCAGTGATGTTGGCAATCACACCGTCCCGGTCGTGTGCGGCGGCGACGACGTCGTTCTGGACGTCGATCACGAGCAGCGCCGTGTTGGGGCGGTCGGACAGGCTCGTCATGGTGCTCTCCTCGAGGCTCGTCCCGGACGCCGTCCAGGTTAGGGCCGGACCGGTGGCCTACGGTCTAGTGGTGGATCTGGCCGGCGCCCTGGCGCCCTGGACCCCGCTGTGTCTTGGCCGGTGGCCGGCCGGTGCCCTGTGCCGGATCGGCGGCTGAGCCCGTGCTCATCTGCACGCACGTGCTGGCCGGTGCCGTGATCGGGCGACTGCTCCAGCGGCCATTCGTCGCCGCGGCGGCGGGTGCCCTCAGCCACTTCGCGCTGGACAGCAGGCCGCACTGGGGACGTCCGTCGCCCGGCGCGCGCATGGACGACGTCACGCTGCGCGTGGCCGTCGCCGACGGGTTGAGCGGGCTCGGACTCATCGCCGCGGTCGCGGCCACGACTCCGCAGCGCCACCTGGCGCCGGTCCTGGCGGGGATCGCCGGCAGCTGCCTGCCGGACCTCGACAAGCCGGCCGAGCTGTTCTTCGGCCGGTCGCCGTTCCCGGGGACGCTCGACGACTGGCACGCCAGGATCCAGCAGGAGCGCGCGGACCTGCTCGTTCGCGACGTGGTCGTCGCCGCGGGGCTGACCGCCCTCGTCCTGGCCGGGCTGCGGGCCGCGGCGCGAGGAAGCGGATAGCGGGCGGGAGGCCCGGCGCTGCGGTGCTCACGCCGCGAACGCCTTTCGAGCGCTCCGGTCACGTGTCGAACGGACGAGCGGAGTCCTACGTCCGCACCCTGAGCAGGATCTTGCCGACGTGGGAGCTCGACTCCATGAGCCGGTGGGCGCCTGCGGCGTCCTCCAGCGCAAGCACCCGGTGGATCACCGGCCGGATCTCCCCCGCCTCCACGGCCGGCCAGACCGCACCGAGCACGGCCGACACGATGGCGGCCTTCTGAGCGGCCGGACGGCCTCGCAGCGACGTCGCGTGCACGCTGGCGCGCTTGGACAGCAGCACCCCGAGGTTCAGCTCGCCGGTCGCGCCGCCCTGCAACCCGATGACGACCAGCCGTCCGCCGGTGGCCAGGACCTGCACGTTGCGGGCGAGGTAGGAGGCCCCCATGTTGTCGAGCACCACGTCGGCGCCGGCGCCCTCCGTCACCTCCCGGACCACCTCGACGAAGTCCTCGTCGCGGTACCGGATCGCCCGCTCGGCACCGAGCGCCTCGGCCCGGTCGGCCTTCTCGGCGGACCCGACCGTGCACAGCACTCGTGCCCCGTACCGCGCGGCCAGCTGTATCGCCATGGTGCCGATGCCGGATGTCCCACCGTGCACGAGCAGCACCTCACCAGGCTGCAGCGCCGCCAGCTGGAAGACGTTGGACCAGACGGTGCAGACCACCTCCGGAAGCGCCGCTGCCTCCTCGAGGCCGACCCCCGTCGGCACCGGCAGGAGCTGGCCCGCCGGGACGGCGACGAGCTCCGCGTACCCACCCCCGGACAGCAGCGCGCACACCTCGTCCCCCACGGCCCAGCCGGCGACCCCGGCCCCGAGCGCCGCGACCCGGCCCGAGCACTCGAGCCCCGGATAGGGCGAGCCACCGGGCGGAGGGGCGTAGAACCCTTGGCGCTGCAGCACATCCGCCCGGTTGACACCGGCGGCCACGACCTCGACCAACACCTCGCCGGACCCGGCGGCCGGGTCCGCCACCTCGGCCGGCGTCAGGACGTCGGCGTCGCCGTACGTGGGGATCGTGACGGCCCGCATGGCGGCCAGCCTCCCACCCGACCCTCGCCGGCCACCCACCCTCAGCGGGGATCATGGAGCTGTTGCCCGCTCCGCACGCTCAGCGGCTGGGCAACAACTCCATGATCAGCGCAGCAGCAGGCAGGGAGCACTCTCGTGGCGGACGCCTTCTACCTGCCGCTCGGCGGCGAGCGCTGGCGGGCGACGTTCCACACGACCGGCCCGTGGGACGCCCGCTTCCAGCACGGCGGGCCGCCCAGCGCGCTCCTGGGCCGGGCGGTCGAGCTGTGCAGCCCGCGCGAGGACATGCTGGTCGGGCGGATCACCGTCGACATCCTCGGCGCGATCCCCGTCGGGGACCTCGAGCTGCGTTCGCGGGTGCTGCGTCCCGGGCGCAGCGTGGAGCTCGTCGAGGCGGCGCTGACCGCCGGGGGGCGTGAGGTCGCGCGGGCCCAGGCGTGGCGGGTCCTGCGTACGACGCAGGAGGTGGCGCCGGCGCAGCGCTCCGCGCCACCGCTGCCGGCGACGAGCACCCCCCTGATGCTCGACGGGTGGAAGGACGGCTACCTGTCCGCGGTGGAGTGGCGCTTCACGTCGGGCGCCCTCGGCCGACCAGGTCCCGCCACGGCGTGGACACGCCTGCGCCACCCGATCACGCCCGACGAGCCCGCGACCGCGCTGCAGCGGGTCCTCGCGGTCGCGGACAGCGGCAACGGCATCAGCGGCGAGCTCGACCTGACCGCCTGGCACTTCATTAATCCCGAGCTCACCGTCCACCTGCACCGGGAGGCAGCGGGCGAGTGGGTGTGCCTCGATGCGCAGACCTCGATGTCGCCCGGTGGTGCGGGCCTCGCGACGAGCGTGCTCAGCGACCTCCACGGCCCGGTGGGAGTGGGCGCGCAGAGCCTGCTGGTCGCGCCGCGCTGAACGGCGTCAGCCGGCGAACTCCCAGTGCCACGGCTCCGGTCGGCTGCCGCCCTGCTGCGCCCAGCTGGGGTGGTACCAGCCGAACCGCGCCGCGTTGCGCTGCATCCACACGTGCGCCTCCGAGCCGAAGTTCTGCACGCCCCCGCACAGGTCGACGGCAAGGCCCCAGCCGTGCTGGCTGCGGCCCGGCACCGCCGCGAGCCCGGGCTTGGTCTTGAACAGCGTGACCTGCCCGGCGTAGCTGCGGTAGGAGTCGGTGATGCACAACGGTGCTCCGGTCTCCGCCTGCCGGGCCCGGGTCATCTGCACAAAAGCGCGCGCCGCGTCGGTGCGCAGCCGGTGCCCGCTCCCGCCGTCGAGCGGGCACAGGCCGGCCTCGGACAGGAAGCCGTTGGCCTCGCCGTACACGCTGCCCAGCTGGCAGCTCCCGCCGCCACCGCCGCCCCCGAAGGCCGGGAAGGAGAAGTCGCCGCCGTCGGCCCCGCTGGCGCGAAGGTCTGCCAGGGCCTGCGCCCGCTGAGCCTCCTGCGCCGCCTGTGCCTGCCGCAGCGCGGTCTCCCGGGCCTGCGCGACCGCCCGCTCCTGCGCCTCCTGTGCCGCCCTCGCCCGCTCGACCGCACGGGCCTGCTCGAGCCGCACCGCGGCAGCCGACAGCTCAGCGGTCAGCCGGTCGGTCTTCTCGGCCAGCGCCGCCAGCTGCCCGTCGAGCGCCTGCCGACGGGCGAGCGCTTCACGCCGCAGCGCATCCGACTGGACGAGCGCGCGCCCGGCTCCGGCGTTCTGCTCGTCGAGGTCGCGGGCGAGCCTGCTGCGTGATGCGCCGACCCGGTTGACCGACTTCTGCACGTACGCCAGGTCCGACACGGCCCGCGGGTCACCGGACAGCAGCGCGGTCACCGCGGGCGGCATCCCGCCCTTGTACGCGGCGCGGGCCAGGCCCGCGAGGCCCGAGCGCGAGTCCGTGGCGGCCTCCCGCAGCGCGTCGGAGTCGGCACCCGCGGCGAACTGCTGCTGGGTGAGCCGGGCGAGCTCCTGCGCCGCGGCTTCGTAGGCGATAGCACCCTGCGCCAGCTCCGCGCCCACCCGCTCGATGGAGGCGTTCAGCGCGGCGACCTGCGCCGCCACCGACGAGGACGACTCGGCACGAGGCTGCACCGCCGACCCGCCCACCGCCGGCACCCCGCCGGCCGACGCGGGCACGACGCCCACGCCGAGGCCGATCAGCACGGCGGAGCCGAGCGCGCACAGGCGCCGGGCAGAGGTGGCACGCACAGGGGACGCTCTCTCGAGGCAGAGGGACGAGTACTTCTTCGACCGGCGGTGCAGCCGGCTGTAGGGGAGGTCCCTCCTGCGCCGTTCGGAGGTGGGAGCGTGTCGGCATGTCCGGGCACGAGATCGCCTTCGTCCTCGGCGGGGGAGGCGTGCTCGGCGCCGGTGAGGTGGGCATGCTGCGCGGGCTGCTCGAGGCCGGCATCCGGCCCGACCTCGTCGTCGGGACGTCGGTGGGTGCGCTGAACGGCGCGTTCGTCGCCGCGGACCCCCGGGTCGAGACCACCGTGCGGCTGGCCGAGCTGTGGCGCCGGCTGTCGGCGGAGGGCGGCGTCTTCAGCGGCTCGCTCGCCGAGCGGGTCGGGACGGCCGTACGCAGCCGCACCCATCTGCACTCCCGCGAGCCCCTGCGCCGCCTGCTGGCCGAGCACCTGCCGGTCGAGCGGATCGAGGACCTCGAGGTCCCCTTCCAGTGCGTCGCGGCGTCCATCGAGCGGGCCGCCGAGCACTGGTTCGCCAGCGGCCCCCTGGCGGACGCCGTCTTGGCGTCCGCGGCCGTACCCGGTCTGCTGGCGCCGGTGAAGGTGGGCGAGGAGCACTTCCTCGACGGCGGGCTCGTCAACTCCATCCCCGTCAGCCGGGCGGTCGAGCTCGGGGCGCGCACCGTCTACGTGCTGCAGGTCGGCCGGATCGAGCGGCCGCTGACCCCGCCCACCCGGCCGTGGGACGTGGCGCTGGTCGCCTTCGAGATCGCCCGGCGGCACCGGTTCGCGGCCGACATGGCGGCTCTTCCCGCGGACGTCGTGGCCCACGTGCTGCCCAGTGGCGACGAGGCGCCGCAGGGTATGGCGCAGCTGCGCTACCGCGACGTGCGCCGTGTCGGGCAGCGGGTCGACCGCGCGCACGCCGCGACCGCGGCCTACCTGGGCGGGCTGTCGTGAGTCTGCCGAGGGGACGAGCATGAAGATCGCGCCGACCTGGGTGCGCCGCCCGATGTCGCTGCTGCTCCTGGTGGGACTGGCCTTCGTCGTGACGCTGCTGCCGCTGCTGGTGTTCGTGGCGGCGGCCGCCTCGGTGGCGCTGCCCGGCCGCTGGCGGGTCCTGCGGCTGCTAGCGTTCGCGCTGGTCTACCTGGCGCTGGAGTGCATCGGCGTCGTGGTCGGCTTCGTCCTGTGGGTGGCGAGCGGGTTCGGCTGGAAGCTCGGCTCGCCGGCCTTCCAGCGGGCGCACTACGCCGTGCTGCACCGCCTGCTGATCGCAGTGGTCGGCGCCGCCACCGTGCTGTTCCACCTCGAGGTCGTCGACGACGAGGTGTCGTGGTCCCCCCTGGACGACGGCGTGCCGGGGTCGACCAACGCGATGGTCGTGCTGTCGCGTCACGCGGGTCCCGGAGACTCGCTGCTGCTCGTACGCACCCTCATGCGCCGCGACCACGCCCGCCGCCCGCGCATCGTCCTGAAGGACGTCCTGCAGCTCGACCCGCTGCTCGACGTCTACCTCAACCGGCTGCCCAACGCCTTCCTCACCCCCGGCCGCTCCGACCTCGCCGAGCAGGTCGGCCGGCTGGCGACGGGGATGGGTACGGAGGACGCGCTGCTGATCTTCCCGGAGGGAGGCAACTTCACCGAGGTCCGCCGCCTCCGGGCGATCGACCGGCTGCGGGGCAAGGGCCTGCACGACGAGGCCGCGCGGGCCGACCGCATGCGCCACGTCCTGCCCCCTCGCCCGGCCGGTGTGGCCGCGGCCCTGGCAGCGGCGCCGCACGCCGATGTGGTCCTGGTGGCGCACACCGGGCTGGAGCACCTCTCGACCCCGGCCGACCTGTGGGACGGGCTGCCTATGGACTCCGTCGTACGCATGCGGTGGTGGTTCGTCCCTGCGGCGCAGGTGCCGCGCGAGGCGCCCGCCCAGCAGGACTGGCTGTACGAGCGGTGGGCCGAGATCGACGCCTGGGTGGGGTCGTACGCGCAGATCGACGATGCGGCGCCCGGGCCCGCCGCGGCGGGTGAGGCAGCCGGCTAGACGTGGCTCAGCACGAGCAGCGCGACGTCGTCGTCGCCGCCGGCGCTGCGCCCGAGTTCGTGCAGGACGTGGTCGGCGACCGCCTCGGGTGGCAGGCGCAGCTCGTTGACCGCCGCGCGCAGCCGCTCCAGCCCGACGCTGATGCTCTCGTCGCGGCGCTCGACAAGCCCGTCGCTGAACAGCACCATCGTCGACCCGGCCGGCAGCGGGCAGGTGTGCTCGGGGTAGGTGGTCGCCGCCACGCCGATGGGGGCACCCGGCTCGAGGTCGAGGTAGTAGGGCGTCCCGCTTCCCGGCGCGAACAGCGGAGGAGGGTGGCCGGCGGTCGCGCTTGTCAGCAGGCGGCTCTGGGGGTCGTAGGAGCACACGAGCAGGGTGGCCAGCTCGAGGTCCATCATCTGCGAGACCCCTGCGGCCAGCCGCTGCAGCAGCGCGCCGGGACCGTGTCCCTCGAGGGCGAGCGCGGCGACGATGCTGTGCAGCTGGCCGGCGCGCGCCGCCGAGGCCGTCCCGTGGCCCATCACGTCGCCGAGCATGCTGACCAGCCGCCCGTCCACGCGGACGGTCTTGAAGAAGTCGCCACCCGCAAGGGCGTGGATGTTGGCCGGGATGTAGCGGGTGGCCACCGAGATGCCCGGGAAGCCCGGCGCCTCCCGAGGCAGCAGCGCGCTCTGCAGGGCGGTGGCGGCACGGTTCTGGCGCACGAAGGCGAGGGCGTTGTCGAGCGCGACCGCGGCACGCGCGGTGAGGTCGCCGATCAGCAGCTCGTCGAGCGGGCCCGCAACGGTGCCCACGCTGAGCGCGCCGAGCACCCCCGAGGGCGAGCGCAACGGCACGCTGAGCACCACCCCGTCCAGCAGACGCCGTTGCTCGAGCTGCGCGGCGTCCTTCTCGCAGCCCGGCGGCGCCTCCTCCAGCAGGCGGCCCACGTCGTCCACCCTCCCGCTGCGCAACGCTCGGCTGAGCCCGCTCTCCCCGCTCACCCGCAGTGGCTGCCGCGCGACCACCTGCTCGAGCAGGGCCTGCCCTTCCGGCCGGCTGTGCCTGAGCTGCACGGGGTGCAGCCGGTCCACGCCTCCCCCTGCCCCCGGCACGTCGAGCAGCTCCGCGACGTCGTCGACGACCGCGAGCACCAGCCAGTGCGCGAGGTCGGGGACGAGCAGCTCGGCGAGCACGGCCAGCACCTCGCGGGGCTGCAGGCTCGCCGTGAGCCGCGGGCCCGCCTCGGCGAGCAAGGACAGTCGGTCGGTGATCCGGTCCAGCGCCTGCGCGGCGTTCTTGCGCTCGCTGACATCGTGGAAGAACAGGGACAGCCCCTGGTCGTCAGGCCAGATGTGCACCTCGAAGTGGGCGCGCAGCGGCTCGAAGAAGACCTCGACGACGCCCGGCTCCCCGCTGTCGCGCGCCCGCTGGTACTCGCCCTCGAAGGCGCTGCCGCGGATCTGCGGGAACACCTCCCACAGCGACCTGCCGACGAGCTCGTCCCGAGGCTTGCCCGTGAGCACCTCCGCCACCGCGTTGGCGTAGGTCAGCACCCAGTCGCGGCCGCAGCGCAGGAACGCCTCCGGCATCGTCTCGAGCAGCCGGGTGAGCTCGTCGCGCAGGCTGCGCTCGGCGGAGAAGTCGTAGGCCGCCCCGAGGATGCGCGCAGGAGCGCCGAGCATGTCCGGCAGCACGCGTCCGCGGGCTCGGATCCAGCGGTGCGTCCGGTCAGGCAGGACCACGCGGTAGTCGAGGAACAGATCCCCAACGACCGCGATCGCGCGCTCCATGGCCGAAAGGACCGCCGGCAGGTCGTCCGGATGGGCCACCGCCTCGAACGCGTCGAAGGCCCCCGAGAAGGTCTGCGGGGTGTAGCCGTGCAGCGCCATCATCCGCTCGTCCCAGACGATCGCCCCGGTCCGCAGGTCGTACTCGTAGCTGCCGAGCTCCGCTGCCCCGGCGGCGAGCTCCATCCGGACGCTGTTGGTGGTGCTCTCGCTGAGCTGCGCGACGCGTTCCAGCTCCCGGGCCACCGTCGCGGCCAGGGCCGTCAGCGCGGCCACGTCGTGCGGGTGCCACGAGCGCGGCCGGTCGTCGTACACGCACAGCGACCCGAGCACCTCCCCGGCCGTGCTTGCCAGGACGACGCCGAGGTAGGCCGCGACCTGTCCGGAGCTCACCGGCGGCAGGTCTCGCACCCACGGATGCGCAGCCGCGTCGCTGACCAGCAGCGGCTGACCCGAGGCGGCGGTGACCGAGCAGAGGCTCTCGGTGAGCGGTCCCCGTCGCTCCGCCGGCGCCAGGTGCAGGCCATGCACCGCGGCCACCACCTGCTCCTCACCCCCGAGCAGGCTGAGCTGGGCGAAGGGCGCCTGCACGATGGCGGCGGCGAGGCTGGTCAGCTCCTGGACGCGCGCTCCGGGGGACCCTGCTGGACCAGCCGCTCGACCACCGTGACGCGTCCGGATCCGCGCAGGCTGTCGAGATCGGGGCGCGGTCCCAGGCCCTCCAGACGCTGCTCACCCCCACCGATGTCCATCAGGTTCAGCGTAGGTGCTGCGCTGCGGAAGCAGGACCGGGTCCGGCCGGACCGCCGGGCGGCGGGGTCGCTCGGATAGCCGCTTCCGTGGACGCCCGGCGCTGCTGGATCTACCCTGCAGCCAGGGGAGGTGGCGGTGGCCAGGATCGAGGGCGTGGCACCTGCGGGGGCTCCGTTCCTCCCGCAGCGGGTGGGGCCGGTCGAGCCGTTCTCACTGCCGGTGTCCCTGCTCCTCGACGCTCTCGAGGCGCTCGTGCGCGCCGAGACCGCCAGTGCGGTCGCCTCCGCCTGCCTGCCCCTCCTGCTCGACGAGAGGGGCGTACGCGGCTGCGCCCTCGTCCAGCGCCACGGCCGCGCTGCGGTGGTGGTCGGCTCCGCCGGCTACGACTGCGGCTCGATGGAGGCGGGCGTTCCGCTGCCGCTGGACGCCGGGCTGCCGGTCACCGAGGCGGTGCGCACGGGCAGGCTCGTCGTGCGTGGTGGCGGCCCCTCATGGGTAGCGGTGCCCTTCGGTGAGCGGCGCGCGGGGGCGCTGCTGCTGAGCCTGACGTCCGCTCCCCCGGACTCGCCCGGCGAGCTCGCCCGGCTGCACCGGCTCGCGCGCGCCGTCGGGGACGCGCTGCGACGCACGGCTGAGCAGGAGGAGGCGGTCGTCGGCATGTCGGTCGTCGCCGCGCACCTTGCCGCGTCCTGCCCGGCCGCGGCGGGCCACGACGTCGCCGTCCGCCTGCTGCCCTACGACGGGCGCGTGGGCGGGGACATCGTGGTCTGCGAGCAGGGCCGCGACGGGGCGACCTGGCTGGTGGTGGCCGACGTCTGCGGCGCGGGCATGGCCGGCGCCCTCACGGCCCGCGGGGTGGGCGTGGCCGTGAGCGCGCTGGCGCCTCACGCGGCCGGCCCCGAGGACCTGCTGGCCGGGGTGGAGCGCGCCATCCGGTCCACCATCGGCCCGGGGTCCTTCGTCACGGCTGTCGCCGTCCTGCTGTCCGGCGAGCGTCTGAACGTGGCCAGCGCCGGTCATCCGGTTCCGCTGGTGCTCAGCGCCGCCGGCGTCGGCCCGGTGCTGGTGGAGCCGGGGGAGCCGCTCGCCCTCGAGACCGGCACCGGGTGTGTCCGGCGTGCCACCAGTCTCGTCCTGCCGGCCGATGCCGTGCTGCTGCTGCACACCGACGGCCTGACCGACCGCAGCACCCCTTTGGGCACCCGCGGGGTCGACCCCGTCGACCTGGTGCCCGGCGGCTGGGCCGGCGACCTGGAAGTGCTCGCCGACCTCGTCCTGGCCGGAGCGCAGGAGGTCGGGCCGGCCGGTGACGACACCGCGCTGCTCCTGGTCCGCCGGTCCCGCATCCTGGCAGAGCGGCCCGACGCTCAGGACTCGACGGTCGCCTGATCCACCCCGGTCGCCAGCCGGGGCCGTGGGAGCCCCGTCGCGGTCACGAGGTCCTCGAGAGAGCAGGGCCGCAGCCACAGGTATCCCTGGGCGAGGTCGCAGCCCATCTCCCGCAGCAGGTCGCGCTGGGCCGTCTCCTCCACGCCCTCCGCCACCGCCCGCAGCCCGAGCGCGTGCGCCAGGTCCACGATGCCGCGCACGATGGCCGCGTCCTCGGGAGAGGTCACCATCCCGCGAACGAACGACCTGTCCACCTTGAGGTAGTCCAGCGGGAGCTCGCGCAGGTAGGACAGCGGCGAGTAGCCGGTGCCGAAGTCGTCCAGCGCAATCTGCACCCCGAGCCCGCGCAGCTGCTCCAGCTTGGCGACCGTGCCGCGCGTGTCGCTGACCCCGCACGTCTCGGTGATCTCCAGGATCAGCCGGGAGGGCGCGAGGCCCGCCCCGGCCAAGGCGTCGGTGACGCTGGGCACGAAGCTCGGGTGCTGGATCTGCCGGGCCGACACGTTGACGCTCATGTGGGCCGGCCCCAGGTGGGCGCTCGCCCGGGTTGCGCAGGCCAGCACCCAGCTCCCGATGCCGGCGATCTGCGGGCTCTGCTCCGCGTACTCGATGAAGTCGGCCGGGTCGAGGAGCCCACGATCCGGGTGCTGCCAGCGGATCAGCGCCTCGAACCCCACGCGCGCCTCGGTGCGCAGGTCCATGATCGGCTGGTAGTGCAGCCGGAACTCCTCGCGGGTCAGGGCGTTCTCCAGGTCCAGCCGCAGTCGCGACCGCTGCTCGCAGCCGGTCCCCATGGCGGGCTCGTAGACCGAGTAGCGCCCCTTCCCGAGGGCCTTCGCCGCGTACATCGCCTTGTCCGCCTGCGCCAGCAGCTGGTCGGGGGTGACGTCGGAGCCGTGCGCGAGGACCAGCCCGACGCTGGTCCCCACCACCAGGTCGACGGAGTGGAGGTGTACGGGGGCGGCAGCAGCCGTGAGGATGCGCTCGACCACCTGGGTCGCGGACTCGAGGTCGGCATCCTCGAGCAGCAGGGCGAACTCGTCGCCGCCGAGCCGTGCGACGGTGTCGGCCGGGCGTACGCACGAGGTCAGCCGGCTGGCGATGCTGCACAGGAGCTCGTCGCCGATCGCGTGCCCGTGTGTGTCGTTCACCGCCTTGAAGTCGTCGAGGTCGAGGAAGGCGATCGCGGCAGTTCCGCCGGCGCCGCGGCTGCGCACCAGCGCGCGCCGCGCCCGATCGAGGAACAGCGCGCGGTTGGCGAGCCCGGTCAGGTCGTCGTGCAGGGCCCGCTCGCGCAGCTCGTCCTCGAGGCGGCGGCGCTCGGTGATGTCGCGGGTGTTGAGCACCAGGGCGGCCACGGTCGGCTGGTTGCGCATGTCGGTGATGGCGGTCTCGGCGAAGCGGTAGGACCCGTCGGCGTGCCGGAAGCGGCACTCGAGGCGTACGCCTGACCCTGCGGCCGCCTCCGCCATCGCGTCCGAGAAGCGGGACAGGTCCGACGGGTGGACCCAGTCCGTCACGGGCTTGCCGACGAGGGAAGCCGCGGGCAGCGCGAAGATGCGGCTCACGGCGTCGCTCTGGTAGCTCACGAGCCCGTCGCCGTCGACGAGCGTCAGCACGTCGCTGGAGTTCTGGGCGAGCGAGCGGAAGCGGTCCTCGCTGCCCGCGAGGTGCTCGTACGCCGCGCCGGCGAGGGTCGCGATGAGCGCCGCGAGCTGGCGCTCCTGCTCGCCGAAGAGGTCGCCGAGGTGGCGGGAGGTCACGTAGAAGCACGCGACCGTCTCGCCGTGGACGGTGATGGGGGCGGCCAGCGCGCAGCGCAGGTCCGACAGCAGCAGGCTCTCGCTCTCGTCCGCCGCGGAGCCGCTCGTGACGACCGGCCCGCCGACGCGGACCGCGCGGGCCACGAGCGTGCGGCTGCCCTCGTCCAGGCAGCCGCCCGCAACGCTGCTCCCTGCCCGCGTCAGCTGGACCAGCTGGCAGCGCTCGCCGCGGAGCAGGGTGAGCACCGACTCACGCACCGCCGCGTCCACCGCGGCGCGTGAGCCGGCAGCGGTGATCGTGCGGCCGACGTCGAGCAGGGTGGAGAAGCGGTCGAAGACCGACAGGGTCGGCTCCGCCCCATGCGGCGCGGCCACCTCCGGAGCCGGCACCTCGAGGGCCTGCACCATCGCCCGCGCGACGTCGACCTCCGCCCCGCTGCTGCCGTTCGCCGCCGACACCTCGGCGCGCGCCAGCCGGGACAGCGCCTGCTCGTAGCGGGCCCCCTGCCGGCCGGCGACCTCGATGCTGCGCGTGAGCAGGCGCATCGCCCGGCGTGGCCGGCCGGCCAGCGAGGCGAGCAGCCCCGCTTCGCGAAGAGCGTGCGGCTGGTTGTTGGCGTAGCTGAAGGCCCAGCGGCGGGCCCGGCGGACGGCTCGCCTCGCGGCCCGCAGCCGGGTGGCGCGCAGGCCGGGCGAGTGGGCCGGCGTCGCCTCGACCAGCCGGCGCAGCGCGGTCGCGTACCAGGCGTAGACCGGCGCGATGTACTCCTGCCGCAGCCGGGCACGCCGCGCGAGGGCCATGCCGTCCGCGAGGCGGCTCACCGCCTCGTCCACCTGCCCGGCGCCCAGGAGCCGCAGCCCCTCTGCCATGTGCAGCTCGCAGGCGGTGTGGGCGTCCGCGCTGCCGCGGGCGAGCTCGGCGGCGATGAGCCCGGCGTCCACCTGCCCGCCGGTGGCGTGCGCCAAGACGCTCAGCGAGATGCCGGCCGAAGCGGCGTCACCGATGCCCTGCGCCGCCGTGATAACGCGCTGCGCGGTCTCCGCTGCCGAGCGCAGGTCGCCCTGCCGGTGCAGGCACTTGGCGAGGTTCCACCCCGCGGTGTTGACCTCCCAGCGGTCCCCTGTCCGTTCGAGCAGCCGGCCCGCCTCGCGGCAGGCGCCGGCGGCGCTCTCGTACCGCGTCGCGGCGTAGAGCGTGACGCCGGTGAAGCTCAGGCTCTGGCCCTGCCCCCAGACGTCGCCCAGCCGTTCGCGGATCTCGCGGGACCTCGAGGCGTAGCGCACGCCGCGGGAGAACGCGGGCAGCATCGTGCACACCGGCGCGTGCTCGCTGTAGGCCTGCCCCAGCTCGGCGGAGAGTGGGTAGCGCTCGGCGAGGTTCAGCCCCCGGAAGTGCGCCCACGCGCAGGGGATGATCCCGCTGTGGAACCAGTAGAGGTAGGCGAGCCGGCTGTACAGCCGCATGGCGAGGAAGTCGCTGTCCCGGCCGGCGGGTGAGCGCCGTCCGGTGGTGAGCCGGGGCAGCAGCGTGTGTCCCGCCTGCACCGCGATCTCCCACAGCAGGCGCAGCACCAGCACGACGGTGCTGCGCGGCACCGGCCGCCCGAGCAGCGCCACCGCACCCTCGAGCTGCCTCTTGGCCGTGGGAATGTCGCCCTGCTTGAACGCGAGGTCGCCGAGCTTCCCGTCCAGCGCCGCAGCGGCGCCGGCCCCGGAGCCCGGTGCGCCGGGCCGGTGGTCGAGCAGGAGCCGGGCCCGGGCGAGCTGCGTCTCGGCCTCCCCGTAGATGCCCTGCAGGGTGAGCACGTCGCCCAGCCCCTCGGCGATGCGCCGCCGCAGCGGCAGGTCCTCGTCCTCGACCAACTGCTCGGCCATCCGGTAGTGCACGACGGCAGCGTCCAGCGCGTGCCGCGTGCGTGACAGCTCGGCTGCGGCAAGGGCGTGCGGCAGCGCCTCCGCACCGCGTCCGGCGGCGTCGAGGTGGTAGGCCAGCTCGAACACCGAGCCGCCCTCGTCCGGCGGGGGCAGCGCGTCGGCGGCCCGGCTGTGCAGCTCGCGGCGGTGGCTGCCCGGCAACCGGTCCAGCAACGCCTCGCGGATCTTGTCGTGGAAGAAGGAGCACCGGCCGGTCCGCTCGTCCACCCACAGCAGTCGGCGCCGCCGCGCGTCCTCGAGGATCGCGGCGGCGCCGGAAGTCTGGCCGGACAGGCGAACCGCCGTCTCCACGTCGAACTGCTTTCCGAGGACGGCGCCGATGCTCAGCAGCTCCAGGGCGTCGTCGGGCAGCAGCTCGATCCGCCGCACCAGGAAGGGCGCCGACCGGCGTGCGGTCTGGACGTCCTTGACAGCGGTTCCGTCGAACTCCCAGGAGCGCTGACCGCGTACCAGCGCGCCGCCCTCGACCAGGCCGCGCAGCACCGCCGCCCCCATGAACGGGCTGCCGTCGGCGAGGCGCGCCACGGCCTCCACCGCCTCGTCGGGCAGCGGACCGGCCATCGACTCCGCGAGCAGGGACATCGCGGTTGGCGAAAGGCCGCCGAGGCGGACGACCCGCGCCGACGCGATGGCGCGCAGTGGATGCTCCGCCGGCACCTCCTCCGAACGGAACGCCGCGATCACCCCGAGGGTGGAGCCCGCCTCGGAGAGGCTGGCGAGCAGCCGCACCGTCAGCGTGTCGGCCCACTGGCAGTCGTCGAGGACGAGCAGCACCGGCCGCTCGGCCGTGGCGACGGAGCGCAGCAGCGTACGAAGTGCGCTGAGGCTGCGCTGCTCCCCGAACTGCTCGGGCCCGCTGTCTGGCTGCGCGGCGACCCCGAGCAGCGGTCCGAGCGCCGGCAGGACTCGAACGACCTCCGGCGCGACGTCGGCCACCGCGGCCGCGAGCACGTCCGCCGCCGCGAGGTCGTTGCCCAGCAGGGCGACGAGGTCGTCGGCGACGCCGTTCAGCATGGTGAACGGGCGCTGCGCCCCCTGCGCGACGCCCTGGCCATGCAGGACCGCGACCCCCGACCGGCGCGCCCGCTGGGCGACCTCCGTGAGCAGCCGGCTCTTCCCACCACCGGACTCGGCCTCGAGCAGGGTCAGTCCGCCGGACCCGTCGGCCCCTTCCTGGACCAGCTCGAGCAGGGTGGTCAGCTCGCTCTCCCGGCCCACGAAGGCCGGGTCGGTGAGGCTGTGGCGCGAGTCCAGGCGACCGATCACGAGGGCAGGATCGGGATCGCCTGCCTCCATCGCCGCCAGCAGCGCGGCGAGGTCAGCAGCCACGGCAGCCGCCGACTGGTAGCGCTCGGCCGGCTCCTTACGCAGCAGCCGCTGCACGAGGGCGTCCAACGAGCGCGGAACAGGAGCGCCGGCCGCACGCAACTCGGGCACCGGCATGCTCAGATGCTGGCGCAGCAGGTCACCCACGGCCGTTCCGGGGAACGGCGCCGACCCGGTCACGCACTCGTACAGCAGCACCCCGAGCGCGTAGAGGTCGGACCGCTCGTCGACGGGTGCGGCCAGCAGGCCGGCCGCCTCGGGCGCCAGGTAGCGCACGGTCCCGACGAGGTCGTCGCGGATCGACTCGTCCAGCAACGAGCTGCGGGCGAAGCCGAAGTCGACCAGGGTGACCGTCTGGCGCGGGTCGTCGCCGTCGACGATCACGTTGGCGGGCTTCACGTCGCGGTGGCAGATCCCGGCGTCGTGGGCGGTGCCCAGCGCCTCCGCGAGGGCTACGCCGATCCGCATCGCCGTCAGCACCGGCAGTGGGCCGCGTGCCAGCAGCGCCGACAGCGGCGTACCCGGGATGTAGGGCTGCACCAGGTAGATGCCGTCGGCCGAGAAGCCGAAGTCGTGCAGGCCGGGGAGCCCGCGCTCGGAGAGCCGACGCAGGACCACGCTCTCGTGCTCGAGGCGCAGCCGGGCCGCGGCATGCATGGCCGCGGAAGCGATGGCCTTGACGACCACCGGACGCTGCGTGGCGGTGTCGTGGGCGAGAAACGTCTCGACACCGTTCCCGATCTTCAGCGTCCGGTCAAGCAGGTATCGGTCGTCGATCATCGACGAGCCGGGACGCTGCGGGGCAGCCCCGGCGGTGGGCGAGAGATCAACCGAGCCAGCCGCGCCCGTTGACGCCAGAGCCACCTCCGTCATCGCAGCCCGCCGTCCCAGGGAAGGACGGCTGGTCCGCCCTCCCGTGGCGCAAGTGTGCGGGCCGATCCTCCGATCGCCCATAGCCCTTCAGGATGCTTTGTCACTAGTCACGGCGGTTGATCGTGCGGATTTGTCCTGGCTGTTGGCTGCCGATGCGAGGCTGCTGGTGGGGAGGTGCGACCGCCCGGGCTCCTGACTAGGCTGCGGATCCCGGGAGGGCTCGCCTAGTGGCCGATGGCGGCGGTCTTGAAAACCGCT
>JAUJOY010000003.1:0-226991 GCA_030447385.1 Mycobacteriales bacterium
TCGAGGCGGCCGGCCTCGTCAAGAGCTTCGGCGCCGTACGTGCCGTCGACGGGGTGGACCTGACGGTCCCCCGCGGCTGCGTCTACGGCGTGCTCGGCCCGAACGGCGCCGGCAAGACGACGACGATCCGCATGCTCGCCACGCTCACCCGGCCTGATGCCGGTTCCGCCCGCGTCCTCGGGCGCGACATCGTCTCGGACGCCGACGGCGTACGCAGCGTCGTGAGCCTCACCGGTCAGCTGGCCTCGGTGGACGAGGACCTCACCGGCCGCGAGAACCTCGTCCTGCTCGGTCGTCTGCTCGGCCTGAAGCGGGCGGCGGCCAAGCAGCGGGCGGCCGAGCTGCTCGACGCGTTCGGGCTTGATGAAGCGGCGGGACGGCTGGTGAAGGGCTACTCGGGAGGCATGCGCCGCCGGCTCGACATCGCGGCCAGCATCGTCGTCACGCCGGAGCTGTATGTTCCTCGACGAGCCGACGACGGGGCTCGACCCGCGCTCGCGCAACCAGGTATGGGAGATCGTGTGCGCGCTCGTCGCCGAGGGCACGACCATCATGCTGTGCACGCAGTACCTCGAGGAGGCCGACCAGCTCGCCGACGGCATCGCCGTCATCGACCGGGGTCGCGTCATCGCGGAGGGCACACCGGCGCAGCTCAAGGCGTCGGTCGGCTCCGCGGCCCTGCGCGTGCGGCTGCTGCTGCCGCAGCAGCGGTCCGAGGCGGAGCAGGTGCTGAGCCGGCAGCTCGGCGCCGTCACGCTCGAGCCCGACCCGGCGGCGCTGTCGGTCGCGTGCTCCGACACCGACCGGGCCGCGGCCGCCGTCGGTGAGCTTGCGGCTGCCGGCGTGCGCATCGCCGACTTCTCGCTGAACCAGCCGACCCTCGACGAGGTCTTCCTCGCGCTCACCGGCCACCCGGCCGACGCCATCCCGACCCAGCAGACCGCCCCGCGCGACGAGAAGGACGCCTCATGACCACCGCCCCCGTGTCGCCGGCCGACACGCTTCCGGCTGCCGACCAGGCCGCCGTACGGCGTGCCATCTCCTCCACCTCCCGCCCGCCACGGGCGAGCGCGCTCTCTGCGGCCCTGACGTTCGGCTGGCGTGGCATGTTGAAGGTCAAGCACGTCCCGGAGCAGCTGCTCGACGTGACGATCACGCCGGTGATGTTCGTGCTGATGTTCACCTATCTGTTCGGCGGCCGATCGCCGGCTCCACCGGCGAATATCTCGACTACATCCTGCCGGGGATCCTCGTCATGTCGGTGCTGTTCACGACGGTCTACTCCGGCGTCGCGCTCAACACCGACCGCACGAAGGGCGTTGTCGACAGGTTCCGGTCGCTGCCTGTCTGGCAGTCCGCTCCGCTCGTCGGGTCGCTGCTCGGCGACGCCGTCCGCTACCTGCTCGCCGGCACGGTGATCATCGTGCTGGGCGTCGCTCTCGGCTTCCGCCCCGGCGCCGGCCTTCCCGGGGTCCTTGCCGCACTGGGCCTCGTGGTGCTCTTCGCCTTCGGCCTGTCGTGGTTCTTCTCGACCCTGGGCCTGCTCCTGCGCACCCCCAACGCGGTCATGAATGCCGGCTTCATGGGCATCTTCCCGCTGACGTTCCTGTCCAACGTCTTCGTCGACCCGACGACGCTTCCGGGCCCGCTCGAGGCGTTCGTCGCCGTCAATCCGATCTCGATCCTCGCCACGGCCTCACGCGGGCTGATGGAGGGCAACGCCGACGGCACCGACATCGCGATCGTGCTGGCCGTCGCCGTGGCGCTGACGGCGGTCTTCGCACCGCTGACCACGCGGCTCTACCGCAGGAGCTGACCTCTCGTTCGTGGGAGACTTTCGTCCATGACCGAGCGAAAGCCGGCGGGCGTCTCCTTCGAGTCCTGGGTCGAGCGACAGCTGCGCGAAGCGAGAGAGCGGGGGAGCTTCGACGACCTGCCCGGCACCGGCAAGCCGTTGCAGCCCGCCTCCTTCGACGAGCTCGCGTGGGTGCGCGAGAAGCTCCGCCGGGAGGACCTTCCCGTCACCGCTCTGCTCCCACCGGCCCTGGCCGTCGCCAAGGAGGTCGAGGACCTCCCGGAGCGCCTGAGCCGTGAGCGGTCGGAGGTGCGGGTCCGGGCGATCATCGCCGACGTCAACGCACGGATCGACGCCGCTCGCCGGGGTCCCCAGGTGGGGCCGCCCGTGCGCACGCGGTTCGTCGACGTCGAGGCGGCCGTCGCCGGCTGGCGGGAGGCGGTGGCGGCGCGATCCACCCCACCACCGCCGATGCCCGCCCCGCGTCGAGGCGGCGCACAGCCGCTGGACGCGTCGTCGATGGGCACGGCGTACGTAGGTTGCCGATCGTGACCACCGGCTGGGAACCGTCTGCACCTGGCGTGCTGCGCCTGCCGTCCGGCCGGCTGCTGCGCGGGCGTGCACTGCGCCGTCCGGTGCCAGCGGGCCCGGCACCCACCTTCGCCCTGTACCTGCTCGGTTCGAAGCCGCTCCCGGTCGACTGGGAGTCCTCGCTGGGTGCCGTGGCCGGACTTCGGGCTACCGTCGCGACCAACTCGCCGCCGAACAGGCCCTGCGCCACGCGTGGCTCCGCGCCGAGCAGGAGCGGGTGGAGATCGCCTGCAGCGGCGGCCGCGGCCGGACCGGCACCGCGCTCGCGTGCATCGCTGTGCTCGATGGCGTGCCCGCCGAGCGGGCGGTGGCGTTCGTCCGGCGAGCACTACGCGCGTCGCGCGGTCGAGACGCCGTGGCAGCGCCGCAGCGCCGTCCGGTGGCACGCCGTGAGGCTGCTCGGCGTCGTGGTCGTGGCCGGTCAGCACGTCGGCGGACCGGCAGCGTCGGCGCAGATGAACTGGTTCAGCAGTCCACCAGCGGAAATCCTCGTCAAGGACCTGGAGGTCTTTCCGGCGACGACCGTGGCGCGATGCGCGCTGCGAGACCGACGCACGAACGCGCGCGTCGTTCCGGCACGGCCGCAGTGGACACCTGCTGCCCGAGCACCGGTGTCGGGGCGGCTCCACGACGACGCCACGTGCTCTGAGCAGCGCGGCGTGCTTGCCGGCCCGTCCCGGCGGTGGACGATCCGCGCCCGACCTGACCGTGCAGGACCGACGACCAGTTCGCCGCGAACCGCTCGATGCCGAACCGCTCCTTGGCCGTCGTCTGCCGCGCGCCGCGCTGACAGCTCCGCCGCCTCCTCCTGGTCCAGCACGAGCCGGCGGGCATGCTCGACCACCCGGTCGACGTCGGTCTCGACGTAGCCGTTGACACCGTTGCGGATCACCGTCGCCAGCTCGGTCGTGGCCAGGCCGACGACCGGCAGGCCGAGCGCCATCGCCTCGCAGACGGCGAGCCCGAGCGAGGTGTAGCGGATCGGGTGAACGAACACCCGGTAGGCCGGCAACCGCTGGTGCAGCTCGGCCAGCCGTACATCGCCGAGCCAGGTCGGCCAGCGGTCGCCGCCCATGCCCGCGAGATCGACGGGCACCTGCTCGGCGACCCGCTCGAAGACGTCCGGACCGAGCCGCCGACCCCGGGTCCACAGGTTGTTCACCACCGTGATCGCCCGCTCCAGCTCGCCGGTCCAGGGCAGATCCGGTACGGCGACGCCGTGCTCGACCACGGTGCTGGGCGTCTCGCCGCTGTCCCACATCAGTCGGTTGAAGTCGGTGACGTGGACCAGCAGGGCCGACGGGTCCTGCACCGGGTGCAGCGCGTCGTTCGGCCAGGACGCCGGCGGGTCGTGCTCGATGTGCACCCGTGGCAGTTCGTGCACCCGAGACCCCAGCAGCGCGTGCCGGTCCAGCTCCCAGTTGGCGCGGCTCTGGGTGAGCACCAGGTCGACGTCCAGCCCGGCGACGTCGTCCGCCGGGACCTCCACGACGTTGTCCGGCCAGCGAAACGTTGCGCCGCGCCCGCCGTACCCGCCCGTCCGGTCCGGGCGCACCGGCAGCAGCCAGGTCACGGGAACCGAGCTCAGATACTGCAGGTACGACCCGTGCACGTGCCAGGTCAGGACGCGCAGCGGGAGGGACACGCCCTGCGCCTGCCCGCTCGGACCCGCCAGCAACCTGGCTGTTGCGGCCGTCGGGACCGGGTAGGCGAGCCGCATGGCCACCCTCGACATCCATGACCCGTGCACCGGCGAGCTGGTCGGCTCGGTGCCGATCGCCACCACCGGGCAGGTCGACCAGGCGGTTGCCGCGGCTCGCGGCGCCGCGCCGTCCTGGGCGCGCACCAGCCCGGCCGACCGCGCCGACCTGCTCAAGCAGGCCGGACGCAAGCTGCGCGAGGAGGTCGACGCGCTCGCCGAGCTGCAGAGCCGCGAGGAGGCAAGCCGCTCGGCGACAGCCGTGGCGGCGTGCTCGCCGGTCTCGGCGCCCTCGAGCAGTACGCCGAGCTCGGGCCGCTGCACCGCGGTCACGCCCTGCAGGGCGGGTGGCAGTCGACCGACGTGATGAGCTGGGAGCCGCGCGGCGTGTGCGTCGTCCTGACCCCCTGGAACGACCCGGTGGCCATTGCCCTGCAGGCCATCTCAGCCGCTCTCGTCGTCGGCGACACGGTGGTCTTCAAGCCCAGCGAGCGGACCCCGCTGTCCGGCCAGCGCCTCGCCGAGGTGCTCGGTGCGAGGTGCTGCCGCCGGATGTGCTGCAGGTGCTGCACGGCGGCGGGCGCACCGGCGCACCGCTGGCCTCACACGCCGACGTGGACGTCGTCTACTTCGTGGGGTCGTCCGACACCGCCCGGTCGATCGCCGCCGCTGCGCGCAGTCCGGCGCCCACGCCGTCCTCGAGGGCGGCGGCAAGGACCCGTGCCTCGTCGACGCCGGGGTCGACCCGGTCTGGGCGGCCGGGCAGGTTGCGCTCGGCGCCTTCGCCAACGCCGGGCAGATCTGCACCTCGGTGGAGCGCGTCTACGTGCACGAGCAGCTCGCGCCCGCCTTCCTCGACGCCCTCGTCGCCGAGGCGGGAGAGCGGGTCCTCGGCAGCTGGGACGGCCCGGACACGACGATGGGACCGATGGTGGACCGTCGCCAGCGGGCCGTGGTGGACCGGCAGGTACGCGGCGCGCTGGCCGCCGGGGCGGAGCTCCTCGCCGGTGGAGAGGTCCTGGACGGTCCGGCGCGTTCTACCCGCCGACGGTGCTGACCGGCTGCACCGAGGACATGGCGATCATGTCGCAGGAGACGTTCGGCCCGGTCGCGGCGGTGCAGGTCGTCGGCTCCTTCGACGCGGCGCTGCACTGCACGCGGGTCGATCGGCGTACGGCCTGGCGGCCACCGTGCTCAGCGCCGACATGGCGCACGTGCAGCGGGCCGTCCGTGAGCTGCCGGTCGGCACGGTGAAGGTCAACGCCGTGTTCGGCGGGGCGCCCGGCGGTGCCGCGCACCCCGGCCGCGGGAGCGGCCAGGGGCTGGGCTACGGCCCGGAGCTGCTCGACGAGCTCAGCCGGGTGAAGGTCGTGCACTGGGAGCCGCCGCCCACCGGCTGAGGCTCAGTGCTGCGACTGCTGGAGCTGCTGGCCGATTCTCGCGTGCAGCGTGCGCAGGTCCGGCTGGCCGAGCAGCGGCACCTGGCTCTCGATGTTGCGCAGCACGCTGGGGTCGTGAACGGCCGCCTCGGAGGACTGCATCAGCACCGTTCCTGTCCCGGTGAAGTCGAACTGGCGCTCCTCGCCGGAGTTGCGGCCGAAGAAGCCCTGCGCCGCCTGCAGGAAGCCGCTCATCCAGCCCGCGTCGTAGTGGTGGCTCGGGCTCGGGCAGTCCGCCCACCCGACCAGCGCGTCCGGATCGACGCGCAGCGGCGGCTCGACGAACAGAACCGGCCCGTTGGAGGACGCGACGAACTTGCCGGTCCCGATCAGAGTCACGAAACCCGGCACGATCGACTGCTTCAGCGACAGGCTCGGCTGGAACGCGCTGAGGTTCGCGGCCCGGATCGTCAGGTTGCCGTTGTCGAGGTCGTAGGCGTTGAGGTCGTAGCCGCGGTCGCCCAGGATCAGCTTTCCCTGACCGGTCGCGACGATCCAGTCCCGCGAGTAGAGCGGCGAGGAGAACCGGACCGCGACCATCGCCGACAGGCTGGTCGCCGCGAGCGACTCGAACCGCATCTGGCCGTAGTAGGCGATCATCTTGCCCTTCTGCATGAACCACTCGCCGTGCAGGTCGATGCAGAAGGAGTAGGGGTTGATGTTGTCGTCGACCGGAAGGGTTCCCGGGCTGAGCGGCTGCGTGGGCACGGCTCTCCTGTCAGAACTTCCGCTCGGAGGCCTGCACGTACACCGTGCCCTGGCCGGTCGCGGTCAGCTGGAACATCTCCCCCGAGCGGGCCTCCTTGACGCTCACGTTGGCCCCCAACGACACCTACACCTGGCCGCGCGCGGCGACGAACGCCTGCGGGTCGACGATCACCGGCTTGTCGGCCCGGACCGGGAGCTCCAGCACCTCGCCGTGGGCGAGCACCGCGACCGAGCCCGCCCCCGACAGCTGTGAGGTGAACATGCCCTGGCCGGTCATCGCGCCGGTCGCGGCCGAGCGCAGCCCGGCCCGGAAACCGCCCCCGGACTGCTGGGCGGTCAGCGGGACCACGGCCGAGTTGAGGTGGGCGTCGTGCACCAGGAGCCGGTTGGACTCCACGGTGAGCAGCTCCGCGCCGTTGAGGTCGACGACCGCGTACGTCAGTCCCTGGAAGCCGTAGAACACCTCACCCGAGCCCTGCGCCACCATCATGGCGGCTGACTCGCCGGACAGCTGGGAGCCGAGCAAGCCGCCGACCGAGCCACCCCCCGAACGCACCGGTGCGAAGCGCACGTCGCCGGTGTAGCCGAGCATCGCCCCGCGCCGGGCCAGCACCTCACGGCCCGGCGCCACGGGCACCTTCACGACCTTGGAGTTGACCTTCTCGAACGCCATCGCCCGGTCCTCTACCGCTCGGCCGGCTGGATCCACACCCGGCCGGTGCCGGAGAACTGCAGGCTGAACGGCTCGCCGCTGCCCTCACCGATCAGCGACTTCCAGTTGACGCCGGTCACGAAACCCTGCTGGAGCTGGCCGGAGGAGCCGAGATAGGCCTGTGGATCGACGGTCACCGGATACTGAGGGGAGACCTCCAGGCAGATCGCCGGGCCGTCGGACAGGATCGCGACCGATCCGTGACCGGACACCGAGGTGGTCGTCAACCCCTGGCCGGCGGACATCCCGTGCATGCCGGCGAAGGTGACGTTCGTGGACAGGGTCGACTCGTAGGCCAGCAGTGCCGGGTCTTCATGACGCCTTCACCACCGCCGAACGACGCCTTCTTGAACTGCACCTTGCCTTCGTACGCGACCATCGACCCGGTCAGCGCCTTGACGCTGTCGCCGTTCAGGTGGGCCTCGACGACGCGATGACCGTTCGTCCGCAGCTGCGCCACCACGTCCCCCCGTTCTTCGCCATGGGGACCGTACCGTCCCGGCGGCTCACCGGGGACGTCCTCACACAGGTCACCTGGTGTTAGCCGGCTCTCTTCACCTGGCGCGGCGTGGGTCCGGTCCCCCGGCGCGGGCGGTGTGGGCAGAGGTGCTCGACGCGCAGGTCGACTACATCAACACCGATCAGCTCGGCGACCTGCAGCTGATGGCAGGGTGGTCCCATGTGGGCAACGGCCTTGCGGCGGGCGCAGGGCCGGATCCCGGCAGACCGCGTGCTGTGGGCGACCCTTCTGCTGCAGCTGCTCCCGCTGCTGCTGCTTGCCCGCGTCGTCACGGTGGACGGCCCCGCGCACCTTGCCGGGGCGGCCGTGCTGCTGTCCTACGACGACCCCGGCCGGGACGTGCTGCGCCGGCTGTACGAGGTGGATCTGCGCCCCGTGCCGAACATGCTGACCACGCTGGTGCTCGCGGGTCTGCTCCACCTCACCGGGCCGGACGTCGCGGAGCGCCTGCTCGTCGGCGCCTACGTCGTCCTGCTGACGTTGGGCCTGCGCTACGCACTGCGCGGGGTGCATGCGCAGGCCGGCTGGCTCGCTGTCGCCGCCCTGCCGTTCGCGGGGAACTACCTCTACTACTACGGGTTCTACAACTTCTGCCTCTCGGTCAGCATCACCTTGTTCGTCCTCGGCCTGGCGCTGCGGCGCCGCGACGGCTGGTCCGGGCAGGCGGTCGCGGGCCTGTCGGCGTTGCTGCTGCTGGCCTGGTTCGCGCACCTGCTGCCGTTGCTGATCGCCGGCCTGTTCGTGGCGGTGCTCGCTGTCCTTCGGGCGGTCTCGGCCCGGCGGAGGGGGGCGCGCTGCGAGCCGTTCGTGACCACCTGCTTCCGCCGGCCCTGGCGGCGCTGCCGATCCTGGTCCTCACCGCCTTGCTTCTCGCCAGCCCGGCCGCCGGGACGCCGGTACGGCGATCAGCGGTCGACCTGGTGCTCGGTCTCGCGACGCTCGGCCGTCCACTTGCCGTGTATTCACGCTATGAGTACCTGCCGGCGACGGCCGTCGCGCTGACGCTGGTCGCGCTGGTCGTGGTGGCCCGCCGGTGCGATCCGAGCCCCGGAGCGGCAAGCTCTTGGACCACGCGCTCTGCTGCTCGCCGGCATGCCGGCTCGCTACGGCCCGGACTACGGGTTCCTGAACGACCGGCTGAGCTTCTTCCCGCCCCTGCTCCTGCTGCTCTGGACTGCTGGACCGGTGCCGGATCCGCGGTTCCGGCGGTTGGTGGTCGGTGCGCTGCTGAGCGCGGCGGTGCTGCTTGCCGGTCTACGTGTCCCCACCGAGATCCGGTATCAGCGCGACGTCGCCGAGATGCTGTCGCTGGCGGCGACAACCTCCCCCAAGGCTCGACGCTGCTCAGCTTGCAACTGTGGCGTGATCCGGCGGTCGGCGGGCCGGTCGGCAACCGGTTCCGCTGTTGCGTGCTCGGCGGCTCGCCGTGCTTCTCGACGGCGTCGATGTCGGGCACTACGAGGCGACCCTGGACTACGGTACGCCCGGTTTCGCGCCGGCGCGACCGCGCCGCCGCATCGACCCGACCTGACCGGTCTCGCCGCATCTGCGATCGACCTTGCTGCTGCGCGCAGGACATCGACGCGGTGCTCGTCATCGGCGGGAGCAGGGCCGGTCCCGCGCTGCTCGCCCGGCCGGACACCCAGCGTCTGCTGCGGGGCGGCGCGCTACGAGCGGACCGCGGTCTCCGAGCGGTCGGGGCTCGTGGAGGTGTGGACGCGCCGTTGACGTGGCGCGCGTCGTACCGCGGGTTCATCTGATGCTCATGCAGGGCTCACCTCGGCGTCGCCGCGAAGCCTGTCGGCTACCACGTTCGGCTTCGACCGATTCCAACGCGGCGAGGAGCCACATGTCGGACCTGCCCGTCCCGCCCGAGACACCCGGCCTGTCGCGGCGACATCCGCCGTCGACCTGGTCGGCGGTGCCCTGGCGACGCCGCCCCGGCGCCCTCTCGGCGTCTTGCGCAGATCCCGGCCCGTCACCGGATGGGGCGTGCAGAGCGGGACGTCACGCCCACCGGGGTGATCTGGTCGAAGACTGACCGTCCGGCCCGCATGGTCGTCGAGGTCGCCGCGACCGAGCGCTTCCGGGCTCCGCGCCGGAGATATGAGTCGAGGTGGGCGACACCGACTACACCGGGAAGGTCCAGCTGACCGGCTGCCGGCGGGGACCGAGCTGTTCTACCGCGTACGTTTCGCCGAGAACGGCAACGCCGGGCACTCGAGTGAGGCCCTGGTCGGGACTTGCGCACCGCGCCGGCCGACCGCCGCGACGTCAACTTCGCGTGGTCCGGTGACGTCGCCGGGCAGGGCTGGGGCATCAACCCTGACACCGGCGGCATGACCGGCTTCGAAGCGGTCCGGCAGCTCGACGACTTCTTCCTCCACTCCAGGCGACAGCGTCTACGCGGACGGACCGCTGCAGGAGAGCGTTCGCCGGACGGCACGGTCTGGCGCAACCTGGTCACCCCGGAGAAGAGCAAGGTCGCGCGCGCCCGCGGAATACCGCGGCCAGTTCCGCTACAACCTGCTCGATGCGTGCGCCGTCGCCGCGCAGGTGCAGTTCTCGCAGTGGGACGATCACGAGGTCACCAACAACTGGTACCCCGGGAGGCTGGGCGACACCGGTGGAGACAGCCCTACACGGTCAAGGCGTCGACACGCTCGCCGCCGCGCTCGGCAGGCCTTCTTGGAGTACATGCCGATCAACGGGAGCCGGATCGACCGGTCGCTGCCGTACGGCCCGCTGGTCGACGTCTTCGCGCTGGACCTGCGCCTACCGCGGGCCCAACACGACCAACCTGGCGACCAGCGGGGCGGAGACCGTCATCCTCGGTGACGACCAGCTGGCGCGGCGACGCTCGCGGTCGTCCCGCGCGCTGTGGAAGGTCGTCGCATCCGACAACGACCCTGGTGGCGGACGTCAACCAGGAGGGCATCGCCAACCGCGAGCCCGGTTCGCCGGCCGGGCGCAGCTCGAGTTCGCGCCCGGCTGTCGGACCTCGAAGCTCGGCGCGCAACGTCGTGTCGACAGCGGATGTCCTACACCGCCGCTTCTCGGAGAAGGCGGCGACCGGACTTCGACCCGTTCTGGGAGTTCGTCACCGGCCGCGGCACGCCCACCTTCGGCCGAACGCTGGACGCGACCTTCGCCGCAGGGTCTACTCGCGAGCCGCCGACCGTCCAAACCAACCACCGAGCGATGGCCTGCAGTTCGGGGAGGTGTCGACGGCGACAGCGGCGTGATGACCGTGCGCGGGACGTCGCCGGGCGGGTGCTCACCAGCGAGACCTTGACCCTGCCTGACCTTGACCGGCCCGTATCGCGGTGTTCAGTCGCGGGGTTCGGAGCTGCTGCCTGCGGACTGCCAGCGCCAGGCAGAGGGCCAGGGCGCTGGCGACAGCGCCGGCCGGGGTGACACGTGTGTGCCGTTGTCGACCAGGAACGGTGCGGCCAGGTCGGCCACCTCGTCGCTCAGCGCGCTCTGTACCGGGGCCGGGATCGGGCTGGGACCGTTCGCGGCCTGGCCGGAGACGGCGGGCGGAGGGGCAGCTGCTGGTGCAACCAGGACGGTCGCGCGGCGGCGGGCGGCCGGCGACCGGAGCGGCGGCTGGCCGGCGGCGGCGGCTTGAGCGGCGGCGGGCTGAACGGCGGCCGGCTTCGGAGCGGAGCGGCGGGCTGAACGGCGGCTGGCTTGGGAGCGGCGGCGGCGGGCTGGGAGCAGCCGGCGCGGCCACGGCCGGCTTCGCCGGGGCCGGCTGGGCAGGGGCCGGTGCCGCCTTGGTCGAGACGGCGAAGAAGGTCTGGGTCACCCATACCTGCCCGTTGGCCTGGACCACGCCGAGGCCCACGGAGCGGAACGTCCCGGACAGGATGTTCGCCCGGTGTGGGGCGGAGGCCATCAGGGCCGCGTGCAGCTCGACGACCGAGCTCGCGTAGCCGACGTTCTCCCCGGCGCTGCTGGTCGTCGGGAAGTACCGCGCCACGTTCTCGAGGATCTGCTGACCGCTGCCCGAGTGCGCCAACCTCCCGGTCGCGGCCATCTGCGTCGACCACGGCCGGGACAGGTTGTCGCTGATGACCGGTTGCAGGGTCAGGATCGGCAGTCCGCGGCTGACACGTTCCACGTTCACCAGCGTGAGGAACTGCGCCTCGTCCGCCGAGGCGTGGGCCGACTGGACGGGGCCGAGCACGAGGGTGGCCAGGATGATGAACATCACCAGGGGCGCCCGTAACCGCGACGTGAGGACGCCGGGCGCGCAGTCGAGATCGAGGGGGAGAGGCTGACGGACGGCGTGGCAGTCACTGTGTGTACCGGCTTTCGGGGGGATGAGCACGGCTAGTCCGTGTTGATGCGGTTTTTCGGCACCCCGTTTCGTCACATTGAGTGATCAGTGAAATCAGTTTGTGATGGCCATCTGGACTCGCCGGCCGCCGCGTACGCGCGGGCTGTGGACGGCGAAGCGCGCGGCTGTGGACAGCGCAGGCCTCGTCCACAGCCGCACGCGAGCCCACTGCGCTCACAGGCCCGGCAGGGAAGGGTCCGGACCGGAGGTGGTCGGGGTGGCGCTGGCACGGGCGTACGCAGTGGGGCTCGTCGGCCTGGACGGCCACCTGGTCGAGGTCGAGGCCGATCTGGCAAGGGGCCTGCCCGGCTTCAGCGTCATCGGCCTGCCGGACGCGGCCCTCGGTGAGGCGCGCGACCGGGTCCGGGCGGCGATCGTCAACAGCGGGCAGGCCTGGCCGCAGCGCCGGATCACCCTGGCACTGACGCCCTGACGGATGGGTGCCAGTCACCTGCGCACCTGCCAGCAGCAGGTCGTGCGCCACGCTGCCCTCGACGCGCGCCGCACCGCCGCCCCGTCGCGCTCGGTTACCGGCCTCGCCGTGGTCGAGGATCGTCACGCGCACGTCCAGCAGCGCCAGCACCTGCTGCTGCAGCGCACGGTCGGCCGTGGCCAGCCGGTCCTGCGCCACGAGCGCGACGCTGCACCTGCGACACCCGCTCGACCTGCACGCCGGTCTGGGCCTGCATCGCAGCGACCATGCGCACGTGCGCGCCGCGCCTCGGCCAGGTCGCGCCGCAGCCGCGTGACGACCTGGCGCAGCGTGTCGCTGTCGAGGCCGGCCTGCAGCCCCGTGGCCGTGGCGTCCACGAGCGCCTGCTGGCGCCGCTCCACCTCGACCTGCGCACGCACGAGCGCGTCCCGCTCGACGCCGGCCGCGCCCTCCAGCAGCCCGAGGTGTTCGGCCGCCTGGGCCATGAGGCGCCGCGGGTCGGCCAGCAGCTCCAGCACCGACGCCCACACGGCGCCCTCGACCTCCTCGGCCCGCACGGTCGGCTCCAGGCAGCGGTCGTGGTGCGGCGTGTCCCTGGCGTACGCAGCGGTAGCGGATCACCGTCCGGTCCGCGCGGCCGACGCCGTGGAAGGTGTGGCCGCACGTGCCGACCAGGCGCCCGGTCAGCGGGTACGGTGCTCGCGCGGCGGCTTGTCCGTGGCCGTGGCACGCAGGTACGCGCGCAGCGCCTCGGCCCGCTCGCTGTCGAGGATCGGCGGCACGGCCACGGTCAGCGGGTCAGCCTGCCGGCCGCCGCGCGCCTCCTTGCCGTACGTCCACGTGCCGTCGAAGCGCTTACGCAGCAGCACGTTGCGCAGGTTCGTCTGCGACCAGCGCGGCGCCTTGCGCGGCGTGTAGCCCTCGGCGTTCACCTGCGCCGCCTGTCCTGTCGTCTGGCCGCGGTCCAGCAGCAGCTCGACAGCCCGCCGGATCATGGCTGCCCTCGCGCTCATCCACTTCCAGGTGCGCCTCGGCTCGCTCGCCCACGACCCGGTAGCCGTACGGCGCGACGTTGCCGGATCCCCAGCCGCCCTGGGCGATGCGCCCGCCGGCCGGACGTGGTGCGCTCGCGGATCACGTCGCGCTCCCACTCGGCCATGCTGCCGAGCATGTTGCGCATGAGGCGCCCGGCCGGGCTGGCGCTGTCGAAGCTCTCGGCGATGCTGACCAGGGCCACGCCCCGGCCGTCGAGGTCGGCCAGCAGCGGGGACAGGTTGCCCATGCTGCGCGAGAGCCGGTCCAGCTTGGCGACCAGCACCGCGTCCACCTGGCCCGCGTGCACCGCGCCCAGCATGGCGTCCAGCGCCGGCCGTGACGCCTTGGCGCCGCTCACGCCGGCGTCCACGTACACGTCCTGCACGGTCCAGCCCTGGGCCACGCAGTAGGCGCGGCACCCTGCTCCTGGGTCTCCAGCGACGTGCCGTCGTGGCCTGCTCCCGTTCACGCCGACGTACAGCGCACGCACACCGCCCGGCCGGTCACTTGCCGGTCGTCGGCGGGGTACGGCGCCGTCGCGTCGGCGCGCCCGGCCAGCCACCTGCTGACCGTGGGCGGCTCCACCTGCCAGCGCCTTGCGATGCTGTGCCCGCGTCCTCGGCCGCCCGGTACACCTGGGCCACGCGCAGGTAGTGCTCGTCATCCCAGGAGTTGGCCCGCGCCTTGCCCGGTGCGCCCTCGACGTCCAGCGCCTCGTGCAGCTCCAGCTGCAGCGCGTGCAGCCCGGCCGCGCGCAGCTCAGGTCAGCGGTTGTCGGCCGTCACCACGAGGTCGCGCACGCGCACCGCCGGCAGCTCGCGGCGCGGTTCCAGCCGTGATGATGCGCCACTCCGTCCACGTGCGCGACCTGGACCTGCGCCAGCCACGGCAGCAGGTCGGGATCGTCCACGGTCACCCACGTCGCTGCCGTCCGCCTTGACGACAGCGCCACGCACGGCCCATAGCCGCCTCCTCATCTCGTTCCGACGCGATGACCCTACGTCGTTGCGCCAGTACCTGTCACGCACCTTGTATCAGCAGCGTGTCGACAGACAGAGCGACGAGCGAGCTGCGCGACCTCCGCATCACGCCACCTGGCCGCGTGTGCTGGCCGAGGTACGGTGAGGGCGCCGGCCTGTCCCGCGCCGAGATGGCCCGCAGCTCGCCGCCCGAGGTGACCCTGCGTTCCTGGGAGGCCGGCACGCGCCGGCTGACCGGCGACCGCGGCGCCCGCTGGGGCGCGTCGCTGCGCTGGCTGGAGGAGGCGACAGCAGCAGGGTCGACGGCGTGCGGCCCAGGGCCGAGGTCGAGACCTCCTGGCGCCCCGCCAGCAGCGCCCAGCGCGCGCTCCCACGTGTTCGGCTGGCCGACAGCGCGCCGCCGGCCGTGCCCGTTCCGCACCGGTGCGGGCGACCCGCCCGGCGCAGGTTCGTGACCGGGCCATCCGTCCCTGCCTGGCCTGATGGGCGCTAGCAACGTGGCCGCGGTCTACACGAGCTGGGCCGGGCTGAACCACGCCTTCCGGCTGCTGGCGTACATGGCACTCGTGAGCGGACCGCGACGACCCGCCGCGCTGGACGACCTCGCCCACGCCATCGGCCGGCGCGTGGGAGCCGGACGACACCGACGCCAGCGAGTCCGCGGCCGTGCGGCGCCAGCGGAAGGGTCCACGCTGACCATCGCCCTCGCGGACGGCTGGCGTCGTGCAGGTCAGGTGCGGCTAGGTCCCGCATCGTCGATCCCGGTCATCAGTGGCGTGCAGGGTCTCCAGGCGGTGCAGGATGGACCCGGCTCAGGCAGGTCGACTCAGACAGCCCCCGAGGAGGAGTCAGGACTACCAGGCAGCGGAGAAGATCGTGCGAGTACGTCACCGTCTCAGCCACGACGGCGCGTGCCGGCAGCAGGCGGAGCACCTGGCGGGCAGGCGTCGCTTATGGCTGTAGCGGGTGCCCGGTGACCACGCCCGGCTGTGATCGACGAGCAGCTGCCCGTACAACGGACGTGCTGCCCGCGGCTGCAGGGCCGCGGAGTGGCCGGCGAGCGCTACGCGCCGCGCGTCCTGCGCCCCTTCGCCGAGCAGGGCTACAGCCCAGGTCGCTGCGCACGCGAACGCCACGAGCTGCTGCCGGCCCACCAGCTCGCCGGCGTCTACGCGCCTCCACGCGAACAGCGCCCGCGAGCTGCACGACCGGGACGTCGCAGCGTGCATCCGCTGCAGCGGTGGCCGTTGTCGCGAGCCGCCGGCAGCGTGCGCCTGCTGCCGCCGTGGTGCCGACGCTTGACGACGTGCGTGCCGTCGGCCTGGGCCGGCGCCCGTGACCGCGGCCGGCGCCATGAGCGAGCGGCCGCGGCCTGGCGGTGATCGCGCGGCTGGCGCGTCCACGTGCACGACGCCGGCGCAGCGCCCATCGCGTGCGTGCGCCGGGACCGCCTCGTGCTCGCCGATGAAGGCCGAGCGCGGCCGTGTCAGTCGCGAGCAGCAGGGTCCTTGACGACCTGGGCGCGTGCCCTGGCGTCGAGGTACCCGCGCGGCCACGACCCGGCCTGCTCCGGCAGAACCCCGGCCCACCGCAGGCGCTCACCGTGCCCCTGTCGGCCGAGGTGGCCGCCTCCGAGTGCGTCGGCCCCGACGGCGCGCGTCGCTGTGGCTGCTGCGCGCCGCAACACGCCTGCGGCTGTGACGCGTGCGCTGTCGCACGAGCACAACACGGTTGTGGTCGAGCTGCGCGACCGCTCGGCCGCGCATGAGCCGCGGACCCGTGCTCGACACGGCGCTCGCGTCATCGGCGCCGCCCTGGCCGTGAAGCTCCACGCGATGGTCGTCCGCGCGCGTACCGAGCTCACCGCCGCCGATGTGGCCGCCGGACGACCGCCTGCCCCCCGAGTTATCGATTGCCGGACGCGACCCGCGCCGGCGGTCCCCGTCAGATAGAGAACCCCGTGGACCAGCAGAAGTCCACCGCAGCGACGGCGCCGACCTGGCCGCCGACGCGCACGCCGATGGCCACGCCGCACCCGGCGCCGACCTCGGGCCGCCGCGCCCATCGGCGCCCGCAGCTGACCGGCCAGGACGGCCAGGTGCTGCCGGCCGCACAGCAGCCGCCCGGCGGCCACCCGTCCGACCCGGATCCAGCAGCGTCGGCAGCCGCAGCCGCGCGCACGTACCCGGTCGGCGCCGTGGGCACCACGCGACGCGGCGTCGTCCGGCTCCAGTGCTTACCTCCAGCACGCCCCCGACGAACAGGAGACTGACCCTGATCGAGCCCACCCGCAAGGCCCGCCGGCAGGAGCGACGCCCGCCGCGCCCTGCTGCTGCGCCAGGAGGCCGCGTACCAGCAGCAGCTCGCGCTCAACGGCCAGGCGCCCGCGCTGTCGGCCGCCGTCACCGACGCCCAGGCCGCCGTCGTCGTCGCGCAGGAGCAGCTGCGCCAGGCTCCAGGGCAGCAGCCGGCCCGCTGATGGGCCGCGACAGCGCACGTGCGCCTCGGCCAGGTGCGCAACGAGCTGGCCGACATCGCCAGCGAGGCCGAACAGGACGACGAGTGAGCGGCACCAGTCGGGGCGACGTGGCTGCGACGAGGTGGGCGGCACCATCGACCCCGAGCCGCGCACCGGCGTGCCGACCGTGGGCGAGCAGGCGCGTCGGCCGCGATCCGCCTTACCGCGCCCGGCCCGGCCCGTCCAGCCCGCGCAGCACGACGACCAGGCCGGCCAGGGCACGTGAGCAGCACGCCCTGCCGCAGCCCGGCCCTGCCGAACCGCGCTCGCCGCAGCCGGTCCCGTGATCGTGTTCGACGTGGACGGGGACCCGTGACCCTCGACGACCACCGCGGCGCCGTGGGCACCTTCACCGTGGGCACCTTCCGCGGGCTGTACCAGCCGACCGTGCGGCGCCTGAGCCGGCGCTACACCGACCAGCAGCGCGCCGACGCCCTGCTGTACCTGCAGCACGGCCTGGCCGCGCGGCACCCGTCCGGCGTCCCGCGCGGCACGCTGTCCAGCTGGACCGCGCGCGCAGGCGTGCAGACGATGCAGCGGCTGCAGCGCGCAGCGCGAGCAGACCGACGGGCGTGCCCGCTCGGCCGAGGTGACGCAGGAGCAGCGCGAGAGCTGGCCGGACGGCTGCTGGCCGAGGTGCACACGCGCTGGACCAGGAACCGACGCGCTACTGGCGCGTGGTCACGCTGTCCGGCGGCACCGGCGTAGGCGCTCTGCAGAGGTTGTACCGTGCGCTGCTGGCGAAGGACCAGCAGGCGCGCGTGGCCGCCGTGGCCGCCCTCGTTGCAGCCCGACGGGCCAGGCTTCGAGCGCCGACTGGGCGACCTCGACCGCCTGGTGCACGAGCAGGCCCGCGAGGCCGAGCTGCACGATCTGCGCGCCCGGCTGCACGTCGTGGACGACACCGCACCTGATCCCGCGCCGCCGGCTGGAGTGATGGGGCTGGCCGGCGGCGCCTCCAGGTCTACGCCACCGCGGCTGACTCTGCGCGCCGCCGCGGCTGAGCTCGAGCCGCGCCGCCGTCGACGACGCGGGACGCCGAACGGGCCGCCGGTGCCGAGTAGTCTCGCCGCTGCCCGTACCTGGCGGGCAGCTTGCAGGCGCACGTGCGGGCGCGGGGGTCAGGTACGCCCGCATGACTCCCCACCTGGTGCCCCGATCATCCTGCCGGGCCACAGCGCAGCACGTCCTTACGCCCGCGCGTCGTCCGGTGCCGTGACGCACAGCGGCCAGGTGTCGCACGCCGGATAGACCGCCCGGCTCCTCCAGCATGTCGCACCGGCCGCGCGGCGGCGCACTCGGCAGGCCCTGCTGCTTGGTCGGCTGGAAGCAGAACGGGACGGCCCCAGCCATGACCACGCGCGGGTGCTGCGGTTGCCCGTCCGGCGCGACGATCACGAACGCGACCGCCGCACCATGGCCGACGTGCACCGCCGGCCACCCGACGCCGGCACGCCGTGCGCCTCGCCACGCTTCCAGCGCGGCCAGCAGCTCGGCCGCCCGCTCCAGCTCGTGCTCGGGGGCGCGACGGCGCGGACCTGCGCCTCGCGCTCGCGCGCCCGCGCGTCGCCTCGACGCGCCACGGCCAGGTCCACACGGAACGGCACGCCGCCGTCCAGCCGCACCGGGCGACCTGTCACGTCGGCGTCGAGCAGCTGCGGGGTAGCGCCTTCGACCTGGCGCTGGCGGCGGCCATCCTCGCGCAACTGAGCCGGCTCGCTGCTGGGCCGGGTGCTGGTCGGCGATTGAGTCTGGACCGGGTCCGGCCGGTGCGCGGTGCTGCCGGCGGTGTTCACCGCCGCCCGGGCCGGTGTCGACCGGGTCGTCGGCTGAGGACGTCGCCGAGGCTGACCGTCCCCGGAGTCGACGACCGGCTCCTGCGCGACCTCGTCCGCCTGCTGACAGGGGAGCCCTACGACGAGGCGCGCTCCCGCCTGCGCCGCCCCCACCGGACGTCGGACCCGGACGATCTCGTCGACGTCGCCGGGCAGGTGTCCGGCCGCACCGCGATCGAGGTGGCCGCGGCGGGCGGTCATCACGTGCTGCTACGGGCTACCGGGAGCGGCAAGACGATGCTGGCCGAGCGCATGTCGGGGGTGATCCTGCTCTAGCTCGCCGACGCTCGAGGTCACCGCAGTCCACTCGGTCGCCGGCACGCTGGGCCGGGCGTCGTGTCGCGGCCGCCTTTCCAGGATCGCACCACACCGCCGACCTCGTGTCGTCGGCGGGGCGGCGTCGCCTTCGGACTCATCGACGCCATCCAGAAGTTCGACCTCGACGAGGCGATCGAGTTCGCGACGTACGCCATCCTGGAGAGCGGGCGTATCCATCACCCGCGTCGGCGGACCGCGGTCTATCGACGAGCTGCGCTCGCGGCGACTGCCCGTGCGCCAAGCCGGAGGACCAGTGCTCCTCGGTCCGCTCCGGGGCCGCTGCTGGACCGGGGTCGACCTGCGCGTCGAGATGCCGCGCATCACCCGGGCCGAGATGCTGGCCGAGGAGCCGGGGTGAGCCCTGCAGGTCGCCGCCCGGGTGGCCCACGCCCGCAAGCGCGCCGAGGTCGCCGCCGAGCTGGCGCACCAACGGACAGGTCGCCGGTCGAGCTGCGTCGTCGCTGGCCATCTCCCGCGCGGCGACCAGGCCGAGCAGGCGATTCGTCGGCAGCTGACCGTCGCGCTCGACCGATCCTGCGCTGCTCTCGGCCGGTGGCGAGAAGGGCGACAAAGCTCTCCCTGGTGGACACCCTGGGGACACCAAGGCCCGAGGACCCGGTGCGGGCCGCGCCCGAGTCCGAGGAGACCAATACCTGTACTGGCCAAGGCGATCAACACGCTGGAGCGGGAGAAGATCGTCGTGACGCTCTACTACTACGAGGGCCTCACGCTCGCCGAGATCCAGTCGGGTCCTCGGCGTCACCGAGCCGGATCTGCAGATGCACACAAGGCCGTCCTGCAGTTGCGCGGGAAGCTCGCCGACCAGGACGACGGTGGCCGTCGTCGGAGCCCGCGCAGCCACCGCCTACGGAGCGTATGTCGCCGGTGACCTGTCCACGGCGCTCAGCGACCGCGGCGTCGCGGTGATCAGTGGCGGGGCCTACGGCATCGACGCCGCCGCCCACCGCGGCGCGCTGGCCTCCACCCGCACCCCCACGATCGCGGTCCTCGCCTGCGGGGTCGACGTCGCCTACCCGCGCGGGCACGACCGGCTGCTGCGGCAGATCGCGTCCACCGGGCTGGTCGTGTCGGAGCTGCCGCCGGGCAGCTCGCCGACCCGCGGTCGCTTCCTCGTACGTAATCGGTTGATCGCGGCACTGTCCCTCGGCACGGTGGTGGTCGAGGCGGCCCTGCGCAGCGGCTCGCTTGCCACCCTCGAGCGCGCCCGGCTGCTCAGCCGGCATCCGATGGTCGTCCCTGGCCCGGTCACCTCCGCGATGTCGGCCGGCTGTCATGCCCAGCTGCGCCACGACCCGCCGGCTGTGTGCGTCACAGCAGGCCGACGTGCTCGGACTCGTCGTCGAAGGCATCGGGCTGGCTGGAGTAGAGGTTCAGCGCACCCAGGTTGTCGCCCTCGACGTAGAGCTGGAAGGACAACATGCTGGCCGCGCCGCTTCCAGTGCCAGGCGGCGAACCTCGGCCAGCGCTGCTCGCGGCTCATGTCGTCACCCGTACCGTCTGCTGCTCGAACGCCACGCCAGGCGGGGACCCTCACCGACCTCGTTCTGCAAGGCGTCGACCGCGCGGGCGAGCTCGCCGGACCACACCGTCCGTGCCTACAGCGGCGATGTGGCCGCGATGCTCGAGCCGCCGCGCGGCGAGGGGTGATCGAGCCCGCCTCGACGTCCTGCGGATCAGTTCGCCCGCCGCGCGCGGCGGAGCAGCCCGGGCCATGCTTTCGGCGGGGGTCGAGCGTCCGGGGCTTCACCGTGGGCCTACCGCGCGGGCTGCTCGCGGGCGACGTCGCTGAGCCGCAGCGCGATCCGTCCTGGCCGCTGGCTGACGAGGCCGGTGTCGCTGCAGGTCGACGGCGGCTCGCCCTGGCGACCGGGGTCGTGCGCGGCTGCCCTCGCCACGCGACCTCGTTCTTTCTGGGCTCGACATCCTGGACGCCGACGGGCCCTCGTGCGCGCCAGGGCAACTGGGAGCGCAGCGTCCCCTACGGCGATCCTGCCGGCGCCGCCGTCCGCGCGTGGCTGCGGGTCCTGGACGGCCGAGGACCAGATCCTGGCTGCTGCTGGGCCGGCGCGGGGACGGCTCGCTTCGCGCGCTGCCGGCCTCGTGGCCGGTCGCCGCGGTCCCCGGCGCGCCCGACCTTGGCCCCACGGGCTGCGGCCGCGATGACCCACCTGCTGGAAGGGGGCGCCGACCTGCGCAGCGTCCAGGAGCCTGCTCGGCCACGCCCGCCACCACGCAGATCCACGCACGTCAGCGTCGAGCGGCTGCGGGGCCGTTCGCGTCCATCCGCGCGCCTGATCCGCTGCGGACGTCGACCGCTCCGCGGACCGGGCGCTGTGTTCAGCCTGCCCCCGAGCGGTGAGGCGTGCCATGACCGTGCGTACTGGCCTCGGAGGCTGAGAGGGCACGGACGTCCAGGCGACGCCGGCCGCGTTCGCGCCGAAGCGGGCGCTACGCCGAGACCAGCGACGAGGAACGCGCCGAGATCGGTGATCGCCGAGGTGGCGCAACTACAAAGGCCAACGGCGGCGAGCGCGGAGCGCCTGATCCTGCACTACTCCCCCCGTACGCGCCGGCGCAGGCGCTCGCCCAACATCGAGCAGGCCGACCTCGTGTCGTACGGGATCTTGCTCATCGACGCGATCCAGAAGTTCGACCTCTCCGCGATCGCCCTACGCGATCAGCCGGATCAAGGGCGCGATCATCGCGGTGGCCGGGATCCTCGGTCCGCTCAAGGCCCGTGAGGTCGCGAAGGCCTAAGCGCGCTGCCGGCAAACCTGCACCGCACGACGACGGAGCCCGAGGTCGCGGCCGAGCCTCGGGATCGCGCTCGAGGACCTGCACACGATCTTCGCCCGCCTTGTCAACGTCGTCGCCCTGGACGAGCTGCTCTCGGCCGGCGCCGCAAGTTCTGCTGGTCGACACCCTCGAGGACCTCCAAGGCCGAGGACCCGGTCCAGGCGTTCGAGTCCGAGGACGAAGTACCTGCTCGCCAAGGCGATCAACACGCTGCCCGAGCGGGAGAAGATCGTCGTGACGCTCTACTACTACGAGGGCCTCACGCTCGCCGAGATCGGGCAGGGTCGGCGTCACCGAGAGCCGCATCTGCCGATGCACACCAAGGCCGTCCTGCAGTTGCGCAGGGAAGCTGGTCCGACCAGGACGATCGAGCTTCGACCAGCTCCCGAACGGCCGCATCTTCTGACCTCGGCCGGTTCCCGGCCAGCCGGATGCCAGCCCTGGCCGGTCCCCGGCCAGCCGGATGCTGTGTTGCTGGGTCCCCCGGCCACCCGGATGCTGTGTCGGGCGAACCCCGGCCAGCCGGATGCTGTGTGGACCCCGGCCAGCCGATGTCCGCAGTGCCTGGTCTGATCGAACTCTCCGGCCACCTTCGCACCACCCCGGCGCCCTCCGCACCTCCGCGCCGCCCCGCTCACGGCGTGGGAGGCCAAGATCTTCGGAGCATCCCCAGGACTCTGATGCTGAGGATCTCCGGCCGGGCGGACAACATGCCCGCGAAGCTCCGGCCGAATTTCGGGCCGGCTCTGGGGGGCGCCATCGTCCGGGCGGCTCAGCCGGCGGGGACGCCGCCGCAGCCGCTCGGCGTCGACCGCGCAGCACCAGCGCGTCAGGTCCGGCGGACCTCACGGCGACCCGCACGCCGGCCGCGGCCGCGCGCGACGCCGGCGCGCTGCCCGGCGCAGGTCCTCGGCCTCGAGGCGCCGCCGGGCGAGAAGGCCCATCCCGACGACGAGGGCGGCGACGGCGGCCAGGCCCACCGGCGCCGACGCTGCCCTGAGCGACCCGGCCTTGCCGCCTCGCGTGCATCCGGCCTGGACGACGGGCGCCGCAGCGCGACCACCGCCGCGAGGCCGAGCGGGCCTGGACCGCCGCGATGCAGCGCCAGGAGCCAGGGCACCCTCACCCGCCGGCCGGGCGCCCAGCGCCGGCCAGCCCCCCCTCGCCCGCCGGCCCGGCGTTCGGCGGCTCACCCGCCGGCCGGGCGCCCAGCGGCGGCCGGGCGCCCCTCCGCCGGCCCGGCGCCCGGGAACGGGCCGGATCCCGGCGCCAGCCCGACCGGCATCGCCCAGGGGGCAGCAACCGGGCCGGCCTGCCGGTCCACGGCGGGCACCGGGTCGAGGTAGGCACCGCCGCGCAGCCCCCAGTGCAGGCAGGCAGCAGCGGGACAGCCAGCATGCCCGGCGTCGAGCCGGCCGATCTCCGCACCGGCCGGGACCTGCGCCCCCACGGCGATTGACGCGGCCACCGGCTCATAGGTCGTGCGCAGGTCACCGTGCACGACGACGACCACGCCCCGGCCGGCGAGCCTGCCCGGCGTTCGGCGGCGGCCGCGAGGACGGGGCTGCCCCGCTGCCGGGAGATCCGCGACCTCGGTGCCCGGCGGCGTAGCGGGTGGCGGTGGCGAGAACGCCCGGCTGACGGTCCGCGGACGGCCAGCGGCCACGCGGCCAGGTTTCGCCGCCACCGCGCCCGGGGTGCAGCGCGGACCCCCGAGCCTGTCCCGAGGCAGCGCCGACCACGCCCAGCAGCAGGACACCTGAACGACCACGCACCGCCGCCACCTCCTCGACCGGGGTACGGGACGCCGGCCGCCCGCCGGCCGGCCGGTCGAGACTGCACCGTCCTGGGCGGGCCCTCGGCTGTCGGCGTTCTCGGACAGCGACCGCCCGGACGGGCCTGCCGGCCCGACCCGTCGACCCCTGCGCGCCGCAGTCCAGCGGCACCATGAGCCCGCGCTGATCCACGCCGACTTGGAGGTTCCGGCCGGGCGCGGTCCTCGGCGTCCAGGAGGCGCAGACAGCGAGGCCGGCGCAGTGGGGCCGGCGGCCGCGGGGGCGGTGGGCGGGGTGGTCGGGCACGCCATGATTCCCGCGCCGGGGGGCGACGACGCCGTACACTTGCGCGCAGCGACCCGCTTCGCCGGGTCGACTTCGCGTGCCTTCCGCCAGTCCGCACGATGGCCGGTCAGATCCCCGGTCTCCCGCCGAAAGGGGGAGCGGGCCCGGCTGCAGGCACCAGGGCCGACCACCGACCGGTGGCCGGCGCAACCGACCGCCGCGCGTGCGCCCCGCCTGACCAGTGGGAAGCACCGACGCGGGAGACAGGAAGGCACCACCATGGCCGTCGTCACCATGCGGCAGCTCATCGAGAGCGGCACGCACTTCGGGCACCAGACGAAGCGCTGGAACCCCAAGATGAAGCGCTTCATCTTCACCGAGCGCAACGGCATCTACATCATCGACCTGACCCAGACCCTGGGCTACATCGACCGCGCGTACGACTTCGTCAAGGAGACGGTCACCCACGGCGGGACGGTCATGTTCGTCGGCACCAAGCGCCAGGCGCAGGAGCCGATCGCCGAGCAGGCCACGCGGGTCGGCATGCCCTATGTCACCGAGCGCTGGCTGGGCGGGATGCTCACCAACTTCCAGACCGTGTTCGGGCGGCTCCAGCGGCTCAAGGAGCTCGAGCTCATCGAGGCGACCGGCGGCCAGACGGTGCTGACCAAGAAGGAGGCGCTGGTCCTGTCCCGCGAGCGCATCAAGCTGCAGCGCACGCTCGGCGGCATCCGCGAGATGACCCGCACGCCCAGCGCGATCTGGATCGTCGACACCAACAAGGAGCACCTCGCGGTCAACGAGGCGCGCGCAAGCTCGGCATCCCGGTCGTCGCCATCCTCGACACCAACTGCGACCCCGACATCGTGGACTACAAGATCCCGGGCAACGACGACGCGATCCGCTCGATCGGCACCCTGACCCGCGTCATCGCCGACGCCGTGGCCGAGGGCTTGATGGCCCGGGCAGGCAGGAGCAGCGGCGACGACAAGCCCGCCGGTGAGATGGTGAGGTCGCCGGACTGGGAGAAGGAGCTGCTGACCGGTCAGGCAGCCGACGCCGCCGGGGTCTCCGGTGCTCCGATCGAGTCCGCGGGCGCCGCCGACGCCAGCCCCGCCGCCGCAGCCGCCGGAGCCGCAGCGCCCGGCGCCCCGGCCGCGGCCGACACCGCCCCGGCCGCAGCCGACGCTGCGCTCGCCGCCCCGGCCGCGGCCGACACCCCGCCGGCCGCCGCCCCGGTCGCCGCCGGCTCCCGCCGGCCGGCGACCCCAGCCCGTCGGGCGACGCCCCCACCCCCAGCAGTAGCCCGGGCTGGCGCCCGCCCGACGGCGGGCACCGCTGCCCTGGTGGCGATCGTCAACAGCGGGCAGGCCTGGCCGCAACGTCGAATCACCCTGGCACTGTCCCCGGCCTCGCTGCCCAAGCGGGGTAGCGCCTTCGACCTGGCGCTGGCGGCGGCCATCCTCGCCGCCAACGGGGTGGTGCCGCCTGCCTCGCTGCTGGGCCGGGTGCTGGTCGGCGAGCTGAGTCTGGACGGTCGGGTCCGGCCGGTGCGCGGGGTGCTGCCGGCGGTGCTCACCGCCGCCCGGGCCGGTGTCGACCGGGTCGTCGTCCCGCTGCACAACCTCGCCGAGGCTGCCCTGCTCCCCGGAGTCGACGCCCGCGGGGTGGGCTCGCTGCGCGACCTCGTCCGCCTGCTGACAGGGGAGCCCTACGACGAGGCGCTCCCGCCTGCGCCGCCCCCACCGGACGTCGGACCCGGACCGGATCTCGTCGACGTCGCCGGGCAGGTGTCCGGCCGCACCGCGATCGAGGTGGCCGCGGCGGGCGGTCATCACGTGCTGCTGCTCGGGCCACCGGGGAGCGGCAAGACGATGCTGGCCGAGCGCATGTCGGGGGTGATGCCGCCGCTCGAGCTCGCCGACGCCCTCGAGGTCACCGCAGTCCACTCGGTCGCCGGCACGCTGCCGGCCGGACCGCCGCTCGTGTCGCGGCCGCCTTTCCAGGACCCGCACCACACCGCGACCGTCGCCTCGATCGTCGGCGGGGGAAGCGGCGTCGCGCGGCCCGGAGCGGCCTCGCTCGCCCACCGCGGCGTGCTCTTCCTCGACGAGGCACCCGAGTTCGCGAGCGGGGTGCTCGATGCGCTGCGGCAGCCCTTGGAGAGCGGGCGCCTGTCCATCACCCGCGTCGGCGGCACCGCGGTCTATCCGGCGGTGTTCACGCTGCTGCTCGCGGCGAACTACTGCCCGTGCGCCAAGCCGGAGGACCAGTGCTCCTGCCCACCCGACGCCCGGCGCCGCTACCTCGCCCGGCTGTCCGGGCCGCTGCTGGACCGGGTCGACCTGCGCGTCGAGATGCCGCGCATCACCCGGGCCGAGATGCTGGCCGAGGACGGCCGGGGTGAGCCCAGTGCGCAGGTCGCCGCCCGGGTGGCCCACGCCCGCAAGCGCGCGGCGGAGCGCTTCGCCGGCACACCGTGGCGCACCAACGGACAGGTGCCGCCGGTCGAGCTGCGTCGTCGCTGGCCCATCTCCCGCGCGGCGACGTGGCAGGCCGAGCAGGCGATGGACCGGGGGCAGCTGACCGCCCGCGGGTTCGGCCGCATCCTGCGCCTCGCCTGGACGCTCGCCGACCTGCAGGATGCTGCGCAGCCGGGCCCGGAGCACGTCAACCACGCGCTGGGGTTCCGGCTCGGGCCTGCCACAGCAGCCGGGATCGCAGCATGAGCGGGTCTGCGGACCAGGCCCGGCGGCTGGCGCTCGTGGGCTTGTCCCGCATCGTCGATCCCGGCCATCGCGGGGTTCACCAGGCAGTACAGGACCACGGCGCGTTCGAGGTGTGGGAAGCGCTCCGCCGCGGCGCGGTGTGCGAGCCGGTGTCGCCAGAGCTGCGGGCCGGGGCGTCGCTGCGGGCAGAGGGCTACGACCCGGCGGCAGACCTCGCCCGGCTGAGTCGGTTCGGCGCCCGCCTGGTGTGCCCGGGCGACGTGGAATGGCCGGCCGCGCGGCTGTTCTGGCCACAGAAGCCCAGGCTCGAGGCGCCGCCGCTCGCGCTCTACGTCCACGGCGCGCACCGGCTCGACGAGGTCGTGGAGCGCTCGGTGGCCGTCGTCGGAGCCCGCGCAGCCACCGCCTACGGAGCGTATGTCGCCGGTGACCTGTCCACGGCGCTCAGCGACCGCGGCGTCGCGGTGATCAGTGGCGGGGCCTACGGCATCGACGCCGCCGCCCACCGCGGCGCGCTGGCCTCCACCCGCACCCCCACGATCGCGGTCCTCGCCTGCGGGGTCGACGTCGCCTACCCGCGCGGGCACGACCGGCTGCTGCGGCAGATCGCGTCCACCGGGCTGGTCGTGTCGGAGCTGCCGCCGGGCAGCTCGCCGACCCGCGGTCGCTTCCTCGTACGTAATCGGTTGATCGCGGCACTGTCCCTCGGCACGGTGGTGGTCGAGGCGGCCCTGCGCAGCGGCTCGCTTGCCACCCTCGAGCGCGCCCGGCTGCTCAGCCGGCATCCGATGGTCGTCCCTGGCCCGGTCACCTCCGCGATGTCGGCCGGCTGTCATGCCCAGCTGCGCCACGACCCGCCGGCTGTGTGCGTCACCCGGGTCGAGGAGATCCTCGACACCGTCGGCGCGATCGGCGACGATGCCGCCGCAGCGCTGCGCGGGCCGGTCGGAGTGCGCGACGGCCTGTCCGACACGGTGCGGCTCGTGCTCGATGCGGTGCCGGTCCGCACCGGGATCGGTGAGGCGAGCATCGCGCGAGCGGCCGGCGTCAGCTCGCTGGTCGTGCAGCAGGTGCTGCCGCCACTGCACGTGCACGGGCTGGTGGAGCGCACCCAGGACGGCTGGCGGCTGACGGCGCTCGGCGCCGGCCGGCCGGTGCCGAAGCAGCACCAGGATGCGGGGCAGGCGCCCGGCCCGGCGGCTTGACCCATAGCCCGGCGGGACGGACGGTGCAGGGTGTGACCGCCCCCGAGCCCGACCTGCCGCCGGCGCTCGCCGACGCGCTCGAGGCATTCCGGCGCCATCTGGAGTTCGAGCTGTCCCGCTCCGCCCACACCGTGCGGGCCTACAGCCGCGACATCGCGGCCCTGCTCGAGCACGCCGCGAGGCGCGGGGTCACCTCCCCTGCGGAGCTTGACCTGGCCGTCCTGCGCAGCTGGCTGGCCCGCCTGCGCAGCAGCGGGGCAGCCCGCTCGAGTCTTGCTCGGCGCGGCTCCAGCGCTCGGGTGTTCACGGCGTGGGCCTCCCGCCGGGGCCTGCTCGCCACCGACCCGGGTGCGCTGCTCGCGACGCCCAAGGGCCGCCGCCCGTTGCCCGACGTCCTTCGCGCCGACGAGGCCGTCCGACTGGTCGAGCAGGTCGACGGCGGCTCGCCCGAGCAGCTGCGGGACCGGGCGGCGCTCGAACTGCTCTACGCCACCGGCATCCGGGTCGGTGAGCTCTGCGGCCTGGACGTCGACGACGTGGACGCCGAGCGAGCTCTCGTACGCGTGCTCGGCAAGGGCAACCGGGAGCGCAACGTCCCGTACGGCCAGCCCGCTGGACAGGCCATCCAAGCCTGGCTGAGCCGCGGACGGCCGCAGTGGAGGACCGGGGACAGCGGCCCGGCCCTGCTGCTCGGGCGGCGTGGCCGTCGCCTGGACGTACGCGCTGCCCGCACCCTCGTGCACCGCCGGCTCGCCGACGTGCCGGGCGCGCCCGACCTGGGCCCGCACGGACTTCGGCACAGCGCGGCCACGCATCTGCTCGAAGGTGGAGCCGACTTGCGCAGCGTGCAGGAGCTACTCGGGCACGCCTCCTTGGCCACCACGCAGATCTACACCCACGTCAGTGTCGAGCGGCTGCGCGCCAGCTATGCGCAGGCCCATCCGCGAGCCTGAGTGGCTCCTCGGATTCCGCCGTTGGGCTGACCGGCTGGGGGTGGCGCAGGCTAGTGTTCAGCGTCAGTGTCGAGTCGGTGAGGACGAGCCATGACCCTGCGTACCACCGGTTCCGAGGGGCCCGCCGCCAAGGCTCCGGCCCGCCGTGGCCGCTACGCCGGGGTCAGCGACGAGGAGCGCGCCGAGATCGAGTCGGCGATCGCCGAGCTGTGGCGGGAGTACAAGGCCAACGGCGGCGAGCGGCTGCGCGAACGCCTGATCCTGCACTACTCCCCACTGGTCAAGTACGTCGCCGGCCGGGTCGGCGTCGGGCTGCCGCCCAACATCGAGCAGGCCGACCTCGTGTCGTACGGCATCTTCGGGCTCATCGACGCCATCCAGAAGTTCGACCTCGATCGGGCGATCAAGTTCGAGACGTACGCCATCAGCCGCATCAAGGGCGCCATCATCGACGAGCTGCGCTCGATCGACTGGATCCCCCGGTCGGTGCGCTCCAAGGCACGCGAGGTCGAGAAGGCCTACGCCTCGCTGGAGGCAAAGCTGCACCGCACGCCCAGCGAGAGCGAGGTCGCCGCCGAGCTGGGGATCGCGCTCGAGGACCTGCACGCGATCTTCAGCCAGGTCAGCTTCGTCAACGTCGTCGCCCTCGACGAGCTGCTCTCGGCCGGTGGCGAGAAGGGCGACAAGCTGTCCTTGGTCGACACCCTCGAAGACACCAAGGCCGAGGACCCGGTGCAGGCCTTTGAGTCCGAGGAGACGAAGTACCTGCTGGCGAAGGCGATCAACACGCTGCCCGAGCGGGAGAAGATCGTCGTGACGCTCTACTACTACGAAGGTCTGACCCTCGCCGAGATCGGCCAGGTGCTGGGCGTCACCGAGAGCCGGATCTGCCAGATGCACACCAAGGCCGTGCTGCAACTGCGGGGGAAGCTCGCCGACCAGAACGACTGACGTTGAAGCCGGTCAGGCCACGCCGAGCTCCCCGCTCAGCACGAGGCGCTCGGCGAGCTCGCGCAGCTTGATGTTGTCTTGCTGGCTGTGCCGGACCAGCAGCGCAAGCGCCTGGTCGCCAGTGATCTTGTGGCGCTCCATGAGGATGCCCTGCGCCTGGCCGATGAGCTGGCGGGTGGCCACGGCCTGCTAGAGCCCGGACGGAGGTCGGCCGCTAGGCTGGCGGGGCCGACCTTGTGAGACCAGGGTGACCGGCGAGTCAGCCCCGCGGATGACCATGACCGTTTCGCAGCCCGTCCCGTCGTTCGCCCAGCAGTCCAGGCTGATGACCGTGCGCGCTCGGCAGATCCGCCAGGACGTCGACCGCAGATGATCAGGCAGGGCAAGGGTCGGGGTCGGACGTCGGTGCGCACCTACCCGGCGCGCCGGCGCAGGCGCTCGGCCTCGAGGTGCCAGACCTGGGCATCCGGCCCCGACTCCTGTGCCGGGACGACCGTCGCCCCTCCGGTGGCCGGGTCCTTCGGGCCGGGCCGGCGACGTGCGCGTAACCCGATTCCGGCGAGTAGCGCGACCACCGCAGCCAGGCTGAGCGGTGTCTGCGCCGCGCGCAGCGACCAGGCCGGTTCTTCGCTCGCCTGACGCGCCGGGTCGCCGGCTGCACTCGATCCCACTGCTGCCGGCTGCGGCTCGGGCACGGGCGCTGCGGCGGGGGCGATGCCGGCCGACTGACCGTCCGGCACCGGCACCTGCGCTGCGTCGCCCAGCGGCAGCAGCTGGGCCGGCCTCCGGTCCACCAGCTGGACCGGGTCGAGGTAGGCCTCACCCCGGCGCAGCCCCCAGTGCAGGCAGGCCGCGACCGGGCAGCCGCTGTGGGCGGCGTCCAGCCGGCCGAGCTCCTGCCCGGCCGTCACGACCGTTCCGACCGTGACCGAGGCGGTGACCGGCTCGTAGGTCGTGCGCAGGTCCCCGTGGGAGACCACGATCACGCCGCGCCCGGCGAGAAGCCCGGCGTAGGAGACGCGCCCCGCTCCCGCCGCCCGGACCGGCAGACCGGCTGCGCCCGGCAGGTCCGCGCCGCGGTGACCCGCGCCGTAACGGGTGGCCGGCGGGGCGAACGGTCGGCTGACGTCGTACGGCCCGGCCAGGGGCCAGGTCCACGACGTCTCCTGGGCGCCCGCGGCGCCCGGAGCTCCGACCAGCGCGACCAGGAACGCGACACCAGTTGCACGACGAAGCACCGCCGCCACCTCCTCGACCGGGGTACGGGTCGCCGGCCGTGTGCCGGCCGACCACCCGAGAGTGGGCCGCCTCGGGCCGGAGGAACAGGGCCTGCCGCTGCCCTGTGGAAAGCGATGCTGTGGTGGGGACAGCAAGCTCCGAGGGCGCTCGGAAGGGATGCGTCAGCTCCTCCGGTGATCCACGGGGAGCTCGAGGTGGTTTCCCGGCGCTGATCCACGTCAAAGTCTCCGTGGATCAGCCGGGGGGGCGGCGCCGTACACTTGCCCGCAGCGACCCGGTCCGCCGGGCCGACTTCGCGTGCTCGCCGCCAGTCCGCACGATGGCCGGTCAGGTCCACGGTCTCCCGCTCGAGCTCGGGGAGCGGATCCGGCCGTGGGCACCAGGGCCGACCACCGACCGGTGGGCGGCACAACCGACCGCCGCGCGGCCGTCCCGCCTGACCAGTGGGAAGCACCGACGCGGGCAGACAGGAAGGCACCACCATGGCCGTCGTCACCATGCGACAGCTCATCGAGAGCGGCACGCACTTCGGGCACCAGACCAAGCGCTGGAACCCGAAGATGAAGCGCTTCATCTTCACCGAGCGCAACGGCATCTACATCATCGACCTGACCCAGACCCTGGGCTACATCGACCGCGCGTACGACTTCGTCCGCGAGACGGTCGCCCACGGCGGGACGGTCATGTTCGTCGGCACCAAGCGCCAGGCGCAGGAGCCGATCGCCGAGCAGGCGACCCGGGTCGGCATGCCCTACGTCACCGAGCGCTGGCTCGGCGGGATGCTCACCAACTTCCAGACCGTCTTCGGCCGGCTGCAGCGCCTCAAGGAGCTCGAGCTCATCGAGTCGACCGGTGGCCAGACGGTGCTGACCAAGAAGGAGGCGCTCGTGCTGTCCCGCGAGCGCATCAAGCTGCAGCGCACCCTGGGCGGCATCCGCGAGATGACGCGCACCCCGAGCGCGATCTGGATCGTCGACACCAACAAGGAGCACCTCGCGGTCAACGAGGCCCGCAAGCTCGGCATCCCGGTCGTCGCGATCCTCGACACCAACTGCGACCCCGACATCGTCGACTACAAGATCCCCGGCAACGACGACGCGATCCGCTCGATCGGCACGCTCACCCGCGTCATCGCCGACGCCGTCGCGGAGGGCCTGATGGCCCGCGCCGGCGCCAGCACCGGTGACGACAAGCCGACCGGCGAGGTGGCCGGCGACGAGCCGCTGCCGGACTGGGAGAAGGAGCTGCTGACCGGCCAGGCCGCTGACGCCGCCCCGGCTGCGGCACCCGCCGCCGAGGCCCCCGTCGTTGCCGAAGCCCCGGCCCCGGCCGAGGCCCCCGCTGCCGAAGCCCCCGTCGCTGACGCAGCTCCCGCCGCCGAGACCCCGCCCGCCGCCGAGCCCGCACCCCAGCCCTAGCCCCCCGTACGGCCTGGCGCCCGACCCGAACAGGAACGAGACAGCACATGGCTTCCGTCACCACAGCCGACATCAAGAAGCTCCGCGAGGCCACCGGCGCGGGCATGACCGACTGCAAGAACGCCCTGGTCGAGGCCGACGGCGACTACGACAAGGCCGTCGAGCAGCTGCGCATCAAGGGCCTCAAGGGCGTGGCGAAGCGCGAGGGACGGTCGGCCAGCAACGGCCTGGTCACGGTCAGGACCGAGGGCACGACGAAGGCCACGCTGCTCGAGCTCAACTGCGAGACCGACTTCGTCGCCAAGGGGGCGAAGTTCCAGGACCTGGCCGCGCGGGTGGTCGAGGCGGCGTTCGGCAGCAACGACGTCACCGAGCTGCAGTCGGTCGACGTCGCCGGCAAGCCGCTGTCGGAGGTGCTGACCGACGGCGGCGCGATGCTGGGCGAGAAGATCGAGGTACGCCGCGTCGCGACCCTCGAGGGGCCCCACGTCGGGGTCTACCTGCACAAGACCAACCCCGACCTGCCGCCGCAGCTCGGCGTGCTCGTCCAGCTCAGCGCTGAGAACGCCGAGGTCGCGAGGGACGTCGCCCAGCACGTGGCGGCCTTCGCGCCGACCTACGTCTCCCGCGCCGACGTGCCTGCGGACGTCGTCGCAAAGGAGCGCGAGATCGCCGAGGCGACAGCGAAGGAGGAGGGCAAGCCGGAGGCGGCGCTGCCCAAGATTGTTGAGGGCCGTGTTCACGGCTTCTTGAAGGAGCAGGTGCTCCTCGAGCAGGCCTTCGCCAAGGACAACAAGAAGACGGTCGGCCAGGTGCTCGACGCCGCCGGCCTGACGATCGGCGGCTTCGTCCGCTTCAAGGTCGGGCAGGCCTGAGAGTAGGTTCCGCCAGATCCCGCCCGCTGCGACCAGGAGGCCGTCCCCCGTGAGCACCGACAGGGAGCCGGCTCCCACGACCTCGACCGGGCACTACACCCGGGTGCTGCTCAAGCTCTCGGGTGAGGCCTTCTCCGGCGGCGCGGGGATGGGCGTCGACCCGCGCACGGTGCAGGCCATCGCCCGGCAGATCGCCGACGTCGTCCGTACCGGTGTGCAGGTGGCCGTGGTGGTCGGCGGCGGCAACTACTTCCGCGGCTCGGAGCTCACCGAGAAGGGCGTGGACCGCCCGCGGGCGGACTACATGGGCATGCTCGGAACCGTGATCAACTGCCTCGCCCTGCAGGACTTCCTGGAGAAGCAGGGGATCGACACCCGCGTCCAGACCGCGATCACCATGGGGCAGGTCGCCGAGCCCTACGTCCCGCGCCGCGCGATCCGCCACCTCGAGAAGGGGCGGGTCGTCATCTTCGGGGCCGGGCTCGGCCAGCCGTTCTTCTCGACCGACACGTGCGCCGCCCAGCGCGCGCTCGAGAGCGGTGCGCAGTGCGTGCTCATGGCCAAGCAGGTCGACGGGGTCTACGACGACGACCCGCGCAAGAACCCCGACGCGGTGAAGTTCGACCGGCTCAGCTACGCCGAGGTCCTGGAGCGGCGGCTGAAGGTCGCCGACGCCACGGCGATCAGCCTGTGCATGGACAACGGTCTGCCGATCGTGGTCTTCGACCTGCTGGCGGAGGGCAACATCGCCCGGGCCGTCGCAGGTGAGAAGATCGGCACCCTGATCAGCGCGGAGGCCCAGGCATGACCCACGACACGGCATGATCGACGACACGCTTCTCGACGCCGAGGAGAAGATGGAGAAGGCGGTCAGCGTGGCCAAGGACGACTTCGGGGGCATCCGCACGGGGCGCGCCACGCCGCAGATGTTCTCCAAGATCGTCGTGGACTACTACGGCTCGATGACACCCATCATCTCGCTGGCGTCGCTGTCGGTGCCCGAGCCGCGCATGGCGGTCATCAGCCCCTACGACAAGGGCGTGCTGGGCGTCATCGAACGCGCCATCCGCGACTCCGACCTCGGGGTCAACCCCAGCAACGACGGCAACATCATCCGGATCGTCTTCCCGCAGCTGACCGAGGAGCGGCGCCGCGAGTTCATCAAGGTGGCGCGCAGCAAGGCCGAGGACGCCAAGATCGCGATCCGCAACATCCGGCGCAAGGCCAAGGAGGAGCTCGACCGCCTCGTCAAGGACGGGGAGACCGGTGAGGACGAGGTCAGCCGGGCGGAGAAGGAGCTCGAGAAGACCACCGCGCAGTACGTCGCCGCCGTCGACGAGCTGCTCAAGCACAAGGAAGCCGAGCTGCTCGAGGTCTGATGTCAGCTCTCGAGACCGCACCCGCCGTACGCGGCGCGCCCGGCAAGCGCCAGGGCGGCCGAGCCGGCCGCAACCTGCCTGCGGCGATCGCCGTCGGCCTGCTGCTCGGGGCCGCGGTCAGCGTGCCGTTGTTCTCGCCCTACCGCTGGGCCTTCGTCGCGGTCGTCGCTGCGGCCGTGGCTCTCGGCATCTACGAGATCGTGCAGTCGCTGCGCACGCTCGGCGCCGACCCCTCGATGACGCCCCTGCTCGTCGGAGGCACCGCGATGGTGCTGCTGCCCTACCGGGAGGGCTCGGACGCGCTGTTCCTGGCGCTCGTCCTCACCGTTCTCGCCTGCCTCGCCTGGCGGCTCGCCGATCCCGCCGAGGGGTTCCTGCGGGACGTGGCGGCCTCCACCCTGACGGCGGCCTACGTGCCGTTCCTGGCGGCCTTCGCCGTGCTGCTCGCGGTCCCCGAGACCCTGATCGAGGAGGCCCTGCGCCTCGCTGCGCTCTACGACGGCCCGAGCGGCACGCCCGCGGTCGCCACGTCCTGATCCCAGGCACCTACGGTGAAGCCGTGCTGAGGACGTCGCCGACGCGAGTGCTGACCGCGCGGGACGGCGACGAGGTGCTCGCGCTCCTGGCCAGGGACCCGATCGCGGACGTCTTCCTGACCTCCCGGGTGGAGGCGGTCGGTCTGCATCCCGAGCACCTCGGCGGGGAGCTCTGGGGCTACTCCGACGCGGGCGGCCGGCTGACGGCGCTGTGCTACGCGGGCGCCAACCTGGTCCCCGTGCAGGCCCATCACGAGGCGCTGCGGGCCTTCGCCGAGCGGGCCCGCCGCCAGGGCCGGCGCTGCTCCTCCCTGGTCGGCCCCGCCGACTACGTGCTGCCCCTGTGGGACCTGCTGCGCCCGCACTGGGGCCGCGCCCGGGACGTCCGGGGCTGCCAGCCACTGCTCGCGACCGACTCGGACCCGCGAGTCGATCCCGACCCGGCCGTGCGCACCGTGCGTCCCGACGAGGTGGGGCTGCTTCTGCCGGCCTGCATCGCGATGTTCACCGAGGAGGTGGGGCTGTCGCCGGTGACGGGTGGAGGCGGCCCGCTCTACCGCGCGAGGGTGACCGAGCTGGTCCGCAGCGGCCGCGCCTTCGCGCGGATCGAGAACGGCCGGGTGCTGTTCAAGGCGGAGGTGGCCGCGGCGACGAGGGACGTCTGCCAGGTGCAGGGGGTCTGGGTCGACCCCGCGCTACGGGGGCAGGGCCTCGGGACCGCGGGGATGGCCGCGGTCGTGGCGCTGGCCCGCCGCAGCGTCGCGCCGGTCGTCAGCCTGTACGTCAACGACTACAACGAGCCGGCCCGGCGGTCCTACGACCGGGTGGGCTTCACGCAGGTCGGGACCTTCGCCAGCGTGCTGTTCTAGCCCGATCCCGGCACAACGGGGCATCAGTCATGAGTGAGCCGCGTTCGGGAAGGAAAGCCTGTGGTGCACTCGGCGACACGACTCCCGCCGCAGGCGGGTGCTGGCATGGAGGACGCATGACGCTGCAGGTTCAGCCCGGTACGAGCTGGGACGAGGTCTTCGGCCGCGCGCGGGCGGTCGCGCCCGAGGCGTTCGACAGCGACCGGATCCTCAACCTCACCGGAGGGGAGTGGCGCCGCACCGGGACTCCCGGCGAGCACGTCACCCCGCTCGACGGCTCCGCCCTCCCGGGACCGCCGCGCCTGGAGCGTGACGACGCCGCAACGGCGGTCGCGTACGCCGCGGGGGAGCACAAGGCCTGGCGCGACGTGGACCTCGACGAGCGCAAGGAACGGGTGGCCGCCGCGGTGGCCGAGCTGCGCGAGCACCGCGACACCCTGGCGCTGCTGCTCGTCTGGGAGATCGGCAAGCCGTGGCGGCTGGCCTGCAACGACGTCGACCGGGCCCTCGACGGGGTCGACTGGTACCTCGGGCAGATCGAGCGCCAGCTCGCCGGCCGCAGCCCGCTGCCCGGTCCGGTCAGCAACATCGCCTCCTGGAACTACCCCATGTCGGTGCAGGTGCATGCCGAGCTGGTGCAGTGCCTGGCCGGCAACGCGGTCGTGGCGAAGACCCCCTCGCAGGGCGGCTTCCACACGCTCACCCTCGCCCACGCGATCATGAAGCGGGCCGGCCTTCCCGTGACTTTGCTGTCGGGCGTCGGCTCCTCCCTCGGCGACGTGCTCATCCGGTCCGAGGAGATCGGCTGTCTGGCCTTCGTCGGCGGCCGCGCGAACGGCCGCAAGGCCGCAACCTCGCTCGCCGACACCGGCAAGCGGCACTTCCTCGAGCAGGAAGGCCTCAACGCCTGGGGGATCTGGGACTTCTCGCAGTGGGACCTGCTCGCGGGCCACCTCAAGAAGGGCTTCGAGTACGCCAAGCAGCGCTGCACCGCCTACCCGCGCTACGTCGTGCAGCGCGAGCTCTTCCCGGACTTCCTCGAGACCTACCTCCCGGTCGTACGCAGCATCCGCTTCGGCCACCCGCTGGCCGTCGAGGCGCCGGACGACCCGCTGCCCGAGCTGGACTTCGGGCCGGTCATCCACGCCACCAAGGCCGCCGAGCTCGAGCAGCGCTACGCCGAGGCCGTCGGAGGCGGGGCGATCCCGCTCTACCGAGGGAACGTGGCGGAGGACGGGCGGTTCCTCGACGGCCAGGACATCAGCGCCTACGTCGCGCCGGCGTGCGTCCTCGGGCCGCCGTCGAACTGGGCGCTGCACCACGCGGAGCCGTTCGGGCCGCTCGACTCCATCGTCGTGGTCGACACCGAGTCCGAGCTGCTGGCGGCGATGAACGCCAGCAACGGCTCGTTGGTGGCCACGGTCGCCACCGATGACGCCGACTTCGGCGCCAGGGTCGCCGAGCAGCTGCAGTCCTTCAAGGTCGGCATCAACAAGCCCCGCAGCCGCGGCGACCGCGAGGAGGTCTTCGGCGGCAAGGGGGCGTCGTGGAAGGGCGCCTTCGTCGGCGGCGACCTGCTCGTGCAGGCGGTCACCGAGGGCGAGGGCCAGGTCTACGGCAACTTCCCCGGCTACTCGCTCTACCCGGCGAAGGTCTAGCGCCCGCCGCGCCCTGGAGCCCGCCGCGCCCTAGCTCCCGCCGGCCTCCCGGCGGCACGCAGCCGACGGCCCTTGCTCTGTCCCGCGCGTCTGCGACTCTGGCGGCCCCCGAGCCCGATGATCTTCTGGATCGGTTGATCGGTCGGCGACACGCCCGGTGTGTCGTTGACCGATCCACGTCTTGGGAAGATCCACCAGGTGATCGAGGACAGGGGCCGGCCGCGGAGGCTGTCGGCGGCCTGCGGCGAGAGGTGGGGCGCACGGCTGCCGACGGGCCGCGGGGCGGGACCTACCGCAGGGCGCCCCCCTCGGCCCGGGCCGTCGCGAGCCCGTAGAGCACCAGGTCCACCTGCCGGCCGGAGACCTCCACGAGGTCCGCGACAGCGTCGCCCGCGGCCGCAACGTCGGCGGCCGTGCGCGCCCCCTGCTCGCACAGCTCGCGCGCGAGCCGGCCCTTCGTGTGCTTGTTGTCGTGGCTGACCACGCTGCGCCCGCCGCCCGCCTCCCGCAGCACCCGCACCTGCACCGCGCAGGGAACCCGTGCGAGGGCGGCGTACCGCCCCGAGCGCAGGTCGACCACCAACCCCCGGTAGGCAGCCAGCTCGGGCTCCAGAGCCGGCCGCCACACCGCCGCCAGTGAACCGGTGCCCGGCAGCGAGGTGCCGCCGGACAGGCGGTACGCCGGCACCCGGTCGCGCGGTGACAGCAGCCCGAACAGCGCGCTCGCCACCCGCAGCGAGCGGTCGGCCCGCCGGCGGCCCAGCGGGGAGAGGGTGGCGTAGGACAGCGCGTCGTACAGCACCCCGGTGTAGCGGGTCAGCGCCGGCAGCGTGCCGGAGGTCCGCAGCCGCGCGTTCTTCTCGACCTCGCCGCCCGGGCAGCCCAGCACCGACCGCAGGGCGTCCGGGTCCGCGACCGCAGCGGCCTGCAGCGCGTCGACGAGCCGTTCGCGCACGGCGGTCAGCGCCGGGTGCGACAGTGCGGCGAGGTCCAGCGGCCGACCCGTCCCACCCGTCGCCTTGCCCTCGGAGGGCGGGAGCAGGACCAGCACCGGACCGAGGCTAGCGACGCGAGCAGCCCCTAGACGACGCGCTCCACGTCGGCGTAGTGGCACGACACCGGATGCCCCTGCCCGCGCTCCTCGAGCGCCGGGTGCTGCTCGATGCACAGCTGGCGCTGGTCGTCGTTGAGGTCGTCGCGGAAGACCTGGCACCGGGTCCGGAAGCGGCAGCCGCTGGGTGGGGCGGCGGGGCTCGGGACGTCGCCCACCAGGACGATCCGTCGGCGCTCGCGCTCCTTGCGCGGGTCCGGGATCGGGATGGCCGACAGCAGGGCCCGGGTGTAGGGGTGGGCGGGTCGCTCGAACAGCGCGTCCCGCGTCGCCACCTCGACGATCCGGCCGAGGTACATGACCGCGACCCGGTCCGCGATGTGGCGGACGACCGAAAGGTCGTGGGCGATGAACACGTACGACAGCCCGAGGCGGTCCTGCAAGTCCTCCAGCAGGTTGACCACGCCGGCCTGGATCGACACGTCGAGGGCGGACACCGGCTCGTCGAGGACCAGCACCTTGGGCTCGAGCGCGATCGCCCGGGCGATGCCGATCCGCTGGCGCTGCCCCCCGGAGAACTCGTGCGCGTAGCGGTTGCCGTGCTCGGGATTGAGGCCGACCGTGCGCAGCAGCTCGGCCACGACGTCGCGGCGGGCCTGCTTCGACTCGCCGATGTGGTGGATCACGAGCGGCTCGCCGACGAGGTTGTTGACCGTCATGCGCGGGTTGAGCGAGGCGAAGGGGTCCTGGAACACCAGCTGCATGTCGCGCCGCACGACCCGCAGGGCGGAGCCGGTGAGCTGCGTGACGTCCTTGCCGTCGTAGATGACCTGGCCGGAGGTCGCCGGCTGGAGGTTGAGGATCGCGCGCCCGGTGGTGGACTTGCCGCAGCCCGACTCGCCGACGACCCCGAGGGTCTCCCCGCGAGCCACGTCGAAGGAGACGTCGCAAACGGCGTGGATCTCGCCGACCGTCCGGCGCGTCACTCCGCTCCCACGGACGGGGAAGTGCTTGACCAGGTTGCGGACCTGCAGGACCGGGTCGGCGCTGGGCAGCGGTGTCGGGGGGACCTCGACGGCGGCGGTCACGCCAGCTCCTCCTGCAGCGTCGCGTCCGTCTCGAGCACCGGCGCCTCCCGCCGCTGCTCGAGCTGGTCGGAGAAGTGGCAGGCTGCCCGGTGGCCGCCCGGAGCGACCTCGAGCAGCTCGGGCTCCTGCTCGTCGCAGACGTCACCCCGGTAGGTGCAGCGCGGGGAGAAGGGGCACCCGGGTGCCAGGTTGAGCAGGGAGGGGGGTGAGCCGGGGATCGGCCGCAGCGCCCCGCCCTTGCGGTCGTCGAGGCGGGGGAGGCTGGCCAGCAGGCCGAGCGTGTAGGGCATGCGGGAGGAGTAGTAGATCTCGTCCACGGTGCCGGTCTCGACGGGCTTTCCGGCGTACATCACGAGGACCCGGTCCGCGACGCCCGCGACCACGCCGAGGTCGTGGGTGATCAGCACCATCGCCGCGTTGGTCTCCCGCCGGGCGAGGTCCAGCGTCTCGAGGATCTGTGCCTGGACCGTCACGTCGAGGGCCGTCGTGGGCTCGTCCGCGATGAGCACCTCGGGGTCGTTGGCGATCGCGATCGCGATCACCACGCGCTGGCGCATCCCGCCGGAGAACTCGTGCGGGTAGTTGCTCGCCCGCTCCTTCGCGTTGGGGATCCCCACGAGCTGCAGGAGGTCGACCGCCCGGTCCGCCGCGGCCTGCTTGCTCACGTCGTGGTGCGCCCGGACGGCCTCGGCGAGCTGCCAGCCGATGCTGTAGACGGGGTTCAGCGAGGAGATCGGGTCCTGGAAGACCATGGAGATGCGGCGTCCGCGCAGGTGCTGCATGGTGGAGTAGGGCGCGCCGATGAGCTCCTGGTCGCCGAGGCAGGCCGAGCCGGCGATGCGGGCGGTACGCGGGAGCAGCCCCATGATCGCGAGAGACGTGACGGACTTGCCGGACCCGGACTCGCCGACGATCCCGAGGACCTCGCGCGGCATCAGCCGGTAGGACACACCCCGCACCGCTTGGACCAGTCCGTCGTCGGTGGGGAAGGAGACCGACAGGTCGCGCACCTCGAGGACCGGCTTCACCCCTGCGGCGGTCCCCGCGGTCCCGGGAGAGTCCGTGAGGGTCATGCGCGGACGCGGTTCTGCTGCGGGTCGAGGGCGTCCCGCAGCCCGTCCCCGACGAAGTTGATCGTGAGCGCGATGAGCACGATCACCAGGCCGGGGAAGTAGAACAGCCACGGCCGCGTCGACGCGGCGGACTGCCCTTCGGCGACCAGAAGCCCGAGCGAGGTGCTGGGGAACTTGATCCCGAAGCCGAGGAAGGACAGCGCGGTCTCGGCGAGGATGGCCACCGCCACGACGATGGTGGCGTTGACGATGATCGGGCCGACCGCGTTGGGCAGCAGGTGCCGGAAGATGATGCGCCGGTTGCTGGCGCCGAGGCATCGCGCCGCCTCGACGTACTCCTTCTCGCGCAGCGACAGGAACAGCCCGCGGATGATCCGGGCGATCTGCAGCCACGACAGCGACGCCAGGATGAGGGCGATGACGATCGGGTCCCCGCCACCTCCGGCGATCGTGGCACCGAGGGTGATCAGGATCGCCAGAGACGGGACGGTGAGGATCAGGTCGACGAACCGCATCATGAGCGTGTCCGCGCGCCCGCCGTAGAAGCCGGACAGCGCGCCGAAGACCGTCCCGAACGCCGTGGAGAGCACGGCGACGAGCAGGGCGACGAGCACCGAGACCCGGGCTCCGGCCAGGACCTTGGCGAGCAGGTCGTGGCCGGTCGAGTCCGTGCCCATCGGGTGCTTCAGGCTGGGCCCCTGCGACAGGTCGTCGGTGATCGTCGTGCTGGTGTACTGCCACCAGGTCTCGGCGAACAGCGACAGCAGGACCAGCACCAGGAACACCACCAGGCTGATCACCGCCAGGCGGTGCTGCAGGAACCGGCGCAGGACCAGCGCGGACTGCGAGCGCCGCCGGACGGTGAAGTCGCGGGAGCTGACGTCGCGCTGCGGCCCGTCGGCCTTGATCATGTCGGGCTTGGGGACCGTCACATCCGTCATGGCGCCACCCGTGCATCAGGCATAGCGGATCCTCGGATCGAGGTAGGCGTAGAGCAGGTCGGCGACGAGGTTGAACAGGACCACGATGACCGCGGACACCATCAGCCAGGCCAGCAGGCGGTTGACGTCCTGGTCGTTCGCGGCGTTCAGCAGCATCTCGCCCATGCCGTGCCAGGCGAAGACCCGCTCGGTGATGACGGCGCCGCCGAGGATGGCCCCCGCGTCCAGGGCCACGACGGTCGTGAGCGGGATGAGCGCGCACCGCAGCGCGTGCCGCACCATGACCCGGCGGCGCGACAGCCCCTTGGCCCGCGCGAGCCGGATGAAGTCGCTGTTGAGCACGTCGAGCATGGAGGAGCGCTGGTAGCGGCTCCAGGCGGCGTAGTTGACCGCGGCGAGGGCGATCGTGGGCAGCACCAGGTGGCCGGCCTGGTCGGCCAGCTTGGTGAGCAAGCCCCCTTCCAGGCCGGGTGTCGACTCACCGATGGTGTAGACGACCGTCTTTCCGATCGCCTGGTTGATCCGGATGGCCAGGAACTCCTTGAGCAGGGCCGCCAGCCAGAACACGGGCATCGACAGGGCGATGAACCCCAGCAGCGTCGCGGTGTAGTCGACGCCGGAGTACTGCTTCACGGCGGACAGCACGCCGACGACCATCGCCAGGATGACCGCGAGCAGGATCGCGAGGATCACCATGCGCATCGTCACGCCGAGCCGGCGCGACAGGTCGGCACCGATGTCGATGCCCTTCACCGACGGCCCGAAGTCGCCGGTCACGATCCCGGTGAGCCAGTTCCAGTACTGCTCGGGCAGGGACTTGTCCAGCCCGAGGAGGCGGCGACGCTCCTCGAGCACCGCCGGCGGTACCGGAGGGTTGCGGCCCTCCAGGTCGCGCAACGGGTCTCCGGCGAAGTGCACGAGCGCGTAGACGATCATGGATGACACGAGGAGCAGCGGCACCGAGATCAGCAGACGGCGGAGCGCGAAGGCGTACACGGGCGGTCCTCAGGGTCTGCGTGTCCAGCAGGCAGATGGTGCCACGAGCGGTGTGGTGCAGGAGCCGAGCGGTGCAGGAGCGGTCGGTGCCGGAGCACCGTGGTGCATGAGCAGGCGCTGAGGGGGGCCCGGACCTAGGCCCGGTGCCCCCCTCAGGCTCAGCAGAACCTACTTCAGGCCCCACGTCCCGACGTTCCAGAACGGGCCTTCCAGACTCGCGTTGTCACCGATGTTCGCGTACTTCTCGCTGTAGGCGATGAACGTCGGCTTCTGGTAGAGCGGCAGGCTGACCATGTCGTCCCAGAGCACCTTGTCGATCTTGTTGAAGGCCTCCGCCTTCTTGGCGTCGTCGAGGATCGCGTTGGCGTCGGTGAACATCTTGTCCACGGCCGTGTTGCTGTACTTGCCGTAGTTCGAGCCCCCACCCGTCCCGTAGAGCGACTTGTTGCCCGTGGGGAACGGGCTCGACACCCACGCGAAGTTGGCGATGTCGAAGTTGCCCTTCGGCAGGCGCTCGCCGAACAGCACCTTGGATGGCGAGTTGTCGATCTTGATGTCGATGCCGAGCGTCTGCATCTGGGACTTGAACAGCTCGCCCTGCGTCTCACGAAGGGCGTTGCCGCTCGTCGTGGAGAGGCGGAACGACAGCGGCTTGCCAGCCTTGGCGTAGATGCCGTTGGCACCCTTCGCGTAGCCGGCTCCCTCGAGCAGCTTGGTCGCGGCAGCGGCGTCCGCCTTGGCGTACTGCGTGCCGTTGTCGACGTACTCAGGCTGGTTGTTGACGTAGACGCGGTTGCCCAGCGTCTTGGCCTCGTCGCTGAACTGCGCCACCGTGCGCTTGAGGATCGCCTCCCGGTCGGTGCCGAGCGCGATCGCCTTGCGGACGGCCACGTCATCCAGGCCGGGCGTCGTCGTGTTGAAGGTGAGGTGCTCGAAGGAGAGCCCGAAGTTGGTCTCGCTCTTGAGACCGGGGATGCCCTCCACCTGGGAGACCAGGTCGAGCTGCGGCTGCGGGTAGATCATCTGCACCTCGCTGTTGCGCAGCGCGTCCGGCTGCGTCGTCGACTCGGGCAGGAAGCGGAAGACCACCGAGTCCAACGGCGCCTTCGGGCCGAAGTAGGCGTCGTTGCGCACCAGCGTCAGGCTGTCCGTCGGCTTGAAGTCGCCGAACTTGAACGGCCCGGCGGAGACGGGCATCCCCTTGTCGAACCCGGTGTTCCAGCCCGCCTCGACGCCGGCCGGGTTGGCCTCCGCGATGTGCGCGGGCGGCATGAAGCTGAACAGCGACTTGTAGTCAGAGTAGGGGGTCTTGAAGACCACCGTCACGGTCTTGTCGCTGTCCGAGCCCGTCACCGAGGCGATGTCCTCGTAGCCCGTGGTGCCGGCGACGTCGAACTTGTCGTTGGTGCCGTTCTGCGCCTTCCACATGAGGTTGAAGTCCTTGGCGCTGACCGGGACGCCGTCGGACCACTTCGCGTTCTGCTTGATCTTGTAGACGACCGTCTGGGGGGACTCCGAGGTCACCTCGGCGGACTCCATCAGGTCCTTGTCCAGCTGGACCGAGAAGTCGGGTTGGGTCACGAAGACCGACGGGAGGATGCCCTGGATGACGTTGGTGACCGACGTGCCGTTGTCCTTCGACGTGTTGGGGTTGAAGCCGGTCGGCTCCTGGTCCGCGGCGTAGGTGATCGACCCACCCGTCTTCACGGCCGCCGGGGAGGAGGACCCGCTCTTCTCGGGCTGGGCTGTGCCGCCGCCGCCCCCGCCACAGGCGGCGGCAGCGAGCGAGAGGACCAGCGCGACGGGCAGGGCTTTCAGGGTTCTGCGGTGTGCGCTCACGAGCGCTCTCCCTTGTTCTTGAGGGTGCCGGGGTAGCAGGTGGCACAGGTGACAGATGGAGTCAAACAGTTAACGGGCACTTAGCGTGATGGCGCGACCGGTTCGTGGCCGGTCTGTGATGTTCGGCGTGGCAGGCTGCACGCGTGGCGGGCACGTCGCTGTGGCGCAACCGCGACTTCACGCTGCTGTGGACCGGCCAGACGATCAGCGAGGTGGGCTCGCAGGTCACCGCGCTGGCCCTGCCCCTGCTCGCCACGCTGACCCTGCAGGCCTCGACCTTCGAGGTGGCGCTGCTCACAGTATGCAGCAGTGCCGGGTTCCTCCTGGTGGCGCTGCACGCCGGAGCCCTGATCGACCGGACCCGCAAGAAGCCCGTCCTCGTGCGCACGGACATCGCCCGCGCGACCCTCATCGCGACGATCCCCGTCGCCCACGTCGCGGGTGTCCTGACGATCTGGCAGATGTACGCCGTCGCCCTGGCCAGCAGCATCCTGACCGTCTTCTTCGACGTGTCCTACCAGTCCTACCTGCCGGTGCTCGTGCCACGCGACCAGCTGGTCGAGGGCAACGCCAAGCTCAGCTCCTCCGCCGAGGTGGCAAGGGTGGGCGGCCCCGGCTCGGCGGGGGTCCTCGTCGCGGCGGTGGGGGCGCCGTACGCCGTCCTGGTGGACGCCGTCAGCTTCCTGCTCTCCGCGGTCGCGACGGCGGCGGTCCGCGACACGGAGCAGAAGCCCGGGGCCCGGCCGGCGGGACAGCGGCTCCGGGACGAGATCCGCGAGGGCCTGTCGTTCGTGCTGCGCCACCCCATCCTGTCGCGCATCGTCGGCTGCACGGGCACGTCCAACTTCTTCAGCAGCATGTTCACGGCCGTGGAGATCGTGTTCCTCGTCCGGGTGCTGAAGGCCAGCCCGCAGGTCATCGGGTTGGTCCTCAGCCTGGCTTCCCTCGGCGGGGTGCTCGGCGCGCTCACCGCGTCGATGCTGGCCCGCCGCATCGGGAGTGCCCGGATCGTCTGGCTCTCCCTCGGCGTCTCCGCCCCGCTGGCCTTCCTCGCCCCGGCCTCCTTCCCCGGCTGGGGTGTGGCGCTGTTCGGCACGGCAGCCTTCGCGACCTCCTTCGGCGCGGTCGTCTACAACGTCGCCCAGGTGTCCTACCGGCAGTCGATCTGCCCACCGGCGCTGCTGGGCCGGATGAACGCCTCCGTCCGCTTCGTCGTGTGGGGCACCATGCCGCTCGGTGGCCTTGCCGGTGGTGTGCTCGGCACCTGGATCGGGGTCCGGGCGACGCTGTTCGTGGCGGCAGCCGGCATGTGCGCGGCGGTCCTGTGGGTGATCACCTCCCCGCTGTTCGGACGGCGCGACTTCCCCACGGAGGAGTCGGACGCGCTCACGGCACTGCTGCGCGAGGCCGAGGCGCGGTGACCGGAGGGGTGGACGCAGTCCCCCGATAGGCTCACCCCGCCGATCGAGAGGAGCTCCGGTGCTCCGCATGTCCACGCTGCTCCTGCGCACCCTGCGGGAGGACCCGGCGGACGCGGAGGTCCCCAGTCACCGCCTGCTGGTGCGCGCGGGCTACGTCCGCCGGGTCGCGCCCGGCATCTACTCGTGGCTGCCGCTGGGGGTGCGGATGCTGCAGCGGGTCAGCGCCGTCGTCCGCGAGGAGATGGACGCCATCGGCGCGCAGGAGGTGCTGTTCCCGGCGTTGATCCCGCGCGAGCCCTACGAGGCCACGGGCCGCTGGACGGAGTACGGCGACAACCTCTTCCGGCTTCAGGACCGGCGTGGCAACCACTACCTGCTGGGCCCCACGCACGAAGAGCTGTTCACGTTGATGGTCAAGGGCGAGTACTCCTCGTACAAGGACCTTCCGGTGATGCTCTACCAGATCCAGACCAAGTACCGCGACGAGGCGCGCGCGCGGGCCGGCATCCTGCGCGGGCGCGAGTTCCTCATGAAGGACAGCTACTCCTTCGACCTCGACGACGACGGCCTGCAGCGGTCCTACGACCTGCACCGCGAGGCCTACGTCCGCATCTTCACGCGGCTCGGCATGGACTACCGCATCGTCGCGGCGGTCAGCGGCGCCATGGGCGGCAGCGCGTCCGAGGAGTTCCTCGCACCGGCGCCGACCGGTGAGGACAGCTTCGTGTCGTGCACCTCGTGCGACTACGCGGCCAACACCGAGGCGGTGCAGCTGCGGGCTGCGCAGCCCGCAGACCCGGCAGCTCGGCCGCCGATGCAGGTGCTGGACACCCCGGACACCCCGACCATCGACACGCTGGTCGCGGTGCTCGCCGCGCTCGGGCACCACGTCCCCGCGAAGGGGACGCTGAAGAACGTCGTCGTCCTCCTGCGCCACCCGGACGGCCGACTCGAGCCCCTGGTGGTCGGCATCCCCGGGGACCGGGAGGTCGACCTCAAGCGGCTCGAGGCCAACGTCTCCCCGGCGCAGGTCCTGCCCTTCGACGACTTCGAGCGGCACCCCGAGCTGGTCAAGGGCTACATCGGGCCGCAGGGCCTGGACGAGTCCAAGATCCGCTACGTCGTGGACCCGCTCGTCGTCCGCGGGAGTGCCTGGGCCACGGGCGCCAACGAGCCGGGCAGGCACGCGGTGAACGTCGTGCTCGGCCGGGACTTCGAGCCCGAGGCCGCCGTGCCCGCTGCCGAGGTGTGGGCCGGTGACCCCTGCGGACGATGCGGGGCCCCGCTGGTGATCGGGCGCGGCATCGAGATCGGCCACATCTTCCAGCTCGGGCGCAAGTACGCCGACGCCTTGGGGCTGGACGTCCTCGGCCCGGACGCCAAGCCCGTGCGCGTCACGATGGGGTCGTACGGCATCGGGGTGTCGCGGGCCATCGCCGCCATCGCCGAGCAGTCCCACGACGAGCGCGGGCTCGCCTGGCCCCGCTCGGTGGCGCCGGCGGACGTGCACGTCGTCGGCATCGGCAAGGGCGAGGAGAAGCCGGCCGCGGAGCGCATCGCCGAGGCACTGGCGGGGCAGGGGCTCACGGTGCTCCTGGACGACCGGCCCAAGGTCTCGCCGGGGGTGGCGTTCAAGGACGCCGAGCTGCTGGGCATCCCGACGTGGGTTGTCGTCGGCAAGAGCCTGCAGGACGGTGAGGTGGAGGTGCGTGACCGGCGTACGTCCGGCTCGCGCCGGGTGCCGCTCGACGAGGTCGTCCGCGCGGTCGTGGCCGAGGTCCGCGGGTAGGTGCTGGCCCGTCTGGCCGGGGTGCTGCTGGTGGCGCTCGTCACCGCCGACATGTTCCGGACCGTCCTGCTGCCCACGGCGCGGGGGGCGCTGACCGCGGTCTGGGCGCGCCTGCTGTGGGCGGTCGCCTCGGTGCTGCCGGGACGGCTCGGCCACGTGGCCCGGCAGAGCGCTGGGCCGCTCAGCATCGCCTGCGGGATCGCCTCCTGGCTGGTGCTGCTGTGGCTGGCCTACGCGTTGTTCTACCTGCCGGACGTGCCGACGCTGGGCTACTCCTCGGACGTGCGGTTCGAGGGCAGCCAGCTCGTGGCGGCGCTCTACCTCAGCGGGACCGCCATCACGACCCTCGGGCTCGGTGACGTGGCCGCCCAGACCGACGGGCTGCGGCTGCTGGTGGTGCTCGAGTCGGCCAGCGGCTTCGCCGTCTTCACGGCCGCGCTCGGCTACCTCCCGGCGATCTACACCGTGGTCAGCGACCTGCGCACGAGCGCGGAGTCGGTCTCCGACCTGCAGGCCACCACCCCGGAGAGCGCCGCGCGGCTGCTGCAGGAGGATGCATCGCTGACGCTCGAGTCGGTCCGGCGCGACGTCATCTCCGCCCGCCAGCACCTGCTGCGCTTCCCGGTCCTGCACTACTTCCACCCCCCGCCCGGGCAGTCCGTGCTCGGGCTCGTGGAGGGCGCCACGATGCTGTGGGTCGTGGCCCGCTTCGGGCTGTCGGGACAGGCGCATCCAGGGGTCAGCCGTCAGGCGATGTCGCTGGAGCTGGCGCTGCGGCGGCTGGTCGACGACATGGCGAGCCACGTCGGGGAGGGCGGGAGCGACGACGACCGGGAGGCGGCGGTGCGCCAGGTCGAGCAGGTGCGCGCCGCGGTGGCCGACCTGCCCGGCTGGCAGCCGGAACGCGAGGAGGTGCCGGCAGAGGCGCTCGCGGACCTCGGGCGCACCAACGCGGTCCTTCGCCGCTACGCCGCGATGCACGGCTACAACTTCCCGTCGGCCTGACCCGCCGGGCCCTCCCGACCACCGCGCTGTGGCACGGTCGCGGGCGTGGCAGGCAAGCGCACCCGGGCGACGCAGCTGCTCGAGGCCGAAGGGGTGACGCACACGGTGCACGCCTACGAAGCGGACCAGGGCGCGTACGGCCCCGCGGCCGCGGCCGCCCTGGGCGTCGACCCCGGCAGGATGCTCAAGACCCTGCTGGCCGAGCTGGACGGCAGGCTGGTCTGCGCCGTCGTCCCGGTCGGCGGCGCGCTCGACCTCAAGGCGCTCGCGGCGGCCCTCGGCGGCAGGCGGGCGGCGATGGCCGAGCCGGCGGCCGCGGAGCGTTCCAGCGGGTACGTCGTCGGTGGCATCAGCCCGCTGGGGCAGCGCACCGCGCTGCCGACGGCGGTGGACGAGACGGCCGAGCTGTACGACACCGTCTACGTCAGTGCCGGCCGCCGCGGTCTGTCGGTCGAGCTGGCTCCGGCAGATCTCGTCCGCCTGACGGCTGCGGTGGTGGCGCCGCTGGGCCGCTGACGCCCGCTGCTCAGGCTGTCCCGGGGAACGGGACGGTGGCCGGCGTGATCCGGGCGCGCATCCGCCACTGCGCTGCCCGCACCGCCGTCTCCTGCAGGCCCGCCAGCGCCAGCATGCGCAGGGCCCGGTCGTCGGTGCCGCCCATGAGGTCGCGCCACCGCACCGCCAGCCCGTCCTCCACGCGCACCGCCAGGGCGAGCGCCTGCTGCGCGCTGGACGCCGTCACGTCGTACGCCGGCAGCGGCCCCTGCGGCGCCTCGCCGGCGGCGCGCAGCAGCGAGGTGAGCTGGTCCCGCCGCGCGCGATGGCTGTCGAACGCGGCCAGCGCCGTCCGCCGGTCGGCCTCGTCCAGCCGGGCTCCCAGAAGCCCGTAGCCGTAGACGGCCGCGTGCTCCGCCGCGAGCAGCGTGGCGAGCAGCGGCCCGCTCATGTCAGCCCCACCAGGTGGCTCTGCTCGCTCGCCGACAGCACTGCCAGCAACGAGGCCAGCCCCCGGCCCCGGGCCGCGAGGGCGGCCTGTGCGTGGCTCGCGCCAGCGGTGTCCTCGGCAGCCACGAGTGCGGCGAGGGTGGTCGCGTCCGTCGACGGGGCGGCGCCGGGCACGGCAGGCGGCCGGGTGGCCACGCCGGCCGGTGGGCTGCCCGGGCCGCTGGAACCTTCGGCGCCCGAGGGGGTGGCTGTGGCCGGCGGGGGGCCGCGCAGCGCCTCGAGGTGCGCCGCGTGCTGCTCGCGCAGCAGGACCAGCCGCACCGCGAGGGCGGGGGAGGCCAGCACGGCCTCGTCGTAGGCCTGCAGCAGGGACTCCTCGCGGGCGACCGCCGCCGCGCGGAGGAGGTCGTCCGGATCAGGGGGCGGCGCCGGGGCAGGGGCCGTCGAGGTGCAGCCCGCCAGTGCGAGCGACGCACCGGCTCCCCCGATCCCTGCCAGCAGCCGGCGGCGGCTCACTGCCTGCGTGACGCTCATCAGCGACGACCCTGCCACAGGCGGCTCTCTCGCAGAGCGCGGCTGAATTTCGGCATCCCGCCGCCCGGCGCCGCACCCTGCCCGCGCGGCGGTGGCTCAGCGCAGGCGCAGGTGCTGGGCCGCAGCAGCGGCCAGCACTGCTGCCGGCGGCGGTGCGTCCGCGACGGCTCGGTGCAGTGCCGTCAACGCCGAGGCCGAGCCGGTGGCTGCCGCGTCCACGGCCCGCAGCAGGCTGTCCAGCCCTGGCGTCAGGTCGGTCGCGATGCGGGCCGCCGGCAGCCCCTCGATGTGCTGGGCCAGCAGCCGGCCGAACGTCTGCGGCGCGGTGCGCAGCTCGCCCGACGGGGCGGCGCCCGCGGCGGCCACGCCCGCCGCGTACGCCTCGAGCCGCACCAGGTGGTCGCTCCAGGCGGTCAGGAACGGCCCGGCCGCTGCCGGGTAGGCGCCGCCGAGGGTCATGGACAGGGCCCGCGCGTTGGCGTCGAGGGCGGCGCGCGCCCCGGCGGCCCTCCCGCCGCCGGGGCCGCCCGCGGGAAGGGCAGCCAGCTCCCTGGCCAGTCCGCCTACGAGCAGCACGTGCTCGGTGAGCAGCGCCGTGAGCTCGGCCCGCAGGGTGGCGGCCCGCGTGCCGGGTGCTCCGAGGTTGCGGTCCGCGGCCACGGCTGCGGCCAGCAGGCTGGCGGTGTCCACTGCTCGGCCCGCCGCAGTGCGCAGTGCGGTGTACGACGGGGTGCCGCCCGCCGCGAGCTGGGCCTCGAGGTCCTCGCGCAGGCGTACGACGACGCGCTCCACCGCCATGCCGGGCAGGACCCGCCGCAGCACGGCGGCCAGCTCCACCGAGGCCTGCTCGAGCGCCCCGCGAGCGCGGTCCACCGCAGCGGCGTCCCCGGACGCGAGGGCGTCGGCATGCACCAGCTGGGCCTTGTCGCCGCTGCGCAAGGCGCCGAGGAACGGCGAGCGGGCGTCGAGGTAGGTGGCGCCGAGGACCTCGGCCAGCGCCTGCGAGTTGGCGTCCAGCACCTCGCGGGCGTCGACGCGGGCTGGTTCGGCCTGGCCGGTCCGGCCGGCGGCTGCGAGGACGTACACCCGCTCGACGAGCAGGTGCGTCAGCCCGGCCTGCAGCTCGGCTGCCCGGCTCTGGCTCGCCGCGGCACCGACAAGCGGCCCGCTCGGTCCCACGCTGGTGCCCGCGCCCTGGTCCGGCGGTCCGGCGGAGGTGCAGGCCGAGATCGACAGGGACAGCGTCATGACCGCCGCGAGCAGCAGGGCGGAGCGGCGCGCTGCTCCTCGTCGCTGCAGCCTGGTCACGAGCAGCGTTCGGCGTCCGCGGGCCGGCGGATGGTGTCGGCCCCGCCGGGCAGCTGTGGCCCCGTCCGGTGCGGACGCAGCCCGTCAGCGGCGGCTAGGCTTTCAGCCCCCAGCAACCGGTCCTCCCGCCCGCCCACCACGACCGCAGGAGAGGCAGGCCCGTCCGTGACCGCGTCCGCCGCCCGGCTCCGCGAGCTGGTCCGCCCGGTGATCGAGGCCGCCGGCTGCGACCTGGAGGACCTGACGGTCGCCGCGGCCGGACGACGCAGCGTCGTGCGGATCCTGGTCGACAACGACGACGGGATCACCCTCGACGACGTGGCCGAGGTCAGCCGGGCGGTGGGTGAGGCGCTCGACGCGGCGGACGAGACCGATCCCGGGCTGCTGGGTCCGTCGTACGTCCTGGAGGTCTCCTCGCCAGGAGTGGACCGGCCGCTGACCGAGCCGCGGCACTGGCGGCGCAACACCGGGCGCCTCGTGTCGGTGACCCCCCGGGAGGGAACCGCGGTGGCGGGACGGGTGGTGGCCACGGACGACTCCGGGATCACGCTCGACGTCGCGGGAGAGCAGCGCACGCTGCCCTACACCGACGTCGTGCGCGGCGCGGTGCAGGTGGAGTTCTCCCGCAGACAGGAGGAGGACGCGTGAAGATCGACATGGCCGTCCTTCGCGGCCTCGAGCGGGAGAAGGAGATCTCCTTCGACCTCGTCGTCTCGGCGATCGAGACCGCGCTGCTCACGGCCTACCGCCACACCGAGGGCGCCGAGGCGCATGCGCGGGTGGAGCTCGACCGGCGCACGGGGGAGGTCGCGGTCCTCGCCCAGGAGCTCGACGAGGCCGGCACCGTGATCCGGGAGTGGGACGACACCCCTGCCGGTTTCGGACGGATCGCGGCCAGCACCGCCAAGCAGGTGATCGTGCAGCGTCTGCGAGAGGCAGAGAGCGCCCTGTCCTACGGCGAGTACGCCGGCCGCGAGGGCGACGTCGTCTCCGGCATCGTGCAGCAGTCGCCGCAGCGGCCCGGGGCCCCCCCGAACCGCAATGTGATGGTGCTGCTCGGCTTGGGGGAGGGGGCCCTCGAGGCGGTCCTGCCGCCGGCCGAGCAGGTGCCCGGCGAGCTCTACACCCACGGCTCCCGGCTCAAGTGCCGGGTCGTGTCGGTGGGCCGCGGACAGCGCGGCGCCTCGGTCACGCTGTCGCGCACGCACCCGGACCTCGTCCGTGGGCTGTTCGCCCTGGAGGTCCCGGAGATCGCCGACGGGTCGGTGGAGATCGCCGCCCTCGCGCGCGAGGCGGGACACCGCACGAAGATCGCGGTGCGGTCGACCGTCCCGGGGCTGAACGCCAAGGGCGCGTGCATCGGCCCGGTCGGCTCGCGGGTGCGGGCCGTGACCACCGAGCTGCACGGCGAGAAGATCGACATCGTCGACTGGTCGGAGGACCCGGCCCGGTTCGTCGCGAGCGCGCTGTCGCCGGCGCGGGTCAGCTCCGTCGAGGTCGTGGACCTCCTCCAGCGTTCCGCGCGAGTCGTCGTGCCCGACTACCAGCTCTCGCTCGCGATCGGCAAGGAGGGGCAGAACGCCCGCCTCGCCGCGCGGCTGACCGGCTGGCGGATCGACATCCACAGCGACGCCGAGGCCGCCGGCCCGGCACCAGGAGCCGCCGTGCCTGCCGCAGAGGGGGCCTAGCCGGTCGTGGCGGGCGTGCAGCCGGCAGCCGACGAGGCTCCTCTCGCGGCCTGGGCGCGCTAGACTGGACGATGGCTCGCCAACCGGGCCCGGAGCGCACCTGCGTGGGCTGCCGGGCGAAGGCGGCGAAGCCCGCCCTGCTGCGCGTCGTCGGAGTCTGGGATCAGGGGACCCTCTCCCTGGTCCCCGACCCTGCCGGACGTCTGCCGGGACGAGGCGCGTCCGTGCACCTCGACCCGCGCTGCGTCGACCTCGCCGACAAGCGCCGAGCGTTCCCCCGGGCCCTTCGCCTGGCGGGCCCGCTCGACGTGACCCCGGTGCGGGAGCACGTCGCAAGGTGCCTCCGTCCCATCCCCACGTCCGACGAGAGCGGGTCGACTGCCCCATGAACGCACCGTCACCGTGAGCGCTCGATGCAGCCAGCACCGATGAGCACTCCCATGCACTAGCACCCAGGCCAGGGAACGACCCGGGCCTTCCCCTCCACGAAGGAGCACAGTGCCCGGCAAAGCCCGCGTCCACGAGCTCGCCAAAGAGCTCGGGATGGAGAGCAAGAACGTCCTGAACTGGTTGAAGGAGAACGGCGAGTTCGTCAAGTCCGCCTCGTCGACCGTCGAGGCCCCCGTCGTGCGCAAGCTGCGCGAGGCCTTCCCCGCCGCCCCCGCCGCACCGGCTCCACCGGCCGCACCCACGGCGCCCCCGCACCTGCGGCAGCCGCCGCCGGCGCCTCGGCTCCCACGGCTCGGCCCGCCGCCCCGAGCGCGCCCGCTCCGGCCGCCGCGCGGCAGGACTCCGCACCGCCCCGTCCCGGCGCGCCACGTCCCGGCCCGCTGATGCCGCCCGGGCCCGCCGCTGCTCCCCCTCCGCGCCGCCGGCCCCGCCCGGCCTGCCGCCCCGCCCGGCCACGCCCGGCCCGCGGCCCGGCAACAACCCCTTCAGCACCCGCGCCGACGGCCCTCCCGGCATGCCGGCCCGACCGCCCGCAGCGCGCCCGTCGCCGCCGGTTCCCGGGATGCCGCCGCGACCCAGTCCCGGCGCGATGCCCCCGCGGCCCGGCGGCGGTCCGACACCGGGCATGCCACCCCGGCCCGGTGCCCCTCGTCCCGCCCCTGGGGTCCCCGCCCGGGCCCCGGCATGTTCCCCTCCCGCGGAGGCGTGGGCCCCGGTGGTCCGGCGGGTCCGGGTGGTCCGGGTGGTCCAGGTGCCCGGTCGGGACCCGGTGCGTTCCCGTCGCGTTCACCCGGGAGCCCGGGCGCGCGTCCCGGCATGCCCGGGGTCCGGCCGAGTGGCCCCGGTGGCCCCGGTGGCCCCGGTGGCCCAGGCGGCCAGGCGGGAGCTCGGGCCGCCCCGGCTCGGGTGCCGGTCCGGGCGCGGGCGGCGGGTTCGCCGGTCGGCCCGGCGGGTTCGCCGGCCGCCCCGGCGGTCCGCGCGGCGGTGGCGCCGGCCGCGGTGGCGCCACGCCCGGTGCCTTCGGCCGTTCCGGCGGCGGTGGGCGTCCGGTCCGCGGGCGCAAGAGCAAGAAGCAGCGGCGTCAGGAGTTCGACAACCTGGCGGCGCCCACGATGGGCGGCGGGATCGCGCGCGGCAACGGCGAGAGCGTCCGGCTGACCCGCGGCGCGTCCCTGGCCGACTTCGCGGACAAGATCAACGCCAATCCCGGTTCCCTCGTCCAGGTGGCCTTCACCGAGCTCGGTGAGATGGTGACGGCGACCCAGTCGTGCACCGACGAGACGCTGCTGCTGCTCGGCTCCCACCTCGGCTACGACGTCTCGATCGTCAGCCCGGAGGAGGAGGACGCCGAGCTGCTCGACCGCTTCGACCTCACCTTCGGCGGCGACTACGGGGAGGAGGCCAACCTGGTCTCCCGACCGCCGGTCGTGACGATCATGGGTCACGTCGACCACGGGAAGACGCTGCTGCTCGACGCCATCCGCAAGACCGACGTCGTCAAGGGCGAGGCCGGCGGCATCACCCAGCACATCGGCGCCTACCAGGTGCACCACCCGGTCGAGGGCGGCGTGCGCGAGCTGACCTTCATCGACACCCCCGGCCACGAGGCCTTCACGGCCATGCGCGCCCGCGGGGCCAAGGTCACCGACATCGCCGTGCTCGTCGTGGCGGCCGATGACGGTGTCAAGCCGCAGACCATCGAGGCGCTCAACCACGCGCAGGCCGCCGAGGTGCCGATCGTCGTTGCGGTCAACAAGACCGACAAGCCGGGTGCCGACCCGGCCAAGGTACGGGGCCAGCTCACCGAGTACGGCCTAGTCGCCGAGGAGTACGGCGGCACCACGATGTTCGTGGACGTCTCGGCCAAGACCGGCATCGGCCTCGAGGAGCTGCTCGACGCGATCCTGCTCACGACCGACGCCGCGCTCGAGCTGCTCGAGGACGCCTCGATCCCGGCTCAGGGTGTCGCCATCGAGGCCCGGCTCGACAAGGGCCGTGGGTCGGTGGCCACCGTGCTCGTGCAGCGCGGGACGCTGCGCGTCGGCGACTCCATCGTGGCCGGCGACGCCTTCGGCCGCGTACGCGCCATGCTCAACGAGCGCGGCGAGAACGTCGCCGCGGCCAGTCCCGGCCAGCCCGTCCAGGTCCTCGGGTTCACCAGCGTCCCCGGCGCCGGCGACAACTTCCTCGTCGTCGGCGAGGACCGGGTCGCCCGGCAGATCGCCGAGCAGCGGGCCGCCCGCGAGCGCAACGCCGCCCTGGCGCAGAGCCGCGGCCGCCCGACCCTCGAGTCGCTGTTCGACCGGCTCAAGGAGGGCGAGAACACCCAGCTCAACCTCATCCTCAAGGGCGACGTGTCCGGCTCGGTCGAGGCCGTCGAGGACGCGCTGCTCAAGATCGAGGTCGACCCGGCGGTGTCGCTGCGGATCATCCACCGCGGCGTCGGCGCGATCACCGAGAACGACGTGACGCTGGCCTCGGCCTCCGACGCGGTCATCCTGGGCTTCAACGTCCGGGCCGAGGGCAACGCCCGCGAGCTCGCCGACCGCGAGCGGGTCGACGTCCGCTACTACTCGGTGATCTACGCCGCGATCGAGGACGTCGAGGCCGCGCTCAAGGGCATGCTCAAGCCCGAGTACGAAGAGGTGTCGCTCGGCCGGGCCGAGGTCCGCGAGGTCTTCCGGGTCCCGAAGATCGGCAACATCGCGGGCTCGATCGTGCGCAGCGGCCTGATCCGCCGCAACAGCCGGGCACGCCTGCTCCGCGACGGCGTGGTCGTCAAGGACGACCTCACCGTCGAGTCGCTGCGCCGCTTCAAAGACGACGCCACCGAGGTCCGCGAGGGCTTCGAGTGCGGGATCGGCCTCGGGCGGTTCAACGACATCAAGGAGGGCGACGTGATCGAGACGTGGGAGATGCGGGAGATCCCACGGGCGTGACCCCCTCCCCTTCCCGCTGATCATGGAGTTGTTGCCCGGCGGCTGAGCGTGGGCGGGAAGCAGCAACTCCATGATCAGCGCAGGGTCGGACCAGGAGGCGGCGCGTGTTCACCGGGACGCTCGCGCTGGACCTGCTCCTGGGAGATGTGCACTCGCTCAAGGAGAAGCGCTCCGTGGTGCGGCCGATCGTGGCCGAGCTGCGGCGCAAGTACGACGTGAGCGCCGCCGAGGCAGGACATCTCGACCTGCACCGGCGGAGCTTGATCGGGGTGGCGGTGGTCGCGGCGGATGCGACCCACTGCCGCACGGTGCTGGCCGCCTGCGAGCGGCTGGTCGCGGATCGTCCCGAGGTCCAGGTCCTCTCCGCCTCCACCCAGCTGATCAAAGAAGGGGACGACTGACATGGTCGACGTCGCGCGCGCGCGAAAGCTCGCCGTACGCATCCGCGAGGTGGTGTCCATGACCCTGGAGCTGCAGGTCAAGGACCCGCGCCTCGGCATGGTCACCATCACCGACGCCAAGGTGACCCCCGACCTGCGGGAGGCGACGCTCTACTACACCGTCTACGGCGATGCGTCGGAGCGGGCGAGCACCGCGGCCGCGCTCGAGAGCGCCAAGGGCGTGCTGCGCAGCCAGGTCGGCCGGCAGATGGGCACGCGCTACACGCCGAGCCTCGCCTTCGTCGCCGACGTGGTCCCCGAGACCGCCGGGAAGATCGAGGAGCTGCTCGAGCAGGCTCGGCTGGCCGACGCCGAGGTGCAGGCGCTGGCGCAGAGCTCACGCCCGGCCGGCGATGCCGACCCCTACCGCGCCCCCCGCACCGTGGGGGACGAGGACCAGCAGTGAGCGTGCCCGAGCCGCAGTGGCGGCAGGCGGTGCACCAGCTCACCTCGGCCGAACGCGTGGCCCTCGCCTGCCACGTGATGCCCGACGGCGACGCCCTCGGCTCCATGCTCGCCCTGGGTGCGGCGCTGCGCTCGCAGGGGACGCAGGTGGTGGCGTCCTGGGGCGGATCGCCGTTCGAGGTTCCGGCGAGCTACGCCTACCTGCCCTTCCTCGACCTGCTCGTGCGGCCGGAGGACTTCCCCGAGGTGCCCGAGCTGCTCGTCACCCTCGACTGCGCCCACCCGCGCCGGCTCGGCTCGCTGCAGGGCCGGCTCGCGACCGCCGGGTGCACGGTCGTGATGGACCACCACGCGGCCGGCACGCGGTACGGCGACCTGAACCTCGTGGACGAGCAGGCGGCGGCGACCGTCGTGCTCGTCTCCGAGCTGCTCGACCGGCTCGAGGTCCCGCTGACGGCCGAGCTCGCCATCCCGCTCTACACCGGCCTGGTCACCGACACCGGCTCGTTCCGCCACCGGTCCACCACGCCGGCGGTCCACCAGCTGGCGGCCCGGCTCCTCAGCACCGGGATCCGGCACGACCTCATCACCCGGTCCATCTACGACACGGCCCCGTTCGGCCGGGTGCAGCTGCTGGGACGCGTCTGCGCGCGGGCCCGACTCGAGCCGGAGGCCGTCGGCGGGCTCGGCCTGGTCTGGACGGTCGTCGACCTCGAGGACCTCGCCAGCACCGGCCTGCGCCTCGCGGACGTGGAGGGCGTGGTCGACGTGCTGCGCTCCACGCAGGAGGCCGAGGTCGCCGCCGTGCTCAAGGCCTCCCCCGACGACGGAGGCTGGGTGGTCTCGACCCGCTCGCGTGACGCGGTGGACGTGGGTGCGGTCTGCTCGGCGCTCGGGGGCGGCGGGCACTTCTCGGCCGCGGGCTTCAGCGCCACCGGCGAGCCCGCGCACGTCCTGGCCCGGCTCCGGGACGCCCTCGCCGACGCTGCGCACGTCTCGCCTAGAGCAAGGACGGCATGAGCGCCGCCGACGGGCTGGTCGTCGTCGACAAGCCCGCCGGCTGGACCTCGCACGACGTGGTGGGGCGTACCCGCCGGCTCGCGCAGACCCGCCGGGTCGGCCACGCGGGGACGCTGGACCCGATGGCGACCGGCGTCCTCGTCCTCGGGATCGGCCGGGCGACCCGGCTGCTCGGGCACCTGGCGCTGACCGACAAGGCCTACGAGGCCACCCTCCGGCTCGGCGTGACCACCGTCACCGACGACGCGGAGGGCGAGCACCTCGAGACCCGCGACGCGAGCGTGGTGAGCGACGAGGCGCTTGCCGCCGCGCTCGCCGGGCTAACCGGCGACCTGCTCCAGGTGCCCTCGTCGGTGTCCGCGATTCAGGTCGACGGGGTGCGGTCCTACGCGCGGGTACGCGCCGGCGAGGCGGTGGAGCTGCCTGCCAGGCCGGTGACGGTGACCCGGTTCTCGCTCCTCGCCCGCCGCGGGGACGACGTGGACGTGCTCGTCGAGTGCACGTCCGGAACGTACGTCCGCGCGCTCGCGCGTGATCTCGGGGCGGCGCTCGGAGTGGGAGCGCACCTGACCGCGCTGCGGCGCACGCGGGTCGGGCCGTTCACCCTGGAGCAGGCGCGCACCCTCGACGCGCTCGCCGAGCACCTGGCGGTCGTGCCGCTCGAGGAGGCCGTGGACGCCGGCTTCGCCCGCCGCGACCTCGGCGAGCAGGAGGCCCTCGCGCTGTCGTACGGGCGGAAGCTCTCCCCGAGCGGCCGGCCGGGACCGGTGGGGGCCTTCGCCCCGGACGGGACCTGCGTCGGCCTGCTCCAGGACACCGGCGACCGAGCCCGGCCTCTCGTGGTGTTCGCGCCCGCCTGAGCGTCAGGTCTGCGTCTTCTCCGCGGGCTGCGGGGCGTCCGGTGCGCGGCGTTTGGCGAGCGCGAGCTCCGCCCGCTCCACCTCGAGCTCCTTGCGCAGGAAGTAGTTCAGCAGGGTGCGGATGGTCGCGATGGCGGCCAGCTTGCCGATCTCCTCGAAGCTCGGGGCGATGGCGGTGCTCAGCACGTCGCTCGCCAGCTGGAACTCCAGCCCCAGAACGAGGTAGCGCCCGAGGCTGAGCCGCACCTGGGTGAACTCCCGGTCGCGGCGCGGCGGCAGCGCGGCGAGGACGAACCCGACGACCGCGATGACCGCGCCGACGAAGATGACGAGCGCTCCGGCGGCCTCCACCAGCCGGACCAGCAGGTCGACGTACTCCCGCAGCACGTCCTCCGCCAGGAGGTCCTCCGGGAAGGCGATCATGGCCGTGCCCTTCCCCGAGAACTCGCGCCCACGCGTGGCAGGCTGCAGGGCGTGCAGCGCTGGCGGGGGGTCGAGAGCGCACCCTCCGGCTGGGGACGGTGCGTGGTCACCATCGGCGTCTTCGACGGCGTCCACCGCGGCCACCAGCAGACGATCGGCCTCGCCGTGGAGCATGCCCGCCGCGCGGGGCTGCCCGCGGTCGTGCTCACCTTCGATCCGCACCCGCTCGAGGTGCTGCGACCCGGAAGCCACCCGCCGATGCTCACGGGTCCCCGGCTGAAGGCCGAGCTGCTCGAGGCACTGGGCGTCGACGTCATGTGCGTGCTGCCCTTCACGCAGCAGTTCAGCCGACTGACGCCGGACGAGTTCGTCCACGACGTGCTCGTGGAGCGCCTGCACACCCGCATGGTCGTGGTCGGGGAGAACTTCCGGTACGGCGCCGGCGGCTCCGGCGACGTCGCCGGGCTGGCGGCGGCCGGGCGCCGCTTCGGCTTCACCGTCGAGAACGCCCCGCTGCAGGGCAGCGAGCACACGACCTGGTCGTCGACCTACGTGCGCTCGTGCGTGGACGCGGGCGACATGGGGGCGGCAGCGGCGGCGCTCGGGCGGGACCACCGGATCGACGGGGTGATCGTGCGAGGGGACCAGCGCGGACGGCAGATCGGCTACCCCACCGCCAACCTGGAGCCGCTTCCGTGGAGCGCCGTCCCGGCCGACGGGATCTACGCGGGCAGGCTCGTGCGGCCGAACGGGGCGCTGCTGATGGCGGCCATCAGCATCGGCACCAACCCCACCTTCGCCGGGCGGGAGCGGCGGGTCGAGGCCTACGTCGTCGACGCCGAGCCCGGCCTCGACCTCTACGGCGAGCACGCGGGGGTCACCTTCGCGGCCCGGCTGCGCGAGACCCTGCGCTTCGACGCCGTCGAGCCGCTGGTCGAGCAGATGGCGCGCGACGTGGAGCAGACCCGGGCGCTGCTGGCGGACGGCCGCCCCGCGAGGCCGGGGCAGGCTGGTTCTTCTGTCGCTGGCTGAACACCCGTGCGGGTGAACGTCCGTCGGGGCCGCTGCGTCGATGGCATCGGTGAGGCACGAAGGAGGAACGAGACCGTGGCGCAGATCCTCATCGTCGACGACGACCCCAGCGTCCGCGCCCTGGTGCGGGACGTGCTCGAGTGCGAGGGCTACGAGGTGGAGACCGTCGCGGACGGCTACGCCGCGCTGCGCAGCATCGATGCGTGCGTCCCCGACTGCGTCGTCCTCGACGTGATGATGCCGGGCATGGACGGGCACGAGGTCCTCGCCCGCATCCGGGCGCGCTCCGGGGGAGCGGCGCTCCCCGTGGTCATGCTCACCGCAGCCGCGGACGACAACCAGGCCTGGCAGGCCTGGAGCGGCGGGGTGGACTACTTCCTGTCCAAGCCCTTCGACCCCTCCGAGCTGCTGCGCTACCTCGACCACGTCTTCGACGGGGCGCGCGCGCCGCTCCCGGGCTGAGCGCTCATCCAGGGCGTCCGGACGCTGCGCTGCTAGGCTCGCCCGTACGCCGGCATGTCCGGCGGTGTGACTTTCTGCCCGGGTGACGAAGACCCTGGGCGCACACGAGGCAACCGGAGGACCTGTGGCTCTCACCCAGGAGCAGAAGAAGGCCATCTTGTCGGACTACGCGACAGTCGAGGCCGACACCGGTTCGCCGGAGGTGCAGGTGGCGATGCTCACCAAGCGGATCGCCGACCTCACCGAGCACCTGAAGACGCACAAGCACGACCACCACACACGCCGGGGCCTGCTGGGCCTCGTCGGGCGCCGCCGGCGCCTGCTGAAGTACCTGGAGAAGACCGACATCAACCGCTACCGCGCGCTCATCGAGCGCCTCGGTCTGCGCCGCTAGACGTTCCACAGGGGAGTGCCTGATCCGGGCGCTCCCCTGCAGCATGAACAGACCGTCGTACGACGACCGTCGCACGACGCAGCCACGAGCCGGAACGCCCGCCGAGCACCCCCGGACCCGGTCCTCGGGAGTGGCTGCCGGAGCTTTCGCGCCGGCAGCCTCCACTGATGGCCGAGTCCCGGTGCCTCGCCGTGCGGACCGACCCGCTTGAAAGAGGAGTGCCCATGGAGGGCGAGAGCAACATCTACGGCAGCGAGTTCGTCGACGCCGTCATCCACAACGGAAGTGCCGGACCGAAGCGCACGCTGCGCTTCGAGACCGGACGGCTTGCGCAGCAGGCCGCGGGCTCGGTCGCCGTCTACCTCGGCGACACCATGATCCTCACCGCCTGCACGGCGTCCAAGCGCCCGAAGGACAACCTCGACTTCTTCCCCCTGACGGTGGACCTCGAGGAGCGGATGTACGCCGTGGGCAAGATCCCCGGCTCGTTCTTCCGCCGCGAGGGGCGACCGTCTGAGGACGCGATCCTCACCTGCCGCCTGACCGACCGGCCGCTGCGCCCGAGCTTTCAGAAGGGTCTGCGCAACGAGATCCAGATCGTCTCGACCGTGCTGAGCCTGGACCCCACGCACCTGTACGACGTGCTCGCCATCAACTCGGCGGCCTGCTCGGTGCTGCTGTCCGGCCTGCCGTTCACAGGCCCGGTCGGCGCCACCCGCGTGGCCCTCGTCGCGGGGCAGTGGATCGCCTTCCCGACGACCGAGGAGCTGGAGGGGGCGACCTTCGACATGGTGGTCGCCGGCCGCATGCTCGACGACGGTGACGTGGCGGTCATGATGGTCGAGGCAGAGGCCACCCGTGAAGCCGTCGAGATCATCGCCGGCGGGGGCACCATGCCCACCGAGGACGTCGTCGCGCAGGGCCTCGAGGCGGCCAAGCCGGCCATCGCCGCCGTCTGCAAGGCCCAGCTCGAGCTGAAGGCGAAGGCACCGAAGGAGCCGCTCGACTTCCCGATCTTCCTCGACTACGACGACGACGTGCTCGAGGCCGTGACCGCGGCCGGCGAGCAGGAGCTGACCGCCGCGATGAAGATCGCCGGCAAGCAGGACCGCGACACCGCCTCCGACGCGGTGAAGGAGAAGGTCCTCGCCGAGCTCGGCCCGAAGTTCGAGGGTCGCGAGAAGGAGCTCAGCGCCGCCTTCCGCAGCCTCACCAAGACCGTCGTACGCCGCCGGATCGTGCAGGACAAGGCGCGCATCGACGGCCGTGGCCTCGAGGACATCCGCGAGCTCGCCGCCGAGGTCGAGGTGCTCCCCCGCGTTCACGGCAGCGCGCTGTTCGAGCGGGGCGAGACGCAGATCATGGGCGTGACGACGCTCAACATGCTCCGCATGGAGCAGATGGTCGACACGCTCAACCCCGAGAGCCGCAAGCGCTACATGCACCACTACAACTTCCCGCCCTACTCCACCGGGGAGACCGGCCGGGTCGGCTCGCCCAAGCGCCGCGAGATCGGCCACGGCGCGCTCGCCGAGCGGGCGCTGCTGCCCGTCCTGCCGAGCCGCGAGGACTTCCCCTACGCCATCCGCCAGGTCTCCGAGGCGCTCGGCTCCAACGGCTCGACCTCGATGGGCTCGGTCTGCGCCTCGACGATGTCGCTGCTCAACGCCGGCGTACCGCTCAAGGCTCCGGTGGCGGGCATCGCCATGGGCCTGGTCTACGAGGGTGGGGACTACGCCACCCTGACCGACATCCTCGGCGCCGAGGACGCGTTCGGCGACATGGACTTCAAGGTCGCCGGGACACGCGAGTTCGTCACCGCGCTGCAGCTCGACACCAAGCTGACCGGCATCCCGACCGACGTTCTCGTCGGCGCGCTGCAGCAGGCGCGGACCGCTCGCCTTGCGATCCTGGACGTCATGGCCGACGCCATCGACGGCCCCGACGAGATGTCGCCGTTCGCTCCGCGCGTTCTGTCGGTCAAGATCCCGGTCGACAAGATCGGCGAGATCATCGGCCCGAAGGGCAAGATGATCAACCAGATCCAGGCCGACACCGGCGCCGACATCAGCGTCGAGGACGACGGCACGATCTACATCGGGGCCACCGACGGACCGTCCGCCGAGGCCGCCATGGCGACGATCAACATGATCGCCAACCCGACGATGCCCAAGATCGGGGAGCGCTTCCTCGGCACGGTCGTCAAGACCGCGGCCTTCGGCGCGTTCGTCAGCCTGCTCCCCGGCAAGGACGGCTTGGTCCACATCTCCAAGCTCGGCAACGGCAAGCGCATCGGCAAGGTCGAGGACGTCGTCAACGTGGGCGACAAGCTCCAGGTGGAGATCACCGAGATCGACCCCCGGGGCAAGATCAGCCTCATCCTGGTGCAGAACGACGCTCCCGAGCCGGCACCGGCCGCGTAGCAGTCCTTGCCCCGACGCACCTCGGTTTCCCGGCCGGGCGGCGGCGCCTCCTTCGGAGTCGTCCGCCGCTCGGTCCTGCCGGGCGGCCTGCGGGTGCTCTCCGAGTCGGTGCCGGGTGCCCGCTCCGTGGCCTTCGGCATCTGGGTCGGCGTCGGCAGCCGGGACGAGCGGGCGTCCCTGCACGGGGCCTCGCACTTCCTGGAGCACCTGCTGTTCAAGGGGACCCGCACGCGCAGCGCCCTCGAGATCGCGGTCGCCATGGACGCCGTGGGCGGGGAGATGAACGCCTTCACCGCGAAGGAGTACACCTGCTACCACGCCCGCGTGCTCGACGAGGACCTGCCGCTCGCCGTCGACGTGATCAGCGACCTGGTGACCTCATCGGTGATCACGAGCGCGGACGTGGAAGTGGAGCGGGGCGTCATCCTCGAGGAGATCGCCATGCACGACGACGATCCTGGGGACATGGTCCACGACGTCTTCGCCTCGGCGCTGTTCGGCGACACCCCGCTCGGCCGGCCGGTCACCGGCACGGCCGCGAGCATCCGGGGCCTCACCCGCTCGGCGATCGCGGGCTTCTACCGACGGCGCTACACGCTGCCCCACCTGGTGGTGGCGGCGGCCGGGAGCGTCGACCACGACTTCCTGGTACGCCTGGTGCATGGGGCCTTCGGTGCCCTGCTGGACGGGGACGCCGCGCCTGCCGGGCTCCGTCCCGTCCTCCCGCCCCCTCCCCCGCAGAGCACCGTCGTCGCCGTCGACCGCCCGGGTCAGCAGACCTCCCTGGTGATCGGGACGACCGGCCTGCGCCGGGACGACCCGCAGCGCTTCGCCCTGTCCGTGCTGTCGGGGGCGCTCGGCGGTGGCATGTCGAGCCGGCTGTTCCAGACGATCCGCGAGGAGCGGGGGCTGGCCTACTCCGTCTACTCCTACGTCACCAGCCACGCCGACACGGGACTGTTCGGCGTCTATGCCGGCTGCGCCCCGGGCAAGGTCCGTCAGGTGATCGACCTCGTGCGGACGGAGCTCGCGTCGGTGGCCCAGCACGGCATCCGCGACGAGGAGGTGCTGCGCAGCAAGGGCACCATGCGCCGCTCGCTCGTGCTGGACCTCGAGGACGCCGACGCGCGGATGGGCCGGCTGGGCAAGGCAGAGCTCGTGCACGGCGAGGTCCTGACCACCGACCAGGTGCTCGAGCGGATCGACGCCGTCACCCCCGAGGACGTACGCACCGTCGCCGCCGACGTGCTCACCAGGCCGCTGTCGCTCGGGGTGCTCGGCCGGGTCGGGCGCACCGACCTGCAGAGGGCTCTCGCATGACGATCCGGGTCGCGGTGCTGGGGGCGCGCGGTCGCATGGGGGCCGAGGTCGTCCGGGCGGTCGAGACCGCTGAGGACCTGACGCTCGGGGCGGCTCTCGACGTCGGGGACGACGTCGACCTCTCGCAGGTCGACGTCGCGGTGGACTTCACGACGCCCAGCGCCGTCATGGCAAACCTGCGGGCGTGCATCGACGCCCGCGTGCACGCGGTGGTGGGGACGACCGGCTTCGACGAGGAGCGGCTCACGCAGCTGCGCGGGTGGCTCGCGACGGCGCCAGGTGTCGGGGTGCTGGTGGCTCCCAACTTCGGCATCGCCGCCGTGCTGATGATGCGTTTCGCCGCGCAGGCCGCCCGCTTCTTCGACTCGGCCGAGGTCGTGGAGCTGCACCACCCCTACAAGGCCGACGCACCGTCCGGGACCGCCCGGCGCACCGCTGAGCTCATCGCGGCGGCCCGCCGTGCGGCCGGCAGCGAGGCGATGCCCGACGCGACGAGCACGTCGCTGGACGGCGCTCGCGGCGCCGACGTCGACGGGGTGCGGGTGCACGCGGTCCGCCTCGCCGGGCTCGTGGCCCACCAGGAGGTGCTGCTCGGCGGCTCGGGGGAGACGCTGACCCTGCGCCACGACAGCTACGACCGGGCGTCGTTCATGCCGGGTGTCCTGCTCGGCGTGCGTTCCGTCGGCGCGCGGCCGGGGCTGACCGTCGGGCTCGAGGCCCTGCTCGACCTGTGAGGGGCTGGAGCTGTGCAAGGGGCCCCGGCCGCCACCGGGCTGGGCCCGTGGAGGGGGCTGGCGCTGTGCGAGGGCCTCCAGCGGTGAAGGGGGCGCTCGCTGCGAGGGCGTTGCGGTGACGAGCCGCCTCGGCGCGTTGTTCACGGTCGCCGTGATGGTGATGGTGAGCTCGGCGATGGCGGTCACCGGTGTCAGCCTGCTGGCCAGCGGCGACCTCGTGCAGGCCGGGGTGGGGGTGGGGGTGCTCCTGCTGGTCGTCGTGGGTGCGGTGCTCGTGGCGGGCGAGGTGCGCCTGGGCGCCGACAGCGAGCGGCTGGCCCGCCGGCTCGCGGAGGAGGGTGGCCTGCCCTACGACCCCGAAGGGGTGACCCGGCGCGCGAGCGGCCGGCTCGACAAGGAGGTGGCCGACGAGCTGTTCGCGGTGCGGCGCGCGCAGGTCGAGGCGGCGCCGGAGGACTGGCGGACCTGGTGGCGGCTTGCGGCTGCCTACGGCGAGGCGCGTGACCCGCGCCGTGGCCGCCGGGCGATGCGGAAGGCGGTGGCCCTCGCCCGTGCCGAGGGTGAGGGTGAGGGGAGCGGGCGCTGACGTCAGCCCGGCTTCTCGGCGGCGGCCGGGGCGGCGCGAGAGCACGCGGGCCGGCGCCGGTCATGGAGCGGGCACGTCTGCACACATCGCGATCACCTCGCCAGCCTGCGCCAGGCAGCCGAGCGCGGACTCGCCGGGAAGTGGATCACGATGTGTGCAGCGGTGACCGCTCCGGGTGACGCACCTAGGCTTGCGCAGGTGGCCAACCCGTTGACGCGGCGCAAGGCGCTCGGGGTGCTCGGCGCGGCGGGCGCAGGTGTGGTCGGCCTCGCTGCCGCAGTCCGCAGCCTCGCCAACCCGGCCCCCCGCCCTCGGGTCGCCGAGGGGACCACCCGGCTCGTCGAGCCCTACGGCGAGCTGCCGGGCCAGGAGGGTGAGTGGTGGGTGCCGGCGACGCCCGGCCCGCTGCCTCTGGTCGTGCTGGTGCACGGCGGCTACTGGCGGCCGGGCTACGACCTCAGCCTGGAGGACGCCGTCGCGGCCGACCTGTCCGCACGGGGCTTCCTCGTCTGGAACATGGACTACCGCGCATCCTCCGAGCCGTGGCCGGCGACCCTGCTGGACGTGGCCGCCTGCTACGACGTCCTCGCGACCGGGCGCTACGCGGACAGGTTCGACCCGGAGAGGGTCGCCGTGGTGGGGCACTCCGCCGGTGGCCAGCTCGCGCTGTGGCTCGCCTCGCGGGACCGGCTGCCTGCGGGGGCGCCGGGGGCGGGACGCCGCGGTCCCGTGCCCTCGCTGGTCGTCGCCCAGGCGCCCGTCGCCTCCCTGGCGGACGGGGCGCGCGAGCGGCTCGGGGGAGGAGCGGTGACGGCGCTGGTCGGCGGCTCCCCCGAGCAGGTCCCGGCGCGCTATGCCGCCGTCGACCCTGTCGCCCTGCTGCCGACCGGGGTGCCGACGGTGCTGGTGCACGCGCCGCGCGACAACCTCGTGCCGATCCGCCAGAGCGAGACCTACGTCGCCGCAGCCACGGCCGCCGGCGACGACAGCCGGCTGGTGCGCGTGGCGGGCAGCCACTTCGAGCATCTCGACCCGACCTCGGCCGCGTGCGCGGAGCTGCGCAGGGCGCTGGACCGCATCCGCACGTAGCACCCGCTTCAGGCCTCGCCGAGGTCGGTGTGGAACCGGAGCTGGCGCTGCACCCTCGGCCCGGTGTCGAGCCCGCGCGCGGCGCCGTCGGCCGCCCAGCCGGCGCTGCGCAGGAACGACCGGGACGCCTCATCCCGCTCCCAGACCCAGGCGACGGCGGTCGAGGCGCCGTCCGCACGCCAGTCCTGCACGCTCGCCGCGACGAGCCGCGAGCCGTGTCCGCGTCGTCCCCACCGGGGCTCGACGAGCAGCGTCAGCAGCTCGGCGGTGCTCGCCGGATCGAGCTCCTCGTCGGACGCCGGTCCACTGGCCGCAAACCCCACCAACTCGTCGCGCTCCAGCGCGACCAGCAGACGGTGGCGCGGTGACGGCGGGCTCTCCACCGCCCCCAGCCACAGCGCCGCCACCTGCACCTCCGGCACCGCCAGCGCCTCGGCCGGCAGCAGGCCGGCGTACGCCGTGCGCCACGTGCTCAACTGCACCCTCGCCACCCGCTCGGCGTCGGCGGCACAGGCGGGGCGCACGCTGACGTCGGCCACGGCGTCAGGGTAGGTGGAGGGTGGGCGTCCGTCGGCCGGTCCCGGACGCCGCGGGATCATGGGGCCACAGCACGCACCGACAGCGGAGGAAGCGGCATGGGCATCGCGACGATCAACCCGGCGAACGGGCAGGTGGGCAAGACGTTCTCCCCGTTGGACACGGCGGAGCTCGAGGACCGCCTGGCTCGTTCGGCAACGGCGTACGCGTCGTACCGCGCCACGACCCACTCCGAGCGCGCCGGCTGGATGCGTGCCGTGGCCGACCTGCTCGACGAGGAGGCGGCTGCGACGGCGGCGCTGCTGACCCTCGAGATGGGCAAGACCATCCGCGCCGCGAGGGCCGAGATCGCCAAGTGCGCGGCGGGCTGCCGCTACTACGCCGAGCACGCCGCGCAGATGCTCGCGGACGAGGTGGTCGAGGCTGGCGCCGTTCAGGCCACGCGGGCGTACGTCCGGTGGGAGCCGCTCGGCCCGGTGCTGGCCGTCATGCCGTGGAACTTCCCGATGTGGCAGGTGATCCGCTTCGCCGCCCCCACGCTGATGGCCGGCAACGTGGCGCTGCTCAAGCACGCGAGCAACGTCCCGCAGACCGCGCTCTATCTGGAGGACCTCTTCCGGCGGGCGGGCTTCCCCCAGGACGTCTTCTCGACGCTGCTGATCGGCAGCGACCGCGTGGAGACGGTGCTGCGGGACGAGCGGGTGGTGGGGGTGTCCCTGACGGGCAGCACCGAGGCCGGCCGGTCCGTCGCCGCCCTCGCCGGCGAGGTGCTGAAGCCGGCCGTGCTGGAGCTCGGTGGCAGCGACCCGTTCCTCGTGCTGCCGTCCGCAGATCTCGAGAAGGCAGCCGAGGCCGCGGCGACGGCGCGCTGTCAGAACAACGGCCAGAGCTGCATCGCCGCCAAGCGATTCGTCGTCCACGCGGACGTCGCGGACCAGTTCGAGTCGCTGTTCGCGAAGGCGCTCGGAGCACTGGTGGTGGGCGACCCGGCGGAGGAGGGGGCCGACGTCGGTCCGCTGGCCACCGAGCGCGGGCGCGAGGACGTGGAGGAGCTCGTGGCCGACGCGGTCGAGAAGGGCGCGACCGTGGTGGTAGGTGGGGAGCGGCCGCCGCGGCCTGGCTGGTTCTACCCCCCGACGCTGCTCACCGGCGTCACCCGCGACATGCGGATGTACACCGAGGAGGTCTTCGGGCCCGTGGCGCAGCTGCACCGGGTGGCCGATCTGGACGAGGCGCTGGCGCTGGCCAACGACAGCGCGTTCGGGCTCGGGAGCAACGCCTGGACCAACGACCCGGCGGAGCAGGAGCGCTGCGCACGGGAGCTGCAGGCGGGGATGGTCTTCCTCAACGGGATGACGACGTCCTACCCGGAGCTTCCCTTCGGGGGCATCAAGACCTCGGGCTACGGGCGCGAGCTCGGGCAGCTCGGGATCCGGGCGTTCTGCAACGCCAAGACGGTCTGGGTCGGCGAGAGCGGCAGCGGCGACGCGACGACGGCGCGCCCCGAGTAGGTGGAGCGCCTCTCGCTCGCCCTTGCGAGGCGGATCGCCCTTGCAGCGCAGGGCTTCGCCGATCCCCCCATGAACGGCCCGATCACGCGGCGGCACATGCGCAAGGTGCTCGCGCGCAACGGCCTGCTGCAGATGGACTCGGTGAACGTCTTCGAGCGGGCCCACTACCTTCCGCTGTTCAGCCGGCTCGGGCCGTACCCGAAGGAGCTCGTGGACCGCGCGGCGTACGGGTCGCGGCGCGCGGACCGTGAGCTGTTCGAGTACTGGGGGCACGAGGCGTCGCTGCTTCCGCACGCGCTGCACCCGCTGCTGCGGTGGCGGATGGTGCGCGCAGCCTCGCTCGAGGAGGGCTCGGGCGGCTCGCTGCGCATCATGCGCGACCAGCCCGACTTCGTCGCGCAGGTGCTCCGCCGGGTCACCGAGGAGGGGCCGGTGGGGGCCGGCGCGCTGCACCACACGCTCGCCGCCGGCGCCAGCTCGCGCAGCGGTCCCTGGTGGGACTGGTCGAAGACCAAGGTGGCCCTGGAGGCGCTGTTCTGGTGCGGCCGGGTGACGACCGCGACGCGTCGCTCCTTCGAGCGGGTCTACGACCTGACCGAGCGCGTGATCCCCGCGCCGATCCTGGACCTGCCCACACCGTCGACGGCCGAGGCGCAGCAGGAGCTGGTGCGCATCGCCGGGCGGGCGCTCGGCGTCGCCACCGAGAAGGACCTGCGCGACTACTTCCGGCTCCGGCCCGACGAGGGCGCGACGGCGGTGCGCTCGCTGGTCGCCGAGGGCGAGCTGCTGCGGGTCGAGGTCGACGGGTGGCGGCAGCCGGCCTACCTGTGGGCCGAGGCGCGGATCCCGCGCCGGGTGAGCGCGACCGCCCTGCTGTCACCGTTCGACCCGCTGGTGTGGGAGCGCTCGCGGGTGTCCCGGCTGTTCGGATTCGACTACCGCATCGAGATCTACGTGCCGGAGCCCAAGCGGGTGCACGGCTACTACGTGCTGCCGTTCCTGCACGACGAGGCGCTGCGGGCCCGCGTGGACCTCAAGGCCGACCGGCGGGCCGGAGCCCTGCGGGTGAAGGCTGCCTGGATCGAGCCGGGCAGCAACCCGCGGGAGGTGGCGACGGCGCTGACCCGGCAGCTGCGCCACGCAGCCACCTGGCAGGGGCTGACCGATCTCGTCGTCGAGCCACGAGGCGACCTGGCGCCCGCCCTGGCCGCGGCGGTCGTGCAGGGCCGCTAGCCGGACCAGGCCGGGCCGCCTGCAGCAGGTGCTGCAGGCGGCCCGGGTTCTGGGGGTCAGTCGTCCCAGGGACCGAAGTCGTCAGTCATGACGTTCCTTGCTGCAAGCCGGCATCACGCCGGGCATCGCGGGAGAAGCGCTCGCTCGCTGTGGTGACAGAGGAGCCGAGCTGGGGAACCGGGCGCCTCGCGCACCGGACGGCCGCAGAGAAAGGGCCGATGTCGGGAGCAACGCCGCCCCTTCCGGGAGCATTCCCGGGGCGGGCTGGCGAGCGCCCGCTGCCCTGAGGCGAGGCGGAATCTCCTTTGCCCGCGCCGCCCACCCGGTGGCATCGTCCGGCCGTGCGCATCGAGCCGGTCGACCCCCGTGACGAGCACGCCTTCTCGGAGTGGTTCTCGGTGCTGCGGGCCGCCGAGGAGGAGCTGCGCCCAGGGGAGCCGGGCTGCCTGCTCCACGAGGAGCGCGCGGCCGCACTGCAGGCGCTGGAGGAGGACGCCGACCGGCACCTCGTCGTGCTGCTCGCCCGGGATGACCAGGGCCGGCCGGTCGGCGCCGCCCGGATGTCCCTGCCGCTCCGCGACAACCTGCACCTGTGCGAGCTCGAGCTCGCGGTGCACCCGCAGGCACGCCGGCGGGGCGCCGGTCGCAGGCTCCTCGCCGACGTCGAGCGACGGGCGCGGGAGCAGCGCCGCACGACCCTGCTGATGTACGCCGACGAGCCCCCGGCGCAGGTGGGCTCGTCCGCCGGCCGCGCCTTCGCCGCCGCTCTCGGCTACGCCTGGGCGCAGGAGGAGATCCCGCGGGACCTCGACCTCCCCCTCGACCCGGAACGGGCGGCCGAGCTGGAGGGCGCGTGCGCCCCGTACGCGCTCGACTACACGATCCGGGCCTGGCGTGACGGCTGGCCGGAGGAGCTGCTGGACGACCGCGCCGAGCTGATGCGGCGGATGTCCACGGACGTGCCGCTCGGCTCGATAGACATCCGCGAGGAGAAGTGGGACCGCGAGCGCTTCCGCCGCCACGAGCAGCGCAACCTGGCCATGGACCGCGAGCTCTTCTGTGCCGGGGCGGTGCACCGGCCGACGGGGCGGCTGGTTGCGGCCACCGACATGGTCGTGCCGCGCAGCGTGCCCGAGCGGGCCTACCAGAACGACACGATCGTGCTGCCCGAGCACCGGGGCCACCGGCTCGGCACCCTCGTCAAGATCGCTGCTCTGCGGTGCCTCGTCCAGTGCTCACCGGGAACGCGATACATCTCGACCTGGAACGCGGAGGAGAACGCCGCGATGATCGCCATCAACGACGCCCTCGGATCACGGGTGGTCGGGTGCTGCCCGGCGTTCCAGAAGGTGCTGGCGCAGTAGCGGGCTGTTCCTAGACCGGCCCGACGTGCGTCACGCCGCCCACCTCGGCGGCGACGTCCTGCTCGCCCGGCCGTCGGGGGCCGAGCTCGACGAGATACATCGCCGTCAGCACCAGCCCGCCGCCGAGCACGACCCGCAGCCCGAGCCGCTCGCCGCCGAACAGGACGGCGAACAGCCCGGCCCAGACCGGCTCCATGGTCATGATGATGGCCGCCCTGGTGGCGGCCAGGTGCGCCTGCGCCCAGGTCTGGACGACAAGGGCAAGAGCGCCGGCCACCAGCGCCATGTAGACCAGTGCCAGCCAGTCGCCGCCCGTGGCCGGCAGCGCCATGCCGCCGGGGAGGGCGCCGGCGCCGCACACGACGGTGATGGTCAGCAGCTGCACCACGGTGAGGCCGATCGCGCTCCGGCCGGTGCTCCAGACGCCGAGCCCGACGATGTGGGCGGCGTACAGCAGTGCCGAGGCGAGCGTGAGCGCCTCCCCCGCTCCGACGGAGAGCCCCTGAAGGGACAGCACCGCCAGCCCCACCGTCGACAGCGCGACAGCCAGCCACACGGTGCGCCCGATCCGGGCCCGCAGCAGGACGGCGCCGAGCAGCGGCGTGAACACGACGTACATGCCGGTGACGAAACCCGACACGGAGGCGGAGGTGGACTGCAGGCCGACGGTCTGCAGGATCTGCCCCCCGCCGTAGACGAGCCCGAGCAGCACCCCGTGCCGCCGCTCGAGCGGGGTCAGCCGGCTCACCGAGCGGGGCGCGAGGAGCCACAGGGCGACCGCCGCGAGCGCGAAGCGCACGGCGAGGAAGTCGGTCACCGGAACGCGCTCGAGGACGTCCTTGAGCAGGAAGAACGTCGACCCCCATGCCGCGGTCACCCCGAGCAGCCCCAACGCCGCCAGCCCCGACCTCGACACCCGCGGCGGGGCGGCGAGCGAGGTGGTCACCTCGCGATGTCACCACACGGCGCCCTTCGAGCCCTCGGGAAGGCACGCCCGGGCCCTACCTGCCGGTTCCGCTGCCCGGGCGCCGCTACTGTGGGCGCCGGCTTCCCCGCCGTCCGAGGTACGGAGTTCGCCCGTGGTCGCGCTCGCCCCGTTGCAGGTCCAGGTCATCGGCTACACCTGCTTCCTCCCGCCGGCGGACGTGCCGTGGGAGACCGATGCGGAGGGCGGCCAGGCGCTCGCCGAGTTCGCCGGACGGGCCTGCTACCAGTCGTGGAGCAAGCCCAACCCCTCGACCGCGACCAATGCCGGCTACCTGCGCCACATCCTGGAGGTCGGGCACCTGTCGGTGCTCGAGCACGGCAGCGTGACCTTCTACCTGACCGGCGTGTCCCGCTCGCTGACCCACGAGCTGATCCGGCACCGGCACTTCTCCTACAGCCAGCTGTCCCAGCGCTACGTCCCCGAGCGCGACGCGGCCCTGGTGGAGCCCGAGGTGATCGCGGAGGACCCGGAGCTGCACGCGCTGTTCCTCGAGGCCGGTGAGCAGGCGCTGGTCGCCTACACCAAGCTGCTCGAGGGGCTCGAGAAGAAGTTCGCCGACGTCGAGAACCTCACCAGCCGCCGCAAGCAGGCCCGGCAGGCGGCCCGCGCGGTGCTGCCCAACGCCACCGAGACGCGCATCGTCGTGACCGGCAACTACCGCGCCATGCGCCACTTCGTCGCCATGCGGGCCAGCGAGCACGCCGACGTCGAGATCCGCGAGCTGGCCGTCGCGATGCTGCGTGAGCTCCAGCGGGTCGCCCCCAACGTGTTCGCCGACTTCGAGATCGCGACGCTCGCCGACGGCACCGAGGTCGCCTCCAGCCCGCTCGTCGGCGAGGGCTGAGCGGCGGCCGCGGGTACCGTACGCCTCATGACCCCGCGCCGCGCGCCGTTCGGGCGCGTGCTCACCGCGATGGTGACGCCGTTCACGGCCGACGGGAGCCTCGACCTCGACGGGGCGCAGGCCCTCGCCAACCATCTGGTGGACGCGGGCAACGAGGGCCTGGTGATCAGCGGCACGACCGGGGAGTCACCCACCACCTCCGACCGCGAGAAGGCTGACCTGCTGCGCGCGGTCGTCCAAGCCGTCGGCGACCGCTGCTCGGTGGTGGCGGGGGTCGGCACCAGTGACACCGCCCACTCGGTCGCTCTCGCGGCGACGGCGGCGGCGGCGGGCGCCGACGGCCTGCTGCTGGTCACGCCCTACTACAACAAGCCGCCCCAGTCCGGCGTGATCGCCCACTGCACGGCCGTGGCCGACGCCACGGAGCTGCCCGTGATGCTCTACGACATCCCTGGCCGCAGCGGGATCCCGATGGAGACCGACACCCTCGTACGCCTCGCAGTCCATCCGCGGATCGTCGCCGTCAAGGACGCCAAGCTCGACCTGGAAGCCACGTCCTGGGTGCTGCGGCGCACGGACCTCGCCTACTACAGCGGTCACGACCCGTGGACCCTGCCGCTGCTGTCCGTAGGCGCCGTCGGCGTCGTCGGCACGAGCACCCACCTGACCGCACCTGGCACCCGGGGCCTCGTGGAGGCGTTCGCCGCCGGCGACACCGCTCGGGCCCGCGCGCTGCACGAGGAGCTGCTGCCGGCCTACTCCGGCATCTTCCGGGCCCAGGGGACGATCCTGGTCAAGGCGGCCCTGCGCGAGCTGGGCCTGCCTGCTGGACCGGTACGCCTCCCGCTGGTGGACGCCACCGCTGAGCAGGTCGCGGTGCTGCGTACCGACCTCGAGGACGCCGGGATCTCGCTGCGCAGCCTGGTGGCATGAGCCACCCCCATCCCGGCCTGGGGCCGCCCCCGACCCTGGCGGACGGCGGCCTGCGGGTCGTGGCGCTCGGCGGCCTCGGCGAGATCGGCCGGAACATGACGGTCTTCGAGCACGCCGGGCGGCTGCTCGTCGTCGACTGCGGCGTGCTCTTCCCCGAGGTCGACCAGCCCGGCATCGACCTGATCCTCCCGGACTTCTCCTACCTGCGCGGCCGGCTCGACGACATCGAGGCGGTGGTGCTCACGCACGGCCACGAGGACCACCTGGGCGCGGTCCCCTACCTGCTGCGCGAGCGCGGGGACATCCCGATCATCGGCAGCCGGTTCACCCTCGCCCTGCTCGCCGCCAAGCTCCGGGAGCACCGGATCACCCCGGTGCTGGTGGAGGTCGCCGAGGAGACGCGCCGGCAGCTCGGCCCGTTCGGCTGCGAGTTCTTCGCGGTCAACCACTCGATCCCGGACGCGCTGGCGGTGGCCATCCGCACCCAGGCAGGGGTCGTCCTGCACACCGGCGACTTCAAGATGGACCAGCTGCCGCTCGACGGCCGGCTGACCGACCTCGGCGGGTTCGCGCGCCTGGGACGCGAGGGCATCGACCTGCTGCTGAGCGACTCGACCAACGCCGAGCAGCCCGGCTTCGTCACCTCCGAGCGGGAGATCGCCCCCGTCATCGACGACGTCATCCGCACCTCGACGGGGCGGGTGATCGTGGCCTGCTTCGCCAGCCACGTGCACCGGGTGCAGGCCGTGATCGACGCGGCCGAGCACCACGGGCGCCACGTCACGTTCGTCGGCCGCTCGATGGTCCGCAACATGGGCGTGGCCGGCGACCTCGGATACCTCCGCATCCCGCGGGGACTGATGGTCGACCTCAAGGACGTCGAGTCGCTGCCGGACAACCGGGTCGTGCTGATCTCGACCGGTTCGCAGGGCGAGCCCCTGTCGGCCCTGTCGCGGATGGCCAACCGCAGCCACCACCAGATCCGCATCGAGGCGCAGGACACCGTGATCCTCGCCTCCTCGCTCATCCCGGGCAACGAGAACGCCGTCTACCGAGTCATCAACGGGCTGTCGCGGTGGGGGGCGCGGGTCGTGCACAAGGGTGTGGCCCGGGTGCACGTCTCCGGACACGCCTCTGCCGGCGAGCTGCTCTACCTGCTCAACGCGACCCGGCCGTCCAACGTCATGCCCGTCCACGGCGAGTGGCGGCACCTGCGGGCGCACGCCGAGCTGGCCCGGCTCACCGGGGTACCGCCCGAGCGCATCGTGCTGGCCGAGGACGGCGTCGTGGTGGACCTCGTGGACGGCAAGGCGAGCATCGTCGGAGCGGTGCCGTGCGGCTACGTCTTCGTGGACGGCCTCGAGGTCGGGGACGTCGGGGAGACGACCCTCAAGGACCGGCGGATCCTCGGCGACGAGGGCTTCATCTCGGTCACGCTCGCGGTGGACAGCGTCACCGGCAAGATCGCCGGCGGGCCCGAGATCTCCGCGCGGGGGTTCAGCGACGACCGGCAGGCCTTCGACCCGGTCAAGGTGCTCATCGAGGCCGAGCTCGACCGGGCCGCCGGTGAAGGAGTGGCGGACGCGCACCTGATCGCCCAGAACGTCCGGCGCATCGTGGGCCGCTGGGTGAGCGACACCTACCGCCGCCGGCCCATGATCATCCCGGTCGTCATCGAGGTCTAGCGGCCCGCCCGGCTCAGGTCCGCCCGGCTCCGCCCGCCCTAGGCCGTGTACCCCTCGACGTCGAGCAGGGCGACCACCCGGTCCACCTCAGCGGCCGGGGTCGTGCCGAAGGTGTCGAGGGCAACGACCGCGAGCCGGCTCGTCGGCAGGAGCCACAGCCGGGCGGTGCCCAGCTGCTTGCCCTCGCAGGTCAGGGCGTACCTGCGGAAGAGTGCGGTCTTGGAGCCCACGGGGCGGAAGCCGCGCTCGAGGATGCGGCTGGACACCAGCGGCAGGTCTGCCTCGGTCCGCTCGTAGCGCTCCGGGGCGAGCTCGTAGCAGGGGGGCACGTCGGTGCCGAGGTACCAGCCGTAGTCCGACTCGCCGTCCGGCTCGGCGATCTCGCCCCCGTCCCGCCGGATGGCCTCAGGGTCGATGAGGCGCACGGCGCACGCCTCCAGCGTGACGGCGTCCAGGCACGCGGTGCCGCCGTCGTTGCCGTCGTCGTACTTCCAGCCTGCCGGCACGACCACCCGGGCACCGTGGAAGAGCTCGATCCGGTCACCGGGCTGACGCTGCGCGACGGCGGCGGAGGGGACTGCGGTGGCGGAGCCCCCGGGCGGCGCCACTGCGGGGGAAGCCGACCCACCTGCAGGCGAGGGCGGGGCAGGCGAGGCGGCGGCGCTCGCGGAGGCCTGCGCGCGATCGTCGCCCGCCGGGGCCCCGCTGTCCGCGCATCCCACTGCCAGCGCGAGCAGCAGCACCGCGACGGACCTGCGGGTGCGGCGTCTCATGGGATGCCCTAGCAGCGTGGGGGTGTCAGGCTGTCACAGGCCTGCCGCCGCACGCGGCCGAAGCCGGTGAACGCCTGCCCGGCGTGTCGGCGCTGGGACGGCAGTGACGGGTGGTACGGAGCGGTAGCGTCCCGACATGACCAGCCGCGGACCCACGTCGACCCGTCCTCGCGGCGGCAGCGAGACGCGCCCTGCCTCGCGCAAGGTCCCCGCGGCGCGTTCCGCAGGCGCACGAGCCGGCGGCGGCTCGGCCGGCACCCGCAAGAAGCCGGTGGCGAAGGCTCCCGCCGCCCGCCGACCCGCCTCCGCGACCGTCCGCTCGACGACCCGTCGCCCTGCAGCGAGGCGGCCGGCCGTCCGCCGCGGTCCGAGCATGGCCGCCCGGCTGGTCGGGGCCGTGGGGATCGTGCTGTCCCTTGTCGCGCGGTTGCTCGTACGGGTGCTGCAGCTCACCGCGTCCGCTGTCGGCAGTGCCTCGCGGGCGGCGGGCTCCAGCGCCCGCGACCTCGACCCCGCGCACCGACGGGACGGGCTGGGGCTCCTGCTCGCGGCGGCCGCGCTGGTCACCGCGTGCTCGCTGTGGTGGCGTGCCGGTGCAGTGGGCGAGTCGGTGGCCGAGGGGCTCACCTCGGTGCTCGGCATCGGAGCGATGCTGTTCCCGCCGCTGCTCGCGCTGTGCGCGTGGCGGGTGCTGCGTCATCCGGACGGCAAGGGCGGGCGCGGGCGGCTGGCGGTCGGGTGGGCCGCGCTGTCGCTGGGGGCGCTCGGGGTGGTGCACATCGTCCGGGGCGCGCTTCCGACGGACGACAAGGGCGGGCTCGTCGGCTACCTGCTGGGCGACCCGCTGCGGCAGGGCCTCACGTCGTGGCTCGCCGTACCCGTCCTCGTGCTCCTCGCGGCGTTCGGCCTGCTCGTGGTGACCGCCACCCCGATCTCGCAGCTCCCCCAGGGGCTGCGCACGATCCGCGACCGCCTGCTGCGCCGACCGGCGCCGCCGGACGCCTCGGACGAGGCGCCGGCGCACCAGGTCCCGCCACCGCCTCCCCCCTTGCGGCGCAGCCCGCCCCGGCGGCGCGTCGGGCTGCTCGCGGACCAGGAGGAGCCCGAGGACGGTTCCCCGGTCCTGGTCGAGCAGGTGCAGCCGGCCGCGCTGCCGGTCCTCCTGCCGCCGCACACACCGCTGCCGAAGAAGGCCGAGCAGCTGCAGCTCACCCCGCCCGAGGACGGCTACCGCCTGCCGCCTGCGGAGATCCTCGCCGCCGGGACCCCGCCGAAGAAGCGCAGCGCGGCCAACGACGAGGTCATCGCGGCGCTGACCGGGGTCCTCGACGACTTCCAGGTGGACGCGCAGGTCACCGGCTTCTCGCGGGGCCCGACCGTGACCCGCTACGAGGTGGAGCTCGGGCCGGCCGTCAAGGTCGAGCGGATCATCCAGCTCAGCCGCAACATCGCCTACGCCGTGAAGAGCCCGGACGTGCGGATCCTCAGCCCGATCCCCGGCAAGTCGGCCGTCGGCATCGAGATCCCCAACACCGACCGGGAGAACGTCAGCCTCGGCGACATCCTGCGCAGCAGCGTCGCGGTGCACGACCACCACCCGATGCTCGTCGCGCTCGGCAAGGACATCGAAGGCGGCTTCGTCTGCGCCAACATCGCCAAGACGCCGCACATCCTCATCGCCGGCGCGACCGGCGCCGGCAAGTCGGTGTGCATCAACAGCCTGCTGGTGAGCATCCTCACCCGGGCCACCCCCGATGACGTGCGCATGGTGCTCGTGGACCCCAAGCGGGTCGAGCTCACCGCGTACGAAGGGGTCCCGCACCTCATCACCCCGATCATCACCAACCCGAAGAAGGCGGCGGAGGCGCTGCAGTGGGTGGTGCGTGAGATGGACATGCGCTACGACGACCTGTCGGCCAGCGGGTTCCGGCACGTGGACGACTTCAACGCCGCCGTACGCGCGGGCAAGCTCGTCTCACCGCCGGGCAGCGAGCGGGTCTACGCGCCCTACCCCTACCTCCTCGTCGTGATCGACGAGCTGGCCGACCTGATGATGGTGGCGCCCCGCGACGTGGAGGACTCCATCGTGCGCATCACCCAGCTCGCCCGGGCCGCCGGCATCCACCTCGTCATCGCCACGCAGCGCCCGAGCGTGGACGTCGTCACCGGGCTGATCAAGGCCAACGTGCCGAGCCGGCTGGCCTTCGCGACGAGCAGCGGCACCGACTCCAAGGTCATCCTCGACCAGCCGGGAGCGGAGAAGCTCATCGGCAAGGGGGACAGCCTGTTCCTGCCGATGGGCGCCAACAAGCCGATGCGGATCCAGGGCGCGCTCGTCACCGACGCCGAGGTCGCGGCCGTGGTGAAGCACTGCAAGGAGCAGCGCCAGCCCGCGTTCCGCTCGGACGTCACCGCGGGGGCGGCGGAGACGAAGGAGCCCGACGAGGAGATCGGCGACGACCTCGACCTGCTGTGCCAGGCCGTCGAGCTGGTCGTCCAGTCCCAGTTCGGGTCGACCTCGATGCTGCAGCGCAAGCTGCGGGTGGGCTTCGCCAAGGCCGGGCGGCTCATGGACCTGATGGAGAGCCGCGGCATCGTGGGACCGACGGAGGGGAGCAAGGCGCGGGACGTGCTCATCCGGCCGGAGGAGCTCGAGAGCGTCCTGGTCGTGCTGCGCGGGGACGGCATCGAGCTGTAGCGCGCGCCGGATGCGGGCCGCACGGAGGATGCCCCCGCACCCCTAGACTCCTCCGGTGACCTTGCCTACTCCGCCGCCGAAGCGCGTGGCGATGGTGACGCTCGGCTGCGCCCGCAACGAGGTCGACTCCGAGGAGCTGGCCGGCCGGCTCGATGCCGCGGGCTGGGAGCTGGTCGACGACGACGCCGAGGTCGTGGTGGTCAACACCTGCGGCTTCGTGGAGAGCGCCAAGAAGGACTCGATCGACACCCTGCTCGCCGTGTCCGGAGGCGACGCGAAGGTGGTCGCCGTCGGCTGCCTCGCCGAGCGCTACGGCGTGCAGCTCGCGGAGCAGCTGCCCGAGGCCGCGGCGGTGCTGGGCTTCGACGCCTACGCCACGCTGCCGGACGCGCTGACGCGCATCCTGTCCGGGGAGCGGCCGGACAGCCACCAGCCCGGCGACCGGCGCAGGCTGCTGCCGCTCAGCCCGGTCGACCGTGGCGCCGTCGTCGAGCGGCTGGCCCTCGAGCCGGGGGCCATCGACATCGGGCTCCCCGGGCACGCCGGGGGTCCGGCGGTGGTGCGTCGCCGCCTCGGCGACAGCCCGGTGGCTCCGCTCAAGCTGGCCTCCGGCTGCGACCGCCGGTGCGCGTTCTGCGCGATCCCGAGCTTTCGGGGGGCGTTCGTGTCACGGCGGCCGTCCGACGTGCTGGCCGAGGCCCGCTGGCTGGCCGACCACGGCGTACGCGAGCTCGTCCTCGTCAGCGAGAACTCCACGTCCTACGGCAAGGACCTCGGCGACCTGCGGCTGCTCGAGACGCTCCTGCCCGAGCTCGCGGTGGTGGAGGGCATCGAGCGGGTGCGCCTGTCCTACCTGCAGCCCGCCGAGCTGCGGCCGAGCCTGGTGGAGACGCTGACCTCGACCCCGGGTGTCGCGCCCTACTTCGACCTCAGCTTCCAGCACTCGTCTGCGTCGGTGCTGCGGCGGATGCGCCGCTTCGGCGACACCGACCGCTTCCTGGGGCTGCTCGCGCAGATCCGCACGGCGAGTCCGACAGCCGCGGTGCGCAGCAACGTGATCGTCGGCTTCCCCGGCGAGACGGTGGCCGATGTCGCGGAGCTGGAGCGGTTCCTGCTGGCCGCGCGGCTCGACGCCATCGGCGTCTTCGGCTACTCCGACGAGGACGGCACCGAGGCCGAGCGGCTGCCCGACCACCTGCCGCCCGAGGTCGTCGCCGAGCGCGTGCACCGGCTGACGTCGCTGGTCGAGGAGCTCACGGCGCAGCGGGCACAGGAGCGCATCGGCGAGATCGTCGAGGCGCTCGTGGAGGCCGTGTCGGGCGACACCGCGGAGGGCCGCACGGCCGGGCAGGCTCCCGAGGTGGACGGCTCCACCACCCTGACCGGGGCCGGCGCCGCAGGACTCGCGGTGGGCGACCTCGTGCGGGCCCGGGTCGAGGACAGCTGCGGGGTGGACCTGAGCGCGGACGTCGTGGGCGTCGTTACGCCAGCGCGTGCCGGCGTCGCTGCGTGAGCGCGCGCTCAGCGCCGCCACTCCCGGCCCGGGCACCGCTGTCACGCGGCGCGCGGTGAGCACCAGCCTGGGGCCGCGGGACCGCCTCACCAGCTCCGAGGCCCCGGTCAGCGCCTGGAACATCGCCAACTACCTCACGGTGCTGCGGCTGCTGCTCGTCCCGCTCTTCCTGGTGCTGCTGCTCGGCCAGGACGGGAACGACACCGGCTGGCGCATCGGGGCGGCGCTCGTCTACCTGCTCGCGTCCTACACCGACCTGGTCGACGGGCAGCTGGCGAGAAGCCGCGGGCTCGTCACGTCGTTCGGCAAGCTGGCCGACCCGATCGCCGACAAGGCACTCGTGGGGGCCGCCTTCGTCGGCCTGTCACTGCTGGGCGAGCTGGCCTGGGCCGTGACGGCGCTGGTGCTCGTACGCGAGATCGGCGTGACGCTGCTGCGCTTCTTCGTCATCCGCCACGGCGTCATCCCCGCCAGCCGCGGCGGCAAGCTCAAGACGTTCCTGCAGGGCATCGCGCTGGTCCTCTACGTCCTGCCCTTCACTGGCCTGCTGGCCACCGCCCGCACGGGCGTCATGGCCGTGGCGGTGGTCGTGACCCTCGTGACCGGTGCCGACTACGTGCTGCGGGCGCTCACGCTGCGGCGCACGTCCGAGCGGGCGGAGATGAAGCGCGAGCGGCGGGCGACCCAGAGCGGCCGGGCCGCGGGGGCATGAGGTCCCGCGCGTGAGGGCGGCCGTGGTGGCCGTCGGCGACGAGCTGCTGCTGGGCGACATCGTCAACGGCAACGCGACGTGGCTCGGGGCCGAGCTGGCCGCGGCCGGAGCCCGGGTCGTGCACTCGGCCATGGTCGGCGACGACGTCCCCCGCATCGCCACGGCGCTGCGGCGGGCCCTCGAGGACGCCGACGTGGTGCTCGTCAGCGGCGGCCTCGGGCCCACGTCCGACGACGTGACCCGCGAGGCTGTCGCGCAGGTGGCCGGGGTCGCCCTCGTGCGGGACCCGGCGCTGGAGCGGATGCTGCGCGAGCGGTTCACGACGTACGGCGTGGCGATGCCGCCGGCCGCGCTCCAGCAGGCCGACGTGCCTGCCGGCGCACGGGTGCTGGCCAACCCGGTCGGCACCGCGCCGGGCCTCCGGCTCGAGCTGGGGGACCGGCTGCTGTACGCCCTTCCCGGGCCGCCGCACGAGCTGGCTGCCCTCGCCCGAGTCGCCGTCCTCGGTGAGCTGGCCGCCCGCAGTGGGACGGTCGTCGTGACCCGCACCCTGCACTGCGCGGGCAGGGCCGAGAGCGTCGTGGCCGAGCGAGCGGAGGCTGCCGTGCAGGTCCCGCCCGAGGTGCGGCTCGCCTACCTGGCGGGCGGGGGAGTCGTCCGCGTGCGCCTCACCACCGCGGCTGCGACGCGGGCCGCGGCCGAGGAGGTCCTCGACCCGCTGGTGGCCACCCTGTCGGCCGCTCTGGGTGAGGCGGTGTTCGGCCGCGACGAGGACAGCCTGCCGGGCGTGGTCCAGCGCCGGCTGGCCGGTGCCGGCGCGACGGTCGCCGTGGCGGAGTCGCTGACCGGCGGGCTGCTCGCCGCGGCGCTGAGCGAGCTGCCGGGCAGCAGCGCCACCTTCCGGGGCGGGCTGCAGGTCTACGCGACCGACCTCAAGGAGGTCCTCGCCGGGGTGCCTCGCGAGGTCCTGGAGCGACACGGTGCGGTGTCGGCGCAGACCGCGGCGGCGCTGGGGCAGGGTGCTCAGGAGCGGCTCGGCGCCACGTACGGCATCGGCGTCACCGGCGTCGCCGGCCCGCAGCTGCAGGAGGATCAGCCGGCCGGGACGGTGCACGTCGCCGTCGCCGGCCCGGAGGGACTGCGCACCCGCTCAGCCCGGCTCCCCGGGGACCGCGGCCGGGTCAGGGTGCTGTCGGTGACGCTCGCGCTGGACGCGCTGCGCCGCGCGCTGCCGCCCGAGCAGGCCGCTGCCGGGTAGGCCGGCGCCGGTCGTCTGCCGCTCTTGCGCTCTGGGCGGACAATCCTCGTCGTGCCGCCCCTGGTATGACGCCCCGCGGCGGGTAACCTGCGGGGGGACGAGGAGGTGGTGACATGGCGGTGCTCCGCACGCTGCTGGGTGAGGCCCTGCGCACCAACCGGCTGAGCCAGGAGCGCACCCTGCGCGAGGTCTCCTCTGCGGCCCAGGTCAGCCTCGGCTACCTCTCCGAGGTCGAGCGGGGGCAGAAGGAGGCCTCCTCCGAGCTGCTCGCCAGCATCTGCCGAGCCCTCGGGGTGCGGCTGTCCGACGTCCTGCGGGAGGTCAGCGAGAGCCTGTCCGCCCTCGAGCCGCTGCCCGCCCCGGTGCGTGTGCCCGACACGATCCCGGCCGACCTGCCGACGCTCGAGACGGTCGGCGCGCCTGCGCAGGAGCCGGCCAGCCTGCACGGCCCGTCGGCGAGGCTGCACGTGCGCAACGTCGCCGCCTGAGCGCACCCCACCAGCGCCGATCATGGCGTTGTTGCTCGTCTGCTGAGCGTGGTGGTGTGCGCGTGTTCTGTGATCAGCGGAGGTTGGGGCCCGCCGCGTGCGAGCATCGGGACGCGGGGTCCGGGAGAGGGAGACGCGCAGGTGGCGACACGCAGCCGGATCCCGCTGATGGTCGCGGCCGTGGCGGGTGTCGTGGCCGTCCTGGCCGTACGCGCGGCCGGCTCCGGCGACGGCGGCGACCAGCCAGCGGATGGTCCCGAGGCCATCCCGCGGGACTGCGTGGTCCTGCAGGTCAGCGCCTCTTCGGAGAAGGCGGCCCTGCTCGGGGAGATCGCCAGGGACTACGCGGCGGGTGCCGGATCGGCTGGTGGGAAGTGCGCCCGCATCGCGGTGACCAGCAAGGCCAGCGGGGGCTCCACCGAGTCGCTCGCGCGGGGATGGGACGAGCGGGTGGATGGGCCGCGGCCTGATGTCTGGTCGCCCGCATCGAGCTCCCTGGGCCGGGCTGCTGCGCCAGCGCACCACCGCCAGGGACGCGGCCGACCTCGTCGGGGACGCCCAACTGCCCTCGCTGGCGCGCACTCCGCTCGTCATCGCCATGCCCAAGCCGATGGCCGAGGCGCTGGGCTGGCCAGCGAAGGCGCTCGGCTGGGGCGACATCCTGCAGCTCGCGCAGGATCCGCAGGGCTGGGGGCGGATCGGCAAGCCCTACGGCGCGTTCAAGCTGGGCAAGACGAACCCCAACTTCTCCACTTCGGGGCTGCATGCGACGGTCGGGGCCTACTTCGCGGCAACCGGGCTGTCCAGCGACCTCCAGCAGGCCGACCCCGTGAAGCCGGCGGTGGTCGACTACGTCCGCGGGGTGGAGAGCTCGGTCGTGCACTACGGCGACACCACCCTGACCTTCCTGTCCAACCTGCAGAAGGCCGACGACGCCGGGCAGGGGCTGACCTACGTCAGCGCCGTCACCCTCGAGGAGAAGTCGGTCTGGGACTACAACTCCGGCAACCCCAGCGGGGACCCGGCCACCCTCGGCGACCACCCGAAGCCGAAGATCCCGCTCGTCGGCATCTATCCCAAGGAAGGCACGCTGTTCAGCGACAACCCCTACGTCGTGCTCCGCGCCCCATGGGTCGATGACGCGAAGCGGGCGGTGGCGGCCGATTTCCTGACGTACGTGCAGGGGGAGGGGTCGCAGCGGCGGTTCGCCGACGCGGCGTTCCGATCCTTCGACGGCAAGGCCGGGCCGAAGATCGTCCAGTCCGACGGGATGCTGCCAACGGAGCCGAAGGTGGTCCTCAACCCGCCGCCGCCGCCGGTGCTGGCCGGGGTGCAGGACTCCTGGGAACGGCTGCGCAAGCGCGCGAGAGTGCTCCTGGTGCTAGATGTCTCAGGATCGATGGGACAGCAGGTCGGGTCGGAGGGTGCCAGCAAGCTCGACCTTGCCAAGCGCGCCGCCTCCTCCGCGGTCGACCTGCTTGCGCCCGACGACCAGGTCTCGCTGTGGTCTTCTCGACGGGCCTGGACGGCCCCAAGCCCTACCGCGAGCTCGTGCCGTTCGGCCCGGCAGGCGAGCGCACCGCGACTATCAAGTCCCAGATCGCCGACCTCGGCCCGAGTGGCGGCACCGGGCTCTACGCCACGACGCGCGCGGCCGCGGCGTCCTTGGCCGGCGAGTTCGACCCATCCCGCATCAATGCGGTGGTGGTGCTGACCGATGGCCGCAACGAGTTCCCCGCCGACAACAACCTCGAGTCGCTGACTCGGGTGCTGAGGAGTGAGGCCGCCGATCGCGTCGTGCGGGTCTTCCCGATCGCGTACGGCGACGACGCCGATCTCGTTGAGCTCCAAGCGATCGCCGATGCCTCCCGGGCCGCGGCCTACGACGCGTCCGACCCCGCCTCGCTCGACAAGGTGCTCACCGCCGTGCTGAGCAACTTCTGACGCGACCGGGCCGAGATGTCGCTGTCTGAGGAGCTGCGCGACCCCTGGGGCTTGCTCGTCGCCGGGGTGTCCGGGGGGATGGCCTGGGCGCTGCTCGCCGCGACGGCAGCGCCGGCCGTCCCCGTGGGGGTTGCGGTCGGCGTCACTGTCCTCGGGGTCAAGGCAGTTAGCGGGGTGCTGCTCAACCGGGACCGGAAGGCGGACGCCGCCGGCCCGGTCGAGCGGCCACCGCGCGGCTCTGCTGCGGACAGCTGGCTCCGGCGCGCGGAAGCGGCCGTCCAGGAACTCGGCGACCTCGCCGCCTCCGCCGGCACCGGGGTGCTCGCCGCCAGCGTCGGTGGCGCGGCTCGGGAGGCACGGGACACCCTCACCGCCCTGAGCCGTCTCGGCGCGCAGGCCACAGCTGTGGAGCGAGCCCTCGCCCGTGTCGACGCCCCGGGCCTCGACGCGGATGTCGCGCGCCTTTGCGAGGCGGCGCGCCGGGCACCTCCCGGCGTACGCCAGGAGATCGACCGGAGCGCCGCCGCGATAAGCGACCGCATCGCCGTCCGGGACCGGCTGCGGGCGGCGCGGGAGACGGTGCTGGCGCGCATGCAGTCGGTCACCCTCGGCTTGGAGGGACTGGTCGCGCGGCTCGCTGAGGTGCTCGCACTGGCGCAGACGACCGGGCGGATCGACGACCCGGCGGCGGAGGTTGCCGAGCTCGCCGGGGAGCTCGAGGGACTGCGCGCCGGGCTGACGGAGACCGAGGTGGTGTCCCGGGGAGCGCTCGCGGCTGCCCCGCCAGTGGCACCTGATCCCGGTTGAGCGGGCTGCTCCTGGTCGGACCTGAGAGGATCACCTCGCCACCTGTCAGACTGTGGCTCATCCCGAACGAGGAGCACCCGATGGCCAACCCTCTGGTCCGTGGCTGGAAGTACCTCATGGCCCTGATGTCCGGCAAGCTCGACGAGCACGCCGACCCCAAGATCCAGATCCAGCAGGCGATCGAGGAGGCGCAGCGCTCCCACCAGCAGCTCACGCAGCAGGCCGCGGCCGTCATCGGCAACCAGCGCCAGCTCGAGATGAAGCTGGCCCGCCAGATGAGCGAGGTCGAGAAGCTCCAGGGCTCGGCGCGCCAGGCGCTCGTGCTGGCCGAGCAGGCGCGCGCCGCCGGTGACGAGGCCAAGGCCGCGCAGTACGAGCAGACCGCCACGACCTTCGCCACGCAGCTCGTCGCGGCTGAGCAGTCCATGGAGGACCTCAAGAGCCTGCACGACCAGGCGCTGCAGGCCGCCGTCCAGGCCAAGAAGGCGGTAGAGAACAACGCCATGGCCGTGCAGCAGAAGCTCGCCGAACGCAGCCAGCTGCTCACCCAGCTCGAGCAGGCCAAGATGCAGGAGCAGGTCTCGGCCAGCCTGACCTCGATGTCGGAGTTGGCGGCTCCCGGCAGCACCCCGAGCCTGAACGAGGTCCGCGACAAGATCGAGGCCCGCTACGCCCGGGCCCTGGGCTCGGCCGAGCTTGCGCAGAACAGCGTCGAGGGGCGCATGCTCGAGGTGCAGAAGTCGACGCTCGAGATGGCCGGGAGCTCGCGGCTGGACCAGATCCGGGCCAGCATGGCCGGCAAGGAGCTCGCGCCGCCCCCGGCGGCCCCGGTCCCGCCGCTGACGACCGGGAGCAAGACGTCCACCTCGGCGGCCGAGGCCGACGAGACGACCGGCTGACCGTCCGCCCGCCATGACCCTGGCCCACCTGCCGTACGACCGGCAGCTCGCCCGGCGGCTGGCCCGCGAGGCGCGGGCCGCTGCCAAGGAGCAGGTGCGCGCCGAGATCGCCTACACCAAGCAGGTCCGGCGGCGCGAGCGCGTGCTGGCGCGGGCCCGCAGGGGGCTGCCCCGGCAGACGCTAATCGCCGCAGGCGCCGCGGTGGCGACGTGGCCGCTGGACGGGGGGTGGGTGTGGCTGGCGATGACGACGTCCGCCGTCGCGGGACTCGGCGCGTGGAACTGCCTGCAGACGCTGCGCCGTCCGCCGGAGCCTGCGCAGCCCCTGGCCGCGGCCGCGCCCGTCCTGCCCCCACCGCCCCCGCGACGGTCCGCCACCTTTTCGGCCGTCTGGCGCCTCGAGGTCGTCCGCGAGGAGCTGCGCCGGCTGCTGCCGCTGGTGGCACCCGCCGGCCGGGAGGTGGCCGAGGAGGCTTGGCGTGCCGCGGCGGAGGCCGACGCCGCGCTGCGCTGGCAGGCCGCCCGCCTGGCCGCCGCCGAGCCCTACGGCTGCGCCGACGACGCGTTGCTGGGGGCGCTGTTCGAGGGCGTGGCCTGTCAGGAGCGGCTGGTTGCGGGGGTCGCGGACCTCGTCGCCGCGAGCGCCGACCCCCTCGGCACCCGCCGCCTGCAGGACGCGACCGACGCGCTGCACGGGCTGGCGCAGGGGATGCGCGAGGTCCGCTGAGGACGCCGGCGCACCCCTTCGTGGCGTCCAGGTCATGACGCCGGACCTGCGTGCGCTGTTCTCCCCGGAGCCCGGCTACCTCAACACCGCCTCCCTCGGCGTCCCGCCGTCGACGGCGCTGGCTGCCCTGCACGAGGTCCTCGACGGCTGGCGCCGTGGCCGCCTGCAGCCGCCGGACTTCGATGCCGCCGTGGAGCGCTCCCGGCGCGCGTGGGCCGCCCTCAGCGCGGTGGATCCGGCGCAGGTCGCGGTCGGGGCGGCGGTGTCGCAGTTCGTCGGTCTCGTCGCCGCGGCGCTCCCGGACGGCGCCCGCGTCCTCACCGTGCAGGGCGAGTTCACCTCGGTCCTGTTCCCGTTCCTGGTGCACGCCGGCCGCGGCGTGACCGTCCAGGAGGTCCCGTTGGACGAGCTGCCCGCCTCCTGCGGCTCGGCCGACCTCGTCGCGGTCAGCTGCGTCCAGTCCGCCGACGGCCGGGTGGTGGACCTCCGGGCGGTGCTGGCTGCCGCGCACGCCGCCGGTGCGCGGGTGCTGCTCGACACGACCCAGTCCTGCGGCTGGCTTCCGCTCGACGTGTCCGAGGTCGACGTGGTCGTGTGCGGGGGCTACAAGTGGTTGCTGTGCCCGCGCGGCACGGCGTTCCTCTACGTGCGCCCCGAGGTGCTGGCCGAGCTCCGTCCGCTCGCGGCCGGCTGGTATGCCGGGGACGACCCGTGGACCTCGATCTACGGCTCGCCGCTCCGGCTGGCTGCGGACGCCCGTCGGTTCGACCTGTCGCCGGCGTGGTTCTCCTGGACGGGCGCCGCGGTCGCCCTGGAGCTGCTCGCCGGGCTGGATGCAGACGCGGTACGCCGGCACGACGTCGCCCTCGCGGACCTGTTCCTCGACCGGATGGGGCTGCCCTCACGGGGCTCCGCCATCGTGACCGTCGACACCGCCGGCGCGGCGCAGCGGCTCGCTGCAGCCGGTGTTCGGGCGGCCGTTCGGGCCGGCAGGGCGCGGCTGTCGTTCCACCTCTACAACGACGAGGCCGACGTCGAGCAGGCGGTGGCGGCCCTGCGCTGACCTCGGGCTCCTGACCGGCGCACGGTCAGGGAAGGCTCCGCCTCCGGCGGCAACCGCGCCTACCGTCGTCACCGTGCCGCTGCTGAGCGTCGACGACCCGCTGCCGGCCCGCCCGCGGCGCGTCGTCGTCGCGGGTAGCTCGGGCTCGGGCAAGACGACGCTGGCCGGCCGCATCGCAGAGCTCCTGCGGATCCCCCACGTGGAGATCGACGGGCTGTTCCACGGACCCGGCTGGACGCCTCGGCCCGAGTTCGAGGACGACGTGCGCCGCTTCGCCGCCACCGAGCGCTGGGTCACCGAGTGGCAGTACACCCTGGTACGTCCGCTGCTCGCCGAGCGTGCCGACCTGATGGTGTGGCTCGACCTGCCGCTGCGGGTCGTCCTGCAACAGCTGGTGTGGCGCACGGTGCGGCGGCGGCTGGCGCGTACTCCGCTGTGGAACGGCAATCTCGAGCCGCCGCTGCGGACGTTCCTCACCGACCCCGACCACATCGTGCGCTGGGCGATGTCGACCCACGGCAAGAGCGCCGTGCGGGTGGCGGCGCTGCTCCAGGACCGGCCCGAGCTGCCCATCGTCCGGGTGCAGAGCCGTCCGGCGCTCGAGCGCTGGCTGGCCGGCCGGCTGGAGCAGGTCGCGCAGGGCTGACGCCGGCGCTCGTCAGGGGCGGTAGGCGGTCCGCCCGATCGGGCGGTCCTTGTGCCGGGGCGCGGGAGCCGGGGACGGCGCGGGGCCGGCCTGGCAGTGCGGGCACCAGTAGCTCAACCGCGCGTACGGCGCCGCGCCCTGCTCGGCCGAGACGACCCGTGTGCCGCAGCGCCTGCACGGCTGGCCGGAGCGCTCGAAGACCCAGTGCATCTGGCCGTAGCGCAGCGACCCGGTCGTGGACTGCTCCCAGCGCCCGCGGTTCGCGAGCATCAGGCGCCGCGCCTTGTCCACGAGCGCCGGCAGGTCCTGGACGTCGGCCACCGGCGTCCACGGCGTGATCCCCTGCAGGAAGAGCACCTCGGTCCGGTAGAGGTTGCCCAGGCCCGCGAGGTTGCGCTGGTCGAGCAGGGCCATGCCGATCTCGGCGGACGGCGCCGACCACAGCCGGCGCAGCGCCTCCACCGGGTCCCAGTCGTCGGCGAGCAGGTCCGGGCCGAGGTGCCCGACCGCGTCCCGCTCCGCGGCGGTGTCCAGCAGCTCGACCACCGGCAGCCGGTAGCCCACGGCCTGCCACTCGGCGTTCTCGAGGACCGCCCGCACCTGCCACCGGGGCCCCCCCTGCCACCTGTCGCCGTGGCGGTAGAGGTGCCAGGAGCCGTCCATGCGGAAGTGGGTGTGCAGGGTGTGGCCCCCCGACAGGCGGGTCAGCAGGTGCTTGCCCCTCGGCGCGACCTCCAGGACCGTCCGCCCCGCCAGGTCGACCGTGGCCAGGGAGGGCACCCGGAAGTCGGTGCGCGTCAGGACCTTGCGGCTCAGCGCGGCATGCAGCCGCTGCGCGGCAAGCCAGACGGTGTCACCCTCGGGCAAGGCCGGCCCCGCCGGACAGCCGCCGGGTGCGTGACCCGAAGGACTCCTCGTTCACCCCGCGGCGAAGGCCCGGCCGGGTCGGTCGTTCCGCCAGCGACGGAGCGGGGCCGGGCTGGCAGTGCGGGCACCACCACGTCTCCCTGGCGTACGCGCCGCCCGGCACGCTGTCGCGGTAGTCGACCGGTGTCGCGCACCGGCGGCAGGGCCGGCCCGCGCGGCCGTACACCCAGTGCGTTCGCCCGCGCCGGGTGTCGCCGGTCGTCACCTGTCCCGGGTGCTCCAGCGAGTGCCGCATCATCCGGCGTACCAGCTGCACGGTCGCGGTCAGGTCCACCTGCTGCACCGGCGTCCAGGGCGAGTGCCCGCGCAGGTAGCAGGTCTCCACCGCCCGCCACAGGTTGCCGATCCCGGCCAGGTTGCGCTGGTCCAGCAGCGCCTCGACCAGCGGCCGTTCCGGCCCGCCCAGGAGGCGGCGAACGGCCTCCGCCTCGTCCCATGCCAGGCCCAGCAGGTCGGGCCCCAGGTGCCCGACGACAGCCGGCTCGTCGGCTGTCGGCAGCAGCTCCAGGACGGGCATGCGCAGGGCGTACGCGGTCGGACCCTCGGTCGCCAGCACCAGGCGGATCTCGTCCTCGAAACGGGGTGGCAGGGCCTTGCCGGGCCCCGCCACCTCCCAGGCACCGTCCATCTCGAGGTGGGTGTGCAGCGTCAGGCCGCCGCTGAAGCGGGCCAGCAGATGCTTGCCGTAGGAGTCGAAGGTGAGAACCTCCCGCCCCGACAGGTCCGACGTCGCGTGCTGCGGGACGCGGAAGTCCGAGCGGCGGACGGTGCGGCCGACCACGTGCCCACGCATCCGGCGGGCCGCCTTCCAGACGCTGTCACCTTCGGGCACCCGCCCATCCTGCCCAGACCCCGCAGGTGCGGCACCTCGAGTCGTCGAACATGCTGGTAGTCATGCGCCTTCGCCCGACCGCCCTGCTGATGCTCGCGGCGCTCGCGGCTTCCGCGGCCATGGCGGCGCCGGCCGCGTCCGCAGCCGATCCCGTGCGACTGCTGACCGGCCCCACGCCCGAGACCGGTGCGTTCCCCGCCGACCGGTTCACCGTCGCCGACCCGGCGCAGCTGACCGGGCGCCGCGTGTCACTGCCGGTGCCGACGTGCACCGCGCAGACGCGCACGGTCTGCGACTCCCTGTCCCTGCTGAACACCCTCGACGGATTCGACCTCCAGCCGCGGGTGTTCCTGCCCTTCAGCGGCCGCATCGACGTGGGCACCGTGACCCCCGACACCGTCTACGTGGAGGGGGCCGGCCGACGGGTGGGCCTGCAGCAGCTCACCCTCGACCGCTCGCGCAACGTGCTCGCCGGCACCACCCGCGAGCAGCTGCAGGAGCAGACCGGCTACGTCCTCGTCGTCACCCGCAGCGTCCGGGACGCGTCCGGGGCACCACTGGAGCGCGAGGTCCGTACGCCCTTCACGACGATGAGCGGCACCACCGAGCTGGACCGGCTGCGCCGGGCACTCGACGACGGCTCCGCCTACACCCAGGCCGGCATCGGGAGCCGGGTGGCGAGCTTCACCCAGGGGAGCACGACCACGGTCTTCCCCCCGACGGCGAGCGAGCTCATGATGCGGCTCGACCAGCAGTCGGCCGACCCGAACGCCCCGCTGGTCAGCTCGCAGGTGCCGAACCTCGCGCTGGCCGGGGTCGGCTGCTACGCCTTCGGCAGCTTCGAGAGCCCGCAGTTCACCCGCCCGGACTCGACCATCCCGCCGACCCCCTCGGGCGCCACGGCCCGGGCTCTCGGCAGCGCGCGGCTGGGCTTCGCGCTCATCGTCCCGGCCGGCCCCCCTCCGCCGGGCGGCTGGCCGACGGCGGTCTACGGGCCGGGCTTCACCCGCAGCTACTTCGACCTGTTCGTCACGAGCGACCTCAACGCCGCCGCGGGCATCGCCACCCTGGCGACGCATCCGCTCGGTCACGGCTACGGCCCGGCCAGCACGATCTCGGTCGGAGCGCCCGGGGCGGAGACGACCTTCCTGTCGTACGGCAGGGGGCGTGACCTCGACGCGGACGGCGCGATCGCCGCAGCGGAAGGATCGCAGCCGATCGAGACCCGCTCGCCAGCAGGCACGGTGGAGGCGAGCCCCAACGCGCTGCACGGGCTGCGGGGATCGCTGACCCAGACGGTCGTGGACAACATGGCGCTGGTGCGCGCGGTGCAGGCCGGCATCTCCGTGCCCGGCTGCACCCTCAGCCCCGGCGCCACGCTGGCTCGCGCGGACGTGAAGTACTTCGGGCTGTCCTTCGGTGGGATCTACGGAACGATGCTGATGGGCACCGACCCGAGCGTGCGGACGGCCCTGCTCAACGTGCCGGGCGGGCCGGTGGTGGACATCGCCCGGCTCGGCGGCTTCCGCCCGCGCCTGGCCGCCACGCTCGGCGCCAGCAGGCCCTCGCTGCTCAACGGCGGCCCGGGGCTCGACGGGTTCACCGAGTCGATCCCCGAACCGCACGACCCGCCGATCCTCGACCCGGCCCCCGGTGCGATGGAGCTGCAGCGCTACCTGGCCTACGCCACCTGGTACGGCCGCCCTGGTGGTCCTGAGACCTACGCCCCCCTGATCCGCAGGCAGCCCCGCAACGGCGTGAAGTCGCTGCTGTTGCAGGTCGCGTTCGGCGACCACACCGTCCCGAATGTGACGAGCGGCAACATCCTGCGCGCGGGCGAGCTGTTCGACCGGACCACCTACTACCGCAACGACCTGACACCGACCGCTGACCAGGATCCGCACGGCTTCCTCGCTGATCCGAGGCGGACCGGCCGCCAGATGGGTCAGGCGCAGCTGACCGCCTTCCTGACCACCGGCCAGATCGTCGACCCGGACGGCCCGGCACCGGTGTTCGAGGTGCCGATCGCGAACCGCGACAACCTCCAGTGCCTGCACTACCCGCCCCCTCAGACGGGCCGGGACGCCTTCCCGCCACCCGCCGCCGGACCCTGTCCGGCCCGTCCGGCCGACGCCCAGGTGGCGGTCCCCAGTCCGCCGGCACCGGCGCCGGGCAGGGGCGCGGTGCAGGCTCCGGCCGCCCCGACGACAGCGGCCGCCGGCCAGAGCGGCGCCCTTCCAGCGACCGGCAGCGAGGTCGTCCTGCCCGCGCTCGCCGTCCTGGCGATGGCCGCGGCCGTCGGGATGCGGCGCACCCGTCGCTGAGGGCCTCGGGCCGACGTCGAGCGAAGCGGCGAGAGGAGCTTCGGCGTCAGGCCCGCAGGCGAAGACCCCGCGGGGTCGGCCGGAAGCCGGCCGCTTCCAGCGCCGCCCCGAGCGGTGAGGTCAGGGCCGCCTCACCGTCGGCCTTGGTGACCGTCATCCGGCCGAGCGCTCCGTCGCGCACGGCCAGGGCCAGCGCGTCCACCGCCGGGATGAGGAGGCTGTCCTCGGCCTGGAACGACAGCAGCGTCTTGCCGCCGCGCTCGACGTACAGCACCAGGACGCCGTCGACGAGGACCACGAGAGCGCCCGCCTTCCGGGCGGGCTTGTGGCCGGTCGGTGCGTCCTGCTCGGTCACCGCACGCTCCGGCCACGGCAGAGCCGCACCGTAGGGGTTGGCCGGATCGGTCGCCGCCAGCACGACCGCCCTCGCGTCGTCGCGCCGCTTGCGCTGCCGGACGGAGGAGGAGTCGGCATCCCAACCACCGGGGACCGGGGTCTGCCACAGCGGCTCGTCCGCCGCCGGACGCGCGGCGGCCAGCGCACGCATCCGGTCGACCGCACCGGCGGCGGCGAACTGCGACGCACCGAGCCCCTCGACGAAGTAGCCACGACGGACCCGCCCCGCCTCCTCGAAGGCCTTCAGCACCGCGTAGACAGCAGCGAAGCCGCCCGGCGCCCGCTCGGCCATCACGCTGCCGCGGGTGAGGACACCGTGGCGGTCGAGCAGCGTCTCGGCCAGCGCATGCAGCCGCCGGGTGGCGTCACCGTCCCGGGTGGGCAGCCGCGACCAGCGCCCCGCAACGGTGGGCGGGGATCCGCGGGTGGGCAGCACCGGGCGGCCGTACCGGCTGCGCTGGCGGGTCGGCGCCCGCCGCGCGGTGAGCGCGGTCTTCCCGGTGCCGAGCAGGGCGCGCAGCGGACCGAGGGTGTCGTTGGTGAGGTGGCCGGCCCAGACGAGGTCCCACAGGACCGCGGTCAGCGCCGGGTCGTCCGCCGGACCGACGCGCTCGGACAGCGAGCGGAAGAACAGCGCCTGCCCTCCGTCGAGGACGTCGAGGACCCGGTCGTGCAACGGCGTCGACGACAGCTCGCCGAGCGCGGGCAGGACGAGGTCGGCGGAGTCGGCGAGCTGCAGGGACACCCACCCGTCGCTGCCGGGCAGCGAGCCCTGCCCGGCCCACAGGACCTCTCCGGAGGTGGTCAGCTCGTCGAGCATCGAGGGCGTGTAGCCGGGAACCCGCGAGGGCAGGACGAGCGTCTCCAGCGCCGAGGCCGGCACGGACGCGCCCTGCAGCTGCTCGACGACCCGCACCAGCGCATCGAGCCCGCGGCCAGAAGCCCCGGACGAGATCCCCTGCCACTGGGGCAGGAAGCGGGCCAGAGCCTGCGGCGGGACCGGCTCGACCTCCTGGCGCAGCTTGGCCAGCGAGCGGCGGCGCAGCAGGCGCAGCACCTCCGCGTCGCACCACTCCAGCCCGGTGCCGCCCGGCCGGAACTCCCCGTGCACGACGCGTCCGCTCGCCGACAGCCGGGCGAGCGCGCCGTCGACCACAGCCACCCCGAGGCCGTAGCGTGCCGCGACGTCGCGTGGATGGAAGGGCCCGTGCGTACGCGCGTAGCGCGACACCAGGTCCCCCACCGGATCCCTGACCGGCTCCAGGAACGCCTCGGCGATCCCGACCGGCAGCGCTGCCCCCAGTGCGTCCCGCAGCCGCCCGGCGTCCTCCACCGGCACCCATCGCTCCTGTCCCGCGATGCGCACCCGCAGGACCCGTCTCTGCGACTCCAGCTCGACCAGCCAGCCCGGCTCCCCACCGCGGTCGATCACCTCCTCGGTGGTCAGGTCGCCCAGCATCCGCAGCAGGTCGGCCACACCCTCGAGGTCCTTCGCACGCCGGTCCGGGGTGCGCCGTGAGATCTCGGCCTCGACCTCCTCGAGCGCCTCGGGCGAGAGCAGCTCGCGCAGCTCGGCCTGCCCGAGGAGCTCGGCCAGCAGGGTGCTGTCGAGCGAGAGCGCCTGGGCGCGGCGCTCGGCCAGCGGCGCATCCCCCTCGTACATGAAGGCCCCGATGTAGCCGAACAGCAGCGACCGGGCGAACGGCGACGGCATGGGCGTCTCGACCTCGACGACGCGTACGCGGCGGGCCTCGACGTCGCGCATCAGCCCGACCAGCCCGGGCACGTCGAAGACGTCCTGCAGCACCTCGCGCATCGTCTCGAGGACGATCGGGAAGCTGCCGTACTGCGCCGCCACCGACAGCAGCTGCGCGGAGCGCTGGCGCTGCTGCCACAGCGGGGTCCGCCGCGTGGGGTTGCGCCGGGGGAGCAGCAGCGCACGCGCCGCGCACTCCCGGAAGCGGCTGGCGAACAGCGCGCTCCCGCCGACCTCGGCCTGCACCGACCGCTCGACCTCGTCGGCGGCGAACACCGCGACCGAGCCGTCCGGCGCCGACTCGGTCTCGGGCAGCCGCAGCACGATCCCGTCGTCGGAGTGCATCGACTGCACGTCGACTCCGTGGGTCTCCCTCAGCCGCGCGGACAGCGCCAACGCCCACGGCTGGTTGACCTGCGCGCCGAACGGCGAGTGGATCGCGAGCCGCCAGTCGCCGAGCTCGTCGCGGAAGCGCTCGACCAGCACGGTCCGGTCATCGGGAAGGGTGCCGGTGGCCTCGCGCTGCTCGGCCAGGTAGGTCAGCAGGTTCTCGGCGGCGAAGGCGTCCAGACCTGCGTCCAGCAGGCGGCTGCGGGCGTCCTGGTCGGACAGCGCCGACAGCTCTCGCAGGAACGCGCCGAGGGCCCGGCCCAGCTCGATCGGCCGGCCAGGGGCATCCCCGTGCCAGTAGGGCATCCGCCCCGGCTGCCCGGGCGCCGGCGTGACGAGCACCCGGTCGTGCGTGATGTCTTCGATCCGCCACGCGGAGGAGCCCAGCAGGAAGACGTCGCCGACGCGTGACTCGTAGACCATCTCCTCGTCGAGCTCGCCGACCCGCGACTGCTTCTCACCCACGAGGAAGACACCGAACATGCCGCGGTCGGGGATGGTGCCGCCGGAGGTGACGGCCAGGCGCTGCGCACCCGGTCGGCCGGCGAGGACCCCAGTGACGCGGTCCCACGTGATGCGCGGCCGCAGCTCGGCGAAGTCGTCGCTGGGGTAGCGCCCCGCAAGCATGTCGAGCACGGCTTCCAGAGCCGACTGCGGCAGGGCGGAGAAAGGCGCACACCGGCGTACGACCGCAGCGAGGTCGTCCACCTGCCAGGGCTCCATCGCGCACATGGCGACGACCTGCTGGGCCAGCACGTCGAGCGGGTTGCGCGGGTAGGTCGTGGCCTCGATGCCCCCGTCCACCATCCGCTCCGCGACCACAGCGCACTGCACGAGGTCACCTCGGTACTTCGGCAGGATCACCCCGCGGCTGATCGCCCCGACCTGGTGCCCGGCGCGGCCGACGCGCTGCAGGCCGGATGCCACGGACGGCGGCGACTCCACCTGGATGACGAGGTCGACGGCGCCCATGTCGATGCCGAGCTCGAGTGAGCTGGTCGCGACGACCGCCGGAAGCCGCCCCGACTTCAGCGCCTCCTCGATCTGCATCCGCTGCTCCCGCGACACCGATCCGTGGTGGGCCCGCGCGATCTCGACCGTCCGCTCGCCGTCGACGGGGGTGCCGTTGCCCCAGGCGGTTCTGGACGGGGTGCCGACACCGCCCTGCCCCGGGTGCTGGGCCGGGCCGCGCGAGAAGGACACGCCGTCCGGCTTCACCCCTGACGATCCCGGCGGGCGGTCGAGGTCAACCGGCTCGACGTCCGGCGGGCCGTACGCGCGCTCGGTCGCGATCTCGTTCAGCCGGCTGGTGAGGCGCTCGGCCAGCCGACGGCTGTTGGCGAACACGATCGTCGCCCGGTGCTGCTCGACGAGGTCGACGATGCGCTCCTCGACCGCGGGCCAGATGGAGGCGCGTGGCTCCGCTCCGGCGGCCGACCCGCCGCTGACGGGGCCGCTCGACTCCCCGAGGGCGCCCAGATCCTCGACGGGGACGACGACCTGGACCTCGATCGTCTTGCGGCTCGGCGGCTGCACGACCACCACCTCGCGCGCCCCGCCGAGGAAGCGGGCCACCTCGTCGGTCGGGCGCACCGTCGCCGACAGCCCGATGCGTTGCGCTGGTTGCTCCAGCAGCTCGTCGAGCCGCTCCAGTGACAGGGCGAGGTGGGCACCGCGCTTGGTGCCCGAGACGGCGTGCACCTCGTCGATGATGACGGTCTGGACACCGCGCAGCGACTCCCGTGCTGCGCTGGTGAGGATCAGGAACAGCGACTCCGGCGTGGTGATGAACACGTCCGGCGGGAGCTTGGAGAACCGCCGCCGCTCATCCGCCGGCGTGTCGCCGGAGCGGACCCCGACGGTGATGTCCGGCACCGCGATCTGCAGACGGGCGGCGGTCTGCCGGATACCGGACAGGGGCGCGCGCAGGTTGCGCTCGACGTCCACGGCGAGGGCCTTGAGCGGGGAGACGTAGAGCACGCGGCAGCGGTGACGTGGCTCGTCCGGAACCGGTGTCGAGGCCAGCCGGTCGAGGGACCACAGGAACGCGCTCAGCGTCTTGCCCGATCCGGTGGGCGCGACGACGAGGGTGTGCCGGCCACTGGAGATCGCCGCCCAGGCGCCCTCCTGGGCCGGGGTCGGCGACTCGAACGCGGCGGTGAACCACGCCCGGGTCGCGGGGGAGAAACGGTCGAGCGCGGTCACCCGTTCATGGTCCCCCAGGGCGACGTGCACCACCGCCCGAGCGGGGTTGCGAGTTCGCCCGCGAGCGGCCTGCGGTTGTGGGAGGTTCCGTACCGCCCGGGAGCGACTCGCGGCGCCTAGCCGGAGGATCTCCTCGTGAACCGCAGTGCGCCTGCCCTGCTCGCCCTCTCGCTCACCGCGCTGCTGAGCGCCTGCTCCGGCGGGGACGGTGGGGCCACGGCGGCGCCGTCACCCTCCGCGTCGGTGTCTCCGAGCGCGTCCCCCTCCCCGTCGCCGTCGCCCTCTCCGTCGCCGGTCGATCTCAAGACCGGCGGGAGCGCTGCGGCGAACAAGATCAATCTGCAAGCGGCCGATCTCCCGCCCGGGTTTACGACGTCACCGGCCTCCGACATCGAGTCAGCCGAGAACACCAAGGCGGAGAAGGAGATCACGGCCTGCATCGGCATCCCCTACGTGGAGCCGGTGGTCACGGCGTCCTCCGACGACTTCATCAAGGGCGTCGACTTCCCGACCCTGGAGTACTCCAGTTCAGTCGACTTCTATGCCGACGAGGCCACCGTGGTGGCTGAGACGGCCGCCCTGCAGGGCGAGAAGGCGGCGGACTGCTTGGCCAAGCAGTTCAAGAAGGAGCTGACGGCCGGGGGTGACGGAGTCACCTTCTCACCGATCGCGGTGACCCGTTTCACGCCGGCCGCGCCGGGAGCGGACGGTTCGTTCGGCCTGCGCTTCAGCACCACCGGGAAGGGCGGAGGACAGTCGATCCCCTTCACCTTCGACATCCTCGGCTTCGCGAAGGACCGGACGGCGGTCACCTTGTTCGCGGTGGCCGCGGGCGCCAAGACCAACGACGCACAGCGCGACGAGCTGTTCGCCAAGATCGCGGCACGCGGGGTCTCGAACGCCCTGTAGCGGCCACAGTCGGGCCGGGCGGCTAGCCGTTCTGCGAGAGCCAGCTCCGTACGTAGGAGCACTGGGGGTCGATCGACAGCGACTGCTCGCGCGCCCACCGCACGGCCGTCTCGGTGAGCCGCCCGGCGATCCCGCGGCCCTCGATCTCGCGCGGCACGATGGTGTGCGTCATCGCCACCGTGTTCCCGTGCCGCTCGTAGGTCAGGTAGGCGATCTTGCCGTCGACCTCCACCTCGAAGCGGGCGCGGTCCTCGGCGTGTACGGGCGTCACGTCCATGCGGTCCTCCTTCCCCGCGTCGTCGCCGGGCAACAGGATGCGGCCGCACAGCCCGATCTATCGTCGGGAGCGTGCGGCTCACCGAGTTCTGGCGGCGGATGGACGGCCGCTTCGGGGCCGCGTACGCCCGGTCCTACGCCGCGGACCAGGTGCTCGCGACGCTCGGCGGGCGGACCGTGCAGCAGGCGCTCGAGGACGGGGACGACGTGAAGTCCGTGTGGCGGGCCGTCTGCGAGGCGGTCGATGCGCCGGCGGCGGAGCGGTAGTCCGGCCGGGGGGCTGCGGGCGGGCCGTTCTCGGTGCCACCAGCGCCCGCCCGCCTCGGGCCGCCGGCACCGGGAACCGCAATGGCTCTGCGCAACCGTGCCTCCTTTCGAACCGCGCGATCTGGTGCCGGTCAGGGGGTGGCCGCAGGCCCGGCCGGCTCGTGGGATGGCTCCGGCGTGTCGGTCCGCGTTCGAACGGCCGTTCGTACTACCGTCGTCCGCAGTCCGGGTGTCCACAGAGCTGCTCCGCCCCCTGCGAACTGTCGCAGGTCGCTCGTAGCGTCATCGCCGATCGGACCGCAGCACGGGCGTCGAGCTCGTCGACCACTGGAGAGACACATGGCTGGACCGGACCGCGAGAAGGCCCTCGACATGGCCCTCGCCCAGATCGACAAGAGCTTCGGCAAGGGCTCGGTGATGCGCCTCGGTGATGAGGTGCGGGTGCCGATCGGCACGATCCCCACCGGTTCCATCGCCCTCGACGTCGCGCTGGGCATCGGCGGGCTGCCGAGGGGCCGGGTCGTCGAGATCTACGGGCCGGAATCGAGCGGCAAGACCTCGCTCGCGCTGCACGCGGTGGCCAACGCGCAGGCCGCCGGCGGCATCGCGGCCTTCATCGACGCCGAGCACGCCCTCGACCCCGACTACGCCAAGAAGCTCGGCGTCGACACCGACGCGCTGCTCGTGTCCCAGCCCGACACCGGCGAGCAGGCGCTCGAGATCGCCGACATGCTGGTGCGCTCCGGGGCGCTGGACATCATCGTCATCGACTCGGTGGCCGCGCTCACCCCGCGGGCCGAGATCGAGGGGGAGATGGGTGACAGCCACGTCGGTCTGCAGGCCCGGCTGATGAGCCAGGCGCTGCGCAAGATGACCGGGGCGCTGTTCAACACCGGCACGACGGCGATCTTCATCAACCAGCTGCGCGAGAAGATCGGCGTCATGTTCGGCTCGCCCGAGACGACGACCGGCGGCAAGGCGCTGAAGTTCTACGCCTCGGTGCGCCTGGACATCCGGCGCATCGAGACGCTCAAGGACGGCACCGACGCGGTCGGGAGCCGCACCCGCGTCAAGGTCGTGAAGAACAAGTGCGCTCCGCCGTTCAAGCAGGCCGAGTTCGACATCCTCTACGGCCACGGCATCAGCCGGGAGGGCTCGCTGGTCGACATGGGGGTCGAGCACGGGATCGTCCGCAAGTCGGGTGCTTGGTACACCTACGAGGGCGACCAGCTCGGTCAGGGCAAGGAGAACGCCCGGGCGTTCCTGCGCGACAACCCCGACCTCGCGGACGAGATCGAGAAGCGCATCAAGGAAAAGCTCAACATCGGCCCGCAGCTCGACGCGGACGAGGTCGCTCCCGTTCCGGTCGACCTCTAGCCCGTTGCGCCATGCCCTTCCCCTCCCGGCCGCCTGCGTCTGGCTCGCGCTCCTCCCGAGCCGGACGCGACGGGGCGGGCGGCGCCCGGTGGGCACAGGCCCGCGACGAGGAGCAGGCCGGCCAGGCGCCGGCCGACCCCGCCGAGGTGGCGCGGCAGATCTGTCTGCACCAGCTGGAGCACGCACCGCGCACGCGCACGGAGCTGGCCACCGCGCTGCGGCGCAAGGGCGTGCCGGACGACGTGGCTGACGCGGTGCTCTCCCGGTTCGCCGACGTCGGGATCATCGACGACGCGATGTTGGCCCAGATGTGGGTCAGCTCCCGCCGGCGCAGCAAGGGCATCGCCGGCCGTGCCCTCGGTGTGGAGCTGCGTCGCAAGGGTGTGGACGACGCGACGGTCGCCGAGGCCCTCGCCGGCATCGACCCGGACAGCGAGCTGACGGCCGCACGCGCACTTGTCGACCGCCGGATCAGGGCCACCGCGGGGCTGGCTCCTGACACCAGGGTCCGCCGCCTCGCGGGGATGCTGGCCCGCAAGGGCTACCCGGCGGGCACAGCCTTCCGGGTCGTCCGCGAGGCGCTCGCTGCCGACGGCGACGAGGTGGAGGAGCTGGGCGAGCTGGCGGCACTGGGCGGCGAGGACGCTGAGCCACCCCTGGAGGGCAGATGACGCAGGCGGCGCCCGGATAGGCGGCAGCGCCCTGGGCATCATGTCGAGGTGACGCCCCGCTCGCTGCGCAAGCCACCGGGAACCCGTCTGCCGGATGCGCTCCAGGCCCTGCGCGACCAGGTCGCCGTGCTGCCGCTGGCGCTGGACACCCCGAACAGCGAGGCCCATCGCCGGACCGCGACATCGATCGTCGACCAGGTGGACGACTACCTGCTCCCGCGCCTGCGCGATCTGGATGCCCCGCTGCTCACCGTGGTAGGCGGGTCGACCGGCGCCGGCAAGTCCACGCTGGTCAACAGCATTCTCGGCACGGAGGTCAGCAGCTCCGGGGTGCTGCGCCCCACGACGCGCGCACCCGTTCTGGTCTGCGCGACCGCCGACCGGGCCTACTTCGCCGACGGCCGGGTGCTGCCCGGGTTGGCCCGCATGACCGGGGGAGGAGCAGGCGGCTCCGCGCTGGCCGATGCCGGTCCGGGTGCGCTCCGCCTCGTACCGCGTGACGACGTCCCAGCTGGTCTCGCGCTGCTGGACGCGCCCGACGTGGACTCGGTCGTGGAGGCCAACCGGCTGCTGGCGGGTCAGCTGCTGGCCGCGGCTGACCTGTGGGTGTTCGTCACGACCGCGGCCCGTTACGCCGACGCAGTTCCCTGGGACCTGCTGCGCACCGCGCAGGAGCGCGGCACCGCCCTCGCGGTCGTGCTGGACCGGGTGCCGCCCGAGGCGGTGACCGAAGTGGCCGAGGACCTGGCGGGGATGCTCCGGCGTGCCGGGCTGCCCGAGGCGCGGCTGTTCGTCATCGAGGAGCGCCCCCTCGTCGAGGGACTGCTTCCCGAGGACCAGGTGGCTCCGCTGCGGGACTGGCTGCGCGCCCTGGCCGCGGACCAGGAGCAGCGGGCGGCTGTCGTGCGCCAGACCCTCGCCGGTGCGCTGGAGAGCCTCGACGCGAGGGTGGGTGGGCTGCTGACCGCCGTGCAGGCCCAGGACGACGCGGCTGAGGCGCTCCGCTCGGCCGCACAGGCGGCCTACGACGGTGCGCGCAGCGCCGTGGACGACGGGGTGCGCAGCGGCACCCTGCTACGGGGTGAGGTGCTCGCCCGCTGGCAGGAGTTCGTCGGCACCGGCGAGTGGATGAGAAGCCTGCAGGCCCAGGTCGGCCGGCTGCGGGACCGCATCGTGGCCACCGCGACCGGTCGGCCGCTCCCTGGGGAGGACCTCAAGGTCGCGCTCGAGTCCAGTGTCGAGCAGCTCCTGCGTGCCGAGGCCGACCGGGCCGCCGAGCGGGCCGTGGCGTCGTGGCGGTCACTGCCCGCCGGTCCCGGACTCGTGGCCGGGCGGGAGCGCGAGCTCGAGACGGTGTCCCCGGGCTTTCCGGACGCGGCGGCGGACGAGGTACGCGCCTGGCAGGGGCACGTCCTTGACCTCGTCCGCACCGAAGGCGCCGGTCGCCGGTCCACGGCCCGGTTCCTGTCGTTCGGCGTCAACGGCGCCGGCCTCGTGGTCATGGTGGCGGTGTTCGCGCAGACCGGCGGGCTGACCGGCGGGGAGGTGGCCGTCGCCGGCGGGACCACCGCGATCGGCCAGCGGGTGCTCGAGGCGGTGTTCGGTGACGCGGCCGTGCGCGCGCTCGCCGCCAAGGCGCGGGCCGACCTCGGAGTACGCGCCGACCGGCTGATGCGCGAGGAGCAGGCGCGCTTCGAGAGCCTGTTGTCGGGCGTGGCACCCGCGCCCGGCACGGCCGAGCGCCTGCGTGCGGCCCTGCAGAGCCTGCTGGTCGCCCGGAAGTCCGCGTGAGGCGCGAGCTGCCCCTGACCGACCGCCTGACCGCCCTGCGGAAGGCGGTCGAGGTCGCGGAGGGCCGGATCGAGGTCCCCGAGGTCGGCCGTGCGCGCACGCTGCTGGCCAAGGCCGGCGCCCGGGAGGCGCTCGGCGACGCCACCGTCGTCGCGCTGGCCGGGGCGACCGGAAGCGGCAAGTCCACCCTGTTCAACGCCCTGTCCGGCAGCGAGGTCAGCTCGCCGGGGGTGCGCCGGCCGACGACCGGCGTCGCGCACGCAACGGTCTGGGGAGAGGGTGCCGACCGGCTGCTTGACTGGCTCGAGGTCCCGCGCCGGCACGTGCTCGAGCGGCCGGACCCGGCCCTTCAGGGCCTCGTGCTGCTCGACCTGCCCGACCACGACAGCACCAAGCTCGAGCACCGGCTGGAGGTCGACCGGCTCGTCGAGCTGGTGGACGTCCTGGTCTGGGTGCTGGACCCGCAGAAGTACGCCGACGCCGCCGTCCACGACCGCTACCTCGCCCCGCACGCCGATCACGCCGAGGTGCTCCTGGTCGTGCTCAACCAGATCGACCGGCTGGACGAACGGGCGGCCAAGGAGTGCCTGGTCGACCTGCGCGGGTTGCTCGACCGGGAGGGGCTCGACGCCGCGCCGCTGCTGGCCGTCTCCGCGCGCACCGGCGAGGGCCTGCCGGACCTGCACGCCGAGCTCGTCGCACGCGTACGCGCGCGGCGGGCGGCCACCGACCGCCTCACCGCAGACGTGCGCACCGCGGCCACCGCGCTGGGCGCGCACTGCGGTGGCGAGGCCGCCGGGAACGAGCTCGGCCGCCAGGAGCGCAGCGCCCTCACCGCCGCCCTGGCCACCGCCGCCGGGGTTCCCGTCGTCGTGTCGGCTCTGGAGCGCTCCACCCGTCGGCGCGGTACGGCCAGCACCGGCTGGCCACTCGTGCGCTGGGTGCGCAAGCTGCGGCCGGACCCCCTGGCGCGCCTGCACGTCGGCGACTCGGCCGCGCGTACCTCTTTGCAGCCGGCGACGCCGGTCCAGCAGGCGGCCGTCACCACCGCGCTTCGCCGGGCCCGGGATCGCGCTGGGGAGGGGCTGCCTCAGGCCTGGCGCGACGACCTGCGCCGCACGGTCGACGTCCGGGAGGAGCGGCTCGCCGACGAGCTCGACCGGGCCGTCGCGGGCACCGATCTCGGGCCGGACCGCACGCCGCTGTGGCAGCGCATGCTCGGCGGCCTGCAGTGGCTGCTGCTGCTCGCGGCGGTGACCGGTGCACTGTGGCTGCTCGCCCTCGTGGCGCTCGCCTACCTGCAGCTCGACGACGTCGTACCCCTTCCGAAGGTGGAGGGGATCCCGCTCCCCACGCTGCTGCTCGGCGCCGGGCTGCTGGCGGGCGCGCTGCTGGCCGTCCTCGTCCGGCCGCTGGTGGCTGCCAGCGCCCGTCGACGGGGCAGGGCCGCCGAGCGTCGGCTGCGGGTGGCTGTCGCCGAGGTGGCCTTCGCCGAGCTGCTCGAACCGGTCGAGCAGGCCCGCACCGATCACGCCACGTTCTGCGCCGCCCTCGCCCGCGCCCGGTCCTGAACGACCCAGAAGGAGCACGCAGTGTTCACGACCCGGCCCGAGCTCGCCGGCAGCTTCGGCATGGTCGCCTCGACGCACTGGATCGCCTCGGCCTGCGGCATGTCGGTCCTCGAGCGCGGGGGTAATGCGGTGGACGCCGCCGTCGCCGCGGGCTTCGTCCTGCAGGTCGTCGAGCCACACCTCAACGGGCCGGGCGGAGACGTCCCGATCCTCGTCAGCGGGCCGCAGGGCCCCGTACAGGTCTACTGCGGCCAGGGCACCAGCCCCGCGGCGGCGAGCATCGAGCACTACCGCGCGCTCGGCCTGGACCTCGTGCCGGGCACCGGGCTGCTGGCCGCCGTCGTCCCCGGGGCCTTCGGTGCCTGGACGCTGCTGCTCGAGCAGCTCGGCACCTGGTCGCTGCGGGACGTGCTCGCGCCGGCGATGGCCTACGCGGACGATGGCTTCCCCCTGTTGCCCGCGACCGCGAGGACGATCCGGACCGTCGAGCGGCTGTTCCGCGACGACTGGACGACCTCCGCGCAGACCTACCTGAGCGAGGGGGCAGCGCCGCAGGCCGGGTCCCGGTTCCGCAACCGGGTGCTCGCCGCCACCTACCGCCGGATCGTCGCCGACGCCGAAGCCGCCGCTGCCGGCCGCGAGGAGCAGATCGCGGCGGGCCGGGCGGTGTTCTACCGGGGCTTCGTCGCGGAGGAGATCGCCAGGTTCTGCGCGGCCGCACCGGTGCTGGACACCTCCGGACGACGCCACCTCGGGCTGCTCAGCGGCGACGACCTCGCGGGCTGGGAGCCGACCGTCGAGGACCCGGTGTCGGTCGACTACCGGGGGCTGACTGTCCACAAGACCGGCCCGTGGGGGCAGGGTCCGGTGCTGCTGCAGAGCCTGCGACTCCTGGAGGGGTTCGACCTGGACGCGATGGGGTTGCTGTCGGCGGACTACGTCCACACGGTGACCGAGTGCGCCAAGCTCGCCTTCGCCGACCGGGAGGCCTGGTACGCCGACCCGCTGCACGTCGACGTGCCGATGGAGGAGCTGCTGAGCCCGTCCTACGCCGAGCAGCGCCGCCGCCTGGTCGGTGCCGAGGCGTCCCACGAGCTGCGTCCCGGAAGCCCCGGCGGCCGGACCCCGAGACTGCCCACCGGCACGAGCGCGGCCCCCTCCGGGTCCTGGGCAGGCGCCGGCGAGCCAGCTGTCCTGGCGGACGGAACCACCTCCGGCGACACCTGCCACGTCGACGTCGTCGACTCGACCGGTCTCATGGTGTCGGCGACGCCGAGCGGTGGCTGGCTGCAGAGCTCACCGGTGATCCCGGAGCTGGGCTTCTGCCTCGGGACCCGGGCCCAGATGTTCTGGCTGGAGCCCGGGCTGCCGACGTCCCTGGCCGGGGGCCGGCGACCGCGGACCACCTTGTCGCCCTCCCTCGCCACCCGCGACGGCTCGGCCTGCCTCGCCTTCGGCACCCCCGGCGGCGACCAGCAGGACCAGTGGCAGTTGGCCTTCCTGCTCGCCCACCTGCACGGCGGGCTCGACCTGCAGGCCGCGATCGACGCGCCCATGTTCCACACGGCGCACTTCCCCAGCTCGTTCTACCCGCGGCGTGCCGAGCCTGGGCGAGTCGTCCTGGAGGCCCGCGTCGAGCCCGCCGTGGTGGACGTACTACGACAACGCGGACATGACGTCGAGGTTGCCGATCCGTGGTCGCAGGGCCGGTTGTCCGCCGTGGCAAGGGATCTGGGGAGCGGCTTCCTGCGGGCGGGCGCCAACCCGCGCGGCATGCAGGGCTACGCCGCGGGCAGATGACGAGCGCGAACCCCTGCGGCCGAACGGGGGGAACCGCCCGGGAGCGCTCCTGGCGCGTGGCAGGCTGAGGACGTTCCTGGTGAGCCGACGGAGGTTCTCGTGCCGACCGATCCGACAGCCCCGCTCCGCCTGCACCTCGGGAGCCGGCCGGTGTCCGTGGTCGGCCGCGCACGGATCTACGTGTGCGGCGTCACGCCGTACGACGTCACGCACCTCGGCCACGCCGCCACGTTCGTGTGGGTGGACGCGGCGGACCGGGTGCTGCGCAGGATCGGGGTCCAGGTCGAGGTCTGCCGCAACATCACCGACGTGGACGACGTGCTGTTCGACGCGGCCACCCGAGCGGGCGCGCACTACGACCGGTTCGCCGCCGTCCAGCAGTTCCACTTCGAGCGCGACATGGACGCGCTCGGCGTGCGCCGGCCGACCCACGAGCCTCGCGCGCACAGCTACGTGCCCCAGGTGGTCGCCCTCGCCGCGGCCCTGCTCGACACCGGCGCCGCGTACGTCTCCGGCGGCAGCGTCTACTTCCTCGCAGCCGGCGCCGTCGGGGGGTACGGACTGATGCGCGAGGAGGCGCTGGCGCTGCTGGCGGACAGCGGCGGGCGCATCGACGACCCGGCCAAGAAGGACCCGCTCGACCAGGCGGTCTGGCAGGCCAGCACCGCCGACGAGCCGGCGTGGCCGTCGCCGTGGGGCCCCGGCCGCCCCGGCTGGCACGCCGAGTGCACGGCGATGGCGCTGTCGACGTACGGGTCCTCGCTGGACCTGCACGCCGGCGGCGCGGACCTGCGCTTCCCGCACCACGCCTACGAGAGCGCGCAGGCCGAGGCGGCGACGGGCGTCACGCCCTTCGCCCGGTCATGGCTGCACGTCGGGACCGTGCGCCTGCACGGCGAGAAGATGGCCAAGTCCACCGGCAACCTCGTCTTCGTCTCGGACCTCCTGGCGCAGGTCGGCGGGCCGGTCCTGCGGATGCTGCTGCTCGACCGGCGCTACGGCGTCCCGTGGGACTACAGCTCGCAGGCCCTCGAGCACGCGGGTGCACGTCTGGACGCGCTGCGCTCAGCAGCGGGACGGGCGTACGGGCCGGAGAGCTCCCCGGAGGCGGTGCTCGACGCGCTCATGGACGACCTCGATGTCCCGCGCGCGCTGGACATCGCGGTCGAGGACGGCGGCCAGGCCGCCCGGGACCTGCTGTCGATCCTGGGGCTGTGAGGTGAGCCGGCCCCGCGGGGAGGCGGCCGACGAGGTAGCGCGCGTCCAGGTGCAGCTGGCGGCGGCGGCCGCCGGCATGACCCCGCTCGCCGAGCTGGAGCAGACGACCAGCGACCTCACCCGCGTCGCGCCGCTGCTCGCCCAGCTCGCGGCGGCCGTGGCCGGCCTCCTGGGCACCGACATCGCCGCGGTGTGGGTGACCGATCCCGCCAAGGACATCCTCATCCCCGTCGCGTGGGTGGGGTTTCCGGAGGACTACATCAGCGCGCTGCGCGTGCCTTACGGCACCGGATCCGCCGGGCGCGCGGTGTCCGAGCGGCGGATCGTCCACGTCGAGGACATCGGCACCTCGGCGCACTACGACGCCTTCCGCGCCGGGGCCTACGAGCACGGCGTGCGCGCGGCCCTGTCCGTCCCGATGCTGACCTTGACCGGCGAGCCGATGGGGGCGCTGTCGGCCTACTACCGCTCGATCGTGGAGCCCGATCCCCGCGATCTGGAGCTGGTCGAGCTCTACGCCCGTCAAGCCGCGGAGATCGTGGAGCGGGCGCGCCTGCACGGCGCCGCGCGGGAGCTGGCCGCCCGCGAGCGCCGGCGGGCTGTGCAGCTGCGGGCACTGGCGGACAGCGCGCTGGCGCTGTCCGCTGCGGACAGCCTCGACGAGCTGCTGCGTCTGGTGACGGATGCGGCGATGGAGGTCGTCGGCTGCCAGCTCGCGGTCACGACCCGCCTGGCCTCCAGCCGGGTCGAGGCGCGAGCCCACGTGTCGCTGTCGGAGGAGTACGCCGCGGAGCAGACCGCCGACGTGCTGCTGGGGGACCGCGGGCTGGTCGAGCAGGTCCTGCGCGGGAAGCGGCCGCTGCGGCTGACCTGCGACGAGCTCGCGGCGCGTCCTGGCCCGGCGCTGGGGTCGGTCCCGCTGCCGGACTACCTCGGCGCGCCGCTTCTCGGACGCGATGGCAGCACCCTGGGGGCGGTGCAGCTGAGCGACAAGCTGGACGGCTGCCCCTTCACCGCCGAGGACGAGGCGATCCTCGTGCAGCTCGCGCAGATGGCGAGCGCGACGATGGAGCGGCTCGAGGCCTTCGAGGGCGAGCGCAGCGCGCGCCGCGAGGCGCAGCGTGTCGGGGAGCTGCAGAGCGTGCTCTCCGAGGCGTCCGCGATGTTCGCGGAGAGCTTCGATCCGCAGGGCATCGCCACGACCCTCACCCATCTCGCCGTGCCACGGCTCGCGGAGGTCGCGCTCCTGCACCTGCTCGAGGACGGCGGCGACCTGGTGCTCCAGTCCTGCCAGGCAGCGGACAGCTCCGCCCTGCCGATGCTCCAGGGGTTCTTCAGCGCCGCTCCGGTGATGCTGCACGTGCCCTACGGCCCTGGAGCCGTGATCGCCACCGGGCAGCCGCAGCTGCTGTCGGCGACGCCCGAGTTGATGCGGGCCGTGACCCGCAGCGACGAGCAGGCGGCGGAGCTCGGGAAGCTCCTCAGCGGCAGCAACATCTGCGTGCCGCTGACGGCCCGGGGCCGCACGCTCGGGGTGCTGACCTTGTCACGCAACGAGCCCTACACCCCGGCCGACGTTGAGCACGCCCTGGACCTGGTCCGTCGGGCGGCCCTCGCGTTCGACAACGCGACGCGGTACGCCTTCGAGCGCGACCTCGCCCTCACGCTGCAGCGCAGCCTGCTCCCGCGCTCCCTGCCGACGGGGGCGGCCTTTCGGGCAGCGGCCCGCTACCTGCCCGGTGCGCGCGGGACGCACGTCGGCGGTGACTGGTACGACGTCATCGAGATCGGCGAGATCCTGGTCGTGGTCATCGGCGACGTCATGGGCCGGGGGGTCCAGGCCGCCGCCGTGATGGGCCAGCTGCAGGCGACGGTGCGGGCGTACGCCCTGGAGGGCCACAGCCCCGCCGAGGTCCTGACGCGGCTCGACCGCGTCGTGCTGGCGACCGAGGACCCGCTGTTCACGACCTGCGTCGTGGCCTGCCTCGACCTGTCGACCCGGCGGCTGTGCGTGGCGTCCGCGGGTCACCTGCCTCCGGTGGTCGTCGATCCGGACGGGGGGTCTCGCCTGCTGGAGCTCGATCCCGGGTTGCCGCTCGGCGTGGGCGGAGCGCGGTTCCTGGAGCAGAACTACGACCTCCCGCTCGGCTCGCTCCTCCTGCTCTACACCGACGGCCTGGTGGAGTCCCGACAGGCCTCCCTGCAGGAGGGGCTGGACCGGCTGGTGGAGGCGCTGCGCGAACCCGTGATCTCCCCGGACGAGGCGTGCGACCGGGTGCTGCGAACGCTCGGCCGCGACGGCGACCACGACGACGACACCGCGCTTCTCGCGCTCATGGTCGCGACACCTCCCGACCTGCACCTGAAGCTGCCGACGGTTGCGGCCTCGGGTCGGCTCGCCCGGCATGCAGTACGCGACCTGCTCGCCGCCAGGGGGCTCGACTCCGAGGCGGCGCAGCTGCTCGTCACCGAGCTCGTGGCAAATGCCGTGCGGCACGCCGGAAGGGGCCACGTCGACGTCCGCGTCACGCTGCACGGTGACCTCGTAAGGATCGAGGTCGATGACGACTCGGGTCAGCTTCCCGGCGGCTGGCGCGAACCGCGGTGGCGGGAGGAGTCCGGCCGGGGGCTGCTCCTGGTCGAGGTGCTCTCCGAGCGGTGGGGAGCCGAGTCGGTCCCCACCGGCAAGCGGGTGTGGTTCGAGCTGCGGCCGGAGCGGGTCGACTGAGCGCTACTTGACCAGGGCGCCGCTGGCATCGAGCCGGCCGCCGCTGACGGTCTTGCCGGCCAGCGATGCGGTGGGCACCGTGCTGCTGAGGATCGCGGCCTTGATGGTCGCGGCCGAGGCCCCAGGTCTGGCGGAGGCGTAGAGGGCTGCCGCGCCGGTGACGTGTGGCGTGGCCATCGACGTGCCGTTGTAGGAGGAGTAGGTGTTGAACGCGGTCGTCGACCAGACGTCCACGCCCGGTGCACCCAGGTCGACGGTGGTCGCGCCGTACTGGCTGAACGAGGCGAGGCCACCGGCCTTGTCGATCGCGGCCACCGCGATGACGTTCGGCGCGTCGTAGTTGGCCGGGTAGGACGCGGTCGTGTCGTTGTCGGTGCCGGAGTTGCCGGCCGCGGCGATGAACAGGATGTTCGCGGCGTCGGCGCGCGTGATCGCGTCCAACAGGGCCTGCGAGAACCCGCCGCCGCCCCAGCTGTTGTTGGTCGCCACGATGTTCAGGCCGTGCCGGGTCTTGAGGTCGGTGAAGTAGTCGACGGCCTTCACGGCGTTCGCCAGTGAGCCACCCCGGCGGCCGAGGAACTTGCCACTGATCAGCGTGACGTCCCAGTTGACGCCGACGGCGCCGGCGGCGTTGTTGGCCTTCGCCCCGATCGTGCCGGACACGTGGGTGCCGTGGTCGTCAGCGGTCCCGCTCTTGCCGCCGTCGTAGATGGTGTTGTCGTTGCCGACGAAGTCCCAGCCGTGGATGTCGTCGACGTAGCCGTTGCCGTCGTCGTCGATCCCATCGGCCGGGTCGTGGGGGTTGGTCCAGACCTGCCCGGAAAGGTCCGGGTGGGTGAACTGGATGCCCTCGTCGATGACGCCGACGTAGACATCCGCGGAGCCGGTGTGGCCCCCCGCCCAAGCCTCCCCGGCCTGGCTGCCGTACTGGTTGGCCGGCGACGTCACGTCCCCGTACATGCCCCAGAGTCTGCCGTCGGCGTAGTAGGGGTCGGTGGACGTCGCCTGGTGCGTGTAGATCCAGTTCGGCTCGGCGTAGGCGACGGCGGGGTCGCTGCGCAGCTCGGCGATCGCCGAGTCGCGGTTCTTGCCCTGCGGCAGGCGGACCAGCTCGACCTCGGTCCGGTCGGCCCGGGCGGTGACGACCCGCTCGGCCAGCTGAGCGGAGGCACGCCCACGAGCCCGCGCCCGCTCCTCGGCAGTGGCGCCGGCGACGTAGCCCACGACGAGCTCGTCGGGCACAGCCGCCGGCGCAGTGGGGTTCGCCTGTCCCGCCGGAGCGGCGGAGGCAGGGGCTCCGGCCACGACTCCGGACAGGGACAGGGCGGTGAGGCAGAGGACGCAGACCCAACGGCGAAGACGCATGGAGACTCCGGACCGACGTGAAGGTTTCGACAAGCCGACATCGTCTGTAGCGTTTTCCTCCTCGAGGGGCGTTCTGTCCAGGGGCGTCCTGAACATGACGCCGTCTTTGCCCGGGGCTGTACCGGTTGATGACGTGGCTGCGGCCGCCGAGCCGGAGACAGCCCGGGTGCGCCTGCAGGTTCCGCTGCTGGCCCGGATGCGCGGGTACCGGCTCGCTGCCGGAGGGTCGACAGGGGCTGCCCGCCGGTCGCTGCCGTAGGCTGGTCCTCCGTGCGATCCGGCAGCAGCTGCGGGCTCCAGACATGACGGCTGGTGCACACCAGGACGCGCGGCCCAGGAGCTACGAGGTCCGCACGTACGGGTGTCAGATGAACGTCCACGACTCCGAGCGCATCCGGGGGCTGCTGGACGCGGCCGGCTACCAGCCGGCGCAGCCTGACGCGGAGCCCGACCTGATCGTGTTCAACACCTGCGCGGTACGAGAGAACGCCGACAACCGGCTCTACGGCAACCTCGGTCACCTCAAGCCGGTCAAGGACCGCAGGCCCGGGATGCAGATCGCCGTCGGCGGCTGCCTGGCGCAGAAGGACCAGAGCCTCGTCACGACCCGCGCTCCGTGGGTCGACGTCGTGTTCGGCACGCACAACGTCGGGGCGCTGCCGGTCCTGCTCGAGCGGGCGCGCATCGAGCAGGAGAGCCAGGTCGAGCTGCTCGAAGCCCTCGAGGTGTTCCCGAGCACCCTGCCCGCGCGGCGCGAGAGCAGCTACTCCGCCTGGGTGTCGATCAGTGTGGGCTGCGACAACACGTGCACCTTCTGCATCGTCCCGTCGCTGCGCGGCAAGGAGAAGGACCGCGCCCCCGACGACATCCTGCGCGAGGTCGAGATGCTCGCCGCCCAGGGTGTGCTCGAGGTGACCCTCCTGGGGCAGAACGTCAACTCCTACGGCCGCGAGTTCGGCGAGCGGCACGCCTTCGGTGAGCTGCTGCGCCAGGTGGGCGGGCTCGTGGAGCGGGTCCGCTTCACCAGCCCGCACCCGCGTGACTTCACCGACGACGTCATCGCGGCGATGGCCCGGACACCCGCGGTGTGCCCGAGCCTGCACATGCCGCTGCAGTCGGGCAGCGACGCGGTGCTGCGGGCGATGCGCCGCTCCTACCGCAGCGAGCGCTTCCTCGGCATCCTGGCCCGCGTCCGCGAGCAGATCCCCGACGCCGCCATCACCACCGACGTCATCGTCGGGTTCCCCGGCGAGACCGAGGCCGACTTCGAGAACACCCTGCGCGTCGTGCAGGCCAGCCGCTTCGCCGGCGCGTTCACCTTCCAGTACTCCCCCCGTCCAGGCACGCCGGCCGCCGACCTGGCTCCGCTGCCCTTCGCCGTGGTCCAGGAGCGCTACGAGCGCCTGGTGGCGCTGCAGGACCGGATCACCTACGAGGGGATGCAGGCCCAGGTGGGCCGGAGCGTCGAGGTGCTGGTCAGCCAGGGAGAGGGCCGCAAGGACGCGGCCGGCCGGCTGACCGGACGCGCCCGCGACAACCGGCTGGTCCACCTGGCGGCCGCGGCGGGCGTACGCCCTGGTGACGTGGTCGAGACCGTCGTCACCCGGGCGGGCCCGCACTACCTGGTTGCGGAGGGGCCGCTGCTGTCGCACCGGCGGACCGCCGCCGGCGACGCCTCCGCGGCCGGTCGGCGCCCGGTCACCACCGGGGTCAGCCTCGGCATGCCGTCCGTGGGAGCACCACCCCCACCCGCAGCCGCACCCCTGCGCTGATCATGGAGTTGGTGCCCACCTCCTGAGCGTGCCGGGCGGGCAACACCTGCATGATCAGCCGGGGTGCCAGTCGCTCGCCAGCACCGCCAGAAGGACCACGTCGTCGTAGCGCCCCTCCACCCACGCGTGCTCGCACAGCCGGCCCTCCTCGACGAACCCGACCGCGCGGTAGCAGCGCAGCGCGGCCTGATGGGAGGCCAGCGTCTGCAGGTGCACCCGGCGAAGGTTGCGGGTGCGGAAGGCGTAGCCCAGCAGCACCCTCAGCACGTCCCGGCCGTACCCCTTGTCCCGTTCCCCCGGCAGCAGGTTCAGCCCCACCTCCGCGCTGCGGGCAAGGGTGTCCACTCGGAACAGGCTGGCAGCGCCCACGAGTGCCTCGTCGACCTCCACCGCGAAGTCAGCCGCGCCCGGCTCGCCCGGCTCCGCCCGCCGCGTCCGATAGGCCTCGAGCGTCTCCGGCACCAGCGGCGCCTCCGTTGTCCGCGCCCACGTCAGCGGGTCGAGCCGCGCGCGCCACAGCGGCTCGGCGTCCTCAGGTCGCAGCGGTCGCAGCCGGACGCGGTTCCCCACGAGCACGTGCGGACCCTACGCCTGGCGAGGTGCAGCCGCACCCTGCGCTGATCATGGAGTTGGTGCGCACCTCCTGAGCGCGCGGGTGAGCAACAACTCCATGATCAGTGGCGGTGTTCGGCGGAGGACCGCGTCGGCGTTCCTTATACTTGTCGGTGTCCCACTGACCCGCAGACGAGCCAGCGGGCACGGGCATGCGGAGGTCACACCGATGGCGAAGCCGGAGGACGTCGCGGCGGTGCGCGAGGCTGTCCGCGCGCTGGACAAGGCCGTCTCCGTCCTCACGGGGCACTACCCCGAGTCCGTGGACGCGCGCCGGCTGCAGGTCGGGTGCAGCCGAGTACGCGAGGACCTCGACCTGCTCTGCGGGGCCGAGGACGCCGCCCCCGAGCCGTCCGCTCCGCCGGATCCGCCACCCCAGCGGATGATCATCGCGGACACCCCCTACGCGCACGACTTCTGGATGGATGCCGAGGACGAGGGCCTCGGCCGGGCGGACTACCGCAAGCGCTAGCCGCGGCCCGCCTCTCCTTCGACGTCAGGACCCCGCACGATGACCTCTGCACGATGACCGCCGTCGCCCCTGCCGGCACCGGCGCCGACGGCCGGCCCCGGCTTGCTGCGCGGACGCTGCGCACCGACCGGTGGTGGCTCCAGCCGCTGCTGACGGTTGCGGCCCTCGTCGCGTTCATCGTCTACTCGACGGTGCGCGCGTTCGAGAACGCGCACTACTTCGCCGAGCCCTACATCTCCCCGTTCTACTCGCCCTGCCTGACCACCTCGTGCGAGGGCGACACCTTCCCCGAGCTGTTCAGCGGACCGTCGTTCCTCTCGCCGGCCCTCTACATCCTGATCGTGCCGCTGGGCTTCCGGCTCACCTGCTACTACTACCGCAAGGCCTACTACCGCTCGTTCTGGCTGTCGCCGCCCGCGTGTGCCGTGGCCGAGCCGCACCGCTCCTACACGGGTGAGACGCGCTTCCCGCTGGTCTTCCAGAACCTGCACCGCTACTTCTTCTACGCCGGCCTGGCGTTCAACGCGGTCCTCACCTACGACGCCGTCCTCGCCTTCCGCAACAGCGAGGGTGAGTGGTTCCACATGGGCGTCGGCACCCTCGTGCTCCTGACCAACGCCGCGCTCCTGTGGCTCTACTCGCTGTCGTGCCACTCCTGCCGGCACATCGTCGGTGGCCGCCTGGTGCACTTCTCCAGGCACCCGATCCGCTACCGCGCCTGGACGTTCGTCTCCAGGCTCAACGGCAAGCACATGCAGCTCGCGTGGGTGAGCCTGGTCTTCGTGGCGTTCACCGACTTCTACGTACGCCTGCTCGCGACCGGTGCGCTCGACGACCCCCGGTTCTTCTGATGGCGGACGCAGGCAGCGTGGAGCGGCACGACTACGACGTCGTCGTTCTCGGCGCGGGCGGGGCCGGGCTGCGGGCCGCGATCGAGGCGCACGAGCGCGGCGCGCGTACGGCCGTCGTGTGCAAGTCGCTGCTCGGCAAGGCGCACACCGTCATGGCCGAGGGCGGCATCGCCGCGGCGATGGGCAACGTCTACCCGGAGGACAACTGGCGGGTGCACTTCCGCGACACCATGCGCGGCGGGAAGATGCTCAACCACTGGCGCATGGCGCAGCTGCACGCGCAGGAGGCACCGGAGCGGGTGCGCGAGCTCGAGGACTGGGGTGCGCTGTTCGACCGCACCCCGGCCGGCCTGATCTCGCAGCGCGACTTCGGCGGGCACCGCTACGCGCGGCTCGCTCACGTCGGTGACCGCACCGGGCTGGAGCTGATCCGCACCCTGCAGCAGCGCACCGTCGCCCTCGGCATCGACGTCTTCATGGAGTGCACGATCACCCGGCTGCTCACCGCCGAGGACGGCAGCCTGTGCGGCGCCTTCGGCTACCGACGGGTGTCCGGCGAGTTCCTCGCCTTCCGGGCGCCGGCGATCGTGCTCGCCACCGGCGGGATCGGCAAGTCCTACCAGGTGACGTCCAACTCCTGGGAGTACACCGGCGACGGACACTCGCTGGCGCTCACCGCCGGGGCGACGCTGGTCAACATGGAGTTCGTGCAGTTCCACCCGACGGGAATGGTCTGGCCGCCTTCGGTACGCGGGATCCTCGTCACCGAGTCGGTGCGCGGCGACGGCGGGGTGCTGAAGAACTCCGCCGGCAACCGCTTCATGTTCGACTACATCCCCGATTACTTCCGCAAGGAGACCGCCGAGACCGAGGAGGAGGCCGACCGCTGGTACACCGACAAGCGCAACAACCGGCGTCCCCCCGAGCTGCTCCCGCGTGACGAGGTCGCTCGGGCGATCAACAGCGAGGTCAAGGCCGGTCGCGGATCCCCCACGGCGGGGTGTTCCTCGACATCGCGTCGCGCCGCGACGAGGACTACATCCGCAAGCGGCTGCCCTCGATGTACCACCAGTTCAAAGAGCTGGCCGAGGTGGACATCACCACCGAGCCGATGGAGGTCGGGCCGACTTGCCACTACGTGATGGGCGGTGTGGAGGTCGACCCGGAGACGGCGGGCGCGAAGGTCGCGGGGCTGTTCGCCGCCGGTGAGGTCGCGGGCGGGATGCACGGCTCCAACCGGCTCGGCGGCAACTCGCTGTCGGACCTGCTCGTCTTCGGCAAGCGTGCGGGCACGGCCTCGGCGGAGCACGCGGCACGCAAGCCCGCCCCCCGCTGTCCCAGGCGGCGCTGCGCGAGGCGGAGGCCGCGGCGCTGGCGCCGTTCACCAGGAAGGGCGGCGAGAACCCCTACACCGTCCAGCACGACCTGCAGGAGGCGATGAACGCGCTCGTCGGCATCATCCGCACCGCCGACGAGGTCGAGCAGGCGCTGAAGCGGATCGACGAGCTGAAGGTGCGGGCGCAGGCGCTGACGGTCGGGGCCCCCGCCAGTACAACCCCGGCTGGCACCTCGCGCTGGACCTGCCCCACATGCTGCGGGTGTCGGAGTGCATCGCCCGCGCCGCGCTGGAGCGGCAGGAGAGCCGGGGCGGGCACACCCGCGACGACTACCCGGGCCCGAGTGACGAGTGGGCGCGGCTCAACCTCATCTGCACCCAGGACGCAGACGCGGTGGCGGTCTCGCGTCAGGCCCTGCCGGTCATGCCGGCCGACCTCGCCGAGATCTTCGAGGAGCACCCATGAGCTACGACGCGAGGATGCGGGTCTGGCGCGGCGACGCCGCGGGCGGGGAGCTGCAGGACTTCAGCGTCGAGGTGAACGAGGGCGAGGTCGTCCTCGACATCCTGCACCGGTTGCAGGCCAGCCAGACCCCGGACCTGGCGGTCCGGTGGAACTGCAAGGCGGGCAAGTGCGGCTCGTGCAGCGCCGAGATCAACGGCCGCCCCCGGCTGCTGTGCCTGACCCGGATGGGGACGTTCGCCGAGGACGAGGTCGTGACGATCACGCCGCTGCGCGCGTTCCCGGTGGTGCGCGACCTCGTCACGGACGTCTCCTACAACTTCGAGAAGGCCCGGGAGATCCCGCCGCTGGTGCCCCGCGAGCGCGACCCGGACGGCAACCACCGGATGCAGCAGATCGACGTGGAGCGCTCGCAGGAGTTCCGCAAGTGCATCGAGTGCTTCCTGTGCCAGGACGTCTGCCACGTGCTGCGCGACCACGAGGAGAACGTGCCTGCGTTCGCCGGGCCGCGCTACCTCATGCGGCTGGCAGAGCTCGACATGCACCCGCTCGACGGCGTCGACCGGCGCCGCCTGGCGCAGGAGCACTTCGGCCTGGGGATGTGCAACATCACCAAGTGCTGCAGCGAGGTCTGCCCCGAGGGAATCAAGATCACCGACAACGGGCTCATCCCGATGAAGGAGCGCGTGGTCGACCGCAAGTACGTGCCCTCGACCTGGCTCGGCAGCACGATCCGCCGCCGCAAGCGGTCCGCGGAGGCCTGAGCCCGGCCGGAGCGGTCAGCCCTCGAGCCGGAAGCCGACCTTGAGCGAGACCTGGTAGGACGCCACGAGGCCGTTCTCGACGCGCCCGCGGATCTCGGTGGCCTCGAACCACTCGACGTTGCGCACCGTCCGCGAGACCCGCTCGAGGCCGTTCTGGATCGCCTGCTGGACCGAGTCACCGGACGTGCCGACGACCTCGGTGATGCGGTAGACGTGCTCGCTCATGGAACCTCCAGGTGGCAGGGGTGGTCCCGCAGGATGACACGCTGGCAACGGTCGGGTCACGATCAACCGGCGGGCCGTACGCGAGGGGAGGTTCTCGCTTTCCTCGGGGATAGGGTCCGCACACCAAGAGATCGGAGCGGAAGTGGCTGAGCCGCTGGTCGTCCTCGAGGGCGTGAACAAGCACTTCGGCCCCCTGCACGTGCTCAAGGACATCGACCTGACGGTGGACCGGGGCGAGGTCGTCGTCGTCATCGGGCCGTCCGGCTCGGGCAAGTCCACCCTGTGCCGCACCATCAACCGGCTCGAGTCGGTCGATTCCGGGCGGATCACCATCGACGGCAAGCCCCTGCCTGAGGAGGGCAAGGAGCTCGCCCAGCTGCGCGCGCAGGTCGGCATGGTCTTCCAGTCGTTCAACCTGTTCGCCCACAAGACGGTTCTGCAGAACGTCACGCTCGGCCCGATGAAGGTGCTGGGCAAGAAGAAGGCCGACGCGGAGACGCGGGGACGGGAGCTGCTCGAACGGGTCGGCATCGCCAACCAGGCGGACAAGTACCCCGCACAGCTATCCGGCGGTCAGCAGCAGCGCGTCGCCATCGCCAGGGCCCTCGCGATGGACCCCAAGGTGATGCTCTTCGACGAGCCCACCTCGGCCCTCGACCCGGAGATGATCAACGAGGTGCTCGACGTCATGACCTCGCTGGCGACCGGCGGGATGACGATGGTCGTCGTCACCCACGAGATGGGCTTCGCCCGCCGGGCGGCCAACCGCGTGGTGTTCATGGATGAGGGCAGCATCGTCGAGTCGAGCGTCCCGAAGCAGTTCTTCACCTCGCCCAGCAGCGACCGCGCCAAGGACTTCCTGTCAAAGATCCTCACCCACTAGGCCGGCTTCGCCGTGTCGACCCCTGAAAGAGGTATTGCCGATGCGCACACCACGTCTGGCTTCCGTCGCCGCGGCGGCAGCCGTCCTGTCCCTGCTGCTGTCGGCCTGTGGCGGTGACAGCGGCAGCGACGTCGCCAAGGTCGACGAGAACGCCAAGGAGCAGTTCGCTCCCGGCAGCCGTATGAAGGAGCTCGCCGATGCGGGCAAGATCACTGTCGGCACGAAGTTCGACCAGCCGCTGTTCGGCCTCAAGGGCCTGAGCGGTCAGCCGGAGGGCTTCGACGTCGAGATCGCCAAGCTCATCGCGGCCAAGCTCGGCATTGACGAGAAGGGCATCACCTTCGTCGAGACGGTGTCCGCCAACCGGGAGCCCTTCCTCGAGCAGAAGAAGGTCGACATGGTGGTGGCCACCTACACGATCAACGACAAGCGCGACATGGTCGTCGACTTCGCCGGCCCCTACTTCTCGGCGGGGCAGGACATCCTGGTCGCCAAGGGCAACCCGAAGGGCGTGAAGGGCCCGGAGGACCTGACCGGCCTGAAGACCTGCTCGGTCAGCGGCTCCACCCCGGCCTCCACCATCCAGACCAAGTACCCGCAGGCCGAGCTGGTGCTGTTCGACAACTACACCAAGTGCCGTGACGCGCTCGGCAACGGCCAGGTGGACGCGGTGACGACCGACAACGTGATCCTGTCCGGTTACGTCGACCAGGCGCCCGACAAGTTCGAGCTGGTGGGCAAGCCCTTCACCGAGGAGCCCTACGGGATCGGCATCCCCGAGGGCCAGGAAGCCTTCTGCGACTTCATCAACAAGACCCTCGCCGAGGCGCAGGAGAACGGCGACTACGCGAAGGCCTTCGAGTCCACGGCCGGCAAGGTCATCAAGAACACCCCGAAGCTGCCGACGCCGCCCCGGGGCTGCGACAAGTAGGGACGAGCAGAACGCGGGGGCACCTGGTCAGTGGACGCCGTCCTCGACAACCTCGACGTCTTCGTCGAGGGGTTCACGACCACGCTGTCGCTGACGCTGCTGGCGGCGGCAGGGGCGCTGATCCTCGGCACCCTGCTCGCCGCCATGCGCGTGTCCCCGGTTCCGCCGCTGCGCTGGTTCGCGACGCTCTACGTGCAGGCCGTGCGCAACACGCCGCTGACGGTGGTGTTCTTCCTCGTCGTCTTCGGGCTTCCCGAGGTGGGCGTGATCGTGAGCTTTTACCGCTTCGCCGTGGTGGCGCTCACGATCTACACCGCGGCGTTCGTCGCCGAGGCGGTGCGGTCGGGCATCAACTCGGTGGCCTCCGGGCAGGCGGAGGCGTCCCGCTCGATCGGCATGACCTTCTCGCAGACCCTGCGGCTGGTGGTGCTGCCGCAGGCGTTCGCCAACATCGTCCCGCCCCTGGCGAGCATCTTCATCGCGCTGCTCAAGAACACCTCCATCGCGTACGCCTTCGGGGTCTTCGAGGCGACGCAGGCGATGAACCGGCTGATCAACGACAACGGCAGCGACGTCATCGCCATCATCGCGGCGGCTGCCCTCGCCTACCTCCTGCTGGCGCTGCTCGCGGCTGCGCTGTTCAGCCGGCTCGAGCGGGCGGTGCGGCCGGCATGAGCGAGGCGGTGCTCTACGACGTCCAGGGCCCGCGAGCCCGGCGGCGGGTGCTGATCGGGAGCATTTTCGGCGCGCTGTTCGTCGGGCTGCTGGTGCTGCTCGCGGTGCGCCGCCTCGCGGCCAACGGCCAGTTCGCGGGGGAGCTGTACGAGCCGTTCGTCTCCGAGCCCGACCTGTACAGGCGGCTCGGGACCGGGCTGCTCAACACGCTGAGGGCGGCGGGGTACGCGCTGGTGCTCGCGCTCCTGCTCGGGACCCTGCTGGCCTTCGGGCGGCTGTCGTCCCGGGCCTGGCTGCGGGCACCGGCCGTCGCGGTGATCGAGTTCTTCCGTGGCGTCCCGCTGCTGCTGCTGATCCTGTTCTTCTTCCTCGCCTTCCCGCTGGCCTTCGGCATCGACCTGCCCCCGCTCTACGCGCTGGTGTTCGGGCTGACGCTCTACAACGGCGCGGTCATCGCCGAGATCATCCGGGCCGGGGTGCTGTCGCTGCCCAAGGGCCAGACCGAGGCCGCCGTGGCGATCGGCCTCAGGCGCGGGCAGACCCTGCGGCTGGTGCTGCTCCCGCAAGCCCTGCGCATCATGCTGCCGGCGCTGGTCAGCCAGCTGGTCGTGCTGCTCAAGGACACCTCGCTCGGGTTCGTCATCGGCTTCGAGGAGCTGCTGCGCATCGGCGGGCAGGCGGTCCAGGTGCTCGACAACCCGATCCAGCTCTACGTCCTGATCGCGCTGATCTACATCACCCTCAACGTGGGCCTGGGCCGGCTGGCCGGCTACCTCGAAGGGCGCCAGCGCAAGACCTACGGGCCGGACCTGCCCTCGCAGAAGGTCGAGGAGAGCGGGCTCGGGCAGGTCAGCGCAGCGCCGTAGGGTCGCCGGGTGAGCCCGACCGCGCACGGAGGCCGGGTGATCGCAGTCGTCGGGCCGACGGCCGCGGGCAAGTCCGACCTGGCGCTCGCGGTCGCTCTCGCGGTGGGCGGAGAGGTCGTCAACGCCGACTCGATGCAGCTCTACCGCGGCATGGACATCGGGACGGCGAAGCTCCCGGTGAAGGACCGCGGCGAGGTCCCGCACCACCTGCTGGACGTCTGGCCGGTGACCCGGACCGCGACGGCCGCCGACTACCAGCAGCTGTGCCGGGAGGTGGTCGACCGGCTGCTCACGCAAGGGCGGACGCCCATCCTGGTCGGCGGCTCCGGGCTCTACCTGCGCGCGGCGCTCGACGCGCTGGACTTCCCGGGCACCGATCCGCAGCTGCGGGCCGCCCTGGAGGCTGACCTCGAGCGGGACGGAGCCGTCGCGCTGCACGCCCGCCTGGCTGCTCTGGACCCGCAGGCCGCGCTGCGCATGGAGCCCGGCAACGGCCGGCGCATCGTGCGGGCGCTGGAGGTGGTGACGCTGACCGGGTCCATGCCCGGGAGGCTGGAGTCCTACGAGGGCCACTACGACGTGACCTACCTGGGTCTCGACCGCCCCGACCTGGCGGAGCGGATCACCTTGCGCGTCGACCGCATGTGGGAGCAGGGCCTCGTGCAGGAGGTGCGTGCCCTGGAAGGGGAGGGCCTGCGGAAGGGGGTGACGGCGAGCCGGGCGCTGGGGTACGCGCAGGTGCTCGGCGCGTTCGACGCCCGGTGGGACGTGGCGACCGCCCGGACCCTGACCGTTCGCGCCACGCGCCGCTTCGCCCGGCGCCAGCGGGCGTGGTTCGGTCGTGACCCCCGCATCCACTGGCTGGCCGCCGACGAGCCGCTGCTGGACCAGGCCCTGGCGGTTCTCGACGCGGGAAGCTGAACGTCCGGGTGCCCGCGACATACCCTCGACCCGTGCGCGCCGGCCTGCGGTTCCTCAAGGGGCACGGCACGGAGAACGACTTCGTGCTGCTCCCGGATCTCGACGGGCAGCTGGACCTCTCGCCCGAGCTGGTCCGCCGGGTGTGCGACCGCCGGGCGGGTCTGGGCGCCGACGGGGTGTTGCGCGTCGTCCCCTCGCGGCTGGCACCCGAGGCTGCGCGTGACGCCGACGAGGCGCCGTTCTTCATGGACTACCGCAATGCCGACGGGTCCGCCGCCGAGATGTGCGGCAACGGCATCCGCGTCTATGCGCGCTACCTGGTCGCCGCCGGGCTGTGCCCGCCCGGCCACCTGCGCCTCGCGACCCGTGGCGGTATCAAGGAGGTCGACCTCGAGGACGGGCCGGGCCCGGTCAGCGTGGACATGGGGCCGGCGGCCGTGGGGGATCCGGTGGACATCGACGGAGTGGCAGCCACGTTCGTCGACATGGGCAACCCGCACGCCGTCGTCCCGGTCGGGTCCGTGTCCGCGCTGGGACAGCTGCGGCCGGCGCGTACCGACCTCAACGTCGAGTACGTCGAGGACCTCGGGCCGACCGCGATCGCCATGCGGGTGCACGAGCGGGGAGTGGGGGAGACCCGCTCCTGCGGTACGGGCGCGTGCGCTGCCGTCGTCGCGACGTCGCTGCGCATCGGCGCTCCACGCGACACCGCCTTCGACGTGGCCGTCCCCGGGGGGAAGCTGGTCGTCACGTGGCGGGCGGACGGGCACGTCGTGCTCTGCGGACCCGCGGTCCTGCTCGCGGAGGGTGTGCTGGACGCTTCCTGGCTCGGCGCCTGAGTGCGGGGTGTTCGGGCTGGGGGCGGCCCCGCGTACGCCCGTGGAGAACTGCGTGGTCCTCCGGCTCGAGACGTGTCACCCTGAAGGGGATGACCTCACCCCTGCATGGCGCCGCCCCGCCGGCGACCTCCCCCGCCTCGTCCGCCGACGCCGACGTACGCCTCGATGACGACCTTCTCGAGTTCCACGAGATCGAGGGGGAGGGGTTCGAGCTCGAGGCCCGGCAGGGCCTGCGCCGGGTCGCGGGGATCCGCACCGACCTCGAGGACATCAGCGAGGTCGAGTACCGCGCGCTGCGCCTCGAGCGCGTCGTGCTCATGGGCGTCTACGCGTACGGCGACGCTGTCGGCGCGCAGAACTCGCTTCAGGAGCTGCAGGCGCTGGCGGAGACCGCGGGCTGCGAGGTGCTCGAGGGGCTGGCGCAGCGGCGGGAGAAGCCCGATCCGAAGAGCTACGTCGGCTCGGGCAAGGCGAAGGAGCTGCGTGCGGCGGTGGTGGCCTCGGGCGCGGACACGGTCATCTGCGACGGCGAGCTGACGCCGGGCCAGCTGCGTGCGCTCGAGGAGATCGTCAAGGTCAAGGTCATCGACCGGACCTGGCTGATCCTCGACATCTTCGCGCAGCACGCCACGTCCCGGGAGGGCAAGGCACAGGTCGAGCTCGCCCAGATGACCTACATGCTGCCGCGGCTGCGCGGCTGGGGTGAGTCGCTGTCCCGGCAGGGCGGTGGCGCCGGTGGCTCCGGTTCCGGTGGTGTCGGGACGCGCGGACCCGGTGAGACGAAGATCGAGACCGACCGTCGCCGGATCCGGGCGCGCAAGGCCAAGCTCACCAGCGAGATCAAGCAGATGAAGACCGCGCGCGACACCAAGCGTCAGGAGCGGGTACGCGGGGGCGTCCCCTCTGTCGCCATCGCCGGCTACACCAACGCGGGCAAGAGCTCGCTGCTCAACAGGCTGACCGGCGCGGGCGTGCTCGTCGAGAACGCGCTGTTCGCGACGCTCGACCCGACGGTGCGCCGTGCCGTGACACCCAGCGGTCGCGAGTTCACCCTCACCGACACCGTGGGCTTCGTGCGGATGCTGCCGCACCAGCTGATCGAGGCGTTCCGCTCGACGCTCGAGGAGGTCGCCGACGCGGACCTGATCCTGCACGTCGTCGACGGCTCGCACCCGGACCCGGAGGGGCAGCTGGCCGCCGTGCGGGAGGTCGTCGCCGACCTCGACGCCCAGCGCATCCCGGAAGTCGTCGTGGTCAACAAGTGCGACCTGGCCGACCCGCTGGTGCTCGGCCGCCTGCAGCGGCGCGAAAAGCACGTCGTGCTCGTGTCCGCGCTGACCGGTGCGGGGCTCCCCGAGCTGCTTCAGGTGCTGGAGGACGAGGTCCCGCACCCCAACACGCTGGTACGCGTCGTGCTGCCGTACGCGGCGGGCGCCCTCGTGTCGCGGATCCACTCCCAGGGTGAGGTGCTGTCCGAGGAGCACCGTGAGGAGGGCACGCACCTGGTGGCCCGCGTGGGTCCCCAGCTGGCCGCGGAGCTGGACGCTTACCTCGTCGCCTGAGCGCGGCGTCGTTCGGGGTCGTCTCGTCAGCGGCGCGGGACACCCCTGCGAGCGAGGCCTTTCCATAGGCCCTCTAGCGACAGGGGCAGATCTCGGTACCCTCCCGGCGTGGTGAAGCGGGTGCTCGGGGCAACGCTGGCACTCGCCGTCGTCCTGGCCGGGTGCACGTCGCCGGAGAAGGAGCCGACGGTGCTGCCGCCGGCCCCGTCGCCCTCGCCGACTGCGGTGCTTCTCTCGCCACCACCCGAGGTGGCTGCTGAGACTGCCGAGGGGGCAAGTGCGTTCGCGCGGTACTACATGGCTGTGCTTAGTCAGGCGTTTCAGACGGCTAATCCGGATCTGCTTGAGAAACTGAGCGACCCGGGCTGTGGTGGCTGCCGAAACTTCATACGGGCTGTTGAGGGGGCACGAGACGCGCGCGAGGTCACGCGAGGTGGGGACGTCAACGTATTGTTCGTAGCGGCGCCTCCTGTGAGCAAGGGCGAGGTGATCGTCGATCTGCGTTACGAGCGTTCTGCGGCAATGCTGTTCAACGCTTCTGGTGCCCTAGTCGGACAACTGCCGCCGGACAAGCCCTTGGATGCCCAGCTGCGGCTGATGCGTCGAGCAAACAGCTGGGTAGTCATGGGATTCCGTGCAGCACGTGTCGCGCCATGAGTCGGCTCTTGATCTTTATCATCTTGTTGTCGGGAACTGCGTCACACATGCCCGCCCTGGCCGTGGAGGTAGGTGCACCACCATGTGATCGCAGATCCTTTTCTACCTGCGCGCTCGCGTCCGGTGACGCCTTCACTGTGGAGGGAAATGAGGCCAGCGGCACGAGACCGCCTCGCGACATCAGCAGCGGGCCACTGCGGTCAACCTCGCCGCTCCTGAACCAGTCTCGCCACGTCCCCACGTGCGCTGGCAATACGGTCGGCGGTGAAGATGCCCTCTGTGCGGAATCCGGCGAGACCTGCCCAGAGCCCGGCCAGGTCAGGTTCTGGGTCTTCCGCCGGACTGTCGACACGCGTGTCCCGAACGACGACCCGCCGTTCATCCGTGACACGACGCCGCCGTTCGTCTGCCTAGAGCCCGACGCACCTGAGCTGGACCCGCGCACGGCGATCCAGGCGATCGTGAACCGGGACTTCCAGCGGATCGTGGTGCTGAAAGGCGTACCGGAGGTGTCGCCGCGCCCGGACACGCTGGTGAGCGTCGACACCATCTTCACCACGTCGAGCCCGTCGAGCTACGCCATTCCGCTGACGCTGCTCGGTCGCTCGGTCGTGGTCACCGCGACCGCGTCCCGTTGGACCTGGCACTTCGGTGACGGCGCGACGGCGGGAACGTCCACTCCCGGGTCGAAGGGGCGGGTGACGCACAGGTACACGCAGTCCGGGACACGCAGCGCGTACGTCGTCATCGAGTGGACCGGGACCTTCCGCGTCGCCGGCGGTCCGGTCCAGCAGGTCGACGGGACAGCGACGACCACCGGCGACCCGGTGCAGGTCGGTGTGAAGCAGGCCCGGACCGAGCTGGTCGACCGACCCTCGTAGCGGGGTGGATCAGACCTTTCGCAGCACCGTGACGACCCGTCCGAGGATGACCGCGCGCTCGCCGTCGATCGGGGCGTAGGCGTCGTTGTGCGGCATCAACCAGACCCGTCCGTCGCGACGCTTGTAGGTCTTCACGGTCGCCTCCCCATCGATCATCGCGGCGACGATCTCGCCGTTGCTCGCCGTGGGCTGCTGGCGGACCACGACCCAATCACCGTCGGCGATGGCGGCGTCGACCATCGAGTCACCTACCACCCTGAGCATGAACAGCGTGCCGCTGCCCACGAGCTCGCGCGGCAGCGGGAAGACGTCCTCCACGGCCTGCTCAGCGAGGATCGGCCCGCCGGCGGCGATCCGGCCCAGAACCGGGACGTACGCGGGGGTCGGCCGCGCCGCACGCTCGGCGGCCTCGTCCTGCGCCTGGTCGGCTGCGGCGATAGCAGCAGCGGCGTCACCCGGCAACCGTACGTCGACCGCCCGGGGCTTCGAGGGGTCCCGACGCAGGAACCCCTTCTTCTGCAGGGTGTCGAGCTGGTAGGAGACGCTGCTGGTGCTCGTCAGACCCACGGCCTGTCCGATCTCCCGGACGGTCGGCGGATAGCCCCGCCGCTCGACCGAGTCGCGGATGACCTCGAGCACCTTGCGCTGGCGGGGGGTGAGCCCCGACTCGTCGGCGGGACCGTCGGGAAGGTCCCGAACCACACCGGGATCGTCAGGGGAGCGAGAGCCGTCTGTGGAGGGAGAGCCGGTCCGGGGGCGCGCCATGGAAACCTCCGCTGCTCGGGGCCTTTGGCCCGGTGACGGAGAGGACGTTATCGCTTCCGAGGTCACAGATCAAACACATGTTCGAAGGTGTCCTGGATTTCTGTCGGACCGGCGAGGTACAACTTCGACCAGGCGTTCGATCGAACGCGGGTTCGTTCGACGAGGAGACGAAGGAGCCACTCATGGCAACCCAGATGAAGTCCAGGGCGACGTCCCGCCCGACCCGGAGGCCGGGTCCCCCCCGGTGCGACCGGGTGCCGCCGCCAAGCATGCCCTGCCAGGCTCCGTCCGTGCACCTGACGCGCCGCGGACGTGTCCTGCTTCTCGCCCTCCTGGTGGCTGTCCTGTTCGGCGCCTTCTCCTTGGGGCGGGCAGCACCGCAGGCAGCGTCGGCCGCGCCGTCGACTCCCGCGCTGGAGCAGATCACCGTCCAGCAGGGGGAGTCCTTGTGGACGGTGGCCCGCCGCATCGCGCCGGACAACGACCCGCGTGAGGTGATCGCCCAGATCCGCCGAATCAACGACCTGACCACCTGGCAGCTGCAGGCCGGTCAGCAGCTGCTGCTGCCTGTCGCGGGCTGAGCGCGCCACCGTCTCGCCCTACAGCGCGAAAGGTGAAGATCAGGAGGAACGCATCCGGCAGTTCCGGCGTTATCTGCCCACGTCGGCGTTCTTCCGCCAGCCTCTCGAGGAGCCTCCTTGTCCGCTCGCCCACGTCCCCTCTCCTTGGTCCTCGCGGGCACCGCCGTGGCCGCCGTCGTCGGCGCCGTCCTTCCTGGCGCCGCAACCGCCGACGCCACGTTGCTGGAGCCCACCTCCTACATCGTGACCCTGGACAGCGGCAGCCCAGTCGCGGTGGCCGGGCTCGCGCGGACCCTGGGCGCCGAGGTCGGCTACGTCTACGAGCACGCGCTTCAGGGCTTCTCCGTCCGTCTGCCGGCCCCGCTGCTGCCCGCGCTGCTCGCGCTTCCGGGAGTGGTCCGCGTGGAGCAGGACGCGCCCGTCGGGATCACCCGGACGCAGTCCCCGACGCCCTCCTACGGGCTGGACCGGATCGACCAGCGGGCGCTGCCGCTGAACAACAGCTACACGAGCAGGGCCGAGGGTGCCGGCGTCAAGGCGTACATCATCGACACCGGCGTCGCTCTGGGACACAGCGACTTCGGCGGACGCGCAGTCACCGGGTTCGACGCCGTGGACGGCGGCAGTGCCGAGGATTGCAACGGCCACGGCACGCACGTGGCCGGCACGACCGGCGGGACCCAGTACGGCGTCGCCAAGGCCGTCACGCTCGTCGCCGTGCGGGTGCTGGACTGCGAGGGGTCAGGCACGACCGCAGGGATCATCGCCGGCCTCGACTGGGTCGCTGCGGATCACCAGGCAGGCCAGCCCGCCGTCGCCAACATGTCGCTCGGCGGCGGCCCCTCGTCCGCGCTCGACGCCGCGGTCCAGCGGGCAATCGCCGACGGTGTCAGCTTCTCGTTGGCGGCGGGCAACAGCGGCGGTCTGGTGGGCGGTCTGCTCGGCTCGGACAACGCCTGCACCGGGTCCCCCTCACGCGTGACGGAAGCCCTGACCGTGGGCGCCACTGACGCCAGCGACGCCAAGGCGGGCTACTCCAGCCGAGGAAGCTGCCTCGACCTGTTCGCTCCGGGCAGCAACATCACCTCCGCGTGGCACACGTCGCCCACGGCGACCAACACGATCAGCGGCACGTCCATGGCCGCACCGCACGTGGCCGGGGTGGCAGCGCTCTACCTGTCCAAGGTCCGGACCGCGACGCCGGCGCAGGTCACCCAGCAGATCATCTCCACCTCGACGCCCGGGGTCGTGCAGAACCCCGGCGCCGGATCGCCCAACCGGCTGCTGTTCACCAGCTACTAGCCCACTGCCCGCCCGCGTCACCCGCTACTGCGCCAAGGCCTGGGGGGTGACGCGGCCGGGCGTGCACCGCCTCCGTGCCTGATCCTGCGGCGAGGGCGAGCACCCTGAGCGCGGAGCGCACGCCACACGATCGGGTGCGGCGTCACTCCTCACCGCCCGCGACGCCCGGGGAACCACGTCTGCGCGCTGCTGGGCCCCGCATGCCAAGATCTCCCGATGCCCTCCGTCGCCCCGAGCCCTGCGGGGGTACGCGCGGCCCTCGCCGGCTGCCGCGTCTTCCTGACCGGAGCCACCGGCTTCCTGGGGGAGGCGGTGCTGGAGCGTCTGCTCGTCGACCTGCCGGCCACGCGGGTCGTCCTCCTGGTGCGCGGAAAGGACGGTTTCGCGGCGGCGCAGCGCGTCGAGCAGCTGCTCGCGAAGCCCGCCTTCACCACGCTCCGCGAGCGCATCGGACCGGACGGCGCACCCGAGCTGCTCCGCGAGCGCATCGACGTGCTCGACGGCGACCTGACCCACTGGCCCGCGCTCCCCGGCGACCTCGACGTGGTGGTGCACTGTGCCGGAGAGGTCTCCTTCGACCCGGCCATCGACGACGGGTTCGCCACCAACGCCCTCGGCGTCGAGCGGCTGCTGCACGCCGTGGCGAGCAGCGGCTCGCGGCCCCACGTGGTGCACGTCTCCACCGCGTACGTCAACGGGATGGTCAAGGGCAGCGTCGCCGAAGGCCGGCTGCCCCATCAGGTCGACTGGCGGGTGGAGGCGGACGCGGCCACCCGGCGGCGCCGAGCGGTCGAGGATGCCAGCCGTGGTGCGGCGCAGCTGGCGAGCTTCCTGGGCCAGGCGCGCGAGGACCACGCCCGCGAGGGCCCGCAGGTGGTGAGTTCCGCGGCGGAGCGCGGCCGCCGGGCCTGGGTCGAGGAGCAGCTCGTGGCCGCCGGCCGCGAGCGGGCGCAGAGTCTGGGCTTCACCGACTGCTACACCTTCACCAAGGCGATGGGGGAGCGGGTCGTCGAGGAGCTGGCCGGCGACCTTCCGGTGACGGTCGTCCGGCCGTCGATCATCGAGAGCGCCCTCGAGAAGCCCTACCCGGGGTGGATCGAGGGCTACAAGATGGCCGACCCGATCATCCTGGCGTACGGCCGCGGGGTCCTCCCCGACTTCCCTGGGGTGCCCGATGGGGTGGTCGACATCGTGCCGGTCGACCTCGTCGTCTCCGCGATCCTCACCGCGGCGGCCCACCCACCCGAGCCCGGCGGACGCCGCTACCTCCACCTGTGCACCGGCGCCCGCAACCCGCTGACGCTGGCCGCCCTGCACGGCAGCGTCCGCGAGCACTTCCGCCGCCACCCGCTGCAGGTCCGCGACCGCGGGACGATCGCCGTGCAGGCCTGGACCTTTCCCGGCTCGGCGCACCTCGAACGACGGCTGCGCGCCGGGGAGCGCCTGGTGGATGTCGCGGACAGCGTGCTGGGCGCTCTGCCGCGCAGCGACCGGGTGCGCAGCGCGGCCCTGGCGCTGGACCGCAGCCGGGCCCAGCTGGAGTTCCTGCGGCGCTACTTGGACCTGTTCGGGGTGTACGCCGCGGCCGAGGTGGTCTACCTCGACGACGGGGTCGCCGAGCTGGAGGCGCTGCTGCCGGACGACGAGCGGGACCTGTTCGGCTTCGACCCGCGCCGCATCGACTGGCAGCACTACCTGAGCGAGGTGCACATCCCGAGCATCACCGGGCTGATCCGCACCATCACCGCCTCGCCGCGCGGTCCTCGAGACCGCGTCGACCCGGACCTGAGCCTCGAGGCCGACTCTGAGCACCACTCCTCCGTAGCCCCGCGCGACCAGGACCGCATCGTCGCCGTGTTCGACATGGACGGCACGCTGCTGCCCTCCAACGTCGTCGAGTCCTACCTGCGGCTGCGCCTGGCGGGGCTGGCCCTGCCCGACCGGGCGCGCGAGATCGGCCTCGCCGCAAGGCAGTTCCCTGGCTGGGTGCTCACCGAGCGGAAGGACCGCGGCACGTTCCTGCGCGAGATCTACCGCCAGTACGCAGGGGCGTCCCTTGAGGAGCTCGACGCGCTCGTGGACGACGAGGTCGGGCCGGACATGCTCGCCCGCCTCAGCCCGGCTGCCCTCCGGCAGGTCCGCCGGCACCGGGCCGCGGGCCACCGCACGGTGCTCATCACCGGCGCCATCCTGGCCCTCACCCGCCCGCTGGCGCCGCTGTTCGATGACGTCGCCGCCGCGGAGCTCGAGGTCGACCGGGAGGGACGGGCCACCGGGCGGCTCTCCTGCCCTCCGCCTGTGGGTGAGGCCCGGCCCGCGTGGCTGCGCCACTACGCCGCCCTGCACGACCTCGACCTGACCGCCTCGTACGCCTATGCCGACTCCGCCAGCGACCTGCCGCTGCTTCGGGCGGTGGGCCGGCCCGTCGCGGTCAACCCCGACGTCACGACGTTGCGCGCCGCCCGCGCCGCGCGATGGCCGGTGAAGGAGTGGCGCACCTCCGGCCGTCCCCTCAGCAGAGCCACCTGATGAGCGCCAGCACGATGCGGCGGGTGGAGGTCTACCGCTCTCTGCCCCGCTACGCCGCGACGCGGGTCCTGTCGACGCGGCTGCCGGGGGTCAGCAGCACCTCGGCGGCCCCGCTGCGGCTCAGCCGCGGCCCGGGACCGGCACTGCCGGGGACGCGTTGGGGGAGGGTGCGTCCCCGGCTGTCCGGGATCTGCGGCTCGGACCTGTCGACGGTGCGGGGCACGTCCTCGCTGTACTTCTCCCCGCTCGTGTCACTGCCGTTCACCCCGGGGCACGAGATCGTCGGGGACCTGCTCGACGACGTGGACGACCTGCCGGCCGGCACCCGCGTCGTGGTCGACCCGCTGCTGACCTGCGTGCCCCGCGGCCTCGATCCCTGCGGTGCCTGCCGGGACGGTGCCCGCAGCCGCTGCGACCGGATCACGGTCGGCCACATCTCCCCGGGGCTGCAGACCGGCTTCTGCGCGGACACCGGGGGCGGCTGGAGTGACGGGCTCGTCGCCCACCGCAGCCAGCTGCACCCGGTTCCCGACGACCTGACCGACGAGCGCGCGGTGCTCGTGGAGCCGCTGGCGTGTGCGATCCACACCGCGCTGCGGCTGGCGCCGAAGGAGGGGGAGCACGTCCTGGTGGTGGGGGCCGGCGCGGTCGGGTTGTTCACCGTGCTCGCGCTGCGCGCGTTCACGCTCGCCGGCCGCATCACCGTCGTCGCCAAGCACCCCCGTCAGAAGGAGCTGGCCCGCCAGTTCGGGGCGACGGATCTGCTGGGTCCGGGTGAGGCGATGGCAGGCGTACGCCGCGCGACCCGCGCCATGCACGTCCAGCCCGAGCAGGGAGCGCCGTTCCTGCTCGGCGGCGTCGACGCGGCGATCGACTGCGTCGGCAGCAAGGGCTCGCTCGACACGGCGCTGCGGGCCACCCGGGCCGGTGGTCGGGTGCTGCTCAGCGCGATGCCGGCCGCCGGCGTCGACCTGTCGCCGGTGTGGTTCCGGGAGCTGACCGTCCTCGGGTCCTACGCCACCGGGGCTGAGCAGGTTCACGACGACGAGCCGCGCAGCTCGTTCGCCCTGGCGATGGAGTTGGCCTGCGAGGCACCACTGGACGACGTGGCGCAGACTGGCTACCCCCTGGAACGATGGCGCGAGGCGCTCGAGCACGCAGGGGACGCGGGCCGGCTCGGGACGGTGAAGGTGCACTTCGATCTGAGGGAGACGTCGTGAGCCGGCCAGGGTTCGTGCTGGAGGTCGACGAGCGCACCCCGCCGCTGCTCGTGCACGAGGGGGAGCGGCTGCGCCTCGAGACCTTCCCGCTGGGCACCCGGGTCGTCTACCCGCCGGAGTCGCTGCCGGGGCTGCCGGACGTGGACGCGGCGATCCGGCAGGCGCTGCTGAACCCGCTTGGCACCGACCCGCTCCCCGAGCTCCTCTTCCGCGGTATGCGGCTCACGATCGCCTTCGACGACATCTCCTTGCCCCTGCCGCAGATGCAGCTCCCCGATGTGCGGCAGCGAATCGTGGAGGCCGTCCTGACGATGGCCGCCGAGGCGGGTGTAGACGACGTGAAGCTGGTGGCGGCGAATGCGCTGCACCGCCGCATGACACCTGCGGAGCTGCGACGGTGCCTGGGGGAGAGAGTCTTTCGTTCGTTCTTCCCGGATTCCTTGACCAACCACGATGCCGAGGACGGGCAGAACCTGCTGCACCTGGGCACCACCGACCGGGGCGAGGACGTCGAGATCAACCGTCGCGCGGCGGAGTCCGACCTGCTGGTCTACGTCAACATCAACCTGGTCGCGATGGACGGCGGGCACAAGTCCGTGCCGATCGGCCTGGCGTCCTACAAGAGCTTGAAGCACCACCACAACACCCACACGATGCTGCACAGCAAGAGCTACATGGACCCGCCGCGATCGGCGCTGCACGGCTCCGCGGCGCGCATGGGTGCGCTGGTCGCGGACACGGTGAAGGTCTTCCACATCGAGACGACGCTCAACAACGACGCGTTCCCGTCGCCGTACCGCTTCCTCACCAAGCGCGAGTGGGAGTGGTCGGGCAAGGAGCAGGCCACGATGCTGGCCGTCAAGCGGGGACTCGACCTCGCGCCGGCGAAGGTGCGCCATCGCATCTTCCGCTCCATGGAGGCGCCGTACGGCGTGACGTCCGTGCAGGCCGGCGCGACCGATCAGGTGCACGAGCGCACGCTGGCCGCCGTGCACCGCCAGCAGCTGGTCGAGGTGGACGGGCAGAGCGACGTGCTCGTGGTCGGGGTGCCCTACGTCGGCCCGTACAACGTCAACAGCGTGCTCAACCCGATCCTCGCGATGTGCCTCGGGATGGGCTACTTCTTCAACATGTACCGCGGTCGCCCGCTGGTGCGGCCCGGCGGTGCGATGATCCTGTATCACCCGGTGCCGTGGCAGTTCTCGCAGCTGCACCATCCGAGCTACCTCGACTTCTTCGAGGAGGTCCTCGCCGAGTCCACGGACCCGGCGACGATCGAGAAGAAGTTCGAGCAGCAGTACGCGACCGACCCCTGGTACATCCACCTTTACCGGACGTCGTACGCCTACCACGGCGTCCACCCCTTCTACATGTGGTACTGGGGTGCGCATGCGATGGACCACCTCGACGACGTGATCTGGGTCGGTGCCGACCCGCGCACCGTCGGGCGGATGGGCTTCCGGTCCGCCTCGACGATGCAGGACGCGCTGCAGATGGCGAGCGGCTCGGTCGGTCGCTCGCCGTCGATCACCTACCTGCACTCGCCGCCGTTCGCCCTCGCCGACGTGCGGTGAGCGGCGACCTGCGGACCGCGGCGCGTGGCTGGCGCTGGGGGCGTACGCCGTTGGTGCCCGCCGGCGCCGAGCCGCACCGCCTGCCCGTCGAGGACCGGGTGTTCCCCACCGACTGGGCCCGCTCCCCCGCGGCGGTGGCGGTACGCGGCGCGGTGCAGCGGTACGGGCTCCGGCCGCTCGTGCACTCGCAGCTGCGCGTGCAGGTCGAGGGGCTCGAGGCGCTGCGCGACCTGCGGGGTCCCGTCGTGTTCGTCTCCGACCACACGTCCCACCTCGACGCGCCGCTGGTGCTGACCACGCTGCCCGAGCGGTGGCGCCGCCGCACGGCTGTGGCGGCCGCGGCCGACTACTTCTTCGACACCTGGCCCCGAGCCGTGGGCTCGACGATGGCCTTCTCCACCTTCCCGATGGAGCGTCGCGCCGGCGGCGCCTCGACAGCCGCGGAGCTGCTGTTCGAGGGCTGGAGCCTGCTGGTGTTCCCGGAGGGTACGCGGTCGCGGGACGGCTGGGCGGCGCCGTACAAGCGTGGCGCGGCCTACCTGGCGCTGAGCGCCGGGGTGCCGCTCGTGCCGATCGCGGTACGCGGCTCCTTCCGGGCCATGCCCCGCGGGCGGGCCTGGCCGGTCGGGGGCCGGCCGGCTGTGCGCGTGCGCTACGGGACGGCGGTGCATCCCCTTCCTGGTGAGGCCGCGGCTGCGCTCACCACCCGCCTTCGCGCGCAGGTGTCGCGGCTTCGCGACGAGGACGCCACCGACTGGTACGCCTCCATGCGCCGCTCGGCGGACGGCAGCACGCCGTCGGCCGCCGGACCGGAGGCGGCCCGCTGGCGGCGGGTGTGGGCCGCCACCGAGCCGGTCGCGCCGGTGCGGGCGACCGAGCCGCGGGCGGCCTGGCGCAAGCGCCCCCGATAGCAGAGGTCCTCGCCCCCGGGCAGGCACCCACGACGGCAGGGCCGGAGCCGGGCTCTGGCGCCCCGGACCTGTCGTACCCCGGCCGCACGCTGGAGGGGTGAACCTCCACCACGCGGACTGTCGGCACCCCCGGCCGCAGAGCCCGGCTCGCGACCCGCTGCGCCCGCGAGAGCAACACGCCGTACGACCTGCGGCTTCGCGTCTTCTCCCCGCGTGTCGCTTGCCTCAGGGGCTGTGCGGAGCTACTGTCCCCGACACAACATCTAGGGATTACACGGTTGTAGTTCTCCACATGCTGTGGGCAACCGGATCCACAGGTGTGGACACGCCGCCGCGACGAGAGGGGATCCAGACCGTGCGCTGCCCGTTCTGCCGGCACCCCGACAGCCGCGTCGTCGACAGCCGCGAGACGAGCGAGGGCGACGCCATCCGGCGCCGCCGCTCGTGCCCGGAGTGCGGCCGGCGCTTCACCACGGTCGAGGAGATGTCCCTGGCCGTGGTGAAGCGCAGCGGCGTGCACGAGCCGTTCAGCCGCGCGAAGATCGTCAGCGGAGTGCGCAAGGCCTGCCAGGGACGGCCGGTGAGCGAGGACGCGCTGGCGCTGCTCGCGGCCCGTGTCGAGGACGCCATCCGCGCCGGCGGCAACCCCGAGGTCCCCGCCGACGAGGTGGGACTGGCGATCCTCGAACCCCTCCGCGAGCTCGACGTCGTGGCCTACCTGCGGTTCGCGAGCGTCTACCGCGCCTTCGAGTCGCTCGCCGACTTCGAGGCCGAGATCACCGCCCTTCGGGTTAGCGCACCCGGCGGCAAGCACGACCCCCGCCCGCCGGATCGACAGGCCACCCCGCCGAACCGGCTCAGCCCCGCGCGCTGAGTCAACCCCGGACGGCACTCCCGCCCCACCCACGAGCGAATGCGGCAGACGCCGCGGTTGTTGACCACAGAGACGGCAGAAGGAGCACGGCATGACGGAGACGGTCACCGGCACATCGCGCCAGCACAGGCGCCTGCCGATCGAGCGGGTCTACACGACGCCCGGCGTGCACCCCTACGCGGAGGTGACGTGGCAGCAGCGCGACATCGTCATGACCAACTGGCGCGACGGCACGGTCAACTTCGAGCAGCGCGGCGTGGAGTTCCCCGACTTCTGGTCGGTCAACGCCGCCAACATCGTCACGACGAAGTACTTCCGCGGCGCCGTCGGGACGCCCGAGCGCGAGTTCAGCCTGCGCCAGCTGATCGACCGGGTGGTGCTGAAGTACACCGAGGCCGGGCGCGAGCACGGCTACTTCGCGAGCGAGGACGACGCGACGCTGTTCGAGCACGAGCTGACCTGGATGCTGCTGCACCAGGTGTTCAGCTTCAACTCGCCCGTCTGGTTCAACGTGGGAACGTCCGCGCCACAGCAGGTTGCCGCGTGCTTCATCCTCGCCGTGGACGACCAGATGGACTCGATTCTGAACTGGTACCGCGAGGAGGGCCTGATCTTCAAGGGCGGCTCGGGAGCCGGTCTCAACCTCTCCCGTATCCGCTCCTCGAAGGAGCTGCTCAGCAGCGGCGGCACCGCGAGCGGTCCGGTGTCGTTCATGCGGGGTGCGGATGCGTCGGCCGGCACCATCAAGAGCGGTGGCGCGACCCGTCGGGCCGCGAAGATGGTCGTGCTCGACGTGGACCACCCCGACATCGAGGAGTTCATCGAGACGAAGGCGCGGGAGGAGGACAAGATCCGCGCACTGCGTGACGCCGGTTTCGACATGGACCTCGGTGGCAGGGACATCGTCAGCGTCCAGTACCAGAACGCCAACAACTCGGTACGCGTCAGCGACGAGTTCATGCGCGCAGTCGAGGACGGCAAGCCGTTCGGGCTGCGGGGCCGGCTCGACGGCCAGGTGATCGAGACGGTGGAGGCTCGGGCGCTGTGGCGCAAGCTCGCGCAGGCCGCTTGGGAGTGCGCCGACCCCGGCATCCAGTACGACGACACGATCAACGACTGGCACACCAACCCCGAGACCGGCCGGATCACGGCGAGCAACCCCTGCTCCGAGTACATGAGCCTCGACAACTCCTCGTGCAACCTCGCGTCGCTCAACCTCATGGCGTTCCTGCGTCCGGACGGCACGTTCGAGGCGCACAAGTTCGCCCAGGCCGTCGAGGTGATCATCACCGCGATGGACATCTCGATCTGCTTCGCCGACTTTCCGACCGAGCCGATCGCCCAGACCACCCGTGCCTACCGCCAGCTCGGCATCGGCTACGCCAACCTCGGTGCGCTGCTGATGGCGACCGGTCACGCATACGACTCCGACGGCGGCCGGGCGCTGGCCGGAGCGATCACGAGCTTGATGACGGCGACCGCGTACCGGCGCTCGGCGGAGCTCGCCGGGATGGTCGGGCCGTACGACGGCTACGCGCGCAACGCCGACGCCCACAAGCGGGTGATCCGCAAGCACGCCGCGGCGAACGACTCCGTACGCGCGGTGGGCGCGGACGACGGGCGGATCCTGCACGAGGCCACCCGTGCCTGGCAGGAGTGCCTCGAGTTCGGCGAGCGCAACGGCTACCGCAACGCGCAGGCCAGCGTCATCGCGCCGACCGGCACCATCGGCCTGATGATGGACTGCGACACCACAGGCCTCGAGCCCGATCTGGCGCTCGTGAAGTTCAAGAAGCTGGTCGGCGGCTCGTCCATGCAGATCGTCAACGGCACCGTCTCGCGTGCCCTGCGGGCTCTGGGCTACCAGGAGGAGTCGGTCGAGGCGATCGTCGAGCACATCGCCGACAAGGGCAACGTCGTCGACGCGCCAGGGCTGAAGCCGGAGCACTACTCGGTCTTCGACTGCGCCATGGGGGAGCGGTCCATCTCCCCGATGGGCCACGTGAAGATGATGGCGGCCATCCAGCCGTTCGTCTCGGGGGCCCTGTCCAAGACCGTCAACCTGCCGGCCGAGGCGAGCGTCGAGGACGTCGAGAAGGTCTACTTCCAGGGCTGGAAGATGGGACTGAAGGCGCTGGCGATCTACCGCAACAACTCCAAGGTCGGCCAGCCCCTCACGGACAACAAGCAGAAGGCGCAGACGCTGGACGAGCTCGTGGCCGCCCAGCCGATTCGCCGGCGACTGCCGAAGAAGCGCCGCTCGCAGACGATCTCGTTCTCGGTCGCGGGCGCTGAGGGTTACATGACCTCCGGCGAGTACGACGACGGCAACGTCGGCGAGGTCTTCATCAAGATGAGCAAGCAGGGCTCGACCCTCGCCGGGGTGATGGATGCCTTCTCGGTCAGCATCTCGATCGGCCTGCAGTACGGCGTACCGCTCGAGGCCTTCGTCTCGAAGTTCACCAACATGCGGTTCGACCCGGCCGGCATGACCGACGACGCCGACATCCGCATCGCCCAGTCGGTGATGGACTACCTGTTCCGCCGCCTCGCCCTGGACTACCTGCCGTACGAGAAGCGGGCGGACCTCGGGATCTTCTCGGCGGAGGAGCGGGCAGCCAAGCTGTCGGAACCGGCTCTGGCCGCCGCCGACGAGGTGGACGTGGAAGGCCTGGCGCAGTCGGTGCCGGTCGTCGCCACTCCGCGGGCCGTCCAGCCGGCGCCGCCCAAGGTCGGCTCCTCGACCGAGCTGCTCGAGTCGCAGCAGGGCACGGCCGCGGACGCTCCGCTCTGCATGACCTGCGGGGTCAAGATGCGGCCGGCCGGGTCCTGCTACGTGTGCGAGAGCTGCGGGAGCACCAGCGGGTGCAGCTGAGCACGGAGTGCTGACCGGCCGGGCGTCGCGAGCGCGACGCCCGGCCCAGAGCTCACTTGCTGTCGTCCTTCTTGGTGTCCTTCGGTGCTGGTTCGCAGCCGCACTCCTCGCACATGTCCGTCCTCCTCTCCCGGGTTGTGCCAACGACTGTTGTTGTTACCCCGTCACCGGGATTGCGTCAACAGGTGTTGTCGAAAGCCTGTACGGTGGCGTCATGGCGCTCGAGCAGGACATCGAGACGCTGGGCCTGTTCACCGAGCCGCAGCGCCTTCGGTTGTTCGAGCAGGTCCAGGCTGCGCGGACGTGCACGGTGAACGAGCTGGCCGCCGCGCTGGGGATCGGCCGGAGCCTGGTCACCTTCCACCTGGGCAAGCTGATCGAGGCGGGGTTCGTCGAGGTGGCCGCACCGGAGCGCGCCACGGGAGGCCGGGGACGGCCCGCGGCGCGCTACCGCGTCACCGGTCGTGAGACGGCCGTGACCGTCCCCCACCGTCGCTACGACCTGCTCGCCGGCATCCTGCTCGACAGCGTCGCGGAGCACCGACCCGGCGAGAGCGCACAGGCGAGCGGGCTGCGCGCCGCCCGCCGCCGCGGCACAGAGCTCGGACACCGGTTCCGGGAGAAGCGGGACGTGCGCACCAACGCAGGGCGGCTCGCGCGCGTGGAGCGGCTGCTGGCGGCTCTGGGCTACGCCCCTTGCCGGCGGGGCGACGAGGTCGTCGCCCGCAACTGCCCGTTCGGCAAGTTCCGGCCGACCCACACGGCGCAGGTGTGCTCGCTCAACCAGGCGCTCTCCGACGGCTACTTGGCCGGTCTCGGCCTGGACGCGCACCTGCGCACCGACCTGCGGCCCTGCCCGGACGCCTGCTGCGTGGTCTACCAGCCGCTCGAGGCCTGAACCCAGGGCCCGGCCCCCGCTGCTCTGCCGGCTGACGAGCTGCGGCGGTGCGGGGACGCCGCCGGCCGGCCGGCACAGCGGCTCGGCGACGATGCAGCGGTGCAACCACCCGCGGCCGGCATCCGCTCCCTTCCGCGCGAGACGTTCGCCATGGCGCTGGTGGCCTTCTGCGTGGCGCTGGGCTTCGGCATCGTGGTCCCCGCGATCCCGCTGTTCGCCCTGGAGTTCGGCGTCGGCACAACGGCGGCCGGAGCGGTCGTCTCCGCGTTCGCGCTGATGCGGCTGGTGTCCGGGCTCGCCGCGGGACGGCTGGTGGACCGGGTGGGGGAGCGCTCCGCGCTCCTCGCCGGCCTTGCTGTGGTCGCGGTGTCGTCACTGCTCGCCGGACTCGCGGTGAGCTACCCGCAGCTGCTGATCCTGCGCGGCGTCGGCGGCATCGGCTCGGCGGTGTTCACCATCGCCGCGACCAGCCTGCTGCTGCGCGTGGCCACCGCAGCGCAGCGGGGGCAGACGCAGAGCATCTACCGCGGCGGCTTCCTGGTCGGCGGGATCATCGGGCCGGCGTTCGGCGGCGCGGTCCTGGGCATCTCCCTGCGCGCACCGTTCTTCCTGTACGCCGGGACGCTCGCGCTTGCCGCCCTCGCCGCGGCGACGATGCTGCCGCAGCCGCCGAAGCGGGCATCGACCTCCCAGGTCACGCTCGGCATCGGAGAGGACGACGGCCTTCCGAGCCCTGTGGTGGACAAGCCCCCGCGCATCCCGCTGTCCATCACGCTGCGCAACCCGGCCTACCAGGCCGCGCTGGCCGGCAACTTCGCAGCCGGCTTCAGCCTGCTGGGCGTACGCAGCACCGTCGTACCGCTGCTCGTCGTCCAGCGCCTCGAGCTCGCCCCGGGGTGGATCGGGGCCGCCTTCGCGGTGGGCGCTCTGGTGCAGGCAGCCCTGCTCCTGCCCGCCGGCAGAGCGGTGGACCGGGTCGGCCGGCGCCCCACGCTGGTGGTCGGAGGCCTCGTCACCGCGGCGTCTCTTGCCGGCCTCGCGCTGGTCACCGGGCCTGCCGGCCTTCTGGTCGCGACGACCGCCTTCGCCGCCGGGGCCTCGCTCCTCGGCGTCGCCCCGGCGGCGATCGTCGGCGACGTCGTCGAGGGCCGGAGCGGTACGGCTGTTGCTGTCTGGCAGATGAGCAGCGACCTCGGCTCGGTGATCGGGCCGCTGGCCGCGGGGATCCTCATCGACCGCGGGTCCTTCGGGCTGGCGCTGGGGGTCAGTGCGGCGGTCGTCGCCGGGTGCGCCCTGCTCGGTCTGCGGGTGCCTTCGCCGGGTGTCGCTCCCGCGGACGCTCAGTAGGGTCGTGCAGGTGACGGAGCGTGAGGACGCAGCGGCGGATCCGCGCAGCTACCACATGCCGCTGGAGGAGTTCCGGCGTCACGGTCACCACCTGGTCGACTGGGTGGCGGACTACCTTGCTGAGGTCGAGCAGCGACCGATCCATCCGGCGGTTGCCCCGGGCGACGTACGAGCCGGCCTTCCCGCGCAGCCGCCCTTGCAGCCCGAGCCGTTCCACGCGGTGCTCGCCGACCTCGACCGGGTGATCCTGCCCGGCGTGACGCACTGGCAGCACCCCGGCTGGTTCGCGTACTTCCCGGCCAACGTCTCCCCGCCCTCCATCCTGGGGGAGCTCGTCTCGGCCGGTCTCGGCGTGCAGGGGATGCTCTGGTCCACCAGCCCGGCCGCGACCGAGGTCGAGAACCTGATGCTCGACTGGCTGGTCGAGCTGCTGGGACTGCCGACCTCGTGGCGGATCGACACCGGCCCGGGCGGCGGGGTGCTGCAGATGAGCGCGTCCGACGCCACCCACCTCGCGCTCGTCGCGGCGCGCGAACGGGCCGCACGCGCCGGCGCCGACGTCCGGCAGCTGACCGTCTACGCCTCGACGCAGGCCCACTCCTCCGTGGAGAAGGGCGCCCGCGTAGCCGGCTTCGGCCACTTCCGAGTGGTCGCGGTCGACGAGCGATTCGCGATGGATGCCTCGGCGCTCGCGGACGCCGTTCGTCGTGACGTCGTGGATGGCCTCGTCCCCTGCGCGGTGGTCAGCGCGGTCGGCACCACGGGCACGACAGCCGTGGACCCGCTGCGCAGCGTGGCGCAGGTCGCGCGCGCACACGGCATGTGGCACCACGTGGACGCTGCCTACGCCGGTACCGCGATGGTCTGCCCGGAGCTCCGGCACCTGCAGGACGGCCTCGAGCTCGTCGACTCCTACACCGTCAACCCGCACAAGTGGATGTTCACCAACTTCGACTGCTGCGCGTTCTGGGTCGCGGACCGGGCGGAGCTGATCGCCACGCTGTCGATCCAGCCTCCCTACCTCCGGGATGCGGCGTCCGAGTCCGGCGAGGTGGTGGACTACCGCGACTGGCACGTACCCCTCGGCCGCCGCTTCCGCGCGCTCAAGCTGATGTTCGTGCTGCGCTCCTACGGCGCCGAGGGCCTTCGTCACCACGTACGCGAGCACGTGCGGCTGGCTTCGGAGCTCGCTGCGCGGGTTGCCGCGGACAGCCGGTTCGAGCTCGTGGCGCCGGTGCTGTTCGGCCTCGTCTGCTTCCGCGTCCTGGACGGCGACGTCGCCACCCGGGAGCTGGCGGACGCGGTCAACGCCACCGGTCGCGTCGCCCTCACGCCGTCGGTCCTCGATGACGGGACCGCCTTCCTCCGGGTGTCGGTAGGGCAGACCTGGACCGGGCAGCGGCACGTCGACGGGTTGTGGGAGCTGCTCGACTCGCTGTCCTGACGGCTCAGATGTCAGGCTGGCAGGAGCCGCGCCCCAGCGCGGCGAGGCCAGCCCGGTCGCCGGCCTGATAGTCCACGATCTTCCCGCTTCCGCGCGGAGCCATGATCTGCGCCGGGTCGTCCACATGTGCGAGGCCGACGAGGTGGCCCAGCTCGTGGAGCAGCACGGCTCGGGCGGCTGGCTCGCCGGCCGTCCGGCGGATCTCCTGGATCTTGCGTGGGTCGAGGTAGACCACACCGGAGACGTAGGTGACGTCACCGCTCGGCGTGCGCGCCCCGCTGGGTCCGGCCTCGCCCGCGATGTCCACCCCGAAGTCCGGGACCTCGGCGCGGGTCGCCCAGGCGATGAGCACCGGTGCCCACCGGTCGCCGTAGCGGTCCTTCTGGTAGCTGGAGCGGTCCTCGGACGGCGCCTCGGTAGTCGCGCCGTCGTTGACGAGCTGCAGCCCGGTCGCGAGAGACAGCCGGGCTGCGGCGTCCAGGATCATCGCCTGGCCGCCGGCAGGCGCGTTGTCCGGCCGGATGACGTAGTGGAGGGGGCGGCAGGGTGACCAGGTGGTGGGTCTGCGGCTGGCCCGTCGTGGCGCAGAAAGCGAAAGCCGTGCCCTTCCGGCACCGAAGCGAGCTCCGGTGCAGCGCCCAGGGGCTGCTTGGCCTCCTCGAGGCCTGGCGGAGGACCGGTGGGCTCCGGCGCGACGCCCTGACCGGGAAGTGCCAGCTCACCTCGACTCGACTGCCCGTAGAGGGTCACCCCGGCCAGGACGGCCGCCAGGGTGAGGCCGGTGACCAGCCCGAGCCGCGAGCGCTTCCTGCGGGGTGGTGCCGACGGCGCCTCCAGCAGCGAGGTCGTGGCCCCGCGGAAGGGCACGGGGGCCACGGGTATGCCCAGAGCCTCGTCCAGCACCCACTGCGGCACCCGACCCGTGGGTGAGCTGCGCAGCCCGCTCGGTCCTGGTTGCTGCTCCCGCTTCGTCACCCCGCCCCCTCGTCGCGGGGCAACCTATCCTCCGCCTTCCGGATCGTCCGGCTGATGGGAAATGTCACCTTCTGCCGATGCGGCGGTCACACCTCGTAGGCTGGGCCGTGTGCCTGAGCTGAAGCGGGTGCCGGCAAACGGCATCGAGATCGCGTACGAGACCTTCGGCTCCCGAGGCGATCCCCCGATCGTGATGGTCATGGGGCTGGGCACGCAGATGATCGCGTGGCCCGACGAGCTGTGTGAGGACCTGGTCGAGCGCGGTTTCTACGTGGTGCGCTTCGACAACCGCGATGTGGGGGCAAGCACGCATCTGGACGGTGTCCGCGCCCCGCACGTGGCGGAGGTCCTGTCGCGGCGCCGTCGCCCCGCGTACACGATCGAGGACATGGCCGAGGACGCCCTCGGCCTGATCGACGCGCTCGAGGTGGGGCCGGTGCACCTCGTGGGCGCGTCGATGGGCGGCTTCATCGCGCAGACCGCTGCGGTGCGCCGGCCGGACCGGCTGCGCAGCCTCACGCTGATCATGACGTCCACGGGATCACGTCGCGTGGGTCAGGCCGATCCCCGGCTGTTCAGCCGGCTGCTCAAGGGGCGGGTGGCGGGCAGCCGCGAGGAGGCGATGGACGCGGTGGTGGAGACGTTCCGGATCATCGGCTCGAAGGGGTTCGCCTTCGACGAGGCGCGGCTGCGCGACGTCGGCTCGCGCAGCTACGAGCGCAGCCACGACCCGGCGGGCTACTTCCGGCAGCTCGCGGCAGTCGTCGGGCAACCCAACCGGACCGCCGCGCTCGCGCGGCTGGACCTGCCGACACTGATCATGCACGGGCTGCAGGACCCGCTGGTCGCGCCCAGCGGAGGGCTGGCGCTCGCCCGGGCGATCCGCGGCTCGCGCTTCGTCGGCTTCTCCGGGATGGGGCACGACCTGCCGCGCGAGCTGTGGCCGGAGTTCGCCGACCACATTGCGGCATCAGCCCGCCGCGCGGACCGGGCTGCGCTTCCGGTCTGACGCTGCGGAGGGGCGTGTCCACGCGCACCTTGCGCCCGGAAGAGCGACAGGAAGCGGCGCGGCTGCAGGCTTGGCTGCAGCCGGCCGCTCAGGCCTGCATCGAGCGCACGGCGGCCGTCAAGGCCTCGGCGTCGAGCACGTCGGCCATCAGCCCGATCTGCTCTTCCCAGACGTCGTCCGGCACCTCAGCCTTCACGGCGTCGTCAAGCACGTGGTACACCTCGAGGCCCAACTGGACCCCTGCCAAGGCACCTGCATAAGCCGGATCCCCCTTGATCACCGTCTCGGCTGAGATCTCGGCGGCCTCCGGATCGGGGGCCCCGAGCAGCACGACCAGTGCACTGGGGTCGTTGGCTTTAGTGAGCCGGAGGATGGCCTCCTGGCTCTGCAGGTCCATGGCTCCTGACGCCGTTCAAACGAAGCACTCGGTGGCCATGAAGGCCACCTCGGCTCCGGCCGCCTTGGCGCAGGCCGCGATGGCCGTCCCCGAGATGCCGTCACGCTCTCCGAGAGCGATGACCTTCCGGTCCTGGAGCATGGGCTAACTCACCTCCTTCCGCTGCTCGTCCAGCCACGTGTTCAGTCCTTCCGGCGACAGCGAAGGGTCGGAGAGCCGACCTACTTCCTCACCGTCACGGAACAACAAGAAGGCGGGGAGGCCCATGATGCCGAGCTCCATGCACAGCCGACGGGCCTTGGGCGCTTCTACCTTGATCACCCTCATGTCGCCGGCGTACTTCTCGGCGAGAGCCTCGACGTGGGGGAGGAGCACCTTGCAGGGCTGACACTGGGGTCCCCACACGTCGACGAGCACGGTGCCTTCGGAGACCAGGTCGCGAAAGTCGCTTCCCGTCGCGTCCACAATGCCGGCGGAGCCGGTCATGCCGACACCTGATTCCGTTCCAGCATCACGCTCATCCCATCCGACAACTGGCACATCCTGCCGAGGAACAGGCTGCCCTTGGCGATCAGCATTACCCGGTCTGCCGACCCGGCCGTCAGCCGGTCCAGCGCGTGCGGAACGTAGCACAGCGACGAGGCCAGATGACCTTGCGTCGGGCTGTAGCCGGGCATCCCGCGTTCGGCGACGAAGGCGGCGATGTCGTCCTTGGCGATGTCCCCTCTGCGGGCGGCGAGGGCCGCGATCGTGCGGTAGTTCCGCTCCGGGACGTTGCCGCTGCCCTGGGGCTCGGTCAGCTCAGGGTTGTGCAGCTCCGTGGCGTAGTCGTCGACGGCCGTCATCGGCATGCCCAGGCCCGCCAGGGGCTTCACCACCAGCGCCTCCATCACCTGCGGATTGGAGCCGCCTGCGGACACCGGATGCCTGCCGACGCTGTCCAGCCGGACGCGGGGGGAGGAGCCGTCGTCGGCCTCGACGATCATCGCCGTCCCACCGAGCAGATCTTCCAGCACGGGCATGTTGTTCTTCAGATGCCCCTGGAACTTCATCCCGAGCTTGGCCATGGAACCCCCGGCGACGACCGCCACCCGGCCGAAGACCCCGGCCGACACGAGGCTGGCGGCGATGACCATCGCGGGAACGGGCGCGGCGCAGAAGTTCTTGACGTCGGCTCCCGACGCCTGGCTGAGCCCGGCTGCGGCCGCGACGGCCTTGGCCATGTTGCCGCCGCCTCGCTGGTATCGGTCGCCGATGGCTTCCTCGCCGCAGCCAAGGACGTAGTCGACGGACGCCGGGTCGATGCCGGCGCTCTCGAGCAGGTGCAGCAGCGCTAACGTGGCAGTCGCCTTGGCCGCCAGATTGTCCAGCAGTACGTGGGCGCCGAGCGCCTCGTCGTCCACGTCTCCGCACCGGAAGGCGGCGCCGCCGCCGATCACGCTCAGGGCACCGGGCTCGGCCGCCGCCGCGTCCACGTCACCGCCGGCGCGCTCCACCCGTTCGAGGTCCAGCCGCTTGGCGAGCGGGTGGCGAGCCAGGTCAGCGGCGGCGCGCGCGACCGCGTCGTCGGAGAGGGTGAGCAGGTTGAAGTCGTCAACGCCCGCCAAAAGCCCGAGGAACTCCGCTTCCGGCATGATCTCGCCCGAGCGGCTCCAGCGGGAAGCACCCTCGGCTGCGGCGTCACCCCACCAGGGACGGACCGGCAGGTCGCGCGGGTGCAGCGCGTTCACGTAGGCCTGGTTGGCGGGATAGGCGACCGCATCATCGAAGCTGCGCAACGCCGAGGTGAACTGGGCCGCCACCTCGTCGGACTTGGCCAGCTCCCGGCGGGGCTTGGAGCCATGCCGAGCCAAGGAGGGCACGTGGGCCAGCACCTGGCTGCTGCCCGAGATCACCACCTTAGGCATGGTCCGCCCCTGCGGCTGCGGCCACCGGCATCTTCGGCGGCGTGGAGGAACGAGCCTGGCCGGCCTCGAAGACCGTGGGCTCGTCCACCGCGGTCTGCAGCGCCTCGAGGGCACAGTCGACGAGCTGGCGGCGCCACCGCTTCTCCGCGTCCGCGTCGAGCGAGGGGTCTCCCGTGGGATACGGGATGCCCCGGGTGCGCACGATGCGGGGCGCCCCCACCCGCTCGGCGATCGACACCAGATTGCAGAGCAGCGCCGTGGGGATCCCGGCCCGCTCCAACTCCTTCGCTAGCGTTGACCCGCAACGCGTTCCCGTACCTCAAGTGGCGGTCAGGATCGCGGCCCGCGCGCCGGAGCGGCGCAGGTCGGCGGCCCACTCGACGCCGAAGCGGCGGGCATTGGCCACCGAGGTGCCGTTACCCGTGGTGACGAAGTACTCCCCGAGCAGCCCGCCGATCGCTCCCTCGGCCTCGAGCTCGCGCGCCGCGTCGAGGGGCAGGATGCGGTGAGGGTCCTCGTTCGCCCAGGCCGTCGAGAAGCCGCCGTGCACCGACATGTAGTCCCCAGGCGCCAGGGCGTCGCGGTCCTCGAGGGGGTAGCGGAGCCACTTCGTGGCACGGGCGGACTCGAGGCCGTCGGGGTTGTCGGCGACGACCAGCCCGCCTTCGGAAACGAGGGCGAGCATCACCGTGGAGGCGTCCGCAACCGGCGCCGCCGGCGTGACCCGGTCGAAGCGGGGCAGGGGGATCTCGGTCGCGGCCGCATCGCCGCCGAGCCGGGCAAGTGCCAGGTCGACGGCGCGCGTTGCCGCGTTGTCGTCGGTCACGACCGTCAGTCGCGCCGCTGCGCCGATGCGCCCGTCCTCGGCGGTCAGCGTCTCGCCGGCGAGCAGGCGCCGGATGCCGGCGGCCAGACGCTCGAGGGAGGGGGCCATCCTCCGGGCCACCTCCCCGCTGGCCACCACGGGCGCCGCGCCGGCCTCGTCCAGCCCAGGGTTGTCCTCGTGCATCGAGGCCACACTGGCCACGCCTGCCTGGTGGGCAGCGGCCACTACCCGGGCGCAGGCCAGGCCGTAGCGGCCGCTGGTGAACGCCGGACCTGCGACCACCAGGTCCGGGTCGGCCGAGCGCACCAGGCCGACGATCTCGTCGACCTTGTCCGCCGCCACGTCGTCCCCGCACCACACGGTGGCCACGATCTCGTGCTCGGGCGCCACCAGCTCGGCCAGACGCCGGCCGGGGCCTGAGGGACCGTCGAGCAGGAGCGGCCCGGTTCCCGCGGAATCCTCACCACCGACGCCGGCGAAGAACTGGTTGATGTAGTGCACGATCCTGGCCATGACGGACACCTCCAACAGCGATCCAGGCCCATCAGGCCGAAGGGTAAACCTCAGCCGGAGCGGGCGGCAATGCGGCCCCAGCCGAGCGGACTGAGAGCGCAGTAGACCACGGCAGTGGGCACCTCGAACGATGCCGCCGCCGGCGCCTTCACCAGGGCGAACTGCTCCCCGCCGTACGCCTTCTCCATCTCCGGCAGGTGCAGGACATGGTCGTAGTTGCCCGTGCTGACCATCGCCGTGGCCCGCTCGGGTGCCACGACCACCGAGGGGCCGGTGCCATCGACGCCGGCCATCTCGGCGTAGAGGCCGACGGGTTGGATGCCGAGGTCGACGAGCGCGTCCATCTTCAAGGCCACGTCGGCGTCGGCGTTACCGCCGCCCTCCTTGGTGACGATGGCGGCGTCGAAGCCGGCGGCGGCACACACCTTCGCGGCGAACAGGGAGATCAGCTCCTTGGCGCCCTGCTCGACGGGCTCCGGACAGATGACCAGGCCCGCGAACTCCACGTCGTTGCCGTGCCGGCGCCGCAGCTCATCGACGACCGGATGGTTCTGGTGCATGAAGGTCGGGTTCTTCAGGGCCGGGTGGCCGAACTGCCCACTCACCACTGCACCGTCGTCGAGCTCACCGGGATCGAGCAGGGTGGGCAAGCCGGCGCCGAAGCTGCGCCCGTAGACGAAGACGTCCTTGAACGAGCCCTGGGTCTGCAGGTTGGTGACGACGCCGATCCGGGGCAGGTCCCCGCCCCTGGCCCCGGCTGAGGGCGAGGGAAGCTCTTCGACGGCGTCAGGGGCCGCGTCCAGGGACGCCTCTGCCAGTGCGGCCGCCAGCCGAAGCGCGCCGCGGCGCAGCGCCGCGTCCACCCGTTCCCACTGTGCTCCCTGCGCGGGGGTGAACTCGACGACCAGGTTGTGCGTCGCGCCCAGCGGCGACAGCGCCGCCGCCGGCCCGCTGAGGTCGACCAGCGCCTCTTGAGCCCGCGGCAGGAACCCTGCCGTGACCACGGTGGCGCCTCGCAACACGTGCGTCTCGCCGCTGCCCTGCGGGCGGGCGGGACCGACGAAGCCGGGAAAGATGCCACCCCCGCCGGGCCCCTTGCTCCGTGGCTCGACGGCGTCGAGGACCTTGACGATGCGGGCGCTCTGGCCGGGCGAGACCCACGAGAGCTCCACGGCGGCCAGTGCCTCGTCGGCCAGCAGACCGCGGGCCTGCTCGGCCGAGACGGTCAGCACCCCGTCGGCGAAGCTCGTCCGCTGTCCGAAGCCGACCTCCCGGACCTGATGCACCAGCCTGGTGAGCGCCACGTGCGCATACTGCCACCCCGGCCCGGGTGGCATGGTTCTCGTCGTCCCTGTCCGGTCCCTCGCTCCCCCTGGGCCACGTGCGTCACCCGAGCTCGTGACCGGTCGCCGATGACTTTCCGTACACCGTCCGGTCATAGTGTCCAACCGGGAGGAAGCCATGGCAGGGGTACGGGTACTGGTCGGCACGCGCAAGGGGGCCTTCGTGCTCACCAGCGACGAGAAGCGGGTGGACTGGGAGGTCGGCGGGCCGCACTTCGGGGGCTGGGAGATGTACCACCTGAAGGCGTCCCCCGCCGACCCGGACCGGATCTACGCCTCGCAGTCCTCGGGCTGGTTCGGGCAGCTCATCCAGCGCTCGGACGACGGCGGGCGCACGTGGGACCCGGTCGGCAACGACTTCCGCTACGAGGGCGTGCCCGGCACGCACCAGTGGTACGACGGGACGCCGCACCCGTGGGAGTTCGCGCGGGTCTGGCACCTGGAGCCGTCCCTGAACGACCCCGACACGGTCTACGCCGGCGTCGAGGACGCGGCGCTCTTCTCGACCACGAACGGCGGCCGGTCCTGGCAGGAGCTCCCCGGGCTGCGCGAGCACGGCTCCGGGTCCCGCTGGCAGCCGGGCGCGGGCGGGCTGTGCCTGCACACGATCCTGCTGCACCCGAGCGACGAGCAGCGGCTCTACACGGCCATCTCCGCAGCCGGGGCCTTTCGCAGTGACGACGGCGGCGCGAGCTGGCTGCCCATCAACAAGGGGCTGCTGTCCGGCGAGATCCCCCAGCAGGAGGCCGAGGTCGGGCACTGCGTCCACAGCCTCGCCATGCACCCGGATCGCCCCGACGTCCTGTTCATGCAGAAGCACTGGGACGTCATGCGCAGCGACGACGCAGGCGGCTCGTGGTACGAGATCAGCGGGGACCTCCCGAGCGACTTCGGCTTCCCGATCGAGGTGCACGCCCACGAACCCGACACGGTCTACGTCGTGCCGATCACGAGCGACTCGCACCACTACCCGCCCGACGGCAGGCTGCGGGTCTACCGCAGCCGCACCGGTGGGGGGGACTGGGAGCCGCTGACCCGAGGGCTGCCGCAGGAGAACTGCTACGTCAACGTGCTGCGCGACGCGATGTCGATCGACCGGCTCGACGAGTGCGGCGTCTACGTCGGGACCACCGGAGGGCAGGTCTACGCTTCGGCCGACTCGGGCGATTCCTGGACGGCGATCGTCCGCGACCTGCCGCCGGTGCTGTCGGTCGAGGCGCAGACCCTGGCGTGATCCGCGTCGTCCTGCCGGCCCACCTGCGGGCGGTGGCCCGGGTGTCGGGAGAGGTGCGGCTCGAGGTCCCCGCGACCACGCAGCGCGAGGTGCTCGACGCGCTCGAGGAGGGCTACCCCGCCCTCCGCGGCACGGTGCGCGACCCGGTCAGCGGCCAGCGGCGGGCGTTCGTGCGCTTCTTCGCCTGCCAGGAGGACCTGTCCCACGAGTCTCCTGACGACCCGCTCCCCGAGGCGGTCGTACGTGGGGACGAACCGCTTCTCGTGGTCGGCGCGATGGCGGGCGGCTGAGCCGGCGGACGCTCAGGCGCGGCTCCCAGCCAGGTGAGCGTGGTGTCCGCGGGCCTGGATGGCGACGAGCGCGTCAGCAGCGCCCCGGAGCACGCCGCTTCCACCCGCCATGTGCAGCCCCTGCCGGAGCCTCGGCCGGGCCTGCTGGGCGGCGCCCGGCCAATCACCAGTAATGCCCGTCCTTTCGAGCCGGAAACCCGTTTCCGGCATCGTGGACTTTTCTCGCAGACAGGCGGAAGGTGTGCCCTGCGCCGCCGCCCTTCCGGACCCCCCGCCAGAGAGCGCGACGCAGGAGCTGCCCGATGGATGCTGCCGCCGCACTCGAGACCCACGACCTGCCGACGGCCATGTGCGCGCCGCACGAGATGGCGTTCACGGCATTGGACGACGCGGAGGGAGGCGCCTTCGCCGCCGTCGCCTGGTGCTCCGCGCACCTGGTCGCCGCCCATCGGGTGCTCTATGCAGAGGCCGCCAAGCGGCTGCCCGACGGCGCACGGCGGGTCCGCGTGCAGCGGGCGGTCGACCACCGGCTCGAGCAGGCGGTGTGCCGGCTGGACCGCAAGCTCACCGGCGACACGCACCTGTGCGGGACGTCCGTCACCGAGCTCGCGGAACAGGTGCGGGCGGTGCTGAGCGAGCACGCGGCGACGGAGGCCGAGCTGGTGGCCGACCTGATGGGCATCCTGGACGAGCAGGAGCAGGAGCAGGTCGCCACGCGCCTGGCAAAGGCGATGCGGTGCGCCCCCACCCGGCCGCATCCGCACACCCGCCACATGCCGCTCGGCGGCCTGGTCTCCCGGCTGGACGCGTGCATCGACCGGGCTCGCGACCTCATGGACAACCGCGTCGTCCCGACGCCCTACAACGCCCGAGCCCCCCGCACTCCCGGGCGCTGGGCGTGCTACCTGATGGGGACGCCCTACCCGACGGCTCCCGTGCACGAGGTGAGCGAGCGGGCGCAGGCCTGAGGGCTGCCCCCCGGACCCGTCCCCGCCGAACCTGCCCCCGCCGGTCATGGAGTTGCTGCACACCCACACGCCTGCGCTCCGGGCACCCACTCCGTGATCAGCGCGAACGGGTGGAGGCGGCCGCTGGTCCTGCTCGACGTCGACGGGGTCCTCAACGCCGTCCCCTACTTCGGCCGGTCCGAGGCGTGGTCGGACTGGCAGGTCGGTGAGGCCGCCGCTGCCGGCTCCCGGTTCCGGATCACCTGGTCACCCTCGGTCGTCGACGCCGTCCTGTCGTGGCGGGAGGTGGCCGAGGTGCAGTGGCTGACGACCTGGGGGCGCGACGCGAACGCCTCCCTCCGGCACCTCGTCGGCCTGCCCGAGCTGCCCGTCGCCGGCACCCACGACGAGGTCGTGGCGCCGCCCGGCACCGGTGATCCCGAGGCCGGGACGCTCGCAGCGCTCACCCCGGCCGCTCCCGACCCGCTCACCGGGCGGTGGTGGAAGTTCGACGTGGTCCGCCGGCTCGTGCACGACGACCCGGACCGGCGGCTGGTCTGGATCGACGACGACCTCGCCCGGCAGGAGGACATCCGGGCGTGGATGCGGCGCGAGGCGCAGTGCCTGCTCGTGGCCCCTGAGCCGTCCTCGGGGCTGACCCCGGCGCATCTGGAGAGCGTGGACATCTTCCTGCGCAGCTGACCGCGTCCGGCCCGCTCGGCGCCCGGACCCGCGGCGCCGGACCGCCAGCCGGGTCGCCCAGCCCGGTGCTCGCCGGCGGGGGGTGGCAAGCCCGGGCCCCTGGATCCACAGGACTGCGCCGCTGCGCACGAAGCACCTTCTGCAGCGGGGACAACGAGGTACAAAGGCGCCGTGTACTTCCCGTGCTGAGGCTGCACCGCGCCGAGCGCGCCGACGTGCTGGCCGACGCGCTGGCGCAGGTGCTCGCGCAGCCGTTGCCGGATCCGTTCGCTGCCGAGGTCGTGGCCGTTCCCGCAAAGGGTGTCGAGCGCTGGCTGACCCAGCGGCTGTCGACGGTCCTCGGGGCTGCTTCAGGCGGGGGGGACGGAGTCGCCGGCAACCTCCGCTTCCCCAGCCCCGCACGGCTCGTCGAGGAGTGCGTCGTGGCCGGCAGCGACGTCGTCCCCGAGGACGACCCGTGGGCGCCGGCGAGGCTGCTGTGGCGACTGCTGGAGGTGATCGACGACTGCCTCGACGAGCCGTGGTGCAGCGTCCTCTCGCGGCATCTGGGTCGGGGTGAGGACGAAGCGCGTGCCGGTCGCCGCTACGCCACCGCCGAGCACCTGCGCGACCTGTTCCGCTCCTACTCCGCGCACCGCCCGGCGATGCTCGTCGACTGGGCTGCCGGCATCGACTCGGACGGCGCGGGCCGGCCGATGGCCCCGGACCTGGCCTGGCAGGCGGAGCTGTGGCGGCGGCTGCGTACGTCCCTGGACGCGCCCAGTCCGGCAGAGCGGCTGGACGAGACCTGCGCGCGCCTGCGGGACGAGCCGCACTGCAGCGACCTGCCCGAGCGGCTGTCGCTGTTCGGCGCGACGCGGCTCACGACCGAGCAGCGCGCTGTCCTGCGGGCCCTCGGGGAACACCGCGACGTGCACCTGTGGCTGCCGCACCCGAGCCCTGCGATGTGGGCGGTGCTGCAGGAGGCGCCCGCGACCTCCCGCCGCCGTCAGGACCAGACCGTGCTGAAGGTCGGCAACCCGCTGCTGGCGAGCCTTTCCCGTGACACCCGCGAGCTCCAGCTGCTGCTTGCGGGAGTGCCCGAGACGCATCACGCCGCAGCGCACGAGCCGGACACCCTGCTCGCCGCACTGCAGGCCTCGATCCGCAACGACGCCGCGGATCCCGCGGCCGCCCGGCCGGACGGCACCGTCCAGGTCCATGCCTGTCACGGGCCGCCGCGCCAGGTGGAGGTCCTGCGCGAGGCCCTGCTTCACCTGTTCCAGCAGGACGGCACCCTCGAGCCACGCGACGTCCTGGTGATGTGCCCGGACGTCGAGACCTACGCGCCACTGATCCGCGCCGCCTTCGGTCAGCCGGGTGCGGCCCACCCGGGGCACCGCCTGCGGGTACGCCTCGCCGACCGCTCGTTGCGCCGGACCAACCCGCTGCTGGACACCCTGGCCGGCCTGCTGGCGCTTGCCGACGGCCGCGTGACCGCCAGCGAGGTGTTGGACCTGGCGGCCAGCGCCCCCGTACGCCGGCGCTTCGGGTTCTCCGAGGACGACCTGGAGCGGCTGCAGGACTGGGCCGCCCGGGCGAATGTGCGGTGGGGGCTCGGGCGGCAGCAGCGCGAGGCGTACGCGCTCGGCGGGGTGCCGCAGAACACCTGGGACACCGGTCTCGACCGCATCCTGCTCGGGGTCGCCGCGGACGAGAGCGAGCTCGGCTGGCTCGGCCTCGCGCTGCCGCTCGACGACGTGGACAGCAGCGACATCGACCTCACGGGTCGGGCGGCGGAGCTGGTCGACCGGCTCGACCGGGTGCTGCGCCGGCTCCAGGGCACGGAGCCGGTCTCAGGCTGGTTCGACGCGCTGAGCGAGGCGCTCGACCTGCTCACCGAGGTGCCCGAGGACGACGCCTGGCAGCTCGCTCAGGCACGTCGTCAGCTGGCCGAGGCCGCGGAGCACGGGCCCGACGTGGTGCTGCGGCTGGCGGACGTCCGCGCGCTGCTCGCCAGCCGCCTCGCGGGGCGCCCGACCCGCGCGAACTTCCGCACCGGCGAGCTCACCGTGTGCACGATGGTGCCGATGCGCTCGGTGCCGCATCGCGTCATCGCCCTGCTCGGGCTCGACGACGGCGTGTTCCCACGCACCGGCGGTGTGGACGGTGACGACGTCCTGCAGCGCGACCCGTGCCTCGGCGAGCGCGACCCGCGCAGCGAGGACCGCCAGCTGCTGCTCGACGCGGTGATGTCGGCGGGGAGCCACCTGCTGCTGCTCTACACCGGTGCCGACCCGGTCACCGGGGCGACCCGCCCGCCGGCGGTGCCGCTCGGCGAGCTGCTCGACGCCGTGCGCGCCGGCGTCGGGATGGACGCGATGGCGGAGGTCGTCTCCCGTCATCCGCTGCAGCCCTTCGACGCCCGCAGCTTCCGGCCCGCCGCGCCGTTCAGCTTCGACCGCGCTGCCCTGGCGGGGGCGGTCGCCTCGGCCGCACCGCGCACGCCGGAGCCGCCGTTCCTGCCGGAGCCGCTGCCCGAACGCCCTGCCGACGTCGCACTGGCCGAGCTCGTCGCGTTCCTCGTCCACCCTCCGCGAGCCTTCCTGACCCGCCGCGTCGGCGTGCACGTCCCCGACCGGGAGGCGTCGGTCGCCGATGCGCTGCGCGCCGAGCTGGACCCTCTGCAGAAGTGGGAGGTCGGGGACCGCATGCTCGCGGCCCGGCTCGCCGGGGTGGGGGTGTCCGAGTTCGTCCAGGCGGAGTGGCGACGCGGCACGCTGCCCCCCGGACCGCTCGGGATGCGCCTGCTCGACGAGCTGGAGCGGGCGGTCGAGCCGCTGGTCGCTGCCGCTGCGCAGATCCAGGTCGGGGCACCCCGCTCGCTCGACGTCGTCGTCGAGCTCGGCGCCGGCCGGCGCCTCATGGGCACGGTGAACGGGATCTACGGCGAGGTGCTGGCCGGCACGTCGTACTCCAGGTTGGCCCCCAAGCACCGCCTCTCCGCATGGGCCGGACTGCTCGCCGCCGCCTGCTGTGGAGCGGACGCGCCCGCGACAGCGGTGACCACCGGTCGCGGGCCGCACAAGAGGCCGGTGTGGCGCTCGGTCCTCCGCGTGCCGCCGGCGCCCTTCGACGTCCTGCGCGATCTCGTCGCGCTGTACGACGAGGGCATGCGCGAGCCGCTGCCGGTAGCTCCCGGCGCCTCGCACGAGTACGCCACGCGGCGGCAGCGGGGGAACAGCGCTCCGGAGGCGCTGGAGGCCGCGAGCAAGGAGTGGGACTCGCGGTACGGCGACAGCACGGACCGCCACCTGGCCTATGTGCACGGCGCCGGTGCGTCCTTCTGCGGCCTCACCGCGGCTGGCGCCCCCGGGGAGGAGACGACCCGCTTCGGTGCGCTTGCGCGGCGGCTGTGGGGACCCCTGCTGGCCGTCGAGGTCCTGGGCGCGCCATGAGCTTCGACCTCTACGGCGAGCTGCCGCGGGGCACGTCGGTCCTCGAGGCCAGCGCCGGCACGGGCAAGACCTGGACGATCGCGGCGCTCGCCACGCGCTACGTCGCCGAAGGTGTGGCCGAGCTGTCGGACCTGATGCTCGTCACGTTCGGGCGGGCCGCCACGCAGGAGCTGCGCGAGCGCGTACGCGAGCGGCTCGTCTCCACCGTGCGCGGGCTCGGACGCGACGGCGACGACCCGCTGGTGAAGCACCTGTCAAGGGCGGGGCCGGAGGAGGTGCAGCTGCGGCGGCAGCGCCTTCTCCGGGCGCTGTCGCAGTTCGATGCCGCCACCATCGCGACGACGCACAGCTTCTGCGAGCAAGTCCTGAAGGGGCTCGGCTTCGCCGGGAACGCCGATCCCGGGGCCACCCTCGTCGAGTCGGTCGACGACCTGCTGCGTGAGGTGGTCGACGACCTCTATCTGCGCAAGTTCGCCGTGCACACGGCTGCGCCGCCGGCGATCACCGCGGGCGAAGCGAGAGAGGCCGCGCGGGCGGCGATGCGGGACCGCCAGGCCCGGCTCGAGCCGGCATCGGCCGACCCGGCGTCCGGGCCCGGTCAGCGGGTGGGGATCGCCCGCGCGGCGTGCGTCGAGCTCGCCCGGCGCAAGAGCGCGGCGGGCATCCGGGACTTCGACGACCTGCTGTTCCTGCTGCGCGACGTGCTGGTCGACCCGGCCTCCGGGCAGGCGGCCTGCGCTCGGCTGCGGGCGCGCTACCGCGTGGTGCTCGTCGACGAGTTCCAGGACACCGACCCGGTGCAGTGGGAGATCCTGCGCGTTGCGTTCCACGGCCACGCCGCGCTGGTCCTGATCGGCGACCCCAAGCAGGCGATCTACGCCTTCCGGGGAGCGGAGGTGCTCAGCTACCTGTCCGCCGTGCGCGAGGCCGACCGGCACGAGACGCTCGCCACCAACTGGCGCAGCGATGACGGACTGCTGCGCGCCCTGGACCACCTCTACGGCGGCGCTTCACTCGGCCACCGGCAGATCGTCGTCCGTCCGGTCGTGGCAGCGCACGCCGCCCGGCGTCTCGGTGATGGTGCTCCGCTGCGCCTGCGGGTGCACCCCCGCACGGGTTCCGGGCCGCTCGGGAAGAGCGGTTTCCCGGCGGTCGCGGCACTGCGCGAGACGGTTGCCGCTGACGTGGCCGCCGACGTCGTACGCCTCCTGCACAGCGGCACCTCGCTCCGTCACCAGGGCGGGTCCCGGCCGGTACGTCCAGGCGACGTCGCGGTGCTCGTACGCCGGCACGTGCAGGCGGCGGCCGTGCAGGCGGCGCTGGACCGAGCCGACGTGCCCTCGGTGATGTCGAGCAGCACGAGTGTCTACGCCACCCCCAGCGCGCGCGACTGGCTGTGGCTGCTGCACGCCCTCGAGCAGCCGCACCGAGCGGCACGGGTACGCCTTGCGGCGCTGACGCCGCTGCTCGGCTGGACCGCGCCACGCCTCGACGCGGCGGGGGACTCCGGCACGGACGAGGTGGGGGCCCTGCTGCGCGAGGCGGCGCAGCTGTTCGAGCAGGCGGGCCTGGCCGCCGTGTTCGAGCGGTTCTCGGCGCGTACCCGCCTCGACAGCCGGCTGCTCGCTCAGGAGGGAGGCGAGCGGCGGCTGACCGACCTGCGACACCTCGCGCAGTCGCTGAACCGCGCTGCGGTCGAGGGCTCGCTCGGGCTCGCGGCGCTGGTCAGCTGGCTGTCCGAGCGCGTGGAGGACCCGGAGGCGGCAAGCCTGTCCGACCGCAGCCGGCGGCTGGAGAGCGACGCTGCGGCGGTGCAGGTCGTCACGGTGCACGCCAGCAAGGGGCTGGAGTTCCCGATCGTCTACGTGCCCTACGGGTGGGACGGCGCGAAGAACCCGTCCTCGACGACCCTGCGGCTCCACGACCCCGACGGCGCACGGGTGCTGGACATCGGCGGCAAGGACGGGCCCGGGTGGGCGCAGCGCAAGAAGACGGCTGACGTCGAGGACGACGGCGAGGAGCTGCGCCTGCTCTACGTCGCACTGACCCGGGCGCAGTGCCAGGTCGTCCTGTCCTGGGCACCGGGAGCGGTCACCGCCGGAGCCCCGCTGCACCGGCTGCTGCTGGGGCGCACGCAGGGCGAGCCCGCCCCGTCCGCGCGCGCGGCCGTTCCCGAGGACGCAGCTGCGCTCACCCGGCTCGCCGCGTGGGGGTGGCCGGAGGAGATCTCGGTGGAGCCGGTCGGAGCCGTCGCTGCGGTTCGCTGGCAGCCGGACCAGGAGGAGCCGGGGTCGCTGGCGGCGGCGCGATTCGACCGGACGCTCGACATGGCCTGGCGGCGCACGTCCTACTCGGCCCTCACCTCGACGGTGCACGACGCTCCGCGCGTCGGCAGCGAGCCCGAGGAGCCAGAGACGACCGACGAGCCGGCGTCCTCCTTCTCCCTGGCAGAGGACCTGACGCCGGCCGGGCCGCCGTCCCCGATGAACGGCCTGGCCGGCGGCGCCGCCTTCGGCACGCTCGTCCACGGCGTGCTGGAGGCCGTCGACACCGCCGCGGACGACCTGCCCGCGGAGCTCCTCGGGCGATGCCGTGCCGCGGTGGCCTCCCGGCTGTCGTCGGCGGAGCCGGCCGCACTGGCCGCTGCGCTGCTCGCGGTGCTGCGGACCCCGCTGGGGTTCGGCACGCTCGCAGAGGTCGCCCCGGCCGACCGGCTGGTGGAGATGGACTTCGAGCTGCCGCTCGCCGGGGGCGAGGACCCCACGAGCTCACCGGTCCTGCTGCACGACATCGCCGGACTGCTGCGGCGCCACCTGCCGGCGGACGACCTCCTCCTGCCCTACGCCGACCTGCTGCAGACGGTGGACGCGCTCCCGCTGCGCGGCTACCTGTCGGGCAGCATCGACGCGGTGCTGCGGCTGCCGGGACCGGCCTACCTCGTCGTGGACTACAAGACCAACCGGCTCGGGCGGGGCGACCTGACCGCGCTGCACTACACGCGCGAGGCGATGGCCGCGGAGATGCTGCGCGCGCACTACCCCTTGCAGGCGCTGCTCTACTGCGTCGCCCTGCACCGGTTCCTGCGGTGGCGCGAGCCCGGCTACGACCCGGCGGTGCACCTGGCAGGCGCGCAGTACCTGTTCCTGCGGGGGATGGTCGGGCCGGCCACCCCGACCGGCTGCGGAGTCTTCGACTGGAGGGTGCCGGCCGAGCTCGTGGTGGCCCTGTCCGACCTGCTGGCCGGGTCATGAGGGCGCTGCTCGCCTCCGGGCTGCTGGCCGACTTCCACGACGCCGGGGTCCTGGCCGCGGCCGATGTCCACGTCGCCCGGCGGCTCGGGGCCCTGGCCCGCGAGGGCGCCGAGGAGGTGCTGCTCGCGGTCGCCCTGGCCGTGCGCGCCGTGCGCCTCGGGTCGACGTGCCTGGAGCTCGACCGGATGCGCCAGGTCGCGGTGGACGAGGAGCACGATGTCGACGTCTCGACCCTGCCGTGGCCGGAGCCCGACGCCCTGCAGAGGGCGCTGCGCAGCAGCCCGCTGGTCACCGGCGCCGCAGGGGCGACCCTCCGGCCGCTGCGGCTCGCGGAGACTGACGGGGGCCCGCTGCTCTACCTCGACCGCTACTGGCGACAGGAGCAGTCCGTACGCCGGCAGCTCGACGACCGCGCGCTGACCCGGCCCCCGGCCGATCTCGAGGCGGTGCGGCGGCGGATCGCGGAGCTGTTCCCGGACCCGTCCGCGCCGGACCGTCAGCGCATCGCTGTGGCGCTCGCGGCGACGAGGTGGACCACGATCCTCGCGGGCGGGCCCGGCACGGGCAAGACGACCACGGTCGGGCGGGTGCTCGCCCTGCTCGACCGGCCGGGGCTGCGGGTGGCGCTGGCGGCTCCGACCGGCAAGGCCGCCGCTCGGCTGCAGGAGTCCGTGCGGGAGCAGGCACCCGGTCTGGGGCTGCCGGCGGAGCTCACCGCGACGACGCTGCACCGGCTCCTCGGCTGGCGGGCCGACAGCAGGACCCGGTTCCGCCACGACAGCGCCAACCGACTCCCGTACGACGTCGTCGTGGTCGACGAGACCTCGATGGTGTCGCTGACGATGATGGCCCGGCTGCTCGACGCCGTGCGGCCGGACACGCGGCTGATCCTCGTGGGCGACCCCGACCAGCTGACGTCGGTGGATGCCGGAGCCGTTCTCGCCGACCTGGTGGCGCGGCCGGTCCGGGCCGCCCCCGATGCGGCGCTCGCGCAGCTGGTGGGAGCGGATCTGGCCGGCGCGGACGACGCCGCCGAGACCGGCCTGGACCCGCAGGAGCGGTCGCGGCTGGCGAACGGCGTCGTACGGCTGACCCGTGGTCGCCGCTTCGGCGGGACGATCGCGCGGCTCGCCGTGGCGGTGCGCCTCGGCGACGCGGACCTCGCGCTGGAGCTGCTGCGGAGCGGGGCGTCGGACGTCTCCTTCGTCGAGCCGGGCGACGTCGAGGCGGTGCGTCAGGACGTCGTGTCCTGCGGGCAGGGGGTGACGGAGGCGGCGGCCGGCGGCCGGGTCGAGCTGGCGCTCGCGCGGCTGGAGGAGCACCGCCTGCTGTGCGCCCACCGGCGCGGCCCCTACGGCGTGACCGCATGGGACCGGCGGGCCGGGGAGTGGGTGGCCACCGCCCTCCGGCGGGCTCCGGAGCAGGCGCGCTGGTACGCCGGTCAGCCGCTGCTCGTGACGAAGAACGACCACGAGGCCCGGATCTACAACGGTGACACGGGAGTCGTCGTGGAGACCGGCGGGGGCGACCTGGTCGCGGCGTTCTCGCGGGGCGCCACACCCGTGCTCCTCCCGGTGGGGCGGCTCTCCGACGTCCAGACGGTCTACGCGATGACGATCCACCGGAGCCAGGGCAGTCAGTACGAGACGGTGTCGGTCGTGCTCCCGCCTCCGACGTCGTCACTGCTCACGCGGGAGCTGCTCTACACCGCGATCACCCGTGCCCGCAGGCATGTTCGCGTGGTCGGCACCGCCGAGACCGTACGCGCCGCGATCGACCGGCAGGTGCTGCGGGCCAGCGGCTTGCGGCGGGTGGTGAGCGGAGCGGACGCCTGACGTCGCTCGGGCCGAATCACTGCCGAAGGGCCGCCTCCCACAGCGCCGCCGTCTTCGGGAACAGCGCCACCAACAGCACCGTCTCGACGTCGGTCTGCGCGGCACGAAGGGCCGCGACGGAGATGCGGGCAGCGTCCTTAGGCGGGTAGCCGTACACGCCCGTCGAGATCGCGGGGAAGGCGATGCTGCGGGCGCCCACCTCGTCGGCGCGGGCGAGCGCGGCGGTGTAGACGGCGGCCAGCGCGGGCTCGTCCTCTGGTCCTCGGTAGACCGGTCCGACAGCGTGGATGACCCACTTCGCGGTGGTCATGGAGTAGGCCGGCGTCACGACGGCCGAACCCGCCGGACACGGGGCGAGCTTGCGCGATGCCGCCACGAGCCGCGGGCCCGCCGCCGAGTGCACGGCGCCGTCGACGCCTCCACCGCCGACCAGCTCGGAGTTCGCCGCGGTCACGACGGCGTCCACCGGGATGGTGGTGATGTCGGCCCGGACCACCACGATCTCCATGGTCATGCCCTCCGCCCCTCCTGGCTGGCGCGCGTCCTCCCGGCACCGCGCGGGTGCCGCGGGACTAGTCCGCCGGCCGGCGCCGGGTAGCTCCTTCTGATCGGTTTCACGTCGGGAAGTTACGGCAGGCGGCGCAACAGCCCAGCGGCAGGCATGGCGATGAGGTTCAGGACCACCCGACAGGCTGAGGAAAGCAGCGCCGATGAACGAGGACGATCTGCAGCAGGCCGCGCGGGGTTCGGGCATGCGCCGCAACGTGCTGCCCTCGCTGGAGCAGGTCGAGAAGCGGCGCTTCGAGCTGTGGCTGCTGTCGACCATCCTCATGGTCGGGCTGACCCTCGGGACGGCGCTGCTGAGCATGTGGTCGCCCGCGGACCTGCACGGGCTGATGTCCCAGCCCGTCGTGCGCTTCGGCGTCGTCGGCATGGCGCTGGTGCTCAGCGCCTACTCCATCGAGAAGGAGCGCAGCCTGCGGCGCGTCTCCCGCCTGCTGATGGACGAGCGACTGCTGACCACCGCGCTGGCGAACAGGCTGCACGAGATCACCACCCTGCTCGACGCCGGCAAGGCCGTCAACAGCACCCTCGAGCTCGACCTGGTCCTGTCCTCGATCCTCCTGGGCGCGACGGACCTCATGCCGGCCGGCGGCGGCTCGGTGATGCTGCTGGAGGGGGACGAGCTGGTCGTGGCGGCAGCAGCCGGCAACGAGGGCGCGCTCGGCCGGCGCGCGGCGGTCGGCGACGGCATCGCCGGTCACGTGGCCCGTACGAGGGAGCCGGTGCTGCTGCACGGCCGGGCGGCGCCGTCGATGTTCCCCGGGTTGACCAAGCGGATGCAGGAGGTCGGCAGCTCCCTGTGCGTCCCCCTCATCGAACGCGGCGACCTGCTGGGGGTGCTGAACCTCCACGCCCAAGGCGCCGCGGAGTTCTCGGAGTTCGACCTGCGCGCCGTGCGCCTGTTCGCCGAGCATGCGGCCACCGCCATCAGCAAGGCCCGGCTGTACGCGCGCAGCCAGCAGCAGGCGCAGGAGCTCGAGCACGCCGCCACCCACGACGCCCTCACCGGGATCGCCAACCGCGCCCGCCATGGACAGGGCGGAGGACGACCGCGCCGCCCTGCTGTTCCTGGACCTCGACGGGTTCAAGCAGGTCAACGACGAGCTCGGACACGCCGCGGGTGACCCCGCGAGCCCCTGCAGCCCTCGATCCGGCAGGCCTGAGATGGCCGGTGCGCGCGCGTCCGAGGACGCCGACGTTCTGCGGGCGGGAGTCGCCCGCCGCGGGGGCATCGACCGGTTCGTCGGCGGCCGGCCACCCAGAAGCGCGACGCTGCTGCTGCTGCTCCTGCTGGGCGCCGAGGCCGTGCTCGCCCAGGTGCCTGCGGCGGTGCCGGCCGCCGCCGCTCTCGGTGCTGCGCTGGCCGTCCTGGCGGCGTTGTGGACCCCGGGGCGTGCGGCGTACGGGTGGGTGGTCGCCGGCGGCCTGGTGCTGACGTCCTGGCCGGTGTCCGCATCCGGCGCTGGGGTGAGCGCGGCCGTGGCCGCAGTCCTCGTCGTGCTCGCGTGCCTGATCCGTACGCTGGTGGACCTGTTCTCGCAGGCGCAGAGCGCGGCGCTGCGGCACTACGGCGAGCGCGACGCGGTGGTACGCGAATCCCGCGCGCAGCGCAAGCAGCTGACCGTCGAGGTGCAGTACTGGGCCAGCCACGACCGGTTGTGCGAGGTCCTCAACCGCAGCGCCCTCGCGCAGCACCTCAAGGACATGGCCGCCGCCCGTACCCCCACGGGCGTGCTCGTCATCTCGGCTGCCGGCTTCGCGGTGGTCAACGACGAGCTGGGCACGGAGGTCGGCGACGAGCTGCTCACCGCGCTGGCTCAGCGCCTGCGCACCCGGGCGCGGGACAGCGACCTGATCGCCCGGCTAGGGGGCGACGAGTTCGCGGTCGTCCTGTCCGGTGTCACGGACGAGCACGCCGGTGCGGTGGCTGAGCGGCTGCTCCGCGTCCTCGCGGACCCGTTCGTGATCGGCCCGCATCTCGTCCCGCTGCGGGCCCGGTGCGGGCTGGCCGTGGACAACGGGAGCTTCGTCGGCGGCTCAGCCGAGCTGCTGCGTCAGGCGTCGTCGGCCGCCCGGTCGGCGAAGGTCGGTGGAAGCCTCGCGGTGTTCACGCCCGCTGCGGGCGCGGACTCCCACGACTCGCTGACCCTCGAGGCCGACCTGCACCGGGCGCTCGAGAACGACGAGCTGTTCCTGCTCTACCAGCCGCTGGTGTCCACGGCCACAGGCCGCATCGAGTCGGTGGAGGCGCTGGTGCGCTGGCAGCACCCCGAGCGCGGGCTCGTTCCTCCGGACGCCTTCATCGCTGCCGCCGAGCGGAGCGGGCAGATCCTGGACATCGGGATGCGGGTGCTCGAGATGGCCGTCCGGCAGCTCCGCCTGTGGGCGGCGGCCGGGTCGGCGCTGTCCGTCGCCGTCAACGTGTCGGCCCGTCAGCTGCTCGAACCAGGGTTCGTGGACGCGGTCCGCACCGTCGTCTGGAGCTCGGGGATCAACCCCCAGCAGGTGATGCTGGAGCTGACGGAGAGCCTGCTCGTCGAGGACGGTGATGCCGCCATCGCGGCGCTCTGGCAGCTGCGGGGACTCGGGGTGCGCCTGGCCATCGACGACTTCGGCACCGGCTACTCCTCCCTGGCGCGCCTCGGCGAGCTCCCCATCGACGAGATGAAGATCGACAAGTCGTTCGTCGACCGGCTGGGGGCCCCGGCGAACGACAGCACGGCTCTGGTCACGGCCGCCGTCGCCATGGGGCACGGGCTCGGCCTGACCGTGGTGGCCGAGGGGGTCGAGACGCCCGCCCAGGCCGCCCAGCTCGGCGCGCTGAGCTGCGACCTCCTGCAGGGCTACCTGCTGGGCCGCCCGCAGGCGGCGGCCGACCTGGGGCCGCAGTTCGGGCGACGGCTGCTCGCCGACCCGACACTGATCCCGGCGCCCCGGCTCGAGAGCCCGGCCGCCGTCACACCCGTCGTGCTGCCCTCCGTTGCCCGGGCCCGCCGCTGAGGTCCGGCTCTGCGCCGCTGCGCTGCGGGCGGACACGCAGCGCCGTCCGTCCAGGGCTCAGCGGGACCCGCCTGCTCCGGCTCGCAGTGGCGTGTGCTCAGCCGGCACCGTCTCCTCCGGCCGGGGCGGTGGTGGTGCGGTGCCGTCGCCGAAGGGCCGGCCCCCGAGCGACTCCCGGTCGTGCGGCGTCACCCACCCCGACAGGTCCGGACCGGCGGGGACGATGCCGGTGGGGTTGATGTCGCGGTGCACCTCGTAGTAGTGCCGCTTGATGTGGTCGAAGTCGGTGGTGTCACCGAAGCCCGGGGTCTGGAACAGGTCACGGGCGTACGCCCACAGCACCGGCAGCTCGCTCAGCTTGCTCCGGTTGCACTTGAAGTGGCCGTGGTAGACGGCGTCGAACCGGGCGAGCGTGGTGAACAGCCGCACGTCGGCCTCGGTGATGGTGTCGCCCACCAGGTAGCGCTGCCCCGACAGCCGCTCGGTCAGCCAGTCCAGCCGGTCGAACAGCTGGGCGTGGGCCTTCTCGTACGCCCGCTGCGTGCCGGCGAACCCGCAGCGGTAGACGCCGTTGTTGACGTCGCGGAAGACCAGCTGGTTCACCTCGTCGATCTCCTCGCGAAGCTCCTCCGGGTAGAGCTTCGGTGCGCCGGGCCGGTGGTGCTCCACCCACTCGGTCGACAGGTCGAGGGTGATCTGCGGGTAGTTGTTGGTGACGACCTGGCCGCTCGGGATGTCCACGATGGCGGGGACCGTGATGCCGCGGTCGTAGTCGGGGTAGCGCGCGAGGAACGCCTCCTGCAGCCGCTCGATGCCGAGCACCGGGTCGCGCCCGTCCGGATCCAGGTCGAAGGTCCAGCTGCGGGCGTCGTGCGTCGGGCCGGTGACGCCCATGGACAGCACGTCCTCGAGGCCCAGCAGCCGGCGCACGATGATCGCCCGGTTGGCCCACGGGCACGCCCGGCTCGCCACGAGCCGGTAGCGCCCCGGTTCCACGGGATAGCCGTCGCGTCCGTCCGCGGTGATCCGGGTCGCGATGTAGCGCTGGTCCCGGCTGAACTCCCCGGAGGGGTCGACGTAGGTGCCGCCGCTGGGCGCCGCCGTCGCGGTTGCTGTGTCAGTCATGAGGCGGTCGTTCCCCGGCGATCGACGGGTACGCAGCCCCCGCCCGATCCCGTTCGGCGCGTCGCCGTCCTCCAGGTGGCCGCTCATTACCCTGTCCGGGTGGCCGACGACTTCGTCATCGCCCGCAACCCCGATCCCGGGTCGGCGTTGCCGTACCTGCTGCGCCTCCCCCTTCCTGGCCGGCCGGTCGTGCTGAAGGCCCGGGAGACCTGGCCGCGCACCAGCAAGGTCTACTGCCACCGCGCGGAGTCCTGGCCGGACGAGCCCGACGTGGTCGAGCGCGTCCCGGTGCGGTCCTGCACGGCGCGCGGACCGGCCGTCGACCTCGTGCTCGACCGGGGCCGCGAGAACCGCAGCCAGCTGGTCTTCACCCGCCTCAAGGGCGGGCGGGAGGCGATCTTCTGGCAGAGCGCCAGGACGGCGAAGAAGGCCCGCCCAGGCGTCCGCATGCCGACTGCCCGCGCCAGCGGCGTCCAGGACCTGGAGATCGTGGTCGACAGCCGCGAGCGGTACGCCTACCGCTTCACCTCCCAGCGCGCCACCACGGTGAAGGGCTCCCTGTCCTGCGGCGACTACGGGCTGGTCCGCGAGGGCGCGGCGCTCGCGGTGGTGGAGCGCAAGTCGCTGGAGGACTTCGCGCGCAGCCTGGTGGACGGGCGACTGGGCGCCCAGCTGGGCGAGCTGGCGAGCCTCGCGTACAGCGCGGTCGTCGTGGAGGAGCGCTACTCCCGGCTGTTCACGCTGCCCTACGTCCAGCCGGGCTTCGTGGCGGACCTGCTCGTCCGGGTGCAGGTGCGCTGGCCGGGCGTGCCGGTGTTCTTCGCCGAGACGCGGCCGCTGGCGGAGGAGTGGACCTACCGCTTCCTCGCGGCGGCCGCGGCCGAGAGCACCAGCGCGCAGCGCACGCACGTCCGCCTGGACGCTCTGGTCTCACCCGGTCCGCTGGCAGCGCCACGGCCCACGCCCGCCCAGGTGCGGGCGTGGGCGGTCGCGCAGGGGCTGCCGGTGTCGGACAGGGGACGGGTTCCCGCCGAGGTGAGCAGCGCCTACGCGCGCACTCCACCGGCCCCTGATCAGGTGCCGAGCTGCTCCGACGCCAGCCGGACGCCCTTCTCCCTGGCCGCGATCTTCTGGAACGCGATGTCGCGGGCGAAGTCGGGTGAGCCGTGCTTGGGCTTGACGTCGATGCTGAACGGGCTGAAGCCGCAGTCGTCGGTGGCTCCCAGCTGGTCCAGGGGGATGTGCTTCGCGGCGGTCACCAGATCGGCCGCGATCTGCTCGGGCGTCTCCACCTCCGGGTTGAGCGGGTCGACGACGCCGACGAAGGCCACCTGCTTCACGCCGTTCGCGTCGGCCCGGATGTTCTCGCCGATCAGCCGGTACACCCGCTCCTTGTCGTCCTCGCTGGCGAGCTGGATCAGGAAGTAGCCGGCGTTCATCTGGAACATCGACGGCAGCAGCTCGGCGTAGTCGACGTCCTTGCTGTGGACCGAGTCGCAGTCCCCACCCGGGCAGGTGTGGATGCCGATGTTGACCCGCTCCTCAGGGGTGAAGCGGTCGATCACGCGGTTGTTGAGGTCGATGAAGGTCTGCAGCAGGTTCTCGCCGGTCCACGGGTTGCGGGCGTCCCGCTTGTTGGCGAGGCGGCCCTCGGTGAAGTCGATGGACACGCGGGCCGCGCCCGCCGCGAAGGCCTTGCGGATGTCCTTCTCGGCCTCGTCGCACAGGTCGTCGAGGAACTGCTCGCGGCTGTAGCCCTCGAGCTCCTCCTTGAGCGGGTAGAGCAGGTAGAGCATCGACGGGGCGATGACCGCCTGCTTCATCGGCTTCGTGGCATAGGGCAGCGACTGCTCGAGCAGGTCCGCCGCGTAGGTCTTGTAGCGGAACGGCCCACCTGTGAGGCGCGGCAGCTGCCGGTGGTGGCCGTCGTCGAAGATGGCGAAGTACTGGCCGTCGCCGGCCAGGTTCTCGGCCAGCCCGGTGCCGGCGAGGGTGTCGGTGATGGGGTACGTCGCGAAGCTCGACGCGCGCTGCTCGCCGTCGGAGACGATCGGCGTCCCGGTGGCCTCCATCCGCTCGACGGAGTCCTTCGCGGCTGCGTCCTGCTCGGCCTTGAGCTGTTCCTGGGTGATCTCGCCCCTGTCATAGGCGGCGATGGCCTCCTGCAGCTTCATGGGCCGTGGTAGCGAGCCGACGTTCTCGGTGGGGATGGGCATGCCCTTGCGCTCCAGAGGTTGTGGCGTGCATCGGAGTGGACGCGTCGATCCGCACCCGACCACATCCCGGCCCGCGGTGGCAAGGCGGATGCGGGGCGGGAGGACGTAGCCGGCGGCCGGATGTCAGGCTGGGGCATGGGCGACGCCGACCTGCACTTCTACTTCGACCCGGTGTGCCCGTTCGCGTGGATGACGAGCAAGTGGGTGCGCCTCGTCGCCGCCCAGCGCGACTACGAGGTCGACTGGCGGTTCATCTCGCTGCGGCAGCTCAACGCCTCGGTGGACTACGACGCGCACTTCCCGCCCGAGTACGAGGCGGGCCACACGGCTGGTCTGCGGCTGCTCAGGGTCGCCGCGCGCACCCGCCTCGAGCACGGCCGGGAGTCGGTGGCGGGGCTCTACGAGGCGTTCGGCGAGCACATCTTCGAGGCGCCGCCCCAGACCGTCGACGTCCCCAGGGACCTCGACGACGGGACGCTGCTGCCGTCGATCCTGCGAGGAGCCGACCTGCCGGTCGAGCTGGGAGATGCGCTGGACGAGGCGGCCTGGGACGAGCAGATCCGCCAGGAGACCGACGAGGCGCTGGCGCTGACGGGCAAGGACGTGGGGACGCCGATCCTGCACTTCCAGCCGCCGGAAGGCGTGGCCTTCTTCGGCCCGGTCATCAGCCGGCTCCCGACCGCGGAGCGGGCCGCCGAGTTGTGGGACCACGTCATCGGGCTCGCCGCCTTCCCGGGGTTCGCCGAGCTCAAGCGCAGCCTTCGCGAGCGGCCGCAGCTGCGGGCGTTCGGGGTCGAGAAGGGTCAGGCCGGGGTGCAGGAGGACTGGCACGGCGGCAGCCGGCGGCAGAAGAAGTAGCGGGTGACCGTCCGGCCGCTTGACCGGGCGGCCGTCGGGCAGTGGCTCGACAGGGCACGAGCACGGCGGCGTCGCGAACGGAAGTCAGGAGTGGCCAGATGGGTCCGGTGGCGCACCTGGATCTGACGAGCGGCCCCGGCCGCCGCCCCGCATGCATCGCCTGACGCCCACGTCGGCGGCGGTGGCGGTCACCGTCGTCGGGATGCTCCCGGTCTACCTGCTGGGCGGGCTTGCGGTGCAGGTGCGCGCGGACCTGGGCGCCGGGCGCACCGGACTCGGCGTGCTCGTGGCCGTGTTCTTCGCCGGCGCCGCGATCGGGTCGCTCGCCGGCGGACGCTCGGCGGACCGGCTCGGTCCGACGCGGGTGATGCGGGTAGCCGCGGCTGCGGGCGCGGCGGCGCTGCTGGGAGCGGCGCTGGCACCGCGGACCTGGCTGCTCGCCGCCGCCCTCCTCGTGGGCGGCATCGCCAGCGGAGCGGGGCAGCCGGCATCCAACGCACTGATCGCCACTGCTGTCGCCCCGTCCCGCCGAGGGCGGGCGTACGGCGCGAAGCAGGCCGCGATCCCGGCCGGTGTGCTGCTCGGCGGGCTCGCGGTGCCGGTCTTCGGCCTCACCGTCGGCTGGCGGTGGGCGTACGCGGCTGCGGCGCTGCTCGCCGTGGCCATCCCGCTGCTGGTGCCGCCGCCGGCCGGGGCAGGCGCAGGAGAGGAACGGGTCCCCGCAGACGGCCGGTCCTCGACGAGGGCAGCACGCGCCGCAGTGGCCGCCGGGTCGTACCGCCTCGAGCCGCTCGTCGTCCTCAGCGTCGGTACCACCCTCGGGGCGGCGGTCGGCAACAGCTTCGGTGCCTTCTTCGTCGAGACCGCGGTCGCTGCCGGGCAGGAGGCGGGCAGGGCCGGGCTGCTCGCCGCAGCCGGCAGCGCCCTCGGTGTCCTGTCCCGGCTCGCGCTCGGCGTGGTCGCGGACCAACGGGAGGCACGGTGGCTGCTCGTCGTCGCGGCGATGATGCTCGCCGGTGCCCCGGCCAGCGCCCTGCTCGCCGTCGGGGCACCCGCCGCCCTGCTGCCCGCGGTCGCCCTCGCGTACGGCGTCGGATGGGCGTGGGCGGGCCTGCTCAACCACGCGGTCACCCTGATGCACCCGCAGGACCCGGGCCGGGCCACCGGCGTGACGCAGAGTGGCGTCGCCATCGGCGGTGCCCTGGGGCCGCTGGGCTTCGGCGCACTCGCGGACGCGGTGTCCCTGACCGCCGCCTGGTCGGCCACCGGGATGCTGGCAGTGCTGGCCGCGGTGGCGGTCGTTGCCGGGCGGCGGCTGCTGCTGCGGGACCGGCCGGCGCTGGTGGCCGCCCTGCGCACCGACTCCGGCTGAGAGCGGGCCGGCGGGGACCGCTGCACGCCGGCGCTGTGCCGACATCCGGCGCTTCGGCCGCATGGCCGCGGGTAGCACGCACACCTCCTTCTCGACCGGCCAACCACTACAACCGAGGAGAGCGATGTCCACAGCAGGCGAGGCCGCCACGCCGTCGGCCTCGACACCGACCCGCTCCGACGTCGACGCCGAGGAGGCCGCACAGGCATCCTCCGCCCGGGAGCGGGGTGGCGGTGGCCGCACGAGCACCTACCGCACGCTGGAGGAGCAGGGCAACCTCTCTCCTGCGGAGGAGCGCTTCGAGCGGGGGCGGCGCAGCGCCGGTCTGTTCGCCGGGCCGGTGCTCGCGCTGCTCGTCTACCTGTTGACCGGCGCCCTCGAGGGGCCGCAGCGCACGCTCGCGGCCGTGCTGACCCTGGTGCTCGTCTACTGGATCACCGAGGCGATCCCGATCCCGGTGACGGCCGTCCTCGGTCTGGCTCTGGCGATCCTGCTGGGTGTCGCGCCCGCGAACGACGTCTTCGGCGCGTTCGCCTCGTCGACGATCTTCCTGTTCATCGGCGGCTTCATCATCGCCGAGGCGATGATGACCCACGGGCTGGACCGGCGCTTCGCCTTCCGCGTGCTGGCTCTGCCCGGCGTCGCGGCCTCGACCTACCGGACCATCATCGCGTTCGGGGCCATCGCCGTGCTGCTGTCGGCGTTCATCAGCAACACCGCCGCCACCGCGATGCTGTTCCCGATCGCGCTCGGCGTCGTCGGCGCGCTGTCCGGTCTGGTCGCTCAGCAGTCCGCCGGCGACGTCGACGCCAGCCGGCTGCGCTTCAGCACGGCGCTGATGCTGATGGTGGCGTACGGCGCCAGCGTCGGCGGCCTGCTCACCCCCATCGGCAGCCCGCCGAACCTCATCGGCAGGGAGTTCATCGAGAAGGAGACCGACGCCCGCCTCCCCTTCTTCACCTGGGTGCTCAACGCCGCGCCGATCGTCCTGCTGATGTTCGTGGCGCTGTGCGTGATCCTGATCGCCCTGAACCGGCCGGAGACGAACCGCATCTCCGGCGCCGCCGACTACGTCACCGAGCAGCGCGCCCAGCTGGGCCGGATGTCCCGCGGTGAGCGCAACACCCTGTTCGCCTTCGCGGTCGCGGTGACGTTGTGGATCCTGCCCGGCGTCGTGGGGCTGGTCGTCGGCGACGACTCGACGACCTACAAGGAGGTGCAGGGCCGGCTGAACGAGGGCGTCGTGGCGATCCTGGCCGCCGGGCTGCTCTTCCTGCTGCCGACCGACTGGCAGCGGCGCCGCTTCACGCTGACCTGGAACGAGGCGGTGCGCATCGACTGGGGCACGATCCTGCTGTTCGGCTCCGGGATCGCGCTCGGCGGGCTGCTGTCCTCCACGGGACTGGCGGAGCGTCTGGGCACCTCGCTGTCGCAGTCGTTGGGGGTCGACAGCCTGTTCCCGATCACCATCCTCGCAGTGGTGGTCGCCATCCTGATCAGCGAGACGACGAGCAACACGGCGAGCGTCGGGATCGTCGTGCCGATCGTCATCCCGATCGCGCTCGCGTCCGGTGTCAACCCGGTGATCCCCGCCCTGGCAGCGGTGTTCGGCGCGTCCTACGGCTTCATGCTCCCGGTGTCCACTCCGCCCAACGCCATCGTCTACGGCTCGGGCATGGTGCCGATCACCAAGATGGTGCGCAGCGGGGTGGTCTTCGACATCATCGGCGCGGTGCTCATCGTGCTCGGCGTGAGCGTCATGGCCAGGCTCACCGGCCTGGCGTAGGCACCCTGGTCCAGGGTCCTGGCCGGTGCACGCAGACTACGACGCCTGGCTCGGGGACGACATGTTGAAGTCGGGCACCCGCAGCGTCGGCATCCGGGTCCATGTGAAGTAGTCGCTCCACTCCCGCGGCAGGCACGGTGCGCTCCGGCCGATCTCCGCGAGGCGGCCCAGGAGGTCGATGGGGCTCTCGTTCCAGCGGAAGTTGTTGACCGCACCCACCACCTCGCCGTCCTCGACGAGGTAGACGCCGTCCCGGGTCAGGCCGGTGAGCAGCAGGGTCTCGGGATCGACCTCGCGGATGTACCACAGGCTCGTGAGCAGCAGCCCCCGGCCCGTGGCGGCGACCATCTCGTCGGTCGTCGCCCTACCGCCACCGTCGAGGCTGAGGTTGTGGACGTACGGCGTGACCGGGCTGTCCGTGGTCCTCGCAGACGCCCGGGTCTGGATCAGCGCGGTCAGCGCGCCGTCGCGCATCCAGTCGGTGGCCGGCAGCGGCAGGCCGTTGTCGAAGACGCTGGTCATGGCCGAGGACGCGGCCGCGACCACGAAGGGCGTCGTGGACAGCGCCGCGTCGTGGGGGTCGCTGTGCAGCCGCACGCCGGCCGGTGCGAGGTGCTCGCCGACGCGGGTACCGCCACCGGGCCGGCTGTAGACCGTGCGCCCCTCCGCCGCGTCACGACCCGCGGCCGTCCAGTAGGCGTAGATCATCAGGTCGGCGACCGTGGCCGGCGGCAGCAGCGTCTCGTACCGGCCGGGGGGGAGCTCGACCGTCCGACCGCCCCAGGCCAGCCGCCTGCGCACCTCGCGGTCGAGGGTCGGGACGTCGATGTCGGACCAGTCGCGGGTGTGCTGACCGACCCAGGTCGAGCCGCCGGCGCTCTTGCCGGTCACCTCGACGTAGCCGGTCGGCTGGACGTGTCGCCGCCGCAGGCCGGTCGACGAGCCGAGCCAGGTGGTGGTGACGTCGCGCGAGGCGTAGCCGAACAGGTTCAGCTGATCCGCCCGCGCAGCGGCGAAGCTGCTGCCAAGCTCACGCGCGACGGTTGCGAACACCTCCGGTGCGGCCTCCTGCGCAGCTGAGGAGAACCGCTCGTCGGCGGGGCCCTCGACGAGCGGCCCGGCGTCCTCTGCCGGGGTCGCGTCGCGCGCGGCCTGCTCGCTGGCGCGTACCAGCTCCTCGAGGTCGTCCACCCCGGTGACGCTGCGCACGCCGACGCACTCGCCCACCACGCTGATGACCGTGATGGAGCGGTCGCGCATCATGCCGTTGGTGGTGAGCGTGTTGTTGGCCCAGCGCAGGTTGGCGCTGCTGCTCTCGGAGACGATCACGATGCAGCCGTCCGCCCGCGACAGCCCGAGAGCCTGCTCGACGAGGTCGCCCCCGGCGGCTGCGGTGGTCATCGACCTGCCTCCCGGGCGGTGTTGAGCACGTTCACGCCCCGGAACAGCGAGCTGGGGCAGCCGTGCGACACCGGCGCGGACTGGCCGGGCTGCGCCTTGCCGCAGTTGAGCGCTCCGCCGAGCAGGTAGGTCTGCGGCCCGCCCACCGCCTCCAGAGATCTCCAGAAGTCGGTGGTCGTGGCCTGGTAGGCCACGTCGCGCAACTGCCCGACGATGCGCCCGCTGCGGATCTCGTAGAAGCGCTGCCCCGTGAACTGGAAGTTGTAGCGCTGCATGTCGATCGACCAGCTCTTGTCGCCGACGATGTAGATGCCCCGCTCCACCCGGCCGATCAGGTCGTCGGTGGACGGCCCGCGGTCAGCCGGCTGCAGCGACACGTTCGCCATCCGCTGCACCGGGACGTGCGCCGGCGAGTCGGCGAAGGCACAGCCGTTGGAGCGGTCGGTGCCGAGCGCGGCAGCGTTCTGGCGGGCCATGCGCCGGTCGAGCTGGTAGCCGACGAGCACCCCGTCGCGCACGATGTCCCAGCTCTGCGTCTGCACGCCCTCGTCGTCGTAGCCGATGCTGGCCAGGCCGTTCGGCGTCGTGCGGTCGCCGGTGACGTGCATCGCCTCCGAGCCGTAGCGCAGGGACCCGAGCTGGTCGAGCGTGGCGAAGGACGTGCCCGCGTAGGCCGCCTCATAGCCCAGCGCCCGGTCCAGCTCGGTCGCGTGGCCCACCGACTCGTGGATGGTGAGCCACAGGTTGGTCGGGTCGATCACGAGGTCGTAGCGGCCGGCCTCGACCGAGGAGGCCTTCGCCTTCTCCAGCAGCAGCGCCGGCAGCTGCGCCAGCTCGCTCTCCCAGTCCCACATGCCGCCGGTGAGGTACTCCCATCCCCGAGCAGCCGGCGGCGCGTTGGTGCGCATGGTCTCGAACCCGCCGCTCGGGTCCACCCTTGTGGCCGTCAGCCGAGGCTGCAGCCGGATGCGCTGCTGGGTGGTGGACGTGCCTGCGGTGTCCGCGTAGAACTTGTTCTCCAGCACCTGCTCGAGGCTCGCTTCCACGTGGTCGACCTCGTCTGCGGCCAGCAGTCGGCTGCTCCAGTCGGACAGCAGAGCGACCTTCTCGGGGGCGTCGATCTCGAAGGGGTCGAGCTCGTACGCCGAGACGTACGTGGCATCGGGGTAGACCCGCTCGTCCGCCAGCTCGACCGGCTCGGCGTTGAGCGGCCTTGACGTGCGCGCCACGTCCACCGCCTGGCGCGCCAGGCGGGCAGCCTCCTCGACCGTGACGTCCGGGCTGCTCGCGAAGCCCCACGTCCCGTCGTGGATGACGCGGACAGCGAGACCGACCGTCACGGCGTCGTTTCGCCGCTCCAGCCGGGCGTTGCGCAGGGCGAGGTCCTGGCCGCGCAGGCGCTCGATGCGCACGTCGGCGTGGGAGGCGCCGGCCTCGGTCGCCGCCTGCAGGGCGGCGTCCGCGCAGGCGCGCAGGGGCAGGGCGAGGAAGTCGGGAGCGATCGGCGTGCTCATGGCGCCACCTTAGGTCGGGGGTCGCCGGCCCTCGCGACCAGGAGGAGCTCGTAGGCCGTGCCGCCCGGATCGGGCCGGCGGACCTCCTCGAGCCGTACGACCTCGAGCCCCTCTGCGCCGCGACGCAGGTCCTGCTCGGTGTGCAGGAAGGCCGGGTCCCGCGGGCCGTGCACGCCTTCGGTGAGGTTGCGCAGCGCGTGCCCGACCACGACCAGGTGCCCCCCGGGAGCGAGCCACCGACCGGTCCGCTGCAGGCCCTCCACGCCGAGCTGGACGTAGGCGACCAGCACCAGGTCGTAGGCGGCCTCGGGCGCCCAGGTGTGGATGTCCGCGACGACCCAGTCGACCTCGCGCGAGCGCGCCTGTCCCTGCGCCACCCCGACAGCCGAGAAGTCCACCGCCGTCACCTGCCACCCGGACGCGGTCAGCCACAGCGCGTGCCGGCCCGTGCCGGTCGCGAGGTCGAGGGCCCGGCCCGGGGGCAGGCCGACCACGGCTCCGGTGACGGTGCTGCTCGGCTCGGCCGGCCACGGGCGGACGAGATCGGCGTACCGCGCGTCCCAGTGCGCCGCATCATGCCGCGAACGGGACGGGCCGCCGGCGGACGCGGACACGGGGCTCCGCTACTCGGGGACGGATCCGGCCAGGCCGCGCAGCAGCGCGTGCTCGGTCAGGGCGGAGGGCAGGACCAGCCCGACCAGCTCCTCACGGGGCATCTGGGCGGACTCGCCGAAGACCTCGGCCATCCCCTCGAGGCACGTCAGTCCGCCGCTGAGCACCCCTCGGCGCCCGACCTTGCGCGCCAGGCGTCCGACGTCGAGGTGGGGCTCGTTCTGCAGGAAGGGGTTCAGGTCCGGGGCTGAGGGGTCGTGCTCCGGGGCTTCGCGCAGGATCGTGGCCAGCAGCCACCGGACGCTGTGCGGGCCGTTGGGGAAGGCGCCCAGCAGCTCCCGCACCTGCTGCCCCCGCAGCTCCAGGTCCTCCTGCTGGTCCAGGTGCACGAGCAGCTGCGAGGTGGCGCAGACCAGGCCGTCGAGCAGGTCCAGACCCTCGACATCGTCCTCCAGCAGCTCGGCCAGCAGGTCCACGGCCATGTCGCGCTCCATGCCCTCGAGGTAGCTCGCGGTCACGGCCTGCGCGGCCAGAGGTGAGGGCACCTGGACCCAGCTGCCCGGACCGACGCCGGGGCGGAGCCGGACGAAGCGGCCCAGCGACAGGCACGCGCGGACCGCCGCCTCGACCGTGTCCGGCCTCGGCTCGTCGTCCTCGAGCAGCGCCTTCGCGGCCTGCAGAGCGGGCGCGATGCGGTCGGTGTTCCGACCCGCCGCCTCGAGGCTCAGCCCGACGAGCGCGGACATCGTGTCGCGCAGCCAGCCGGTACCCGGAGCTCCCTCCGCGAGCACGCGCGGGACGAGGTCCGCGGCGGCCGGGTCGTCCCGCTGCGCGGATCCGGAGGAAGCGGCGGCGAGGTCCACCCACAGCCGGGCCAGGCGGGACAGGCCGAGGTCGTCCACCATCCCGAGCAGGCGCAGCACCGCGTCGTCCGCCAGGTCTGCTCCGAACCGCCCCCGCGCCAGGCGGGCGATGCAGCTGACGGCGGCGCGCACGGTCTCGTCGCGGTCGCTGCCCGCCAGGAGCAGCGCCATGGTGGCCTCCTGGCGCTCCGAGACCGGGGTCGAACCGATCAGGGCAGGCAGCGTCGTCAGCAGGCGGATCACCTCCGACTCGAACGGCCCGACGTCCTCGAGGACCGACCGCAGCGTGGCGGCGTCGGTCCCCTGGACGGCAGACACCAGCGCCGAGCAGAGCCGGCCCGCCAGCTCGGCGGTGTAGGTGTCAGGGGCGAGCTCCAGCGCCCGTACGACGCCGGAGGTCGTGGGGTCGGCCGTGAGGTCACCGCGGTAGTGCGCGAGCACCGCCGACGCCAGGGTCTGCGCGGGGGAGTGGTCCACCGCGCGGTCGTGGGCGTCGTCATGGAGCAGCAGGCTCAGGTCCTCCGCCAGCCAGGGCGTGAGCCGCCCGCGCAGGGCGTCGGTGAGGTCGTCCACCGGCAGCTGCAGCTCAGCGGCCAGCTGCTCGCAGTCAGCGGGACGGGCCCAGAAGCCGGGCTCCGGTTCGGCGTCGACGACCGCGAGCAGCACCATGCGACCGGTGTCGCCGGGCTGCCCGGGAAGGGCGGCCACGAAGGGGGCCACTGGCAGTTGCCAGGACAGCGCATGGCCCTCGGTCAGCACCCGGACGGTGACGGTCTGCGAGCCGGGGCCGTCGGCGTGGATGTCGACCCGCCCGGGCGCGTCGTGCAGCTCGACGCCTCCCGGCAGGAACGTGTAGAGGAGCACCGCCGGCTCGAGCGTGTCCCCGGCGTGGGCGTGCAGGACCGCGCCGGCGGCACAGGCGTAGACGGGCGGGACGTGCTGCTGAGGTGCGGTCACCCGGTCAGTGTTGCGGATACCGCTACGCCGTGGCGATCGCGCTCGTAACCTGTCCGTTCATGGCACGCACTCCGGCGGACGCCGCGGACGCCGCGGACGCCAGGACGCCCAGCACCGGTGCCGCCGGCCCCGGTGCGGCCGGCCCCGTGCCGGGCAGCGTGCGGCTGCTGCTGGACCTGTGCGCCGGCGGCGTGCGCCTCACCCCTGGCAGACGGCTCCCGAGGGTCGTCGTGCGGGGAGTCCAGGAGCGCCGGCCGCACTGGGGCTGGGACGCGGACCGTCCGGCCCAGCGCGAGGAGGACCTCCTCCCGCTGGCGATGCTCCACGAGCTGCTCCGGTCCTGCCGCCTGCTGCGGCTCGTCCACGGGGTGCTGTCCCCGACTCGCGCCGCAGCGTCGGACGCCGAGGTCCTGCGCCGCCTGCAGGCCGGGCTGTTCGACGAGAGCTTCCACGGCCAGCTGTGCCGCCTGCTGCTCGAGACGCTGAGCAACGTGGACGCGGTCGCGGAGGTCACCCTCGTCGACGCCGCGCTGCACCAGCTCGCGCCGTCCTGGCACCGCCCGGACCGGCCGTTGGACCGGGTCGACGTCCGGGTCGCCGTGGGCCGGGCCCACCACGTGCTGGTCGGGCTGGACGCCGTGACGACGTCCGGGTCGAGGCTGCGCGACTTCTGGAGCATCAGCCCGGCCGGACGTGCGCTGCTGCCCTCCGCCGTCGCGGCGTAGCGCCGGATCTCAGGCGCCTGATCGGGCGGCGACGAGCGCGGTCTGCAGGGTCGTCCTGCCGGCGGTGTCCGCCACGACGGCTGTCGACGAGCCGGTACGACGGCCCGCACGCACCACCGACCCGGTCACGGTGACGCTCTCGCCGCGTGGGGTGGGCCGCAGGTAGGTGAAAGTCGAGGTCAGCGGCCGCAGCGGGCGGCCGAGGGCAGCCTCAGCCGCCAGCTGACCGGCCAGCGCGCCGACGCCCCCGTGCAGGCTGCCGAGGACGTTGCCGAGTGCCTCGCGCGCCACGAGGCCGAAGACCGGGCCGGGCTCGATGCCGAGCAGGTCCAGGAGGTCCTCGGCGGGCGGCTCCTGGACCACGTGCACGCGGTCGACCCGATCGGGCTCGGCGGTGGCCGGCAGGAACCACCCTGTGGTGCTGGCGATCTCCCGCCCGTCTGCATCGTGCAGCAGCCCCGTGGCGTGCTGCGGCCGACCGCCGTCGTAGGGAGCCGCGCGGCAGGTGGCGAGCAGCCACCCGCTGACAGGGGGGAGGCGCAGGTGGTCGACGGTCATGGCGATCGTGGTGACGCCGCGCAGGTCCGGAAGCGCGGCCAGAATCGAGGTGGTCAGGCCGAAGTCGGCCAGCAGAGCGGCGACCGCGCCCGTGACCTCGCCGCCGGGCAGCAGCAGCTCGGACGACAGCGGCAGCCGGACGGCAGTCGCTGCCGGTTCCACCCGTTCCAGGGTGGCGCCGAGCCGGCTCACCGCAGGTGGCACACCGCGGCCCTCGTCCCGCCAGCGCCGCAGGCGCTCCAGGCCGTCCTCGCTCACGGGCGCGCAGCCGGCTCCCGTCCCGGAGGCTGCGGTGGCCGGGGGAGCAGCGGCTGCCGACGGGTCCACGGCCGGACGACGGGCGAATCCGGGGTCAGGTGGATCCGCTCGTCCGCGAGCAGGAGGTCCATGCTGGCGTCGGGGCCGTCGCGCAGGCTGAGGCGCACCTGCGTCCGGTCGACCTCGACCAGCAGGCGCATGCCGTGCCACCGCAGGCGGAAGGTGAGGCGGTTGAGGCGTTCTGGCAGCTGGGGGTCGAGCAGCAGGCGCTCTCCGCGCAGCCGGAACCCGCCGAAGCCGTCGACCAGGGCGATCCACGCCCCGGCCAGCGAGGCCATGTGCAGTCCGCTCCCGCTGTTGTCGTGCAGGTCGCGCAGGTCCACCAGTGCGGTCTCGTGCAGGTAGTCGTGCGCGAGCTCCAGGTGGCCCACCTCGGCGCACATCACGGCCTGCGTGCACGCTGACAGCGAGGAGTCGCGCACGGTCCGGCGCTCGTAGTAGTCCACGTTTCGCGCCTTCTCCTCAGGCGTGAAAGCGTCGCTGCACCAGTGCAGGGCGAGCACCAGGTCGGCCTGCTTGAGCACCTGCTTGCGGTAGAGGCGGACATACGGCTCGTGCAGCAGCAACGGGTAGTCGTCCTTGGAGGCCTCGAAGTCCCACTCGCCGTAGCGGGTGAACGACTGCGACTGCGGGTGGACTCCGAGCAGGGAGTCGTAGGGGATGTGGACCGCCTTCGCGGCGTCGCGCCACGCGGCGGTCTCCTCCACCGTGACGCCGAGGTCGGCGGCGAGCTGCGGGTGGCGCTGACACGCCGCGGCCGCGGCGCGCAGGTTGGCCGCCGCCATGAGGTTGGTGAAGACGTTGTCGTCCACCACGCCGGTGTACTCGTCGGGGCCGGTGACGCCGTCGATGTGCCAGCCGCCGTGGGCGTCGTGGTGGCCGAGGGAGACCCACAGCCGCGCGGTCTCGACGAGCAGCTCCAGTCCGCAGTCCCGCTCCAGCGACTCGTCGCCCGTCACGATGCGGTAGCGCTCCACCGCCATCGCGATGTCGGCGTTGACGTGGAACGCCGCCGTCCCCGCAGGCCAGTACGCCGAGCACTCCTGGCCGCGGATCGTGCGCCACGGGAAGGCCGCGCCGGCCAGGCCGAGGGTGCGGGCGCGTTCCCGGGCGAGATCGAGGGTGGAGTGCCGCCAGCGCAGGGCATCGGCCGCCGCGCTGGGCAGGGTCGCGGTCAGCACCGGGAGGACGAAGCCCTCGGTGTCCCAGAAGGCGTGCCCGTCGTAGCCCGGCCCGGTCAGCCCCTTGGCCGGCAGCGCCCGCCGCTCGGCGCGAGAGCCGCTCTGCAGGACGTGGAAGAGCCCGAACCGGACGGCCTGCTGCACCGCCGGGTCCCCCTCCACCTCGACGTCCGCGCTGTCCCAGAACTCGTCGAGGTAGTCGCGCTGGTTCGCCAGCAACCCCTCCCAGCCGGTGAACCGGGCGGCGGTGAGTCCCGCCGCCACCTGGTCGCGCACGGCTGCCGCCGAGCGGACGCTGGACCAGCCGTACGCCAGGTGCTTGACGACACGCAGTCGCTCGCCGGGCTGCAGGGTGCAGACCACGGTGGTCCGGGCCCAGTCCTCCCGCGCGTCGGTCTCCTCCGCGAACCGCCCCGGAGCCTGCACGACGTGGTCCATCCCGGCAGCCATGAGCAGCCCACTGGCCCGGGTCCGGTGCAGGAGCAGCGCCCCGTGCTGCTCGACGTCCCTGGCGACATGGTCCAGGGGGCGCTCGAGCACCGCCGACACCCGCGGGTCCTTGGACAGGAGGGGCTGTGACTCGTTGGCCACCAGCTCGGACTGCAAGATGATGCGCACCGGCTCGTCGGGGGCCTGCACCTCGTAGCAGATGGCGGCCACCGCCCGGTGGGCGAAGGACACCAGGCGCCTCGACGAGACCGTCACGCGCTTGCCGGCGGGGGAGGTCCAGTCGGCGTACCGGTCAAGGACGCCGGCCCGCAGGTCGAGCGTCCGCTTGTGCTCGCTGAGCTGGCCGTAGCGCACGTCGAACGGCTCGTCGTCGACGACCAGCCGCAGCAGCTTGCCGTTCGTGACGTCCACGACGGTCTGTCCGGACTCGGGGTAGCCGTATCCGGCCTCGGCGTAGGGAAGCGGGCGCAGCTCGTAGTAGGAGTTCAGGTAGGTGCCTGGGATGACGTGCGGCTCGCCCTCGTCGAGGTTGCCGCGCAGCCCGATGTGGCCGTTGGACAGGGCGAACACGGCCTCGGTCTGGCCCAGGCGGTCCAGGTCGAGCCGGGTCTCGCGTACACACCACGGGTCGATGGGGAAGATGTCCGGAGGGATCACAGCAGCTCCTCCAGGTCGGCCACCACGACGTCGGCGCCGGACTCCCGCAGCGCCTGTGCCTGTCCCACGCGGTCCACCCCGACGACGAGCACGAAGCCCCCGGCCCGGCCCGCGGCGACACCCGCGAGGGCGTCCTCGAAGACGACGGCCCGGTCCGGTCCGACACCGAGATCCGCCGCTGCGGCGAGGAAGGTGTCCGGCGCGGGCTTGCCAGGGAGCGAGCGCTCGCGGGCGGTGACGCCGTCCACCCGCAGGTCGATCAGCGGCGCGAGGCCGGTCACCGCGAGGACCGACTCGGTGTTGGCGCTGCTGGACACGACCGCGCAGCGCAGGCCCGCCTCACGCGCAGCGGCCAGGTAGCGGCGGCTGCCCTCGTAGACCCGCACGCCGTCGCTGTCGATCCGCCCCAGCAGCAGCTCGTTCTTGCGGTTGCCGATGCCGTGCACCGACTCGACGCCGGGAGCATCCTCGAGGCTGCCCTCGGGCAGGGTCATCCCGCGGCTCGCGAGGAAGCTGCGTACGCCGTCCTCGCGCTTCTTGCCGTCCACGTAGGAGATGTAGTCCGCGCCCGGGTCGAACTCCACGAACGGCTCGCCGGTGCGCTCGGCCCGCTCGCGCAGGTAGTCGTCGAAGGTCTGCTTCCACGCCGCGTTGTGGACCGAGGCGGTGTCGGTGAGGACCCCGTCCAGGTCGAACAGGCAGGCGAGCACATCGTCGGGCAAGCCGAGCACGGGACCTCCAGGAGCCGGGCCTGACGGCCCGCTACGACTGTGGAGCGGCTGACCGGCCGTATCCTAGAGGGGGATGTCGAGCGGAGGCAGGCAGGAGCGCCTGGAGCGCCGGCGCGCCGCGGTACCCGCCCTGCACTTCCCGGAGTCCCTGCCGGTCACCCGGCGCAAGGACGACATCGCCGCGGCTCTGCGCAGCTCGCAGGTGGTCGTGGTCGCCGGGGAGACAGGGTCGGGCAAGACGACCCAGATCCCCAAGATCTGCCTCGAGCTGGGCCGGGGCGTGGCCGGGATGATCGGGCACACCCAGCCGCGGCGGCTCGCCGCGCGCAGCGTCGCCGAGCGCATCGCCGACGAGCTGCAGACCCCCCTCGGGAGGGCCGTCGGCTACACCGTCCGCTTCCACGACCAGGTGGGGGAGGACACCCTCGTCAAGCTCATGACCGACGGGATCCTGCTCGCCGAGATCTCGCGGGACCGCAACCTCTCCGCCTACGACACGATCATCCTGGACGAGGCGCACGAGCGGTCGCTCAACATCGACTTCCTGCTCGGCTACCTCAAGCAGCTGCTGCCGCGGCGGCCGGACCTGAAGCTCGTCATCACCAGCGCGACCATCGACCCGCAGCGGTTCGCCGCGCACTTCGACGACGCGCCGATCGTGGAGGTGTCGGGCCGCGGCTTTCCCGTCGAGATCCGCTACCGGCCCATCCTCGACGAGGACAGCGACCAGGTCACGGCGATCGTCGAGGCCGTCGAGGAGCTCGCGGCGGAGGGACCTGGTGACGTGCTGGTGTTCCTGTCCGGCGAGCGCGAGATCCGCGACACCGCCGACGCGCTCCGGACGGAAGTCCCCGACGGGACGGAGGTCTTGCCGCTGTTCGCGCGGCTGAGTGCAGCCGAGCAGCACCGGGTGTTCGCGCCGCATCCCGGCCGCCGGATCGTCCTGGCGACGAACGTCGCCGAGACCTCGCTGACCGTTCCGGGGATCCGCTACGTCGTGGACCCGGGCACCGCGCGGATCTCCCGCTACAGCCAGCGCACGAAGGTGCAGCGGCTGCCGATCGAGCGGATCAGCCAGGCCAGCGCCACCCAGCGGGCCGGCCGCTGCGGGCGGGTCGCGGCTGGCGTGTGCATCCGGCTCTACGAGGAGGAGGACCTGCTGGCCCGCCCCCAGTACACCGACCCGGAGATCCTGCGTACGAACCTCGCCAGCGTTCTCCTGCAGATGACCGCCCTCGACCTCGGTGAGATCACCGACTTCCCTTTCGTCGACCCGCCCGACCGGCGCAACGTGAAGGACGGCGTCGACCTGCTGCACGAGCTGGGCGCGCTGGACCTGCGCCAGGAGGACCCTCGGCGGCGGCTGACGCGCATCGGACGGAGCCTGGCGCAGCTGCCGCTGGACCCCCGGCTGGGGCGCATGGTCGTCGAGGCCGACCGCAACGGGTGCGTACGCGACGTCCTGGTGATCACTGCCGCGCTCTCGATCCAGGACCCCCGAGAACGGCCGCAGGAGAAGTCGCAGGCGGCGGCCGAGATGCATGCGCGCTTCTCCGACGAGACGTCGGACTTCCTCACCTACCTCAACCTGTGGCGCTACCTGCAGGAGCAGCAGAAGGTCCTGTCGAGCAGCGCCTTTCGCCGGATGTGCAAGCGCGAGTACCTGAACTACCTGCGCGTACGCGAGTGGCAGGACCTGCACACCCAGCTGCGCCGCAGCCTGTCGCGGGCTGACCTCTCGCTCGACGGCGGGAAGGCCGCGGCGGACAGCATCCACAAGGCGCTGCTCGCCGGCCTGCTCAGCCACATCGGGCTGCGCGACGCCGAGAAGCGGGAGTACGCCGGCGCGCGCAACGCCCGCTGGGCGCTGGCCCCGGGGTCGGTCCTCTCGAAGAAGACGCCGCGGTGGGTGATGGCCGCAGAGCTCGTGGAGACCACCCGCATGTGGGGGCGCATCGCCGGCCGCATCGACCCCGCCTGGGCCGAGGAGCTCGGCGCCCACCTGGTGAAGCGGCAGTACTCCGAGCCGCACTGGGAGCGCAAGCAGGCGGCCGTCATGGCGTACGAGCGGGTCACGCTCTACGGGGTCCCCCTCGTGGCGCAGCGCAAGGTCAGCTTCGGTCGCGTCGCGCCGGTGCTGTCCCGCGAGATGTTCCTGCGCTCGGCGCTGGTCGAGGGCGACTGGGACACCTTCCACGACTTCTTCGCCGCCAACCAGGCGCTGCGCAGCGAGGTCGAGGAGCTCGAGCACCGGTCGCGCCGTCGCGACATCGTCGTGGACGACGAGGCGCTCTACGCCTTCTACGACGCCAGGGTCCCGTCCGACGTCGTCTCCGGGCGGCACTTCGACAGCTGGTGGAAGCGGGCGCGACGCGAGAAGCCCGACCTGCTGACGCTCACGCTGTCCGACCTGGTGAGCCACTCCGCCGAGGTCCTGTCGGCGCTCGACCACCCGGACGTGTGGATCTCCGGGAACCTGCGGCTGCCGCTCACCTACCAGTTCGAGCCCGGGTCCGAGGGCGACGGCGTCACGGTGCACATCCCGCTGTCGGTGCTGAACCAGGTGACCCAGGACGGCTTCGACTGGCAGGTGCCCGGGCTGCGGCAGGAGCTCGTCGTGGCGCTGCTCAAGTCGCTGCGCAAGCCGCTTCGGGTGCGGTGCGTCCCCGTACCCGACACGGCCGCGGCGCTGCTCGCCGTGCTCGAGCCGCAGCAGCGGCCGCTGCTCGAGGCCCTGGAGGCCGAGCTGCTCAACACCAGGCGGATCGACGTCCGCCGCGAGGACTGGCGGCTCGACCGGGTGCCGGACCACCTGCGCATGACCTTCCGGGTCGAGGACGAGGTCGGCGCCCCCCTGGCGGAGGGCAAGGACCTGGCGGCGCTCCAGGCGGAGCTGCGGCCGCAGGTGCAGCGGTCCCTGTCGTCCGCCGCGCAGAGCATCGAGCGGACCGGCCTCACCACCTGGGATCTCGGGGTGCTCCCGCGACAGGTGCAGCAGGGCGCGGTGGTGGGCTACCCGACGCTCGTCGACGAGGGGACGACGGTGGGGGTACGCGTCGTCGGGAGCGCGGCCGAGCAGCAGGCCCAGATGTGGCGCGGCACCAGGCGGCTGCTCCGGCTGGCCCTGCCGTCACCGGTCAAGGCGCTGTCCGGCCGGTTGCCGAACGCCACCAAGCTGGCCGTCGCCGCTCATGCGCCCGGCGGCGTGCCCGCCACGCTGGAGGACTGCACGACCGCGGCGCTTGACGCGCTGATGTCGGCGGCGGGTGCGCCCGCGTGGGAGCCCGACGGTTTCGCCGGGCTCGTGGAGGGCGCGCGCCCGGACCTGCTGCGCTCGGTGGAGGAGGTGCTCTCGGTGGTGACGCAGGTCCTGGCGGGTGCGGCTGCCCTCCGCGCGCGGCTGGACGCCGAGAAGCGGCCGGCTCTGGCGGCGCCGGTGGCGGACATGCGGGCGCAGCTCGAGCGCCTGCTGCCGCCGGACGTCGCGTCCACGACCGGAGCGGCCCGGCTGCCCGACCTGCTGCGCTACCTGAAGGGCGTGGAGGTGCGCCTGGACAAGCTGCCGAACGCCCCGGCTCGTGACCGGCTCGCCATGGCTCAGGTGGCCGCGGTGCAGGCCGAGGTGGACGACGTGCTCAAACCGGTCGAGGCCGGCCGGAACCTCGATGCCGCCGGCCAGGCCGCTGAGCTGCCCTGGATGGTCGAGGAGCTGCGGATCAGCCTGTTCGCGCAGCCGATGCGGACCCGCTACCCCGTCTCGGACAAGCGGGTCTACAAGGCGATCGACGCCCTCGTCCAGTAGGTCTTCGAGGGGATCGGGGCCCCGACGGGGCAGCCTGCTGCCGCCGGATGGCGCGTCGACGCGGCACGGGCAGGACCCCCCCGCATATGGTGGGGGCCGGTGCGCAACCTCGCGGCCGACCCGGACGTCTTCTCCCCCAGAGACCCGTCCTGCTTGAGGAGCCCGCTGTGCGTCGCCGTACGTCTTCCGTCCTCGTCCTCGTGACCGTCGTCTCCCTGGCAGCCACCGCCTGCAGCAACGGCAGCGGTGCGCCCCGTCCGGCTGCGGTCGAGGTGGCGTCCGAGGCACTCGAGCCGGTCTCGCCCAGCCCGGAGGCCTCTCCCACCGAGACCGCCGTGTCCGCCGTGGCCGGCGCCAGCCCCTCCGCCTCCCCGTCCGCGTCGGCCTCACCCAAGCCGAAGCCGAGCCCGAAGCCGGCCTTCGTCTACGACGTGGCCGCAGTGCAGCGCAAGCTGACCGAGCTGCGCTACTTCGTCGCGCCGATCGACGGCCGGCCCAGCCCCGCGCTGCGCAGCTCGGTCATGGCGTTCCAGAAGGTGCAGGGGATGCGCATCGACGGGGTCGTCGGGCCTCCCACGATCGCCGCTCTCGCCGCACCGAAGCTGCCTGCCCTTGCCGGCGGCGGCCCCCCGGACCGGGTCGAGGTGGACCTGACCAAGCAGGTCCTGTACGTCGTGAAGGGCGGCCAGCTCTCGCGGATCATGCCCGTGAGCTCGGGCAACGGCGCCACGTACACGCAGAAGAACAGCCGGACCAAGGCCCGCGCCCTCACGCCCACCGGCTACTACAAGATCGAGCGCCGGATCATCGGTGAGCGAATCGCCGACCTCGGCACGCTCTACGACCCGCAGTACTTCTACCGCGGGTGGGCCATCCACGGCTCGAACAGCGTGCCGGCCGGCCCCGCCTCGCACGGCTGCGTACGCGTGACGCGCACCGACGCGAAGTACCTGCTGCAGGTCCTGAGCGTGGGCATGACGGTGCACCTGTACGGCGGCAAGCACATCTTCGCCGCGGGCAGCAGCGCACCCGGGACGGACAACCCGACCGGTGACACCGCTGCCGATGCGCCGCCGCCGCCCCCGCCGCCACCCCCGCCGCCCCCTGCCGCACCGGTCCCCGCCCCGTCGCCGTCCGAGCAGAGCCCGAGCCCCCAGCCCAGTCCGGCCCAGCTGCTGCCGAGCGCGAGCCCGCCGCCCTGATCAGCGGGCCGTGAGGGCTCCCCCGACCTTGGGGGCGTCGGGGGCCGGGGCGGCCGCGAGGACGTCCAGGCCTCGAGGGCGCCGGGTCGCCGGGGACGTGGGGGGCTGGGGCTTGGCTGGGCCTCAGGACCCGGTGGGCCGCTCAGGGCACCGGGCGCTCGAAGGTCGCCAGCAGTCCCTCGGTGCCGCCGGGCCCGACGCGGCCGCGGACCTCGACAGCCGTCAGCGTCTTGAGCTGCCAGCCGTTGCCTGCCTTGTCGTTCAGCACCTTCTCCACCTTGTCGCCGGACATCTTGCCGCCGATCATCCCCTCGCGGATCTCGACCACGAGGTACTCGTACCGCTGCGCCATGACCACTCCCTGTCCCTACGGCCCGCGCGGCCGCAGGAGGGGAGTGTGCACCGGTGCGTCCGGATGAGCGACGGATCCTCGGGCGCTGGCGGGTCGATGCGCCCGGAGCCGGGGCCGGGCGGGAACCGGGAGCCGGCGCTGTGGTGTGCGGGTCACCGGCGAGGTCCTCGAGGTAGCGCCCGCTTCTACGGGGCAGCGGATGGCACGCGTGCGGCCCCGGGCCCTGTCGTCGACCGTGGATCTTGCGAATCGTGGGCTGGGTATCGACACGCCGGCGCGTCCTGTGCCAGACCACGATTCACGTGATCGCTCGCCCGAGCGAACGATCAGGCAGGCAGGTGGCGCAGCTCCGCGCCGGTGTAGACCTGCCGGGGCCGGCCGATCTTCGTCGCCGGGTCCTCGATCATCTCGCGCCACTGGGCGATCCAGCCGGGCAGCCGGCCGAGGGCGAACAGCACCGTGAACATCGTCGTCGGAAAGCCCAGCGCCTTGTAGATGACGCCGGTGTAGAAGTCGACGTTCGGGTAGAGCCGGCGCGAGACGAAGAAGTCGTCGGCCAGCGCCGCCTCCTCGAGCTCGGTGGCGAGGTCGAGCAGCGGGTCCGGGCGGTCCAGAGACTCGAGCACCTCCTTCGCGACCTTCTTCACGATCGCGGCGCGGGGGTCGTAGTTCTTGTAGACGCGGTGCCCGAAGCCCATCATCTTGACGCCCGGCTCCTTGTTCTTGACCCGCTGCACGAAACGCCCCACGTCGCCACCGTCGCGGGCGATCCCCTCCAGCATCTCGAGGACCGCCTGGTTCGCCCCGCCGTGCAGCGGGCCGAACAGGGCGGCCACACCGGCGGACACCGACACGAACAGGTTGGCGTGCGACGAGCCCACCATCCGCACGGTCGAGGTGGAGCAGTTCTGCTCGTGGTCGGCGTGCAGGATGAACAGCAGGTTCAACGCCTTGGCCGCGATCGGGTCGATCTGGTAGGTCTCGGCCGGCACGCCGAAGGTCATCCGCAGGAAGTTGTCGATGTAGCTCAAGGTGTTGTCGGGGTAGAGGAACGGCTGGCCGATCGACTTCTTGTGGGCGTACGCCGCGATCGTCGGCATCTTGGCGAGCAGCCGCACGGTGGACATCTCGACGTGGCCGGCGTCGAACGGGTCGAGGCTGTCCTGGTAGAAGGTGGACAGCGCGCTGACGGCAGAGGACAGCACGGCCATGGGGTGGGCGTCGGTGGGGAAGCCGCCGAAGAACTCGCGGAAGTCCTCGTGCAGCATCGTGTGCTTGCGGATCTTGGTCTCGAAGACCGAGAGCTCCTCCGCCGTGGGCATCTCGCCGTAGATGAGCAGCCAGGCCACCTCCAGGAAGCTCGCCTTCTCCGCCAGCTCCTCGATCGGGTAGCCGCGGTAGCGAAGGACCCCCTCGTCCCCGTCGATGTAGGTCACCGCCGACTCGCAGGTGGCGGTGTTCACGAAGCCGGGGTCGAGCGTGACCATGCCGGTCTTCGCCAGCAGGGGGCTCACCTCGATCCCGTCCGGCCCGGCGGTGGCCGGACGGACGGTCAGGGGCAGCGCACCGCCGGGGTGGTCGAGCGTGACGTCGGACATGGGTGGTCCTCCTGGAACAGCACGCGGTACGTGGCACGTCATCCTTTCCCCAGCCCGGTACCCGACACCCCGTGGGCTACCCGGTCGGGGGCCGGGCGGGGGCCAGGTGCTGCATGCGAGCCTGGTCACACCGGCTGGGATCGGCCGTGGGGCAGGATCGGGGGATGACGTCCCCCGGCGCCGACGCCGGCACCGGGCTGCCTGCCGAGGTCCGCAAGGCGAGGGTGGGCGACGTCGCGGGCATCCAGCGCCTGGTCGACACCTACGTCCCGGACCGCCGGCTGCTGCGCAAGGCGCCCGTGACCCTGTACGAGGACGTCCAGGAGTTCTTCGTCGCCGTGGACGGGGAGCGAGTGGTCGGCTGCGGCGCCCTGCACGTGCTGTGGAAGGACCTCGCGGAGGTGCGCACCCTCGCTGTGGCTCCCGACGCCCAGGGGGCGGGCGTCGGGTCGGGCCTGCTGGCCCGCCTCATGGACCACGCCCTCGAGCTGGGGGTGCGCCGGCTGTTCTGCCTGACCTTCGAGACGGGCTTCTTCGCCCGGCACGGCTTCGTCCCGCTGGACGAGGCCGTCGTCGACCCGGAGGTGCAGTCCGAGCTGCTGCGGTCCACCGACGAGGGCGTCGCGGAGTTCCTCGACCTCGAGCGGGTGAAGCCGAACACGCTCGGCAACACCCGGATGCTCGCCGTCCTCGACGGCAGCCCGCACACGTCCCTGGAATCAGGGGCGGCCGTCCATCGTTGACCAGGTCGGTTGCGCATGCAATCACCGGTCGAGGAGCCACTCCATGCCTGCTGTCACCGCCGACACCCTCACCCTCGCTCGCGTCCCGCGGCCGGGACTCGGCGACGTGGAGCGTCCCGTCCTGAAGGTGGTGACCGCGCCGCAGGGCTTCGAGGGTGAGGGCTTCCCGGTGCGCCGGGCGTTCGCCGGGATCTCGTCCCACCTCCTGGACCCCTTCCTCATGATGGACCAGATGGGCGAGGTGGAGTACGCGCCGGGCGAGCCCAAGGGGACCTCCTGGCACCCGCACCGCGGTTTCGAGACCGTCACCTACATCCTCGACGGCGCCTTTCAGCATCAGGACAGCCACGGCGGCGGTGGCTTCATCCGCGATGGCGCGACGCAGTGGATGACCGCCGGTGGCGGGATCCTGCACATCGAGACCCCGCCGGTCGAGCTCGTCCGCTCCGGCGGTGTCTTCCACGGGATCCAGCTGTGGGTCAACCTGCCGGCGGCGCTGAAGATGACCGACCCGGCGTACCAGAACCTCGAGGGGCGCGACGTCGTGCTGCTGTCCTCCGACGACGGCGGCTCGCTGCTGCGGGTCATCGCCGGCGACGTTGCCGGGCACCGCGGGCCGGGCTCCACCCGCACCCCGATCAGCCTCGTCCACGCCTCGGTGTCGCCCGGCGCGCGGCTGTCGCTCCCGTGGCGCCCCGACTTCAACGCGCTCGTCTACGTGCTGTCCGGCTCCGGCCGCCTCGGCGCCGAGGGACGTCCGGTGCGCTCCGGGCAGACGGCGGTTCTCGGTGCCGGGGACCACCTGACGATCCGGGCGGACGACGTCCAGGAGACGCGGCACCCGCAGCTCGAGGTGCTGCTCCTCGGCGGGAAGCCGATCGGCGAGGCGGTGGCGCAGTACGGCCCGTTCGTCATGAACACCAGGGCTGAGCTGCAGCAGGCGGTCGAGGACTTCCAGTCCGGGCGCTTCGGCCAGATCCCGGCTGGCGCCCTCATGCCGCACACCGGCTGACCCCCCTACCTCCGGTAGAGGGCCGCAGCCGTGGCCGTCGCCAGGTTGAGGCTGCTCACCCCCGGCCGCATCGGCAGGGCGAGGACCAGGTCGGCGCGGGCCCGCAGGCCGGCGCCCACCCCGGTGCGCTCGCTGCCGACGACCAGCACCGCGTCGTCGGGCAGCGGCGCCGCCGGATCCCCGTCGGCGTCCAGGACGACGACCGGCCCGGTCAGCTCCGCCTCCTCCACCCGTAGCACGGGCAGCGCGTAGTGCAGCCCGGCGCTTCCGCGCAGCACGCCCGGATGCCACGGGTCGAGCGTTCCGGTGACGGCGACACCGGAGGCGTACGCGGCGGCCGCGACCCGCACCACCGCCCCCACGTTGCCCGGCGAGCGCGGGCGGTCCAGGACCACCAGGGGGCGGGTACGGGTGCGCAGCACCCCCCGCTGCTCGGCCGGGATGCGCCCGACCGCCTCGATCCCGGTGTGGTGGGCCACCGCTGCCTCACTGGCCGCTGACAGCAGCAGCTCCGTGATGTCCGGGGCGAGCCGGTCGGCCAGCGCGCGAGCGCCGTCGAGGCTGCGGACGCGTACGCCCGACACCGCGCCAGGAGCGAAGCGCAGCGCGTGCTTGACGGCGTGGAAGCCCTCGATGCGGACGGTCATGCTCGCCAGCCTGCCCCGCGACCTGCGCCAGGGGCGCAGCGAGCGACTAGGAGCCCTCCTCCGCCTGCTGGGCGAGGAACTGCTCCAGCTCGTCCCCGAGCTCGTCGGCGGTCGGCAGCGAGCCGCCCATCTCCGCCAGCAGGCCGCGCGAGGCGCCGGTGCGGTAGGCGTCGTACTGCACCTCGAGGGCCCGCACCACGGCCGTGACCTCTTCGGCGTCGTTCACCTGCTTGTCCACCTCGGCGCGCACCTCGCGCGCGGACTCCTCCAGCTGCTGCGTGGTCAGTGACAGGCCGGTCAGCCCCGCCACGCTGTCGAGCAGGGCGACGGCCGCGGCGGGGTAGCCCGCCTCGGACAGGTAGTGGGGCACAGCCACGGCGAAGCCGGCGGCGTCGTGACCGGCCTGCCCGAGGCGGTACTCCAGCAGGTGACCGGCGCTCGCCGGCACCTGGACCGTCCCGACCCAGCGCTCGGTGCCGGCCACGAGCTCGGGCCGGGTGGCGTGGGCGATGATGCCGAGCGGCCGGGTGTGCGGGACGGCCATGGCGATCGCGTTGAGGCCCACGGTCAGGCGTACCCCCAGCTGCTCGACGAGCCGGCGCACCGCTTCGGTGAAGGCCTCCCACTGCACGTCGGGCTCAGGACCGGCAAGAAGCAGGAAGGGCGTCCCGTTGCTGTCGCGAAGCAGGTGCAGGGCGAGCTGCGGGTCGGCGTAGTCGGACCAGTGGTCGATGTCGAAGGTCATGATCGGTCGGCGGGCGCGGTAGTCCAGGAGGGTGTCGACGTCGAACGTCGCGATCACCTTGGACTCGTGCGCCGCCAGCAGGTGCTCGCGGGCGAGGCGCTTGGCGGCTCCGGCGTCGACGAAGCCGTCCAGCGCCTGGATCAGCACCGGCTTGCCGAGCTCGGGCCGGTCGGGATCCAGCACGTAGAGCTCGCGCGGGTCGCTGCTCACGGATGCTCCTGCTCTGTGGGGGCCGTTCCCCATGCAGAACGTCTGGCCCACGAAGCCTTGTTCCGGTGGCCGCCGGCGCCGGGCCCCCGCCACGCACAGGCTCGCCCCGATGGGCCGTCCGGAGCACCCGCCGGCCGCTAGCGTGGCTCGGCGTGGCGCAGGTGCATGCGGAGAAGGCCTTGCGGGCGCTGGACGCGGCGCTCGGAGCCGTCCCCGGCTCGCAGGAGCGGCCGGGGCAGCGGCAGATGGTGCAGGCCGTGGCCGCGGCGCTCGCCACGCAGGAGCACCTGCTGGTGCAGGCCGGGACGGGAACCGGGAAGTCGCTGGCATACCTCGTGCCGGCCCTGACCTCGGGCAAGCGCGTGGTCGTCGCGACGGCGACGAAGGCCCTGCAGGCCCAGCTGGTCGACAAGGACCTGCCCCGCCTGGTCACGGCGCTCGCACCCGTGCTGGGGCGTACGCCGACGTACGCCCTGGCCAAGGGGCGCGGGAACTACCTGTGCCTGCAGCAGGCGCACGGCGGCCCCGGCGCGCGGGCGGACGAGCAGGAGAGCCTGTTCGACGGCCCGCAGAGCTCGCTCGGCGCGCAGGTGTTGCGGCTGCGCGAGTGGGGCGAGCAGACCGAGACCGGTGACCGCGACGAGGTGCCGTTCCCGGTGCCGGACCGCGCCTGGCGCCAGGTGTCGGTCAGCGCGCGCGAGTGCCTCGGCGCGAAGTGCCCCGACCGGATGGATTGCTTCTCGGAGAAGGCGCGGGAGGCAGCGAGGTGGGCCGACATCGTCATCGCCAACCACACCCTGCTCGCGCTCGACGTGTTCACCGGCGTGCAGGTGCTCCCCGAGCGGGACGCCGTGGTGCTGGACGAGGCCCACGAGTTCGCGGACTCGGTCACCGGCGCGCTCTCGCACGAGCTGTCCGGAGCCGACGTGAAGCGCGCCGTCGCCGCCGCCGCCGACCTCGTCGCGGCAGCGACCCTGCAGCGGCTCGAGGAGGCCCGCGACGGCGTCGAGGGCATCCTCGGCGTCCTCCCGCCCGGCTGGGTGCCGCAGCTCGACCGGCACTCGCTCGACGTCCTCGGCCTGCTCGACGTCACGGCAGGAGCGGCCGTCAGCGAGATCACCCGAGGCAGCGCGGAGGTCGCGGACGACGACGTCGAGCTGGCCCGGCGTGAGCGTGCCCGCGGCGGGCTCAGCGCCGTCCTCGAGGCCGCGCGGGAGATCGGCACCCCCTCGGTGCCCTCCGCGGTCTACGTCGTCGCGGACGGGACGACCACGCGGCTGCGGGTGTCGCCGCTGCGGGTGGGGGGCGCACTGGGCAGCACGCTGTTCGGCAGCACGACGGTCATCGCGACCTCCGCCACCCTGACCCTCGGCGGGTCCTTCCGGCACGCCGCCGCCGAGCTCGGCCTGGCCTGGCTCGCCGGCCGTCCGGTGGGCGACAGGGCCGAGCCCGACGGGCGCGACCCGGTTGCGGTGGACGAGGTCCTGGAGCGGGACGACCCGTCACCCCGGTGGAGGCACCTGGATGTCGGCAGCCCGTTCGACTACTCCAGGCAGAGCCAGCTCTGGGTGGCGCGCTCCCTGCCCGACCCCGGCCGGAGCGGCGTCTCCTGGGCGCGCGAGGTGGACGAGCTGCTGGTCGAGCTGGTGCAGGCAGCCGGAGGCCGCACGCTCGCGTTGTTCAGCTCGACGGCTGCGGCCACACGCGCCGCGGCCGCCGTACGCGCAGCGACGGACCTGCCGATCCTGCTGCAGGGCGAGGACTCGCCCGGCGCCCTGCAGCACCGCTTCGCGGCGGAGGCGCGCACCTGCCTGTTCGGCACCCGGTCGTTCTGGCAGGGCGTGGACACCCCGGGCAGCGCCTGCCAGCTGGTCGTCCTGGACCGCATCCCGTTCGGCCACGTGGAGGACCCGCTGAGCAAGGCGCGCCTCGCGGCCGCCGCGGCCGCCGGCCGCAACGGCTTCCTCGAGGTCACCCTTCCCCCGGCGGCCGTCCTGCTCGCGCAGGGAGCCGGGCGGCTGGTCCGCTCCACCACCGACCGCGGCGTCGTCGTCGTGCTCGACCCGCGGCTCGAGACCGCGGGCTACTCCGGTGTCCTGCTGAGCAGCCTGCCGCCGTTCTACCGGGCGCGTTCGAAGGAGGCGGTCCTCGCCTCGCTGCGGGCCATCGACGCCGATGCTCCGCCCGTGCTCGCCTGCGGGCCACCGCCCTCGGAGCGCCGCCGCGCGGGCTGACCGGCCGGTCGTGGAGCATGCCGTCGTGGACCGCACACGCGAACACCTCGCCGAGGCGCTCGGTCAGGTCGCCGGGCAGATCGTCCTCACCCGCACCGGCGGCGTCGTCACCCTCGCCTTCGCCCGGCCGGACAAGCACAACGCCATCTCCTACGCGATGTGGCAGGCCCTGTCGCGGGTGATGCCGGTGCTGGCCGCTGACGAGGGCTGCGACGTCGTGGTCGTACGCGGTACCCCGGGCGGCCCGTTCTCCTCCGGGGCGGACATCGGGGAGTTCTCCACCCTGCGTGCCGGGCCGGACGGTGCCCGCCGCTACGGGGAGGCCGTCGAGGCGGGGGAGCAGGCGCTGATCGGCTTCCCGAAGCCGACCGTCGCCCTGATCGAGGGCTTCGCCATCGGCGGGGGCACGCAGGTCGCCCTCGCCTGCGACCTGAGGGTCTGCGGGACCGGCTCCCGCTTCGGCATCCCGCCGGCCAAGCTGGGCATCGTCTACGCCCTGGGCTCGACCGCGCGGCTGGTCGAGACGGTGGGCCCGGCCTGGGCCCGGTGGATCCTGCTGACAGGTGACCTGGTCGACGCCTCCACCGCGCTGCGGATCGGACTGGTGCACGAGGTGGTGGGCACCGGAGAGGTGGCGGACCGGGCGTACGCGCTGGCTGCGGGACTGGCCTCCCGCGCACGGGTCTCGCTGGTCGGTGGCAAGCAGCTGGTGGCGCGGCTGGCCCGGGGGGAGCGCGAGGAGGATGACGCGGTCCGCGAGCTGTACCACCAGTCCTGGGGGAGCGAGGAGTACGCAGAAGGCGTGGCGTCGTTCCTGGACAAGCGGGCACCCGACTTCCCGGCGGCGCGCAGGCGCCGGTCGGCCCCCCCGCGCTCCTGACGGGCTGCGCCGTCAGCGGTGGAACAGGTCCGGCGGCGGACGAGGCGAGCTGCGCGCGTTCGCGTCGGTGACCGGGGCAGCGCCACCGGTGAAGTCGCGCAGGTCCTGACCGCTCACGAGCCGCGCCCGGGTGCGCCCGCCGGCGCCGGCTGCGCGCCGGGTCAGCAGGTCCACGGGCAGCGGCCCTGCGCCGGCCGCCAGCACCAGGTTGGCGAACCGGCGTCCGCGGAGCACCGACGGGTCCGCGAGCAGCACGACGTGCTCGAAGGCCGCGAGCAGTGTCGCGACCTGCGCCTTCGCGAACGGCAGGGGCCGACCGTCGGCGACGTTGACGACGTACACGCCCTCGGGGCGCAGGAGCCGCCGCACCTCGAGCAGCCACTCCAGGGTGGTGACGTGGACCGGCATCAGCGCCGCCTCGAACAGGTCGGCCACGACGAGATCGCTCTCGCCCGGCCGCAGCCGGGCGAGCTCCGCCCGGGCCTCACCGATCCGCAGCCGGAAGCCGGTCGTCCCGAAGCTGGTGCGCACCAGCTCGGCCAGCGCCGCGTCCGCCTCGATCACCAGCTGGCGAGACCCCGGCCGGGTGGCCGCGACGTAGCGCGGCAGCGTGCATGCGCCGCCCCCCAGGTGCACCGCCTGCAGCGGACCTTCCGGGAGGAGGCAGTCGACCACGTCACCCATGAGGCGCACGTAGTCGAACTCGAGGTGCGTCGGGTCGGCCAGGTCGAGGTAGGACTGCGGCACGCCGTCGACGGTCAGCAGCCAGCCGTCGTCGCGGTCGGCGTCGCGCAGCAGCTCCGCCGCACCGAAGGCGGCCGGCCAGCGTCCTGGGACAGCGCTCATGGAGGAAGCTGCCGCAGGCGGGCCCGCCGAAAAGGCGGGTGCAGCTCAGGTCTCCGGCTCGTTGTCGCGGTGACGGCGCAGGAGCCTTCTTCCGGGCAGACCGGTCGCGACGCGGTGCAGGTCCTCGACCAGCTCGAGCAGGTCGTGCAGCTCGGGCCCGACGTTGCCGAGCTGCCGCATCACCGGGAGCACGTCCTCGACGAGGACCAGCACGTCCGGCAGCTTGTCGATGAGCAGCACCGCCGCGTCGACCTCGTGCGGCTCGAGGGTCTCTGCCAGCCGCTTCAGCACCGGCATCATCTGCTCGATCGGCCCCTTCGCCAACCCGAGCAGGTAGTCGGCGTTGTCGACCAGACCCCCTGCGCCGACCAGCACCTGCGAGGTGCGGCTGACCGTCCGGCCCACCTTGTGCAGGAGCGCAGTGGTGTCCGTCACCGCTGCCTCCGCGGATCCGAGGACCCCCTCGGCGCGCTGCACCGACGTGGTGGCGGCTCCGATCACCCCGTCGACCTGCCGCACGGAACCGGTCGCGGCCGAGACGATCCCGTCGACGCTGGCGACCGTCACGTCGACCCGGGTCAGCAGGCCGTCCACGCGCTGCACCGAGCGGTCGGCTCCGTCGAGGACCGGGCCCACCCGGGTCACCGAGCCCTCTACGAGGTCGACGACCGGCTCGATCCGGCGCAGCAGCCCGGCGGCGTCCGACAGCAGCGGCCCGGTGGCCGTCACCATCGCGTCGGCATCGACGGCGACCTGCTCGATGGTGGTCACCGCAGCATCGGCCCGCGCGAGCAGCCCCTCGACGCGCAGGACCGCGTCCTCGAGCCGCGGGACCAAGGCGATGGCACCGGTGGCTGCGCGGCCGAGCGAGGTGGCCGCTGCGGCCACGTCGCGTACTGCGTGAGCAAGGTCGAGCGGGCCGGGCAGGGGCAGGCGCACCGTGGAACCGTACGCCCGCCGCCGCAGCCGCGGCTTGGCGGACGCGCTGCCGGGGTAGCCCGCCAGGCAGCGCCACCCGACCGGGGCGGCCTCGCGAAGGAGCTGCTGTCGATGGCACGACGTTCGGTCAGGGTCCGGCCACTCGGCGGCGGGATCGGCTGCCTCGCGATGATCGTGTTCTCGGTGCTCGCCTCGATCCTGCTGAGCGTCCTGCTCAACACCATCCTGTAGGGCCGCCGTCCTGCTGCAAGGACTGGGAGCGGGTCAGGCGAAGCCGGGCAGCCACCTCTGCAGCACCGAGCGGACGGGCACCGTCGCCTCGAGCTGGCACAGCACCCCGACCATGCCCAGCCACACTCGGTGGGTGAACAGGTGCTCGGCCGGCAGGTCCAGCTTCAGCGCCACGGCGAACTCCGGGTTGCGCGGGTCGTTCACCCGCGCGAACTCCCCGCGCAGCCACTCCCGGCTGAAGGAGAAGGTCTCCTCCCGCGCGGGGACGGAGAACGGCGACATGTAGTCCATCAGCTTGGCGACGTCGACGCAGACGCCTGGCCGCACGAAGCCGTCCTCGCGCAGGCGCTGCAGCACCAGGTCGGGGTCCTCGTCGAGCAGCGCGCGCAGCAGCCGGCCGAACGTCACCGGCATCTGCGGCAGCTCGAGCGACGAGCCGAAGTCGAGGACGCCCAGCCGGCCGTCCGCCAGCAGCCGGAAGTTGCCCGGATGCGGGTCGGTGTGCAGCAGCCCCGCCCGGGCGGGTCCGCTGACGAGGAAGCGCTGGTAGAGCCCGGCGGCCGCGTCGCGCGCGCTCTGCGTGCCCTCTCGCGCGACAGCGGACAGCGGGGTCCCGTCCATCCAGTCCATGACCAGGACGCGCGAGGCGGCGCGTAGGACCGACGGCACGACCACGTCGGGGTCGTCCGCGTACGCGGTGGCGAAGCGGGTCTGCGTGCGCGCCTCGTGCAGGTAGTCGAGCTCCTCGGTCAGCCGGTCCCGCAGCTCGGCCACCAGCGGTGGAAGGGCCAGCCCGCGGGCGACCAGCGCGGCGCCACGGGACATCAGGGACAGCACCCGCACGTCGGAGGACAGCGCCTCCCGCACGCCGGGGTACTGCACCTTGACGGCCACCCGCCGGCCATCGGCCCAGACGGCGGAGTGCACCTGCCCGATGGACGCGGCCGCCACCGCCTGCTCGTCGAAGTCCCGGAACAGCTCGCGCCAGCCGTCGCCGAGCTCCGCGACCAGGACCGGCAGCACCTCGGTGAAGGGGAGAGCGGTGTTGCTCTCCTGCAGGCCCGAGAGCGCCTCGCGCCAGGTGGACTCGGGATCCTGCGGGAACAGCGCCTCGACGGTGGACAGCAGCTGCCCGGCCTTGAGCGCTCCCCCCTTCAGGTCGCCCAGAACCCGGCGCGTGCGCGCGGCGTTGCGCTCGCGCAGCAGCGCGGTCACCTGCTCACGGTCCTGACCGGCAAGCCGGCGGGCCGCCCCCTCGGCGGCCAGCGCCGCCGCACCGGCCGGCAGCGACAGCAGGCGGACGGTCCGTACGACGCGGGCGGTGGGCAGGGTGGTCGGGGCTCGGGTGGGCATGGCTCCAGCCTGCCCGTCAGCCGCCTCGGCACGCCGCAGGCCCCGTCGGATCCGCCCCTCGGGTCAGACCGCGCAGCTGTCCCCGTCACAGCCCGGAGCCGTACCCGCCCCCGCAGGAGAAGCTCCCACCGTCGGACGGCTGTGCTCCCAGCCCTGCTCGAGCAGCGCGCGAAGGACCTCGGGCGGCTGCGCCCCGGAGACGCCGAGCCGGCCGTCGACGACGAAGAACGGAACCCCGCTGATGCCGTGGGCCCGGGCCTGCCGCTCGTCGGCGCGGACCTGCTCCCCGTAGCGCTCGGAGGCCAGCACGGCCGCGACCTCCTCGACATCCAGGCCGGTATCGACCGCGAGGCGGGAAAGGGTCGACGCGTTCCCGATCGGCTCGCCCTCGCTGAAGGTGGCCAGGAGCAGGCGCTCCTTCAGGGCGTCCTGCACCCCGCGCTCGTGCGCGAGGTGCAGCAGCCGGTGGGCGTCGAAGGTGTTGCCCACCCGGGCGATGCCGAAGTGGAAGTCGAGCCCCTCCGCTGCGGCGGCGGCGGTCATCGTGTCGATCATCTGCTGGCCCTGCTCCACCGGGACGCCGTACTTCGCGGCGAGCATGACGGCGTAGTCCCCGAGGCGCTCCTGCGGCGCCTGCGGGTCCAGCTCGAACGAGCGCCAGACCACCTCCACCTCCGCGCGGTGCGGGAAGCCCGCGAGGGCGCTCTCGAAGCGGCGCTTGCCGACGTAGCACCACGGGCAGACGACGTCGGACCAGATCTCGACCCTCATGGCGGGTGCAACGCCCCGGGGCTCCTCTGGACTTCCCTTGACCTGAACCACGGTTGAGGTCGCATGCTGGGCCGATGGACATGGAGGTCACGGCGTGGATGTCGATGTACAACACGATGCACGCCCAGCAGGACAAGCGGCCGTTCTCCCGGGCGACGCTCCGGCGGATCGGCGCGTTCGCGCGGCCGCACCGCGCCCGGCTGGGGTGCTTCCTCGTGCTGACCGTCGTGATGGCGGTGCTGGCCGTGGCCACCCCGGTGCTCGCCGGCCGGGTGGTCAACGCGATCGTCGAGGGCTCGGACCCCTCGGTCGTCTTCGCCCTCACCGCCCTGATCGCCGTCATCGCGCTGGCGGAGGCCGGACTCGGCCTGGTCACCCGGTGGCTGTCCGCGCACATCGGGGAGGGGCTCATCCTTCACCTGCGGACGGCGGTCTTCGACCACGTCCAGCGCATGCCGGTGGCGTTCTTCACGCGTACCCGCACCGGCGCCCTGGTGAGCCGGCTCAACAACGACGTGATCGGAGCGCAGCGCGCGTTCAGCGACACCCTGTCCGGCGTGCTCGGCAACCTGGTCACCCTCCTGCTGACGCTGATCGTCATGATCGGCATCTCCTGGCAGATCACGCTGCTCGCGCTGGTGCTGCTGCCGGTCTTCGTCGTCCCCGCCCGGCGCATGGGAACGCGCCTGGCGCGCCTCGAGCGGGAGGCGGCCAACCACAACGCGACCATGAGCACGCAGATGACCGAGCGCTTCTCCGCTCCCGGAGCGACCCTGGTCAAGCTGTTCGGGCGGCCCTCGCAGGAGTCGGCGGAGTTCGCCGCCCGAGCATCACGGGTGCGCGACATCGGTGTGCGCACGGCGATGGTCCAGTCGGTGTTCATCACCGCGCTGACGCTGGTCTCCGCGCTCGCACTGGCGATCGTCTACGGCCTCGGCGGCTTCTACGCGCTGACGGGCAGCCTGGATCCCGGCGCGGTCGTCGCGCTGGCGCTGCTGCTCACACGGCTGTACGCGCCGCTGACCTCTCTGGCGAGCGCGCGCGTCGAGGTGATGAGCGCGCTGGTCAGCTTCGAGCGGGTCTTCGAGGTGCTCGACCTGGTGCCGCTCGTCGAGGACCCGCCCGTTCCGCGGGACCTGCCGCCCGGTCCGCTGTCGGTCGAGCTGGATGGGGTCTTCTTCGCCTACCCCTCGGCCGACAAGGTGTCCCTGGCGTCGCTGGAGGAGGTGGCCCAGCTCGACACCCGCGGCGGTGTCGAGGTGCTGCACGACGTGTCCTTCCGGGTCGAGCCCGGCCAGCTCGTCGCGCTGGTCGGTTCCTCCGGTGCGGGCAAGTCGACGATCGCACAGCTGCTCCCGCGGCTCTACGACGTGGACGCCGGCGCCATCCGCCTCGGCGGCATCGACATCCGGGAGCTGTCCGCGCAGGCCATCCGCGAGGCGCTGGGGATGGTGACCCAGGACGGCCACCTGTTCCACGAGTCCGTGCGCGCCAACCTGCTCCTGGCGCGTCCCGAGGCCGACGAGGACGCACTGTGGGAGGTGCTGCAGCGGGCCCGGCTGGCCGAGCTGGTCCGCTCGCTGCCCGACGGCCTCGACACCGTGGTCGGCGAGCGCGGCTACCGCCTGTCCGGTGGTGAGCGGCAGCGGCTGACGATCGCCCGCGTCCTGCTGGCCCGCCCCCGGGTGGTCGTGCTGGACGAGGCCACCGCGCACCTGGACTCCACCTCCGAGGCGGCGGTGCAGGCAGCCCTGGCCGAGGCGCTCCAGGGGCGTACGGCGGTCGTCATCGCGCACCGGCTGTCGACGGTCCGGGCTGCCGACCTCATCCTGGTGGTCGAGCAGGGCCGCATCGTGGAGCGCGGCACGCACACCGAGCTGCTGGCCCGCAGCGGCCGTTACGAGGAGCTCTACCGGACGCAGTTCGAGGATCAGGTGAGCGCGAGCCCGGCGAGCCACGTGCCGACCATGAGCACGCCGGCCGTGAGCTCGGCGAGGATCCCCAGCCCGACGGCCTGAAGCACCTGTACGGTCGAGCGACGGGCTTCCGGGCCGTTGCCGTGCCGGCGCGCCTCCGTGAGGTAGACGCCGGCGACCCCTCCGATCAGCAGCCCGAACGGCGGGAGCACGAAGAACCCGATCAGCGCCCCGAGGCCCCCGAGGAGCAGGGTCTGCCGCGGCAGCTGCCCCGACAGGCGGCGGCCCGGCAGGGCGTACTTCAGGGCGAAGCCGGCCAGGAACAGCGCGGTCATGACGCCCACGACGACCCACCGCCCGGTGCCCTCCTCGGCCACGAGCACCGCCCAGCCGATCCCCGCGGCGAGGATGAGAGCCGTCCCGGGCAGCAGCGGGATCACGACCCCGAACAGGCCGACCACCATCACGGTCCCGACCAGCACGGATCCCACGGCTAGACCGGCAGGGGGTAGCCGAGGATGTCCTCGGTGAGCTCCCAGAGCCGGGCGGCGGCGGCGGGGTCCTTGCCGGTGGGGTAGACGTCGAGGAGCTCCGGCCGGCCCCTGACCTGCCCGAACCGGGCCGGGCCCACGAACGCGCCGCTCGGGGTGGCGTGGTCCAGCGCGCGCAGCGTGGGCAGCGCCCCGGCCTGCGCCGACTGCAGGAAGAGGTTCATCGCGACCCGGGAGGCGCCCACGAGGCGCGGCTGGCCGAGCTCCTGCACCAGCCGGGGGAACAGGTTGGTGGCGCTGACCCCCGGATGGGCGGCGACGGCGGAGACCGGGGACCCGGCCCGACCGGCGCGTCGAGCGAGCTCCTGGGCGAACAGCAGGTTGGCCTGCTTGGTGTTCTGGTAGACCAGCCGCCCGTCGTAGGGGGCCGGCTCGACGAGGTCCTGCCGGGTCGTGCCCGCGGACAGCCGCCCGCCGCGGGCGGCGATGCTGGAGACCATCACGACGCGTCCTCCGGCGGCGTGCAGCAGGGGCCACAGGGCGCTGACGAGGGCGGCGTGGCCGAGGTGGTTGGTGGCCATCTGCCGCTCGAAGCCCTGTGCGGTGAGCAGGAAGGGCCCTCCCATGACCCCCGCGTTGCAGACGAGCGCCGAGAGCCCGGTCCGCTCGGCGAGCACCGTCTTGGCGAAGGCGGCGACCGAGTCGAGATCGGCGAGGTCGAGCTCGAGGACGCTCGAGGTGCCCTGGCCGGTCAGGGTGCCGCGCGCCTGCTCACCCTTGCGGGTGTCCCGGACGGCGAGGATCACGTCGCCTCCGCGGGCGACGAGGTCGCGCGCCGCCTCGAGCCCGATCCCGCTGTTGGCGCCGGTGATGACGAAGCTCCGGCCGATCTGCTGGGCCAGCTGCCGCGGATGCCAGGACATGCGCACGAGCGTACGGGTGGGGCCGCTGCGCCCGCGGCGGGAAGCCGCTGGGCCGCCTGCCGTCCAGGCGACCCTCTGTCGTCAGCCGACCGTCGCGAGGACGAGCGGGAGCACCGGCCCGCTCCCGGCCTCCCGCAACACCCGGGCCGCCTCGGTCACGGTCCAGCCGGTGTCGAGGTGGTCGTCGACAAGGAGGACGGGGCTGCCGTCCAGCACCATCCCGCGCGGCACCGCGAAGGAGCCGTGGACCGCGCGGAGCCGCTGCGCGCTGTTGCTGCGACCGCCGCCGCCGTCGGTCGAGCGGGCGCGGTCGAGCGCCCCGAGCAGCGGCAGCCGCCCCACCTCGGCGATCCGGGCGGCGAGGCTGCCGACGAGCAGGGGTCGTGACCGGGAGGGCACCGCGAGGACCCCGCCGGGGCGCTGCGGCCAGTCCCACCCGGCCAGCACGTCGACGACGGCCCGAAGCACGTCGTCGGGAACCGGCGCGTCGTCCACGGCAGTCCCTGGCGCGATCAGGGCCCGCAGGCGGGTGCCCCATCCCACGTCGGACAGCCGGCCCAGCGCCCGGCCGCTGTCGGCCTGCAGCCCGGCCGGGATGCGGCCCGAGAGCGCGATGCCGGCAGCGGCCAGACCTGGAGGCCACATCCGGCGGGGCTCGATCTCGACGCCTGGACGCCCGAGTGCCCGCTGGGCGGCCCGCAGCGTGTCGGGGGACACCGCGGTGGGCGCCGGCGTCCCGGTGCAGCGGTCGCAGCGCCCGCACGCGACCGCGGTGCCGTCGAGGACCTGCGGGTCGTCGAGCTGGGAGCGCAGGAAGAGCATCCTGCAGCCGGGCGCCCCGGCGTAGTCGCGCATGGCCGACTGCTCGGCGCTGCGGTCCGCGGCGACCCGTGCGTAGCGCTCGGCGTCGTAGTGCCACGGCTTCCCGGTCGCGGTCCAGCCACCGCTGACCCGCCGGACGGCCCCGTCGACGTCGAGCACCTTGAGCATCGTCTCCAGGCGGGTGCGCCGCAGGTCCACCGACACCTCGAGCGCGGCGGTGGACAGCGGCCTGCCCGCGGCGGACAGGACGTCCAGCACCTGGCGGACCTGCTCCTCCGACGGGAACCCGAGCGAGGCGAAGTAGCGCCAGATCGCCTCGTCCTCCGGCCCGGGCAACAGCACCACCTCGGCCCTGCGCACGCCACGTCCCGCCCGGCCCACCTGCTGGTAGTAGGCGATCGGCGACGGTGGTGCGCCCAGGTGCACGACGAAGCCGAGGTCGGGCTTGTCGAAGCCCATGCCGAGGGCGCTGGTGGCGACCAGGGCCGTGATGCGGTTGGCGAGCAGGTCGTCCTCGGCCCGCCGGCGCTCGGCGTCGTCGGTCCGTCCGGAGTAGGCCGCTGCCGAGATGCCCCGGCTGCGCAGGAACGAGGCCACCTCGTCGGTGGCCGCGACCGTGAGGCAGTAGACGATGCCGCTGCCCGGCAGGTCGCGCAGGTGGTCGGCCAGCCAGGCCCAGCGGTGCTCCGCGGTCGGCAGCGTCAGCACGCTCAGGTGCAGCGACTCGCGGTCGAGGGCCCCGCGCAGGACCAGCGTCTGGCCGCCGCCTGTGGCCAGCTGCTCGGCGACGTCCGCCACGACGCGCGCGTTGGCCGTGGCGGTCGTCGCCAGCACCGGCGTGCCGGTCGGCAGCTCGGCGAGCAGCGTGCGGATCCGCCGGTAGTCCGGGCGGAAGTCGTGGCCCCAGTCGGAGATGCAGTGCGCCTCGTCCACCACGAGCAGACCCGCCGACGCCGCGAGCCTTGGCAGGACCGCGTCGCGAAAGCCGGGGTTGTTGAGCCGCTCGGGGCTGACGAGCAGCACGTCGACCTCGCCGCTCTCGACCTGCGCGTAGACCGCCTGCCAGTCCTCGACGTTGCTGGAGTTGACGGTGACCGCGCGGATGCCGGCCCGCCCCGCCGCCGCGATCTGGTTGCGCATCAGCGCCAGCAGCGGGCTGACGATGACCGTCGGGCCCGCGCCGCCCGCCCGCAGCATCGCGGTGGCCACGAAGTAGACCGCGGACTTGCCCCAGCCGGTGCGCTGGACGACCAGCGCCCGCCGCCGGTCCCGCACGAGCGCGTCGATCGCCGTCCACTGGTCCTCGCGCAGCCGAGCGGAGTCTCCGGCCAGCGCGCGCAGGTGCCGCTCCGCCTCCTCGCGCCCGGGCGCGGGCGCGGTCGTCGTCATGACGGGACTCTCATGGGCAGCAACCCTGCCAGAGCCCGCCGACGTCACGAGCGCCCTCCACAGGCCTGCGTCTCGGCCCCCGGCCTACGGAGGCGGGAGCGGCAGGCTCTGCCCGCGCTCCACGAGGCGTACGCCCTGCAGGCCCCGGCGCTCCACCTCGGCCAGGAAGGCCGACAGGGGGCTGCGCATCACGGCGTAGTCCTCGTAGTGGATCGGCACCGTGCGCGCCGGCCCGACCAGCTCGAGCAGATCGGCGCCCTGCCGGCCGTCCATCGTCACCAGCACGCCCAGCCCGAAGGCGCCCGGTATCCGCGTGCCGCCGAGGTGCCACAACCCGACGTCCAGATCCGGGTGACGACGCGGGATCTCGCGCAGGTCGTCGTGCACGAGCGTGTCGCCGGTGATGTAGACCGACAGCGGATCCTCGTCCCCTATCGGCGTGAACTCGAGGACGCTGCCCATGACCGGCGGCAGGAGCGCCTGCAGCGCCCCCAGGGCGTGCCGGCCGGGCGCGGCGGTGATGGTGAGGCTGGCGCCGTCCTTGTACACGGTGTGGCTCTGCCAGGTGTCCAGCGCCACCGTGTTCCCGAAGCCCCACACGCGCAGCGTGCGCGCCGCCTGCCGCGTGGTCACGATCAGGGTGTCACGGGGCAGCCCGCGACGCGCCCGCCGGTCGAAGTGGTCGCCATGCAGGTGCGACAGCACGACGACGTCGAGCGGCGGAAGCTCGTGCGGCTGCAGCGAGGGCTCAGACAGGCGGCGGGACCACAGCCCCTTGCCCAGGTAGGCCCGCTCGCCCCGGTGCAGGAAGTTCGGGTCCGTGAGAACGGTGAAGCCGCCGTAGTCGATCAGCGTCGTGGCGGTGCCCACCCAGGAGATCTGTCCGGTCATGTGGCGCCCGCTACCCCCTGGCCGGCGGCTCATCCGGGATGACCTCCGTAGGTGCCGCGTCGGCGGTGGAGCGCTCGCTGCGCGGCTGCTGCGCCAGGAACACCGCTGACCCGACGACCGTCTCGACGGCGAGCAGGATGAGGGCGAGCTGCGGGAGCCCCACGGCCGCGAGCAGCGCCGCGCCGACGGTGACCGGGAGCACGTACACCAGCAGCAGGAGGGTCAGCTCGAACGGGTCGCGCGGCGCCATGGGGCCAGTCTCGCCGACGGTGTTCCCGTGCCGCCCGGGCCCGGATCGGCGAGGATGGTGCCTGCGCGGTCCTGCGGGGCCGCAGAGGCGTGCCGAACGGGTGCTCCGCGACACCGGAAGCGAGCAGCATGAGCGAGTGGGGCCGGATCGACGACGAGGGCACGGTGTACGTCAGGACCGCCGACGGGGAGCGGGCGGTCGGCTCCTGGCAGGCCGGAACACCGGAGGAGGGACTGGCCCACTTCGCCCGGCGCTTCGAGGTGCTCTCCACCGAGGTGGCGCTGCTCGAGCAGCGGCTGCGCACCGGGGTCGGCGAGCCCGCACAGGTCGCCGCCAGTGCCCAGCGCCTGAAGGCGACCCTGCCCGCAGCCCCGGCGGTGGGTGACCTCGGCCTGTTGGAGCGGCGGGTCGACGCCCTGCTCGTGCAGACGGCGGAGGCGGTCGAGGCGGCGCGCGCTCAGAAGGCCGAGGCGAGGGCGCAGGCCGCCGTGGCGAAGGCGGACCTGGCCGCGGAGGCGGAGCGGCTCGCCGACAGCTCGGAGTGGAAGGTCGCCGGGGAGCGGCTGCGTACTCTCTCCGACGACTGGAAGCGCCTTCCGCACCTCGACCGCAAGGCCGAGGACGAGCTGTGGCAGCGGATCGCCAGCGCCCGCAAGCGCTTCACCGAGCGGCGCACGGCTCACTTCGCCGCCCTGGAGCAGCAGCGCGAGGTGTCCCAGCAGCGCAAGGAGAAGCTCCTCGCCGAGGCCGAGTCGCTGTCCTCCTCGACCGACTGGGGGCCGACGGCGGCCCGCTACAAGCAGCTGATGAGCGAGTGGAAGGCGGCCGGTCGCGCCCCGCGGGTCGTCGAGGACGACCTGTGGAACCGCTTCAAGGCCGCGCAGGACGTGTTCTTCGCCGCCCGCAACGCCCACTTGTCCAGCCAGGACGAGGAGCTGCGGGGCAACCAGAAGGTGAAGGAGGAGATCCTCACCGAGGCCGAGACTCTCGACCCGGCGCAGGGGGTGGACAAGGCCAAGACCCGGCTGCGCACGCTGCAGGAGCGCTGGGAGAAGGCCGGGAAGGCGCCCCGCGACGTGAGCCGCTCGCTCGAGGAGCGGATGAGCGCGGTCGAGGAGAAGGTACGCGCCGCCGGCGACAGCAGGTGGCAGCGTCAGGAGGAGTCACCCTTCACCGTCAAGCTGCGCGAGAAGGTCTCCGAGCTGGAGGCGAAGCTGGCTCGGGCCTCGGCCGCCGGCCGCCCGACCGCGGAGCTGGAGGCAGCCCTCACCACCCAGCGCCAGTGGCTGGCCCAGGCCGGCGGCGCCCCGACGGCATCCGGCCCTGCTCCGGCCGCGCAGCCGGTGGCGAAGAAGCCGAAGAGCTCCGGCGGCTGGGTGCGCGCGGAGTAGCCGCGCACGATCCGAGCCGGCGCTCAGACGACGACGCCGCGCAGGAAGTCCACCGTCCGCTCCCAGGCCAGGGCGGCCGCCTCCGGGTCGTAGGTGCCGAGCAGGTTCTCGTCGTTGTGGAACGCGTGACCGGCGTCGTAGTAGAAGAACTCGACCGGAGCCCCTGACTCCTCGCGGATCTGCTGCTCCTGCTTCCTCGCCTCGTCGACCGGGTAGAAGCCGTCGCGCTCGGCGTAGTGACCCTGGACGGCCGCGGTCAGCCCGGTGTAGGTCGAGGGGACCGCGGGCCCGACGCCGTAGAAGGGCACGACCGCGCTGATCCGCGCCCCCTCCTGCGCCCCGAGCAGCAGCACGAAGCCGCCGCCCATGCAGAAGCCGACCGCGCCGACGGCGCTGCTGGTGACGGCGTCGTGGTCGAGCAGGAACCCGACGGCGCCGGAGAGGTTCCGCGCCGCGTCGTCGACGGGCAGCGCCATCATGAGCTCGCCTGCCTCGTCGAAGTCGTGCGTCGTCCTGCCCCCGAACAGGTCGGGGGCGAGCGCGACGAAGCCCTGCGCCGCGAGCCGGTCGGCGATCCCGGCGATGTGGTCGGTCAGGCCCCACCACTCCTGCACCACCACGACGCCTGGCCCGGACCCCGAGGGGGGCAGGGCCAGGTAGCCGTAGGCGGTGCCGCCTCCGCTCGGGAAGGTCGTGTTCTGCCGCGAAGCCTGCTCAGGCATGTCGTTCCTCTCGCCGGGGACGACGAGGGGCCTACCCCTGCTAGGCGACGTACTCCCGCAGCGCATCGGCGCGCCCGCCGGCCCGGATCTCGGCGAGCGTGTCCCGCTCGATCTGGCGGATGCGCTCACGGGTGAGGCCCAGGTGGCGGCCCACCTCGTCGAGGGTGCGCGGACGCCCGTCCTCGAGTCCGAAGCGCATCCGCATCACGATGGCGGAGCGCTCGGGCAGGCTGGCGAGGACCTCCGACAGCTGGCCGTGCAGCATCTGCGTCTCGACGGCCGCCTGCGGGTCGATCGAGTCGGTGTCGGTGATGAAGTCACCCAGCACCGCCTCGTCGTCGCCGACCGGCGCCTGCAGCGACAGCGTGTCGCGGCCGTGGCGCAGGATCTCCTCGACCTTCTCCGCCGTCATCGCGAGCGGCTCGCCGATCTCGCCGGAGGACGGCTCACGGCCCAGCGACTGGGTGAGGTCGCGCCGGGTGCGGGTCACCTTGGTGATCAGCTCGGCCATGTGCACGGGCACGCGGATCGTGCGCCCCTGATCGGCCAGCGCGCGCTGAAGGGCCTGGCGGATCCACCAGGTGGCGTACGTGGAGAACTTGTACCCCTTCGCGTAGTCGAACTTCTCGACCGCGCGCACCAGACCGAGGTTGCCCTCCTGCACCAGGTCGAGCAGGTCGAGACCGCGGCCCTGGTAGCGCTTGGCCAGTGACACGACCAGCCGCAGGTTGGCCTCCAGCAGGTGGCGCTTCGCCACGTCGCCGTCGCGCTCGATCTCGACCAGGTCGCGACGCATCGCGGCGGGGATCTTCACCTCGCCTGCGGCGTGCCGACGCAGCTTCTCGGTGGAGAACAGGCCGGCCTCGATGCGCTTGGCCAGGTCGACCTCCAGCTCGGCGGTCAGCAGGGCCACCCGGCCGATCTCGCGGAGGTAGGCCTTGACCAGGTCGATGCCGGGCGGGGGCTCGTCGAGCGCGAGCGGCTTGTCCTCCTCGGGGACCGGCGCGACCGCGACGGGCTCGGCGAAGACCGTGTCACCGTCGGGCAGAGCAGCCTCGGCGACCGCAGCGGCCGCCTCCTCCTTGGACTGGCGCCCGGGCTTGGCCGCGGCACCCTTCCCGGGCCCCGCCGCGGCCGGGACGGCCGGAGGAGCCGCAGCAGCAGCGGGCTTGCGCGCCGACCCGCGCTTGGCGCTCTGGACGGTGCTCTGGACGAGGGCGGCCGGGGGGCGAAGTACGGGGGCGGCTGGGGTCACGGGCTCCTCCAGGGACGACTCGGCCGTTCCGCCACTGACCACGGTGCGCCCGGACGGGCGCCGCTCCTTCGGCGCCACCGCGCGCTGGGCCGGGCGCGCGGCCGACTGCTTCGTCGTGCGTCGGGTGTCGAAGGCTCGCTCCACCGACGTCTCGGTGACGTCGGCAGGGCGGGTGGGGGCGGACATGACAGGGCTCCTGGGTCGGGCTGCGGAAGCAGGACGGATCCGGTCGGTCCTTTCCTGCGCTGCAGCGCAGGGGAAGCGCCAGGCACAGGCGGCGGAACCTCCCGGTGGCGGGTGTCCCACGGGCGGGGCTCCCACACGGTTCCCAACGATCCTCTCACGACGAGAATTCCGGTTTAACCCTGGCAGGGGCAAGACGTTGCGCGCGCTCGCGCGTGGGGGGCTCCCGGGGGTCGCCCGCCGGTTCATCCCCAGCCGAGCTCGTGCAACCGGTCGTCGTCGATGCCCATGTGGTGCGCGAACTCGTGCACGACGGTCACCGTGATCTCCTCGATCAGGTCGTCGAGGTCCTCGGCCATCAGGCACAGCGGGATGCGGTAGAGGCTGATCCGGTCCGGAAGCGCGCCGCTGTAGTGCTCCCTCTCGGTCAGCGCCACGCCCTCGTACAGCCCGAGCAGCTCGGGCTCCTCGGCGTTCTCGTCCTCGGTGAGCACGACGACGTTGCTGAAGTGGGCGGCGATCTGGCGGGGAAGCCGGTCGAGCGCGTCGGCGACGTGGCCCTCGAACTCGGCCGGCGAGACCGGCTGCATCGTCGCGCCCTCCGACGGCGTAGGCGCTGCTAGTCGAGGTAGTCGCGCAGCTTCTGCGAGCGGGACGGGTGGCGCAGCTTGGACAGCGTCTTGCTCTCGATCTGGCGGATCCGCTCTCGGGTCAGCCCGAACTCGCGGCCGATCTCGTCGAGGGTGCGGGGCTGGCCGTCGACCAGGCCGAAGCGCATCTTCACCACCGCGGCCTCGCGGTCGGTCAGCGTGCGGAGCACCTCGCCGAGCTGCTCCTGCATGAGGCCGTACGACACGACCTCCGCGGCGATCGGCGCGTCCGCGTCCTCGATGAAGTCGCCCAGGCTGGAGTCCTGGTCATCACCGATCGTGGTCTCCAGGGACACCGGCTCCCGCGCGTAGCCCTGGATCTCCACGACCTTCTCGGGGGTCATGTCGAGCTCCTTGGCGAGCTCCTCAGGGGTCGGCTCGCGGCCGAGCTCCTGGAGCATCTCGCGCTGGACCCTGGTGAGCTTGTTGATCTGCTCGACCATGTGCACCGGGATGCGGATCGTGCGGGCCTGGTCGGCCATCGCGCGGGTGATGGCCTGGCGGATCCACCACGTCGCGTAGGTCGAGAACTTGTATCCCTTGGTGTAGTCGAACTTCTCGACCGCCCGGATGAGCCCGAGGTTGCCTTCCTGGATGAGGTCCAGGAACAGCATGCCGCGACCCAGGTAGCGCTTGGCGATGGAGACGACCAGGCGCAGGTTGGCCTCCAGCAAGTGGCGCTTGGCCTTCCCGCCGTCCTGCACGAGCCAGTCGAGGTCCCGGCGCAGGGCTGCCGAGAGCTTTGCGGCCTCCCCCGCCTCGGCCTGGCGGATCTTCTCCGCCGCGAACAGCCCGGCCTCGATCCGCTGGGCCAGCTCGACCTCGAGCTCGGCGGTCAGCAGCGGGACCTTGCCGATCTCCTTGAGGTAGGCGCGGACGAGGTCGGTCGAGATGCCGACCTCCCCCTCTGCGGCCAGCGGCTTCTTGTCGTCCTCGTCCTCGTCGTCGTCGTCGGTCTTGGCCTTCGGGGCGCCGTCCTCGTCGTCCTCGTCGTCCTCGTCGTCCTCCGCCGCTGCGGCGGCGGTCGCCGCTGCGGCGGCCAGGGCGGGGTCGGTGGCCGCCATGATCGCCGGGTCGAGCAGGACCGCGTCCTCGACGGCGTCCACCGGCTCCGCCGCGAGGTCGGCCTCGATCGCGGCCGGGTCGAAGGCCGCGTCGGGGTCCTCCGGCGACTCCTCGGCGACCTCCGCCGGCACGGTAGCCACCGCGGGCGCTGACTTCCTCGGGGCTGCCTTCCGCGGCGCCTTCTTGGGTGGCGCGGCGTCGACGGAGGCGCGGGCAGAGCGAGGCGGCGTCACGAAGGGTCCTTCGTCAGCAGGGACGTGGAGAAGGGCAGGGGGAGGGGCTCAGCCACGCGGGGAACCGGCCGGGCAGCGCGCGTCCTGCTTCGAGAGCGCACCTGTGGCTGACGGCCCCGGAGAGGGGCGGGCACAGGCGCGACCACGTCCGCGAGCAGAACCGCACCCGACCAGTATCGCTGCTGTCGCCCCCGGCATCGAACATCCCGCGTCGAGAGCGTCCTCCCGCGCCCGGCAGAGCCGCTGGAGCCCGGGTCAGAGCAGCGAGCGCAGGACGAACGGCATGATCCCGCCGTTCCGGTAGTAGGCGTGCTCGCCGGGGGTGTCGATCCGCACGGTCACCTCGAACGTCGTGCCGTCCGCCTCGACCGTGAGCCGGCGGGGCAGCGGGGCGTCTCCGCAGATGCCCCGGATGGTGAAGACCTCCGAGCCGGAGAGCCCGAGGGACTGCGCGCTGTCGCCGCTCGAGTACTGCAGGGGGAGCACCCCCATGCCGAGCAGGTTCGAGCGGTGGATGCGCTCGTAGGACTCGGCGATCACCGCGCGTACGCCCAGCAGGGCCGTGCCCTTGGCGGCCCAGTCGCGGCTCGACCCGCTGCCGTACTCCTTGCCCGCCAGGATCACCAGGGGGGTCCCTTCGGCCTGGTAGGCCTGGCTGGCCTCGTAGATGGTGAGCTCCTTCCCGTCCTTGACCGTCACGCCGCCCTCGGTGCCCGGCGCGAGCTGGTTGCGGAGGCGGATGTTGGCGAAGGTGCCCCGGATCATGACCTCGTGGTTGCCGCGCCGGGAGCCGTAGCTGTTGAAGTCCTGCGGCGCGACGCCGTGCTCCTGGAGGTACTCGCCGGCGGGGCTGCTTCCCCGGATGTTGCCCGCCGGACTGATGTGGTCGGTCGTCACCGAGTCTCCGAGGACCGCGAGGACCTTCGCGCCCTCGATGTCCTGCAGCGGCGCCGGCTCGCGGGTCATGCCGTCGAAGTACGGCGGCTTGCGCACGTAGGTCGAGTCCGGGTCCCAGTCGAAGGTGTCCCCGCCGGGCACCTCGATGGCCCGCCAGCGCTCGTCGCCGGCGAACACGTCGGCGTAGGACTGGCGGTACATCTCGCTGGTGATCGCCTCGCCCACGACAGCCGCGACGTCCTGCGGCGAGGGCCAGATGTCGGACAGGAAGACCGGTACGCCGTCGGCGCCGTCGCCGAGGGGCTCCCTCGTGAGGTCGACGTCCATCGAGCCCGCGAGGGCGTAGGCGACGACCAGGGGTGGCGACGCCAGGTAGTTCATCTTGATGTCGGGGTTGATCCGGCCCTCGAAGTTGCGGTTGCCCGACAGCACCGACACGACGGCGAGGTCACCGTCGTGAACCGCCGCGCTGACCTCCTCCGGCAGGGGGCCGCTGTTGCCGATGCAGGTCGTGCAGCCGTAGCCGACCGTCGCGAAGCCGAGCTTGTCGAGGTAGGGGGTGAGCCCCGCCCGCTCGTAGTAGTCGGTGACGACCTTCGAGCCCGGGGCCAGGGTCGTCTTGACCCACGGCTTGCTCGACAGGCCCTTCTCCACCGCGTTCTTCGCGAGCAGCCCGGCACCGACCATGACGTAAGGGTTGCTCGTGTTGGTGCAGGACGTGATCGCCGCGATGGCGACGTGCCCGTGGTCGATCGTGACCTCGGCCCCCGAGGCGAGGGTCGTGGGCACCGGGTTGGACAGCCGCTCCGTGGGTCCGTCCTCGTCGACGTGCGCGGGGCGGGGGGCGTCCGCGGGATCCGCTCGGCCGGGGCTCGCAGGATCAGAGGCGGGAAAGGACTCCGCGCTCGCCTCGTCGATGCCGGCGGAGTCCGTGGCGGCGTCCGCCGCCGGCGAGACACCCGCCTTGCGCCCCGGCTCGACGGGGTTCGTGGTCGCGTAGTCGGCCAGGGCCGTGCGGAACATCGCCCGGGCCCGGTCCAGCGGAACGCGGTCCTGGGGGCGCTTCGGGCCCGCCAGGCTCGGCACGACCGTGGACAGGTCCAGCTCGAGGGTCTGGGAGAAGCGCGGCTCCGCGGCCGGGTCGTGCCACAGCCCCTGCCGCTTGGCGTAGGACTCGACGAGGGCGACGTCATGGGCCGGTCGACCGGTGAGGCGCAGGTAGGCCAGCGTCTCGTCGTCGACAGGGAAGATCGCGCACGTCGAGCCGTACTCCGGGCTCATGTTGCCGATGGTCGCCCGGTCGGCCAGCGGGACGTTGCCGACCCCGGGCCCGTAGAACTCCACGAACGTGCCGACGACGCCGTGCTTGCGCAGCAGCTCGGTGACGGTGAGCACGAGGTCGGTCGCGGTCGCGCCGGCCGGCAGCTCACCGTGGAGCTTGAAGCCCACGACCCTCGGGATCAGCATCGAGACGGGTTGGCCGAGCATCGCCGCCTCTGCCTCGATGCCACCGACACCCCAGCCGAGCACCCCCAGGCCGTTGATCATCGTGGTGTGCGAGTCGGTCCCGACGAGGGTGTCCGGGTAGGCCTGCAGCACCCCGTCCACGGTGCGCTTGAAGACCACGCTCGCGAGCCGCTCGAGGTTGACCTGGTGGACGATGCCGGTGTTCGGGGGGACGACCTTGAAGTCCTCGAACGCCGTCTGCCCCCAGCGCAGGAACTCGTAGCGCTCGCGGTTGCGCTGGTACTCCAAGGCGCCGTTGAGCTCGAGTGCGTCCGGACGGGCGAAGAAGTCGGCGATCACCGAGTGGTCGATGACGAGCTCGGCCGGCGCCAGCGGATTGATCCTGCGCGGGTCGCCGCCGAGCGCGGTCATCGCCTCGCGCATGGCCGCGAGGTCGACGACGCACGGGACCCCCGTGAAGTCCTGCATGAGCACGCGGGCCGGCGTGAAGGCGATCTCGATGTCGGGCTCTGCGGAGGGGTCCCACGCGGCGACCGCCCGGATGGAGTCGGCCGGGATGTTCTCGCCGTCCTCTGTGCGCAGGAGGTTCTCGAGCAGCACCTTGAGGCTGTACGGCAGGTCCTCGACACCCGCTACGGCGTCCAGCGCGTAGATCTCGTAGACCTCGTCGCCGACGGTCAGCTCCTCGCGGGCGCCGAAGCTGTTCTTGCTGGCCATGTGCTGCTCCTCGTACGTGCGGGCCTGGTCCCGAACGCTAACGGTCGGGCCGCACCAGGCCCTCGTCGCCCTTCAACGGCCGCTGCCGGACACGACGACGCCGCCGTCCGGACCGGACGGCGGCGTCGTCGGGCTGGGTCAGAACACCCGGCGGCGGCTGCCCCCGACCGGGACGAAGTTCAGGATCAGGCCGACGACGAGCAGGATCAGGCCGATCGTGACCAGGATCTTGAGGCTGGCGACGAGCAGGCCGATGATGAGAAGGATCAGGCCGAGGACGACCATGAGGGGCTCCAACCGTGACGGGGTCCGGGAGGCCGGGTGGCTGCCGTGACCGGCGACGAAGCGCCACGAGAGGTCATGCCCCCCAGGAACAACTTCACGCCGGGCGGCCCGTATGATCCCTGTCTGCTCCGTCTGTCCAACTTGATCCATCCGGACCGGCGAGAGCGGCCAGGTCGCGCAGCTGCACGGTCAGCCAGCGCTTGACGTCGTTGCGGTGCACGATCAGCGCGGCGTGCTCGCGGCGCTCCCGCCGCAGCTGCGGAGGCATCGTCAGGGCCTCGTGCAGGGCCTCGGCCTGCTGCGCCACGTCGAACGGGTGCAGCGTCACCGCGAACTGCCCCAGCTCGTCGTGCGCCCCGGTCGCCTCCGACAGCGCCAGCACCATGTCGCGCTCGTTGAGGACCACCGCCTCCTTCGCGACGAGGTTCATGCCGTCGGCCACCGCGTTGACCACGAGGACGTCGCACCGGCGGTAAGCCGCCGTGGCGAGCGCCATGTCGGAGGCGTAGCGCAGGTCGACCGGCTGCCAGTCGCCGGTCCCGTGGTGGGCGTTGACGGAGGAGGCGGCCGCCCCGATGGCGGCGAGGTAGTCGGCGTACTCCTTGACGTCCTGGCGGCTGGGCTGGAGCAGGGCGAGGAAGACGACGTTGCCGTGGTGCTCGGGGTGCTCGGCCAGCAGAAGGTCGTACGCCTGGAAGCCCCGCACGATGTTCTTGCTGGGGTCGGTGCGGTCCACGCGCAGGATCAGCCGACCCGTGCCGAGCGTGTGGTCGAGGTCGACCAGGTGCTCGTCGGAGGCGTCGGTGTGCGCGATCGCCTCCAGCGCCGGGATGTCGATGCTGATCGGGTAGACGCGCACCCGCACGGTGCGGCCGGCGACGGACACCGTCATGGAGCGCAGGTCGGTCGGCAGCCCGAGCAGCTCCTGGCAGCACAGCTGGAAGGCCCGTGCGTCGGCCCGGGTGTGGAAGGCGACGATGTCGCAGCCGAGCAGCCCGTTCAGCAGCCGGTTGCGCATGTCGGGCGGCAGGACCCGCCACGAGTCCGGCTCGGGCCACGGGATGTGGACGAAGTGGCTGATCAGGGCGTCCGGGCAGCTCTGCCGGACGAGGTCCCCGACGAGGTAGAAGTGGTAGTCGTGCAGCAGGACCACCGGTGGGGTAGCCGATTTCGCGACCTGCTCGATGACGGCGTCGGCCGCGAGCTCGTTGGCGACGACGTAGCCCTCCTCGAACGCCGTCCGCTCCTCGCGCCCCAGCGAGGGGCTTCGGGTCAGGTCGTAGAGCCGGTGCTGGACGAACCACAGCAGCGGGTTGGAGATGACCCCGTAGAACGGCTCGTGCACCTCGTGTGGGATCTCGAGCAGGCGGACGGGGAACTGCCGGCCCTCCTGGTCGTCTCCGTCCTCGAGCAGCCGGGGCTCGGGGTCCAGGAGCAGGCGGGCGGGGGCCCCCTCGGTCTCGCGGGCGACCGCGACGTCCTCCTCGCCGGCCGCGACGAACACCCAGACGGCCTCGTCCAGGTGCGCGGCCAGCCCGGACAGCGCCGTGACCAGGCCACCGGCGCCGCGGGTCGCCGTGCGCTCGCCACTCGTCGCGTCCCGGTCGAACGACACCGGCCCGCGGTGGGAGAGCAGCACGACCGGGATCTGCGTGGACATCGCGGCGCGCGGGCTGTCCGTGGAGCGCAGGGGGGGCACGGCCCCATCTTGCCCGCATCCCGGCGCTCGAGGGGAGCCGCGTCGAAGCAGGGGCCTCAGCCTGCCCGGAGGGGCTGCGGCAGGGGAACGAGGGCCGGCCGACCGGCGAGCTGCCAGGCACCGCCGACGAGCACGGCTCCGAGCACCGCGTCCAGCCAGAAGTGGTTGCCCGTGGCCACGACCACGACCACCGTCAGGGCGGGGTGCACCAGCCAGAGCCAGCGCCACCGGGTGCGCCCGGCGACTATGCAGGCGCCGGCCACCAGCACCGCCCACCCGACGTGCAGGCTGGGCAGGGCAGCGTACTGGTTCGCCAGAGCCGAGGCTCCGGTCGTGCCGTAGACGGACTGCCCGTACGCCGCGGCCGTGTCGACGAAGCCGGGCAGCATCCGCGGCGGCGCGACGGGCACCAGCAGGTAGATCGCGAGCGCGACGGCGGTGGCGCCCAGCAGGGCCCGGCGGGTCCGCAGGTAGGACGTCGGCCTGGCGAGCAGCAGCCAGAGCAGCGCCCCGATCGTGACCGGCAGGTGCGCTGTGGCGTAGTAGGCGTTCGCTGCCGGGACGAGCGGCTCCGCGGCCAGCAGGAGCGACTGCAGCGCCTGCTCGGCCGGCAGCCCGAGGCTTCGCTCGAGGTCGAGCACGCGGCCGGCGTTCTCGAAGGCTGCCCGGACGTCGCGGCCGCCGAGCAGCCGGGAAACCTGGTAGACGAGCAGGAGCCCGCCCACCAGCAGGACCTCCCGTCCGACCATCCGGAGCCGGCGCCCGGCCACACCCTCCGGCGAGTTGTTCCGCGCCGCAGGGGGGTCGTGCCGGACCGCACGGACAGCGCACGCCGGACGCGGTTGGTGCGCCCTCGTGAGCTCGGTGGTCATGGCAGCTTCCTCCTGCAGTTTGTTCGACAGAGTAAGAGGCGGGACCCCCCAGGCGGAGCGGAATGCCACGTGCGAACACCATTTCGTGATCTCACGGGAGGTTGCCGATGCGGGTCGCGTCGAGAGGCGGCACGATGACTGCATGCCCGCGCTGCAGCTCGCTCAGGACGCCGAAGCGGACGCCCTGCTCTCGCGCGACCCGCTCGCCCTGCTGGTCGGCATGCTGCTCGATCAGCAGATCCCGATGGAGAAGGCCTTTCGGGGCCCGGCGGCGCTGCTCGAGCGGCTCGGTCACCTCGACGCGGCGCGGATCGCCGAGCACGACCCTGAGGCCTTCTGCGCGGTGATGGCCACCCCACCGGCGGTGCACCGCTTCCCGGGGTCCATGGCGTCGCGGGTGCAGGCCCTGTGCCGCGCCCTGGTGGAGAACTACGACGGCAGTGCGGAAACGGTCTGGAAGGACGTTCCGGACGGCCTTGAGCTGCTGCGGCGGCTCGAGGGCCTGCCCGGTTTCGGCCGGCAGAAGGCGCAGATCTTCCTGGCGCTGCTGGGCAAGCAGCTCGGGGTGCAGCCGCCGGGGTGGCGTGAAGCGGCCGGAGCCTACGGCGAGGACGGGGCGCTGCGCAGCATCGCCGACGTCACGTCACCGCAGACCCTGCAGTCGGTACGCGCGTACAAGCAGTCGGTGAAGGCGGCCGCGAAGGCGGCGAAGGACCAGGGCTAGAGGTCGGCGTCGATGACCCGGGAGGGCTCGATGGCGATGCGCTCGGGCTGCTCGACGGGGGAGTCCTGCAGCGCCGTCTTCCGCCTGCTCGGCACCGTCGGACCGGCGTTGGCCATGATCACGCCGAACCACGGGAGGGCGAGCGCGCCGACGATCAGCAACCCCTTGTAGATCAGCGGCACGGGAAGCGCGGCTGCGAGGAGGATGCAGACGCCGCGGACGCTCTGGGTCAGCAGGTAGCGGCGTTGGCGCAGCGCGATGTCCTCGGAGTGGCTCAGACCAGCGGACGTCACGACGGTGACCTCGGCGGTGGAGCGGTGGTACCGCACGAGCGCCTCCTCGGCGAAGCGGTGAGCGCGGTCGGCGGGCAGGACGGCGCGAGGCTCCTCGTCCAGTGTGCCCCCTGCCGGCCGATGCCGCTCAGCGGGAGCGGCGGTCCAGCGCGTTGCGGGCCAGGTCCGCGACCAGGCCGAGGTAGGCGAACGCCAGGAGGGTGTGCAGCCCGCCGAGCACAGGCATCCCGTCCCCGAAGTCCGCGAGGAGGGTCTGGATCTGCCCGAGCACCACCAGCGCCACGGTCCCCTGCACGATCCGCCGGTTCGGGCGGGCGACGAGCGCGAGCACGAGCAGCAGCGTGGCCCCGGGCTGGGTGAGGATCGTGCCCAGGGTGCGGTGCGGGTCGAGCTCGGTGCTCGCACCGTCGGTGGCCGCCACCGAGGAGTCGAAGATGCCGAGTCCGGCGAGGTAGATCTGCACGAGGACGCCAACCGCGAACAGCGCGATCAGCACCTTGTAGAGCGCGAAGGCACCGGCGCGTACGCCGGAGAGAGCGGGCGCCGCCGACGGCTGGGACGGGCGGTCGGTACGGGAATCGGTCATGGCGCAGCACCCCTCGAGCAGCCCGAGCGCCGACGGTCGGTGCCGTGCTGCCGGCTCGCGCCGAAAGGTAGCGGAGGGCAGCACCGCCCGCCTCCCTCGTCGCTCACACTGGACAGGTGCCTGCCCAGCCCCCGCCCCGGGTGACGCGCCAGGCGTCGCTGTTCGACGACGTCGAGCCCGAGGCCGAGCGCCTGTCGTTCTCCGCCCTGCGTCGTGAGGCGCTCGACGAGCGGTCCTGGCTGGACGTCGTCCCCGCATGGGTGCCCGACCACGGGGAGCTGTTCGACCGGCTGCTGCAGACCGCCCCCTGGCAGCAGCGCACCCGCACGATGTGGGACAAGCAGGTGCTCGAGCCGCGCCTCGTCGCGTCGTGGAGGACCGGCGAGCACCTGCCGCCCGAGCTGCGGGAGCTGACCGAGCCGCTCTCGGCCCGCTACGGCGTGAACTTCGACTCCTGCCTGATCAACCTCTACCGGGACGGCTCGGACGCGGTGGCCTGGCACGCCGACACGGTGCGCAAGGTGCTGCGGAACCCGTTGGTGGCAACGGTCTCCCTCGGGACCCGGCGGTCGTTCCTGCTGCGGCCCGCCGCCGGTGGTCCGGTGGCGCGGCGCTACGCGCCGGGGGAGGGCGACCTGCTGGTGATGGGCGGAGCCTGCCAGCACGACTGGCACCACACCGTCCCGCGGGAGAAGTCGGCCTCCGGCGCCCGGATGAGCATCACGCTTCGCCACAGCCGGTCGGGAGCCGGCTGACATAGCGCGCCCTTCGCGACGAACGTTCACGCCCCGCGGCCGTCAGCAGATGTTGACGAACGGCGCTACGTCAGCGTATGCTGACGCTATGACCGTCACCCCGGAGCTCGCCGATCGGGCCGCGAGCCAGGACCCCGATGTCGGCCTTCGCGCGGTGGCCGCCCTGCGCGCGCTGACCGAGCAGCTCGAAGCGCTCCACGTCGACCGGGCCAGGCAGCTCGGGTGGTCCTGGCAGGACATCGCCGCGCGGCTGGGCGTCACGAAGCAGACCGTGCACCGCAAGCACGGCCGGCGCCTCGGGAGACGGTGATGTTCGAGCGGTTCACCTCCGATGCTCGGGCGGTCGTGGTGCAGGCCCAGCAGCAGGCCCGCCGGCTCGGCCACGGCTATGTCGGATGTGAGCACCTGCTGCTGGCGGTGGCTCTCGGCGAGACCTCAGCCGGCGCCGCCTTGCGTGATCTCGGCCTGACACCGGCCACCGTGGAGAGAACCCTGCTGAACGTCGTAGGAACCCCGGCCGGCGCCCTCGACTGCGACGCTCTCGCCGTGATCGGCATCGACGTCGACCTGGTCCGTCAGAAGGTCGAGGCGGTGTTCGGCGTTCAGGCGCTCGCCCGTGAGCCCAGGGGGCACGGCTGGGGCAGGCGCCGGTCGTGCCGCGCCGGCGGGGGCCACCTGCCCTTCACCCCGAGGGCCAAGCGCTGCCTCGAGCAGTCTCTGCGTGAGGCGCTTGTGCTGGGGGATCGCCACATCGGCTGCGAGCACATCGCCCTCGCGCTGGCGGGCATGCGCGACGGTGTGGCGCCGCAGATCCTCCGGGCCGTGGGTGTGCCCGCCGTGAGGGTCCGGGCTGAGGTGCACGACAGCTACCGCCAGGCGGGTTGATCAGGGCGTCAGAGGTTGCCCTTGGCGGGGCTTCCGAGGGAGAGCGGGCTGGCAAAGGTCAGCCGCGGCGCCTCGGCGAGCAGCCCCGGCGTGCCAGCCGCCGCGAACAGGGCCGCCACGTAAGGCTTCTGCATGTGCTCGTCGAGGTCCCCCTGCGACCGCCAGCGCTCGACGAGCACGATGTGGTCGGGGTTGTCGTTGTCCCGGTGCAGCGCGTAGGTCAGGCAGCCCTCCTCCTGGTGGGTCTGGGTGAGACAGGCCTCGAAGGCGGCGAGGACCTCCCCGCCCTTGCCCTGCGAGGCCAGGACGTCGACCACGCCGACCACTTCCGCCATGTGCGCTCCTTTGAGGTTCGGGCGCCGCTCGACGCCCCGTGCGCACCGTAGCCCGCTACAGGCCGTCCGGCTCAGGGAGCAGCTCGGGGAAGACCGGCGCACGCTTGTCCGCCCGGGCGGCGAAGGCCTCGGCCATGTCCGCCGGCTGGAACATCCCCGCCTGCCAGGTGGCGATCTGGTCCAGCGCGTCGTCCACGCCGTGGTCCCTCGCGTAGTTCATCGCCACCTTCGTCCCCCAGATGGCCAGCGGTGACTTCGTCGCGATCTCGCGGGCCGTGTCGAGCACGCCGCCAAGCAGCGCCTCGTGGTCGGGGTAGACCTGCTGGACCAGTCCCACCTCGTGTGCCCGCGTGGCCGACACGCGCCTGCCGGTGTAGGCCATCTCGCGCGCGAAGCCCTCCGCCACGAGCCTGCCGAGCCGCTGCAGCGTCCCGACGTCGGCCGTCATCCCGATATTGATCTCCTGCACGCAGAAGAACGCGTCGGCAGTGGCGTAGCGCAGGTCACAGGCGGTCACGAGGTCGACCGCCCCACCGATCACGCCGCCCTGCACGGCCGCGAGCACGGGCATCCGGGCCTTCTCCAGAGCGGTGAACGAGCCCTGCAGCACGCGCGCCTGGGAGCGGGTCCTCGCGTGCACGCGGCCTGGCTCGGCCCCGGCGGGGGTCCCGATCTCCCCGCTGAGGAAGACCGACAGGTCCATCCCGGCGCTGAAGTGCCTGCCGGTGCTGCTGATCACCACGACGCGCGCGGTGGCGGCGTCGCTGATCGAGGTCACGATCTCGGGCAGCTCCCGCCAGAACTCGGGGGTCATGGTGTTGAGCTCGTCCGGCCGGCACAGCCGCAGGTGCGCGACCCGGTCGGAGATCTCCACGTCGAAGCAGCGGTAGCCCATGGCGGCAACTGTGACATCGCGGCCATCCGACGCCGGCCGGCCGGAGTGCGGAGCCGGTGCGGCTACGGTTCGTGCCGATGGCCCGGCCCGTGCTGCAGATGTCCCGCGTCGCAGTGCTCCGTGGCGGGACGCCGATCCTCGCCGACGTCGACTGGACCGTGCGCGAGGACGAGCGCTGGGTCGTCCTCGGCCCCAACGGGGCGGGCAAGACCACCCTGCTGCACCTGGCTGCCGCGGCCCTCTTCCCGACCCGCGGCACCGTGGAGCTGCTGGGGGAACGGGTCGGCGGGGTGGACCTCGGCGAGCTGCGCACCCGGATCGGCCTGTCCAGCGCCGCCCTGGCCGACCGGGTGCCGCAGCGGGAGAAGGCGCTCGACGTGGTGGTCACCGCCGCCTACGGCGTGATCGGACGGTGGTCGGAGCGGTACGAGGAGACCGACGTCGACCGGGCGCAGGACCTGCTGGCGCGGATGGGGCTGCGCAGCTTCACCAGCCGGCGGTTCGGCACGCTGTCGGAGGGCGAGCGCAAGCGGGTGCTGCTCGCCAGGGCGCTCATGACCGATCCCGAGCTGCTGCTGCTCGACGAGCCGGCGGCCGGGCTGGACCTCGGCGCGCGGGAGGCGCTGCTGCGCCTGCTGACCCGGCTCGCGCGCGACGAGAGCGCACCGCCGACCGTGCTGGTGACCCATCACGTCGAGGAGGTGCCAGTCGGCACCACGCACGCGCTGCTGCTCGCCCGCGGCGCGGTGGTCGCGGCCGGCCCCGTGACGGAGGTGCTGACCGGCCGCTTGCTGTCGCGTGCGTTCGGGCTGCCGCTGGTGGTCGAGCGGCGCGACGGCCGGTTCGCCGCTCGGGCCAGCGGCTCGTGAGCCCGGCGACGACTGCGTCCGCGGGGTGGCGAGCTCCAGCTCAGCGGCGGGTGCCCCCGCGGCTCTCGCGAAGCCTGCGGGCCTGCTCGAGCTCCTCCGCCTCCTTCTTGCCCTTCTTCTCGATCTTCGTGGTGTCGCGCGGCGGCAGCTGCAGCTCCTCCTCGGCGGGCAGCCCGGCCTGCAGCTCGCGGGCCCGCTCCAGCTCGGAGTCGAACTCGGCGCCGAACAGCAGGGCGAGGTTCGTGATCCACAGCCACAGGAGGAAGACGACGACGCCGGCCAGCGCCCCGTAGGTCTTGTTGTAGCTGCCGAAGTTGGCGACGTAGAAGGCGAACAGCACGGACGCGAGCGCCCAGACGACGAGCGCGATGACCGCCCCGACGCTGAGGAACTTGAACTTGGGCTGCTGCACGTTGGGTGTGGCGTAGTACAGGATCGCCACGATCAGGATGACGATCGCCACCAGGACGGGCCACTTCGCGATCTGGTAGGCGGTGACCGCCGCGCTGCCGAGGCCGAGCGCCCGCCCGACGGACTCCGCGAGCGGACCGCTCACCACCAGGGCCACGGCCATCACGCTGATCAGGAGCACGGCGATCAGCGTCACGACGATCTGCATCGGGCGCAGCTTGTAGAAGGGGCGACCCTCCTCGATCTCGTACATCCGGTTCATCGCGCGAGAGAACGCGCCGACGTAGCCGGAGGCCGACCACAGCGCGCTCAGCAGGCCGAGGACGAGGGCGAAGCCCGCCGCCTGGTTCTCGACCAGGCTCTCGAGCACCGGGCGGAAGGTGTCGACCGCGGACCGTGGCCCGAGGTCGCCCACGATCCCGATGAGCGCGTCGCTGGTGCGCTGGCCCTGGCCGAACACGCCCAGCAGCGAGACGATCGCCAGTAGCGCGGGGAACAGCGACAGCACCGCGTAGTAGGTCAGGGCGGCCGCGATGTCGGTGCACTGGTCGTCGGAGAACTCCCGGACCGCCTTCTTGAGGACGTACTTCCATGACGGCTTGGTGAGGTCGGTCGGGCTGCCCGGCAGGTCTGCGTGGGCCATCATGCGGCCGCGTTGAGCCGGGCTGCTCCCGGACGTCTTCATGCGGTGCTCACTTCCAGGGAAGGGGGCCGGCCGCTGCCGGTCGACCCGCTCGTGGCTGATCGCGGGTCCCCTTTCCCCAAGGCGGCCCGTCCACGCGCCGGGCCGACCCCCGGGAAGGACCTACGCGATCCCCGGGGTGGTCCTGCCGTCGCCGAAGCCGGCCCCGTGCAGGCGCACGACCTGTCGCAGGAGCAGCTGCTCGTCCGCGGCCCGCTCCACCTCCGCCCAGTCGATGCCGGCAGCGGGGTGGGCGGCGGTCGGGGTGTGGGAGAGGCGGCGTACCGCGCGGCCGATCACACCCAGCACGACCCCTGCGGGCAGGTCCGGATGGCGGCGGAGCAGCCGCTGCTCGACGTCGTCGCGGGGCACGCCAGCCTCCTCGCCTCGGCCGAGGGCGTCCGGAACCCAGATGTGCCCGCAGCGGTCGCCTCGAACCGGAGTCCGGCCTCTCGTGCTCGACAGGGTCGGCTGAGCAGCGGGCAGAATCCTCGCGGACCTCGGACCCGACCGCTTCCGGAGGCTGCTGTGTCGATCTTGCGCTTCGATCCCTTCCGCGATCCGTTCCGCGACATGGAGCGGCTGACCAGCCAGATGGTGTCGGGCGTCCGGACGCCGGCCCTGATGCCCATGGACGCCTGGAAGGAGGGGGAGAGCTACCGCGTCGCGCTGGACCTGCCCGGCGTGGACCCTGGCACGATCGAGCTGACCGTGGAGCGCAGCACGCTCACCGTGCAGGCGCAACGGCAGGCGGCGTTCCCCGCTGGCGAGCAGGTGCTGGTGGCCGAGCGCCCGCAGGGCAGCTTCACCCGGCAGCTGGTCCTCGGGGAGGGCGTCGACGCCCAAGGAGTCTCGGCCGACTACACCAACGGCGTGCTGCACCTGACCATCCCGGTGAAGCAGAGCTCCCAGCCCCGGCGGATCGAGGTCGGTCAAGGCGGCCAGCCCTCGAGGGTGGTCGACGTGACCGACGGGCGCGCCGGCGAAGGGG
>JAUJOY010000003.1:227091-282899 GCA_030447385.1 Mycobacteriales bacterium
GCCGGCGAAGGGGAGAGCGCAGCCGACGGGGGCGGCGGGCCGGTGGACGCCGGCACCTCCCCGAGCTAGTCCGCGGCCGGTGGGGCTGGCCGGCCCGAGCCGGATCAGCGCGCGCCGGGTCAGTTGAGCAGGGCGGCGGTCTCGTCGACCCAGTCGACGGCCTTCTCGCGGAGCTTGTCCTCGTAGGCCTTGGCGTGGTGCCCGCAGAACAGCAGCTCTCCGGAGCTGAGCACGACACGAACGAGAGCCTGCGCGCCGCAGCGGTCGCAGCGGTCGGCGGCGGTCAGAGAGGCAGCGGCGGGGGTCACGGTCGCGTTCATGTCCTCACAACACCACAGTTGCGCCACACCTTCCCGTCGAGGGCAGGATGAGAGGCGTGTTGACTCCGGAACGGAACACGTCCGTCACACCAGCAGCCGGACCGCTGCACGGCCTGCTGGTGGCGGACTTCAGCCGGGTGCTGGCCGGGCCGTTCGCGGCGATGATGCTCGCCGACCTGGGCGCGCGGGTGATCAAGGTGGAGCGGCCCGGGAACGGCGACGACTCGCGCGGTTACGGGCCCTTCCTCGACGGCCGGTCTCTCTACTTCGCCCGGGTCAACCGGGGCAAGGAGTCGGTCGCCCTCGACCTGCGGGTCCCGGCCGACGCGGCGGTCGCCCGCGGCCTCGCGGCCCGAGCGGACGTGCTGGTCGAGAACTACCGGCCAGGCGTCATGGACCGGCTGGGTCTCGGACCGGTGGTGCTGCTGGACCGCAACCCCGGGCTGGTCTACTGCTCGATCAGCGGCTTCGGCCACACCGGCCCGTGGGCGCAGCGCCCGGCGTACGACGCGGTCGTCCAGGGGATGAGCGGGATCATGGCCATCACCGGCCGGGAGCGCGCGGCCGGCGAGGCCGGCGGCCGGGCCGAGGTCAAGCCCGGGATCCCCGTGGCCGACCTCGCGGCCGGGCTGTACGCCTTCGGCGCCATCACCAGCGCCCTGCTGGGCCGAGCCGCGACGGGACGGGGCACCCACCTCGACATCGCGATGTACGACGCGAGCGTCAGCCTCCTGGAGGGCGCGGCGCTGTCCTGGCTCGCGACCGGAACCGACCCGGGGCCGATCGGCAACGCGCACTTCACGATCGCCCCGTTCGACACCTTCCGCTGCCGGGACCGCGACATCACGATCTGCGCGGCGAATGACGAGCTCTTCGCGGCGCTGGCCGTCGCACTGGGCCGGCCCGGGCTCGTCGCCGACGCGCGCTTCGTCGGCAACGCCGCACGGCACGAGGCCCGGGACGAGCTCAAGGCCGAGCTCGAGGCGGTGCTGCGCACCGCGGATGCCGAGCACTGGCTCGACCGGCTGGACCTCGCCGGCATCCCGTCCGGCCCGATCAGCAGCGTGGCCGAGGCGCTGGGCAGCGAGCAGACGCGGGTCCGCCGGATGGTGGTCGATGCCGGCGGGCTCCCGGTGCCCGGCAACCCGGTGAAGGCTGACGGCTACGACGACCCCACCCACCGGCCCGCTGCCCCGGCGCTCGATGAGCACGGCGCGGCGGTGCGGGCGGAGTTCGCCCAGGGCCTGGACCGGGCCGCGGCGGCTCACGGGTAGCCGGCTGCCCGAGGAGCGGCTCAGCCGCCGCCGGCCCGCACCACGGCGCGTACGGGCCGCCGCTCGAGCTGCTTGCCGATGTCGGTCCGGCCGGCCACGAGGTCGCAGAACAGGCCCCACATCCCGGGCACCGAGCGCATCACGCCGTGCACCAGCCGGGGGTGGTTGCGGAACGCCGCCAGCGCCCGCCGGCCGCCGGCCATCTCCGCACCGAGCTCGGAAAGGACCGCCGACGGGTAGGCGGCCGGGTCCCGCGCCGCTGCCGCGCCGGCCAGCGCACCCGAGCGAAGCGCGAACGAGATCCCCTCGCGGGTCCAGGGCTCGAGCAGGCCGGCGGCGTCCCCGGCGACGAGGACGCGCCCGCGTACCAGGGGGGAGGACGGTGCGCGCACCCGTGTCAGGTGGCCGCCGTCGTGTGCCGCGGTCCGCAGGTCCAGCCCGAGGGAGGCGACGAACGAGGCGTAGTAGGCGCGCAGCTGCTCGCCGTGCCGCCGGTCGCCGATCACCCCGACCGTCAGGGTGTCGCCCTTCGGGAAGACCCAGCCGTACGAGCCGGGAACCGGTCCCCAGTCGAGCAGCAGGCGACCGGCCCAGGAGGACCCCGCCGGTGTCGGCAGCTCCGCCTCCAGCCCCAGGTCGACCTGCTCGCAGCGCACGCCGACATGCGCGGCGGCGCGGCTGCCGGAGCCGTCCGCTCCGACGACCGCGGCCGCCGACACGGGAGCGCCCCGCGTGCGCAGCAGGACCCCGGACGCGCCCTGCTCGTAGCCCGTGACCGCCACCCCGGTCCGCAGCTCCACACCGGCGTCCTGCGCCCGGCGTACCAGGGCCTCGTCGAGCGAGGCGCGAAGGACCATCGGCAGGAACGGCGCGGCTGCGCGTTCGAAGCCCCTCCGTCCGCCGTTGGTGAAGGTGACCCGCCCGACGCGGTCGAGGGTCAGGGTCGGGAGGTCGACCCCTGCGGCGAGCACGGCCGCCTGCGACACCCCGATGAGGCCGCCGCCGCACCGCTTGTAGCGGGGCAGGGACTCCCTTTCCAGCAGGACCGTGCGGGCGCCGGCCCGCACCGCGGCGAGGGCCGCTGCTGCTCCGGCCGGCCCTGCCCCCACCACCGCGACGTCCCACATCACCGCGAGATCGACCTCTGGCGCTTTTCCGGCCAAAGGCCGGTATGTTTCCGGCCCGTGTCCAGATGCACCTGGGCCTCGTTGGAGATCTCGAAGAGCAGCACGGCAGGGATGGTGTCACCGCCACTCGGGAGGTGACCAGCAGCGAGAGGCAGGACGCGCGTGCGGCTCGGCGGCGCATGGGGCTCGGGGAGCCCGGCCCTTGTCGCGGTAGCCGTGGGCGCCACCCTCCTGTCCGCCGTCGGAGTCGCCGCGCTCGGCGACCTCCAGCCCGCGGGGGGTACGCAGGCCGTCGTTGCCGCTACCGGTCCCGCTGGCGCCGAGCCGCCGGCCGCCGAGCCGGCTGAGGCCGCCGCCGCCGGCGCACCCGCTCCGCTCCCGCTGCCCGAGGGGGCGCTGCCCGATGCCGCCCTCGCTGGCGCCCCTCTGCCGGACGCGCCGCCGCCCGCCGCCCCCGCCCCGGCGGGCCCACCCGCTGCCCCCGCGCCGGCACCGGCCCTCGAGCTGCGGTCACCGGACCTGCTCGTCACCCTCCCCGCTCCCTTGACCGCGGAGCAGGTGTCCGCTCTCGGGGCGCTGCCCGAGGTCGTGGGTGTCACGGTGGCGGACCTGGGGACCGTGCAGCTCGCCGGGCAGGACGCGCGGCTGCTCGGTGTGGACCCGGCCACCTTCCGGGCCTTCACGCCGCAGGAGACCGCCCGCTCGGACGCCCTCTGGGAGGCGGTCTCGCGCGGCGAGGTCGCTCCCACCTTCGGGCTGGCGCGGGACCGGCAGCTGACGCTGGGCGGCCCGGTCAGCCTGGGCGGAAGCATCGCGGGCGCTCCGGTCGAGCTGCCGGTCCGCATCGGCGCCGTCGCCGCCTTCGGGCTGCCCGGCGTGGACGTCGTTCTGGACCGGGCGAGGGCCCGTCAGCTGGGTGTCGTCCCTCAGAACGCCGTCCTCATCAGCGCGCCGGCCAGGGGCATCAGCGCCCTGCGGACGTCGGTCACGGAGGTTCTCGGCGCGGAGGCCGCCATCGAGGTCCTGCGCCCTGAGGTGGCCCGGGCCCGGGCGGGCAAGCCGCGCAACTACCGCGAGCTCTACATCGACTCGGCCCGCTACTGCAAGGGGCTGTCCTGGACCGTCCTCGCCGCGATCGGGCAGGTCGAGAGCGGTCACGGGCGCCACCTGGGCCCGTCCAGCGCAGGTGCTCTCGGCCCGATGCAGTTCCTGCCCAGCACCTGGGCGGCGTACGGCATCGACGGCGACAAGGACGGCCGGGCCGACATCATGAACCCGTTCGACGCGGTTCCGTCCTCCGCCGCCTACCTGTGCCGCTTCGGCGCCAACCGCGGCCCGCAGGGGCTCTACGACGCGATCTTCGCCTACAACCACGCCGACTGGTACGTCCAGAAGGTGCTCGCGATCTCCGCGCAGTACCGCTGACGTCCCGCGGCCTCAAGCCGCGCGTGCGGGGACGAGGACGACCTTGCCGACCGTCGCCCGGTCGCCGAGCCGGGTCAGCGCCGTCGGCGCCTCGCCGAGCGGCAGCTCGGCCCCGACGAGGGGGTCCACCAGCCCCTGCTCCCACAGGGCCATCAGGGCGGCGTGGGTCTCCGGCACGACCTGGGGCTGCAGCGAGCGGTAGAGCCCCCAGTGCAGGCCGACGACCGAGTAGTTCTTGACCAGGGCGTGGTTCGTGGGGGCCTCGGCGATGCGCCCGCCGGCGAACCCGACGACCACCAGGCGCCCCTCGAAGGCGATGCACCGCCGGCTGCGGTCGAAGACGTCGCCGCCGACGGAGTCGTAGATGACGTCGGCGCCGCGGCCCTCGGTGAGGTCCTTCACGACGGGGACGAAGTCCTCGGACAGGTAGTCGATCGCGACGTCCGCGCCGAGCTGCTCGCAGACCCGGACCTTCTCGGGACCGCCGGCGGTGGCGATCACGCGGGCGCCCGCTGCCTTGCCCAGCTGGATCGCCGCACTCCCGACCCCGCCGGCGCCGGCGTGCACCAGCAGCGTCTCCCCGACCCGCAGCTGCGCGCGGCGGTGCAGCCCGACGTAGCCGGTCTGGTAGGTGATGAGCATGCTTGCCGCGGTCGGGGCGGACATGGCGGGCGGGATCGGCAGGGCGGCCGCCTCCGCCACCACCACCTGCTCGGCGAGGCCGCCCTGCGGCAAGTTGGTGGTGGCCAGGACCCGCTCACCGGTGCGGGGGCCGTCGAGGACCGTGCCGCAGACCTCGAGCCCGGGCGTGAAGGGCAGCGGCGGCTTCTCCTGGTAGAGCCCGCGGCACAGCAGCACGTCCGGGAAGTTCAGCGCCACCGCGTCGACCCGCAGCCGCAGCGTCCCCGCGTGCGGCTCGGGATCCGGCACCTGCTCCCAGCGCAGGACGTCCTGCGGCTCCCCGAGCTCGTGCAGCCGCCAGGCGTACATGGATCCCTCCGGCGGTAGGAACGGCCGATGAGCACAGGGTCGTTCGCGGACTTCCAGAACGAGGTCTACCTCAACGGGTTGTTCGGCTCGCAGCCGACCCTGCCCTTCGCCTGGCGGGAGATCGAGGCCGCGGCTTACGAGGCGATGACGCCCGGTGCTGCCGGCTACGTCGCCGGTGGCGCCGGCGGGGAGGAGACGATGGCCGCCAACCGCGCGGCGTTCGACCGCTGGCGCCTCGTGCCGCGGATGCTGCGTGGGATCCCCGCCAGGCGCGCCCACGAGACGACGGTGCTCGGGACGACGATGCCGGCGCCGGTGATGCTCGCACCGGTCGGCGTGCTCTCGATCGTGCACCCGGACGCCGAGCGCGCGGTCGCCCGCGCGGCGGCGGCGGTCGGCCTGACCATGGTCGTGTCGACCGCGGCCTCGACGACCATGGAGGACGTCGCCGCGCAGGCGCCGGAGGCGTCGCGGTGGTACCAGCTGTACTGGCCGTCGGACCGCGAGCTCGCCGCGTCGTTCGTCCGGCGTGCGGAGGCAGCGGGGTACGAGGCGGTCGTCGTCACCCTGGACACCTGGCAGCTGGGCTGGCGGCCGCGCGACCTGTCCACGGCCTACCTGCCGTTCCTGCGCGCCGAGGGTGTCGCCAACTACTTCGCCGACCCCGTCTTCCGGCAGGGGCTCGAGAAGCCGCCCGAGGAGGACCAGGGCCCCGCGGTGCTGAAGTTCCTCGGGCTGTTCAACAACCCCACGCTGACGTGGGACGACGTCGCCTTCCTGCGCGACCACACCTCGCTTCCGCTGGTGCTCAAGGGGGTCCAGCATCCCGACGACGTCGGCAAGGCCAGGGGGATGGGGGTGGACGCGGTGGTGTGCAGCAACCACGGCGGCCGTCAGGTGGACGGGGCGATCGGGTCGCTGGACGCCCTGCCAGGCCTTGTGCAGGCGGCCGGTGACCTGCCGGTGCTGTTCGACAGCGGCATCCGCACCGGCGCTGATGCCTGCAAGGCGCTCGCGCTGGGTGCGCGCGCCGTCCTGCTCGGCCGGCCGTTCGTGCACGGGCTCGCCCTGGGCGGGGAGGCGGGGGTGCAGCACGTGCTGCGCTGCTTCCTCGCCGACCTCGACCTGCAGGCCGGGCTCTCCGGTCACGCCAGCGTTCGCGAGCTGGCCCCGTCCTCGCTCGTGCGGGCCTGAGCTCAGGCTGGCGCCACGGGCTCGGGCTCGGCCATGCCCGTCGGGAGAGCGGAGGGGTCAGCCGGCGCGGCCCTCTCCCCGCTGTCGGTCAGCGGCCCGGGGATGCCGCGGAAGCGGTACACCATCACCTCCCGGCCGGCCTGCAGCAGGAAGGCCTGGCCGGTGCCGCTCGAGTCGAAGGCCGTGAGCACGGCTCGGCCGGCGACGTCCACCGGGATGATCGGCACGCCGCTGTGCTCCAGCGCGGAGCGGATGTCGGTGAGGATGGCCGTCTCGGCGAAGCCGGGGCAGAACGCGTTGACCCGGATCCCGTGCGGCGCGAGAGCCGGGCCGAGCGCCCGGACGAGCCCGACCACGGCATGCTTGTTGGCCCCGTAGACCGGGTCGAACGGGGTGCTGGTCAGCCCGGCCATGGACGCGGTCGCGACGATCGAGCCCCCGCCGCGCCGACGCAGGGCGGGCAGAGCGGCGTGCACGCCGAAGACCACGCCGTCGACGTTCACCCCGATCGCCCGGCGGTACCTCGCCACGTCGAAGTCCTCCGCGATCCCGCAGCCGGTCGGGATGCCGGCGTTGAGGAACACCAGGTCCAGTCCCCCGGAGATCCGCTCCGCCTCGTCGGTGGCGGCAACCACCTGCTCGTACGACGAGACGTCGCACGGCAGGAACGTCGCCCCCAGCTCGTCCGCCACGGCCCGGCCGCCGGCCTCGTCGATGTCGCACAGCACGACCTCGTCACCGCGCCGGACCAGCTGGCGGGCCACCTCTGCCCCGAAGCCCGAGGCGCCGCCCGTGACGAGGGCGACGCGGGGGTCGGGCACCGCGGCGCTCACGCGACCCCGGCGGACATCTCGCTGCCCACAGCCGAGACCGCAGGCGAGTCCGGGGCTTGGTCGACCAGCAGCCGGGCGACGCGCTCGCGGTGCTGCGCGGCGTCGCCGTAGGCCGCCTCCAGCCGCTTGGAGCGCTTGAAGTAGAAGTGCGTGTCGTGCTCCCAGGTGTAGCCGATCCCGCCGTGGAACTGGATCATCGCCCCGGTCGCGTCGCGGGACACGTCCGCGGCCTTGGACTTGGCGATGGAGGCAGCCAGCTGCCGGTCGGGCGCGTCCACGTCGGCGGCGTGCGCGGAGTAGGTCGCCGCGTGCTCGGCGAAGGTGACGCCGATGTGCAGGTCGGCGAGCGAGTGCTTGAGGGCCTGGAACGACCCGACCGGCCTGCCGAACTGCACGCGGGTCTTGTCGTACTCGACCGTGTCCGTCACCGCCTTGCGGGCGATCCCGACGAGGTCGTTCGCCACCAGCACGGCCGCCCGGTCCAGCAGGTCCTGCACCACCGCGGGGGTCGAGCCGGGCAGCTTCTCGCCACGGGCGCCGTCGAGCAGGACGGTGCCGAGACGGGTGGTGCGGTCGAGGGCGTCGACCGGGGAGACGGTGACCCCCGCGGCGGCGGGGTCCACGAGGTAGAGGCCGTCCTGCGCGGCGACGACGAGCAGGTCTGCCGTGGAGGGGTAGTCCACCAGATCGAGCCGACCGGACAGCACGCCGTCGCGCGCGGACGCCGGGGCGCCCGCCGGCGAGGGGAACCAGCCGGGGCGGAGCAGGGCGACGGCGCCGCGAACGCCACCTGCCGCGAGGTCGGGAAGATGCGTGGCCTGCTGCTCCGGCGAGCCCGCGAGGCGCAGCGCCTCCCCGACGAGGATCGTGCCGAGCCACGGGCCGGGAACGGTGCCCGCTCCGAACTCCCGCGCCAGCACGGCTGCGTCGAGCAGGCCCAGGCCGATGCCGTCGTGCTCCTCGGGGACGAGCACGGCCAGCCAGCCCTGCTCGCCGAGCGCCTGCCACAGGGGCGCCGGCACGCCGTCGCTGTCGGGGTCCTCGTAGAGCGCGCGGACCTGGCGCGGCCCGAAACGGTCGCGCAGGTAGGACCGCGCGGCGTCGCGGAGGGCCCGCTGCTCGTCGGTGAGCTGGAAATGCATCTCGACCTCTCTCGGGACGGGCGCTAGCGGGGGAGACCGAGCACGCGCTCGGCGACGACGGTGCGCTGGACCTGCTGCGAGCCGCCCCAGATCGTGCAGGAGCGCGACCACATGGCGAGTGACGTCAGCTCCTCGAGGCGCAGCCCGGAGCCGAGCTCGGGGACCCCGAACGCGGTCCCGAGCACCGCTTCGTAGGAGTCGGAGACCCGCCGGAACGTCTCGGACCACATGATCTTGGTCATCGACGCCTCGAAGCCCAGGTCCCGGCCCTGGGTCGTCTGGGTGAGCACGTGCCAGGAGTGGTACTTCAGGCACTCGAGCTCCACCAGTGCCGCGGCCAGCGACTGGCGCAGGACCGGGTCCTGTGCGGCCGGCCGCCCGTCGCGGTCGAGCGCCCGCGCCACGTCGACGACGTCGTCCCACTGGCGGCGGAACTCGGTGTACTGGCCGATGGCGCTCGACCCGCGCTCGAACGACAGCAGCAGCATCGCGGTCGCCCACCCGTTGCCCTCACCGCCCAGCACGTCGCTGCGCGGGCAGGTCGCGTCGGTGAAGAACACCTCCCCGAACTCCGAGGCGCCGGTCATCTGCTTCAGCGGCCGGGACTCGACCCCCGGTTGGTGCATGTCGACCAGCAGCATGGACATCCCGGCATGCCGCTTCCCGCCGTCGGACGTGCTGGTGCGCGCGAGGGTGAAGATGCGGTCGCCGTGCATGGCGTTGGTGGTCCAGATCTTCTGCCCGTTGAGCAGGTACTCCTCGCCCTGCGGCTCGGCGCGCATCTGCAGGGCCGCGAGGTCCGAGCCGGCTCCCGGCTCGGAGAACCCCTGGCACCAGATGACGTCGCAGTGCAGCAGCGGGCCGATGATGCTCCGCTTCTGCTCCTCGGTGCCCAGCGCCATCACGGTGGGGGCGAGGAACGCGAGGCCGAGGGCGTTGACCGTCGAGGGGGCACCGACCCGGGCCATCTCCTCGTCGTAGATCGCCTTCATGGTGGGCGTGCCTCCCCGGCCGCCGTACTCCGTCGGCCAGGCGATGCCGGCGAAGCCGTCCTGAGCCTTGCCCTTCTCCCACGTGCGCCGCGTCTGGAAGGACTCCTCCTCGGACAGGTCCGCCCAGAACTCCGGGCGCCGCATCTCCTGCGGCAGGCTGGCGTCCAGCCACGCCCGGAACTCGGCGCGGAACTGCTCGTCCTTCTCGGAGTGGCGTAGGTCCACAGGGGCCTCTCAGGGGGCGGGTCGGAAACCGAACGCCGTTCTAGCGTACGCGGCGGGTGGCAGCCCGCTGCCGCGCGCCCGCTGCCGCCGCCTGCCCGCCGTACCCGCCACGCGCGCAGCCAGTCGCAGGGGAGACTGCAGCCGTGCCCGCCCCCGACCCCGTCGTCCTGCTCGAGCTCGCGATCGACCTGGGCCGCCGCGCCGGCGCGCTCGCCCTGTCCATGCGGGAGGGCATCGAGCAGGAGAGCACCAAGTCCTCCCCGACCGACGTGGTCACGGCGGCCGACCGCGCGAGCGAGCAGCTGCTCGTCGACGGGATCCGCGCCGCCCGGCCGGACGACGGCATCCTCGGCGAGGAGGGCGCCGCCGACGATGGGACCAGCGGGGTGCGCTGGGTGGTCGATCCCATCGACGGGACGGTCAACTACCTCTACGGCATCCCGCAGTGGGCGGTGTCCATCGGCATCGAGGTCGACGGGGTGATGCAGGCCGGCGTGGTCTACAACCCGGCCGCCGACGAGCAGTTCACGGCGGTACGCGCCGGCGGCGCCTTCCTCAACGGCCGGCCGCTGCAGTGCTCCGCCGCGTCGGAGCTGTCCCAGGCGCTCGTGGCGACCGGGTTCAGCTACGACGCCCGCCGGCGCAGCGCCCAGGCGGTGGTGCTGCCCGAGCTGCTGCGCAGCTGCCGGGACCTGCGCCGCATGGGCGCAGGTGCGCTGGACCTGTGCGCGGTGGCCGCCGGTCGGGTCGACGCCTACTACGAGCAGGCCCTCGCGCCCTGGGACATCGCCGCCGGGGGCCTGATCGCCGCGGAGGCCGGCGCGCGGGTGGAGGGGCTGCGCGGCGCTGCGCCGAGCGGGGCACTGGTGGTCGCTGCCTGTCCAGGGGTGTTCGACGTCCTGCACGACCTGCTGGCCGAGCACGACGCCGACGTGGACCCGCTGGCGTAGCCCTTCGCCCACTCCGACTCCGACTCCGGCGACGGCTCCGGCTCCGGTCCTCAGGCGAGGGCCGCGGCGTAGACGTCCATCGTCCGGCCCGCTACGGCCGGCCAGCCGAAGTGCTCGACCGCTCGGGCGCGTCCCGCCGCGCCCATCCTGGCCGCACGGGGCTCGTCGGACAGCAGCGCCGAGACCTCCCGGGCCAGCGCGGCCTCGAAGGCCGCCGGATCCTGCGCCTCGTAGGGCACGAGCACTCCGGTCACCCCATCGACGACGACCTCGGGGATCCCGCCGACCAACGAGGCGACGACCGCCGTACCGCACGCCATCGCCTCGAGGTTGACGATGCCGAGCGGCTCGTAGACCGACGGGCAGACGAACACCGTCGCGTGCGACAGGAGCTGGATCACCTCCGCGCGGGGGAGCATGTCGCGTACCCACACGACGCCGGCGCGCTCCTGCTGCAGCCGCTCCACCAGCGCCGCGCTTTCGGCCGCGATCTGGGGCGTGTCGGGTGCGCCGGCGCAGAGCACGAGCTGGCCGGGCAGCTGCGCCCCGGCGCGCAGCAGGTGGACCAGCCCCTTCTGCCTGGTGATCCGGCCGACGAACAGCGCGTACGGCTGCGCCGGGTCGACGCCGTACCGCTCGAGCACGTCCGTCGGCTCCACCGCGGTGTACTCCTGCGTGTCGATGCCGTTCGACACGACGTGCACCCGGTCCGGGTCGAGCTGCGGGTAGCTCGCCAGCACGTCCCGGGCCATGCCGGCACTGACCGCGATGACCGCATCCGCACCGAGAAGGGCGGTGCGCTCGGCCCACGATGAGAGCGCGTAGCCGCTCCCGAGCTGCTCGGCCTTCCAGGGCCGGTGCGGCTCGAGGGAGTGCGTCGTCACGACGTGCGGAACGCCGTGCAGGAGCCCCGAGAGGTGGCCGGCGAGGTTGGCGTACCAGGTGTGCGAGTGCACGACGTCGCACCTGGCTGTCGCGGCCGCCACCGACAGGTCGGTGGACAGCACCTGCAGGGCCGCATTCGCGGCGGCCAGCCGCGCGTCGGGGGAGTGGGCGGTGGCGCCGTCGGCCGTACCTCCGAAGGAGTGGACGTCGACCTGCGCCAGCCGGCGCAGCTCGCGGACCAGGTACTCCACGTGGACCCCCGCGCCCCCGTACACCTCGGGCGGCCACTCCCGGGTGAGGACTCCGATGCGCATGCGGCGACGCTAGTGGGACATAGTCAGCGCGTGCGCTCGCCTCGGGTCCTCGGCATCGTCCTCGCGGGCGGCGAGGGCAAGCGCCTCTCGCCTCTCACGGCCGACCGCGCCAAGCCCGCGGTGCCGTTCGGCGGCATCTACCGGCTGATCGACTTCGTGCTGTCCAACCTCGTCAACGCCGGCTACCTGCGGATCGTCGTGCTCACGCAGTACAAGTCGCACTCCCTGGACCGGCACATCACGACGACCTGGCGCATGTCGACGCTGCTGGGCAACTACGTGACGCCGGTGCCGGCGCAGCAGCGCCTCGGACCGCAGTGGTTCCGTGGCTCGGCCGACGCGATCCACCAGAGCCTGAACCTCGTGTACGACGAGGAGCCCGAGCACATCGTGGTCTTCGGAGCGGACCACGTCTACCGCATGGACCCGCGGCAGATGGTCGACCAGCACATCTGCAGCGGAGCCGGAGCGACCGTCGCCGGGATTCGTGTGCCTCGCGAGGAGGCCCGCGGCTTCGGGGTTATCCAGACGGCTCCCGACGGGCGGCGGATCGAGGGGTTCCTCGAGAAGCCGGCGGACCCACCGGGGCTGCCGGACGACCCGTCGATGGTCTACGCGTCCATGGGCAACTACGTGTTCTCGACGCAGGCCCTGCTCGAAGCGGTGCGGCTCGACGCGAAGGACGAGGACTCCGTGCACGACATGGGCGGCAACATCATGCCCATGATGGTCGCGGCCGGCGGCGCCGAGGTCTACGACTTCTCCGAGAACGAGGTGCCGGGCGCCACGGACCGCGACCGGGGCTACTGGCGCGACGTCGGGACGCTGGACTCCTACTACGACGCCCACATGGACCTCGTGTCGATCCACCCGGTGTTCAACCTCTACAACCGGCAGTGGCCGATCCTGACGAGCTCACCCGCTCTGCCGCCGGCGAAGTTCGTGTTCGAGGAGCCGGGCCGGGTCGGGCAGGCCTTCGACTCGCTGATCAGCTCGGGAGCGATCATCTCCGGCGGTTCGGTTCGCCGCTCGGTGGTGTCGCCAGGCGTACGGGTGCACTCGGGCTCGGAGATCTCCGGCAGCGTGCTGCTGCACAACGTCGACGTCGGGCGGGGCGCGGTCGTGCGCAACGCCATCCTGGACAAGAACGTCGTCGTCTGGCCGGGCTCGAGCATCGGCGTTCACCCGGCGCACGACCGCGAGCGCGGCTTCACCGTCACCGACAGCGGCGTCGCCGTGGTCGGCAAGGGCCAGCAGGTCGTCTAGGCGGTGCGGGGCGCCGGCCCTCGTGGCGTCCGGCTCAGGCTCCGGTGGGCTGGCGGATCCGGGCGGTCAGCGCGGCCGGGTCGACCTGCGCCGCGGGGGTGGTGCGTACCCACTCCGCCAGCACCTCGGCCAGGCGCACGGGTTCCGTCAGGTGCACGAAGTGGCCTGAGCGCTCGAAGACCTCGAGTCGTGTACCGGGAACCGTCGCCGCGAGGGACTCGCCGTGCGAAGCCGGGATGATGCCGTCCCTGCGGCCCCACACGACGAACAGTGGGAGGTCTGCCGCGAGGTAGAGCCGGTCGCGCGCGTCCACGCGCTGCCCCGCCGGGTCGAGGACGCTGCGGGCGGTGTGCACGAAGGCCGCCCGCGTCTCGCGGTCGGCCAGTGAGCCGAAGCCCGCCAGGCACTCAGCGACGCCTGTCGGCAGGGACAGCCGCAGGCGCCCGAGCAGCCCGTTGGCGCGTACGCCCGCGCGCCGCACCCAACCGGCCGTCAGCAGGGGCAGGACGACTTCGGAACCAGGCAGCGTCGCGGCCCGCAGGAAGACGCTGACCTCCCGGCCCAGCCCTCCGGAGCAGATCAGCGCCAGCCGCTCCACCCGCTCGGGGAACTGGTAGGCGAACTGCATCGCGATCCCGCCTCCGAGCGAGTGCCCGACGAGGCTGACGCGGTCATGGCCGAGCGCGGCCATCAGGTCCCGGATGCCGCAGGCGTGCGCCCCCAGCGAGTAGTCCCCCGGTGGCTTCGCGGAGCTGCCGTGGCCCAGCAGGTCCGGCGCGATCACGTGGCAGGTGTCACCGAGTCGCGCCATGACGGCCTCCCACTGCGCGGCGCGCGAGGCGATCCCGTGGACGAGCACGACCACCGGGCGCTGCGGGGTCCCAGGCGCTTCGTGCCCCCCAGGTCCCGCTACGGCGTCTGCGTCGGGGCTGGCGGCGGCGGGCCAGGCGGGCCTGGCACCGGCCTCAGCCTTGGCTTCGGCGGCGGGCCAGGCATCGGCCCCGGCTTCGGCCCCGGCTTGGGCGTAGCCCACCCGGTGGCCGTGGATCCGCACCGACGACCAGACGACCTCAGCCATGCCGGCATGTTACCTGCGGTAACGGCTGGAAGGTGGCGCGAGCCTCGACCTCAGCGCGCTGCGGGTTCCGGCTCCGCCGGCGGAAAGGGGGCTGCGGGTTCCGGCGCCGCCGGCGAAAGGGGCAGCGGCCACCCGGGCCTTCCTGCGCGTGGATCACCTGGTTCGTGGATCCGCACGGGACACGCCGGCGTGTCGCTGACCAGGCCACGACGGGGGACCCGCGGTCGCCCCCCTTGACAAGATCCACCTCCGCCGGGAGTGTTACCGCTGGTAACCCTCCGGTTCCGGTGACGACCCCCCTTGCCCACAGGAGCGAGCATGCCCGCCTTCTCCCTCGCGCTCAGCGAGGACCAGACCACGCTCCAGAAGTGGCTGCACGAGTTCGCGGCGGACGTCATCCGTCCAGCAGCGGCCGAGTGGGACGAGAAGGAGGAGACCCCCTGGCCGGTCATCCAGGACGCCGCGAAGGCCGGGATCTACTCGCTGGACTTCTTCGCCGAGGCATGGCGGGACGAGAGCGGCATCAGCCTGCCGCTCATCATGGAGGAGCTGTTCTGGGGGGACGCAGGCATCGGCCTGTCCCTCGTCGGCACCACCCTCGGCGCGGCAGGCATCCTGTCGAACGGCACGCTCGACCAGATCGGCGAGTGGATCCCGCAGTGCTTCGGCACGGAGAACGACGTCAAGCTGGCCGCTCTCGCGGTGTCGGAGCCCAATGCCGGCTCGGACGTCAGCAGCATGAAGACCACGGCCGTCTACGACGAGGCGCGCGACGAGTGGGTGCTCAACGGGGTGAAGACCTGGATCACCAACGGTGGCATCGCGGACGTGCACGTCGTCGTCGCGGCGGTGGACCCGGCCCTCAAGGCGCGCGGGCAGGCCTCCTTCGTCGTCGGCCCAGAGTTCAAGGGCAAGGGCCTCGCGCAGGGCCAGAAGTTCAAGAAGCACGGCATCCGCGCCAGCCACACCAGCGAGGTGATCCTGGACGACCTGCGCCTGCCGGGTTCGGCGCTGCTCGGGGAGAAGCCCCGGCTCGACGAGCGGCTGGCCCGCGCGCGGGAGCGGGCGGCGGCTCTGGCACGGGGGGAGAGCGTCCAGTCGGCCCGGCAGAAGGGCGGCCAGGCCGCCATGGCGACCTTCGAGTCCTCCCGCCCGGCGGTGGGGGCTCAGGCCGTCGGCATCGCCCGCGCCGCGTACGAGTACGCCCTGGACTATGCAGGTAGGCGGGAGCAGTTCGGCCGGCCGATCGTCCAGAACCAGGGGATCGCGTTCATGCTCGCCGACATGAAGACCGCGCTCGACGCGAGCCGCCTGCTCGTCTGGCGGGCCGCGTGGATGGGCAAGAACAACATCCCCTTCACGGCCGGTGAGGGCTCGATGAGCAAGCTCTACGCAGGTGAGACCGCCGTGCAGGTGACCGAGAAGGCCATCCAGATCCTCGGCGGCAACGGCTACACCCGCGACTACCCCGTCGAGCGGTGGCACCGCGACGCCAAGATCTACACGATCTTCGAGGGCACCAGCGAGATCCAGCGCCTCATCATCAGCCGCGCGATCTCCGGGCACCAGATCCCGTGAGCGCAGCACTGCGGCTGGCCGACCGGGCGAGCCGCCGGGAGGCGCTGCTCGACGCTGCCGACCGCATCATCCGCCGGGACGGCCCAGCCGCGTCGATGGTGAGCATCGCCGGCGAGGCCGGCATCACCAAGCCCATCCTCTACCGGCACTTCGGCGACAAGGGCGGGCTGTACGCAGCCCTCGCCGACCGCTACACCGGCGAGCTGCTCGCCCAGCTGCAAGCTGCCCTCGAGGCCGGCCGGGGGCGGCGGGACCGGGTGGAGCGGACCGTCGACGCGTACCTCCTGGCGATCGAGCGGCAGCCGCAGGTCTACCGCTTCCTGCTGGATCCGGGGGTGCCGTCTGCGGAGGCCGCGCAGGCGCAGTTCCAGGTGCGCTCGTTCACCCGCCGGCTGTCGATGCTGCTCGCGGGGGGCATCGCGGCGGAGATCGGCGTCCCTGCCACACGCGCGGCGGCCTGGGGTCACGGCATCGTGGGGATGGTGCAGTCGGCTGGGGACTGGTGGCTGGAGACGCACGCGGTGACGCGGACGGAGCTGGTGCAGGAGCTGACCGACCTGCTCTTCGGCGGCTACGGGACCTCCTGAGGGCTCACAGCGCCTGCACGGCGCAAGGGTCGGAAGCCTTGACGACGTCCTCCACGCGGTTGCCGACCGCGTGCCCTCGGCCGCCATTTTCTCGGGTGTCGATCGAGGCGAGCTGTTCGGAGGTGCGCCGGGCTCGGCAGGATGTGGCGGGACTCCTCGGGGATCGCCGGACGCCTCGCCCCCGATGCACAGGGCCGCCCACACGAACGGCCACGAGCCCCGCGCGTTCGCCGAAGACGGTCCTGCGCCGCGGAGTACCTCCCGGGTCCCTGCACGCGCAGCGGGCGGGCGGGGACAAGGCGGCGGAGCCGCCCGCGGGCGGCCCGCTACCCTCTGGCGCCCGATCGGATCGGCGGCTCTGTTTACGCAGCGAGAAGTGGGCACAAGTGGCTCGGTCCACGCGTTGTGCACGCGCCGGAAGAACTGACAGAAGGAGCTCTCCAACATGGCGACCGACTACGACCAGCCGCGGCGGTCCGACGCCGACGAGCCTGAGGACAGCCTCGAGGAGCTCAAGGCACGGCGCGCCGAGTCCCAGGCGAGCAGCGTCGACGTGGACGAGACCGACCTCAACGAGGCGATCGAGCTCCCCGGCGCGGACCTGTCCGGCGAGGAGCTCACCCTGCGGGTGCTCCCCAAGCAGAGCGACGAGTTCACCTGCAGTTCTTGCTTCCTGGTGCACCACCGCAGCCAGCTGGCATCGGACAAGGGCGGACGGCTCGTCTGCCGCGAGTGCGCCTGAGGCCGGCTCCTGAGCGCGAAGGGGCACGCCGGCGATGACGAGGCCATGAGCGGCGAGCTGGTCCGCCGCGAGGAGGTGGCGGAGGTCGTCGGCCGCCTGTCCGAGGGCGACCTCGACCGCGGGGAGCGCGGGCGGCTGCTGGCCCGGCTGACCTCCCTGCTCGCGGGGGGCGTACGCACGGCCGGTGCGCGCGCCGCCGTCACCGGCACCTGGCTCACCGGCGTCGTCACAGAGGTCGCCCCCCACGTGGCGGTGCGCGACCTGCCCACGCTGCGCCAGCACCACGGCGGCCGCACCGGCGACGAGCTGGCCGAGGAGCTGGTGCGCACGGCCTCGCTCGCCACCGCCGGGGTCGGCGCCGCGGGCGGAGCGCTGGCCGCCCTGCAGCACGCGGCCCCGCCGAGCCTGCTGGCGGCGCCGGTGCAGCTGGCCGCCGAGACCGTCGCCGTCGTGGCGATCGAGCTCAAGCTGGTGGCCGAGCTGCACGTCGTCTACGGCCGCGCACCGATCGGGCCCGCGGGGCAGGTGGCCGCGGGCTACCTGTCCTCGTGGGCGGCCAAGCGGGGGATCGACGGCCCGGAGGGGATGCCGGGGCTCGGGGTCGTGCTCGGCGCGGCCGCGAGGGCGCAGCTGCGCCGGCGCGTGGTCCGGCGCATGGGGCGCAACATGTCCACGCTGGCTCCCTTTCTCGCCGGTGCGGCCGCCGGAGCAGAGCTGAACCGGCGCGAGACCCGCTCGCTGGGACAGGCCCTGAAGGGGGAGCTGCGGCCGCGCTGACGTGCGCCGCTACAGGTGCTCGAGGAAGCCGCGGATGATCGCCGTCGTCTCGGCCGGGTGCTCGAACTGCGGCACGTGGCCGCAGTCCTCCAGGACGATCTGCCCGGTGCCGGGCAGGCAGTCGGCGACGTGCCGGGCGAAGGACGAGGGCACGAGCCGGTCGCGGTCGCCCCAGAGGAAGATCGCGGGGGGCAGCAGCCCGGGCAGCCGTTGCCAGAACCCGCTGCGGCCGTAGGCGTCCTCCAGGTAGATCTGGCGGGCGCACGAGAAGAAGGCCACCCGGTGAGCGCGGTCGGACAGCACGCGCACCGCCTCGTCCGCCGCCGCGTCGTACCAGGCCTGGGGCAGGCGCTCGGAATCGCTGAACATCGCCCGGATCCCCTCGATCACCATGCGGTGGGTCACCGGCAGCGGCAGTCTCGCGAGCTGCGGGGACAGCAGCCGGACCAGCGGGACGTACTGCCGCAACCGGCGGAAGGCGGGCGACGGCGCGAGCAGGACGAGGGCCCGGACCGACCGGGGGTTGGCGTGGCCGCACTCCAGCGCGATCCTGCCGCCGAGGCTGTTGCCGATCAGCACCGCCCCGCGGCTGCCGGTCACGCGCTGGAACGCCTCGGCCCAGGCGGCGAACCAGGAGGGGCTGTACGGCCCGCGGGGTGCGCTGCTGGCACCGAACCCCGGCGAGTCGGGGGCGATCACGCGGTGGTCGACGGCGAGGTCGGCCAGCAGCGGCAGCATGCTGGCGTTGGTCGCCCCGAGCCCGTGCAGGAGCAGCACCGGCGGTGCGTCGGACCGGCCGGCCTCGAGGTAGGACGTGCGTACACCCATGGCCAGCACCGAACGGCTCCGCGGCAGGTGCGGGAGCCGGTCCGCGTCCTGGTCGAACAGCCCGTCGAGCTGCAGGCTGAGCGCGAGGTCGCCGCGGACGGTGAGCCGGCCGTCGAGGAAGGCCTGCACGCCCGAGCCGCGGCCGGACACCACGTCCGCGAGCACCTCGGTGCTGCTGCGGACGACGAGGGTCGGGCGGCTGGCCGAGCCGCGGCGGACCCGCCCGCGGCCGTGCGCGATGTCGACGGTCCACACTCCGCCCTCGCCGGCGACGAAGACGATCGTGGCCGTGCGCTTCTCGAGCACGCTGCCGGCCAGCCCCCGGCGCAGCCGGGTGCTGAGCAGCATGTCCAGGTCGACCATGTCCTGGTCGACGGGGGTGCTCATCGGGGGGACGCTACTTCGGCGGGCCGGGCCGGGAGTGCTGACTCGCCCGCGCAGCCACCCGGGCAGAGGCGCCCGGCCTAGTTGCCGACCTCCTCGAGCCCGGGGGGCAGGTGCCCCGTCGTCCTCCGCCAGGCACCCGCGGCACCTCGGCTCGCCAGCAGCCGGGCCACGCCGGCGGCGACCCCCGTCGCGACCGCCCACCCGATCGCCTCACCCCACGTGGTCTCCCAGGAGGCCGGGTTGCGCGGCGGGTCACCGCCCTTCGTCTTCACCCAGACCTTCTCGGCCACCGACCGGCTGGCCTTCGCCGCGAGGATCCCGGAGGTGACCCCGAGGATCTTCCAGGTGAACTTGCCTACTGCGGACATCGTGCTCCCGTCGTCGCTCCGGATCGTCTGATCAGCGCCCTGCCCCGGCGGGGGGCAGCGGACACGTCCCTCGCTCAGCCGCGGAAGGGCAGCCGGACCGGGAGCGAGCGCAGCCCCGAGGTCACGGTCTTGACGTAGTCGGTCACGACGGTGGGGAGGAAGGTCTCCGCGAGCAGGCCGCCGACCGCGTCCGGCCCGACGACGTAGCGGGCCAGCGGCACCGGATTGGCCAGTGCGAGCCGGACCGTCCTCGCCACCCACACCGGGTCCGGCAGCCGGTCGCTCCTGGCGCTGACGGCTCCCACCCGGGCGTACGCCGCGGCGTAGCGGGCGCTGCTCGGCGGCGGGAACCCGTCGTCCTTCGCCGCGGACCAGATGTCGGTGCCGAACATCCCCGGCTCGACCAGCACGACGCGTACGCCGTCGGGCTCGACCTCCATCCGCAGCGCGTCCGTGACCGCTTCGAGGGCGTGCTTGGACGCGCAGTACCACCCCATCAGCGGCGTGGAGAGCCGGCCGGCCACCGAGCTCATGTTGACGATGCGCCCGTCGCCACGCTCCTTCATGGCCGGCAGGACGAGCCGGGCCAGCCGCATCGGCGCGACGACGTTGGTCTCGAGCTGCGCGTGCACCGCCTCGTCGTCCACGTCCTCGACCGACCCCGACTGCGCGTAGCCCGCGTTGTTCACCAGCGCCCAGACCCCGTGGTCGGACAGGGCGGCCGCCTGCTGCATCCCGGCTGCACAGCTCGCGGGGTCGTCGACGTCCATCTCCAGCGTGCGGACGGCCAGTCCCCGCTCGCGGGCCGCCTGCTCGACGAGCTCGGCCTTGGCGGCGTTGCGGACCGTGCCGATCACGTCGTAGCCCGAGGCGGCCAGCTCGAGCACCGTGCTCAGGCCGATGCCGCTGTTCGCGCCCGTGACGACGACGGACTTGCTCATGAGCAGACCTCTCCTCCGGGCGTGCGCCACGACCGGTCGGGCGGGCGCGGGTAGGGTCCTGCCCGACCCGGATCGGGTCATCCCGGTGGACCGGACGAAGGCGGGGACGGTGCTGGAGGTGTCGGTGCGCCGCCTGGACGCCCAGGTCCCGCTGCCCAGCTACGCGCACCCGGGCGACGCCGGCTGCGACCTCGTGACCACCGAGGACGTGGACGTGGCTCCGGGGGAGCGGGTGGTGCTCGGGACTGGGCTCGCCATCGCGCTGCCCGAGGGCTACGCCGCCTTCGTGCACCCCCGGTCGGGGCTGGCGGCTCGCCACGGGGTGGGTCTGGTCAACAGCCCCGGGACGATCGACGCCGGCTACCGCGGGGAGATCCGGCTGGTCGTGGTCAACCACGACCTGCGGGAGGTGCTGCGGCTGCGCCGGATGGATCGGGTCGCCCAGCTGGTGGTGCAGCGCGTCGAGCACGTGGTCTGGCGCGAGACGGAGGGGGAGCTGCCGGGTTCGGTCCGGGGGAGCGCAGGGCACGGCTCGACCGGCGGCTTCCAGGCCGACGGCGGCGCCGACGCGAGCGCCACCGCCGCCGACGAACGGGAGGTGAAGCGTGTTCCGACGCCGTAAGAAGGACGAGGACCGGCTCGAGGAGGACACCGAGCTGGAGCCCGAGCCGGTGCAGGAAGCGGAGGCGGGAAAGGTGGTGCCGCCCCGCCCGCAAGGGCCGTGGGACGCGAGCGACGCGCCGCAGGACGAGCTGAACCGCCTCGACCTCGGCGGCCTGCGGGTGCCGGTGCCGCCCGAGACCGAGGTTCGCGTCGACGTCAGCCCCGAAGGCGAGGTCGTCGCCGCGACCCTGGTCCGCGGCGCCAGCGCCATGCAGATCAACGCCTTCGCCGCCCCCCGCAGCGCCGGGATCTGGGACGAGGTCCGCGAGGAGATGGTCGCCGCCCTTCAGGAGGCCGGAGCCCAGGCCGAGACGGCGGAGGGGCCGTGGGGCGTGGAGCTGCACGCGACCGTCCCGAGCCAGCTGCCGGGTGAGCCGGCCGGGCTGGCGCCGGCCCGCTTCCTCGGCGTGGACGGCCCACGGTGGTTCCTGCGGGCGGCCGTCACCGGGCCGGCGGCTCGCGACCGCGCAGCGGCCGCCGAGCTGGAGGCGGCCTTCCGCGGTGTCGTCGTCTCCCGCGGACCCGAGGCGATGGCCGTGCGCAGCCCCCTCCCGCTGCGCCTCCCGCCGGAGGTGACCTCGGCTGTCCTCCCCGCGGAGCCTGCGCCGTCAGCGGACGGGGAGAGCGCCGACCGCCCCTCCCTCGAGCTCCCCGAGCGGGGCCCGGAGATCACCGAGCGCCGCTGAGCGGGAGCCGCGCCCGGCGCCTCCGGTGCGGGGCGACGTAGGCTCTCGGGTGTGGCAGGACTCTTTCGCAGGGCCGTCGCCCGGTTGACCGAGGGCGACGACGAGGTGGCCGACCGCGAGCTGCGCGGGGGGATCGAGCAGGTCGGCGCCACGCCCGTCGTCTCCTGCTCGCGCGGGGAGCCGGTGTGCGTCGCCGGGACCCTGCGGGCGGTCACCCTGCGTCCCCGGGCCGGGGCCCCCACCTTGGAGGCCGAGCTCTACGACGGCACCGGCAGCATCACCCTCATCTGGCTGGGTCGGCGGCGGATCGGTGGGATCGAGTGCGGTCGCTCCCTGGTGGCGCGGGGCCGCATGACCGTCCACGAGGGACGGCCGACGATCTACAACGCGGCCTACGAGCTGCGGCCCTCCGGTGCCTGAGGCGGCCCCTCCCGCCACGCCCGCGCCCGTCCCGCCTCAGGCGGCGGAGCCGGCGACGCGTCCCGCACTCGTCGAGGCGCTGGGCGGCAAGCGCGGCCTGATCGACAGCGGGCTGCCCGCCGTCGTCTTCGTCTTCGTCAACTCCGTCGTGCAGGCGTTCACCGCGCGGGACACCGCCCTGCGGGCCGCGCTGGTCGGTGCGGTCGTCACCGGCGTCGGGATCGTCGTCCTGCGCCTGGTGCGCAAGGAGACGCTCCAGCAGGCCATCTCGGGCTTCCTCGGCCTGGCGATCGCGGTGTTCTTCGCGGCCCGTTCCGGCGAGGCGCGGGGGTTCTTCCTGCCCGGCATCTTCATCAACATCGCGTACGGCACGGTCTTCCTCGGCTCGGCCCTTCTGGGCCGGCCCATCGTCGGCGTCATCTACGCCGCGGTCGAGGGCCTGGACAAGCGCTGGCGCGAGGACACCCGGCTGCGGCGGGCCTTCGCCGTGGCGACCATCGGGTGGGCCGTGGTGTTCGCCTCGCGGGCCGTCGTGCAGTCGGTGCTCTACGTGATGGACCGTCCCGGGCTGCTCGCGGCCGCCAAGCTGCTCATGGGCTGGCCGCTGACCATCGCCGCGGTTGCCCTCACCGTGGCCTACGTGAAGCGGGCCCGCGCGCGCGTCAGCTGAGGTGTCCGCCGAGCAGGGCGTCGAGCTCGGCCTCGACCTCGGCCGTCGCCACGAGGAGCAGCTCGTCGCCGCCCTCCATCGCCGCATCGGGGGTCGGCACGATGACCCGCCCGTCGCGCAGGATGGCCACCAGCGCGGAGTCGGAGGGCCAGGACACCGAGCCCACCAGCTGACCGACGATGGGGGCATCGGCGGCGAGGGTGAGCTCGACCAGGTTGGCCTGGCCCTGCCGGAAGGTCAGCAGCCGCACCAGGTCGCCGACCGACACCGCCTCCTCGACGACTGCGGCGAGCAGGCGCGGTGAGGAGACCGAGACGTCCACGCCCCAGGACTCGTTGAACAGCCACTCGTTCTTCGGGTGGTTGACCCGCGCGACGACCCGGTCCACGCCGAACTCGGTCTTGGACAGCAGCGACACGACGAGGTTGACCTTGTCGTCACCGGTGGCGGCCACCACGACCTGGCAGGTCTGGATGGCCGCCTGCACGAGCGTGTCGAGCTCGCAGGCGTCAGCCAGCAGCCACTCCGCGCCCGGCACGCTGTCGGGCTTGACCGACCGCGGCTCGCGCTCGATGAGCAGCACCTCGTGGCCGTTGTGGATCAGCTCGCCGGCGATCGAGCGCCCGACGTTGCCGGCTCCGGCGATCGCGACGCGCATCAGCTCTCCTCGGGCCGCGGACCCAGCGACAGGATCCGGTCGACCGCGTCCAGGCGGTCCCCGCCGAGGCACAGGTGCAGCAGGTCGCCCTCCTGCAGCAGCGTGTCCGCGCGCGGCAGCAGCCCCTCGCCGAGCCGGGTCAGCAGCGCCACCCGCGCGTCACACGCCCGCTCCAGCGCGCTGATCCGCGACCCGACCCACTCCGGCGCGTAGGACACCTCGGCGAGCACGATCTTGCCGCTGGGGTCGCGCCACTCGGTGGCCACGCCCTCGGGCAGCAGCCGCCGGATCACCTGGTCGGAGGTCCACCGGACGGTGGCCACCGTCGGGATGCCGAGCTTCTGGTAGACCGCCGCGCGCCGGGAGTCGTAGATGCGGGCCACGACGTTCTCGATGCCGAAGGTCTCCCGGGCAACCCGGGCGGCGATGATGTTGGAGTTGTCGCCGCTGCTCACGGCGGCGAACGCGTGCGCCCGCTCGATGCCGGCCTGCATGAGGGTGTCGCGGTCGAAGCCGATGCCGGTCACGGTGCTGCCCTCGAAGTCCGGCGACAGGCGGCGGAACGCCGCGGCGTCCCGGTCGACCACCGCGACCGAGTGCTCCAGGGCCTCGAGCCCGCGCGCCAGGGCCGACCCCACCCGGCCGCATCCCATGATCACGATGTGCACGGGCGTCCCTTCGGGTGCAGGCCGGCGGCGCCGTACGCGACCTCGGGCCCTGCCGGCTCCTGGCCTGCTGACGCTACACGCGGGGTCGGTGCAACCGCCCGTACTCTCTCCGGACGTGTCCACTGCCGGCGACGTCGTCAAGCGGGTCGTGGTCGGGCGCGCCCTGCGCAGCGACCGCCAGAGCGAGCAGGAGCTGCCGAAGTCCCTCGCCCTGCCGATCTTCGCGAGCGACCCGCTGTCCAGCGTCTCCTACGCCACGCAGGAGCTGCTGGCCGTCCTCACCCTCGGCGGGCTGGCCTACCTCTACCTGACGCCGTACCTGTCAGCGGGCGTGGTCGTGCTGCTCACCGTCGTCGTGCTGTCCTACCGCCAGCTCGTGCACGCCTACCCGAGCGGCGGCGGTGACTACGAGGTGGCCTCGAAGAATCTCGGCCAGCGCAGCGGGGTGGTCGTCGCGAGCGCCCTGCTGGTGGACTACGTGCTCACGGTTGCGGTGTCGGTGTCGGCGGGGGTCGACAACATCATCTCCGCGGCCGAGGGGCTGGCCGACCACCGGGTCGCGCTGGCTCTCGGCCTGGTCACGCTGCTGACCGCGATGAACCTGCGGGGGGTCAAGGAGAGCGGCAAGATCTTCGCGGTGCCGACGTACGGCTTCGTGCTCGGGATCCTCGCGATGATCGCCTACGGCCTCGTCCAGGCCGCCGGCGGGGATGCTCCCAGGGCGGAGAGCGCGAGCTACGACGTGCTGGCCGAGGACGGCAGCGTCGGGCTCACCGGGCTGGCCTTCGCGTTCTTCGCGCTGCGCGCGTTCGCCTCCGGCTGCACCGCGCTCACCGGCGTGGAGGGCATCGCCAACGGGGTGCCGGCCTTCCGCAAGCCCAAGAGCCGCAACGCCGCGACGACCCTCGCCCTCATGGGCGGGCTCGCCATGACCATGTTCGTCGGCATCACGGCGCTCGCGATCCTCAGCGACGTCCGCTACTCCCAGGACCCGGCGCAGCAGTTCGCCGGCTTCGAGGAGGGCGACGTGCAGCGCAGCGTCATCGCCCAGGTCGCCGCCGCGGTCTTCGGCGACGCCACGATCGCGTTCTTCTACGTCCAGGCGATGACCGCGGCGATCCTCATCCTCGCCGCCAACACGGCCTACAACGGCTTTCCGCTCCTCGGCTCGATCCTCGCCCAGGACCGCAACCTGCCCCGCCAGCTGCACACCCGCGGCGACCGCCTCGTCTACAGCAACGGCGTGCTGCTGCTGGCGCTGTTCGCGTCACTGCTCATCGTGGCGTTCGAGGCCAGTGTCACCTCGCTCATCCAGCTCTACATCATCGGCGTCTTCACCGCTTTCACCTTCGGCCAGGCCGGCATGGTCAAGCACTGGAACACCCAGCTGCGCAGCGGGAGGGTGACGGCGGAACGGCGCCGGTCGGTCTACAAGAGCCGGGCCATCAACGCCATCGGCTGCAGCCTGACCGGGCTGGTCCTCGCCATCGTCGTGGTCACGAAGTTCACCCGCGGCGCCTACATCGTGCTGATCGCCATGCCGATCCTGTACGTCCTCATGCGTGCCATCAACCGGCACTACGAGCGCGTCGCCGAGGAGCTCGAGCCGGAGGACGAGGCCGTCCCGCTGCCGAGCCGCAACCACGCGATCGTCCTCGTCTCCAAGGTCCACGCGCCGACGCTGCGGGCGCTCGCCTACGCGCGGGCCACCCGGCCGCACGACCTCACCGCGCTGACGGTCTCGGTGGACCCGCAGGAGTCCCGTGCCCTGCAGGAGGCGTGGGACCGGCGCGACCTGCCGGTCCCGCTGACGGTCATCGAGTCGCCCTACCGGGAGATCACCCGGCCCGTCCTCGACTACGTCCGGCACATCCGCCTGCAGAGCCCGCGCGACGTGGTCACCGTCTTCATCCCCGAGTACGTGGTCGGGCACTGGTGGGAGCAGCTTCTGCACAACCAGAGCGCCCTGCGCCTCAAGGGCCGGCTGCTGTTCCAGCCGGGGGTGATGGTCACGAGCGTCGCCTACCAGCTGCGCTCGTCCGAGCGGCTGCGCGACGACGACACCGCCGACGGCTCCGCTCCCGGAGCGGCCCGCCGGGCCTCCGAGCGGTGACCGCCGGCGAGCTGCTCGAGCTGCAGGTGGGAGCTCCCGCGGCCGGCGGCTCGTGCGTCGCGCGGGCGCCCGACGGGCGGGTCGTCTTCGTCCGGCACAGCCTGCCCGGCGAGCGGGTGATGGCAGCGGTGACCTCGTCGACCACGTCCTTCCTGCGGGCCGACGCCGTAGAGGTGCTCGACCCCTCGCCCGACCGGGTGGAGCCGCCGTGCGAGTACGCCCGGCCGGGCCGGTGCGGCGGGTGCGACTGGCAGCACGTCGCCCTGCCGGTGCAGCGGCAGCTCAAGGCGGCACTGGTGGACGAGCAGCTCCGGCGCCTCGCGGGGGTGGAGCGGCCGGTCGAGGTCGAGGAGGTGCCCGGCGCGCCGGCCGGCCTCGGCTGGCGCACGCGGGTGCAGTTCAGCGTCGCGCCGTCCGGGCGGGCCGGGCTGTGCAGGCACCGCTCGCACGAGCAGGAGCCGGTGGAGCGCTGCCTGATCGCCACGCCGGAGGTCGAGCAGGTGGGAGCCGAGCGGCGGCTGTGGCCGGGAGCCTGCGCCGTCGAGGTGGCCGCCGACGGGGCGCAGCGAGTCGTCTCGGTCACGAGCAGGGAGGGCGCCAGGAGGGGGCGGCCGCAGATGCCGGACGTCGAGGCCGGGGTCGTGGTCGACGGCTCTCCCGTACGCCTCCCGCACGGGATCCGCCACCACGTCCTCGGCCGCCGCTTCGAGGTGGCGGCCGGCGGGTTCTGGCAGGTCCATCCCGGTGCCGCGGAGGTGCTGGCGCGGTCCGTGCTCGACGTGCTCGCCCCGCAGCCGGGGGAGCGGGCGCTGGACCTCTACGCCGGAGTCGGCCTGTTCGCGGCGTTCCTCGGCGAGCGGGTGGGGCCGTCCGGTGCGGTGCTCGCCGTCGAGGTGGACGCCCGCGCCTGCGCCGACGCGGCCCGCAACACCGCCGACCAGCCGCACGTCCGCATCCGCACCGCCGCGGTGTCGCCTGCCGAGGTGGCGCGCTCCGGACGCCCGGACCTCGTGGTCCTCGACCCGCCCAGGGCCGGCGCGGGGCTGGAGGTCACCCACGCCCTCGCTGCGCTGCGTCCCCGCCGCCTGGCCTACGTCGCGTGCGACCCCGCGTCCTTCGCCCGGGACCTGCGGGTGCTGCTCGACGTCGGCTGGGAACTGCGGTCGCTGCGTGCCTTCGACCTCTACCCCATGACCGAGCACGTGGAGATCGTGGCGGCGCTCACCCCGCCGCAGTTCTGACGCGGACGGCCACGACGTCGTGCGCCGGCCGCCCCGCATCGAGAGCCTGCTGCTCGAAGCGGGTGACCGGGCGCCCGCCCCGGTCGCGGGCGGCGACCTCGAACGCGGGATGCGCCCCGAGCACCCGCAGCGTCTGCTTCAGGTAGGTCACCGAGTCGGTCGCGACATGCAGCCGCCCCTCGGGCCGCAGCCGGTCGGCGACCAGGTCGGCGAAGGCGCTGCTGAGCAGCCGGCGCTTGAGGTGCCGGGACTTCGGCCACGGGTCGGGGAAGAACACCCGGACCTCGTCGAGGCTGCCGGGCGCGAGCAGGTCGCGCAGCACGTCCAGCGCATCGGCTTCGGCCACGCGTACGTTGCGCAGACCCTCCGACTCGACCCGCCGCAGCAGGGCACCCACCCCAGGGGTGTGCACCTCCACGGCGAGCAGGTCCCGCGACGGGTCGGCCGCCGCCATCGCCGCGGTCGCCTCACCCATCCCGGAGCCGATCTCCAGGACGAGCGGGGCCGCCCGGCCGAACACCTCCCTCGCCGAGAACGGCCGCGAGAGCTGCACGCCGTACGCGGGCAGCAGGCGCTCCAGCGCCTCCGCCTGTCCGGGAGTGACCCGCCGGCGGGCTTTGAAGGTCCGGATGGGGTCGCCCTTGCGCACGCTGCTCAGCCTGCCAGTCCGGGCCGGACCGGCGATTAGGCTCGGCGTCGTGGACGCCGACCTGCTCTGGCTGATCGCCGGCGGGGTCCTGATCCTCGTCGAGCTGTTCACCCTCTCGCTGGTGCTCGGAATGCTCGGGGTAGGGGCACTTTCGGCGTCGGCGGTGGCCTTCGCCGGCCTGGGGCCGGTCGCGCAGCTGCTCGCCTTTGCCGGCACCAGCACGGCGCTGCTGGTCTTCGTGCGCCCGCCGGTGAGAAAGGCGCTGGACCGCGGTGGCTCGACCGACCGGACCGATCCGAGGATGCTCACCGGCGCCGCCGCCCTCGTCGTGGAGCGGGTGAGCGAGGAGGGCGGGCAGGTGCGCATCCACGGGGAGCTCTGGCGGGCGCGGCCCTACGCCGGCGGCGGGCCGATCGACGCGGGCAGATCCGTGAGCATCGCGGCGGTCGACGGGGCCACCTTGCTGGTCTACTCACCAGACCTGACCTAGTCCCGAGGAAAGCAGGCGCCCGATGGATCCCACGATCGTGGTCCTCGTCCTGACGGCGATCGTCGCCCTGGTGCTGTTCAAGACCGTGCGGATCGTCCCGCAGGCATCGGTGTTCGTGATCGAGCGGCTCGGCAAGTACAGCCGCACCCTGGAGCCGGGGATCCACCTGCTCGTCCCCGCGCTGGACCGGGTGCGCGTGCGCACCGACATCCGCGAGCAGGTCGTCGGGTTCCCGCCCCAGGCGGTGATCACCAAGGACAACCTGGTCGTCGGGATCGACTCGGTCATCTACTACTCGATCACCGATCCGGCTGCCGCGCAGTACAAGATCGAGAACGTCGTGTCGGCCATCGAGCAGCTCGTCGTGACGACCCTGCGCAACGTCGTCGGGGGGATGCAGCTCGAGGAGGCCCTGACCGGCCGGGACCACATCAACGAGCGGCTCGCGACCGTGCTCGACGAGGCGACCGGCAAGTGGGGGGTCAAGGTCAACCGGGTGGAGATCCGGGGCATCGAGCCGCCGCCGACCATCCGCGACGCGATGGAGCAGGCCATGCGTGCCGACCGCGGCAAGCGGGCCGCGATCCTCACGGCCGAGGGGCAGCAGCAGTCGGTCGTGCTGTCCGCGCAGGGCTCCAAGCAGTCCGTGGTCCTCAACGCCGAGGCCGACCGGCAGGCGACCATCCTGCGGGCCGAGGCGGAGCGGGAGGCGATGCTGCTGCGCGCGCAGGGTGAGGCCCAGGCGATCGCCATGGTGGTCGAGGCGATCAAGTCGGCCGGCATCGACGACACGGTGCTCGCCTACCAGCGCCAGCAGCTGCTCCCGCGCATCGCCGAGGGCGACGCCAACAAGGTGTGGTTCGTGCCGACCGACATCGCCGGCGTGCTCGGGCAGGCGACCCGCGCCGCCGGGCTGGGTACGGAGGCAGCACCGCCACCTGATGCACCACCTCCCTGACCCTGGCGCACCTGGAGCGCGAACCGGCGATGCAGACCTTCCTGCCCTACCCGGACCTGCGCACCAGCTGCGTCGTGCTGGACGACCGGCGCCTCGGCAAGCAGCGGGTGGAGACCTTCCAGATCCTGCGCGCCCTGACCTGGCCGTCCTACGCCTGGAAGAACCACCCGGCGGTGCGCATGTGGCGCGGCTTCGTGCCGGCGCTGGTCGGCTACGGGCTGGAGAGCTGCCGGGAGTGGACGCGGCGCGGCTACGCCGACAGCGTCGCGCCGCAGCTGCTCGACTGGTCGGGCGGCGCGGAGCCGGTGGCGCCCGCGCTGCCGCCCTGGTTCGGCCTGGCGGCGCTGCACCTGTCGCACCGGTCGGCGCTCGTGCGCAAGGAGCCGGACTTCTACCGCCCGCTGTTCGCCTGCCTGGGCGAGCCGGAGCTGCCGGACGACCTGCCCTACCTGTGGCCCCCCGACGTGTTCCCCCGCTGGCCGGTGCGGGCGGGTGCACAGGCCCTGCCGGTGCCCGATGCCTTGCGGCTGCTGGGCTTCCCGGCCCCCCGCGGCGGTCAGGTGGAGGCGGCGCAGGCGGCAGCCGGGGGGCGTGACGTGCTGCTCGTGGCCCGCCCGGGCACCGGAGGGTCCTCCGCCGGGCTGCTGGCGGGCCTCGCGACGAAGGGTCGGACGCTGTGGGTGAGCCCCCGGCAGGGTCCTGCGGCGCCGCCGGTTCCGCAGGTGCCGCTGCCGCCGGCCGGCACCACTGCCGCCGCGTCGGCTCCTGCCCCGGGTGTGCCCGCGCTGGCCCGCCCACCCGGTCCGCAGGAGGTGGCGGCGATGCGGGCGGAGGCCGAGCCGGCGGAGTTCGTCTTCGTCACTGCGGACGCCGTGCCGGCGGTCGTGGACGACGATCTCGGCCTCGTGGTGGTGGACCGGGCTCACGAGCTGGCTGACGCGCAGGCGGCAGCGGTGCAGCGGCTCCGGCCCGGCCGCGGCGGGCCGCCGCTGCTGGCGGTCACCGGCCGGGCCGACCCGCAGGAGCGCCCCCGTCTGATCGCCGCGCTCGGGCTGCGGGACCCGGTGCACGCCGGCGGGGGCTGGGATCCCGGCAGCGTCCTCGAGGCGCGTGCCGTGCACAGCTCCCGGGCACGCCCCCCGGCCATCGCGGCACTGCTGCAGGAGCGCGGTCCCGGCCTGGTGGTGGTGGCCTCCCCCGCGCGGGCGCGGCGCCTCGCCGAGGGCCTCCTGACCGGGGGCCTGCGGGCCGCGGCCTGGGTTCCCGGGTCGGTCCGGGCCGCCGATGCAGCTCTCGCCGCCTGGCGGGCGCGGCGGCTGGATGCGCTGGTACTGCCGGACGGGGTCCTGCCGCGCCTCGGGCGCGCCGGCGTACGCCTGCTGGTGGGGGAGGATCCGCTCACGCTGGAGGCCTGGCGCGACCTGGTCGCGCAGGTGCAGGCAGCGCAGTCGGTGCTCGTCGCGGGTCCGGATGCCCCCGCCGAGGTGCGGGCCTACGCCGAGGCGCCCGGCGATGCGCGAGCTCGCCTGCTCGACCGGTTCGGCGAGCCCGCCTAGGTCAGCTGGATCGCGAGCAGGGCGACGTCGTCGGGCAGGTCGGTCAGCCCGCCCGCGAGCAGGTCCACGAGCACCTGCGGGCCGTCCGGGGCCCGGTGCCCGGACACCCGCTCGCGCAGCCGCTCGACGTCGCACTCGATGTCCCCGCGGCGGGTCTCGACCAGCCCGTCGGTGTAGAGCAGCAACGTGTCCCCGGGCTCGAGGCACGTCTCCGACTCCCCCCGCGCACCGAGCGCCGGAACTCCCAGCGGCACGTCCAGCACGTCCCTGAGCAGCCGGGCCGGACCCGTGTGCGGCAGCAGGACGGGGGGGAGGTGGCCGGCGTTGGCCCAGCGCAGCCGACGTCCGGTGCAGCCCTCGGAACCGGAGGGGTCAGGCTGCAGCCGGGCGTAGATGCAGGTGGCCAGCTGCGCCATCTCGAAGCTCTGGACCAGCTGGTCCATCCGGTCCAGCACCGTGGCCGGGGGCTCGCCCGCCCACGCGCAGGTCCGCAGGACGCTGCGCAGCTGCCCCATCGCGGCGGCGGCCGCCACGTCGTGGCCCATGACGTCGCCGACCGCGAGGCCGGTGGCACCGTCGGGCAGCGCGAACACGTCCCACCAGTCGCCGCCGACCTGGCTCTCCTGCCCTGCGGGGACGTACCGCGCCGCGAGGTGCAGCCCGGGCAGCGCCGGCAGCGCCGGCAGGAGGCTCTCCTGCAGGGTCAGCGCGGTCTGGTGCTCCCGGGTGTAGAGCCGCGCGTTGTCGAGGGCCAGCCCGGCCCGCCGGCCGAGGTCGGCCGTCAGCTTCAGGTCGGCGTCGTCGAAGACCCGGCCGGAGGGCCCGTGCACCAGCATCATCGTGCCCAGCACGCGCCGCCGGGCGACGAGCGGGACGAACATGAGCGAGGTTGCGCCCAGCTCCAGGCTGATCTCGCGGATCTCGACCTCCGCGGGGGACAGCGCCTCGGGCGGACGCGGGGTGAACGCCGGGATGATCGAGGGCGCGGCCCCCGCGAGCACCTGGTGCAGCGGGCTGTCCGTCGGCACCCCCGACGGCACCAGCTCGGTGTAGCGCTTCAGCAGGTCCTCGCGGCCGTCCCGGTGCCGCACGATCGCCCGCTGCGTCAGGCGCCCCTGCTCGTCGCCCAGGTTGAGGACCACCCAGTCGGCGAGCCGCGGCACGACCAGCCTCGTCAGGCGGTCGAGCGAGTCGTCGAGATCGAGCGTGGCCGCCAGCGCCTCGGTGACCTCCGCGAGGAGGGCGAGCCGCTGCTCGGCCTTCACGCGCTCGGTCACGTCGGTCTGCACGCCGACGTAGTGGGTGACCCGGCCGCCGTCATCGAGGACCGGGCTGATGGACACCTCGTTCCAGAACGGGGTGCCGTCCCGGCGGTAGTTCAGCAGCGTGACCGAGGTGTCCTCGTTGTCGAGGATCGCCGTGCGCAGCCTGCGCACCGCTTCCGGCTCGGTGTCCGCCCCCTGGAGGAAGCGGCAGTTGCGGCCGACGACGTCGGCGAGGGCGTAGCCGGTGGTGGCGCTGAACCCGCGGTTGACCCAGAGAAGGGGCAGATCCGGTGCCTGCGCGTCGGCGAGGGTGACGCTGATCCCCGTGGCCTTCATCGCCCGGTCCAGAAGCCGGGCGTCGTCCTCTCCCACGCCGGCCGGCCCTACTTTCCCGTCGACTCTGGAGCCGGAGCTGCGACCGCCCTGGGCAGGATGACCTGGAGGGCTCCGGGGCGCACGCTGACGGTGCACGGCAGCGTGCCGACGGGATCCCCGTCGGCGAACACCCGAAACGGGCGGTTCGCCGCGAGTTCGACCGTACGCGCCGTCTGCACGGTCACCTCCGGCGTGTGCACGTGCGTTCCCTGGAACACCCGGGGCAGCATGCGGGCGAAGCGCAGCCGCCCGGTCTCGGCCGTGCTCACGACGTCGAGCGCACCGTCCTCCATGCTCGCGGCGGGAGCCAGCCGCATGCCGCCGCCGTACATCCCGGAGTTGGACACGGCAACAGCCCAGCCGCGGACGTGCAGCGGCGCCCCGTCGACGGTGCAGCGGAACTCGGCGGGCTTCCAGCCGGTGATGGTCCGCAACGAGCAGTAGAGGTAGACCAGCGCCCCCAGCCGCACCCGGCTGGCGAGGACCCGCTCCTGCACGTCGCTGTCGAAGCCGATGGAGGCGATCCCGAGGAAGGGGGTCCGGCCGGTCGCGCTGCTCGCCACGCCGAGATCCAGCGGCCGCACCTGTCCGGAGGACAGCACTGCGCACGCGGCGGCCAGGTCCTGCGGGATGCCGGCGGCGCGGCAGAAGTCGTTGCCGCGTCCGCCCGGCAGGACGCCGAGCGTGCCCCCGAGGTCGCTGAGGACGCCGCCGACCCGGCCGACGATGCCGTCGCCCCCCATCGCCACGACCACGCGCCCGTCGGCGACTCCGGCGGCAGCCAGCTCGTCGGCGTGCTCCAGCGAGCGGGTGGGGGTGACGACGAGGTCGTGTCCCGCGGCGTGCAGGGCAGCCTCCACGGCGGGCAGGCGCCGAGCCGCCCGGCCGCCACCCGCCGAGGGGTTGACGACGAGCTGCAGCCGGCGCATCGCAGAGCCCTTCTCGAGATTTCCCGCGGCGACAGGCGTACGCTGTGACACATGCCGTCACAACGTCACACCGGTGACCCGGAGCAGCCGGAGGGTGTCACACGCCGCGCTCCGGCGCCCGGGCTGGACCCGCAGGACCCGCTGCTGGCGGCTGCCCGGGCCTGCGTCCTCGAGGTGGGCCTGCGCCGGACGACGCTGGCCGACGTCGCGCGCCGGGCCGGCGTCAGCCGCATGACCGTCTACCGGCAGTACGGCGACCTGCAGAGCATCGTCGGGGAGCTGCTGACTCGCGAGCTGCTCGGGCTGATCGAGCAGGCCCAGCAGGAGGTCGCGGCGTTGCCGACCGCGCGCGGACGACTGGTGGACGCCGCCGTCCGGGTCGTAGGGCGCCTCGCCGTCCACCCGCTGTGGTGCAAGGTGCTCGACCTCGATCCCGAGCTGCTCCTCCCGCTGGTGGTCGACCGCTTCGGCTCCTCGCAGCGCGTCGCGGTCGACCAGGTCGCCGAGCAGGTGCTGCTCGGGCAGCGGGACGGCTCGATCCGCGAGGGCGACCCGCAGCTGCTGGCCACCTGCGCCCTGCTGACGGCGCAGTCGTTCGTCTTCTCCGCGCGGGTGATCGCCGCGGAGCACAAGAGCGACTCGACGGGGGAGGAGCTGCGCCGGCTCCTCGAGGGCTACCTGCGACCGGGCCCGAGCGATACGGGCCCGAGGGGCGCAGGACCATGAGCTCCCCCCACCTGTCCGCGGCCCGTCGGGCGCACGACCTCGACGTGCTCTCTGCCGAGCCGGTGGACGTCCTCGTGATCGGGGGCGGGGTCACCGGCTGCGGGGTGGCGCTCGACGCCGCCTCGCGCGGGCTGTCCGTGGCCCTCGTCGAGCGGGTCGACCTCGCGCACGGGACCAGCCGCTGGTCCAGCAAGCTCGTCCACGGCGGCCTGCGCTACCTCGCCACCGGCGACGTGGGGCTCGCCCTGGAGAGCGCGCGCGAGCGCGGCATCCTGCTGACCACGACCGCCCCCCACCTCGTCCGGCCGCTGCCGATGGTGATCCCCCTCGGGCACGACGTCGCGGAGCGTGAAGGGGTGCTCATGCACGCGGGCCACCGGGTCGCGGACGCCCTGCGGGGGGTGGTGCGCACCCCGCGCAGCGTGCTGCCGGCGCCCCGCCGGATGGGCGCCGTGGAGACGCACCGCCTGCTCCCGGCGGTTCGGCGCGACGGGCTGCGGGGTGGGCTGCTCAACTGGGACGGCCAGCTCGAGGACGATGCGCGCCTGGTCGTCGCGCTGGCGCGTACCGCCGCTGCACACGGGGCGCGCATCGTCACCTACGCCGCAGTCGTTCGCGCGGACGGCGCCGGCGCCGTCGTCCGGGACGAGCGCAGCGGCGCCCTCCTGCAGGTCCGGGCCCGCGCGGTGGTCAACGCGACCGGTGCCTGGGCCGATCAGCTGGCGCCGGGGATCAGGCTGCGGCCGAGCAAGGGCGTGCACGTGGTGCTGCCGGCGGCTCGGCTGGGTCACCCGGCGGCGTCGATCACGGTGCCGGTTCCCGGGCAGCGCAACCGCTACGTCTTCGCGCTCCCGCAGGCCGACGGGCTGGTCTACGTGGGGCTCACCGACGACCCGCTCGACGGCCCGCTGCCCGAGGTGCCACGAGCCGAGGAGCCCGAGATCGCCTTCCTGCTCGAGACCTTGTCGCGCGGCCTGGAGGTGCCGCTCCTCCGGAGCGACGTGGTGGGCTCCTTCGCGGGAGTCCGCCCGCTGCTGGCGGGGGCGGCCGGGCGCACGGCCGACCTGTCGCGTCGGCACGCCGTCGTGCGCGGCGAGGACGGGATGTGGACGGTGCTCGGCGGCAAGCTGACGACCTACCGCCGCATGGCGCAGGACACGGTGGACCGCCTGACCGACCGGCCCTGCCGGACCGCGGGACTGCCGCTCGTCGGAGCCTGCGGCGGCGCTGCGGGGCCGGTGCCTGCCCGGCTCGCCCGAAGGTACGGCGCGGAGGCCGCCGAGGTGGCCGCCCTCGCCGGGCGCGACCCGCGGCTGCTGCAGCCGGTCGCGCCCGGGGTGCCGGTCCTCGGGGTCGAGCTGCTGTGGGGGGTGCTCGCCGAGGGGGCCCTCACGCCGGCCGACCTGCTCGAGCGGCGCACCAGGTTGTCCCTCGTGGACAGCTGGCACGAGGCGTCCCGGGAGGCCGCCGGGGACGCGCTGGCCCAGGCGGAGGCGGGCGCGCTGCCGGGGGCGCTGCACCGCACGGCCTAGGGTCGCGGTCTAGCGTCGGGCTGTGCCTGCCGCTGGTCGAGGGGAGCCGGAGTCCCGCCCGCGCCGGGACCTCGTCCCGCCCGGGTGGCCCGAGGCGGTGCTGCCACCGCAGGCGCCGGACTGGGAGCGCAGCGCCGTCGCGTGGCTGTTCGACCAGTGCCCGCCGGACTACCGCGCCCACGAGGTGCTGCGCCGCCATCCGGTGGTGCTCGCGCGCTTCGCCGCCGGGCACGTCGAGTCGGCGGTGCAGGCCGCCCGGCAGGGCATCCGGACCACCCGCGCGGACCTGTCGGGCGTCGTGCCACCGGAGGTGATCGAGGCTGCTCTGGTCGCCTACGACCGGGAGGGCCGCCGGCTGGTCGCACTCGGACGGGAGGTCGCGCTGGTCGAGGCGGCGCTTCGTGGCGAGCGCCACAGGCCCCGGTTGTGAACCGCTGCGGCCCCGCCTGCGGATGCTTCGACAACTAGACTTCGGCTGTCCTGGTCGTGCCTGGAAGAGAGCGAGAGCTGTGAGCCTGCTCGACGACGTGCACGGTCCCGCGGACCTCAAGCGCCTCACCCCGGCACAGCTGCCGCTGCTGGCCGCCGAGCTGCGTGACGTCATGGTCGACACGGTGTCGAGGACGGGCGGGCACCTCGGCCCCAGCCTCGGCGTCGTCGAGCTGACTCTCGCGCTGCACCGGGTCTTCGACTCCCCGCGGGACAAGGTGCTGTGGGACACCGGGCACCAGGCGTACGTCCACAAGCTCGTCACCGGCCGCCGCGAGGAGTTCGACACCCTGCGCAAGCAAGGCGGCCTGTCGGGCTACCCGAGCCGGGCGGAGTCCGAGCACGACCTCGTGGAGAACAGCCACGCCTCCACCGCCCTGTCCTACGCGGACGGGCTCGCCAAGGCCTACCGGCTGCGGGGCGAGCGGCGCCACGTCGTGGCCGTAGTCGGTGACGGGGCCCTGACCGGTGGCATGTGCTGGGAGGCGCTCAACAACATCGCGGCCACGCCGCACCCGATCGTCATCGTCGTCAACGACAACGGGCGCTCCTACTCGCCGACGATCGGCGGCCTCGCCGACCACCTGGCCACGCTGCGCATGACCCAGGGCTACGAGCGGGCACTCGACACCGTCAAGACGACGCTCGCCCGCACCCCGGTCGTGGGGACGCCGCTCTACACCGCCCTGCACGGCCTCAAGCGCGGGCTCAAGGACCTCCTGCAGCCCCAGGTGCTCTTCGAGGACCTGGGCCTGAAGTACGTCGGCCCGATCGACGGCCATGACGTGGTGGCCATGGAGGCCGCGCTGCGCCGGGCCAAGGCCTTCGGCGGACCGGTTCTCGTGCATGCAGTCACCGTGAAGGGCTTCGGCTACCAGCCGGCCGTGGACGACGAGGCCGACTGCCTGCACAGCGTCGCGCCGGTCACCGACCCCCTGACCGGCAAGCCGATCCACACGAGCGTGCGCGGCTGGACCGGCGTCTTCGGGGAGGAGATGGTGGCGATCGGGGCGAGTCGCCCCGACGTCGTCGCGCTCACCGCGGCGATGCTCCAGCCGGTCGGCCTGACCGCCTTCAGCTCGGCCTTCCCGGAGCGCACGTTCGACGTGGGCATCGCCGAGCAGCACGCCGTCACCAGCGCTGCCGGCCTGGCGATGGGCGGCCTGCACCCGGTCGTGTGCCTCTACGCCACCTTCCTCAACCGGGCCTTCGACCAGGCCCTGATGGATGTCGCGCTGCACCGGCTCCCGGTGACCTTCGTGCTCGACCGCGCGGGCGTCACCGGCGACGACGGGGCCAGCCACAACGGCATGTGGGACCTGTCGCTGCTCCAGATCGTCCCCGGCCTGCGGCTGGCGGCGCCGCGCGACGCCGCGACCCTGCGCGAGGAGCTGCGGGAGGCGCTGGCGGTCGACGACGGCCCCACGGCCCTGCGGTTCCCCAAAGGCCCCGTCGGCGACGACATCGCGGCGTCGGAGCGGATCGGTGTGGTCGACGTGCTCCGGCGCGCCCCGGGTGACGGCGTGCTGCTCGTCGCGGTCGGCGCGCTGGCCCGCCTGGGGCTGGAGGTCGCCGACCGCGCGAGGGACCAGGGCATCGGCGTCACGGTCGTCGACCCGCGCTGGGTCAGCCCGGTGGCGCCCGAGCTGGTCGAGCTGGCCCGGTCCTACCGGCTGGTGATCACCGTCGAGGACAACGGCCGGGTCGGCGGCGTCGGGGCGAGGCTCAGCCAGGCCCTCCGGGACGCCGACATCGACGTGCCCACCCGCGACATCGGGATCCCGCAGCGCTTCCTCGACCACGCGACGCGGGCGCAGACCCTGGCCGACATCGGGCTGACCGCGCAGGAGGTGGCGCGCCGGCTGGTCGAGACGGTGGCCCGGCAGGAGGGACGCGACGACCCGCGCGCGGCCTCGGACCCGGAGCGGCTGCGTGACCTCCGCGACCCGGAAGGGCTTCAGGCGCCCTAGGGTCAGTGGTAGAGCACGTCCTGCGCCCAGCGGCGGTCCCCCGCCGGGTCGCGCAGGGCGGTCTGCTCGGGCCGTCCGCCCTCGGGCACGAGCGAGAGCTCGTCGGCGGTGAGCAGGACCGGCCGGACGAACCCGCGGTCGTGCGCGGGGGTCGCGGCCGCCGCGGCCGGGCCGAACGCCGGGTCGATCAGCGCGAGCCGGGTCCAGCCGCGGTTGCGCATCGGCACCACCGCGGCGCCCATGCCGTCGGACGCGGCGGCCAGCGCGGTGCGCAGGCTGCGGGCCCCGAGCAGGGTCACGGCGTCGCAGTCGCCGTAGGCCCGCAGCAGGCCCTTCGGGTCCAGCCTCGTGCGCATCGCGGCCAGCTGCCCCATCCGCTCCAGCCGGTCGCGGGCGGCCACCCACATCACCTCGCGGTCGATCCCGAGCGCGTCGAGAACGCTCGCGGGAAGCAGGACGACCCGGTCGGGATCCTCGGGGTCGAGCCCGACTGCGCCGAGCCCGAGGTCGAGGGCGTCGCCCAGAACCCTGTCGCAGACCCAGTCCAGCCCGGGGTGCGCGGCGTGGTCGACCGGCAGGCCCACCGGGCGCAGCGCCAGCTCCACGACGTCGCGGCCGGCGTCGGCGCTCCAGCGGCGGGCCAGCAGCCACTCGGTGAGCCGGGCGCGGCCGGGGGCTCCCTCCGGGTCGTGCCCGGCGAGCGCCCTGCGGCACTCCGTCCAGGACACGTGCACCGGCGGCGCGGCGGTGAGCAGCACGCCGTCCTCGCTCGGGAGCAGGTCGAGGTCGGACAGGACGCACACGGCCAGCACGCCTCTGCGCAGCTCGGGGATCGTGGGTGCCCGCACGAGACGAACCGTACCCAACGGCGGATTCTCACGTACCCGGCAAACGGGTGAACCCGGCAGTTCACGGGGGACTCCCGCGCCCTCGTCTAGCGTCCCGTTCGTGCGCGTACTGGTGGTCGAGGACGAGGTGCCCCTCGCCGATGCCGTGGCTCGGGGCCTGCGGCGCGAGGGCATGGCGGTCGACACCGCCTACGACGGGGAGAGCGGCCTGGAGAAGGCGATGGTCACCCGCTACGACGTGCTCGTGCTCGACCGCGACCTGCCCGGGCGCTCCGGCGACGACATCTGCCAGCGGCTGGCCAGGGAGGGCTCGCTCACCCGGGTGCTGATGCTGACCGCCGCGGGGACGCTCGAGGACCGCGTGGCGGGGCTGGAGCTGGGGGCGGACGACTACCTGGGCAAGCCGTTCGCCTTCTCCGAGCTCGTGGCGCGGGTGCGGGCGCTCGGGCGGCGGGCCACTCCGGCCGCGCCGCCGGTCCTGCACGGTCCCGCCGGCCTGGTCCTGGACCCGGCTCGGCGCACGGCGACCCGCGACGGCCAGGATCTCGGCCTCACCCGCAAGGAGCTGGGGGTGCTGGAGGTGCTCCTGGCGGCGGAGGGTGCTGTCGTCTCGAGCGAGGAGCTGCTCGAGCGGGTGTGGGACGAGTTCGCGGACCCGTTCACGACCACCGTGCGGGTCACCGTCATGACGCTGCGCAAGAAGCTGGGCGAGCCGCGCGTCGTGCACACGGTCGTGGGTGCGGGCTACCGGCTGGCCGAGCCGTGACACGTTCCCCGGCTGGGCCTGCGCAGGCCGGGTCATGAGCGGCCCGCCGCGATCGGGCACGGCCAGGCGCTTCCACCCCCCGTGGCGCCGGGCCGGCCGAGGTGAGGGCGCGGCGTCGCCTCGTACCACCCTGCGGTGGCGGCTGACCCTGGTGTACGGCGCCGTGGCCGTCTCGGTGGGACTGCTGCTGCTGATCCTGTCCCTGCTGCTGGTCGACCGTGCGGTGCAGGAGGGCTCGCTGCCGCCCGAGACGCCGATCCGCATCTCCCGACCAGGTCCTGACCTGATCACCACCCTCGGCGAGGTGCAGGACGACCTGCGACGGGACGCCCTCGGGTCACTCCTGCGGCAGGGCCTGCTGGCGCTGCTGCTGCTGGGCACTCTCGGCGTCGGCGTGTCGTACCTGCTCGCGGGGCGGGTGCTGCGCCCGTTGCAGGGCATCACCACGGCCGCGCAGCGCCTCTCGGCGGAACGGCTCGATGCCCGGATCAGCCTTCGCGGACCGCAGGACGAGCTCAAGCAGCTGGCCGACACCTTCGACGACATGCTCGGCCGGCTGGAGGCTGCCTTCGACGCGCAGCGGCGGTTCGTCGCGGACGCCAGTCACGAGCTGCGGACCCCGCTGGCCGTGATGCGCACCGAGATCGACGTCGTCCTGGCCGATCCCGATGCCGGGGTCGAGGACCTGCGCGAGTCCGCGCGGGTGGTGCGGGATGCGAGCATCCGCGCCGACCGGCTGGTCGACAGCCTGCTGCTGCTGGCCCGCAGCGACCGGCTGCAGGTGGACGGTCTGCCGCTTCGCGAACGGGTGGAGCTGCCGGTCGTGGCCCGCACCTCACTGGCGGCGGTCGCCGCGGAGGTCCGCGAGCGCGACCTGCAGGTCGCGACGTCCTACGCCCCGGCCGGGGTGCTCGGCGACCAGGGCCTGCTGGAGCGGCTCGCCGGCAACCTCGTGGAGAACGCCGTACGCCACAACGTGCCCGGGGGGTGGGTGCGCGTGGACACGGGCACCGTCGACGGGCGGGCCCGCCTGGAGGTGTCCAACTCCGGACCGGTCATCGCCGCCGAGGAGGTCCCCGGCCTGTTCGAGCCGTTCCGCAGGCACGGCACAGCCCGCACCGCGCGCCGCGGAGCCGGGCTCGGCCTCGCCATCGTGCGGGTCGTCGCGCAGGTCCACGGCGGTTCGGCGACCGCCTCGGCCCGACCCGACGGCGGACTGACCGTCACTGTCGACCTGCCGCGCAGCCCCTGACCATGTGGGCCGCCCGCGACCGGCGCTTTCGGCGCTGGTCCTGCCGTCACAGGAGGGCCCTGAGCACCTTCGACCTACGGCACCGTGAAGAACTTCCGGAAGTAGTCGGGCGGGTACGGCTCGCCTACCGGTACTCCGTTGACTTCAACCCAGGCGTGGGCCCCGAAGGGCGGAAGGCGGCGCACTCCTACGCACCAGGTCGGACGCTTCCCCCGCACCCGGCAGAGCAGGACAGTGGCGATCGACCTGACAAGGCAGCCTTCGCGGCCAGCGCAGGCCAGGCTCACCGACACCACGTCCTCGCGCGCCGTCCTCGCCTCGTCGAAGCTGGCTGGCCCGGCCCGCCGGCCGAGCCAGCCGAGCACCCGCCGGATCCGCCGGGGAGGCTGGGCCGCGAGCAGATGCCCGACAGCGACTGCGGCCCGGACGAGAAGGCGCCGCGACAGCGCCAGGGAACGCGGGTTGTACGTGATCGCCTCTGGAGTGCTCACCTGCCCCCTCGCTTCCGTCTTCGCCGGTCACATCTTGTGGTGGAGCAGAGCCGCCGATTCGAGCGCCTCGAGGAGCTCTTCGACGTCCCGGCTGGCGCTGTCGAGATCGGCACGGTACTCCTTGGTCAACGCCACGGCTGCCTGCTCGGGCGTCCCTCCCTCCAGGAGTGTGCGGACTATCAGTGCAGCGGTGGGATTGAGGTTCCAGTACTGGCCGCTGTCCTCGTCAAGAAGCGAGATGCCGTCTTCTGTCTCGGCAAGGAACACGCCTTCACGCAGGGCGAGCGTCATGCCGCTTCCTCCTCTGCTCGACAGGGTCGCGCTCCAGCGAGCGCAACCACACCTCGCACGCGAACGTCTGATACAGGGCGTCGAATCCAGCACTCTGCGGTAGAGGGCGACTGCAGACGTCTCGCAGTGCATCCGCGTCGATGAGGCCCAAGCGGTGCAGCCTGGAGTCCTCGCACAATGCCAGCAAGTCGCCGCGGTGCTCTCTCAGACCGACTGCGACCTCATGTGAGCCCTCGTCCTTGCTGTGCCGCTCCAGGCACTGCGGGGGCATCTTGTCGCGCATCGCCTCGACGATCAGCGGCTTGTACCGCCACGGGGTGATCTTGTCCTCAGGCCGCACCGCCAGCCCTGCTTCGATGACTCGGTCATCGTAGTAGGGGGCGGCGAGCCAGAGCCCGAAGCGGGCGGTCATCTCGCCCAGGTGGCGAACCATCCGTGACGTGCTGCGCATCGCCTCGAGCTCCACATGCAGCCCGCGCTGCGGCGCGAGCGGTTCGACGTCGGCAGCGGCGGCACGGATCAGGTCTCGCACCGAAGCGACCGCGTCGGACGTCGCCCACGGGGGCAGGCGCGGCGTCACCCCCCAGTCGAGCGACGGCGCGTCCTGTCCCGGGGGAGGGGCGGTCAGTCCGTCGGCCGCGCACGCAAGCCACACCCGATAGGGCTTGCCGTCCAGAAGTTGCCGCAGCGCATCGCGGTAGCGCCACGCCCGCTGAGTGGCGAAACCGCGCGCGTGCCGCAGCGCCAGGCGGGGATCGCGGCGCAGCATCGCGTGCAGGTGCGCGGGCGATCCGGCGAGGAGCTCGTCACCTCCGAAGCCGGTCAGGTGGAGCTGCGAGCCCCGAGCGGCCGCCTGCCGCGGAATGAACAGGGATCGATTTCTCAGGACGCTCAAACCCGACGGCTCGTCGAGGCCGTCGTCGGTGTCCCGCAGGCCGTCGTACAGGGACGGCAGCTGATCACCAGGGATCACGTGATGCTCGACGTTGTCGAAGTGCGCCACGGTACGTCGTGCCCACAGGGCATCCTCGGCCATCGGGTCCCGACCGTCTGCGGTGTACGCCACCACGCTCGGGCTGCGCGTGGCCGCCAGACAGCACACCGACGTCGAGTCCAGGCCGCCCAGATCGGCGCTGACCAGTTGCCGCCCACGAACCCGAACGCCGACGGCCACCGACAACGCCTCGCCCAAGGCCGGGGCGGCCTCCGCCATCGGCACCACCGGCTCCGGGGCGGTCCACCAGTGCACGGACCGCTGCTGCCCATCGGGCTCGAGCACCAGGTAGCGCATCGTGTCGAGCACCGTCACCCCACGCCACACCGGGTCCCCGGCCACCGGGTATAGCGCGGCGGCATCGAGCAGGTGCGACGCCAGGCGGTGGACGTCCACCTCGGCAGCCAGCAGGCGGGCCACGACATCGGCCCGGTCGGCGGCCACGGCGACGCCATCAACCCGAGCGTGGAAGACCCGACGAAGCCCGGTGAGCGTTCCCTGCACCCGTACCCGTCCGTCGACGCTGGCGACCAGGTGCGCACTTCCCGCCAGCGATCTGGCGAACGGGTCAAGGTCGGCCACCCTGTCGATGCGACTGCATGCGGCAGACAACTGCTCGTCGTCGACCGCATGCTGACCGATCAGGGCGGCCCTGGTCTTCCCCGCCTGCCCGAGCACAAGGGCACCGTCCGGCCACCACCCCAGCAGCCACGGCCGACCCGAGGGGTGGCTGACCTGCTTCGTCGACGTCGGGGGGAACGTCTCGGCGATGTGCCCGGCAGCCGGGCCATCCGGGAGGACCACGAACCAGGAGCGGACGTCGTCACCGGCGGCAGGTGGCAAGCCACTGACCTTCCTCGCTCAGCCGGACATGCACGCTCACCCAGGACGACGATGGACAAGCCCCGCTTCGGTAGCCACCGGTGGCGGGCCCGGGGCCCGGACGAGTCGCATGGTGAACCCGGCAACGGCCCGCGAGGGCCGTTGCCGGGTATTGCACTGGCGAGAGTTACAGGCTGAACCTGAAGACGAGCAGTCTCTCCGGTCCGCGGTTCGTGCCCAGGCCGGTCTTTGACTTGAACGAGCCCATAAGAGTCAGCGTCGGCCGCTCATATGTGCGCATGGTCTCACCTCCTCTCCATCCCCCGAAGGAGGCGTGATCGCGCCGCGCCACACGAGCCCGGCATCGTCTCCCACCACTTCCCGTAGCCGCCGCGGAACAAACCCGTCGTATCGGACGTGCCAGCAGTGTAAACCTGCACTGCAGTGTGATCGACCACATCGCCCGGCGTGATCGGCCGCTCCCGGGGTGGCTGGCGCAGGCGATGCCCCATCGACCCTGCGCCTCACCCAGCGACTCCCACGGTGAGCCCGGAACAGCGGGCGGGTGGGCCGTCACACAAGGAGTTGGCGAGCGGCCAGGTCCCGGTACAGCGGCGATGTGCGTACCAGCTCGTCGTGCGTGCCCACAGCCACCGCGACACCCTCGTCAAGGACGACGATCCGGTCCGCATCGACCACGGTCGACAGCCGATGTGCGATGACCAGAACCGTCGTGTCCGGCCCGATGGCCGCTACGGCACGTGCCAGCGCCTCCTCGTTACGAGCGTCCAGCGACGCGGTGGGCTCGTCCAGCAAGAGCAGAGCCGGCCGGGACAGCAGTGCTCGGGCGATCGCGAGGCGCTGACGCTGACCACCGGACAGCAGGATGCCTTCGTCACCGACCTGTGCCCCCAGCCCGGCCGGACTTCGGTGCACGAGCTCGCTCAGATTGACCTGCGCCAGCGCCTCGTAGAGCTGCTCGTCTTCGGCGTCGGGCGCTCCGAGCAGCAGATTCTCGCGCAGGCTTCCCGCCAGCACCGGCGCGTCCTGCTCCACATAGGCCATCCGCCCGCGAAGCTCATTCCGGTCAAGATCGCGCACGTCGTGTCCCCCGACGCACACCGTCCCGGAGTCGGCGTCATAGAAGCGCTCGACCAGTGCCAGGATCGTGGACTTACCCGCGCCGGAAGGCCCGACGACGGCGGTGCGTAACCCGGCCGGGACCGTGAAGCTCACCCCCCGCAGAACCGGCGGGCGCACAGCGTCGTCAGCCGGGTACGCGAAAGCCACATCACGAAACTCCACATCAACCGGCGCGCCGCCCAGGGCTGCGGACCGGTGCACACGGTCGTCGGCGTTCTCCTCAGGCAACTCCAGGATCTCCTGGATCCGCGCCAGGGCGCCAAGTCCGGTCTGCAGAGCCGACAGGGCCGCGATCCCTTCAGCCAGCGGTTGCACAAGCAGGAAGAGCAAGAGCACGAAGGCCACCAGGTCGGCGACCGAGATCGTCCCCGCGGCCACTCGAGCCCCGCCGACACCGAGCACCGCCAGGAACGCGCCCTGCACGGCAATCGCCGCGAACGGGCCGAGCACCGACTGCAGCCGAGCCAGGCGCAGCCCGGCCCGGAAGGCGTCGCGAGCGAACACGTTGACCGCCCGGGCTTCGCGCTGCTCCGCGCGCGCCGCGCGGATCGTCCGCACCCCCGACAGGGCCCGCTCCACACCGGCCGTCATCGTCCCTACGGCCGTCTGCGCGGACAGCGAGGCAGCCTGGACCCGCCGGAGCACGAAGATCGCCCCCGAGAAGCCGATGGTCACGGCCGCCGCGGTGACGCCCAACAGCATCAGGTCGACAGTTGCCATGGCCACGAGAGATCCCACCGTGATCACAACTCCGGAGACGAGATCCACCAGGGCTGAGGTCACCACGGTGCGCACCAGCATCGTGTCGGCACCCACCCGCGAGATCAGGTCACCGGAGCTTCTCCTGTCCAGCTCGGCCACCGGGAGCCGCAGCAGGCGCCGGACCAACAGGGTGCGGGCGCCCAGAACCACGGCCTCGCCGGTGCGCTGCAGCACGTAGCTCTGGATGCCCGACAGGACGGCGCTCGCCACGAGCGCGACCACGAGTAGTGTCGTCGCGGTACGCGCGGACCGTGACTGCTCGAGGTCCAGGATGAGCTCGCGAACCAGCAACGGCTGCGCGAGGGCCGCTGCGCCACCGGCCAACGCCAGCGCCACAGCGACCGCCAGTGCGAGCCGGTGCGGGCGCAGCAGCCCCCACAACGTGCCCAGCGGGGCGCGTCCGCCTCGGGGAACCTGAGCCTGAGGTCGGCGCGCGTGTGGCTCCACCGGCCCAGGCGCTGCATCGACCACGCAGACATCCTGACGCACCGTCAGCGCGAGTCGCCGTCGGCGCGGGTCGTCGTCAGCGCGTACGCCGCCGTACCACTAGCGCAGCGGTGCCGAGCAGCATCAGACCCGCGATCGCGGCAATCGCGGAAGCACCAGTGGGCGCCAACACCCGGGACGTCCCGGCGCCGGTCGCGGATTTCCCCGGCGTGGCGCTCGTCGCAGTGCCGGCACCGGCCCCTCCTGCCGGTTCCCGGGCAGGCGCACCGGCCCCCGCACCCGGTCCCGCTGTCCGTGGGCCAGCCCCGCCCGCCGGTGCGGCGAACGGCCACACCCCGTTGGTGAAGCGCACGACGTGGAAGCCCGACTCCTGCCCGCTCACCCACATCTCCCCGCGCTCGGGCACGAAGGCCACCGTGGACCCGGTGTGCAGACAGGAGCAGGTCCCCTTGCCCTCGGCCGCGCTGTCGTGCCGGGCTGGCGGGTTGAAGTAGGCGATCTCCCGCGGAGCCCCCGGGTCGCGGATGTCGAAGACCCGCACCCCGGAGCGCAGCATGCTGCAGGCCACGATCCCGGGCTCGACCAGCTGCGGGACGCTGCAGAAGTGCCCGCTGTAGGGGCCGCCGATCAGCGCCTCGGTGTCACCCGCTGTGGCCGCCGCATTCTCGGGATCGTGCACCTGCAGGCGCAACTGGGAGACCACCCGGGGCGTACGCGGGTCGGCCACGTCGATGAGGCGTGAGGCTCCGACGACGGCGCCTCGGTCGTTGCGGAACTCGTCGTTCTCCACGACGTACGGCCGGCCGCCGATCGTCACGGGGATCGTCGACTGCGGGATGCTGATGTTCGGCCAGGTCACCTTGCCGAGCACCCGGAAGCCGGCGCCGGGAACCACCACCGGCCCGAGCGTGCGCGCCTGGATCGCGCTGACGTCGTACACCACCATCCCGCGGTCGGGGCCGTAGGCGACCGCGTCGTACAGGGTGTTGCCATCGGCGCTCACGGACAGCCCGTGCGAGAGGACGTCGGTCACCGCGAGGATCGCCGGCCGGGCAGGGTCGCGGAGGTCGACGGCGGTCAGGGTGTTGCCCACGGTGGAGCCGACGTAGTAGGTCCGCCCGTCGGGGGACAGGCTGCCCTCGTGGCCGAGCACCCCGCTGAGGTTGACCGAGGACAGCAGCCGGGGCCGGCGGCAGTCGGTCGCCACGTCGTAGACGTCGACGATCCCGGTCAGCGTGGTGAGGTTGCCGACGACGGCGACGAGCAGTCCGCGCGACGGGCTCAGGTCCATCGACTCGTGCGGGGTGAGCATGGCCGGCGAGCGCAGGAAGGCTGTCTCGACCGGGGCGCTGGGGTCGCTGACGTCCATCACCCGCGTACCGGCCTGGGTGGGCTTCGACACGAGCGCCAGGGGGAAGCCGCCGGGCTCACCGTTGTAGTAGGCGCAGTCGCCGTAGCGCAGCAGTCGCCAGCCGGCACTGCTCGCGAAGAAGCCGACCTGCTCGGTGTTGCAGGTGTAGCCAGCGGCGGCCCGCCCGCTCGCCACGTCCGCCGGCGGGATGCGCCCCTGCAGGCCGGTCTCCGGTCTGGAGCCCGGCCCACACTGGGCCGTCGGCACCGCACCGGCGCGCACCTGCGCCGCCGGGCCGGGCAGGAGCGCCGCGAGGACGGGCAGCAGCAGCAGCGACGTGGTGACGAGCGCGACACGGGCACGGGACGAGGGCACGGAACCTCCGGCGTGGGGACCCGCAGTTTACCGGCGTTCACGTGCCTCGGGGCCTTCCCTGCCGCTCCGGTACGGCGAGAACGCTCAGCAGACGTGCCTGCCAGCCCATCGCCGGGGAACGGGTGGCTGACCGGGCGCGGCCCGCGCCAGCAGCAGGTGCCCGCTCGAGCCGCCGCCGACCTCCATGAAGCCCAGGCGCGTCAGGAGCCGCAGGGAGGCCTCGTTGCCCGGGCGGACCTCGGCGGTCAGCCGGCGCACGCCCTCCTGCCGCTCGAGCACGGCGCACAGCGCCCCGACCGCCTCCGTGCCCAGACCCTGCCCCCGGGCGGCCGGGCCGAGGCTGTAGCCCAGCTCCTGGTCGCCGTCGGGGCTGAGGGCGCCCGCGGCGCCCAGCGTGCCTATCGGTCGGTCGTGGTGCAGGAGCAGGTAGGTGTGGCGGACGTCCCCCGCAGACGCAGCGGCCACCTGCGCGAGGATCCGAGAGTCGTCCTCGCCCGGGAAGCCCCCCGGGACGCCGCGGTCGAGCAGCTCGCGGGCCGTCGCCGGGGTGAGGGGGCGAAGGACCAGGCGCTCGGTGCGGACGACGGCGTCAGGCACCGTCAGGCACCGTCGTCGTCGCCCTCGCCCGCGGGAGGGGGGTCGGGCAGGACCACGGCGAGGTGCGCCGCCACCACCTGCACCTGCCAGCTCCGCGCGCCGCCCGCCCGCAGGCACTGCGCGACCGTCGCCGCGGAGACCTCCGCCGGTGGCGACCACGCCAGGCGGCGCAGGGCCTCCGGCTGGACGAGGTTCTCCGGCGGCATCCGCATCTCCTCCGCGAGGGTGAAGACCGCCGTGCGCACCCTGGCGAGCCGCCTCGCGGCGACCGGGTCGCGCTCTGCCCAGCGGCTGGCCGCCGGCGGGCCGTCGACGACCGGGTTGGCGAGCGGGAGCCGGTCCTCGGGCAGCGCGGCTGCCGCCTGCAGCGCGCCGAACCACGTGTCGACATGCCGCCTGGTCGAGCGGCCACGGAACACCGCGAGCTCCAGCAGGGCCGCGGGCGAGGGCGGCGCCGCGAGCACCGCGGCCACGATGGCGGCATCGGGCAGGATCCGGCCCGGAGCGGTATCGCGGCGACGGGCCATGACGTCGCGCGCCTCCCACAGCTGCTGCACTGCGGCCAGCTGGCGCCGACCGCGCACCCGGTGCAGCCCCGAGGTGCGCCGCCAGGGGTCGACCCGAGGGCCCGGCGGCGGGGCCAGGCGTACGGCCTCGAACTCCTCGTGCGCCAGGGCAAGCTTGTCCTGCGCGCGCAGCTCGGCCTCCAGGGCCTCACGCAGCTCGAGCAGCACCTCCACGTCGAGCGCGGCGTAGACGAGCCACTCGGGCGGCAGCGGCCGGGTGGACCAGTCGGCGGCCGAGTGGCCCTTCTCGAGGCGCAGGCCGAGGACGTTCTCGACCATGGCGCCGAGGCCCACACGGTCGAACCCGGCCAGCCGCCCCGCGAGCTCGGTGTCGAAGATCCGGCTGGGAACCAGCCCGACCTCGGCGAGGCACGCGAGGTCCTGGCTGGCGGCGTGGAGCACCCACTCGTCGTCCTGCAGCACGCTGGACAGGACCGACAGGTCCGGGCAGCTGATCGGGTCGATCAGCGCCGTACCCGCCCCCTCGCGCCGCAGCTGCACGAGGTAGGCGCGCTGGGAGTAGCGGTAGCCCGAGGCGCGCTCGGCATCCACGGCGGTGGGCCCGGTGCCGGCCGCGAAGCGGTCGAGGACCTCCTGCAGCCCTGCCGCGGTGGCCGTGACCTGGGGGACGCCGTCGCGCGGGGCCAGCAGCAGCGCGACCGCGGCGGAGCCGGGCTCTGAGCCGGACACGCCCTCCTCGTGACCCGGCAGGGTCGTCGTCACAGACGAAGATTACGCCCCGTCTGTCCCGCAAGGAGCGGTTCTTGACGGACAGAACCTCGCCGGTGCTACCGGATGGCGCCGGCGCGCATGGCCATGGCGACCATCTCGGCCCGGTCCCCGGTCCCGAGCTTGCGGGCGATGCGGGCGAGGTGGCTCTTCACGGTCAGCGCCGACAGGCTCAACAGCTCGCCGACCTGCTTGTTGGACTGGCCGTCCGCGACCAGGCGCAGCACCTCGATCTCCCGCCCGGACAGCTCGCTCACCCCGGAGTCCGACGTGCCGTTGCGCAGGCCCAACGCCAGCAGTGACGAGACCGCCGGGTCCGCGTAGACCCCGCCGTCGAGGACCCGGCGCACGCCGTCCGAGACGACGCAGGACGCGGCCGACTTCAGCAGGTAGCCCTGCGCGCCCGCCACGAACGCGGCCCGGACGGAGTAGGGATCGTCCGCGGCCGACAGCACGACGAGGCGTTGCCACCCGGCTGCGCGCAGGTCGGTGAGCAGGTCGAGGCCGGAGCCGTCGGGCAGGCCCAGGTCGAGCACGCACAGGTCCCGCGGGCCGGAGGCCTTCGCCCGGGCCCGAGCCTCCCCTACGCTCGCAGCCTCGACCACCTCGACGGCGCCCATGAGCCGCAGCCGCGCGACCATCGACTCCCGGACCAGGGGATGGTCGTCGACGACCATCGCGGTGAACCCCAGCGACTCGGGGCTGCTCTGCGGGAGCGGGATCTCCAGGAGGGGGACCTGCTGCACCGGGAGAGTGTCGATGGGGCAGTGCAGGCTCGCTGTCACGTGTCCTCCGCCTCAGAGTTGGTCGGGTGGTGCAGGGCAGCGGCTGTCCCCGGTTCGCCGTCTGGGTGTTGCTTCGGCCGCCACCGGCTGCTCCTGAAGCGCCGGCAGCGGGTGGCCGCTGGTCCGTCCGGAGCAGCGCGCGACGTCGTACGCCCTAACCCGATCGGGCGAACGGGTGCACGGACGCTCCACCCGCGCACGTGCTCTGCCGAAGGGGCGAGCAGCCCCTTCGACCTGGAGTCGCCCGTGCCCGACGTCCGGCCCACGCTGCGTCGCCCGCCTGCGCAGCGCAGCCGCCAGCCGCTGCGGAACCCCGGACACGCGCTCCAGCGCGTCAGCGCGATGAGCCTCGCGGCCGCCGCCGGGGTGTGCGGGCTCACCGGCTGGGGACAGGTCGCGTTCTGGCCGGCCCTGCTGCTGGGCGCAGTCGTCGCGACGGCGGCGCTCGTGCAGGGCTTCCGACAGGCCGGACGGCAGCGGTGGGCCTTCCGCCTGATCGAGAGCGCCGTGGCTGTGGCCCTCTCGATCGCGACCGGCGCCTGGGTGGTGGCCGCGGTCGCTCTCGGCGTGCTCGCGGGCCAGGCGGCACACCACCAGCCGCGGCGAAAGCGCGTGTTCGACCTCGCCCAGCTCGTGCTGGCGACGGCGCTGGCCTCGGCGCTCGCCGGAGCACTGGGCGGGGGCACCGCCGCGGCCTGCGCCGGGATGGCGCTGTTCTGGCTGGTGCACGACGTCCTCGCCGCCCTCGCCGTCTCGCTGACCTCGCGGCGGCCCCTCCGGTCCCTGCTCCGCTCGGGGCGGTGGGTGTCCGCGCTGCACACCGCCGGCAGCTGCGCCGTCGGGCTGCTCGCCGCCCACCTCGTGGCGGAGGCTCCCTGGGGCCTGCTGGGGCTGGCTGTCCCCCTCGCGCTGCTGTGGTCGTCCTACGACAAGCAGACCCACCACGGTGCACAGGCCCGGCTGTTCGCCGAGCTGGCCCGCAGCTCGGACAGCGGGACGGGGCGCAGCGCCGACGTCTCGGCAAAGGTCGTCCTCACCGCCGCTGCGAGGCTGCTGGGCGGCGCCGACATCGAGCTGGTGCTGCTCGCGGCCGACGGCCCCGTGCGCTACGTCGGCGACGAGACCGGCGCCGTGCAGCGTCAGCGTGCCGGCCCCGACGTGTTCGACGAGCCGTGGGTGCTGCGCGCGCTGGGCGAGGCCGGGGTGGCCGCCGGACGCGAGGAGGCGCGGCCCTACGTCAGCGCCGTCCTCGGCACGCCGGGCAGCCCGCTGGCCGTGCTGCGGGCGCGGCGCGGACCCGGATCTCCCGCCTTCGACCGCAACGAGCTGCGGCGGACCAGGGTGCTCGTCGCCCAGGCCGGTGCCTGGCTGTCCGGAGCGGCGCCCGACGCCGCAGCGCTGTCGACGGGCGTCACCAGGTCGCGGTCCGGAGAGCCACCCGTCACGGCGCCGGCGCTCCTGGTGCTGCGCGAGTCCGCCGACCGGCTGGCACACCTCGCCCACGGCTCCGGCGGCGTGGACGACATCGTGGAGGAGCTGCACCTCGTGGAGCTGGCAGTCGTGTCCCTGCTGGGAGCTGTGGCCCTGGCCTCCGGCCCGGATCTCGTCGAGGCCGCGGAGCCGGTGCGGCCCGCCGCTCCCGCAGCCCCGTCACGCGCGGGCGCCGACTGGACCACCACCGGCGTGCTGCCGTGACACTGCCGGGTCCCGTCCTTCGCATCCGCGGGCGGAGCCGACGGCCGGTGCTGCCGATCGCCCTGTGCACAGCCCTGCTGTGCGCCGGAAGCGTGCTCGCCACCGCCGCCGGGACCGCGCTCGTCCTTGCCCACCTCGACCGGCTCGACAGCGCCGGCTCCCGCGCCCTCGCGACAGGCGTCGCGGCCGGCCTGCTGGTGGCGCTCGTCGCCGTCGCGGGCGCGCTGCGGCTGGCAGCCGCCGTACGCCTTCTGCACTCCGACATGGCCAGGCGTCTGCGCGAGCCCTCCGCACCGCCACTCGGCGGGCCCGGCGGGCAGACGGGGACGCTGCGCGCCGGCAGCGAGCTGGCCGAGCTCGCCCGCGTCCTCGACGCCCTGCACCTGCGGGTGCGCGTCGCGGACGAGCTGGGGGAGCGCCACCGCAGGGAGGCCGAGACCGCAGGCGCCGGCGTCTTCGGGCTGCTGTCCGGCCTCGTCGCGGCGGAGGAGGGTGCGCGCGGCCAGCTCGCCGCGGAGCTGCACGACACCGTGGCGCAGTCCCTCATGATCGCGCTCAGCCTGCTGCGCGACCGGCCCGGAACCCCGGAGGCCATCGCCTCGGTCGCCGAGCACGTGCAGGACGCCGAGGAGCAGGTACGGGCGGTGATGGCCCGCACGCGCCCGCCGGCGCTGCGCGACGGGGACCTCGCCACGGCGGTGAGCGCCCTGACGGAGGACATGCTGGCCCGCTACGCCCTCGTCGTGCAGATCTCCTGGCCGGCCACGGCCTGTCCGCTGCCCCTGGCCGCCGCCGTCACGCTCTACCGGTTCTTCCAGGAGGCACTGCTCAACGTCGTCAAGCACGCCGACGTGGACCGGGCCGACCTGACCCTCACGGTGACGGCGGACGCGGTGCTCGCGGAGGTCCGGGACGAGGGGCCAGGGTTCGAGCCGGAGGCCGTGCGCCCGGAAGGCGGCCGTCACGTGGGCCTCGGGCTGCTCAGCGAGCGGGCGCGGCTGTCCGGCGGCTCGCTGCAGGTGAGCGCCACCGGCGGTGGCACGACGCTGCGGCTGGCGCTGCCGCGTACGGCTGCGGTCCCGCCGGAGGACCTGCCGGTGCTGCCGCGGCAGCGGGAGTCGGGGATCCTGCGCTAGCGGCTGCGGAAGGCGGCGACGCCCGGCGGCGGCAGTCCGGCAGTGGCGCTCAGCAGGTCGCACCAGGCCAGCAGGTGCACCCCGAGGTCGAGCCGGCCGTCCTCGTCCGGCAGTGGGGTCCACGACGCGCGCACCTCGACCTCACTGGCCTCCTGCGCGTCCTCGATCTGCCCGAACCGGCAGGACGCCGTCCGGGTCACGGTGCCGCCTGCTGCCGTGTGCCGGGCACCGCGGTCCGCGAGCGACTCGGTCAGCCAGCTCCAGCCCACCTGCGCGAGCGAGGGGTCCGCGGCCATCTCGGCCTCCACGTCGGCGGACACGAAGGCGACGACGCGGGTTTCGCCGCGCCAGCCCTCCTGGCCGGCCGGGTCATGCAGGACGACGAAGCGGCCGCTGGCGATCTGCTCGTCGTCGCGGCAGACCTCCGCCGAGACCGCGACCGCGTACGGCGCCAGCCGTTTCGGCGCCGGCACCTCCTGCAGGTCGAGGTCCGGGCGCCCGGAGTCCGTGACCACAGCGCGCATCCCCGACACCGCGGCGCGGAACGGCTCGGGCAGCAGAGGCGGCTCCATCGGCAGTGTCACGCCTCGGAACGTACGTGCCGTCGCGCCCTCCCTCGGCCAGCTGGGTCAGGGACGCGCCGGACCTCCCGGGCCGGGCCCACCTAGCGTTGCGGCGTGGCCGCGCTCACCGCACTCCTGGCGAGCCTGCTGTGGGGGACGGCGGACTTCCTGGGCGGGACGGCGGCGCGGCGGCTGCCGGTCGCCAGCGTCCTCGGCGTCAGCCAGCTGGTGGCCCTGCTCGGCCTCGTGCCGCTCGCCGCCGCGATCGGGGCGTTCGACGAGCCCCGGTCCTACGTCCTGCCGGGCCTTGCGGCCGGGCTCGCGGGCATGGGGGCGCTCGCGGCGTTCTACCGGGCACTGGCGGTGGGGACGATGGGTGTGGTCGCGCCGATCGCCGCGCTCGGGGTCGTCGTCCCGATCGCGCTCGGGCTGCTGGAGGGCGAGCGGCCCAGCGTCCTGCAGCTGCTCGGCATGCTCGTGGCCGTGGTGGGGGTGGTGCTGGCCAGCGGCCCCGAGCTGTCCGGGCGCGGGAAGGGCGGCGCGCTGCCGCTGCTGCTCGCCGGTGTCGCCGCGCTGGGGTTCGGCGCCGTTCTGGCGCTGGTCGCCGCAGGCAGCGGCGGCGAGACGGGAACCGCGGGCGCCGTCGTCATGGTGCTGCTGACGATGCGTCTGGCCAGCGTGCTGGTGCTCACGGGGCTGCTGCTGGTCTTCCTGCGCCGCCGCGGACCCGAGACCGGGGTACGCCGGCGCGACCTCCCGGTCCTGGTCGCCATCGGCACGTTCGACGTCGGCGCCAACGGTGCCTTCGCGGTGGCCTCGCAGTCGGACCTGGTCAGCGTGTCCGCGGTGCTCGCCTCCCTGTACCCGGTCGTGACCGTGCTGCTGGCCCGCCGCTTCCACGCCGAGCGGCTCGCCGGCGTGCAGCTCGTCGGCGTGGGGCTGGCCCTGGGCGGCGTGGTGGCCCTGGCCGGCGGCTGAGGCCGTTGCCCTGACAGGGCGACGTCCCAAGAGGATCATGGACGCCATGAACCGCTTCCCTGCCGTCCTGCTCTGCTCGGCGCTGCTGGCCGCCCTCGCCGGCTGCGGTGGCGTCGCCGACGACCCGGTGCTGACCGCGCCCTCGTCGTCGCCCACGACCGCCACCTCTTCGCCCTCGGCTTCCGCAGGTGCCTCGCCCTCCGCAACAGGCGCCCCGTCGGCAACAGGTGCCCCTGAGGCCTCGGCTCCCGCCTTCCCGGCCACCACCGCGGTGGACACCGAGGAGCCGACGGGCGGGCCCCTCAGCCTGGTCTCGGTGCGCGTGGCTCCACAGGAGGGCTACGACCGCGTGGTGTTCGAGCTCGGCGGCCAGGAGGCGGGCTCGCCGGGCTGGCGTGTCGAGTACACCGAGGATCCCGCGCAGGACGGCTCGGGCGATCGGGTCGAGGTGAAGGGACCGGAGACGCTCGCCGTGATCATCACGGGCGTCGGCTACCCGATGGACACCGGCGTGACGGAGGCGCGCGGCAAGCCGGCGCTGCCGGCCGGCCTCGCGGTGGTTCAGGACGTCGTCCTCGGCGCGACCTTCGAGGGGCAGTACCAGGCGTTCGTCGGAACCTCGCGCAAGGCGCCGTTCAGGGTCTTCCGGCTCGCCGATCCGGCGCGGGTGGTGATCGACGTCAGGTCGAGTTGACCCGCTGGCGGTCCCACCAGCGGCTCAGGCGGCAGCGAACTCCACGACGCGAATCTCCTCGGCGGCCTGGATCCCCACGACGATGGCGTGGCCGCACTCCACGCAGGCCAGGTCGAGGCAGTCGCCGCCGTGGTCGTCCTCGCAGGGCGGCATCTCGAAGGCGCGCTCGTCGGCGCAGCCGGCGCACCAGCGGGTGGCGTGCAGCACCCCCAGCGCTGACATTCCCAGCGCCGACGTCCCCA
>JAUJOY010000003.1:282999-498689 GCA_030447385.1 Mycobacteriales bacterium
GACGTCCCCACCGCTGACGTCCCCAGCGCCGACATCTCCAGTCCCATCCGTCACTCCTTTCCCTCGACGTCCCACGACGGTGCCATGCGGGTCCGACAGAACCGTGGAGGCGCGCCACAGCAGGCGTGCAACGATCGTGGGGATGACCAGCGACGCCGCAGCGGTTCCCTCCCGGGTCGCGGACTCCGCCTTCCTGCTGGCCTGCCGGCGCGAGCCCGTCCCGCACACACCGGTGTGGTTCATGCGGCAGGCCGGCCGGGCCCTGCCGGAGTACCGCGCGCTGCGCGAGGGCACCTCCATGCTGCAGGCCTGCTCCACGCCCGACCTGGTCACGGAGATCACGCTGCAGCCGGTGCGCCGCTACGGCGTGGACGCCGCCATCCTGTTCTCCGACATCGTCGTCCCGTTGCAGGCTGTTGGCGTCGGCCTCGAGATCGTCCCTGGGGTGGGGCCGGTCGTTGCGGAGCCGTTCCGGAGCGCGGCGGACCTCGACCGGCTGCCCGCGCTCACGCCGGAGCACGTGCCGTACGTCGCCGAGGCGGTCCGCAGCCTGGTGGGTGAGCTGGGCCGCACCCCGCTGATCGGCTTTGCGGGGGCGCCCTTCACCCTCGCCAGCTATCTCGTGGAGGGCGGGCCGAGCAAGAACCACGCCAGGACCAAGGCGCTGATGTACGGCGAGCCGGAGCTCTGGTCGGCGCTGCTCGACCGGCTGGCGACGATCACGCTGTCCTTCCTGCGGGTGCAGATCGATGCGGGAGCGAGCGCCGTGCAGCTGTTCGACTCCTGGGTGGGGGCGCTGCCGGCAGCGGACTACCGCACGCTCGTGCAGCCGCACTCCGCCCACGTGCTGCGCGGCGTCGCGGACGTCCCGCGCATCCACTTCGGCGTCGGCACCGGCGAGCTGCTGCACGACATGGGCTCGGCCGGCGCCGACGTCGTGGGCGTGGACTGGCGGGTGCCGCTGTCCGAGGCGGTGCGCCGCATCGGCCCCGGCAAGGCGGTGCAGGGCAACCTCGACCCGGCGCTCGTGTTCGCCTCCGCCCAGGTGCTGGCGGACAAGGTGCACGAGACGCTCGAGCAGGGCAAGGCGGCCGAGGGGCACATCTTCAACCTCGGCCACGGCGTGCTGCCCGAGACCGACCCCGATGCCCTGCTACGCGTCGTCGAGCTGGTGCACGCGGGATTCGAGGGTCCGTCCGCAGAAGGCCGCTGAGGCGAGCAGCACCACAGCCGCCCCCAGCAGCGCGACCTGCACCGATGCGATGTAGGACGCCTCAGCGGCGCCCCGCAGCTGCAGCAGGACGTCGAGCGGCACCGCGCCGGAGGACTGGGCCAGGATGTCCGCGGGGCTGGCCCCGCGCAGCAGCGCCTCCACCAGGGCGTCGGCGCGGTCGTCCGGCACGCCGAGGGTCAGCAGCCGGGCCAGCAGGTCGCTGCCGAGCCGCGCCACCACCAGCGCGCCGAGGCCCGCCACGGCCACGACCCCGCCGAGCTCGCGCGCGACGTTGACGGTCGCGGCGGCGAGCCCGGAGCGGTTGCGGCTGACCGCGTCCAGCGAGGCGGTGACCACCGGCGCCGTCGTCAGGCCGATGCCGACGCCGCACAGGGCGAGCAGGGCGAGCAGCTCCAGGTCGGTCATCCCCTTGTCGAGCCGCACCCCGGTCAGGCCCACGCCGATCGCCGTCAGCACGAGGCCGACGACCACCGGCGGTCGCGGCCCCCGCGCAGCGGCGAGGCGACCGGCCAGCGGCGCCGTCACCACCAGGGCCACCGTCAGGGGCAGGAGGCGCAGCGCGGAGGGCAGCGCCTCGCGCTCCTGCACCAGCTGCAGGAACAGCGACAGGAACACCAGCAGGACGAAGACCGCCAGGCTCGCGGCGAACGCTCCGACAGTGGCGCCGACGAAGCCGCGCTGGCGGAGCAGGGCCATCGGCAGCACAGGGTGAGGCGTACGCCGCTCGACCGCGGCGAAGGCCGCCAGCGACAGCAGCGCGACCGTCGTGGCCACCACGACCGGTCGGCCGAGCCCGTCCCGCCCGCCGAGGACCACCGCGTACGTCGCCGCCGCCAGGCCGACCGCCGCAAGAGCCTGCCCGGGCAGGTCGAGCCGGCGGTCGCGTGCGGCGGGAGGGCCGGCAGGGGCGAAGGCCACCACGGCCGCGACCGCGATGCAGAGCGGCACGTTGACCCAGAAGATCGCCGGCCAGCCGGACGCGGCAACGAGCAACCCGCCCACGATGGGCCCGGCCACCAGGGCGGCGGCGCCGGTGGCGGCCCACAGCCCCACCGCACGGGCCCGCGGGCCCGGCTCCGGGTAGGCGGCGGCCAGCACCGCGAGCCCGCCGGGCAGGACGAGGGCCGCACCGACGCCCTGGACCGCCCGCGCCGCGATCAGCGCGGTGGAGCTGTCGGCCGTCGCGCAGGCGGCCGAGGCGGCGGCGAACACCGCGAGACCGGACACGAACACCCGCCGCCGGCCGAGGACGTCGGCCAGGGTGCCGCCCGTGAGCAGGAGCGCCGCGAGCGCGACCGTGTAGGCGGTGACGATCCCCTGCAGCTGCGCCACACCGGCCCCGAGGTCGGCCTGGATGTCGCGGATCGCGACGGCGACCACCGTGTTGTCGAGCGTGGCGGTGAAGGCGGCGAGGGAGGTGGCGACCAGGACCAGGGCGCGCCTTGACCGGTCCACCCGCGAAACCCTAGGCGCTACGCCGCGTACGCACCCGCCAGAGCAGGAGCAGCAGGGCCACGAGCAGTGGCGTGAAGGGCAGCAGCGCGCCGGTCGCCACCGCGGCGGCCCGTCCCACGGTGAGCAGGGCCTCCCACCCCTTCTGCAGCCCGTCCCGGAAGCCGAGCGGGCCGGAGCCCGCGGTAAGGCCCCGCTCGTCAGTGAGGCGCAGCGTCACGCTCGACAGGTCCACCTGCTCGGTCAGGGCCGCCAGGCGGGCCTGCAGCGACTCGAGGTCGGCGGTGCGCCGCGTCAGCTCGGACTCGACCTGCACCACCTCGCCGAGCGTGTCCGCCTCGGCCAGCAGCGCGCGCACCCGCTCGACGCTCGCCCGCTGCGTGGCCAGGCGGCTGTCCAGGTCGACCACCTGGTCGGTGACGTCCTGGCTGCCGAGCCGGCGGGACTGCTCCTTCCCGAGAGCGGACAGCCGGCGCAGCGTGTCGTCGAAGGCGGCCGGCGGCACCCGCAGCCGCAGGATTGCGCGGCCCGAGCCGTTGTCGCTGGTGCGCTCCTCGCTCTCGACCGAGCCGCCGGCGCCGCGTACGACACCGGCGGCCTCCTCAGCCGCGCGGCGTGCGTCGTCGACGACGACCTCGAGATCGCCGGTACGAAGGACGGCTGCGGCCGGGCCCACCCGGCCGAGGGGGCCCGGCGCCTCGGGGGCGGCGCGCTCGGCGGACCTCGCCTCGGGGGCGCCAGGGGCACCGGCGCTCCCGGCAGTGCTCGCGCCGGCGGCGTCCGAGGCCGAGCCGCTCACCCGCGAGGCGTCGCCGGAGCAGCCGCCCAGCAGCAGCACCGTGATGGTCAGGGGGGCAAGGAGGGCAGAGCGCTTCATGGGGACCTCCGGAGCGGGACAGATGCGGATGGGACGCGCGCCGCGGGAGATCGGTTGCGCCCCGCCCGCACCCGGTCGTTCCGCCGCCGCCGCCCGCGCCCCCGCCGCCCGCAGCTGCCGAGACCGAGATCTTCGGAAGATCCCCAGCATCAGAGTGCTGTGGACATCCCGAAGATCTTCCACGGGCCGAGGGATCGCGGGGCGGGGTTACCGGGGCGGGCGCTGGCGAGGCAGGCAACTCGGGCCGGGCCCTGGACGGCCGGCGAGCCCTACTCGGGGGATGGCCGCCCCGGCTCGCCGGCGAGCCGGGCGACGGGCGGCACCGGTCTTCCTAGGCTGGCCGGTGTGCGGGTCGTCGTGGTGGGTGCGGGCATCAGCGGGCTGGCCGCCGCGCTGGAGGCGCGTGCGCTGCGCCCGGACGCCGACGTCGTCGTCCTCGAGGCGAGCTCCCGCATCGGCGGCAAGGTCGCGGTGAGCGAGGTCGGCGGGCTCGCCGTGGACGAGGGCGCCGACTCGATGCTCACCCGGACCCCGGACGGCCTCGCGCTGGTGCGGGCCGCCGGGCTGGAGGCCGAGCTGGTTGCCCCGGCGACGGCGCAGGCCGGCGTGTGGAGCCGCGGCCGCCTCCGGCCGCTGCCCTCCGGCACGCTGCTCGGCCTCCCGACCGACCTGGCAGCCCTCGCCAGGACGCGCCTGCTCTCCCCGCCAGGCCTGACCCGGGTGCCCCTCGACCTGCTGCTGCCCGGCCGACCCGTCAGCCAGGACGTCAGCGTCGGCAGCCTCGTCACCCGCCGGTTCGGCCGCGAGGTCGTCGACCGGCTGGTGGACCCGCTCCTCGGCGGCGTCTACGCCGGCCGCGCCGACCTGCTGTCCCTGCACGCGAGCCTCCCGCAGCTCGTCCCCCACCTCACCGGCCGGCGCAGCCTCCTGTGCGCGGCGCGGGCCGCGCGGGCAGCAACACCCCCGCTCGACGGCCCGTTGTTCGCCTCGCTGCCAGGCGGTCTCGGCCGGCTCCCGGCAGCCCTCGCCCTCGCGACAGGCGCCGACATCCGGATGGGCACGACGGTGCGCGAGCTGACCCGTACACCCACGGGGTGGTCGCTCGTCCACGGCTCCGCGGCAGCGCCCGCCGAGGTCACCGCCGACGCCGTGGTCCTCGCGGTCCCCGCCGCTCCGGCGAGCCGGCTGCTCGCCGGGCTGGTCCCGGCGGACAGCCGAATCTGCGTCGACTACGCCGCCGTCGCGCTCGTCACCCTGGTTCTCGACGGGCCGCTGCCCGGCGGGGGCAGCGGCTACCTCGTGCCCGCCGTCGAGGGCCGCACAACCAAGGCAGTGACCTTCTCCTCCCGCAAGTGGGCCTACCTCGACGGCCCGCGGTCGGTGATCCGGGCCAGCGTCGGGCGGTACGGCGAGGCCCGCGACCTGCAGCGCGACGACCCCGACCTGATGGCCGTCGTGCGCGCTGAGCTGGAGCTCGCCGTCGGGCCGCTGCCCCGCCTGGTCGACAGCCGGGTGACGAGGTGGGGCGGTGGGCTGCCGCAGTACACCGTCGGGCACCTCGAGCGCGTACGCCGGCTGAGGACGGCCGTGGAGCAGCACCCCGCACTCGCGGTGGCTGGCGCGGCGTACGACGGGGTCGGCGTGCCGCTCTGTGCCCGCAGCGGCCGCGCGGCGGCCCGAACAGCCTTGCGGCACCATGGAGTCCATGACCCAGACCCGTCCTGAGGCGCCCACCGCGCGCGAGCTGAACGACCAGCTGCTCTACGCGATGTACGCGGTCTTCACGGTGACGACGCCGCTGCCGGAGGGGTCCCGGCAGTCACTGGCGGAGGAGGCTCAGCAGTTCCTGGACAGCGCGCTGTCCAAGGACGTCTACACCCGCGGGACCTACGACGTCGCCGGGTTCAAGGCCGACGCCGAGCTGCTGGTGTGGTGGACCTGTCCCGACGTCGACGTGCTGCAGGAGACCTACAACCGCTTCCGCCAGACCGGCCTCGGCCGCCACCTCGCCCCGGTCTGGTCGGCAGTCGCGATCCACCGGCCGGCGGAGTTCAACCGCAGCCACATCCCGGCGTACGTCCGTCGCGAGGACGCCAAGAAGTACGTCTGCGTCTACCCGTTCAACCGGTCCCTCGAGTGGTACCTGCTGCCGGACTACGAGCGCAAGGGGATGCTGTCCGAGCACGGGATCATGGGGCGGGAGTACGAGGACGTGCGCGCCAACACCGTTGCGGCGTTCGGCCTCGGCGACTACGAGTGGCTGCTCGCCTTCGAAGCCGACCAGATGCACCGGATCACCGACTGCCTGCGGGCGCTGCGCGCCTCCCGCGCCCGGCTGCACACCAAGCTCGAGACGCCCTTCTACTCCGGCATCCGCAAGAGCGTGGCGGAGGTCGTCGCCGGGCTGCCCTAGTCGGCGGGGTCTCTCGGGTGCACGGCCGGGCTCAGGCCACCGCCGGGCTGATGCGGTACGCGGATCTGCTCCCCGCGCAGGCGCAGGCCGTCCCAGTTGCCGAACTCGCTCTCCGGCGTCCACTCGTTGCCCCAGAAGCGCTCGCCGTAGCGCTCCTTCATCTCCTTGGCCCAGTCGCCCTCGAGGAGCCGGGCCGCGTCCTCAGGGGTGCGCCAGACGCTGAGCAGGTAGCAGGCGCCGCCGGTGCCGAGGCCGACGACGCTGCGCAGGAGAGCCGGGTCGGAGAACATCTGCTTGCGCTGCTTGGCGAGCCGCAGCAGCGCCATCGGCGCCTTCAGCCGGCTGGTCTGCACGGCGAGCACCGCGCCCCCGACGCCCTTGATCTGCGAGCGCGCGAACCGCGCCTCCGGGGAGGACTCGAAGCTGATCCGGCCGTCCGGGCCCACCGAGCTGCTCAGCAGCGGCGGGAGGGTCGCCGCGTTGGGCCAGGCGAACTCCCTCGGCGGCTGCGGCTCAGGAGCGTGCGGCGCGAGGGTGACGCCCAGCCAGGTGCCCGACTCGCGCTCGGTGGGCCGCCAGCGGACCAGCCACAGGGAGCTGAGCAGCTTGGAGAAGTCCCACATGATGTCGCCGTGCGCGTCGGACCGCATGAACTCCTGCATGGCGTGCCGGCTCTGCCAGGCGGTGATCGTCCAGAACTCCGTCGGGCCCGACACGACGCTCGCCCAGCGCACGAGGCCCTCGGTCCCGGCGAGCTGTCGGCGCACCCGCCGGGTGACCACCATCATCAGCGGGAAGGCCCGGACGCTCCGCAACCGGGAGCGGGTGGTCACGATGAGCAGGTCGGTCACTCTTTGACCCTAGATGCGCGAGTCCGCTAGTGGGAAGTCGAAGGCCGAAAGTGGCGCCCAGCCCATGGATGATCTTGCGGGTCGTGGCCTGGTCAGCGACTGGCCGGCGAGTCCTGTGCCGACCCACGAACCAGAAGATCATCGGCAGAGGGCGTGGGCGCTCAGCCGGCCTGCGGGGCGGCCGGCTCCAGGCGCAGGCTGACGCTGTTCATGCAGTAGCGGTCGCCCGTCGGGGTCTGGGGCGAGTCGTGGAACAGGTGCCCCAGGTGTGAGCCGCACCGCGCGCAGAGGGCCTCCACCCGCACCATGCCCAGGCTGTAGTCCTCCCGCAGCTTCACCGCGTCGGAGTCCTTGGGGGCGTAGAAGCTGGGCCACCCGCAGTGCGAGTCGAACTTGGTCTCGCTGCGGAAGAGCTCGTGGCCGCAGGCCCGGCAGGAGTAGACGCCGGTGATCTTGGTGTCGTTGTACTCCCCGGTGAAGGGGCGCTCGGTGCCGGCGCGGCGCAGCACGGCGTACTCCTCCCGCGTCAGCTCGCTGCGCCACTGCTCGTCGGTCTTGGAGATGGGGTACGTCGCGTCGTCTCTCATGACCGACTACAGCGCGGGGCGCGGCCGGGGGATTCCAGGCCGATACGGTGCGGCATGGCCAGCCCCTTCGTCGAGCTCGACATCGACACGCCGTACGGGGAGCGGACGGTCAAGGTCACGAACCCCGAGAAGACCTACTTCAGCGGGCTGCCTGCCGGCAGGGGGCGCAAGCTCGACCTCGTCGAGTACTACCTGTCGGTTGCGGACGGCGTGGTCAGGGGCCTGCGCGAGCGGCCCACCGTGCTGAAGCGGCATCCAGGAGGCGCCGAGACGCCGCCGATCTACCAGAAGCGGGTGCCCGACAACCGGCCGCCCTGGATGGAGACGGTGACCGTCACCTTCCCGAGTGGCCGCAGCGCCACCGAGCTGTGCCCGGTCGACGTGGCGCATGTCGCCTGGGCGGCCAACAGCGGGTGTCTGGACTTCCATCCCTGGCCGACGCGCCGTGGGCACGTCGAGCAGCCCGACGAGCTGCGCATCGACCTCGACCCGATGCCGGGCACCGGCTGGGTGGATGTGCAGGAGGTCGCCCTGGAGGTGAAGGCGTTCTTCGACGAGCTGGGCTACACCGCCTTCCCGAAGACCAGCGGCAGCAAGGGCATCCACGTCTACCTGAGGATCCGCCCGGACTGGACCTTCACCGAGGTGCGGCACGCGGCGGTCGCCGTCGCGCGGGAGATCGAGCGCCGCCGCCCCGACCTCGCGACCGCCCGCTGGTGGAAGGAGGAGCGCGGCGAGCGGGTCTTCCTGGACTACAACCGGATGGCGCGCGACCAGACGATCGCGAGCGCGTACAGCGTGCGGGCGCGGCCGCAGGCGACGGTCAGCGCGCCGGTCACCTGGGCGGAGGTGCCGATCGTGGAGGTCGCCGACTTCGACATCTGGACGATGCGCGACCGGTTCGCCGCGCTGGGGGACCTGCATGCGGCGATCGACGACGTCGCGCACGACCTCACCCCGCTGCTCGAGCTCTACGAGCGGCAGGGCGAGGGGGAGGCGCCCTACCCGCCTCAGTTCCCGAAGATGGAGGGCGAGCCGATGCGGGTGCAGCCGAGCCGGGCCAGGAAGCCGGTCCTGCCGGTCGAGCCGGTCGAGCCGGTCGAGCCGGTCGAGCGGGGGGTGAGCCCTACCGGGTGAGCCTGCGCAGCAGGCCCTCCTGCACGACGCTGACCACGAGCGAGCCGTCCCGGGTGTAGATCGAGCCGCGGGCCAGCCCCCGGGCCGCGCCGGTCCAGGGCGACTCCTGGTCGTAGAGCCACCACTCGTCGGCGCGGAACGGCCGGTGGAACCACATCGCGTGGTCCAGGCTCGCCCCCATGACGTCGCCGGTGCCCCAGGCGAGTCCGTGGTTGAGCAGCGTCGAGTCCAGCAGCGTCATGTCGCTGGCGAAGGTGACCGCGCACACGTGCAGCAGCGGGTCGTCCGGCAGCCTGCCGTCGGCGCGCATCCACACCCGCGAGCTGGGCTGGCGGTGTCCGCTGTCCTTGGCCACCCGCGGCGGCTCCCCGACGTAGCGGACGTCGATCGGGCGCGGCCGGGTGTACCAGCCGCCCATCTCGTCGGCGTAGGGCGCCATCCGCTCCTGCAGCGTGGTCAGCGTCTCGGGGTCCGGGGCGTCCGGCATGGTCGACTCGTGCTCGATCCCCTCCTCGACGAGCTGGAAGGACGCCGCCAGGTTGAAGATCGGCTTGCCGTGCTGGATCCCGACCACGCGGCGGGTGGTGAAGCTCCGGCCGTCGCGGATGCGGTCCACCTCGTACACGATCGGGATGCTGGGGTCGCCGGGGCGCAGGAAGTAGGCGTGCAGGCTGTGCACCGGCCGGTCGACCGGAACGGTGCGGCCGGCCGCCACGAGTGCCTGGCCGGCCACCTGCCCCCCGAAGACCCGCTGCAGCGACTCCTGCGGCTGCTTGCCGCGGAAGATGTCGACCTCGATGCGCTCCAGGTCGAGCAGGTCCACCAGCCGGTCCAGCGGGGTGGCACCCGACGTCGTGGGCACTGAGGTCGTCGTCACCCCGAGAGTGTTCCAGCGCCCCCTCGAAGGGCGACGGTCCGGTCCACGGCGACGGCGTCCAGCAGGCGGCGGTCGTGCGTGACGAGCAGCAGCGTCCCCGCGTAGGACTCCAGCGCCTGCTCCAGCTGCTCGATCGCCGGGAGGTCCAGGTGGTTGGTCGGCTCGTCCAGGACCAGGCAGTTCACGCCCACCGCCTGCAGCAGCGCGAGGGTGGCCCGGGTCTTCTCGCCCGGCGACAGCGAGGCGGCCGGACGGTTCACGTGGTCGGCGCGCAGCCCGTACTTCGCCAGCAGCGTGCGTACCTCCGACGCGGGCCACTCGGTGATGCCCTCGAGGACCTCGACCACCGTCTCCGGCCCGCGAAGCAGCGACCTGCCCTGGTCCACCTCGCCGACCCGCACGCCGGGGCCGAGCGACTGGCGGCCGGAATCGAGCGGCAGCCGGCCCAGCAGTGCCTGCAGCAGCGTGGTCTTGCCGGACCCGTTCGGCCCGACCACGGCGATGCGCTCGCCGCTCGACACCTGCAGGTCGACCGGGCCCAGCGTGAACTCGCCTCGCCGCACGACGGCCTCGGAGAGCACCGCCACCACGTCCCCGGAGCGGGGCGCTGCGGCGATGGACATCTGCAGCTGCCACTCCTTGCGCGGCTCGGCCACCTCGTCCAGGTGGCGCAGCTGCGACTCGATCGTCTTGACCCGGCCGGCCGCGTGCGTCGCGGCCTCGAGGCGCGCGCCCTTCGCGGCGCGGTCGTTGTCCGGCATCCGGCGCTTCGCGCGCACGGCCCCGCGCACCGACTGCTCGCGCTGGCGCTGCGCCTGCTCGACCAGGCCGACGCGCTTGTCCTCGTACTCCTCGTAGTGCTCGCGGGCCTGCGAGCGCCGCCGCGACCGCTCGGTCAGGTAGGCGTCGTAGCCGCCGCCGTACAGCGTCGCCGTGCGCGTCGGCTCGTCCAGGTCGAGCACGGACGTGACCGTACGGGCGAGGAACTCGCGATCGTGGGACACGACGACCAGTCCCGCCGAGAGGCCGAGCACGAAGGTCTCCAGCCGCTCGAGCCCGCCGAAGTCGAGGTCGTTGGTCGGCTCGTCGAGCAGGAACACGTCGTAGCGCGACAGCAGCACCGACGCCAGCGACGCCCGGGCGGCCTGTCCGCCCGACAGGGAGCCGGTCTCGGCGTCGAGCAGGTCCAGCGGGAGGCCCAGGTCGACGCACACCTGCTCGGCGCGCACCTCCAGATCCGCTCCGCCGAGCTCGAGCCAGCGCTCGAGGGCAGCCGAGTAGGCGTCGTCCGCTCCCGGTGCCGACCGCGTCAGCGCCTCGGTGGCCCCGTCGAGGTCTGCCTGGGCGGCGGCGACGCCCGTGCGCCGCGCCAGGAAGTCGGTGAGCACCTCGCCTGGGCGCCGGTCGGGCTCCTGCGGGAGGAGCCCGACGGTCGCCGACCGCGGGGACAGGGTGACCGCGCCGGCGTCGGGCTGGAGGGCGCCTGCGAGAGTCGCGAGCAGCGTCGACTTGCCCGCGCCGTTCGGCCCGACCACCCCGATCCGTGACCCCGGCGCGACCGTGAGGCTGACGCCGGACAGGACGGGGGTCGGGCCGCGTACGACGGTGACGCCGCTCGCGACGAGCGTGGCGGACACCCGCGGAACGCTACCGAGGCCGCGGGCTAGGACCCGGACGTGCCGAGGACGTCGGCGAGGTCGAAGCGGACCGGACGTTCGAGCTGGGCGTACGTGCAGGACCGTGGCGACCGGTCGGGACGAAAGTGCCGGAACTGCGCGGTGTGCCGGAAGCGCGCGCCCTCCATGTGGTCGTAGGCCACCTCCACGACGAGCTCGGGCCGCAGCGGCACGAAGCTGGTGTCCTTGTCGCGGTTCCAGCGCGACGGCTCCCCGCCGGGCCGCCGCTCGCTGCCGAGCTCCCCGAGCCACGGGTGCTCCTCGCCCTCTCCGAGCAGGTACGGGCGCAGCTCCTCGACCAGCGCCTTCCGCCGGGCCATGGGGAAGGACGCCGACACCCCGACGTGCTGCAGGGCGCCGTTGTCGTCGTACAGCCCCAGCACCAGCGAGCCGACCACAGGACCGCTCTTGTGCCAGCGGAACGCGCCGACGACGCAGTCCGCCGTACGCGCGTGCTTGACCTTGAGCATCGTGCGCTTGTCCGGGCAGTAGCTGCCCGACAGCGGCTTCGCGACGACCCCGTCGAGCCCGGCGCCCTCGAACAGGTGAAACCACTCCCGGGCGAGCGACGGGTCGGTGGTCGCCGGCGTCAGGTGGACCGGCGGCTGCGCTCCCGACAGCGCCTCCTCGAGCCGGCGCCGCCGCTCGTCCTGCGGGCGGTCGAGCAGCGACTCGTCGCTCACCGCGAGCAGGTCGAAGGCGACGAGGGACGCGGGTGTCGTGACCGCGAGCATCTGCACCCGCGAGTCCGCCGGGTGAACCCGTTGCAGCAGCGCCTCGAAGTCCAGGCCGACCGACCCGGCGATGACGATCTCCCCGTCGACGACGCACCGATCCGGGAGCTGCACCTTCGCGGCCGCCACCACCTCGGGGAAGTAGCGCGTGAGGGGCTTCTCGTTGCGGCTGCCGAGCTCCACCTCGTCGCCGTCACGGAAGACGATGCACCGGAAGCCGTCCCACTTGGGCTCGTAGAGGTACGCGCCGTCCGGGACGTCGGGGACGGACTTGGCCAGCATCGGCTGGACGGGTGGCAGTACGGGCAGGTCCATCGGCCCATCCTCCCCTTCGCGCGAGCCACTACGGTCGGGCATGCCGACGCTTCCGCCTGGAGCCAACGCCGCACTGCCTGCCGCCGCGGAAGTCACCCTGGCGCTCACGACGGACCGAGGGCACGTCGACCTGGTCGCGTTGTGCGTCCGCAAGGATGGCACCGCGGACGGCGACAACGGCGTCGCCCTGTGGAGCCAGCCCACCGCGGCGTCCGGCGCGGTGACCATCGACGTCAGGACCGACACGGTCACGCTCCGACTCGACCGGCTGTCGGCGGACGTCCACCGCGTGCTCGTCGTCGGGCAGGCGGACGACGTCGCGGACCTCGCGCAGGTCGGCGGGATGACCGGGCTCCTCCGTGCAGGCGGCACCGAGGTGGCCACGCTGGTGGTGCCCAGCCCCCCGGCGCTGCCGACCGTCCAGATCGGCGAGATCTACCGACACGCCTCCGGCTGGAAGGTCCGGTGCCTCGGTGACGGATACGCCGAGGGGCTGGCCCGGCTGCTGCAGGTGCACGGAATCGACGTGGCGGAGGAGGAGCCACACGCCGCGCAGGCGGCGGCGCCGGCCCGCTCGGCGCCTCCGGTCGACCTCGAGAAGCAAAGGCGGGTCAACCTGCAGAAGAGGGTCGAGGCCACGGGCTCGGTCTCGCTGGTCAAGTCCTTCCAGGCCGCCGCCGTCTCCCTGGACAAGACCGGCCTGACCGGGGTGCGGGCCGAGGTGATCCTCGTCCTCGACGTCTCCGGCTCCAGCCTGAAGCTGTTCCGGCAGGGCGTCTACCACCAGCTCGTCGAGCGCTTCCTCGCGGCCGCGCTGCACTTCGACGACGACGGCGTCATCCCCGCGTACCTGTTCGACAGCAGGCTGCACGATGCCCCTGACATCACCCTGGACAACGTCGAGCGCTGGTCCCGGGACGTCGCCGCCCGCATGGATCTGTGGGGCACCACGTCCTATGCGCCACCGATCGAGGCGGTCACCCGGACCTTGCGCCGCGGTAACGCCGTCCCCACGTACGTCGCCTTCGTCACCGACGGCGGCAACCAGGACCGCAAGCAGGCCACGCAGGCGATCCGCGACGCCTCCGCGCTGCCAGCCTTCTTCCAGTTCATGGCCATCGGCCGCGAGAACGAGTTCCCCTTCCTGCAGAAGCTCGACGAGCTCAGTGGCCGCACCGTCGACAACGCCGGGTTCTTCGCCGTCCCAGATCCGGCCGCCCTCAGCGACGCGGAGTTCTACGGGAAGATCATGATCGAGTTCCCGCTCTGGCTGAAGTCCGCACGCAGCGCCGGCGTCCTGGGCTGACAGGCCCTTCAGGCACACTGGCTCCATGGGCCGCCTTTCTGCTGCGTCCCCGTACGCCCTCGCGGCGCTCCTGGCCGGCGCCGGCATCACCCACTTCCTGAACCCGGGCTTCTACGACGGCCTGATCCCACCCGTCCTGCCTGCTCCGAGGACCTGGATCTACGGCAGCGGCGTGCTCGAGCTGGCCTGTGCGGCGGCGGTGGCCCACCCCGCCACCCGCCGCCAGGGGGCGGTCGCCGCCGCCGTCCTGCTCGTTGCGGTCTTCCCCGGCAACCTCTACCTGGCGCTGGAGCCGGGAGAGGTGCCGCGGGAGCTGGCGCTTGCCCGCCTGCCCCTCCAGGTCCCGCTGGTGCTGTGGGCGCTGCAGGTGGCCCGCGTGTCGTCAGGCGACGCCGACACGCGGACCGGTTCCGCGCGCTGATTCCGTGCCACGGGGCGCTCGTGTCCGGGATGCGTCAGATCACGCGGTCGGCCAGCGTCGCCCTGCCGATCTCGACCAGCGGCGTGATCCGCTCCTCGATCCCCTCGAACCCCTCTCCCACCATCGCGCCGAAGCGGACCCGCGCCACGATCCCGGCGCACACCACAGCGAGCTTGAAGGCGGCGAAGGCTGCGTACCATGGCAGGGGGGTGAGGTCGAGCCCGGTGCGCGCGGCGTAGAGCGAGGCGACCTCCGCGCGGGTCGGGAAGCCCGAAAGCACGGTGGCGGCCGGGACGACGACGGCGGTCGTACGCGCTCCGCTGTCGTCAGCCTGCGACCAGTAGCCCAGCAGGATCCCGAGGTCGGCCAGCGGGTCGCCGAGGGTGGACATCTCCCAGTCGAGAACCGAGGCGATCCGCCCCGGTAGGGCCGGGTCGAGGATCGTGTTGTCCAGCCTGTAGTCGCCGTGCACGACGGTGTGGCGCTGGGTGCGCGGGACCTGTGCGGCCAGGTCCGCAGCCAGGTGGTCGAGATCCTCGTGGCCCTCGATCCGGGTGAAGTCCCACTGCTTGCTCCAGCGGCGCACCTGCCGGTCGAGATACCCCTCCGGTCGGCCGAACTGATCCAGGCCGACGTCCGCGGGCACGATCTCGTGCAGATCGGCGAGCACGCCGACCAGGCCCTCCCCGATCCGGCGGCGCTCCTCGGGCTGCTCGGCGTAGCCGGCCGGCAGCGCGTCCCGGCAGACGTGGCCGCCCACCAGCTCCATCACGTAGAACGGCTGACCCAGCACCTCGACGTCGGTGCACAGGTGCAGCATCCGCGGCACGGGTACCGCCGTGCCGGCCAGCGCGGACATCACCGTGTGCTCGCGGACCATGTCGTGGGCGGTCGGCAGGACCTGTCCCAGAGGTGGTCGCCGCAGCACGACGTCGCCCGCGGCAGAGGAGATCCGGTACGTGAGGTTGCTCTTCCCACCGGCGATGAGGCTGACCTCGCACCCGACCCAGCGGGCGTCGTCCAGAGCCCGTGCCAGATGCGCGCCGACCACAGCCGGGTCCGCGCCCGCGGACAGCGAGGTCATCGCCTGAATCTAGGCCGTGCCTGCTTCGCGCCCCATCGACACCGAGGCGGCACTCCTGCAGACTGCCCCTCATGGGATGCCGTTGATCCGCGTCGACCATGCCGGGATGCAGGGTCTGGTCCACAGCCTGGCAGCGGTCGCCGAGACCTTCGACGTCCTGCCGCAGCCCCTGCGCAACCGGGCCGATGACGCTGCCGCGGCTGCGGGGGAGTTCGCTGCGGCTGCTCGAGCTCGGTGTCGTGCACTTCTGACGTCTGCCCGCCGCAATCCGCTGGCCGCGCAGGGTTCCGGCATCAATCAGGTCTTCCGTGGACGGCAGTTCGGCTACCTCAGAACGTCCGTCGATGCACGCGTGCCCTCGGACATGGAGCGGGTGCCCCTCAACTACTCCTTCCACTGGGAGCCATCGGGCGGGTAGCGGGACTGCCGGGCGCGCCAGGCACCGCGCCTGAGGCGGTCCCTGCGGGGGGACCCGTAGCGTCAAGCCGTGCCCGCGATGCGACTGGTCGACCGCGCTCCGGTCGTCCCGTCCGAGGGCCTTGTCGCCGCTCTCGTGCCGCCGCCCCACTTCGCCGGAGCCCGCTTCGAGACCTACCTGCCGGATCCTGGGGAGCCCTCGCAGGCGGACGCGGTCGAGGTGCTCCGCCGCTTCGCCCACACCTTGGAGCCGCGGCCGGCCCGTCTGTTCGGTCGCCGTCGAGCGTCTGCCGTTCGCCCCGGCGTCTACCTCGACGGCGGGTTCGGCGTCGGCAAGACGCACCTGCTGGCGAGTCTGTGGCACGTGGCTCCGCCACCCAAGGCGTACGGCACGTTCGTCGAGCTCACCCACCTCGTGGGTGCCCTGGGCTTCGCGGGGACCATCAGCGCGCTCGCAGAGCACCGGGTGCTGGCGATCGACGAGTTCGAGCTCGACGACCCCGGCGACACGGTGCTGGTGTCCTCGCTGCTCGCCCGGCTGGTCGACTCCGGTGTACGCCTCGCGGCCACCTCGAACACCCTGCCCGGCTCCCTGGGCGAGGGTCGCTTCGCGGCGCAGGACTTCCTTCGCGAGATCCAAGGTCTGGCGGCTTCTTTCGAGGCGGTACGCGTCGAGGGCCAGGACTACCGGAATCGCGGTCAGGCGGCTGCCCCGCCACCGGTTGCCGACGACGTGGTCGTGCGTCGCACCGGCCTCACGCCGGGCGCGACCTGCGATGATTTCGAGGCGCTGCTCACCCACCTGTTGTCCCTGCACCCCTCGCGCTACGGAGCGCTGGTGGACGACGTCGCGCTGGTGGGGCTGACGGGTGTACGACCGGTGGACGACCAGGCCGCGGCCCTGCGCCTGGTGGTGTTCGTGGACCGGCTGTACGACCGCGACGTGCCGGTGCTGGCCTCCGGCGTTGCCCTGGACCGGGTCTTTCCCGAAGAGCTGCTGTCCGGCGGCTACCGAAAGAAGTACCTCCGGGCGATCTCGCGGCTCACCGCTCTGGCGAGGCAGGCACGGGCGGCCTGAGGCACGCGGATTCGGGTGGCTGTCCCGGTCCCGGTCCGGTCCGATCACCAGCCAGGAGACGTGCAGATGGTGGAGTTGGGGGATGTCCCGCCCGCGCCGCGGGCCGGCCGCGCCTCAGCGCCCTCTCGCCACCGCGCCAACCCGAGCAGGCTCTCGAGCCCTCAGCCGGTGCCCCCCGCCCCAGGGACGAGCGCGCGGACGACCTCGAGGACCCGGCCCGCCCCCCCCGCGCGCCGGCGCAGGACAGGTGAGGCGCCACCACGTCCCGCGGCCATCCCCGCGAGGGTCTCGAGCAGGGCCTCGGCGGCATCCATGCTGGGCGCCCAGTCGAGCTCCTGCCGCGCCCGCGCGCTGTTGAGCAGCGGGGCGCGCAGGCTGATGTCCACCCAGCCCGGGTCCGTCGGCTGCAGGTGCAGCCGCCAGGTGAGGGAGACGAGCGCACGCAACACCGCAGCCGGCACCCGCACCCGGCGCGCCCCGAGGATCGCCGCCAGGGTCGGCGGGTCGAGGACCGGCTCGGCGGCGAGGTTGAAGGCGCCGACGACCGGACGGACGCACGCCTGGACGTACGCCTTCGCGGCGTCGGAGGTGTGCATCGCCTGCACCGCGAGGCCGTCCACATCCGGGACGAACGGGATGAGGGAGCGCCGCAGGAGCGACTGCGGAAGCAGCGGGCCGAGGAAGTAGCGGGCGAACGCACTGCCGGCCTCGCCCTGCAGCACGAGGGCGGGCCGCATCCGCACGACGCGTCGCTCGGGGTGCTGCGCCTCCAGCTCGTCGAGCATCCGCTCCGCGGCCGCCTTGTGGCGGCTGTAGGTCGAGCTGGCGATGCCGTACGTGGGGTGGCTCTCGTCGACGCCCGGCCGCTTCGGGCCGGGGGAGTAGGCACCGATCGATGAGGCGTGCACGACCGCGGGGACGCCGGTGCGGACCACCGAGTCGAAGACCCGGCGGGTGCCGAGCACGTTGACCCGCCACATCTCGTGCGGGTCGTGCACCGGCTGGAGGAGCCAGGCCAGGTGCACCACGACGTCGGCGCCGCGGATCACCGGGTCGAGGTCGGCCTCAGCGATATCGAGGGCGTGCCACTCCACCCGGGGATCGGGATCGACGGGTGGCCGCCGAGCCAGCGCCACGACCGAGCGGACCTTGGGCTCGGCGATCAGCTGAGGCAGAAGCCGCGAGCCGACGTTGCCGGAGGCTCCCGTGACGACGATGCGCATGCCCGTTCGGTGCCCGTCCCGCGGCGCCGCCAACCCGCTCACCGCGCCGGGTCAGGCCAGCTCCACGATCAGCACCGACTCGCCCTCCAGCTCCACCTGGCCATCGGCGTAGACGAAGCCGGGCTCGCTCGAGAGCAGCGCGGCCAAGGGCCGACCGGGCACCGGGACCGTCTGCCGATCCCGCCCCAGGTTGCAGACGACGACGACCGCACCGCGTCGCACGACGATCCAGCTCCCCTCGTCGTGGGTGACCCTCACCCGGTCACGCCGGCCGTCGGAGAGCTCCAGGCGCTCGCGGCGCAGGGTGATCAGGTCACGGGTCCACGCCAGGTGCGAGGCGTGCTGCTCCCTGTCCAGCTCGGTCCAGTCGAGAGTGGATGCGCGCAGGGTGGACTCCGCCTGAGGGTCAGGGATCTCCTCGGTCGCCCAGCCGTGCCGCGCGAACTCGGCGCGCCGTCCGGTGCGCACCGCCTCGCCGAGGTCCCCGTCGTGGTCGGAGAAGAACTGCCAGGGCGTACGCGCTGCCCACTCCTCGCCCATCCAGAGCATCGGCGTGTAGGGGGAGGTCAGCACGAGCGCAGTACCCACCGCCAGCAGGCCTGGTGAGAGGGTGGCCGAGATGCGTTCGCCGATCGCGCGGTTGCCCACCTGGTCGTGGTCCTGGAGGTAGACCACGAAGCGTGAGCCGGACACGGTCGGGGGTACGGGACGGCCGTGCGTGCGCTCGCGGAACGACGACCAGGTGCCGTCGTGCAGGAAGACCTCGCGCAGCACCTTGGCCACCTGCGGCACACCACGGAAGTCGCTGTAGTAGCCGGCGGTCTCGCCGGTCAGGGTGGCGTGCAGCGCGTGGTGCACGTCGTCCGCCCACTGCGCGTCCAGGCCCTTGCCGCCGCCCTCCCGTGACATCACCGTCCGCGGGTCGTTCACATCCGACTCGGCGATGAGGAACAGCGGCTTTCGCAGCTGCGCACCCAGCGCCTCCACCTCGGTCGACATCTCCTCGAGCAGGTGCGTCGCCCGCTCGTCGACGAGTGCGTGCACGGCGTCCAGCCGCAGCCCGTCCAGGTGGTAGTCCCGCAGCCACATCAGGGCGTTGTCGAGCACGTAGCGGCGTACCTCGTCCGAGCCCGGCCGGTCCAGGTTGACCGCCGGCCCCCATGGCGTCGTGTGTGCCTCGGTGAGGTAGGGCCCGAACTCCGACAGGTAGTTGCCGGCCGGACCCAGGTGGTTGTGCACGACGTCCATCACGACGCCGATACCCCTGGCGTGGCAGGCGTCGACGAACCGCTTCAGCCCGTCCGGACCGCCGTACGGGTCGTGCACGGCGTACCAGCCGACGCCGTCATAGCCCCATCCCCACCGCCCGGCGAAGGCGTTGCAGGGCAGCAGCTCCACGGCGGAGATGCCCAGGTCGGCCAGGTGGTCGAGCCGCTCGAGCGCCGCGTCGAAGGTCCCCTCCGGGGTGAACGTGCCCACGTGCATCTCGTACAGCACGCTGCCGGCCAGCGGGATGCCTCGCCAGTGCAGATCGGTCCATGCGAAGGCGGCGTGGTCGACGACCCGCGACGGGCCGTGCACCCCCTGGGGCTGCCACGCGCTGCGCGGGTCGGGCCGCAGCGGGCCGCCGTCGAGGGAGTAGGCGTAGTCGCTTCCCGGTCCGGTCGCCTCGAGGACCGTCTGCCACCAGCCGTTCTCGTCGGCGCGGAGTGCATGGCGTACGCCGTCGACCTCGACCTCCACAGCGCCGGCCCGCGGCGCCCACACCCGGAAGGTCGTCATGACGCAGGTCCTGCGGGCTGGGCCCGGAGCAGCACCGCCACGGGGAAGTCGGCGAGCAGATCGCTCAGCCGGTGCAGCCCGCCCCGCCGGTCCGCACCGGTGAGCACGTCGCGCCACTGGCCGGCCGGGAGCTCCACGCTGTCCTTCCCCCACCCGCTGCGGCCGACCTCCACGGCACGGATCGGCGCGATGACGGCCACCCGGTCGCTGCGCAGGTAGGCCACGGCGCGCGAGCCGGCGTCCAGCGGCGCGTAGGTCGCGGATGCCAGGAACAGCTCCGGGTGGTCCCGCCGCAGCCGGAGCAGCCGGGTGAGGACATGCAGCTTGGCGGCTCCGGACCCGTCCACCGGCGGCGGCTCCTGCCCGAGTGCGTCGAGGGCGCGCCGCCGGGCCGGGAAGTCCACCGGCCGGCGGTTGTCCGGGTCGACGAGCGAGAGGTCCCACAGCTCGCTGCCCTGATAGCAGTCGGCGACCCCCGGCACGGTGAGCTGCACCACCTTCTGCGCCAGAGCCGTGACCTGCCATGCCGCGGTGAGCCCGCCGACGAAGCCGGCCAGGTCGGAGCACAGCCGCTCGTCGCGGAGCACGGCCCGGACGAAGGCGGCGGTGGCGGTGTCGAACTCCGGCACCGGATCGACCCAGGAGGTGGCCACCTTGGCCTCGCGCGTGGCCTTCTCGACGTAGGCCACCGCCCGATCGGCGCTCAGCGGCCAGGCGCCGACGAGGCTCTGCCAGACCAGCTGCTCGGTGGCCGCGTCCGGTCCGGCCGGCGAGCGGTAGGCAGCGGCCGCCGAGCTCCACCGCCGCACGCACTCGCTCCACTGCTCGGGGCACGCGGACAGCAGCACCAGGCGCGCGCGTAGGTCCTCCGACCGCTTGGTGTCGTGCGTCGACAGGGTCGTCATGGTCAGCGGCCACTCGCGCTGCCGCAGGAGGTTGGCGTCGTGGAAGACCGTCAAGGACAGGCCGAACCGGCCGGGGTCGCCGCCGACCTCGTTGAGCGCCGACAGGCGCAGGTAGCGGTAGAACGCGGTGTCCTCCACCCCCTTGGCCATCACCGGGCCGCAGGTCTGCTGGAAGCGGGTGACGAACTCCTCCGCATGGGGACCGCTCGGGCCCTCCGCGAGCACCAGCCGCTCGACGAGGTCGATCTCCGCCTTGCGCTCCGGGAGCGTGCTCCGGGCCGCCGTGGCGGCGTGCTCCACCCGGGCGCGAGCTGCCGGGCCCGCCGGACCGCCGGAAGGCAGGTAGGCGCGATAGACCTCGAAGGAGACCAGCACCTCGACCAGCGCCTCGCGCAGCGCCTCCCGCGGGACGTCACCGACGCCGGCCCGCAGAGCCACGTCCACCAGGCGGTTCACCTCTGAGGGCAGGACGTCGGCCAGCACCGCCCGCTTGGCGCGCGTCACCACCTGCTCGTAGGTCGAGCCGTCCCCGGTCTGGCTCTCCCACAGCTCGGTCAGGGGCCGCTCCCCGTCGGGGTCCACGAACAGCCCGAGCACGTCGTTGAGGACGTCGTAGCCGGTGGTGCCCGAGCTCTGCCAGTGCTCCGGCAGCACCTCACCGGGCTCCAGGATCTTCTCGACGACCACCCAGGAACCGCCGGTCGCAGCGGCCAGGCGGTCGAGGTAGCCAGCCGGGTCGGCCAGCCCGTCGGGGTGGTCGACCCGCAGGCCGTCCAGCGTGCCGGCCGCCACCTGCTCGAGGACGACCCGGTGGGTGGCGTCGAAGACCTCGGGCACCTCGACGCGTACGCCGGTCAGCGTCGTGACGTCGAAGAAGCGGCGGTAGTTGAGCCGGTCCTTGGCCTCGCGCCAGAAGCAGAGCCGGTAGTGCTGGCGGCCCAGGACCGCAAGGACGTCACCGCCTCCGGTGCCCGGGGCGAGGGGCACCTCGTGGTCGAAGTAGCGGATGCGGTCCTCGAGCAGCTGCAGGTCAGCGACCACCTCCTCCACAGGTGCCCCCAGCACCGGCACCAGGATCTTCTCCCCGCCCTCCCAGTCCACGTCGAACCACGACGCGTACGCGGAGGCGCGACCCTCGCGCAGCAGCGACCACCAGGCGGCGTTCTGCGACTCCGGTGCACTGACCGCCATGTGGTTGGGGACGATGTCGAGGACGATGCCGAGGCCCGCCTCCCGGCACGCGGCGACCATGCGGTCGAAGGCCGCCGCGCCGCCCAGCTCGTCGTTCAGCCGGCTGTGGTCCACCACGTCGTAGCCGTGCACCGAGCCCGGGGCGGCCTGCAGGCAGGGCGAGCAGTACAGGTGCGTGATGCCGAGGTCGGCGAGGTAAGCCGCGATCCCGGCCGCGTCGTCGAAGCCGAAGCCGGGGTGGTCGGCAGCCGGGGGACGCAGCTGCACGCGGTAGGTCGAGACCGGCACCGGGCGGTCGGGGGAGGGCAACCCCACGGCTAGTAGATCTTCCGCAGCACGCGCACCGTACGCCCCTCGACCTCGAAGGTCTCGCCGGTCTTGACCCGCCACTCCTCGGCGTCGCCGAGCATGGGCGCGGCCGTGTCGATCTCGACCTGCCACCGCTCGCCGGCGCCGAGGTCGGGCAGGGTGAAGTCGATGGGCTCGTGGTAGCCGTTGAAGAGCAGGAAGAAGGAGTCGTCGACGATGCGCACGCCGCGCGCATCGGGGTCACGAATGCCGTCGCCGTTGAGGAAGACGCTCACCGAGTTGAGGTAGCCGTGCTCCCAGTCGTGGTCGTTCATCGGCGCCCCGGGCGGCGTGAACCAGCCGATGTCCTGGATGCCGTTCTCCTTGACCGGCCGGCCACGGAAGTGCTTACGCCGCCGGAAGATCGGGTGCGCATGGCGGATCCGTGCGAGTCGCGAGACGAAGTCCGTGAGGACCTCGAAGTCCTTGGCCCGCTGCCAGTCGATCCAGGCGATCTCGTTGTCCTGGGCGTAGACGTTGTTGTTGCCGACCTGCGTGCGCCCCATCTCGTCGCCGTGCAGCAGCATCGGGACGCCCTGGGACAGGAAGAGCGTGGTGAGGAAGTTGCGCTTCTGCTGCTCGCGCAGCGCGACGATCTCGAGCTCGTCGGTGTCGCCCTCCACCCCGCAGTTCCAGGAGGAGTTGTGGCTCTCGCCGTCCTGCCCGCCCTCGCCGTTGGCCTCGTTGTGCTTGTCGTTGTAGGAGACGAGATCGTGCAGCGTGAAGCCGTCGTGGGCAGTGACGAAGTTGATCGAGGCGTACGGCCGGCGCCCGTCGTCCTCGTAGAGGTCGGCGGACCCGGTCAGCCGTGAGGCGAACTCGGCGAGCGTCGCCGGCTGCCCGCGCCAGAAGTTGCGGGTGGTGTCGCGGTACTTGCCGTTCCACTCGGTCCACAGCGGCGGGAAGCCGCCGACGTTGTAGCCGCCGTGCCCGATGTCCCAGGGCTCGGCGATCAGCTTGGTCTGGCTGATGATCGGGTCCTGGTGCACCAGGTCGAAGAAGGCCGAGAGGCGGTCCACCTCATGGAACTGGCGGGCCAGGGAGGACGCCAGGTCGAAGCGGAACCCGTCCACCCGCATCTCGGTGACCCAGTAGCGCAGCGAGTCCATGATCAGCTGCAGCACGTGCGGGCTGCGCATCAGCAGCGTGTTGCCGGTCCCCGTCGTGTCGTAGTAGTGCTTCCTGTCGTTGTCGACGAGGCGGTAGTAGTTGGCGTTGTCGATGCCCCGGAACGACAGCGTGGGGCCGCAGTGGTTGCCCTCGGCCGTGTGGTTGTAGACCACGTCGAGGATCACCTCGAGCCCATGGGAGTGCAGCTCCTTCACCATCGCCTTGAACTCCTGCACCTGCTGGCCGCGTGAGCCGAAGCTGGCGTAGCCGTTGTGCGGCGCGAAGAAGCCGATCGTGTTGTAACCCCAGTAGTTGCGCAGCCCTCGGTCGACGAGGTTCTTGTCGTGCACGAACTGGTGCACCGGCATCAGCTCGATCGCGGTGACGCCGATCTTCCTGTAGTGCTCCAGCATGACGGGGTGGGCCAGCGCCGCGTACGTCCCGCGCACGTCCTCGGGGATGTCCGGGTGGGTCATCGTCAGGCCCTTGACGTGGGCCTCATAGATGACGGTCTCGTTGTAGGGCGTGTGCGGGTGGCGGTCGTTGTCCCAGTCGAAGTAGGGACTGATGACGACCGACTTGCTCATGTGCGGGCCCGAGTCCTCCGCGTTGTAGGACTCCTCGTCGCCCCAGGTGTAGGAGAAGCAGGCCTGCGACCAGTCGATGTCGCCGTCGACGGCCTTGGCGTAGGGGTCGAGCAGCAGCTTGCTGGGGTTGCAGCGATGACCCTGCTCCGGCGAGTACGGCCCGCGGACCCGGTAGCCGTACCGCTGCCCGGGGCCGACGTTGGGCAGGTAGCCGTGCCAGACGAACGCGTCGCGCTCCATCAGGCGGACCCGCTGCTCCGTGCCGTCGTCGTCGAACAGGCACAGGTCGACCCGTTCGGCGACCTCCGAGAACAGCGCGAAGTTGGTGCCGGAGCCGTCGTAGGTCGCGCCCAGCGGGTAGGCGGTGCCGGGCCAGGTGCGCACGTGGGTTCTGTCCCGTCGTCGGAGTGTCGAGGCCGTCCCGGCAGGTCCCACCGCAGCCGGCAACGGCTGCAAGATCGACATGGCGCCGAAAGGTGGACAGGCTTCTTCCCTCGAGGTTACTGTTCTCGGCGGTTGAGCAGCCAGCCGTGACGTCCCCGGCTGCTCGCATCGAGCAGCCGAACCCAGACTGCGATGATGAGGCACACATGACCCGGCTCTCGCCCTCCGACCCCTCAGGACGGCAGCTCACCGTCCGCGACCCAGGCACCGCCTGGCGGCCGCGCGGCGAGATCGAGGTCCTCCGCGACCAGATCTCGGCGATCGACCGCTGGAACTCGGCTCGGCGCGTCGCCGAAGCAGCTGCGCAGAGCGCTGCCCGGTCGCGCGAGGCGCGCCTGGACCTCTCCCGCCGGATGGACATCAGCCGGCGTGAGCACGCGGCCCTCGTGTCCCGCACCGACGACCACCTGCGGGCCAGTGCGCGGACCCTTGCCACGACCGCGCCCCGGCGCGCGGTGCTCGTCCACCGCCACGAGTGGTTCCGCGAGCGGGTGGCTCGCTCCCTGCACGAGCGCGGGATCCACGTGGTCGCCCAGCTGGACAACGGAGCGGACGCGGTCGGGGTCATGATCGCCGAGCAGCCCGACCTGCTCCTGGTCGAGGACAGCCTCGCCATGCTCTCCGGCGAGGAGGTGCTGCGCTCGGTGTCGACCTACGCGCCCGCCACGGTGTCCGCAGCCCAGGTCGCCCACGACGACCGCATGGGTGCGCTGCTCGACGCAGGCGCCCACGCCGTCTGGGTGCGGCGCGTTCCGCCGCAGGACGTCGCCGTGCAGCTGGCCCAGCTCGTCGGAGTCTGACGCCGGTTTCCTAGTCCGGGCTGTCGCTGCGGAGCACCTCCCGCTGGATCTCAGCGTCGTCCTCGACGTCGCGCACCTGCGATCGCTGGACGGCGCCGGTCCACCGGTTACAAGCGCCCCAGCCTTCAGCGGCTGGTCGAGCGGCGGATGCACACCGTCGGGGTGCCCGACTACCAGGACTACCTCGACCTGCTCGAGGTCGAGGCCGCCGAGCTGCCGTCGTTGCTGGACACCTTGCTCATCAACGTCACCGCGATGTTCCGCGACCCCGCCGTCTGGGACCTCCTGCGTGTCGAGCTGCTGCCGGCCCTGCTCTCGGCGCTGGGTCCGGACGAGCCCGTCCGGGTCTGGAGCGCCGCCTGCGCCACGGGCGAGGAGGCGTACAGCCTCGCCATCGTGCTGCACGAGCTGCTCGGCGACGAGGACTACCGCCGCCGGGTCAAGGTCTACGCCCACGGACATCGATGAGGCGGGCTGGCGGTCGCGAGAGCGGGCCGGTTCTCCGACTCCGCGCTGGAGCCGCTGACGCCGCATCAGCTCAGCACCTACTTCGAGCGCGAGGGCGAGATCTGGCGGTTTCGCAGCGACCTGCGGCACTCGTTGATCTTCGGCCGGCACGACCTGCTCCAGGACGCCCCCATCTCGCGGGTCCTGCTCCTGGCCTGTCGCAACGTCCTCATGTACTTCACACCCGAGACCCAGACGAGGGTGCTGGAGTGGTTCTCCTTCGCGTTGCACAGGGAGGGCCTGCTGCTGCTCGGCCGGGCCGAGATGCTGCTGACCCAGTCGCACCTGTTCGCCCCGGTCGACCTGCCGCACCGCGTCTTCCGCTCCCGTCGCGCCGCGTCGGCGGGCGTGCTGGCCGGCCTCGCGGTCGGCGGACCTCCCCGCGATGTCACGCTTCGGCGTCCGACCGAGGCGGCCTTCGCCGCGGCTCCCGGGGCACAGGTGGTCCTCGACGCCCAGGGGCTCGTCACGCTGCTCAACGAGGGGGCCCACCGCATGCTCGGGCTGTCCCGCCGAGCCATCGGGCGACGGTTCGTCGACCCGGACCTGGCCGGGATGCCGGTCGACCTGCGCGGGCCGCTGGCCGAGGTGCAGTCGCGGGGCGATCCGATCGAGCTGAGGGACGTCCAGTGGAGCCAGGACTCCACGTCGACCTGCTGGGACATCCGTATCGCACCTCTGGCAGCCGGCGCCGGCGTCCTCGGCATCCACCTGGTCTTCGAGGATCGGACCGAGCGCGCGGAGCTTCGCCAGCGGGTCGACCAGATGCACCACGACCTGAGCACCGCCCCTGAGGAGCTGCAGACCAGCAGCGAGGAGCTGGAGTCCACCAACGAGGAGCTGCAGTCCGCCATCGAGGAGCTCGAGACGACCAACGAGGAGCTGCAGAGCACCAACGAGGAGCTGCAGACCGTCAACGACGAGCTGCGTGATCGCACGATGGAGATCGACCGGTCCAACTCGTTCCTGCACGGCATCCTCGAGGGCCTGGACGTCGCGGTCGCCGTGATCGACAACAACCACCGGGTCCAGCTGTGGAACGCCGCGGCGGAGCAACTCTCCGGGCTGCGCGCGTTCGAGACCGAGGGGGTGCTGCTCCTGGAGCTCCCGTTGGGCCTGCCGGCGGAGGACACCCTGCACGCGCTGCGTGAGGTGGTGGTGCGTGGCAGGAGCCGGGTCAGCCTGGAGGTCCCGCTGCTGGAGCGGCTCGGCAACCGCCAGCTGCGCCGGGTGGGGGTGAGCCGTCTGCAGGACGGCTCCGGGCAGACCCGTGGGGCGGTCGTCACGCTGTCCGACGGTCGTGAGGAAGCCATCCCCTCTTCGCGCTGACCCGCCTTCGCCGCAGACCTTTTCGATCCCTTCCGCGCTGATCCCTCTGGGCGGGGTGCGGGGCGGGCGCGGGCGGACGCTCAGGGGCGCGGGTCCTGCCTGCTCCACCTGCCCTGCCTGTCGCGAGGTCCCCGCAGCGCGGCGGAGCAGCGCCGGCAGACGACCTGCACCGCATCGGCCTTGCCGCCGGACTCCGGCTGCACGTCCTCCCACGTCACAGCCCGGAAGGTACGCAGGCGCGAGCGGCTCAGCTGCAGGCCGCACATCGTGGAGTTGCGGCCCGGCATCCAGCCGTGCACCTCACCGGCGGGGAGGCGCACGAGGTCCGGGTCGAGCCAGTCGTCGGTGGCTGCGACATTCATCCTGCTTCCCTTCCGCGCTGATCATGCAGTTGTTGCTCGGTGGCCACGCTCAGCGCACGCACAACAACCCCATGATCAGCGGCGAGGTCAGCGCCCGGGTTCGCGGGGGAGGTCGGCGGGGGCCGGCGGGCTACGGCAGGGGCGTCCCGCCGGTCACCCCGATGCGCTCCCCGGTGATGAAGCTGGACTCCTGCGAGGCGAGGAAGACGTACGCGCCCGCAACCTCGGCCGGCTGCCCCGGTCGACCCAGCGGCGCCTGGGTGCGGAACGAGTCCACCTCCTCCGGAGGCATCGTCGAGGGGATGAGGGGTGTCCAGACGGGACCGGGGGCAACGACGTTCACCCGGATCCCCTTCTCGGCCAGCTCCTTGGCCAGGGACTTCGTGATGTTGATGATGGCGGCCTTGGTCGCGGCGTAGTCCATGAGGCCCGGCTTGGGCTGGTAGGCCTGCACCGACGAGGTGTTGATGATGCTCGACCCGGGGGACAGGTGGGGGATCGCGGCCTGGCACAGCCAGAACAGCGCGAAGACGTTGGTCGCGAAGACCCGCTCCAGCTGCGCGGTCGTGAAGTCCGCGATGCCGCCCTGCTGCATCTGGTAGGCGGCGTTGTTGACCAGCACGTCGAGCCCGCCGAGCTCCGCGACCGTCCGCTCGATGACCTCCCGGCAGAACTGCTCGTCCCGCAGGTCACCGGCGATGGAGATCCCGCTACGTCCGGCATCCTTGACCAGCTGCAGAGTCTCATCGGCGTCCTGCTGCTCCTCGGGCAGGTGCACCACCGCCACGTCGGCGCCTTCACGGGCGAACGCCAGTGCCACCGCGCGCCCGATCCCGGAGTCGGCGCCCGTGATGACGGCTCGCTTGCCCGCAAGCCTGCCGCTGCCACGGTAGGTCTTCTCGCCGTGGTCGGGCCGGCTCTGCATGTCGGCGGTTAGCCCTGGATGGTCGAGCTGCTCGACCGGCTGGTCGTTCGGGTACTGCGCGCGGGGATCCGCCGGGGTGTGCTGGGTGGTCATGGAAGCTCCTGCACCGCTACGGGATGGGCGGCGATGCGGTGCCCGGTGCTCTGCGGAACAAACGGGGCGCACGGCCCGGGCACTCGCCGCGGACCGTGCGCCGTCCGGAGGCTAGCCCTGAGGGCTGAGCTGCCCGCGGATCGCCCCACCGGGGTATTCCGCGTTGTGCACGTTGACGTAGTAGTTCGACGGGTCGGCCAGGATGTCGGCCACCTTCTCGTTCGTCGGGAACTTGCCGGCCTCGCCCTCGGTGAGGCAGTCGGCGGCGTTGCCGTCGGCGGGTGCTGCGAGGCTGGCCACGACCGGCCCGTTCTCGCCCCGGGCCCCCTCGTGGATGTGGGCGGCGGTGGCCGGCTCGATCTTGTCCACCGTCAGCACGTAGCAGAGGGTCGTGGCGTCCCCGTCGATCCCGAACACGTACGCCTCGCCCCGGCCGTTCGGGTCGCCGACGTTGCGGTTGTTCGTCACCCCGTTGGCGACCTCGGAGCGGCCGTTCAGGTCGGCTTCGAGCACGATGTTGCTGTGACCGGCGGTGGCCACGCCCGCCGTGACGGCCAAGCCGGCCGCAGCGAACGTTGCCGTGGTGACGGCCAGAAGCATCTTCTTGCGCATGTGCGTGTGTCCCTCGTCGAAAGCACTGCGGCCGCCTTCGGCGGTCACTTCCCACTGCATACGTCGCGGACCGGCCCAGGGTTCAGTGGCCGTCCGGGGGACCGTAGGGTCCACAGGATGAGACTGCTGGTGCTCGGCGGCACCTCCTTCGTCGGGCGCGCGATCGTCGCGGAGGCACTGCGGCGCGGCGACGACGTCACGCTGTTCAGCCGCGGGCGCACCGGCACCGACCTGTTCCCCGAGGCAGAGCGGCGCAGGGGTGACCGCGATCGAGGGGACTACGCGAGCCTGGCCGGCGGCGGGTGGGACGCCGTGGTCGACGTCAGCGGCTACGTCCCGCGGCACGTCCAGCAGGCGGCGGACGCCGTGGCCGAGCGCACCTCCCGCTACCTGTTCATCTCGACCGGCTCGGTGTACGACGTCTCGCGCGCACCGGAGGTGATCAACGAGGACGCGCCCCGCCTGGCGCCGGAGCGCAGCACGGAGCAGGTCGACGGGGACACCTACGGGGGGTTGAAGGTCGCTTGCGAGGACGACGCACTGGCCGGGTGGGGCGAGCGGGCGACGCTGGTCCGGCCCGGCATCGTCGCCGGTGCCGACGACCCCACCGACCGCTTCACGTACTGGGTGCGACGGGCAGCCCAGGGCGGGCGGGCGGCGCTGGCAGGGCGCCCGGACCAGCCCGTGCAGGTGGTGGACGCCGGCGACCTCGCCCGTCTCGTGATCGCGCTCGTCACCGCTGACGTGCCGGGGATCTACAACGCCGTCGGACCCTCGGAGGCGACCACCCTGGCCGGGCTGATCGAGATCTGCGCACGGGCCGCCGGGAGTTCGGTGGAGGTCGTGCCCGTACCTCGGCGTTTTTCGCCGTCCGCTGAAGTGGATAACCGCAGGTCACAGCGTTTGGCGTCCGGGGCTGTGCGCCCGAATCCGCCGCTGAGCGGGGGCTGTGGCTACCAGTTTGGCTACCAGTTCCGTCACCCGTCCGGCCGGGTCCGCCAGCGCTAAAAGGGCTGCGCTGAGCCCCTTTGTGGACTTCGGCTTGGCGGGGGGACACCACACCAGGCGATCGTTGGGGACTGCTGAGCTGCAGGTCTGGTTGACACCTCTTCTGTGAATCGAGGTCCACCGGGAGGATGTTCGCTGTGCCGAAGAAGTCCCCGCCCGAGTTCAAGCGTGACGTTGTACGGGTCGCCCGCCGTGGTGATCTGAGCCAGGCCGAGGTCGCTGCCGACTTCGACATCTCCGTGGAGTCGGTGCGCCGCTGGGTGCGCCAGGCCCACGTCGACGACGGCGTCGTCGACGGTCAGACCAGCGCCGAGCAGAGCGAGTTGGTGCAGCTGCGCCGCAAGGCTCGTCGGCTGGAGATGGAGAACGAGATCCTTCACCGGGCCGCGGCCTACTTCGCCGCCGGCAGCCTGCCAAAATGAGTTACCCGCTGGTCCGTGATCTGGCCGCCGAGGGGATCCCGGTGCGGCTGACCTGCGGGTTCTCGGCCACTCCAGGCAGGCGTACTACGCCTGGCTGCGCGAGCCCATCAGCCAGCGCGAGCTCGAGGACGCCTACGTCACCAACGCGCTGGTCGACGCCTACGACGACGATCCGGAGTTCGGCTACCGGCTGCTGGCCGATGAGCTCGAGCGAGCTGGCCACCTCGTCGATAGCGGCGCGTCTGGCGGCTGTGCTCCCAGCAGCGCCTGTGGTCCAACACCGTGCGCAAGGGCCGGCGCGGCAGCGGCAAGACACCCGGCCCGGCCGTGCACGACGACCACGTCCAGCGCGACTTCACCCCCGCCGCGCCGGACACCGTCTGGGTCACCGACATCACCGAGCACCCGACCGCCGAAGGCATCTCTACTGCTGCGCGATCAAGGACCTGTTCAGCAACCGCATCGTCGGCTACGCGCTGGACGAGCGGATGACCGCCCAGCTCGCCGTCACCGCGCTCCGTACTGCCGTGGCCAGGCGGCAGCCGACCGGCGTCGTGGTGGTCCACAGCGACCGCGGCTCCCAGTTCCGGGCAAGATCCTTCCGGGCGGTGCTGGCCGCCGCCGGGCTGCAGGGCTCGATGGGACGGGTCGCCTCGGCCGGAGACAACGCCGCCATGGAGTCCTGGCACGCGCTGCTGCAGAGAAACGTTCTAAGATCGCCGCCGCTGGCGCACCCGCGACGAGCTGCACGAGGCGATCGTCTTCTGGATCGAGCACACCTACAACCGGAGCCGCCGCCAGCGCGCCCTGGGCAAGCTCACCCCAGTCGAGTACGAACTCGCCTTCACCACCCAGGCCTCAATCGCGGCATGATCACCACCCACCCGGTGTCAACCGAACCTGCAGCAATCCCAACCTTGCAGCGCGCCTTGGCTGCACCGCGGGTCGTGAGCTTGCCGTCGTACTGACCACCTCCGGAAGTCCGCTCCTCCCAGATCTGCTCAGCCGGCACGCCGCAGTTCGGGCACACGAACGCCCGCGCGCCGTACACCGGCGGACCAGTCGGTGTTCCCGGCGATGGTTCGTTCCGACGGGGCAGCGTCATGGCACCAACGTAAGGTCCCGAGACATGACGTACCGGCAGAACGGCTGAGTGTGGTCAGCGCCGCAGGGGTGACGGCATTCCTTCCCTGTTCGAACAGGTCGACAGGTGGGTGGCGCGGACAGAGTCGAAGAGCTCGGAGGTCCAAGCGGGGAGCTCGCTGGCGAGCGACGATGCAGCCACGGCGCGCTGGCATCTATCTCACGCAGCGCTGTCGGGGCTGTCGCATGGCATTGACCACCTGCACTGCTTCCGCAACCTCGTCCTCGGCGCCCGGGTGCTGCATCCCTATGCGCCGTTCTCGCTCCTGCGGTCGGCTGTCGAGAACCTGGCCACGGCGGTCTGGCTGTTGGCGCCCGAAGAGGGCGTCGACCGCGTGCAACGGCGACTGCAGCTGGCCCGCGCCGACGCAGCCAGGGGCGAGGAAGTTCGCCAGATGGTCGGCGCGCCGGTCGGCAGGCCACTCGAGACGCGGCTCGAAGAGATGGCGTCTGCGGCTATCGCGGCAGGCGTCCCGAGAGACAGCGCATACGGCAAGGCCCCGGGCTTCGAGCGCATCGTTCGGGAGGCCGGAGAAGCCACGCGCCTCAAGGGCGACACGCTCGTCATGGTGTGGAAGACGTGCAGCGGCATCACTCACGGCCAGCTCTGGGCCAGCTTCGGAGTCCTGACTCGCGAGATGGTGCCGGATCTCGACGACCCTGAATCCGAGTCTGTCCACCTGAAGCTCAGCGCCCCGGAAAGCACGCTGCAACTCGCGACCGAGTGTGCCGTCGTCGTCGGCAAGGAGGCCTGGCGGCTCTTCGACAACCGTCGGCTCAAGTTCACGACCCACCAGTGATCTAAGCCAAGGGCGATCTAAGGCGGCCGCGCCCGCCCCTACGCAGCACGCCCGGCACGCCTGGAACCGCCGTTACGCGCCTCCTGCTAAGCCCGTATCCACCGCTGTAGTTGGTGTGCGGCGCGGGTCGTGACGCCGAAATGCCCCTCTGTTGCTGGAGAATCGATCTTGTCTAGGGATCAAATCCACCACATCAGAAGGGCACCTGGTAGGTGCGAGTCTGCCACGGCGTTGCTGCCGTCTTTGATGATCCGAACCTCGTGTCGTGCGCAGGGTTGGCGCCGGTGCTGCAGCTGGCCGAACGGGCGGGCCTGCACGAGCTCGTCGGGCGGCATCTGCACCTGACCCGGCCGGGCGGGAGCAACGCGCAGTTGAAGATCCCGGCGCTGGTCTCGGGGATGATCGCCGGTGCCGACTCGATCGACGACATGGACCTGCTGCGCCACGGCGGGATGAGCCGGCTGGTCGAGGACGTGCGGGCGCCCTCCACGCTCGGGACGTTCCTGCGCTCGTTCACCTTCGGTCATGTCCGTCAGCTCGACGCAGTCGCCTCGCGGCTGCTGATCAACCTCGCCCGCCACGCGCCGCTGCTGCCCGGCGCCGATGAGGTGGCGTTCGTCGATGTCGATGACACGCTCAAGCAGACCTACGGCTACGCCAAGCAAGGCGCCGGCCGTGGCTACACCGGCGTGAAAGGCCTGAACGCGCTGCTCGCCACCGTCAGCACCCGGTCCTCAGCGCCGGTGATCGCCGCCACCCGGCTGCGCCGCGGCTCGACCAACAGCACCAAGGGCTCCGCGAAGCTCATCGGTGAAGCCCTCGGAACGGCCAAGCAGGCCGGTGCCACCGGGCTGCTGGTGCTGCGCGCGGACTCAGCCTTCTACCGCCGGGACGTGATCGAGATGGCGCTGCGGCACGGCGCGTGCTTCTCCATCGTCGCCCGGCTGCTTCCCCCTGTCCGCCAGGCGATCACGCAGATCCCGGCCTCGGCGTGGACGCCGATCAAGTACCCCCACGCCCTCTACGACGAGGCGTCGCAGGGCTGGGTCAGCACCGCGGAGGTCGCCGAGATCCCCTACACCGCGTTCGCCAGCAAGGCCAAGGCGCAGCGGGTCACCGCCCGGCTGATCGTGCGCCGGGTGCCGGACCTGAACCCGGACAACCAGAGCGAGCTGTTCACCGCCTACCGCCATCACGCGGTGTTCACCAACAGTCCGCTGCCGCTGCTCGAGGCGGAGAGGACGCACCGGGCGCACGCGATCATCGAGCAGGTTATCTCCGACCTGAAGAACGGGCCGCTCGCGCACCTGCCCTCGGGGCGCTTCTGGGCCAACAGCGCCTGGCTGGTCTGCGCCGCGATGGCGTTCAACCTCACCCGCGCCGCCGGCACCCTCGCCTCGACCTTCCACGCCAAAGCCACCACCGGCACCATCCGGGCGCAGCTCATCACCGTCCCCGCGCGGCTGGCCACATCGGCGCGGCGGCTCACTCTGCACCTGCCCACAGCCTGGCCGTGGGAGCACGCCTGGCAACGAATGCTCGTCCGCGCGACCGGCCCACCCCTACCGACCTGAAACCCGACCACCCGTCCAACAGGACCCGACCGGAGACGACAGTGGAGGTAGCCGGCGCCGCCCGGCCACCCCGGCATGCGCCGATCCATCAGCACCCACGCCGACCGCTGCGAGCGTCCCGAGCCGGGGCGCCGGTGGATACGGGATCAGTCTTGGCTAGGCTCGGGGCCGGTAGGTCCTCGCGACGACCCCGTCCGGGAGGTCCACCTGATCCACGAGCTCCAGGTCGAGCTGAACCCCGTCGAGCAGCCGCGGCCCTCGCCCTGCCACGTGCGGGTGGACCACGAGCACGTACTCGTCGATGAGACCCCACCCGGCCAACGCAGCGGGGAGGGTCACGCCCCCGACGTAGAGCCCGTCGCCCGGCTCCTCCTTGAGCGTCAGCACCGCCTGGCGCAGGTCCCCGCGCACGAGCTCGGCGTTCCAGTCGACCCGCTCCAGCGTGCTCGACACGACGTACTTCTTCGCTGCGTCGATCGTCCGCGCGAAGGGCAGCGTCCACTCGGGCATCTCCGGCGAGGGCTCCCGCCACGCCGACTCCATGAGCTCGAACGTCACGCGGCCGAGGATCAGGGCGTCAGCGCTCGCGATGAGGCCGGCTGCGTGGTGGTGCATCTGCTCGGACGGCGTGACCGCGGTGTGGTCGCAGCAGCCGTCAAGGTGACGTTGATGGAGTACCGCAGCGGCCTCATCCGCCGACCCTGCCACGCGGGCGGGCGGACGCGTCGCGAACAGCAGCGCCCCGGCCGCAGCGATCGCGGAGCTCGGGCTCGTGACGTGCGCAGGCAGGGCCGCAGTCGAGGACGTCCGCGTGTCGCCGACCTGCGCACGTAGCGATCGTCATCGTTGGCGTGCGATGTGGGCCGTCCAGGCGTCGACGGCCTGCTCGCTGGTCATCGCAAGGACATCGTCGCGGTTCAAGCCAGCGGTGTGCACGAGGCGGTCGACAAGCCAGTCCTCCGGACGAGAAGGCGCCTGTTGCGGGGGCTGAGCCGCAAGACCCTTCGCACGCTTCCCGAGCTCGTCGAGGACGGCTGACAGGGAGCGACGGACGGGGGAGTCACCAAGAAACGCCACGCGCTGGGTCATCTCGCTGTAGACCTCGCTGTCGGAGCGGGCCCCGACCGCCCACACCTCGGCGATCTCGATGGTGAGGGTGCCGCGCAGGTCGGTGCTGGCGCGCCAGATGATGCGCCAGTCCCTGTTGCCGACGACCAGCTTGCGATAGCCGATGAGGGTCCCGAGCAGGGGCTCGCCCGCGAACGGGTCGGCCTCCAGCAGCAGCATCTTCTTCAGCGCCCAGACCAGCGGTGCGCCGTCGAGCCGGTCCAGGTCTGCCCGGGCGGGATCGGTGAGCCAGACCTCGGCGCGGCTGGGGGACGGCCCCGGTGCTGGGAATGATCGCTTCCTGCCGGGCACCGCTACCGCGGCTCGTCCATAGCCTCGAGCTGCTCACGGGTGTAGCCCAGGCCTTCGATCACGTCGTCGAGAGACGTCCGTCGGCCGTTGTCGGTGGCCGCGCGGGCGAGCACGAGTGCGATATCGACCAGGTCGCGCTCCAGCCCCTGCAGCCGCAGGAGCTCCTGATAGCCGATGATCGCTGCGACGGGTTCCGAGTGTCGTCGCAGGATGGTCGGGCGACCCCCCTCCGCGTCCGCGACGAGCTTGGATACGCCCCGACGGCTCGCCTCGGCGATCGGCAGGGGCTCGGCTTCGTTGAGGCTCATGGCAGAAGTGTATAGATCACTGGGCAGAAAGCTGGCCTCAGCCAGTCGGCAATCCTAGGCCGTCATCGGTCGACGATGCGGACAATCGACGCGTTTCCCGCTTCCTCATCGAGGGTCAGGGAACCCCAGGCTGAGGTAGCCAGGTGCGCGCCTGTTCAGCGAGTGGGCCAGGACGCCAACATCGGTGTCGTGGTAGTCGTGCACCTGGGCCAGCACCTTGCCGGGGTGGGGCCGGACGATCCGGCCGACGTACTGCACGAGCCGGCCCTTGAACGCGATCGGCGCGACGAGGAACAGCGTGTCGAGCGCGGGGCAGTCGAAGCCCTCGCCAAGGTAGGAGCCGGTGGCCACCGCGAGCAGCGGCGGCCCGCCGTCCGGGGGCACGAGCCGGTCAAGCGCTGCCGCGCGCGCCTTAACGCCGAGACCGCCCCGGAGCACGACAGGGTCGTGGCCCATGCCACGCAGCGCTTCGGCGAGAAACTCGACGTGGCGGGTCCACTGGGTGAGCACGAGGCAGTGCCTGCCCGCCTCGAGAGCGGCGTGGACGTCGGTCAGCACCTGCTCGTTGCGGCCCGGGTCGTCAACCAGGGCCCGGTAGACGGCCTGGATCGCCCCGGGACGAGACAGGTCGTCGTCGGTGTCGAAGGCGAAGCCCGTGAGATGCACGAGCACCTCCCGTCGCAGCGGTGGTGCTCCGTCGAGGGTGTCGCCGGCGCTGTGCTTGATCTCGTGCCGGACGGGTCCGCACTGCTGGAAGATCAGCTCGTCGAGACCGTCGCGCCGGTAGGGGGTGGCCGTCAGGCCCAGCCAGCGCCGCACCGGGATCTGGCGTACGGCGTTCTCGAACGCGACCGCAGGCACGTGATGGCACTCGTCGACGATCACCAGCCCGTACGCAGCGGTGACCTCGCCGACGTCTGTCCGCTTGCTGAGCGTCTGCAAGGTGGCGACGTCGACGACGCCGGTACGCCTGTCCTTGCCGCCTCCGATCTGGCCGGCCGACACCCCGAGGAACTCCAGGAGTCGGGCCCGCCACTGGTCGAGCAGCGGCTTGCGGTCCACCAGGACCAGGGTGGGCACAGCGTGCTCGGCGATGAGGGCGCAGGCGATCACGGTCTTGCCGGCGCCTGGCGGCGCGACCAGCATCCCGAGCTCGTGCTCGGATAGGGCGTCGGCTGCGCGAGCCTGGTCCAGTCCGAGCTGCGCCGTGAACGCGAACTCCTGCCGGGCCGGCTCGGGCCGCGTGTCGCTCAGCTGCAGGCGGCTGCCGACCTCGGTGACGAGCGCTTCGACGCTGGAGCGCATCCCGCGCGGCACGGTGAAGTCCTCAAGGTCCTCGTAGTAGCAGCGCAGGAACCGCGGCAGGTTGTAGGTCGACATGCGCCGGCGCTCCCGCTCGTAGAAGACCGGGTTGGGCATCGACGCTGCGTGCTTCAGCGTCGCCAGCAGGGCGGCGGGAAGCGTCGTGCGGTCAAGGGCGAGGCCGGCTCCGAGCCTCGCCGGGATGAACGGCGGTGCCGGCGGGTGGATGCGCGAGGCGGTCGATCGACGCAGCCGATCGACCTCGGAGCCGGTGGTGACGGCCGCTGCACGGTTCGCCAGCCGGTCGAGCTCCTTCGGGGTGATGCGTCCGACCGTGGACAGGTAGGCCCACTGGTCCTCCTGCGGCTCCAGGGTGCTCAGGTCCAGGAAGACCGTCGCCCCGCGACGCCGGCACTGCCCCTGCAGGGGAGCGGCGATGAGGTTCCCGATGGCGTCCAGGCCAGGCAGCGTGTCCTGCGAGGGGAACAGCCGGTCGTAGCTGCTCAGGTCCATCTCACCGCGAAGAGTCATGGCCTCCCGGAGCAGGCCCATCCCGAGCCTGCGAGCGGTGGCAGCGGGCACGGCGCCAGTGAAGAAGAGCCACACGTGCGCACCGACTCCGGAGCGGGAGACCTCGAGCGCCGCAGGGGCGCCCAGTGCGCGGGTCGCCTTGAGGTAGGACAACGCATCCAGCAGCGCTGCCGGGCCGTCGAAGTCCGCGGCGACCCAGTGGCAGCGGTTGTCGGCCTTGAGCGGGTACAGGCCGACGTGGAGCTCGCCGCTCAGGTGGGCCGCGACGATCTTGTCGGTCAAGGGCAGGTACTGAGGCTTGGACGCTCCGCTGCCCTTGCGCCAGCCACCAGGAACCGCCGGCACCCACCCCGCCCGGCCGGTGCGGGCGTTCTCCCAGCGCGTGGCATAGACGTCCTGACGGCAGGCGAACATGGCTCGGAAGAACGCGACCTTGGTCGCCGGGTCGGACCGCGCGTGCACGGGCCCGGGAGGCCGCTCAAACAGGCCGGACTGAGCCGGACCTGGAGCCGCCGCTTCCTGCGGGCTGAGTCGGAGCAGCCGCAGCAGGCGGTCGTTCTCCGCCTGGAGCCGGACGACAGCGGCGCGCAGCTCGTCGAGCTCGACATCGAGCGCCAGCACGTGCTGCGTCATCGCCTCATCATGGGCGCCCCTGCGTCAGGAGCACGGCCCGCGGGCCCGCGACACGCTGCCGTCCCGCGCATTCGTGGTTCGGGCACGCCCGAATGCGAAACGTCAGGCGGCCGTTCGATTTCTACCAGGAAGCTGTCCGCGTTGACCCATGAACGGCCCCTCGCGGACGTCCACGGACGGCCTCGAAAGGTGGCGACTTCCGCAGAGCGCGTGGCTACCAGTTTGGCTACCAGTACAAGATCAAGGCCAGGTCAGAGGGGACGACACCCCCTCTGACCTGGCCTTTTCGTGTGGGCGATACAGGACTTGAACCTGTGACCTCTTCCGTGTCAGGGAAGCGCGCTACCAGACTGCGCCAATCGCCCGTGCTGTGCAGTTGTGCTGCGGTGTGGTTGTCGTGCCGGTGTGCCGTGCGGGAGAGGCCGGGGCGGGAATCGAACCCGCGTACAGGGCTTTGCAGGCCCTTGCCTAAACCACTCGGCCACCCGGCCACAGCCGGCTCCCAGATGCGGAGCCCGGTGCAGCGCCGACGCCCGAGGGTGGGCGCCTTCCGAGCGGACGACGGGATTCGAACCCGCGACCCTCACCTTGGCAAGGTGATGCTCTACCACTGAGCCACGTCCGCGATGCGCAGGCCCGCACGGCCTTGCGCGACGACGAACGTTAGCAGAACGACGCTCTCCGACCGGGGCGCCGGGTCAGCGTACCGGCTCAGGTCTCGGGCTCGGCCCAGAGCAGCAGCGCCAGCTCGCTGTCGACGTCCACATAGGCGCTCTCGCTCCCGGCAGGGACGGCCTTGTAGGTGTCACCCAGGAACTCGACGAGGTCGGCGAGGGGCAGCTCGAACAGCGCCCGACCCGACGGCGAGGACAGCGAGAGGCAGGCCACCCGGCCGCCGGCGCTGGTGGACGGCCAGACCTGCACGTCGCCCTCACCCGAGGGCAGGCTGACCCCCTCGCTGAGCAGCTGCCGCGCGAAGGTCCACTGCACCACGTCGCCCTGCGCCTCGGGACCGGTGTGGAACGAGATCTGCACCGCGTACGGGTCGGCGACGTCGTAGCGCAGGTCGGCGCGCACCGGGAGCACCGCCGTACCAGGGACGAGCAGCCGCAGGCGCATGGAGGCGCTGACCGAGGTGGGGCGGGTCGACATGCTCGGCCTCCTGCAGGGCGAGGGCCAGGGAGGCCCTTCGTCCTGCATGGAGGTCCCCGCTCCCGCGGGCTTCCAACCGCGCGGAGGTGCTTCAGCGGGCGAGCGGGCCAGAACGCGTCCGGAGGTAGCGTTGCGTGACGGGTCACGCACCTGGTACCCATCCGTTCGTCCCGCTCGCGCGAACAACCCGTCGTGAGGACCTCCGTGATGCAGCCCCGCAGCCGTGGCGAGCAGACGCCCGACGCTGCGGCGCCGGCTGCCGCGGCGACCCGGCGCTATGACGGGCTGGACGACCGGGCGCTGGTCGCGCGGGTCACCGAGGGTGACGCCGACGCCCTCGAGGCGCTCTACGGTCGCTACGGGCGGGCCTGCTACGGCCTGGCCCGGCGCATCCTCGCCGACGAGCAGTTCGCCCAGGACGTGGTCCAGGAGGTCTTCCTCACCGTCTGGCGGGACGCGTCCCGGTTCGACCCCAGCCGCGGCGGCTTCTCGACCTGGCTGCTGTCGATGACGCACCACAAGGCCGTGGACAGCGTCCGGCGCGAGGAGAACCTGCGCAAGCGCCGCACCACCAGCGAGCTGCTCGAGACCCGCGAGAGCGATGCACCCCGCGTGGACGACCAGGTGTGGTCCCGGCTGCGGCGCGAGCGCGTACGCGCTGTGCTCCGGACCCTGCCGGACGTGCAGCGGGAGGCGCTGACCCTTGCCTACTTCGGCGGCTACACACAGCGTGAGATCTCCGGACTGACCGGCACTCCGCTGGGCACCGTCAAGACACGGATGCTCGCGGGCATGAAGCGGATGAAGGGAAGCCTCGACGGGCTGTCCAACGCGGACGGCGGCCTCGAGCCGGTCGACCCCAGCGGATCCGCCCTGACCACCCGTCCCCCCGACACGAGGAGCCCGTCGTGACCCGCCCCGACTCGCACGAGCTCTACGAGGAGCTGGCGGCGGGCTACGCGCTGTCCGCGCTCGAGCCCGAGGACGAGCAGGCCTTCCTGCAGCACCTGAGCGGCTGCGCCCGCTGCGAGCGCGACATGGCCGTGCACGCTGCGACCCTCACCCACCTGGCCTACGCGGCGGACGCCCCGGAGCCGCCGGAGTCCCTGCTCGCCTCGATCCGCCAGGGGGTGGCGGACTCCGGACGCGGCGCCAGCTTCCCGGCCGCCGCCCCCAGGACGTTCACCGACGCACCTGAGCCCGTCGCCCCCGCTCGGCAGCCGGCGCCGGTGGCCTCGCTCGACGCCGCCCGCCGTCGCAAGCTCCGCTTCGGCCCCGCGCGGTCCGGAGCGTGGGTGGGCATCGCCGCCGCTGCCGCTCTGGTGATGGGCCTCGGCGTCTGGAACACCTCGCTGCAGGCCGACCGCGACCAGCAGGAGGCGTGGGGGGACCGCATGGCCGCCGCCGTCCGCGAGCTGCGGGACACCACCACCGACACGGTGCCGCTGACCAGCCCGGAGGGGGAGGTCGTCGCCGTGGCACTCGTTCGCGGCAGCGAGCTGTCGCTCGTCGTGGACGGCCTGCCGGTCAACGACGAGTCGACCACGTACATCCTGTGGGGGCAGAGCCGCTACGGTGATGTCCGCCCGGTGGGGGCCTTCGACGTGACCCGTCCGGGGGTGGACGTCCGGGAGGACATGCAGGTGCAGGCCGGTGTCGCGGACGTGACCCGCTTCATGGTCACCCGAGAGCGGGGCTCGCAGGCCCCGCCCATCCCGGAGCAGCCCCTGCTGGCCTCCGGCGACGTCTGAGCGGGCCCGTGGATCGCCAGGCGCAGCCAGGGCAGGTGGCACCGGGTGTGGTCGAGGCCTCCGCGGTGGCCGGGCCTGTCGAGGAAGCAGGCGTCCGGGCGCGCCTGCGGCGTACGCCGGGCGGAGCCCTTCTGCTTCAGCTGCTCGTCTTCGTGGCCGGCCTGCTGTTCATCCTGCTGGGCTTCCTGCTGGTCGCCCTCCCCGGCCCGCTGACGATCCCCCCGATCCTCATTGGCCTCTACATCTGGTCCACCGAGTTCGCGTGGGCCGACCGGCTGCTGGAGCGGGCCAAGAAGCAGGCGCGTGAGGCATGGGCGAACGCCAAGGCGAAGCCGGTGCTCTCCACCGTGCTCACTCTGGGTGGCCTCCTGGCCGTGGCAGTCGTGATCTACCTGGTCGGCCGCTACGACCTCCTGGCGCGGGGCAAGGAGCTCGCGGGGCTCTGAGCGTGGAAGGCCGCTGAGGTAGTGTCCGGCCGTTGCGCCCGGCTCCGGACGCGCTGCCGGACAACCAGGACGCGGACGTATAGCTCAGCTGGTTAGAGCGCACGCTTCACACGCGTGAGGTCGCAGGTTCGAGTCCTGCTACGTCCACACCGAAACCCCTGATTCGCAGGGGGTTTCAGATCTAGACCCTCCGCCGTGCCACTGGGCGTGCCATTCGCACCTTGTCCGGTGCCGACAACGGGCGGGAGCCTTGGGCGTGTTGCGGCCGTCCTGTCCCCGGGTGGCGTAGCGTCCTGCGCCGTCGCTAGGTCCGTGGCCCGGCGGCGGTGAGAACGGCGTGAGGGCCCGTGGTCCACGTCGGGACAGGACGACAGCAGGCCCGTGGCCAGGCAGTCGGTGCAGCACTCCACACCAGGCCCGTGGCCGGCGTGGACTCCACCGCCAATGCCGCCACCGCGTGCGGCCCCTCGCCGGGAGTCCTCCTGTGAACGTCCGTCTGCCCGACCCCGCCCCACCCGCACCGCAGTACGAGACCCTGGCCGAGGTGGCCGCCCGCTACAACTGCAGCACCAAGACGGTGCGCAGACGCATCGCTGAGGGCAAGCTCACGGCCTACCGCCTCGGCCCGCACCTGATCCGGATCGACCGCGCCGAGGCAGACGCCCTGCTGCGCCCGATCCCGGCCGCCGCGCACAGCGCGTGAACCGGAAGGCTGCCGACGCCGGCGTGAGCGGCGTTGCCTGATGGCCGCCGACCTTGACGGGTACTCCCAGGTGCCGGCTGTGCTGCTGCTGGCCGACGTGAGCGACCGCGCCGTACGCCTCTGGGCGGTCCTCGACTGCCACCAGCGCGGGCGCACCGTGGCGTGGCCCAGCCGCGCCACCCTGCAGGCCCTTCTGCGCTGCTCGGCCGACTCCGTGGACCGGGCCGTGGTCGAGCTAGAGAACTCCGGCCTGGTCGTCGTGCAACGGCGCGCCGACAAGGGCGCCACCAACCGGTACAGCCTGCGTGGTCGGCCGCGGGACGGAGCCGCAGGTAGCCGCACCGGTGCGGCTAGCGCTAGCCGCTCGGATGCGGCTACCGACGGCGCAGGTAGCCGCACCGGTGCGGACCGGGTAGCCGCACCGGTGCGGCCCAAAGCAGAGGAAAGAAACAGAGACACCACCTCCACCACCGTCACCGCGCCGGCCGCGGACGAGTCGGCAGCAGACGGAGGAGGAGGTGAGGAGCAGCTACGACAGGCAGAACACGCCCTGCTCGCCGCCGTGCCGGCGTCGGTGCGTCAGCAGGTCAAGCCCTCGCCGGCAGCACGTCGGTGCATCGCCACCGCGACCGAGAAGGGCTGGACCGTGGACCAGCTCCAGGCCGTCGCTGCGGAGCCCTGGGACGGCGCAGCACGCCCCGCCGCGGTGTGGCTGACCCGTCTGCGGGAGTGCTCCACCAGCACGCCGCCGCCGCCGGTACAGGACGACCAGGCCGCGCCCCGACCCGCCTGCGGCCACTGCAGCCCGACCCGCCGGCTGGAGGATCCCGACGACGGCGCCGACCTGGGGCCGTGCCCGCGGTGCCACTGGAGCCTGCCCGCGCAGGAGGCGGTCGCGTGAACCTCCACCGCATCGACCCCGACGACCAGCGTGCCCTGCAGGCGCTGACCGTGCCGCTGGCCGAAGGCGTGGCCCTGGCCGAGTGCGTTGCCCCTGACGGCTCCACGGCGTTCTGGCTGCTGCAGGCCGGCAGCCACACCTACGGCTGCGCCTGCCGTCGCTGCGTGCCGCACGAGCTCACCGGCCGGCTGCCCGTCGAGCTCCGCGACCGCCTCGGCCTGGTCCACCGCTGCGGCGCACCGACCCGCAGCACCGGGCAGCCCTGCCGCAGCATCGTGCAGGACCCCGACGCCACCTGTACCTCGCACCTGCGACAGACCCGCCCATGAGGCGCGACCGCACCGGTGAGCTGCTGGAAGACGACGACGTGCACCTGGTCCCCGCCGCCGCGCAGGACATGCACGCCTGCGAAGGAGGCTGGGCCGGCGAGGACGACGATGGCCGCCCAACACCGTGCCGCACCTGCCGGCCGCACCTGCCGGCCGCACGCCGCGGGTCCCGGCTGATCGTGCCGCCCTCGGCCGGCACGCTGGCCATGAGCGAGGCCGCGTGGCAGACGATGATCACCGACTACGCCACGCTGACCGGCTGGCGCTGGCATCACCAGCGCCTCAGCAAGCAGTCACGCCCGGGTTGGCCTGACCTGACCCTCTGCCGTTCTTCCCGCTTGATCTTCGCCGAGCTGAAGACCGAGCGCGGCACCGTGCGCCCCGAGCAGACCGCGTGGCTTCACGCCCTGCGCGAGGTGCCCTCCTGCGAGGTGTTCGTCTGGAGGCCACGTCACTGGGCCCTCGTGCAGCAGGTGCTCCGGTGAGCCCGCGGCAGGCCGGCGCCAGGGAGCTGTCGCACGACCTGCTGGACAGCGTGCTGGCGCTGCGCATCCACCTGGGGCTGGGCCACGACGACGACGCCCGCCACCAGCTGGAGCGCAGCTTCCACGCCCTGGTGGCGCTGGACGCCGCCATGCCCCCCGATCCCCCGGCTGCCATCCGGCACCGGGTCCCCGTAAGACAGGAGAAGCCCGTGGGCTACCTCGGACAAGACGCAGCCGACCTCGCAGCCGACCGCAAGGCCGCTGCCGCCCTCGGCGTACGACCCGGCCCGCTCGACCCGCCGGCCACGCCTACGCAGCTGACCGACCAGGACGGCACGCCGCTGGCCGAGCAGCCGCCCGGCGGCCACGTCGCTGACACGACCAGCGCCACGCACACCGGCAGCGCCGGCTAGCCCCTGACCCCCGGTCGGCGCCGTGGGCATCACGCGACGCGGCGCCGACCGGCACCAGCACCACCTGCAGCACGCCCCCGACGAACAGGAGATCCACCCCGTGAACATGACGACCAGCCCACTCCAGCGCGTGGCCGAGGTGCGCGCACGCCTCCAGCTGCTCGACCGGCGGGAGGCCGCCATCCGCGCCGCCGACACCTTGCGCGAGGACCACCAGGCCAGGGACCAAGCCCGAGCTGGACGCCGCCGTGGCCGCCCACAAGGCCGCGACCGACGCCTGGAGAAGGCCCACGCGGCGTACGGCTCCGCCGGCAGCACCGACCTGGGCAGCATCATGCGCCCGCGACATCGGCCGCGAACGCGACGCCCTGCAGGCCGAGCTGTCCGGCGACCTCGCGCCGTGGGTCAGCTCCGTGAGCACCGACGACAAGCGCAGCGCCGGAGGACTGCTGGATGCGCTCACAAGCTCGCAGCCCCGGCCGGCATCCCCACCGAGGAGCCCACCGGCGAGCCGACCGCGGGCAGGCGCGCATCGGCCGCGATCCGCGCAGCGTCGGACCGCACGGTGCGCCGGATAGCACCGTCCACCGACAGCACCGGCCGGTGACGACGACGCCCACCAAGCCCGCGCCCGCCGCCGGTCAGGCGTGGACCGTGGGAGAGCCTGGTGAGCCCTGCTCGCGGCCACGCCGGTGGAGGTCGTGGCGGTGCGCCGCGGCCTGGTCCGCTTCGTGACCAGCAGGGGCGTGCCCATGCGCGCCTGTGTCAGTGTTCTCCGCGGGCTGTTCGATGGTGCCGACGTGAGCCGCCGCACCTACACCGACCAGCAGCGCGACGCCGCCCGCGAGGCCTACCTGCAGCACGGTCTCGCCGGCGCCGCCAGGGAGACCGGCATCCCCAAGGGCACGGTGAACACCTGGGCACGGGCGGCCGCTGGCGCACAGACGATGCGGCCGGCTCGTGCGCGCGCGGCAGCGGGTGCTCGTGCCCGGTGGGAGGAGGTCAGCGAGGAGCGCCGGCAGGAGCTCGCGGGCCGCTGCTGGAGGAGGTGCACCGCCTGGGGACCAGCTGCAGGAGGAGACCACCTACCACTCCGTCGTCGTCGTCAGCGGGGGCAGAACCAGCCCGCCACCGCGCAGGTGGTCGAGGTGCACGTGTCGCACCCGGTGGCGGCGACCAGAAGGACCGCGCCCTGGCCATGGCCGCGCTGATGGACAAGCTGCAGCTGCTGTCCGGCGGCGCCACCGACCCGCGTGGAGGCCGCGGGCATGGACCTGGCGCCGAGCTTGGAGACCGTGGCGCGCGACGCGGAGCTGCGCCGGCTGCGGGCTGTCGAGGACGGCGCCTCCTGACGCGGCGCCGCCGGCCGTGAACGGATGAGGCGACCGGCGGGCCGTCCAGGCGAGACAGCCGCCACAGGCGGCTAACGGGCACCTGGCCGCTGCCGAGGAGATGCTCCGCCCGTTCCCAACGAACCCTTGAGTGCCACGAAGTAGCTCCTGGAGCACCGGCGCGACCTGCTCGTCGACGAACGGGCCGTCCGCCCACACCCAGACGACACGGGACACCGTGTCACCGTCAACTACGCCGCCTCCTGGGTAGTCCTTCGCAGCGGCGTTGATCACGGTGTCCCGGTGAGCAACCACCATGCTCCTTGAGCGCCTTCAGCTCGGCGTGCCGCAACGCGAACAGATCGGCGCGACGCGGGATTGGCTCCGACGCCACCATTCGCTGAAGGCGTTCGTTCGTTGGCCTTTGCTCTCCTCGTCGATCAGTCGGCTGACCGCGGCGAGCAAGTCAAGGACGTAGGGCAGCCGGTCCCGGAACAGAGCAATAGTCAAGACCTGTGGATCGGGGTGTCACGCGGCTTGCTGATCACCTCCTGATTCGTCAGGCGTTCGACGAGTTTGCCCTTCTCGAAGTTTGCGCCGGCGCGGACGAGGGCGACCAGGTGCGGGGCGTTCACGGCGCGCCAGCGGGCCTGGGCGGACTCGATGAGCTTGAAGGCCATGGCGACTCCCGCGACTCGCGAGCCGGGGCTGGTGACGCGGGTACGCAACCTGACGGTCGCGAAGGTCGACTCGATCAGGTTGGTCGTGCGCAGGTGGATCCAGTGCTCGGCGGGGTAGTCGTAGAACGCCAGCAGGTGTCGATCTCGTCGGTGATCTTGGCGACGGCCTTGGGAAACTTCGCGCCGAAGTCGATCTCGAAGGCCTTCGCTGCAACCAGGGCATGCTGCGCATGCGGGCGTTGTAGATCTCAGCGAGGCGGCCTTGGCCGACGGGTGCGCCGACTTGGGCAGCGCGGCCAGCACATTCGCCATGCGATGCCACCAGCAACGCTGTTCCTTGGTTTCGGGAACACGTCGCGGACCGCCTTCCAGAGACAGCGCACCGTCGCCGACCGCAAGGACAGGGGCCCGCATGCCGCGGCGCTTGCACGGGCAGCAGGTGTCCAGGACTCAGATGCCTCCTCGCGGAACCCGTCCGCGAGGTGACCACTCTTCGTGCCGTCAGCCCGCACGCCCAGGATCACCAACAGGCACACCTTGTCCTGCTCGAGGCGGACAGCAGGTGGATCCCGTCGACCCGCATTACGTAGTCGCAGTCCTTCAACGAGCGCTTGTTGAAGGCCGCGGCCTCCTGCTGCCACTGCGTGGTGAGCCGAAACCTACCGTGGATGCCGACAGACCCGCCCCGGAACCCAGGAACTGCTCCAGCGCCGTAGAGTCCAAACTCGACAGGCCGTGCAAGTACAGCAACAGCAGCACCTCGGCGACCTTCGGGGACTTGCCGCGCCCACGCCGGCAGGATCGCCGAGGAGAACCGCACCCGCTCACCGGTGTCCTCATCAATCCGCCGGTCGTTCACCCGCGGTGCCCGCACCGGCAACGCACCGGCCCCGGTCGTGATCTCCCGCTCGGCGTGATAGCCGTTGCGCACGACCAGCCGACGGCAGCCTCATCGAGCTGATCGACATGCGCGTCGATGTAGGCCGCGACCTCGGCCTGCAAGGCTGCGGCCAGCATCGCGCGAGCACCGTCGCGCACGATCTCGGCAGCAGCCAACGACCCGCCGACCACCGTGGCGTCACCGCGCTGTTCTTGCTGCCCTCCTGGACTACCTTGAGCACGGGCGCACCTTCCCGAACCAGCGCTCCAACGCCGGCTCTTGATCAGAACTGCATGGGCTTCGGATCATCCTCGGGAAGGTGCGCCCTTTCGCGTCACCTCGCCGGGGGCCACATCCCACAGGTTCTGACCATTGCTCCGGAACGCAACTGGATCGAGGCTGTGCCTGATCAGATCAGGCAGCATGCGGTCGGCTCGTTCAAGGGCTGCTGCCGCCCTTGGGAGAAAGGCGCTGCTCCAGCCTCCACGAGCGGGAGGGTAGTGCGGATCATCGGCGTCACCTGGGGCTACGCCTGTACGACCTGCGCCAGCGGCTGCGTGTCGTAGAGGGGCTGACGGTCGTAGTACGACCGCCCACGTAGCGGTGCTCGGCGCACCGCCAAGGATGAGACCATGGACCTTGAGCAGCGGTGCGTTACGCAGGCATCCTCGTCAGCGTCGTTGGTGCTCTAGTTGTCTCCCCGTCGATCACGACGCGGGCCGTGCGTGATGCGACCGCGTGGCTCGAAGCGCACGTGCTGTCGCTCGCCAGGTACTTGGGCCTGGTAGCGCCCAGCGCCGGCCACGGGCGGGGGCCATGCGACGTTCGGCGTGCGTGCCGCTGGTCTCGGCTACGCACCGGTGGCCTTCCGTCAGGACGAGCCACTGGAGCAGCAGGTTGAGCACCTGCAGGTACGCGTTACCGAGTTGGTCGCGGCGATGGCGCGCGTACAAGCCGACGCGCAAGAGGCAGCACTGGACCAGGAACAAGCGCTGGCTGAGGTACGGGGGGAGTTGCATCGGACCGTGAGGGGCTCGCCGACAGCTTGGCCACGGCCAGGCTGCAAGCGGCCAGGGCGGGCAGTCGTGCCCTTCCGGTAGTCGGTGTGGGCATCCTGCTGTCGGGAGCCTCGCAGAGCTTGGGTCACCACTACGTGGCCTGGCCCCTGATCCTCAGCGCGTGCGTGTTCGCGGCTTGGGCGGCGTGGCTTTCGTTAACCGCCCGCAGATGAGCTGTTGGCGGTCTGCCGCGCGTGCGGGCCCTGACACCTGGCGGGGCCGCATCGGCCCGCAGCAGCCGATGCAGCAGCGGTGCGGCGCGTCCTACGGGCTCACCCCTGCGGCCGCCGCAGGCACTACAGCTAGGGCTGCAGCGTGGAGGGCACGGCTCTGACGCGCGCGGCGCTCGGGCGCGCTTCGCGCGGGTTTGCGCCTTCTGGCCCCAGGCACTGCTGACTCTGTCAGTGTGTCCCCGACAGCGTCGCCACGAAAGGTAACTACCTCTCCATGTCTGAGCCAATGCCGCCGACCGCAGCCACCGATGGACAAGCGAGGAGGCCAAGTCGCGGGCGGCCGCCGAGAAGGCTTACGCGAAGTCGCAGCGCAACTGGTTCGCTCGGCACAAGATCCTCACCGGGCTGGGGGGCCTGATTCTCCTGGTCATCATCATCTCGGCTGCAAGCGGAGGAGGAGGCGGAGGCGGAGGTACCGAGACCGTGGACACCGAGGCCAACCCGCCTGCCAATGCACCTGCTGCCCCTAAGGCACCGGCTCCTCCGAAGGAGGATGAGGCAACGAAGAACGTCACGGTCACGTCGTGTGACGTGAACGATCTTGGTGGTACCAAGTTCGCTGACGTGGGGTACACGATCAACAACCCCACCAGCAAGTCGTCCACATACATCCTGACCATCGCTGTGATCGATTCTTCCAGGTGCAAGTGTGAGTCGCCAACGGTGTCGAGGCGAACGTGCTTCCGGGGCGCGAGTCAGGGCAAGGCGCAAGGCAATGTCAGTGACAGCGCGAGGGGCCGTACAAGTGCGAGGTCAAGCGTGACTCGCACCGCCGCCAACTAGGCAACATCACCCTCGCTTTCGTCCCGCGCCACCCCGCCGCCCGCTCCAGCTCGTGCTCGGCATAACGCGCAAGCCGCTGCTGCCCGCTCCGCGTACGGACCCGGTCACCGACCACCGACCCGGCGCAGCGGCACCACGTTGTCGGTGGCGAACCCGGACAGCTTCGGCTATCGCGGCGTCGGTCTGCGAACAGCGTGCTGGTAACGCATCGCTGCCGCGGGGTCGAGTGCCCGAGCCGGGCCATCAGGTCCGCGAGCGTGGCGCCCGTTGCCGCCGCCAGGGTCGCCCCGGTGTGCCGCAGGTCGTGGAAGCGCAGATCCTCTACCTGCTGCGCTGCGCGTGCCTTCGCCCACGGCCCGTGCAGCGTCGTGGCCGCGAGGTGGCCGCCGCCGTGCGCCGGGAACAGCAGCGAGTCGGCAGCGGGCGGCACATGCCGTTCTAGGTGATCCTCGAGCGCGGGCAGCAGGTGCGGCGGGATCGACACCGCGCCTGGTGCCGGCGTGCGACTTCGGGGTCCCCGATGAACACCTGGCCGTCGCGTGGGTCACCGCCCGCTCGACCCGGAGCACCCGCGCGTCGAGTCGACGTCGTCTCCGGCGCAGCTCGGCAAGCTCACCAAACGAAGCCCGCACCACGCCGCGAGCAGCACCGGTAGCGGTCGGGCATCGCCGCGGTGATCACTTCGAGCTCGCCGAGGCTCGCCACCTTCGTCGAGCTGGTCCCTGCTGGCCCCTGCACCCCGGATGCGGCACGGGTTGGTCGGCACGAGGTCGTCGGCAACCGCCGTCGTGTAGATCGACCGCAGGAGGCTGTACGCGTGTGCCCGCCGGGTCGGCGCCTCCGCGTCCAGGCCGGCATACCAGTTGCGCACCATCGTCGGGGTGATCTTGTCGAGCCGGTGCCGACCGAGCGCGGGCAGGATCAAGGGTGTCGAGCATGCCTCGGCGTAGAGCAGGCGGGTGCTCGGCTTGAGGTCGCGGCTCGCGAGCCAAGTCTGCGCGGCGTAGACCTTGAGCGTCGTCGTGGTCGTGGCGCCGGTGCAGGGCAGCCCAGGTGCCGCGTTCGAGGTCAGCGGCCTGCCCTTTGAGCCACGCGCTGGCGTCGAGCTTGCTGTCGAAGGTGACCGGCGCCGGCCGCATGACGCCGTCCTCACCACGGAACCTGGCCTGCCAGCGCCCAGAGGGAAGCTGTCGCGTCGTGCCGCTACCGCCGGCCGCCGCTTGCTCGCCATGCCGCGGGCCTATCCTGGGGGGACGCGTGGCACAAGCCCTCGTCGCAGACCGATTCCCTGCGGCGGATCGTGTGGCACGCCATTCGGAGTGGCACGAGCGTCAAATTGTGTCCACGGCTGTCCACTCATTCTCACGATCCTCGCAGGTCGGAGCTATTCATGCAGGTCAGAGAGTCGTGCCGTCGCAGGTTCGAGTCCTGCTACGTCCACTACACCGACCGCGTCTGGCCGTCCCAGTCGAGGGAGCATGTACCGCGCCGGCGTCGCGAGCAGGCCACAGGCGGCCAGGGAATCGGATGGGGGTGCGGGGGATTGCACCGGTTGCCCCGCCCTGACCCCGAAGGAGCCCCCATGGCCATCCGCACCGCACGCACCGCCTGGAACGGCGGCCTGATGGACGGCTCCGGACAGGTCGAGCTGTCCAGCAGCAAGACCGGCACGTACGACGTCTCCTGGCCTGCGCGGACGTCGGAGGAGGCAGCGGGCACGACCAGCCCGGAGGAGCTGGTCGCCGCGGCGCACTCGTCGTGCTTCGCGATGCAGCTGTCCCACCTGCTCGCCGAGGCCGGGAGCACGCCGCAGAGCCTCGAGGTCACCGCCGACATCACGTTCGGCCCGGACCCCGCCGGCGGGTTCCGCCTGACCGAGATCGCCCTGACGGTCGTGGGCGAGGTCCAGGGCCTGGACGCGGCCGGCTTCGACAAGGCCGCCCAGGAGGCCAAGGCCACCTGCCCGGTGAGCAAGGCCCTCACCGGGGTCCCGATCACGCTCCAGGCGTCGCTGGCCTAGGCCGCCCGCGCGGAAGAACCCGGTCGGAGGCCGGCATCCCCGCCGATAGGCTCGGCAGCCCCACGCGCCTGGAGTCCCCGCTGATGTCGCTCCCCGACTCGCCTGCTCCCGTTACGGTGACCGCGCAGCAGGCGGGGACCACGGCCGGCGAGGTGCTGCGCAGCGCGGGGTTCCCGCGACAGTGCGGTGGCCTCGGGTGGACGGCCAGCTGTGTGACCTGGCCGTCGTGGTCGCAGAGGGGCAGGAGGTCGAGCCGGTCCCGTACGCGAGCGAGGACGGCCGGGCGGTGCTGCGCCACAGCGCCGCGCACGTGCTCGCCCAGGCCGTGCAGGACCTCTTCCCCGGCACCCGGCTCGGCATCGGCCCGCCGATCCACGACGGCTTCTACTACGACTTCCTGCCCGAGCGGCCGTTCACCCCCGAGGACGTCGCCGCGATCGAGCGGCGGATGGACCAGATCGTGCGGCAGCGGCAGCGGTTCTCCCGACGCGTGGTCAGCGAGGGGGATGCCCGCACCGAGCTCGCCGACGAGCCGTTCAAGCTCGAGCTGATCGAGCTGAAGGGCGCTCCGCAGGACGCCGAGGGCGCCGACGTCGAGGTCGGCGGCACCGAGCTCACCATCTACGACAACCTCGCCGGTGACGAGCTCGTGTGGAAGGACCTGTGCCGGGGGCCGCACCTGCCGACGACCCGCGACATCCCGGCCTACAAGCTGATGCGCACCGCGGCCGCGTACTGGCGGGGCAGCGAGCACAACCCGCAGCTGCAGCGGATCTACGGCACCGCGTGGGAGAGCACGTCGGCGCTGAAGGCCCACCTGACGATGCTCGAGGAGGCCGAGCGGCGCGACCACCGGCGGCTCGGCGCCGAGCTCGACCTGTTCAGCTTCCCCGACGAGATCGGGTCCGGGCTCGCGGTCTTCCACCCCAAGGGTGGCATCGTCCGGATGGAGATGGAGGACTACAGCCGGCGCCGGCACGTGCAGGAGGGCTACGAGTTCGTCGTCACCCCGCACATCACCAAGGGGGGGCTGTTCGAGACCAGCGGGCATCTCGAGTGGTACGCGGAGGGCATGTACCCGCCGATGCAGCTCGACGCCGAGCACGGCCCGGACGGGCAGGTGCGCAAGCCCGGCCAGGACTACTACCTCAAGCCGATGAACTGCCCGATGCACAACCTGGTGTTCAGCTCGCGCGGCCGGTCCTACCGCGAGCTGCCCCTGCGGCTGTTCGAGTTCGGCACCGTCTACCGCTACGAGAAGTCCGGGGTGGTGCACGGGCTGACCCGCGCGCGGGGGTTCACCCAGGACGACGCGCACATCTACTGCACCCGCGAGCAGATGAAGGACGAGCTGACCTCGCTGCTGACCTTCGTGCTCGGGCTGCTGCGCGACTACGGCCTCGAGGACTTCTACCTGGAGCTGTCGACCAAGGACCCGGTGAAGTACGTCGGCGACGACGACACCTGGGAGGAGGCCACCCGCACGCTCGCCGAGGTCGCCGCGGACAGCGGGCTCGAGCTCGTGCCCGACCCAGGCGGCGCGGCCTTCTACGGCCCGAAGATCAGCGTGCAGGCGCGCGACGCGATCGGGCGCAGCTGGCAGATGTCGACCATCCAGCTCGACTTCAACCTGCCCGAGCGGTTCGACCTGGAGTACCAGGCGGCCGACGGCACCCGCCAGCGGCCGGTGATGATCCACCGCGCCCTGTTCGGCTCGATCGAGCGCTTCTTCGGCGTGCTGCTCGAGCACTACGCCGGCGCCTTCCCGGCCTGGCTCGCCCCCGTGCAGGTCGTCGGGATCCCGATCACCTCCGAGCACGAGGCCTACCTGCAGGACATCGCTGCCCGGCTGCGCCGCCACGGCGTACGCGTGGAGGTCGACACCTCCGCCGACCGCATGCAGAAGAAGATCCGGACCGCCCAGAAGGCGAAGGTGCCCTACATGCTCCTGGCCGGGGACGACGACGTGAGCAAGGACGCGGTCTCGTTCCGCTACCGCGACGGGACGCAGGAGAACGCCGTGCCGGTGGAGGAGGCGATCGCTTCGGTGGTGGCGGCGGTGGAGTCGCGCCGGTGACCGGGCAGACGCCGCCTCCGCAGGAGCAGGAAGGCGTCGGGATCGCGGACGCCTTCGCCCGCCTCTACACCCCGCACCGGATGGCCTACATCAAGGGCAAGGGCAAGGAGGGCTGCCCCTTCTGCGCCATCCCGGCGATGGCGGACGAGGACGGGCTGGTCGTCGCGAGGGGCCGGCTGGCGTACGCCGTGCTGAACCTCTACCCCTACAACGCCGGCCACCTGATGCTGGTCCCCTTCCGGCACGTGCCGGGCTATGACGACCTGACGGCGGCGGAGGCCGCGGAGGTGGCCGACCTCACGCAGCGGGCGATCCGGGCCTTGCGCCACGCCACCGGCGCGCAGGGCTTCAACGTCGGCATGAACCTCGGCACCGTGGGCGGCGCCGGGATCGCGGCCCACCTGCACCAGCACGTCGTCCCGCGGTGGGGTGGCGACACGAACTTCATGCCGGTGGTCGGGCACACCCGGGTGCTGCCGCAGCTGCTCGCGGACACCCGCGCCCTGCTCGCCGTCGCCTGGGCCGAGGTCTGACAGCCGGCACCTCCACAACCGATCAGCGGGAGGGTGCCGGGGTGGGGACGCGCTCGTAGCCCAGCTCGCGCCGGCGAAACCGGCCGGTGCCGTGGGACACCCCCCGCAGCGCGGCGGCGTAGGTCAGGAGCTCGACCTCGGGCAGCTCGGCCCGCACGACACTGCGCTCGTCGTCCTCGGGGTCCGGCTCGTTGCCCGTCACGCGGGCCCGTCGCCCGGACAGGTCGCTCATCACGGACCCGACGAAGGAGGTGGGGATGTGGATCTCGACCTCGCACCAGGGCTCGAGAACCACCGCGCCCGCCGCCGCGGCCGCCTCCCGCAGGGCCAGCGCACCGGCGCTCTGGAACGCCGCGTCGGAGCTGTCCACCGAGTGGGCCTTGCCGTCGACGAGGACCACGTGCACGTCGACCAGCGGCCCGGCGGCGCTCACCCCGCGGGCGGCCTGCGCGCGTACGCCCTTCTCGACGCTCCCGTGGAAGGCGCTGGGGACGGCCCCGCCGACCACGCGCTGCTCGAACACGATCCCGGACCCAGGTGCACCGGGGGAGACCTCGAGCACCACCACGGCGTACTGCCCGTGGCCGCCGGACTGCTTGACGTGGCGACCGGTCACCGTGACCGGGCGGGCGAGGGTCTCGCGCAGTGCCACCTTCACCGGCGGGGTCAGCACGTGCAGCCCGTGCCGGGAGGAGAGCCGGTCGAGCAGGACCTCCGCGTGAGCCGCCCCGACGCACCACAGCAGCTGCTGCCCGGTGTCCACCCGCCGCTCCCACCGCAGGGTCGGGTCCTCCGCGACGAGCCGGCCCAGCGCCACGCCCAGCCGGTCCTCGTCGGCCCGGCTGGCGGCCTCGACCGCGACCGGCAGCTGCGGCTCGGGCAGGACCCACGGCCCGATGAGCAGCGGGTCGTCCGGCCTGGACAGGGTGTCGGCCGTCTCGGCGGTGCTGAGCCGTCCGACGGCGCAGATGTCCCCGGCCGGGCACGACGACACCGGGCGCAGCGCCGCGCCTAGCGGTGAGGCGAGCGGTCCCACGCGCTCGTCGACGTCGTGGTCGGGGTGGTCCTCCCGGTGCCAGGGCCCCCCGGCTCCGTGCCCGCACACGTGCACGGTGGTGTCCGGGCGCAGCGTCCCGGAGAAGACGCGCACGTAGGACATCCGGCCGAGGTACGGGTCGGTGGTGGTCTTCACGACCTCCGCCGCGAGCGGTCCGTCCGGGTCGCAGGCCAGCGGCGAGGCGGGGGAGCCGTCGGGGCGGCTGACCGGCGGGCACGGGTGCTCCAGCGGCGACGGGAAGCCGGCGGCAAGCAGATCCAGGAGCTCGCGCACCCCGACACCCGCGAGCGGGGCTGCGGCGAGCACCGGGTGGAAGTGGCCACGGGCGACGGCCGTCTCCAGGTCGTCCAGCAGTGTGGCCGGGTCCAGCTCCTCGCCATCGAGGTAGCGGTCGAGCAGGGTCTCGTCCTCGCTCTCCCCGATGATCCCCTCCACGAGCTCGGCCCGTAGCGAGGAGATCAGCTCCAGGTGCTCGGCTTCGGCCGGCCGCTCGACGCGCTCGCCGCTGGAGTGGTCGACGACCCGGCAGTCCAGAAGGGAGATCAGCCCCGCGACGGAGCCCGCGTCGTCGTGCATCGGCAGGTGCAGGGGCAGCACCGCCTCGTCGAGCACCCGCTGGCACAGCGCCACCGTCTCGTCGAAGTCCGCGCGCGGGCGGTCGAGCTGGGTCACGACGAGCGCCGTCGGGATCCCGACCTCGGCGCACTCGCGCCACAGCTGCGACGTGACCGCGTCCACGCCGGTGGCCGCCGCCACCACGAACAGCACCCCGTCCGCCGCCCGGAGCCCGGCCCGCAGCTCCCCCACGAAGTCCTGCCCGCCGGGGGTGTCGAGCAGGTTGACCTTGACGCCGTCGTGCTCGAAGCACGCGACCGACAGCGACACCGAGTGGTGCCGGCGCTGCTCGATCTCCTCGCTGTCGCAGGTCGCCGTGCCGTCCTCGACGCGCCCCGCCCGCGAGATGGCGCCGGCCTGCGCCAGGAGCGCCTCGACGAGGGTCGTCTTGCCGGCACCGCTGTGCCCCACCAGCGCCACGTTGCGCACCGACGAGGCCGCTCGTGGCTGGGGGGCGGCGCCGTTGTCGGCGCTCTTCGGACTGCGCACGCTGGTCTCCTGGGGGGATGAGGCGGACGTACGCCGCTATCGTCCCCCCAACCCCGCCGTCGCTGAAACGGATCCTGATGCTCAACCTGCACGTGCGCCCGGCGATCGGCCGCCTGGTCGATCCGGTGGCGGACGCCCTGCTGCGGCTGAAGGTGCACCCCGACGCGGTGACGATCGCCGGGACGGTCGGCGTGGTCCTCGGATCGTTGGTGTTCTTCTCCCGGGGCTCGTTCCTGATCGGCACCGCGGTCATCGCCGTGTCCGCCCTGACCGACCTGCTCGACGGTGCGATGGCCCGCAAGCTGGGGACGACCAGCCGGTTCGGTGCCTGGCTCGACAGCACCTGCGACCGGGTGGGCGACGCCGCCATGTTCAGCGGGCTCGTGCTGTGGCTGACGGGGGCCGGCGAGGACCGGGCGCTCGCGGCGGTGACGCTGTTCTGCCTGGTAGCGGGCACGATCGTGTCGTACGCGAAGGCGCGGGCCGAGGGGCTTGGCCTGACCTGCAACGTGGGGATCGCCGAACGCGCGGAGCGCGTGATCCTCGTCCTGGTCGGCACCGGGTTCGCCGGTCTCGGCGTCGACGTGGCGCTGACGGTCGCGCTGTGGCTGCTGGCGGTGCTCACGGCCGTGACCGTCGTCCAGCGGCTGGTCGAGGTTCGCCGCCAAGCGGCCCTCGTCGCCCCGTGACCGCCGCGTCGTGACAGCGGTTGCGCGGCCCGCCTCGCCGGTTGCCAAGGTCGCCGGCCTGCTGGGCGGACGGGTGTCCGAGGCGGCGTACGCCTCCGGCTGGGCCTTCGTCCGTGCCCTTCCGGCGCCGGTGGCGGCTCGCCTGTTCCAGGCGGGCGCGGACCTCGCGTACCGGCGGGGCGCGAAGAGCATCGACCGGATGCGCGACAACCTCGCCCGCGTCGCTCCCGGTCAGGACCTCGACCGGCTGACCCACGAGGCCGTGCGCTCCTACGGCCGCTACTGGTGCGAGGTCTTCCGGCTGCCGGTGATGTCCAAGGAGCACCTGGTCACCCGGACGGCGACGGTGGGCGAGCACCGCATGCGGGAGGCGGTCGCCGGCCCCCGCGGGATGATCCTTGCGCTGCCGCACAGCGGCAACTGGGACGCCGCCGGTGCCTGGTGCGGGGTGACCGACGCCCCCTTCACGACGGTCGCCGAGCGACTGAAGCCCGAGTCGATGTACGACCGGTTCGTCGCCTTCCGGGAGTCCCTCGGCATGGAGGTGCTGCCCCTGACCGGTGGTGCGCGCCCGCCGTACGAGGTGCTGCGCGAACGACTGGAGGCCGGCCGGTCGCTGTGCCTGCTGGCGGACCGCGACCTGTCCAAGCGCGGCATCGACGTCGACTTCTTCGGGGCGACCGCCCGCATGCCCGCGGGTCCGGCCTCGCTGGCGCTGAAGACCGGCGCGACGCTGATCCCCACCACCTTGTCGTTCCGTCCCGACGGGTGGGAGATCTGCTTCCACCCGGAGGTCGAGCACACCGACGTGGCGACGATGACGCAGGCGATGGCGGACGCGTTCGGGCGGGCCATCGCGGCCCATCCGGCGGACTGGCACATGTTCCAGAAGCTCTGGCTGGACGACCTCGACCCCGACGACCCGCGGCTCGCGCGATGAAGATCGGGATCGCCTGCCCCTACACCTGGGACGTTCCGGGGGGCGTGCAGGCGCACGTCCGCGACCTCGCCGGAAGCCTGATCGGCCTGGGTCACGAGGTCTCCGTCCTGACCCCGGTGGACGACCCGGAGAGCGCCGCCCTCCCGACGTACGTCGTGCCCGTGGGCCGGGCGGTGCCCATCCCCTACAACGGCTCGGTGGCGCGGCTGGCGTTCGGCCCGCTGTCGCTGACCCGCACCCGGAGGTGGCTGCGCGAGGGGGAGTTCGACGTGCTGCACGTGCACGAGCCGACGGTGCCGAGCGTGTCGATGCTGGCCTGCTTCGCCGCGAGCGGGCCCATGGTCTCGACGTTCCACACGGCGACGGCCCGCTCCCGGGCGCTGCAGGTGTTCGGGACGGCGCTGCAGCCGGCGCTGGAGAAGATCTCCGGCCGGATCGCGGTGAGCGCCGCGGCGCGGCGGGTGGTCGTCGAGCACCTGGGCGGTGACGCCGTGCTCATCCCCAACGGCGTGCACGTCTCGCAGTTCGAGAACGCCGGCCCGCTGCCGGACCGCCCGCCCGGACCGACCGTGGTGTTCCTCGGCCGGATCGACGAGGCGCGCAAGGGGTTGGCGGTCCTGCTCGAAGCGCTCCCGGAGCTGGTCCGCCGCGTCCCCGACGTCCGGCTGCTGATCGCCGGTCCGGGTGATGCGGGTGAGGTCCGCGAGGCGGTGCCGAAGTCGCTGCGCAGCCGGGTGGAGCTGCTGGGGCTGGTCAGCGACGAGGACAAGCCGCGGGTGTTCGCGAGCGGCGAGGTCTACTGCGCGCCCAACACGCACGGCGAGTCCTTCGGGATCGTGCTGGTCGAGGCGATGGCCACCGGCACCCCCGTCGTCGCCAGCGACCTGGAGGCGTTCCGCCGGGTGCTCGAGGACGGCCGCGCGGGCGTGCTCGTGCCCGTACGCGACGCCGGCGCCCTGGCCGCGGCGCTCGCCGACCTGCTGGGGGACGCGCCCCGCCGGGAGCGGCTGGCCGCGGCGGCGCGGCAGGCGGTGCAGGCCTACGACTGGTCGGTGGTCACCCGCCAGATCGTCGAGGTGTACGAGACCGTCGCGGGCAGGGTGCAGCCGACGGGGCACGTCGACGTGGACGCGGAGCTGGAGAGCCTCGCGGTGCTGCTGGCCCAGGGCGACGGCAACGACGACGACGCCGGCCGCCTGGTCAGCACCCTGCGGCGCTGGCTGGCCGAGCGCCCGCGGCTGGCCGACCGCTCGTGACCGCCGCTCTCGTCGCGGTCGGGCTCCTCGTCCTGGTGCTGGTCTACGCCAGCTGGATCGCCGGCCGGCTCGACCGGCTGCACGCGCGGGTGGACGCCGCCTGGGCGGCGCTCGACGTGCAGCTGGTACGCCGCGCCGCGGCCGCTCGCGCCGTCGCGGCGGCGCTCCCGCCGGGGGAGGTTGCCGCTGCTCTGGACGCCGCGGCGAGGGCAGCCCTCGACAGCGGTCCGGCGGGCCGGGAGGCCTGCGAGAACGACCTGTCCCGGGCGCTGCGCAACGCCTTGCCGGTGCTGCCCCCCGGCACCGAGCTCGGGGAGCTGGAGACGGCGACGACGAGGGTCGGGCTGGCCCGCTCCTTCCACAACGCCGCCGTGGGGGACACCCGCGCGATCCGCCTGCGCCGCATCCCCCGCGCGCTGCGCCTGGCTGGCCACCGGGCGCTGCCGCAGTACTTCGAGATCGACGACACCGCCAATCCGGCAGAGGGCCGGAACATGGCAGCGGGTGACGGTCGATCCACGTAACGTGGCGCGGGTGACCGCCCCCACCCCCACCCGCGCCCACCGCTCGTCCGTCGTGCCGGCAGCCGGACGTGCCGGCGTCCCCGTCCGCGCCGGCGGGACGCGGTCCCCTGCTCGGCTGCTGCTGCTCCGGGCCGTTGCCGTGCTCACCCTGGCCGGCCTGCTGGCCGCGTGTGGCGGCTCCGACGAGCCCGCGGCGGCCCCGTCCAGCCCCTCCGGTGCCAGCCCCGCCGCGCCGCCTCCCCCCCCGCCGCCCCCGCCGCCGGCCAGCCCCCTGACCGGTCTCGTCCCCGCGCCGGTGGGCCCGCTGCTCGCCGTGAAGATCGACAACGGCGTCCTGGCCCGTCCCTTCCACAAGGGCCTGGAGAAGGCGACGGTGATGTACCAGGAGCTGGCCGAGGGGGGGTCGACCCGCTTCCTCGCGATCTACGACAGGACCACGGACACCGAGATCGGCCCGATCCGCAGCGTCCGCGAGAGCGATGTCGAGCTGATCGCGCAGTACGGCAAGGTCGCCTTCGCGTTCTCGGGCGGGCAGGGCGGGGTGCTGGCGATCGTCGCCAGGGCGCGTGACGCCGGAGCCGTCCTGGATGTGTCCTACGACTCCCGCCCGCAGCTGTACCGCCTGGCCGAGAAGCGGCGCGACGCGCAGAACTTCTATGCGATCCCGGCCAAGCTGGCGACGGTCAACCCGGGCGACGTGCCGCTCAAGGACGTCGGCTGGAAGTTCGGACCGGTGCCGCCCGAGGTCGGCGCACCGGTGCCCGCTGGGCGCCTGGTGTTCTCCGAGATCTCCACCGTCGGGCTGCGCTGGAACGCGCCTGCAGCGCGCTGGGTGATCTCGCAGGACGGCAGGGAGATGCCGGCGGTTGCGCCGGTCAACGTCATCCTCCAGCAGGTGGCGGTGCGTCCCAGCTCGTTCAAGGACGTCAAGGGGCTGGCCAGCCCCTTCACGCCCACGGTCGGTCAGGGACCGGTCAGCGTGCTGCGCGACGGCAAGCGGATCGACGGGACCTGGACTCGCCCCGACGCCGCCAGCGGCACCCGCTTCGTCGACGCCGCGGGGGCGGACATCCCGCTCACCCCCGGGGGGGCGACCTGGGTGATGCTCGTCCCGACCGGGGTCACGCTCAACGCCGGCTGAAACCGGGCGCGCCGACGCCGCCTCTGGCGCCCGATCCTGGCAGGATCCGGCGGACACCCGCCTGCGCCGGCTCGAAGGAGGACGTCCGTGTCCTCGCAGCCAGCCCCGAGCCGGGCCCTGCCCTCGGCCGGACCCGCAATGTCCGTACGTGCGGTGGCGCTCGGTGGCCTCGCCCTGGTGCTCGCGCAGGTGGCGTTGTTCCTGATCCTGGCCGGGGGGGACGTCAGCCGGCTGGTCCATGCCGCTCCACCCCTCACCGATCCGGCGGCCGCGCCGCAGTCGCTGACGGTCGGGCCTGCCGGCACGGGCTTCGACGGGCAGATGTACTACCGGCAGGCAGAGGCTCCTGTCTCCACGGCCCCCTCGGTCAACGGCGTGATGCTGGACCTGCCCGCCGTCCGGTCCGCGCGCGTCGGCTACCCGCTGCTGGCCGCGGCCCTGTCGCTCGGGCAGAAGGCTCTGCTGCCGTGGGCGCTGCTCGGCGTCAACGTGCTCGCAGCCGTGGCGCTCGTCGCGGCGGTCGCCGCGATCGCCGTCGACGCCGGACGCTCTCCCGCGTGGGGGCTGGTGGCCGTGTCCTTCCCGGGCTTCGTCTACACGCTCGGCTTCGACCTGGCCGAGCTCACTGCGGTGGCTCTGCTGGCCCTTGGCATGCTGGCCGCCCGCCGCTCCCGGTGGCTGCTGACGGCGGCCCTGTGGTCCGCGGCCCTGCTGACGCGGGAGAGCGCCGCGGTCCTTCCCCTTGCGGCGGCGACGGTCGTCGCTCTCGACGCGGCCCGCCGGCGCCGGGTCGATCGGGGCATGGCCCTGGCGGCGGGGGTGCCCCTGCTCGTCCTGCTCGTCTGGCAGCTGAGCCTCAAGCAGGTCTTCGGTGGGCTGCCGGTGCTGTCCTCCGGCGAGAAGAACATCGGCCTCCCGCTGCAGGGGCTGCTCGACAGCGCCGGGCAGTTCGCCCCGACCTCCACGGACGGGGTGTTCCGGCTGGTCAGCCTGGGCGGGCTGCTCGCCCTCCTGGGGATCGCCCTGGCGTGTGCCCGCTCGTCGGCCGCAAGCCGGGTCGAGAAGGCGGCTCTGGTGCTCGCCGCTGTTGTCCTGAGCACGCTGAGCCCGTTCGTGTGGGCCGGCGCCACCTCGTTCATGCGGGCCGCCGCGGAGATGGGCCTGCTGGCCACGGTCGTCGCCGCGACCTCCACGGCGCGTACCCGCCTGCTCCTGCCCCTGGTGGTCGCACCGGTCACCCTGCTCACCCTCGCCTCCCAGGTGATCAAGGCCTGACCGGCCACGGCGGTGCGGCCCGGTTCCGGGCCTACCATGGAGCACACCGCCATCGACTCCGAGGAAGCCCTGCGATGTCCGCCGACGCGCCCGCCCCGACCTCCGCAGCCGTCTCCCAGGTCGGCACGGCCACGGTCAAGCGCGGCATGGCCGAGATGCTCAAGGGCGGCGTCATCATGGACGTGGTGGACGCCGACCAGGCGCGCATCGCAGAGGACGCTGGCGCCGTGGCGGTCATGGCCCTGGAGCGGGTGCCGGCCGACATCCGCCGGGACGGCGGGGTGGCCCGCATGAGTGACCCGGACATGATCGACCGCATCCAGGCGGCGGTGTCCATCCCGGTGATGGCCAAGGCGCGGATCGGCCACTTCGTCGAGGCGCAGGTCCTGCAGGCGAGCGGGGTGGACTTCGTCGACGAGTCGGAGGTGCTGACGCCCGCCGACTACACCCACCACATCGACAAGCGGTCGTTCACGGTCCCGTTCGTGTGTGGGGCGACCAACCTCGGCGAGGCGCTGCGCCGGATCTCCGAGGGCGCGGCCATGATCCGCTCCAAGGGCGAGGCCGGCACCGGCGACGTCTCCCAGGCCACCACCCACATCCGCACGATCCTCGGCGAGATCCGACGCCTCACGGTCATGGACGAGCCCGAGCTGTTCGCGGCGGCCAAGGTCATGGCGGCCCCGATCGACCTCGTCCGGGAGACCGCCGGGCTCGGCCGGCTGCCTGTCGTCCTGTTCACCGCGGGCGGTGTGGCGACTCCGGCGGATGCCGCGATGATGATGCAGCTCGGGGCCGACGGCGTCTTCATCGGCTCGGGCATCTTCAAAAGCGGCGACCCCGCTTCGCGGGCCAGGGCGTGCGTCGAGGCCACGGCCTACTTCACCGACGCGGAGCGGATCGCGAAGGTCAGCCGCGGGCTCGGCGAGGCGATGGTCGGCATAGCCGCGGACAGCCTGGGCGCCGCTGAGCTGCTGGCGCAGCGCGGCTGGTGACCGCACGTCCCGCTGCCGCGGGGCGGGCGGTCGGCTCGGACGGCTGGCCCGTCCCGCGGGTGGGCATCCTCGCCCTGCAGGGAGACGTGCGCGAGCACGACCGGGCGCTGCGCGACGCCGGCGCCGAGCCGCTGGCCGTGCGGCGGGTCGAGGATCTCCACGGCCTGGACGGGCTGGTGCTGCCGGGCGGCGAGTCGACGACGATGGGCCGGCTGCTCGGCGTGTTCGACCTGCTCGATCCGCTGCGCCGCCTCGTGCAGGAGGGACTGCCGGTCTACGGCTCCTGCGCGGGGATGATCCTGCTGGCCGACGAGGTGCGGGGCGGTCCATCCGACCAGCCCCGGCTCGGTGGCCTCGACATCACCGTGCGCCGCAACGCCTTCGGCCGCCAGGTGGACTCCTTCGAGACCGACCTGGCCTTCGCCGGGGTGGGGGACGTGCACGCGGTGTTCATCCGCGCCCCCTGGGTCGAGGCGGCCGGCAGCGACGTCCGGGTGCTCGCCCGCGTACCCGACTCCGCTCGCCAGGCCGCGGGTAGGGTCGTCGCCGTACGCCAGGGGGCGGTCCTGGCCACCTCGTTCCACCCGGAGCTGACCGGGGACTCCCGGATCCATGCGCTGTTCGTGGACATGATCAAGGAGGGGGCCGGATGAGCGGCCATTCCAAGTGGGCGACGACCAAGCACAAGAAGGCGGTCGTCGACGCCAAGCGCGGCAAGCTGTTCGCCAAGCTGATCAAGACGATCGAGGTGTCGGCCCGCACCGGCGGGGGCGACCCGGCCGGCAACCCGACGCTCGCGGATGCGATCACGGGCGCCAAACGGCAGTCCGTGCCGGCCGACAACATCGAGCGGGCCATCAAGCGGGGCAGCGGTGCGCTGGGCGACGCCGCGGCCTACGAGGAGATCCTCTACGAGGCCTACGCACCCGGCGGCGTGGCGGTCCTCGTCGAGTGCCTGACCGACAACCGCAACCGGGCCGCCGCCGAGGTGCGTACCGCCATCACCCGCAACGGCGGTACGCCGGCGGACCCCGGATCGGTCTCCTACCTGTTCGCCCGCAAGGGGGTGGTCCTCGTCGCCACGACGCCGGGGCTGACGGAGGACGACGTGCTGATGGCCGTGCTCGACGCCGGCGCGGAGGACGTCAACGACCTGGGCGACAGCTTCGAGGTGGTGTGCGCGGCGAGCGACACCTCGCGGGTGCGCGAGGCCTGCACCGCCGCCGGGCTCGACGTGGAGTCCGCGGCGATCGCGCGGCTGCCGAGCCTGTCGGTGCCGCTGGAGGACGAGGTGGCCGTCAGGGTGCTGCGCCTGGTGGACGCGCTCGAGGACCTCGACGACGTCCAGAACGTGTGGGCCAACTTCGACGTGAGCGACGAGGTGCTCGAGCGGGTGGGCTGAGCGTCCGCACCTCGCGGGGTCCGGCAGGCGCGCCTCCCCGACGGGTCCCGTGCCGGCACGTACGCTTCGCCCGAACGCCTGTTCGCATGCAGGCCGAGCGGGAGGCGGGCAGGTGCGCGTGCTGGGTGTGGACCCCGGGCTGACCCGCTGCGGGCTGGGGGTGGTCGAGGGCTCCCCGGGGCGGGCCGAGCTGGTGGCCGTCGGCGTCGTGCGCACCCCGGCGGCCGACGCCCTCGGTCACCGTCTCGTGGCCCTCGAGAGCGCCGTCGAGGACTGGCTGGACCGCTACCGGCCGGAGGCGGTCGCGATCGAGCGGGTCTTCTCGCAGGCCAACGTGCGCACCGTGATGGGCACGGCGCAGGCCGGAGCGGTCGCGATCACGTGCGCAGCCCGGCGGGGCCTGCCGGTGGTCCTGCACACCCCCTCGGAGGTCAAGGCGGCGGTCACGGGTTCGGGACGCGCGGACAAGGACCAGGTCGGGGCGATGGTGGCCCGGCTGCTGCGACTCGACAGCCCGCCGAGGCCGGCGGACGCAGCCGACGCCCTCGCCCTGGCGATCTGCCACCTGTGGCGGGCTCCGGCGCAGGCCCGGCTCGCGGGAGCGGTCGCTGCCGTGCGGCGCCCATGATCGTGACGGCCCGATGATCGCCAGCGTCGAGGGCACGGTGACCGCGCTGACCCCCGAGGGGGCCGTCGTGCGCGTCGGCGGCGTCGGCTTGGCCGTGCACACCACCGCCGGCACCCGCTCGCGGCTGCGCGTCGGGGAGCCGGCGCTGCTGGCGACGAGCCTCGTGGTGCGTGAGGACAGCCTGACGCTCTACGGCTTCGCCGACGACGACGAGCGCGGCCTGTTCGAGCTGCTGCAGAGCGCCTCGGGTGTCGGCCCGCGCCTGGCGCAGGCGGTGCTGACCGTGCACACTCCCGAGGCGGTACGCCGGGCGCTGGCCACCGAGGACCTGCGAGCCCTGTGCCTGGTGCCCGGCATCGGCCGCAAGGGCGCGCAGCGGATGGTGCTCGAGCTCAAGGACAAGGCGCAGCCGGCCGGGCAGGACGCGGCGCCTGCGACCAGCGGTGCCGACGGCTGGCGCGACACCCTGACGTCGGCGCTGGTCGGGCTCGGGTGGAGCAGCTCGCAGGCCGACGGCGTGGTGGTCGGCCTGGCCGCCGCGCATCCGCAGGCCGGGCAGGACGACGTCCCGGCGCTGCTCCGGGAGGCGCTCGTGCAGCTGGGGCGCGGACGGTGAGCACCCCGCAGGACCCGTCCGCCCTCGTACGTCCCGAAGCCGGCGAGGAGGAGCGCCTGGTCGAGGCTGCCCTGCGACCGCGCCGCCTCGAGGAGTTCATCGGCCAGGAGCGGGTGCGCGAGCAGGTCTCACTGGTGCTGGAGAGCGCCCGCCGACGCGGCCGGCCACCGGACCACATGCTGCTGTCCGGCGCACCCGGCCTCGGCAAGACGTCGCTGGCCATGATCATCGCCGCGGAGCTCGGGTCCGGCCTGCGGATCACCAGCGGACCGGCGCTCGAGCGGGCCGGTGATCTCGCCGCGCTCGTGAGCGGCCTGCAGGCCGGCGAGGTGCTGTTCATCGACGAGATCCACCGGATCGCCCGGCCGGCCGAGGAGCTGCTCTACGTCGCCATGGAGGACTTCCGGGTCGACGTCGTGGTGGGCAAGGGGCCCGGCTCGACGGCGATCCCGCTCGAGGTCGCGCCGTTCACCCTGGTGGGGGCCACCACGCGGTCGGGGCTGCTGACCGGCCCGCTGCGCGACCGGTTCGGCTTCACGGCCCACATGGAGCCCTACAGCCCGGCCGAGCTCGAGCGGGTCCTGGTGCGCAGCGCCGGGCTGCTCGGGGTGGACCTGCGGGCCGACGGGGCCACCGAGATCGCGGGGCGCTCCCGCGGCACGCCCCGCATCGCCAACCGGCTGCTGCGCCGGGTCCGGGACTACGCCGAGGTCCGCGCCGACGGCACCGTCGACCGGCCGGTGGCCCGCGCCGCGTTGGCGGTCTACGACGTCGACGAGCTGGGCCTGGACCGGCTCGACCGCGAGGTGCTCAGCGCCCTCGTACACCGCTTCGGCGGCGGCCCGGTCGGCCTGTCCACCCTGGCGGTGGCGGTCAGCGAGGAGCCGGGCACCGTCGAGGAGGTGGCCGAGCCGTTCCTCGTCCGGTCCGGGCTGATCGTGCGCACCTCCCGCGGGCGGATGGCGACACCGGCCGCCTGGGCACACCTCGGGCTCCGCCCGCCCCGGCCGGTCGACGTCCTCCCGCTCGACCTCGGCGACGCCGGTTGACGTGCGGCGCGCCGGCCCGCCGTCACTAGGCTGACCGCTCCCGCGCACCGCACCACCCACAGGATCCGGAGGTCGAGCCCGTGAACGAGGCCGTGCAGCAGCTGGTGTTCTTCGCGCTGCTGATCCTCGGGCTCTACCTGCTGGTCCTTCGGCCCCAGCGCGCCCGCGCCCGGGCGATCGCCGAGATCCGCGCGGACATGAAGGTCGGCAGCCGGGTGATCACCACGGCCGGCATCCACGCGACCGTGGCCGCTCTCGAGGGCGACGAGGTGCTGCTCGATGTGGCGCCGGGCGTGCAGGTCCGCTTCGCGCGGGTGGCGGTCGTCGTCCTGCTGGACGCCGCGCAGGAGCAGCTGCCCGCCGACCCGGACGGGAAGCAGTGAGCGACGAGCAGCTGTGGCGCTCGCGCATCGTCGACGTCCTGGACTTCCCCTCCGAAGGCGTGGTGTTCAAGGACATCTCACCGCTGCTGGCCCACCACGACGCCTTCTCGGCGGCCGTGGACGCCGTCGTAGCCCACCACCTGGAGGCGGCCGTCGACAAGGTCGTCGGCATCGAGGCCAGAGGGTTCATCGTCGCGGCACCCGCCGCCTACCGGCTCGGGGCAGGCTTCGTGCCGGTCCGCAAGCCCGGCAAGCTCCCCGGGCCGACGCACGAGGAGGCCTACTCCCTCGAGTACGGCGCCAACGTCCTGCAGGTCCACCGGGACGCCTTCTCGCCGGGAGAGCGGGTGCTCATCGTGGACGACGTCCTCGCCACGGGCGGGACCGCCGCGGCAGCGGCTCGGCTGGTCTTCACCGCCGGCGCCGAGGTGGTCGGCTTCTCGGTCCTGCTCGAGCTCGGCTTCCTCGCCGGCCGGGCCGCCCTGGCCGCGCAGCACCCGGGCGTCCCCGTGCACGCCCTGCTCGAGTACTGACCCTGGCGTGCCGAGGATGTCGGCAGGCCAGGAAGTTCCGGGGCGGTGTAGTCCTTACACTCAGTGTCCAGGGACTCTATCGGGGGAGGGCGGTTGACCTCGGAGCTCCGTCCAGGAGCGCCGCTGTCGGCTGGCCAGGTCCCGGCCTCGGCCGACCCCGAGGAGCGCCCGGCCGGCAGGCCGCCGGCCCCGGCGGGCAGGACCGGACCGCTCGATCCCCACTCCGTCCCGGTCCAGGAGGCGCGACCGGCGCGGTCCGACGCACCTGACCCGGGCGCGCAGGACAGCGCAGTCCCGCCGGACGGACCCGCTCCCTCCGGTGACGGCCCGTCGTCCGGCCGCCGGGTGCGCGCGCGCCTGGCCCGGTTGACCGCCGCCAAGTCCGGCGGCATCCCGCCGGTGCTCGAGCCGCTGACCCGCACCATCCGCGCGAGCCACCCGAAGGCGGACCTGCGGGCTGTGGCGCGGGCCTACGCGGTCGCCGAGCAGTGCCATGAGGGCCAGCTGCGGCGCAGCGGTGACCCCTACATCTCCCACCCCCTCGCGGTGGCCGAGATCCTGGCTGAGCTGGGGATGGACACCACGACGCTGGTGGCGGCGCTGCTGCATGACACGGTCGAGGACACGCGCTACACCCTCGAGGACGTGGCGCGCGACTTCGGCGAGGACGTCACACAGCTCGTCGACGGGGTGACCAAGCTCGACAAGGTCAAGTTCGGGGACGCCGCGGAGGCCGAGACGATCCGCAAGATGGTCGTCGCGATGGCCCGTGACCCCCGGGTGCTGGTCATCAAGCTCGCCGACCGCCTGCACAACATGCGGACCCTGCGCTGGCTCAAGCAGGAGAAGCAGGAGCGCATCGCCCGCCAGACGCTGGAGATCTTCGCCCCCCTGGCCCACCGGCTCGGCATGAACACCCTGAAGTGGGAGCTCGAGGACCTCGCATTCGCCACGCTCTACCCCAAGCGCTACGACGAGATCGTGCGCCTCGTCGCCGAGCGCGCCCCGTCGCGGGACACCCAGCTCGCCGAGGTCGTCGAGCGGATCAGCCACGACCTCAAGGCCGCGAAGATCAAGGCCACGGTCACCGGGCGGCCCAAGCACTACTACTCGATCTACCAGAAGATGATCGTGCGGGGCCGCGACTTCACCGACATCTACGACCTGGTCGGCATCCGGGTGCTCGTCGACGACGTCCGCGACTGCTACGCCGCTCTCGGGACGGTGCATGCCCTGTGGTCCCCGGTGCCCGGCCGGTTCAAGGACTACATCGCGATGCCCAAGTTCAACATGTACCAGTCGCTGCACACGACCGTCATCGGCCCGGAGGGCAAGCCGGTCGAGATGCAGATCCGCTCCCAGGAGATGCACCGCCGGGCGGAGTACGGCATCGCCGCGCACTGGAAGTACAAGGAGGGCGGCCGGCTCGCGGGGCCGGTCAAGGGCGACGACATGGCCTGGCTGCGCCAGCTGCTGGACTGGCAGAAGGAGGCCGCGGACCCGGGCGAGTTCATGGACTCGCTGCGCTTCGACCTGCACTCCACCGAGGTCTTCGTCTTCACGCCCAAGGGGGACGTGGTCAGCCTGCCGGCCTCCGCGACCCCCGTCGACTTCGCCTACGCGGTGCACACCGAGGTCGGCCACCGCTGCATCGGTGCCCGCGTCAACGGCCGGCTCGTACCCCTGGAGTCCCAGCTCGAGAACGGCGACGTCGTCGAGATCTTCACCAGCAAGGCCGAGAACGCGCACCCCAGCCAGGACTGGCTGCAGTTCGTGCAGAGCCCCCGGGCGCGCAACAAGATCAAGGCGTGGTTCGCCAAGGAGCGCCGCGAGGACGCCATCGAGGAGGGCAAGAACGCGATCACCCGCGCGGTCCGCAAGCAGGGGCTGCCGCTGCAGCGGCTGCTCGCAGGGGAGGCCCTGCCCAACCTGGCGAAGGAGCTGCACCTGTCCGACGTCACCGCCCTCTACGCCGAGGTCGGGGAGGGGCGGGTGTCCGCCCAGCACGTCGTGCAGCGGATCATGGCAGGCCTGGGCGGTGCCGAGGGCGCGGTCGAGGACCTCGCGGAGACCGCGGTCCCGACCAGGCCGGTACGCCGCCCGCGGCCCGCGACGGACCCCGGCATCGTCGTCAAGGGCGTCAGCGACGTCTGGGTCAAGCTGGCCCGCTGCTGCACGCCGGTGCCGGGCGACGAGGTGGTCGGCTTCGTCACCCGCGGTCGCGGGGTCTCGGTGCACCGCGCGGACTGCGTCAACGCCGGTCCGCTGATGGCCGACACCGAGCGGGTCGTGGAGGTCGAGTGGGCGCCGACAGCTGACTCGATGTTCCTGGTGGCCCTGCAGTGCGAGGCGCTCGACCGCACCCGGCTGCTGTCCGACGTGACCCGGGTGCTCTCGGACGCGCACGTCAGCATCCTGTCGGCGACCGTGACGACGACGCGCGACCGGGTGGCGGTGTCCCGGTTCACCTTCGAGATGGCCGACCCGAAGCACCTCGGGCACCTGATCACCCAGGTCCGCAACGTGGAAGGCGTCTACGACGCCTACCGCGTCACGAGCTGACCGGCCCCTACGTCGGCTTCAGGGTCACCTGCACCGTCGAGATCTGCACCGGCAGCGTCGGCTTGCCGTCGGAGGGACGGGCACCTGCCTCCACACCGGCGGCGGCCACCTTGTCGAGCACGTCGAGCCCCGCCGTGATGGTCCCGAACGGGGTGTAGCTCGGCGGCAGCGAGCTGTCGGCGTAGACCAGGAAGAACTGGCTGCCGTTGGTGTCGGCCCCGCTGTTGGCCATCGCCACCGTGCCGCGCGGATAGGTCGCGCCCTCGAGGTTCTCGTCGGGGAACTTGTAGCCCGGGTCGCCCTTGCCGGTTCCGGTCGGGTCGCCGCACTGCAGCACGCTGATCCCCGCCGTCGTCAGCCGGTGGCAGGGGGTGTCGTTGAAGTAGCCGGACTCGGCCAGGGACCGGAAGCTGTTCACGGTGCACGGCGCCTTCGCGCTGGGCGCCTCGAAGGTGATCGGCCCCTGACTCGTCGTCAGGGTGACCGCGAACACCGCCGCATCCTCGACGTCCGTGGCGGCCGGCAGCGGGGCCGGCCGAGCCGGCTGCAGCCCCGTCGGGGTGTACTCGCAGCTGCCGGGCGGCAGGGGGGCCTTCGGCGAGGAGGCCGGGTCGGGTGTGGGGGAGTCGGAGGCGGCCAGGGTCGAGTCCCCACCCCGGGTGGCTGCGGCGAGCGAGAGGGCACCACCCGCCACCAGCGCCACCGCGAGGATGCTGGCGATGATCGCGTTGCGCTGGCGGCGCTTGGCCTCGGCGGCGGCGCGCCTGGCCGCCTGCCGCTCAGCCCGCTGCCGGGCGAGCTCCTTCTCGCGCCTGCTGTTGGCCACGCCGGTCCTTTCCCACGAAGGTCGATGCGGTGACACCGGACACGGCGTTGCCCGCCCGGGGAGTCTAGGGAGATCCGAGACGGGCGCCGGGCAGGGCCGCCGGTAGTCTCGGCCTGCGGTCGGGCGCCGGGCGCCGGCCGGCTGCGGCCGCTCGTCCCGCCTACCGGGTCGCCACGTTCGCGCGCCAGACCTGCCCCCGAGAGGACGTCCGTGCTGGTCCGAGGGTTCCCGGCGCAGGCGTTCGGGACCAACTGCTACGTCGTCGCGGCCGGGCCGGGTGCGCCCTGCGTCGTCGTGGACCCGGGCATCGGGGTGGAGCCGCAGCTCGAGGAGCTGCTGACCGAGCACCACCTGCAGCCGGTCGCGGTCCTGCTCACGCACGGGCACCTGGACCACACCTTCTCGGTGGCCCCCGTCTGCGGGGCCCGCGACATCCCGGCCTACATCCACCCCGACGACCGGGACCAGCTCGCGGATCCGCTGAGCTACCTGTCCGACGGCTCCGCCCAGCTGTTCGGCGGACGGCTGGCCTGGAGCGAGCCGGACGACGTCCGGCTGCTCGACCCCGCGCTCCCGATGGAGATCGCCGGCCTGCGGATCGGGGTCGACCTCGCTCCGGGTCACACGCCGGGCTCGGTGGTCTTCCGCCTGCCGGGCGAGGAGCTCGACGGTGAGGCCGGAGCGCCGCTGCTGCTGTCGGGCGACCTGCTGTTCGCCGGCTCGATCGGGCGCACCGACCTGCGCGGCGGCAGCTGGGAGGACATGCAGCGCTCCCTGGTCTCGGTGGTCCTGCCCATGGCGGACGAGACCGTGGTCCTGCCCGGCCACGGCCCCGCCACCACCATCGGTCGTGAGCGGGCCGACAACCCCTTCCTGCAGGACCTCCCGCCGGCTCCTCCCGTCCGGGGCCTGTAGTGGGCTTCGCCGCGCCGAAGGGCGTCCCGGACTACGTCCCCCCTCGCTCGGAGCACCTGCTGGCCGTGCGCGAGGCGATGACGGCGCCACTTCGGCTGGCCGGCTACGGCTACCTCGAGCTGCCGGTGTTCGAGGACACCGCCCTGTTCGCCCGCGGCGTCGGCGAGACGACCGACGTGGTCAGCAAGGAGATGTTCACCTTCTCCGACCGCGGCGACCGCTCGCTGACCCTGCGTCCGGAGGGCACGGTCGGTGCCGTCCGCGCCGTCCTCGGCGCCGGGCTCGAGCGCGGCGCGCTGCCGGTGAAGCTCTGGTACGCCGGGCCGATGTTCCGCTACGAGCAGCCGCAGTCCGGCCGGCAGCGGCAGTTCAGCCAGGTCGGGGCGGAAGCTCTGGGCAGCGACGACCCAGCGCTGGATGCCGAGCTCGTCGCGCTGGCCGACCACGCCTACCGCTCGCTCGGCCTCACCCGGACGGTCCTGCACCTGGCCACTCTCGGGGACCCTTCGGACCGCACCGACTACAGCAGCACCCTGCGGGAGTGGCTGAAGCCGCGGGTGGGTGGGCTCGACCGCGAGACCGACCGGCGCATCGAGCGCAACCCCCTGCGGGTGCTCGACGACAAGCGTCCCGAGGTGCAGGCGGCGACCGCCGACGCCCCCCTCCTGACGGAGCACCTGGGTCCACGGGCGCGGGCCCACCACGAGTCGGTACGCGGGCACCTCACCGACCTCGGCGTGCCGTTCCTCGACGACCCCCGCCTGGTGCGCGGGCTGGACTACTACCGCCGTACGACCTTCGAGTTCGTCCACCCGCAGCTCGGCGCGCAGTCCACGATCGGCGCAGGGGGGCGCTACGACGGGCTCTCCGAGACCGTGGGCGGGCCGCCGCTGCCCGGGATCGGCTGGGCGCTCGGCGTCGACCGGACGCTGCTCGCGCTCGAGGCAGAGGGGGTGCTGCCGCACGACCCGCCGCGGGCGCAGGTGTTCTTCGTGCCGCTCGGCGGGGTGGCCAAGGCCCGCTCCCTGGCCCTCGTCGCCCAGCTGCGCAGAGCAGGGGTGTGCGCCGATCTCGCGTACGGGGAGCGGGGGATGAAGGGCGCGATGAAGGCAGCTGACCGCAGCGGAGCGCACTACGCCGTCGTCCTCGGCGACCGCGACCTCGAGGCCGGTGTCGGTCAGGTCAAGGACCTGCGCACCGGCAGCCAGCAGGCCGTCGCGCTGGACGACCTCGTCCCCACCCTGGAAGGACTGCTGTGATCCGCACGCACGAGGCCGGGCGGCTCCGGGAGGAGCTCGCCGGCTCGACCGTCACCCTGACCGGGTGGGTGGCCCGCCGCCGCGACCACGGCGGGGTCGCCTTCCTCGACCTGCGCGACGGCTCGGGGATCGTCCAGGTGGTGGTCCGCGAGAACGAGATCGCCCACGACCTGCGCAGCGAGTACTGCGTCCGGGTCGTCGGGGAGGTCCGGGTCCGGCCCGAGGGCAACCGCAACGGCGCCCTGGCGACCGGTGGGATCGAGGTCGCGGCGAGCGAGGTCGAGGTGCTGTCCACAGCCGCACCCCTGCCGTTGCCGATCGAGGACGAGGTGGCGGTGGGCGACGAGGTGCGGCTGCGCTACCGCTACCTCGACCTGCGCCGCTCGGGCCCGGCCGAGATGCTGCGTACGCGCTCGGTCGTCACCCGGGCGATCCGCCGGGTCATGGACGAGCGCGACTTCCTCGACATCGAGACCCCCACCCTCACCCGGTCGACCCCCGAGGGGGCTCGCGACTTCCTCGTCCCGGTGCGCCTGCAGCCCGGCACCTGGTACGCGCTGCCGCAGTCGCCGCAGCTGTTCAAGCAGCTGCTCATGGTCGCCGGGGTGGAGCGCTACTACCAGATCGCGCGCTGCTACCGCGATGAGGACTTCCGCGCGGACCGGCAGCCGGAGTTCACCCAGCTCGACATCGAGATGTCCTTCCTGGACGAGGAGGACATCTACGAGCTGTCCGAGGCGGTGATGCACCGCGTCTGGTCCGAGGCGCTGGGTGTCGACCTCCCGAGACCGTTCCCCCGGATGACCTACGACGAGGCGATGCGCCGGTTCGGCGTCGACCGGCCGGACGTCCGCTTCGGCCTCGAGCTCGCCGACGTGACGGAGCACTTCGCGAGCACGCCGTTCCGGGTGTTCCAGGCCGAGCACGTCGGGGCCGTCGTCATGCCGGGCGGCGGGACGCAGCCGCGCAAGGCCTTCGACGCCTGGCAGGAGTGGGCCCGCCAGCGCGGCGCGCGCGGTCTCGCGTACGTCACCTTCCTCGAGGACGGCAGCCTCGGCGGCCCGGTCGCCAAGAACCTGTCCGAGGCCGAACGCGACGGCCTGCGGAGGGCGGTCGGTGCGGACGTGGGGGACTGCGCCTTCTTCGCCGCCGGCACCCGGGCCGGCACGCTGGCGCTGCTCGGCGCCACGCGGATCGAGATCGGCCGCCGGCTGGGGCTGATGGACCCCTCGCGGTGGGAGTTCCTGTGGGTGACCGACTTCCCGATGTTCGAGCCGATCGAGCGTCCGGACGGCGCCGCGGGCTGGCACGCGGTGCACCACCCGTTCACGGCGCCGGCTGCGACGCACCTAGACACCTTCGACACCTCACCGCAGGATGTGCCCACCCGCGCGTACGACCTCATCCTCAACGGCGCCGAGCTCGGCGGCGGCTCGATCCGCATCCACTCGCCGGCGGTGCAGCGCCGGGTCTTCGACGTCATCGGGCTCAGCGAGGAGCAGGCGGTGGAGCAGTTCGGCTTCCTGCTGCAGGCGCTGGAGTACGGCCCGCCGCCGCACGGCGGGATCGCCTTCGGCCTCGACCGGATCACGGCGATGCTCACAGGGGCGGAGTCGATCCGCGAGGTGATCGCGTTCCCGAAGACCGGCGGGGGCAGCGACCCGCTGACCGGGGCGCCCACGACCATCACCTCCGAGCAGCGCCGGGAGGCCGGCATCGATGCCGAGCCGGTCGTCGCGGCCCCGGCTACCTCCGCGGGGGCCTGACCGCCGTACCGCCGCGCGAGGGCGGGGGCGGGGCCGGGTCGGGGGGCGAGCTCCTGCCGTGTCCGAGATCTTCGGAACATCCCCAGCATCGGGGTGCTGGGGATGCTCCGAAGATCTTGACGAGGGCGGGGGGCGGGGGGGGCCGGGGGGCGGGGGGGCGGGGGAGGGCCGGCAGCGGGACGGGGGCGGCGGGCAGCGCCCTCGCCCCACTGCCGCCTCTACCGGTGTACAACAGGGTCCTCAGAGGAAGAAGGACCGGTATGCGGCGAATCGTGGTGGCTGTCCTGCTGGCCGTGCTCACTGCTGTCACGGCTGCCAGCAGCGCAGCCAGCGGCATCCATCTCAACGGGGACCCGCTCCTGCCCTCGCTCCCGATCATCGGCGGCCCCTCGCCGCGCCCGGAGCCACCGCCGCCCGCCCCGGCGCCGGAGCCTCCGCCGCCCCCACCGACCGCCACGCCGGAGAACCGCTGGGCGCTGGTCGTCGGCGTGACCGACTACTCCGGCAAGGTCTCGGACACCGTCGGCGGCGCCAACGACGCCCGCCTGGTGCGGGACCTCCTGCTGCGCAGCGGCTGGCGCGCTGACCGCATCCGCCTCCTGGTGGACCGGGAGGTGACCGGCGCGAGCCTGTCCGAGGGGCTGCGCTGGCTGGCGGCCAACAGCGCCCCCGAGACCTTCTCCTTCTTCCACTACTCGGGTCACGTGAAGCAGAGGAACGGCCACGAGTACCTCTGGCCCGCGGACAACGGTTTCATCGAGGACACCGCCATGGTCAACGTCCTGCGCGGCATCCGTGGCACCGCGTGGACCAGCATCAGCGGGTGCGAGGCAGCCGGCTTTGACGACGGCCTGTCGTCCTCGCGGCACCTGTTCACGGGCTCCTCGGCGGTCACCGAGAAGTCCTACGAGGATCCGAGGACCGGCTACAGCGTCTGGACCAAGTTCCTCGGCGACGCCCTGTCGAGCTCGGCGAACGACACCGACGGCGACGGCGCGGTGACGGTCGAGGAGGCCTTCGCCACGGCCGCGCCCGCGGCGCGCAGCTACACCCAGAACCAGCGCCCGTACGGTCCGCAGACCCCGGCTCTGGCCGGCGGCATCGGGGGCCTGCGGCTGGACTCCCCGAGGATCTGACTGCGCACGACGTAGGGTGCCGGTCGTGGCCGGCGACTCGCTGTTCGACGCGGCTGAGCGCGCGGCGGCCGAGCGGGTGGCGCCGCTGGCCGTCCGGATGAGGCCACGCACCCTCGACGAGGTGGTGGGCCAACGGCACCTGCTCGGGTCGGGGGCGCCGCTGCGTCAGCTGGTCGAGGGCGACGCGCCGCTGAGCGTGATCCTGCGGGGCCCGCCCGGTACCGGCAAGACGACGCTCGCCATGGTGATGGCGGCCTCGACGCGGCGCCGGTTCCGGGAGCTGTCCGCGGTGACGGCCGGCGTCAAGGACGTCCGCCAGGTGGTCGACGACGCCAAACGGGCTCTCGGCGAGACCGGCAGGCAGACGGTGCTGTTCGTGGACGAGGTCCACCGGTTCTCCAAGACCCAGCAGGACGCGCTCCTGCCCAGCGTGGAGAACCGCTGGGTCACCCTCGTCGCGGCCACCACCGAGAACCCCTTCTTCAGCATCATCTCCCCGCTGCTGTCCCGCTCGCTGCTGCTGACGCTCGAGCCGCTGAGCGACGAGGACGTACGCGCGGTCGTCGAGCGGGCGCTCGTCGACCCCCGCGGGCTGCGCGACGAGGTGGCCCTGGAGGCCGATGCGGCCGACCACCTCGTCCGGCTCGCCGGCGGTGACGCCCGGCGGGCACTCACAGCGCTGGAGGCCGCCGCCGGCGCCGCCACGCCGCGGGCGGCCGGCCGGTCGGTCGTGACGCTGGCGCTGCTGGAGCAGGCCGTGGACAAGGCAGCGGTGCGCTACGACCGCGACGGCGACCAGCACTACGACGTCATCAGTGGCTTCATCAAGTCGGTCCGCGGCTCCGACGTCGACGCTGCCCTGCACTACCTGGCCCGGATGTTCGAGGCCGGCGAGGACCCGCGCTTCCTCGCACGGCGGCTGGTCGTGCTCGCCAGCGAGGACATCGGCCTCGCCGACCCGTCAGCGCTGCAGGCGGCCGTCGCCGCGGCGCAGGCGCTCGAGCTGATCGGGATGCCCGAGGCCCGTCTGAACCTGGCCCAGGCGACCGTGCACCTGGCGCTCTCGCCCAAGAGCAACGCCGTGCTGGCCGGCATCGACAGCGCGCTGGCCGACGTGCGGGCCGGGCGAACGGGCACCGTCCCCGCCCACCTGCGCGACGCGCACTACCCGGGTGCGAGGGCGCTGGGCGTCCAGGGCTACCGATACCCTCACGACTTCCCGGGAAGGGTCGTGGCGCAGCAGTACGCGCCCGACCCGGTTGTCGGGCGGGAGTACTTCTCGCCGGGCGGCCTGGGGGCTGAGCGTGTCGCCTCGCAGCGGCTCGCGGGACTGCGCGAGGTGCTGCGCGGGGACCGCGGGGTCGTGCCCGAGGATGCTGCGGACGGCTTCCGGCCCAGGTGCAGGCCCGTACCACCCACCGACGAGGAGCTCTCAGCCCTCGCAGCCCAGAAGGAGCGTCCCTAGGTGCTCACCGGCGGTCAGGTCGCGGCTCTCATCGCGGCGGTGTTCTTCGCGCTGCTCATGCTCGTGATGTGCTATCTGGTCATCAAGCTGGCCAAGACCGTCGAGGAGACCCAGCGGCTCGTCGCCGGCATCACCGACAAGACCGTGCCGCTGCTCGGGGAGGTGACCACCTCGGTGACCCACGTCAACGCCGAGCTCACCCGCGTGGACGCGATCACGGCCAACGTGCAGTCCATCACCGGGAACGTCTCCGCGCTCACCTCGCTGTTCGCGGCGACGCTCGGCAGCCCGGTCATCAAGGTCGCCGCCTTCTCCTACGGCGTCCGTCGGGCGGCGGGCAAGCGGCACTCCGACGACGTCACCAAGCGGGTGCGGGCCGAGCTCAAGGGCGAGCGGAAGAAGCGATGACGCGGCGACTGTTCTACATCGCCATGGGAGCAGCCGTGGGCATCCTCGTGGTCCGCAAGGCCGCCACGGCCGCGCAGCGCTTCACTCCGGCAGGCCTGCAGACCTCCGCCGCCGGGGCCTTCAGCGGCCTCACCGAGGCGATCCGGGAGTTCACCGCCGAGCTGAAGGTGGCCATGGCCGAGCGCGAGGACGAGCTTCGCGTGACGCTGGGGCTCGACGGCACGCACGACCTCGTGGACTACCAGCCCGGGCTCACCGGTGGGCTGGACGACGACATCCCGGACGACGGCCGGCGGTGAGGTCCGAGGACATCCGCCGCCGCTTCCTGGCCTACTTCGAGGCGCGCGGCCACACCGTCGTGCCGTCGGCGTCGCTGATCGCCGACGACCCTACGCTGCTGCTGGTCAACGCCGGGATGGTGCCCTTCAAGCCGTACTTCCTCGGTGAGGCGCCGCCGCCCCACCCCCGCGCGACCAGTGTGCAGAAGTGCGTGCGCACCCTCGACATCGACGAGGTGGGCAAGACGACCCGGCACGGCTCGTTCTTCCAGATGGCCGGCAACTTCTCCTTCGGCGACTACTTCAAGGAGGGCGCGATCCCGTACGCCTGGGAGCTGCTCACCAGCAGCCAGGCGACCGGCGGCTACGGCCTGGACGAGAAGGACCTGTGGGTCACGGTCTACCTCGACGACGACGAGGCGGCCGAGGTGTGGCAGTCGCGGGTCGGCGTGTCACCCGAACGGATCCAGCGGCTGGGCAAGGCCGACAACTACTGGTCCATGGGGGTGCCGGGTCCCTGCGGCCCGGACAGCGAGATCTTCCTCGACCGGGGGCCCAAGTGGGGACCCGAGGGCGGCCCGGCAGTGGGGGGCGAGCGCTACCTCGAGCTGTGGAACCTGGTGTTCATGCAGTACGAGCGGGGCGCCTCCACCGGCGGCGATAAGGACGACTACCCCATCCTGCGCGAGCTGCCGAGCAAGAACATCGACACCGGGATGGGGATCGAGCGGATGGCCGCGGTCCTGCAGGGCGTCGACAACCTCTACGAGATCGACACCTCGCGGCAGATCCTCGACCGAGCCGCGGCGCTCACCGGCGCCGTCTACGGCGCGGACCCGGAGGGCGACGTGCGGCTGCGGGTCGTGGCCGACCACGCGCGTACCGCCGTCATGCTGCTCGGCGACGGGGTGACGCCGGGCAACGAGGGGCGCGGCTACGTCCTGCGCCGGATCCTGCGCCGCGCGATCAGGGCGATGCGGCTGCTCGGCGCCGACGAGCCGACGCTCCGCTCGCTCGTCGACGCGTCGATCCGCGCGATGGGGCCGCAGTACCCCGAGCTCGTGACCGACCGCGCCCGCATCGAGACCGTCGCGGTGGCGGAGGAGGGCAGCTTCCTCGAGACGCTCAGCAAGGGCGCCACGGTCTTCGACACGGCGGTGCCGGCCGCCCGGTCCGCGGGCGGCGTCCTGTCGGGCTCGGCGGCGTTCGCGCTGCACGACACGTACGGCTTCCCGATCGACCTGACCCTCGAGATGGCGGCCGAGCAGGGCCTGCGCGTGGACGAGGAGGGCTTTCGCGCCCTCATGGCCGAGCAGCGCGAGCGCGCGAAGGCTGACGCCCGGGGCAAGAAGTCCGGCGGCGTCGACACCTCCGCCTACCGGTCGCTGCTCGACGCGGCAGGAACCACGGAGTTCACCGGCTACCGCGAGGTGGTGTCGGAGGCGGTGCTGCGCGGGCTCCTGGTCGACGGGACCGTCGCCCCCGCGGCGGGCGAGGGCACGCAGGTCGACGTGGTGCTCGACCGCACGCCCTTCTACGCCGAGGCGGGAGGTCAGCTCGCCGACGCCGGGCGCATCGTGCTGCCCGACGGGGCGGTGCTCGTGGTCGAGGACGTCCAGAAGGTGCTGCCCGACCTGACCGTGCACCGGGCGCGGGTCGAGTCCGGCGAGGTCCGCGCCGGGACGAAGGTCCTCGCCGCCGTCGACGTGGAACGACGCCGGGCGATCTCGCGGGCGCACACCGCGACCCACCTGGTCCACGCGGCGATGCGGTCCGCCCTCGGCGAGCAGGCCACGCAGGCCGGCTCGGAGAACCGGCCTGGGCGCTTCCGCTTCGACTTCGCCTCTCCCTCCGCGGTTCCGGCGTCGGTGCTGGCCGACGTCGAGCAGGAGATCAACGAGATCGCCCTGGCCGACCTCGAGGTCCGGGCTTTCGTGACCAGCCAGGAGGAGGCCCGCCGGATCGGCGCGATGGCGCTGTTCGGCGAGAAGTACGGCGAGTCCGTACGCGTGGTGGAGGTCGGCAGCTACGCGCGCGAGCTGTGCGGCGGCACCCACGCGGCCCGCTCCGGCCAGCTGGGGATGATCAAGCTGCTGTCCGAGGCCTCCATCGGGGCGGGGGTCCGCCGCGTCGAGGGGCTCGTGGGGCTGGACGCCTACTCCTACCTCGCCCGTGAGCACGTCCTGCTGGCCCAGCTGGCCGCGTCGTTCAAGGTGCCGGCCGAGGAGGTCCCCGACCGCGTTGCGGCGACCGTGGCGCGCCTGCGCGAGGTCGAGAAGGAGCTCGACCGCCTGCGGGCGACGGCGGTCCTGCAGCAGGCCGCCGCGTTCGCCGCCGCGGCGAGAGATGTCTTCGGCTTCCTCTACGCGGGGGTGGAGGCGCCCGCCGGGACCGCCGCCGGCCTCGTCCGCCAGCTCGCTCTCGACATCCGCGGGCGACTCCCGGCCGATCGGCCGGCCGCGGTGCTGGTCGCGGCGGGAGGGGACCGGGTGAGCCTCGTCGCCGCGGTCAACGAGGCCGCCAGGGCGCGGGGCCTGTCCGCCAACGACCTGCTCCGCACCGCCGCCGTCGCGGTCGACGGCAAGGGCGGCGGCCGGGACGACGTCGCGCAGGGGGGTGGTTCGCGCTCGGCGGGGATCCCCGAAGCGCTGGTGCGGGCGGAGCACCGCGTCGGGGAGGTGGCGACGGCCGGTGGCTGACCGGCGGCCCGCCGGCCCGCCGGGCGTCGTCCTCGCCGTGGACGTCGGGACGGTGCGCATCGGGGTCGCGGCCAGCGACCCGCACCGGATCCTCGCCTCGCCGGTGGAGACGGTGCCGGCGCCGGGCCACAGCCGGGTGGCCGAGCTCGTGGCGGAGCGGACGGCCGTCCTCGTCGTCGTCGGGCTGCCGGTCTCCCTGTCGGGAGAGGCCGCGAGCGCCTCCGCCGTCATGGCGCGCGATTGGGCGTCGCTGCTGACGCCGCTCGTCGCTCCGGTCGAGGTGCGCCTGGTGGACGAGCGGCTGACGACGGTCAGCGCCACCGCGGCGCTTCGTGCCTCCGGCCGCACAGTGCGCGGGAGCCGCCGGGTGGTCGACCAGGCGGCGGCCGTGGCCCTGCTGCAAGGCGTGCTCGACCAGAGGTGAGGGGGAAGCGCCCGGTCCGGGCGGACCCGTCGAGGCACGTGCTTTCCCAGCGCGTACTCGGGGACCGATAGTCTCCCTAACCGTGACCGACCTGATGGACCTCAGCCGGGAGGACCCCTCGCCGCGTCGCCCGCCTCAGTCCCGCCGCCGCGGCCCGGCCAAGGTCGTCGCCGTCCTGTTCCTCCTGCTGCTCATCGCGGGTCTCGCCGGGGGCGCCGCGCTGGGGGTCAGCAAGGTGCTGGGGGGAAAGGCGCCGGACTACCCGGGGGAGGGAACCGGTGAGGCGATCGTCCAGATCCAGCCCGGCGACACCTCGGGAGACGTGGCGGACACGCTCGTCGCGCAGGACGTGGTCAAGAGCCGGAAGGCGTTCTTCAACGTCGCCGCCAAGGACCCACGGGCGCTGAGCCTGCAGCCGGGCTACTACCGGGTCAGGACGCAGATGAGCTCGTCGGCCGCCCTTGCGCTCCTGCTCGACCCCGGGTCCCGGATGCTGGGCCGGGTGACCGTTCCCGAGGGCCTGACGGTCGAGCAGACGCTGCAGGTCCTCGCGCAGGGCACCGAGATCCCCCTCGAGCAGTACACCGCCGCCGCCGCCAACCCGGCCTCGCTGGGCCTGCCGCCCTACGCGCAGAACCGGCTCGAGGGCTTCCTGTTTCCGGCGACCTACGACATCGAGCCGGGCACCAGCGCCGTCGAGATCCTGACCCGGCTGGTCGACCGGTTCGAGCAGGCCGCGCAGAAGACCGGCCTCGTGGAGGGCGCGCAGAAGCTCGGCCTCACGCCCTACCAGGTGGTGGTCGTCGCGAGCCTCATCGAGCGTGAGGTCAAGCGCGACGAGGAGTACCCCCAGGTCGCCCGGGTCGTCTACAACCGGCTGGAGCGCAACATGCCCCTCGGGATCGACGCGGCGATCCTGTACGGCGTGGGCAAGACCGCCGGCGGCTCGCTGACCGCGTCGGACCTGGCGAAGGACACGCCCTACGAGAACCGGCGCAAGACCGGGCTGCCCCCGACGCCCATCGCCTCGCCGGGGGAGGCTACGCTCCGCGGAGCTCTCAACCCCGTTCCGGGCGACATCCTCTACTACGTCCTGGCGAGCAAGGACGGCACCACGTTCTTCACCCCCGACTACAACGCCTTCCTGCGCCAGCGCGACAAGTCCCGCGCAGAGGGCGTCTTCTAGGCGCGTGCGAGCCGCCGTCCTCGGCTCCCCGGTCGCGCACTCGCTGTCCCCGCGCCTGCACCGCGCGGCCTACGCCGCGCTGGGCCTGGACTGGACCTACGACGCGATCGACCTGCAGCCCGGGGGCCTGCACTCCTTCCTGGACGGCCTCGACCACGAGTGGGCCGGCCTGTCGCTGACGATGCCGCTCAAGTCGGCGGTCCTGCCGCTGCTCGACACCTGCGCGGACCTCGCCCGGGCCGTGGCCGCTGCCAACACGGTGGTGCTGCGCGGCGGACTGCGCCACGGGCACAACACGGACGTGGCCGGGATCGTCGCGGCGCTGCGCGCGCACGGCATCGGTGCGCCGGAGCGGGTGGTGGTCCTCGGCGGGGGAGCGACCGCCCGGTCCGCCCTCGCGGCCCTGGCCCAGCTGGGCTGCCGCCGCCCGGTCCTGGTGGTGCGCAGCTTCCCCGCCGACACGCTCGCTGCAGCCGACCGGCTGCGCGTGCAGCCGGAGGTGCGGGCGCTGTCGGCGCAGGTGTTCTCGGGGTGCGACCTGGTGGTCAGCACGCTGCCGCCCGGCGCCGGGGACGTCGCCGCGACCCACGTCCGCAACGTCCCGGCGCTGCTCGACGTGGTCTACGACCCGTGGCCGTCCGAGCTGGCGTCCGCGTGCCGGGGGACGGTCGTCGGCGGCGCCGAGATGCTCCTGCACCAGGCGGCGGCACAGGTCGAGCTGATGACCGGGCTCCCTGCGCCGGTCGAGGCGATGCGGGAGGCACTGGCAGACCTCAAGCCCTGACACGAGAGGGCCGATGGGACTGCCATAGGCGGTAGGCCGCCATGTGAAGGAGCCTCATGACCGACCTGCACAGCGTCCCTCTGGCCGCCGGCCTGAGCCGCGCCGACCGGCTCGACCGGACGATCCACACCTTGCTGTCGCAGAACCCTCAGCTCGAGGCGGCTGCGGTGGTCTCCTTCGACGGGCTTCCCATGGCCTCTGCGCTGCCGCCCTCCATGGACGAGGACCGGGTCGCCGCCATGAGCGCCGCGCTGCTGTCACTCGGCGAACGCGCCGCGCAAGGTCTCGGCCGCGGCGAGCTCTCCCAGGTCTACATCGAGGGCGACACCGGGACGGTGTTCCTCATCTCCGCCGACGACGAGGCCGTGCTCGTCGCGGTCGCCGCCTCGGGCGCCAAGGCCGGGATGATGCTGTACGAGGTACGCCGCGCGGCCGCCCTCGTCGCCGGCATCCTGCAGGCCGAGGACGAGCCCGTCGCACCCGAGCCTGCGCCGGTGCAGGCGCCGCCCGTCGTCGCGGCCCCCCCGCCGCTGGCGGCCGTGCCGAGTCCCCCACCGCCCACCGTGCCGGCCACGCGCCCGCCCACACCGGCTGTGACCACGCCCGACAGCACCTGGACGCCCTCCTACCTGCCGCCCACCACGGTGGTCCCGGGCAGCGGGCCGCCACCGCCGTCGTGGTCCTGACCCGCCCGGTCACCTTTCGCCGCCGATCGACGGGACCGTTGTGAGACTCGAGGGGACGCTTGACGCGTTCAGCCTCCCGGACATCTTCCAGCTCTTGAGCTTCACGAAGAAGACCGGGACGCTGCACCTGCGTCGCGACGGTGCGCACGGGATCGTCCACATGCGGGCGGGGTCCGTCACCGGTGGCCGCGCCGACGTCACCCGGCAGGAGCTCGGGCGGCGGCTGCTGGGCACAGGGCTGCTGGACGACGAGGTCCTGGCCGCTGCCGCGGAGGAGCTGGCGGCCGACCCCACCTTGAGCCTCGCGCAGCTGCTGGCGGAGAAGGGCCGGCTGGCCGTCGACACGGTCCGGACCCTCGCGGCGGAGCAGGCGACCGACGCGGTGTTCAGCCTCCTGCGCTGGCCCGACGGCGAGTTCGCCTTCGTGGTCGACGAGCCCGATCTCGACGATCTCGGTGCGCAGGTGCCTGTCGAGGAGGTCGTGGCCGAGGGGCTGCGCCGGATCACCGCCTGGGAGCAGCTCGTCGAGGCTCTTCCGGCACCGGACGCGGTGGTGGCCGTGCACGCCGCGCCCGAGGGTGAGCCGGTGCTCAGCCGCGAGGAGTGGGCGCTGCTCTCGCTCGTCGACGGCCGGCGTACGGTCGCGGACCTCGTCGCCCTGGCCGGACGCGGGGAGTACGCCGTCGTCTCCGAGCTCGCCGGGCTGGTGCGCCGTGGGCTGCTCGTCGTCCAGCCCGTTCCCGAGGACCGCCTGCTCCAGCGGCAGAAGCTGCTGGCGGCGCTCGAGGGCTCTCCGGTCGACGACGCTGCCGAACCGGCGGCTCGCACCGCTGCCGAGCCGGCGGCTCGGACGGCGCCGCCCCTGCCCCCGGCGCAGAGCGCCGGACTCCCGGCCCCGGCGGCTCCCTCGCCGCGACAGCCGGTCCAGCCGCAGCGGCCTGAGCCGTTCACGCCGCCCCGCCGGCCGGAGCACGACCAGCCCGCCCCCGCCATGGCCCGGGCCTCTGCCGCTGTGCCTGGCGGCCCGCACACGCCCGGAGCGGCCGTGCACGGCGCTGTGCACGGCGCCACCGCCCTGGCCCCCGAGACCTCCGGACCGCCCGCCATCGAACGTGACCCGAGTGTGAACAAGAGCCTGCTGCTCCGGCTCATCGCCGGCGTGAGGGGTCTGTAGATGACGACGCGCAGCCCGAACCGGCGCCGCAACGGCGGGACGGCGGTCAAGATCGTCGTGACCGGCCCGTTCTCGGCCGGGAAGACGACCCTGATCCGCACGATCAGCGAGATCACGGTGCTCTCCACCGAGAAGGACATCACCGACTCGACGCGGTCGCGCAAGGCCGAGACCACCGTCGCCATGGACTTCGGCCGCATCACGATCGACCGGGACCTCGTGCTCTACCTGTTCGGCACGCCGGGGCAGGACCGGTTCGACTTCATGTGGGAGATCCTCGGCGAGGGCATGCTCGGCTACATCCTGCTGATCGACTCCTCCCGCGAGGACTCCCTCGACGAGGCGGTCGGGATCCTCGCAGCGTTCCGCAAGATGGCCCGCGTGCCGTTCGTCGTCGCGCTGAACCGCGCGGTCGGGCTCGAACCGTCCGACGAGGACCGGATCCGCAGCGTTCTCCAGCTCCACGACGACGTACCCGTCGTCCCCTGTGACGCGACCGACCGGGAGTCGGTCAAGGCCGTCCTGCTCGCCCTGCTCTACTCGGTGGTCGACCACATCGACGAGCCCGCGGCCGTGCGGGCCTGATCCGGTGAGGATCCCGCGGTGGGCACGGGGCTGGTACACGCTGGGCCGGCCCAGCCGCGGCCGGCACGCACTCGGGGCGGCGGGACCCGCGAGCCCGCGCGGCTCGGTGCCACCGGAGCTTCCGCGGGCGCCGGAGGCCGTGGACGACGACGCCCAGACGGAGCTCGCGCAGACGGAGCTCGCGCAGCCGGAGCTCGCGCAGACGGAGCTCGCGCGCCCGGCGGGGGAGGAGTCGGCCGGCGCCGGGTCCAGCTGGAGCCGCGACGAGTGGACCTGGCCGGTGGATGTCCTTCCCGCCGAGCTCCCGGACCTGCCGGTCGCGGAGCCGGCTCTGCCGCCCGAGGAGGCCGGTCGGATGCCGTGGCTGGCGGCTCTCGCGGCGCCGACGGAACCCGACGCGGGACACCCGCCGCAGCCCGGGCGGATCTCGCTCGGCTTCCGGGACGGGTCGTCCACGACCCTCGACCCGGCCTCGGAGCAGGCTGCCGCCCTGGAGGAGCTCGCCCTGCTCCTGACCTCCTCCGACGACAGGGCCTGAGCCCGGGACGGCGCAGCCGACAGCCCCCCGCGTACGCACCGGGTCAAGGCCTGCGCGGTTCCGTCCGAAGCAGTCGGCAGACCCCGGCGCCAGGAGACCCACGTGAAGCAGCTCGGCGACATCCTGCTCGAGGGCGGGCACGTCACCGCGGAGCAGCTCGCCGGCGCCGTGGAGGAGCAGCGCCGGCTCGGCCGCAGCCTCGGCCGGGTCCTCGTCGACCTGGGAATGCTCTCGGAGGGCCAGCTCGTAGCCGCCCTGGCCACCCAGATCGGCCTGAAGTTCGTCGACCTTGCCGACTACCCGGTGGACGGCTCAGCCGTCACGAAGGTCCCCGCGCAGGTCTGCCGCCGCCACAACGCGCTGCCGATCGGTTACGAAGAGGGAAAGCTCGTCGTGGCGATGGCGGATCCGGCGAACGTCTTCGCCGTCGACGACATCCGCTCGATGACCGGCATGGACGTGCGCTCCGTCGTCGCCACGAAGTCAGACGTCATCACCGCGATCAACCGCTACCACCGCGGCGACGACGAGATGGACGAGCTGACCTCGGCGATCGACACCCCGGACGAGGACTCCGACGACCTGTCCAACGTCAGGGAGATCGTCGAGGACGCGCCGATCGTCAAGTTCGTCAACCTGCTCATCACACAGGCGATCCAGGACCGGGCCTCCGACATCCACATCGAACCGGCCGAGAAGGACCTTCGGGTGCGGTTCCGCATCGACGGCGTGCTGCACGAGGTGATGCGCTCGCCGAAGAGCATCACCTCGGGGGTGACCAGCCGCCTGAAGATCATGGCCGACATCAACATCGCCGAACGCCGCATCCCGCAGGACGGCCGCCTGTCGGTGAACAGCAACGGGAAGAAGATCGACCTGCGCGTCGCGACCCTGCCGACGGTGTGGGGCGAGAAGATCGTCATGCGCATCCTGGACAACTCGACCGCGATGCTCAAGCTGTCCGACCTGGGGTTCGGCCAGGCCAACTACGACATCTACGCCAAGAGCTTCACCAAGCCGTACGGGATGATCCTCGTCACCGGGCCCACCGGCTCGGGCAAGTCGACCACGCTCTACGCCACGCTGAACATCGTCAGCAAGCCCGAGGTCAACGTCATCACCGTCGAGGACCCGGTGGAGTACCGGCTCGACGGCATCAACCAGGTGCAGACCAACGTCAAGGCCGGGCTGACCTTCGCGGCCGCCCTGCGCTCGATCCTGCGGTCCGACCCGGACATCGTGCTGCTCGGTGAGGTGCGTGACCACGAGACCGCGCAGATCGCCATCGAGGCGGCGCTGACCGGCCACCTCGTGCTGACGACCCTGCACACCAACGACGCACCGTCGGCGATCACCCGGCTCATCGAGATGGGGATCGAGCCGTTCCTAGTCGGCTCCGCGCTCGACTGCGTGCTCGCCCAGCGCCTGGCGAGAAAGCTGTGCCCGAAGTGCAAGGAGGCCTACGTCCCGACGCGCGAGTCCCTCGTCGAGATGCGCTTCCCCTGGTCGCCGGACGAGCCGCCGCCGACGCTCTACCGGCCGGTGGGGTGCAGCTCGTGCGCGAAGACGGGCTACAAGGGCCGGCTCGCGCTGCACGAGGTCATGGCGGTCAGCGAGGACATCGAGCGGCTTGCGGTGGAGCACGCCTCCGCGCTGACCATCAGCAAGGTGGCGCTCGCCGAGGGCATGATCACCCTCCGCAACGACGGGCTGAGCAAGGTCAAGGCCGGCCACACCTCGATGGAGGAGATCCTGCGCGTCGTGGTCTGAGTGCTCCTGGGCGCCTTGCACCCGGAGCGGCTCAAGGGGCCGCAGCGAGGCGCCGATGCCTGCGGGGAGCACAGCGCCGGACGCCCCGGCGCCGAGGAAGGACCACGTGGATGCGCAGACTCCCGTCCCGGCCGGGATGGAAGGCTACTTCGGGGCGAGTCCTGCCCTGAGCCCGCTCGACCCCGACTGGGTGCCTGCCCCGCCGCTGCCGGTCGCGACACCGATGGAGCTGAGCGCCAGCTCCACCCTGTCCTTCGCCGCACCCGCTCCTGCGGCCCCCGCTCCCGCTGCTCCCAGCGCGTACGCCGCACCGCCTGCGCCGTCTGCTCCCGCCGCGTACGCCGCGCCGGCTGCGCCCGCCGCGTACGCCGCACCGCCTGCTCCCGCCGCGTACGCCGCACCGCGTGCTCCCGCCGCGTACGCCGCACCGCCGGCCACGGCCTATCCGCCGCCGCGCACGCAGGCTCCGGCTCCGGGTCCGCCGGCCGTGCCGCCCCCCGTACGCCCGGCGAGCGCGATGCCGCTCGCTCCAGGGCCGGCCGCCCCGTCACCGGTGGCCGTGGCCCCCCGCATAGCCCCTGCTCCGGTAGCCCTCGCGCCGGCACCCGCACCAGCTCCCGCACCGGCCGCGGCCGCGGCCGCCTCGCTCGTACCCGCACAGGCAACCCCTTCCGACACGGCACCGGCGGCTCCCGACGCCGCGGTCCGGATCGGCGCCGAGGACACCACCGAGGACGCAGCGTTCCTGTCGGACCTGCTGCTGTACGTGCTGGAGCACAGGTCCTCCGACCTGCACCTGACGGTGGGGGCCCGGCCGACGGTCCGGCAGAACGGCCACCTGGCGCAGCTGGAGGACTTCCCCGTCCTGACGCCTTCGCTGATCCAGAAGACGATGTACGCGATCATGTCGCAGAAGCAGCGCGAGAAGTTCGAGGAGGAGCTCGAGCTCGACTTCGCCTACTCGCTGCCGGGAAAGGCCCGCTTCCGGGTCAACCTCTACAAGCAGCGGGACTCCGTCGGCGCGGCGTTCCGCCTGATCCCGTACGAGATCAAGAAGCTCGAGGACCTGGGTGTCCCGCCGTCCGTGGCCAACTTCGCCATGCTCCCGCGCGGGTTCGTCCTCGTCACCGGCCCCACCGGCTCGGGCAAGTCGACCACCCTCGCCTCGGTCGTCGACCTGGCGAACCGCAACCGCCGCGACCACATCATGACCGTCGAGGACCCGATCGAGTTCCTGCACAACCACAAGGGCTGCCTCGTGAACCAGCGCGAGGTCGGCGAGGACACCTGGTCGTTCAAGAACGCCCTCAAGCACGTCCTGCGCCAGGACCCCGACATCATCCTGGTCGGGGAGATGCGTGACCTCGAGACGATCGAGATCGCCCTGACCGCAGCGGAGACCGGCCACCTCGTCATGGCGACGCTGCACACCCAGGACGCTGCGCAGACGATCGACCGCGTCATCGACGTCTTCCCGCCGTCCCAGCAGCAGCAGGTTCGCGTGATGCTCTCCGGTGCCCTTCAGGGTGTCGTCTGCCAGCAGCTGGTCAAGACCGCCGACGGCAAGGGACGGGTCGTCGCTGCCGAGGTCATGGTGGCCACCCCCGCCATCCGCAACCTCATCCGCGAGGGCAAGACCCACCAGATCTACTCCGCGCTGCAGGCCGGCGCGAAGCACGGCATGTCGACCATGGACAGCAACCTGGCGTCGCTCGTCAAGGCCGGCAAGATCACATACGACGCGGCGCTGGAGAAGTGCCACCACGTCGAGGACTTCAACCGGCTCTGCGGCCGGGCGTGAGAGGCGACTGACCATGGCAACCGCGACGTTCGAGTACAAGGTCCGCGACCGGACCGGCAAGATGAAGACCGGGACGCTGGACGCGGAGACGCAGGCCCAGGTCGCCAACAAGCTCAAGACCATGGGTTACGCGCCCGTGAGCATCACGCAGTCCAACTCCGGGCTCAAGAAGGAGCTCTCGATCCCGGGGTTCGGCAAGAAGGTCAAGCTCAAGGACCTGGCGGTCTTCTCGCGGCAGTTCGCCACGATGATCAACTCCGGGCTCTCGCTGCTGCGCGCGCTGACGATCCTGACCGAGCAGACCGAGAACAAGGAGCTCGCCCGGATCCTCGGCGAGGTCCGCGGCGACATCGAGACGGGAAACAGCCTGTCCGCCTCGATGGCGAAGCACCCTGCGGTCTTCCCGCCGTTGATGGTGAACATGTGCAAGGCCGGTGAGGTGGGTGGCTTCCTCGACTCGGTCCTCATGCAGATCGCGGAGAACTACGAGGCCGAGGTCAAGCTGCGCGGCAAGGTGAAGTCCGCGATGACCTACCCGATCGTGGTCTTCGTCATGGCCGTGCTGGCCGTCATCGGCATGCTGATGTTCATCGTCCCCGTCTTCGAGGCGATGTTCAAAGACCTCGGCGCGACCCTGCCGCTGCCCACCCGGTTCCTGGTGTTCCTCAGCGGTCAGATGAAGATCCTGCTCCCGATGCTCGTGATCGGGCTCGTCGCCTTCTCGATCGTCTGGAAGAAGATCAAGCGGGACGAGAAGGTGCGCGGGTTCGTCGACCCGCTCAAGCTCAAGGCGCCGGTCTTCGGCTCCCTGTTCAAGAAGATCGCCCTGGCCCGGTTCGCCCGCAACCTCGGCACGATGCTCAAGAGCGGCGTGCCGATCCTGCAGAGCCTCGACATCGTGGCGGACACCTGCGGCAACATCGTGCTCGCGCGTGCAGTGCGCGCCGTGCAGGAGAGCGTGCGTACCGGTGAGTCGGTGACGCAGCCCCTGACCGAGCACCCGATCTTCCCGCCGATGGTGGTGCAGATGATGTCGGTCGGTGAGGACACCGGTGCCCTGGACACCATGCTCGCGAAGATCGCCGAGTTCTACGACCAGGAGGTCGAGTCCACCACGGAGAGCCTCACGGCCCTGCTGGAACCGCTGATGATCGCCTTCATGGGCGCCATCATCGGCGGGATGATCGTGGCCCTCTACATGCCGATCTTCAAGATCTTCGAGCTCGTCGAGTAGCACCACGGCTCCTCGCGGGACGAGTCCCCGCCGGCCTGCAGCCGGCGGGGCTCGCCGTGCGTTCCCGCTCCGGTGAAGAAGCAGCCGCCACGAACGGGTGAAGCTTCGCCGTTGTTCCCGAGCCTGCTCAAGTGAGCCGGGGCCGAGCCCGAACATCAAGAGGTCATCGAGTCGCAAGGCACAGCAAGGGCACACCCGTCGCGAGGCGGGGTCGCAAAGCCGAGGGGCCTGCACCCGCAGGCACGCCTGGCTGCCTGAGCCGGATCCTCCCCAGGAGGAGCCGCGCGAGGGACCGCAGCACCACCGCGCGGCTCACCTACATCCGTCCAGGAGGACATCGCAATGCTGGCTCGCATCCGCAAGGCTGAGCAGAACGACAAGGGCTTCACGCTCATCGAGCTCCTCGTCGTCGTCATCATCATCGGCATCCTTTCCGCCATCGCCATCCCGACCTTCCTCAAGCAGCGCGAGAAGGGCTGGGACAAGGCCGTCAAGTCCGACCTTCGCAACAACGCGCTGAAGATGGAGGAGTACCTGGACGACAAGGGCGTCTACCCGGCCACCGCCGACGCCGGCTTCAAGCAGTCCGACACCGTCGGCCCGACGACTGTCGTCCTCGGTGCGGGTGGCGCAACCGGCTTCTGCATCCAGGCCGAGTCCACCAAGATCGATGCTGCCTCAGTCGCCCCGATCACGCGCATCCAGCACTTCCTCAGCAAGAACGGCAAGCCCGCCACCGGTGCTTGCCCCGCGGCGCTGTAGCCCGCAGCCGTCCACACCGAGCGGCCGGTCCCTCCTCGGAGGGGCCGGCCGTTCGGCTTTCTCGGATCGGTTCACGTACCGCCTCAGGTGGCCCTTCCTGCACGCCGAAGCACCTACTGGAAAAAGAAAGGGGTGGTCCCGTTGACCCGTACGCGTCGCCGCGACGACAGCGGCTTCACGCTGATCGAGGTCCTGGTCACGCTGTCGGTCGGCGCCGTGCTGAGCGGGCTCGCCGGAACCTCGCTGGCGGCCTGGAGCGCTTCCAACGGGCACAAGGGCACCCGTGACGAGGTCATCAGCGCGCTGCGCACCACCGCGCAGCAGGCCCTCACGGAGGGACGCACCTACTGCCTGGCCTTCCAGGCCGACGGATCGTGGCTGACCTACCGCCGGTCGTGCGACAGCACCGGAGTGCTCGTCCAGCGCGGGTCGGCGAACTCCGGCGGCAGCACCCTCGCCCCGACGTTCACCTACGGGTCCGGTCAGACCAGTGCCTGCACCGCGGGAGCGAGCGCATCCGCATGCGCCTACTTCTATCCCCGGGGGACCGCGTCCGCCGGCACGGTCACCGTGACCCGCACCGGCAAGCCCACCTACACCGTCAACGTGGAGCAGCTGACCAGCCGTGTCTACTCCAACTGACTTTCTGAGGCGCCGCTCCGAGAAGGAGTCCGGCTTCACCCTCATCGAGGTCATCGTGGCGCTGTCCATCTTCGGGGTGGTCGCCATCGCGGCACTGCCCCTGCTCGTGCTCGGCCTCAAGGTCAGCCAGATGGCACGCGTCGAGACCCTGGCGAAGGACCTCAGCCAGCTGCGCATCGAGCGCCTGCGGAACCTGCCGTTCCAGGTGGACCGCCAGAACGGGCCGTTCGTCGACCTGCTGGACCGCTACTTCACCAACCTCAGCCCCACGCCCACGGTGAGCGAGGAGGCCGGCTGCAGCGGCCAGTACCTTTCTGCCGCGCCCGGCAGCGGTGGCGCCCCCAGCGGCCCGGCCTACCGGGTGACCTGCTCCCCCCTCGCCGAGGCGGCGGGCTTCTCCCAGGTCGTGTACCTGCAGTTCCTGCTGCGGACCGGCGTCCCGGTGACGCCGCCGGCCGGGTACAACAGCCAGACGGTGGGAGCCGACACGGCGCCCACCCGCCTCGTCGGAGTCACGGTCCTGACAACGTGGGACCGAGGAGGACAGCAGGGCACGCTGCGGACCTACACCGAGCTCGCGGACGCCCGAGGCAACCGGCCACTCGTCACCACGCAGGCTCAGGCGGTCGCGCTGCGCGTGACGTCGGATGCGCCGAGCGAGTCGCGCAGCCTGACCGCCGAGGCCGGTGAGGTCAAGGCTGACGGCTCCCTGACCACCGGTTCCGTCGCCTCGGTGCAGGCTGTGGGTGCCAGGCTCGACCACACCGGGGTGGGCCAGGCCAGCTCTTCGTCCCAGGGCGTGAACGCGCCCCCCAACCCGGCCGGATCGGTGGACGAGGTGAACGGTCCGGTCATCGCGGCGGGCGTTCCGGCGACCACGCTGAGCACGTGGGTCGACTGCGGGTGGGGCTGGGCTGGCAAGAGCGCCTACGGCAATGTCAGCGCCACCACCGCGCTCGGTGTTCCGGTCGTGCCCTCGGACAACACCGACGACGTCGCGGCCACGACCGGCAGTCGTACGGCCAGGTCCGGACTGCTCAACAGCGGCGGTGGCTGCAAGAGCTACGCCTTCGGGTTCCGCAACTGGCTGACCGCACCCGCGTACGCCTCGGCGCTCCAGGTCTCGGACGTGTCACCCCTGGTCTTCATCAAGGACCCCAACGCCGGCGGTGACCTGTCCAACGGACGCGTGCGCGGTGAGGCTGCAGTGACCGCAACCGACATCCTGAAGGTCCCGCGCACTGCGAGCGCGATGGCGCGCGCGGCTGTGGCCACGGTGCACATGATCCCGACGACGGAGCGCCCGGAAGGCCTGGTGACCGCGAAGCTGACCAGCTCCGAGCTTGTCTGTACGTCGGGTGTGGCGGTGTCCGCGAAGTACGACCTCACGGTGACCTGGCCGGGCGGCAGCAAGACGATCAGCTATCCCTCCGCGGTACCGAGCCTTCCCGACCCCGCCACCATCACCTTCTTCGAGGGGGGCATCGCACGTACGCTCGCCGACTACCTGGCCTGGGACGTCAGCACGGGAGTGACGGAGTCCACGACCTCCGGGGCGCAGAGCATCGACCACGTCTTCGGCCTGACGTCGCCGGAGTCGGTCGTCGGTCCCGGCGGGGTCGCGGTTCGCCTGGGCAGTCTCTCGTGCAGCGCGTCGGACTCCCGATGAGGGAGAACCCGATGACCGGTCGGGATCAACGTGATGCCGGTATGACCCTGGTGGAGCTGTTGCTGGCAGCATCCCTCCTGCTGATCCTGATGTCGGTCGGCTTCACGACGCTGCTCGGCGTCAAGGACGGCGCTGCGCGGGCGCGGACGCAGCACGACCTCAACGAGGAGGGCCGCAACGCCCTGAACCGCATGGTCCGCGAGATCCGCCAGGCCAGCGAGCTCACCTTTGTCGTGAACCCCGATGGTCCGGCGTACGACGGCACGTCCCTGACGGCGCTGTCGTTCAAGGCCGACTTCAACGGCGACGGGTGCGCCGGAAACGCGCCCGCGTGCCCCACGGACAACCTGGTCAACCCGGAGTCGCTCACCTACTGCTACGACCCACAGGGCACCGCCACCGACCGGAGCCACCTGTGGCTCATCCCCGTGGAGCTGACAGCCGTTCCGGCCGACTGCCGGCTGGCGGGAGCTCTGCCCATCCTCGCCGGAAACGTCGCGGGCTTCTCCGCCGAGTACCGCAGCAACCAGTACCGCTTCGACACCGACGAGCCGTTGGGCGTGACGACGTGGCGGGAGCTCGACAAGGCCCTCGCGCCGGTCGGTGACGGCGGCGGATCCGACGGAGACATCAACACCAGCGCGATCCGGGGCGTGAACTCGCTCGTGCTCCACCTGCGCATGGCCAAGGACGGCCGCGAGCAGGCCTACACCACGCAGGTCGACGTGAGGAACAAGCCATGATCCGAGGCTCTGAGCGCCGCACGAGGGGTGACGAGGGCGTCGCCATGCTGCTGGTCATGGGAGTGGCGTCGATCATCACCGTCCTCACGATGACCGTAGCGACGATGTCGCTGAACAACATCAAGAACACCACCCGGGACAAGCAGGCGGGATCGGCCTTCGCCACGTCGGAGGCCGGCGTCGCCGAAGTCGTCGAGGGGATCCGAAGCGCGCGACTGCCGCTGTCGCGGTTCACCTGCCTCGAGCCAACCGACCCGTCCCTGCCCCTGCCCCCGAGCTGCCTGGGAACGACGATGAGCTGGACCAGCGCGGTGGCGCCGATGGAAGTCCCCGTCGACGGTGGCGCAGCACCGTGCCTGCCCAGCCAGACCTGCTACAAGGTCTGGGTCGGCACGCTGCGCGCCTACGACCCCGAGAACGGCGTCACGTCAGGGCTGTACCGCGTCCACTCCAAGGGCGTCTTCGGCAACGGCCCTGCGGCCAGCACGGTGGTGGTCGACCTCGATGTGCGGCCCGAGCCCTTCCCCATCGGCGTCTTCGGCGAGAAGGTCTCCGGCAACGGCGGCACCGCTCTCTACAACGAGAGCCTGTTCACCCGATCCTGCGTCTCCCCTCGCAACGACGGGTCCGGTAACGGCACGCGGTTCCAGGGGATCGACGCCTTCTGGGACCAGCCCGCCTCTGCGCACTCCACGACGATGGTGACGACCACCAGTGGCTGCGGCAGCAACGGGGACGTCCACAAGACCAGCAACTGCCCGGAGAAGGCGGCGGTCAACAACGACCAGGCCGCGGGCGGCGGCCCGGTCGCGCCAGGCAGCGGCTGTTACCGCACCCGCGTCCGTAAGAACGGGGCGCCGTATCCGGACGCGCTGCCGACGGAGGGCTGCACACCGCGAGCGGACGGATTGTGTGACAGCACCAGCTTCACCATCAAGGACCTGCAGCGTTACGGCTACCGCCCGCGCGGGCTGTCCGACGACCAGTACGAGGCCCTCGCGAGCCGCGCCCGCATCACCGGGACGTACAACGTCTCCGCCGCGTCGTTGCTCAGCAAGCTGCAGACCGCGTTGAACAGCGGCTTCATCCAGCCGGTCGTCTACATCGACTGTGACGAGGCGCCAACCCTGTGCCCGAGCGACACCTACGACCTGGGCATCTCCAACATCCCGACCGCGTTCCAGCAGGCTCCGGACCCGGTCGGCAGCTACACCCGGTGCGCGAGCGGTCCCCAGCCGGTCGTGACGTTCGTGCTGGCCCGCGGAAACCTGGTGTTCCAGGGCGGTACGAGCGACTGGTTCGACGCGGCCCTGTTCGTGCCGGACGGGCAGTGGCGGGGCAACGGTGGCTACAACGTCCTGGGAACGCTGTTCGCCAACGACCTCTCCCTCGGTGGCAACGAGACCTTCCAGCTCGACTCGTGCTTCATCCGCGACCTGCCCTCCGCGCTGTTGCACATCGAGGCGAAGAAGTTCGCCCAGGACGACGCGCGTGACCTCAACTGAGGGCCGGACGTCGGTGCTGCTGATCTAGCCTCTCGGCCATGGGGCAACTGCTGCTCGCCGTCCTGGCCGGCGTCCTGGGCGTCGTGATCGGCTCGTTCCTCAACGTGGTCATCCATCGCGTACCGCGCGGGGAGTCCGTGGTCTCTCCGCCGTCCGCCTGTCCCGGGTGCGGCGAGCCGATCCGGCCCCGGGACAACGTGCCGGTCCTGAGCTGGCTGCTGCTGCGCGGGAAGTGCCGCAGCTGTGGCCAGCCGATCAGGCCTCGCTACCCGCTCGTCGAGCTCGCCTGCGGTGTGCTCTTCGCGGTCATGGCCCTGCGGTTCGGGCTGGACCCGGTGCTGCCGGCGTACCTCTACCTGGCGGCCGTCGGGCTCGCGCTGGCCGTCATCGACCTGGACTGCAAGCGCCTGCCGAACGCGCTGACGCTGCCGAGCTACCCCGTCGCGGTGCTCCTGCTCGGGACGGGTGAGTTCTTCTACAGCGACTCCGGCGACCTGCTGCGGGCGCTGCTCGGCGGAGCGGCGATGTACGCCCTGTACTTCGCCCTGTGCTACGCCTATCCGGCCGGCATGGGGTTCGGCGACGTCAAGCTCGCCGGCGTGCTCGGGATGTACACCGCCTGGATCGGCTGGGGGGCGTGGTGCGTCGGGCTGTTCCTCGGCTTCTTCCTGGGCGGCGTCTTCGGCATCCTGCTCATCGCCGCGCAGAGGGGCGACCGCAAGACCAAGGTGCCGTTCGGGCCGTTCATGCTGATCGGCGTGCTGATCGCGGTCCTTGCCGGGGAAGAGCTCGCGCGGGCCTATCTCGGAGCGACCAGCGTCTGAGCGCAGCCCCCCATCCCGCTGATCTACGCCTCCTGGGGATGGTACGCGCTCAGCGACCACCGAGACGGGGAAGATCGACGGTGAACGGCTCGGCAGGGGCTGGAGCACGGGTGCGCGCAGCGTGTCAGGCCCGAACCGCAGGTCGGGCCGCGATCGACCGGCGCCGACAGCGAGGGCCCGCCGCAGCGCGCCCAGTCGTCCGGCTCCGCTGGTCTGGTAGTAGTCGTCCGCGGTGAATCGGCGGACCTCTACCGACAGGTCGTTGATGTCGCCGTGTGGCGCCTGCGGTCATGGGCGAACTTCTCGCGCTTCAGCCGCTCCGCTCGCCCGTCGTAACGTTCGTGCGCGCTGTCCCGCGGCAGCACGTCCAGCCCGAGCGCCCACAGGGCCGCCCAATGGCTCAGCACAGCCCCCTCCGGCAGGACTCGCCGGAGGGCGGCCGACCGGGTGGAGGTGTCGTCCGCACGTGCGCGAGCACGTACGCGCCGCATACGACCCGGCGGTAGCGGCCGTTCGCGACAGCAGTTCGCGCGAGCTCGGGCGCGCCGCAGGTCGAGACCAGCTCGCGCCAGGTGAAGGTGATCGTGCGCATGACCCCAGACTGCTGCCGGCCAGCACCGCCCCACCCGGTTGTCCCCAGCCCCACCGCCGCCCTCGAGATGATCTACCTCCTGTAGGGCCTCCCCGAGCGCAGCGACGCCCGACAAGACGAAGATCAGCGCAGGGGGTGGACATCCGCGGGGCGCTGCGCCGTACGGCCCAACTCCGTCACTCTGCGTGCTCAAGCCGCACCGCCGGACGGTCGATGCGCTCTTCGAACACCGAGTGGGAGACCACCGGACCTCCGCGGTCACCCGGCCGCTGTCTGAGGGGACGCGCAGTGGCAGGACGACCAGTAGTGGGTCTCGACATCGGGACCTCCGGCGTACGCGCCGCCGAGCTCTCGATGGGACGGGGCGGAACGACACTCGAGCGGTTCGGGCAGGTGGCCCTGCCCGTCGGGGCGGTGCAGGACGGCGAGGTCATGGACGTCGCCGCCGTGGCAGGCGCCATCTCGCAGCTGTGGGCACAGGCGAAGTTCGGCTCGAAGCGGGTCGTCGTCGGGGTGGCCAACCAGAAGGTCGTCGTCCGGCAGGTCGACCTACCCTGGCTGCCCGTCCAGGAGCTGCGCAAGTCGCTGTCGTTCCAGGTGCAGGACTTCATCCCGATGCCGGTCGAGCAGGCGATCCTCGACTTCCACCCCCTCGAGGAGTTCCACAGCGACACCGGTACGCGGATGCTGCGCGTCCTGCTGGTCGCCGCGGCCCGAGACATGGTGGGCAGCGCGCTCGCGGCGGTCGAGAAGGCGGGGCTCTCGCCGTCGATGGTCGACCTGACCTCGTTCGCGGTGCTGCGCTCGCAGGTCACCTCCGCCGCGGGTCTTGCGGTGGAGGCCGAAGCCCTCATCGACGTGGGCGCGAGCGTGACCAACATCGTGGTGCACCAGGGCGGCGTCCCGCGCTTCGTCCGGATCCTGCTGATGGGCGGCGGCGACATCACCGACGCCGTCGCGGAGCGACTCGGTGTCCCGCAGGAGCAGGCTGAGTCGGTCAAGCAGACCACCGGCCTCTCACTGGTGGCCGGCAACGCCCAGCCACACCCCGCGAACCGCGCCATCGAGTCGACCGGCAGCGCCTTCGTCGAGGAGGTACGCGGGTCGCTCGCCTACTACCTGGCCCAGCCCGGCAGCGCCCGCATCGGCCGCGTGGTCCTCTCCGGTGGCGGCTCCCGGCTCGGCGGGCTCGTCGAGCGTCTGGGGGCCGCGACCCGCCTGCCGGTCGAGGTGGCCCGTCCCATGTCCGTGCTGAAGATCGGCAAGACCGGCCTGACCGACGAGCAGCTCGCCTACGTCGAGCCGATGGTGACGGTTCCGGTCGGCCTCGCCCTGGGGGTGGCGTCGTGAGCGTCCTGTCGGAGCACCTGCAGGACACCAAGCAGGCCGTGGGAACCGGCCTGCCGGCGCTGCCGCGGGTCAACCTCCTGCCCCCCGAGATCGCCGAGCGGGCGCGCTTCCGGCGCATCCAGTACGGGCTCGGCGGCGGCGTCCTCGCCGCGGTGGGCGTGGTCGCGCTGCTGTTCCTCGGCGCGGTCGGCAGCGTCAACGACGCGACCGCAGAGGTCGAGGCGGCGGACACCACCAACACGGCGCTGAAGGCGGAGACGGCGAAGTACGCCGACGTCCAGCGCGTGTACGGCCAGGCCGCCGCGGCCCAGGCGATGCTCACCCAGGCGATGGGCAAGGAGGTGCGCTTCTCGCAGTACCTCAACGACCTGAGCCTCACGGTGCCGGAGAACGTCTGGCTCACCAACGTCAGCTTCAAGCAGGCGGAGGCGCCGGCGACGCTCGGTACGACCGAGCCGGGCATCGGCCAGGTCACCTTCACCGGCGTCGGCTTCAAGCACGACGACGTCGCTGCGTGGCTCGAGTCGCTGGCCAAGCAGAAGGGCTACACGAACCCCTACTTCACGTCCTCGACCAAGGCCCTTATCGGCACGCGCAGCATCGTCAACTTCACCAGCACGGTCACCATGACGCCTGCCGCTCTGTCCGGCCGCTACACCACGCCGGCCGGAGGCTGACATGGACAAGCTCAAGCAGTGGGTCACGATGACCGTGCTCGCCGCGCTGGTCATCCTGGCCGCAGGCTGGTTCCTGCTGGTGTCGCCGAAGAAGGACGAGGCGGCCGCCTTGCGGGCGCAGGCCGCGGAGCAGGTGGCCGCGAACGCCGTCCTCGAGACCCAGCTGCAGGTGCTCCGGGCCCAGGCGAAGGACCTGCCGAAGAAGCAGGCCGAGCTCGCCGCCGTCTCCGCCAAGATCCCCGACAACCCCTCGCTGCCGGCGCTGATCCGGGCCCTCACCGAGGCCAGCACGTCGGCCGGTGTCGAGTTCGTGTCGGTCACGCCGGGGCAGCCGGTGGCGCCGGTCGCGGCTCCGGTCCAGCCGAGGGCGGCCGAGCCGGCCACCGCGCAGGCCGGCCCGACCGCACCGCCACCGGCTGGCGGCCCGGCGGGAGCTCTCGCCACCATCCCCGTCGGGATCAAGGTCGTCGGTGACTACTTCGACCTCGCGCAGTTCACCGCCAACCTCGAGAACCTGCCGCGGGCGGTGCGGGTCGTCGACCTCAGCGTCGTACCCGGCGTCAGCCCCACGGCGGCCAAGGCCGGTACACCGACGGTCGACGACGGCCGTTCGCTGTCCACCACCATCAGCGGCACGGTCTTCATGGCCGTGAACCGTCCCGCGGCGACCGCTGCCGTCGCGCCGCCCGCCGCCCCGGTCAAGTAGGAGACGACGATGAGCGACTCGCCCTTCCCCTTCTCGAGTGCCGAGGACGCGGCGACGGCAGGCGACCCCAGCGGCGAGGACAAGGACAGCCGTCGCAACCTCGTGATGCTCGGAGCACTCGCTGCTGTGAGCCTCGCGGCGGGCGCCTTCTTCTTCCTGGGCGGCAGTGGCGAGGAGACGACCGAGGAGGCTTTCGTCCCGACCAAGCGCGCTCCGCGGGTCGAGGCGCCGGCTGTCCCGCCCGAGCAGGCAGCCGCCCTGCCCGCTGCCGCCGAGGTGCAGCTCGGCCGCAACCCCTTCCGGGCGCTGTACGTCCAGCCGCCGGCCGCGCCGCCCGCGGCTCCGAAGCCCCCGCCCCCGCCACCGCCCCCGCCGCCGGCACCTGCGCCCATCGTGGTCGTCAACAACGTGCCGCCGCCCCCGGCCCCCGCACCCGCTCCGGCTCAGCGGACCGTCCAGCTGACGAGCGTGACCGTCCCCGCCGGCGCTGCACCGGTGGCGACGTTCCTGCTCAACGGCAAGGAGCTCAAGGGCAGCAAGGGGATGCTGCTCGACGGCAAGCTGCTCGTGCTCGACCTGAAGCAGGACGACCGCGGCTGGTTCGCGATCCTGCAGTTCGGCGAGAGCTCGGCGTTCGAGGTCTCCAAGGGGCAGGAAGTCGTCATCCAGTAGCCGATCCCGGCCCGGCCCGGGCGACATCTGGGAGACTGCCCGGCATGTTGCGCTGGCTGACCGCCGGGGAGTCCCACGGCCCCGCCCTGATGGGCGTGCTCGAGGGGCTGCCCGCGGGAGCGCGCATCACCACCGACCAGGTCGCGGACGAGCTGGCGCGCCGCCGGCTCGGCCACGGCCGCGGCGCCCGGATGGCGTTCGAGCGCGACGACGTGGAGTTCCTCGGCGGCATCCGCCACGGGGTGACCCAGGGCGGCCCGGTGGCCATCCGGATCGGCAACACGGAGTGGCCGAAGTGGTCCACGGTCATGGCGGCCGACCCGGTCGCGGCCGAGGAGCTCGAGGGGCTGGCCCGCAACGCGCCCCTCACACGACCACGGCCCGGCCACGCCGACCTCGTCGGCATGCAGAAGTACGCCTTCGACGACGCCCGGCCGGTCCTCGAGCGGGCCAGCGCCCGCGAGACCGCCGCGCGGGTAGCGCTGGGCGCTGTGGCCAAGGCGTTCCTCGCGCAGGCGTACGGCGTGCAGGTCCTCTCCCACGTCGTCAGCATCGGCGGCGTCGCTGCTGCGGAGGGAGCTGCTCCGCCGGCGCCGGCCGACCTCGCCGGGATCGACGAGAGCCCCGTCCGGGCGTTCGACCCGGCGACGGGCGCCGCGATGGTGGCGGAGGTGGACGCCGTCCAGAAGGAGGGCGACACCCTCGGCGGCGTCGTCGAGGTGCTGGCGTACGGCCTGCCACCGGGACTCGGCAGCCACGTGCACTGGGACCGCCGGCTCGACAGCCGCCTGGCGGGCGCCCTCATGGGGATCCAGGCCATCAAGGGCGTCGAGGTGGGCGACGGGTTCGACGTGGCTCGCAAGCGGGGCAGCCAGGTGATGGACGAGATCGTCCGGGGAGCCGACAGGCTCACGCGCACGAGCGGCCGGCTCGGCGGCACCGAGGGCGGCATGTCCAGTGGTGAGGTCCTGCGGGTGCGGGCTGCGATGAAGCCGATCAGCACCGTCCCGCGGGCGTTGCGGACGGTGGACACGGCCACCGGGGCCGCCGCCGCGGCGCACCACCAGCGCAGCGATGTGTGCGCGGTTCCCGCCGCCGGCGTCGTCGCCGAGTCGATGGTGGCGCTCGTGCTGGCCGACGCGTCGCTCGAGAAGTTCGGCGGGGACTCGGTGGAGGAGACCCGCCGCAACTGGGAGAGCTACCGGAAGGCCCTGACCATCCGATGACGAGCTCGGAGCGGGGACAGGTGCGGCCGCTGCTGGTCCTCGTCGGTCCACCGGGCGCCGGGAAGACGACCGTCGGGCTGCAGGTGGCGGAGCGGCTCGGTGTGGGCTTCCGCGACACCGACCGCGACGTCGAGGCCGCCGTGGGAAAGCCCATCGCCGACATCTTTCTCGACGACGGCGAGCAGTACTTCCGGGCCCTCGAGGCGGCGGCCGTCGCGGCAGCGCTGCGCGAGCACGACGGCGTCCTCAGCCTCGGTGGCGGCGCGGTCCTGTCCCCGGCGACTCGGGCACTGCTCGCGGGACATGCGGTGGTGCTGCTGGACGTGGACCTCCCTGCGGCCAGCGGCCGCATCGGCCTGAACCGCGACCGGCCGGTCCTCGCGCTCAACCCGCGGGCGACGCTGAAGGTGCTGCTCGAGGAGCGCATGCCGCTCTACCACGAGGTTGCCGGACGGGCCGTGCCGACCAGCGGCCGGACGGTGGTCGAGGTGGTCGACGACGTCGTCGGGCACCTAGAGTCCGGCGGATGAGCGACGAGCCGTCCCGCATCCGCGTGGCCGGCGACCGCCCGTACGACGTGGTCATCGGCCGCGGCCTGCTCGGCGAGCTGGAGGCGATGGTGCGCGGCAGCGCCCGCATCGCCGTCGTGCATCCCGCGGCTCTCCGGCTGACCGCCGAGGCGATCTGCGAGGACCTCACCGACAACGGGCACGAGGCGCACGCCGTCGAGGTGCCCGCCGGGGAGGCCCAGAAGGACCTGAAGGTGGCGGCCTACCTGTGGGACGTCCTCGGCACCATCGGCTTCACGCGCACCGACGCACTGGTGGCCGTGGGTGGTGGAGCGACCACCGACCTGGTGGGGTTCGTCGCGGCCACCTGGCTGCGCGGAGTACCCGTCGTGCACGTGCCGACGACCCTGCTCGGGATGGTCGACGCCGCAGTCGGCGGCAAGACCGGCATCAACACCGAGGCGGGCAAGAACCTCGTCGGGGCCTTCCACCCGCCGGTCGGCGTGCTGTGCGACCTCACCGCGCTGGACACCCTGACGCGGCACGACTACGTCGCCGGCCTGGCCGAGGTCGTCAAGGTGGGCTTCACCCACGACCCGCGCATCCTGGAGCTGATCGAGCAGAACCCCGCGGCGGCGCAGGCCGTGAACTTCCGCTGGGCCCGCGAGCTCATCGAGCGCGCGGTGGCGGTCAAGGCGCAGGTGGTGTCGGAGGACCTGACCGAGAAGGGGCAGCGCGAGTTCCTCAACTACGGGCACACCCTCGGCCACGCGATCGAGAAGGTCGAGGGCTACACCTGGCGCCACGGCGCGGCTGTCTCCGTCGGCCTGGTCTTCGCTGCCGAGCTCGGCCGGCTCGCCGGTCGGCTGGACGACGCGACCGCTGCCCGCCACCGCACGATCCTGGAGGCTGTGGGCCTGCCGACCTCCTACGCCGGTGACTGGCCGCGCATCCTCGCTGCGATGAAGGTCGACAAGAAGAGCCGGGGCAGCTCCCTGCGCTTCGTGGTCCTGGACGCGCTCGCGAGCCCGCGCATCCTGGACGACCCGGACCCCGGGCTGCTCGTCGCCGCCTACCAGGAGGTACGCACGGACCGCGATCCCCAAGAGGTGTTCCTGTGACCCGGGTCCTGGTCCTGAACGGCGTCAACCTCGGCCGCCTCGGCAGTCGCGAGCCGCTCGTCTACGGGACGACCACGCATGACGAGCTCCGTGCGGTGTGCGTCGAGACGGGACGGAGCCTCGGGCTCGAGGTGGAGGTGCGGCAGACCGACGACGAGGCGACGCTGATCGGCTGGGTGCACGAGGCGGCGGACGAGCGCCTGCCGGTGGTGCTGAACTCGGCCGCCTGGAGTCACTACTCCTACGCGCTTCGTGATGCCTGCGCCCAGCTGACGGCGCCGCTGCTCGAGGTGCACCTCAGCCAGACCGCCGCCCGCGAGGAGTTCCGGCACGTCAGCGTCATCAGCGCGGTCGCCACCGCGACGCTGACCGGGCTCGGGGTCGAGGGATATCGGGCGGCGCTGCGCTTCCTCGCCCTCGAGTGACCTCCGCCCTGACGACCGACCTCGCATGGCTCTGTCGCCGCGACGACGCCGGGTCGTGACACTAAATGTCATACGCACATAGATGTCCGACGAGTCACAATTTCGTCACTCCCTAACTGGGGAGTCTTCCGGGGTTTGGCCGCTGTGCCAGCGGTTACCGCCACTTGACATACCGGAACCAATGATGGTTAGGCTGGACATATGACCAAATTGCTGCGGCCGTCGACCCTCGCCGCTGTCGTCGCCCTCGTATTGATCGTCCCGGCTTCTTTGGCCTTCGGCTGCGTCGGCCTCATGACGCTCACGACCGCCACCTCGGCCGTGGAGCCCGGCGGCACCGTGGTGGTACGCGGCGGCGCCTTCGGTCAGGACGCCCCCATCGAGATCCGGCTCGACTCGCCGCAGGGTCCGCTGCTCGCCACCGTCCCAAAGCCGGAATCGACCATGACCGGTCGGTTCGAGGTCCCGGTCGTGATCCCGGCCGGCACGGCGAAGGGACAGCACCTTATCGTCGCCGTCCAGGACTCCCACCACATGAACACCGGATCCCCGGCTCGAGCGACGATCCAGGTGGGGGCGACCGCTCCGGTCATCGGCGCCGTTCCGCCGCCCCGTCCGGCCACGTTGGCGGCTGACGACGGCCCCAGCGTGGGCAGCCTGGCTCTCATCGGCCTGGGAGCGGCTGCCGTGGCTCTGCTGCTGGCCGCCCTCGCCAGCATGGCGGGGGGGTCGCGCAAGGCGCGGCCGGAGCCGGCAAAGGCATAAGTTCCGCCCTGGCTTTCCCTTGCTCGATGAATCACTCCGGCTGCCCTGTCCCGCGCCGGCTTGCCGAAAGAAGTGGACCAGTGGTGGGAGCGCCCGGGTCCCGGAACTTCTCGAGATGGGACGACATGACACACAGCACGATGCGCAGAGCCGTTGTGGCAGCCGCGGCAGTGGGGCTGATCGGCACCACTGCCGGGACCGGGCTGGCGCAGTCCGTCCCCAAGGGAGACAGGTTCCCCCAGACCACGTTCGCGGAGCAGGACCGGGCCGTCGAACGGGTGACGGCGGCCGTGCACATGACCAAGCAGGAGCTGTCACCTACCCGCGGCTTCACCGCGCCGACCTCCATGCTCGCGTCGCCGGACAACCCGAGGATCCTCGTGGCGGCCGTTGCCGACCTGCGCTCCCGCGTGTGCTCCCTGGCCCGCTCCACCGACGCCGGCGCCACCTGGAAGATCCTGGACGCCAAGCCCGGACCCCGTGACTTCCAGTACTGCGTGTCGAGCAACGCCGGTGTTCCGCAGGCGGTCATCGCGTTCGGACGTGACAACACCCTCTACTACGGCCTGCTCGGTTACGGCGAAGGCGAGGGTGGCCGGCAGGGGAAGGTCAGCCTCCTCGTCTCCCGGTCCAACGACTTCGGCGACTCCTGGGCGACCACGGTGGTCGATAACAACCGCGGCAAGCCCCAGGCCGGCCCGGCGCCCGACCGGACCGTGGCGCCCGACGCCGCGCAGCCGCTCCCGTCGGCCGGCGCGGCGGGTCCGCCCGCGGCCACTGCGCCTGGCGCTCAGTCCCCCGCGCAGTCTGCGCCCAGTGCCTCCGGGGTGACGACGATGGCGGTCGACACCTCCGGCGAGCGCGACGTGGTGCACGTGGGCTTCAGCCATCGCTTCTTCCCCGCGCCCCCGCAGGGCTCACCCTTGAACAACAACCCGGTGTTCGTCGCGACCTCCACCGATGGAGGCGAGACGTTCGGTGCGCCCGTGAACATCAACGACTCCATCAAGCTGACCCAGAACATCGGCGGCAAGGACTACCCGCTGTTGATGAGCACCTCGTTCGGCAGGCCGTTCATGACGGTTCATGAAGGAGTGCTCCTCGCGGTGTCGGACTCCCGCACGCCGGCCGAGAACTCGCCCCCGGGATCGCGCGACAGGTACAACGCGATGCCGCTTCTGGTCGGGCGCTCCACCGACCAGGGCCGCACCTGGACGGTGAGCACGCTGGGCCCGCCGGTCTTCACCGGGGCGGGGGCGATGACCGGCATGGGCTGGACCCCCAAGGGCGGCGACAACGGCACCTTCGTCTTCGCGTACGCCGCCACACCGGAGACGTCGGAGACCTCCGGCATCGAGGACATCGTCGTGCAGCGTTCGACCGACAACGGCCAGACCTGGACCGCACCGGTGGCCATCGACGACGACAAGCCGGAGGAGAACGCCACCAGCTTCTACCCCAACCTGGCGGTGGCCCCGAACGGCCGGGTCGACGTCGTCTGGCAGGACAACCGCGGGCTGGCCGACTTCCGCTTCCACACTCGCTACACCTACTCCACCGACGGTGGCGCGACCTGGGCCAAGAACGTCCAGGTGACCGACCAGCCGATCAACTTCAACATCGGGATCAGCTTCAACTCCGACGTGCGAACCCCACCGGGAGTGGCCTCCACGAACGAGTACGCCGCGATCGGCTGGGCCGACCCGCGCTTCGGGGACGCAACCTCCCAGACCCAGGACGCCTTCGTCTCGATGGCGCAGTTCAAGCCGCTGCCGGCGCAGAACACGCTGCTGCCCAAGCTCGCCGCAGCCTTCGGCGGCCTGCTGCTGGCCGGCATCGTGCTGGGCATCGTCCTGCTCCGGCGCCGCCAGGGCACGCCTCCGGTGTCGCCGGTCGAGCGCCGCGAGTCGGTCGGGTCGCCGAGCTAGCCCCAGACGGCTTCCGGCCCGCGCCGGCGCTGAGGCGCCGGTGCGGGCCGAGCTGTCCGCACCGGCAGTCGTCCCGGCTGGGAGGTGCTCCGCCTCGCTAGGCTGGTGGCCATGGCGACGACGAACGACCTCAAGAACGGCATGGTGCTCAGCCTCGACAACGGCCTGTGGGCGGTGAACGAGTTCCAGCACGTCAAGCCGGGCAAGGGCGGGGCGTTCGTGCGCACCACGCTGAAGAACGTGCTGACCGGCAAGGTGGTCGACAAGACGTTCAACGCCGGCACGAAGGTCGAGGTCGCCACCGTCGACAAGCGGACGATGACGTTCCTCTACCAGGAGGGCACGGACTACGTCTTCATGGACCAGGACACCTTCGACCAGTTCTACGTGCCGGAGCAGACGCTCGGCACGGTGAAGGACTACCTGCTGGACAACATGGAGGCCACGGTCGCGCTGCACGAGGGGGCTGCTCTCTACGTCGAGCTGCCGGCCAGCGTCGAGCTGATCGTGGCCCACACCGACCCCGGGCTGCAGGGCGACCGCTCCACCGGCGGCACCAAGCCCGCGACGCTCGAGACCGGTGCCGAGATCCAGGTGCCGCTGTTCCTCACGACCGGGGAGAAGATCAAGGTCGACACGCGCGACGGGCGCTACCTCGGCCGCGTCACCTCCTGATGGCCGCGCGGCGCCACAGACAGCAGAGCCCCTAGTGGGGGCCAGGAGCAAGGCCCGCAAGCGCGCCCTCGACATCCTGTACGAAGCGGGGCAGCGGGGCGTCGACCCGGCGACGATCCTGGCTGCGCGGCTCGCCCAGAACGACCCGCCCGTTCCGGCGTACGCCGCGCACCTCGTCGAAGGCGTGCTCGCGCACCGCGAGCGGATCGACGAGCTGCTGTCGACCTACGCCGAGGAGTGGACGCTGGACCGGATGCCGCCGGTGGACCTCGCCGCGCTGCGGATCGGCACCTACGAGCTGCTGTGGTGCGGTGACGTGCCCGACGAGGTGGCCGTGTCGGAGGCGGTCGCGCAGGTCAGCAGCCTGTCCACCGAGGGCAGCGCGGGGTTCGTGAACGGCCTGCTGGCGCGGCTGCTGAGCCTCAAGCCGAGCCTGAGCGTCTGACGGCTCGCGCCGGGCGGGCCGAGCGGATCAGCCCTCGTTGCCCCGGCGGGCGTCTGCCGACAGCACGCCCCAGCCGATGAGCTGCTCGGTGAGGGCGCTCGGGGAGGCGTCGTAGATGACGGCGAGGGAGCGCAGGTCCTCCTGCCGGATGGACAGCACCCGGCCGTTGTAGTCCCCCCGCTGGCTCTGGATCGTGGCGGCGTAGCGGGCCAGTGGCGCGGCCTGGTCGGCAGGGACCGAGGACAGCTGCTCGAGGTCGATGACGATGCGCGAGGCGGCCTCGGCCGCCCCGGCCGACGGGCCCTCGGGGAGCAGCTCGTTGACCGGCACGCCGTAGAAGTCCGCCAGCTCGCTGAGCCGCTGCACGGTCACCGCCCGGTCGCCCCGCTCGTAGGAGCCCACGACCACAGCCTTCCAGCGCCCCTGCGACTTCTCCTCCACCCCGTGCAGGGACAGGCCCTGCTGGGTGCGGATGGCCCGCAGCCGGGCTCCCAGTGCCTTGGCGTAGTCCGTCACTGCATCCTCCCCGCGCAGGATCGAACCGGAGAGACCGGCTCGTCATCCTGCGATTACGGAACGTGACGGTACGGCGCGCCGGGGTAGCGGGTCAAGCAGCCGACGATCACGGCGTGGCTTGCGCCGTGTAGCGTCTGCTCCACGCAGTGCACCCTCCACCGAGCCCGTCCCGTGAGGCGGGGAAGGAGGCCCAGATGTCGGCTGTCCCGCGGCGCCCAGCGCCTGCGGACGCTCCGCCCCCGCGACCGGTGTCCGGGGACCCCGCGGCTGCCCGGCCGGTCCTGCACGAGGCCGACGTGGCGCGCGTCGTCGACCGGATGGCGCACGAGCTGCTCGAGAAGACCCGCGGCGGGGCCGACGTCGTGCTGCTGGGGATCCCCACCAGGGGAGCCACGCTCGCGGGCCGCCTCGCGGAGCGCATCCAGGCCTTCGCGGGGGTGACGGTCCCGAGCGGCTCGCTGGACATCACGCTCTACCGCGACGACCTGCGGCTCAAGAGCCCCCGCCCGCTGGAGGAGACCGACATCCCGCCGGGGGGCGTCGACGGCAAGCTGGTGGTCCTCGTCGACGACGTGCTGTTCTCCGGGCGCTCGGTGCGTGCGGCGCTCGACGCGCTGGCCGACCTGGGGCGCCCGCGGGCCGTCCAGCTCGCGGTCCTGGTCGACCGGGGCCACCGGGAGCTGCCGATCCGGGCGGACTACGTGGGCAAGAACATCCCGACGTCGCTTCGCGAGGCGGTGCACGTGCTCCTCGCCGAGGACGACGGCCAGGACGCGGTGCTTCTGGGCCCGGCGCACCTCGGTCGCGACGAGCGGACCCGGGCATGAAGCGCCACCTGCTCTCGGCAGCGGACCTGACGCTGACCGACGCCACGCTGGTGCTGGACACCGCCGAGGAGCTCGCGCAGGTGTCCGAGCGGACGGTCAAGAAGCTGCCCACCCTGCGCGGGCGCACGGTGGTCAACCTGTTCTTCGAGGACTCCACGCGTACCCGCACCTCCTTCGAGCTGGCGGCGAAGCGGCTCTCGGCCGACGTCATCACCTTCTCGGCGAAGGGGTCGAGCGTGTCGAAGGGCGAGACGCTCAAGGACACCGCCCTCACGCTCGAGGCGATGGGCTCGGACGCCGTCGTCATCCGCCACTCGTGGTCCGGTGCGCCGGCCAACCTCGCCCGCTGGATCCGGGGCTCGGTGGTCAACGCCGGCGACGGCACCCACGAGCACCCGACCCAGGCGCTGCTGGACGCCTTCACGATGCGCCGGCGCTTCGGGCGGATCGAGGACCTGAAGGTCACGATCGTCGGCGACATCCTGCACAGCCGGGTGGCCCGGTCCAACGTGCTGCTGCTGTCCACCCTGGGCGCGGACGTCACGCTCGTGGCCCCGCCGACACTGCTGCCGGTAGGCGTCGAGGCCTGGCCCGTGCAGGTCTCCTACGACCTCGATGCGGTGCTGCCCAAGAGCGACGTGATCATGATGCTGCGGGTGCAGCGCGAGCGCATGGCGCCCTCCGGGGAGAGGGGAACGGCCTACTTCCCCAGCCTGCGGGAGTACTCCCGGCGCTACGGCCTCGACGTCCGGCGCGTGCGCGCCCTGGGGGAGGACGCGATCGTGATGCACCCGGGTCCGATGGTGCGCGGCATGGAGATCGCCGCTGAGGTGGCCGACGGGCCACGCTCGACGATCGTGGAGCAGGTGGCCAACGGGGTCAGCGTCCGGATGGCGGTGCTCTACCTGCTGCTCGGCGGCTCCGAGCCGGCCATCGGCGGCGGCCTGCCAGGGGGCGGCGCGTGATCTCCTACCTGCTGCGTGACGTGCGGCCCTACGGCGAGGGCGCGGTCGACGTACGGCTCGCGGAGGGCCGCATCGTCGAGATCGGCCGGGCGTTGACCGAGGGCGACGCGCGCGTGTACGACGGCGAGGGCGCCGTGCTGCTGCCGGGGCTGGTCGACCTGCACACGCACCTGCGCGAGCCCGGACGTGAGGACGCCGAGACGGTCGAGAGCGGCACCCTGGCTGCCGCGCTGGGCGGCTTCACGGCCGTGCACGCGATGGCCAACACCGATCCCGTCGCCGACACCGCCGGGGTCGTCGAGCAGGTCTGGCGGCTGGGGCGCGAGTCCGCGCACTGCGACGTCGCACCTGTGGGTGCCGTCACGGTGGGCCTGGGCGGCGAGCACCTGGCCGAGCTCGGAGCGATGGCGGACAGCGCTGCGCGGGTGCGCGTGTTCTCCGACGACGGCAGGTGCGTCAGCGACGCCGGCCTCATGCGGCGCGCCTTGGAGTACGTCAAGGCCTTCGACGGCGTGATCGCGCAGCACGCGCAGGAACCCCGCCTCACCGTGGGCTCGCAGATGAACGAGGGCGTCAACTCCAGCCTGCTGGGCCTCACCGGCTGGCCGGCCGTCGCGGAGGAGGCGGTGATCGCCCGCGACTGCCTGCTGGCGGCGCACGTGGACAGCCGCCTGCACGTGTGCCACGTCAGCACCGCCGGAAGCGTGGAGCTGCTGCGCTGGGCGAAGGCCAAGGGCTGGGATGTCACCGCCGAGGTCACGCCCCACCACCTGCTCCTCACCGACGACCTCGCGACCACGTACGACCCGGTGTTCAAGGTCAACCCGCCGCTGCGCACCTCGGCCGACGTCGACGCGCTGCGTGCCGGGCTGGCCGACGGCACGATCGACTGCGTGGCCACCGACCATGCCCCCCACGCCCTCGAGGACAAGGAGGCGGAGTGGGGTGCGGCCCTTCCGGGGATGACCGGGCTGGAGACGGCGCTCGGGGTGGTGGCCCTGACGATGGTCGCGCCGGGGCGCCTGACGTGGCGGCAGGTCAGCGAGCGCATGTCCTCGGTGCCGGCCCGCATCGGCCGGCTCGAGAACGGCCCGCAGCCGCAGGGGCGTCCGCTCGCGGTGGGTGAGCCTGCCAACCTGTGCCTCGTGGACGACACCCTGAGCTGGGCGGTGGACCCCGCCGCGTCGGCCAGCCGCAGCCGCAACACCCCCTTCGCGGGCCGGAGGCTGCCGGCCCGGGTCGTCGCGACGTTCCTGCGCGGCCGCCCGACGGTCCTCGACGGCAAGCCGGCCTCCTCGTGACGAGTGACCGGGTGCTGCTCACGGCCGGCATGCTCGTGCTGGTCGGGCTGCTCTACCTGCTGATGCTCAAGGGGTGGCGCTCGCGCCAGCGGCGGCAGGGCGACCTGCCGCAGCCACCGACGCCACCGTCCACCCCGGGCGAGGCCGTGGTGCCGGCGACGGCGGGGCTGTTCGTCGGGACGACGTTCGCCGACGACTGGCTCGACCGCGTGGCGGTGCACGACCTCGCGCACCGAGCGGCCGGCTGGCTCGTCGTGGCGACGGACGGTGTGCACGTGGAGCGGGAGGGGCTCCCCGACCTCTACCTGCCCTTCGACGCCGTGGACCGGGTCTTCCTCGGCGACGCGCTGGCCGGCAAGGTCGTCGGCCGGCAGGGGCTGCTGCTGCTCGACTGGCGTCTGGGCAGCCGCCTGCTCACCAGCGGCTTCCGGGCCGACGACTCGGCGCGCCACCTGTCGCTGGCCGAGGCCATCTCCGCCCGCCTGCCGGACCGGCTGGGAGCGCCGTGACCGCCGCTCCCGTCCCCGCCCTGCTGGTCCTCGAGGACGGGCGGACGTTCCGCGGAGCCTCCTACGGCGCCGTGGGGGAGACGTTCGGCGAGGCCGTGTTCAACACCGGCATGACGGGCTACCAGGAGACGCTGACCGACCCCAGCTATCACCGGCAGGTCGTCGTCATGACGGCGCCGCACGTCGGCAACACCGGTGTCAACGGCGAGGACCCGGAGTCGTCGCGGATCTGGGTCAGCGGCTACGTCGTACGCAACCCCGCCCGCCTCCCCAGCAGCTGGCGCAGCACCGGCTCCCTGGACGACGACCTCACCGCGCAGGGCGTCGTCGGCATCCGCGGCGTCGACACGAGGGCCCTCACCCGGCACCTGCGGGAGCGGGGCGCCATGAAGGTGGGCATCTTCAGCGGGGACCTCCTCGGCGACCTCGACGGGCTGCAGGCGCGCGTGGACGCCAGCCCGCCGATGGAGGGGGCCGACCTCGCGCACGAGGTGACCACCGCGCACCCGTACGTGGTGCCGGCTCTCGGCGAGCGGCGCTTCGTGGTCGCCGCCTTGGACCTCGGCATCAAGACGAGCACCCCCCGCTACCTGGCGGGCCGGGGCTGCGAGGTGCACGTGCTGCCGGCCACCACGTCCGGGGCGGACCTGCTGGCGCTCGCCCCGGACGGCGTGTTCCTGTCCAACGGCCCCGGCGACCCGGCGACGACGGACGGTCCGGTGGCCGCGGCTCGGGCGGTGCTGGAGGCGGACGTGCCGCTGTTCGGCATCTGCTTCGGCAACCAGATCCTCGGGCGGGCGCTCGGGCTGGGGACCTACAAGCTGCGCTACGGCCACCGCGGGATGAACCAGCCGGTGCAGGACCGCCGTACCGGCCGGGTGTCGGTCACCAGCCACAACCACGGGTTCGCCGTGGACGCCCCGCTGGACGGCCCGCTCGACACGCCCTACGGCCCGGTCGAGGTGAGCCACGTCGACCTCAACGACGACGTGGTCGAGGGCCTGCGCTGCCTGCAGGCACGGGCCTTCTCGGTCCAGTACCACCCGGAGGCGGCGCCGGGCCCGCACGACGCCACCGGCTTGTTCGACGCCTTCGCCGCCCTGATGGAGGGCTGAGCGTTGCCGCGCCGCACCGACCTCGAGCACGTGCTGGTCATCGGCTCGGGCCCGATCCTCATCGGGCAGGCCGCGGAGTTCGACTACTCGGGGACCCAGGCCTGCCGGGTGCTGCAGGCGGAGGGCCTGCGCGTCACGCTCATCAACTCCAACCCGGCGACGATCATGACCGACCCGGAGTTCGCCGACGCGACCTACCTGGAGCCGATCACCCCCGAGTTCGTCACGAAGGTGATCGAGAAGGAGCGCCCCGACGCGCTCCTCGCCACCCTCGGGGGTCAGACTGCTCTCAACGCCGCGATGGCGCTGCACGAGGCCGGCGTGCTCGAGCGCTACGGGGTCGAGCTGATCGGTGCCGACGTGGACGCGATCCGCCGCGGCGAGGACCGCCAGTTGTTCAAGGCGATCGTCGCCACGGTCGGCGGGGCCAGCGCGCGCAGCATGGTCTGCCACACCATGGCGGAGGTGCTGGCGGCCACCGCCGAGCTCGGCTACCCCGTCGTGGTGCGCCCCAGCTTCACGATGGGCGGCAGCGGGTCGGGCATCGCGCACGACGAGACCGCCCTGCACCGGATCGCCGGCGGCGGCCTGCTCGCGAGCCCGACGACCGAGGTGCTGCTCGAGGAGTCGATCCTCGGCTGGAAGGAGTACGAGCTCGAGCTCATGCGCGACCGGGCGGACAACGTCGTGGTCATCTGCTCGATCGAGAACGTCGACCCGATGGGGGTGCACACCGGCGACAGCGTCACCGTCGCGCCGGCCCTGACCCTCACCGACCGCGAGTACCAGACGATGCGCGACCTCGCCATCGCCATCATCCGCCAGGTGGGCGTCGACACCGGCGGCTGCAACATCCAGTTCGCGGTGAACCCCGACGACGGCCGCATCGTGGTCATCGAGATGAACCCCCGGGTGTCCCGGTCCAGCGCGCTCGCCTCCAAGGCGACCGGCTTCCCGATCGCGAAGATCGCCGCCCGGCTCGCGGTGGGCTACACCCTCGACGAGATCCCCAACGACATCACTCGGGAGACGCCGGCGTCCTTCGAGCCGTCCCTGGACTACGTCGTCGTGAAGATCCCCCGTTTCGCCTTCGAGAAGTTCCCGGGAGCCGACCGGGAGCTGACCACGACGATGAAGAGCGTCGGCGAGGCCATGGCCATCGGCCGGTCGTTCCCCGAGGCGCTGCAGAAGGCGATGCGCTCGCTCGAGCAGACCCCCTCGGCGTTCTGGGTCGAGGCCGACCCGCCGGGCTCCGCGCAGGACGCGCTCGACCTGGCGAGGGTGCCGCACGACGGCCGGCTGCTCACGGTCGAACGGGCCCTGCGGCTCGGGGCGTCGGCCGCGGAGGTCCACGACGCCACCGGCATCGACCCGTGGTTCGTCGACCAGATCCTGGCACTGGTCGAGCTGCGCTCTCAGCTCGCGGCAGCGCCGGATCTGGACGCCGACCTGCTGCGCGCCGCCAAGCAGGCGGGCTGCAGCGACCGGCAGGTCGCGGCCGTACGCGGGGTCGGCGAGGCCGACGTGCGCGCCCTGCGGCACCGGCTCGGCGTCCGTCCGGTCTACAAGACCGTCGACACCTGCGCGGCGGAGTTCGCGGCCCAGACGCCCTACCACTACTCGTCCTACGACGAGGAGACCGAGGTCGCACCGTCGGCTCAGCGCAAGGTGGTCATCCTCGGCAGCGGCCCCAACCGCATCGGCCAGGGCATCGAGTTCGACTACGCCTGCGTGCACGCCTCGTTCGCCCTGTCGGCGGCGGGCTTCGAGACGGTGATGGTCAACTGCAACCCCGAGACGGTCAGCACCGACTACGACACCAGCGACCGCCTCTACTTCGAGCCGCTGACCGTCGAGGACGTGCTCGAGGTCGTGGCCGCCGAGCAGGCCAGCGCCGAGGCCGGCGGCGGAGAGCTCGCCGGGGTGATCGTGCAGCTCGGCGGGCAGACGCCGCTGCGCCTGGCGCAGGAGCTCCAGTCCTGCGGCGTCCCCATCGTCGGGACGAGCCCCGACGCGATCCACCTCGCCGAGGAGCGCGAGGCCTTCGGCAAGGTGCTGGCCGAGGCCGGTCTGCCGGCACCGAAGCACGGCACCGCCCGCTCCTACGACGAGGCGAAGCAGATCGCCGAGGCCGTGGGCTACCCCGTGCTCGTCCGCCCGTCCTACGTCCTCGGCGGCCGCGGCATGGAGATCGTCTACAGCGACGAGATGCTCGTCGACTACGTCGCCCGGTCGACCCTCATCGGCCTCGACCACCCGGTCCTCGTCGACCGCTTCCTCGAGGACGCGATCGAGATCGACGTCGACGCGCTCTACGACGGCTCGCAGCTCTACCTCGCCGGCGTCATGGAGCACATCGAGGAGGCCGGGATCCACTCCGGCGACTCCGCCTGCGCGCTGCCCCCCATCACGCTCGGCCGGGCCGACCTCGACCGCATCCGCACGTCCACCCAGGGCATCGCAGCCGGCGTGGGTGTGCGGGGCCTGCTCAACGTGCAGTACGCCCTGAAGGACGACGTCCTGTACGTGCTGGAGGCCAACCCGCGGGCCAGCCGAACCGTCCCGTTCGTCAGCAAGGCGACGGCGGTGCCGGTCGCCAAGGCCGCCGCGCGCATCATGCTCGGGGCGACCATCGCCGACCTGCGCGTCGAGGGCCTGCTGCCGGCGGCGGGCGACGGCGGGACGCTGCCCTACGACGCCCCGATCTCGGTGAAGGAGGCGGTCCTGCCGTTCGGCCGCTTCCGCACCGCCGCCGGCGAGGGCGTCGACACGGTGCTCGGCCCGGAGATGAAGTCGACCGGCGAGGTGATGGGCATCGACAGCGTCTTCGGGACGGCCTACGCCAAGAGTCAGGCAGCGGCCTACGGCGAGCTGCCCACCAAGGGGGTCGTGTTCGTCAGCGTGGCCAACCGCGACAAGCGCGCGATGCTGTTCCCGGTCAAGCGGCTCGCCGACCTCGGCTTCGTCGTGCTCGCCACCGAGGGCACGGCCGACGTCCTTCGGCGCAACGGCGTGGCGGCGACGGTGGTCGGCAAGCACTCGCACGGCAAGGGTGACGACGTCGTGCCCCGCATCCTCGCCGGCGAGGTCGACCTCGTCTTCAACACCCCGTTCGGGGTGGGGACCCGCCGTGACGGCTACGAGATCCGCACGGCCGCCGTGGCTCAGGGCGTTCCCTGCATCACCACCATCCAGGGGGCGGCGGCCTGCGTGCAGGGGATCGAGGCGCTGGTACGCGGCGACATCGGCGTGCGGTCCCTGCAGGAGCACCACCGGGCACTGCGCACCTCCACCGAGGCGGCGGCCGTCGAGCAGGCAGTCCAGCAGCCCGCCCGGACCGGGACCGCCTGATGCCGCTGCAGGTGTCGGGCGAGGTGCTGTCGGTACGCCGGGTCGGCGCCTACCAGCTCCTGACCGTCATCGCGCCGGGCATCCCGGAGCTGACCCGGCCAGGTCACTTCCTCGCCGTCCAGGTCGGCGGCCCGGAGTCGAGCATGCTGCTGCGCCGGGCGTTCGCCATCTACGACGTCAAGGACCGCGGGGTCTACGGCGGCACCGTGGAGTTCGTCTTCGCGGTCCACGGCAAGGGGACCGCCTGGCTGTCCAGCCGGCGGCCGCAGGACAGGCTCGACGTCGTCGGGCCGCTCGGCACGCCGTTCCGCCTGCCGACGACGCCGGTGCAGGCGGCGCTCGTGGGCGGCGGCTACGGCAGCGCACCGCTGCTGCCTCTCGCGGGTGCGCTGCGCGGGCGCGGCTGCCGGGTGGACATCGTGCTCGGCGCTGGCAGCGCCGACCGGCTGTTCGGCCAGCTCGACGCCAAGCGGACGGCGGCCTCCCTCGTCGTCACGACCGACGACGGCTCCACCGGGCAGCGCGGGCGGGTCAGCGACGTGCTGCCGGAGGTGCTCGAGAAGAACAGGACCGACGTGGTCTACGCCTGCGGCCCGATGCCGATGCTGCGGGCGGTGGCGCAGCAGTGCGCCGAGCGCGGCATCCCCTGCCAGGTGGCCGTCGAGGAGTCGATGGCCTGCGGCATCGGCGTCTGCATGACCTGCGTGCTGCCGGTGCTGGGCAGCGACGGGCGCACCCGGATGGTCCGCTCCTGCGTCGAGGGGCCGGTGTTCCTCGCCGAACGGGTCCGCTGGGAGGACATCGGAACGGTGCCGGCGGACACCGTCGGCGCACCCGTACGCCCATGACCGACCTGACGACGATCCTCGCCGGGGTGCGCTTCCCCAACCCGGTCTTCACCGCCTCGGGCTGCGCCGCCGCCGGCAGGGAGCTCGACCAGTTCTTCGACGTCACCTCGCTCGGCGCGGTCGTGACGAAGTCGATCATGCTGGACGCCCGCTCGGGCCGGGCCACGCCCCGGATGGCCGAGACCCCGAGCGGGATGCTCAACTCGATCGGCCTGCAGGGGCCGGGAATCGATGCGTTCCTCGACCACGACCTCGCCTGGCTGGCGCAGCGGGGTGCGCGGGCGGTGGTGTCCATCGCCGGGTCCAGCGTCGAGGACTACGCCCGGCTCGCGTCCCGGCTGCGGGGCCGCCCCGGGTTGTCGATGATCGAGGTCAACATCTCCTGCCCGAACGTCGAGGACCGCGGCCAGGTGTTCGCCTGCGACCCGCGGGCGTCCTCCGGTGTCCTCAGCGCCGTCCGCAAGAACACCCCGGCCGAGATCCCGGTGTTCGCCAAGCTCTCGCCGGACGTGACCGACATCGTGGCGATCGCGGCGGCGTGCGTGGACGCGGGGGCCGACGGGCTCTCGCTGATCAACACCCTGCTCGGGATGGTCATCGACACCACGACGATGCGACCGGCGCTGGCCGGCGTCACCGGCGGCCTGTCCGGCCCGGCGATCCGGCCGGTCGCGGTGCGCTGCGTGTGGCAGGTGCACCAGGCGATGCCCGACGTCCCGCTTCTCGGCATGGGCGGCATCCGGACCGGTTCGGACGCCCTGGAGTTCCTCCTCGCGGGCGCGAGCGCCGTCAGCGTCGGGACCACGGTCTTCGGTGACCCGACGGCGCCGATGCGGATCCTCGGCGAGCTGACGCAGGAGCTGTCCGACCGCGGGATCGCGCGCCTGCGCGACGTCATCGGCCTGGCCCACCGACCCGCGCAGCCGCACGTGCCCGAGGACCCCGACCCCGTCGGGGACGTCCCTGCCGCCAGGAGGAGCTCGTGAAGGCCCCCATCGCCGTCGCGTTGGACGCGCAGGACGCCGAGACCGCAGCCCGCTGGGCGCTCGCCGTCACCCCGCACGTCGCCGTCGTCAAGGTGGGCCTCGAGCTGTTCTGCCGGGTGGGGCCCTCCATCGTGCAGAGCGTGCGGGGGGCGTCGGGGACCGAGTTGTTCCTCGACCTCAAGCTGCACGACATCCCCAACACGGTGGCCGGCGCCGTTCGCGCCGTGGCCCGGCACAAGCCGCGCTACCTGACCGTGCACGCCGGCGGCGGGGCCGACATGGTGCAGGCGGCCGTCGAGGCCGCGGACGGGGTGACCATCGCCGCCGTGACCGTGCTGACCAGCATGTCGGAGGAGGCGCTGGCGGCGACCGGGCTTGCCGGGCCGCCGCTGGACGCCGTGCGCCGGCTGGCCGCGCTGGCCGTGGGCGCCGGCGCCGGCGCCGTGGTCTGCTCCCCGCACGAGGTCGCGGCGGTACGCGCCGAGGTCGGCCCTGCGGTGGTGCTGATCACCCCGGGAGTGCGGCCGGCCGGCGTCGAGGCGAACGACCAGGCGCGGGTCGCCACGCCCGAGCAGGCGCTTGCCGACGGCGCTGACCTGCTGGTGATCGGCCGCCCCATCACCGGCGCGCTCGATCCCGGCGCAGCGGCTGCCCGTATCGCCGCTTCGCTGCAGCCCGCACCAGCCGGGCGGCCCGGACGAGCCCGCTAGCCGGCCCGGCAGCCGCCGCCCCCTGACATTGCCCCCCGGGGCTGCGCGCGGCTAGGTTCCCCCCCACGGTCCATCCTGCTCCGTCCCTACCTCGAGGTGACCCCGCGTGCCGCTGCCGTCCTTGACGCCCGAGCAGCGAGCCGCAGCCCTCGAGAAGGCGGCGGCCGCACGCCGGGCCAGGGCGGCGCTCAAGGTCCGGCTCAAGTCCAGCGGCACGAGCCTGAACGACGTGCTCGCCGACGGCGCCGACGACGAGGTGATCGGGAAGATGAAGGTCGTCGCCGTGCTCGAGGCCATGCCGGGGGTCGGCAAGATCCGAGCGGCCAAGATCATGCAACGGCTGGAGATCTCCCCCTCCCGGCGCATCCGCGGGCTGGGCGTGAAGCAGCGGGAAGCGCTCGTCCGGGAGTTCGGCGGCTCTTGAGCGCTGCGGCCGGTCGGCTCACGGTCCTGTCCGGTCCCTCCGGCGTCGGCAAGGACAGCGTCATCGCTGCGGTGCGCCGGCGCCATCCCGACGTCTGGCTGTCGGTGAGCGTGACGACCCGGCCGCCGCGGCCGGGGGAGGTCGACGGGGTCGAGTACCACTTCGTGGACCAGGCCGGATTCGACCGGATGGTCGAGGCGGGCGAGCTGCTGGAGCACGCGTCCTACGCCGGGAGCTCCTACGGCACGCCGCGGCGTCCGGTCGAGCAGCGACTGGCCGAGGGGAAGTCGGCCCTGCTGCAGATCGACCTGAACGGCGCCAGGCAGATCCGGGAGCGTGTCCCTGAGGCCCGGCTGGTCCTGCTCGTCCCACCCTCGTTCGACGAGCTCGCCCGCCGGCTGTCCGGCCGCGGCACCGAGGACACCGGACGCCTCCACCGGCGGCTCGACCTGGCCCGCACCGAGCTGGCCGCGGAGGACGAGTTCGACGAGGTCATCGTCAACGACGAGGTCGAGGCGGCCGCCGACCGGCTGGTAGCGTTGCTCGAGATCTAGCCCGACCGCACTCCCCCCGCGTCTGGAGAAACCCCGTGTCCGGCACCGTCGCGAACCCGATCGGCATCACCAACCCCCCGATCGACGAGCTGCTCGCCGCGACCGACTCCAAGTACAGCCTCGTGATCTACGCGGCAAAGCGCGCGCGCCAGATCAACGCCTACTACTCCCAGCTCGGCGAGGGCCTGCTCGAGTACGTCGGGCCGCTCGTGGAGACCGGGGTGCAGGAGAAGCCGCTGTCGATCGCGCTGCGGGAGATCAACGGCGGGCTGCTCACGCACGAGCAGGTCGCCGACCCCGCCGCCTAGCCCGGCGTTCCTCTTGGCCGTCCCCGCATGTCCCCGGGTCGTCCTGGGCGTCGCGGGCGGCATCGCCGCCTACAAGGCGGTGGAGCTCCTGCGGTTGTTGTCCGAGAGCGGCTGCGAGGTCACCGTCGTTCCGACGAAGTCCTGCCTGCGCTTCGTCGGGGCACCGACGTGGGCGGCGCTGTCGGGCCGGCCGGTGCCTGAGGACCTGTGGTCGCAGGTGCACGAGGTCCCGCACGTGCGGCTGGGCCAGGAGGCCGACCTCGTCGTAGTGGCGCCCGCGACCGCCGACCTGCTGGGCCGGGCGGCGCACGGCCTGGCCGACGACCTGCTCACCAACGTCCTGCTGACCGCGCGCTGTCCGGTGGTCCTCGCGCCCGCGATGCACACCGAGATGTGGGAGCACGCGGCCACCCGCGCCAACGTCGCGCTGCTTCGGGCGCGGGGAGTTCTCGTCGTCGAGCCTGCGGTCGGGCGCCTGACCGGCGCCGACAGCGGCAAGGGCCGCCTCCCCGAGCCGGGAGAGCTGGCCGAGCTGTGCCGGCGGGTCCTCGCCGGCACCGAGCAGGACCTGTCGGGGCGCCGGGTGGTCGTCTCCGCCGGCGGCACCCGCGAGCACCTGGACCCGGTGCGCTTCCTCGGCAACCGCTCGTCGGGCAAGCAGGGCTACGCCCTCGCCAGGAGGGCCGCTGCCCGGGGTGCGCAGGTGGTGCTCGTCAGCGCGGTGTCCGCAGGCGCCCTGGCGGACCCGACGGGGGTCTGCGTCGTGCGCGTGACCAGCGCCCTCGAGCTGCGCGACGTCGTGCTGGCCGAGGCTTCGAGCGCCGACGCGGTCGTCATGGCGGCGGCCGTGGCCGACTACCGCCCGGTCGAGCGCGCCGCGTACAAGCGCAAGAAGTCCGGCCCGCTGACCGTCGAGCTGGTCCAGAACCCGGACGTGCTCGCCGAGCTGGTCGCCGCCCGGGCGGCCGGGCAGGTGCTGGTCGGCTTCGCCGCCGAGACCGGCGACGACGACGGCGACGCGCTGTTCCACGGCCGGGCGAAGCTGGCGAGGAAGGGCTGCGACCTCCTGGTGGTCAACCAGGTGGGGGACCCTGGCTACCCGACGGGCTTCGAGGTCGACGACAACGCCGCCACCGTGCTGTCCGCTGGCGGGTCCTCGACGGACATCCCGGTGGGCAGCAAGGACGTCCTCGCCGACGCCGTCTGGGACCTCGTCCGCGCCTTCTGGACAGGTACGCTCGCCGCCACCGACTGACCACGGCCCAGTTGCCCGAGGAGCTTCGTGTCCCGACGCCTGTTCACCTCCGAGTCGGTGACCGAGGGCCATCCGGACAAGATCGCCGACGCGATCAGCGACTCGATCCTCGACGCCCTGCTGGCGCAGGACCCCACCAGCCGGGTCGCGGTGGAGACTCTGATCACGACCGGTCAGGTGCACGTGGCCGGCGAGGTCACCACCGAGGCCTACGCCGACATCCCCACGATCGTGCGCGAGCGGATCCTCGAGATCGGCTACGACAGCAGCAAGAAGGGCTTCGACGGGCTGTCGTGCGGGGTGAGCGTGTCGCTCGGGTCGCAGAGCCCCGACATCGCCCAGGGCATCGACGAGGCCTACGAGGCGCGCGTCGAAGGCGAGACCGACGAGCTCGAGCGGCAGGGCGCCGGTGACCAGGGGCTGATGTTCGGCTTCGCCTGCGACGAGACGCCCGAGCTCATGCCCCTGCCGATCGCCCTGGCGCACCGGCTCGCCCGCCGGCTGGCCGGTGTGCGCAAGGACGGCTCCGTCCCCTATCTGCGGCCGGACGGCAAGACCCAGGTCACCATCGAGTACGTCGAAGGCCGTCCCGTGCGCCTGGACACCGTCGTCGTGTCGAGCCAGCACGCCGCCGACATCGACATCGAGACGCTGCTCAAGCCCGACATCGCCGAGCAGGTCATCGACCCCGAGGTGTCGGGGCTGGCGATCGAGACCGAGGGCTACCGGCTGCTGGTCAACCCCACAGGCCGGTTCGAGATCGGGGGCCCGATGGGTGACGCCGGCCTCACCGGCCGCAAGATCATCGTCGACACCTACGGCGGCTACGCCCGCCACGGCGGCGGCGCCTTCTCCGGCAAGGACCCGTCCAAGGTGGACCGGTCGGCCGCCTACGCGGTGCGCTGGGTGGCCAAGAACGTCGTGGCTGCCGGGCTCGCGACCCGCTGCGAGGTCCAGGTGGCCTACGCCATCGGCAAGGCCGAGCCCGTAGGGCTGTTCGTCGACACCTTCGGCACCGGCCTGCTCGACGACGAGAAGCTGCAGGACGCCGTCGTCGAGGTGTTCGACCTGCGACCGGCGGCGATCATCCGCGACCTCGACCTGCTGCGTCCGATCTACACCCCGACCTCCTCCTACGGCCACTTCGGCCGCGAGGGCAAGGACTTCACCTGGGAGTCCACCGAGCGCTCCGACCTGCTGCGCCAGGCCGCCGGCCTGTAGGCGCGGACCGGCCGGTCCGGCGGCGGCCGGAGCCTGTCGCGATGCCCACCTAGCCTCGCCGGGGTGACCGCAGAGGATGCGCTGCCGCTGGGGCCGCCGCGGCCGCGCGGGCGCGCGTCTCAGCGGGCGCCGGCCCTCGCCCCTGACCGGCCCGTCGCCCGGGTGGCCGTGGACAGCGGGCTGGCCCACCTCGACCGGCCCTTCGACTACGCGGTCCCGGCGGCCGTGACGGGGGTGGCCGAGGCGGGCGTCCGCGTGCGGGTGCGCTTCGCGGGGCGCCTGGTCGACGGCTGGCTGCTGGAGCGGGTCGAGGCCACCGAGCACCCGGGGCGGCTCGCACCGCTGCACAGCGTGGTCAGCGCCGAGCGGGTGCTGACCCCCGCCGTGGCGGCCCTGGCCCGCGCGGTCGCGGACCGCAACGCCGGCACGCTTGCCGACGTCCTGCGCCTCGCGGTCCCGCCCCGCCACGCGCGGGTTGAGGCGGAGGCCGCCGGGGCTGCGCGGTCCGCGGCCGAGCAGCCGCAGGCGGGCGGTGCAGCAGCCGGCGGCCAGGCGCAGCTGCCCCCAGGGGCGGGCCGCCCGTGGCGGCGCTACCAGGCCGGCCCGGCCTACCTCTCGGCGCTCGCGGCCGGGCGCTCGCCACGCGCGGTCTGGTCGGCGCTGCCCGGGCCTACCTGGCCGGGCGAGGTCGCCCTCGCGGTGCAGGCCTGCCTGGTCAGCGGGCGCGGAGCCGTCGTCGTCGTCCCGGACCGCCGGGACCTGGACCGGGTCGCGGGGGCGCTGGCCGAGCTCGCGGTCCCGGCGGCCGCGCTGTCGGCCGACCTCGGCCCGGCCGAGCGCTACCGCCGCTGGCTGTCGGTGCTGCGCGGCGAGGTCCGCGTCGCGGTCGGGACGCGGGCCACGGCCTTCGCCCCGGTGGCCGACCTCGGACTGGTCGTCCTCTGGGACGACGGGGACGACCTGCACGCCGAGCCGCGGGCGCCCTACCCGCACGCGCGGGAGGTGCTCGCGCTGCGCGCACACCTCGCCGGAGCCGCCCTGCTCGTCGGTGGGCACGCGCGTACCGCCGAAGGCCAGCTGCTGCTCGACTCCGGCTGGGCCAAGCCGCTCGTGGCCGAGCGGCGCCAGGTACGCGCCTGCGCCCCAGTGGTGGACGGCACCGCAGAGGACCAGCTGGCCCGGGACCCCCTGGCCCAGGCGGCCCGGCTGCCCACCCTCGCCTTCGACGCGGCCCGCGCAGCGCTGGCCGGGGGGCTCCCGGTGCTGGTGCAGGTGCCCCGCCGGGGCTACCTCCCGAGCCTGGCCTGCGCGCTCGACCGCACCCCCGCGCGCTGCCCGGCCTGCGCGGGGCCGCTCGGCACAGCCTCCAGCAGCGCCGTCCCCGGCTGCCGGTGGTGCGGGCGGCTGGCCGCCGACTGGGTCTGCCCCTCCTGCGGGGGGCGGGCGCTGCGCGCAGCGACCGTCGGCGCGGGGCGGACGGCCGAGGAGCTGGGCCGGGCCTTCCCGGGCACCCCGGTCCGGACCTCGGGCAGGGACGGGGTCCTGGCAGGGGTCCGGGCCGCGCCCGCCCTCGTCGTCAGCACTCCAGGCGCGGAGCCGGTCGCGGACGGCGGCTACGGCGCCGTCCTGCTGCTGGACGGCTGGGCCGCCCTGGGCCGCGCCGACCTGCGCGCCGGCGAGGAGGCGCTTCGGCGCTGGTTCGCGGCGGCCGCCCTCGCCCGGCCGGCTCCGCAGGGACGGGTGGTCGTCATGGCCGACCGCGCCCTGCCGGCCGTGCAGGCCCTGATCCGCTGGGACCCGGCGGGCGCCGCCGTCCGCGAGCTCGGCGAGCGCAGGGCGCTGCGGTTCCCCCCCGCGGTGCGGATGGCGGCTCTCGTCGGCTCTGCCGCCGCCCTGGCCGAGCTCCTGGCGGCGGTGCCGGAAGCCGCCCGGCGGGACGTGCTCGGGCCGGTCCCGGCCGGCGAGGACAGCGAGCGGCTGCTGCTGCGGGTCCCGCTCGGCGCGGGAGCGCAGCTCGCCTCGGCCCTGGCCGCAGCTTCGGCAGTACGCAGTGCGAAGAAGGGCGAGCCGGTGCGCATCGAGCTCGACCCGCGCACCCTCGTCTGAGTCTCGCCGAAGCCGGGCAGGAGCAGCCGCCTATCATCGACAGGTGGCCACCCGACCCATCCGCCTGTTCGGCGACCCGGTGCTGCGCACCCCCGCTGCGCCTGTCACGACGTTCGACAAGGAGCTGCGGACCCTCGTCAAGGACCTCGCCGACACGATGATCGACGCGCCCGGCGTGGGCCTTGCAGCGCCGCAGATCGGGGTGGGGCTGCGGGTGTTCGTCTTCGACGTGGGCGACGTGCTCGGGCACCTGGTCAACCCGGTCCTGCACTTCCCGAGCGAGGAGGAGCAGGACGGCCCGGAGGGCTGCCTGTCACTGCCCGACCTCACCTTCGACTGCCGCCGTCGCCAGCACGTGATCGCCCACGGGCAGAACGGCTACGGGGATCCGGTCACGATCGAGGGCAGCGACATGCTCGCGCGGTGCGTGCAGCACGAGACCGACCACCTCGACGGGGTCCTGTTCATCGACCGGCTCGACGTGGCGACCCGGCGTGCGGCTCTGGAGGCCATCCGCCTGGCCGAGTGGTCGGACTCGCCGGCGCCGGTGGTCAAGGCGAGCCCGCACCCGCTGTTCGGACAGGCCCGCTGACCTCCCGCCCTCCAGGGGTGCACCTCTGCCGCCGGGCCCGCTGCCGGCCGGCAACCGCTCCATGAGGCTCGTCTTCGCCGGCACGCCTGCAGCGGCGCTGCCCGCCCTGGAGGCCCTGCTCACGAGCCGGCACCAGGTGCTGGCGGTCCTGACCCGCCCCGACGCGCCGGCCGGGCGCGGGCGCACGCTGCGCCCGAGCCCGGTGCGCACGCGGGCCGAGGGCGCGGGGCTGGAGGTCCTGACCCCCCGCTCCCCCCGCGAGCAGGCCTTCGGGGACCGCCTGCGGGAGCTGGCCCCCGACTGCTGCCCGGTCGTCGCCTACGGCGCCCTGCTGCCCCCGGCGGTCCTCGCGATCCCAGCGCACGGCTGGGTCAACCTGCACTTCTCCCTGCTGCCGGCCTGGCGCGGTGCCGCCCCGGTGCAGCACGCGATCCTCGCCGGGGACGAGGTCACGGGGGCCAGCACGTTCCGGCTCGAGGAAGGTCTCGACACCGGCCCGGTCTTCGGCGTCGCCACCGAGCCGGTACGCCCGGACGACACCAGCGGCGACCTGCTCGATCGGCTGGCCGTGGCCGGCGCCGGGCTGCTGGTCGCCACGCTCGACGCGCTGGAGGCCGACCGGGCGGTGGCCGTCCCGCAGCCGTCGTACGGGGTCAGCCTGGCCCCGAAGATCCCCGTGACGGACGCGCGGGTGGACTGGCATGCCCCCGCCCTGCGGGTGGACCGGCTGGTGCGGGCCTGCACCCCCTCGCCCGGTGCGTGGACCACGCTGCGGGGCAAGCGGGTCAAGCTCGGTCCGGTGGCCGTGACCGCCGAGGTGCTCGTGCCCGGGGAGGTGCGCGGCGACCTGGTCGGGACGGCGACCACCGCCGTACGCCTGCGGGAGGTGCGTCCGGAGGGACGGCCGGCCATGGCGGCGGCGGACTGGCTGCGCGGGCTGCGCCTCGAGCCGGGGGAGGCGCTGGTGTGAGCCCGGTTCCTGCCCGCAAGCCGGGGCGCCGGGCGGCCCGGCCGTACCGCCCACCGGCCGAGGACAAGCCGCGGCGCGTGGCCTTCGACGTCCTGGTCTCGGTGCGCGAGAAGTCCGCCTACGCCAACCTGGTCCTGCCCGGGCTGCTTCGCGAGCGCGGCATGTCCGGCCGCGACGCCGCCCTCGCCACCGAGCTGGCCTACGGCGCCCTGCGCGGGCAGGGCCTCTACGACGCGGTGATCGCCTCCTGCCTCGACCGGCCCCTGTCCTCGGTGGACCCGCCGGTGCTCGACGTGCTCCGGCTGGGCGCCCACCAGCTGCTGAAGACCCGCATCCCGCCGCACGCCGCGGTGTCGGCAACGGTCGACCTGGCCCGGCACGTGCTCAGCGCCGGGCCGGTGGCGTTCGTCAACGCCGTGCTGCGCAAGGTCGCGGCCAAGGACCTGACCACGTGGCTGGCTGAGCTCGCGCCCACGGGGGACCGCCTCGCGGCGCTCGCGCTGGAGCACAGCCACCCGCGGTGGATCGCCAGCGCCTTCCGCGACGCCCTCGGTGGCGACCTGTGGCAGACCGGCGCCGCGCTGGCCGCCGACGACGCGCGCCCCGAGGTCCACCTCGTCGCCCGCCGGATCGGCCGCGACGAGCTGGTCAAGGCCGGCGGCGGCGCGCCGGGGCCCTACTCGCCCTATGCCGTCCGCCTTGCCGAGGGCGACCCCGGCGCGCTCCCGGCCGTCCGGCACGGGCTCGCCGGCGTCCAGGACGAGGGCAGCCAGCTGATGGCGGTGGCGCTCGCGTCCGCGCCGGTCGACGGAGCGGACCGGCTGTGGGTCGACCTGTGCGCCGGGCCGGGCGGCAAGGCGGCTCTGCTCGAGGTGCTGGCGGGCGCTCGAGGCGCGCGGCTGGTGGCCCTCGAGGTCAGGCACCACCGGTCGCGGCTGGTCCGCAGGAGCGGGGTGGTGCACGTGGTCACGTCCGACGCACGGCGACCGCCGCTGCCGCCGGGGAGCGCCGACCGGGTGCTTCTCGATGCCCCCTGCAGCGGGCTCGGTGCGCTCCGCCGGCGCCCGGAGGCGCGCTGGCGCCGGCAGCCGGCCGACCTGCCGCCGCTCACCCGGCTGCAGGGGGAGCTGCTCGACGCCGGGGTCCGGCTGCTGCGTCCGGGCGGCGTGCTCGCGTACGTCACCTGCTCGCCGCACCTGGCCGAGACCGTGGTCCCCGTCTCCGACGTTCTGCGGCGCCACCCCGACCTCGAGCGCGTCGACGCCCGCCTGCTGCTGCCGGGGGTCCCCGACCTCGGCGAGGGCCCGTCGGTCCAGCTCTGGCCGCACCTGCACGGCACCGACGCGATGCACCTGTCGCTGCTGCGCCGCCGCGCGGAGGCTCCCCGCCCTGACAGGATCGGCGAGGACGTGCGCCGCTAGGCTGCGCGCCGACCCGAAGGAGCCCCGTGCCGCGCGCTGCTCAGATCTCGCCCAGCATCCTGTCCGCCGACTTCGCCCGCCTCGCGGACGACCTCGCCCGCATCCAGGGCGCGGACTGGGCGCACGTCGACATCATGGACAACCACTTCGTGCCCAACCTGACGATCGGGCTCCCCGTCGTCCAGGCGCTCCTTGCGGCGTCGGACCTCCCGGTGGACTGCCACCTCATGATCGAGGACCCCGACCGGTGGGCGCCGGGCTATGCCGAGGCCGGCGCCGGCAGCGTCACCTTCCACATCGAGGCCGCCGCTGCCCCCATCCGCCTGGCGCGCAACCTGCGCGCCGCCGGTGCCCGGGCAGGCATGGCGCTCAAGCCGGCGACACCGGTCGAGCCCTACCTCGACATCCTCGGTGAGATCGACATGCTGCTGGTCATGACCGTGGAGCCGGGCTTCGGCGGGCAGAGCTTCCTGGACGTGGTGCTGCCCAAGCTGAAGCGCTGCTCAGAGGCGATCCGCGGCCGCGAGCTCGACGTCTGGCTGCAGGTCGACGGCGGGGTGAGCGCCGAGACGATCGAGCGCTGCGCCGAAGCGGGAGCCGACGTGTTCGTGGCGGGCTCGGCCGTCTACGGCGCGGACGACCCGGCGCGCACGATCGAGGCGCTGCGCGAGCAGGCGAGCAAGGCCATGCCGGCCTGACCGTGGCCAGCCCGGCGGAGGTCGACGGGCTGCGCCGTGCCCTGACGCTCTCCCAGCGCGCTCTCGGCCGGACCAGCCCCAACCCGCCCGTCGGGGCGGTGGTGCTCGACCTCTCCGGCGCGGTCGTGGGGGAGGGCTGGACGTCGCCCGCGGGCGGTCCGCACGCGGAGGTCGTCGCGCTCGAGCAGGCCGGGGACAGGGCAGCGGCGGGCACCCTCGCGGTGACGCTGGAGCCGTGCCGGCACACCGGCCGCACGGCACCCTGCACCACCGCCGTGCTGGCGGCGGGCGTAGCGCGGGTCGTCGCTGCCTGCGCCGACCCGACCGCCGAGGCCGGTGGTGGGGCCGACCTGCTGCGGCGCAGCGGGGTGGACGTCGAGCTGGGCCTGCTCGAGCAGGAGGTGCGGCTCGGGCCGCTGGAGGCCTGGCTCACCAGCCGCGTGCAGGGCCGCCCGTTCGTCACCTGGAAGTACGCCGCGAGCCTCGACGGCCGCAGCGCCGCGGCGGACGGCACCTCGAAGTGGATCACCGGGCTGCGGGCACGCACCGAGGTCCACCGCCTGCGGGCGGAGGCCGACGCGGTGCTCGTGGGGGTCGGGACGGTCCTCGCGGACGACCCGCGGCTCGACGCCCGGATAGCCGGACCCCTGGCCGCGGAGGTGATCCAGCCGCTCCGGGTGATCGTGGACTCCGCCGGGCGCACCCCGCTCACCGCACGAGCCCTGACCGGCTGGCCCCCGGCGGTGGTCGCCCTCCTGGAGGCGACGGCGGCGGAGCAGGATCCCGGCTACCCGCGGACGCTGGAGCTGCCCGCGGGCGAGGACGGCCACGTCGACCTCACGGCACTGCTGGAGCAGCTCGGCGGGCGCCACGGCGTCGTGAGCGTGCTCCTGGAGGGGGGCCCCACCCTGGCCGGGGCCTTCGTCGCCGCCGGGCTGGTGGACCGGGTCGTCGGCTACCTGGCCCCGGTGCTGCTGGGCGGCGGACCGGCCGCGCTGGGCGAGGCCGGCGTGGGAACGATCGACGCCGCGCAGCGGTTTCGGCTGGACGAGGTGACGCGCATCGGCGACGACGTGCGCCTGACGCTGCGACCCAGGAGGACCTAGGTGTTCACCGGCATCGTCGAGGAGCTCGGCGAGGTCGTCGCGGTCGAGGACCTCGGGCAGGCATCCCGGCTGCACCTGCGCGGACCGCTCGTGACCTCCGACGCCGACGCCGGTGACTCGATCGCGGTCAACGGCGTCTGCCTCACCGTCGTGACCGCCTCGGGCGGCACCTTCACCGCCGACGTCATGGCCGAGACGCTGCACCGCTCGTCGCTCGGGGCGCTGCTGCCCGGGAGCAAGGTCAACCTCGAGCGGGCGGTGCGCCTGGACGACCGGCTCGGCGGGCATCTCGTGCTCGGTCACGTCGACGCCACCGCAGCGCTGCTGGAGGTCCAGCCGGCCGAGCACTGGACGGTGGTCACGGTGTCGATACCGGTGGACCTTGCCCGGTACGTTGTCGAGAAGGGGTCGATCACCGTTGACGGTGTCTCCGTGACCGTCAGCGCCGTCGGACCGGACTGGTTCTCGATCAGCCTCATCCCGACCACGCTCGGGCGTACGACGCTGGGCTGCAAGGAGCCCGGCGACCCGGTGAACCTCGAGGTCGACATCCTCGCGAAGCACGTCGAGAAGCTGCTGCTGGCCCGCCACCACGAGGAGAGCGCATGACCGCCTCCGACGCGACGGTGGACGTCCCGCCGTCGCGTCCGCTGGACGGCATCGAGCGGGCGGTCGCCGACATCGCCGCCGGAAAGCCCGTCGTCGTCGTCGACGACGAGGACCGCGAGAACGAAGGCGACCTGATCTTCGCCGCGGAGCTGGCGACGCCGGAGCTGATGGCCTTCATGATCCGCTGGTCGTCGGGCTACGTGTGCGTGCCGATGACCGAGCAGGACCTCGACCGGCTCGAGCTGCCGCTCATGGTCAGCAGCAACCAGGAGCGCATGCGCACCGCCTACACGGTGACGGTCGACGCGCGGGAGGGCGTCACGACGGGCATCTCGGCCGGTGACCGCGCCCGCACCGTGCAGGTGCTGGCCGACCCGGTCACCGGGCCCTACGACCTGACCCGGCCGGGCCACGTCAACCCGTTGCGCGCGCTCGACGGCGGGGTCCTGCGCCGGGCCGGGCACACCGAGGCGGCGGTGGACCTGTGCCGCCTGGCCGGGCTGCGGCCGGTGGGGGTCATCTGCGAGGTCGTCAGCCAGAAGGACGACCACGGCATGGCGCGCCTGGACGAGCTGCGGGTCTTCGCCGACGAGCACGACCTCGCGCTCATCTCGATCGCCGACCTGATCGCCTGGCGCCGGCGTACCGAGAAGCAGGTCGAGTGCATCGCCCACGCCCGCATCCCCACCCGGCACGGGGAGTTCCAGGCGGTCGGCTACCGGGCCACCCTCGACTCCACCGAGCACATCGCGCTGGTCAAGGGGGACCTCGGGAACGGGCGTGACGTGCTCGTCCGCGTGCACTCGGAGTGCCTCACCGGCGACGTGTTCGGCTCGCGGCGCTGCGACTGCGGGCCGCAGCTCGACGCGGCGCTGGCGGCCGTCTCCGCGGCCGGGCGGGGGGTCGTCCTCTACGTCCGCGGCCACGAGGGCAGAGGCATCGGCCTGATGCACAAGCTGCAGGCCTACCAGCTCCAGGACGGCGGGTCGGACACCGTCGACGCCAACCTCGAGCTGGGGCTGCCGCCGGACGCCCGCGACTACGGGACCGGAGCGCAGATCCTGGTGGACCTCGGCGTGCGCAGCATGCGGCTGCTCACCAACAACCCGACCAAGCGCGCGGGCCTCGAGGGCTACGGCCTCGAGATCGTCGGCCGGGTGCCGCTGCCGGTCCACGCCAACCCGGAGAACCTTCGCTACCTGCGCACCAAGCGCGACCGGATGGGCCACGACCTGCCCGGGCTGGCCGTCTTCGAGGACGAGGCGACGGAGGCCAGCGCCGACCGGGTCGAGGCCGAACCGTGAGCGGGACGGGCGCACCCGCCGCGGCGGCGCTGGACGCCGCCGGGCTGTCGCTGGCGATCGTCGCGACGCGCTGGCACACCGAGATCACCGATGCGCTGCTCGACTGCGCGCTGCGCGCGGCCCAGGAGTGCGGGGTGGGCTCCCCGACCGTTGCGCGGGTCCGCGGCGCGGTCGAGCTCCCGGTCGTGGCTCAGGCGCTCGCTGCCCGGCACGACGCCGTGGCCGCGCTCGGTCTCGTCCTGCGGGGGGGCACCCCCCACTTCGACTACGTGTGCGACGCGGTCACCTACGGCCTCACCCGGGTGGCCCTCGACACCGCCACGCCGGTCGGGAACGGAGTGCTCACCTGCGACACCGAGGAGCAGGCCCGGGCGCGCTGCGGACTGCCCGGCTCGACCGAGGACAAGGGCCGCGAAGCCGTCCTGGCGGCCCTGGACGCGGCCCGCACCCTGGCCGCGCTCGGTGGGCGTACACCCGACACCCCTGCCAGCCCTGGCCCCTGATCGCTTCGTTCCGCTTCCCCTCCAGCTGAAAGGCCCTCCGTGCTCGCCATCGTCCTGCCCAAGGGCAGTCTCGAGAAGCAGGTCCTCGACCTGTTCTCGGCCGCCGACCTGCAGGTCCTGCGCGGCGGGGACCGTGACTACCACGCCCGGGTGGACGACCCGCGGATCCACAAGGTCCGCTTCCTGCGTCCGCAGGAGATCCCGACCTACGTCGAGCAGGGCATCTTCGACCTCGGCATCAGCGGCCGTGACTGGGTCACCGAGACCGCCGCCGACGTCGTGAGCCTGGGTGAGATCGGCGGTGGGCGCGCCGGCGAGGCGGTCGTCAGCGTGGTCCTCGCGGTGCCGAAGGAGTCGCCGTGGCAGCAGGTGTCGGACCTGCCCGACGGTGTGCGCATCTCCACCGAGATGCCCTCCACCACCCGGCGCTTCCTCGAGGAGCACGGTGTGAAGGCCAAGGTCTTCACGAGCCACGGTGCGACCGAGGCCAAGATCCCGGACATCGTCGACGCCATCGTCGACCTCACCGAGACCGGCTCGTCCCTGCGCAAGGCCGGGCTGCGGATCCTCGCGACGCTGCTCACCAGCCGCACCGAGCTCCTGGCCAATCGTTCGGCCCACGCCGACCCGGCGAAGCGGGCCGCGATGGAGGACCTGGTCGTCCTGCTGCAGGGCGCGCTGCGGGCCCGCGGGCACGTGCTGCTCAAGCTCAACGTCCCCACCGGTCAGCTCGACGCGGTGATCGCCGAGCTCCCGGCGATGGCCTCACCCACCGTGATGACGCTGGCCGCCCAGGACATGCGGGCGCTCGAGACCGTCGTGCCGAAGCTCGGGGTCAACATGCTCATCCCCTCGCTCAAGGCCGCCGGTGCGCGCGACATCCTGGAGCTCCCCATCTCCAAGATCGTCGAGTAGTGGATTCGTTGGTCGCCGCTGCCCCGGCCACCGACGCCCCGCCGTCCCCCGCGGCCCTGCTGCCGCTGCTCGCGGCCGGCGCGGGCGGCGCACTCGTCGCCCTGCAGCAGCGCGTCAACGGCGAGCTGAAGACGGCGCTGGACGATGCGCTGCTCACCGCCCTCATCTCGTTCGGGATGGGCCTGGCCGTCGTCGTCGCCGTGGTCCTGGCCCTGCCGGCCTCGCGCCGGGCTCTCGGGCGCGTACGCCGCGTGCCGTGGCCTCAGCGGCTCGGCGGACTCGGCGGCGCCACCCTCGTTGCCGCCGGAGCGGCGGCGGCGCCCGAGATCGGCATCGCGCTGCTGACCGTGGGCCTCGTCGCCGGCCAGACGAGCGGTGGCCTGGCCGTCGACCGGCTGGGCCTGGGACCGGGTGGCAGTCACCCGCTGACCGCGCCCCGGGTCGTGGGGGCGGCGCTGTGCCTGCTGGCCGTCGGCATCGGCGTCCTGGGCGAGGGCGCCCGGGCGGCCGACCCGCTCCTGCTGCTGGTCGTCGTCGTCGCGGGCTTCCTCGTCGCCGTGCAGCAGGCCGTCAACGGCCAGGTGCGCCGCATCACGGGGGACGCCGGAGTGGCGACGCTGGTCAACTTCGCGGTCGGCCTGCTGGCGCTCGCGCTGGGGGTGGCGGCCGACGCGCTGGTCGGGGGGCTCGAGGTCTCCGGCTGGCCGGGGCTGGACCGCTGGTACCTCTACCTGGGCGGCCCCATGGGAGCGGTCTTCGTGGCCGTCGCGGCGCTGGTCGTACGCCGCCTGGGTGTGCTCCGGCTCGGCCTGGCGGTCATCGCGGGGCAGCTCGCCGGCAGCCTGCTGCTCGACCTCGCGCTACCGGTCACGGACGACGGTCTGGACCTGCTGACGGTGGTGGGCGTGGCCCTGACCTTCGTCGCGGTCCTCGTCAGCGGGTGGACGAGGCGGCCGTGACGGCGATGCTGAAGCTTCTGGTCGGCCTCGTCCTGTTCGGCGTGGGCCTGTGGCTCGGGCTGCAGGCCGGGCTCGGTGTCGCGCCCTGGGACGTCCTGACCGGCGGCCTGTCCGAGCAGCTCGGCACGCCGTTCGGCCGCACCGCGATCGGGATCTCCTTCGTCGTCCTGCTCGTGGCCTGCCTGGCCGGAGTGCGACCCGGGATCGGGACACTGCTCAACGTGGTGGTCATCGGCGCGGTCGTCGACCTGCTGCTGGCGACCCCCCTCCTCGCGCGCCTCGCGGACGCTCCCGTGGCGGCGCGGCTGCCCGTGACCCTGCTCGGCATCGCCTGCGTCGCGGCCGGTTCGGCGCTCTACCTCGGGGCTCACCTCGGCCCCGGCCCGCGCGACGGCCTGATGGTGGCGATCTCCCAGCGCACGGGGTGGCGGTTCGGGACCGCCAGGGCCGTGCTCGAGTGCACCGTCCTCGTCCTCGGCGTCCTGCTCGGCGGGCCCGTCGGGATCGGTACGGTGCTGTTCGCCCTCGGGATCGGACCGGCCGTCCAGGTGGCGTTCCGCGTCCTGCGCCAGACGCCGGTCTCGCGCCCGGTGGAGGCTCCCGCATGACCTCGTCCGCGCCGCCGCCCGCGCCGGGGACGCCACCCGCGCCGGTGGTGGTCCGCCCCCGGGTCCTCTCCCGGGTCTGCTGGGGTGTCGCTGCGGGCGTTCTCGTGCTGTTCGCGGTGCTGGCGGTGGCGCTCGGCGCAGGTCCGGAGGGGGACGCGCAGTTCCGGCTGGCCGACCAGGTGGCCTTCTTCGGCCTCGGCGTCCTGCTCGCCCTCGCGGTCCTGTCGTTCACTCGCGCCCGGGTGGAGGCCGACGAGCACGGGATCCGCGTGCGCAACGTCGTCGGCGAGAAGGTGCTGCCGTGGGGGGTAGTGCGCTCGGTCGACCTCGTCGACGGGACCCCGTGGGCGACCCTGGACCTGCACGACGACGACACCATCTCCCTGCTGGCCGTCCAGTCCGGTGACGGGGAGAGCACCGTGCAGGCAGTGCTCGGGCTGCGCGCGCTGCTGGCCGCCAGCCGGTGTCCCCCCGCGTGAGAGCGGCAGACACCGGGGCGGCCGATCCGCGCCTCGCGGCCGCACTCGCCGCCTGGGCGGGCGGTCCCTCGCCCGCGGCCACGGCGCAGGTCTACGCCGCACTGGTCGCCGCTCGCGTCTTCGCCGCCATCTGCGCGAGCCGGTCCGGCGACTCGGAGCGAGCCGGGCGGCACCGGTCCGGGCCGACGGAGCTCGCGCTGCTCACGCTGGTGGGCAGCGCCGGCGGCCGGGCCGTGCCGCTGTTCCTCGACGCGGCGGCCGCGGGGGCGTTCCGGCCGCACGCCCGCCCGCTGCCGCTGCGCGGTCCGCAGGCCTGCACCGCCGCGCTGCAGGACGGCGCCGTCGCCGTCCTGCTGGACCCGCCGGGCGCGGCGTTCGCCGCCTCCGGGGCGCCCCTGGTCGACCTCGCGGCGGGCCGGGCCCCCATCGCGGGCAGCCCGCTGTCGTTCTGGCGCTCGGCCGGCCTGCTGCACGCGCCGGCGGAGGGCGATCAACCGGACACCGACCCGGCTCTGGCGGTGGCGCTCGCGGCCGCACTGCGGTCCGAGCCGGTACGCGCAGCGCGCCTCCTGCAGAGCGCGCACGGACCCGTGCTGGGGCTGGTCCCGGACTCGCCGCTGGACGCCGCCGGACTCGCCGGCCTCGCTGCCCGGGTGCTGCCGCGTCTCGCCGCGGTCCTGCCGGCGGACGGCCTCGACGTGACGGTCGTGCCGGCGGACGGCCCGGGTCGGCCCGTGCCCCTCGAGCGGGGGGCCTCCCCGCAGCGGGCAGCGGCCGGGCGGCCTTCCCGCAGAGGTCTCGGCCGGCCGGGCCGGCCCCGCCGCGGCTCCGCCTAGACCGGGCCGGTCAGCTTCTCGCCGGGGCCCTCGCCGGGGGCGTCGGGCACGGGCGAGACCTCCCGGAAGGCGCGCTGCAGCGACTGCAGCCCGTCGCGCAGCGGGCCGGCGTGCACCCCGAGGTCCGGGCGGGCGGCGGACACCAGGCCGGCGAGCGCGCAGATCAGCTTGCGCGCCTCGTCCAGGTCCAGGTGGGCCGCCCCGCCCTCGGCCAGGCCGCACTTGACGGCGGCGGCGCTCATCAGGTGGACGGCAGAAGCCGCGATCACCTCCGCCGCGGGGACGTCGGCCAGATCGCGGGCAGCGGGTTCACTCATCCTGCTACCCTTGCAGCGCGACCCGGCTCCTTCGAGCCCGCACCCCGCAGCTCCCTCTCGTGACCCGTTCCGGGTTCTCGGGCAGGAGCGCCCGGAGTCGGCTCGGGGGGCCGTGCAAGCGGAGGTCCCCACCTCCCACCCGAGGAGCCGCGAGGCGCCCGGGTCCGGTCGACGCCGCCGCCCTCGGTCGGTGCGCGTCGTGGTCCGCATCCTCCGGGGTGGCGGACGAGGTGGGCCCTGCGCGCAGCGCGGGGCCCCTTCTGGCGTGGGGCCACGGGACGTGACCGCTCTGCCCGCCCCGAGGAGGCCCCATCAGCGCTGAACCCCGCATCAACGACCGGATCCGCGTCCCCGAGGTGCGGCTGGTCGGACCCAACGGCGAGCAGGTCGGCATCGTCGCCATCGGCGAGGCCATCCGGCTGGCCCAGGACAGCGACCTCGACCTCGTCGAGGTCGCGCCGATGGCCCGGCCGCCGGTCTGCAAGCTCATGGACTACGGCAAGTTCAAGTACGAGACGGCGCAGAAGGCGCGCGAGAGCCGCAAGAACCAGGTCCTCACCGTCATCAAGGAGATGAAGCTCCGGCCGAAGATCGACCCGCACGACTACCAGACCAAGAAGGGCCACGTCGTCCGCTTCCTCAAGGCCGGCGACAAGGTCAAGATCACGATCATGTTCCGCGGGCGCGAGCAGTCGCGACCCGAGCTCGGCTACCGGCTGCTCACCCGGCTCGGGGAGGACGTGGCCGATCTGGGCTTCGTCGAGTCGGCGCCCAAGCAGGACGGGCGCAACATGATCATGGTGCTGGCGCCGCACAAGAACGCCGCCGACCTGAAGAAGGCCGCGAAGGACGCTCCCGACCAGGGGGCGGGGGCCGCGGCGACCGAGAGCACCACCCAGGCCTGATCTCCGACCGGCGTACCGGGCGGAACCGCACCGCGAGCAGGAGGACGACCCCAGACATGCCCAAGCAGAAGACGCACAGCGGCGCGAAGAAGCGCTTCAAGGTGACCGGCGGCGGCAAGATCCTGCACGAGCAGGCGGGCAAGCGCCACCTGCTCGAGCGCAAGCCCTCGACGCTCACCCGCCGCCTGACCGGTGAGGTCGAGGTGGCTCCGGCCGACCGCAAGAAGGTCAAGAAGCTGCTCGGCATCTAGACCCCGTTTCTCTCCACCCGGCTGCGCTCGGCGCCGGGAGACCTTCGACAGGAAACAGGTGCACACGTGGCACGCGTGAAGAGGGCTGTCAACGCCCACAAGAAGCGTCGCGAGGTTCTCGACAAGGCCAGCGGCTACCGGGGGCAGCGCAGCCGGCTCTACCGCAAGGCCAAGGAGCAGCTGCTCCACTCGGCGACCTACGAGTACCGCGACCGCAAGAAGAAGAAGGGTGACTTCCGCCAGCTGTGGATCACCCGCATCAACGCGGCCGCGCGGCAGAACGACATCACCTACAGCCGCCTGATCCAGGGGCTGAAGGCCGCCGGGGTGGAGGTGGACCGCAAGGTGCTGGCCGACCTGGCGGTGACGGACGCAGCCGCCTTCACCGCGATCGTCGAGATCGCGCGGGCAGCCCTGCCGACCGACGGCACGGGCGGCCCGGCCGCCCAGAGGGCCGACTCGGCGGCGTAGTTGCCCCCGGCGGCGCTGTCCTCGCTGCGCTCGTCGCGGGTCCAGGCGGTACGACGGCTGGCCCGGCGCTCGGTGCGCGTCGCCGAGGGCCGGTTCGTCGTCGAGGGTCCGCAGGCCGTACGCGAGGCGCTTCCGGCCCTGCTGGAGATGTTCGTCGACGCGGCCGGAGCCGAGCGCCACGCCGACCTGGTGCGCGCAGCGCCGTGCCGCGTCACGGCGGTGAGCACCGTCGTGCTGGCCGCGATGGCGCAGACGGTCACCCCGCAGGGGATCGTCGGGGTGGCGCCGCTGCTCGACGTGCCACTGGCGCAGGCGCTGGATGCCGGGCCGGCCCTCGTCGCCGTCCTCGAGTGCGTGTCCGACCCCGGCAACGCCGGCAGCGTGATCCGCACGGCCGACGCCGCGGGGGCAGGGGCGGTCGTGCTCACGCAGGGCTCCACCGACCCGCACGGCGGCAAGTGCGTACGCGCGACCGCCGGAAGCCTGTGGCACCTGCCCGTCGTGTCGGGTCCGGGCGTTGCCGAGTCGGTCGAGGCACTGCGGGTCGCCGGGCTCCGCGTGCTCGCGACGACCGGTGCCGGCACGGCGGACCTCGACGACCTGCAGGACAGCGGGGAGCTCGCTGCGCCCACCGCCTGGCTGTTCGGCAGCGAGGCAGCCGGCCTCACCGCGGCGGCGCTGCGGCTGTCCGACCTGACGGTCCGCATTCCGGTGCGCGGTCGTGCGGAGTCGCTCAACCTGGCGTCCGCGGCGGCGGTCTGCCTCTACGCCTCGGCGCGCGCGCAGCGTGGGCAAGAGCCGAACAGGCGCCACTGATCCGGACAAACCGCCTGCCTTTCTTCCTGCAGAAGGCGCATCCAGGCCGCGCGCCGCCGTACAGTGGCGCGGTCGCGACCGACCGGGAGGAGCTGCGCCGTGTTCGACAAGACGGCGTACGACGACCTCCCCGACGGGGTGCTCGTCGCCGGTGAGGACCGCCGGGTGATCGCCCTCAACGCCGCGGGCGAGCGCCTCCTCGGCACCAGCGCCGACTCCGCTCTGGGCCGCGACTTCCGCGAAGTCCTCCCGCTGACCGACGACCAGGGCCGCGACTGGTGGGCCTGCACCGACCCGTACGGCGGGCTGCGCAGCCGAACGCGCCAGCCCGAGCGGCAGCTGACGCTGCCCACCGCACGCGAGCTGCTGGTGACCGCGGCGTACGTGCGCGGCCCTGACCGTGACGTCATCCGGCTCGTCGTCGTGCTGCGGGACACCCACGCCCGGGAGCGGATCGAGCGCTCGCGCGCCAACCTCGTGTCGACCGTCGCGCACGAGCTGCGCTCCCCGCTGACCAGCGTCAAGGGCTTCACCGCCACGCTGCTCGCCAAGTGGGAGCGCTTCACCGACGAGCAGAAGAAGGTCATGCTGCAGACGGTCAACGCCGACGCCGACCGCGTCACCCGGCTGATCACCGAGCTGCTGGACGTGAGCCGCATCGACGCCGGTCGCCTCGAGATGCGCAAGCAGGTCGTCGACCTGCCCGCGGCCTTGACCAAGGCCATCGCCGGACGGGTGGCGTCGGGGGAGCCGGAGAGCCGGTTCGTCCTTCGCGAGCGAGGCGCGCTGCCCGAGATGTGGGTCGACCCGGACAAGTTCCAGCAGGTGATCGGCAACCTGCTCGAGAACGCCCTGCGGCACGGCGAGGGCGTCGTCACGGTGACCCTCGGCCCTCGGGAGCCGGCTGCGGACGGCAGCGGGACGGGGGCCGTCGTGACGGTGGCCGACGAGGGGGAGGGCATCCCCGAAGCCACAGCGGCCCGCGTGTTCACGCGCTTCTGGCGGGGCGACCGGCGGGGCGGCACCGGCCTCGGCCTCTACATCGTCAAGGGGCTCGTCGAGGCCCACGGCGGCACGGTGTCCGTGGGGCGGGCCGCCGGCGGTGGCGCGGAGTTCCGCTTCGAGCTCCCGGCGGGCACCCCGGCCTTCCTGCAGGACTGAGCCCGCGGCGCCGCGCTCGCTCCTTCCGCGCACGACCGCCACGGCGGCCTCTGGGACACTGAGGCCGACCCCGACTCTGGAGCTGCTGCACCATGTCCGGCCCCGACCCGCTCGACCCCGCGACGCTCGAACAGGCCGGCACCGGGGCCCTCGCCGCCTTCGCCGCCGCCCGCTCGCTCCCGGAGCTCGCGGTGACGCGCACCGAGCACCTCGGTGACCGGTCGCCCGTGGCGCTGGCCCGGCGCGCCATCGCCGGGCTCCCGGGGCCGCAGAAGGCCGAGGCGGGCAAGCGGGTGCACGCGCTCGCGCAGTCCTCGCAGGCGGCGTACGAGGCTCGCAAGGTCGAGCTGGAGCGCCAACGCGACGAGCGGGTGCTGGCCGAGGAGGCGGTCGACGTCACGGTCCTGCCCGAGCGCCCGGACGGCGCCAGGCACCCGCTGACCACGATCTCGGAGCGGGTCGCCGACGTCTTCGTCGCGATGGGCTGGGAGCTCGCCGAGGGCCCCGAGGTCGAGCACGAGTGGTTCAACTTCGACGCCTTGAACTTCGGCGGGGACCACCCCGCGCGGGAGATGCAGGACACGCTGTTCGTCGAGCCGGCGGGCAGCGGCCTGGTGCTGCGCACGCACACCTCACCGGTGCAGGTGCGCTCGATGCTCGACCGGGAGCTGCCGGTCCACGTCGTCTGCCCCGGGCGGGTCTACCGCGCCGACGCGCTGGACGCCACGCACTCGCCGGTCTTCGCCCAGGTGGAGGGCCTGTGCGTCGACGAGGGGATCACCATGGCGCACCTGCGCGGCACCCTCGACCACCTCGCCACTGCGGTGTTCGGCGAGGGGCTGCGCACGCGCATCCGCCCCAACTACTTCCCGTTCACCGAGCCGTCGGCCGAGCTGGACCTGCAGTGCTTCGCCTGCCGCGGTGCCTCCGCCGGGTCCGGTGCCGAGCCGTGCCGGGTGTGCGCCAGCGAGGGCTGGATCGAGTGGGGCGGCTGCGGGATGGTGCACCCCGCGGTGCTCGTGGCCTGCGGCATCGACCCTGAACGCTACAGCGGCTTCGCCTTCGGGATGGGCCTGGAGCGGACCCTGATGTTCCGCCACGGCATCGAGTCCATCCGCGACTTCTACGAGGGCGACTCGCGCTTCACCCTGTCCCTGCGCTCGGAGGCCTGACGTGCGCGTCCCGATCTCCTGGCTCCGGACGCTGGTGCCCGGGCTGACGGCGTGCGCCGACGAGATCGCCGCGCGACTGGTCCGCGCCGGCCTCGAGGTGGAGCAGGTGCACCGGGTCGGCCAGGACGTACGCGGCGTCGTCGTCGCGGAGGTCCTCGACGTGCAGGACCTGACCGGCTTCGCCAAGCCGATCCGCTTCTGCCACGTCAGCGTCGGGCAGCGGACGCACGAGGTCGTGTGCGGCGCGACCAACTTCGCAGCCGGTGATCGGGTGGCGTTCGCGAGGCCGGGAGCGGTCCTGCCCGGGGGCGTGGACATCGCCACGCGGCGGACCTACGGCCACACCTCGGACGGGATGATCTGCTCCGGTGCCGAGCTGGGCCTCACCTCCGACGCCGCCGGCATCCTCGTGCTGCCCGCAAGCGCGCCGCTGGGCGGGGACGTCGTCGACCTGCTGGCGATGCGCGACGAGGTGCTCGACATCGCGGTGACCCCCGACCGCGGCTACCAGCTGTCGGTGCGCGGCGTCGCGAGGGAGGCCGCGACGGCGTTCGGCCTCGCGCTGCGTGACCCCGGCCTGGAGCCGGCCGCGGCGCCGAGCCCGGACGGGTTCCCCGTGCGGGTCGAGGACCCCGAGCTGTGCAGCCGCTACGTCGCGAGGATCGTCTACGGGCTCGACCCGCTGGCGCGCAGCCCGCTGGAGCTGCAGCGTCGTCTCACGCTGTCCGGGATGCGGTCCATCTCGCTCGCGGTCGACGTCACGAACGCCGTGCTGCTCGAGCTGGGCCAGCCGCTGCACGCCTTCGATCTCGACGCGCTCTCGGGTGCGATCGTCGTCCGCACGGCCAGGACGGGGGAGAGGCTGAGGACCCTCGACGGCGTCGACCGCGAGCTGTCCGAGCAGGACCTGCTCATCACCGACGGCAGCGGGCCCATCGCCCTGGCCGGGGTCATGGGTGGCGGCCCGACGGAGGTCACCTCCGCCACCACCGCCCTGCTGATCGAGTCGGCGCACTTCGCGCCCCGCTCGGTTGCCCGCACCGCCCGGCGGCACCGGCTGCCCTCCGAGGCGAGCAGGCGCTACGAGCGCGGTGTCGATCCCGCCCTGGCGGGTGCGGCCGCCGAGCGGGCCGTGCAGCTGCTGGTCGAGCTCGGGGGTGCCACGGCCGGGCCGGTCAGTGACGTGGACGGACGGCGGCCGCGGCCGGCGCTGCGGCTCCCGGTCACGGCGCCGGGGCGGCTGGCCGGCCGGGACTACCCCGCGGACGTCGTGCGCCGGCGGCTGCAGGACGTCGGGTGCCACGTCACCGGCGCCGAGGTGCTCGACGTCGTCCCACCCCCGTGGCGCCCGGACCTCGCCGGCGCCGCCGACCTCATCGAGGAGGTCGTGCGGCTCGAGGGCTACGACACCATCCCGGTCGTCCTGCCCTCGGCTCCCGCCGGTCGTGGGCTCACGACGCAGCAGCGGCTGCGGCGTACAGCCTCGCGCTCCCTGGCCGCCGCCGGGCTGGTCGAGGTCGTGACCCCGCCCTTCGTCGGCGACGAGGTGCTGGCCTCGCTCGGCGGCGCGATGACCTGCCCGCGGCTGGTCAACCCGCTGTCGGCGGAGGAGTCGCTGCTGCGGCCCACGCTCCTGGCAAGCCTCGCCGCGGCGGTCGTCCGCAACGTCAGCCGCGGGATCACCGACGTGGCCCTGTACGAGAGCGGCTGCGTGTTCATCGGGAGCGGCCAGTCCGCCCCGTCCCCGGGAGTGGACGGGCCGCCGACTGCGGAGCAACGGGCGGCACTGGACGCCGCGCTGCCGAGCCAGCCCCGCCACGTCGGCGTCGCGTTCGCCGGTGACCGCGCCAGCTGGGACGCGCCGCTGTCCGTCCTCGTCGCGCTGGGCCGCGAGCTGGGCCTGGACCTCGACGTACGCGCCGCGGCCGCAGATCCCTACCATCCGGGGCGGGCCGGCGAGCTGCTGCTCGACGGGCAGCGGGTCGGGCTCGCCGGCGAGCTGCACCCGCGGGTGGTCGCCGCCCTCGGGCTTCCCGCCCGCACCTGCGCGGGCGAGGCCAACCTCGACGTGCTGGTCGAGGCGGCGGCCAGGCGGGGTCCGCCGCAGGCGGTCCCCCTGTCCCCGTTCCCGCCCGCGGCGGTGGACGTGGCCCTGGTGGTGGCGCGCGAGGTGCCCGCAGCCGAGGTGGAGGCCGCGCTGCGGGCCGGGGCCGGGCCGCTGCTCGAGGGGCTGCGCCTGTTCGACGTCTACACCGGCCCGCAGGTGGGGGAGGGTCGCCGCTCCCTCGCGTACGCCCTCCGGCTGCGGGCGCCCGACCGCACGCTCACCGATGTCGAGGTTCTCTCCACCCGCGACGCGGCGGTCGCGGAGGCCGCCCGGCGGACCGGGGCGCGGCTGCGCGCCTGAGACCCTGACCGCCCTGAATATCCATGCAAGCGTGTGTATAGTCATCGCATGCAGGCAGCGGTGGCGGGGGCGAGCGGCTACACCGGCGGAGAGCTGCTGCGCCTGCTGCTGGCCCACCCCGACCTCGAGGTCGGGCCGGTGGCCGCCGGCTCGGGCGCCGGGCGGCCGGTCCCCGAGCTGCACCCCCACCTTCCCCAGCTGGAAGGCCGCGACTTCGCCGAGACGACCCCGCGGGTGCTGGCCGAGGCAGACGTGGTCTTCCTGGCCCTGCCGCACGGCCAGTCCGCGTCCCTCGCCGCGGCGCTTCCCGACGACCTCCCAGTGGTGGACCTCGGCGCCGACCACCGGCTCGCCGACCGGTCGGACTGGGAGCGCTACTACGACACCCCCTACGCAGGGGAGTGGCCGTACGGGCTGCCCGAGCTGTTCCGCAGCTCGCTGAAGGGGGCGCCTCGGGTCGCCGGGCCGGGCTGCAACGCCACCGCGATGACGCTCGCACTCGGTCCGCTGCTCGCCGAGCAGCTCGTCGAGCCGGTCGACCTCGTGACGACGACGGTCAGCGGCACGAGCGGTGCGGGCCGCGCGCCGACCGCTGCCCTGCTGGCCAGCGAGGTGATGGGCAGCCTGTCCGCCTACAAGGTCGCGGCGCACCGGCACACCCCCGAGGTCCGCCAGAGCCTGCGCCGCCTCGCGGCGGCAGACGTGACCCTGTCCTACACCCCCCTGCTGGCGCCGATGCCGCGCGGCATCCTCGCCACCTGCACGGCGCGGACCTCCGCGTCCGAGGACCAGCTGCGGGCCGCCCTGCTGCGGGCGTACGACTGCGAGCCCTTCGTCCACGTGCTGCCCGCCGGCCGCTGGCCCACCACGGCGGCCACCGTCGGCAGCAACGCCTGCCAGCTCCAGGTCGCGGTCGACTCCGACGCCGGCCGGGCCGTGGTCGTGGCCGCGCTGGACAACCTCGGCAAGGGCGCAGCGGGGCAGGCGCTGCAGTGCGCCAACCTCGCCCTGGGGCTGCCCGAGACCGCTGGGCTGTCCGCGAGCGGCGTGGCGCCGTGAGCGTCACCGCCCCGAGGGGTTTCCGGGCCTGCGGCGTCACCGCGGGGCTCAAGGACAGCGGAGCACCCGACCTCGCGCTCGTGGTCAACGACGGGCCACTGCAGGCCGGGGCCGCCGTCTTCACCAGCAACCGCTTCAAGGCCAACCCGGTCCTGTGGAGCGAGCAGGTGCTGCGCGACGGTCGGGTCGGCGCGGTGGTCCTCAACTCCGGCGGCGCCAACTGCGGCACCGGCCCGGCCGGCTTCGCGACGACCCATGCCACCGCCGAGGCGGTCGCCGACCTGCTGGACGGCAGCGCCGCCGACGTGGTGGTCTGCTCCACCGGGCTGATCGGACCCCTGTTCCGCCGGGAGCGGCTGGTCGCGGCGGTGCCCACCGCGCACGCCGCCCTCTCCAGAGACGGCGGGCCCGACGCGGCCGAGGCGATCCGCACGACCGACTCGGTGAGCAAGCAGTCCGTCGTGCACGTCGACGGCTGGAGCGTCGGCGGGATGGCCAAGGGCGCCGGCATGCTTGCGCCGGCGCTGGCGACGATGCTGGTCGTGCTCACCACGGACGCGGCCGTGGACCCGACCACCTGCGACGCGGCGCTGCGCGCAGCCACCCGCACGACCTTCGACCGGTTGGACTCCGACGGGTGCCAGTCCACCAACGACACCGTGCTCCTGATGGCCTCCGGCGCCTCGCAGGTCGAGCCGGCGCCGGAGGCGTTCGCGGAGGCCGTGCGGCAGGTGTGCGAGGACCTGGCCCGCCAGCTGCTGCACGACGCCGAGGGCTCCGAGCACGACATCGCCGTGGAAGTGGTCGGTGCGCGCAACGAGGACGACGCGGTCGAGGTCGGCCGGTCGGTGGCCCGCAGCAGCCTGTTCAAGTGCGCGGTCTTCGGCGAGGACCCCAACTGGGGACGCGTGCTCGCCGCCGTCGGCACGACACGGGCGCACTTCGACGTCTACGCGGTCGACGTGACCTTCAACGGCGTGCAGGTCTGCCGATCCGGGCAGGCCGCCGACGACCCGGCACTCGTCCGCTTCGACGGGCGCGACGTGCACGTCCTGGTCGACCTGCACGCCGGGACGGCCGCAGCCACCATCTGGACCAACGACCTCACGACGGCCTACGTCCACGAGAACTCGGCGTACTCGACATGAGTCCACCCCTCCCGGTGGGACGGACCCCCGTCCCGCCGCCTCTGTCCGCCGCCGCCCGCGGCCACGTCGCGCTGCCCAAGGCGGCCGCGCTCGTCGAGGCCCTGCCGTGGCTGAAGTCCTTCTCCGGGCGCACCATCGTCGTGAAGTACGGCGGCAACGCCATGACGAGCCCGGCGCTGCAGCAGGCCTTCGCCGAGGACGTGGTGTTCCTGCGCTACGCGGGGGTGCGGGTGGTCGTCGTGCACGGCGGCGGACCGCAGATCACCGCCCACCTGGACCGGCTCGGCATCGACAGCGAGTTCAGGGGAGGGCTGCGGGTGACCACGCCCGACGCCATGCAGGTCGTGCGGATGGTCCTCGTCGGGCAGGTCAACCCCGACGTCGTCGCCGCCATCAACTCCCACGGGCCGTTTGCGGTGGGGCTCTCGGGCGAGGACGCCTCGCTGTTCACCGCCGAGCGGCGCGACGCCCTGGTCGACGGCGAGCCGGTCGACATCGGCCTGGTCGGCGAGGTCGTCGACGTGCAGCCCTCGATCGTCACGGCGCTGCTCGACGAGGGCAAGGTCCCGGTCGTCGCGACCGTGGCCCGGGGCCGGGACGGCGAGGTCTACAACGTCAACGCCGACACGGCTGCCGGCGCGCTGGCGGTGGCTGTCGGCGCGGAGAAGCTGGTGGTGCTGACCGACGTCGAGGGGCTCTACGCCGAGTGGCCCCCGCCCGCCGGGGACACCGCCGACGTCCTCAGCGAGATCACCGCGGACGCGCTGGAGGTGCTGCTCCCGCGCCTATCCACCGGGATGGTCCCCAAGATGCAGGCCTGCCTGCGGGCAGTCCGCGGCGGTGTGCCACGGGCGCACGTGCTCGACGGCCGGGTGGCGCACAGCCTGCTGCTCGAGCTGTTCACCGACGAGGGCGTCGGCACGATGGTGCTCCCGTGAGCGGCCCTGCCGCCGCATCGACCCGGGGCTGGCACGGGCGCTGGGACGCCGCCCTGATGGGCAACTACGGCACGCCGGCGCTGGTCCTGGCGAGCGGATGCGGCGCGACGGTCACCGACGTCGACGGCCGGGACTACGTCGACCTCGTCGGCGGCATCGCGGTCAACCTGCTGGGCCACGCCCACCCGGCCGTCGTCGAGGCGGTGAGCGCGCAGGTCGCGAGGCTCGGCCACACCAGCAACCTCGTCGCGCACGAGCCGGGGATCGAGCTGGCGGAGCGGCTGAAGGCGCTCGCGGGCGCCGGCCCGGACAGCCGGGTGCTGTTCACCAACTCCGGGGCGGAGGCCAACGAGGCCGCCCTCAAGCTGTCCCGGCGGCTGCGCCCCGGCGGCGGGTGGGTGGCCTGCGAGGGCGCCTTCCACGGCCGGACGATGGGCGCCCTGGCCGTGACCGGCCAGCCGGCCAAGCGGGCGCCGTTCGAGCCGCTTCCCGGACCGGTCACCTTCGTGCCGTACGGCGACGGCGTCGCGCTCGAGGCCGCCGTGTCCACGGCCACCGCCAGCGTGGTCCTCGAGCCAATCCTGGGCGAGGCCGGCGTCGTCGTCCCGCAGCCGGGGTTCCTGGAGGTCGCGCGTGCGGCCTGCGACCGCTCCGGGGCGCTGCTGCACCTCGACGAGGTGCAGGGCGCCGTGGGCCGGGTCGGTGCCTGGCTCACCAGCCACGTCACGGCCCCCGGCCTCGTGGCCGACGTCGTCACGATGGCCAAGGCGCTCGGCGGCGGCCTGCCTCTCGGCGCGGTGATCGCCAACGGCCGGGCCGCGTCGGCGTTCGCCAAGGGCGACCACGGCACGACCTTCGGCGGCAACCCGATCGCCTGCGCCGCGGCGCTGGCCGTCCTGCGCACCGTCGAGCGCGACGACCTGATGACGGCGGCCACCACTTTGGGCGCGCACCTGCGCACCGGGATCGAGCAGCTCGGCGACCCCCTCGTGCGGGAGGTGCGCGGGCTCGGGCTCTGGCTCGGGATCGTGCTGACCGAGCCCGTCGCCGTCGCGGCAGAGGCCGCCGCGCGGGAGCGGGGCTTCCTCGTCAACGCCACTGCGCCGGACGTCCTGCGCCTTGCGCCCGCCCTCGTCGTCACCCGCGCGCAGCTCGACGCCTTCCTCAAGGTGCTTCCGGGCGTCCTGTCCGCCGTTAGGGTCTCGCCATGAACCGAGCAGCCAGAGAGCGAGACCAGTCATGAGCGGCGTACGCATCCTCGTGGTCGAGGACGACCCGAGTGTGCGGGGGCTTCTGCAGACGCTGTTGTCCGCGGAGGGCTACGAGGTCGCGACCGCCTCCGACGGCCTCGCTGGGCTCGTCAAGGTGACGGCCTCACCCCCGGCCCTGGTCCTGCTGGACCTGATGATGCCCGACCTCGGCGGGGTGCGCGTGCTCGAGGAGATGCGCGACGACCCCGAGCTCGCCGACATCCCGGTCATCGTCGTGACCGGCAAGATCGACGCCATCCCCAGCATGAGAGCGCTGCTGGGGGAGGACAACGTCTTCCTCAAGCCCTTCGCCGTCGCGGAGCTGCTCGAGCGGGTGGGCGACGTCACCGGCGGTCCGCACGCCTGATGGTCCGCCACTTCCTCGCCGACGACGACCTCTTGCCCACCGAGCAGGCAGAGGTTCTCGCCCTGGCCGCCGAGCTCAAGGCGGCAGGTCCAGCGAGCCCCACCCCCCTGGCGGGGCAGGCGGTGGCGGTGGTCTTCGAGAAGCCGAGCACGCGCACCCGGCTGTCGTTCGAGGTCGGCATCGCCCAGCTCGGCGCGCACCCGGTGGTCGTGGACGCGGCCAGCACGCAGCTCGGGCGGGGCGAGACGATCGAGGACACCGCGCGGGTGCTGTCGCGCTACGTCGACGCGATCGTCCTGCGCACGTTCGGCCAGGATCGGCTCGAGGCGGTCGCGTCGGCCAGCTCGGTGCCGGTGGTCAACGCCCTCACCGACGCCTTCCACCCGTGCCAGGTGCTCGCCGACCTGCAGACCGTGCGCGAGCGCAGGGGCTCCACCCAGGGGCGGACGTTGACCTACCTCGGGGACGGCGCCAACAACATGGCGCACTCCCTGCTGGTCGGCGGCGCGATGGCCGGGATGCACGTGCGCATCGGTGCGCCGCACGGCTACACGCCCGAGAAGGCCGTGGTGGAGCGGGCGGAGGCGTACGGCACGAAGGTCCTCGTCACGCACGACCCGGCCGAGGCGGCGAAGGACGCCGACGTCCTCTACACCGATGTGTGGGTCTCGATGGGGCAGGCCGCGGCGCAGGAGCGGCGACGCGACCTCGCGCCGTTCGCGCTCGATGCCGCCGCCGTCTCCGTGGCCGGCCCGGACGTCGTGGTCCTGCACTGCCTGCCGGCCCACCGCGAGGAGGAGATCGCCGCCTCGGTGCTGGACGGTCCGCGATCGGCCGTGTGGGACCAGGCCGAGAACCGCCTGCATGCGCAGAAGGCGCTGCTGACCTGGCTGCTCCGGAAGGGCTGAGGTGGCCATGGCCCTGTCGGCTCCCTCCTCGGGGGCGGCGTCCGGATCCGCCTCGGCGCCGCTGACCAAGGCAGCGCGCCAGTCGCGGATCTGCGAGCTGCTCGAGGCCGCCCCGGTCGCCAGCCAGATCGAGCTCGGCCGGCTGCTGGCCGCCTCCGGCGTCGCGGTCACGCAGGCCACCGTGTCACGCGACCTCGACGAGCTCGGGGCGGTCAAGGTCCGCACGCCCGCGGGCATGGCCTACGCCCTGCCTCCGCAGGGGCAGCCGCGCGCCGGCACGCCGGAGATGGTCGACGCCCGGCTCGGCCGCGTGCTCGAGGAGCTGCTGGTCTCGGCCGAGGCCACCGGCGCCCTCGTGGTCCTGCGCACCCCGCCGGGCGGGGCGCACCTGCTCGGGTCGGCGCTGGATCGCGCGGGGCTCCCCGACATCGCCGGCACCGTCGCCGGCGACGACACCGTCCTGCTCGTCACCCGCACTCCCGCGCTGCCGGGCGCGGACGCCCTCGCGGCCCGGCTCCTGCGGCTGGCCGAGGGCCGAACCCTGGAAGGAACGTCGTGAGCTCGTCATGAGCAAGGACCGGATCGTGCTCGCCTACTCGGGAGGACTCGACACCTCCGTGGCCATCGGCTGGATCGCGGAGGAGTCCGGCAGCGAGGTCATCGCCGTCGCCGCCGACGTGGGACAGGGCGGTGAGGACCTCGAGGTCATCCGCCAGCGGGCGCTCGACTGCGGCGCGGTGGAGGCGGTCGTGGCCGACGTCCGCGATGAGTACGCCGACGAGTACTGCCTGCCGGCGCTCCAGGCGAATGCGCTCTACATGGGCCGCTACCCGCTGGTCTCGGCGCTGTCGCGGCCGTTGATCGTGAAGCACCTGGTCGCCGCCGCCCGCGCGCACGGGGCCTCGACGGTCTCGCACGGCTGCACCGGCAAGGGGAACGACCAGGTGCGCTTCGAGGTCGGGATCGGCGCACTCGCCCCCGACCTACGGGTGATCGCCCCGGTCCGCGACTCGGGCATGACCCGTGACAAGGCGATCGCCTTCGCGGACGAGAAGGGGCTGCCGATCGACGTCAACAAGAAGTCGCCCTACTCGATCGACCAGAACGTGTGGGGGCGCGCCGTCGAGACCGGCTTCCTCGAGGATCCCTGGAACGGCCCGATCGAGGACGTCTACTCCTACACCTGCGACCCGTCGGTGGCGCGCGCGCCGGACGAGATCGTCCTCACGTTCTCCGACGGCTTGCCGACGGCGATCGACGGCCGCAACGTGACGATGCTGCAGGCCATCGAGGAGCTCAACCGGCGGGCCGGCGCGCAGGGGATCGGCCGGCTCGACATGGTCGAGGACCGCCTCGTCGGCATCAAGAGCCGCGAGGTCTACGAGGTGCCCGGCGCCCACGTGCTGCTGACCGCCCACCAGGAGATGGAGAACCTCACCGTCGAGCGCGACCTGGCCCGCTACAAGCGGGGCGCCGAGCAGCGCTGGGCGGAGCTGGTCTACGACGGCCTGTGGTTCTCGCCGCTCAAGCGCGCCCTCGACGAGCTGATCCGGTCCTCGCAGCGGCACGTCTCCGGTGAGATCCGCATGGTGCTGTCCGGCGGCACCGCCACCGTCACCGGCCGGCGCGGCGAGGCGTCCCTGTACGACTTCTCCCTCGCGACCTACGACGCGCAGGACACCTTCGACCAGTCGCTGGCCAAGGGGTTCATCGAGCTCTGGGGCATGCCCAGCAAGATCGCCGCACGCCGGGATCTCCGGCTCGGCGGCGGCCCCTCCGGCACGTGACGGAGCCTTCGCCCGACCGGATCCCTGAGCGCACCAGCCTGTGGGGCGGCCGCTTCGAGGGCGGGCCGGCGGAGGCGCTCGCCCGGCTGTCGGTCAGCGTCCACTTCGACTGGCAGCTCGCGCCGTACGACCTGCGGTCCTCCAAGGCGCATGCCCGGGTGCTGCACCGGGGCGGCCTGCTGAGCGAGGACGAGCTGGCGCAGCTGCTGCGGGCGCTCGACGAGCTGGCAGCGGCGGTCGCCACCGGGCAGTTCCGTCCCCGGGTGGAGGATGAGGACGTGCACGGCGCCCTCGAGCGGGGCCTGATCGAGCGGCTCGGGCCGCTCGGCGGCAAGCTGCGGGCCGGCCGCTCCCGCAACGACCAGGTCGCGACGGACCTGCGGCTCTACCTGCGAGACGCGGCCGGCCGGATCGCGGGGCAGCTGGCCGAGCTCGAGCGGGCGCTGATGGACCAGGCCGAGCGGCACCTCGACTCGCCGGCTCCCGGCATGACCCACCTCCAGCACGCCCAGCCGGTCCTGTTCGCCCACCAGCTGCTCGCGCACGTGCACGCGCTCGGCCGGGACGTGCAGCGGCTGCGCGACTGGGATGCGCGGGCGGGGGTGTCCCCCCTAGGCAGCGGCGCGCTGGCCGGCTCCTCGCTCCCGCTGGACCCGCTGGCCACCGCGCGCGAGCTGGGGTTCCCGGCCGCCGCCGCCAACTCGATGGACGCGGTGTCCGACCGTGACTTCGTCGCGGAGTTCCTGTTCGTGGCCGCGCTGCTCGGGGTGCACCTGTCGCGCCTCGGCGAGGAGGTCGTGCTGTGGAACTCCACGGAGTTCGGCTGGGTGACCCTCGACGACGCCTTCTCGACGGGCTCGTCGATCATGCCGCAGAAGAAGAACCCCGACATCGCGGAGCTGGCCCGGGGCAAGGCGGGCCGTCTCATCGGCCACGTCACCGGCGCGCTGGCGATGCTCAAGGGGCTGCCGCTGACCTACAACCGCGACATGCAGGAGGCCCAGGAGCCGTGCTTCGACGCCGTTGCCACTCTGCAGCTGGTCCTTCCCGCCATGGCCGGCCTGATCGCGACGATGAGCGTGCACGCGGAGGTGCTCGAGCAGGCCGCGCCCACGGGGCACGCCCTGGCCACCGACGTGGCCGAGCTGCTGGTGAGGAACGGCGTGCCCTTCCGCGAGGCCCACGAGACGGTGGGCCGGCTGGTCGTGTGGTGCACCGCGGGTGGCAAGGAGCTGCATCAGGCCACGGACGAGGAGCTGGCGCAGGTCTCGCCGCACCTCACCCCGCAGGTGCGCACGGTGCTGTCCGTCCGGGGGGCCCTCGATGCGCGGGAGGGCCTGGGCGGCACGGCCCCCGTGCGTGTACGCGAGCAGCTGGCCGCTCTGCAGGCCGAGGTCGACGGTCACCGCGAGTGGGCGCGGCGGCAGTGGACCTGACCGCTCCCGTGCTCCACGTCGCCCCGGCGCTGCTGGGCGCGCGGCTCGTCGCCGGCCCGGTCACGGTGCGCCTCACCGAGGTCGAGGCCTACTCCGGGCAGTCCGACCCCGGCTCGCACGCCTTCCGCGGCCGGACCCGCCGCAACGAGGTGATGTTCGGGGCGGCGGGCCACGCCTACGTCTACTTTACCTACGGCATGCACTGGTGCCTCAACGTCGTCACCGGGACCGAGGGTGAGGCGGCCGCAGTGCTGCTGCGGGCGGCGGAGGTGGTCCAGGGTCTGGACGCCGCACGTGCCCGGCGTCCGCAGGTCCGTGACCGGGACCTGTGCCGGGGCCCCGCCCGGCTCACCAAGGCCCTCGGCATCGACGGCTCGCTCAACGGCGCCGCGCTGCTCGAGCCGACCTCGCCGCTCCGCCTGCTGCCCGCACCCGACCCTGCCCCAGCCGATGCGGTGCGCACGGGGCCGCGGGTAGGGGTGGGCGGCGACGGCGCCGCCTACCCGTGGCGCTTCTGGCTCGACGGGGAGCCCACCGTCTCGGACTACCGGCCGGCCGTCGCCCGCCGCCGCCGCAAGGTGGCGACGTGACCGGCCGGCTGCAGGGCCGGGTCGGGGTGGTGACGGGGGCGGGCCGGGGGATCGGCCGGGAGATCGCCGTGGCGCTGGCCCGCGACGGCATGTCCCTGCTCCTGCTGTCCCGCACCGGCACCGAGGTCCGGTCGTTGGCGGAGGAGCTGAAGGACCAGCACGGCGTACGCGTGCTCGCCGCCGCCGTGGACGTGGTCGATGCGGCGGCCCTGCACCGGGTGGTCGGCCACGCCGAGCAGCACCTCGGCACGATCGACCTGCTGGTCAACAACGCCGCCCGCATCGAGTCGACCGAGCGGCCGTTCTGGGAGGCCGATCCCGAGGAGATGTGGGAGGTCGTCGAGACCAACCTGCGCGGGCCGATGCTGCTGTGCCGCGCGCTCCTGCCCGCGATGGTGCAGCGGGGTCGCGGGCACGTCGTCAACGTCACGAGCCGCGCCCGCGGCGCCACCAGGACCGGCACCTACACCGGATACGCCGTGTCCAAGCGTGCCCTCTCCGTCCTCACCGAGTCACTCGCCTCGGCGCTCGAGGACACCGGCGTCGTGGTCGTCGACGTCCTGCCCGGCCAGGTGCGCACCTCGATGACCGACGCCATGCCGATCTGGCGCGACGTGCCGGAGGACGGCTGGGCTCCGGCGTCCGCCACCGCCACCGTCGTGGTGGACGTCGCCAGGGGCCGCTACGACGACCGGGCCGGCACCCTGCTGGACGCCCCCGAGCTCGCCCCGGACTGAGCCTCGCGTGCAGCAGGCGCCGGTCCGGCGGCGTATTCCAGTGGGAGACGGCCAGGTCGGTGCGGCAGGATCATGCGGTGACTCGCCTGCCGGCTCCGCCCGACCAGCCGACACTGCCGACGGTGGCTCCGGTCCCCGACGTGCTGGCCGACCTGGAGTGGCGCGGACTGGTCGCGCAGAGCACCGACCGCGGGGCGCTGGCTGCGCACCTCGCCGGGGGCCCGGTGACCCTCTACTGCGGGTTCGACCCGACAGCGGACTCGCTGCACGTGGGCAACCTGGTTCCGCTGTTCGCGCTGCGCCGCTTCCAGCTCGCCGGGCACCGCCCGGTCGCCCTCGCCGGTGGCGCCACCGGGTTCATCGGCGACCCGAGCGGCCGCACGTCCGAGCGCAGCCTGCTCGACGCTGACACCCTTGCCAGGCGTATCCGCACCCTGTCGGCGCAGATGCGGCACTTCCTGGCGTTCGGCGAAGGCCCGACGGACGCCGTGCTGGCCGACAACCTCGACTGGACCCGCGACCTGCGGGTGATCGACTTCCTGCGGGACGTCGGCAAGCACTTCCCGGTCAACGTGATGCTGGACCGGGAGTCGGTCGCGGCGAGACTGGACAGCGGTGGCCTGTCCTTCACCGAGTTCAGCTACCAGCTGCTTCAGTCGCTGGACTTCGTCGAGCTGTACCGCCGCTTCGGCTGCCGCCTCCAGGTCGGTGGCAACGACCAGTGGGGCAACATCACCGCCGGCCTCGACCTGCTCCGGCGGGTCGAGTCGGCCTCGGCCCACGCGCTGACCTTCCCGCTGGTCACCGACGCCTCCGGTCAGAAGATCGGCAAGAGCACGGGCGGCGGCAACGTCTGGATCGACCCCGCGATGACGTCCCCCTACGCGCTCTACCAGTACCTGCTGCACGTGGACGACCGCGACGTTGGCACCTACCTGCGCCTGCTCACCTTCCTCGGCCGCGACGACGTCGAGCAGCTCGACGTCGCGACGGCGCAGCGGCCTCGGGAGCGGGTGGCGCAGCGCGCGCTGGCCCGCGAGCTCACCGCCCTGGTGCACGGCCCCGCCGAGCTGGCTCGGGTCGAGGCCGTCAGCGCCACGCTGTTCGGGGGCGGCGAGCTGAGCAGCCTCGACGAGGACACGCTGGCCGCCGCGCTCGCCGAGGCGCCCTCCACCACCGTGGGCACGTCTGACGCCCCGCTGGTCGACCTGCTGGCCGCGGGCCTCGGCCTGTCGAAGTCCGACGCCCGACGGGCGATCCGTGAAGGCGGCGCCTACCTCAACAACGTCCGCATCACCGACGGGAACGCGTCGACCAGCGCCGCCGACTGGCTGCACGACCGCTTCCTCGTGCTGCGCCGCGGCAAGCGCGCGATCGCGGTGGTGGAGCGCGTGCCGCACGACGGCGCGGGGAGCCGGGCGGCGCCTCCGGAGTAGCCCTGCGGGCAGGTGCGGCAAGCCCTGCGGGCAGGTGCGGCAAGCCCTGCTGGCAGGTGCGGCAAGCCCTGCTGGCAGGTGCGGCAAGCCTGCGGGCGGGCGTCCCTGACCCGCCGCAGCCGCGCCGCAGGATCCGCCCCTGCACCTGCTGCCCCTGCACCTGCCGTGAGCCACCGGGTGTTTGACTCCGCCCGATCCGGCTCGTAGCCTGAGCCACGTCCCTGGGGAACCGGACGGCGGCGGAGCACACTCGTCGCGGCACGGCCCGCGGACCGCACCGATCGACGCCACGGCAGCACGCGAGGCGGGTCGGCACAGGCGCCACTCCCGCCAGACCGCGAGGTTTGACAGGGGAAGCGGCGCGAACATAGGCTAGGGGAGTTGCCCCGAGAACGGCCGGAGGGCCCGGATCGGTGAGCACCCGTTCCTTGAGAACTCAACAGCGTGCCGAAAGTCAGTGCCATATGTCCGGTGCGAGACGCACGGCGGACCCACCTGGGTCTGCACGGCTCTTGCTCGGATACATTTTGGTGACAAGGACAACTGCTTTTTGCTAGTTGACTTCTGTCGTCAGAATCAACAGCTGACCTCCTCCAGGGAGGCAGCGACTCTCTAGCCGGGCCCTTCGTGGTCTGGCCATCATCATTAACGGAGAGTTTGATCCTGGCTCAGGACGAACGCTGGCGGCGTGCTTAACACATGCAAGTCGAGCGGAAAGGCCCTTCGGGGTACTCGAGCGGCGAACGGGTGAGTAACACGTGGGCAACCTGCCCCTAGCTCTGGGACAACTCCGGGAAACCGGGGCTAATACCGGATACGATCTTCCACGGCATCTCGGAAGATGGAAAGTTTTTCGGCTAGGGATGGGCCCGCGGCCTATCGGTTTGTTGGTGAGGTAACGGCCCACCAAGGCGACGACGGGTAGCCGGCCTGAGAGGGCGACCGGCCACACTGGGACTGAGACACGGCCCAGACTCCTACGGGAGGCAGCAGTGGGGAATATTGCGCAATGGGCGAAAGCCTGACGCAGCGACGCCGCGTGAGGGATGAAGGCCTTCGGGTTGTAAACCTCTTTCAGCAGGGACGAAGCGCAAGTGACGGTACCTGCAGAAGAAGCACCGGCCAACTACGTGCCAGCAGCCGCGGTAATACGTAGGGTGCAAGCGTTGTCCGGAATTATTGGGCGTAAAGAGCCCGTAGGCGGTCTGTCGCGTCGGCTGTGAAAACTCGGGGCTCAACCCCGAGCCTGCAGTCGATACGGGCAGACTAGAGTGCTGTAGGGGAGACTGGAATTCCTGGTGTAGCGGTGAAATGCGCAGATATCAGGAGGAACACCGGTGGCGAAGGCGGGTCTCTGGGCAGTAACTGACGCTGAGGAGCGAAAGCGTGGGGAGCAAACAGGATTAGATACCCTGGTAGTCCACGCCGTAAACGGTGGGTGCTAGGTGTAGGTCGTATTCCACGCGATCTGTGCCGCAGCTAACGCATTAAGCACCCCGCCTGGGGAGTACGGCCGCAAGGCTAAAACTCAAAGGAATTGACGGGGGCCCGCACAAGCAGCGGAGCATGTGGCTTAATTCGACGCAACGCGAAGAACCTTACCAAGGCTTGACATGCAGGGAAATCTCGCAGAGATGCGAGGTCCGCAAGGGTCCTGCACAGGTGGTGCATGGTTGTCGTCACTCGTGTCGTGAGATGTTGGGTTAAGTCCCGCAACGAGCGCAACCCTCGTTCTATGTTGCCAGCGCGTCATGGCGGGGACTCATAGGAGACTGCCGGGGTCAACTCGGAGGAAGGTGGGGACGACGTCAAATCATCATGCCCCTTATGTCTTGGGCTGCACACATGCTACAATGGCCGATACAAAGGGCTGCCAAGCCGCGAGGTGGAGCGAATCCCAAAAGTCGGTCTCAGTTCGGATTGGGGTCTGCAACTCGACCCCATGAAGTCGGAGTTGCTAGTAATCGCAGATCAGCAACGCTGCGGTGAATACGTTCCCGGGCCTTGTACACACCGCCCGTCACGTCACGAAAGTCGGTAACACCCGAAGCCAGTGGCCCAACTCGCAAGAGGGGAGCTCTGTCGAAGGTGGGATCGGCGATTGGGACGAAGTCGTAACAAGGTAGCCGTACCGGAAGGTGCGGCTGGATCACCTCCTTTCTAAGGAGCATCTGGCCAGCTTGCTGGTCCAGGCCCACGCGCAGATGTTCATGCTGCGGTGGAGGCCACGGGTGGAACACTGACCAGTCGGCCGATCGATCGAGTCGAACCCCTAGTACAGCCTGCTCTGCAGCCGGGACGGGCGACGGCACGGCGGTCGGCCCAGGCGCGCTGTTGGGTCCTGAGGGAACGGGATCCCGCCCCGAGCGGGAGACCACCTCGGTGACCTCGAGCCCTCGCGGGAGATCCTTCAGGATCCCCTTCGGGGCTCAGTCACGGACAGGACCAGTCCGCACCGAACCGCTCCGCCCCTGTGCACCCGCAGGAGCCGGCGCAGGCGGTGAGCCCGGACCGGGACCACCCGTACCTTGAGAACTGCACAGTGGACGCGAGCATCTTTGTGGTCAAGTTAGTAAGGGCGCACGGTGGATGCCTTGGCACTAGGAGCCGATGAAGGACGTAGGAGGCTGCGATAAGCCTCGGGGAGCCTGTCAACCGAGCTGTGATCCGAGGATTTCCGAATGGGGAAACCCGGCAGGAGTCATGTCCTGTCACCCATGCCTGAACACATAGGGCATGAGGAGGGAACGAGGGGAAGTGAAACATCTCATTACCCTCAGGAAGAGAAAGCAACCGCGATTCCGCGAGTAGTGGCGAGCGAAAGCGGAAGAGGCTAAACCGAGCACGCGTGATAGCCGGCAGGCGTTGCGTGTTCGGGGTCGTGGGACCATTCAGGTCGATCTGCCGATCGACCGGGGAGTGACAAAGTACGGCGTTAGTCGAAGCGCATGGGAAGGCGCACCACAGCGGGTAAGAGTCCCGTAGACGAAAACGACCGTACCTCCCGAGTGGGATCCCAAGTAGCACGGAGCCCGTGAAATTCCGTGTGAATCTGGGGGGACCACCCCTAAGCCTAAATACTCCCTAGTGACCGATAGCGGACAAGTACCGTGAGGGAAAGGTGAAAAGTACCCCGGGAGGGGAGTGAAAAAGTACCTGAAACCGTGTGCCTACAAGCCGTGGGAGCGTCGTCGTCAGCTTGCTGGCGGCCGTGACTGCGTGCCTTTTGAAGAATGAGCCTGCGAGTTTGCGTTGTGTGGCGAGGTTAACCCGTGTGGGGAAGCCGTAGCGAAAGCGAGTCCGAACAGGGCGCTGGAGTCGCACGACCAAGACCCGAAGCTGAGTGATCTACCCATGGCCAGGTTGAAGCGCGGGTAAGACCGCGTGGAGGACCGAACCCACTTAGGTTGAAAACTGAGGGGATGAGTTGTGGGTAGGGGTGAAAGGCCAATCAAACTCAGTGATAGCTGGTTCTCCCCGAAATGCATTTAGGTGCAGCGTCACGTGTTTCTTGCCGGAGGTAGAGCTACTGGATGGTCTAGGGGCCCAAAAGCTTACCGAAATCAGCCAAACTCCGAATGCCGGTAAGTGAGAGCGTGGCAGTGAGACTGCGGGGGATAAGCTCCGTAGTCGAGAGGGAAACAGCCCAGACCACCGGCTAAGGCCCCAAGCGTGTGCTAAGTGGTAAAGGATGTGGAGTCGCACAGACAACCAGGAGGTTGGCTTAGAAGCAGCCACCCTTTAAAGAGTGCGTAATAGCTCACTGGTCAAGTGATTCCGCGCCGACAATGTAGCGGGGCTCAAGCACACCGCCGAAGCCGTGGCATTCAGACAACAACCTGCTCTCGAGCCAGGTGTCTGGATGGGTAGGGGGAGCGTCGTGTGGGCAGCGAAGCGACGGGGTGACCCAGTCGTGGAGCCCACACGAGTGAGAATGCAGGCATGAGTAGCGAAAGAAGGGTGAGAAACCCTTCCGCCGAATGACCAAGGTTTCCTGGGGCAGGCTAATCCGCCCAGGGTAAGTCGGGACCTAAGGCGAGGCCGACAGGCGTAGTCGATGGACAACGGGTTGATATTCCCGTACCCGCTTTGATTCGCCCATGACGAATCCAGTGTTGCTAACGGCCGGAAAGGGACGAAGCCTTCGGGCGGAGTTCCGGACTCACCGGACCCATGCTGGTAGTAGTTAAGCAACGGGATGACGCAGGAAGGTAGTCCAGCCCAGGCGTTGGTTGTCCTGGGGTAAAGGTGTAGGGAGAGTCGTAGGCAAATCCGCGACTCACAAGTCCTGAGACCTGATGCCGAGCCGATCGAGGCGAAGTGGATGATCCTATGCTGCCAAGAAAAGTCTCTAGCGAGAATCACGGCGGCCCGTACCCCAAACCGACTCAGGTGGTCAGGTAGAGAATACCAAGGCGATCGAGCGAACTATGGTTAAGGAACTCGGCAAAATACCTCCGTAACTTCGGGAGAAGGAGGGCCAGGGGTTGTGTAGGGACTTGCTCCCGAAGCAGCAACTGGTCGCAGAGACCAGCGAGAAGCGACTGTTTACTAAAAACACAGGTCCGTGCGAAGTCGCAAGACGATGTATACGGACTGACGCCTGCCCGGTGCTGGAACGTTAAGGGGACGGGTCAACCCTTCGGGGTGAGTGCTCAGAACTCAAGCGCCAGTAAACGGCGGTGGTAACTATAACCATCCTAAGGTAGCGAAATTCCTTGTCGGGTAAGTTCCGACCTGCACGAATGGCGTAACGACTTCTCGACTGTCTCAACCATAGGCTCGGCGAAATTGCACTACGAGTAAAGATGCTCGTTACGCGCAGAAGGACGGAAAGACCCCGGGACCTTTACTATAGCTTGATATTGGTGTTCGGTTCGGCTTGTGTAGGATAGGTGGGAGACTGTGAAGCTTGGACGCCAGTTCAGGTGGAGTCAACGTTGAAATACCACTCTGGTCGAATTGGATGTCTAACCTCGGTCCGTTACCCGGATCAGGGACAGTGTCAGGTGGGTAGTTTAACTGGGGCGGTTGCCTCCCAAAATGTAACGGAGGCGCCCAAAGGTTCCCTCAGCCTGGTTGGCAATCAGGTGTCGAGTGCAAGTGCACAAGGGAGCTTGACTGTGAGAGAGACATCTCGAGCAGGGACGAAAGTCGGGACTAGTGATCCGGCACTGGCTTGTGGAAGCGGTGTCGCTCAACGGATAAAAGGTACCCCGGGGATAACAGGCTGATCTTGCCCAAGAGTCCATATCGACGGCAAGGTTTGGCACCTCGATGTCGGCTCGTCACATCCTGGGGCTGGAGTAGGTCCCAAGGGTTGGGCTGTTCGCCCATTAAAGTGGCACGCGAGCTGGGTTTAGAACGTCGTGAGACAGTTCGGTCCCTATCCTCTGCGCGCGCAAGAGACTTGAGAAGAGCTGTCCCTAGTACGAGAGGACCGGGACGGACGAACCTCTGGTGTGACAGTTGTCGTGCCAACGGCACTGCTGTTTAGCTACGTTCGGCAGGGATAACCGCTGAAAGCATCTAAGCGGGAAGCTCGCTTCAAGATGAGGTCTCTCACAGGGTCAACCTGGTAAGGCCCCCGACTAGACCATCGGGTTGATAGGCCGGAAGTGGAAGCCCAGCAATGGGTGGAGCTGACCGTGTACTAATAGGCCGAGGGCTTGACCACAAACTGCTGCTCTTCCAGCGAGTTCTGGAAGACGACGCGTCCACTGTGCGGTTCCCGAGATGCGGTCGGGAACCCGAAACGATCGTCCCGAGCTTTTCGCCCGGACGCTCGTGCACCACCGACATCTCCATAGAGTTACGGCGACCATGGCGAAAAGGGAAACGCCCGGCTCCATTCCGAACCCGGAAGCTAAGCCTTTCAGCGCCGATGGTACTGCACGGGAGACTGTGTGGGAGAGTAGGACGTCGCCGGACATACTTCTGACGAGGGCCATGCACACCGTGCATGGCCCTCGTCGCATTTCGTGGCATTTCCTGCTCGCGAGGAGGCGCGCAATGGCGGGTCCTGTGGACCGCGAGTTCCCCCGCCCTTCGCGCGGCGCGGACGCGGAGGCGTCCAGGCGTTCCGCGCGGGCGGTGGCGAAGCCAGCCCCGCAGGGCGGGCGCGGTGCTGCCGGGCGGCCCGCGCCCGACCCACGCGAGGATCCCCCGGCCGACCCGGCATCCGCCCTGCCCGCCCGGCCAGCCGGCCTCGGCGCCGGCCGGCCTCGTCCTGCGCAGGGCGGTGCTGGGCCGGTCGGCGGTAGTGCTCGACCGGAACGTCGAGCAACCTCCGGCGGTACGGCAGTCCCGAGGCGTGGCACCGACATCCCGCGGGCGGAGGCCGGCCGGTCCCGGGCTGTCCGGACCGGCATGCGCAGCGGCTCCGGGCACCCTGCTGCCGCTGGCGGCTCCGGAAGACCCCCCTCGGGTCGGGCTGCCGGCACGTCGTCCGCTCCGGCCGGCCACGAGCAGGATCGCGGGTCGCGTCAGGCCCGGCAGTTCGGCGACCGGCCGCACTGGGATCCGCCTGCCCGGGCGGTAGCTCCGGGCGCGAAGCCGCCGGCCCGATCCGCTCCGGGCGGGAGGCCCCAAGCCACGTCCCCCCCGGGCGCGAAGCCGCCGGCCCGATCCGCCAGTGGCGGGAGGCAAGCCCCGTCCCCCCCCTCGCGCGCGAAGCCGCCGGCCCGATCCGCCAGTGGCGGGAAGCCGCCGAACCGGTCCGCGGCTGGGGCCGCTGGGCCCGCACCTCTACCCCGGTCCAGGCCCACCGCCCCTGCGGAACAGGCTTCGCGGTCCTCGCCCACGTCAGGACCGGCCGCACCGCAGCGGCCTGGCTCCGCCCCCGGCACCGCGTCCGGCGGCGCGTCCACGGGACCATCCCGCCGGGGTGAGCCGGCAGGTCCGCGTCGCGAGGCGATAGAGCGCCGCGAGTACGACCCGAGGCGAGAGGAGCGCCGGCGAGCGACGAGGGTTGCCCTGCCCGACGACGTCGAGGCGCGGGCGCTCGATGGGCAGGTGCGGCGTGAGCTTCGTCCACTGGTGCCGGAGACGGCTGATCTCGTCGCCCGGCACCTGGTCGTGGTCGGGGAGCTTCTCGACGCCGATCCGCAGCAGGCCTTGAAGCACGCCCGCGCCGCACGGGCGCTCGCCGGGCGCATCGGCGTGGTGCGGGAGGCGGCCGGCCTGGCGGCGTACGCCGCTGGGGAGTGGGCGGAGGCGCTGTCCGAGCTGCGTGCGGCCAGGCGGATCACCGGGCGTCCAGACCATCTCGCGGTGCTCGCCGACTGCGAGCGCGCTCTGGGCCGTCCCGAGCGCGCGCTCCGCTATGCCGACGACCGCGACGTGCCGGGGCTGCCTCAGCAGGAGCGGGTCGAGCTGGTCATCGTGATCGCCGCTGCCCGAGCCGACCTCGGCCAGCTCGACGCGTCGGTCCTGATGCTGCAGGAGCCGGCTAGGCGCACCGACCAGTCCCGGCCGTGGGCAGCCCGGCTCTGGTACGCCTTCGCGGCCGCCCTGCTCGCCGCCGGCCGGCGCGAGGAGGCGCGGGCCTGGTTCGCCCGCGCAGCCGTGGCCGACCCCGAGGGGGCGACCGACGCAGCGGACCAGCTCCTTGCTCTCGACGGAGTGGTGCTCGACGACCTGGAGGACGGCGCCGGCGACGAGGACCAGGAGCCGCTGGCAGATCCCGAGCTGGCCGCGTACATCACCCGGACCTACAGCGCCCGATCAGGCGGGGGCCTTTTTCCACCTGCACCTCAGGGTGAGGCTGCGGGACCGCCGGGGCCGGACGGGGATGCGGCTGCCCTCCGCGCGAGGTCCCCCAGATCAACGCCCGGGGCGCCGGTGTTCCGCGACAGCCCCCCGCGGTCGGATCCCTGATCCCCCACGTAGACGGTCTGGGAGTCCATCAGCCCGACGTGGGGCGAGGCGTGACCGGGGGAGTAGGTGCTGCGGAGGGCCCGGCGGTCGCCGAGCTCGACGGTGCCGGTCCCGCCCGAGGTGTCGATCCGCTCGGCCGGCGTCGCGAGCAGCTCCCCGAACACGGTGTCGAGGACGTCGCCGTAGACCCGTCGCGCTGACGCCAGCAGCCGCCGGGCTCGACCAGGTGCCGCGCCCCCCTTCGTGCACGACGATCTCGGCGCGCGGGAACGCGGTCGTCACGCCGCCCGCGTGGTCCAGATGGATGTGCGTGACGACGATGGTCGCGAGGTCCTCCGGTCCGATCCCGAGCGCAGCCAGCTCGCGACCCCGTGCCGGCGCTGCTCGCGGCGCCGGTCTCGACGAGGGCGGGCCGCGAGGACCGGATGAGGTAGGTGGCCGTGATCTCGTCGTAGCCGCCCATCCGGGTGTCGAGCAGGTGGTCGTCGGCGCCGAGGGGGGTCGCCGTGCTCACCACAGGCTGACCCTTCGTCCACAGCCGGATCCGGCACGCCCGCGGCGCGGCCGCTGCCCCGCATCGTAGGCAGCGCGCCGACCGGGCGCCGGACGAGGAGGAGGCCGACACGGTGGCCAGCGCGGAACCAGCCGCAGCACCGGACGTGGACCCGCTCCGGGCGCGCAACGAGGTGCTGCTGGTGGGCCGGGTGTCCGGGACCCCTGAGCAGCGCGAGCTGCCCAGCGGCGACAGCATCGTCGCGTGGCGGATCGTCGTCGACCGGATCCCCACCCGACCACGAACCGAGGGCGTGCGCGCAGCGACCGTCGACACCTTCGACTGCGTCGCGTGGACTCCCGGGCTGCGACGCACCGCGCGGGGGCTGGCCGAGGGCGACGTCATCGAGCTGGAGGGCGCGCTGCGCCGCAGGTTCTGGCGGGCCGGGGCCGGCGCCGCGAGCCGGTGCGAGCTGGAGGTTCGTCGCGTTCGCCGCCTGCGTCGTCAGGCGTCGCCGTGATCGCGCAGGACCATGCCGCTGGCCGGCTTGGGCGTGAACAGCGTGGACTTGCGCGGCATGCGCTCGCCGGCTGCCGCGACCGCGGCGACGGCCTCCACCGGGGTCGGGTTGAGCAGGACCGCCGTGCCGGACGTGCGGGCGGCGCTCCCGATGGCCGCGCGCACGTCGTGCTCGTAGGTCACGTGCTCGACGTCGTCCGGAAGGCCCCACAGCCGGCCGACGAGGTAGGCGTGCAGCACGCTGACGTCCAAGCCGGCCCAGGCCGCTGACCGGCCCGGCGGTGTCGCCGCCGCCAGCTGCGCCGGATCCGGCTCGCTCAGCAGCGCCGAGGCCCGGCCGGTGCCCGAGGCGAGCAGGAACGCCGGCCCGTCCCGGCCCACCTCGGCAAGAGCGTCCAGCGCGTCCTCGACCGGTGCGTCGAGCGGGCGCACGGCCATCCCGCTGGCGGCGCGCTGCGCCAGGTCCTGCGCCGGCACTCCCGGGAGGACCCGGTGGATCGGGTGGACCTGCGGTCCGTAGGTGGTCGCGTCGACCAGCAGGCACAGTCCGAGGTCCCACGGCCCCTGCCCGTCCCCCGCAGCATGCCGCAGGCCCTGGCGCTGCAGGTAGGTCGCGTAGCGGTGGTGGCCGTCGGCGATCAGCGCCTTGCGGGGCAGGAGGTCCGCGGCGATCTCGCCGAGCACGTCGGGCTCGGTCAGCGCCCAGAGCCGGTGTCGCAGGCCGTCGGCCAGGGTCTGGTCGACCAGCAGGACCGGGTCCCGGCCGGGCCCGTTGCCGGAGGTGACCGTGCCGGCCGCGGCCACAGCGCGACTGGCCGCCCCTCCGCCGTCGTACACCAGGAAGATGGGCTCGAGGTCGGCCCCGACCGCGGTGTAGAGGGCCAGCCGGTCGCTGACGGGACCGGCCATGGTGCTCTCGTGCGGCAGGACGATGCCGTCCTCGGCCGGGCTCAGCCCGAGCGCGCCGAGGAGCCCGCGCTGCACGTGCCCGCCCGGCACGGCCTGCTCGTAGACGTAGAGCGCCGGCGCGGCGTCGGGCACGAGGATCCCGCGCTCCCGCCACGCCCGCAGGGTGGCCGCCGCGCCCGCGTACCTGTCCAGCCCGGCGACGGCGCCGTCGCGTGGGAGGATGAGGCGTACGACGTTGTTCTCGCTGCTCGCCTCGAGCGCGCCCACCGCGTCGGCGTCCAGGACGTCGTACGGCGGGCAGGTCAGCGCTGGGAGGTGTCCGGCAACGGACTCGTCGAAACGCAGGGCACGGAAGGGCCGGAGCACCAGACCGCTCGGGCGAGGAACGGAGGCAGGAGAGGGGTTCAGGCCGGCGCCGGCAGTCATGCGGCGAGACTAGAGGTGCCGGTCCGCTCCTCCGGGGCCGCACGACGAGTGAACGAGGAGGGACCAGCGTGTCCGAGAGTCGGTACGACCCCCGTTACGATCCGCGCGCGCCCGACGAGGAGCGCCCTCGCCCCTACTCCGACCTCCCGCCGCCACCCCCCGACGTCGTGCCCTCCGGGGAGATGTACGACTGGTTCATCCGCGGCGTCGACCTGCTCGAGAGCGGCGACACCAACGCCGCCGTCCAGCTGCTCCAGCACTGCGCGCAGGCCGAGCCGGAGTCCCGCCAGGTGCGGGAGGCCCTGGCGCGGGCGCAGTTCGACATCGGGATGTACGACGAGGCCCGCGAGAACTTCTCCTGGATCATCTCGGTCGACCCGGCGGACGACTACGCGCAGTTCGGGTTGGGGCTGGCGGCGACAAAGGCGGGGGACCTGCCCAGCGCGGTCGAGCACCTGGCGCTGGCAGCGGCGATGCGGCCTGACATCGCCTACTACTCGACCGCTCTGCGCGGCGCACGGGCGGCGCTGACCGCCGCACAGCGCTGAGCGGCGCCCGGGGCCTGCGGCTCGGCAGCTCGCAAGAGCCCCTGCTCACGCACTACGACGCGGCGCTGTTCGACCTCGACGGGGTCCTCTACGTCAGCGAGGCACACGTTCCGCACGCGGCCGACGCGGTGGCGGCGGTGCGGCAGGCCGGGCTGAGCGTGGCCTTCGTGACCAACAACGCCTCCCGCCGCCCCGAGGTCGTGGCCGAGCAGCTCGCCGGGCTCGGCATCCCGGCGCGACCCGAGGACGTCGTCACCAGCGGGCAGGCGGCCGCACGGATGGTCGCAGCGCGGGTTCCGGACGGCGCCGCGGTGCTGGTCCTTGGGACCGACGCCCTTGCGGACGAGGTCGCGGCCTGCGGGCTCCGGCCGGTGCGCACCGTGGCCGAGGCAGGCTCGGACGGTGTCGCGGCCGTCGTGCAGGGACTGTCCCCCGAGACGTGCCACCGCGACCTGGCCGAGGCGACGGTCGCGCTGCGCGGCGGAGCGCTCTGGGTCGCGGGCAACACCGACGCGACGCTGCCCACCCCGCGCGGGCCGATGCCCGGCAACGGCGCCTTCGTCGCGGCGCTGCGCCTGGTCACCGGCCTGGAGCCTCTGGTCGCCGGCAAGCCTGACCCTGCACTTCACCGTGAGTCCGTGCTGCGCGTGGCGGCGCAGCGGCCGCTGGTGATCGGGGACCGGCTGGACACCGACGTGCTCGGGGCGGTACGCGGCGAGGCCGACAGCCTGCTGGTCCTGACCGGGCTCGTCGACCTGGAGGCACTCCTGCAGGCGCCCCCCGGGAGCCGGCCGACGTTCGTCGCGTCCGACCTGCGCGGCCTGCTGGAGCCGCATCCCGAGGTCGTCCTGGACGGCGAGCGAGCACGTTGCGGAGCCGTCACGGCGAGCTACGAGAACGGCGCCGTCCGCGTGGAGGGGCAGGAGCCAGCCGCTGAGAACGGGCCGCTCGGGCTGGAGGAGCTGCGGGCCTGTGCGGCCCTCGCCTGGGCCTGCGCCGATGCCGCTCGCCCCGACGCCGAGGAGGGCCTCAGAGCAGAGCCCGGAGCTTGAGCAGGTCCAGCACGCCCGCCTCGACCCGGAGCTTGCCGGTCGCCCACGCGCTCGAGGGCGACAGCGCACCCTCGAGCAGAGCTACCAGGTCGTCGCTGGACGCCGTGAGGCGCACCTGCGCACCCTCGGTGTCCGTACCAGGCGAGCAGCGCAGCCCCTGAAGCGTGTGGCCGTCCACCGTCGCGAGGAACATCAGGTCGAGGTCGGGCACCCGGCAGGACACGGTCCGGGTCACGGCGTGCTTGCGGCGCAGCTCCGGGTCCAGATCGGCGATGCGCTGCACGAGGCTCTGCACGGCTCGCTCGCACTCCTTCTGCGACGCCACCTTCACCTCGGATCCCTCAGCCCCTCGCGGAGCACGTTGCGGGCGACGCTACGTGTCACCGGGGCAGCAGGGCCGCGGTAGCGTGCCGGCTGCAGCTCCCGACGACAGGAGTTCCCGGTGCGCGACGCCCTCAAGAGCTACCTGGCTCTGGCCGGTGGAGTGAGCGAGCTGACGCGGCAGCGCGCGCTGGCCGCCGCCAAGGGGCTGGTGACCCAGGGCGAGGCGACCGCCGAGCAGGTCGGAGCGCTGGCCGAGGACCTGCTCGCCCAGACGAAGCAGAACCGGGAAGCCGTCATCGCCCTGGTCACCTACGAGGTGGACCGCACGCTCGCGCGGGTCGGGCTGGCCCAGGCCGACGAGGTGGAGCAGCTGACGCAGCGGGTGCGCACGCTCGAAGCGCAGCTGCGGGCCGCCGGGCTGACGCCGGGCACGCCCCCGACCCCGCCGGCCACGTCGGCGGCTGCCGGCGACGGCCCGGCGAAGAAGCCTCGCCCGCAGAAGGCTCCGGGCCAGAAGACCGCCGCCAACCTGCCAGGACCCGGGCCGGCGGGCGCCGCCTCGCCGGCGAAGGCGCCGAAGAAGGCCGCCAAGAAGGCGCCCGCGAAGGCTCCGGCGCCGGGCTCGGCTGGCCGCAGGCCGGCGAAGAAGGCCGCGCCCGCCGAGCAGCCTGCGCCCGGCAAGCCACCTGGGCAGGCCTCCGCCGCCGGCCCGGCGAAGGGCGCCGGCGCCGGCGCACCCGACGCGTGACACCGCCAGAGGACCCGGCGGTCGCGGGCGGACAGGGCGACGGGGCCGGCGTGGCCGTGCCCGCGTCCGCGGCTGTGGCCTCGGCGCTGTCGCTGCTCGAGTCGCTGCCCGACGTACCGGTTCCGGCCCAGGTCGAGGTCTTCGACGAGGTGCACCGGCGCCTCCAGGACGCGCTCGCGACCGTCGACGGGACCTGACCTGCCGCGCCGCACGCGGCTCGACAGCGAGCTGGTACGCCGCGGCCTCGCCGGCAGCCGCGAGCAGGCGGCCGAGCTGGTCTGCGCCGGCCGGGTCCGGGTGGCGGGACAGACGGCGACCAAGCCGGCCACCGCGGTCGAGGCGACGACGCCGCTGGTGGTGGAGGCACCGCCCGGACCGTCCTACGCGTCCCGCGGCGGGCACAAGCTCGCCGGAGCTCTCGACGCGTTCGGCTACACCCCGGCGGGCAGACGGGCGCTGGACGCGGGAGCCTCCACCGGCGGGTTCACCGACGTGCTGCTGCAGCGCGGCGCCGCCTCGGTGGTCGCGGTCGACGTCGGGTACGGGCAGCTGGCCTGGGCGCTGCAGAGCGACGAGCGGGTCACGGTGCTCGACCGTACGAACGTCCGGGCGCTCACCCTCGACCAGGTCGGCGACCCGGTGGACCTCGTGGTCGCCGACCTGTCCTTCATCTCGCTCGGCCTCGTCCTGCCCGCGCTGCTGGCCTGCGCCACCGCCGACGCCGACCTGATGCCGATGGTCAAGCCGCAGTTCGAGGTCGGCCGCGAGCGCCTGCCGAGCGGGGGCGTCGTGCGGGACCCCGCGCTGCGCGCCGAGGCGGTGCGCGGCGTGGCCGAGCAGGCGGCTGCCCTCGGGCTCGGGGTGCGGGGCGTGACCGCCAGTCCGCTACCCGGCCCGAGCGGCAACGTGGAGTACTTCCTGTGGCTGCGGGCCGACGCCCCGCCGCTGGACGAGGACCTGCTCGCGCGAGCACTGCAGGCGGGCCCCACCTGAGGAGCTCCCAGGAGCCCCATGCCTGATGCCGCGGAAGCGGTGACAGGCTGGCCCGCGTGACGACCCGCTCGGTCCTGCTGCTGTCCCACACGGGCCGGCCGGTGATCGCCTCCGCAGCGCGGCACGCAGCGCGGCGGCTGCACCAGACCGGGGTGGAGGTCCGGGTGCTCGCCCAGGAGGCCCGTGACCTCGGCCTGACCGACGTGCAGGTGCACGACGACGCACCCGAGGCCGCCCTCGGCACCGAGCTGGTGCTGGTGCTCGGAGGGGACGGGACGATCCTGCGGGCCGCCGAGCTGGCGCGGGCGGCGGCCGTGCCGCTGCTGGGCGTCAACCTGGGCCGGGTCGGGTTCCTGGCCGAGGCCGAGTCGGAGGACCTCGACGTCACCCTCGATCGCGTGCTCGACCGCGACTACACCGTCGAGCAGCGGCAGACACTCGACGTGCAGGTCGTCCTCGACGGCGCCCCGCTCGCCACGGGCTGGGCGCTCAACGAGTGCAGCGTCGAGAAGGCCTCCCGGGAGCGGATGCTCGAGCTCGTCGTGGAGATCGACGGCCGGCCGCTGTCGCGCTGGGGCGGGGACGGGGTGGTGGCAGCGACGCCGACGGGCTCCACCGCGTACGCCTTCTCGGCGGGAGGTCCCGTCGTCTGGCCGACGGTCGAGGCTCTGCTGGTCGTGCCGATCAGCGCGCACGCGCTGTTCGCCCGGCCGCTGGTCGTGGCGCCGTCGTCGGTGGTCGCCGTCGAGGTGCTGCCCAGCGGCGCCACCGGGATGCTGGCGTGTGACGGTCGGCGTACGCGTCCGCTGCCGCACGGCACGCGGGTCGAGGTGCGGCGCGGTGCCGACGTGGTGCTGCTCGCCCGCATCCAGGACCGCCCGTTCACCGACACCCTCGTCCGCAAGTTCGCGTTGCCGGTGGAGGGCTGGCGGGGGGCGAGGGACTGAGCGGCAGGAGCGGGCGTCCGCACCGCCGCCTACGCTCGCCGGGTGCTCGAGGAGATGCGCATCCGGGGGCTGGGCGTCATCGACGACGCCGTGCTCCAGCTCGGCCCCCGGCTGACGGTCGTCACCGGCGAGACCGGCGCCGGCAAGACCATGGTGGTGCAGGGGCTCACCCTGCTGTTCGGCGGGCGCTCCGACGTGGGCCGGGTGCGTCCGGGTGCCGAACGCGCGCTGGTCGAGGGCCGGCTGGTGCTTCCAGAGGGACATCCTGCCCTGCAGCGAGCCGCCGAGGCCGGCGCCGAGCTGGACGAGGGTGCCCTGCTCCTGAGCCGCACCGTCGGGACCGACGGCCGGTCACGGGCCCATCTCGGCGGGCGCAGCGTGCCCGTGGGCCTGCTCGGCGAGCTCGCCGACGACGTCCTCGCGGTTCACGGGCAGAGCGACCAGCAGCGCCTGCTGCAGCCGGCGAGGCAGCGGGCGGCACTGGATCGCTATGGCGGGCTGGCCGTGCTGGCCCTGCGCGAGCGCTACAGCACGCAGTGGACCCGCTGGCGGCAGGTGCGCTCGCTGCTCGAGCAGCTGCGCGCGGCGGCGGAGGAGCGCCGGCGCGAGGCCGAGCTGCTCCGCCTCGGGCTGGCCGAGGTGGAGGCGGTCGCGCCCGAGCCCGGTGAGGGGGAGGTGCTGGCGGCCGAGATCGACCGGCTGGCCAACGCCGACGACCTGCGTACGGCCGCCGCGCGGGCGCAGGAGGCGCTCAGTGGCGAGGAGTCGGGCTCGGACGGCATGGATGCCCTGCAGCGGATCGGGCTCGCCCGCCGGCAGCTGGAGGCGGCCGCGCGGCACGACGCGGAGCTGGGCGCTCTCGCCGCCCGCCTGGCCGAGCTCGGCCACCTCCTCGGGGACGTGGCCGCGGAGCTGGCCTCCTACGCCGCCGCGGTCGACGCCGACCCTGCCCGCCTGGTCGCTGCCCAGGAGCGCCTCGCCTCGCTCACGACCCTCGTGCGCCGGCACGGGGTCGACGGCACCGATGGCGTGCTCGAGTGGGCCCGCTCGGCCTCCGACCGCCTGCTGGAGCTGGACGGCGCCGAGGACCGCATCGGCGAGCTGGAGTCGCAGGACGCGGCCCTGGAGACCGCGCTGGGCATGCTCGCCGGAGAGCTGTCCGCGGCCCGGGCCGTCGCCGCGGCCACCTTCGGCGCGGCCGTCACCGCCGAGCTGGCCGCGCTGGCCATGCCGGACGCCCAGGTGACGGCCCTCGTCAGCTCGCGGGAGGACACCGGCGGGCTCCCGGTCGGCGACCGGCGTCTGGCGGCGGGCGCGGAGGGCGTCGACGAGGTCGAGCTGCTGCTCGTTGCCCACCCGGGCGCACCTGCCCGCCCGCTGCACAGGGGAGCCTCCGGCGGCGAGCTGTCCCGGGTGATGCTCGCGGTGGAGGTCGTCCTGGCGGGCTCGGACCCGGTGCCGCTCATGGTCTTCGACGAGGTGGACGCCGGAGTGGGCGGCCGGGCCGCGGTCGAGGTGGGGCGGCGGCTCGCCCGGCTGGCGCAGGACCACCAGGTCGTCGTCGTCACGCACCTGCCCCAGGTCGCCGCGTTCGCCGACCACCACCTGCTGGTGGTGAAGGCGTCCGACGGCGGATCGGCCGGGTTCGTGACCCGCAGCGGAGTGGTCGGCATCGACGGCGAGGAGCGCATCGCCGAGCTGTCCCGGATGCTCGCCGGAGCCGACACCGGCCTCTCGCGCGGGCACGCGACGGAGCTGCTGGCGGCCGCGGCCGAGGACCGCAGGGGGCGCTGACGCGGAGCAGGACGCGCCCGCTGCGCCTCCCTGCGACGGCCACCCCGTCTGGCACACTCGCCGGGGTGAAGCTGCTTCGCAGGAGAGCGGTCGAGGAACTGTCCGGCACGGTCGGCGTCGCCCGCCTGGACCGGCGGACCAAGCGGCTGACCACCCGGATCCGGCCCGGTGAGATCGCCATCATCGACCACGTGGACATCGACCGCGTGAGCGCCGACGCCCTGGTGACCGCGAGGGTCGCCGGCGTCGTCAATGCAGCCGTGAGCACCAGCGGCCGCTACCCCAACCTCGGGCCCGAGATCCTGCTGGCGGCCGGCATCCCGCTGCTCGACGGGGTGGGCGACACCGTGTTCGGCGAGGTGCGGGACGGCGACGTGGTGCGCCTGGACGGCGACACGCTGTACGCGGGGGAGCGCGCCCTCGCCATCGGCACCGCGCAGGACGAGCAGAGCATCAGCGCCGCCATGGCCGAGGCCCGGGCGGGGCTCGCGGCCCAGCTGGAGGCCTTCGCGGCCAACACGATGGAGTACCTGCTCAAGGAGCGGGACCTGCTGCTCGACGGCGTCGGCGTCCCCGCCATCCGCACCAGGCTCGAGGGCCGGCACGCCCTGATCGTCGTGCGCGGCTACGACTACCGCGAGGACCTGCAGGCACTGCGGCCCTACATCCGGGAGTACCGCCCGATCCTGATCGGCGTCGACGGCGGCGCGGACGCCCTGTGCGAAGCCGGCTACACGCCCGACCTGATCGTCGGCGACATGGACTCGGTCAGCGACGAGGTCCTGCAGTGCGGCGCCGAGGTCGTGGTGCACGCCTACGCCGATGGACATGCCCCGGGACTGCAGCGGGTCCAGGACCTCGGCGTGCACTCGGTCATCTTCCCGGCTGCCGGTACGAGCGAGGACGTGGCGATGCTGCTCGCCGACGAGGCCGGCGCGTCGCTGATCGTCGCCGTGGGGACGCACGCCACGCTGGTGGAGTTCCTCGACAAGGGCCGGCAGGGGATGGCGTCGACCTTCCTCACCCGCCTGCGCATCGGCGGCAAGCTGGTGGACGCCAAGGGGGTGAGCCGGCTCTACCGCAGCCGCATCTCCAACTGGTCGCTGGTCTCGCTCGTGCTGGCCACGCTCGTGACGATGATGGCGGCGATCTACGTCTCGTCGGCGGCGCAGGCCTACGGCGACCTGATCGCCGATGCCTGGTCCAGCTTCTGGTTCTGGAGCTCCAACCTGTTCTAGCGTCTGCGCCGGGAGGGGACCCATGGCGGAGTACGCACTGCAGCTGTCCGAGGCGGAGGCGGGCCGACGTCGCCGTGAGGCGATGCAGGCGGAGGGGCACGCCTTGACCGAGGACGTCGCGCGGTGGGGTGCGGCTCTGGACCGGCTGGATCGCGAGGCTGCGCGGCCGGTCGCCTTCCTGCCCCGGTTCTGGGCGCTGGGACGGCGTACCGCCTGACCCTCGGCTCCGCCCGGTCCGGCGGCCGCCTCGTAGCGGCAGCGGCGTGCCCGTCCCTGCCGTCCCGCGCGTCAGGCACGACCGAACCCGGCGCTCGGGCTACCGTCGCTGGCATGTCCGCTGCGCCCTGCATCCCGCGTGGCGGCGGCACCCCCTCGCCCGGAGGCGCAGACGTTGGTTGACTTCCGCTACCACCTGGTGTCGATCATCGCGGTCTTCCTCGCGCTGGCCGTCGGCATCGTCCTCGGCACGACTGCCCTCAAGGGTCCCGTGCTCGACGACCTGCGCGACAACATCAAGCGCCTGAGCTCGGACAAGCGCGTCCTCGAGAGCGACGTCGGCGTGCTGCGCGGGCAGGTTCAGGTCGCCGACGACTTCGCGGCCACGGTCGGACCTGGCCTCGTGCGCGGCAGGCTCGTCGACCAGCGCGTGCTGCTCGTCACCACGCCGGACACGCCGGCCGATGTCGTCCAGCGCCTTCTCACCCTGCTGGGCGAGTCCGGCGCGACGGTGACCGGACAGCTGCGGCTGCTCCCGACGATCTCGGACCCGGAGCGCGCCAAGGTGGTCGAGGACCTGGTGGCCCAGGTGGTGCCCGCCGGCGTCGACCTCCCCGACGGCGAAGCCGTCGACCGGGCGACCGCCGAGCTCGCCGCGGCGCTGGTCACGCCGGCTCGCGGCAAGAGCGTGGAGATCTCCGAGGCGCAGGCTGTGGTGTCGGCGTTCGAGGAGGCCGACCTGGTGCAGTTCGACAGCGGCGGCGGCACGCTGCGCCAGGCGACCCTGGCTGTGGTGATGAGCGGGCCGGCTCCGGTGGAGGACCCCGAGGACAGCCAGGCCGAGCAGCGCGACGCGATCCTCTCCCTGGCGGCGGCACTGGATGACCGTGCGCGCGGCGCCGTCGTCGCCGGCCCGACCACGTCGGCCACCGAGCGTGGCGTGGTCGGCGCCCTGCGCGGCGACTCGAGCCGGGCTGCCGAGGTCTCCGGCGTGGACAACGCCGACCGGGGCGTCGGCCAGGTGGCCGTGGTGCTGGCGCTGGTCGAGCAGGCGCGTGGTGGGTCCGGTCAGTACGGCGCCGGCCCACGGGCCACCGCGCCGCTGCCCGCCGCCGCCGCTTCGTGACGGCCGCTTCGTGAACGCCACTTCGTGACCCGGAACCGGCGGGCAGTGGCGCAGGCCGCTCGTGGCGCCGGTCTTGCCTGGGGCGTCTCCCAGCTCCTCCTGGCGTCCCCGCCGGGCGGGCGGCGGCGCTGGGAGCGCACGAACCACCGTGGTCGCCAGGTGAGCCTGCTTCCGGGGCCGGCGCTGGCGCTGGCCGCCGCGGCGAGCGCCGACCTGCCGCTCGCCGCCGCGGCGGTGGCCGGTGTGGGAACCGCAGCCGTGGGGGTCTACGACGACGCAGCGACCAGCGGTGCAGTGAAGGGCTTCCGCGGGCACGCGGCCGCCCTGCGCCGCGGCACGCTGACCAGCGGAGCCGTCAAGGTCCTCGGCATCGCGTGCGCCGGGACGGCGGCCTGCGCCCTGCTCGGGGAGCGGCGCGGCGACCTGCTGGTCGGCGGCGCGCTCGTCGCCGCGTCGGCGAACCTGCTCAACCTGCTGGACCTGCGGCCCGGACGCGCCCTCAAGGCAGGTACGGCTGCCGCGCTGTCGCTGCGCCAGGCGGGGCCCGCGGCGGCGGCTGTCGCGCTGCTGCCCGCCGACCTCGGCGAGCGAACCATGCTCGGCGACGCCGGCGCCAACGCTCTGGGCGCCGTGCTCGGCCTGGCCTTCGTGCACCGGCACCCCCGGCGCCGCCGGGCGGCTCTTGCTCTGCTGACGGCGGCCACGGCGGCCAGCGAGGTCGTCTCCTTCAGCGCGGTCATCGACGCGGTCCCCCCGCTGCGGTGGGTGGACCGGGCCGGCCGACTCGCGTGAGGACCTCCCGCGTCCTGCTCGGGGCCGCTGGGGGCATCGCCCTGGTGACCCTCGCGGCCCGCGTCGTCGGGTTCGGCCGGGTCGCCGTGCTGTCCCGCACCCTCGGCACGTCCTGCGTGGGCGACACCTACTCAGCCGCCAACTACGTGCCGAACATCGTCTTCGAGGTCGTCGCCGGGGGGGCGCTCGCCTCGCTGGTTGTCCCCGTGCTCGCGGGGGCGCTCGCCTCCGGGGACCGTGCGGCGGCCTCGCGTACGGCCAGCGCCCTCCTGACTTGGACGGTCGTCACGCTCGTGCCGGTCGCGCTGCTCGGCATCCTGACGGCTCCGGCGCTCATGCGGGCGCTGCTCGGCGACGACCCGACCTGCGCCGGGGCCGTGGCCACCGGCAGCCGCATGCTGGTGGTGTTCATGCCGCAGGTCGTGCTGTACGGCATCGGCATCGTGGCTGCGGGCGTGCTGCAGGCGCACCGGCGCTTCCTCGGACCCGCGCTCGCGCCCCTGCTGTCCAGCCTGGTCGTGATCACGGCCTACCTGCTGTACGCCGCCGGCGGCCCGGTCGACGAGCTCGGTGAGCTTCGCCGCGGCCAGGAGCTGGTGCTGTCCGTGGGCACCACCCTCGGGGTCGCCGTGCTGAGCCTCGGGTTGCTCGTGCCACTGCGGCGGTGCGGCCTGCGGCTGCGGCCGACGTTCGGCTTCCCGGCCGGGATCGCGGTGCGGGTACGCCGGCTTGCCCTCGCGGGGGTCGCCGGCCTCGCCGCCCAGCAGGTCGCGCTGGTGGTGGCCCTCCGGCTCGCCGCCAACGGGCCGCGGGCCGGCTCGGTCATGGTGTTCACCGTGGCCACCGCGCTGTTCCTGCTGCCCTGGGCGGTGCTGGCTGTTCCGGTCGCCACCAGCGTCTTCCCCCGCCTGTCCGAGAGCGCCGGGGCGGGGGAGGAGGCGGCCTACGCCGAGACCTCGAGCAGAGGGATCCGCGTGGTGCTCCTGGCCATGACGGGGGCGGCCGCAGTCCTCGCGGTCGCGGCGCTTCCCGTGGCGCGGCTGCTGGTGCGCGGAGTGCCGGGTCCGGAGAGCTCGTCGGCCCTTGCCGCCGCCACCGTCGCCTTCGCTCCCGGCCTGGTCGGCTACGGACTGCTCGCCCTGCTGGCGCGGGCGCTGTACGCCCGGGGCGACGGCCGGACGCCCGCGACGGCGACGGTGGTCGGGTGGCTGGTGGTGGCGGTCGCCGACCTGGCGCTCGTCGCCGCGGTGCCCGACGCCGACCGGGTGGTCCTGCTGGGGATCGGCAACACGCTCGGCGTGAGCGCCGCGGCGGTCCTGCTGCTGCTCGGCCTGCGCCGGGCGGCCGGCGCACCCGCCCTCGCCGGAGCGGTGCGCTCCGGCTCCGTGGGGCTGATGGCCGGCGTCCTGGCCTACCTCGTGGGCTCTGCCGTGCCCCTGCCGGATCCGTCGCTCCTCGCGGACCTGCTCGCCGCCGCCGCGACCGTCCTGCTGACGACGGGGATCTTCCTGCTGGTGGTGCGACTGCTCGACCCTCTCGGGCTGAAGGCGCTGCTGCGTGCCTGAGCCGGATCGGGTGCTGCTCGTGCTGGCCACGAGCACCGGTGGTGTGGGCCGGCACGTCCAGTCCCTCGCCGCGGGCCTGTCGCGCCGCGGCTTCCGGGTCCGGGTGGCCGGTCCCGCCTCCACGGGACGGGTGTTCGCGTTCCCGTCCTACGTCGAGGTAGAGATCGGGCCCCGTCCGCACCCGGTGCGCGACCTGCGCGCGCTGCGGACCCTGCGCCGGCTCGCCGCGGACGCCGACGTGGTCCACGCCCACGGGTTGCGGGCCGCGGGCCTCGCCGTGCTGGGACCTGGGCCGGTGGTGACGACCTGGCACAACGCCGTCGCCGGCCGGATGGGCGTGGTGCTGGAGCGCCTCGTGGCCCGGCGGGCGTCCGTGGTGCTCGCCGCCAGCCCCGACCTGGCCGCGAGGGCGCGGGCCGCCGGCGGCCGGGACGTGCGCCCCGGACCGGTCGCGGCGCCGCTCGTGGTCGCCACCGGGCGCAACCCCGGCCTGGGCTCCCCGCTGGTCCTCGCCGTCGGGCGGCTGCACGCGCAGAAGGGCTACGACACGCTGGTCGCCGCTCTGCCGCTGCTCGGGGACGCCGTCGTTGCCGTGGCCGGGGTCGGCCCGCTGGAGCCGGCCCTGCGCTCGGCTGCGCCGGGCATCCGCTGGCTCGGGCGGCGCGAGGACATCGGGGACCTGCTGGCAGCAGCCGACGTGGTGGTGCTGCCCTCCACCTGGGAGGCCCGCTCCCTGACGGCGCAGGAGGCCCTGCGGGCCGGCCGCCCGCTGGTGGCCAGCGCCGTAGGCGGCCTGCCCGACCTGGTCGGCGACGGCGCGGTGCTCGTACCGCCCGGGGATCCGCAGGCTCTGGGCAGGGCCGTACGCGCGCTGCTGGACGACCCGGTGGCGGCCGCCGAGCTCGCGGCGCGGGGACGGGCGGTCGCGGCGGCCTGGCCCACCGAGGAGGACACCGTCGAGGCGGTTGCCGCCCTCTACCGGGAGCTTCTGGGGTGAGCCGGCGACGGGCGCTGCCTCCCGCGCGGGCGATCGCCGTGCTGGTCGTCCTCGCGCTGGTGCCGGCGCCGTCCACAGCGGCCGCGCCACCGGCCTCCTCGGTGGAGGCCTCGGCACGAGCCGCCGCAGGCGTCCCCCCCGCGCCGGAGCGCTGCGCCGCCGGACCCGTCGAGCGCTGCCGGGGGGTCCTGGTGGTCGGCGTCGCCGGCCTGCGCTGGGACGACCTCGGCCCGGGCACGCCCGCTCTCGCCTCGCTCGCCGCGACCGCCGCGGTGGGCGCGCTGTCGGTGAAGGCGCTGCCGGCGGTGACCTGTCCGGCGGACGGCTGGCTGACCCTCGGTGCCGGCGCCCGCGCGAAGGCCTCCTCCTCCTCCGCACGGGAGCCCTGCGGAGCGTCGCTGACCGCGGACGATCAGGACGTCCAGCGCAACGCCGGCTCCCGCGACGGCGCCAGCCTCGCTGCACTGGCGACCGCGCTGGACGGCCGGGTCCAGACCTCGGGACCGGGCGCGCAGCTGGCCGTCGACCTGCCTGGCGAGCAGCCCCCCGCCGCGCCCGGAGCGCCGGTGGTCATCGTCGACGGCGGCGTCCTCGCCAACGGCGCGGACCGCCCGGCAACCCTGCTGGCGGCGGACGAGGTCGTCGGGGAAGCCGTGATCAGCCGCCCGCCTGACGTCGACCTCCTCGTGGTCGGGCTGTCGGAGGGCGACGGCGGCAGCCGGGCCCACCTGCATGTCGCGCTCGCCACCGGGCCGTCCTTCCCCCGGGGGGCGCTGACGTCGGCGAGCACGCGCCGCGAGCCGTTCGTGCAGCTGATCGACGTCGCGCCGACGGTCCTCGACCTCCTGGGCCGGCCGGTGCCGGACGTCATGGACGGCCAGCCCTGGCGGGTGCGCGGCCCCGCGCCCTCCGTGGCGCAGCTGGTCGACCTCGACCGCCGCGCCCAGGCGTGGCGGGCGGCGGTGGTGCCCTTCTTCGTCGTCGTCTACCTGGCGACGATCGCGCTGTTCCTGCTGGCCCTGTGGCGGCGGCGGCCTCAGGCGGCCGAGCTCGTCGCGCTGACGAGCACCGGGATCCTCGGCGCGTCCTACCTCGCCAACCTGGTGCCGTGGTGGCGCACCGGCCGGCCCGTGCTCGCCCTGCTCGCCGTCGCCGTGCCGCTGGCGGCGGCGGTCGCCGCCGCGGCGCTCGCTGCCGGGCGCCGGCAGGTGCTGGCGCCGGCGGGCGCGGTGTGCGCCTTCGTCGCGACGGTCCTGATCGGGGACCTGCTCACCGGCGCCGCGCTCCAGATCGACTCGGTCGCCGGCTACTCGCCGCTGGTGGGCGGCCGCTTCGCCGGGATCGGCAACCTCGCGTTCGGGGTGCTCGCTGCAGCCGTGCTGCTGGCGACGGCCGCGCTGGTACGCGGCGCGGCGGCTCTCGCCGGCATCGGCATCCTGGCCGTCGTCGTCGACGGGGCACCGCCGTGGGGCAGCGATGTCGGCGGGGTGCTGGCCCTCGTACCCGCCTTCGTGCTGCTCGTCCTGCTGCGCACGGGCCGCCGGGTGTCGGCGCTCCGCCTGGGGATCGCGGCGGCGGCGGGGGCGGTGGTGGTCGCCGTGTTCGCGCTCGCGGACTGGTCGCGGCCGGCCACGGACCGCACCCATCTCGGCCGCTTCGTGCAGGACCTCCTCGACGGCACGGCCGTGGAGGTGCTGCGCCGCAAGGCCGACGCCGTCTTCGGACTGCTGTTCCTCAACCCGGTGACCAGCCTGCTGCCGCTCGTGGTGGCCGCGGTGGTCTACGTCGTGGTGCGGCCACCGCCGCCGCTTCGCCGGGCCTTCGAGACCGCACCGGCGTGGCGGCACGGGCTGCTGGCACTGGGCCTGGCCTGCCTGCTCGGCTTCGCCCTCAACGACAGCGGCGCCGCCGTACCCGCCCTGGCCGTGTGCGTCGCCGTCCCGGCCACCGCAGCCGTCGTCGTGCGGGCGTGGCGGTCCCCTGGCGCGTCGGCCGCGAGCACCCCCGCCACCCCTGTAGCCTGAACTTCCGTGCAGCGGGCTTCCGGTCCGCTCCGACGCACGGGAGCCGCCGAGTGGCCCACAGGACGACTGCCGCGCAGACCTGCCACCTGTTCGTCACCGGCGGCGTCGCCTCCTCGCTCGGCAAGGGGCTCACCGCGTCGAGCCTCGGCCGGCTGCTCAAGGCCCGCGGCCTGCGGGTGACGATGCAGAAGCTCGACCCCTACCTCAACGTCGACCCCGGCACGATGAACCCGTTCCAGCACGGCGAGGTGTTCGTCACCGACGACGGCGCCGAGACCGACCTCGACGTCGGCCACTACGAGCGGTTCCTCGACGAGGACCTGCACGGCAGCGCCAACGTCACCACCGGGCAGGTCTACAGCGCGGTGATCGCCAAGGAGCGCCGAGGAGAGTACCTCGGCGACACCGTGCAGGTCATCCCGCACATCACCAACGAGATCAAGGACCGGATCCTCGGCGTCGGCGGCTCCGACATCGATGTCGTGATCACGGAGGTGGGCGGCACCGTCGGCGACATCGAGTCGCTGCCGTTCCTCGAGGCGGCCAGGCAGGTGCGCCAGGCGGTGGGCCGGGACCGCTGCTTCTTCCTGCACGTCAGCCTCATCCCCTACATCGGGCCGAGCGGGGAGCTGAAGACCAAGCCGACACAGCACTCCGTGCAGGCGCTGCGCACCATCGGCATCACGCCGGACGCGATCGTGTGCCGCTCCGACCGGCCGATCAACGAGGGCATCAAGCGCAAGATCGCCGCCATGTGCGACGTGGACGAGGAGGCGGTGGTCAGCGCGGTCGACGCCCCCTCGATCTACGACATCCCGAAGGTGCTCCACGCCGAGGGCCTGGACGCCTACGTCGTACGCCGGCTCGGCCTGTCGTTCCGCGACGTCGACTGGCGCGACTGGGACCGCCTGCTGCAGCGGGTGCACTCGCCCGCGAAGGAGGTCACCGTCGCGCTGGTCGGCAAGTACGTCGACCTGCCCGACGCCTATCTGTCGGTCACCGAGGCGCTGCGGGCGGGCGGCTTCGCCAACGACGCGCGCGTGCACCTGCGATGGGTGGGCTCGGACGACTGCGAGACCGCCGAGGGGGCGTCGCGCGCGCTGCAGGGCGTCGACGGGGTGCTCATCCCCGGCGGCTTCGGGGTGCGCGGCATCGACGGCAAGATCGGCGCGATCTCCTACGCGCGGACGTCCATGATCCCCACGCTGGGGCTCTGCCTCGGGCTGCAGTGCATGGTCATCGAGGTGGCCCGCTCCCTGGCCGGGATCGTCAAGGCGGGCTCCGCGGAGTTCGACCCGGCCGGTCCGGACCCCGTCATCGCCACCATGGCCGACCAGGAGGACGTCGTCGCGGGAGAGCGCGACATGGGCGGCACGATGCGGCTGGGGCTGTGGCCGACCACGCTGGTCAGGGGCACGCAGGCACACGCGGCCTACGGCGAGGCGGCCGCCAACGAGCGGCACCGCCACCGCTACGAGGTCAACAACGCCTACCGCCCACAGCTCGAGGCGGCGGGCCTGGTCTTCTCGGGCACCTCACCCGACGGCAAGCTCGTCGAGATCGCCGAGCTGCCCGAGTCGGCGCACCCGTTCTTCGTCGGCACCCAGGCGCACCCGGAGTTCCGCTCACGCCCGACGCGGGCCCATCCGCTGTTCCGCGCCTTCGTGTCCGCCGCGGTCGTGCACGCCGAGGGGCGCATGCTCCCCCTGTGAGGGGCGCGCGGGCGCAGCAGGCCCGGGTTGCGAGACTGTGGCCATGACCGTCCACGAGCACCGCGTCCTCCGCTCCGAGGTCGTCTACGAGGGCCGGATCATCTCGGTCCGCAAGGACGTCGTGAGCATGCCGGGTGACACCAGCTCGCAGCGCGACGTGGTGCAGCACCCCGGTGCCGTCGGCGTGCTCGCCCTGGACGCCCGCAACCGGGTGCTGCTCGTGTCGCAGTACCGCCACCCCGTGGGTCGCCGCCTCGAGGAGCTGCCGGCCGGGCTGCTGGACGTCGACGGCGAGCCGGCACTGGACGCGGCGCAGCGTGAGCTGGCCGAGGAGGCCGGCCTGGCTGCGGACACCTGGCACGTCCTCGTCGACACGCTGACCAGCCCGGGCATGACCGACGAGGCGATCCGGGTCTTCCTCGCCCGCGACGTGTCCGAGGTCCACCGCGACGTCCAGGAGCACGAGGAGCTCGACATGACGACCGCCTGGGTGGACCTCGACGAGGCCGTGAGCCGGGTGCTGTCCGGCGACATCGAGAACGCGATGTGCGTCGTCGGCGTGCTGGCAGCCGACCGCGCGGTGCGGGACGGGTTCACCCGGCTGCGGCCCGCGGATGTGCGGTGGCCGGCCCGGAAGGGCTAGAAGTACCAGCCGCTCGGGATCCAGAGCTCCGGCGGGTGGGGCATCCCCGAGACGAACAGCGGCCCTGCGGGCCGAACCCGCAGCCGAGCCGCGAGAGCGAGCCGGACCGCCCAGTCCTGGCCGGCCGTGAGCCCGTGCAGCTCCACCTTCGGTCCGCTCCCGGCGAGGAAGCGCCACAGCAGCTGCTCTGCTGCCCGGCGGTCGGTCGCGCCGAGCATGCGCAGGCGCCCGGCCTGGTAGAGGACGTAACCCCGCCCCCCGCCGCCGTCGACGACCTCCAGGGTGGCCCCCTGCCCGAGCAGGAAGGCGACGTCCTCGGCGCGCGACCCCCGCAGACTCTCGTCGACCGACGCCACCAGCTCCAGATCACCGGCGCCGGCGGCCCTGCCCGCCAAGCCGGTCGGGATCGCCGAGCGGTCGACCTCGCCCTCCGCGCTCATCGCCGGGTGGACAGCCAGCCCGGCCGAGGAGTACAGCCGGACCGCCCGAGGATCCGTGGACGCCATGATCATGCGGACGTCCGCATCCCGGGAGTACGGAAGCGCCGCCTCCAGCAGCCGCCGGCCCAGGCCGTGGCTCTGGGCCCCGGGATGCACGAACAGCATGGACAGGCCCCAGAAGGAGCTCCGGCGGATGGACTGGGCCACGCCGACGACCGCGTCGCCCTCCACGGCCACGAAGGCGCCCTGCGGGTCGCGCTCGAGGAAGCGCTCGGTGCGCCGCCGGAACTGCCGCCACGCCTCGTCCGGCATCGGGGCGGGCTCGCGTCCCTGCGCCCGCTCTTCGGCCTGACCGGAGGCCCTCACCACGTCCATCGCGCCGGCCACGTCGGAGCGGGTCATGGCGCGTACGTCGCCCACTGCCCCTCCCACTGCTCCCGCCCCTTCGCCTGTGCAGGTCCTCGCTGCGTACCGGCGGCTTAGGCTCACGGTATGCGTCCGGGTGCGGCAGCGAGCCGTTGCGGGGAGAGCGCCGGCGCGAAGCCCTCAGGCGCTGGATGGCTGCGGTGCGCGTAGGCATCCCTCGGGAGGTCAAGAACCACGAGGCTCAACGTATAACGCCGCAGGTCAGGGGGCAGATCACGCCAAAAATGACAGTCGTTTGACAGTTCAGGCCACCCACGTGAGCGTGCGTAGGCACCGTCCGGAGCCTCGTGTCGTCGTCAGGAACCGCGCGCGTCTGTGCCCGCGGGCTGCAAGCAGCTGCCCATCGCATCCGCGGCGCGCGGAGGCCGGAGGCCGGTGGCTGGGGCTTGGCCCGTTGCTCAGGACGCAACGTAGTGAAGTGGCAGACGCGCTGTGCTGGTGCGGCGATCGGGTGCCTGAACTTTCCCAAGGCCGCAGGGATGCTTGTGCTGAGCCGGTCACGATGGGGTCATACTGGCCGCATGACCGCCACGATCAAGATCGCCCGGTCCCGACCGTCGATCCGGGCAGCGCTCGCTGAGCTTTCGCCTGCAGAGTGCCAGCGGTTCGAGACAGAGTTCCAGCAGGCGGCACAGCAGGCCGGTGAACAGGTCGACCTCACGCCGTTGGACTCGGTTCTGGACCGCTGGGCGGGCAGAGCAACGATCCTCGCCAACCCGCTCAGCGAGCAGGAGCAGGAGTTGCTGGCCCGGTTCCGCGACGGTGACGATCGGGGCTCATACGTGCGCGACGGGGACGGCTGGCGGCAGCTGTAGGTGCCCGCTTTCCACGCTCCTTAGATTAGGTGGAGTCCCGAAGCTGAGCGTCGGCAAGATGCCCTGGAGCGACCGCCGCTCAAGCGAGGAAGCGGGCCAAGCTCGGAACTCGGCGGCCGAGGTCGGCCCAACGATCTCGGCCAGTCGCGAGTCGTCGGCCTCGGCCAGAGCGTCGCTAGCACGTTCTGACTCACGGCAGTCGCGGAGCCGGTCGGCAGCAGATGGTCACGGGGGTCATGATGGTTGACCGAGGTACCGCCCAACACGACCTCGGAGTCTGATGCTGCTGGCAGATGCCGCCCTGCGCGATGTGGCTGAGCGCCGCCGCCGTCTCGAGCAGCTGCTGGACCCGTACGCACTGGGCGTCGGCCCGGAGATCGGCGATGAGGAGGTCATGCGGCGGGCTCGCCGGTGACGCTGACAGCGGAGCCGGCCCGTCTGTACCGCATCGACACCTCGGCTGGGTCGGGTGGCCTCTGCCTCGTCCGCGCGCACTGGTCGCGGTACGCCCCGCTCGCCAGGTGGCGACGACGCCGGCCGCGGCACCGGCCTTTCCTGCAAGGTGTTCAGCGTCGCGTGGTCGCGGAGAACTGCCCCTCGGCCAGGTGTACCCGCGTCAGCCGGTAGGCAAGCCGGTCCTGCACGCCGTGCTCCCTCACCAGGTGCAGCAGCCGGTGCGCGTCGAAGGTGTTCGCCGGGCGTACGCGGTCGAACCGGCCGTGCACGCCCGCTCGCTCGGCGGCAGCGCTGATCCGTCCGACCATGACCTTGCGCCCCGCGGGCTGGTGCCCGTACCTACTGGCGAGCTGCGAGCTGTACTTGCCGTCGCGCACCGCGGGCGCACCAGGATCGAAGCTGCGCCACACGACGGTTCACCTCGTCGGCGTGCGCGAAGCTGAGAAGTGCCTGGTCCAGGTGGGTGTTGCCGATCGCGCACCACGGGCAGAACAGATCCGACCACAGGTCGATGCTCATTGGGTGAGCAGGCCGTGGGCGACCTCACCCAGCGTCGAGCCGAACACATCCGGTGCGGTGAACACGTCCGGCCACGGCGTGCCGTGACGGTCGATCCAGCCGGTGGTCATGTTGACGGCGGAAGCGCCGTTCAGGTCCCACGGATGCACGGCCACCATGGCGCAGCTCTCCAGCGGGACCGTGCACTGCTCGGCCGCGTACCGGTAGGCGTTCGGGTGCGGCTTCCACCGGCCAGCGTCATCGACCGACAGGCGCTGGTCCACCAGGTCTGCGACGCCGGCCCGCTCGAGCAACTTCTCGCTCTGCGGCAGTGACCCGTTCGTCAGCGTCACGATGCGTACGCCGGCAGAGGCCAGGAGTCGCAGGCCGGTCGGGACGTCGGGGTGGACGTCGAGGGCCTTCACGCCGTCGAGGACCGTCGCGACGGCGTCGCCCACCGGCACCGTCAGGGCGCCGACGTGGCTCAGCAGTCCGGTGAGCACGGCGGGGCTGACCACGGCGAACGTGCGCGCGGAGCCTGCCGCGGCAAGGGCGAACCCGTCGCGCAGCGTGCCGGCGAACCATGTCTCGAGCAGGTGCGCGGGGGCGCCGACGTCGGTGAAGCGGATCCGTAGCGGCTCAAGGTCGGACAGGGTCTCCTTGACATCCAGGACGACCAGCTCCGGCACGGGCATCCCCGTCAACTTCCGCCGTCGAGGTGGGACTTCAGGCCCTGCACGTCGCCCTCGGTCGACGAGCCGATGAGTCCGGCCAGGTCGTCGGGCGTGATCTCGGTGCTGTACACGACGAGGCTGCTGTGCGGACCGTCCTCGAGCACATCGACCGTTCCCAGGTGGTGCTCCACCGCCATGCCGCCCGTGAAGGGGTACTGGAGGCGACGCACGTCACCGTCGACGTTGACGACGTCCTCCTCGAGCTGATGGCCCCCAGCGAGCGTGCAGCTGCGGATGCCGTCCCCGCCGTGGCGTGCTCGAACCGGGGAACCAGGCCGAGATGCCGACCGCGTCCGACACGACCTTCCACACCTCGTCAGCTGCTCGGGCGATGCGGACGGTGGAGCACAGCGATGCCATGGGGGTGCCTTCCTCGGATGTCGTCGGGCCTGTCTGTCCGTCCGCAGGTCACCGAGTCAACCAAGCGGTACGCACACGGTCACCTCGGATGCGAAGGCGGGGTCCAGAGCCCGTCCTTGACCCACTGTGGTCCGCAAGGCTGGCTGCCCGCGCCTGCGGCGATCGAGAACTTCACCGAGTCCCTGCGCGTCGAACTCAAGCACACGCAGGTCGACATCGCGCTCTGCCAGGGCCACATGCCGGGGGTGAACACCCCGCAGTTCGACTGGGTGCTGCACCGCGGCATCGAGCACCACCCCATGCCCGTACCGCCGATCTACCAGCCAGAGGTCGCCGCCCGCGCCGTCGCTCACGTCGCCGAACACCCGCGACGCACGATGTGGGTCGGGCTGCCGACGGCGCTCACGATACTGGGCAACCGGGTCGCGCCGTCACTGCTCGACTGGTACCTCGCCAAGACGAACGTGATGGGTCAGCAGTCACCCGATCACGACCCGCCTGGCGAGCAGTCCAACACCTGGAAGCCGGTGTACGGCGCCGAGGTCAGGGTGCACGGCAACTTCGATGAGCAGGCGCACGCCCACAGCCCCGAACTGTGGATCAGCCGGGCCGCGGCGGCCCGGAAGCGCAAGCAGGCAAAGTAGATCCCCGGTCACGCCTGGCCTCAGCCGCGGCGACAACGAGGGTGGAGCTCGGCGCGAGCCGGCGCAGGTGTCGACGTGCGGACGAGCGGCCGCTAGCCGGCGGTGATCTTCGGGCGCGACACGGGCCGTAGATGCGTCCGCTGGGGTGGATGAGGGACAGCGAGGTGGATCGTAAAGGGCGTTCCACAGGATTCGGTGCGCAGCGCATCGGCTGTCCTCGGCTGGTGGCGGGCTGCGCGCAGCAGCTGGTGGGGTTGCCGAGAACGCTTGCGGTGGCGAGCAGCGTGGCTGCTCGATCTGGCCGTCGCGATTGCGGCGATGACCTGGCCGTAGCGCGACCAGTGACGCGGAAGTGTCGCGGCTGATCACCACGCTCGCCGCCGACGTGGACGTCTGGCCGCGATCCGCAGCGCCAGGCGTAGGTAGACGGCCGAGGCGATGGCGGAGGCGATGACGGCCAGGGCCAGGCAGAGCAGGAGCGGGGTGGTGACCTGCAGGAGCACGCGCCAAGCGACCTGCGCGCGTCGAAGCAGTCCAGGGGCATCCCCACAGCGATGAGCGCGGCGTGCGGCCGTTGCCGTTCCCGTAGGCCGTCGGCGGTGCTGACGGCAAGGGTCACCGGCAAGCCGCCGACCAGGATGACGGTGACCAGCCCGACGAGGCGCTGTCTTCGCTGCGATAGGCGCCGATCCTCTGGTCGGCTTGGTCGAGCTCGAACTCATCGCCCTGGCCAGCGACCTGCTCGCCGGTGGAGAGGCGCGCACCTGGGGTCTGCGTGCTCCAGGTGTCGCCCAGGGCGCTGCGGGCGGCTTCGACCACATCGTCACCTGTGAACACACCCCGTCCACGAAACCGTCGCCACCGCGATGCCGGCGGTGTCGCCGCGTGGGTCGCGGCCGAGTCGGTGATCGGCTGGCTGCGCGCGGAGGCGCCAGGTAGGTGGCGGCTGCGGCGGTTGCGGCGATGACGGTGTAGCCCGACCAGGGCAGCGGAACGTTCACGCCGCCCAGGCGTAGGTAGACGCTGGGGATGAGCACGGTCGACAGTTCCGGGGGGGACCTGCAGGACGTCGAGGGTGATGAGCGCGGCGTGCGGCCGTTGCCGGACGTCGGCGGTGGTTGGTGGAGGTGCCAGCGAAGGCATGATGCGCCCGTTGGGGACCGGCCTGACCCTGCGGTATCGTCGTGCCGTCGTCGCCACCGCGATGCCCGTGAGTGGGGCCACTGGAGGCGCGTCCGCTGTGCAAGATCTGCGATCCCCCGGTGAAGGACCGCCCGCATCAGTTCCGGGGGACGTCGAGGGTGAGGCCGGGCTGGACTCGGTTGGGGGAGGTGAGCAGCTGCATGCGCCCGGCCTGCCGGCGAGCGCCCGATGTGCGCCCGGCAGCCGGCGAGCGTGCCAGCGCGTCGCAGTCGATGCCGCGCTGACCGGCTGGTACGCCGGGTCGTAGGCCCCACCGTCGGCAGCTGCGCGGCGTCCAGGTGAAGACCTGAGCTGATCGCCGCCAGGATCTCGGCACGGCCGCGTCAGCGCGCAGCAGGTCGCGGATCGCCGTGGACCGGCCACGTGAACCGCGGCTGTCCTCGCAGGGTTGCCGCTGGTGTGCGCCTGGCGGCCCACCCGCGGGCGTTCTCCACCGGACTGGACCGGGTGACGTGCCGACCGGTCAGGCGTTGGCACAGCGGGTTGTCACAGCGGTGACCCAGGACCGGGACGGCTTGCAGGTCCTCGACCCCGAACGTCAGGGCGCAGGCGAAGCGGTGCGCGATGACGACCACGTCGCGGCCGTCGACCTCGTCGAGCCAGAACCGGCCGTGGCCGCGGGCGCTGACCGCGCCGGCCCACCACACCCAGCCCGATCCGCTGATGTGCCGAATCTTTGCCTGGTAGCGGGCGACGGTGCGGGGTCGCTGACCGCGGATCGCAGCACGTCCAGCGAGACGTCACTCAGCCCGGCGACCGGCACCTGCCGCCTCACTCCCGGTCAGCTGGGGTGCAGCCGGGCGCTAGATCCTCGGGCTTCGGTGGCATGGCCGGGTGCAGCCGCGCCACGCTCGCCGTCTCGGCTGCGGCCGTCGTGGTGCTGCGGACCAGCCGGCGGACCTGCGCGACGTCGAGCTCGCACAGCTCCGCGACCCCGTTGAGGTCGATGCCCTCCTCGAGCAGCTCGCGCAGCGCCTAGCCGACCTCGGTGTTCGCCTGCTGCATCACCTGCTCCGCTGCGGCGTGCTGCTCGAGCAGCACGAACCCCGGGCGGTGGCCTGCTCGACCTGGTTGTCCCGGGCTGCCCGGTTGCGGTCCAGCACGACCCGGCGTTGCCGTGCCCGGCTCAACGCCGTCTGCTTCTGACTGGCCATCCCTGTCCTCCTCACCGCCGGGGCGTTCCCGCCGCCCCTGTGCCGGTCGTGTCCCGTCGGATCAGAGCACGCACCACCGACACCGCACCGGCAGTTGGGCGAGGGACTCGCCAGCCCAGCCGGACCGCGGACCGCTGGCGTCTCCGCACGCCCCTTGGCCTCACTGCCCGAAGGGAGCACGCCGAGCCGCCCGCGTCACCGGTCGCCGGCGCCCAACCACCGCGCGGCCCCGGCGCCACCGGTCACCCGGCTCCACCCGCAAGATCACGAACCAGGCAACCCCAAGATCCTTCCGCGGCCTAACGTTCATGATCACCACCAGATCCGACCTACACACCTCTTGCATCATGGTAACGACAGGGTAACGGGGTTGATCATGGGCGGCGGTGACGTCCTACCCGGTTGCGATCGTCCGGGGGTGATGTCACTGCACAAGCTCACCGCGGGCGATGGATACGCCTATCTGACGCGTCAGGTGGCCGCGCAGGACGTGACCAGCCGTGGCAAGGACGGCCTGAGCGACTACTACAGCCAGCGCGGGGAGTGCCCAGGGCAGTGGCTCGGACGTGGGGCAGACGGCCTGCCAGGATTTCCTGCCGACCCGCAGGTCACCGAGGATCAGATGGTCGCGCTGTTCGGGGAGGGACGGCATCCCGACGCCGTCCGGATCGAGGCGGAGATGATCGCCGCCGGCCATGACGTGCCGGCGGTGCTGGCCGCCACCCGGCTTGGCAGCCCGTACAAGGTGAGCACCGACGCGGGGGAGTGGCGTACCCGGCTGGCGGTCCGGTTCGAGGCCTGGAACGCCGACGCCGGGCTGCCGCGGGACTGGCCGATCCCACCGGATGAACGGGCCCGGATCCGCACCGAACTGGCCCGCGAGATGTTCATTGAGCAGTTCGGCCGGGCGCCGCTGGATGCGCGGGAGCTGTCCGGGTACGTCGCCAAGGCCAGCCGGCAGCAGACCACCGCGGTCGCCGGGTACGACCTGACGTTCACCCCGGTCAAGAGCGTCAGTGCACTGTGGGCGGTCGCCTCCCGGGTCGATGCCCAGACGATCGAGGCCTGCCACGACCAGGTCGTTCACGAGACGATCAGCTGGTTGGAGGACAACGCCGCCTACAGCCGACTGGGCCGCAACGGGGTCCGGCAGGTCGATGTGCGCGGGATGATCGCCGCCGCGTTCGTGCACCGGGACAGCCGGGCCGGGGACCCGAACCTGCACACCCATGTCGCGGTGAGCAACAAGGTGCAGGCCGCGAACGGGCAGTGGGTGGCACTGGACGGCCGGCCGTTGCACAAGCTCACCGTCGCTGCCTCTGAGCGGTACAACACCCGACTCGAGGCGCTGCTGAGCGACCGGCTCGGGCTGCGCTTCGCCGCACGCGCGGGCGCCGAGGCGGGTAAACGGCCGGTCCGGGAGGTCGTCGGTGTCGACGTCCAGCTCGAGCAGCACCTGGTCGGCGCGGCGGGCCAGCATCGAGGTGCGCCGGGCGGAGCTGTCCGCCAGGTTCCAACGCGACCACGGTCGACCTCCCGGCCCGGTCGAGGCCCTCAAGCTCGCCCAGCAGGCGACGCTGGAGACCCGGCAGGCCAAGCACCAGCCCCGCACCTACGCCGAGCAACGCGCCACCTGGCGCACCGAGGCGCTCGGGGTGCTGGGTGGACCGGAGCGGCTCGAGGCGATGCTGCAGGCCGTCCGCCAACGCCCTGGCCGGGCGGGGGCGGTGACCGCCGAGTGGGTCGCCGACACCGCCGAGCAGGTGCTGGTGACGGTGCAGAGCCTCCCGGGCGACCTGGCAGGAAGCCCACGTGCGGGCCGAAGCCGAACGCCTCGCGCGCGCCGCCGAACTCGGCCTGGAGCAGGTCGACCAGGCCGTCGAACGGGTCATTGCCGCCGTCCTGTCGCCATCCCAGTCCCTGCCGCTCGGGGCCGCCGAACCGGTCAGCGAACCGGCCGTCCTACGCCACCACGGCAGCAGCATGTACGCCAGCGCCGCCATGCAGCTCTACACCTCACCGCAGGTCGTCGCCGCCGAACGGGCGCTGATCTCGGTCGCACACCGCCGCGACGGCCGCCGGGCGAGCAGTGAAGCGGTCGAGCTGGCGATCCTGGAATCCGCCGCGAACGGGGTCGAGCTCAACCCCGGGCAGACCGCCCTGGTCCGTGAGCTCGCGACCTCCGGCGCCCGGCTGCAGCTCGCGCTCGCCCCCGCCGGCACCGGCAAGACCACCGCGATGGCCGTGCTCGCCCGGGCGTGGACCGAGGATGGCGGCACCGTCGTCGGGCTCGCCCCGTCCGCCGCCGCGGCGGCGGTGCTCGGCGCCGAGTTGGGCGGCGCCCCGACCGACACCCTCGCCAAGCTCATCTGGTCGCTGGACCACCTCGATGATCCAGCGTGCAGCCCGGCCGCTCTGGTGCCGGGCTGGGTGCGCCAGATCGGCCCGGACACCCTGGTCGTGCTGGACGAGGCCGGGATGGCCGGCACCCCGAGCTGGCCCGGGCGGTCGAGTTCGTCGTCGCCCAAGGGGCAGCGTCCGGCTGATCGGTGATGACCAGCAACTCGCCGCGATCGGCGCCGGCGGGGTGCTGCGCGACCTGGCCGAGACCTGCGGGGCGCTCACCCTCAGCCAGGTCGTCCGCTTCCACGACCCGGCCGAGGGCGCCGCGAGCCTGGCCCTACGCGCAGGCGACCCGGCCGCGATCGGCTTCTACATCGATCACAGCCGGGTGCACGTCGGGGACACCGGCACCGTCACCGAACAGGCCTACACCGCCTGGGCGGCACATCGCGCCGCCGGCCTGGACGCGCTGATGCTCGCCCCGACCCGCGAGGTCGCCGCCGCGCTGAACGGGCGGGCCCGCAACGACCGGCTGGCCGCCGCCGGCGACCAGGGCCGCAGGCGCAGCTCGCGGACGGCTCGTGCGCCAGCGCCGGCGACACGATCCTCACCCGGCGCAACAACCGCCGGCTGGCGATCACCGCCACCGACTGGGTGAAGAACGGCGACCGCTTCGTTGTCGATGCGGTGACCGCCGACGGGGCGCTGCAGGTCACGCACCTGGCGACCCGGCGACGGCTCACCCTGCCCGCCGACTACACCCGCGAGCACGTCGCGCTTGGCTACGCCAGCACCGTGCACGCCGCCCAAGGCAGCACCGCCGAGGTCTGCCACACCGTCGCGACCGGCGCCGAAAGCCGCCAGCTGCTGTACGTGGCGATGACCCGCGGCCGGGCCAGCAACCATCTGTACCTGACCAGCGCTGGTGATGGCGACGAGCACAGCGTTCTCACCCCCGACGCGCTGCTGCCCCCGACCGCCGTCGACCTGCTCACCCGCATCGTGGGAAGAGACGGCGCGCAGACCTCCGCCACCACCGCCCAACGGGAGCTGACCGACCCGGCCCGGCGGCTTCACGCGGCCACCGACAGGTTCTACGACAGCCTCACCGTCGCCGCCGCCCAACACCTCGGACCGGACCGGCTTCACGCCCTCGATGCGGCCGCCGAGCAAGCCCTACCCGGGCTGACGGCCGCCCCCGCCTGGTCGAGCCTGCGCGGGCACCTGGCGCTGCTCGCCGTCGACGGCCACAAGCCCGCCGCGGCGCTCACCACCGTGATCGAACAGGGTGAGCTGGGCAGCGCGGGCGACCCGGCGGCCGTGCTGGACTGGCGCCTGGACCCGACCGGCACCCACCGCACCGGCACCGGCCCGTTGCCGTGGCTGCCGGCGATCCCCTCCGCCCTGGCTGGCGACCCGGCGTGGACCGGCTACCTGCACGGCCGCCAAGCACACACCCGCGACCTCGCCGAGCGGGTCACCGAGCGGGCCCGTGGCTGGACACCGACCAGCGCCCCGGCCTGGGCCGCGCCGCTGTTCAGCGCCAACCCGGACGGTTCCATCACGGCGCTGATCGCCCGGCTCGCGGTGTGGCGGGCCGCCAACAACGTCGACGACGCCGACCTGCGGCCCACCGGCCCGCCCCGGCTGCCGGCCGCCGACGCCCGCGAGCAAAGAGCGCTGAACGCCGGCGTCCGGACCGTCCTCGGAAGGGGTCGGCTGCCGCCACCAGGTGGCGCGAGCTGGCTGCGAGCATCGAGCCGCGACTGACCACCGACCCGTTCTGGCCACAACTCGCCGACCGGTTCGCCGCCGCCGACCGGGCCGGGATCGACATTGCCGCCCTGGCCCGCACCGCCGCACAGCAAGGACCGCTGCCCGACGAACTGCCCGCCGCCGCGTTGTGGTGGCGACTGTCCCGGCACCTGTCCCCGGCCACCCTGGACGCGCACAACAGCGACACGACCGGCACCCCGAGCACCCTGCGTGCCGCCTGGACCCCGCGCTCACCGAGCTGATCGGCGCCGCCGCCACCCGGCGCGTGCTCGCCGACCCGGCGTGGCCGGCGCTCGTCGCCGTCGTCACCGACGCCACCGGCAACGGCTGGACGGCCGAGCAGGTCCTGAGCACCGCCTACGGCCTGCTCGGCAGCACCACACGCGCACCGGACAACAACGACCCCGACAACGCCGGCGACGAACAGACCGACCGAGGGCTGCGCCCGGGGGAGCTGACGACCGCCCTGGTCTGGCGGATCGGGATGCTCACCGACCCCGAACCGGTCGACAGCTCCTCGACCATCCTGCCGCCGGACCCGGCAGAGCAGGATCTGCAGCCGCCCGAGGACCTCTACGTCGGCGTCGACCCGGCCGTCACGCCGGTGCCGACCAGCCCCAGCCCGACCGGCTCGGAGCTGCTCGACGCGGACTGGCTGCGCACACTGGAACCCCGGGCCGACCCGCCCGGCGACCCCGAGCCCGAGGACGTGCCCTGGCTTCCGCAGGAACCCGACCCGGCGCAGGCCACCGGGCAGACCCGGCTGTGGCAGCCCGCCGCCGCGGGCCGTGACCGGCAGCTCGAGCTGAACCGGCACGCCCAGGAGTTCTTCACCGGCGCCTACCCGGGCTCGTGGGCCGCGGCGCACCTGCTCGAGCGGCTCGGCACCGACCTGACCGAGGACCCCCGGTACGCACCTGGCTACGCCCCCGCGTCCTGGACCGCGCTGACCCACCACCTACGCCGGCACGGAGCCACCGACGACGAGCTGCTCGCCGCCGGCCTTGCCAGCACCGCCCGGACCGGCCGGCTGATCGACCGGTTCCGGGACCGGCTGATCCTGCCGATCCGCGACGCGGACGGGCAGATCCTGGCCTTCATCGGCCGGCGCAACCCCGACACCCCCGACGCCGGCCCGAAGTACCTCAACACCGGCGCCACCGAGCTGTTCAGCAAGGGTGCGCAGCTGTACGGCATCGCCGAAGGCGCCGACGAGCTCGCCGCCGGCGCGACCCCCGTCCTGGTCGAAGGACCCCTGGACGCGATCGCCATCACCCTGGCCGCTGACGGCGCCGCGGTGGGTGTCGCCCCCTTGGGCACGGCGTTCACCGACACCCAAGCAGACCAACTCCGTCCCTACCTTCCGACCGGCAGGCCGGGAGTCATCGTCGCCACAGACGCCGACCAGGCCGGCCACCAAGGTGCCGTACGGGCCTTCTGGCAGCTCACGGCCCGCGGCGGCAACCCCCGGCACCTGCGTCTGCCCGACGGACACGACCCCGCCTCCATGCTGCAAGCCGCCGGGCCGCAGGCGCTACGCGAGGCGCTCACGGACCCGCCGACCCTGGCCCGGACCCTCATCGACGCCCGAGTAGCGCAGTTCACCGACCGGATGCACCAGGTCGAAGGACCGGTGCTCGCCGTGCGGTCAGCAGCCGAAGTGATCGGTGCGCTGCCCCCCGAGCACTGGCTCGACCACATCACCTACCTCAACACCCTGGTCCAGACCCAGCCGGGGGAGTCGCACCTGGCCGTGCTCGACGCCGGTCAGGCCTGGAGCCACGACCCGCACGGCCTGACCCGCAAACATCTCAGCGAGCAGGTCATACCCGCTGCGCAACCCCGACCAGCCGGGCCGGTCACGCCTGCGTCCGGCGAGTCCGACCGGGACGCCGGGGCACTCGACGAGCCGCCGGTCGGCGACGCTCCGGCGACGACCGTGGTGGAGCAGTGGGCCGCCGATGTGTGGCTCGACGCCGGCCGCAGCATCGACACTCGTCTGGTGGCCGGCGCGGACTGGGCGCCTCTTGCCGCCGCGCTCGAGCGGGCCTCACGTGCCGGCTACGACGTCCAGCAGCACCTACCGCGCCTCGCTGCACGCGGCCCACTGCCCGAGCTCCGACCCGCCCGGGCGCTGCACTACCGGCTCGTCGAGGAATGCGAAGCCGCCATCACCCCGCTTCCGGAACGCACCCGGCAGGCCAGCGAGGTGGCACGACTGGCCGCCGCAACCAGCCGACTGCGCACAGAAGCCGAACGGGTTGACAACCAAAGGGCCGCGCAGACGGGCGGGAGGCCCAAGCCGGTCGTACCTGACGGGGTTCGTCCGCAGGCCTCGATCGCACCTGCAGCGCGTCCCCACGCATCCGACCGCAGGGGCCCGCAGCGCTGAGCGGGGCACTCGTAGATCCTCTACGGCGCCGGCTTGTGGCTGTGGGGGAGAGGGCGCACTGCGGTGGCGAGCTCCAGGTTGATCACTAACAGGGGGCGCCCGGCTCCCCCGCCCCGGATGGTGCGGGCGGGCGCGGATAATCCGGTCTTCTTTAGGGTCGCCGACGCGGGTTTTCCACAGGAGTAGCCGGCGTTATGTTGGGTGATTTACCGTCGGTCCTGTCCCAAGGATCTGGAAGATTCCGCCTGCGGCTGCGGTGGAGGCTCCTGCCGCCTCACCTCGTTGCGACGTCACACTCGCCGGCTGCCGACCCACCAGTCCTGATCATGATCGGGACGCCATGTGGCCGGCACGAGAAGACTTCAGGTGGAACCTTCTGAGGCGCACAGTGGCCGCCATTGCGGTTCGGTTTCCTTCGTAGGGAGGGGCAGATTCTGATCCTGCCGGGGCACGGCGCCTTTTCGCCCTTAGGGTTCAGACTGTGGCGGCGATCAGCTTGACCGGCGTGTCGAAGACCTTCACCGACGGGACCGTTGCGATTGCGGGCCTGACCTTGGAGATCGGCGACGGGGAGCTGCTCGCTGTACTCGGCCCGTCGGGTTGCGGGAAGTCGACGGTGTTGCGCATCGTGGCGGGCCTGGAGGTCCCCACCGAGGGCCAGGTCGCCATCGGTGACCAAGTAGTCACCGAGGTGGCCCCTGGCGCCCGCGACCTGGCCATCGTCTTCCAGGACTACGCGCTCTACCCCCACCTGACGGTCTTCGACAACATGGCGTTCCCGCTCAAGGCGAAGCGGATGAAGCGCCGCGCGATCGACCAGCGGGTACGGGAGGTGGCCGCACTTCTCGGCATCGAGGCTCTGCTGCACCGACGGCCCAGAGCGCTTTCGGGCGGTGAGCGCCAACGGGTCGCGATGGGCCGGGCGATCGTGCGTTCGCCGTCGGCCTTCCTGATGGATGAACCCCTGTCGAACCTCGACGCGAAGCTGCGGGTGCAGCTGCGCAGCGAGATCCGCACTCTGCACCGGGAGCTCGGTGCGACCTTTCTGTACGTCACGCACGACCAGACTGAGGCGCTCACGATCGGCGACCGTGTGGCCGTCATGCGCCGCGGGCGGCTTCAGCAGGTCGATGACCCGCAGCAGGTCTACGACTTCCCGGCCAACCTCTTCGTCGCGGGCTTCATCGGCACCCCGCCGATGAACCTGCTGCTGGCCCCGGTTGAGCAGGAGAAGGGGCATCAGGTGGCCCGAGTCGGCAACTGGCGGTTCCCACTGCCCGAGGGCGTGCAGGCAAGCGAGATCGTCGTAGGCATCCGGCCGGAGCACCTGGGCGTACCCGGGTTCCTCCACGGCTACGAGAGTTCGAGCGCTCAGGAGGTGACCGTGCTGGAGACCGAGACCCTGGGCTCGGTGTCCTTGCTGCACTTCCCGATCGAGGTCCGCCCGGTCCTGCTTCGGGACGACGCATCGTCTTCATCCTTTGTGGTCGGGGACTCGCCGACGGTGGTCATAGCTGCTGCGGATGCCCAGGCCCGAATCGCAGCCGGGTCCCGTGTGGCGATCGCCGCCGACGTGTCGAGGGCGCGCTTCTTCGACGCCCAGACCGGCGCCGCGGTCGGTCAACGTCGTCCGGTGAGCACCACCCCCTGCGTGAAGGCCCTCTGAGCCAGGAAGAAGATGACGATGCAGGGCAGCAGGGCAAGCAGTGAGGCGGCCATGAAGTGCGCCCACTGGGTGTTGTAGATGTCCTTGTAGAAGTTCAACCCCAGGGGCAGCGTGTACAGCTTCTGGTCGGTGAGGTAGATCAGCGGTCCGAGGAAGTCGTTCCAGACGTCGACGAACGTCAACGCCGCGACGACAGAGATGGCCGGCCAGGACTGCGGGATGATGACGCGCAGCAGGATCGACAGGAAGCTGTGCCCTTCGACCCTGGCCAGCTCGTCCTGCTCGCGGGGGATGGTGAGGAAGTACTGGCGTAGCAGGAAGATGTTGAACGCGCCGCCGCCCAGCCAGGCCGGCACGATCAGCGGTGAGTACGTGCCGACCCAGCCGAGCTCCTTGAACAGCAGGAACGACGGGACCAACGTGACCTCGGCCGGCAACATGATGGCCGCGATGACCAGGAAGAACAACGGCCGCAAACCCGGAGCCCGCATCCTGGCGAAGGCGTAAGCAACCGCTGTCGATGTGAGCACCGTGCCGATGACGACGGGAACGGTGACGATCAGGGAGTTCAGGGCGTAGCGCCAGAAGGGGATAAGAGTCACGGCTTCGCTGTAGTTCTCGACCCGGAACGTGGAGGGGATCCACTCGATCGGGGACCGGAAGACCTGCGATTCTGGCTTCAGGGACGTTGAGAGCATCCAGGCCAGCGGCAGCAGAACGGCGACGACGCCGGCAACGATGATGACTGCTGAGAGCCGGCGCGCCCAACGACCCGACGGCCGGGGGCCCAGGACGACCGCGGATGCCGTCATGCGGTTCGGTCCCCCGGGCCGCCGGCCTCGTAGTACACCCAGCGTCGCCCGGATCGGAACACCAGGGCCGTGAGCACGAGCAGCAAGCCGAACAGGATCCAGGCCAGCGCTGAGGCGTAGCCGATCTCGAAGTAGCGAAAGGCGTTCCGGTACAGGTAGAGGGTGTAGAAGAGGCTGGCGTTCGCGGGACCACCCTCGGAGATGACGAAGGCCTGGGTGAAGGACTGGAAGTTCCCGATCAAGCCGAGCACGAGGTTGAGAAAGATCGCCGGCGTGACGAGTGGCACAGTGATCTGGAAGAAGCTTCGCAGCGGCCCGACGCCGTCCACAGCAGCGGCCTCGTAGAGGTTCGTGGGGATCCGCTGCAGAATGGCCAAGTAGATGAACGCGCTGCGCCCGACTCCCCACAGGCTCATCAACACGAAGGCGGGGATCACCCAGGTCGTCGAGTACACCCAGTTCAGCTCCGGCAGACCCAGCAGGCTCAGCAGCTCGTTAGCCAGGCCGCCGCTCGGCTGGAAGATCCACAGCCACAGCAGCGACACAGCCACACCGGACACCGCCGCGGGGAGGTAGTAGATGGTGCGGACCGCACCGATCGCGCGGAAGCCGGAGTTCAGCAGCAGTGCCAGTAGCAAGCCCACCACCAGATCAAGGGCCACCGCTGCAGTCGCGTAGTAGGTGGTCACCTTGAGCGACTGAACGACCAGCGGGTCCTCGAACAGCGCACGTTGGTAGTTGTCCAGGCCCACGAAGGACGTGCCGCCTGCGGAAACCAGGTTGTTGTCGGTGAAGGACAGGACCAGCGAGGCGACCATCGGCCCGACGGTGAGGCCGACGAAACCGATCACCCAGGGACTGATGAAGCCGTACGCGCTCAGCGCCTCTCGTCGTGATGCCCTGCCGCGGCGCACCACCACCGGCGGAGCTGCCTGGACGATGGTCAAGAAGGAAGCTCGTTCTCCTTGAACCAGCGGTCGACGAGCTTCTGTGCCGCCTGTTGGTAGAGCGGAAGCTGCTCTGCGGCGGTCGACTCTCCCAGCGCGATCGGGTCGAGGTACTGGCCGCCGATGTCACCGACCTCGGTGAAAGCCGGGAACCAGCCTTCCTGGTTGATCGAGAACGGGAGCGCGTCCAGGAAGAGCTTCAGGTCGACGTTGGGGAAGTCGTCCTTCAACTGGTCGATGAAGCCGTTCTGCTTGCCGCGCAGCGGGGACATGGCGCCGTAGCCGTCCGTCGCCAGCTTTGTGGCGTTGTCGGGATCCACCAGCAGGTACCGCAGCGCGTCGAAGGCTGCCTGCTGGTTCTTGCTGGCCGCGACGACAGCGCCGACATCCAGGTTCAGGGTCGAGACCAGCCGTTTCGGCCCGGCCGGCCACGCAGCGACATCCCAGGCGAAGTCATTGTCCGCGCCGTAGGACTGCAGGTCGCAGCCGCACATGTCGATGATGGCGATCTTGCCGGACTTCCATGCCGCCAGCTGCGGGTCATCCGCCCCCGAGGCCACCCCGGCAGCGAGCTGGTCGTTGACCAGGACGTGATGCCGGTTAGTCAGATCGGCACCGAACTGGGTGCCCGCGATGTTCTCCGGGGAGTCAAGCAGCAACCGACGGGTCTTCGGGTCGTACTTCTGCGCCCCGTAGCCCAGCGCCATCAGGCCCGTGTCCCAGTGGCCGAGCCCGTACTGCTTGATCTCGCGAGGGTTGAAGCTCGGGTCTGCTGCGTTACGCCCCTTCGCGTCCAACGTTAAAGCCTTGGTCATCTCCAGCAGCGCGTTGTAGTCCCAGCCCGGCGCGTTCCACCGGTGCGGCGGCTCGCTGATCCCAGCGGCTTTGAACAGGTCCTTGTTGTAGGCGATGGTGTGGGTGAAGATCGCGGCAGGCAGGCCCACCACGGCCTTGGAGTTCGGCCCGAAGTAGTTGGGCACCTTCGCGGCCGCGATCGCGGCGTCGTCGAACATGTTGAGGTTGACCTTGGCTGCGCTCAGCAGTGGCGCCAGGTCAAGCCAAACCTTTTGATCGACGTAGAGGGAGATCCCGAAGACACCGGTTGGCAGGATGATGTCAGGCGGAGTTCCTGCGGCGATGAGGATCCCGAGCTGCCGTTGAGCCTCGTCGCCGTCAGGGATGCGGCGGAAGGAAATCTCCGACCCGCTGTCCGCAGCGAATGCCTTCGCGAGCTGTTCCTGAGTGGGTATCTGATCGGGCGCGTTGCCGGTGCCGAAACCCACCAGAACGTCCAGCTTAGCCTTCGCGGAACCCCTGTCCGGGGCCTTCGCGCCGCTGTCCGGGGTCTGCTCGCTGTCCCCGCCCCCACACGCAGACAGTAGGACCGGTCCGAACGTCAAGGTTGGCGCTGCATACGCGAGACGTAGCAGCAGCTCGCGCCTGGTCAGACCAGCCACGGACACTCCTAACTGATGTCGATCCGGCCGGAAATGCCTGAGCTCAAGCAGTCAAGCACCTGCCCAACGCAGCATCAATAGTGGACTGCGACAGATAGCGAGTGCCCCAGATGGCAGCGTTCCGGGGGACTGCTGCAGCACTGGTTGACAGCGGTTGATGATCACGTCGTAACGCTGCTAGGCCCCGTCCCGGAGGAACAACGGTGGAAGCTGTTCCAGTTTGAGGCTCACGCCGAGAGCCAGGAACGGCGCACTGCTCGTAGCACGCCCCGGAGTACGACGTGACGCTCCTCGACCTCGGCAAGGCTCACGACGCGGTGATCCTGCCGCACACCCGCCGACAAGGAACCTCAGACGCGGGACACTCGTTGACGGCTACGCCCTCGGCATCTCGAGGCTAGGCGGGCTCGTGCAGCACGAGCGGTCACCGCGTTAACCCGACCGAGGTGGTGGGTCGAGGCTCTATGAGTTCGCACTGAAGAAGCGCCAGATGGTGCCGGTGGCGTCAAGGGCCCCGTTGGGGCCGCCGAGCCCCGGGGTGAACCAGATGTGCCCACCGCCCTGGACGGTGATCAGGCTGACCGTGGTGTCGTTGGCGCAGCCCCGCCACAACTCGGTCGTCACAGCCCCGCTGACCTTCGGCGGTTGTGGCGGCGGGCAGCTGTCGATCTCAGCCCAGCGTTGGATCATGGCCGGTGTCGACGGGTACATGGCACCAGCGGCTTCGACGGCGTCGGGTCTGCCGCCCTCGTACGGCAGCAGCGGGTCGGCCGTGCCGTGGATCTCCAGCACCGACACCGGCCGGGAGGGCTGACAGGCTGCTGCGCGGACTGCACCGGCCACCGACGCCACAGCGCGCACCCGATCGGCCCGCTCGCAGGCGAAGCGGTAGGCCATCATCGCCCCGTTCGAAGCGCCGGTCACGAAGACCCTCTCCGGGTCGACGGCGTAGTCCCGCTGGAGCCGGTCGAGCATCTGGGTCAGGAAGCCCACGTCGTCGGGGTTGCGCTCGGGTGCCGACCCGCAGCAGCTCCCGGCGTTCCACTCCGTCCGGGTTCCTTCCGGATAGACGACGATGAACTCACCCAGCGAGGCCTGCTTGTCGAAGCTGGTGATCCTGACAGCGTCCTGGGCGGTGTTGGCGCCGCCGTGCAGGACCAGCACGAGCGGGGCCGGCCGGCTGCGGTCAAGCGTCGGCGGGACGAAGACCCGGTAGGTACGTGGCACGCCATCGATAGTGAGCTGACCGTTCTGCACGGCAGGCGGCGGGGGCGGCGCGGTACCTCCTCCACACCCGGCCGCCAGCAGCACCGCGAGCGTGGGCGCTGCAAGCCACCGCAGGCTGCGGTCTGTCCGCCGGCCGTTGCAGCGCTGTTCAGGTCGCGCCATCGACTCCGTCTCCTCCACCCAGATCCCCGGTCGGCTTCAAGTGACCAAGGCTGGACCGCCCGAGAGGGCGAGTCAAGAAACCGCCCCATTGATCAAAATGAAGGCTTAGGCCTCTAGCGACGCGCGTGTGGAGCGCGCCTTCGTCGTCTAGCACAAGGTTGATGAAGCGCGGGCCGCTGATCTCGACCCGGGAGCACCCCCCCGGCGATGTCGAGGTGCACCGTAGTCCTCGCGGCCCTCGCGCGCGGCGGAAGGTCAGGCCGCCTGGTCAACGCTGGCGCTGCCTCGGCCCGCATGTGGGTGAACTGGCTACGACGCAGGACCGGGCTTCATCGCGGAAGTCGTCACCGAACTCCGACCTCGCGGGTGAGGATCAGCGCGAGCACGGACAAGGGAGAAGACTTGGCAGGCACAGCGTAGAAGCGCAAGAGCGACCGGGCTCAGCTTAGGCACCTGGTCGCCTCGTCGACCGCCCGTCAACCCTTGAAGGCGCGGCACCCGTGATGAAGTGCCGTCCTCGTGGTGCGGGGCGCGCTGCTGCAAAGCCCGCAAGGAAATGCACTTCTCGTCCTGGTCCTGAGTATCCTCAGCGACGGCGTCGACCTCGTCGGCTGATTGCCTGTCGCACGCGGCCGCAGCCGCTGGGAGGGGGTGCGGATGCTGGGTGTCGAGGTGGCCGGCCTCGGGCGCAGCTTCACCACGGCCAGCAAGTTTCGTAAGCGCGGTCCGCTGGTGGAGGCGCTGCACGACGTGTCGTTGGCGGTGGAGGCCGGCGAGGTGCATGGGTTGCTGGGGCCCAATGGCGCGGGCAAGACGACGTTGTGCAAGATCCTGTCGACGGTTCTGCTGCCGACCAGTGGCACGGCTCGGGTGATGGGTCATGACGTGGTGTCCGAGACCGCAGCGGTCCGGCGTCTGGTCGGGATCGTGTTCGGGGGTGAGCGGGGTCTGTACACGCGGCTGACTGCACGGCAGAACCTGCGTTACTGGGCGGCGCTGTACCTCCTGCCCGGTCCGGAGGCCAACCGGCGGGCTGACGAGCTGTTGGAACGCGTCGGCCTGACCGACCGAGCCGACAGTCGCGTGGAGACGTTCTCCCGGGGCATGAAGCAGCGCTTGCACCTGGCCCGTGGCTTGATCGCCGATCCGCCCGTGCTGCTGCTCGACGAACCGACGACCGGGATGGATCCGGTGGCGGCGCGCGAGTTCCGAGCCATCGTGCACGAGCTGCGGGTGGAGGGCCGGACGATCCTGCTGACCACCCACGACATGGTCGAGGCCGAAGCGGTCTGTGATCGTGTCACCCTGATCGATCGCGGTCGGGTGCTGGCCACGGAGCCGCCCCGCACGCTCGGGCGGTGGCTGTCGCAGTTCGGGCGCATCGACGCCGAGGGCGTGGATGAGGCGCTGCTGAATGAGGTCGCCGCTGTCGACGGGGTCGGGGCGACGGCATGCAACGCAGACGGCTCGGTGCGGATCGAGATCGCTGCGGACGGCGCTGCAGCAGTGGTGCTGGCGCATCTGGTGGCAGCGGGGGTGACCTCGGTGCGCACGTCGGTGCCCAGTCTCGAGGAGGTCTACCTGCAGCTGATCGGTGGCCGTGGGTTGGACGTGTGAGCCGGTGACCGTGGTGTGGGCTGCTGTGCGCTTCCAGCTGTCGAACTCGCGACGTACCCCTGGTGACGTCGAGGCGTTGGCGACGGTGCCGCTGCTCACCGCCATCTTCCTGGCGATCATGCTGAACTCCGGCAGGGACGACCTGATCGGCCACGCAGTGATCGGCCCCGTCTTGATGGCCATGTCGGTCATGGCGCTCAACGTCGCCGGGGAGATCATCCAGAGCGACCGCTACGCGGGGACGCTCGAGCTGGTGATCGCGGCGCCGGCCAACATTGTCGTGGTGTTGTGGGGACGGGTGCTCGCGGTGGTCGCCCTCGGCATGCTCTCCCTGGTCGAGGCGTGGCTGGTTGCCTGGCTCGGGTTCGGCATCGTCATCGAGGTGCCGCACGCCGGCGTCTTCGCCGTGATCCTGGCCGCCTCCGCCTTCGCGATGGCAGGCACCGCAACCCTCGCGGCGTCGCTGTTCGTCCTGACCCGCCGCGGGTTCGCCTACCGAGTCGCGATCAGCTTCCCGCTCTACATCCTGGGCGGGGTGATCGTGCCGATCGCCTTCCTGCCCGAGTGGCTGCAGCCACTGTCCCGTCTGGTCTACCTGTCCTGGAGCGCCGACCTGCTGCGCGCCTCCCTGCGACCCGAACCGGTCACCGGCGTGGCTCTAGGGCTGCTGGCGATCCTGGCGCTGGCCTTCGCCTCTGTTCTGATGGGTCGGCGTCTGCTGGCCTGGGTCGTCGACCGCGTCAGGTCCGACGGGACGCTGGCGCAGGTATGACGTTCAGCATCCTTGCGCATTCAGCGCGGGCCGGGTACGCCGACTACGCCGTCATGTTCCCCCCGGCGATGTGGATGTTCGGCTGGCTCACGCGGGTCTTCGCCCAGGTCACGTTCTTCGCGCTGATCGGCCAGTTGCTCGGCTCCCAGCAGCAGGTGCGCTTCCTGTTGATCGGTAACGTCGTACTGATCGCGGTGATGCACACCATGATCGCCGCGGCATCAACCACCGCGGAACGCAGCCTGGGAACGCTCCCGCTGCTGGTCGCCGCCCCGGCGACCCACGTCACCGTCTTCTTGGGGCGCGGCCTGTGCTGGATGGTCAGCGGTGTGCTCAGCGCGACCGTTGCGCTGGTCGTGGTCGCGCCGCTGTTCGGGGTGGCCCTGCCCTGGCCGCGGGTGCTGCTGTTCGCTCCGCTCACCTTGCTGGTCGCTGCAAGCACCTACCTGTTCGCGACCTTCCTCGCCAGCGTTCTGCTGCGCATGCTCGCCATCCGCAGCGTCATCACCCACCTGGCGTGGCTGCTGCTGACCGCGTTCTGCGGNACGAGTAGAATTACTGCTCTTCCCACGCCTCCAGCCGACCAGACGAGTACGGGCCGTTCCCGTCGGTGGATCGGGTTCGTACCAAGCGCTATCGTTCGCGAATGAGCCGACTGCGTCGCCTGGATGATGAGTTTGAACGCAGGGTGGAGAGGCTGATCCCGGCGCGTTGGGGTGTCCGGGCTGAGACCCCCTGGGGAGGGCTGATCGGCGTCAGCGTTGGCTACATCGCTTTCAGCACAGTGCTACTGGTCGTCGCCCTGGTCACCGACTACGACGCGAGTGGCCCAGCGATCTTCCTGGTTCTGGGAATCGTCTCCCTGCCTCTCGGAATCGCCTTGAGTCGCCGATGGCAGAAGCGACACGACGAGTAGGTGCCGTTCTCGTCGGTCGATCACCCGCATATCACGCGTTACTCTCCGCTCATGTCTGAGGCTCCGAAACTGTCGCCGTGACAGCACTGAAGGTGCTTCAAGTCTGCGGCGTAGCGGCCATGATGCTTGCCATGGTCGTCATCCTGCGCGCTGACGACACGACCGCCAGAGTCGTGGGTGTCGTGCAACTACTGGGCGGTGCGGGTATGTTTATCGGCGGACTCTGGGAGCAGCGGAACCGCAGCGGCTGAGTATCGTTCCCGACGCTGCCCGCAGGTGCGTAGCCGGGCGTTAGGTGCGCTACTTCGAAGGGTGTTCAATGCCGAACTATGGTGAGGTTCGCTGGTCCGGATCGCGTTGTGAGCACCGGCCGGGACATCGAGGCGGACAGCGCGCTGATCTTCGAGCTCATCGCCGACCCCAGCCAGCAACCGCGCTGGGATGGAAACGAGAACCTGTCGCAGGCCGCGCCTGGCCAGCGGGTACACGCGGTCGGCGATGTTTTCACTATGACGCTGACTGCCGATCCGCACCCGAAAGCTCAGAGAAGAGGTTGACGGCCCGTCCCTTCAGGAATAGCGCTAGGGGGACGAGTGGCAATAACGAAGAACGGCGCTATCGTGCGATGATGAATTCGCGTCTGCGTCGTTGGGATGACACGCTGGAACGGCTCTTCGCGCGTGTTCTGCCTCCGTCGTGCGGACCCTATGACGGGCCGGGCGCCGGGATGATCGGCATCGGGGTGGCCCAACTGGCCCTAGGCCTGTTCCTCGTTGCCGTCTTTTCGGTAGCTGGCCGGGGCGTGGTCGTCCCCCTCGTCAACGCCGCGCTCGGCCTGTGCTTCCTGATCCTCGGCGTCCGGCAGAACCGCAAGGTGCGCGGCGGGTAGGTGCCGTTGGCCGCGGAGCCTATGGCCGTTCTCGTCGGTGGATCACGCGCATCAAGCGTTACCCTACGGCATGACTCGTCCAGCGACTCGGCAACAACGTCGGGTCCTAGCCGTGAGTGTCGCAGTCCTCTTCTTGCTGGGCGGCGCCTTGCTTGCGTCGTCCGGCCGGCCAGGCTTTTCCGCCTTCCTGGTTGGCGCTGCAGCGCCGCTGGTGCTGCTCTTCTTGTTGGAGCGCCGTGAACGCGAGTAGGAGCCGCTACCCGGCCTTGTAGTTGGTCAGGACTTCCGGGCCTGCCTAGGCTCTCGCTGATGGACACGCCAGCCGGGCACGTCGCACTGCACGCTGGAACGGGCGCGGCGGGGCGCCCAACTCGCGAGATCCTGCCTGGCCGGCCGCTCGGTGACGGTCAGTGGCTACTTCTAGGCACGCCGGCGCTCACAGAAGGATGCGCCGCCGGCGACACGCTCGTGGTGCGTGAGGACGGCTCGTTTGACGTCACGCGACGGGGGGGCAACCTCGCGGTTCTGTCCTACGCAGAATCCGGGCAGCCCATGACCGAGAACGACGCGCGGCTCCTCCGCCAAGCGATGACTTCGCTGGAGGGAGTGGTGGAGATGCCAGAGGACGGCCGGTTCCTCGTCGTGACCGTGCCGGTGGCCGCGACCTTCCCCGCTGTCGAAGCCGCCATGGACCAGTGGAAGAGGCAAACCGGCCGGGATTGGACCTACGGGAACGTGTACGACGAGCACGACCAACCGCTGAACTGGTGGTAGGCCCCGCACCTCGTCTGCTCACCGCACCGGCGGCGGGAGCGACCAAGGTAAGGGCGGTTACCTCAGGCAATGACATCTCACCTGTCGGTTCCCGGTGGCCCCGTCTAGCGCGGGAGTAGGACTACGAAGCCGGCCAGGAACGCACCGTTCAGCAGCGCGAAGCACTCCGCTGACAGGGCAACCCAGCGCGTGTCCTGGCCTCCCGGCTCAATTTCCATGTGCAGCCGGCGATGGGTCTCGAGCGAGAAGCGCGGTGAAGTCGCCCGGTTCGGGATCTGCGAGGTTGAAGCCGAGGGTGACCTCTATGTAGGTGTTCGGCACAAGGTTTGCCAGAACGATGCTGCCGCTCGCCATGCTCCTCGGGGGTCTCGGGGCCGCGTCCTTGGTGCGCCGCCATGACGGGCGAGGGGCGAGGACCTCCACCGAATAGACCGTCCCGTCATCAAGCGCGTCCAACATCAGGGAGGAGTCGATGTTGACTCCAAAGGGGCTTGGAGTCCCCGCTGGCACGGTGGAGCCCAGCATCAGCAAGCCGCCGGAGGTGTACGGCGTCAGCGCGCCAGCGTCCCGCGGCGGACCCACTCGAACCTTGACGCGAGAACGTGCGATGGACGGTTGCACACCCACCCCCTCTCACCGTTGTCCCTGAGGCCGCGACCATAGTGCTGAACACCGGAGCGACCGTCTCCGATACGGAGGTGCGGGCAGGCGGCTGTGCCGTACCAGGCCCACAGGGAGTGCCGCTACTCCCGCGTACGGTGTCTTCGTGAGCGGCGACGTGGAGGTCATTCAAGAGGGCAACCTGTTCCGGTGGCGGTGCTCGTGTGGCGCAGACACCAGCGGGCGGTGGTACCCGTCCGAGCAGGAGGTGCTGAAGGCCGTTGAGCGGCACCGCGATTGGTGTCCGCTGGACAGCGTGTAAGTGCCGTCTCCGTCGACGGATCACCCGCATATCAGATGGATCACCCGCATATCACGCGGTAGCCTCCGCCGATGACGACGGACGAGTTTACCGACGATGAGTGGCGAACCCTGTTGGACCTCATCCTTCGGCATGTCAGCAGCGACCGCTTCCAACAGTGGGACATGTTCAGCCTGCCGCTAACAGGAACCACCAACCGGCTCTACGTGCATTGGGGATGAAGGCGCCCTTGGGAGACGAGTACGAGCACCTTTATCCGCTCGTGGACCCGCAGACAGGCAAGCAGGCTCAGGACTCGGCCAGCGGGTAGGTGCCGCGACCAGCAGTGGCAGCCCGGCCTTGTTCGCGGTGTCGCTGCGCGATGATGTCGCCGTGGAACCCCGCGCAAGACGGATGTCGAGTTTGCCGTGCCTGTCGTCTGGCGGCCGACGCTTGAGGCAATCGTCTCGGCCTTCGTCTCGGGCGACTTCCGACCCTCGGACATCCCAGGTCTCGACCCGATCGATGAGAAGACCGCGCAGCAGATGCAGGAGTACGTCGCAGACTACGGCCAGGTGACGCTCGCAGACCTGACCGACGAGACGTGGGCGACCTCAGTCGCCCGGTGGCGGGGCGACAAGTGGCGCACGCTCGTCGACCTGCGCACCGTGGAAGAGGGGCGTAGCGATCTATGCCTGGAAACCGACGTGCGCGAGGACAACGGCGGCTACCGCTTTACCGTCCTGCTCGTCTACGTGCTAGGCTCGTCAAGGCTGGGCTATGTGCCGCTCTCATCCTTCGAGATCAAGCAGAGCATGTCCCGAGTCTCGTGGAACTTGGGTGACGATCCGGGGTGAACACTACGCAGCGGCTCCGACAGTGTCGGTCGCCGCGGCTGTCTCGGGGTTAGCGTGCCGGTGCAGCGCCGCGACGAGATGGGGCATCTGCTTGTAGCCCTTGATACGGCGGAAGGAGCGTTCGGCGTTGATCATCCCGGCGGCAGTCCAGCGCAGCACCATGTGACCGTCGCGCCAGCGGGTCACGTTCCGGTTCGTGGTGCGGGCGATGCTGATCATTGACTCGACCGGGTTCGACGTGGTGAGCGTCTTCGCCAGCCGCCCGTCGATGCCGAGGCGGCTAACGGTGAACATCTCTTCCAGGCCCTCGCGCAGGGAGTTCGCAGCGCCGGGGTGGGCCTTGTCGAGCAGCCCGGCGAGGTGCTTGGCGTTCCGCAGGCCGAGGTCAGGGTCGGGGTGGTTGAAGGCCTTCACCAGCCTTCGCGTCGATCCACGCCTTCTCCTTGTCCGGCAGGTGCTCCGCGACGTTCCGCCGCTTGTGGAGGGTGCAGCGCTGCACCGCGGCGAGGTCGCCGAACACCTCCTGCACCGCCGCTCGCAGGGCCTTCGCGCCGTCGATCACGACGAGCAGTCCGTCCTGGGCGGACAGGCCGCGGGAGGCCAGGTCGGCGAGCATCGTGCGGACGACGGTCTTGTTCTCCGTCGCGCCGTCCCACAGCCCCACCGGGAGCCTTGCGCCCGTCGGCGGTGATCGCCAGGGCGACGATGACGCAGCGGCCCGCCATGTGCTCCCCGTCGAGCATCAGGACCTTGATCTGCTCCTTGGTCAGGTCCCGGGCCAGGAGCTCGGCCAGCGCGGTCTCGGTCTCCTTGACGAACCGGCGCGACACCGCCGACCGGCTTGTCGAGCCTGGCGCTGTCGAGGACGGTTTTGCCGATGGGCTCGCAGATCCGGGCGTGCCGGCGGGTCGCGACCCCGGCGAGCATCCGCTCGAGCACGACCTGGCTGAGCAGGTCATCGGCGGCGAACTCCGAGTACGCCGGCAGCGGCACCTCATGGCCATCCAGGGTCCGGGCCCGCGGGCGGGTCACCTCGACTCGACGACCGCCCAGAGTCACCGAGCCCTTCTCGCTGCCGTGCCGGACAGCCTCCCGGTCGGGGTTGTGCTTGCCCTTCACGCCGGCCACGGCGGTGATCTCGGCCTCGAACATCGCGTGCATCACGGCCATCCCAGCCGCCACGCTCATCGCGAGCAGCCCCTCCTCGCCACGACGGCGATGTCGGTCAACGCAAGGCTGATCTCCTCGGGAAGATCAGGCTCGCGCGACCTGGCCCTGCGTCACGACGCGGACGTTCCTCGGTACGGTCTTCACAGCGGTCCCCAGGCTTCCTCGGTGGTCGGGTCGACTTGGCGGTCGCCCAACACCTACCGCGAGGCAGGCATCAGGCGGGGGACCGCCACCTCAAATTCCACGAAGACCGGGACAACCTCATCAAGCACGCATCAAGCGTTAGGATCGGTTCGTGAACGAGTATGAGGGTCGGCCCACAGACGTTGCAGACCGCGAGGTGCGCAGTCACGCGGAACTGGTAGCCGTCCTGCACCAGATGCACTGGGACTTCACCGACTCGGGCGCGAACGAGTGGGAGAACAACACGCTCGCTCGCTACCTTGAAGCACTTGCGGTGCTGGCCGAGGCGCTGCCCAACGTGTACGCGAACCGTGGCGAGGCAATGCCAGAGCAGCCGACCTGGGAGATGCTCGGCGTCTTGCTGACGGGTGCCAGCGGCTACGAGTAGGCGCTAGGCTTCTCCCGCGGCACCGTGCAGACGGTAGGTGCCGATAGCCGCGAAGAGCGACGGGCCGCTACCAGCAGCCGCATCAAGGCTCCTCGCCGGCCCGTGACAGGGTTACGAACCATGGGCATTGACTTGGCCTACTTCGCAGCAAGGACGACGAGAGCGCGCTGGAAGCGGAGCGTCGTCTGGGCGGTCCGCTCGGATGGCCCCAGGTCACGGGGCGCAAGGCAGGGCTGTTCCGCAAGGAGCCGATCGCCACGGAACTCGGACCTGCCTTCGATGGGTTCCCTGCTCGTGGGTACGACCCGATTGTCAACCTGGGCAGGTTGGAAGAGCCTGCTGACGGGGCGGGACTACGAGGCGATCGTCGAGGACCCCCGGTCAGGTGGCTCTCCTGGTGACGGTGACCAGGCACACGAGGATCACGGTGTCGTCACCTTGACCGACTCCCTTCGCGACGCTTTGGCGGACGCCGACGACTCGCGGCTCGCCGAGCTCGTTGGGCCCTGGAGCCAGACGGAGGAACTGCAACAGCCCGGCTGGGAGAATGTGACCCAGGGCGAGCACCTGGAGTTCCTTTGGACCATGCGAGGCCTCGCTCGGCACGCGAAGGACGCCGGCCACCGGCTCTACTGCTACTTCGCCTTCTGAGTGCCTGACGCGGCTACGGGCCGTGAGCCGCTGGCTGCGACAGCCCGGCGATAGACTCCGTCTGTGAGCGCGAGCGAGTGGCTGGCTCGGCACCTGGACCTTGCCGCCCAGCACTCGGCAGGGCTTCGGGAGCGTTATGGCTTGTCGCAGGAGGAGCGGATCCAGCCAACAGGCCGCTATGGCGGGCTGAAGTGGCTCGGTCCTGCCTCATTCGTCGCCTTCTTCGCGGATGTCTGGGAGACCTACGAGGCAGTCCATGTCGGTGTCGTCGAGGGTGGCGCTCCGCCTCACATCGACACATGGTTGCCTGCCGACCTCCCCTGTGTCGCTCTACGATTGGTGCCCCCAACAGTGCTGTCATCTCCGTCGCTGGAGGACCGCCAGGCCGGCTTGCCGGAGTGGCTGGGCTTGCAGGTCAACCTGATAGCCACCCACCTGGATCCGATCATGCAAGGGGATCGTGCCTTCAGCGCGCAGGCTCGGTTGGCAGTCGACGCCTATACGGGTCAACCGGATTGGCGACTACTTGGCCGTCCATAGGGCCGTTACGCGTCAGCCGCCTGTGGGCCAGCCCTTCGGAGCCAGACGTAGGTCAAGGAACTCGACCGCGACGAGCCTGTTCTCGTTGTCGAAGTGCAGGACCAGTGGAGCCGGGCCGTCATCCACGGTCACTTCGTGGGACCACTTCCACGTCTGCCCGAGGTCTAGGTCCAAGGTCCCCGCGTTGATCGTCTCGTCGACTCTCCACTCAGCCGAGACCTCCTGGCGCCTCACTTCGTCTCGCAACATGCCTCCCTCGCAGCAGTCCGCTCGTGCAGAGGTTAGGGGCCGCTAACCTCCGCCGGATGAGCGGCCCACGGCTGCCCGAGCACCTCCAGGACAAGGCGGCCTCCTTCCCCGAGACCCACGGCGGCGTCCAGACGGTGACGGTGGTGTTGCGAAACGGCTCGACCGTCGCGGGCGTGGAACTGGCCTGGGCCGCCGAGGTCGTCCGGGTACGGGGGCACCCCCACGTGCCGTTCGACATGTCCGACGTCGTGGATGTTGAAGACGCGTCGGGCCATGCCTGACGGCCGTGGCGTTGGGCTCGCGGGTCATGACCTGCTCGACGAGCTCGCTGAACGGCGCGATCCCAGTCGTGGGCGCGCAGCGGCCCATCACGGTGGCGTGGTGGACGTCCAGCGCAGCGAGGTAGGCCAACGTGCCCCGCCGGCGGTACTCGAACTCGACCCGCCGGGTCCGCCCGGACGCGGGTGGCAGATCGTCGTGACGGCGGTGCAGGGCCTGCAGCTGAGACTTCTCATCAGCGCTGATCACGTACTCGTCCGGGCGCAGCCGACGGCCACACCAGCGCCGCTCGTACAGGTCCAGAACCCGTTCGGCCTTCGCGGCGAAGCCGGGGTCGCGGGGGAAGATCCAGGACCGGTGCTGCCACGGCTTGATCGCATCAGCGTCCAGCCAGCGCCGCACCGTCGAGCCGGACAGGGTGCTGGTGACGCCGCGGTTGACGGCTCCGCCGGCCAAATCCTTGCAGGGCCAGCGTGACAGTGGCTGGCTGTGCTCCGCCGGCAGCGAACAGGCCAACGCCTTGACCTGCGCCACCACGGTGGCCGCGGACACCGGTGGCCGCCCGCAGCGGGGCAGGTCCGCCAACCCCTTCATGCCCTTGGCGGCGAACCGGACCCGCCAGGTCCGGACGGTGTCGACATGCAGCCCCAAGTCGCGGGCGATCTGGGCGTTGGACTGGCCGTCGGCGGCGGCCAACACGATCCAGGCCCGCTGCACGGTGCGCAGCGGTGCCTTGCGGGCGCGGGCCAGCACTTCCAGCTCCGCACGGTCTTGGTCGGTGAGGATGATCAGGACCGGGGAAGTGGTCATGGTCATGTCCACCGTTGTGCCGCGGCAACAGTCCAACCGCTGCCCGACACGCCGACGCAGCCGTCGGCAACTGCGCGACGTCGCGTCGACGATGAGCCCATGCCGAAGGTCCCGGACTCCACCAAGTCCTCGCTGCAGTACAAGCTGTCAGCCAGGGCACGGGAACGCTGGCCGCAGTTGACCAGCGTCGACGTCACCCACCGCGGTGCGTTCGCCTACGTCACCGGCACCCTGACCGACGGCGAGCAGATCCCGCTGTGTCGCTTGCGCTACGGCGGATCGGCCAGCATCTGGGGCTTCGCGGTCTACCGCGCCAGCCACGACGACTACCAAACCAGCGTGCTGCACACCGGCGAAACCGCAGGCAACCCCGTGGACGCCCTCGACACCGCCTGCGGCCTCTACCTCCAACGACCCAGGCGCCTGGAACTGACCCCCGAAGAACTAACGGCGCGAAGCACTAGCTCGTTCGCCGCGAGTTGCGGTTCGACCATGACCGGCAGTGCTCTGGCCTGGTGGGGCCGTGTGACCGGAGGTGCGGCGGCTGCCGGCAGGTGCTCGTCCGGCGGGTCGGGTTGACGATTCCGCAGGTCCACGCGCGGGCTGTTGCACATCGGCGACGATCTCCAGCCGCGAGGTCAAGTCATGGACCGCTGCACGTCGCAAACGCTCGTGACGACGAGACTGGTCGGGGCACCCAACGCGGATCTCCCTACAGGCGGCCACCGCTTGAACGAATCGCCGGACACCGTCCGTCCACCACGACAGACTGGGACCTCGCACTCGATGATTGGACACGCTCTTGCGCCACACGCGAACGACCCGTCTCGCCGTGGTGGGTGTGGCGTCGACGACCATGCTCACGCTGCTGATCGGCGTAGCGCCCGCAGCCCTCGGCGAGGCGTCCTGCGCCGACGACCCGGCCGGGGACAGTAGCGGCGACGACCTGCTGCAGCAGTGCCTCAGCGCGGCTGACGGCACCGTCGTGCTGGACATCGCGCTCGCTGGCGGTGCCACGGTGGCCTCCGGCGGTCGTGCAGTGACCTTTGCGGTGACAGGCACACGGTTCGGCAGCGACCTGCAGTACGTCATCACGGGCGCCGCCGGCGAGGCGACGATTCGGTACCGCGACGAGGAGCCAGGGCGCCCGCCGGTGTGCTCAGCGACACCGACGACCGACACGGCCGTCCGGTACGCCGTGTCCTTCCCGGGGTGGTGCTTTCCCCACAGCACCGGGCTGACGGCGAACGCGACCGTGACGACGACCGCTGGGCAGGACGTCGGCGACTCGACGATCGCCGCGGTCCCGGTCGTGCTCGACGCGGTGGACCGTCGCTACAGCGACCTCAATGGCCCCAGATCATCCCTCGGCATGCCGGCGGGTCCGACTGCAGCCGGCCAGGCCGGGACGACGTTGCGCCGGCAGTACGCGAACGGCCTGATCAGCCAGTCGGACGCCGTCAGCAGTCTGGCCTTCGAGGTCGTCGGACCGCACTACGCCCTGTACCAGCGCATGGGGGAGGAGGCGGGGGTCCTGGGCCGGCCGCTGTCCGGCGAGTACCCGAACTGGAACCGGAACGGCGTCACGAACCGCTTCGAGCGCGGCTTCGTCATGACGGGCGTCAACACCGGCACGCACGAGGTGCACGGGCCCATCGCCGACAACTACGTGTTCCTGGAGCCGAACTTCCCCGAACGGGGCGAGCTGGGGCTGCCGACCACCGACGAGCTCGGAACGCCGGACGGCATCGGCCGCTACAACCACTTCGAGCGCGGGTCGATCTACTTGACCCCCTCGACCGGGGCTCACCGCGTGGTCGGGGCCATGCGCGACAAGTGGGCCGGCCTCGGCTGGGAGCGCGGCCCGCTGGGCTACCCGACGCGGGGATCGGGATTGACCCCGGACGGGAAGGCGCAGTTCACGCTGTTCGAGCGCGGAGCGGTGGTCTCGTCCGCCCACGGCGTCCGCGAGGTCCACGGCGGCATCGCAGTGGCATGGCGGCGGCTCGGCGCCGAACGGGGACAGCTCGGCATCCCGATCACCGACGAGACCTCGACGCCGGACGGGTGGGGCCGGTTCAACCACTTCACCGGCGGCTCGGTCTACTGGACGCCGACCCACGGCGCGTGGGCCGTGTACGGCGCGATCCGCCACAGGTGGGCGCAGACCGGCTGGGAGCGCGGGCCGCTCGGCTACCCGGTGACCGACGAGCTCGGGACACCCGACGGCCACGGCAGGTTCAACCACTTCCAGAACGGCTCGGTGTACTGGACCTCGAGCACGGGTGCCCACGACGTCCGCGGGGCGATCCGCAGCGCGTGGAGCGCCCTGCGCTGGGAGACCGGCCCGCTGGGGTATCCGGTCACCGGTGAGACGGCCACGCCGGACGGCGTCGGCCGCTACAACCACTTCCAGCGTGGCTCGGTGTACTGGTCGCCGAGGACAGGTGGCCACGCTGTTTACGGCGCCATCCTGCAGCGCTGGGCGCAGCTGGGCTGGGAGCGCAGCAGCCTCGGCTACCCGACGAGTCGCGAGCGCGACGCACCGGGCGGGCGCGAGCAGTACTTCCAGGGCGGGCGGCTGGTGTGGAACGCGTCGACCGGCGCGGTCACGATCGTGCGCTACTAGCAGCCGACCTGAGTCGCTCGGACGGTGGACCCCGCGAGCTCGCGGGGCGGACGACGTCTTGGTGCCGGTGTACCCGTCCCCACGTGGCAGACCGCGTACCGGGTCTCCACCGTGGACCACCGGCGCGTCGTGGCCGGGGCACGGGCCGGCGTCGTCGCGCAACGGCGCTCCACCGGGTCGCTCCAGGGCAGCGCCGGCTCAAGCCCGCCCGCCATCGCGCTCGCGAGCACCGCACGAGCAGTGGCTCGGCCCGGAGGCTATAAGTGATGCCGTTCTCGACGGTGAATGGACAGCCGGCGCTAGCCTCGGCGTGTGAACCCTTGGCGCCGTCTCGTCGGCACCCGAGCGGAGCCCCGGCGCGTGGCCAACCCCGGCCCCGTGTTCTTCTACGTCGTTTTTGCCTTCGGGTGGCTCTACCTCGGGTTACGCGCCCTGACGGATAGTCGAACAATTGGAAGGTCTGATCGGACTAGGGCTTGTTTCGGGCTCCGCAGCATTGGCCATCAGCGCCCGGCGCAAGCGACAAGACAGACGCGGGTAG
>JAUJOY010000001.1:0-64669 GCA_030447385.1 Mycobacteriales bacterium
GCCCTGTTGGAACACAAGCCGTATGCAGCAGAAACCGGACGCGGGACACCAGCGCTACAGGTCGACGATCATGCCCTCGGCTGCCGCACGCACGGACGGCCGGTGTCCACCCAAGGGGCGTACGAGCTCGTCGAGCTCGTCATCGGTGCGGGTCGGGGCGTGGTGGTAGAGCAGCAGGGAGGAGCCACACCGCTCGGCGAGGACCACGGCGTACTCGATCGCGGAGTGGCCGAACTCTGCCCGCTCGGGCAGCTCGGCCGCGGTGTACTGGGCGTCGTGCAGGATCAGGTCCGCGCCGGCGCACAGCTCCAGCACGGCTGGGTGGTACTCGCCGAGGCCGTCCGGCCCAGGCCCGAGCGAGATCGGCCAGTGGTCGGAGAGGTAGGCCAGGGTCCGCCCCCCCGGGTCGGTGATGCGGTAGCCGAAGGTCCGCCCGCCCTTGTGGGGGATGTCGAGCGCCAGCACCTCGAACCCCTCGATCTTCGTCGTCCCCGGCTCCAGGGAGGCGAAGCGCCAGCTGCCCCGCAGTGCCGTCGGCAGGATCGGGAAGTGCGGCGGGCTCATGGCCCGGCTCAGCACCTCGACGGGATCTCCCTGTGCCGGCAGGTAGAGCGTCACCTCGGCGTCCGGCCGGTCGAACGCCGGCGAGAACGGCAGCCCCTGAGTGTGATCCCAGTGCAGGTGACCGAGCAGGATGGCGCCGATGTACGGCTCGCCCTCGAGCAGCGCCCCCGCACGGCTGAGCCCCGTGCCGGCATCGAGCACGAGCGAGGGCAGCTCCCCGTCGTGCGCGAGCGCGACGCACGAGGTGTTGCCGCCGTACCGGACGAAGCGAGGTCCAGGGGACGGGGTCGAGCCGCGGACCCCGCAGACCCAGACCCTCACGCCGGCATCACTCGACGCGTTCCTCCTCACGCCGGTGGCCTTCGCGCAGCTCCACCAGCTTGTCCCGGTCCACCGCGTCGGCCGAGGCGACGGCGACCTTACAGGCCGTGCGGGCGCGCAGCGTCGCCGTCCGAAGACCACCTTCGAGCACCGCGCGCTCCCCGAGGAGAGCACCTGGACCGAGCTCGGCCAGCGCCCTCCCGTCCACCTCGACCGACAGCAGCCCGTCGAGCAGGAGGAACAGCTCGCCACCCCGCTCGCCCTGCTCGGCGAGCAGAGCACCCTCCTTGACCTTGCGGACCTTCGGCTTCACGCCGCCCCGCATGATCTGCAGGGAGAGCTCGCGCTCGAGGGCCGTCTCCACCTGAGCGACCAGCGCCGGCGACTCCTCGTCACCCCACGGGGTGTGCTTGCCGAAGGAGCGGTTCGCCCACTCCTTGAAGTCGATGATCCCGCTCTTGTGCGACAGCGTGCCGTCGCTGCCGTAGACCCAGTGGCGCGGGAAGGTCGAGGCGCCCACGAGTTCGTGCTCCGCGCGGCCGTCGGCGTGCACGGTGAGGGTCAGCGTCGTGTAGGCCACCGGCGCGCGGTACTGCACGAACGGCGGTGAACTGACCGTCCGGGGCATCGGCAGCCCCGTCCGGCCGCCTGCGGTCTGCGTGAACCGGACCCAGCCGTCGCCGACCTCAGGCTCGGGCGCGAGGTCGGGAAGCGAGATGGCCTCGAAGGTCACCTTCCGTCCCAGAGATATCGTGGTGGACCCGATCAGCCCACTGCCACCCTGCCCGTAACCGGTGACCCGGCCGTCCTCGGCCTCGATCCATCCTTCGAGGCGGTTGGCGAAGCGGAACCGGTCTGCGTCCCGCAGCGAGGCGAGCGTGTGCGGATCTGGCACGACGTCCGGCGGCGGCGGGTCGTAGTGCGCCATGCCGCCCTCGAACGGCATCTTCGTCATGCCCGCGACGGCCTCCGAGGGGATCCAGCTGATCGAGGTCACCGCCGCTTCGATGCGCATGGCGAGACGGTAGGGCCGCCGAGCACGTACCGGCAAGCAACCCTGCGGCGCCGTGATCTGCACGGCGCAGATGTCACTTTCCTCGCAACTTCGGCTTTCCGGGCCCTGCTAGGCCCCGTAACCTTACTCAGGATCGCAGCTGAGGAGCCTGCTTGACCACGAGACTGGACCCCTACCTGAACTTCCCCGGCAGCGCACGAGAGGCCATGCTGTTCTACGAGACCGTCTTCGGCGGGACCCTCACAATCACGACCGTGGGCGATGCGGGCGGGGTGCCGTGGATGGTCGACATCGCGGGGCCTAGCCGGACCTGAACGACACGTCGGGTCGGTGCCCGCATCCAAGGAGGACGAGATGACCAGCACCATCCCCGACCCCCTGGCGCTTGCCGCTGAACGCGACCGCATCCGGGACGCCCACCTGAAGCCAGCCGGGGTCCGGCCCCCATCGAGCGCGCGTGGCCTGCACCACACGGCGCTGATCAGCAGCGACGTCGAGCGGACCGTGCGCTTCTACCAGGACGTGCTCGGCTTCCCGCTGACCGAGCTGATCGAGAACCGCGACTACGCAGGTTCTTCGCACTTCTTCTTCGACATCGGCAACAGCAACCTGCTGGCGTTCTTCGACTTCCCCGGGATGCCCGTCAGCCCGTACGCCGAGGTGCTGGGCGGGCTGCACCACATGGCGATCAGCGTGGACCCCGAACGCTGGCAGGAGCTCGTGGCCCGGCTCAGCGGGGCCGGTGTCGAGCACGAGATCCACAGCGGCGTCTCCGTGTACTTCCGTGACCCCGACGGCGCCCGCATCGAGCTGATTGCGGACCCGCTCGGCGAGATGTACGGGCACCAGGTGCTGTGAACGGGGCAGCGGTGCACCTTGAAGTGCCCGGCGAGAAGGTCGACACTCTGGCAGGCGTGCAGCAGCACGCCTGTGCGGGAGGTGCGCATGGCCGGATCGTCGGGGTGGGAGAAGCTCGTTGCCTCCGGGAACCGCCTGAGGAATCTGTCTCTGGACGACGTCCGCAGGCATCTGACAGAAGGGCTCGAGCTGCGCGTCGACCCGGCCCAGATCCGCCGCGGTGAAGGACTCGAGGCGGACGTCCTGATCGCGAGCCCGGCGCGTCTCGGCGAGCTCCAGGTCGGCGTCGTCTGCACGGAGCACTACGACCAGAGCGTCCAGAGCAACAAGAGCTCATATCGCTCGACCTTCACCGCCATCGAGCACGAGGACTGGAAGCCGCTGCAGAGCGTGCCTGGCCGCCAGCGCGTGAGCCTGTCGATCCCCCCGGGTGCACCTTTCTCCTACGAGGCAGCTGCCTGTCCTTCCGGTGGGAGGTCGTCGTGCGGGGGCGCCGCAGACGTGCCCTGGACAAGCGAGCGAGCCAGCAGATCAGCGTGCGGCCGTGAGCCTGATCTTCGAGCTTCGACTCGATGAGGAGCGCTACCGCCCCGGCGATCGGGTGACCGGCAACGTGGTGGTCGTCGAAGGCGGGCGCTCGCGCCGGCTCCAGGTGCATCTGGAGTATCTCGAGGAGACCGCGGACTACCTCGAGTGCGCGACCAGCATCTTGACCAGGGCCCTTCACGAGGGGAGATCTCTCGGCCGGCGAGTCCTTCCGGTTCGATCTCGTGCTGCCACCTGACGCGCCGCCCAACCACGACTCCACTCACGGCGCGCTTTACTGGCGACTGGACGTTCACTCAGACGAACTCGGCTTGGACTCCCACGAGCGGCGGCGCATCGACGTCGCGGTGTGAGGCCGGAACCCGGAACACCGGCATCGTCGCCAACCTCGAGGTTGCAGAAGACGGCGAGCCACCACGGCCGCTGAAGCGCTCGATGTCACATTCCCGATCCTGGCGGTGCTGTAGAGACATGGACGTGGTCCGCCTCGGACGAGCGGCGCCCAGGGCCGTCCCGCGCAGCCGCGACCTGGTCGCCGGTGCCGCGCAGCGGCGGGACGGGAGGAAGACGCACGTGGCGCTCGCCGGGTCGCGCGGTGCAGTGCGTGCCGACCTGGACGAGGTCTTCCGCCGCGACTACGCCATGGTCGTCGGCGTGGCCGCCCGCGTGCTCGGCTCGCGGGACCAGGCCGAGGACGTCGCACAGGACGTCTTCCTGTCCTTCGGCCGGTCGTCGGTCCCCCCCCGGTGAGGCTCGCGGCTGGCTGTCCGTGGCCGCCGCTCACACCGCGCTGAACCTGCTCCGCGCAGGCCGCCGCCGTGACACGCGAGAGGGGAGCGCCGGCGCCCCGCACGACGGCCTCGTCTCCGACGTGGCCGAGGTGGTGGTGACACTGGAGGAGCGCGGCCGCGTTCGGGCGGCGCTCGCGCGACTGCCTTCCAAGCAGGCCACCGCCCTGGTGCTGCGGCACAGCGGCCTGAGCTATGCCGAGGTCGCCGCGGCGCTCGACATGTCCCCCGGAAGCGTTGGCACCACGGTGCGACGCGCCGAATCCGCCCTGCGCAAGGAGTTGAGCCGGAATGCGTCATCCGACTGAGGGCGTGCTGCGCCGGCTGCTCGACGAGCCGGCGGGAGTCGCCACTGCCGACCGCCAGCACGTCACCCGCTGCCCGCAGTGCCTCGGCGACCTTGCTGCGGCCCGCGAGGATGCCGCGTTCGTCGGCGCGGCACTGGCGTCGGAGCCCCCCGCGGAGGTCGACGTCGCTGCCGCCTGGCAGCGCCTCTCGGCCACCACTGCCCCCGCGGCGGCACCGGAGCCGGCGGCGCCGCGTCCCGGTCGGCACCTGGCGCTACTGCGCCGCCCGGCCACCGCCGCGCTGGCCGTGGCTGTCGTGCTGACCGGCGCGGGCACTGCGGCCGCAGGCGGCTGGCTGCAGATCTTCCGCACCGAGCAGGTCGCCCCGATCAGCATCACCACCGCCGACCTCGTCGCCCTGCCGGACCTCAGCGGCTACGGCGACATCGCGCTGAGCGGGGACCCGGACGTGCACGAGGTCCCTGACGCGGCGGCCGCGGCGGCCGAGACCGGTCTGGACGTCCCGGAGGTGACCGGGCTGCCCCGCGGGATCAGCGGCCGGCCGGTCTACCAGGTCGGCCGGCAAGCGAGCGCCACCTTCACCTTCTCCGCGCAGCGCGCGGCCCGTTCGGCCGCCGCGGCGGGGAAGCCGCTGCCGCCTGTCCCGCCGGGTCTGGACGGCGCGCAGGTGCGGCTGGTCGCCGGTCCGGGCGTGGCTCAGTTCTGGTTGTCCGACGCCGGTGCGCCCGCCCTCGTCGTCGGGCGCGCCGTCGCTCCGGCCGCGTTCTCCTCCGGGGTCGCGTTCGAGGTGGTGCGCGACTACGTGCTGTCCCTGCCGGGACTGCCCGTCCAGGTCGCGGAGCAGCTGCGGGCGTTCACCGCGAACGGCTCCACCCTGCCGCTGCCCGTACCCGCGGACAAGGTGACGACGTCCCGGGCGCAGGTGGACGGAGTGCCCGCCACGGTGCTGGAGACCCGTGACCGGGCGCTGGCCGCCGTCGTGTGGGTGGACGACGGGATGCTGACCGTCGTGGCCGGCTCGCTGGACGACGACGAGGTCCTGGCGATCGCCCGGGACCTGCGGTGACGGCCGCCGACACCACGGTGGGGCAGGGCGACGGGCTCCGCGGTGCCGCGCGCCTGGTCGCCGGGCTGCCGCCCGCGCCCGCCGTCTGGTGCTCGGGTCTGCGCAAGCGGTACGGCCGGCACCAGGCCGTCCAGGACGTCTCCCTGGAGGTGGCCCGCGGCGACGTGGTGGGGCTGCTCGGCCCGAACGGGGCGGGCAAGACCTCGGTGATCAAGATGCTCCTGGGCCTGGTGCGCCCCGATGCCGGTGAGGTGCTGCTGCTCGGGCGGCCGGCGACCGACCCGGCGGCGCGGGCCTGCGTGGGCTACCTGCCCGAGCTGTTCCGGTACCAGCCGTGGCTGAGCGCGGTGGAGGTGCTGGCGCTGCACGTCCGCCTCTCCGGGATCGACGTGACGGCGCAGGACCAGCGGGCGTGCCTGTCCCTCGTCGGCCTGGCCGACCGCGCCGGCCACCGCGTCGGCGGCTTCTCGAAGGGCATGCAGCAGCGCCTCGGCCTGGCTGTCGCGCTGGTGGCCCGACCCGAGCTGGTCGTCCTGGACGAGCCGACCAGCGCGCTGGACCCGCTCGGCCGGGTCGACGTGCGCGACATCGTGCTGGCGCTCAAGGAGCGCGGCGTCGCGGTGCTGCTCAACTCCCACCTGATCGGTGAGGTCGAGCGGGTCTGCGACCGCGTCGTCATCCTCGACCGGGGGCGGGTCGCCGCATCGGGGACCCTCGCCGAGCTGCTCGGTCAGCGCGAGCTCCGGCTGCAGCTGACCGGCCTCTCGCCGGCAGCCGAGGCGCGGCTGCGCGCAGCCGGGAAGATCGAGCGGGCCGGCGACTGGTTCACCCTGGCGCTGCCGGCGGACCACGACGGGGCGGCCGTTCCCGACCTGGTACGGGACCTGGCCGCACTCGGCGCACGGGTGCACGCGGTCGAGCCGGCGCGCATCAGCCTGGAGGAGCGCCTGCTCGGCATCCTGCGGGAGGGCTCAGCTGCCCGATCGGCGGACGGACGATGACCACTGCGCGTACGGTCCTGACGATCGCCGGCCTCACCCTTCGCGAGGCGTCGCGTCGGCGCGTGCTGATCGCCCTCGCCGGGCTCACCGTCGTGCTGCTCGCGCTGAGTGGCTGGGGGTTCTCGCGCCTGGCTGCGGAGTACGGCGGCAGCGCGCTCACGAGCGGCGAGGCCCGGCTGACCGCCTCCATCGTCCTCAACCTGGTGATGTTCGGCTTCAGCCTGATTGCGGCGCTGGGCACCGCCTTCCTCGCCGGCCCGACGCTGTCGGGGGAGACGGAGTCCGGCATCGCCCTGGCCGTGCTGGCCAGGCCCATCCGGCGGTCCGCCTTCCTGCTCGGCAAGTGGCTGGGCCTCGTGGCGTTCGGGAGCGGCTTCGTCGTGCTCGCCGGGCTGGCCCAGTGCCTGGTCGTCCGGGTGACGGTGGACTACTGGCCGCCGCAGCCGGCGGCCGCCCTGGCGCTGCTCGCCGCCCAGACCACGGTGCTGCTGACCCTGGCACTCCTGCTCTCGACGGCGATCTCACCCATGGCCTCGGGCGTCGTGGCCGTCGGCTTGTTCTGCACGACCTGGGTGGCCGGGGTGGTGGGGGGCGTGGGGGAGGGGCTCGGCAACGACGCCGTTGCACGCGTCGGGGACGTGTCCCGGATGCTGCTGCCCACCGACGGCCTCTGGCAGGGGGCCATGCACGCCTTCCAGGACCCTTCGGTGTTCGTCACCTTCGGCGGCGCGGACGTCGCGGCCTTCCCGTTCCTGAGCACGGCGCCGCTGACCGTCGCCTACCTCGGCTGGGCGGCGCTGTGGGTCGCGATGGTCTGGGGTCTGGCTGCCGTGTCCTTCGGCCGCAAGGACCTCTGAGCCCCTACGCCGCGCCGCCGCGGCCGGGACAGAGCGGAGTCACGGACGAGGTCGCGGACCCACACCCGCGTCGCGGGCGCGGAGGATGGCGTCCGCGCGGCTGGCGACCTGGAGCTTGGCGAAGATGTTCGACACGTGGTTGCGCACGGTCTTGGGCGCCAACGACAGCTGCGCGGCGATCTCGGAGTTGGTGCGCTGCTCAGCGAGCAGCCGCAGGATCCCGCGCTCCCGCTCGGTCAGCTCCGGAAAGGCCTCGGCGTATCCGTCGGGGCGCCGAGTCGAGAAGTACTGACCGAGCCGCCGGGCGATGGCGGGCCCGAAGATGGCCTCCCCGCTGCTGACCCCCCGGATCGCGCGGAGGATCTCGGCGCGCAGGGCGCCCTTGAGCAGGTAGCCGCGGGCACCTGCCTGCATGGCCTCGAACACCGAGTCGTCGTCCTCGAGCATGGTCAGCATCAGCACCCCGATGTGCGGGCTGACCGCCAGGATGCGCCGCGTCGCCTCGATGCCGTGCAGACCCGGCATCGAGATGTCCATCAGGATCACGTCCGGCTGCAGGCGCTCAGCCAGCCGGATCGCCTCCGCCCCGGTGGCGGCCTCGCCCACCAGCTCCATGTCGGACGCCGAGAACAGCAGCGCCCGCAACCCGTTGCGGAACTGCAGGTTGTCGTCCACGACGAGAACACGGATCGCCTCCATCAGCCCGCCATCTCGACCGGGGACGTACGCGGGAGGCGGACGCGGACCCCGGTGCCGCGTCCGGCAGCCCCCGTGACCGAGCACGTGCCCCCGAGCTCGGCCGCACGTTCGCGCATGGAGCGCAGGCCGACCCCCTCCGACACGTCGCCCCGAAGGCCCACCCCGTCGTCGTCCACCTCCACGACCACTCCACCCTCCTCGGCGCGCAGGCGCACGGTGCACGTCGTGGCCCCGGCGTGCCGCAGGACGTTGACGACCGCCTCCTGGACGATCCGGTAGATGGCCACCTCGGCAGCGGCGGACAGCGGCGGCAGGTCGTCCGGCAGGTCGAGGTGGAGGTCGACCTGGCTCGACCTCGAGCGCGTCAGGAAGGTCCGCAGCGCCCCGATCAGACCGAGGTCGTCCAGCGCCGGCGGGCGCAGGTCGTAGACCAGCCGGCGGATGTCGGCCGTCGACGACTGCAGCTGGACGACGAGGTCCGACAGGATGCTGGTCGCCACGTCCGGCTGCTCGGTGAGCAGCTCGCGCGCGGTCTCAGCCTGCAGCGTCATGCTCGCGAGGGCCGGACCGAGCCCGTCGTGCAGGTCCCGGCGCAGCCGGCGGCGCTCCTCCTCCCGGGCGGTGACCAGCCGTTCCCGGGACTGCTGAAGCTCCTCGGTGAGATGGACCGCGTGCACGGCTGCGCCGGCGTGCCGAGCCAGGTCGTCGAGCAGGGCGCGATCGGCCGGGGAGAACGCCTCTGCCGGCGAGCGCGGAGCCACCCGCAGCTCGCCCACCGCCTGGCGGCGGTGGACCAACGGCAGGACCAGCAGGTCGGGCACGTCGCTGCCGCGCTGAGCAGCCACCTGCAGGATGCCGTCGCGTTGCAGCGCGAGAGCGACGTACGGCGACTTGAGCGCGACCGAGACGCTGTCGACGACCGTCTGCAGGACGGAGTACGGGGCGCCTGTGGCCTGGAGCCGCTGACCCAGAGCGGACAGCACCTGGTACGGCTCGTCGCGCTGGCCGTACATCAGCCGGTTCACGCCACGCTGGATCCGCTCGCGCAGCGGCGCGAACGCGAGAGCCACCAGCGCCGCACCGAACAGGGAGCCGCCGGCGTTCCCCGGCGCGCCGAGAGAGCGCCCGAGACCCGCCGCCACACCGACGTAGAGCGCCAGCAGGCTGATGGTCAACCCGCCGTAGACCAGCGCCCGATTCACGACGACGTCCAGGCCCCACAACCCCTTCCGCAGCAGGGCCACGGCCAGGGCGAGCGGGACCAGGGCGAAGCCGGCGGAGATCCCGGCCGGGCTCGCCATGTCGAGCAGTGCCGCTCCCGCGCCCGGACGGGACAGGGCCGGGACCGACTCCAGCAGCGGGAAGACGAGCTGCGTCACCACTGCCACCGCCAGAGCCAGCGTGACCCAGCGCGTCTGCTGCCGCTGCTCAGGCGTGGAGACCCGCCGGTAGCGGTGGACCTGAGCGGCGAGCCCCGTCCCCAGTCCCAGCAGCAGGGCCCAGAACAGCGCCTCGCTGACCGGCGTGGCCACGGATCCCCGGGCCACCACGAGAGCCACCAGGCTGGCGGCCACGAGGACGCTCGACCACCGCGGGTGGAAGCGCCCGTCCGGGAAGGTGAACAGGAACAGCACCAGGCACGTGAGGAGGAGCTGGAACGCCACCGTCGCGGCGCCCTCCAGCGCGGGGCGCTGCTCCACGAGCGCCTCCATGTTGGGAGCGTTCGCCGCCCCGAGCGCCACGACGAGCAGCGCGGCGAACCAGGCGACCCGATCGCGCGGTCGACGCGCCACGATGAGCGCGGCGACCGCGAAGCAGACGAGGGCGAACGCCACGAGGACGGTGCTCCACCACGCGGCATACCAGGACACCGGCAGCCCCAGCTCGTCCAGGCCTGCCCGGACGGCCGGCCGAGGCGCGCTCTTGCTGGCGTGGACGGCAGGGACGGAGAGGGCGAACAACGCGACCAGTGGCAGCGTCAGGGCGGTCCACCCCGCGGCGAGCCCCACCACCCGGTCGTCCCGCATCAGGCTTCCCCCGTGCTGTTGCGCTGAGCGGAGGCTACCGCTGCGCAAGGGGAGCGCAGGGCGCCGGGCGCCGGCACCGCGGCTCAGGTCGCGCTGGGAACGGGGGCGTCGAACGTCGCCGGGACCGCCTCCGGCGTGCCGCCGATCAGCGCCCGGCCGGCCAGGGCGTAGCCCGTGAACAGCACCCAGTACAGCGACGCGATCGGGAGCATGCCGGCGATCCAGGTCGTGGCCTCGGGGCCCACCCTCCCGCCGTTCACGGCACCGATGCCGAGCATCAGGACCACGAATGTCGGCACGCAGGCGATCTGCAACCAGCCGACGGCACGCGGCAGCACCCGCGCACGCAGCGTCGCCCCTCCCAGAAGGGGGAAGCCCAGGAGCAGGATCCCCGCGAGCGGCCCGAGGGCCCCCGCCCCGTGCGCCAGGGCTCGGCCTCGCCCACGAGCGGCTCCGCACCGGGCTTCCCGGCGACAACCGGGATCGCGGACGCCTCGTACAGCGTGAGGTAGAGGTGGTAGGCCGTGGCCACCATCGTGACCACGAACGCGACCAGCCCCAGCCTGCCCGCGCGACCGGCCTGGCTCAGGTAGAGCGCCGGCAGCCCCAGCATCGCGAGGACCCAGGACGCGAACAGGATCAGGTGCGACGGCCCGTACGCGCCCTGCAGCACGCTCTGCAGCTCCTCGTTGGGCGGGTGCATCAGGAGTCCGGCGACCTGCAAGGGCAGGGTGGCGATCAGTGCCGCTCCCGCGAGGCGGCGCAGCTGGGCGGCGGACATCCCGGTCCGGTCCTGGCTGGGAGTTGTCATCCGAGCTCTCCTGTCGTAGACGGCTGGCTGGTCCACCTCAGGATGTGGACGAGGGTGTCCCGCCGTCACGGGACACCCGGCCCGGTCGTCCGGGATCTTCCGGTCAGCGCCGCTGCCACACCTCGACCAGCTCGCTGCGGCGCGAGGTGGTGACGAGCCGGTACGACGACTCGAGCTGCTGCAGGAGGGCCGTGGTCTCCGGCCTGCTCAGGTCCTCGGGCGTCGCGGACCGGCGGCCCACGACGAGCACGACCCCCGGGCCGCGGGTGAGGTCGACGCGCGGCGGCACGAGGACGAGGCCCGACAGGTCGGGGTCGATCGCGCGCCGCGGGTCGACATCGTCGCGGAAGCGCACCACGAAGGAAGGGGAGACCGCCTGGTAGTGGCCCACATCGACGCTGTCGCGCAGCACCGCGATCCGGCCGGCCTGGTGCCGCAGCGGATCGCGGGCCCGGTTGCGCGCGTCCGGCCCGACCGGCTCGTCCCGCGACAGGCGCAGCGCCACCAGCGTGGATCCACGGGGCACGGCGGGTGCGACGGAGAGCATCTCGGCGACGTCGCGCTGGAAGTGCAGGTCGGTCGGCAGGCGCAGGCCGATCAGCGCGGCCGTCCCGACGAGCAGCCCGACGAGGGCGAGGCGAGCGGCCCGGCGGGTCGGTGGCGGCGCCGCCGCCCACAGGATCAGCATCAGCGGAGGGAACAGCGAGAGCCGGTCGTTGAGGAAGCCGTACTCCGGCCCGTACCTGTCCGGCGAGGCGAGGTACCACAGGGAAAGGAGCAGGCCGGTGACCGCGAGCGCCGTGCGCTCCGGGAGGCGGCGGGCATCGCGACCGCGAAGCACCGCCAGCGCGATCAGGGCGAGCGCGACGAGGACGCTGCCGGCGTACTCCCAGAGGGTCCAGGCGACGAGCGGGCGCCCCAGGGTGAGCAGGCCGCCCAGCAGGGACAGGGGCGAGGACGCACGCACCGGCTCCCCGCGGCTGTCCGCCGACTGCACGACGAACACCAGCGTCAGCGCCAGCACCGGCAGCCCGATCAGCGCCGGCGGCAGCACGTGGCGCCGAAGCGCCGCGACGCGTGTCACGCTGCCATCGGCGAGCGCCCTTCCGCCGGCGAGGACCGCGACGAACAGCCCCGCGACGAGCAGGGGCACGAGGTGCGCGCTCCACGTGAGGGCGAGCAGCACAGCGGCCAGCAGCGCTGCCCGCACCGACCAGCCGGACCGCTGCCGCAGCGCCAGCCCGAGAACCAGCAGCATTCCCACGAGTGCCAGGCACAGGTTGTAGAAGCCGTACGTGAGCAGGTAGCCGCCGACGAAGGGCACCGCCGCCACCGCCAGCCACCCAGCGCGCGGGTCGACACCTCGCAACGCGTAGCGCATCGCGAGCGGCAGGCCGACGGCGTACGCGAGGACGAGCACCCGCTCGGCACTGTCCGGGCCGAGCACCGTCAGCAGCGCGCCGAGCAGCAGCGTCGTCAGCAGGTTGGGCACCGGGTCGAACTCGACCCGGTAGACGCCGTAGGTGGGGTCCCCCGAGTGCAGCAGCGCCCAGGCACTGGCCAGGTGCGCCGGGCCGTCCACGGTCACGACACGCGGCCACGCCGTCAGCGCCGCCGCCTGCAGGGCCACGGCGACGGCCAGCAGGAGGTCCCACGGGCGGTCGCCGCGAGCGACAGACGCCGTCGGTGCCGGCTCCGCCGCGGGAGCCTTCAGGGTGTGCACCTGCTCCCCGCTTCCCGGAGCCGACCAGCTCGCCCTCCGCCACCGGCGGACCGTGGCAAGGGTAGACCCGGGCCACTCACCGGGACAGGAGCGCAGGCCCGCGCGGCGGGCGCAGAACCGCCCCGGCGGCAGGTCAGGCCGCGAGGCTGGCGTGCATCTCCCAGACCAGGATCTCGGCCGCTTCGGTGGCGGTGACGGTGTGCCCGCCGGTGCCGGTGAAGCGCACGGCATCACCCGCCGTCAGGCCGCCGGCCGTCTCCAGCTCCACCGACCCGCGCGGCACGAACAGGTGCAGCCAGGGGGCGTCAGGCAGCGAGATCGACTGCCCGGGAGCGAGGCGCGCGGCGTGCAGCGCGGCATTGCGGTTGCCGATCCGGATCGCCGCGTCGTGTCCAGCCATGCCGGAGGCCACCGGCACCAGCCCGGCGGAGAGCGCCTCCGCGGCGACCTCCAGCTGCTCGTATCCCGGGGTTCGGCTGGAGCCATCCGGCACGACCCACATCTGCACGAAGTGGACCGGGTCGTCGTGTCGCGGCCCCGCCAGGCGCCAGGCGTCGTTCTTCTCCGAGTGCAGGATCCCCGAGCCGGCGCTCATCCGCTGGGCGAGACCCGGGTAGATGACGCCGTTGTGGCCGGTCGAGTCCTGATGGACGAGCGAGCCCTGCAGGACCCACGTGACGATCTCCATGTCCCGGTGGGGATGGGTCTCGAAGCCCGCGCCGGGGCATACGACGTCGTCGTTGTTCACCAGCAGCAGGCCGTGCGAGGTGTTGCCGCCGTCGTAGTGGCGGCCGAAGGAGAACGAGTGCTTCGAGTCCAGCCAGGACAGCCGGGTGGCGAAGCGATCCTGTGCGCGGCGTACGTCGACGGTCATGGCTGCCTCCGGTGCGAAGTCTGCGCTACGGACGACTCAGGCGTTGCGGATGGCCGAGATCTCCAGCTCGAGCACGACCTTGTCGCCCACCAGCACGCCCCCGGTCTCGAGGGCGGCGTTCCAGGTCAGGCCGAAGTCCTTGCGGCTGACGGTCAGCGTGCCCTCGAAGCCGGCCCGCACGTTGCCGAACGGGTCGGTCGCCAGCCCGTCGAAGGTGAACGGGATCGTCACCGGGCGCGTCACGTCCTTGACGGTCAGGTCGCCGGTCAGCTCGAAGACCTCGCCGTCCTGGCGCACGCCGGTCGAGACGAAGGTGATCGTCGGGTACTTCTCCACGTCCAGGAAGTCGTCGGCCCGCAGGTGCCCGTCGCGCTGCGTGTTGCGGGTGTCGATGCTGGCCGCCGAGATGGTGACCTTGGCCGCGGAGCGCGACGGGTCGGAGCCGTCGAGCTCGGCGGTGCCCTCCACCTCGTTGAAGGCGCCGCGGACCTTGGTGGCCATGGCGTAGCGGGCGACGAAGCCGACGCGGCTGTGCGCGGCGTCGATCGTGTAGGTGCCGGTCAGCTCGGCGAGGGACGGGGCGATGGTGGTCATGGCGCTCTCCAGAGGAAGTGGTAGTGGTTGACGTGTCATCAACACAGTGCCGCAACGCTGTTGATGTGTCAACCATTCCGGTAGGCTGCCGTCATGACGCAGGATCTGGTGCCATGACGCGCTGGCTGGAGGACTCCGAGCAGCAGGTGTGGCGCAGCTTCCTCACCGTGCAGAGCCGGCTGACCGCGCACCTCGGCCGGCAGCTGCAGGCGACGTGCGCGCTGTCACTGGCCGACTTCGAGGTGCTGGTCGCGCTCAGCGACGTGCCGACCGGACGCCGCCGCGCGTTCGAGCTCGGCCGGCTGCTGGAGTGGGAGAAGAGCCGCCTGTCCCACCACCTAACCCGCATGGAGCGGCGCGGCCTGGTCACCCGCGAGGGCTGCGGCACCGACCGGCGCGGGGCGTACGTCGTCCTGACGCCCGAAGGTCGGGCCGCGATCGAGGCCGCGGCCCCCGGGCACGTCGAGGAGGTGCGCCGCATCGTCTTCGACGTGCTCGCTCCCGAGCAGGTGGCGGCGCTCGGGCAGATCTGCGGGCGGCTGCTCGAGCGGCTGGACGCAGAGCCGGCGTGCGTGGGTGAGCGGCTGGAGGCGGACGCGGCGTGTCCGCAGGAGGAGGCGGAAGCCGACTCGGCCACTTGACATGTGACATCGTCGATGTCACGTTCGGAGGATGAGAACCCTGCCGCTGCTCGACGCAGGCCCACCCCCCGCCGGCGGGGCCGCTCTCGGCGAGGTGATCGGCGCGAGCGCGGGCGTCACGGTCGTGACGCTGCTGCTGGCCGCGCTGGCCTTCGCACATCGCACCCGCCGGACGACCGTGCTCGTTCGCGCGGCCGAGCTCGCCGGTCGCCGCACCGGCCGAGCGGGGTGGGTGGCCCTCCCGTCGCTCGTGAGCGCGATCGCGCTGCTGACCGCCCTGTTCGGCATGATGTGGGACATCTCGCTGCACGTGGGACAGGGGCGTGACGAGGGTCCACTGGCCAACCCGTCGCACTACTTCATCCTGATCGGCCTCTACCTGCTCTTCGCCGCCGGGATGCTCGCGGTCGTCCTGCCGCTCGACGAGAAGCCAGGGCCGGCGTCGATCCGGATCACCGCGCACTGGCGTGCGCCGGTCGGCGGGCTGCTCATCGCGATGGCCGGCTTCTACGCGCTGCTCGGCTTCCCGCTCGACGACGTGTGGCACCGCCTGTTCGGCCAGGACGTCACCCTGTGGGGGCCGACGCACCTGATGCTCATCGGCGGTGCCGGGCTCTCCCTGGTCGGCGTGCTCGTGCTGGAGCAGGAGGGTCACGCGGCGCGGCCGGCCGGCGGCGGCGCGTCACCCTTCCTGTCGCGGCTGCTGCGGGTGTTCGCCTTCGGCGGGCTGCTCATCGGGATGTCGGTCTTCCAGGCGGAGTACGACTTCGGCATCCCGCAGTTCCGGGCGGTCCTGCACCCGATGATGATCGCCGGCGCGGCCGCGCTCGCCCTCGTGGCCGTCCGCCTCATCGGGGGCCGCGGCGCCGCGATCGGTGCCGCGCTGTTCTTCCTGCTGATCCGCGGTGGCATCTCGATGATCGTCGGGCCGGTGCTCGGGGAGCCGACCCCCTCGCTGCCGCTCTACCTCGGTTCCGCCCTTCTCGTGGAGGCGCTCGCGCTGACCTCCCTGCTGCGCAGCCCGATGAGGTTCGGCGCTGTTGCCGGGCTGCTGGTCGGGACGGTCGGCACGGTGACGGAGGCCCTCTGGTCGTACGCGGTCATGCCCTTGCCGTGGACGCGCGACATCTGGGTCGAGGGCCTGCTGATGTCGGCGGCCGTCGGCGTCGCCGGCGGGCTCTGCGGCGCGCTGCTGGCCCTCGGCGTGCAGGGTCACCTGCCGCGGCCGTCGGTGGCCCGACCGGTGCTCGTCGCCAGCGTCCTGGTGCTGGCTGCCGCCACGGCCAACGGCCTGATCGCCACCGTCCCGGAGGACGCCCGGGCGACGGTCGCGTTGACCCCCGCGGGTCCGGGCTCGGTCACCGCCGAGGTCGCGCTGGAGCCGCTCACCCTGGTCGACGACCCGTCCTGGGTCTCGCTGACAGCGTGGCAGGGCGGCGGCCTGGTGGTGGACCACCTGGAGCGGACCGGACCGGGCACCTACCGCTCGACCCGGCCGGTGCCGGTCGACGGCACCTGGAAGACGCTCGTCCGCGTGCAGGACGGCCGGATGCTGACCGCCAGCCCGATCTTCCTCCCGGCCGACTCGGCGATCGACGCCGAGGAGATCCCGGCCGAGGCCGGCAGCACGCGCGGCTTCATCCCCGAGATCTCGCTGCTGCAGCGCGAGCGCGACCTGGACGTCCCGGGCTGGACCTGGGCGGCGGCGGCATTGTTCGTCCTGCTGTGCTCGCTGGTGCTGGTGGGCGCGCTGTCCTGGGGTGTGGGCCACCTCAGCGCGCGCATCCCCAAGAACCAGGTGGGGGAAGACATCTCACCCGGTTCTGCTGCCGTAGCGAAGGCGCTGGATCCGCGACCGGTATGACCTCCGATACCGTCGCGCGGCAGGGCGTCGACGCGGAAGCGAACGAGCTGACGGTCGATCAGCTCGCGGCGCGGGTCGGCATGACCGTGCGCAACGTCCGGGCCTACGCCGCCCGTGGACTGCTCCCGCCGCCGCGGCTGATCGGGCGGACCGGCTGGTACGGCCCGGCGCACATCGCGCGGCTCACCCTCGTACGCGAGATGCTCGCGCAGGGCCTGACCCTCGCCGCCGTCCAGAAGGCGATCGAGAACGAGCCGGCGGCGGGCAGCGTGCAGGCGCTGGCCCTGCACCGCGCGATCCTCGCGCCGTGGCGGCCCGAGGCTCCGCAGGAGACCGACGTGGCGACCCTCGCCGCTCGGGCCGGCGGGATAGACCCCGGCCTCATCGACGGGCTGACCGAGGAGCTGGCCCGGCTCGGGGTTCTCGAGCGGCTCGAGGGCGACCGGCTGCGCGTGCTCGCTCCCGCGCTGCTGGACGCGGGGCTGCGCGGGATCGCCCTCGGACTGCCGCCCGCGCCGCTCGTGGCCGCTCAGCTGCGCATCGTCGAGCTGATGGAGCAGGCGGCCGACATCTACGTCGAGCTGTTCCGCTCGACGGTGTGGCAGGAGTTCCTCGACGCGGGCGCGCCCGAGCAGGGCTGGGCCGCGATCCAGGAGGTGATCGCGAGCCTGCAGCCGGTCGCCATGCAGGCCGTCCTCGCCGGCTTCCGCGAGGTCATGGCCGCGGCCGTGGCGAACGAGGTCGACAGCTACATCGCCGATTACGAGACCCGCCACGGCGGCGGGTCCGGCTGACCAGGGCGCATCTCCGGCCGGAGGAGCATCGGCCGGCGGTAGCCTGAGGTGCGTGCTGACCCCTGCCCCGCCCGAGCGGGCTCTGCTCCTCGAGAGCATCCACCACGACGCCGCCTGGACGTTGAAGGACGCCGGCTTCGACGTCGACCGGCTCGACATCGCACTGCGTGAGGAAGAGCTGCGCGAGCGTCTGGCCGGGGTGCGGGTGCTCGGAATCCGGTCCAACACGACCGTCACGGAGAGGGTGCTCGACGCGGCGCCCGACCTGCTGGCCATCGGCGCGTTCTGCATCGGCACCAACCAGGTCGACCTGACCGCGGCGGCGCAGCGCGGTGTCGCGGTGTTCAACGCGCCCTTCTCCAACACCCGCAGCGTCGTCGAGCTGGCCCTGTCGGAGATCATCGCCCTGACCCGGCGACTCACCCAGAAGAACGCCGACATGCACGCCGGTCGCTGGGACAAGTCGGCTGTCGGCAGCCACGAGGTGCGCGGCCGCCGCCTCGGCATCGTCGGCTACGGCAACATCGGCAGCCAGCTGTCCGTGCTCGCCGAGGCGCTGGGCATGTCGGTGCTGTTCTTCGACACCGCCGACAAGCTCGCGCTCGGCAACGCCCGCCGCTGCGGCACGCTCGACGAGCTGCTCACCGAGTCCGACGTCGTGTCGCTGCACGTCGACGGCCGGGTCTCCAACAGCAGCCTCTTCGGCGAGGAGCAGTTCGCCCGGATGCGCCCTGGCAGCATCTTCCTCAACCTCTCCCGGGGCTTCGTCGTCGACCACGTCGCGCTGCGCCGGCACATCGAGAGCGGCCACCTGACCGGGGCCGCTGTCGACGTCTTCCCGGTCGAGCCGAAGAGACCGGGCCAGGAGTTCGTGTCGGAGCTGCGCGGCCTGGCCAACGTGATCCTCACGCCGCACGTCGGGGGATCCACCGAGGAGGCGCAGCAGGACATCGGCCACTTCGTCGCCGGCAAGCTGCGCGACTACGTCGTCGAGGGCAACACCTCCCTGTCGGTCAACCTCCCCCGCGTCGCCCTGCCGCGCTCCGGTGCCTCCCGCCTGCTGCACCTGCACGTCAACACCCCTGGCGTCCTCGCGCACGTGACGACGATCCTCGCCGAGCACGGGGTCAACATCGAGGGCCAGCTGCTCGCGACCTCCGGCTGGCTCGGCTACGTCGTCACCGACGTCGCCGCGACCGACCTCGGCGAGCTGTCGGGCGCGCTGCGCGCCATGCCCGAGACGGTGCGGCTGCGGGTTCTCGGGTGAGCCCCGCCGGGGTGGGTCCGGCCGCGGCCCTGCCGCTAGGTGCGCTGCGCGAAGCCGTCGGCGCCGAGCACGTGCTCGTCGACCCGGGGCTGACCGCGTCCTACGAGACCGACTGGACCCGCCGCTACCGCGGGCGGGCCGGCTGCGTCGTACGCCCCGCCGACACCGCGCAGGTCTCGGCGGTGCTGCAGGCCTGCCACGGGACCGGTGCGCCCGTGGTCGTGCAGGGCGGCAACACCGGGCTCGTCGGGGGCGCCGTGCCCGCGGGTGGCGAGGTGCTGCTCAGCCTGACCCGGCTCTCCTCGCTCGGGGAGGTCGACCTGGCGGCCGGTCAGGTCTCCGCCGGCGCGGGCGTGACCCTTGCTGCGCTGCAGCGGCACGCGCAGGCGGCCGGCCTCGACTTCGGGGTGGACCTGGCCGCCCGGGACTCGGCCACCGTCGGTGGTCTGGTCGCGACCAATGCCGGCGGAATCCGGGTGCTGCGCTACGGCTCGATGCGTGCGCAGCTGCTCGGTGCCGAGGCGGTGCTCGCCGACGGATCCGTCGTGCGCCGGATGGCTGGCCTGGTCAAGGACGGGACCGGCTACGACCTCGTCGCTCTGCTGGCCGGCAGCGAGGGCACCCTCGGCGTCATCACGCAGGCGCGGCTGCGGCTCGTGCCGCGGCTGCGCGCGCGATGCGTCGCGCTGCTGGCCATGGCCGATGCCGACGCAGCCATCGCGCTGCTACCCGGGCTGCGCGCGCGGCTCCCGCACCTGTCGGCCGCCGAGCTGCTGTTCGCGCCCGGGATGGCACTGGTCCGCGAGCACGGCGCGCTGCCACCGCCGTTCGCGCAGGAGCATCCCGCGTACCTGCTCCTGGAGTGCGCCGACGCCACCGACCCGACCGATGCGCTGGTCGACGCGGTGGGCGACGCGGACGGCCTGTCCGACGCCACGGTGGCCGGTGACAGCGCCGGGCAGCGGGCGCTGTGGGCATACCGCGAGCAGCACACGGAGGCGATCAACGCCGTGGGCGTGCCGGTCAAGCTCGACGTCTCGGTACCCCTCGGCCGGCTGGCCGAGCTGGTCCGGCGTCTCGAGCCGACGATCCGGCGCGTCGCCCCGGCCGCGCGGCTCATCGTGTTCGGCCACGTCCACGAGGGCAACCTGCACGTCAACATCCTCGATGCGGGGCCGCTTGCGGAGCAGGTCACCGAGGCCGTGCTCCACCTGGTGGCCGAGCTCGAGGGCTCTATCAGCTCCGAGCACGGGGTGGGCCGGCAGAAGGTCGGCTACCTGTCGCTGTCGAGGTCCGCCACGGAGATCGCGGCGATGCGGGCCATCAAGGACGCGCTCGACCCGCGAGGGGTGCTCAACCCCGGGGTGCTCCTGCCGGCTCGGTGAGCCGTCGGCGGCCTGGCGCGGCGCTCCTCGCGCCGCGCTACCTCGGTGCCCATGCACCCGCGCCGCCTTCGTGCTCGTGCACCCGCGCCGCCTCCACCTGGCAGGCTCTGCTACTTCGTGAAGTGCCCGTTCAGCGCGACGATCTCGTCGGTGATCGAGCTCGGGACGATAGAGCCGTTGCGGTCGGTGATGTCGCCGAGATGGGCGGCGATGTCCTCGGCGGTCGGGATGCCGTCCTGGCCGGCGTACCAGCCCTTGGCAAGCCCCCAGAAGACGCTCGCGTAGCGGCCGCCGGCAGCCGAGAAGGCACCGTGCGTGGTGGTGTTGGCCTCGCTCGCGAGATAGGTCACCATCGGGGTCACGAACTCCGGCGCGAGGTAGTTGGCGAAGTCGCCGAGCAGGTCCTCGGTCATGCGGGTCTTGGCGACCGGCATGATGACGTTGGACAGGATGCCGGAGCGCGCACCCTCCACCGACAGCGTGTTGGACAGTCCGACGAGCCCCATCTTCGCGGCGGAGTAGTTGGACTGGCCGAAGTTGCCGAAGGTCGCGTTGGAGGCCGTGAACACGAACCGCCCGTAGCCGTTCTCCTTCATCACCGCGAAGGCCGGCTGGCTCACGTAGAACGCCCCCTTGAGGTGCACGTCGAGCACCGCGTCGAGGTCCTCCCAGGTGAGCTTGAGAAAGCTCTTGTCGCGCAGGAAGCCGGCGTTGTTGATGACGATGTCGACCTTGCCGAAGCGGTCGACGGCGGTGCGCACGATGCTGGCGCCACCCTCCGGCGTGGACACCGAGTCGAAGCTCGGCGCCGCGTCGCCACCGGCCGCGGCGATCTCGTCGACGACCTTCTGCGCCGCAGTGTGGTCGCCGCCTTTTCCGTCGACGCTGCCGCCGAGGTCGTTGACGACGACCGCGGCGCCGCGGCGGGCGAGCTCGAGGGCGTAGGTGCGGCCGAGGCCGCCGCCGGCTCCGGTGACGACGGCCACGCGGCCGTCGAAGCTGATGTCGGACACGAGGAGGCTCCTGGCGGATCGGGAGAGTGCGGTTGCCCCATTGTCCGTCGTACGCGTGGGCCGCCGTTCATCGGGGTCATCGGCCGAAGTCGACCGACCCCGTTCGGGCGAGGTCGCCTGCCCGGCCGGCCACCACGCCGGTGCGGGACACCGCGTACACGCTGGTGCTGTCGTGCAGCACCCGCTCGACCTGGACCTGCGGACCCAGACGCAGCCGACCGGCGCGCTCGAGCGCCCCGTCCTCGGTCACGCGGATGCCGACCGCGTCGTTGCTGCCGCCGCCGCCTCCGTCGATCGACATGTCGTACGTGCTGAGCGGCAGCAGCGCGAGCCGGCGCTGCGGGTCGTAGCCGAACGCCCGGCTGTCGTCCATCGCGAGGCTGTGACCCTGGCCGAGGGGCATCCGGTCGAGCTGCACGGGCTTGCTGCGGTCGGACAGGTCGAACAGCGAGACCTGCATCCCCGTGACCCGGCCGTTGCTGTCGGCGTCCGAGCCGATGCCCAGCAGGCGGTCCCCGCCGACCGGGTGCAGGTAGGTGGAGAAGCCCGGCACCTTGAGCTCGCCCAGCAGGCGTGGGCTCTTCGGGTCGGCGAGGTCCAGCACGTACAGCGGGTCGGTCTGCCGGAAGGTGACGACGGTCGCGAGGTCCCCGAAGTAGCGCACCGCATAGATGCGCTCGCCCTTCCCCAGCCCCTCGACCTTGCCGGTCTCGAGCAGTCCGTCGGCCTTCTCCCGCAGGACGGTGACGGTCGACGACGAGGACGGCTCCTCGCCGGACCAGGGAGCGGCGCTGGTCGTGGCGACGCGCAGGTGGCCGGCGTGCGACGACAGCGCCCAGCGGCCGTAGACGTATCCCGGCACGGCGGCCGAGCCGGCGTACGGGGTGGTGGTGGCCGACGTGGTGTCGAAGGCGTGCAGCTCGGTCGTGACCTTCGCCGAGCGGCCCGGCCGTGCGGTGCCGGTCCCGCCGCCCGGTGCGGCGGTCCCCCCGCGGCTCGTGGCGACGTACAGCCGCCCGGCGGAGGCGTAGACGAGGTCGCCCTCGGTCGTCACCGCTGTGCGGTCGGTGGCGCCGAGCCCCTTGCCGGGGTCCAGCGTGGTGACCAGCAGCGTGCCGGCCCCGGTCGGCGAGGAGGCATGCCGGACCTGTTCGCACGCAACGGCCGGCCCCTCGGCGATCAGCGCGCCGGTGGCGGACCGGCGGACCTCTTGCGGGAGCACCTGCTCGACGGTGGCCGAGCGGGCAGCGTCGCGGCGGGCGGTACGCGCCGCCCTCTCCTTCGCCGGGCCGGCAGGCGACGTCATCGGCCGGTTCGGCAGGGAGGGCGTCGAGGCGGTGACGAGGCGGACCGTCCCGCCGGAGAGCCGGGCGGACAGGTAGCGCCCGGTGATCTCGAGCGTCTCCACCAGCCGCGGCGCCGTCGGGTCCTTCACGTCCAGCAGCATCAGCCGGGTCGACCCGGAGCCGTAGGACCCGCCGTCCGGGGCGATCGGGCTGCTCTGCGAGGGAGCTGCTATGCCGGACGTCGGCGCGTCGGGAGCCGGCGCTGTGCCGTTTCCCGGGCCGGTCGGCGGAACCTGCCCGGGAGGGCCCGTCGGCTCGGGGATCCCGGGTCGGTCGCTGCGAGAGGCCGGCATCAGCACGAGCACCCGATCGCCCTGGACGAGCAGCTCCGCGCCGTACGCCGGCCCGCCGAGCGCAGAGCTCGACAGCAGCTGCGGCTGCGGGCCCTTGCGTACGATCTGCAGCCGGTCCTCGGAGAAGGCGAACAGCAGGTCGCCGACCGTCTTCGCGAGATCGGGCTCGTCGACGCCGCGCTCCTGCACGTTGGTGCCCGTCGGTCCGGACCCGCCCGCGTCCAGGGACTGCCGCTCGGCCGCTGGGGCGGAGCCCGACTGGACGGATTCGGCTCGCCCGGAGGCGGACTGCGCGTCGCGCGGTCCGGGCATGGGCAGGCCGCGCCGGCCGCCCGCCGCGGTGCTCCGCTCGAGGGCGGACCGGTAGTACCCGAGCAGCTCCTCGCAGCTGCCGTAGGCGACGAGTGCAGCGGCAGCGGCCTGCGGCGCGGCTCCCGGCAGCAGGGTGAAGCCCCCCGCTGCGAGGGCGAGGGCGGCGACGGTGCCGACGGCACGGGTACGACGAGAGACCATGGGACCAACCTCCGGAGGTGAGCAGCTGGGGCTAGGACGCAGCGGCGGGGCATCTGGATCCGTCGTCGGCGACCTCATCCCCGTGGAAGACCGCTGGGCGCTTCGGTAGGCTGCGCGACGGGAACCGCGAGGTCCCGAGGAGGCGTCGCCTAGTCCGGTCTATGGCGCCGCACTGCTAATGCGGTTTGGGTCTCAAGCCCATCGGGAGTTCAAATCTCCCCGCCTCCGCCCCTGACCTGCGGGTTCGGGTCGCTACGCAAGATCGACCTGATGCCCTCCGGTGCCGGCGGCCGAGCCACTCGTGCCCGATTTGGTGCACGTCGCCGGGCCTGCAGGTCCCGGCGGTGGAGAAGCAGCTGCCCGTCGATCGCCTCGGCGGCACGGCGGTACTGCCCGGCCAGCCAGTCATCGTTCAGGTGCAGGTAGATCCGGGTCGTCTCGATCGAGGCGTGTCCGGCTTGCGCCTGCACCGATCAACCGGGTGAGACCTTGCGCTGACCGCTCGCAGTCGCCCTCTCCGATCGTGCGTGTGGATGCCTGCGCACGACTTGCCGACGGTCGGTTGTCTGGTGGGGTTTGCGCAGTCTTCGGGTGCCGGATCCCCTACAGGGAACCCTCCGGGCGGCCGAAGTGGAAAGGGCCTCGCAGGACGCCGATGTGGGAGACACGGGCGTTCCCCCATGGTCAGGAGTACGTCGTGCTTGGCCTGTTGAGGTTGGCTGCGGCCACGTCCGTCCTGGGCCTCGTGGCTGGTGCAGTTCCGGCGCCGGTCGCGGAGGCAGCGCACTCGGTGCAGTGCACGGTGCGCTGGGCGCAACCGGTCAGTGGGGCCTGGGAGAACCCGCTGTCGTGGCGTGACGTCACCGACACCCCCCGGGTTCCTGGCTTGGACGACACCGTGTGCCTGGGGGGGCAGGGAGCCTGTTCGGTGGCGTTGTCCAGTGAGGTGGCTGTGGACAGCGTGCGCGCCCGCGACCTGGAGTCGCAGGTCGAGCTCGTGCTGGCACCCGGTGCCAACGGCAGCGCCGTGCTGCGGGCTCCGCTGGTAGACCTGAGTGGCACCCTCGTTCTCGGTGAGTCCTCGACGTCGGGTGGGCGGGTGGAGGTAGATAGTTCCGGCCTGTACGCCGGTGAGCTCCGGACGCAGGGGACTGTGTCGGCTCAGCGCCTGCTCCCCAGGGGCGGGTCGGTGGAACGAGCTCTTGTCAGTCACCTACGAGCGTCACGGGCACGTTCTCAACGCACGCACTCGAGGTGACGTCGGCGGGCAGGCTGCAGGTCGGGGAGCGCGCACCCGACGTCGTGGTCGGCACAGATCCGATGCCTGGCAGGTCTTCCTTCTTCGTCTCCGCGCTGCAGAACGCGGGCACCATCGAGCTCTTCTCCGCCGCGATCCGGCTCGGGTCGGCCGGTGGCCGACCGGTGCAGGTCTTCGGAGGTTCACTGCAGGAGATGACCGGGGCCGCGACGGCCGAGCTGCACTGGACGGTGGCGCTCGAGACCAACCAGTCCAGTCCACAGGCCGTCCTGCGGGTGGTCGCAGGCGCGGGCACGCTCGCCACCGTGGACGTGGCTGCTCGGCTGAGTTCTGGGGCAGCCTGGAACTTCTGCAAGCTCCGACGGGCGGTGCCCCCGGAGGGCTCGCCGTGGTGCGTGTGCCGGCGGGGGACACAGCCATGTTCCGCGGCGTGACACTTCGCCGCGGCGAGAGCGCTACCGCCACCGGCGAGTTGCGCTTCCAGGGCAACGTCGGCGTCGGCTTCGGGCCAAACCCAGGTCTGGAACGCCTCGACGTCGGCGCGGGCATGGTGGCGACAGTCCCCCAGTTCACCGACCCGCAGGTCGGGTCGGGGCGGCCACTCGGTGACTGGCTCGTGCGTGACGGGGGCGAGATCCGGGTGCCCGGTGCGGACGGCGTCCTGCCTGCAGCGCGGCTACGGCTCAGCGCCCGGCTCCGCACAGACACGGGCGCGGAGTTGATCGCGGGGCTGCGGCGCATTCCGGCGAACGCCCGACTCGAGCTGGTCGGGGGCCCGACGCGAACGGTCAGCGGTCCGCTCACCAACGACGGGATGCTCGAGCTCGACCGGGCCGTGCTGGTCGTGACCGGCGAGTACGCCGCGAGCGGCCAGCTGCGCCTGCTCAGCAGCGGAGCCGTCGCGCAGGCTGCCACATTCCGCCTCTACGCCACGGCGGACTTTCCTACTTACGGAGACCGCTCGGGGCGGATCGATGGGATGGGGACCGTTCGCGGCTCGGTCAGCGGCGGCACCGTGCAAGCCGGTCTTCGGGAACCTGCCCGCGCCGGCACGCTCACGATCACCGGCGACCTGACTTGGTCCGACTACCACCCCGGCGTGATCGTCACCGGTACCGCGGCAGAGGAGATCAGCCGCATCAGCGTCCGAGGACGCGCCGTCAGTGGAAGCCGGGCAGGCTCGGCCCTCAATGTCTTCACCTCGCCCGACGGTAGGCAGGGAGACCTGCAGGCCCGCGTCCTGGTCGCCGCCGGTGGCCTGACCAGCGCTGGTACGCCGTGCACTCCTCCCCCACGGACGGTGTCACGGCCAGTGACGGGCCCCCGTACACCTACACGGTTGAGCCGAACGCCTTGGTGCTCAGCCGGTTCACTGCCATCGACCGCAAGCACGAAGCTCGGAGGTGACGCAGGGCTGCTCGGCCCCCCCACCGGGCCGGAGATCCCCGTGTTCGGCGGGCGGGCGCGCGACTACCAGCACGGGTCGATCCTGTGGGGGCTCACTACCGGCGCCTTCGAAGTGCACGGCGCCATCCGCGACACGTGGGCTCGCCTTGGTGCAGCACACAGCGCCCTGGGCTTGCCCAGGACCGATGAGACTCGCGCGCTGACCGTCGGCGGCCGGTACAACCACTTCCAAGGCGGTTCGGAAAATCGGGACAGCCGGCGGCCGCGCCAACCACTTCGAGCGCGGCTCGATGTACTGGACCCCGACCACAGGCGCCCACGAGGTGCGCGGGGCAATCCGCGACACCTGGGGCCGCATGGGAGCCGAGCGCAGCTGGTTGGGCCATCCGATCAGCGACGAGTACGCCGTGGCCGGCGGGCAGCGCAGCGACTTCCAAGGAGGGTCCCTGATGTGGACCGCGGCCAGCGGACGGGTCGACGCCGTCGCACGCTAGGCAGGACCTCCTAGTCCGAAGGTCTCGGACCTCAGACAGCCTGTTGTGAACGATTCAGGGGAAGTTCGCGCTCTCACTTCAGGGCGGCGTTCGACCACCGCGAGGATGGGTTGCCCGACGACGAGCGGGCGACGGCCTTCGCGTTCATGGCGTCCGACCTGGCGAGCTTGTTCTCCACCGTCAACCGACTTGCCTTGCGCTCCTCGACGAGGTCAAGGAGCAGCGAATGGGTGGGTTCGTGCACCGCCGCCTCCGCGAAGCGGCGGGCGGGCGAGCGGCCGACAGCCCGGACCTATGGGTCGTTCTCGTCGGGTCACCTGCAACAAGCGATAGCCATGGTGGATCACCCCCCGGCGGTCGCCGTTACGTCACTTCCGGAGGAGCCCAGCGCTGCAATCCGCGAACGCCCACCAGAGGACGGTCAACTGGAAGGCGCTCGATGGCGGCCCCAGCAACGACTGAGCCCGGTCAGCATGCCAGCCGGGACCACTAGGCACAGGTCCTCGGAGGGCACGCCCAGGCGGCGGAGCCGCTCGACCGTGGCCTGCAGGCTGGCGACTGCCGCCTCGTCGCCCGGCATCAACTCCCGAGACCCGTCGTCATCGGCCACCCGGTGAGACTAGGTGCCGGGAGCCGCCTAGCGGCTGACGCTCAACTTCGGTGTAGACGTCTCGATGCCGAAGCCGCGGCCCGACCGGCCACCGATCGATTACTGCGCGAGCCGCTGACCGGCATGTCGCCAATCGGCTAAAGCCTCGTGCGGCCTGAGTCGAGGAGAAGGCGTGACCGACCCGTACGAGCTGCCCGAGACCGAGTCAACGGATCCGACGCCGTGGTGGCAGCAGCGCAACGTCGTCCGCGGCGCGGTCGGCTTCCTGGGCGCGGGCGGGATCCTGGTCACGCTCGCGGGCGCCAGCGCGGCCGTCGTGTTGGTCAGTGGCGGCGGCGGCGAGGACACGCTCGCCCCGGCACCGGAGGCCACCTTGACGCCGTCGGCCTCGCCCACGGTCGAGCCAACGCCGGAGCCCGAGCCGAGCGAGACGACGACACTTGCGCCCGTAGTGACGACGCCTTCGCCCGTGGCGACAATGTCGCCGGCGACTCCGACCAGGACCGCCGCTGCGACCCCGAGCCGTTCCCCAACGCCGGTCAGGACCACGGCGGCGCCAGTGGCCCCGGCCGCCGGTCAGCCGTCAACCACGAAGAGCGCCGCGCCGGTGCCGTCCCCGACCGGGACTGCGCCGGGCGAGGTCTACATCACGTTCATAAACCAAACGACGCAGGAGCTGCGCTTCTCGGCGGACACGCACGACCCCGGCAGCAAGCCGGTCGCCGTCGTCGCCGCCCCGGGCACCCAGAAGCGAATCGTCTTCCACCCGAACCCTGCACACGCGACGGCGGTTGCAGGGCGTTGGACGCAGAACCCGGACTGCAGCATGGGCGACGCGCCCGGCCTGCCGGCGCCCGGCTCCTACACGATCATCCAGCGCAACCAGCCCGGCGCCGGCCCTGGACCGACGGCCTGTGCCGGGCACCGTCAGATGGAGATGGTCTCGCCCGACGCCGACGGGATGATGCGGCCCTGACCACTCAGGGCCGGCGGGTCGTGGTCACGGCGCCCTCACCGCTGGGCTGGTAGGAGCCGCGTCCCACCCCGGCCGGGATGAAGCCGTGCCGGGCGTATTGACATGGACATCGTCGTCGCCACCGACGACCACATCGAGCCGGTGATCGAGCGGCTCGCAGGTATCGGGTACCGGTGGCGAGGCGACCTTGGTGTGGAGGGACGGCAGGCACTCGAGGCGCCCGACGACGGTGTGCTACCCCCGCACCACCTGTACCTCGTCGTTGGCACCGGCGGCCTGTACACGGCCTTGACGGTCCGACCCGCAGACGAGGCTGACGCTGCTCGCACAGGAGGAGAAGAGCCGCCTCGCGGCGAGCCCAGGCGTCGTTGACGCGATGGCGGATGCGCACGAACGACTGCAAGAGCTTCGTGAGGCGGACCTCGCCCGGGGTGCGAAGACCTGGCTACCTACTGGGCTGGTCGGAAGGCGCTCGGCCAGGCGTGGCTCACGGCAGCCGATCGCCGCGAGGGGTTGTGAGCACGGAGCATCGGCCGGGCCTGGGCACACGCGGCTCGGGAGCGCGGGCAGCGCCTGTACGTCTGGCACGGTCCCGTGGTGCCGATGTACTACGTCGCCAGCTCATTTCGAGGGTCCGGACGACAGAGGCCATGAGCCGTTCTCGTCGGCAGCTGGCGATACCTGACTTCCTGTAGACGCGGAGGCTCTCGGGTCACTCCATCCCGAGGTAGGCGGAAATGACGCGCTGATCGGCGAGCAGGTCCGCTCCGGCACCCGAGTGGGCGAGCGACCCGGTCTCGAGCACGTAGCCCACATCGGCAGCGCGCAGCGCGCGGCGGGCGTTCTGCTCGACGAGCACCACAGTCGTGCCGGACGCGCGGATCTCGGCGATGACCCGGAAGACCTCGTCCACGATCCTCGGCGCCAGCCCCATGGAGGGCTCGTCCATGAGCAGCAGTCGGGGCTTGGCCACCAGCGCCCGGGCGATGGCGAGCATCTGCTGCTCGCCTCCCGACAGCGCACCAGCAGGCAGCTCCCGCCTCTCTCGCAAGACCGGGAAGCGCTAGTAGATCGCCTCGATCGAGGCTGCCGATGTGGCTCGCCGGTGCCAGCCGCCGAGTTGCAGGTTCTCGTGGATCGTCATGGAAGCCAGGATCTCCCGACCCTCGGGCACTTGTACCAGCCCGGCATCGACGAGGCGGTGGGCCGACCAGCGGGTGATGTCCCGGCTCTCGAAGCGGATCGTGCCGGCGCGCGGCTTGACCAGCCCGGCGACGGCGTTGAGCACCGAGGTCTTGCCGGCACCGTTGGCACCCACGAGCGCCACCAGACTGCCCTCGTGCGCCTCGAACGACACCTCCCGCACAGCGGAGACGCGCCCGTACGAGACCGAGAGCCCCTGTACCGACAGCAGCGGCTCAGACATGCGACTCCGCCTCGTCCTGCTCGGTCCCGGCCGAGCCGAGATAGGCCTCGATGACGGCCGGGGTCTTCGCCACCGTCGCCGGGTCGCCCGAAGCGATCACCTCACCGAAGTTGAGCACCACGATCCGCGAGCAGGTCTCCAGAACCATCCGCACGTTGTGCTCGATCAGCAGCACCGTGATGCCGTCCTCGGCCAGCCACAGGATCAGCATCGACAGCCGGGACGCCTCGACGTGGTTCATGCCCGCGACGGGCTCGTCAAGGATGAGCAGGGTCGGATGCCCCGCGAGGGCACGGGCGATCTCCAGCCGGCGCCGGTCGCCGTACGACAGCTGTCCTGCGGGGTCCCGCGCCCGGTCCGCGAGGCCCACCCGGGCCAGCTGCGCGCTGGCCTGCGCCAGCGCCCGGTGCTCGTCGCGACGCGCCGAGGGCAGGAAGACCAGCCGCCGCAGGAGGGGCGTTGGTCTGGACGCACCGGTGTCGGGCGGCTGACGACGTGCGCGCCGACCAGCGCGTTCTCGAGCACGGTGAGGCGGTCGAAGAGCTTGGAGTGCTGGAAGGTGCGGCTGACACCGGCCTTGGCGAACCGGTGGGCCCGCCCGGGCCCACCGAGGGGACACCGAGGACGCTGCCCGTCCCGCTGGTCGGCGTTGCCAGACCGCTGAGCAGGTTGATCAGGGTGGTCTTGCCGGCGCCGTTGGGGCCGATAAGGCCGAGCACCCTCACCGCTGTGCAGCTCCAGGTCGATCGCCTTCACGGCGTGGACACCGCCGTAGTCCTTGCCGACGCCCGACAGGCTCAGCAGCGGCGTGCCCGCGGAGGGGAGGGCGGGCAGGTCCGGGGGCGTCGCATCCGGGTCGAACTCCGGGGCGCACCAGCGCGGGATCAGGCTGGACAGCCCGCCCGGCAGGAACAGGATCACCACGAGGAGCAGTGCCGACGCGAGGAAGGGCCGAATCCACCCGGCCTCCACCCCGAGCGCGCGCTGGATCTCCGGCACCGAGGTGAGGAAGCCGCTGCCGAGCAGCGGGCCGATGAACATGAGTGAGCCGCCCACCACGGCGGTGACCAGGCCGTCGACCGCCGCAGCGAAGCCGAAGTCGTCCGGAGTGATGAAGCGGGAGAAGTAGGAGATGAGCACGCCGTACATGCCGGCGACCGCGCCGGAGGTGACGAAGGCCGTCACACGGTAGCGGCTGACGTCGACGCCCATCGCCCGAGCCGCCAGCTCGTCCTCGCGCAGGGCGGCGAGTGCCCGGCCGAGGCGAGACCCGCGGCCGTTCCACCGAACGACGTCGAAAGCGGACACCCGATGAGCTCACGATGGTCGCGCACCGGCGCGGCCGCACTGGCCAGCGGTCGCGGCGGCTCTGACGGCGACGGCGCCGGCCGCGCTCGCCGCCCAGTCCTGCGCCGAGGACGCACCGGGGACGTGCCCGGGGCCGAGGATCTGCTGCGGTTCTGCGTGAGCTCGTCCGAACCTGTGGTGACGATGGACCTGACGGTCGACGGCGCCACGACCGTCGCCGCCGGGGGACGGACGGTGACGTGGCAGGCCACGGGCACCGTCGACGGCAACCCGGTAGCTTCGTCGTCAGGGCGGGCGCCTCGGGAGCCGTGGTGCACTATGCCACCGACGCGCCCGGCGCACCGCCGGTGTGCACGGCGCAGCCAGACGTGGACACCAGCGACCGGTACGCCGTCACGTTCGCGGGGTGGTGCTTCCCGCGCAGCTCCGCGCTCACGGCCGTGCCCACCGTGACGACGGCTGGCGGCTCCGACGGCGGGGACACCACACCGTCCGCCGTCCCCATCCTGCTTGGCCCCGTCGACGCCAGGTACAGCGACCTTCGCGGCCCCCGCTCTGAGCTCGGCGCCCCAGTGGGGTCCCTGATGATCGGAGAGCTCGGGACGACGCAGCGCAGGCGGTACGAGAGCGGCCTGATCACGCAGACCGACTCAATTACCTCGCTCGCCCGCGAGGTCATCGGGCCGCGCTACCTGCTGTACCGGCAGATGGGTGAAGAGGCCGGGCCGCTCGGCCGCCCGACCTCGGGTGAGTACCCGACGTTCTCCCGCGACGGTGTGATCGGTCGGATGGAGCACGGGTTGCTCATCACCGGCAACCAGACCGGGACGCACGAGGTGCACGGCGCCATCGAGCGCGCCTACGTCTGCCCGATGGTGTGCGACCCTCATCCGGAGAGGTTTTTCGGCTTCCCGACCACGGACGAGACCCCCACACCGGACGGGGTCGGGCGCTACAACCAACTTCACCCTCGGCTCGATCTACTGGACGCCGTCCACCGGCGCACCCCAGGTTCCCAACGAGCTCCGTGACGTCTGGGCGCGCATGGGGTGGGAGCGCGGACCGCTCGGCTACCCGACGCGCGGGGACGGGCTTCACGCCGAGGGGTCGAGATCCGGCTCCTTCCAGGGCGGTGCGGTGGTCTCATCGCCGGCGTACGGCGTGCGCGAGGTCCACGGAGGCATCGCCGCCACCTGGAAGCGCCTTGGCGCCAACCGAGGTGTGCTCGGCGTGCCGGCCACCGACGAGCTTGCCACGCCGGACGGCCGAGGCCGGTTCAACCACTTCGCCGGCGGTTCGGTGTACTGGACGCCGACGACCGACGCGCAGGCGATCCGCGGCGCCATCCGCGAGACCTGGGCCCGGCTCGGCTGGGAGCGAGGTGCGCTGGGCTACCCGGTGACCAACGAGCTGGGCGCCCCCGACGGGCGCGGCCGGTTCAACCACTTCGAGCGGGGCTCGGTGTACTGGACGTCCACCACGGGCGCCCACGAGGTACGCGGTGCGATCCGCGCTTACTGGCCCTAAACCGGGTGGGAGCGCGGGTGGCTCGGCTACCCGGTCACCGACGAGTACCCGGTCGCGGGCGGGCAGGCCCAGGACTTCGAGAACGGACAGCTTCGTTGGGACGCCGCCACACGATCGGTATCAGCAGTGCGGCGCTGACTCCCGCTCTTCGGGACCTCACCCTCGGTCCTGGCTCGTCAACCGGCTGGCGTCGCACGGCTGCTCGCGAGACGCTCCGAGCGCTGGTCGGCGAGAATGCGCAGGTGGGCACCGTCGTCTCCGTGGTGCGCTACCCGCTGAAGAGCGCCCGCGGTCAGCCGCTGGCGGAGGTCGACGTCGACGCCGTCGGCGTGCGTTGGGACCGGGCCTGGGCCTGCTTGGACGGGACCGACGGCAGTGTCGGCAGCGTGAAGCACCCGCGGCGGTGGGGTGGCCTGCTCGAGGTGGCCGCCTCGGTCCGCGCCGACGGGACGGACTGCACGCTCACCGTCGGCGGGCGGCGGGTCACTGCGGGCACGGCCGAGGCGGAGGCCGTGCTCGGGACCCACCTGGGGCGCAGGGTCCGGCTCACCCGCGACGTACCGGCGCGGGCACAGCTGCACCGCCTGCTTCCCGAGCAGGCCGGGCTCGTGCCGGGCTGGATGCGCGACGTCAGGCCCGGGCAGGAGCTGGTCACGGACGTCCAGGGTGCGCAGCCGGGTGGCCGCTTCGTCGACTTCGGCGCGGTGCACCTGGTGACCACGGGCGCGCTGGCGCTGCTCGCCCAGCGACTCGGACGGCCCGCCGTGCAACCGCAGCGCTTCCGGCCCAACCTCGTGCTCGACCTGGCGCAGGACCCTGTCGCAGGGCAGGAGCTGCGGATCGGCGAGGTCGTCCTGCGGACAGTGCTGCCGACCCCACGGTGCGTGGTTCCCGGTCTGTCCCATGACGCGCAGCGCCTCGACGTCGGGCTGCTGAAGATGCTCGCCCGCGACTACCGGATGCCGGTGCTGGAGCACGGGCACGCGGCCTGCTTCGGGGTCTACGCCGACGTCGTCCAGCAGGGTCGAATCGCCGTTGGCGACGCGGTCCGTAGGCGGTCCCGCATCGGCGGCGGGACCGAGTGGCGCACCATGATGTGATGGCGGGTGTCATGGCTGTACCCGCGTCGTACATCGCCCTCGGTGACTCGATCTCCGTCGACGACTACGCGGGCGGGCCGGGCCGCGGCGGGCCCAGTCTGCTGTTCCGCAACCGTGACGACGACTTCCCGCAGTGGCGGGGACGCGACCTCGTGAGCACCGAGCCGCAGGCGTCGTTCATGCTGCTCGCCTCCGACGGCGCCACGACGCGGACCCTGCTCGACACCCAGCTGCCGCGGCTCGCGGCCAGTTCTGTCCGCCCGACGCTCGTCACGCTGACGATCGGTGGCAACGACGTCCTCGGCGTGTACGGCGACACCGTGGCTGCCCACGCGACGATCGACCAGGTGTCCGTCGCGGTGTCCCACGCGTTAGCCGAGCTTCGCGTGCTGCTTGCCCCGGCCGGCCGCGTGATCGTCGGGACCGTGTACGACCCAAGTGACGGCACCGGGGACGCCGCCCGGCTCGGCCTGCCACCGTGGCCGGAGGCCGTCGCCGTGATCGCGCGTCTCAACGACGCCCTGCGCGTGGTCGCCCGTCGACACGGGGCCGGCGTCGCGGAGGTCGGCGAGTGCTTTCTCGGGCACGGGTTGAAAGCAGGCGACCCCTCCCGTCCCGAGCCGCGACCGCCTCAGAGGGACCTGTGGCTGTGCAGCGTGATCGAGCCCAACGCCTGGGGAGCCGGCGGGGTGCGGGAGGCGTTCTGGGCAGCGCTGCACCGGTGAGCCGTGCCGCAGGGTCCGCGTCCTGTGCACCGGTCAGGGCGGACACGTGCGCACACATCGTTATCACCAAGCACAGGAGAACCGGCTGGGCAGGCTCAGGTCGGGCCGACGTCGATCACGATGTGTGCAGCGTCGTCACCTTCGGGATACAGGCCAGGGTTCGGCCGGATCCTGCTCGCCGTTGTCAACACGCTGCTGGACACCGGGCGCGGACCGTTGCTGTGGGCGTTCGCCCTCAGCCGCGCTCTGGTGCTCACGTCGGCCTCGGATGCGGCTGATGCGGCGACGCTGGCCCCCCACGGCTGGGGCTGGCGATGGGGCGGTACGTCGCACGCTCGAGCCGCTTCCGTCGACGTCCGTGAACGTGCTTGCCTGGGCACTGGGGGGCGATCCGGGACCGCTACCTGAACGGGCGCCTGGAAGGGCGGCGTCGCCGGTCGTACCGTGCACGTGTGTGCCGAAGCATCAAGACCCTGCGCCCGCCGTTCACCGATGAGGTGAGCACCGCTGACATGGACGCGGCTGCGCTGCAGTACGTCCGCAAGGTCGTCGGGATGCGCCATCCTGCGCCGCACAACCAGGCGGCCTTCGACGCAGCCGTGGCGGCGGTATCCACGGCGACGCAGGACCTGTTGCGCGACGTGGTCGTACGCGGTGGCTCACGGCGTCCGGCCGCGACCGGGTCACAGCAGCAGCGCGACCGCAACCACCAGGCCGAAGGCGACCACGACAAGGCGTAGCCGGGCCGGATTGAGGCGCCGCGCCACCTGGGCGCCGAGGTAGCCGCCGACCAGCGCCGCGGGTGCCAGCACCGCCACCACGCCCCAGTCCACCGGGGCGAACAAGGAGAACGCGATCAGCGCCACAGCGTTGATGAGCAGCGACAGGGCGCTCTTGAGCCCGTTGAGCTGCTGGAGGCCGTCCTGGACGAACAGGCCGAGACAGGCCAGCAGCACGACTCCGAGGCCACCCCCGAAGTAGGCGCCGTAGCTTGCTGCCAGCAGGACGGAGAGATGCAGCAGGGGCGAGCGGATGCCCGCGCCGCCGCCCGGCCAGGCGCGCACTCTCTCGGTGACGCGGCCCTGGACGGCGAGCAGGAGGGAACCGCTCAGGATGAGGAAGGGGACGAGCTGCTCGAACGCCTCTTCCGACGTGACGAGCAGGAGCAGGCAGCCTGCGATGGCACCAGTGACCGCGGCAGGGACGAGCGCGAGGAGCCGGCGGCCCTGGGGGGCGAGCTCGCGGCGGTAGCCCCAGGTCGTCCCGACGTAGCCCGGCCAGACGGCGACGCTGTTGGTGACGTTCGCGGTCAGCGGCGGTAGCCCCAACGCGATCAGGGAAGGGAAGCTGATGAGCGAGCCGCCGCCGGCGAGCGCGTTGATCCCGCCGGCTACAAGTCCGACGACGACCAGCACCAGCGCCTCGAGCGCGCTCACCGTCCTGCGTCCGCCACCTGAGCAGCCTGCCAGAGCCCGGTGTCGGACTGCTGCCGACGTCAGGGCGCTCGGGCGGCCGATCCCGGCCGGTATGCTCTCGCAGACCGCCCCAGGGCGGCGCGCGCTCGTAGCTCAACGGATAGAGCACTTGACTACGGATCAAGAGGTTGGGGGTTCGAATCCCTCCGAGCGCACAGCAAAACAGCAGGTCAGAGGGGTCGCTCCGGTTCAGGCGGCTCCTCTTTCGCGTTTCGTACAGCCTCGAATACAGCCACGGCGGTGATCAAGTCGATGAGCCAGGGTTCATCTGACGCAGGAGGTCGTCCATGCGGTCGGCGGCCGCGCGCTGCACCGGCTCGAGCAGGTGCGTGTAGAGGTCGCTCGTCGTGGACAGCCGCGAGTGGCCGAGCGTGCCCATGACGACGCGCATGTCGACGCCCTGCAGCAACATGAACGAGGCAGCGGCGTGCCGGAGGTCGTGGATGCGGATCCGTCGGACCTGGGCGCGGTCGCAGAGCGCGTGGAACGACCGCAGGACGTTGCGTGGCTCAAGCGGCGTGCCGATGCCGGTGGTGAAGACCAGCGTGTCGTCGATCCAGACCGCAGATGCGAGGCGTTCCTGCACCTGAGCCGTCCGGTGTGCCCGCAGAGCATCGACAACGACCGCTGGCAGGGGCAATGCGCGTCGGCTCGACTTCGTCTTCGGCATCTCCGAGCGCACGAGCTTGCCGCCCACACGCTGCACGCTTGCCTTGACCTGCAGCGACCCGCCGTCGAGGTCGACGTCCGCCCACCGCAGCGCCAGCGCCTCACCGCGGCGGAGCCCGAGCGCAGTGACGAGCAGCCACAGCGGCGACAGGCGGTCGGTTGCCGCCTGGGCGAAGAGCCGCCCCGCCTCCTCGAGCGTGAGCGGCGCGATTTCGGGGCGCTGCACCTTCGGCCCGCAGACCAGGCCGGCGACGTTGCGCACCACCAGGTCGTCGCGCCGGGCCTGCTCGAGCGCAAGGCGCAGGACCGCGTGCAGGTACTGGATCGTGCGGGAGGACAGCGGTCGCTTCGTCCTCGGGCTGGTCTGCGTGCTCTTGTCGCTGAGGAACGCGCGGATGTGCACGGCGGTGAGCTTGTCGAGCCGGTGGTGTCCGAGCCCCGGGATGATGTGCTGCCTGGTCAGGCTGGAGTACGACTGCGCCGTAGACGGCCGGACCAGCATCGGCAACGTGTCGCGGAGCCAAGCTTCCAGGTAATCGGCGAGCGTGATCGGGCGGCTCGTCCCAACTGGCAGGCCGGCATCGAGCGTGCGCCGGATGGCGCCCAGCTTGTCGAGCACCTCGCGCTGGGTCGCCCCGTACGGCGTCTTGCGCTTCGGCCGCCCGGCGACGATGCCGACTGCGACCGATCCCTGCCAGCCACCCTGCTTGCGCTTGTGCACCGACCCCTCGCCGGCCGCGCGTCGTGCACCCATTACGGACCCCTCCGTCGTTGGTCGACAGGGACAGCGGTCAGCCCGTTCGGCGCAGCTCGGCCAGAAAGTCGTGGACGGCGTCGAGGGGGATGTCGGCAGCTGCCGATGCGGATCGACCTTAACTGGCCGGTCTGCAGGAGTTCGTAGACCTTCGATCGGCCGATGCCGAGTGCCTGCGTGGCCTCGACCGGGGTGAGCAGCAGCTTGTCCATGTCGTCCTCCATGATGACGAGGGCGCTCGGACGTGAGTGCCTGAACGTCCCTCACTAGTTGAAGGTGCGATCTGAAGGCCCTCTGTGACAGCCGATCTTGGCCTTTCTCATGCACGGCCCCTTGCCACCACAGCCGCCGGGTGCAAGGCGGATCACGCCCATTCCCCACTCAAGCCGCAGACGACCCTTGCCCCATGAGGCTCTTCCTCCACGGGCAAGGGTCCTCACCCTTGCCCGTGGGAGTCGGCCCTCCACTGGCCCACTCGGCGCGCGGCGACGGGGCGGCATCGTCGACCGCACTGACGACGAGGTGGGCCGGCGGCTGGAGGCCGGTGGAACGACCTCGCGCCCGTAGCCAGCCGTCGTCTGGGTGAAGGCTTCGCGCACGCGCGCCGCGGTGACTGCGCGGCATGCCCTGCGGGGAGCCTGTTCGGCGGCGAGCAGTTCGGCGGCGCGTCGGGCTGATGCTGCTTGAGCGGCCCGCCCCTGCAGCTCGCGAAGGGGGCCAGTGCCGGGCTCAGGCGGTGCAGCCCGTCCAACATCTGGAGCAGCCGGCGGGTGTCGGCCTGGCGGACGAACTCCATCCCCCACAGCCCCCGGCGGCCCGTCTCCCCGCGCCGCTCCGGTCGGGATGGGTGGCCGGCGACGCAGCCCCGAGCAACCTGGTCGTAGGCGTCCGCGGCCTGTCGCAGCCTCCAGCGTCCAGGGCGGGGTCGTATGGCCCGTTGAGGATTGGCTTGTCGATCACCGCGTCGACGCCTCACCGGACGAGGCCGACAGCAGACTCGCTGTGCAGCTTGGTCGCTTCGCCCCATCGGGCAAGACTTTCTTGGAGTGGGCCAAGGGTGCTGTCCCACTCGGGCCTACTGAGCACGGTCCGGGCAAGACCCGGATCCCCACCTGCGGGGCGGCGCCGTCCACAGTTCCGGGCTCACGGGGTCTTGCCGGCGGACTCGGAGGGCGAGGCTGGGTGACCCGTGGAAGGAGCTCTCTCCGTGCAGGACCCGACCGTGCCGCCGCCCGGTGATGAGTGGCCATCCGATCCGCCGCCGACACCGCGCCAGGACCATGCCGTGCTGGCATGGCTCGCCCTGGAGGCAGACCTGCCGGACGCGGTGCAACTTCTTCTGCTCGATGCGCTGGTGGCGTGGGCGCCGCTGATGGGGCCGCACCTGTTCCCGACCGAGCCCGAGGCGGGGGTGGAGTCCGACGTCGGGCAGCTGCTCGAGGCGATCTGGTGGCGCCGCAGCGAGCAAGCTGTCGACGCGCCATGGGCGCAGAAGGTGGCCCTCAACGAGCTCTGCGGACGACTCGGCCTGGTGCTGGCCATCCTGCGCGCCCCGGCGCCGGCCGCACCACCGGCCGCACCACCCCTGGGGTCACCGGGCGGTTGAGGGCCGCCGCGTGTGGGCGCTGGTCGGGACGGACGGCGGTGTCGGTACCCCGACGCTTGGCAACCAGGTCGCCCTCGTCGAGACCACTGGGACGGCAGCGGATGCGGCGGTCAGGCGGCGTCCGTGTTCGGCGGTGAGATGCTCGGCTGCCTGCCGTGCGGCCCGGGCCTGCGCGGCTCGTCCCTGCGTCTGGCGCAGCACCGCCATCGTCTGGCAGAGCGCCGTCAGTTCTGAGAGCAGCGCGAGCAGCTGTCGGGTGTCGGCTCGCTTGACGATCCGGGCGTTGAGCAGGGCGCCAGCTGCGCGGCGGGTCGTTCGGCTGAGGGAGGTCGGAGGCGCGATCTGGCGGTGCAGGTCCCGGGCGGCTCGGTCGTAGCAGTCACCGGCGGCGCACAGCGGCCCGCGGTGCTTTCGCTCGACCAGGAGCTTGTGGCGTGCAGCATCTCGCTGGCCGCCGTGGCCGCCGCTTGCGCGCTGGCCTGCTGGGCCTGGCTGGCAGATGGGCTGCTGGCGGCCCGGATCTGCTCGGTGGCCTCCCGCGCCGCCCGCTGCGCGGACAGCCACAGCCGGCGTCGTTCCAGCTCGGTCAGGTTCCCGTCCCTCCAGGGGCCGCCGCTGCTGCTGCCCGGCCTACGAGCAGGCGCTGACGCGTTCGGCGTCCGACGCTGCGCCGGCCGGGCTGTCGTCGTGCCAGCGGGCCTGGAGCTGGGGCAGGCTCAGGTCGGGGGCGAGCTTCCCACCGCCGAACCAGACGCTGGCCTGGTCGGTCGTTCCGTGCGGCAGGAGCGCCACGGCGTAGCCGGTGATCTCCCCGGGTTGCGGGTGCTGTAACGCTCACGGACCACAACCCCGGAGGATCGGAGCCGGTCGGCGAACTCCTCCCAGCCCTGCGAACCGGCCAGCGCCGACCGGACCCGGGCCCGCAGCACCTCCCGGTCCGGTCCGGCCGCAGGCGGCAGTCCCGCCTTCGCCCGGGCTCGCACCGTCGTCTGGTGCTTGCGTCGCTCGCCCTCGTGATCTCCGGGTTGGCCGTGCGGTCCACCGGGCTGGTCGGGGTCAGCCCGTACTGCTTCTCGACCGCCAAGCTCGCCTCACGGGCCCGGTAGAAGTCGTGGTGCGGGAACACCCGCCGGCCGTCCTGGCGGACCAGGGTCGCCACGACGTGCACGTGGTTGTCGGCATGCCGCACAGCGACCCACCGCACCGCGCCGGTGTCGCCGTGCTCGGCCAGGCCGAGCCGGTCGAGGTACTGCCCGGCGATGTCAGCCCACTGGGCGTCGGACAGCAGCCGGTCGGTCGGGGCGGCGCTGATCGCCAGGTGATAGGTCGCCTTGGCGTCCTTGCCGACCCCGCCGGCCCGCACCGGCGCGTCCAGCAGCGCAGCCAGCCGAGACACGTCGGCCCGCCCGTTCCTCGTCCGCTCCGGCTCGAGCCCGCCGGGCCTCTGGTAGCCGGCGATGACCCGGGCGTCGCGGTGCGCGGAGTCCAGGCCGCGCTCACCAGCCAGGCCCCCGGTGAACAGGTAGCCCAGCAACCGGCGGGTGTCAGTCCCGCGCCGGCACACCTTCCCGATCATCGAGTGCCGTCCTTCGGGTTCCGCCTGTGCTGCTCAGCCGAGACGGCGGGACAGCGCGACGGTGGCCCGGTCCATCCGCTCGCTGGCCCGCGCACAACCGTTGACGGCCTGCAGCAGCCACACCGGCGCGCCCGCGCCGCTGTTGAGGGCCGCGACGGCCTGGTTCAGGTTCACCCCGTACCGGCCCAGCGCCGTGCGGCCCTGCAGCAGCTCGGCCAGCAATGCCCTGTCCGCCGACGTCGCCGGGGCGACCCCGGACCCGGACAGCGCCAAGCCGGCCGCCGCGACGAAGCCAGTCGGCGTCAGCCCGGCCAGCTGCGCCGCCACCCGCACCGAAGCGACCTCCACATCGTCATAGAGCACCTTCAGCGCGTTGCGGCGACCAGGGAAGCGATGCGCCCGGTCCCGCACGAAGGCGCCCCGCGCACCGCGTGCGGACAGCACACCATCAACCGGCAGCTGCACCGGCCGCTCCGACAGCTCGTCGTGACCATCCATGCCGCGCTCCTCACCCCGCCGGACGGGGTCGTCCCTTACCTACAGAAGGTGCGGTCGGGCAGGGTGCTGTGACAGAAGATCTTGAAGTTTCTGCGCACGGCCCCGTTCCGGTGTGCCGCCGGCCCGCGCCCGGGCCGGCCCGACCCTTGCCCGCGACCACCGGCGCGGCCCTGCGCAGGGGAACGGGCCGGACGCGCAGCGGACGGTCCGGTCACCTGACCATTAACTTGCTCGGCTCTCCCTGAGGTTCGCGGGCAAGACTCAGCGACGTCTCACCACCGAGCAGAGTCGTCTTCTGCCCGGCTGGACGCCAGGTGCAGAGCTACGCCAGTCCAGCGACACAGGGGGTTCGGCTCGGCTGGCCTGACTCTTTGCTGCGGGCACCCTCCGATGCACCGGCATGCGGGACAGCATGCGGCTCGTCGACCTCGTCGGCCTCCTGGGCCGGCTGAAGGCCGCCAGTCTCGCGGACTCCGGGTCGACGTGCGCGGCGACGCATTCAGGTTCCGGGCGAACGCGTGACCGCAAGCCTGCCCGGTATCGCCGGCCGTCCGCTGGCTACGGGAGTCGCCCGCCTTCGCCGGGGAGCGTCGTGATGACCTGTCCGTCGAGCAGGCGCCAGGCGTAGTAGGCGGCGGACAGGAGCAGGACGGCGGCGAGGACGAGATCGACGCGGCGGGTCTTGCGGGGGTCGTCGGGGACGAGCCACCGGCCGCCCGCCGCCGCCGCGGCGTAGAGCGTCACGGCCCGGCCGACGACGAACGCGGCGACGACGAGCAGGGACGGGAGCGGGCCGGCGGCTGCGGCGGCGGCGCCGACCGCGGCGGCGACGGGTGCGCAGCCGGGGCAGCCGCTGACAGAGAACAGGACCCCGGCGCTGACCGCCCGGATCGGGTCGGGCGGAAGGGCCTCGAGCCGGCGGCAGAGGGCGGGGCCGTTCGCGCGAAGTAGCCGCACGGCGGCGTAGGTCAGCAGAACGACGGCGACGACGTTGAGGACGACCGCGGCGCGGGTGAGGACGACGAGGACGCCGACGAACCCGGCGGACAGCGTGGCGACGACTCCGTCCATGCCGATGACGAAGCCGAGGACGACGGCGAAGCCGCGGGGTCCGCTGACCGCGGCCGGGCAGCGCTCGCGGGCGGCGGCGCGGGCGGGGCCGACGAGGGCGACGACGGCCGGCAGGCTCGGCCAGGACACGGGCGTGACGGTCAGGGCGGCGCCGGCAAGGAGGCCGAGCAGCGGCGCGAGAAGTCCGGCCTGCTCGATCTGGACGGTGAGGAACTCAACCGGCGTCAGCAAGGGCCCGACCGGCCCGTGGGCGACCGGACCGGAGGAGACCGGTACTGCAGGGGAGTATACTTGTCGGCATGACCATCCATGCCTGGGCAGAGCACGTCGTGCACGTCGAGCTCTTGAGTAACGACGTCGAGATCTCCGAGACAACCGTCCGGTTCCTTGAGCGGCGATTCGCCGACCGCGACGTCGAAGGGCACGCCGAGCCGGGCAGGGTCGGGTTGCACAGTGAGCTCGACAGCCCTGTCACCGCCGAGAACGTCGCGCGCGCGCTCGTCGAGGCCGGGGTGCGGGCGCACGCCGTCCACGAACGGCAGGAGTGGAGCGTGACCGATGCCTAGGCGAGACGCCGCAGGCGCGCCGGAAGCCGAGGAGACCGCATGACCGACCTGCTGCTCGACCTGCTGGGCTTCGCATACTGGGCCGCGATCATCGGCTTCGTCGTGTGGTGGGTGTGGAGCATCAAGAAGGCGTCCCGACCCCGGCGCCGGACACCGCGGGAGCAGGCCGAGCTCGCTAGCCTGCGCACCGCGCTCGCGCGCGCTGAACGGAAGTCGGTGGGCCTCGGCGCCTGAGCCCCACGCCCGGGCTCGGTCGAGCAGGTCCTGCGTCCTCCACAGCAGCGTCCGGGGGCCGTACAGGAACGGGCAGCCGCTGCCCCGGCTCGCCAGATGCTCCAGCCCCTCGACCAGCCCCGCCGCCCGAAGCAGCCCGTCCTGGAACGACCGGCACGTCTGGGGCTCTGCGCGGCGGGTCCACGCCCACCGCCAGCCACCCGAGAACGCGCCGGCATGCTCGCGCATCCGCGCGAGGACCTCCCCGTCGCCGACCGGTTCCGTGAGGACGGGGTGGAACGCGTGCGCGGCCGGCTGACCGTGCTGGGCGTCGCGCGACCACGTCCCGTTGCGGCCGATCAGGCCGACGCCGTTGAGGACCCCGTCGCCGCCGAGGGCGAGTTGGCGCAGCCCGACGGGCACCGCCCGGGGCCACCACCCCCAGCTCTCCTCACCCGCCTCGACCCACCAGTGACCGTAGAGGTCCCGCCACGTCGGGTTGTCGCGCTTCACCGTCACCCAGAGCAGGGTCCGCGGCGCGCCCCACACGGTCTCGACGCTGTCCGAGGCGGCCGGCACCACCGGCACGGGGGGCGGCGCGCTGTCGGGGCGGCGCCGCAGCGCGGCCCCGGTCCGGCGCAGGTTCGCGGCGCGCAGCCGCGACCGGGCGCGGAGCCGGCGGGCCCGGCGGCGGGCCCGCCGGACGCCGGCGGCAGGCGCGGTCACGGTTTGCGGCCCTTGCCTTTCTTGCCCTTCTTGTCGCCGCCCTTGTCGGACTTGCTCTTCTTCTGCGCCGCATGGGCCTGTCTGCGAGCGTCCCGGAGCTGCTTGCTCGTCGGGATGCTCGGGTCGCTCTGGTCCTCGCTCATGCGGCTTCTCCTGCGGTGGGTGCTGGCTCGGAGGACCGAGCGCTGCGAGGCACGGCGTGACCAGGCGCGACGGGCCGGTCAGGCGCGGCCGCGACGGGGACCGGCCGGCGCTCGGCCTGGTCGCCGGCGATGCGCCGGACGGCCTCGCGAGCGTCGCGGTCGACGCCGTTGATGATCCCGCTGTTGAGCCGGGTCTGCCACGGCAGCCCGACCCAGTGGAGGCCAGCGGCCGGGGACCGGCCTGCGTCGTGGATGGGCCGACCCTGCTCGTCGAGGGCGCCGGCGACACGGAGCCACTGGTGGTCGGTCTTGTAGCCGGTGCACCACAGGACCGCGTCCGCCGGGATCTCGGTGCCGTCTGCGAGGACGGCGGTCTGTCCGTACGCGCCGGCGACGCGCTCCGTGAGCATCCGGACCTTGCCTGCGGCGACGAGGGTCTGCAGGTCCCGGCCGATGATCCCGTTGCCGCGGGCACGGACCATCCGCGAGATCCGGCTGGTGCTCGGGCTGTTGAGGACACCGGTGAGCCAGAACCACCAGTAGACGCTGACGCCCAGGAGTCGGGCGGGCAGGAACCACATCCCGCCCGGCGCGGCGACGGTCACCCGCCGCTCGGCGGCGGCGAGCTCGACGGCAAGCTGCGCGGCGGTGTTCCCCGCGCCGACGACGAGCACGTCCTCGCCGGGCAGATCGTCGGGGGCGCGGTAGGACGACGAGTGCATTTGCGCAACCGAGGGGTCGAAGCCGTTGGCGGCGTCCGGGACGAACGGCGCGGTGTACGGCCCGGTCGCGACGACGACGTGCCGGGCCCGGATCCGCCCGGTCGTCGTCTCGGCGACGAACCCGCCGTCGTCCCGGGCCAGGGCGAGGACACGGGTGCAGAGCCGGACCGGCAGCCGTTCCCGAACGGCGTAGTCGGCGAGGTAGTCGGCGGTCTGGTCCTTCGTCGCGTACTCGCCCGGGCCGCGGGGCGTCGCCGTGCCGGGGAGCGGGCTGAACCGCCGGGGCGTGAACAGGACCAGGCTGTCCCACCGCCGGCGCCAGCTGTCGCCGATCCGCTCCGCGCCGTCGACGACGAGGAACGACAGCGACGTCCGCCGAGCGAGGTGGTGCCCGGTCCCGAGCCCGGCCTGCCCAGCGCCGATCACCAGGACGTCCACGCCGGCGCCCTCGGGGTGGGGCCCGGTCACCGCGCGCCCGCCGCCGCGGGCTGACGGGCGGCGCCGTCGGGCGCGTCGTGCATGACGGGGGGCTGGAAGCGGTTGAGGCGGGCGCTGTTGAGTACGACGCTGATGCTGGAGATCGCCATCGCGGCGGCGGCGATGAGCGGGGACAGGAGCGCGCCGGTGACGGGGTAGAGCAGCCCGGCGGCGACCGGGATAGCGGCGACGTTGTAGCCGAACGCGAGCACGAGGTTCTGCTTGATGTTGCGCATGGTGGCCTTGGACAGCGCGATGGAGGTGACCAGGCCGCGGAGCTCGCCGGACATCAGCGTGATGTCGGCCGCCTCGATCGCGACGTCGGTGCCGGTGCCGATCGCGACGCCGACGTCGGCCTGGGCGAGAGCGGGGCTGTCGTTGATGCCGTCCCCGACCATCGCGACGAGCTTGCCCTCGTCCTGCAGCCGGCGGACCTCGGCGGCCTTCTGGTCCGGCAGGACCTCCGCGAGGACCCGCGTGATCCCGACCTGGCGGGCGACGGCGTTCGCGGTCCGCTCGTTGTCGCCGGTCATCATCGCGACCTCCAGCCCGAGGCGCCGGAGCGCGGCGACGGCAGCGGCGCTGTCGGGCTTGACGGTGTCGGCGACGGCCACGAGCCCTGCGGCCCTGCCGTCGACGGCGACGTACATCGGGGTCTTGCCCTGGTCGGCCAGTCGATCGGCGTGCTGCTCCAGCTCGCCGGTCGTGATGTCGGCGTCGCGCAGCAGCCGGGCGTTGCCGATGAGCAGCTCGCGTCCGTCGACGGTGGCCCGTACGCCCTTGCCGGTGATGGAGTCGAACGTCGTCACGGGGGACAGCTCGACGCCGCGGTCCTTCGCGCCGGCGACGATCGCACCGGCGAGCGGGTGCTCGCTGTCGACCTCGGCGGAGGCGACCAGGCGCAGCAGCTCGGTCTCGTCCTGCCCGCCGACGGGGACGACGTCGGTGAGCTCGGGCTTGCCGCGGGTGATCGTGCCGGTCTTGTCCAGCACGACCGTGTCGAGCTTGTGGGCGGTCTCCAGCGACTCGGCGCTCTTGACCAGCACGCCGTACTGCGCGCCCTTGCCCGACGCCACCATGATCGACAGCGGCGTCGCGAGGCCGAGCGCGCACGGGCAGGCGATGATCAGGACGCTGACGGCGGCGACGACCGCCAGCGTGAGCTGCGGGCCGGCGACGAACCAGACGACGAACGTGATGATCGCCAGGAAGATGACGGCGGGCACGAAGTAGGACGCGATCAGGTCGGCGAGGCGCTGGATCGGGGCCTTGCTGCTGGACGCCTCCTGGACGAGCTTGATGATCTGCGCGAGCGCGGTCTCGGCCCCGACTCGGGTCGCGCGCATCGTGAACGCGCCGGTTGTGTTGACCGTCGCGCCGATGACCGGGTCCCCGGCGCCCTTGCTGACCGGCAGGCTCTCCCCGGTCACCATCGACTCGTCGATCGTGCTGGTGCCGTCGGTGACCTCCCCGTCGACCGGGACCTTCTCGCCCGGCTTGACGCGGAGCAGATCGCCGACCTGGACCTGGTCCGCGGGGATCTCCGTCTCCGCGCCGTCGCGGACGACGCGGGCGGTCGCGGGGGCCAGGGAGACGAGCGCGCGGATTGCGTCGCCGGTGCCGGCGCGGGCGCGGGCCTCGATGAGCCGGCCGAGCAGGATGACCGTGATGATGAAGCTGACGACCTCGTAGTAGACCTCGCGGACGTCCTCGGGCAGGACCTGCGGGATGAACGTCGCGACCAGGCTGTATGCCATCGCGGCGATGGTGCCCAGGGTGATGAGGCTGTTCATCTCGGCGCTGCGGTTGCGCAGGGCACGCCAGCCGATGCTGTGGATCGGCCAACCGACGTAGAGGAACACCGGCAGGGTCAGGAGGAGCTGGACGTAGCGGTTCTCCAGGACGTCGGGGACGTACTGCTCGCCGATGAAGTGCTCGACCATCGCGGCGTACAGCACCGGCACGGTCAGCAGCGCGCCGAGCGCTACGCGGCGCTTGAGGTCCCGGACCTCCTCCTTGCGGGCGGCCGCTTCGGCGTCCTCCGTGTCGGTGCTGCCGGGCTCGGGGCGCAGCCGGGCTGGGAAGCCGGTGGCCTCCGCGACGGCCCGGGTGAGGCCGTCGGGGTCGAGCCGGTCGGGGTCGTAGGTGAGGACGGCGCGTTCGGCGCCGAAGTTGACCGTCGCGCTGTCGACCCCGCCGACGGCCTTGAGCTGCGCCTCGGCGCGGGCGGTGTCGGTCGGCAGGCTCCGCAGCGCCCCGGGGAGCATGAACTCGATGCGTTCGACGGTGTGGCCGCCGTCCAGGCGCGGCCCGACGCCGACGGCCCGGGCGGTCTCGCGGTTGTCGGTCGTGACGCCGCGGGCGGCCTCGGCGACCTTGCCGGCACCCTGCTCGGGGGACGCGAGAGCGGTCTGCGCCTGCTCCTGCGCGCCCCCGCCGCCGGGGGCCTCGGCGACGAGGGTGCCGTGGAGCATGTTCATCCCGCACGCCCAGGAGTACTCGCCCGGCTCCGCGAGGTCGAGGTCGAGCGTGGTCGTGCCGAACGCCTCCAGCGACGCGCTCTTGCGCAGGTCGGGGAAGACGACGCGGGCGGTGCAGTCGCTGTTCTCCTGCCGGTGGAACCGCAGGCGGACGGGGGTGCCTGCCTCGACCCGGATCAGGCTCGGCGAGTAGCCGCCCTTGACGGTGATGTCGACGACCTGCCGGCCTCCCTCGACCTTGGCGTCCGTCGCGGTGCGGGGCTGGAAGAAGTACCAGGCGAGGCCGGCGATGAGGCCGAGGCCGGTCAGGACGACGGCGATGTCAGCGGCGGTCATGTGCGCTCCAGGTCAGACTGAGGTGGGAACCGGGCTTGCGGGGCCTTGGGGGGCTTAGCGCGGCCCGTCGGTCATGAGCTGGTGCATCTGGGCCATGCCGGGGTTCTGCTCGACGTGGAGCTCGTGCATCCGTGCTATGCCGGGGTTCTGCTTGACGTGCAGTTCGTGCATCCGGGCCATGCCCTGTCCCGGGCCCATCATCTGCTGGTGCATCCCCGCCGTCCCGGGCGCGGGCGCGGTGCCGCGGTCAGGCCGGTCCTGCGCCGCGGCGGTGCCGGCGGACGCGAGGAGCACGGCTCCTGCGCTGAGGGCGGCGAGGGCTGTTGCCGCGGTTGCGGCGGTGCGTCGGGCTGTCATGGTGCCTCCATCGTCTCGGGTACTCCCAGGGAGTACCCGCTACAACGACGTCGACGCCCTGGTGTTCCCGGCGGCGAGGATCGCGCCCGCGACGTCGCCGGGCCGCTCGACCGGCAAGCCGTGCGTCCCGGGCAGCCGGACGACATCCACGCCCGGTCCGATCAGCCGGTCGAGGCCGGAGGCCAGGACGGTCTGGTCGTCCTCGGCCATGACCACGGTGGTCGGCAGCGGCGGGTCGGCGAGCCACTCGGGCAGCGGACTATCGTCCATCAGGCTCGTCAGAGCGTCGCGATAGGCGGGCCAGACGTAGGTCACGGCGTCCCGGGCGACATCGGCGGGGATGTCGGGCGACACCCGCGCGGCGACGCGGGGCGCGAGCGCGGTCAGCGGCCGGCGGAGCAGGCACATCGTCCCGCAGGCGACGTCCGCGACGGGCGAGCCGGTCATCGTCTTGCGGGCGATCCAGGAGCGTCCGCCGATCCGCGCGCGGGCCTCGGCGGCGTCGGCGAACGCCGCCGGCGCGACCAGGACGAGCCGCCGGACCAGCTCCGGCCGGTCCTTCGCACCGGTGACCGCGACGGCGGCGCCGTAGGAGTGCGCGACGAGCACGACCGGCCCGCCGCCGTGCCGCTCGATCAACCGGACGACCGCCGCGGCCTGGTCATCGAGGTGGAAGTGCGTGCCGAGCCTGATCGACGCACCGAACCCGAGCAGGTCCGGCACCAGGGTCCTGGCCCGGCCATCGATCTCGCGGACGACGGGCCGCCAGAACGCCGACGACGCCCCGAGCCCGTGCAGCAGCACGACGGTGGGGCCCGCGCCGCCGGCCTGCTCGTCGTGGACCAGGTCCGCCGCCGCCGGGTCGCGCTGCGGCCGCAGGACCGCCATCCCGGTCAGCCCGATGCCCGGCGGCAGTCCAAGAGCGGCCTCGGCCCGGCGGGCCCGGATCCACGCCGTCAGGGCGCCGACGTACAGGCCCAGGCAGGTCAAGGCGGCGAGGAGCCAGCTGCCGTCGCCGCCGGGCAGGTAGTGCGCGGCGACGTGGCCGAGGAACACGTCCATCCACCGGTAGTGCGGGACGCCGCCGCGGAACAGCAGGTCGGGAAGCATCGCGTACAGATGGAACGCCAGGACCAACGGCAGGAGCAGCCGCGGCCCAGGCGCCCCGGTGACGAGCAGCCGGAACAGCAGGACCAGCGACCCGAACGCCAGCCCGACCAGGAAGTGCGTCGCCCAGTGAAACCGCGCATCGTGGGCGCTGTAGCTCGCGTACAGCGCGATCTCGGCGAGGACCAGCAGAGCGAGCTGCACGGCGAGGGAGACCGGCCGCAGCGGCCGGTACGCATGGCTCCAGCCGTCCGGGTCGGCGATCACCGGCCGGCGTCCGCGACCGCGCCGGTGATGACGTCGACCTCGAACGCGTTCTGCGGGTACACAGGGTCGAGCGTGGCGTACCTGACGGTCCTGCTCGGGTCGACGACCGCGTAGCCGATGGGCCGGCCACCGTCGACCGGCGTCGGCATCCCGATCCGGTCCGCGAGCTCGTCGCCGTCCGCGCCGACCTTCACGACCAGGTCGACGCCGTCATCGGCGACCGCATGCTGCCACTGCTGGAACGCCTCGCCGGAAGGCTGCTCGCGGTCGAACAGCACGACGACCGGGCGCCCGCCGAGCTCGACGCCGTCGACCAGGGCGGGCAGGACCGGACCCTCCAGGAGGAGGCCGTCTCGCTGGTCGCCGGCGGTCGGGTCGTCAAGCGGGCCCGGCGGGCGGACCACCAGCACGACGACGAGCGTGAGGACCACGGCCGCCAGGGCCGCGACGGCGGCGGGGATCCACCACCGCAGCGGCGGCTCCGCGCCGGGCAGCCTGCCCCAGTCGGCGTCCTGCGGGTCGTCGCAGCACGACCCGCGCTCGGCTCTGGCGATCGCGGCGGTCATCCCGCGGGCTACCGGTAGCGGGTGAGGACCGTCATGAGCTCGTCGTAGATGAGCGGGTCGCCGCCCTCAATCGCGGTGGTGACACACCGCTCCAGGTAGTTGCGCAGGACGATGTTGCCGACGGCGTCCAGGGCCTTCTGCACGGCGGCGATCTGCTGGAGGACGTCGGTGCAGTGCCGGCCGTCGTCGATCATCCGGCTGATTCCGGCGACCTGGCCGGATGCGCGGGCGAGGCGCTTGAGGGCCTCGTCGCGCTTCTCCGGCGACATCATCTCGCTGTCGCACCCCGACACCGCCGGCACGTGCGCCGCGGCCGTCTTCGTCCTTGTCGCCATCGGGTCTCCTTCGTCGCGGCGTGCAGTCGCCCCATCATACTCCCCCCGGGCATGCGGTCGCGCCCGTATGGGAGAGGGCGTGGGACCTGCGCCCGTCCGCCTGGTGCCGCACACGCCTGACCGAAGGAGACTGACCGCGACCGCTGGTCGGATACTCCCCTGGTGTACTGTATGCGGCGAGCGGCGATGGCCGACCTACCTGACCCCTGAAGGAGTACGACAGATGGACATGGAAGCGCTGGTGCTGCCCGGCTGGGTCCAGCCGATCGCCACGGTCTTCGTGGCGTTGTCGGTCCTCACGGCCCTCGCGGTCGCGTTCGACATCTACGGCCGCGGCTACCGCCAGCGCTCCCTCGCGGTCGAGGGAGTGTGGATCATCAGCGCGCTGTGGCTCGGCCCGTTCGCGTTGCCCCTGTACGCGCGGACCGGCCGGTCCCGCACGGCGAAGTGGCAGGCCCAGCACGCGCCCGACCAGGAGCTGGGGCTGGCCGCGGAGAGCGCCTCGGGCAGCCTGCCGGGTGCGGCCGCCTCCACGATCAGCCACGTCGTGGCGGTCCCGTTCGTCCTCGCGACCGGGCTCAGCCTGTTCGACGTCCCGATGTACGCCATGATCGTCATCATCCTGTTCCTGGCGATCGCGATGCTCTGGGCGTTCGAGTACTCCACGGCCAACCGCCGCAAGGCCGGCGCGATGAGCGTCGCGACGGCCCTGGTCGTCGCGACCATCACGGTCGTCGCGTTCGACCTCGGCATGGTCGGCTGGATGCTGGTCCTGCACTTCACCGAGCTCCTGCCGGCGCCCGGAACCGTGAACTTCCTGTTCTTCATGCAGATCGGCAACGGCCTGGGGTTCCTGGCCGGGCTCCCCGTCGTCGCGTTCCTGCTGTCGCGCGGCGTCAAGCCCACCGGAGCCCGCGACCAGATGGCCGCCGCCTGACCCAGGCGCCCCATCCCAGCAGCGCCCCGTCCCAGCAGCGCCCTGTCCCCCACCCACCGGTGCGCTGGTGGGGCGCTGCTGGTTGCACGCCCTGCGTGCCCGCTTCCCCGCCTTCGTGCGGCAGGAGCGACTCGCCAGGCCGGCGCTGCGGCTGCTACGACCGACGCAGGCCGCCGCACGGGGCCGCAGAGGCCGGCCGGGTCTCTGTACCCCGGCCGCCGGCGCGCACCGCCTCGCGGACCCGGCCCGCCAAGAACACCTCGTAGGAGATGACGACGCCGATCGGCCCGATGGGCAGGCACAGCCGGGCGGTTCCCCGGCCGACGATCGCGTCCTTCGGGACCAGGGTGGTCGCGTCTTTGAGCCGGGGCAGCAGGGCCCGGGCCGGGACGTACTCGCCAAACGGGCCCGGTGCTCCTTCTCGTACCGGTCCGCGATCGTCCCGTCCGGACCGTAGACGACGGCGGCGTTCCGGGAGCCCTCCGGCTCGCCCTCCACCACACCAACGATCAGGGACGTCCTCAGGGCGGCGGCGCGGCGGCCGAGCTCGCGGCTGCGGGCCGTCTCGGACCGCGGCGCGTCGACGACGATGACGCCCTCGGGCAGGACGACCAGGTCCGGCGACCCTGCGACCCGTCCAGAACGGCGAACTGCCGGGATGGTCACGTCGTGGGGGTTGGTGAACACCGCCCAGGTGCCGCCCGGACCGCCACCCTGCACGACGACAACGTCGGTCCCCACCGGCGACGTCGTGACCGCCGAGCTGACGAGGACAGGCAGCCCGGCCCGCCCGGACGGCCCGCGGCGGCCTGGGACGCGGGGCCCCTCACGGGTAGCGGTACTCGCGCGTGAGGAGGTGGTTCGGCGTGACGATCCGCTCCGAGACGATCCGGTCCTCGTCGTCCAGGCGCAGCGCGAAGTGGTAGCCGAGGGCGGGCAGCGCGAACAGCAGCGTCCTGCCGCCGTCCCGCATGGCGACGGTGGCGTCGGCGGCGCCGCCCTCGGCCCACGGCTGTCCGGCGAGGAACTCCTGCCCGGTCCGGCGGGATCGGTGCGGCAGGACCACCCCAAATCCCGACGTGACCGTCTCGACGGTGTCGATGGCACTCCGCGCACCCATCGCGTCCTGGACCCTGCGGAGCAGGCCGGGCGCGGGGACCGCGGGCCACGGCACCGGGATCGAGACGCTGCCGCCTTCGAAGCGGTCCGCCGCCACCTCGAGCGCGAGGACGTTCGTGCCGGGCGTCCAGTCGACCGCGCCGGTCCAGCAGGACGGGCCGCAGCTGTCGAGGGCCAGGGCGCGCATGCCGCCGGACGGCCCGGCGACCCGGCCGTCGAGCCGGATGCGCGCGGGGGTCCCGCCGTCGGGGGCCTTCGCGCGGAGCTCGACGCGGCCCTGCGACGCGACGGCCGCGACGGTGACCTGCCGGGCGCGTTCGGCGACCCGCACCGTCGGGCCGACCGGGGCGGCGAGCAGGCTGGACACCGGCACCAGCCGGGCGGGCGTGACCGTCGTGACGGCGGCGGCGGCGAGGACGACCGCGGCGAGAGCGGCGGTCTCCAGCGCGACGACCAGCCCGAGCGGCCGCCGGAGCGCCGGGACGGAGACTGCGACGGGCACTGCGACGGGCGCGTCGGCGGGCACGGGCGCGGTGTAGCGCTCAACGGAGGGGGCGGGCGGGTCGGTCCGGAGCCGCCGGCGGGCCGCGACGCCCAGGGCGACGACCAGCAGGAACACCGCGATCTTGCCGAGCAGGAGCCGCCCGTAGGTCGTGCCGGTCCAATCGGCGGGCTCGGGCAGGAGCCGCAGGGCGCTGACCGTGCCGGTCGCGGACACCAGGACGAACAGGACGAGGGCGTTGCGGGCGTAGGTCCGGGCGGCGACGCGGACGGCCTTGGGGCGGCCGCGCCACGCGGCGGCGAGCCGCAGGACGTGGACGAGCCCGCCGAGCCACAGCGCCGCGGCGAGGAAGTGCGTGACCGTCAGGACCGCGCCGAGCGGGCCGTCTGCCTCGCCGGGGTGCGCCCGTGCGCCCTCCAGCGCGACGACGAGCAGCAGCATGAGCCCGGACTGCAGGCCCCGGCCCGGCCGTTGGGCGAGGACCGCCGCCATGCCGAGCGCCAGGGCCTGCAGCCCCAGGAGCCGCCCGACGCCGGGCGACGTCGCGGCGGTGAGCAGCCCGCCCGTGCCTCCGAGCCCGGCGAGCAGCCCCACCGCGGCGAGTAACGCGGCGACCGAGCCCGCCCGGAGCAGCGGGCGCGGGCCCGGCAGGCCCCCGGTCGCGTCGTCGACCCGCCACGCGAGCCAGGCGCCGCCCAGGGCGACGGCGACTCCGAGGAACAGCAGGCCCCGCAGCGCCGTCGTCCCGACCGGGACGGACTCCGGTGCGCCGCCGCCGGAAACCCCCCTGCGGCCAGACGCCCCTGCCGCGCCGACCGGCGTCGCGACGCCGAACGCGAACGTCCCCGAGATCAGGTCGCCGTCCTGGCCGACGACCCGGTAGGTCGCCTCGTACGCGCCGACCGCCAGCGGCGCCTCCGGCGTCCCGACCAGGCCGGCCCCGCCCTGCGCGCTCGTCACCCGCAGGCGGACCTCCCGGTCGCCGGCGGTCTTGAGGACCAGGGGCCGGTCCGGCAGCGTGACCGGCTCGTTGAATGCCAGGGCGATCTCGGGGGGCGGGTCGGTGACGGCGTACCCGGCCCCGGGCGTGCTGCTGACGAGCGCCGGGTGGGCCGACGCGGGCGCGGCGGCGCCGAGCAGGCACCCTAGGACCAGGACCGCCAGGACGGCCAGACGGCCGGTGGCCCGCGGCCTCACTCGGAGTAGCGGGTGGTGAACGTGCGGCCCTGGTCGGTGCTGGCGAGGATCCCACGGTCGGTCGCGGCGACGTAGAGCGTCTCCGTGCCGTCGCGGACATCGACGGTCATCGCCTCGGGCTGGCCCCCGACCGAGCCTCGCTCGCCCCAGGTGGTCCCGCCGTCCTCGGACCGTTGCACGTTCCCGTCCGGCGTCACGCCGTAGAGCTGGCCCTGTCCGGCCCAGGCCAGGACGACGAGCGTCGGCGCCCCGGCGATCGGCGTCCAGGCCCGGCCGCCGTCGGTGCTGCGGACGACGCCCTGCCGGGTGGTCGCGAGGAGCGTGTCCGGGTCGGCGGGGTCTACAGCGAAGTCGGCCATCGGGAGCTTTGAGCGGCGGTCCCACTCCTTGCGGTCCCGGCTGACCATGAACGTCTGCGACGTCGAGTCGTAGCCGTAGACGTTGCCGTGGGCGGCGTGCAGGGCGTGGAAGTCGGCCTTGCCGTGCAGACTGATCCGGTCCCACGTCTCGCCGCGATCGTCGGACTCGATCAGGCCGAGCAGCGGCGGACGGACGTCGTCCTCGCGAAAGTCCGGGTGGCCCGAGCCGATGAACTTGCCCGGTCCGACGATGGAGAAGCCCATCGTGTCCTGGGCGCGGTTCGCGACGCGCTGGGCCCTGCCCTGCTCAGGGACGCGGAACAGGCCGGAGTGCGTCGCGGCGTAGAGGACGCCGTCGCCCGGGTCGACGCCGAGGCCGTGGACGTGGACGACGCCGCTCTCGACCTCCAGGGGCGGCAGCCCCGAACTCGCCCGCAGGCCGTCCCGGCCGTTGTCTCCGTCGGACTGCGCCAGGAACACGGCTCCGGCAGCCAGGGCGGCGGCGGCCAGGACGCCGGTCACGGCGATCCTGCGTCGGCGCTCGGCGCGCTCCCGCTCTTGCCGGGCCCCGGCGGTGCGCTTCGACATGCTGAATGCTCCTCGGTCTCCGGTACTCCCTGGGAGTAATCTACCCGCCTTCCGGACGGGGGACCTGCCGGGACGTTCCGGGCGGGCTCACGCCGGTCCGGGCGCGCCGCCGTCGTCGGCCCGGTCGGGGGCGCGGCACGCGTCGCGGAGCCGCAGGTCGCACGCAGCCCGCGGCGCCCGGGGGCGGCTGTCGGAGCACAGCGCGTCGATGAAGGCGTGCCAGAACGCGGGCGGCGGCGGCTCGTCGGCGCTCCAGAGCGCGCCGTTCCCGCTCCGGGCCAACCGCGCGCGGCCCGCGGCGCCCGGGGGGCGGCAGCAGCTTGGGGCTGTGAGACCGCGGAGGTCATAGCAGATCACTTTGGCGTCGAGTATCCAAAGCCGCCGATGCGCGGCTGACGGCGACGTCCGCTTCTGTCGGGAACGGAGCTGCCTCGGGGGCCGTCGGTGACGCTTGGCGGTGCAACGGCGTGAGCGCGAGGCAGCGCCTGTCGACCGCCTCCCGACATGTGTAATGCAGATGTGTCAGTGCCGCCTAGGACGCCGTGCGACCCTGCACAAGTGTCAGGTCGTCACCTCCGCGCGCAGCTGTGCTGCATGCTGCTGCTCGCCGCGGGGTGTGGCGGCGGCCCGGCCTCCACCACCGCGTCCGGCGTCCCTTCCGACGTCGCCGAGCCACTGGTGCAGCCGGGGCACGTCGTGGTCCTGCGCGCCGACCGCAGCCTCGTGGCTGTCTCGCCCAGCGGTGAGATGGCCGCCGTCTTGGCTTCGGTACCGCCGGACATCGGCGAGCCAAATAGTATCGCCGCTTCTGCCGACGGGCGCCTCGTCCTCGTCTCCGCTGTGCGCTACGACGACGACGCGCCCTCCACATGCTCCGCGGAGGTCCTGCAAGTCCTGCCGGGTGAGCGCCTGCGGAGGCTGGCCGACGGCTCCTCCGTGTCTCTGACCCCGGACGGCACGCAGCTCGCCTACTTCCGCTACGCGGAAGACGCTGGTTTCTGCCGCCGTACCGCGCTCGTGGTCCGCGACCTCGGGGACGGGTCCGAGACCGCCGTCCCCACCACCGACGGCGCCGTGGCCGGAACCACGCCTCCCGGGTGGCCGGTCAGCCTTTCACCCGACGCGAAGGAGGTCGCGCACGTGGCTTCGGACGGCGCGGTCATCACCACCTTGGCGTCCGGTGAGACGCGGGTGCTCGAGGCGGCGCCGGACGGCAGGGCGCTTGCACCCGCGTGGCTGACGGACGGCCGTCTGGTCGCCCTGCACGGCTGCTGCATCGGCAGCGGTACCGTACGGGTGGAGGGTTCGCCGAACGCCCTGTTCGAGGTACCCGGTCCGGTGCGCAGCCTCCGTGCGGGGCGGGAAGGCCGGGGTGCGTGGTTCACCCTCGAGGAGCAGGGGCTGCACCACTGGGACGGAGCGACCACGCGGAAAGTCTTCGACGACGCGCTGCTCACGTCGGGGTAGTAGTCGCCGGCTCGAGGTCGTCCGCGGCCGAGCGTCGACTTGATGTTGATGCGCGCCGACCGGCGCAATAGCGGAGGATCCGCCGCGACATAGTCCGGCGGACATCCTCATCTGCCGCTGACAGGGCTGCTGTGCGTGCGTCGCTGGGGTGTGTCGATAGCCGAGCTCGACCGTGCGCGCGCTACGCCGAGCGACGCGGCACAGCCTCCCCGCCCTAGTTGCTGTAGGGACGAGGCCAATCGGGCTCCGTCGCGCTGCTGACCACGCAGCGTCGCCACACCGGTGCAGCGCGAGGTACGTCGGGCTGTCAGGCGCAGAGCCCCGCTGGTGTCTGTGGTGACCTCGACCTCATCGGGAAGGTAGGCGCGAGGGCCGGCGCCGGCGCCTGGAGTGGTCGGCGTGGGCGAGAGTCCTACAGGTACTGCCCGACCGCCACCTCTTCCGCCGGCGTCTCGACCGGTCGCGCGACCAGCACCTCCGCCAGCGTCATCGGGCCGCCGACGGCGCGGCCCAGCAGCTTCGCGGCCTGCGTCGCCGGCAGCGGCGCGAACTCCACCTGCGCCAGGCACCGCCCCGGCCGCACGACCGCCGGGTGGAGGCGGCCGAGCGGTTCGTTGGTCGTGATGAGGAACAGGCAGCGCAGGCCCTGGCCGAGCAGCCCATCGGTCAGGTTGAGCAGCTTGGCCATACTGGGTCCGCCGGTCTCTTTGCGGAGCAGTGTTTCGGCGTCCTCGAGCACGAAGACGCTCCAGCGCCCGTCGTCGTCGTCCGCGTCCAGCACCGTGCGGCGCAGGTACTGCCCGTCCCGCAGCAGCTCGTCCGGGTCGGTGACGACGACGCCGTCCGCCCACTCTCGCCAGGCGTGGAGCAGTGCGCGCACGGCGGAGGTCTTGCCCGTGCCCGGCGCACCGTGGAACAGCACGAGGCGCCGCGGCGACCCGACGTCCGCCCGGTGGCGGGTCAGTTCCTCGAGCGCGGTGCGGACGCCGTCGGCGTAGTGGCCGGCGACTTCCTGCCACGGGCGCACGTCGATCGCGACAGTCCGCAGTCCCGCGCACTTGTCTGTGAACGTGACCTCGACGCGTCGCTCGCTGGCTGCGCTCGGCACCCGCGCGACGATCTCCTCGAGCACGGCGGCGGCAAGCGCCTCGTCGTCCGCGCTGACCACGGCCTGCGACTCCGCGCGCCAGCTCTCGAGCAGCACCAGCGCGTCGCCGACCTCCGCGATGACGCGGCGCTCGTACTGGCCCTGCACCGTGCGCAGCACGACGGCGCGGTCGGGCAGCGCGTTGTCCGGCGCGTGCCGCTCGAGGTCGCGCACGACGACGTGGCGGTGACCGCGCGCCAGCAGGGCGCGCAGGTGCAGCAGGCGCCCGAGCTCGTGGTGGTGCTCGAGCGGGAACGAGGAGTGCAGGACGTCGTGCTCAGCGATGCTCATGGCGGGTCTCCGCGGGTGGTCGGCGGGCCCGCAGGGCGCGTCAGCGCAGCGCGGGACCCGGATGGGGTCTGAGTCGAGCTGGCATCGACGTTGCTCCTCGGAGACGTGGCGGGCCCGGGCACTGTGCCACTCGAGCCGCGTGCTGTCGAGCGGGTTCCGGTCACCTGCCCGGACACGGCCGTCTGTGCGGCAGGCTCCGGCCGGTGAGGGCCAGCCTGGCCGGCACCGCATGAGCCGGCCCACCCCCGCGAGCAGGTGCTCGCGCTCGCGGGTGACGCGAGCAGCCTGAAGGCCGGCCAGGCGCAGGCGAGCGCGGCGAAGTGGCCGAGCCTTGACGTCGACGGCGCGTACGCCTGGGGCAGCGCGAAGCACGCGCGGCGATGACGGCCACGGCGTTGCTCGCCGGTGCCTGACCTTGTAGCCATTGGCCGTCGAGGGCCTGTGCGTTCTCCCTGCGATAGGGAACTCAGGTGCCTCGCGCCGCTGGGTCGGGGACACTGCGATGTGCTCCTGACCCTGTCCACCACGCATCGGCCCGCCACGGACCTCGGCTTCCTGCTGCACAAGAACCCGGCGCGGGCGCAGAGCACCAGCGTCTCCACCGGTGTTGCGCACGTCTTCTACCCCGAGGCTGATGACGACCGGTGCACCGCTGCGCTTCTGCTCGAGGTCGATCCGATCGGTCTGGTCCGCGGCAGCAAGGGCCCGAGCAGCGAAGCATTCAGCCTGGGGCAGTACGTCAACGACCGGCCCTACGCCGCGTCCAGCATGCTGGCCGTCGCGCTGGGCAAGGTCTTCGCCAGCGCACGCCGCGGCGTCAGCAAGGAGCGCCCCGAACTGGTCGACTCCGCCCTGCCGCTGGAGATCCACCTGCCGGCGATGGCGTGCCGCGGTGGCGTGGAGATGGCCGAGCGGTTCTTCGCCCCCCTCGGCTGGCAGGTGCACGCAGCGGTCATCCCGCTCGACGAGACGTTCCCGGACTGGGGCAGCTCGCGCTACGTCGACCTGCGGCTGACCGGTGATCAGCGCGTTGCTGATGCCGTGAACCACCTGTACGTCGGGCTGCCTGTCCTGGACGACGCCAAGCACTACTGGGTCAGCAACGACGAGATCGACAAGCTGCTGCGCGCCGGCGCCGGCTGGTTGGCCGACCACCCCGACCGGGACCTGATCACCCGGCGCTACCTCGCGCACAAGGGCTCGCTGTCACGCCAGGCGATCCCTCGCCTGGCCGAGGTCGACGACGCCGAGCCGGACGCGCTGGACGACGCGACCGCGCCGAGCGCGACGGCGGTCGGCCACGACGGTGCCGACGCCGCCGAGGCTGACAGGCCGGTGCCGCTGGCTGTGCAGCGTCACGGTGCCGTGCTCGCCGCACTGCGGTCCTGCGGTGCCCGGCGGGTCATCGACCTGGGCTGCGGGAGCGGGGCGCTGATGCCCACACTGCTGTCCGAGCCTGCCTTTTCCGAGATCGTGGGGGTCGACGTGTCCCACCGGGCGCTGGAGGAGGCGGCGCGGCGGCTGCGGCTGGATTGCATGCCGGAGCGGCAGCGCTCACGGCTGACCCTGCTGCAGGGCGCCTTGACCTACACCGACAGCCGGATGGCCGGATACGACGCTGCCGTGCTCATGGAGGTGATCGAGCACCTCGATCCCGACCGGCTGCCCGCGCTCGAGCACGCGGTGTTCGCGGCCGCCGCCCCGGCCACGGTGATCGTGACGACGCCGAACGTCGAGCACAACGTCCGCTACGAGCACCTGCCCGCGGGCTCGATGCGCCACCGCGATCACCGCTTCGAGTGGACCCGCGGGCAGTTCGCCGACTGGACCGATCGGGTCGCGGAGCGGCACGGCTACGACGTCCGACTGCTCGCCGTGGGCAGCGACGACACGGAGGTGGGACCTCCGACGCAGATGGCGGTGTTCACTCGCCGGCCGCAGCAGCAGACGGTGCCAGCCGACACCAGCCCCCGCCCGGCCGCCGAGGGAGCCGCATGACCGGCGCAGACCACGCCCCGGAAGCGGACGCCCCGGAGGATTCGGGACCTCAGCCGGTGAGGCCGGCCGAGATCTCGATCCCGGATCTGTCGCTGGTCGTGCTGATCGGCATCTCCGGAGCGGGCAAGAGCACCTTCGCCCGCGCGCATTTCCGGGCCACGCAGGTGCTCTCCAGCGACTTCTGTCGCGGTCTGGTCGCCGACGACGAGAACGACCAGGCCGCGACGCCGGCCGCCTTCGACGTCCTGAACTACATCGCGGCCACCCGGCTGCGAGCCGGCCGGCTCACCGTCGTCGACGCGACCAACGTCAAGCGCGAGGACCGCGCCAAGCTCGTCCAGCTCGCCCGCGACCACGACGTTCTTCCGGTGGCGGTCGTGCTGGAGGTGCCCGAAGCGCTCGCCGTCCAGCGCAACGCCAACCGGCCGGACCGCGACATGGCGCCGGGGGTGATCCACCGACAGCGCGCCGACCTGCGACGCGGTCTGCGCGGGCTGAGTCGGGAGGGCTTCCGCAAGGTCCACGTGCTGTCCGGCACCGACCAGATCGCGGCCGCCTCCATCACTTACGAGAAGCAGTACAACGACCGCCGCGAGGACATCGGCCCGTTCGACGTCATCGGCGACGTCCACGGCTGCAGCGCCGAGCTCGAGCAGCTCCTCGTCGAGCTTGGCTACCAGCTGTGGCCCGACGAAGCCGGACGGCCTGACGACGCGGTACACCCGCAGGGCCGACGCGCCGTCTTCGTCGGCGACCTCGTCGACCGGGGCCCGGACAGTCCCGGCGTGCTGCGCCTGGTCATGGGCATGGTCGCCGCCGGGCACGCGCTGTGCGTACCGGGCAACCACGAGAACAAGCTCGTCAGGGCGCTGCGCGGCCGCAACGTCACGATCAGCCACGGCCTGGAGACCACCCTCGCGCAGCTGCAGACCGAGGACGAGAGCTTCCGCAAGCAGGTCGAGGAGTTCTGCTACGGCCTGGTCAGCCACTACGTGCTGGACGGCGGCAACCTGGTGGTCGCGCACGCCGGGTTGAAGGAGTCACTGCAGGGCCGCTCCAGCGGCCGGGTCCGCGATTTCGCGCTCTACGGCGAGAGCACCGGCGAGACCGACGAGTTCGGCCTGCCCGTCCGCTACCCGTGGGCGAAGGAGTACCGAGGCCGCGCCACGGTGCTGTACGGCCACACGCCGGTACCGGAGCCGGAGTGGATCAACAACACGCTGTGCCTGGACACGGGGTGCGTCTTCGGGGGGCGGCTAACCGCGTTGCGCTACCCCGAGCGCGAGCTGGTCAGCGTGCCGGCGGCGCGCACCTACTACGAGCCGGCGCGCCCGTTCCTCCCGCAGGGCGAGGCTGCGCCCGAACTCGACGTCCCGGCGCGGCGTGATCCTGAGCTGCTGGACATCGACGACGTGCTCGGCAAGCGCGTCGTCGAGACGCGGTTCGCCGGCCGCGTGACGGTACGGGAGGAGAACGCGGCCGCGGCGATCGAGGTCATGAGCCGCTTCGCGCTGGCCCCTCAGCAGCTGCTCTACCTCCCTCCCACGATGAGCCCGTCGGCGACCTCGCAGCTGCCCGACCTGCTCGAGCACCCGGCAGAGGCCTTCGGCTACTACCGCAGCGAGGGCATCGCCCAAGTCGTCTGCCAGGAGAAGCACATGGGGTCACGAGCGGTCGCCCTGGTCCGTCGCAGTGACATCGACGGTGCGCCCGAGCGGCCCGTGTCCGACCGGGGGGCGCTGCACACCCGGACCGGCAGGGCGTTCTTCGCAGACGCCGGGCTCACGACCGCCATCCTGCGCCAGCTGGCTTCGGCCGTCGAGAAGGCGGGTCTGTTCGACGAGCTGCGCAGCGACTGGGTGCTGCTCGACGCCGAGCTGCTCCCGTGGTCGGCCAAGGCCGGCGACCTGATCCGCAACCAGTACGCGGCCGTCGGCGCCGCCGCGCGCGCAGCCGTCCCGGCTGCCGTGAACACGCTGGAGCAGGCCGCTGGTCGCGGGCTGGACGTCGGTGACCTGCTGACCGTCCAGCGCGAGCGGGCGGCTGACGCCGTCGCGTTCACCGAGGCCTACCGTCGCTACTGCTGGCCGACCGAGGGCCTGGAGGGGGTGGCGGTCGCGCCGTTCCAGTTGCTCGCCGCTGCCGGCGCCACCTTCCACGACCGGGAGCACGCCTGGCACCTCTCGCTCGTCGACCGGCTGGTCAGTGCAGATCCGCAGCTCATCCGGCGCACCGAACACCGGTTCGTGGACGTGACCGATCCGGTGAGCGAGGCAGCGGCGACCGAGTGGTGGACGTCCATGACCGCAGGCGGCGGGGAGGGCATGGTCGTCAAGCCGTCCGGCAACCTGACCAAGGGCCGACGTGGTCTGGTGCAGCCGGGGCTGAAGGTCCGGGGCCGTGAGTACCTGCGGATCATCTACGGGCCGGACTACACCAGGCCGGCCAATCTCGAGCGGCTCCGCCAGCGCAACCTCGGCCGCAAGCGCGGGCTGGCACAGCGCGAGTACGCGCTCGGCCTGGAAGCGCTCGAGCGTGTCGCCCGCGGTGAGCCGCTGTGGCGGGTGCACGAGTGCGTGTTCGCGGTTCTCGCGCTCGAGTCCGAGCCGGTCGACCCGCGGCTGTGACGGTCAGACGGGAGCCGGCACTGCCCGTCGGGACGCAGGTCGTGCTCCGGACGGCCGGCCACGACCTCGACGGTAGGCCGGTGCAACCGGGCGCGACTGGACGAGTGACGGACCAGGACGGCGGGCGGTACCGCGTCGAGCTCCCCGACGGCCGCGTGGCGCTGTGCGCGCGCGGCGACGTCGAGTTGCGTCGGCGCTGGCAGGCGCGGGTCGCCCTCGGCGAGGCCGCCCTGAGCGGCCACCAGCTCGTCGAGCAACGCACCGTGTATGCCGCGGTGGTCGGCTCCAGGGCATTCGGGCTGGACGTGGACGACTCCGACACCGACGTCCGGGGCACCTACCAGGCCCCGACGACGTCGTTCTGGTCCCTGGTCAAGCCGCCGGCCCACGTCGAGGGGCCAAGTTCGCAACAGTTCTCCTGGGAGCTAGAGAGGTTCTGCGAGCTCGCGCTCAAGGCAAATCCCAACCTGTTGGAAGTGCTGCACAGCCCTCAGGTCCTGTCCTGCACGAGCGTCGGCGACGAGCTGCTGGAGCTGCGCCCAGCCTTCCTGTCCCAACTCGCGCACACCACCTACGCCGGGTACGTCCTGAGCCAGGCGAAGAAGCTGCAGGCAGACCTTCGTCAGCACGGCCAGCCGCGGTGGAAGCACGTCATGCACCTGTTGCGCCTCCTGCTGGCCGCCGCCGAGCTGCTCCGGAGCGGGCGGATGCCGCTTGACGTGGGTGAGCACCGGGAACGGCTGCTTGAGGTCAAGCGCGGCGAGGTGCCCTGGGACGACGTCGAGCGCTGGCGCCTGCGACTGCAGGCCGACGTGGACGAGGCCCTGCGGCGCTCCCCTTTGCCGCCGGCTCCCGACGTCGGGGCGGTGGATGCCTGGTTGGTGTCGGTGAGGAGACGTGACCTGTGACGGACGTCCGTGCCGTGGAGCCGGCCCTGCTCCGTCCGATCATCGAGGAGCAGCCCTATCCGGTCGTGTTCGCGACTGTGTCGGGTGCGCACCTGTACGGCTTCGCCTCCCGCGACTCCGACGTCGACCTGCGCGGCGTGCACCTGCTCCCGGCTGAGGACGTGGTCGGGCTGAGGACCGGGCCGCAGACGCTGGACCGGTCATGGGTCCGTGACGGGGTCGAGATGGACCTGGTCACGCACGACCTGGCGAAGTTCGCACGGCTGCTCCTCCGGCGCAACGGCTACGTGCTCGAGCAACTGCTGTCGCCGCTCGTCGTCACGTCCAGCCCCGCGCACGAGCAGATGACCGCCTTGGCGCCTGCCTGCATCACCCGACACCACGCCCACCACTACCTCGGGTTCGCCCGCACGCAGTACGAGCTGTTCGGACGCACCGATGAACTGAAGCCGCTGCTCTACACCGTCCGCGTGCTGCTCACCGGTATCCACCTGATGCGCACCGGCGAGCTGCAGGCGCACCTGCCCAGCCTGATCGACGCCGTTCCGGAGGCCCCGCGGTGGGTCCAGGACGCGATGCAGTGCAAGGCGAACGCCGAGCACACCGGGAACGGTGGGCTGGTGCCGACAGGCCAGGTGGAAGCCGACCATGGCCGACTCGTCAGCCTGCTCGAAGCCGAACGGGACCGCTCGACACTGCCCGAGGCACCGACGGCGGAGCCCGCGCTGCACGACCTGGTCGTGCGGCAGCGACTCGGCGGACGTGGGACAGCTGCGTGTTGAAGCCGGCGGCGCTACGAGCGATGGCCGCCGAGCTCGCAGAACCAATGAGGTGCTCAGCATCCTCGCCGACCCTGCCAGTGGCGAGCCGGCAGGGTGCGCCTGGGGACCGGCCTTGCGGTGATTTCAGCGACGACCCGCTCGCCGAAGCCGTCTACCGTTGGGTGGCCTTCTCCGGCGGCTCCGCACCCGGCGGCTCCTGCGACGCGTTGACCCAGGCGTTCGATACCGTCGCCAGCACCACGGCGGTCCTGTGGCGCGGGCTGGACAGCAGCTGGCCGGTGCCTGTCGTCGGCGGCCGGTGGAGTACAGCGCAGGCCCGTGGACCCTGGTCCGCGTTCACCAGCAGAATCGAGTTCGCCGCGCTGTGGGCCCACACTACCGTGCTGGAGGCACATGACGCGACCGGCGTCGATCTGGCCCGGCTGGTGGCCACCCACCCGTCGTTCGGGCCGCTCGCCGGGGAGGACGACGATGCGCGCCGCGATCGCCTGTACTACGACGACATGAGTCCCGACGAACGCATCCGCAGTGAGTGCGAGTGGCTGGTACGCGGGGCCTTTGCCGTCACCGGCACCCGCAGCGAGCTCATCGCCGGCAGAAGCCTGACCGTCGTGGTGTTGTGCGCCGCCGGCTGACTCACCACGCCGGTGATCTGCGGTCAGCCGCGGTGGTCCTCCATGACGTCGTTGACGTCCGACTGCAGCACGTGACCTGAGCACCGGCACACCTGACATGCTCCTCCGCATGGGACCCCTCCCGTCAGGCCTCTACGAGCAGTTGCTGACCGAGGCGCTGACTCATGAG
>JAUJOY010000001.1:64769-288364 GCA_030447385.1 Mycobacteriales bacterium
ACCCCTCCCGTCAGGCCTCTACGAGCAGTTGCTGACCGAGGCGCTGACTCATGAGGCGGCGGATCTCAAGAAGATCGTCACTTCCGTGTCGGGGGCGGAATCTGCTGACCTGCTTGGAGAGTACGTCGGGCGGGCCGTTGCCCGAGTGCTTGCTGCTCTACCGGCCGAGACTCGGGTGGACCGGGCAAACGATGTCTTGTCAGCCCTGGCCGAAGGACTCGTCGCCCAGGGGCCTCAGCAGCTGCTCGCGTTGGCCCGGGAGGAGGAGCCGGGCGTCTGGCGCCTGCTGCAGACCCGACCTGCGGTGCCACTGTCGCGGCCGGCATTGCTCACGAATGCGGCAGCGGACCCCAAGCTCGGCTCTGAGCTGCGGGCCGAGCTGACGACCGCCGACCGAGTGGATCTGCTCTGCGCGTTCGTGAAGTGGTACGGCCTACGGGTGCTCGAAGACGAGTTGAAGCAGCTCCGCGCGCGAGGTGTACCCCTCCGGGTTCTGACCACGACGTACATGGGAGCGACAGACCGCACGGCGCTCGACCGCTTGGTCAGGGACTTCGGCGCCCGGGTCAAGGTCAACTACGAGACGCAGTCGACGCGCTTGCACGCCAAGGCGTGGCTGTTTCGACGTAGCACCGGCCTCGATACTGCCTACGTAGGTTCGTCCAATCTCAGCCGCGCAGCCCTGCTTGACGGTCTTGAGTGGAACGTCAAGCTGGCGGGCTCGCACACTCCCGAGCTGTTGGCCAAGTTCGAAGCGACCTTTGACTCCTATTGGGAGGATCCCAGCTTCGTCGAGTACGACCCGGACAGCGATCGCGAGCGGCTGGACGAGGCGCTCGCCGTCGCCGGGGGCGCCCACAGCCGGGACTCCATCAGCCTCAGCGGCTTGCAGGTTCGGCCCTACCCTCACCAGCAGCAGATCCTCGACCGGCTTTCTGTCGAGCGACTCGTGCACGACAAGCACCGCAACCTGGTGGTGGCTGCCACGGGCACGGGCAAGACCGTCATCGCGGCCCTCGACTACGCCCGGATGCCCGACCGCCCGAGCCTGCTGTTCGTCGCACATCGCAAGGAGATCCTCGAGCAGTCGCTGCGCACCTATCGGGAGGTGCTTGCCGACGGCGCCTTCGGCGAGCTGTACGTCGACGGGGCCAAGCCTGAGCGTTGGCGGCACGTGTTCGCCAGCGTGCAGTCACTGACCCGCTACGGCGTCAAGAATCTCGCCGGCGACCACTTCGCAGTCGTGGTCGTAGATGAGTTCCACCATGCCGAAGCTGCCACCTACCAGGGCCTGCTCGCCCACCTTCGACCCCTGGAACTGCTGGGCCTGACCGCTACCCCTGAGCGTCCCGACGGCGTCGACGTCCGGTCTTTCTTCGACGGACGGACCGCCGCCGAGCTGCGCCTCTGGGACGCGCTCGAAGCCGATCTACTGTGCCCGTTCCACTACTTCGGCGTCAGTGACGCTACCAACTTGTCCGAGCTGGAGTGGCGACGCGGCGAGTACGACGTGGCTGCCCTGGAACGGGTCTACACGGCGAACGACGCCCGCGTCCGCATCGTCCTGCGGGAACTCCGAGACAAGGTGCTGAACCTCTCGAGAATGCGCGGGCTCGGCTTCTGTGTCTCGGTGAAGCATGCCGAGTACATGGCGCAGCGCTTCGTCGACGCCGGGATTCCAGCGATGGCCGTCTCCGGCAAGACCAGCCGCGATGAACGGGCCCGCGCCCTTCGCGCGCTTCGGGACCGCGAGGTCAATGTGCTCTTCACCGTCGACCTGTTCAACGAGGGGCTCGACGTGCCGGACGTTGACACGCTGCTGCTGCTGCGCCCGACGCAGAGCGCCACCGTCTTCTTGCAGCAGCTCGGCCGTGGCCTGCGTCGTACGCCCGACAAGCCTGTCCTGACGGTGCTGGACTTCATCGGCCAGCAGCGCAGAGAGTTCCGCTTCGACCTGAAGTACCGCGCGCTGACCGGCACGACCCGGACCGGTCTGGAGCGACAGCTCGAGCGTGGATTCGCCTTTCTGCCTTCAGGTTCCGAGCTTGTCCTCGATTCTGTCGCTCGTGAGGTCGTGCTCGCAAACGTCCGACGCCAACTGAAGCTCAACAGCAAAGAACTGGTCCGGGAGGTGAAGAGCCACGGGGACCTGCCTCTCGCCGAGTGGCTGCACGAGAGCGGGCATGAGATTGCGGATGTGTTCAAGGCGGGGTCGTGGACAGGCCTACGGAGGGCGGCGGAGTTACCCACCGGAGCAGCCGGGCCGGCAGAGGATCATCTGCTCAAGCGCACCGCCTCGCTGGTGCACGTCGACGACCCAGAGCGGGCGGTGATCTACACCCGGCTATTGTCCGGGCCTGTTGCGTACGACGAGCTCTCGGAGCGCGAACAGCGCTACGCGCGGATGCTGTTCTTTTCGCTCTGGCCGAACCGTGGCGGGCTTGTCAGCTACCAGGATGGCTTCGACCTGCTCCGCCAGCACCCGGCTGTCCGGGACGAGCTCCGCCAGATGGTCGACCTCGGCCTGTCGAATGCAGCGCACGTCAGTGCACCGCTCGAAGCCGGGATCCAGCACGTCACCATGCGCACGGGTGCCCACTACAGCAGGGAGGAGTCGTTGGCCGCTCTGGACTGGGCGAACCTGTCCCGCAAGCCTTCCGCCTTTGTGGCTGGCGTCGTCTGGTCTGAAGCTGTCGCCACCGACGCCTTCTTCGTCACGCTCCGCAAGACCGAGAGCGACTACTCCCCGACGACGATGTACCGCGACTACGCGATCTCCCCCGAGCTGTTCCACTGGGAGTCCCAAAACGCCACGGCAGTGGCCTCTCCGACGGGACAGCGCTACCTGAGCCACGCGGCCAACGGATCCCACGTCCTGCTCCTTGCGCGGGAGTACCGCTCGAATGAATGGGGCGGTCCGCGGCCCTTCTTGTGCCTGGGACCGGCGACCTACGTCAGCCATGTTGGTGAGCGACCGATCGCCATCACCTGGCGGCTGCGTCATCCCCTCCCGATCGACTTCTTCCGCCGGGCATCGGTGACGGGCTGACCCCGGTCAGGCGGATGAGGGCGGGATCGAGCCGGCCTGCGTCGTGCCCTTGGTCGCGGCCAGGGTCGCACGTCCCGATACAGCCACGATACAGCCACGGGATCGGACGACGGCGAACCCGGGCACACACGAGCAAGCCCCTGACCTGCATAAACAGACGCAGGCGCACCGCCGCGGACGCCTCGCACTTGACTACGGATCAAGAGGTTGGGGGTTCGAATCCCTCCGAGCGCACACAAAGGCGCAGGTCAGGAGGGGTGCGACACCTCTTGCCCCCAGCTCCCAGCGGGCCGTGGTCACAGGGTGGTCACAGGGCTTCGTGAGGGGGCGCCTGATCTGGCCCACGTCCGATCTAGCCTGCCCACCCCGTGCGGTGCGGACAGGAGATCCACATGTCCGGTTCGGTCAGCAGGTCAGGCAACGGCTGGCAGTACGTCATCGACGCCGGCCTGGACGCCCACGGCCGGCGCCGCCAGCACCGCTGCCGCGGCTTCGCGACCAAGAGGCTCGCCGAGGCGGCCATGGTCGAGGCGCAGAACGCCGCCCTGCACGGCGAGCTCGTCAGCGGTGGCCGGCGCACGGTCGCCGAGTACCTCGAGCAGTGGCTCGCCGCGGTGAAGGCCAGCCTCGAGCCGGCGGGGTACACCAACTACCGCAACTGCCTGACGCTGTACGTCGTGCCGCGGCTGGGGCACGTGCAGCTTCTGGCTCTCGCGCCGCTCACCCTGTCCACCCTGTACGCCGATGTTGCTCCGTGTCGGCGGGCGGGGCGGACGGCCGCTGTCGAGCACTACGGTCCGCCTGGTCCACGGCGTGATCCGCAAGGCGCTCAACGACGCGGTGCTGTGGGGGCTGCTCGCCAAGAACCTTGCCGTACGTGCGGTTGTCCCGAAGCGGCGCAGACCAGTTCTGAGGGTCTGGACCCCGGAGCAGGCCTCAGCCTTCCTCTCAGCGACGCAGGTGACCGGATGCAGGTGTGCTGGCTGCTCGCCCTGTCGACCGGGATGCGCCGCGGTGAACTTGGCCGGCCTGTCGTGGGCGGACCTGGACCTCGAGCGTGGGCGACTGCAGGTCACCACCCAGCGCACCACCGACTCGGACTACCAGGTCGTGACGAAGGAGCCAAACGCGGCTGATCACCATGCTCGCCGCGGACGTGGACGCCTCGCTGGCCGCGATCCGCAGCGCCCGAGCGCAGGCCAGAGCGCAGGTCTGGCAGCTGCAGCCGGTGACCGAGCCGGACGGGTGGCTGGTCATCGACCTGGACGCGACGCTGGTCGATGCGCACTCGGAGAAGGAAGGTGCGCAGCCCACGTTCAAGCGGGGCTTCGGGTTCTGCCCGCTGCTGGTGTTCGCCGACCACGGCCTGGGTGGCACCGGGGAGTGCCTGGCCGCGATGCTGCGGCCGGGCAAGGCGAACGCCAACAACGCCGCCGACCACATCACCGTGCTGACCGACGCGCTCGCCCAGCTGCCCGAGGACCTGCGCGGCCGGGTCGTGGTGCGTGGCGACAGCGGCGCCGGCACGCACCGCTTCGTCGAGCACCTGGACCAGCTCGGGCTGGGCTACTCGGTCGGCCTGGCCGGCTGGCCGACGATCCTGGACGCGCTGGAGAACGTGCCGCGCCAAGCGTGGAAGGCCGATCGCCCGCCGGGAACGGCCGCACCCGGGAGCGCAGCTGCGCATCACCGACCGCGACGGCTGGCGCATCACCGTCTTCGCCACCAACCTGCCCGGCCGCATCGCCGATCTGGAAGTCCAACACCGGCTCCGGGCCCGAGCCGAGGACCGCATCCGGTGCCTGAAAGACACCGGACTGCGGAACCTGCCGTTGCACGACTTCGCCGCCAACCAGATCTGGCTCGAACTCATCGCCCTGGCCAGCGACCTGCTCGCCTGGACCCAGCACCTGGCCCTGACCGACACACAGGCGCGCACCTGGAAACCCAAACGCCTGCGGTTCCGTCTACTGCACGTCGCCGGACGATGGACCCGAACGAGCCGACGCGAGTGGCTTCGGCTGCCCCGCGGCTGGCCCTGGAACCCGATCCTGCTCGCCGGCCACGACCGGCTCACCGCCCTCAGCACCTGACACTCAAGCCCAGCCCCGCCGACCAGGAACCCGGAAGCCGCGACAGACGCGGAACACACCCACGTCCACGAAACAGCGACCGACCGCCAGGCCACACCCCTCAACGTCCACCAAGATCACGAAAGATCGAGGCTAGCAGGCCGAGCATCCCCGCCGGCCGCTCCTGTCGCCCGTGCCGTTGATCGTCGCCTGCGCCGGGCGACGAGGCGGCGCAAAACTGGTCGCGCGGTTCGATGACGCTGCTGACGTCGGCCTTGCCGTAACGACCAGCACGTCTCGCTCGGCCACCCGCAGCGGCAGCACCATCAACCACGACCGGGCGGGGCCTGCGACCAGGGCCGCCTTGGATCCGAGGGCTGCCGTGGCGGTGCCGCCGTACATCACTGGCTCTCCTGACACGCGCACAGAGCTACCTGCGCTGCCGGAGTCCAGAGCAACGAGTCAGGAATACCCGTCGGGATCGTGGGGTAATCATGCGGTCGACATGGCTACTCTCGGGTACACGGGGCAGGTCTTCTCAGCGCAGTGGCCAGGGCGCGGTTCGGACCTGCCGGCTCTGGAACTCGATCCGTCAGCCGCAGGCGGACAGCGGGCATGATCAGCGACCAGCAGCTGCGTGCCGAGCTGGGGGCGGTCGTGTCGGGCGCCGGCACCGCGCTGGCGGTTGCCGACCGGCTGTGCCAGGCGTGCGTCGGGCTCCTGGACGTCGACGGGGCGTCGATCTCCCTGACCTTGGACGGGACGAACCGAGGGACGTTCGGGTCCAGTGGGGACCTGAGCCGGCGGCTGGACGCCTTGCAGTTCACCTTCGGGGAGGGCCCCTGCCTGGATGCCGTCCGCCAGGGCGGCCCGGTGCTGGTGGCTGACCTGGACGACTCGGCGGAGACGCGCTGGCCGGCGTTCACCCAGGCGGTCCTGAAGGCCGGGATCTCGGCGGTGTTCGCGCTGCCGGTGTCCTTGTCCGCCCAGCGGGTCGGAGCCCTGGACATGTACCGCAGACGTCCAGGGGCGCTCAGCGGCCAGGCACTGACCGGCGGGCTGCTGGCCGCCAAGCTCGCGGCGTTGCCGCTGCTGGACATGCTCGCCGCACACCGTGCGACCGTCAGTCGCGGCGAGGAGGACGGCTGGACTCAGCTGAGCTCGCTGGACCGCGTCGAGGTCTACCAGGCCACCGGCATGATCGTCGCAGCGCTCGACGTCGACGCGACAGAGGCGCTGGTCCGCCTGCGGGCGCACGCCTACTCGCGCGATCTGACCGCCGCCGAGGTCGCCTGGCAGATCGTGGAGCGCCGGTTGTCGCTGAACTCGCCCGACTGGCAGGAAACCCTCACCGGCAGGACCCTGCGGGTCCGGACCGGCGCGTCCCGTGAGCCGGACCGAGCGGGACGTGACCGGGGCGTTCGTGTCGCTGGCGAGCGCCCTCGCCGCCGGCGACGACGTCGTGGATCTGCTGACGATCCTGACCGCGCAGTGCGCGAGGCTGCTCGATGTTGCCTCCGCGGGGCTGCTGCTGGCCGACGAGCGGGGCGTGCTGCACGTGCTGGCCGCGTCCTCGGAGCGAACCCGCGAGCTGCAGCTCTTCCAGGTCCAGCGTGAGGACGGCCCTTGCCGGGACAGCTACCGGGACGGCGCGCCGATCAGCGTGCCGGACCTGGCTGCTGAGATCGGCCGGTGGCCGCAGTTCGCTCCGCACGCCCTCGCCGCCGGGTTCGCCAGCGTGCACGCCCTACCGATGCGGCTGCGTCAAAGCAAGCTCGGCACCCTCGGGCTGTTCGGCACCGCCATCGGCAAGCTCAACGCCGAGGACCTGAGCCTGGGCCAAGCGCTCGCCGACGTCGCGAGCGTCGCGCTCGTGCAGGACCGCACCGCCAACGACCGGGCGGCGATCAACGTGCAGCTGCAGACCGCGCTGACCAGCCGGGTCGTGCTCGAGCAGGCCAAGGGCGTGCTGGCGCAACAGGGCCAGCTGGAGATGCACGACGCCTTCGTCGTCCTGCGAGGGTACGCACGCGACCACAACCTGCGCCTCACCGACCTCGCCACCGCCGTCGCCGGGCGACAGGTCTCGGGCCTACTGCTGCTCGAGCACGCCCAGCGCAGGACCAGCCGCACCTGACCCCCGTCCCGCCACCGGCCGAGTCGGCAGCGGGTGCCACACCAGATCAGGAACCACCTGGGCAGGGTCGTGCGACGCGACGACGAGATGTGGCGTACGTTGGCCCCCGGTTGCTCTGGACCTCCGGCGGCGCCCACATCCGCGTGCGCGTCAGGAGCGACCATGGCTCAGCCCCTCAGCGCCACCTGCACCAGGGATTCCGTCGCCCCTGCCGCTGCGGGCAAGCCTTCCGGGCTGATGGTCATGGCGCTGCGGGCAGCCGAACAACACGTCCTGGTCGTTCTCGGCGAGGCCGACCTGCACACCGCCGGGCAACTACGCGCTGAGCTCATCGACAGGCTGCCAGTGCAACCGCCGTCCGTGGTCGTCGAGCTCGGCGCCTTGGAGTTCTGCGACCTGAGCGGGCTGGACGCGCTGCACGCCGCGGCTCGCGCGGCCCACGAGGTCGGTGTCACCCTGAGCTTCCGCGGGATGTCACCCCTGCTCGCCTGGCTGCACCACAGGTTCCCACCGCCTCCGCTGCCGCCACGGCCGGAGCGCGTCCGCTCCGGTCCCGGACTGGCGATCGGGGTCCTGCCCTCGCCGCAGACAAGTCCGGCTCCTCCGGCCCCGCCCAGCACCCCGACAACGTCAGCTTCGGCGCGTCGCACACCGGCCGACCGGCCCCTACCCGTTGCACCTACCTCCGGCCGCGCTGGGCCGGGGCAAGGTCCTGATCTCTCGCGTCCATACCAGACGGGGTACGGCGGCAGGCGCCGCGGCGCCCCCGACGGGTTCGTGCACGCAGTCCCCACCCAGGACGCCACCCGGAGCGCCATGTGCGGGGCGCGCGTCTGGGCCGCCGCCGGGTCCTGGACCGGGGCAGCTCCTGCCAGCTGCCCGGAATGCCTGCTCGAGGTGGCCCGGGAGTCCCTCGCCGACGTCCGGGTCTGCTGCGCACCGCAGGCCGCGAGCGCCCGCCCCCGGACGCAGCAGCACCCATGACCTGTCCCGGACGGCCTTCGGGCCTGGTCTCCTCCGCGCAGCACGGCGATCCGGATGCCAAGGCGACACTGAGGAACAGGCTCGCCGTCAGCGCCGACAACGCCCGCCGCCCCCGACCTGGGGGACTGTCGACAGGGCCTGCCGCAGTGGCCGGCCCGCCTACTGCACCCGAGAGGTGTTCATGCCATCCTGGATCCGCAACATCGACTGGCCCGACGCCGGGAGGTCGGTCGCCCTGATCGCGTTGATCTACGCCGTCTTCTGGCTGATGGCCCGCCTGCTCGGCGGTTGACCCGCCGGACCAGGAGCGCGGCCGGCTCCGGCGCAACCGCCGCCTGCAGCCCGCAGGCGGCTCTACGCAGGCGCGGCTTGCGCATGGGCTTCCTGCAGCCGCGTCACGCCCGCCGGCGGCGCTTCTGCCATAGCAGGCCGGAACCCAGTGCGGCAAGACCCACCACGGCGTAGGCCGCGGCCTTGCCGGGATGGGGGCGATGCCACGGCCGCACCCGGACCTTTCGCTGGAAGTTGCGCACCGGCCAGCCGTACTCGTCGGCCAGCTGGCGCAGCTGCTTGTCGGGATTGACGGCCATCGGGTGGCCGACCGCCTGGAGCATCGCCAGGTCGGTCGCCGAGTCGCCGTAGGCCCAGCACTGCTCGAGGTCGTAGCCGCGCTCCGCGGCGAATTCCCGCATCGCCACGGCCTTGCTCTCGCCGTGGGCGTAGAAGTCGATCTCCCCGGTGTACTTGCCGTCCACGACGGCCATGCGGGTCGCGATGACGTGGTCGACGTCGAGCAGCTCGCCGATGGGTCGCACCACGTGCTCGCTGCTGCTGCTGACGATCACCACTTCACGACTCGCAGCGCGGTGCTCGTCGAACAGCTCAAGAGCTTCGCCGTAGACGAGGGACCCGATGAGCAGGTGCATCCTCTCGACGACGATCGCGTTCACCTGCTCCACTGGCCAGCCGGCGCACAGCTCCCGCAGCTGGTCGCGGACCCGATCCATCGTGTCGGCGTCCGCTCCGCGCAACCGGTACACGAGCTGCGCCACGACGCTCTTGTACACCGCCCGACGGTTGACCAGACCGCCCTTGTAGAAGGGCCGGCCGAAGGCCAGGGTGCTGCTCTTGGCGATGACCGTCTTGTCGAGGTCGAAGAACGCTGCTTCACGTGCAGGAGTGCTCACAGAGAGGCAGAATAGGCTGCGGAGCGAGTTGGTGGGTTCCTGCTTGCGCAGCGGGTAGCACCAACACCTGCGGGAGCGCCACGACAGCCAAGATGTGCGCGCAAGCTCGGCTCCATGTCACCCCCGGAGCCGGGGTCTCTACTGGGCGCGGCGGGGCTGCTGCCGCTGGGCCTCGGCCTCCCCTTCGGCTCAGCGCTGCATGGCGTCACCAGCGGTGAGCGACGTCGACCACGAGTCGCTGGTTGCCCGAACCTGGCCCCGGCAGGACGAAGACCCGGAAGGGCAGCCGGGCCCTGACCCCCACCCCGATGATGGTGTAGCCCTCGAAGCTGCCGCCATGGGCGACCTGGCGGAAAGTGCGAAACCCGGTGACGTTGATCAGCTCATCTGGATCTTGATACCGGTAGGTGATGGCACCTGTCCACGAATCGTAACCAGGCGCGTTCACCTCCACCGCCAGAGCCGCCCCTCCCCGCAGCGGCACGACGATGCCGGAACCCTCCGCCACCACCGCCGGCACGTAACGCACGTTGTAGGCGTCGGTCACGCGGCCCGCGACGTCGATCACGAGCCGGTCGAAGCACGTGTGCCGCCCCGCCCGCACGTCGAAGATCGGGGCTGGCGTCGTCGTGGCCCCCGTCTTCGGCAGCGACCCCCACCGCACCGAACAGCTGGAATGCGCCTGCGCCTGAGCCGGCTGGACCAACCCCATCACGGTCGTGAGCAAGAGCGCGGCTGAGGTGGCCACCAGCGTCCGCACGATGTTTCTCATGGTTCCTCCCTTGGACCGAGCCGGCCGTAGAGCCGGGCTCCTGCCAGGGAGACGCTCGCGGGCGGACGGAGGTTGCCTCGGCTCTGTCTCATCGAGGCACGCCGGGGTTCTGCTGCTCGCCGACGTCGGTCAGAGCACAGGTCAGGCGTGGCCTCGCGCACGTCCGGATCGGGCAGGCCCGGCGACGTCTTCGGCAGGGCCGCTGAGGCGACAGCGGAGGCCGGCGACGGGTCTGCACGCGGCCGTCGGCGCGGTTCCCCGAGCTCAGGTTCGCAGGTGGCGCACTGAGTCCCAGGCTGGGTCGACGGTGACGTCGACCCGCGGCTGACTCTGGGTCCATCCACCGAGCGCGCCCTTGATCTGGTCGACCGCGGGCGTCGTGGTGTCGGTGTAGAGGTGCAGCACGCGGACGCCGTTCGTCGTCTCGTGCGCTACTACTCGGCCGCTGTCACCCACCCGCCCCGTGAGGTGGTCCTCGAGTTCGCGTAGAGCGGTGAGTGCGCTATCGCCTGGCAGCCCGGACTCATGAGCGTCGGCGAGGGCCAGAGTGATGCCCACGTGTGTGTCCAGGTGCGGCGCCGTCATCGGCCGCAGCGGTACTTGGGCCATTGTCAGCACCGCGCGGCCTCGCCGGTCGCTTGCTTCGAGGATGGCCCAGCTCGGCTCGCCATGTTCGTCGGTGTGGTCCGCCTCGTGGGTAGCGACGATGCGCCGCAGCTGTGACAACTCGACACCCGATGCGATCGAAGAAGCGGACGGCTCGATTGCGCCGATCCAGGTCTCGACCGCGGCTTCACCGAGGGTGTTGTCAAGCAGGATGAATGCCGCCTGCTCCTGCATGCGCTTCGGCATCTGAAGCATCGCAGGATGGTGAATCACGACGTCGAGTGCCGAGCCCGCTGGTGTCACCAGGACCCGCACCGCCTCGCCCTCGAGCGCGTGGCCGTGCAGCGTGAGCGTCCAGTCCGTGGTGGGCGCCGGCAGCCGGACGTCGGAGTACGCCCAGACAGCATCCGCCGCCGGGGCCGCACGTCGCCACCTGCGTGCGGCCGGCCGCAGCGCTGGGTCGCCCTCCGCTGAGACAACGAGTACGTGGCGGCCTACTTCACCCGGGCTGAGCTCCCAAGCAAGACCCGAGTCGATCGAATCCACCCGCGCGCTCAGCACGTCGGCCCACACCTCCAACGTACCCTCTTCGATGCCCGGCGCGGTGCCTACTGCACCCTTTGCGACCCACCAACGCCAGAAGTCGTCCACGACCTGACGGGAAGTTCATCGCAGGCGCCCGACGAAACAGCTTCATCCGAACATCATGCCTGAGCGGAAGCCGCGCCACTCCGGCTGATCGAGACAGGCGCGGTAACCCCTGACAGCCCTCCCAGCCGTATCTCCCGTGCCCGAAGGCAGCCGGCCCTATCGTCGCGGCGTGTCACCGCAGGGCCAGCCGCATCACCGTGACCGCGTCGATCGGCCCCAGCGCGGGCTTGCTGCTCGTCCTGGCGTCGGCTGCGCTGAGCGTCGCAGCAGGCTCGCTCCGGGCTGCCAACTACCAGCCGAGTAACCCAGCAATCACTGTCGTCGACGCGTGTCCGAGCCACCCTGCTTCGGTGGCGGGGGCCATCGCTGGCTGACATCCCCGGCGCCCTGCCGATCTTCGGTCTGCTCCTTGCCGCTTTGCGGTCTGCCGGGATTGCTCTACGCGGCACGCCGCTTCCTGCGCAGGACCGGCTCCCGATCCCGCCGTGTCCCGCCCTTCGCAGGTCCGTTGCTCGTGCTGGCCGTAGCCTGGCGCGAACGCCCAGACCGCTGGTGAGGGAAGACCGGGGCTCCGGAGCGAGCGGGCTACTTCACGTCGTACCGGTCCAGCATCATGACCTTGTCCCAGGCGTCGACGAAGTCGCGGACGAACTTCTCCTTGGCGTCCTCGGCCGAGTACACCTCCACGATGCCGCGCAGGATGGAGTTCGACCCGAAGGCCAGGTCGGCCGCTGTCGCGGTGCGGACGACGTTGCCGGACGAGTCGACTCCCTCGTACACGCCATCGTCTGTGACCGACGTGCGCCACGAGATGCCGAGGTCGAGCAGGTTGCGGAAGAAGTCCTGGGACAGGACGCCGACGTTGTCGGTGAACACGCCGTGCTTGACGCCGCCGGCGTTCGCGCCGAGAACGCGCAGGCCACCGACGAGCACCGTCATCTCCTTCGCGGTCAGCTCGAGCAGGTAGGCGCGGTCGACCAGCAGCTGCTCGGGCGAGAGCTTCGCGTTGGGCTTGACCCAGCTGCGGAAACCGTCTGCACGCGGCTCCAGCCTCTGAAAGGTGTCCACCTCCGTCTGCTCCTGCGATGCGTCCGTGCGGCCCGGCGTGAAGGGCACTGTGATGTCCACACCCGCGTCCACCGCCGCCTTCTCTACACCGGCGCATCCGGCCAAGACGATCAGATCGGCGAGTGAGATCTGCTTGCCGGCCCGGACCCTGACCTCCTCGAGCTCTGCGATGACATCCGACGTGCCGGCATTGACGGCCCAGTCCTTTTGCGGCGCAAGGCGCAGGCGGGCCCCGTTGGCGCCGCCGCGCTTGTCCGTGGTGCGGTACGACGCCGCTGCTGCCCAGGCGGTGTTCACGAGCTGCGACACCGACAGGCCGCAGCCAAGGATCGCGCGCTTCAGCTCAGCAACGTCGGACTCGCTGACGAGCTCGTGACCGACCGGTGGGACCGGGTCCTGCCACAGCTGCGGCTCCTGCGGCACCCACGGGCCGACGTAACGTGACAGCGGGCCCATGTCGCGGTGGAGCAGCTTGAACCACGCCTTGGCGTAGGTGTCGGCGAACAGCTGGGGGTCGTCGCGGAATCGCTCGGAGATCTTGCGGAACTGCGGGTCCTGGATCAGCGCGAGGTCGGTCGTCGCCATCATCGGACGGTGCGTGACGCCGGGGCGGTGGGCGTCGGGCACCGTCTCGGAGGCAGGGTCGGTTGGCTGCCACTGCTTGGCGCCGGCCGGGCTCTCGGTGAGCTCCCACTTCCAGGCGAACAGCGTGTACCAGTAGCTGTTGTCCCACGATGTCGGCGTCGGGGTCCAGGCGCCCTCGAGGCCCGAGGTGATGGTGTCCTCGGCCTTGCCCTTCCCGAATTCGTTCCTCCAGCCGATGCCCCCAGCGTGGACCGGGCAGCCCTCCGGCTCCGGCCCGACGAGCGAGGGGTCACCCGCGCCGTGCGCCTTGCCGAAGGTGTGGCCGCCGGCGATGAGCGCGACGGTCTCCTCGTCGTTCATCGCCATCCGGGCGAAGGTCTCGCGGATGTCACGTGCCGACGCCAGCGGGTCGGGGTTCCCGCCCGGCCCCTCCGGGTTGACGTAGATGAGACCCATCTGCACGGCGCCGACGCCCTCGGCGAGCTCGTGGTCACCGCTGTAGCGCTCGTCGCCGAGCCAGGTGTCCTCCGGCCCCCAGAAGACCTCCTCCGGCTGCCAGACGTCCTCCCGGCCGAAGGCGAAGCCGAAGGTCGCGAAGCCCATGTCCTCGTGCGCGACATTGCCGGCAAGCACGAGCAGGTCTGCCCAGGAGAGGGATCGGCCGTACTTCTGCTTGACCGGCAGCAGTAGGCGGCGGGCCTTGTCGAGGTTCCCGTTGTCAGGCCAGCTGTTGAGCGGTGCGAAGCGCTGCTCGCCGGCGCCGGCGCCGCCGCGCCCGTCCGCGGCCCGGTAGGTGCCGGCCGCGTGCCACGACATGCGGATGAACAGCGGCCCGTAGTGGCCGTAGTCGGCCGGCCACCAGTCCTGGGAGGTGTGCATGACCGAGACGATGTCCGCCTTGACCGCTTCGACGTCCAGCGCCTGGACCGCCTTCTTGTACTCGAAGTCCGGGCCGAGCGGGTCCGAGTCCCGCGCCGGCTTGTTCAGCACCTGGAGGTCGACCTGGTTCGGCCACCAGTCCCGGTTGGTGCGGGGCCGCTGGTCGACGTGCGGCGTCGGGCCGGCGAGCGCCGGGTTCTCGCTCTCGCTGCTGCTCACGCCGGAGTCGGTGCCTTGCGGGCTGGCACTGGCGTCCCTCGGCTTCGGGTCGGTCTCGGTCACGTTTCCCTCTCTCCTCCCGCCGCAGCCGCGGCGGACGTCTGGTGGTGCGTGTCAGGCGGCGGTGCAGGCGGGGCACTGGCCCCAGTAGACGACCTCGGCCTCGTCGATTGCGAAACCGTTGTCATCGGCGGCGGTCAGGCAGGGAACCTCGCCGGTCGCGCAGTCGACGTCGGCGATGGCGCCGCACGATCGGCAGACGACGTGATGGTGGTTGTCGCCGACCCGCGCCTCGTACCGCGCCACCGAGCCGGCCGGCTGGATCCGCCGCACCAGTCCGGCGTCGGTCAGGGCCCGCAGCACGTCGTACACGGCCTGATGCGAGACGGCACCGAGACCCGCGCGCACCGCGTCGACCAGCGAGTCGGTGTCAGCGTGCGGGTGCTCGCTCACGGCGGCCAGCACGGCCAGGCGGGGCCGGGTCACGCGGAGGCCCACTGCTCGAAGCAAGCTCTCGGGTTCGGGCACGCCCGTGATTCAATCGCATAAACTGGAACCGTTCAAGTCCAGCCCTCCAGCATGTCGCTGGAGCGGCCGCCGACGGCCAGCCCGGCTGGACGGCCGTACGCGAATGATCAAGCCCGAACCCTCCTCGGATGAGCGCGCCGCTCCGTGGTCACGTGTTTCGGTGGCCTGGCCGACGGCGCGTTCGTCGCTATCCCGCTGCTCGAGCGGGGCAGCCGGGCCGACTGGCCGGTCCGAGCACGTCGCCTCCCTCGCTCCGGGCGGGGGAGGCGGCGTCTCGAGCGATGTGCGTCGCTTTGAAGCCTCCAGGCGCACCATCCACACGAACACCTCACGAAGGAGGTCCCACGCCGGTGACGAAGGTCGCACCCACGCTGCCGTCCTTGACCTTGCTGGTGCCGTTCCAGTGATGCGTGCCCTTCGGGTCCACGACGCCCGCCAGTTCATCGGGCACGGCCCTGCCGACGACCCAGCCCGCATCAAGCGCCGCGGGCGGGAAGGGCATCGTGGCGGTCACCGAGCTGGGCGACCTCCCCGTTCCCACGACGGTCGTCGCGCTACACAGGCGTGCAGCTGCCCTGCCCGACACGCTCGACGGCGCCGGCCGCGCCGCAGGGCCGCCCGAGCAGATCCGCTACGTCGGCAACGCCGGGGAGTTCGGCATCGAGGCATCGGACGCCGTGGACATCGCTCCGGGGGTCACCACCACCGCGCAGGCGTTCGACCGCCTGCGGGCGTTGCTGCGGGCGCCGGAGGCGTGTGCGCAACCGCCGTCTTGGTGCCTGCGCGGGGTGAGTGAGGGCGGCACAACCGTCATCTGGGGCCACGACGAGTCGCCCCTGCTGTTCGCCGCGACGGCCGCCGACGCGGCGCGGCTGCGGGTGCTGCTACAGGCTTGGGCCGGCTGACGCGGGCCGGCTGGGTCAGCGCACACGGCTTCGAAACTTAGCCCGGATCCACCGTCGGACCTTCAGTGATCATGCTGATGGTGTGATCTTGCTGCTGGCGGGGTGAGGGCGAGCCGAAGTGGCCGGGCGGGCCGGCTGATCTCCACTGGTGTCTCCGGTCGGGTCCTGTCGGACTGCTGGGTGGGGTCAGGCCGGGGCTGGTGGGCTGTTGGCCGTGGTGGCCAGGTGCTCCCATGCTGTGCGCCAGGGCCAGCCGGTCGGCAGGTGCAGGGTGAGCCGGCGGGCGGAGCGAGCCAGGCGGGCGGGGACGCTGATGAGCTGCGCGCGGATCGTGCCGGTGGTGGCCTTGGCGTGCATGGCTGAGGCGAGGGTGCCGGCAGCGCGGGTGAGGTTGAAGGCCATAGCGGCGCAGACCAGCCACGCGCTGTTGGCCCAGAACTGACCGGAGGGCAGGTGCGCCAGCGGCCCGTTCTTCAGGTCGGCGATGACCTGCTCGACGATCGCGTGCGCCCGGTGCGCCTTCTCGGCCTCGAGCATCGGCAGTGGGCTGTTGGTGAACACCGCGTGGTAGCGGTAGGCGGTGAACAGCTCGCTCTGGTTGTTCGGGTTCATGTCCTTGACCCGGCGGACGATGAGCTTGGCCCGGATGTGCTTGGCCTGCGGCCGTGAGGTGAAGGCGGTGTAGTCGATCTCGGCGACCTCGGCATCACTGATCCACTGCTGCGAATCCTCGTCGAAGATCGCGTCGGTGTACTTGATCGCAGTCCACGCGTTGTCGCTGATTGTCGAGATGGCCTTGCGCACGGCCGTGTCCTGCCGCGCGGTGAGCGAGAAGCACGCGTCCTGCCGGAGGGCGGCGGCGATGACGTCGTGGCCGTAGTAGGCCGAGTCCGCTCGCAGCACCAGCACTCCGCTCGCGCCCGCGTTCCTGGCCGTGACAAGCGCGTCGGTGACGAACCGGTGTGCGCCGCGGGCCGAATTCGACGTTCCCTTGCGTAGCCGGGCGGCGGCGATGATCGGCGCCGCCGAAGGTGTCGACACGACCGCGAGCAGCGCGTTCAGGCCCTTCACACCGGTGTAGCCGCGGCCGGCGCCTTGCTTGGCGTAGCCGTAGGTCTGGCGCAGCGTGTCATCGACGTCGACGTAGGCCAGCTTCTCGGCTCCGGGCAGCAGCGGCGCCTGCCCGGCCAGGTTGATCAGCAGCCGGGACGCGACAGCGTCGAGCTGCCGGACGTGACCGAAGGTGAACGAGCGCAGGAACGTGCCCAGCGTGGACGGCGCCCGCACTCCGCTGAACAGGCTGCGCACCGCGCCGTGCCGCAGCAGCGCCATGTCATCAATCGAGTCGGCGCCGGCGACCATCCCGCGACCAGCGCCGGGATCTTCAGGTGCGGGTTGACACCGCCGGGCTTGCCCAGGTGCAGATGCTCGCCGACCAGCTCTTGCAACCCCGCCCGCTCCGCCAGCTGCAGAACCGGGGCAAGGCCGGCGCACGACACGAGGTTCGGGTCATCAAAGACGGCAGTGAAGCCGTGACAGACTCGCATCCAGCGGATGCCCTTCTACGCGGTCGAACCGGTCCCTAGACAAGATCGATTCTCTCGCAGTGGAAGGGCATTCCGTCGTCACGACCCGCTACCACCTCAGGTGCAACGGTGGATCCGGGCTTAGTGCCATCCCGGACCGGGCGAGGACGTTGATGGCACCTCGTCCACGCCATCCACGCCTGCTCACTGATCTGCAGCCCAGTCACCGGAGCCGCCTCGGCAGGCGACATGATCGACCTCCTGGCCGGAGCGGCGGGGCGAGGGGTTGCCTCGAACAGGTCGGAGGCGATCGAGAACAGGAATGGCGACAGGCGGGTCCCGCTCGGGGCAACCGCGACCCTCGGCAGCAATGCGCGGACGCTCGGGGTGCTGCAGGGCTGGCTGAATGGGGGCCGCACGCAGCCCGGGGCCCCAGGCGGCCTCGTCGGCTCGTCGAGGTGTTCGGAAGGCAACCGAACGTCTACAGCGACCCTGTCACCCAGACCCACCGCCAGCGCGACGGGAGGCGTACGCACTTCTTCGGCGCGCGGCCTTTCTTGCGGCGCTCCTGGAGCAGGCCGCCGAGCACGATGACGAGCTGCTCGAAGTGCGGCTCTTCGAGAAGTACGCACTCCCGTCGCGGTTGTTCTCACCGGACGCTCCGGACTTCGTCGGAGGACGCGCTCATCCCGTTGTGGGGTTCTTGCGCGAGCTACACCGCGGAGCCGGCGGTGGTGAACAGGCCAGTGCGGTGAGCCTCACGTGCAGCTTCCAACCCTGTCCGGCCGGCTCCGGGGGTGACCCAGGGGTCAGTGGTCCTCGCCTGCGTCCCCGTCCGTCAGCCGCCGGACCTGCTCGCGCAGGTCAGCGACCTCGGCCCGCAGATCGGCCAGGTCCGCGGCCAGCGCAGCCAGGGAGTGGACCTGCAGCGGCCTCTCGCGCAGTGCCTGCGCGAGGTCGGGCCCCTCCTGCACGACCGGCACCGTGGCCGGCTCCTGCGCCGTGAGCGGCGCGCTCAGCCGTTGGGCGTAGCGCGTCTCCTTGCGCCCGGGCTGCCGCTCCAGCTGGACCACCAGCGGCTCGGTACGGGCGGCCAGCGCAGCCAGCTCGGCGTCCACCGCCTCTGCCGTGCTGAACGGGTGCAGGCGCTCGGTGCGGGCGCGCAGCTCGGCCACTGTCTGCGGTCCGCGCAGCAGGAGCACCGCCATCAGGGCGGCCTGCGCCGGTGACAGGCCAAGCGCCGTCCCCAGCTCGTGCCGGTGCTTGTCACTGCGCTCGCCGCTCCGGTGGACCGTGCGCAGCAGCCCCCGCTCGCGCAGACCGCGCACCGCCAGACGGACGGTAGCCACGTCGTACTGCACGACGGGGTCGCGGCTGGTCGCCTGGTTGCAGGCGACCAGCAAGGCATTGTCGGTCAGGGGGTAGCCCTGCGGCGTGGTCCGCTCCTTCTCAACCAGCACGCCGAGCACCCGGCCCTCCGGCGCGCTCAGCTCCACGTACCCGCCCGGACCACTCCGCGCAGCACCACCGCACGCGGCGCCTGCAACAGCCGCAGGTCGAGGCGCGGGTCGGCGTCCAGGACGAGCAGGTCGGCCTGCGCACCCTCGGTCAGGCCGTCGCGTCCCAGCCAGGCCCGGGCCGCCCAGGTCGCCGCGGACAGCGCTTCGATCGGCGGCAGCCCGGCTGCGGCCAGCGCCAGCACCTCCTCCGCGAGGCGGCCGTGGGCGAGCGAGCCCCCCGCATCGGTGCCCGCGTAGACCGGGATACCGGCCTCGTAGGCCGTCGCGACGGTCCGGTGGCGCCGCTCGTGCAGGGCGCGCAGGTGCGCGGCGTACACCGGGAACTTGCCCTCAGCGGCGGACGCGATGCCCGGGAAGGTCTCGATGTTGATCAGCGTCGGGACGATCGCGACGCCACGTCCGGCCAGCAGCGGCAGCGTCGTGTCGTCCAGCCCGGTCGCGTGCTCGATGCAGTCGATCCCCGCGTCGACGAGATCCGCCAGCGAGCTCTCCGCGAAGCAGTGGGCCGTCACCCGGGCCCCGGCCTCGTGCGCCGCCGCTATCGCCGGCCGCAGCGCCCAGAGCGGCCAGCACGCCGCCAGGTCGCCGATGTCACGGTCGATCCAGTCGCCCACGAGCTTGACCCAGCCATCGCTGCGCGCCGCCTGCCGTCGCACCGCGTCCACCAGCTGCTCGGGCTCCACCTCCTCGGCGAAGCCGCGCAGGTAACGCCTGGGCCGTGCGATGTGCCGCCCCGCACGCACCAGAACGGGCAGGTCCTCGCGCTCATCGACCCAGCGGGTGTCAGCCGGAGAGCCGGCGTCCCGCAGCAGCAGCGCTCCCGCGTCCCGGTCGGTGCTGGCCTGCTCCTCCGAGGTGGCGTCGTCGACGGCGCCGTGCGCGTCCAGCCCCACGTGGCAGTGCGCGTCGACCATCCCCGGCACCACCCACCCCTCCAGCGACCGGCCCTCGTACGAGCCGCTCGGCCGGGTGAAGGTCAGCCGGCCGGCGACGACCCAGGCCTGGCTGACGACTTCCTGGGGCCCGACGAGCACAGGTCCACGCAGGTGCAGCACCTCGGTCATGTGCGCAGGCTACGAGGGCCACCGGGTGGGCGGCTTGTTCCCCGGCCGTCGACATACCGGACGGTCGCTACCGAGCGCCAGCTGTGCTGCGCCCACGCGCAGCAGGGCCAGACCTTGCGCCGGACCGGCGGCGGTGCCGGAGTGCCGATGAGTTGCCTTGAGCCGGCCCTGCCGGGTGGCGGGTCCGCGGTCACCGGGCTCGGTCCGGAAGAACCGGTCGCGCTCCGGGGCTGAAGCCGGCGTGGGTCCTGATCAGGGTGATCAACCCCGGGCGCGGTCCTGTCCGTCGAGATCGTCGGACCGGCAGCGACCGCGTGCGTCGAGGGTTCGCGTTCCCAGCGCTCCGGTGCGGCGCAGGACTTGTACGCGCGCCTGCCTCTCGCGGTCACGGTCGAGGCCAGCCGAGGGCATCGCGTCCATCCGGTCGGCGAGAGTCGTCACGAGCGCGACGAGGGTCGCGATTCTCTCGGCGCTGGCCTCCATGTTGCACTGAGCCTGCTCGCGGGCGGCCTCGGACCTTCGCAAGAGGAAGCGTCCGGCCATCTGGGGCCTCCCGGCTGCGGCTGCGGGTGCGGGTGCGGGTGCGGGTGCGGCAAGCGTCGTCACGGAAGCTACTCCGGCGGGCGCGGCGGCGACAGCGGTGCGTCGTAATCGACAAGCCGTGAGCAACAAGGGGCGAGCGGGCAGCCGGCGCCTGCCTGGCACGCTCACCGTCCAGGCGGCAAGGCTGGGCGGTCATCGAAAGCCTCTGGTTGCTTTGCAGATCCGGCTATTTCAGGGCCGGCAGTGAGGCTGAAGCCAACGCCTGTCAACGAGCTGCAGGTCCGTCAGCCGGGAGCGAGTCCAGTGAGGCGCCGAACAGGGTGACCGGCGTCCAGCTCCAGGTGGCCGCGCGACCGGCCTCCTTCACACCGCGCGCCGCTCGGCGCCTCCTTCGCTGAGGGCGGCACGCTCACGCTCGGTGAGTCCTCCCCAGACGCCGTGGACCTCACCGGCACGCACGGCGTGGTCTCGGCAGGTGAAAAGGACCGGGCAGGAGGCGCAGATCCGCTTGGCCCGCCGCTCCCGGGAGGCGCGTGCCGAGCCGCGATCGGTGACAGGAACGAAGAAGATCTCGGGGTCGTGCGGACGGCAGGCACCGCGGAGCTGCCACTCCCAGTCGTCGCTGTGCGGGCGCGGTGTGCGGCTAGCGCTGGACAAGCGGCCCGTCCGTTCTGGCGACATCGGGACGTGGATACGGTCCTGCGGCCCGATTCGCCCTGACCAGGTCCGCACCTGTCACAACTCCCGGGTCCACGCCGTCGTGCCGTCGTTGCCCGACCGCGTACAGAGACGGCCCCCGGCACGGCAGGTCGCCGTACCGAGGGCCGGCGGCCACGGCGGTCGGCGGCTCCTGGCCGCCGGTGACGGCGCGCTCTCCTGGCCGCCGATGCGATCGCCCTGCCTGCGGTCAGCCTCCACCGTGCGGCGCGGCGCCCTCTCTCGGCATCTGGATCTACGGCTGGCACGCCGCCGGCGGCCGCGGCGCGAATGACCAGAACGTCGTCCGCCGATCTGTTTGCTGCCGGCGCCCAAGCCGGCGCCCGGATTCATCGTGATCGCTGAATGCTCTTGTCTTCTACGTGCTCGGTGCGATGCTCGCCGCCGTGGCCGGAGCAGCCGGGGTGGCGAGCACCGGCCGCACGAACCCAGCCGGTCAGCGCCGTTGTGATGCCTGCCGGCGGGGGGCAAAGGAGCCATCGGCATCCGGGCCGCGGCCCACGTACAACCGGGAGGTCTCAGCACCGACGCTTCGCACGACAATCCGGCGCCGGGGGCGCCAGGTCACACCGGCGCGCCTGCAGACGGAGCGCCGCTGCCCCACGGCGGGGGCGGGCAGAAGGGGCTCCCTTCGCGCGGGCGTCCGTTCTGCCTACTCGCTGTCGTCGCCGCTGCCAGGCACGGTGATCAGCCTCTTCTACTACCTGTGCTGGCTGGTGCGGGTCTCCGCGCCGGCGAGCAGCCGCCGCAGGTGCAGCCAGAGCACAGCGGTACCCCATGCTTCTACGGGAGCAGCTCGCCCTCACCTGGCAGCGTCGTGAAGACCTGACCGTCGTAGAGCCGGTAGGCGTAGTAGGCCGCCGACACCAGCAGCACGACCGCCAGCGCCACGTCGACCCGGCGGGCCTTGCGCGGGTCGCCCGGGATGAGCCAGCGTCCGCCGGCCGCGGCTGCGGCGTACAGCGTCGCGGCGCGGCCGAGGACGAACCCGGCGATGACCACCATGGAGACCAGAGGGCCAGCAGCCGCCGCTGCGGTCCCGACCGCGGCCGCGATGGGAGCGCAGCCCGGACAGCCGCTGACGGAGAAGGCGACGCCGGCGCTGACCGCGCGTAGCGGATCGGGCGGCAGGGCGTCCAGCCGCCGGCAGACCGCCGGACTCCTGGCAAGCAGGAGCCGCACCGCCGCGTACGTCAGCACCACGATCGCCACGACGGTGAGTACGACAGCGGCCCGGGTGAGCAGCACCAGAACGCCGAGGAACGCCGCCGAAAGCGCCGCGATGACGCCGTCCATGCCGATGACGAACCCCAGCACGACCGCACACCCCCGGAGCCGGCTGATCGCCGCTGCCGGTCCTCACGCGCCGCCGCGCGCGCCGACCCGACGAGGGCGACCACAGCCGGCACGCTGGGCCAGGAGATCGGGGTGAGCGTCAGCGCGACGCCCACGAGCAGCCCCACGAGCGGAGCGAGCAGGCCGGCCTGCTCGATCCGCAAGGTCAGGAACTCCACGGCCGTCAGCACGCGGTGACCCTTCGCACGATGCGCCCGCCGGTGCGAGCGCCGTGCCGGTCAAACAGCCGGCCGCAGGCGTGCGAGGCCTCTGCGGTGCACGAGAGGAAGGAGTGGAGCGTTGCGGAGCTCTGACGCCCAGGTGTCCTTCCTTCTGCCCGGTACTCCCTCACAGCACCCGCTACAACGTCCGGCGAGCCGTTGCGTTCCGCTCTTGCGTGATCAGGGCGGCCAGCTCCGGCACGCGTTCCACCGGAAGGCCGTACGTCCCGGATAGGTGCATGACCTCGACGTCCGGGCCCAGCAGGGACACCAGCGGGTCGGGGAGCACGGTCTGGTCCTGGTCCGCCACGACCACGGTCGTGGGCAGAGGCGGCTCGTCCAGCCACTGCACCAGGCCTCGGTCGTCGAGCACGCTGACGAGGGCGTCGCGGTAGGCGGGCCAGACGTACGCCACAGCGTCACGAGCGACGTCGGGCGGGATGTCGGGCGACACGCGGCTCGCCATGCGCGGCGCAAGGGTCGTCAGGGGTCGCCGCAGCAGGCACATCAGCCCGCAGAGCAGCCCGGCGACGGGCGACCCGCTCATGGTCTTGCGGGCCAACCACGAACGTCCACCGACCTGGCGGCGAGCCTGCGCAGCATCGCTGAACGCCGCGGGCGCGACCAGCACCAGCCTCCGGACGAGGTCGGGTCGCTCCTGCGCGACGGCGACGGCCACAGCAGCGCCGCAGGAGTGCCCGACCATGACGGCGGGGCCGCTGGCCTTCCGCTCCAGCAGGCGCACCACGGCGGCAGCCTGATCGTCGAGGTGGAAGTGCGTGCCGAGCCCCATCGACCCGGCGAAGCCGAGCAGGTCCGGGACGACGCAGCGGACCCCGCGGCGACCGAGCTCGAGGCCGACGGGACGCCAGAACGCGGCCGAGGCGCCCAGACCGTGCAGCAGCACGACGTGGGGCCTGGACGCCTCCTGTGGTCCGTGCTCCTCGTGCATCAGCACGACGATGCGAGGGTCGGCCTGCGCACGCAGCACGGCCATCCCGGTGACTCCCACCCCTGGCGGAAGTCCCGCCGCTGCCTCCGCCCGGCGAGCGCGCAGCCACAGCGTCAGAGCGGTGACGTAGAGCGTGAGCGCGGCCAGCGCTGTCGCCAGCCATGAGCCGTCACCTCCAGGCAGGTAGTGCGCGGCGACATGCCCGAGGAACAGGTCCATCCAGCGGTAGTGCGGGACGCCGCCGGCGGAACAGCAGATCGGGCGCCATGGCGTAGAGATGGAACCCGAGCACGGTCACCAGCAGCAGGCGGGGACCGGGCGCACCGGTGATGAGCAGACGGGCGAGCAGCACCAGGGACCCGAACGCGAGCGCGACGAGGAAGTGCGTGGCCCAGTGGAAGCGCGCATCGTGCACGTCGTAGCTGGCGTAGAGCGCGATCTCGGCCACGACAAGCAGTGCAAAGCTGAAGGACGAGGGACCGGGGGCGCAACGGCTGGTACGCCTTGCTCCAGGCCTGTGGGGCGACGCTCACGACCGGCCGTCCGCAACCGCGCCCGTGATCACGTCGACCTCGAAGGCGTTCTTGAGGTAGTTCGGGTCGAGCGTGGCGTACCGAACACGGCGGCTCGGATCGATGACCGCGTAGCCGATCGGGCGGCCGCCGTCGACCGGGGTTGGCATCCCGATCAGCTCGGCGAGCGCGTCGCCCTCGGCCCCCACCTTGACGACCAGGTCGACACCCTCGTCCGACACCTGTGTGCGCCAGTCCTCGAACGCCACACCAGAGGGTTCCCCGCGCTCGAAGAGGACGACGACCGGCCGGCCGCCGAGGTCCACGTCGGCCCTGGTCGGGGGGAGGCGCGCCCCGTCGAGAAGCAGGCCGTCACGCTGGTCCGCCAGGTCCGGGTCGTCGAGGGGCCCGGGCGGGCGGACGAGCAGGACGACGACGGCGGTGAGCAGCAGCGCGGCCACGAGCGCGGTCGCCGCCGGCACCCACCAGCGCAGCGGCGGTGTGCCGCCCGGGACACGCCCCCACGCGGCATCCTCGGCGCTGTCGCAGCATGCCCCTGCTCGGCCTTGTGCAGGGCTGTCGCCATGCGCGTGTCCTACCGGTATCGGGTCAGAACAGTCATCAGCTCGTCGTAGATCAGCGGGTCCCCGCCCTCGATCGCCGTGGTGACGCAGCGCTCGAGGTAGTTGCGCAGCACGATGTTGCCGACCACGTCCAGCGCCTTCTGTACTGCGGCGATCTGCTGCAGCACCTCGGTGCAGTGCCGGCCGTCGTCGATCATGCGGCTGATGCCGGCGACCTGGCCCGCGGCGCGCGCCAGGCGCTTCAGGGCCTCGTCGCGCTTCTCCGCCGACATCATCTCCCGGCTGTCGAGGCAGTCTGCGATGGCGGCAGCCTCGTCCGCAGGTGCAGCGGCCGCGCTCGCCTTGGACTTCGTCGCCATGAGTCCTCCGGTCTCGCCGCGTCTACTCCCCCAGGGTACCCCCGTGATGCTGGCGCTACCGCCGAGGGGTGCAGGACCAGGACGCCCAGGCCACGCGCAGCGGCGACCGGTGGGCTACTCGGCGTAGCGGGTGGTGAACGTACGACCCTCGTCGGCGCTCGCCAGGATTCCGCGCTCGGACGCCGCCACGTAGAGCATCTCCACGCCGTCGCGCACGTCGACCGTCATGGCCTCTGGCTCACCGCCGACTCTTCCCCGCTCGCTCCACGACGCTCCGCCGTCCGCCGACCGGCGCACCGCCCCGTCCGGCGTGACCCCGTACACGTGGCCCTGCGGCGCCCAGGACAGCACGACCAGCAAAGGCGCCCCCTCCACTGCCGCCCACGTACGGCCACCGTCCCGACTGCGGACCAGGCCCTGCTGCGTCGTCGCCAGCACGACGTCGGCATCGACGGGGTCGACCTCGAAGTCGGCCATCGGCAGCCGCGACCGGCGGTCCCAGTTCTCCCGGTCCCTCGTGACCATGAACGACTGAGATGTCGAGTCGTAGCCGTAGACCTGACCGTGGGCGGCATGCAGCGCGTGGAAGTCGGCCTTGCCGTGCAGGCTGACCCGGTCCCAGGTTTCGCCGCGATCGCCGGACTCGATGAGCCCGAGAAGCGGCGGCCGGACGTCGTCCTCCCGAGGGTCCGGGTGGCCTGAGCCGATGAACTGGCCGGGGCCGACGATCGAGAAACCCATCGTGTCCTGCGAGCGATTCGCGACCCTCGAGGCCCGGCCTTCCTCCGGCACCCGGAAGAGCCCGGAGTGCGTAGCGGCGTACAGCACTCCGTCGCCGGGGTCGACACCGAGGCCGTGGACGTGAACCACTCCGGTCTCGACACCCAGCGGAGGCAGACCCCCGTTCTGCGGAGCCGCTGACCCACCGGTCTGGGTGAGAAACACCGCAGCCGTTCCCGCCGCGACCGCCGCGACCGTCGCGGACACGACCAGACGACGGCGCTGCGTACCCTTGCGCGCGACTGAAGCCGCCGTCCGACCGCGACCCGCTCGCGAAGGGCGCTGCTGTCCTGGCGGACCAGAACTGCGCTGCTGCATGCTGACTCCACAGGATCTGCGTACTCCGGGGGAGTAGCCTACAGCACGGACCTGGTGGTTCCCCCGGCGGGCTCTGCCCTGAACGCGCGGGTCACGATGGATGACGCGGCAGATCCTGTCGTCGCCGCACGCGGCGGGGTCGAGCGTCCTTGCGCGGCCTGCAGCCGCTGGACCTCGTCGCCCAGGGCGGTCCGACGCAGGCTGGGTCGCGTTCCGCTGTGACAACCAGCGCCAGGACGCAGATAATGGGCGCCGCCGTTTCGCCCTGGCCAGCTCGTGACCGTAGCGATCGGCCGACGGGGGCCGTTGTGCGTGGCAATACCAGGCTCACGAAGGTGGGCGCACCTGCGAGTGCTCAGCGGCGAGCAGGTGCGCTTCTGGGTGCGCCGGGGCCGCCGCGGAACGGCGACCACCCGCGCCTCTCCCCGTACGCCCTCCGGCCGTAGCCGGGCCCGCGCGACGCGAATCCCGACCAGTCACCTGCACATCCGGATCACCAGGAGGAGAGATGACCGAGAACCCGACAAGTCCGGTCGACGTGCCCGAGCTCGGGGAGGAGGTGCTGGTCGAAACCGACAACTCCGAGCGCCCTGAGGACGGCGAGCAGGACGTCTCCCAGGACCCGGCGCCGGACCCACAAGGTGGAGCGCCCAGGGAGCGCCAGGTGGGTGGGCCAGTGGCCAGCTCCGCCGACGTGCTCCACCACGCAGCCACCGAGATCGGCACGGTCGAGGGCCCTAACAACGCCACCGAGTACGCCGCCGAGGCCGGGCACGCCCCGCACCAGCCGTGGTGCGCCACCTTCATCGTCGCCATGTTCCGGAGGCCGGCCTGCGGCTGCCGATCGAGAGCGCCTACACCCCGACGATGTACCAGGGGCTCCACCGCGAGGGCCGCGGCATCGGCGGCCCCGAGCAGGGCGCGCTCGCCTTCCTGCACTTCCCCAGCTTGGGCCGGATCGCCCACGTGGGGATCGTTGAGTCCGTCCGCAGCGACGGGCGCTTCGTGACCATCGAGGGCAACACCGATGTCGCCGGCGGGCGCACCGGCGGCCAGGTGATGCGGCAAGGTGCGCTCCCGATCAGGCTGGACCTTCGCCATGCCGACGTACGGGCGCACTCCCCCGCCGCAGCCGCTCCCCACCCCTGCTCGGCCGCTCGCGGAGGACGGCGACCTTGGTCCACTCACGGTTCAGGCCCTGCAGCGCTCGCTCAACGCCACCGGGGCCGATCCCCGGCTGTTGGTGGACGGGAACTTCGGGCGGGCCTCCAGGCGCGCGCTGCAGGCCCGGCTGAACCACGTTCAGAGCCCGGTTGGCGTCGACGGGGACTTCGGGCCGAGGAGCACACGCGCGCTCCAGCACTACCTCCACCGCATCGCCGGGCCTTGTGCGGTGGACGGCGAGTGGGGGTCGCGCACCACCATGTGCCTGCAGCGGGCGCTGAACACCGGGGCCTTCTGAGTCCCGCGAGCTACGCCTTCACGCTGGCAGGTCGCCGCTCGACTGCGATGGTGCTGGGGCCGGCCTTCGCGCGCCGGCTCAGAAGCCAGGAGATGGCGGTTCCGAGGCCAAGACCCAGAAGGAGGACCGCGCTGAGCGCCCACCAGCGGGGCAACGACGAGGAGCTGGCAGCGCTCGTGAGGCCGTTCAGCGCGAGCGAGGCGGAGTAGACGTCCTCCGGCTGCAGCTCGCGATCAGCGTTGCGGGAGTCCTGCCAGGCGAAGTAGACCTGGTCGTCAGTCGACGTGATCCCGACGTTGGTCTTGCTGTCCACGTTGTTCGAGTAGACACCGATCGAGCGGTCGATGCTCCGGTCGGTGATCCGCCGGTTGGGGCCGAACGTGGCGCCCTTGTCGCTGGAGGAGGTGTAGAAGACGTCCTGGAAGCCGGACTCGTCATCACCTGCAGCCGGAGGCTCCTTGGGGCTGAGCCGCCCGTCGTACCAGGCGACGTCCACCCGCCCGTTCGGAGCGACGGACACGTTGGGGTGGAACTGGCCGGCCGGCATGGCCGCGCCCTTGTCGTCGTTGAGGACCTTGCGCTCCCCCCAGGTCCCGCCACCATCTGTCGAGGCGCGGAAGAAGATCTCGTAGTCGCCCTTGAAGTCCTCGGCAGCATTTCTCTGCTCCTCATTGGCATGCCAAGCCAGGTACACGGCGTCAGACTCGGGATCTGCCACGAGTACGCCGGGGCGCGGCGCCACCTGGTTGCCGGGGTCGATGTCCCTGCCTGGGGAGAACGTCTTGCCCTGATCCGTGGACTTCGCGTAGCGGATAGGCCGGACGGGTCCGTCCTGGCCGTTCGGGTTGTCCCCCGGGGGATACTGACGCGTCCAGTACACCGCGTGCACGACCCCCTTGCCATCGACCGCCACCACCGGGTAATCCCCGCCCCGGTCGTCGGTGAGGTCCACGGGCGGGCCGAAGGACTTGCCCCCGTCCGCCGTGCTGGCGATGTTGCTCTTGAGCTTCTCCTTGGCGCCGCGGAACACCCCTTGGCGCCAGCCCACGTAGACCCGGTCAGAGTCTGTCGGGTCCACAGCCAGGGTCGGGCCCTTGTTCAGACCCCTGTCCTTGTTGTTCTCCGGCGCGTCGAAGACCACGGTCTTCGTGAAGCTGCGCCCGCTGTCCGTGGAGCGAGCGAGGTAGAGGGTCCGGGGCGTGTTGTCGCGCCCCAGCCCGAGCTCGGGCCCAGCAACGTAGGAGACGTACAAGACCCCGTCCTTGCCGAACGCCAGAGAGGCCAGCGGGCGGTACTCGGCGCCGGGCGCGCAGACGGGATCGGCCTTGGTCATCAGGTCGCCGCCGCGGAACCAGCTCCGACCCTCATCTGCGGAGATGTGGATGTTGCACCCCAGATCTCCGCGCACATCCGCCTCCACGATGACGAGGTCGCCGTTCTCAGGATTGCGGGCCACCCGGGGAGAGGAATGAGCGCGGGTGGGGGCTGGGTTGGTGGTCACCTGCACAGCGGCGGTCACCACGGCCTTCCCCTGGCGATCCTGCGCCCCCGCAGCCCCAGCGAGCGGGATGAGCGCAAGGGTGCAGATGACGACACCGGTCAAGCAGGCTGGGGTCTTCGAGCGGTACACATTGCTCCTTCGGGATCGAGCCCATGAGGGCAAGCGCGCCGCGCTGTGGCCGCAGCGCAGCGCAGTCAACTGCATGTTTCGCCGCCAGTAAAGGCGGCTGGAGTGGCAGCGCTGCGGGCAGTTCCCACGAGCTTCCGGCGGCTGCATGCGGCGCTAGACGTGCCGGTCACATAAATGTTGAGAACATTTACCGCCGCGGCTGAGGGCCGCTCACGTCGCTGTTCTCCGACCGCCCTCGCGTTCACGGAGGGAATGTTGGTGACGCGGTGCGCCCGTCCTCTTGGTACTTGCGGCGGGTGTTGACGTCGCGGTGCGGCTCAGCGAAACAGCGAGAGCAGCGGGTGGTCGAGGGCCTCCGTTCGGGGCGGCTGGCCACTCCGTCGGGTCGTCGTCACCCCGGATCCTGACGACCGAGGAGCCGGATGCCGTCAGTGGGCTCCGCGCAGGACGAACACGCCGGCCGTGAAGACGACGGCACCGGCCCACAGCTGCAGCAGCCCGCTGCGGCGGGCGCGCCGGTACAGCAGACCGAACACGACGGTCAGCACGAGGGCCTGCGCGGCAACCCCGGCGTCGGTCCTCGGCAGCAGCAGGTCGACGAACCAGCCTCCTTCGCTGACCCACCGCTCCAGCTCGGTCGGCGAGGTGTATGCGACCAGGTCCATCAGGGTGATGGTACGAGCTGCGGCCGGCCGGCAAGCGCTAGTGGTCACGCCCGTTAGTTCGTCGGGGGTTGGTCCAGGCGCTGGGGTCGTTGAGGTAAAGCCCGCAGGCGCAGTCGAGGGCTTGTTCTGGGGACCCGCTCATGTTGCCGCGTCGGGCAGGAAGGCTGGGTTCGTAGTCGTCGTGGCTGGCGCGGTAGATCGCGAAGCGCGTGCGCCTTTGGCGCACAGGAGGTCCTCGTTGTCGCGGGTGGACGTAGGCGAACCCGGCGCGGTGCCGGACGCGACACCTGCCAGCGCGGGCCAGGTCGCGGGCTCGGTCGTTCAGGCGCTGCTGAAGCGAGGACTTGGTGGACTCGGGGACCTTCGCCATGTCCGACATTGACGTGACTGAGGCTGAGTGTCAACCCGGCTGCTCGATGGGCTGACGACCTTGTGAGCGCAGTTCCGGTGGTGGTGCCACGCTGGCAGATCCTGACCGCCCGGATCCGCCGGGCTCGTGGGGAGCAGCGTGATGCGCTGCGGGCCAGGATCGTGCTTGGCCGCCGGCGGCGCCTCAAACGCTCAGATCGCGAAGCGGCTGAACATCACCCCGGACACAGTCCGCAAGTGGCGTGGGCGCTTCGCGGCGCAGGGCCTGGCCGGACTTGATGATGAGCGGCCGGCCCCGCACCTTCACGGCGGTCGTCGCGGCTGAGGTGACGGCGCTGGCGTGTGGTCGGCCGGTGGAGCAGCGCCGAACTGGCGCAGGAGGCCGTCACCCGTGGCGTGGTGCCTTGCGTATCGGCCTCCACCGTGCGGCGCTGGCTGTGTCAAGCCGTGGCAGTGCCGCTCCTGGATCTTCCCCCGCGATCCGGACTTCGCCGCCAAAGCCGGCCGGGTCCTGGACCTGTATGACCGGCGCTGGAACGGTCGGCGCCTGCGGGAGGACGAGTACGTCATCAGCGCCGATGAGAAGTCCCAGCTGCAAGCGCTACGCCGACGTGTGGATCTGCCACCGGCACCAGGGCGGATCCGCAGGCAGGAGTTCGAGTACCGGCGCAGCGGGACGCTGGCCTACCTCGCGGCCTACGACGTGCACCGCGCTCAGGTCCTGGGCCGCTGCGCCCCGACCACCGGCATCGAGCCGTTCACCGCCCTGGTCGAGCAGGTCATGACCAGCGAGCCCTACACCAGCGTCTTCTGGATCGTCGACAACGGGTCAGGGTGGTGCACCAGGCATGGCCGAGCGCGAAGAGGTCCGTGGGCTCAACCAGGTCGAGGTGTACTTCTCCATCGTGCAACGCAAGATCGTCAAGCCGCAGCTTCACCGACCTCATCGGAACAACGACTACTCGCCTTCCAACAGCGCTACAACACCACCGCAGAGCCCTTCGACTGGCGCTACACCCGCAAGTCCCTCAACCGGCTCCTGGAACGTCTCGCCGCTCACGAGCAAGCGGCATGACCCCCGACGGACTTACGGGCGGGACCACTAGTGGTGCGTCGCTTTATTGGCTGACTACTTGCTGGAGGCTGCTGCGTGCGCGTGCGACTTTGGCGAGGATGGATTCGGCGGTAGCGGTCCAGATGTAGGGCTTCGGGTTGTCGTTGGTGACTTCGAGGAACTCCTCGATGCTGACGATGAGTTCGTTGACGCTGCCGAACACCCCGCGGCGCAATTCTTGTCGGTGAGGGTGCCAAACCAGTTCTCGACCTGGTTCGTTGCTGGTCGGGGTGAAGTGCAGGTGGAACCGCTTGTGTCTGCTCAGCCAGCGTTGCACCTCGGCGTGCTTGTGGGTGCTGTAGTTGTCCAGGATGACGTGGACCTGCAGGCCCTTGGGGACCTCGGAGTCAATGGTCTTGAGGAACGCCAGGAACTCCTGGTGCCGGTGCAGGCACTGACCGATGACCCGGCCGGTGAGCACGTCCAGCGCGGCGAACAGGGTGGTGGTCCCGTTGCGCTTGTAGTCGTGGGTCATGGTGCCGGCCCGGCCCTTGGTCATCGGCAGGGTGGCCTGGGTCCGGTCCAGGGCCTGGATCTGGCTCTTCTCGTCCATGCACAGCACGACCGCGCGTTCCGGCGGGTCGAGGTAGAGCCCGACGATGTCGATGAGCTTGTCGGTGAAGTGCGGGTCGTTGCTGACCTTGAACGTGGTCACCCGGTGCGGTTGCAGACCGAGCTCGGACCACACCCGCTGCACCGTGTCCTTGCTGACCCCGACCTGCTCGGCCATCCTTCGGCTCGACCAGTGCGTGTGCCCCGCCGGTCTGGTGGTCGTGGTCAGCTCCACGATCCGCGCGATCGTCTCCGCCGGGATCGAGGGCTTGCGGCCGCGTCCGGGGGCGACCTTGCCCCAGTCCGTCAGTCCCTGCTGCTGGAACTGCGCGCGCCACTTGCGCACCGAGACAGCCGTGACCTGATGGCGCGACGCGATCGCGGTGTTCGGCACTCCCGCGGCGGCATCGAGCAGCACCGATGCCCGCACGACCTCACGAATGCGCCGCCGTCTTGCCACGACTTCGCCACCCGCTCGAGCACGCGGCGCTGAGTGGTCGACATCATCAAGGGCGCTGCTCCTGCGGTCACACATGAGGATACCGCCTAACCCAACACTCATTTGCGCGACACACCACTAGCTGCACCTCGCGGCGAGTGCAGTCGGACCCTGGCCCGCTCCGCTGCAGCCCCTTCCGCTACAGGTCCTGGCGCTGGCTGGCCGGGCGCATCGACGGGAGGCAGCGGCGGACGGGGTTGCCGGGTGCCTCATGATCAAGGCGGTGGGGGACGCGGATGATACTGCAGGTCAGCACATCCGGCTGAAACAGCGCGTCGTCCTCCCGGACGGCTTACCGTCGTGCGCGTGCGCCTCACCTCCTCGCTGGCAGCCGGCATCGGGGCTGTCCTCGCCCTGGGTGCGCTGGCGGCCGCGAGCGTCGGCCCCGCACGTCCGGCGGAGCTCGCCCGGGCGGAACGCGGCGCCCCAGAACCCGCGGTGACGCAGGGGGTCGGTGTACCGGCCGCGCCGTCGATCCCCGCAGACGGCGCCACAGCGACCCCGGCAGCGGTCCCGGCGCCCCCGGCCCTGGTCCTGCCAGCTCCCCCCGACGCAGCCCCCTCCGCAGCCCCGCCGCAAGCTGCTCAGGGGCCGGCGCGGGCTCCCGCCGCGCAGCGTCCTGCTCCCATGGACCGCGTGGTCGCGAGAACCGGCTGGGGTGCGTACGCCACCGTGGGGCCGGTGACGCTGCACTTCCCGGGACAGGTCGTCGAGCTCGTCGGCCAGCACCAGTCGTCCCACGACGGGGCCCAGCCGCAGCGGCTGGTGGAAGGTCCGGTACGGGTGCGGCTGCTGGACTCGCGCGCCCGCGACACCGACCGTCGGGGCGCGGGGGACATCGTCGTCGACCCGACCCGGGAGATCCGCGCTCCGGTGACGGGCACCGTCGTTCGCGCCGGCACGTACACGCTCTACTGCGACTACGTCGACAACGTCCTGGTCGTCGAACCCGACGCGCGACCCGGCTGGCAGGTCAAGATGCTGCACTTCCAGGGGCTCAGAGTCCGCGAAGGCGATCGCGTGAAGGCGGGCGTGACGGTGATCGGCTCAGGTGCGCGTCTGCTTCCGTTCGCCTCCCAGATCGACAAGTACACGGCCGCGCCGCACTGGCCGCACGTGCATGTCGAGGTCGTGGACCCCAGCGTGCCGGATCGTCCGTCCGGCGGCAGCTGCCCCTGAGAGGACTCCGGCCCGAGAACGGCCGGTCAGGCCGTACGCGGTGCAGAACAGGCGCAGGAGCGCAGCGCGATCGGGGGCTCCGAGAAGCCGGCGGCCCGGCACGAACTTCCCGGTCGCCCAGAAACCTGGTGTCGCACGATGGCGTCTCGGCGACACTGTGGCGTGCTCCTGACGCTGTCCACGACTTCCCGTCCCGCGACAGACCTTGGCTTCCTGCTGCACAAGAACCCTGCGCGGCCGCAGAGCACCAGCGTCTCCACCGGTACCGCCCACGTCTTCTACCCGGAGGCGAGTGAGGACCGCTGCACCGCAGCACTGCTGCTCGAGGTCGACCCGATCGCGCTGGTGCCTGGGAGCAGGGGGCCGAGCAGCGAGGCCTTCAGCCTCGGGCAGTACGTCAACGACCGCCCGTACGCAGCATCCAGCCTGCTTGCGGTGGCGCTCGGCAAGGTGTTCGCGAGCGCACGCCGGGGCGTCAGCAAGGAGCGGCCTGAGCTCGTCGGGCAGGCCCTCCCGCTGGAGATCCACCTTCCGGCGCTGTCGTGCCGCGGTGGCCCGGACATGGCACGGCGCTTCTTCACGCCGCTCGGCTGGGAGGTCGAGGCGACGCCTGTCCCGCTCGACGGGACGATGCCGGAATGGGGCGACTCGCGCTACGTCGACCTGCGGCTGACCGGAATGCAGCGCGTGGCCGACGCGATCAACCACCTGTACGTCGGGCTGCCCGTGCTCGACGACGCCAAGCACTACTGGGTCAGCGACGAGGAGATCGACAAGCTGCTGCGCGCCGGGGCGGGTTGGCTTGCCGACCACCCGGACCGTGAGCTGATCACCCGGCGCTACCTTGCCCATCAGGGCTACCTGTCCCGTCAGGCGATCGCCCGGCTGGCCGAGGTCGACGACACCGAGCCCGACGCGCTGGATGACGCGACAGCGGCGAGCACGTCCGGGACGAGCCCGGGCGGTCACCACGAGCTGGACGCGACAGCGGCCGTGGGGCCGGTGCCGCTGGTCGTGCAGCGCCACCACGCCGTGCTGACGGCTCTCCGCGCCTGCGGCGCCTCCCGGGTGATCGACCTGGGGTGCGGGAGCGGGGCGCTGCTCCCGGCACTGCTCGCCGAGCCTGCGTTCACCGACATCGTCGGCGTCGACGTCTCCCACCGGGCCCTGGAGGAGGCGGCGCGCCGGCTCCGGCTGGAGCGGATGCCCGACCGCCAGCGCACCCGGCTCACGCTGCTGCAGGCGCCCTGACCTACATCGACAGTCGGCTCGCCGGTTACGACGCGGCGGTGCTGATGGAGGTCATCGAGCACCTCGATCCGGATCGGCTGCCGGCTCTGGAGCAGGCCGTCTTCGCCGCCGCCGCACCCGCGACGGTGATCGTGACGACGCCCAACATCGAGCACAACGTCCGCTACGAGCACCTGCCGGCGGGGACGTTCCGCCACCGGGACCACCGCTTCGAGTGGACCCGCAGGCAGTTCGAGAAGTGGGCGCAGGGCCTTGCCGAGCGACACGGCTACGCGGTGCGACTCCTGCCAGTGGGTGCTGATGACCCTGAGGTGGGACCGCCGACGCAGATGGCGGTGTTCCGCCGGAACGCCGACCAGGCGGAGACACACGTGGGCCTGCCACCCGCCGGTGCCGGCGCATGACCGGTGCCGACGAGGACACGGGCCAGGACGGGCCACTCGAGATCTGCATCCCGGACCTCTCGCTGGTCGTGCTGATCGGGATCTCGGGTGCGGGCAAGAGCACCTTCGCGCGTACGCACTTCCGCCCGGCTCAGGTGCTCTCGAGCGACGTGTGCCGCGCTCTGGTCGCCGACGACGAGAACGAACAGGCCGCAACACCGGATGCGTTCGAGGTCCTCCACTACATCGCCGCAAAGCGCCTTCGCCGCGGACACCTCGCCGTCGTCGATGCGACCAACGTCAAGCGCGAGGACCGCGCAGAGCTCGTGCAGATGGCGCGGGACCACGACGTCCTGCCGGTGGCCGTCGTCCTCGACGTGCCCGAGTCCGTAGCCCTCGAGCGCAACGCCTCCCGCCCGGACCGTGACATGCCATCGAGCGTCATCCGCCGTCAGCGCGCGGAGCTGCGCCGGGGCCTTCGCGGCTTGAGCCGGGAGGGCTTTCGAAAGGTCCACGTCCTGTCCGGCTCGCAGCAGATCGAGTCGGTGCGCATCCGCTACGAGAAGCAGTACAACGACCGGCGCGAGGACAGCGGCCCGTTCGACGTCGTCGGCGACGTGCACGGCTGCCTTTTCGAGCTGGAGCTGCTGCTCACCCGGCTCGGCTACCAGCTGCGGCGGGACGACCAGGGGCGGGCGGTGGACGCCGAGCATCCGCAGGGCCGGCGCGCGGTCTTCGTCGGCGACCTCGTCGACCGGGGGCCTGACAGCCCTGGCGTGCTGCGCCTGGTGATGGGGATGGTCGAGTCGGCGCACGCGCTGTGCGTACCTGGAAACCATGAGAACAAGCTGGTGAAGGCGCTGCGCGGGCGCAACGTCAGGATCAGCCACGGATTGGAGTTCACCCTCGCGCAGCTGCAGGCCGAGGACGAGGGCTTCCGCAAGCAGGTGGAGGAGTTCTGCTACGGCCTGGTCAGCCACTACGTGCTCGACGGCGGCAGCCTCGTGGTGGCCCACGCCGGGCTCAAGGAGTCCTTGCAGGGCCGATCCAGCGGACGGGTGCGCGACTTCGCGCTGTACGGCGAGACGACCGGTGAGACCGACGAGTTCGGTCTGCCGGTCCGCTACCCGTGGGCGCGGGAGTACCGAGGTCGGGCGACCGTGCTGTACGGGCACACCCCCGTGCCCGCGCCGGAGTGGGTCAACAACACGCTGTGCCTGGACACCGGCTGCGTGTTCGGGGGCCACCTGACGGCGTTGCGCTATCCCGAGCGCGAGCTCGTCAGCGTCCCCGCCGCTCGGACCCACTACGAGCCGGCCCGGCCGTTCCTGCCGGCGGAAGCCGCGCCACTACAGGCCCCTGACCAGCGGGAGCCCGAGCTGCTCGACGTGAACGACGTGCTCGGCAAGCGGGGAATCGAGACCCGGCTCGCCGGGCGCGTGACGGTGCGCGCGGAGAACGCCGCGGCGGCGATCGAGTGATGAGCCGGTTCGCGATCCCGCCGCAGCAGCTGCTGTACCTGCCGCCGACCATGAGCCCGTCGGCGACGTCGGCGCTGCCCGGCCTTCTCGAGCACCCCGCCGAGGCGTTCGCCTACTACCGCAGCGAGGGCATCTCCCATCTCGTGTGTCAGGAGAAGCACATGGGGTCCCGGGCTGTCGCGCTGGTGCGTCGCAGCGACATCACCGGCGGGCCGGAGCGGCCCGCGTCCGAGCGGGGCGCGTTCTACACGCGTACCGGACGGGCGTTCTTCAGCGACCTCACGGTCACGACCGCCTTCCTCAGCCGGCTGGCCTCCGCCGCGAGCGACGCAGGCCTGTTCGAAGACCTGTCGAGCGACTGGTTGCTGCTCGACGCGGAACTGCTGCCGTGGTCGGCGAAGGCGGGTGACCTGATCCGCAACCAGTACGCCGCGGTCGGCGCGGCTGCGCGCGCCGCACTCCCGGCAGCCGTCGCAGCCCTGGAGCGCGCGGTGGACCGCGGGCTGGATGTCGGGGAGCTGCTGAGCGTGCAGCGGAAGCGCGAAAGAAGGGCCCGCGCGTTCACCGACGCCTACCGCCGCTACTGCTGGCCCACGGCGGGCATGGACGGTGTCGCGTTGGCCCCCTTCCAGCTCCTGGCCGCTGCCGGCGCGACGTTCCACGACCGGGAGCACGCCTGGCACCTGTCGATCGTCGACCGGCTCGCCGCCGCCGCGCCCGAGCTGATCCGGTGCACGGAGCACCGATACGTCGACGTGAGCGACCCGGCCAGCGAGGCAGCGGCCACCGAGTGGTGGACGGCGAGCACGCAGGCCGGCGGCGAGGGAATGGTGGTCAAGCCTGCCGGCAACCTCAGCCGGACCCGGCGCGGCCTGGTGCAGCCCGGGCTCAAGGTGCGCGGCCGGGAGTACCTGCGCATCATCTACGGCCCCGACTACACCAGCACCGAGAACCTCGAGCGGCTGCGCTCGCGCAACCTCGGGCGCAAGCGCGGCCTGGCTCAGCGCGAGTACGCCCTCGGGCTCGAGGGACTGGAGCGCGCGGCCGCGGGTGAGCCGCTGTGGCGGGTGCACGAGTGCGTGTTCGCGGTGCTCGCGCTGGAATCCGAGCCGGTGGATCCGCGCCTGTGAGGCGGCAGCACGGTCCCGTGCCTGCCGGTCGGCCAGGGTTGTTCGTGATTGCCTTCCCGTCATGGCCGTGCACATCGGCACCTCCGGGTGGAGCTATGCGCACTGGGAGAACGTGCTCTACCCGCCCGGCACACCACCGGCCGGACGCCTGGAGCTCTACACCAGCCGCTTCGCGACCGCTGAGCTGAACGCCAGCTTCTACCGGTGGCCCGCGGACCGCACGTTCACGAGCTGGCGACGCCGCCTCCCCGACGGCTTCCAGCTGTCGGTCAAGGCCTCCCGCGGGCTCACCCACGCGAAGCGGTTGTACGCGCCGGAGGCCTGGATCGAGCGGATGACCTCGGCGTGGCACGAGCTGGGCCCCCGGCGAGGTGTGCTGCTCGTTCAGCTCGCCCCCGGCCACGTGCGGGACGACGCGCGGCTGGACTACTTCCTGGGTCGGCTGCCGCACTGGATGAGGGTCGCGGTCGAGTTCCGGCACCCGAGCTGGCACGACGACGACGTCTTCGCCCTCCTGGAGCGACATGCGGCCGCCTACTGCGTGATGAGCGGAGCCGGCCTGCCGTGTGTGCTGCGGGCGACGGCGCCGTTCGTCTACGTGCGCCTGCATGGCCCGGACCGGCACCATCTCTACGGCGGCTCGTACTCCTGCGGCGACCTGCGCTGGTGGGCCCTCCGCATCGCGGAGTGGCGGGACAGCGGGCGCGACGTCTACGCCTACTTCAACAACGACGGAGACGGCAACGCCGTACGCGACGCGGCGTCGCTGCGCGAGCTGCTCGCCACCTGAGCGGCGCCGTCACAGCTGCTCGGCCGTCACCACCAGACGAAGATGCACATCGGCCCAGGCATCGAGCACTCGACGCGGATCCTGCGCAGCAAGCGCCGGACCCAGCCCGGCCAGCGCCGCCGCCGCGGTGGACAGGCCCACCCGGCTCAGACCGTCGACAGCCCGCGCCGTCCGCGCGGCCCAGGACGCCGGGAGGCGCCGTGAACCGTGATGGGCCACAGCGGCACTGGACTGCAGGGCCTCGTCGACCGCCGCGCGAAGGGGGTCCCCCTCCGCGGTGACGCTCCCGACCGCGATCCCCTCCGCCGTCGGCGAGGCGAGGTCGGGGACGAGGACGCGGCCGCCGACGGCGACGGCGGTCGGTTCCAGCACCAGCCTTCCGGACTCCCGACGCAGATGACCGGCCAGGTTGCGCACCGGTCCGAGCTTCCCGCTCAGCACCTGGTGCAGAAGGTCGACGGCGCCGGGCGCGGCCGCCGAGTGACGGATGCGCACGACGAGCTGTCCCGCCGGAGCCCGGACCGTGGCGCGCAGCTCCTGCGCGCCAGGGGACCAGAGCACGTCAGCAACGTCGCGGACGACCACGGCGCGCAGGTCGTACGCCGCCACCCGCGGCCGGACCACCGACGGCGGCTGGGTCGTCAGCTGCGCGGAGGCCTCCTCCAGGTCCCGCAGCAGCAGTGCCGCAGGCAGCGCCTCCCAGTGGCCGCCGGACGGAGCCACCGTCGTGCGGGCGACGCGGGATGCCGCGATGTGAAGGGTGCGGTTGGCGGCTCGCACCGCGCTCTCGGTCACGACCTCGGCGGCCGCGACGACGCTCAGCCGGTGCCCCGCCGTGCTCGTACGCAGCACGCGCTCGAGGTCGGGCAGCGTGCCCTCGTCGCCCGGCAGGAACTCCCTTCGCAGCACCAGCACCGTCGCCGACTCCGGGTGCGCCAGGTAGACCTCGAGCTGCCGCCTCTCCTCGGTGCCGCTCAGCCGCGCCCCGAGCCCGGTCAGGCGCGCGAGGCGCATCGGCGTCTTGCTGCTCTCCTCCGTGCCCAGCACGGCGGAGCGCGGCGAGGATCCCCCTTCGGAGCATCGGCCGCGGGCCACGAGCTCGGCGAGCAGGTACGCGGTCCGACGTGTCGAGTACGCGGTCGTACGGCTCCGGTAGGCCTGCACCGACTCCACCAGGTCGTCCACCACGTCGACCGGCCAGCGCAGGTTGCGCGCGTCCATCGTCCGGCGCGCCAGAGCCAAGCCGGCCAGAGTTGCGTCGTCGGCGCAGGTGACGCCCTCCGCGAGCAGGTCTGCGACGACGTCCTGGGCCGTGGCCAGCGCCTCGGCCGGGGAGCCGGCCGCTGCGCTGCCGACCTGGACCTCCACGAGCGGTGCGTCCGGCGCGACCGAGTTGGCCACCCGCCAGGCCCACACGGCGAGCGCCACCGCGTCGGGGCGCGCGCCGCGCGCCGCATCCGCGCGCGCGTAGCCCAGCTCGCCGGCGACGAGGAACCGCACGGTCACGGAGGAGAGCTCGACAGTGGGCACCGGGTCGCCGTCGGACGGGCGCCGCACCCTCGCCGCGTAGCCCGCCCGGCGCACCTTGGCAGCGGCGGCTATGGCGCGGGTTCCGAGGTGGCTCTCGAGCTGCTCGTCGGTGAAGTCGGCCGGCGAGGCCGGCGGGGTCCCGGTGGTCGCCGCCGGGGCAGCGGCGGCAGGCGGCACCGAGCGCGCCGCGATCGCGAGCATCACCCGGTGCCGGCACACCCCGGAGGACGGGCAGCTGCACGAGGAGTCCTCCAGCGTGGCGCGCGCGGGCAGTGAGACCACGGTGCCGTCGACCCACGTGCCGGTGAGCGTGCCGTCGGCGCCCTCCGCGAGCGCCGGTCCGTCGCCGGCCTCCACCTCCCGGAGCGCCCGCTTGACCAGGCCCCGGTTGGCGAGCGCGGCCAACGAGTCGTCCGACAGCGCCACGAGGTCGGCGCGCACTCAGCCGCCCACCGTCGACGCGACGAAGTCGACGAGCTCCGACGGGGTCATCGCGCCGACCTTCACGCCGAGGTCGGCGCAGCGCTGCGCGAGCTCCCGGTCGTACGCGGGCGCAGCCTCCTCGTCGAGGGCTGCCAGGCCCAGCACCGTCGTTCCCTGCTCGACCAGACCGCGCAGGGTGCGCAGCAACCACGCCGGGTCGCCGCCCTCGAAGAAGTCCGTCACCAGGGCGAAGATCGTGCGGCGGGGCGTCTGGACGAGGTCGGCGGCATAGGCCACCGCCTTGGCGATGTCGGTGCCGCCACCGAGCTGCGTGCGCATCAGCAGCTCGACCGGGTCGTCCACGTCGGACGTGAGGTCGACGACCTCGGTGTCGAAGACCACCAGGTGCGAGGTCACTCCCGGCAGCCCCCACAGGACCGACGCGGTGACGGCGGAGTGGATGACCGAGCCGACCATCGACCCGGACTGGTCGACCACGAGGATCACCTGCCACCTGTCGATCTCGCGGCGCTGCCGGGACACGAAGTAGGGCGTCTGGACGAGGACCCGCTGCAGCTCCGGCGAGTAGTGCTGGAGGTTGGCCGCCACCGTCCGCCGCGCGTCGAACGCCGCCGCGTGCCGCAGCATCGACCGGCGCCGCGACCTGGTCCCGCTGAACGCCTGGCGGACCTCGGTCGCGAGCGCCTCCTGCAGCCTGCGCACGACCTCAGCGACCAGGCGGCGGGCCAGAGCAAGGACCTCGGGGTTCATGAGGTGCTTGGTGCGCAGGACCGCGCGCAGCAGCGCAGCATTGGGCTCGATGCGCTGGAGCACAGCGGGATCGGTCACGATCTCGGTGATGTCGTAGCGCTCCACCGCATCGCGCTCCAGGCGCTCGACGACGCTGCGCGGGAAGAGCGTGTGTATCTCGTCGAGCCAGTCGACCGGGTGAAGCTGTGACCCGCCCTGCCCTCCCCGCCGCTCCCCGCGCCGGGCCTGCTCCTCGTCCCGCCCGTACAGCCAGTCGAGGGCGGCGTCCTGACGCGCGGCGGCCTCACCCAGCCCGCCGAGGCTCCCCTCCGCAGCATCGCCGAGCACCAGCCGCCACCGCTCGAGGTCCGCGCTCACGACGGCTCCCCGGCGAGCAGGTGCTCCCGCACGAGCAGGTCCTCGACGCGGTGCTCCACGGCCCTGGCGGTGGCGACCAGCACCGGGTCGACGGAGGCGCGCAGCAGGGACGACGCCGAACCACGTACGCCCCTTCGGAGCAGCGCCAGGGCGGCGACCTGCTCGCGCTCACGGGGCGGGAACCAGGCGAACGCCTGACGCAGGGCGGGCAGAGCCTCGAGGAAGTCCTCGTCGAGCAGGCGGGTGAGCGTGGCGTCGACAGCCGCGAGCACCCCGTCCTCGGCGTCGTCGAGCAGGACCTCCTCGCGCGCGACCGCGAACAGCCCGGCCAGCCAGTCGCCGAGCCGGGTGGGCCTGGTCGCCGACCGGGCCGCGGCGGCTGCCTCTCCACCGGTGCCGCACTCGAGCGACCACAGCAGGCCCACACAGCCGCCGCGCAGGTCGGCGGGCCGGCTCGGGTCGTCGGCCAGGCGCCGGGCGAGGTCCACGACGGCGGTGCGGTCGATGCCCACGCCGGCGTCCAGGTGCCGCGCCGCGTCGCGCAGCCCGACGAGAGCGACCTGCCGCGCCGGCGCAGCGGGGGCCGCCTGCCCGCTCTCGCCCTCGAGGAGCCAGAGCGTACGGCTGGCGCTCGCTGCCACCAGGGCGGGCAGCCCCTGCGCCGCGTCGGCTCGCCGCAGCAGGCGGGTGGCGGTGATCAGCAGCGAGCCCATCCCGTCGAGCACGCGCACCTGGCGCACCGCCGCGGCGACGGCATCGACCACCTGCCGCGTGGCTGCGTCCAGCCCGCAGCGGACGCTCAGCTCGAGGACCTGCCCGAGCGCTCCCGGGCTTCCGCCGGCCTCCTCGGCCAGCTCGGCCAGCCTGGCACCCGCGGCCTCGGCCAGGGTCGCGCCGTATGCACCTGCCTCGACGATCAGCGCATGCCGGTGCTCGTGCGGGTGGCACTCCCACGACTCCTGCAGACCGTCGCGGCTGGTCCCGCGCAGCGTCCATCCCGGCAGGGCCAGGACCGACAGCCGGTGCAGGACCCGGCTGCGCTCCCGCTGCCGGTCCTCGGTGAGCAGGACGGTCACCTCCCCCTGCTCGGGGATCGCGTGCCGGTCGAGCTCGGCCGCCACATCGTGCAGGAGCGGCGGTGCGGGCGTGTCCGGATGCAGCCGGCCGACCGAGTCGCCCGACAGGGCCGCCACCATCTCGACGATCACCGGATCGGTCCCGACCCGGAGCCGCCCGCGACCGGTCCACGGCAGCGGGATCTGCAGCGCGTCGCTGACCAGTGCCGAGACAAGGCCGTCGAGGACGTCGGTACGAGCGGGACTGTCGTGGCCGCGCAGCCGCGCAAGGCCCGCCGTCAGCGCGCGCGCAGCGATCAGGTCGGCGGTGGACACGAGCTGCTTGCGCCTGCGCAGGCGACCGACCACCCATCGCGTCACCCGCTCCGCGGCCTCAGCGGGACCGTGCTCCCAGAGGTCCTGGTAGTAGCCGGGCGAGGGCATCCCACTGGCGTAGCCGTCGAAGGCGTCGAGGCGGCGGAAGGAGAACGGCACGACGAAGCTGCCGCCCACCCGGTCCGGCGGCAGGACGGGCGTCTCGGGCCAGGTCGTGGGGCCCGGCTGCGCCGCCAGCCGCAGCAGGGCGGAGCGGTGGAAGCCGCCGCAGACCCCCACCACGTGCCGGTCGCCGGCGTCCGCGACGGCCGCGCGCAGCCACGACGCCATGCAGCCCTCCCGCGCGGCGTCACCCTCGCTGGTGTCGAGGTCCGCACGGACCAGGTCGAAGTAGGCCGTCAGGCGCTCCTCCAGATCGCTGTCGTCGCGCGTCTCGACCATGTGGTCCCACAGCACATCGGTGTTGTCGACGTCGAACTCGCGGCAGAGCCGCTCCTGCACCTCGGTGTAGCGCCGCTCCGCATCGGAGTAGCGGTTCTCCCGCTCGCCGAAGGCCGGGTCCCAGGCGGGCAGGTCCATGAAGCGCACCTGCGCCCCCGAGGCCCGCCCGGCGGTCATCGCCACATACTCCGGCGAGTGCCCGCAGAACGGGCTCCAGGACCGGTGCGTGCCCTCCTCGTCCCGTGCGCTCGAGAAGACCGCGATCGGGAGCTCGTGCCCCAGCAGCAGCTCATCGAGGCGGTCGTTCATGTCGGCGGGCCCCTCGATGAGCACGTGCACCGGCTGCAGCCTGTCGATCGTGTGCTGGACGAGCCGCGCGCAGGCCGGGCTGTGGTGCCGGACGCCGATCAGGGTCAGGGGCACAGCGGCTCAGCCGGGCAGCTGGTGACGTGCGTCGTGCACCGACTTCCAGTGCCTGCCGCGCTTGCGCGGCACCACCTGCTCGAGGTAGCGGCGCAGCCGGGCCAGATCCTCCGGGCTGTCCTTGGCGGCCGTGCCCGCCAGGCACTCGACGAGATCGCCTGCTGTACCAGCCTCTCCGCGTAGGAACCACCCGCGCACGCCGATGGCGTGGGCCACCGCCACCGCCTCAGCCGTGCTCATCACCGAGCTCATGCGGTCGAGCGCGTCGCCGCTCTCGGTCACTCCGTTGCGCAGCTCGCGGAAGGTGGTGACAAGGACCTCGAGCACCTCCCGCCGCGCAGCCACCTGCACTCCCGACCGGGCGAGCAGCCGGGCCGACTCGGGTCTCGACCAGTGCCAGCTCGGTGTCGAGGTCGGCGATCGGGAAGACGGTCTCGAAGTTGAAGCGCCGTTTCAGGGCGGCGCTCATCTCGTTGACGCCGCGGTCCCGCGTGTTGGCCGTGGCGATGACGTTGAAGCCCTCCCTCGCCAGCACCATGCCGGCGGGCCCGGGCAGCTCCGGGATGGACAGCACGCGGTCGGAGAGCAGTGACAGCAGGGAGTCCTGGACCTCGGGTGCGCACCGGGTCAGCTCCTCGAAGCGCACCACCTTGCCTTCCGACATCCCACGGAGCATCGGCGCCGGCACCAGCGAGCGGTCCGACGGCCCTTCGGCGATGAGCAGCGCGTAGTTCCAGCCGTACTTGATCTGGTCCTCGGTGGTCGCCGCGCCGCCCTGGATGGTGAGCATCGACGTACCGCTCACGGCGACAGCGATCAACTCCGACAGCAGCGACTTCGCGGTCCCCGGGTCGCCGGTCAGCAAGAGCCCCCGTCCGGTCGCCAGGGTCACCAGCGCACGGTCGACGAGGGACGGGTCGCCGACGAACTTGCGCTCGAGCCCAGCCTTGCGGTCGCCGACGACGAACCGCCGGGCCGCGGTCAGGCTGAGCGCCCAGCCCGGCGGCCGGGGGTCCCGGTCGGCCGCGCGCAGCCGCGCGAGCTCCTCGGCGTAGCGGAGCTCGGCCGGCGGCCGCTGCGCAGCGTGCGGCGAGGCATCGGGAGGTGGCGCTGCTGTCATGTCAGCCGGCAACTCTCGTCAGGTCGCGCAGGATCTCGGACGCCGTGATGTCGTCGAGAACCGACAGCGGCAGCGAAGTGCCGGACCAGTGGTCGTCCTCCGCCTTCAGCACGTGCACGGCGGTCAGCTTCTGCTCCGGCCATTCGTCCGGCATGCCCACGATTATCCCTGGATCCAGGACGACCACCGCCTTCCGGCCGCCCGGCAGCAGCTTCTCGAGCGTGCCCTGCACGCCACCGTCCTCCGCCATCCCCCGCTCCCACCCCCGGTGGGCCAGCCCGTAGATCCGCTTGGTCTCCACGGGTCTCGTGGCGAACCGGGTGAGGACGCAGGCGCTGCGCTCGGCCTCGGTCAGGTGCACGACCTCACGGCCGAGCTGCGGGAACGGCTGCAGGATCTCGTAGTCCGCGAAGACCTCCGTCCAGGTGCCGAGGTCGCCGCCGAGGTGCAACGGGTGCGCGATACCCACGAGTGCTCCCTCGGCGAGCGAGACCTCCGCATCGTCCCGGTCGGCGAGCGTGCGGTCCTCGGCGACGCGGAAGCTGAGCTGCACCCTGCCGTCCGCGTCGACGGTGACCCACACCAGCCGCCGCGCCAGGTGCCAGAGCAGCGGGTGCTCCACGAAGTGCTGCCGCTGCTCGGCTGCTGACCACCGCCGCTGCGCGGCCATGGCGTGCTCGAAGCGGCGCAGCTGGTCGGCGGCGACCGTACGCACGTCCTTCTTCAACGCGGAGAACAGCGCGTACGCCGCGGGAGCCCGCTCGGGGTCGTCCTTCGCGCTCGGCTTCGGCAGCGCGGGGCGGCGCCGGCCGTCCTCCTCGACGAAGGGCTTCAGCGACTCGTCGAAGCCGACGACGAACCGGCGCGGGCCGTAGTCGAGGACCTTGCGCCCGTCGGCGTCCAGGCCCATGTCGGGGACCAGCCGGTCGGCGAGCTGCTCGGGCGTCAGACCGAGCTCCTCGGCCACGGTCCCGATGAGCCCGCCCGCGCGCTCGCGCAGGGGCTTGGACGCGGCGCGCAGCGAGATCCGGTGCAGATGCATCAGGGCGACGTCGGTGCCGATCGCAGCCAGCACGTCCAGACCCGCGGCAGCCTTGGCGGTGCCGTTCTCCTTCGGCCAGGCCACCACGAGCGGGGAGAGCCGCCGGGCGGTCTCGTCGTCCCCGACCAGCCCGAGCGCGTGCAGGGCCCAGCTGTCCTTCGCCGGCTCACCGGCCAGGCGCCAGGTCTCGACGGCGGCCCACGCCATCTCCGCCACGCAGGTGCGATCGAGCGCCGGCAGGGCCTGCTCCAGCCCGGCGTAGGTCTCTCCCGGCTCGCACACCGCCAGGCACGTGAGCAGCCGGCGGACCGCGTCCACGGGCAGGCGCGCGGTCCGGTCGGCCAGCAGGACCGGCGGCAGGCCGTGCAGGTCGAGCCACGTCGGGAGCGTCGGCACCCTCGCGGGAAGCACGTCGACGGGGTCGACCTGGAGCATCGCGGCGATGCCGGCCGAGGCCTCGGGACCGTAGGACGCGGCTGCCGCCTCCACGGGGCGACGGTGCCGGGCGGCGACGACGCGAAGCGCCCGCTCGGCGGCCCGCCGCTCCTTGCCGGGCTTGCCAGGGCCACGGGGACCAGCCCGAGAGCCGCGGCCTCAGGGTGCCGCGCGAGCCACGCCAGCGCGGTCGGGCGCACCGACTTCGCCCGCACCAGCCAGTCGGCCATGGCGACGGCGACCTCCGCCGAACGCACCGGCAGCAGGGCGGCGGCACGGGAGGGCTTGGCCCGGGCCAGGTCCAGCGCGAGCGGGACGGCGTCCAGCTCGTGCGTGGCGAGCAGGCCCTGCACGTGACTGGCGTCGCAGTAGCTGGTGCGGGCGTCCACCTTCGACAGGTAGCGACGGCCGACGTTGCGGGGTGCGGCCGCCAGCGTCATGACGAAGCTCCAGCTCTGCTTGCTCAGCGCCTGGTCCCAGCTCTCGCGCGCGGCCATCCAGTGCTGTCGCTGCACCCGCCAGCTGTCCTGCTCGCCGGGCGCCCAGACGAGGGACGCCGTCGACGGCGCGGCCAGGCCGGGCACGACGACCGGACGGCCCGCCGAGCGCTTCCTGTCCCACGGAGCCTCGACCAGGATCGGCGGCAGCTGGGCGGGTGTCGCCACCGGAGAGCCGTCCTCGGCAGGTAGGGCCTTCTCCAGCGCTGCTCGCGCCGCCGGGCCCAGACCGGCTGTGACGGCGCGGGTCTCGGGATGCGCGGACAGGTGTGCACGCAGCAGGCTTGCGCAGGTGCGGGCGGAGCTCCCGCTGCCGGCTGCCTGCTCGGCCAGCAGCCGGGTGGCGCGGAAGGGCTGCAGCTCCTTGGCCGAGAGCACCCGCTCGGGCACCCCCTTGCGGTCCGCCCGCGAGAGCAGGGCACGAAAAGCCCCGTCGTCCCGGAAGCCCGCGACCAGACCGATCAACCGGCGGGCGAGCTCCGCATCGGCGTCATCCAGCAGGGCGAGCAGCAGGGGGGCGGCAGGAGGGCCCACGTGCGCGGCGAGGCTGGTGGCCGCCGCCGGCAGCTGGGAAAGCAGCCACGGGGATGCGGTCGAGAGGATCACCTCGGCGTCGTCCGCGGAGCGGCAGCTCGACAGGAGGAGGACCCAGAGCTGGTCCGCTCCGCTGCCCGAGGGAAGGCCACCGGCCAGCGCCGCGGACACCCAGTCCTGCCTGGTGGGCGCGAGCACCGCGGCCCGGAGCAGACCGAGCGGGCTGGTCGTGGTGTCCTCGAGCGCCGCCACGGCCCGCTCGTACGTGCTGTCGTCGCTCGCCGCGAGCAGCGCGCGCAGGCGCGTGAGGGCGGGCAGCGCATTGGACCCGTAGTACTGGCGAGTGGTGAGCCGCTGGACGCCGGGTGAGGATCCGTGCGACTGGTGCTGCAGGCCGGCCAGCTCGCCGGGGATCTGGACGACGAGCTCGACGGGATGCTGCGTCCACCACAGGCTCAGCAGCGCGAGCCCGACCCGCTCGACGTCGCTCCAGTCGCAGTCCGCGAGCATGGCCGCCGCGACCACGGCCTCTCCCAGTGGAGTCGGCGTCACCTCGACCGCCCGCCGCAGAAGGCGCTTCTCCTCGCCCAGCGCGAGGATCCCGGCCCGCCGGAGGTCCTCGGGGGTCGAGCGGTTGCTGATCCGGGCCCGTGCCCGCTCGCGCCGGTCCGCGAGCAGCGTCTGCGCGGCAGCGGTGTCCAGCGCAGGCGCGGACACCGGGTCCAGACCGCGAATGGGGAGGACCTCCCGGCGCCAGGAGGCCGGCGGCGTCCACTCGTCCTCGTCCGGGATCTCGACCGGCTGCGACACGGGTGGCGCCGGCTGCTGCTGCGGCTCATGGGCCGGCGCAGCTACCGGCCCGACCTCGACCCCCGCTGCCTTCGCGACCGGTGCGGGAGCCGACCCCTTCGCAGCTGCCGGTGCGGGAGCCGACTCCTTCGCGGCTGCAGGTGCGGGGGCTGACCCCGGTGCGGGTGCCGGCGGCGCGACGCCCTCCTCCGCGTACCCCTTCCGCACCTTCTCCGAGATCAGCTTCGCCGCGGACGCGCGGGCGGCGTCCTCGGTGAGCAGGTCCTTGGTCTTCGTCTGACCGTTCGTGCCGATCCGGCCGAAGTGCACGGTCACCTCGGTGCCGGACTGCTCGATCTCCCAGAACTTCGACGACGTGCCCTCTTGCAGCGTGAAGCGAGGCATGTCGACCACAATGCCGGACTGCGCTCTCCACCGGAGCGGATTCGACGGTCATGTACGCCCGCCGCCACCTGCCGGACCACCCCTGGCAGATGGGCAAGGCGGGCCTTGCACAGGCCCGCTGCGCACGGGTCGGAAGATCGCTATGGTCCGCCCCGTGGGCCTCTCGCTGCAGCCGAAGCACCTCGTGCGCTACCGGGACATCGCGCGGCTGCTCATCAAGTACGGCCGCTCCGACCTCGTGAACGACCTCGACATCGAAGGACTGGACGCCGAGGAATCCGGCTCGCCCCGGTGCGAGGACGCCGTGCAGCTCGCCGCCGACCTCGAGCGGCTCGGACCCACGTTCATCAAGCTCGGGCAGCTCCTGTCGACGCGGGTCGACCTGCTGCCTGAGCCCTACACCGACGCGCTGGCGCGACTGCAGGACGACGTCGCGCCCTTCCCGTTCGAGGACGTGCAGAGGATCGTCGCGGACGAGCTCGGGGTGGGGGTGTCGCATGCCTTTTCGTCCTTCGACCCGGAGCCCCTCGCCGCTGCCTCGCTGGCGCAGGTGCACCGCGCCGTCCTGCACAGCGGCCGGGAGGTGGTCGTCAAGGTGCAGCGCCCCGGAATCCGCAGGCAGATCGCCGAGGACATGGCGGCGCTTCACGAGCTCGCGCAGTTCGCGGACAAGCACACCGACCTCGGGCGGCGGTTCGGCCTCAGCGAGCTGCTCGAGCACTTCCGCAAGGCACTGGTGGCCGAGCTCGACTACACCCGCGAAGCCGCCCACCTCACGACGCTCGCCGAGATCGTGCAGCCCTGGCCGCGGCTCGTGGTGCCGCGGCACGTGCCCGACTACAGCACCGGCCGGGTGCTGACCATGGACTTCATCCCGGGGCGAAAGGTCACTGATGTGACGGCTGTCGGCCGTACCGATCTTGACGCTCGCCCGCTCGTAGACGACCTCTTCCGCGCCTACCTGCAGCAGATCCTCGGGGAGGGCTTCTTCCACGCCGATCCCCATCCGGGCAACGTCCTGCTCACCCCGGACCGCCGGCTCGCACTGATCGACCTCGGCATGGTGGGCCGGCTCTCCAACAGCGCCAGGGACTGCATCGTCAAGCTGCTGCTCGCGGTCAGCGACGGTGACGGCGAGGAGGCCGCGACGGCCCTCGCGCAGCTCGGCTCGCAGCAGGCGGACTTCGACCGCGACACCTTCCGCGCCGACATGGACGACCTCGTCCACCGCAGTGTCGAGCTGGGCAGCGCCCTGCAGGCCGGGGCGGTGGTCCTCGACATGACGCGGATCGCGAGCCGCTGCGGGCTGCGGCCGGCACCGGAGCTGGCCCTGGTCGGCAAGGCGCTGCTGAACCTGGACCAGGTGGCGAAGCACCTGGACCCGGGGTTTGCCCCCACCGAGGCCATCCGCCGCCACACCGCAGCCATCCTCCAGACGAGGATGACGACCTCGTCCGGAGGGCTGCTCGGAGCAGCCATGGAAGCCCGGGACTTCACCGTGCAGCTCCCCGGCCGGGTCAACAAGGTGATGGACGCCGTCGCGGAGGGGAAGTTCCAGGTCAAGATCGACGCGATCGACCAGCCGCAGCTGCACGCCCTCCTGCAGCGGCTCGTCAACCGGCTGGCCACCGGCCTCGTTCTCGCCTCCCTCGTGGTGGGCGCAGCGCTGATGATGCAGATACCGACGGAGTCCCGGATCCTGGGATATCCCAGCATCGCGGTGACCTGCTTCGCGCTGGCGGCCGGCGGCGGGCTCGCCCTGCTGATCTCGGTGCTCCGATCCGACCGACGCGAGGCTGCCGAGGGGCGGCGGCCGAGGAAGCGGCGCTAGACCGGGCGGTGCGGCGCGATGTCCGGAGCAGGGCATCATGGGCCGGTGGGCGTGCGCGAGGAACGCTGCCGCGCGCAGCTGCTCTCCGGACCCCCAGCAGCCTCCCCGGATCGGGTGGCCGAGCGACTGCTGGCCGTGCAGGCCCAGGATCCGCGCGGCGCCCGACTCGCCGTCCGCGCCCGCTCCGCCGGCCTGGTCGCGCAGGACGTCGACCGCGCCCTGACGCAGGACCGCAGCCTCGTCGTCAGCTGGCTGAACCGCGGCACGCTGCACCTGGTGCGCAGCGCGGACCTGCCGCTGCTGCACGCGCTGACCACCCCGCAGCTGCACACGGGGAACACCCGGCGACGGCGCGAGGAGGGTGTCTCACCGGAGCAGGCGGAGCGGGGTACGCGCGTGGTCGCCGATGCGCTGGCGGACGGCCCGCGTACCCGTCCCGCGCTGCGCGAGCTGCTGTGCGCCGCCGGCGTCCCGGTCGCCGGGCAGGCACTGGCCCACGTGCTGATGCGCACCTGCCTGCTCGGGCTGGCGGTCCGGGGGCCGGTGATCGGGAGCGACCACGCCTACGTGCATGTGCGGGACTGGCTGGGTGCCGCGCTCGAGGCCGTGCCGGACCGGGGCGGGGCGCTGACCGAGCTCGCCCGCCGCTACCTGGTCGGGCACCAGCCCGCGTCCGCCCGCGACCTCGCTCGGTGGGCCGGGCTCTCCCTGGGTGATGCGCGTCGCGGGCTCAGCGGGATCCGCGGCCTGCACGACCGCGGGAACGAGCTGGTGGCGCTGACTGCGGCGGAGCCGGCCGCACCGCCGCCGCCGCGGCTGCTCGGCCCGTTCGACCCGCTGCTGCTGGGCTGGGCCGACCGCGAGCCGGTCGTCGGGGAGCACCGCGAGCTCGTCACCAGCAACGGCATCTTCCGGCCGTTCGCCCTCGTGCACGGCCGCGCGGCCGCGACGTGGTCGTTGGGCGATCTCACCGTGGTCCCCTTCGCCCCGATCGACCCGGCGGTTGCCGCGGCACTCGAGGTGGAGGCCGCCGACGTGCATCGCTTCCTCGGGTCGGCCAGATACCGCTGACGGCGCGGATCAGGGCGGGTCGATCTGCCAGCACGGCGTGGCGTTCACGACCGTCCCGAGCTCTGGCCAGCGCAGCAGCGCCGGGTCCTCGAGCAGGTGCTTGACCGCCTCGGGGCCGGACAGGCCGTCCCGCATGCAGCGGGCCAGCGCGCCCACGACGGCCGGCGCGGCGAAGGAGGTGCCGCTCCAGGAGACCCACTCCTCGTAGCTGTTCCCGCCCCCCTGCGGCGTCCAGCTGGTGAAGAAGGTGCTCACGATCCCGACGCCGGGGGCGCAGGCCCGCACCCACTCGCCGTAGTTGGTGAACGTCGCGGGACCGTCGGGACCGAGGGCTCCGACCGACACCACGCCCGGCAGCGCCGCGGGGAAGGAGGGGCGGCAGGTCGAGTCGTTGCCCGCCGAGGCCACGACGATGGTGCCGGCGGCCTGCAGCCGGCGTACGGCCTGCGCGAGCCGCTCCATCTCCCCGAGGGCGTAGCCGCCGAAGGACAGGTTGACCAGGTCCGGACCGGCCCCCGTGTCCGGGTCGATCAGCGCCTCGAGCGCGTCGGCGACACTGATCTCGTCGGCGTCGCCGTGGCCGCCGAGGACGCCGTTGACCGACAGCTCGCAGCCGGGGGCGATGCGCTCGATGAGCCCGGCGATGAAGGTGCCGTGCCCCGCGACCGGGTCGATGCGGCCGTCCTGGTCCTCGTCCGGGTACTCCGCGTGCACGGGGTCGTCGGCGAGGCCGCGCAAGGCGTGCGGCCGCAGACTCCCGCCGGCCAGCCCGGTGTCGAGGACGACGATCGAGGGCTTCGTACGCTCGCCGACCCGGCCGCGGAAGACGGGAAGCGCAGGCGGCGAGGCCGGACGGGCGCTGTGCTCGTTGCGGCCCGCTGCCTGCAGACCCTCTTCGGCCGGGTTGGCGCGGAAGGGGTTGGCCGTGAAGCTGTTCGCCCGGAACGGGTTGGCGCGAAACGGGTTGGCGCGAAACGGGTTGGCCCAGAACGGGTCGCCGGCGCTCGCGCCCCACACGGCAGCCGGGTGCGGACCGCAGCAGTAGCAGTGCGAGAACAGCACGTGGTTGAGCTGCGCCGGGATCCCTTCGAGCCGAAGGTCCTGCACCGTTGCCACCGGATCGATCTCGGTCGCGAAGCGCAGGAAGGACCCGCTGCTCACGCCGCGCTCCCGCTCGAGGATCCCCTCGGTGCGCTCGGCGTCGATCGCGCGGACGAACACCTCCCCCGGCCGGTAGGCCACGCCTCCTGCCTCACGCGAGAAGGCGACGCGGTCCTGCCATGAGCCGTTGGGTCGGCCGGTGGTCTCGCTCATGTCCCGCTCCTCAGCGTCGTGCGTACGGGGTCGTGCTCCGGCGTCGCGACCCGGTCCAGCGCCTGCCCCGCCAGCTGCGCCGCGTCGGGCAGGAGCAGCGCGCGACCGGCGGCGGATTCGGCATCGAAGGGGGCGTCCCCCAGGATCCGGCGGTTGCTCTGCGACATCTGCTCGCACGCCGCGAGGTCCTCGTCGTAGAGCTGGTGACCGTTCTCGCTCAGGACCTGCTGCGCCTTCGCGTTCAGGCGCACCGAGAGAACGGGATCTGCGGACGCCGCCAGCGCAGCCGCCGTCACCATCGAGTAGGCGATCTGGACCTCGGACCCGAGGGCCATCCCGAGGTCGAGGCAGGCCCGCTGATGCCGTGCAGCGGTCGTCAGGTCGCCGTAGCGCAGGGCCAGCTCGGCGAGGTTGCCCTCCGCGATCGCGGTGAGGTGATCGTCGTCTAGGGAGCGGGCGAGCAGCAGCTCCTGGTCGAAGGCGGCCGCGGCAGCCGCGTCGTCCCCGGCGAAGTGGGAGGAGAGCCCGAGCAGGTTGAGCATCCGGGCGCGGCCCCGGCTGGTGAGCCCGCGCTCCAGCGCGGCGCGGGCGATGGCCCCGGCCTGCTCGTAGTCCGACGAACGGAGCGCGACCTCGCCCCGGGCACGCTCGACGGCGACGTCATCCCACGGCGGCGGGCCGCCACACGCCCTCTGGACACCAGCGGCCAGCGCCGCGGCCGCACGCGCACTGGCGATGTCGCCGTGGCGTACGTGCAGGTTGGACAGGGTCGTGAGCAGCGACACCCGTGCGGCCGACGGCGCGGGCAGCATCTTCGCGTAACCCGAGAGCTCGTCGATGCTGTGCAGCGGGGTGTCCCCGGCGTAGTAGTAGCGGGCGATGGTGCAGGCCAGCTGCTGGGCCAGCTCGGGGCGCGTGCCCGCGAGCAGCGGTACGAGCCATCGGAGGTTCTCCAGCTCGTCGCTGATCTGCGCAGCGCGCAGCCGGTCCATGGGCTGCCAGGGGCCCAGACGATCCACCCACCACTGCCCGAGGCGCTCCGCCGCACCCCCGGCCTCGCCGTGCTCCTCGAGCAGCCGCCAGGAGTAGGCCCGCACCGTCTCGAGCAGCCGGTAGCGGCTGTCGTTCCCGGTCAGGTCGACGCTGACCAGCGACCGCTCGGCCAGCTGCCACACCAGCTCGGGGACGTCCCCGCCGACGATCTCGCTCCCGTCTGCGAGGGCGGGGGCAGCGGCCTCGAGCGAGAAGTCCTTGGCGAACACGGCCAGCCGCCGCAAGGCCGTCCGCTCCTGCGGGGCGAGCAGGCGAACGCTCCAGTCGATGGCCGCCTCCATGGTGCGCTGCCGGTCAGGCCGGCCGCGGTCCCGGCTCCGCAGGACGGCGAACCGGTCCTCGAGCCCGGCGAGGAGCCGGGCGGGCGGAAGGACCGACATCTGCGACGCCGCCAGCTCGAGTGCGAGCGGCAGGCCGTCGAGCCGCCGGCAGATGCCGACGACGGCTCCCACGGTGCCCTCGTCGAGCACGAACGACGGGCAGACGGACCTCGCTCGCTGCAGGAAGAGCTCGACCGACGGTGTCGACGCAGCATCCGCAAGCGGGGCGTTCCCGGCCGGAAGTGGCAGCGGCCGCACCGGCCAGACGCCTTCCTGAGGCATCCCGAGGCGCTCGCGGCTGGTGGCGAGCATGCCCACCCCGGGACACCTCGCCAACAGCTCCGACAGCCGTGGCACGAGCTCGTCGACGAGGTGGTCGCAGTTGTCGAGGACGACCAGCGCCCGCAGGCGGGCGAGGTGCTCCATGGCGTCCTGCCAGCGGTCGCTGCCGGCCGACACGGGCGCGCCCACGGCGGCAGCGAGGGCCGAACCCACCAGCGCCTCGTCCTGCAGTGGTGCCAGGTCGACCAGCCACACGCCGTCGTCCCACCCCCGGGCGGCGACGATGCCCACCTCCACCGCCAGCCGGGTCTTGCCCACGCCGCCAGGCCCGAGCAGCGTCTGCACCCGCCCCGGCGCAAGGCCGGCGACCACGGCCATGACGTCCTGCGCACGGCCGACCAGCGGCGTGGGCGGCGGTACGAGGTTGTGCCCGTCGACGGGCACGGCGCGGATGGCCGGGAACTCCCGGCGCAGTCCGCGGGCGGCCACGCGGTACAGCCTGGGCCCGGTGTCGAAGTCGCGGATGCGGTAGCGCCCGAGCGGCACCAGCTGGACTGCGGGAACGTCCCCGGCCTCGTCCGCGCACTGCTCGGAGATGAGGATCTCGCCGCCGTGCGCGGCCGTCATGACCCGGACCGCCTGGTGCACGGCCAGCGCGACGTAGGCACCGTCCCGGGGGACCGCGAGACCGGTGTGGGCGCCCATGCGCACCGCGGGCCGCCCGTGCTCGGGCCAGGACTCGGCGGCCAGCCGGCGCTGCCCCTCCACACACGCGGAGACGGCAGCCGCTGCGCTCTCGAAGGCCGCGAACGTGGAGTCGCCCGCGCCGGGCAGCGGATGCCCGCCGTGGCTCTGCCAGGTCTCGACCAGCACGTCGACGCTGCGGCGCAGGACGGCGTCGTAACCGTGCCCGAGGCGGCGCAGCAGCTGCGTGGAGCCCTCGATGTCGGTGAACACGAAGGTCACGGTCCCGCTCGGGAGGGCGTCCTCGTCCACGCCTGCATTCTTGCGCGTGCACGCACGATCGGGAACCCCCCGCGGCCGGTCCTCCACACGGCGGTTGCCGTCAGCCCGGGGCGGCTCCACGCGCGTTCTGCTACCCCCGGCGGTACAGGATCGTGGTCAGCGGCGCGAAGATGGCAGCGAGCAGCGCCGCCACGGCGAGCGCGACGAGGATCTGCCCCCCGTCGGCGTCGCCGGCCATGAGCCCCCGTGAGGCCGAGGCGAGGATCGAGATGGGGTTGACCTCAACGAAGGCCTCCAGCGCGGACGGCAGCGTCTCGGGAGCCACGAAGACGTTGGACAGGAAGGTCAGCGGGAAGATGCCCATGAAGCCGGCGTTCATGACGGCGCTGGGGGTCCGCAGCAGCAGGCCGAGGGTCGTGAAGACCCAGGAGAGCCCGAACGCGAAGACGACGACGAGCCCGAGTGCTGCTGCCACACCGAAGAAGCCGCCGTCGGGACGGAAGCCCAGCAGCACCCCGACCACCATGATGACCGTCACCGCGAGCAGGTAGCGGACGGTGTCGCCGAGCAGCGAGCCGACCAGCGGGGCGGGACGCCAGATCGGCATCGAGCGGAAGCGGTCCACCACCCCCTTGGTCAGGTCGGTGTTGAGCGCCACCCCGGAGTAGACGGTCGTGAAGAGCACCGACATCACGAGGATCCCGGGCAGCAGGTAGTCGCGGTACTCCCCGGTGGAGCCGGAGATCGCCCCGCCGAACAGGTAGGTGAACATCAGCACGAACATCACCGGGGTGATCGTCACGTCGAGCAGCTGCTCGGGCACGTGCTTGACCTTGAGCATGCCCCGCCACCCGAAGGTGAGGGCCGTCGACGCCGGTCCGGGCCGTGGCGGGCGGGTCGTCGAGGCGATGGCGCGCCGGACCGCGGCCGTGTCGGCGGCGGCGACGGTGTCGTGGGTGGCGCTCATGCGGTGGCCTCGTATTCGACGGAGGAGTCGGCCGGGTGGCCGGTGAGGGCGAGGAAGACCTCATCCAGGCTCGGTCGGCCGAAGGAGAAGTCGGCGATGCCGATGCCCGCGGCCGTGAGCTCGGCGACGGCTCGCCCGGCCTCCTCGGCATCGGAGCAGGTCGCGGACAAGCGCGCAGCGTCGGGCTGGAGCGTCAGCGCGCCGAGCGCCCTGGTCAGGGCTCGCTCGGCGTCCGGCCGCTGCGCCGCGTCGGCGAGCGTGACGTGCAGGGCGCCGCGCCCGACGGAGGACTTGAGCTGGGCGGGCGTGCCCTCGGCGATGACCCGGCCGCGGTCGATGACGGCGATGCCGTCCGCCAGCTGGTCGGCCTCCTCGAGGTACTGGGTGCAGAGCAGCACCGTGGTGCCCTCCTGCACCAAGGCGCGCACGATCTCCCACACCTGGTTGCGCGACCGCGGGTCGAGCCCGGTCGTCGGCTCGTCGAGGAACATCAGCTCCGGCGTGACGACCAGGCTCGCGGCGATGTCCAGCCGCCGCCGCATGCCCCCGGAGAAGTTCTTGACGAGGCGACCCGAGGCCTCGGCGATGCCGAACGCCCCGAGCAGCTCGTCGGCGCGGAGCTTCGCGGCCGCGCGCCTGAGCCCCAGCAGGCGCCCGAGCAGCACGAGGTTCTCGCGGCCGGTGAGGTCCTCGTCGACGGAGGCCAGCTGACCGGTGAGGCTGATGCGCCCACGGACCGCGTCGGCCTCGTGCACGATGTCGTGGCCGAGGACGTGCGCGCTGCCGGCGTCCGGACGGATCAAGGTGGCCAGCATGCGGATGGTCGTCGTCTTGCCCGCGCCGTTCGGGCCGAGCACGCCGTAGACGCAGCCCGCGGCACGGCGAGGTCGACGCCGTCGACGGCGTGCACCTGCCCGTAGGCCTTGACCAGGCCGGTGGCCTCGATCGCCAGCGATGTGGATGCGGTCATGGCACTCCTCGGGTCCGGCTGTCAGCGTCTCTCGCCGGTCTGACAAAACTGCTCCCCGGAAGTCATCGGCGTCCAGCGGATTTGCTCCCGGATCCCTGGAGCTATTGCTGCCCGTGACGGAGCGGGCTGCCCAGGTGCTCGGGGCCGGCCACCCTCCGCTGGGGCGCGGCTACTGGCTGCTGTGGTCGTCCTCGACGCTGTCGAACGTCGCGGACGGGTCGTCAAGGTGGCCCTGCCGCTGGTGGCGGTCACGCTCGTGGACTCGCCGGCGCTCGTGGCGGGCGTGGCGTTCCTGGGGACGCTGCCGTGGCTGGTGTTCGCGCTTCCGGCCGGAGCCCTCGCGGACCGGGTGGACCGGCGCAGGTCGATGCTGGTCGCCAACCTCCTTCGCGCCGCCGTCGTCGCGATCCTCGTGCTGGTGGCGGTGCTCGGATGGACCTCTCTCGCCGCCCTCTACGCCGTCGCGCTCTGCCTCGGGATCGCCGAGGTCGTCTACGACACCTCCGCCCAGTCGATCCTGCCGCAGCTGATCGGGCGCGAGCAGCTGTCACGGGCGAACGGGCGCCTGCAGGCCGCCGAGCTCACGGCCAACGAGTTCGTGGGGCCTCCCCTCGGGGGCGTGCTCGTCGCCACCGGCGCTGCCGTGGCCTTCGCGACGTCGTCCCTGCTCTGGGGCGGTTGCCGTGGGCGTCCTGCTGCTCGTACGCGGCCGCTTCCAGATCGTGCGCGAGCACCGCAGCAGCATGCGGGGCCGACGTCGCGGAGGGGCTGCGCTTCCTCTGGCGCTCCCGGCTGCTGCGCACCCTGGCCTTCATGACCGGGCAGTACAACCTCGCGACCAACGCCGCCTTCGCGGTCTTCGTGCTCTACGCCGTCGGACCCGGCTCCAGCCTCGACCTGTCGGAGGCGGGGTACGGGCTGCTGCTCGCCGCGCTCGCCGCGGGGGGACTGGCGGGGGCGCTGCTCGCCGAGCAGGTCGAGCGCCGGCTCGGCCGGTCGAGATCGCTGTCGCTCAGCGTCCTCGGAGGGGTCGTTCTCCTTGGCCACCCCAGCGTTGACGAGCTCGCCGCTCGTCGTCGGCGTCGGCTTCTTCGCAGGAGGGGCGGTGAGCGCGCTGTGGAACGTGATCGCGGTGTCGCTGCGTCAACGGGTCACGCCGGACGGAATGCTCGGCCGGGTCAACAGCGCCTACCGGCTGTTCGCGTGGGGGACACGGCCGATCGGTGCCCTTGCCGGCGGCCTGCTCGGCCAGCTCCTCGGGCTGAGGGCCGTGTTCCTGATCAGCGCGGTGGTGGCGCTGTCCACGCTGCTCGGGATGATCGTCGTCAGGGAGGACACCATCCGGGCTGCTGAACGAGCGCAGCTGGGCTAGCGAGCCCGGCCGTCGGGAAACCGGTCGGTGGGCGCCGAGGGGCCTGATCGAGCCCCTCCGGAGCGGTGATCTTCACCTTCTGGGGCGTCGGCACGCGTCACGAGCCCCGACAAGGGGAAGATCACCGTCAGCTGCCGACCGGCACCGTGCGCAGGAAGTCCCAGACCACCCGGGTCGCGTCGACCGCGCCGTTGACCCGCCCGAACTCCGGCGCGAACCAGGTGTGCCCGCCCCCGTCGATCGTGAGCAGGCGGACCGCCGTCCCTTCCGCGCAACCGGTCCAGGTCGTCGTGGTGAGCACCTCGCCGGGCTCGCGCGAGGCGGGCGAGGGGCAGGCGTTCAGCTCGGCCCAGCGCTGCACCACCTCCGGTGCGGGTGGTGAGGGCTGGGTCGCGCCGCCGGCGGTGGGTCCGCCGCCGTAGGGCACCAGGGGGTCAGCGGTGCCGTTGATCGCCAGGACCGAGACAGGATCCTTCGGCCGGCAGTCCGCCAGGACCATCGACCCGGACACCGACGCCAGCCCCGCGATCCGGTCGGACAGGTCGCAGCCCAGCTTGTGCGCCATGATGGCTCCACCGGAGAAGCCGACCGCGAAGACCCGGGCCGGGTCGACGTCCGCCGTGGCCGAGACGTCGTCGATCACGGCCTCGAGGAAGGCCACGTCGTCAGGTTGTGGCGGCCCGCCGTTCGGGCAGCAGTAGCCGCCGTTCCAGGTCCGGTTCACCCCTTCCGGGTAGGCGACGAGGAACCCCTCGGTGCCGGCGAGCCGGTCGAACTCGGTCACCCCCACCATCTGCTCCCCCGTGTTGCCCACCCCATGCAGGACGAGGACCAGGGGGGCGGGGAGGGAGCGGTCCCGCGACGGCGGGGAGAAGAGGCGGTAGCCCCGCGAGAGCCCCTCGACGACGAGCTGCTTCTGCTGCACGGCCGGCCCGAGCGGTGCCCGCGGGCTGCTCTGCTCCGCGGATCCGCAGGCGACCACGAGGGCCACCAGGCAGAACCCCGAGATCCGGCGCGGACCCGCTCGCCCGCGGCTTCTCGGCATGCCGAGGACAGTAACCGCGCAACAGCGCGCAGGCCGGGTCTCGCACCGGCGCCCCGGGAGGAGGCTGCTTCAGGCTGAGCGGTCGGCCGCCCCACCCCACGGCCGGATCCGCGTGGTAGGGGATGCTCACCCGCCAGCAGGACCGGCTCCCCAGCACCGGAGGACACCATGCCCGGCACGATCGACGTCCTGGACGGGGGCACGCTGCTCGCGTTCTCCGTCGACGAGATGCTCAAGTACTCCGGGCCAGGCTCTCCCGGGGGTGTCGCGCAGGCCTTCAAGATCCTCGAGCTCGCCCTGCCGCTGCTCGACGACGCACCCCCGCAGCGCCGCGAGATCTCCGTGCGGACCGCCTTCGCCGGGCCGGGAGCGCGCGATGCGATCGAGCTCGTGACCCGCGCCGCGACCGGGGACCGCTACGTCGTCGACCCCGCCCTCGCCCGCTCCGAGCGAGGCCCGACCCTGGAGCGGTTCGTCTTCCGGCTCGGCTACCGCGATGCGTCGCTGACCCTCGTCGTGCGCGAGGGGATCGTGACGGAGGAGTTCTTCGAGCTCGCCAGCAGGGACGGCCGATCCGTAAAGGAGGAGGCGCGCCTGGACCAGCTCAAGCTCGAGATGTTCGAGCAGGTGATGGGGCTGCCGGCGGCCGAGGTCTACGACGTGCTCGAGCAGGGCTGACCGCCGGGGGTCAGTAGCCCGCCGACAGGTCGACGAGGCCGAGCAGCGGCTCCCCGGCGGCGAAGCGCCGCACGTTGTCGCTGATCCGACGCGACAGCAGTGCCTGAGCGGCCTGCCAGGGATTGGCGGTGTGCGGCGTGAGCAGGCAGCGGGGGTGCTGCCAGAGCGGGTGACCCTCCGGCAGCGGTTCGGGATCGGTCACGTCCAGGGCCGCGCCGCCGATGCTGCCGCTGTCGAGCGCCGCCACGAGAGCGTCGGTGTCCACGTGCCGGCCGCGCGCGACGTTGACCAGCCACGCCTGCCCGTCCATGACCGCCAGCTGCCGCGCCCCGATCACCCGCTCGGTGTCCGGAGTCAGGGCCAGAGCGAGGAAGACCACCGCCGCCCCGGGAAGCACGTCGTCGAGCCGGTCGAGGCCGACCGTCCGCGTGGCGCCGGGCACCTGCGCTGCCGGCTGCCGTCGCACGACGGTGGCCCGTACGCGGAAGGGGGCGAGCAGGTCGAGCAGCACGGCCGCGATGCCGCCGCCACCGAGCACGACGACCGGGGCGTCGTAGAGGGTCGTGCCGCCCTGCCGCCCCCACGAGGTGGCGCGCGCCCGCTCGGGCAGGTGCCGCAGGCCCGCGAGGGCCAGGGTCAGCGCGTGCTCGGCGGTCGGCTCGCTGTAGACGCCCTTGGCGCACGTCCACGTGCGGTCCGGATCGAGCACGCCGGCGTGCACGAACGCCTCGACGCCTGCGAACGGCAGCTGCACCCACCGGGCGCTGGGCGCCACCTGCAGGGCATGCTGCAGCTCGTCAGGCGCAGACGGCGCCAGCCAGACGAGCCCGTCGGGCTGGTCGGTGACCGCCACGACCGAGCCGCCGCCCGCGTGCACCGCGGCCGCGACCACCTCGGAGGGCTCAGGGGCGACCGCGATGCGCATCCGCGCACCATCGCATGCCGCGGACGGGCCGGCTGTTGACCGGGCAGGGGAGACCCGGGATCGTCCGGCCGGGGGGTGGGGATCCGTCCTCGACAGAGGTATCAGCGGGCCTGCGCGGCGCTCTGTCGGTCGGAAGTGCACGCAGACCAACGGGCTGCCGGTGTCGCCGGCGCCACCGACGGCAGACAGAGAGCGCGGGGCGACCATGGCCAGGGATGCTGCGAACAGATCCACCACTCGGCTGCGAGCGTCGCGCTGGAGTGTTCCGCACGTCGACCCGCGGGACGCGGCGCAGCGCCTCGCCGACCGCGAGAGCGTGCGGCGGCAGACCGTCGGGCTGGGGCGGGCACCGCAGCAGGACGCCTACCGCCGGGTGCTGCTCGGGGCCGTGCAGAGCCGGCGCGCCGAGCGAGACGACCTCCACGCGTTCCACCTGCTCGAGCGGCAGGGCTGCCCGGAGGTCGGGGTGGTCTGCGGCGAGCTCCTGGTGCGCTCGGAGGCCGCCCAGGACGATGCCCTGCTCGCCGCGCTCACGCCGTTCGGCTTCACCAGAATGACGCCCGTCGACGGGCTCGGCGGCCGGGTGCTGCGCCTGGCCGGCTGCGGCTCCGACATGGGCGCCCAGCGGCTGACCGACGCGGCCCGCTTCATCCGCACCGCTGGACACCAGGCGTCGGTCAACCACATCACCCCGCTCGGCCCGGTCATGAAGGGCCGCGGAGGTCCCGAGAGCACCCCCGTCACGCTGCCCTTCCCGGCACCGTCGGCGGACGACGGCGCCGGGCAGCCGGTACGCGTGGCGGTCATCGACACCGGCATCAGCGCTCAGGAGCGTGCCGACGGCTGGCTGTCCGGACTCGCCCGCTCCGACAACGAGGACCCGCTGGACAACCTGCCGCAGCCCAACGGCTTCCTCGACTTCGGGGCCGGGCACGGCACCTTCACCTCGGGGATCGTCCAGCAGGTCTGCCCGGACGGCGAGCTGGCCGTCTACTCCGCGGTCGACAGCGACGGCGTGGGGAGCGAGGCGGACGTCGCGTGCGAGATGGTGCGCGCCGTCCGCGAGGGCGCCAAGATCCTGAACCTCTCCCTCGGCGTGGCCACGGTCGACAACCAGCCGCTGCTCGCGATCGAGGTGGCGCTCGACCTCATCGCCGAGATGGACTCGGAGGTGCTGGTGTTCGCGGCGGCCGGCAATGACGGCACCGACGTGCCGTGCTGGCCGGCAGCCTCCAAGCGGGTCGTGGCCGTGGGCGCGCTGGCGCCCGACCTGACCCCTGCCGCCTGGAGCAACCACGGGTTCTGGGTGGACTGCTCCACGGTCGCCGAGGGCATCGTCTCGACGTACGTCTCGGGGGACGAGTCGCCCGAGCTCGACCCGTGTCCCGACAGCTTCGGCCCCGACGCGTGGGCCGTGTGGAGCGGGACGTCCTTCGCCGCGCCGCAGGTGGCCGCAGCAGTGGCGCACGTCGCTCGGAAGGACGGGTGCCCGCCACGGGAGGCCTACCGGCGGCTGACGGCGGACTGCCGCACCCTGCCCGACTACGGCCGGGTGATCCCGCTGCTCCCCGGGACCTGAGCCGCTCGTCGACGCCGTCGAGCTGTCATGCGGCCCCGAACGCGTTCCAGGCGCACCAGTTGACGAAGTCGCCCGGCTCGGCCAGGTCGAGCGTCGACCGGGCCGCGTGCAGGGCCTGCGCCAGCGTCCTGCCGGTCAGCGTGTGGTCGTGCAGGTCGCGCATGAAACCCACCGTCTCGACGTCGGGGACCACCAGGATGCTGGCCACCAGACCGGCGGTGCCGCGCGTGAACAGCGCGCTGACGAAGCCCAGCATCTCGTCGCCCTCGTAGCCGACCTGCACGCCCGACTCGCAGGCCGCCAGCACCAGGCGGTGCGGTGCGTCGGCGCGGGCCGCGAGCTCGTGGACCGTGAGCCGGCCGCCGTGCAGCACGAGCGCGGAGAACATCGGGTTGTCCGCGCGCAGCAGGCCGTGACAGGCCAGGTGGGCCAGCGAGACGCCCTGCAGCGCAGCCGTCACCGCCTCCACCGTGCTGTGCGGCGGCAGCAGGACCTCGGCCGCCGGATGCCGCTCGGCCAGGGCCGTGACCTCGGTGGCGGCACCTGGCAGACCGGGACCCGCGACCAGGGCGACCCGGTCGCTGGCGGCGGACCGACGGGCGGTGCGCGCCCACAGGGCGGCCGACGGCGCGATCGTCGTCGGCGCGGTGTGCAGGCACGACCACGGCACCCCCGACAGGTCCGCGCTGGGCAGGACGACCAGCGGGACGTCCGGTCGAAGCGACAGCGGGCGCACCAGCAGCTCGACCAGGCGCAGCCGGGAGGCATCGGCGCTCGCGCGGGCGGCCGCCGCGGCCGCCGGCGAACGCGGCCGCGGCATGCGGCGAAGGGCGAACAGCAGTGCCTCGGCGGCTCGAACCGCCGCTGCCGTCGGGCCGAGCGGGACCAGCCGGGTGCGGCGGCGCTCCAGGACCACCGCCGTGAGCGCACCGTCCAGCGAGCCGTACATCACGAGGACCTGGTCGCCGAGCAGCCCCCTCAGCTCGGCCGGGTGCGAGCGGCCGGCGGACGTCTGCGTCGACCGCTGTGCTGTCCAGGACGCCCGTCGTACGCGGTCCTCGGCGGCCGCGACCCGCGCCACCAGCCCGGGCGGCTCCGCACCCCCGCTGCGTGCCTCCTCGAGCTCGCCCTGCGTCCCCCGCAGCGCGGCCAGCTCGTCCTCGAACCCGGCGGTGGCCGGGACGTCCACGCCGACGAGGGCGGCGGCGCGCGTGCGGTCCATCCAGTCCAGCACCTGCACCGGGGTCCCGGTGGGGAGCACCGCCCGCAGGCCGAGCCGGCCGAGCTCGGCGCCGTGGCCCGAGGCGAGGGCGCGCAGCTCCATCGACGGCAGCGCGGCCTGGTGCGCCGCGAGATCGGCGAGGCCCGCGCGACAGTGCCGCAGCACCGCCACCCCGTCCCCAGAGTGCTGCGCGCCGAGGGCCGCGGCCACCCGGCCGCGAAGGCGCACCAGCACCGGTGCCCGCCGCGCCAGCCGGTCGGCGCGCGCGAGGCTCGAGAGCGCCTCCTGCGTACGCCCCCGGACCAGCGCCAGGCGCCCGGCCGCCAGATGGCCCTCCACGGCGTCGGAGCGCAGGCCGAGCCGGTCGAGGGTGCTCGCCGCCGCCTGCAGCCGGCGCAGCGCCGACAGCGGCAACGGGCCCTGCAAGGCCAGCGCCTCGACCGCTGTCACGTCGGCGCGGGCCACCCACGCCGTGCGCCCCTGGCGGCGCAGCAGAGCCCGCGCGCTGCGGGCCGCCGCGGCGGCCTCCTCGGCCTCCCCGGCCAGCAGGTGGAGCCGGGCGGAGCGCAGCTGGGCCTCCGCTGCCATGAGCCGCGCCTCGTGCTGTCCGAACTCGCCCGCGGCGCGGGCGGCGGCGGCCTGGGCCTCGGGCAGCAGGCGCAGGCCGATCAGCGCGTCGGCGTACTCGACGAGGTGCTCCCCGAGCGGCAGGCCGGCCTTCTCGTAGAGCACCCCGGCTTCCTCGAACCGGTGCAGGCTCTCGGCCAGCCGGCCGACCTGCATGGTGATCCAGGCCCGGCTCTGGCTGACGATGGCGTGCGGAGCCGGCCCCAGCTCGGCCGCCAGGCGCAGGGCCTGCTCGACGTGCTCCTGCGCGGCGTCCCAGCGGCCCAGCCCGACCTCCAGGAGAGCCAGGTTGTTGGTGACCTTGACCAGCACCTGGGGCGGGCAGGCGTCCCGATCGAGCACGTCGCGGTAGAGCCGGGCGGCGTCGTGGAGGCGGCCGATGTTCTGGTGCAGCGCTGCCTGCTGGAGCACCAGCTCGGCGCCGCACTCCGGCCCGACAAGGGCGGCCGCCCGGTCGAGGTCGTCCTGCGCCGCCGCCAGCCGGCCGAGCTCGTGGGACACGGCGGCGCGGCTGACGAGGATCTCGCCGAGCCGGCTGTCCAGCCCTCGGCGCGAGGCCAGCCGGGCGGCCGAGTCGAGCAGCACGCGGGCGCGCTCGTTGTCGAGCCGCACGTGCTCGCCCCACGCCCAGGCGCGCAACCCGACGACCACCGCCTCGGCCGCGCCCGCCGTACGCGCCCGCTCGACGACGTCGGCAGCGGTGCTGCGGTAGCGCTGGGCGTCGACGAGGACGCCGCGGTAGACGGCCTCGGCCTCCTCGAGCAGCGCTGCTCCGGCGTCCGGCTGGGCCGCGAGGGTGCGGATCACACGGCTCCCTCTCAGGCGTGCCGGGCGGCGGGAGGACGTCCGCCCCGAGGATGGCACAGGACCTCGTCCAGGACCTCCTCCGAACCCGGCGGATGCGCGTGCGCTCGGGACACCTTGTCGCTCGGCGCGAGAGTGCCACCCGAGGACAACCAGTGGCCCCTGCTCAGCGCGCCGGCAGTCGCTCTGCTTCCGCCGGTGGTGAAGAAGCAGGTCGCTAGGTGCGAACTGCATCTATCTGGGCCCGCGCGTGCGATGCTGACAGCACGCGCGCCTCGGTGGCCATCCCTGTCGCGTCTCCTGGACGGGATCGCCCATGGTGCACAGCACCGACGGTGAGCACCCCCCCTCGGCTGAGAACTACCGCCACTGCGTCGAGATGCTGCTCGAGAACGACCCGCGCATGGCCCGGCGCGCCCGCTCACTCGTGCGCAGCAACCTCAGCGGCTGGGGCGTCCCCGAGGAGTGCATCCACGTGGTGGTCCTGCTCACCAGCGAGGCGGTCAGCAATGCCGTCGTGCACGCGCCGCCGCCGGTGCACGTGATCCTGCGTCATGGTGACCCCGGGGTGCGCGTCGAGGTCGTCGACTCGCGACCCGAGCTGCGGATGCCCTCCCGGCCGCACCCGGATCAGACCGGGGGCCGCGGCCTGTGGCTGATCCAGATGCTGGCGACCCGGTGGGGGCACCACGAGCACGGGCTGGGCAAGGTCGTCTGGTTCGACGTCGAGAGCACGCCGACGCTGCAGCCGGCCTGACTGGGCCGGGAGCCCTAGCGGTTCCCTGCCCGGCCTCCCCGTCCTCCCCGGGCGGGTGCGGGTCCGGCGGTGTCGCGCTGAAGTCGACCCGCCATCGGAGCCTGGGGGGGACCATGCCGAAGCGATCGCCGAGCTGTTGTGCCGGGCAGGCCGTGATGTCGGAGCGCAGACAGAACCGCGCCCAGCGCCGGCGACTCGAGGCAGACCTGGCCGCCCGCACTGGCGAGGTGCCCTGAACAGCAGCTCCGCTGCCTCGCCGCCGCCGGACGTGAGGTGACGCTTCCGGCCAGCTGGTCGGTCATCGCCGAGCGCACCCCCGCGGACAGCTCCTACGTGCTGCTCTCCGGGGAAGTGCTGGTGCGGGCAGCAGGGCGTGATGTCGCGACCCTCGGTGCCGGATCCCTCTTCGGTGAGACGGGGCTGCTCGGCAAGCAGCTGCGGACAGCAACGGTGACCACCCTCACCCGGGTGCGGTTGCTGGCCATCCCCTACGGGGAGCTCGAGCAGCTGCTCGGCGCCCAGCCGCACCTGGCGGATGCGCTGCTGGCGGACTACCGCCGCCGTTCTGCCGCGACGTCGACCTGAACGGTCGGCGTGGCTTGCCCCCCTGCCGCCGTAGCACCGGACGCCCCCCTCTGATCCCGCCGGGGCTACGGCGGCCAGTGTCGATGCCGCGCGGGCAGCATCGCCTGACTTCCCGCGACAGGACAGGGATCTGTCAGGAACCCGACAGCGAAACCGCCGGGAGCTGCTGCCACAGCAGGCGATGAACCAGGACCGGCTCCGCGAAGCCCTTGAGTCTCATGCGGCACCCGCGGTCGAAGGCGAGCCCGGCAGCGTTCGAGACCGCCGTGCGGGTGTCGACGGAGAGCAGCACCTCACCGGCCCGAGCCCGTGCCGCGATCCGGAACGCCAGCACCATCGTGCGGCCGTACATCGACGCGCCCTCGCGCAGGACGGCACCGGTGTGCACCCCGAGGCGGAGTCCGGTCCCGCTGTCGCCCGCCCGGAGCTGCAGCTGCGCGGCGCAGCGGAGCGCGTCTGCTGCGTCCGGGAACGCCAGGAGGACCCCGTCACCGAGGCTCTTCAGCGCGGTGCCGCGGTGCCGGGAGGCGAGGTCCTCTGCCAGCTTGCGGTGGTCGCCCAGGAGCCGGAAGCCGAGCTCCTCGCCGAGCCGCTCGGTCAGCGCCGTCGACCCCGCGATGTCGGTGAGCAGCAGGGTGACCGGGGCGCCGGGCGCGGGTGCCGACGCCCGCAGGAGCGTCGCGTGCCGGGGCATGTCCAGCGAGTCGGCCAGCCTCGTCGCGCCGGCCGCCACCTGCTCGGCCGCGATCCGGTCGGCCGGCTGCCCGGTCCGCAGGAGCGTCGTGACCTGCTCGTGCGCCGTGAGGACCTCGAGCCCGCGTGCGCCCCGCTGCTGGTGTCGGCGCGAGGCCTGCTGCAGGTGCTGGCGGGCGCGGTCCCACTGGCCGAGCGCGCGGCAGAGCATCGCCAGGGGGAGCTCGACAGAGGTGAAGGCGACGGCGCCCGCGGCGATCACGACATAGCGATCGGCGTACGGGTCCAGCAACGCGAGCAGCTGCCCGCACCGCGCGACGTCGCTGACCCTGGCAGCGGTCATGGCGGCGAAGGTGGCTGCGGTCAGGAAGTTGCCGTCGCGGGGCAGGTCGGCGAAGTCGCGCGCCGCGAGGACATCCAGCTCCGCCTGCGCGGCCTCCGGCCGGTCCGTCTCGGTGTAGATGTAGGCCAGCGCGGCCCGCCACGCCGGGGCGTGCGGATATCGGTCGGCGAAGGAGCGGGCTGCCGCGACCACCTCGTGCAGCTGGCCCTGAGCCCACCGCGTGACCATCGTCTGCGCCCCGTAGACGACCATCGCCATGTCCGCGTGGCCTCGTCTGCCCAGCCGGAGCGCCTCGTCCTTGAGCCGGTCGGCCTCACGCACGTTGCCCTCGAGCAGGGCCCGCATGGCGTCCCACACCGCCACCTGCCACCGGTGCACCGGGTGCCGGGTCAGAGCCGCGAGCCGGCGGCAGCTGTCGATCTCGGCCTCCGCCTGCTCGAGCTGCCCCGACTCGAGCCAGATGTTGATCCGCAGGTGATGGGCCCGGAAGACCATGTCCGCGTCCTCCAGCGAGCGGGCGAGCCGCAGCACGCGCTCGGCGCTCGTACGCCGTTCCTCGAGCCCGTCCGGCCCGAGCAGGGCCCACGTCCTGCTGTAGCGCGCGACGAGCTCGACCCTGCGGTCGCCGAGGCGCACCGCCATCTCCAGCGCCTGGGTGGACAGCTCGAGGCGTCGGCTCTGGAACGGCGTGAAGTACAGCTCGGTGGACAGCCGAGCGAGCACCCGTACGCGCAACGCGCTGTCCTGCTCGTCGAGCATGGCCAGCGACTCCTCGAGCAGCGCCAGCAGCTCGCCATCGGCCCGCTCGGCGAACCCGAAGCCGCCCAGGCCGTTCCCCGTGCCCAGGGCGGCGCGGGCCAGCAGCTCCGGCTCGCCGAGGAGCAGCGCGAGCTCGGCAGCCCGGGAGAAGGTGGCCCGGCTCTCGTCGGCTCGGCCGGCCCGGCACTGGGCCTCCCCGAGCGCGAGCAGCAGCTCCCCAGGAGGGGGCCGGTCCTCTCCTGCCGGCAGACCCTCGGCGAGGTGCCGGGCCTTCTCGTAGTGCGCGACCGCCTCCTCCCAGCCTCCTGCCGCCTCGGCGACGCGCGCCGCCCGGATGCTCCACTGCACAGCCAGCCGCGGACTGCCCGCGTCGGCCGCGCGGACGAAGTGCCCAGCCAGCTCCGCGGCCCGCTCCTCCAGCTCGTCCGCGCGCAGATCCAGCAGAGCCCTTCCGGCCAGCAGGTGCAGCTGCGCGCGTTCCAGCGGCCCGATGGAGTCGTAGAGGACCTCCTGCACGAGCGCATGGGGGAACCGGTGGGCCGCACGCACCCCCGGCAGGGGAACGAGCAGTCGCTGCCCGACCGCCTCGTGCAGCAGCGGCAGGAGCTCGGGCCCCGTACGACCGGAGACCCGGGCGAGCAGGTCGAGCGGGACCTCCCGACCGAGCACCGCACAGGTGCGCAGCAGCGTCACGCAGCCCGGGCCCACCTGCTCCAGCCGGCGCAGCAGGAGCTCCCGCACGCCGCCTGGCACGCCCGCATCCACCGGAAGTGCGGCTGGCCCCTGCAGTCGATGCTCGGCGAGAAGCAGGTGCACCAGCTCCGAGAGGAAGAACGGGTTGCCCTCGGTGCGGTCGTGCAGCGTCCGGATCGACGGAGCCGCGAGGGAGAGCCCGGACAGCCCCGAGACGAGCTGCTCCGCGGCCCCGAGAGGCAGGCCCCGCAGCGTCAGGGTGCGCGCCGCCGGGGTGGACAGGGCCCCGAGCGCCGCTGCGAGGTCGGGCAGGGGTGAGGTCAGCTCGCGGGCACAGGCCACCAGCAGCAGGCGGTTGCCGGCGGCCTCGCGAGCGGCGTGCCGGAGCAGTGCGAGTGAGGCCAGATCGGCCCAGTGCACGTCGTCGAGCACGACGAGGACCAGCCCCGTTCCCGCGATCCCGTGCAGCACCCGGCTGACCGTGTCGAACAGGCGGAAGCGGGCGTCCTCACCGTCGAGGCCGGAACCCTCAGCAGCCGAGGAGGCGAGCAGCGCCTCCAGGAGATCCGCATCCCAGCCGAGCAGTTCGCGCAGCGTGTCCTTGCCGAGCTGCTCCACGGCTGCCCGCAGGACCTGGATCCAGGGCCAGTACGCCGGTGCGCCCTCGCCATCCGGGCACCGTCCGCTCAGGACCATCGCACCCGTGCGGCTCGCGTCGCGGGCGAGCTCCGCGGACAGCCGGGTCTTGCCGATGCCCGGCTCGCCGAGCAGCAGCACGAGCCCGCCCTGGCCCCTGTCGGCGTCGGCGAGAGCGGTGCGCAGGACATCGAGCTCGGGCTCCCGGCCCACGAACAGCGACCGCTCCTGCGGGTCCGCCTCCGGTGGCGGGCCGAGCATCGCGTCGAGCGCACCTGCCACGTCGGCAGCGTCAGGGGGCCGGTCAGCGGGGTCGGCCGCCAGCAACCGCAGCACGAGAGCATCGAGCGCCCCGGGGACACCTGGACGGTGCCGGGAGGGCGCCTCGTGGCCCTGCCCGCGTTGCAGGCTCAGGAAGGAGGGCAGTCCCGGGGCAGGCAAGGGAGGCCGGCCCACGAGGAGCTCCCACAGGACGACGCCGAGGGAGTAGAGGTCGGCGCGCCGGTCCGGCGGCGCGCCGAGCGCCTGCTCCGGAGCCACGTAGGCGAGGGTGCCGACCACCGCTTGCGGCTCGACCGTGCGGTCCTCTTCGAAGGCGGCCAGGCCGAGGTCCCCCAGCACCGCTCGACCCTCCGCCGTCAGCCAGATGTTCTCGGGCGCGACATCCCGGTGGACCAGCCGCCGGGCGTGCAGGTCGGCCAGAGCGAGCGCGAGGTCACGGGCCAGCGCGAGCGCCCGCGGGAGGGGGACGCGGCCCCCGGTCAGCAGATCACGGACGGACCCGCCTTCGAGGTACTGCGTCACGACGAACGGCCGGTCGCCGACCTGCCCGACGTCATGCACGCCGACGACGCCCTGGCTCGCGTCGAAGCCGGCGGTCAGAGCAGCCTCCCGGCGGAGGCGAGCGGCCTCGCCCGGGTCGTCGCTGCGCAACAGAGACAGCGTCACCTGCCGATCCAGCCAGGTGTCGGTGACCAGCAGCACCCGCTTGCGGGACCCCTCCCCCAGGGGCCGCTGGACGCGGTAGCGGCCGGCGAGAAGCGCGCCGTCCGCTGCGCAGGCGCAGGGCGGTCCGCTGCAGACGGCGCAGGTCACCGGTCCTCCACGACCGGCCGCTCCTGAAGGCCCGCTCGTCGCCGCAGGGCCTCGACGTCGTCGAGCACGATCTCCCGGCCCTGCACGTGTAGCAGCCCCCGTGCGGCGAACACGGCGAGGACCTGGTTGAGGCTCTGCCGGCTTCCGCCTGCCAGCTCGGCGATCCGCGCCTGACCGAGCCGGACGACGCGCGGCCCGCCACTCTCACCGGCCAGCAGGACGAGCGTCTTCGCCACTCGGCCGGACAGGTCCAGCAGCACCGCATCCGCTGCCGATGCCGACGCGCGGCGCACCATGTCGCCCAGCGCAGCGAGCAGCCCGTCCAGGAAGCCCGAGCTCCCCGCGGCGCAGCGCAGCAGCTCGTCGCGGTGCAGCTCGAGAGCCAGCGTCATCTCGACCGCCTCGACCGTCGCCGTCCGCGGCGAGCGGTCCAGCACCGTCACCTCGCCGATCACCGCCGGCGGCCGCAGGTGGGCGACAGCCGCCCGCCTCGTCGACGAGGCGCGGTAGACCGTGGCGGATCCCTCGAGCAGCACGAGGACCGAACCGCCAGGCTCGCCCTCCCGGACCAGAGCCGTCCCGGGCCCGAAGCGACGCAGCCGGGCGACCTCGGCCAGTCCAGCCAGCGCCTCGGGACCGAGGCGGCCGAGCAAGGTCGTGCGGCTCAGTGCCGCAGCGCAGGCAGCCTGGTCCCAGGTACCCGACGCCGCCACGGCTCTGGCTGCCACGTACAGCTCCCCTCCCCACCAGCGGGCACGTCCGTCTTACCGCAGTGACGTGGAAACTGTCAGGTTTCGGACAGCCCGCCAGGGGCCGGCGTGAAGGGTCACCTGCACGCCGCCCGGTGTTCATGACAGCCTCGAGCAATGCGGGCTCCCGGGCAGCAGACGTGGTGAGCGCTCCCCTCGTCCTCGCTGCGGCGACCGCAGCTGTGCGCGACCTCCTGCAGAACGCGCTGACCGCGGACTTCCCCGGTGCCGTCGTGAGCACGCACACCCCCGACCGGGTCCCGGACGACGGCCTGCAGAGCCGGCTGAACCTCTTCCTGTTCCGGGTCGCGCCGGACGCCGAGACGGGGATGACGCTGCACTACCTGCTCACGGCCTACGCGGCCGAGGATGACCAGCTCACCAGCCAGCGCCTGCTGGGCCGTGCCGCCGGGCTGCTGCAGGAGTGCCCCGTGCTGTCCGGCGCCGCGCTGGCGACCGGCTCGGGCGTACGCCAGATCCGCCTGTCCGCAGACGATCTGCCCATCGAGCGGCTGTTCCAGCTCTGGACGACGTTCCGCTCGCCGTACCGGCTCTCGCTGGCCTACCGCGCACAGGTCGTCGTGGACGAAGCGACGTGACGACCGCCGCGGAGCGCTGGCAGGAGATGGTGCGGGAGCGGCTCGCGGCGATGTTCGTCCTCGGCCCGGAGCAGGACGGGATCGACCCGAGCTTCTGGAGCGGGCGTGCGGACCGCTACGCCCGCCGGGTGGCCGGAACCGTCGAGCACGACCCGCTGCTGCCCCGTGTGCGGCGGGCCGTGGACGCCGACACGGTGGTGCTCGACGTCGGTGCCGGCACCGGGAGGTTCGCGCTTGCGCTGGCCGGGGACGTCAGGGAGGTCGTGGCCCTGGACCCCAGCGACCAGATGCTGCGGGTCCTCACCGAGCACGCCGCCGGCCGCGGGGTGACCAACGTCCGCACCGTCTGCGGCCGGCTCGACGAGCACGGCGACCTGCGCGGTGACGTCGTGCTGTGCGCCCATGTCCTGCCGCTGGTGCCCGACGCTGCCCGTTTCCTGTCGCGGCTCGACGGGGCCGCCCGTCGGCAGGTGTTCGTCTGCATGGGAGCGGGCGCCGCCGACCTGCGCACCGAGCCGCTCTGGCGCCACTTCCACGGCCGATCGCGGCCACCGACGCCGTCCTACCTGGAGGCGATCGCCGTTCTCGGCGAGCTCGGCATCCGGCCCGAGGTGGAGGTGGTCGAGGCGCCTGCGAGCTCGCCCTACGCCTCCCTCGACGAGGCCGTCGAGGACCACGTCGACCTCCTGCGCCTCGACAGCGTCGAGGACGTGCGCCCTGAGCTGCGCCGGGTGCTGGAGACGTGGCTGGTGCGCACGGCGGACGGCGCATGGCGTGCGCCGGTACCCGTCCTGCCGGTGGCGATCCTGTCGTGGTCGCCGCGGTGAGGTCACGGGAGCCGAGGTAGCGGCCGTCGAGGCCGGCTCAGCTGCTGCGGGGCCGGGCCGTCGGCTGCGCCGAGGCCTGGGGGACGGGCTCCTGCCCCGGAGCCCGGTCGGGCCTGGAGGGCTTGACCGGCACTCCCTTGCGGTCGACCTGCTCGCCGATCCGCGCCGTCAGCTCCGCCGCCCGCGTGTCGGCCTGCGCCTGGGTCAGCCGGCCGGCCGCGACGTCCTCGGCGAGGTGGGTGTTCGCGGCGTCGACCAGCGACCCGACGAGCCTGTCCCTGGTGACCATCTTGCTTCGCGCGACGTCCGCCAGCGAGTGGCCACCCTGCAGCGCCGTCCGCAGCTCCTCGACCGTCATCCCGAGCGTCGTCGCGGCCGTCCCCAGCCCGCGCGGCCCGCCGCGGTGCCCGTGCGGCCCCCCGGGACGGCGGGCCGGGAGCTTCCCGTTCAACGCCGCGGCCACCCTGTCGGCCTGCGCCTGGGTGAGAGTCCCGTCCGACACGAGCCCGCGAAGGGCCTCCCGGATCTTCGTGATCCGCTCCCCGGCGGTGGCCGTCGCCGTGGTCGGGTCCGTCGCGGCAACCGCAAGAGCCGGAGCCACGACCAGGCCGGTCGTCAGTCCGCCCAGCCCGAGTGCCGCCGCCAGGACCACCTTGCCGGTCGTGCTGTTCATTCGATTCCTCCGGGCTCCTCGGAGGGCGGGCGGCCCTCACGGGTCCCACGGTCGCTGACGAACATGGCAGGAACCTGGGCCCCGCCTGGCAGAACCCTGTGAACCTGCGCGTCAGGTGGGCGGGCCGGCCACCGGCAGGATCACCCGGAACGTCGCCCCCCGGCCGGGGGCCGTGTCGAGCTCCAGGCGTCCACCGGAGGCCCGCACCAGTGCGGCCACGATGGACAGCCCGAGCCCCGAACCGCCGCTGGCCCGGGTGCGAGATGCGTCCGCCCGGTAGAAGCGCTCGAACACCCGTGCCGCGACGTCCGCGCGCATCCCCGGCCCCTCGTCGGCGACCTCGAGGACGGCCTGACCATCCCGGGCACCCACCCGTACCTGAACCGGCGTGCCGTTCGGGGTGTGCTGCAGCGCGTTGCCCACGAGGTTGGTCAGCACCTGGCGCAGCCGCGCCTCGTCACCGCGTACGAGCGGTACACCGTCCGCGACCGTCAGGGTCACCGGTCGCTCCGGCTCCAGGACCAGCGCGCCGGAGACGGCGTCACCGGCCAGCACGGCGAGGTCCACCTCGGACAGCTGCAGCGGCCGCTGCTCGTCCAGCCGCGCCAGCGCGAGCAGGTCCTCCACGAGCAAGCCCATCCGGCTCGCCTCGTCCTCGATCCGGCGCAGCAGCCTCGTCACGTCCGCCGGATCAGTGACGGCGCCCTGCCGGTGCAGCTCGGCGAAGCCGCGGATGGACGTCAGCGGCGTACGCAGCTCGTGGCCGGCATCGGCGACGAAACGGCGCACCCGGTCCTCGGAGGCCGCTCGCGTGGCGAAGGCGGTCTGCACCTGACCGACCATGGAGTTGAACGACGCTGCCAGGGTGCCGGTCTCGGTCCTGGGGTTGCGCGCCGGGACGCGCCTCGTCAGGTCGCCGGCCGCCACAGCAGCCGCGGCCTCCTCCACGTCGACCAGTCCCCGCAGGCTCGACCGGACGACGACGCATGCCAGCCCGCTCACCGCCAGCAGCACCAGCGTGCCGATCAGCGCCTGGAGCAGGGCCAGCCGGTCCACGGTGCGCTCGAGCTCACCGAGGTCGGCCGCCACGACGACGCTGCCGTCGTCCGCGGGTAGCGGCACCGCAGCCACCCGCCAGCTGCCGTCGCCGTCAGCCGCCTCGACGGTGAACGCGCTCGCGTTGCGCTCGCGCACCGCCGCCACGTCCAGCGGCGGCAGGGCCGGGGCACCGGCATCGGCCGTGTCCGCCCTGACCACGGTGCCCCCCGCGTCCAGCACCGCGAGATACAGCTCCCCGGGCAGCCGGTCGCGAGGAACCGGCCGTCGTCCACCCGGCCCGTCCCGCCCTGGACCGGCACGCGGCCCGGCGTCCCTCCGCAGCGCAGGGCTGTCCAGCGCCGCGGTCCACCCGCTCCAGCTGGTAGCTGCGCAGTGCCGATGTGGCGGCGACACCGGCCACGACCGGCCCCGCCCCGACGAGCAGCACGAGTCCCGCGACCAGCCGGACGCGCAGGGGCAGCCCGCCGAGGAACGAGCTCACCGGGGAAGGCGCAGCACGTAGCCGACGCCGCGCAGGGTGTGCAGCAGCCGCGGCTCGGTCGTGTCGAGCTTGAGGAAGTACCGCAGCAGCTGGAACTCCGTGGGCGACAGGCTGACCGGCTGTCCGGCCTTCCACGCCTCGTGGCTGTCCTCGTCCAGCTCGAGATCGGCGAACGACAGCCGCGCGGAGCGCCCACCGGTACGTCGCAGCACCGCCCGGATGCGGGCGACGACCTCCTCGAGCGAGAAGGGCTTGGTGACGTAGTCGTCTCCCCCGAGCGTCAGCCCCCTGACCTTGTCGGCGGGAGCATCGCGGGCGGTGAGGAACAGCACGGGCGTACGCGAACCGCCGGCCCGCAGGGCCCGCAAGACCTCGAGGCCGCCCAGAACGGGCATCATGACGTCGAGCACCAGCAGGTCCGGGGAGAAGTCGCGGGCCACCTCGAGAGCCTCCTGACCGTCGGCGGCGGTGCGGACGTCGAAGCCCGCGAAGCGCAGGCTGACCGACAGCAGCTCGACGATGCTCGGCTCGTCGTCGACGACGAGGATGCCCGCCTCAGGCGGTGCCACCACCCCATCCTCCCGGTGCCCGCTGAAGGACTGCTGTCAGCGACCTGGGAACAGCCTGTGAGATGACTGCCCCCCGTCAGGGGCGGAACAGGGTGCTGAGCTCCTCGAGCAGCGCCAGCACCTCTCGCGCCGTGGCGCTGTTGATGGGACCGAGTCGCTCGTAGAGCCGGACCTGCAGCGCAGCGGTCACGTCGTAGGACGTCGCCGTCTCGCTGTGCGCCCGCAGGAACAGGTACCAGTCCCGGGCGGGGATCCCCAGCACCTCGTGGCGCCAGGTCCGGGCGAGGAAGTCGTCCATCAGCGGCGTGCAGCCGGGCAGGCTGCCGAACTCCCGGCAGGAGTCCTCATCGGGGTAGGCGTCCGCATGCGCGGTCCGGGCCGGATAGGGCTGCGCGTCGGGCGGGTGGTAGATGCCCTCGACGCTTCCCGTCGACCGGCGGCTCCGCTCCCAGCAGTGGTCGCGCCAGAGGGCGGTGAACCGGGCGCTCGCCACCCACGGCTGGACCACCCGCACCGTCCCGGCGGTGGCGGCCGACAGGTGCCAGGGCACGACGCAGATCAGGTCGTGGGCTGCGCACGCGGCGGGGGTGGCGCGGTAGCGCAGGTCCGGGGCACCTTCCTTGGCCAGCAGGAACCACGCGTGCAGCACGATGCCGAAGACGATCCACGGACCGTCCGGCTGCTGTCGCACGAGCCGCACGCCCGGGAAGGCGGACCGGGACCGCTCGAACGAGCAGCCCGGCCACTGCCCCTGCGGGTCCCACACCTCCCGGAGCCGGTTCAGGGCGCGTACGACCTCGCCCTCGATCGCGTCCCGCAGGAGGCTGTGCAGGCCGAACAGGTCGTGGGCATCCACGTCCGAGATGCGGCTGTCAAGGCGGAAGTGGGCCGGAACAGCCAGCAGCGCGTTGCGCACGCCGCCCTGCAGGGCCGTCCTCGGGTCGTGCTCGTCCAGCGGCTCCTCGACCGGCGGCGGCGGGCAGGTCAGGACATCACGTGGTCGTGCAGCTGGCACAGCGCATCCTGTCCGTCGACGTCGACGTGCGCAGCGGAGTAGGAGCAGAGCAGGGTGAACGGGACCTCCTGCTGCAGCCGGCTCCACAGCTGCTCGAGGCGCACGGCCCCGGTGACGTTGCCCTCCCTCCAGAGCACGTCGACCAGCTCGCCGAACACCCGCAGCGGCTGTCCGTCGGCGTGCGAACGCACGAGCGCACCCAGGGTCTCCTGGAACAGGAAGGTGTCCGGGGCCCCGTTGTGCATGACCAGCCGGAGCGTCGCCTCGGCATCCAGCTGGATGAACCGGCCGGTCTCGGCGGCTGGACCCGAACCCCTCTCGGCGAGGAGGCTGACCAGGGAGGCCCGGTGCTCGGGGGAGGCGAGCACGATCCCCGTTCCGCCCTGCGCCCAGCCCTGCACCAGGTAGTCCGCCAGGACGGGGACGAGCCTTCCGTCGTTGGCGTGGAGGTGCATCCCGTGACTCCAGGACCGAGGTGCGCTCGCGGGGGCTGCCCCGCTGGCGGACGCGGCCGGGCCCAGGCCTGGCGGCACCCCCGCGATGTCGTGCCAGGAGCAGAACCGGCAGGACAGCAGCAGCGGGCCCGACGACATGCGTGCAGCCCGCACCGCCCACGGCTGCTTGCACTCAGGGCAGGCGTGGGCCGCGGCGCGCCGTCGGGGCGGACGGGGGTTCTCGGCTGGCATCGAGGTCCATGATGAACCGGACATCCCGCCCCCGTCCAGAACGAATCAGTGCGGTCCGGCCGCCCCGCCGACGAGAACCCCGTCCTTCCACACCTGCTCGACCCGCTCGCGGAAGCCCTCGTCGAAGGAGAGCGGGTCCCCGGCCACGACGACCAGGTCGGCGCGCTTGCCCGCTTCGAGGACGCCCAGCTCCTCGTCGAGGCGCAGCAGCCGCGCCGCGCTGGAGGTGGCTGCGACCAGCGCCTCGCCCGGCGTCAGCCCCGCATCGACAAGCAGACCGAGCTCGGTGAGGTTGGTCCCGTGGGGGCTCACCGGGCAGTCGGTCCCCATGGCGATCGGGACCCCCGCCTCCCGCGCCGAGCGCACGGCGTGACGGGCGTTGGCCGCTGCTCGCTCGGCCTTCTCCACCACCCGCTCGGGTACGTGCTGCCCGCCGGCCGCGGCCGCGACGACGCCGTGGGCGGCCAGCAGCGTCGGGACCAGCCAGGTCCCCTTCTCGGCCATCATCCCGATCACGTCGTCGTCCAGGAAGGACCCGTGCTCGATCGAGCGGACACCGGCCCGCACGGCATTGCGACCTCCGTCGGCGGAGTGGCAGTGCGCCATCACCCACCGCCCGGCATGCTGCGCCTCGACGACCAGCTCGGCCAGCTCGTCGAGCCGCAGCTGGGGCAGGGTGCTGTCGGTGTTCGGCGACAGCACGCCGCCTGAGGCGGCCACCTTGATGCCATCTGCCCCGGCGCGGATCAGCTCGCGGACCTTCCGGCGGATGGCCTCGACGCCGTCCACGACGGCGTCCGGCATCCCGGGGTAGCTCGGGAAGATCGCGTTGCCGCGGCCGCAGCGCTCGTAGCCGTCACCGTGCCCACCGGTCTGGCTGATCATGTTGAGGGTGATCAGCATCCTGGGGCCGGGGACGATGCCCCGAGCCACCGCCTCCTTCATCCCCGCGTCCGCGCCGCCGGCGTCGCGCACGGTGGTGATGCCGAGGTCGAGGACCGTGCGCAGACTCCCGACCGCCTGGAAGAACCCCAGCGAGAACGGCGTGTCCCTCAGCCGGATCATGTCGAAGTCGGTCATCGACATGTGCACGTGGCAGTCCATGAGGCCGGGCAGCAGGGTGCGGCCGGTCACGTCGACCTCGACGTCACCGTCGAGGCGGGTCCCCACCTCGACGACCCGGCCCTCGGCGACCACCACGTCGCCGGCGGCCACCGTGCCGCTGGCCGGATCGAAGACGGCGCCGCCGGAGAACAGGGTGCGGGTCATCGCGAGATCCCATCACGGCGTCGTGCAGCCGCCACCCGCGCGGGTAGGACCGCGTCGTGAGACTGATCTGCGAGCCCTGCCGGGAGCAGGAGCACGAGCGGTGCCCCGGCAGCACCTGGTGCTACTGCCAGCACCGGCTGCCGGGTCCGGTCGAGCCGGTCACCGGCTCGCCCGGGGAGTGACGCCGATCGGCGTGCACGGCTGAGCGTAGGTCGCCCGCGAGTGCGGGTAGGAGACGGCAAGCCGCTCCCCGTACCCGCTGGAGGTCACCGTGCAGCTGCGCGACCTGTCCACCGTCCTCATCGCCGACGGCCCCTTCGTCACGGTGCACGTGGGTGCCGAGAGTGCGGTCGAGCAGGCCGCGGACCGCTACGAGCTGGCGTGGAAGAACATCCTTCGGGAGCTGGAGGACCGGGACGTCCCGGAGAAGGTCCGGAGGGCGCTGGACGCCGCCCGCGGCGAGCACTCGGACGGCGACGCGCGCCTCGCGGTGGCGAGCCTGGCCACCGGGGAGGTGCTGCTGACCGAGCCGGTGTCCACCCGGCCGGTGACCGACCAGGTCCATGTGGGACCCCTGCCCCACCTGCTGCCGCTGCTCACCGACCTCACCACCCAGGTGCCACACGTGGTCGTGCACACCGACCGCACGGGCGCGGACGTGTCGGCCTACTTCGACACCGAGCAGGTGGCCGGCGAGGTCACCGTGAAGGGCCGCACGCTGCACCTGAAGAAGGTCCGGGGCGGCGGCTGGGCGCACCACCGCTACCAGCACCGCAGCGAGAACCAGTGGCGCGAGAACGCCAAGGAGATCCGGGAGACCGTGACGCAGCTCGCCGAGCAGGTCGGCGCGCAGCTGATCGTCGGCGTGGGTGACGAGCGGGAGCTGACCTACGTTCAGGAGGGCCTCCGCCCGCCGTGGGACCTGCGCTGGATCGAGGTGCCCGGCGGCCGCGGGCAGGACGGCAGCGAGCCGCTGGTCCAGCAGCGGGTCCGGGACGTCGTGTCGCGGCACGTGGCTGCGAAGACGCTGTCCCTGCTGGAGGAGTTCGCCCGGGAGCGGGGTCAGGTCCAGCGGGCCTGCGACGGGGTCGAGGACGTCGTCGCGGCGCTGCGCAAGGCCCAGGTGCAGACGCTGCTGCTCACCACCGGCGCCGACCCGGCGGCCACCCTCTGGTACGGCCCGGACCCGATGCTGCTCGGCACCAGCCGCGGGCAGGTCGCGTCGCTGGGGGTGGACGCCCCGCAGGAGGGGCCGCTGCTGGAGGTGATGCTGCGGGCCGCCCTCGCGACCGGCGCCGCCGTGCAGCTGGTCCCGCACGAGCCCGACGAGGCTCCGGACGGCGGTGTCGGCGCGGTGCTGCGCTACGCCGACGACGACGACGCGGCTGCCCGGGGGTAGTTCGAACGAGCCATGCCGCACCCCCAGAAGGGGTGGTTCTCGAACGGATCTGCTTCGACACGTACCCCGCCAAAGCACTCCTGCCGATGAACGGAGCATGCGCCTTCCTGCTGCCCTGGCCACTGCCTGCCTCTGCGTCACGGGACTGACCCTTCCGGCCGCCGCGGACACGCCACAGGAGGGCCGCTACGTCGTCCGGTTCGCTGTGGGGATCAGCCCGCAGGACGGGGCGCGCGAGGTGCGCGGCGGTGGCGGGCAGGTGGAGCGGGTGCTGGAGCACGTCTTCTCCGGGTCGGTCGCGCGCCTGTCCGAGCGTCAGGCGGTCGCCCTCGCCCGCAACCCCCGGGTCGCGTACGTCGAGGCTGACCAGGTCTTCCGCGCCGTCGACACCCAGAGCTCCCCGCCCTGGGGCCTCGACCGCTCCGACCAGCGCGGGCTCCCGCTCAGCGGTGGCTTCAGCTGGACGGCGAACGGCACAGGTGTGAGCGCGTACGTCGTCGACACCGGAGTCCGGGCAGACCACGTCGACTTCGGCGGCCGCGTCACCGCCGGTTACACCGCGATCAGCGACGGCAACGGGACCAGCGACTGCAACGGACACGGCACGCACGTGGCCGGCACCGTCGGGGGTAGCACGTACGGCGTCGCCAAGGCCGTCCGCATCGTGCCCGTCCGCGTGCTGGACTGCGCCGGGTCGGGCACGACCACCGGCATCATCGCCGGCCTGGACTGGGTGATCGGGCAGCACGCGGCCGGCACGCCCGCGGTCGCCAACCTCTCCCTCGGCGGCGGCACCTCGAGCTCGCTCGACACCGCCGTGCAGTCCACCATCAGCGACGGCGTCAGCGTCGTCGTCGCGGCCGGCAACAGCAACACGGACGCCTGCACCACCTCACCCGCCCGGGTGGCCGCGGCAGTCACCGTGGGTGCGACCGACTCCGCCGATGCCCGCGCGTCGTTCTCCAACTTCGGCACCTGCCTGGACCTGTTCGGCCCGGGAGTGGGCATAACCTCGGCCTGGTACACCTCCAGCACCGCAGCCGCCAGGCTCAGCGGCACCTCGATGGCGGCGCCGCACGTGGCGGGAGCCGCCGCGGCGCTGCTGCAGGTCGACCCGGCGCTCTCGCCCGCGGCGGTCGCCGACCGGCTGAACACGACGGCCACCACAGGTCTGGTCACGTCAGCCGGCACCGGGTCGCCGAACCGCCTCCTGTGGGCCGACCCCGCCCCGGTCGCCTCCACGAGCCCGACGGCCACCGCGCCCGCCTCGCCCAGCAACGTCACCGCGGTCGCCGGCAAGAGGTCGGCCACCGTCAGCTGGACCATGGGGAGCGACGGCGGGTCGCCCCTCACCGGGCAGACGGTCCGGGTCTACGCCGCCGGCAGCCTTGCCGGAACGGTCGCGGTCAGCGCGAGTGCCACCTCCGTCAAGATCGGCGGGCTCACCGCGGGCACCCCCTACACGTTCGGCGTCACGGCGACCAACGCCGTCGGGACCAGCGCCGAGTCGGCGCGCAGCAACGAGGTCGTGCCTCGGCGCTGATCCCCCCTGCCGCAGCCGCCCCCGGACCCGGGGTGGTAGCACTTCTGCAGACTCCCGGCAGGCGGGACGTCCCTTCCCGGGCCGGAGCAGTGGATGAGCGACTTCGCGGTGTCCGAGCCGGCACGGACCGGGGCGACGGTCGGCGTCGAGGAGGAGTTCCACGTCGTGGACCCCGAGTCGATGGAGCTGCGTGACTCGCCGGAGCTGGTGGCCCTGCTCGCCGCCGACGACCTCGGGCCGCGGGTGCACTCGGAGCTGTCGACGACGCAGATCGAGACCGCCTCCCGCGTGTGCACCTCGCTGGACGACGTGCGCCGTGAGCTGAGGGCCGGCCGCAGCGCGGCCGCAGCGGCGGCCGGTCAGGTCGGCGCGACGGTGCTCGCCGCGTCGACGCACCCCTTCTCCTCCTGGCACGAGCAGCGAGTCACCCACACCCCCCGCTACCTGCGGCTGGTCGAGCGCTGGGCGGTCCTCGCGCTGCAGCAGGACATCAGCGGGTGCCACGTCCACGTCCACGTACCGGACCTGGACACCGCGGTCGCCGTGATGGACCGCGTGCGGCCCTACCTGCCTGTGGTGCAGGCGCTCACCGGGAGCTCGCCGTTCCACGAGGGGTCCGACACCGGCTATGACAGCTTCCGCACGCTGTGGTTCGCCCGCTGGCCCATCACCGGGTCGACCGAGCTGCTGGGCGACGGGAAGACCTACCAGGACGTCGTGGAGTCCCTCCAGGTCGCGGGTGTGATCGACGACGCCAGCAACCTCTACTGGGACGTCCGGCCGTCGATGCGCTACCCCACGCTGGAGTTCCGGGTGGCGGACGTGTGCACCTTCCTGGACGACGCGGTGCTGCACGTGGCCCTGGTGCGCGCCCTGTCGCGGGTGCTCGCCGAACGGGCGAGCCACGGCGTGCCGCCGCACCTGGTGCGCCCCGAGGTGCTGCGGGCGGCGCGGTGGAGGGGGGCGAGGTACGGCGTGTCGGACCAGCTGTTCGACCCGTTCGCCGGGGTGCTGCGCCCCGCCGCCGACCTCGTCGGGAGGCTGCTGGCCGAGCTGCGCGACGACCTCACCGAGCACGGCGAGTGGGACGAGGTGAGCTCGCTGTGCGAGCAGACCCTCCGCCGGGGGACGTCGGCCGCCCGGCAGCGCGATGTCCTGCACTCCACCGCCGACCAGCACGCGGTGGCCCGGATGATCGTCGAGGAGGGCCTGGCCACCGGCTGACGTGGGCAGCCGCGACTTGCGCCGAGCGAGGTTGGGCCGCAGCGCACGGGACAGGACCGCAACGACGACGTCGGGACCCGGTCCTGCCGGGTGGCGTCGCCCGGAGCCAGCGCCCTGTCGAGGAGGCAACCATGCGAGCGATGGTCTACCGCGGGCCCTACCGGATCCGCGTCGAGGACAAGCCGATGCCGGTGATCGAGCATCCCAACGACGCCATCGTCCGCGTCACGCTGGCGGCGATCTGCGGCTCGGACCTCCACCTGTTCCACGGGATGATCCCGGACACCCGCGTCGGGACGACCTTCGGCCACGAGTTCATCGGGGTGGTCGAAGAAGTGGGCTCCTCGGTCCAGAACCTCCAGCGCGGCGACCGGGTCATGGTGCCGTTCAACATCTTCTGCGGGTCGTGCTTCTTCTGCGCGCGGGGGCTGCAGTCCAACTGCCACAACGTCAACGCCAACGCGACGGCGGTCGGCGCCATCTACGGCTACTCGCACACGGCAGGTGGCTACGACGGGGGGCAGTCGGAGTTCGTCCGCGTCCCCTTCGCCGACGTCGGGCCGAGCCTCATCCCGGACTGGATGCACGACGAGGACGCGGTGCTGCTCACCGACGCGCTCGCCACGGGATACTTCGGCGCCCAGCTCGGGGACATCGCCGAGGGCGACGTGGTGCTCGTGCTCGGAGCCGGTCCGATCGGGCTGTTCGCCGCGAAGTCGGCCTGGCTCATGGGGGCCGGGCGCGTCATCGTCGTCGACCACCTGGAGTACCGGCTGGCGAAGGCACGGGACTTCGCCCACGCCGAGACCTACAACTTCGCCGAGTACGACGACATCGTGGTCCACATGAAGAAGATCACCGACCACCTCGGTGCCGACGTGGTGATCGACGCAGTGGGAGCCGAGGCCGACGGCGGTTTCCTGCAGCACGTCACCGCATCCAAGCTCAAGATGCAGGGTGGCTCGCCGATCGCGCTCAACTGGGCCATCGACTCGGTGCGCAAGGGTGGCACCGTCTCGGTGATGGGCGCCTACGGCCCCGTCTACAGCGCCATCAAGTTCGGCGACGCGGTGAACAAGGGGCTGACCCTGCGGATGAACCAGTGCCCGGTGAAGCGGCAGTGGCCCCGGCTGTTCGAGCACGTGAAGAACGGCTACCTCACGCCCCGCGACATCGTGACGCACCGCATCCCGCTCGAGCACATCGCCGACGGCTACCACATCTTCTCGGCCAAGCTCGACGACTGCATCAAGCCGCTGATCATCCCGAACGCCAGCTGAGAGGCGAGCCATGGCCTACACCGCGGACAAGCCGCCCCTTCCCCTGTCGACCGACGAGCTGCGCGCTCGCATCCCCGGGTGGGGCGTCGACCTCGACCCGGCCAACCGCCCCTCGGTCCCGAGGGAGCGCTTCGACCCGACGCTCAACGGCGCCCGCTGGGACTTCCCGGAGCGCCAGCCGGAGAAGCTCCCGCGGGAGCGGTCGGTCGAGCACAAGTTCCTGACCCCCGTCTTCGGCACCTCATGCCCGACCAGGGGCGTCTCGGGGGCCATCCGCAAGTACGCCTACCGGCACCACAGCGAAGCGCGGATCCGGCACTGGCTGCTCCTCATCGTCGGCGACCGGGTGGAGTCGCTGGGGAGCAGCCTGCGGTCGTTCGCCACGCTGCGGCCGGACAAGCCGGCCACAGGTCTGCGCACCGAGCTCTCCCACCGCGGGCTGCGGTCCCGGCTCGGCAAGGGGCGCGCAGACGTGAAGCACCACCCGCTGGACCCGGTCATCGTCCTGACCCCGTGGGTGCTGCGAGCCGGCGGCGTGTACGTCCTCGCCCGGGCTCTCGCCCGGAAGCGGCGCGGCTGAGATTGATCGCCCTCCGCGTTCGGCATGCGGCTGTTCGTGGGGCTGTACCCCCCGCCGGCGGTGCTGCTGGACCTGCCGCGGCGTACCGGCCGGGAGCACCTGACGCTCGCCTTCCTCGGCGAGGTGGAGGACCCCGCACGGCTGCTGGTCGCCCTCGGGGCCGCGAAGCGGCACCGGGCACCTCGACTGCGGCTCGCGGGCGCGGGACGGTTCCGCGGCGGGCCGGTGTGGCTGGGCCTTCGTGGTGAGCTGGACCAGCTGCACCGGCTGCACGGGGCCCTGCAGGACGCCGTCGAGGCTGCCGGCCTCCCGCACTCGGTGGACCAGTGGCGCCCTCACCTGACGATCGGCCGCGCTCGCGCCGTGCCTGCCGGGCTGCACGCCTACGAGGGGCCCGAGGCCCCCTGGCGGGACCTCGCCCTCGTGCACAGCACGCTGACCCGGCAGGGCGCGCTGCACGTACCGCTGCAGACCTGGCACCTGCCCACCTCGAGCGGCGCATGAGCGCCCTCCGCCGCATCGCCGGGACGCTGTGCGCCGGACTGCTGCTGTGCGCCTGCTCGTCCACCCCCGATCCACAGCGGTCCGTCGCGCCGCCGGCGGCCACGCCGTCCGTTCCCGCCCCGGCCACGTCTTCGGCTGCGCCCGTGCCGACGTCGGCGGCACCACCCATCCCCGGCCCGTCGACCTACCTCGCGCTGGGCGACTCGGTCGCGGCGGGTGTGGGGGCGGCCACGCCCGGCTCGGGCGGCTACGTGGCCCTGCTGGCCGGCCTGCTGTCGCAGCGGCTCGGGTGTGACGCCGGGCCGGCACCGGGCTGCCCCCTGCAGGTGCGCAACCTCGCGGAGAGCGGGGCCACCACGACGACCCTGTCACGACGCCAGCTGCCCAGAGCCCTCGAGCTGCTGCGGACCGCGCCGGACGTCCGGCTGGTGACCGTGACCGTCGGGGGCAACGACGTCTTCGAGCCGGTGGTGCGGGCGTGTGCGCGGGCACCGCAGGACCCGTCGTGCGCCGCGGCCGTCACCTCCTCGCTCCGCCAGGTGGACTCGCGGATCGACGAGGTCCTGCGCGCGCTGGCGGCGGCCGTCCGGCCGGGCACGACGCTGGCGGTCATGGCCTACTACGACCCGATCCCGGCGTGCCGCCTCGCGCCGCTGTCGCGGCTGACCGACCGGGTTCTCGAGGGCGCCGGATCCGACCCGGGCCTAAACGACGTGCTGCGGGCGCGGTCCACCCAGCACGGGGCTCTGGTGGTGGAGACGCGCGCGCGGCTGGCGGTGCCCGGGAGCTTCGTCGGCAACGACGACTGCCTGCACCCGAGCGGGGCGGGACACGCCCGCATCGCCGCGGCCTTCCTCGACGTCGTCGCGAGCCCGGTCAGCCGCCGCTGAGCCGCCAGGCGGAAAGCGCCGCAAGCTCCCGCACAGGGGACGGGTGGACCGCCCGGCGACGGGTAGTTCCCGCGCGACGAGAGGGGTTCCCATGACGGACCACAGCACCGACCACGACGTCATCGACGTCCTCACCACCGACCACCAGGAGGCGCGCGAGCTGTTCGACCAGATCGTCGGCACGACCGACCCCGAGCAGCGCCGCGACCTGTCCGACAGCCTGATCAGTGAGCTGGTCCGGCACTCGGTGGCCGAGGAGATGTACGTCTACCCGGCGATGCGCGACCACCTGCCCAACGGGGAGGCGGCCGTGGAGGAGGACACCAACGAGCACAAGCAGCTCGAGAAGCTGATGAAGGAGCTCGAAGGCGCCGACGCCTCCGAGGCGGCGTTCCTGGAGACGCTGGGGCGCCTGCGGACGGTGTTCGAGCAGCACGCGACCGATGAGGAGGCGCAGCAGTTCCCGCAGCTGCGCGCGAACATCCCGGCCGACAAGCTCGTCGAGCTTCAGGGCAAGGTCGAGACAGCCAAGAAGATCGCCCCGACCCGCCCGCACCCGGCCTCACCCAACGCCGAGCTGTTCCACAAGATGGTGGGTCCGGGCGTCGGCATGGTGGACAGGTTGCGCGACAAGCTGACCGGTCGCTCCACCTGAGCGCGACGAGGCTAGACGGAGTCGGCAGCCGGGTGCTCCACGAGAGCGAGCACCCGGTTGGCGAGGAACCGGGCGCGACGCACCGGTGTTCCTGACCGGGTGACCTCGGTGACCTCGACCAGTCCGCGCCCGTGCGTGATCTCGACCTTGCTGCCGGCGCGGCTGGCCACGATGTCGTAGGTCTGCGAGGTGTTCCCGGCGTCGACGACGATCTCGACTCGGTCGCCTTTCATGACGCCCTCCTGTGCCTTCCCGCCACCCCGCCGGCACACTCAACGCTCCTGGCCGGCTCCGCCTTCCCGCCGGCGACGCGGTGCTCAGGACCAGCGCGCCTCCAGCAGCCCCGCCACCTCCTGCGCGGTGTCCTGCTGGACCGGCAGCTCGGGCAGCAGCCGGAGCACCTCCTCGTCCTCCAGCCCCTCCGACAGCAGCACGTCCAGCAGCCGACCGGCCAGGGCGGGTGGAACCGGCCGGGGGAGTGCTGCGGCGCGCAGCGCCACGTCCGCGAGGAAGCGCGCGCCGGCCAGGTCGTCGTCCTGCGGCGGCGTCTCGGGAAGGGCGGCGGGCGCCGCGGTCCGGGTGAGCCCCTCGGCAGCGCGTACCAGCGCCAGCGGAAGCCCGGTGGCCTCCACCTCGACCAGGAGGGCCGAGCCGAGCGCGGCGAGGACGAGGTGCTCGGCCTCGGTCCGCAGCGGCGCCTCCCACTCGGCGACCCGCACCACTGCGAGCAGGTCGCTGCCGTCCTCCCCGAGCTCGTCGAGCAGCTCGGCCAGCAGCCCAGGGCAGTCCCGCCCGACCCGCTGCACCGCGCATACGCAGGTGTCGAGCACGAACGGCGCGAGGACCTGCTCGTCGAAGTCCTCCGCGTAGACGCGGCCGTCGGCCATCAGGGCGTTGAGCGCGTCCTGGAAGGTGCCCGGCTGCGCCTCGGACAGCTCCAGGTGGGCGTCCTCCTCACTCCCGAGCATCTGCCCGTGCAGGGCCCGGCTCCCGAGCGTGACCCCGGTCGGAGCGACCCGGCCGGAGCGGCGGGCGTGGTGCGGCCGGTCGGACAGCCCGACCGACCAGGCGCAGGCCTCCGCCACCAGCGCGGCGGTGCGCTCGCGCAGCAGACTGCGGGTCAGCAGGCCGACCGGGTCGACGGCGAAGGTCACGGGGCGTGCCCGCCGAGCCACCAGTCCAGCGCGCTGTCGACGAGCGGCGGCGGGACGACGTGCGGCCCATCGAACTCCTCGTAGTGCACCTCGTACCCGGACTCCTGCAGCAGGCGCACCACCCGCCGGCCGCAGCGGTCGACCGGCAGCACCGCGTCCTGCGTGCCGTGCGACACCCACACCCGGGGTGTCCCACGCTGCGACAGGGCCGCCACGAACCCCGGCGAGAAGACCAGCAGCGCCTCCGCCAGGTCGCCGTTGGCCACCCCGAGCGAGAGCGCGTACGACGCCCCGTCGGAGAAGCCGGAGAAGGCGACCCGGTCCACGGCGTACTGCCGGAACACCCCTGCCAGAGCGGCGTCCAGCGCCGTCACATCAGCCCCGAGCCCACCCCGGATGAGGTCCCACGTCGCGCCCGCCGACGTCGGCAGCAGGACGAGGGCACCCGCCGCCTGCGCCGCCGGCGAGATCGTCGGCAGGCTTCGCTGCGCGTTGCCCCCCGCGCCGTGGAAGAACACCAGCAGCGGCAGCCGTCGGGCCGGCGCGTCCGGAACGACGAGCAGACCGTCCCGGCTGCCCGCGAGCGCCACCGGGTGCACACCGGCTTCCAGCGCGACCGGCTCCCGGTCGCCCGGCCGACTGCCGAGGCGCCCGTCGGCCGTGCGCGGCACCGCTCTCCCCATGTGCCGCGGCTACCCCGTTGAGGCCGACCTCAACGGGGCCGCGACGGCTCTTGCGCGCCTAGTCCCGGTCGATGCGCACCAGCAAGGAGCCCGCACTTCCGGGAGAGGCCTTCCGGTCGAGCCCGAGCTCCACGAGCCCGAACCAGGTCGTGCCCGGCCCCATCGCCGGCTCGTTCCAGGCGAGGGTCACGTCGTAGGGCTTGCCGGCGGCCACGACACCGCTCGGACCGGTGGCCGTGAGGTTGCCGGCGTCGGTGCCCGGGACGTTCGCGACGACCAGCTCGGCGTCGTCGACGACCTGGCCGGTGAGGAAGTTCTGGACCACCACCCAGTACGAGCCCGGCTTCGGGTTGGCCAGCAGGCAGGACTCCAGGGCGGTCTCGCTGGCGCTGCGGCAGACCTCCTCCGTGGCCACCGCCTTGCCGTCGCCGTTCGAGTCCAGCCCGACGAACAGGTCGAGGTCGTTCGAGGTCGTCGAAGCGATCTCGGCCGCGAGGACGCGCGCTCCCTCTGCCACCTTGACGAGCTCGGTGTGCGATCCAACGCCGTCATAGGGGTCGAGCAGCGTCGGGTCCTGCGTCACCGTGACGTTCTTGGCGACGCCCTCCGCAAGCCCCAGCACGTTCGTCGTCAGGCCGCTGATGCGGGCCGGGGCCGTGAGCGTCTGGGTCGCGGTGCCCGAGGTGCCGGTGGACACGAGGTTGACGGGCACGGGTGCGCCACCCGGCAGCACGGCCACCGGCAGGTGCACGCCGGGCGCCTGCTTCGCCCGCTCGACCATCGTCAGCTTGGCGAAGCGCCAGGTGCCTGCGCGCAGCCCGGTGACGTCCGCGGTCACCGTGATGGGCGCGCTCTGACCGGGGGCGAGGGTGACGCGGTTGGGCTTGGCGGTCAGCTTCATCCCGGCGGGGACGACCGAGCTGATGTCCCAGGTCGCCGTCGTCGTCAGGACGTTGGTCACCGTGCGGACCCAGGTGCAGGTCGCCGCGCAGCTGCTGCTCGCCATGCTCGGCAGGTTCAGCGCGCTGGGGTTGCCGCCGGCCGCGGGATTGGCGGCGTTGAAGGTCGCCGCGTCCTTGCCCGCGCCGCCCGTCTCCAGGGTGAGGCCGGCCAGGGCGGCCCTGGTGAGGTCCACCCGTCCGGCACCGCGGTCGAACGGGTCGGACGGCGTGGTGCCGTCCTCCTTGCGCATGCTGTCGGTGGCGGTGGTCATCAAGGCGGACTGCACCTGAGCGACCGTCCACTCGGGGTGCACGCCGCGTACGAGCGCCGCGCTTCCCGCCAGGTGGGGGCCGGACATCGACGTGCCGCTCAGCAGTCCGAACTCGGGGCCCGCGGTCGGGTCCGTGGTGTGCACGGCCGCGAGGATGTCGACGCCGGGCGCGGAGATGTCGGGCTTGAGCACGCCCGGCACGGACTTGTTGGGGCCGCGCGAGCTGAAGCCGGCCATGACGTCGCCATTGCTAGGCGCCGTGCTGGCGGTGGCCCCGGAGATCGTGCCGGTGTGTCCGGTGCCGCCGTCGTTGACCCAGGCGACCACCTTCTCCGCCGCCGAGAAGCCCAGGTGCACGGCGGGAAGGACATGGGCGTCGGCCACGGTGGACTCGCCTTCGGCCGCGGTGTTGAGCAGCACCATGCCGCCGGCACCGCCCATCTTCACGTTGTTGCCCTTCTCCACGCGGGGGTTGACGCCGCGCTTGCACAGCACGATCTGCCCCGTGAAGGTGCCGGGCAGGAACGGCGCCCCGCACAGCTCGTCCCCGAAGCTCTTCGCGTCCACGACCGGCGCCGGCCCGTACCCTCCGGTGAAGCCACCACCCGCCAGCGTTCCCGGGGCAGTCCCGCCGCCGCTCGTCACGAGGCTGTTGCCGAACGCGCGGTTGTGCGTGCTCGCCGCGACGCTCGTGACCCACGGCGCATCCGAGGGCGAGCCGACGGTGCTGGCGGCAGGCCCCGAGTTGCCCGCCGAGGCGGCCACGAAGACGCCGGCGTCCCGGGCGCCGAGGAAGGCCTGCGCGTCGGGGTCGGTCCACGGGTCGGTGGAGCCGCCGCCGATCGAGTAGTTGATGACGTCCACCCCGTCCGCGGTGGCCTGGTCGATGGCGGCGACGGTGCTGGGCGAGAGGCACCCGGGCACCGTGCAGGCCTTGTAGGTGATGAGGTTGGCGTGCGGCGCGACGCCCGAGATGCGGCTGGCGAACTCCTTCGTCGGAGCGCGGAGGACGGCCTGGACGTGGTTGCCGACCGTGGTGCTGGCGGTGTGGCTGCCGTGCTGGTTGTCGTCCTCGGGGGAGGTGCCGGTGAAGTCGTAGACCCCGATCAGCTTGTCGTTGCAGAAGGGCAGGCCCAGCAGCGGGTCGCACAGCCCGTAGTAGGCCGGCCCGCCCAGCAGGTTCTTGCGCGGGTTCGTGTGGTCATAGCCGTCCGCACCGACGTCCGCGAAGGACGGGTGGTCGGAGTTGATGCCGGTGTCGATGACGCCGACGACCACGCCTTCCCCTTGCTCCTTGGCGCCGCCCGGCGTCTTCTGACCGCTCCAGACGGTGGTGGCACCGATCCAGGCCGGGCCGGCGTCGGTCAGGAGCTGGCGCAGGACGGCCGGCTGCACCCGCAGCACGCCCGGCAACGACTGGAGCCGCTTTGCCTCGGCAGCCGTGAGCGAGACGGAGAAGCCGTTGTAGGCGTGGCGGTAGTCATGCGCCCGCGTGATGTTGCGCCCCACGGCCGCTTCGAGCGCCTTCTCCACCGCGGCGTGCCGTACCGACAGGTGGCTGAGATAGGCGCGGCTGGCCGCACTCGTGACGTCCAGCCGCGCCTTCCCGATGGCCGAGGGGCTCGTCGCCGGGAGCCCGGCCAGGCCGCCGCGGTAGCTCGCCAGCGGCGCCTCGGCCAGCTGGACAACGTAGCTCTTCTGCTCGCCGGCCGCGGTGGCGGGGGAGACCGCCACAACGGTGCCCGCCGCAGCGAAGGCCACGGCGGCGGCGAGGGTGAGGTGGAGAGCGTGCGGGCGTCGCCTCATGGCCAGCCTTTCGTCCCGGAGCTCTACGGCGAGCAGCTCCTGCGGGGGTGCGCACGGTCAACGGAGCAGACCGACGCGAATGACCTCCTCACGGTAACTCTCCGCGCATATCCGTGCACACCCCCCTCGGGGCTGCACCTCGCTAGCCCGCGCCGGGTCAGCGCAGGCTCCGCACAGCCTCGGATGTGGCCTGCGGATGCGTGAACGGGAAGTTGTGTGCTCCTGGCAGGGTGCGGCACGTGCCGCCTGCACCGAGTCGCTGCGCCCAGTCGTGCGGCGACACGGCGTCGTGCGAGCCGCGCAGCACCAGCAGGGGGCAGGTCACGTCTCCGATCGCGTCCTCCGGTCGGGCGGCCATGCCGGTGCCCAGCAGGCTGAGGAAGCGGCCCCGGCTGCGTACGTACTCGGGCCACACCGCCGGGATCTCACCCGGCCGCTCGCGCACCGCCGTACGTGCCACCCGGACGGACAGCGCTCCCCACGTGCGCGCCTGCGGCGGGAACGTCGGACCCGCCAGCACCAGCCCGACGACCCGCTCCGGGACGGCCAGCGCGGCATGCAGCGCGGCCTGAGCTCCGGTGGAGTGGCCCAGCAGGAGCACCGGCTCGCGAGGCACCACGCGAAGCCAGTCCGCGACCGCCGTCGTGACCGCATGCAGCGAGGAGGGGGAGCCGGCGGTGTCGGCGGACCCGTAGCCCGGCAGGTCGAGCAGGAAGGCGACGGTCCACTCGGCACAGGCGCGGATCGTCGGGTGGAGGTACCCGAGCGCTCCGAGCCCTGGCACGACGACCAGCGGCGGCTGGCCCGGGCGGGTCGTCCCCAGCCATCGGCTGCGGATGAGCCGACCTCCTGCGTGGTGCTCCGAGACGTTCACGGCCGCACCCTGCCCTGTTGACCCGCGCCTCAGTCGCGGCCCGGCCGGCATCCTGCCAAGCGCCGCTTCCGCAGCACGACGGCGGTTCCCGTACGGTCACAGCGGCCCGGACGGCGGGCTGCACGTACGCCGGAAGGTGCGCGATGAGCCTGGACGCCGAGCGCCTGGTGTCGGCCGTGCGGGTTCTGACGCGGGCAGGGCATCTGGCCGGACCGGATGACCTGCCCTCGTTGATCACCGCCGCCGCCATGTCGCTGGGCGCCGACCGCGGCGTCCTCTACGTCGTCGACTACGACCAGGTCCTGCTAGTCCCCCTCGGCGAGGGCAGCGGCTCGGGGAGCCTGCCGGTCGAGGGCACCCTGGCGGGGCGGACCTACACCACGCTGACCCAGCAGCGGAGCGGAGCTGGTGCGGAGGGCGCCACCATCTGGTCTCCGGTGCTGGACGGCACGGAGCGGCTCGGCGTCCTCGAACTCGCCTTCGCCGACCCGGACGAGCTCGACGAGGCGATGCGTGAGGCCGTCCTCGACGTCGCCGCGCTGGTCGCCGAGCTCGTGGTCACCCGCTCGGTCTACGGCGACGCGATCGAACGCGCCCGTCGGCGGGTCCCGATGACCACGCCCGCCGAGCTGCAGTGGCGGCTGCTTCCCGCCCTCACCTTCGTCGGTCCGCGGGCCGCGATCGCGGGCGGCCTGCTCCCCACCAGCTCCATCGCCGGGGACAGCTTCGACTACGCGCTGAACAGCAACGTCCTGCACGTGACCATCGTCGACGCGATGGGCCACGGTCTCGAGGCGACGCTGCTGGCGGCAGTGGCGATCTCCGCGCTGCGCAACGCGAGGCGCAGCGGGCTGGACCTGCGCGCCATGGTGGGGGCGGCCGACACCCAGATCGCGGAGCACTTCGGGCCGGACAAGTTCGTCACCGCGACCGTCGCCGAGCTCGACACGAGCACCGGCGAGTGGACCTGGACGACGTGCGGGCACCCGCCCGCGCTGCTGGTACGCGGCGGCAAGGTCGTCAAGACGCTGGACCAGGTCGTCGAGCCGCCGCTCGGGCTCGGGCTCGTCGGCACCTGTCCGAGGGTGCACACCGAGCGGCTGCAACCCGGTGACCGCATCCTGCTCTACAGCGACGGGGTGGTGGAGGCCCGCGACGCCGAGGGCGAGTTCTTCGGCACGGAACGGCTGGTCGACCTCGTGGCCCGGCAGGCGGCTGCGGGTCTGCCTGCAGCAGAGACGCTGCGGCGGCTCAACCTCGCGGTGGTCGCGCACCAGGAGGGCGCGCTGCAGGATGACGCGACGACCGTGATGGTCGAGTGGCTGGTCGACGAGCCCGACCGCAGCACGCCCTCGATCGCCGGGGCCTGACCGGCGGCGCAGGGCGCGGTACCACGAGAGGTGCGGGCGCTCAGAACGCGTAGCGCACCCGGCAGCTGGGCAGCCGCTGGCCGATCAGCCCCTCGAGCTGGCGCACCCAGGTCCCCTTCCACCCGGTGCGGTAGCGCACGTTGACCCCGCCGGTCTGCGAGCGCTTCGGCTGCTGCAGGTCCGGCCGCCACAGCACGTCCTCTGCCTTGGGATGCCAGCCGAGGTTGACCTCGTGCAGCCGGTCGTTGTGGGTCAGGAAGATGACCTCGCAGGCGAGCTGGCTCTTCGTGGCCGGCCCGAGCCGGTCGTCCAGCTCGGTCAGCAGCGCCGACCAGCGGTCCTGCCACCCCTCGGAGACGACGACCGGCGAGAAGTTGAGGTGCACCTCGTAGCCCGCCTCGACGAAGGCGTCGATGGCACTGATCCGCTCGTCGATGCTGCTGGTCCGCAGGTCGAGCAGGCGGGCATCCTCGCGCGGCATGAGGCTGAACCGGATGCGCGTGCGGCCCTGCGGATCCCAGGAGAGCAGGTCGCGGTTGACGTGCTTGGTGGCGAAGCTGGCCTTCGCGGTGGGCAGCCCGCGGAACATCTCGACCAGGTCCTGGACGTTGTCGCTCACCCGCGCGTCGACGCTGCAGTCGCTGTTCTCACCGATGTCGTAGACCCAGGCGCTGGGGTCGCACTGGTTCGGCTCGCTCTTGACCCCCTGCCGGCCGACGTGCCGCGACAGGTAGCCCGTGATCTGCTCGATGTTGGCGAACACCGTGATGGGGTTGCCGTAGCCCTTGCGCCGGGGGACGTAGCAGTAGGCGCAGGCCATGGCGCAGCCGTTCGCGGTCGAGGGCGCGATCCAGTCCGAGCTGCGGCCGTTGGGGCGCGCGGTCAGCGACTTCTTGACCCCGAGCACCAGGTCCTCGGACTTGGTGCGCACCCAGCGCTGCACATCGGCGGCGCCGTAGGGCACCTGCAGGTGCGACGCCACCTCGACCAGCTCGGCCTCGGGCCAGCGGGCGAGCACGTCCTTGCCCCGTGGCAGCACCGCGGCGGCCGGTTCGACGAAGATGCGGCGGACGTCGAGCAGGGCTGTCGTCATCGCCTGTGTCAACGCCGGCAGCGGCCACGGCAGTCCCTCGTCGACTGTTCCGACCGCGCCATCAGGGGTACCGCCGCCGCATGACGACGCTGCAGACCGCCTCCCGCCAGGTCCCGGCACCGCTGACGCTCCGGTCGCACCGACTTGTCGGTCTGGTGCAGACCGTCGAGCGGACGGAGGCGGCCGATGCCGGCGCGCGGGTGCTGCAGCCCCTGGCCGACGCGGTCACCCGGGCACCGGCGGTGGACGCCGCACTGCGGGGCACCTGGCTCGGGCACGCCGTGCACCCGATGCTCACCGACTTCCCGCTCGGCGCCTGGACCAGCACCACGCTGCTCGACCTGTTCGGCGGCCCGCGCGCCCGACCCGCAGCCACCGGACTGCTCGCGTTCGGGCTGGCCGCGGCGATCCCCACAGCGCTCGCCGGCCTCGCGGAGTGGCGCGCGACCGAGGGCGCCGCCCGCCGCGTAGGCATCGTGCACGCCGGCATCAACACCGGCGCGCTGGCCCTCTACAGCGCCTCGCTCGTCACCCGGCTCCGCGGGCGCTACCGGGCCGCAACCGTGCTCGGGGTGGCCGGAGGAGTGACGGCGACCGTCGGCGGCTACGCCGGGGGCCACCTGTCGCTGGTGCGCAAGATCGGGACCGCGGATCCGGTGTTCGCCGAGTCCCCGACCGGCTGATCCGCCCGTCGCGGTCCCCTCCCACCGCGCCGGCGCCGCTCACGGGCGCCGCAGTCCGGAGAAGGCGAGGGCGACCACGGCATCCGCGATCTTGTCCGCGGACAGAGCCCGCTGCGGGCGGTACCACTCCGCGACGCTGTTGACCATCCCGAACAGCAGGCGCGTGACGAGCCGGGGGTCGAGGTCGTCGCGCACCGTCCCCTCGTCGATGGCGCTGCGCACCAGCGCGCTGAGCCGGTCGTCGAAGTCCCGCCGGCGGGTCAGTGCCTCCCGCTCGACAGGGGTGTTGCCGCGGACCCGCAGCAGCAGGGTGACGTAGGGCAGCTGGTCGACCAGGACCTCGGCGCTGCGGCGCACGACATGCTCGAGCCGCTCCACCGCGGCGCCCTGCCTCGCGGTCGGCTCGGCGAGCACCGCGAACAGGGCGTCCATCGCCCGCGACACCGCGAGGCGCAGCAGCTCCTGCTTGCCGGTGACGTGGGAGTAGATGGCCGACTTCGTCATCCCGGTCGCGCGGGCGAGGTCGGCCATGCTCGTCGCGTCGTAGCCGCGGGTCAGGAACTCCTTCGCCACCAGGGCGAGCAGCTCGTCGGGGGAGTGCCGGGGTGGCCGTCCCACGCCGCGACGAGCAGGTTCTGGAAGCGCAGGCGCCTGCGTACCGTGCGGTTGCGTTGACACCGACCTCATGCGGAGGGAGTATACGAACGATCGGTCGGTAATGGGAGGCTGTCGTGGATCGACCCGCACCGCCGGCGCAGCCCGAGCTCGAGCGGGAGTTCTCCGAGCGCATCGCGGCCGACGAGCGGATCGAGCCCCGCGACTGGATGCCCGACGGCTACCGCGCGACCCTCGTCCGGCAGATCGCCCAGCACGCCCACTCCGAGATCGTCGGCATGCAGCCGGAGGGCAACTGGATCACCCGGGCGCCGTCGCTGCGCCGCAAGGCCATCCTCGTCGCGAAGGTGCAGGACGAGGCCGGACACGGGCTCTACCTCTACAGCGCCGCGGAGACGCTGGGCGCGGACCGCTCCCGCCTGCTCGACCTGCTGCACGAGGGCCGGCAGAAGTACTCCACGATCTTCAACTACCCGGCGACCTCGTGGGCCGACGTGGCCGCCATCGGCTGGCTGGTCGACGGCGCGGCCATCATGAACCAGGTCCCCCTGACGCGCTGCTCGTACGGGCCCTATGCCCGCGCCATGACGCGGGTCTGCAAGGAGGAGAGCTTCCACCAGCGCCAGGGGTTCGAGGCGATGTCGGTCCTCGCCAAGGGAACGTCCGCCCAGCGGCGCATGGCGCAGGACGCGCTGGACCGCTGGTGGTGGCCGGCGCTGATGATGTTCGGTCCGCCGGACGGGCAGAGCCCGAACAGCGCGCAGTCGATGGCATGGGGGATCAAGCGCTTCAGCAACGACGAGCTGCGGCAGCGCTTCGTCGACGCCACCGTGCCGCAGGCCGAGCACCTGGGCCTGCAGATCCCGGACCCTCAGCTGCACCGGGACGGCGAGCACTACCGCACCGGTGAGATCGACTGGACCGAGTTCCAGGAGGTGATGCGGGGCAACGGCCCGTGCAACCGGCAGCGCCTCGCCGCGAGGGTGCGAGCCCATGAGGACGGCGCGTGGGTCCGCGAGGCGGCCGCCGCGTACGCCGAAAAGCACCCGGCTGCGGCATGACGTCCCCGCTGTGGGAGGTCTTCGTCCGCAGCCGGCGGGGGCTGTCGCACACCCACGTGGGGAGCCTGCGGGCGCCCGACGCGCACATGGCCCTGCGCAACGCCCGCGACGTCTACACCCGCCGGCAGGAGGGGACGAGCATCTGGGTCGTGCCGTCGTCGCAGATCGTCGCGAGCAGCCCGCAGGAGAAGGACAGCTTCTTCGACCCCGCCGGCGACAAGCCCTACCGGCACCCGACGTTCTACGACGTGCCCGAGGGGCTGACGCACCTGTGACCGTCTCGCCCCTCCCCGAGGTGGATGCGCCCGCCGATCTGGACGTCAGCGCGTACGCGCTCCGCCTCGGCGACGACGCGCTCGTGCTCGCCCAGCAGCTGTGCACCTGGGCAGCGCGCGCGCCGGAGCTGGAGCAGGACGTGGCGCTGCTCAACCTCGCGCTCGACCTGCTCGGCCAGGCCCGCAGCCTGCTGAGCTACGCCGGCAGCCGCGAGGGGCGGGACCGGTCCGAGGACGACCTGGCTTTCCTGCGGGACGAGCCGGGCTTCGTCAACGCGCTGCTGATGGAGGTCGACGGCGGGGACTTCGCCCGCACGATGGCCCGGCAGCTGTACGCGTCCGCCCACGCGGTCCTGCTGTGGTCGTCCCTTCACGAGTCCGCAGACGAGCAGCTCGCCGGGATCGCCGGCAAGGCCGTCAAGGAGGCCGCCTACCACCTGGACCACGCCCGCAGCTGGGTGGTCCGGCTGGGTGACGGCACGGCCGAGAGCGCACGCCGCATGCAGGTCGGGCTGGACGAGCTGTGGCCCTACACCTTCGAGCTGTTCGAGATCGACCCGCTGATCTCGCGCCTCACGGCTCGTGGGGTGGTGGCCGACCCGGCACTGCTGGAGCCGCGCTGGCGCAGCATCGTCTCCGACGTGGTGGGGGAGGCGACCCTGAGGCTTCCCGAGTCGACCTGGCGTCCGACCGGCGGCCGCTCGGGCCGGCACACGGAGGGCTTCGGCTACCTCCTGGCCGAGATGCAGCACCTGCACCGCTCCCATCCCGGTGCGTCATGGTGACCGAGGCGCGGGTACGTGAGGCGCTCTCGGCCGTCGCGGACCCCGAGATGCCGGTGCTCACCCTCACTGACCTCGGGATCCTGCGGGACGTCAGCGTCGACGGGGCGACCGTGACCGTGACGATCACCCCGACCTACTCCGGGTGCCCGGCCATGCAGGAGATCACGCAGGACATCACCCGTGCGGTGCTCGCGTGCGGCGGCGAACACGTCTTCGTGCGCACGATCCTCTCCCCCGCCTGGACGACGGACTGGATCAGCGAGGAGGGCCGCCGCAAGCTCGAGGCGTACGGGATTGCGCCGCCGCCCCCCCGGACCGCGTCTGCGGTGCTGGTGCCGCTCGGACGAAGGCACCTCCCCGCCTGCCCCCGCTGCGCCTCGACCGACTCCGAGGAGCTGTCCCGGTTCTCCTCGACCGCGTGCCGGGCCATGTGGCGGTGCCGGTCCTGCCGTGAGCCGTTCGACCACCTGAAGGCGCACTGAGGGTGCCGGTGCTCCTGCCTGCCGTCGGCTTCCACCTGCTGCGCGTCAGCGCGATCGACCGGCTGACGGCCGACGCGGTCGCGATCACCTTCGACGTCCCGCCGGCCCTCGCGCAGACCTTCTCCTTCCGGGCCGGACAGCACCTCACGTTGCGCCGCGTCCTCGACGGTCAGGACCTGCGGCGCACGTACTCGCTGTGCACCAGCGCGGCCGGGGGACCTCTGCGCGTTGCCGTGAAGCGGCTGGACGGCGGCGTGCTGTCCACCTGGCTGTGCTCGCAGCTCGCGGTCGGGGAAGAGCTGGAGGTGCTGCCACCTGCCGGCAGGTTCGGGCCCTCGCTGAACCTGCGACGCAGACGCCGCTACGGCCTGGTCGCCGCCGGCAGCGGCATCACGCCCGTGCTCTCGATCGCCGCGACCGCCCTGGAGGTCGAGCCGTGCAGCGACGCCGTACTGCTCTACGCCAACCGCACGAGCCGCGACGTGATGCTGCTCGAGGAGCTGTCCGACCTCAAGGACCGGTTTCCCGAGCGCCTGCAGGTGCTGCACGTGCTGTCGGGGGAGGAGCAGGAGAGCGAGCTGCTGAGCGGGCGGATCGACCGCGACCGGCTCCGCCGGCTCTTCGCGACGCTGCTGCCGCCTCCGGAGGTGGACGAGTGGTTCCTGTGCGGGCCGCTGTCGCTGGTCGAGCAGACCCGCCAGACGCTGCTCGACGAGGGGGTTGCGCCTGAGTGCATCTCCACGGAGCTGTTCTACGCCGGGATGCCGCCCCCCCGACCGCCGCACGATCCGGCACTGGGCTCGCGTTCGTCGACGGTGACAGCGCGGCTGCACGGCCGGACCACGCAGCTCGCGGTGCAACAGGACGAGCGCATCCTGGATGCACTCCTCGCCCTACGCCCCGACGCCCCCTTCGCGTGCCGCGGAGGGGTGTGCGGGACCTGCCGAGCAAGGATCGTCTCCGGGTCGGTGGAGATGGACGTCAACTACGCCCTGGAGCCGGAGGAGCTGGCCGCCGGCGTCGTGCTGACCTGCCAGTCGCGACCGGTGACCGATGAGGTGCGACTGGAGTACCTGTAGCGCCTACGGCCGCGTTCCCGCGGGGCGTCCCTGACCGCCGAATCCAGCAGTGGGCGCGAGCCTCACCGCTCGACGAACAGCACCTTCATCGTCTCCTGCCCCCCGTAGAAGCGACGGACGTCCTCCACCTCGCGCGGTGTGCAGCGCCAGAGGTAGGTGATCTCGCTGTCCCCCTTGTGCGGGTCGATGGTGCAGACCAGCGCAGTGACACCGCCGTCGACTCCGCTCCCGAACCAGACGTCGATGCCTGAGCCGTCGCCGCCGACGGTCCCCGCGAGGTAGCCGTAGTCGACCGGGTAGACCCACTCCGGGAAGCGCGGGTGCCCGCTGCCCGCCGGCCGGTCGACAACGTGCCGGCCCGCTCGCAGAGGTTGTCGACCTCGTTCCAGAAGGCCGCCACGGGGGCGAAGGTTAGCCACTGCCCGCCTCGCGCTGCTGGAGCTTCCCGGTGTCCATCGACGCCGCGGGCTCGTACCCTGGCAGGCATGATCCCGCTCCTGGACCTGCGCGGCAGCGACCCCGACAAGGTCCGCCCGCTGCCGCGCGCCGCGCTGGACGTGGAGGCCGCGCTGGCGACCGTGCGACCGCTGGTCGAGGAGGTCCGCCACGGCGGTGTCGATGCCCTGCTGGCGATCAGCGAGCGGCTCGACGGTGTGCGCCCCCCTTCGCTGCGCGTACCGGACGACGCGCTGCGGCGCGCGCTCGAGCAGCTGGACCCTGGCGTGCGCGACGCGCTGGACGAGTCGATCCGGCGGGCCCGGCTGGTGCACCAGGACCAGCGGCGCGAGGAGCACACGACGCGGCTGTCGCCGGGCGGGCAGGTGACCGCGCGATGGCTGCCGGTCGACCGGGTCGGGCTCTACGTCCCGGGCGGGCGGGCGGTCTACCCGAGCTCGGTGGTCATGAACGTCGTCCCGGCGCAGGAGGCCGGTGTCCGATCGCTGGCCATCGCCTCACCGCCGCAGAAGGACTTCGGCGGCCTGCCGCACCCGACGATCCTCGCGGCAGCGGCCCTCCTCGGTGTCGAGGAGGTGTACGCCGTCGGTGGCGCTCAGGCCGTTGCCATGTTCGCGCTCGGCGCCCGGGAGAGCGCCGGTGACCTGGTGTGCCGCAAGGTCGACCTGGTGACCGGTCCGGGCAACATCTACGTGACCGCCGCCAAGCGGCTGCTCAAGGGGCTGATCGGCATCGACAGCGAGGCCGGTCCCACCGAGATCGCTGTGCTGGCGGACGACACTGGGAACCCCGTCTTCCTGGCGGCCGACCTGATCAGCCAAGCCGAGCACGACGTGATCGCCGCCTCAGTCCTCGTCACCACCAGCGAGTCGCTCGCGGACGAGGTGGTCCGCGAGCTCGGCCGCCAGGTCCCGGCAGCCAAGCACGCCGAACGCATCCGCAAGGCCCTGTCCGGCCCGCAGTCCGCGATCGTCCTGGTGGACGACCTCGACGCCGGCCTGGCTGTGGTGAATGCCTACGCGGCGGAGCACCTGGAGATCCACACCCGGGATGCTGCCGCCGTCGCCCGGCAGGTGCGCAACGCGGGCGCCATCTTCGTCGGCCCCTACGCCCCCGTCTCACTCGGTGACTACTGCGCCGGCTCCAACCACGTACTCCCCACCGGTGGTTGCGCCTGTCACTCGAGCGGGTTGTCGGTGCAGACGTTCCTGCGGGGCGTTCACCTGGTGGAGTACGACGAGCCGGCCCTGCGGGAGGTGGCGCACCACGTCGTGGCCCTGTCCCATGCCGAGGACCTCCCGGCGCACGGCACCGCGATCACGGTCCGCTTCCCGGACGATTCCGCGCCCGGCTGAAGCGTCGCGATCAGCCGCGCAGCGCCCTGCCCGCCATACCCGAAAGCTGCCGCGCCGCCTCGCCGCGACCACGCGCGCTGTGCGGGGTCGAGTTCAACAGCCCGAACACGGCCTGCACCCGCAGTCGCGCCACCTCGCGTGCGAGCGCAGGCTCGGCCCTGCAGAGCACGTCGGTCCAGAGCTCGACGTAGGTCCGCTGGAGCCTGCGCACGACCGCCCGGTCCTTGTCGCTCAGCGACGCCAGGTCGCGGTCCTGCACCCGGATGACGTCCGGCTCGGCCAGGGCGAAGTCGGTGTGGAAGTCGACCAGTGCCTCCAGCGCCCGGCCAGGATCGGGGTCGTCCCGGACCACCGCTCGGCCGCCGTCGACGAGCTGCTCGCTGATGTCGACGAGCAGACGCGCCAGCAGGGCATCCTTGGACGGGAAGTGCTTGTAGATCGCGGGGCCGGAGATGCCGCAGGCCGTCCCGATGTCGGACACGGATGTGCCGTGGAAGCCACGCTGTGCGAACAGGCGAGCGGCCTCGCGGAGCATCACGTCGCGCGTACGCGGTGGGCGGCCCACATGTCTCCCTGGACAGGATCGGGAAGCGCACTCTAACCTGACGTAGGTTACGGATCACTAACCGGCGGGAGTTCGGCGTGGACGAGGTCCGGCTGCGCTCGCAGGTGGACTCGGCCAGCGAGGCGTTCGCCCGCAACGCCGAGGGGCAGCGCGCGCTTGCCGTCGACCTGCGCCGGCGCCTCGACGACGTGCGGGCGGGCGGCCCGGCCGCCGCGAGGGAGCGCCACCTCGCCCGCGGAAAGCTGCTGCCGCGCGACCGGGTCGACACCCTGCTGGACCCCGGCAGCCCGTTCCTGGAGCTGTCACCGCTCGCCGCCTCGGGGATGTACGACGACGCGGTGCCTGGCGCGGGGATCCTCACGGGCGTCGGACGGGTCAGCGGCCGGGAGTGCGTCGTGGTCGCCAACGACGCCACGGTCAAGGGCGGCACCTACTACCCGATGACCGTGAAGAAGCACCTGCGGGCCCAGGAGGTGGCCCTGCACAACCGGCTGCCGTGCATCTACCTGGTCGACTCGGGCGGTGCGTTCCTGCCCGCGCAGGACGAGGTGTTCCCGGACCGGGAGCACTTCGGGCGCATCTTCTTCAACCAGGCCACGATGAGCGCGCGCGGGATCGCCCAGATCGCCGCCGTGCTGGGCAGCTGCACGGCGGGCGGCGCGTACGTCCCCGCGATGGCCGACGAAGCCGTCATCGTGCAGAACCAGGGCACCATCTTCCTCGGTGGCCCGCCGCTGGTGAAGGCGGCCACGGGAGAGGTCGTGACCGCCGAGGAGCTCGGGGGCGGGGCGCTGCACGCACGCGTCTCCGGCGTCACCGACCACCTCGCCGACGACGACCCGCACGCGCTGCGCATCGTCCGGCGCATCGTGTCCACGCTCGCACCTCGGGCGACGCTGCCCTGGGAGCGCATCGCGACCGAGGATCCGGCGGTCGATCCGCAGGAGCTCTACGGCGTCGTTCCGACCGATGTCCGCATCGGCTACGACGTCCGAGAGGTGATCGCACGGCTCGTCGACGGGAGCCGGTTTGCCGAGTTCAAGGCGGAGTACGGCGCGACCCTCGTCACCGGGTTCGCCCGGCTGCACGGCCATCCGGTCGGCATCGTCGCCAACAACGGGATCCTGTTCAGCGAGTCCGCCCTGAAAGGCGCCCACTTCGTCCAGCTGTGCGACCAGCGGGCGACCCCGCTGCTGTTCCTGCAGAACATCCCCGGGTTCATGGTCGGCCGCGACTACGAGGCCGGGGGCATCGCCAAGCACGGGGCGAAGATGGTGACCGCCGTCGCCTGCGCGCGCGTCCCCAAGCTGACGGTCGTGATCGGCGGCTCCTTCGGCGCCGGCAACTACTCGATGTGCGGCCGGGCCTACTCCCCCCGCTTCCTGTGGATGTGGCCGGCTGCGCGTATCTCCGTCATGGGCGGTGAGCAGGCCGCGACGGTGCTCGCGGCGGTGGCCGGCGCCCGGTCGGGGGACTACGACCCGCAGGAGGCCGAAGCGAGGGCGGCAGCCATCCGCGAGCAGTACGAGCTCCAGGGAAACCCCTACTACGCAACTGCCCGGCTGTGGGACGACGGCGTCCTCGACCCACTGGACACCCGGACGGCTCTCGGCCTCGCCCTGTCGGCCTGCGCCAACGCACCGCTGCCCCCGGTGTCGTACGGCGTGTTCCGGATGTGAAGGGCCGATGATGTTCGACACCGTCCTCGTGGCCAACCGGGGTGAGATCGCGGTCCGCGTGATGCGCACCCTGCGCCGTCTCGGCATCCGGTCGGTCGCCGTCTACAGCGATGCCGACGCAGGAGCGCGGCACGTCCTCGAGGCCGACGTCGCGGTGCGCCTCGGCCCGGCCGCGGCCACGGCGAGCTACCTGTGCGTGGACCGGCTGCTCGCCGCCGCGGCGGCCACCGGCGCGCAGGCGCTGCACCCCGGATACGGCTTCCTGTCCGAGAGCACCGAGCTGGCAGCGGCCTGTGCCACAGCGGGCCTGGTCTTCGTCGGGCCGCCGGTGCACGCGGTGGAGGTGATGGGGGACAAGATCCGGGCCAAGCTCACGGTGCAGGCCGCGGGCGTACCCGTCGTTCCCGGCTGCACCGAGCCGGGGCTGACCGACGCCGCCCTCGTCGCCGCCGCGGAGGACATCGGCTTCCCGGTGCTGGTCAAGCCCTCCGCCGGCGGCGGCGGGAAGGGGATGCGCCTGGTGCAGGAGCCCGCGTCCCTGCGCGAAGCGGTGTCCTCCGCGCGTCGGGAGGCCGCTGCGTCCTTCGCCGACGACACGCTGTTCCTCGAGCGCTACGTGACGCGGCCGCGCCACATCGAGGTGCAGGTGCTCGCTGACAGGCACGGCCACGTCCTGCACCTGGGCGAGCGCGAGTGCAGCCTGCAGCGCCGCCACCAGAAGGTGGTCGAGGAGGCGCCCTCGGTGCTGCTCGACCCGGAGCAGCGCGAGCGCATGGGCACCGCGGCCGTGGAGACCGCCCGCTCCGTCGGCTACACCGGCGTGGGCACGGTCGAGTTCCTCGTGCCCGCAGGGGATCCGGACACGTTCTTCTTCCTGGAGATGAACACCCGCCTGCAGGTGGAGCACCCCGTCACCGAGCTGGTGACCGGGCTGGACCTCGTGGAGCAGCAGCTTCGGGTGGCGGCCGGGGAGGAGCTGGCGCTGGCACAGGCGGACGTACGTCTGCACGGCTGGGCGGTCGAGGCACGCGTCTACGCGGAGGACCCGACTCACGGCTTCCTGCCCACGGGCGGTCGGGTCCTCGTGCTCCGGGAGCCGACGCCGGAAGGAGTCCGCGTCGACAGCTCCCTGGTCGAGGGAGGCGTCGTCGGGACGACGTACGACCCGCTGCTGAGCAAGGTGATCGCCTGGGCACCGGACCGGCGCACGGCCCTGTCCAGGCTGCAGCGCGCGCTGTCGGCGCAGGTCGTTCTGGGGGTCGGGACGAACCTCGCTTTCCTGCAGGCGCTTCTCGCCTCGTCCGAGGTGCAGGGCGGGGAGTTGGACACCGACCTGGTGGAGCGCCGGCTGAACGGGCTCGTCAGCGACGCGGTCCCCGACGAGGTCTATGCGGCCTATGCGATGTCGCGACTGCTCGACCGCGGGGCGGCGGACGACCCCGGCCTGGGCGACCCGTGGGAGCTTGCGAACGGGTGGCGTCCCTCCGGCGGCGCCGACACGACGGAGCGGGTCGCAACGCCGGATGGCGGCCACCTGCTCATCGGCGTGCGTGGCGCCGCCGGCGGGGCGCAGGTGAGGATCGGGGGGAGGGCGGCGGTGTCCGCGGCCGCCCGCCGGGTCGCCGACGGGATGCTGCTGACCTGGGCGGGAACGACCCTCCGCGTGCTGACCGCCCGCGCGGATCCCGTGACGTGGATATGGCTGGGCGGCCGGACGTACGCGCTGTCCGCTCTCCTGCCGCCGCGTCGCGATGCGGTCGAGGCCGCGAACGGCGACGTGCGCAGCCCGATGCCCGGGTCGGTGATCGCGGTGCGGGTGGCGGCAGGCGACACTGTGGAAAGGGGCGACGTCCTCGTCGTCGTGGAGGCGATGAAGATGGAGCACGCGCTGCGGGCGCCGCACGCCGGCACCGTGCAGGGGATGGCGGTGCGACCCGGCGAGCAGGTCGTCGTCGGCCAGCTCGTCGCGACGGTGTCGGGCTCATGAGCACCCCTCTTCCGGGCCTGCCGTCGCTGGTCGAGGTCTACGAGGTCGGACCGCGTGACGGGCTGCAGAACGAGGCGTCCGTCCTGCCGGTGCAGGTCAAGGCCGAGTTCGTCCGCCGCCTGCTCGCGGCCGGTCTGTCGACCATCGAGCTCACCAGCTTCGTCCCCGCAGGCCGGGTGCCGCAGCTCGCCGACGCGGAGGAGCTGCTCGCACTCCTGGGTCCGCTGCCGGGACGCCACCCGGTGCTCGTGCCGACGCAGAAGGGCCTGGACCGGGCGCTCGCGGCCGGCGCACGGGAGATCGCGGTCTTCGCCAGCGCCACCGAGACGTTCGCGCAGAGGAACCTCCGGCGCTCGGTCGCCGGGTCCCTGGCGATGTTTCGCCCGGTGGTCACCCGCGCGCGCACCGAGGGGCTGGCTGTGCGCGGCTACGTGTCGATGTGCTTCGGCGACCCGTGGGAGGGGCCTGTCCCGCAGGCGCAGGTGGTGGACGTGGCGCTGCGGCTGCACGAGATGGGCTGCACAGAGATCTCGCTGGGCGACACCATCGGCGTCGGAACGCCGGGACAGGTCGTCGAGCTGCTGCGCGGGCTGTCCGCCGTAGGGATGGCGATCGGGCGGGTCGCGGTCCACTTCCACGACACCTACGGCCAGGCGCTCGCCAACACGCTGGCTGCGCTCCAGGCAGGAGTGACGACGGTGGACGCCTCTGCGGGTGGCCTCGGCGGCTGCCCGTACGCCGCCAGCGCCACCGGGAACCTGGCGACCGAGGACCTGGTGTGGCAGCTGCACGGGCTCGGCGTCGACACCGGCATCGACCTCGACGCGCTGGTCCGCACGAGCGTGTGGATGGCCGAGCAGCTCGGCCGGCCGAGCCCCTCCCGGGCGCTCGCGGCCCTCGCCGCGACGTCAGCCTCCCCCTCTGCGGCGAACGAGAAGAGCTGCTGATGCTCGACACCCGGCTGACCGACGAGCAGCAGGCCCTTCAGGACACGGTGGCGCAGTTCGCCCGCGAGGTGGTCGCGCCGGTCTCCTACCACCACGACAGCACCAAGACCTTCCCGTACGACGTGGTTCGTTCGATGGCGCAGATGGGCCTTTTCGGCCTGCCCTTTCCGGAGGAGTACGGCGGCATGGGCGGCAACTACTTCACGCTGTGCCTCGCCCTCGAGGAGCTGGCCCGGGTGGACCAGAGCGTGGCCATCACCCTCGAGGCGGCGGTCTCGCTGGGGGCGATGCCGATCTACCGCTACGGCACCGAGCAGCAGAAGCAGCAGTGGCTCCCCCTCCTGGCCTCCGGCGCCGCTCTCGGCGCTTTCGGGCTGACCGAGGCGGGTGGGGGAAGTGATGCCGGCGCCACCCGGACGACAGCTCGGCTGGAAGACGGCAGCTGGGTCGTCTCCGGGACCAAGGCCTTCATCACCAACTCCGGCACGGACATCACCCGGCTCGTCACGGTCACCGCCGTGACGGCCACGAACGGTGAGGGCAAGAAGGAGATCTCCTCCATCCTGATACCGGTCCCGACGCCGGGCTTCTCCGCCGGCCCGGCCTACGACAAGGTCGGGTGGCACGCCTCGGACACCCACCCGCTCACGTTCGAGGACGTCCGCGTGCCGGAGGAGAACCTGCTCGGGTTGCGCGGCCGGGGTTTCGCCAACTTCCTGCAGATCCTCGACGAGGGGCGCATCGCCATCAGCGCGCTTGCGGTAGGCGCCGCGCAGGGGTGCGTCGACGAGAGCGTGCGCTACGCCCGGGAGCGGGAGGCGTTCGGCAGGCCGATCGGGCAGAACCAGGCGATCGCCTTCAAGATCGCGCGCATGGAGGCGCGGGTGCACGTCGCGCGTACGGCCTACTACGACGCCGCGGCCAGGATGCTGGCGGGGCTGCCGTTCAAGAAGGCCGCCGCGATCGCCAAGATGGTGTCGGGGGAGGCGGCCATGGACAACGCCCGGGACGCGACGCAGGTGCACGGCGGATACGGTTTCATCAACGACTACCCCGTCGCCCGGCACTACCGCGACAGCAAGATCCTCGAGATCGGCGAGGGGACGACGGAGGTGCAGCTCCTGCTCATCGCCCGCGAGCTCGGGCTGTAGGCGACCGCCCTTCTTCGGCTCAGGCGCCAGTCACGGCGTAGCGGGCCAGCAGGACACCGTCGCCGTCGATGAGGTGGCGCAGCTCCAGCTGCTGCGGAGCCGTCAGCGCCGTCGGGAGCAGGTGCGGTGCGGCTCCCAGCAGCAGGGGCGTCAGCGTCAGGCACAGCTCTTCGACGAGGCCCCGCTGCAGCAGTGCGGCGAGAAGCTGCGGGCCTCCCTCGCACAGCAGCCGGGTGAAGCCGCGCTCGTGCAGGGCGCAGACGGCGGCGGAGAGGTCGACGTCGTCCTCGCCCGCCACGACGACCTCGGTGACTGCGGAGAGGCGGGACTTCCTGTGCCGGTCAGCGGACGCGCAGGTGACGACGAGTGACGGCCCGGAGAAGCATCGGTCTGCCGGATCGAGGTCCAGCGACCGGCTCACAGTCACCAGGGGGGGTACGGGGGGCAGGCCGTGTGCGTGGCGCCACACCAGCCCGCCCGGGCGCGGCCGGACGGGCCCGTAGCCCTCCGCACGCACCGTCCCCGCGCCGACCACCACGGCATCGGCCACCGCCCGAAGGGCGTGGAACGCCGCCTCATCCGTCGGGGTGCGCAGCGGCCGGCTGCTCCCGGCGAAGGAGATCCCGCCGTCGAGCGCCACCACGAAACCCGCTCGCAGGCATGGGCTCGTCTGCCCGGAGTAGATCTCGTGCAGGTCGTCCGGGCTGAGCTGCCGCGGGTGCGGCAGCAGCAGCCGCACGGCTCAGCCCTTGCGACGCCGGAACAGCGACGACGACTTGTCCTCCGGGCCGTCTCCGCCTGCGCCCGACTGCTCCAGCCGGGCCACCCGGTCAGTCAGCTCGTCGAGCTGCCGCTGGAGTGCAGCCACCGACGCCTCGGGCACCGACGGGGCCGACGCCGGAGCCGGTCGGGACGCTGCCGGACTCGGTCGGGACGCTGCGGGGCTCGGTCGGGACGCTGCGGGGCTCGGTCGGGACGCTGCGGGGCTCGGCCGGGACGCTGCGGGGCTCGGGCGCGGGGGCGCCGGGATCGGGCGCGGGGGCGCCGGGCTCGGGCGGGACGGGGCGGACTGCGTGGGGCTGGGACGCGACGGGCGACCGCGCCCGGGCGGCGGCTCCATGGCCTGCATCGCCGCCATCTCCGCCTCCATGGCCGCCATGTCGTCGTCCATCTCGGGCATCTCCCCGGGCCACACCGGCGGCTTGGACTTCTGGGTGGGCGGCGGCGGAGCGGACGGCCAGGCCCGAGCGCCGCCGGAGAGCTTCCCGAGCACGCCGGACCTGGTGCTCCTGGACGAGGCCTGCGGAGCAGGCGGCGCGGACGTCGGGAAGGGGCGAGCTCCCGCGCCGGCAGCCCTCCCGGGGGACCCCGCCGCGGGGGCCGGCGACGGGGAAGGCCGGCCAGTGGGGGAAGGCCGGCCAGTGGGGGAAGGCCGGCCAGTGGGGGAAGGCCGGTCGGTCGGGCTCGGCGACGGCTTGCCCTTCGACGTGGGAGAGGGCCTGCCGGCCCCTGGGGAGGGCTTCCCGACGGAGCCGATCTTGACGTTGCCACCGGTCGAGGACCGGGACGCCGGACCAGGCTTGGCGGTGCCCGCGGGAGCCATCGCCTCACCGGGCTCGGGGTTCTCCGTGCTGGCCGGCGCATCGTCGGTGGTGACCGACCGCGAGGCCGCGCCCGGGCCCGACGTCGAGATGTCGTCGTCCGCGGGCGCCTGTCCGGCAGCCGGCTTGCCGGAGCGACGGCCCGGCTTCTCAGGAAGGGCGTTGGCCTTCTTCGTCGTGGGCGACAGACCCGCCTTGGCGGCCGTACCGCCCGGCTTTCCGACGAGTGAGGCGAGATAGGCCGCGTGGACCTCCGCCGGCAGTCGACCACGGTCGGCCACCGCGATGCCGTTCTCACGAGCCCAGGTGCGTACGTCAGCAGTGTCAGGTGAAGTCACGCCGCGATACTAGGGCGTCCGCAGCCCGCGGACCAACCCCCCTCCGCGATTCCCGGAGACGGGCCACCACGGGATCTCCCCGGAGGGAGCGTGTTCTGGGCGGAAGCGGGAGAACCTGGAAGTCGGGCGGGTTCGGCTGCTTCCTTCCGCCGGGGAACGCAATGACCACGGAATGCGGGCCGAGGGAAGGGCCGACGGGAACTGCACGCCGAAAGGACCCGCCGCTGAGGCCGTCTCGGCCGCCGGCAGCGCCGGTTCCCGGAGCTCGGGTGCTCGACAGGCAGACTGTCGCGGTGACTGCACAACCGGCTGCCCCGACGGGCGCGCTCGCGGATGAGCTCGCCAGGGAGCAGACGGTGCTCGACCGGGCGCTGGCTCGACTCGAGGTCCTTCGGGCCGAGGCACTTCGGCGCGAGAGCGAAAGCATGCGTCAGGTCGGTGGCTCCCCCCAGGCCGTGTACGAGCGTGACGTCGCCGCCCAGGCAGCGGCGAACCGGCGGGCTGATCTCGACCTCGCGGGAGAGGGCCTGTTGTTCGGCCGGCTCGATCGGGTGGACGGCACGGTTCACCACGTCGGGCGAATGGGGCTGCGCACGAGCAGTCAGGAGCCCATCGTCCTCGACTGGCGGGCCCCTGCTGCGACGGCCTTCTACCGGGCGACCGCGGCTGATCCCCAGGGAGTTCTGCGCCGCCGGGCGATCTCCTGCCGCCGGGACAGGGTGGTCGGCGTCGACGACGAGCTGCTCGACCCCGGGGCCGCCGATCTGCTCGAGGGCAGCGTCATGGTCGGTGATGGCGCGTTTCTCGCAGCCATCTCCCGCGAGCGCAGCGGACAGATGCGCGACATCGTCGCGACCATCCAGCGCGAGCAGGACGAAGCCGTGCGGGCTCCCGACGACGGTGCACTGCTCGTCACCGGTGGGCCTGGCACCGGGAAGACGGCCGTGGCCCTGCACCGGGTGGCCTACCTGATGTATGCCCGGCGCGAGTGGTATTCCAGACGCGGCGTCCTCGTGGTCGGCCCGACCGCGGTGTTCGTGGACTACATCAGCGCGGTGCTCCCGGCGCTCGGTGAGACCAGTGTCCGGCTGGCGAGCCTTGCCGACCTGCCGGATCTGCCGCGGGGCACTGCGGTGTGCGGACACGACTCGCCTGCCGCGGTGGCCGTCAAGGGCTCGGTGCGCATGGCGGACCTGCTGAAGAGGACCACCCGCCTGCTCGGCGGCGCCCGCCGCCTCGACGACCTGGAGATCGAGCGGTGGGGGATCTCGCTTTCCGTACGCGGAGGCGACCTCGCGCGTCGCCGGGCGCAGGTGCTGCGTTCGTCGCGCAGCCACAACAGCGGGCGAGCAGCGTTCGCCGCCGGCCTCGCCGAGCTGTGCTGGCGGGCCTGGCAGCGTCGTCCGCAGGCGACGCGCATCGAGGCCGACGAGCACGAGGACTTCCTCGGCTGGCTGCGCGCCGAGCCTGCCTTCCGCGCGGCGCTCGATGCCGCCTGGCCCGTCCTGCTGCCATGGGAGGTCCTCTCCGCGCTGCGCGCTGGTGAGGTCCCGGTGCGGCAGCTGGCGCAGGGGCTGCTGTCCGATCCCGAGATCGACGCCCTCACCCTGTCCTGGACGGGCGGGGCGCCGCTGACCGCCGCAGACGCGGCGCTCTACGACGAGCTCGCCGAGCTCCTCGGGAGCACACCCGCCGACACCGACCCGGAGGACGACGGCTGGGACGAGATGACCGAGCTGGACGAGCGCGCCCGCGAGAGCGAGGTGACCACCTTCGCCGACCGCCATCGCCGCGCAACCCGCCAGGTGGCGCAGGAGCGGGACTACCGCACCTACGCGCACGTCGTCGTCGACGAGGCGCAGGACGTGACGCCGATGCAGTGGCGAATGCTGGGCCGGCGGGCACGAGGGGCCACCTGGACCGTGGTGGGCGACTGGGTCCAGTCCGCCTGGCCGGACGTGCAGGAGATCCGGACCGCGCTGACCACGGTGCTCGGCCGCAGCCGCCTGCGGCAGGTCGAGCTGACCACCAACTACCGGACCAGCACGGAGGTCGCCGCTCTGGCAGGCCGGCTGCTGGGGCGGATCGACCCCTCGCTCTCGCCGCCGGTCGCCGTGCGCAGCACCGGGGTCGAGCCGAGGCTCGTCCAGGGGAACCCGCTCGCGCTCGTGGCCGAGGAGGTCGAGGCGCTGCTCGGGCAGGTCGGCGGCTCCGTGGGAGTCGTCGCGCCGTACAGGCTCGTGCAGTCGGTCCGCGACCTGCTCCCCGGCTCCGGGCGGCTGTCGGTCGTCGACCCCTGGCAGGTCAAGGGTCTGGAGTACGACGGGTGCGTGGTGCTCGACCCGCACGGCATCGCGCGGGAGAGCCCCCACCCGGTGGCAGGCCTGCGCAGTCTCTACGTCGCCATGACCCGAGCCACCCAGCGGCTGGTCGTGCTCAGCGAGAGCCCGCTCGAGACGCTGCTGCAGCCGGCGGGCTAGTCGCAGCCGCACACGCCGGACGCCGAGCGCACCTGGAAGCAGTGCGGGCACGTCTGCGACTTCAGCGTCGCCTTCTCCACCGCCGCCTCCTTCGCGAGCGTGGCCGCCCTCGTTGCGGCGGCCTTCGCCGACCGCTGCTTGGCCTTCAGCTCGAGGGCGTCGCGCTCGGCCGTGAACACCGCGTGAGCGGCGATGGTGTCGGCGTTGTCCGCCTCGAAGACCCGGCGCCGGATCGTGTCGGGGATGAAGTCCATGCTCTGCGCGCACAGCGCGACCGCGACGTCCAGCGGGCACTCCAGGGCGACGGTCTCGACCACGTCTCCGAAGACCAGGTCGCCGTCGGCGGCGACCTGGTCGTGAACCCGCTGCAGGGCCGCGTCCACCGCTGCCTGCACCTCCGGGGTGGGTCCGGCTTCGAGCGGACCGGCTGACATCCGGCCACCTTCCACGGACAGTCCTGCCACGGGACCGCCTTCCGCGGGACTGTCTGCCACGCCGGTGTCGTCCACGGTGCTCGCCTGCTTCCGCTGGGGGGTGGCGAGGGTCGGTCGCCGTGCCTGTCCTGCCTGAGTCTGCCTCACGTGGGAACGAGGCTCAGGCAGCCAGGGCCTGCTGCACCCGCTCGATCAGCCGGAGCAGCGCGGCGTCGACGACCTCCGGCCGGGTGAGGTTGACGCTGTGACCCACTCCGGGGACGACGACCAGCTCGGCGTCCGGGAGCTCCTCCGCCATCCGGCGGCTGTGGCTGACCGGCGTCAGGCGGTCGGAGTCGCCGACCAGCAAGGTGACCTCGATGTCCTGCATGGCGGTCAGGGACGCGTGCTCGTCGTGGTCCAGCAGGGTGCGGTAGAAGGCGGCGGCCACCGGCCACGGCGTCTCCTCGAGCTGACGCTGCACCAGGCTGATCAGCTCGGGGTCGACGTCCTCGTTCCCGAACAGGTAGTGCCGGTAGTACGCGCGGGCGATCCTCGTGCCGCGCCGACGGTACCTCTCCAGCAGTGGCGCCCACAGGCGCAGCCACACCAGGATCGGCCGCAGCAGGTGAAGGCGGCGGGCGATGCGCACGGCCATGCCCAGCGGACCGGCCTCGATCAGCCCGCCCGAGGAGGTCGACATCAGGAACGCGCCGACCACCCGCTGCCCGAACAGCTCGGGCCGCTGACGGGCCAGCGCCATGACCGTCATGCCGCCCATCGAGTGCCCGAACAGCACGACGGGGCCGGGCGGGACGACCTGGTCCAGGACCGCCCCCAGGTCGCGCCCCAGCTGGTCGATGCTCGCGTGGTGCACGTTGCCCTTGCGGCTCGCCCCGTGCCCCCGGTGGTCGTACAGCACGGCCCGCGCCCGACCGCGTACGGCCTGGCGCTGCAGCTCGAACTCCTCGAGCCGGGCGGTGAACCCGTGCACGAACACGACCGTCAGGTCGGCCAGCGGATCGGAGTCGACCTCCACGTGCAGGTCGACGCCGTCGTCGGTCCGGGCCCTCGTGACCAGCACACTCATGGCGCCAGAATGCACGAGAGCCAGGCTCCTCGCGGAAACCGGGCTCTCGAGGGCCGACCGGACTACTGCGGGCGGACGTTCTCCGCCTGCGGGCCCTTGGGGCCCTGAGTGATGTCGAACTCGACGCGCTGGTTCTCGTCGAGGGTCTTGTAGCCGTCGGTGGCGATCGCGGAGAAGTGCACGAAGACGTCGGCGCCGCCGCCGTCCTGAGCGATGAAGCCGAAGCCCTTCTCGGCGTTGAACCACTTCACAGAACCCTGAGCCATGTTGCTGTCTCCTTCAAGACTTTCGGGGCGCGCACTGTGCGCGAACCCGGGAGTCGAAGCTCTCGACAGACGCAAGAACGCCCGCGACCACACGTCCGCGGGCGTTGATGAACACGAGCGAAGAGGTGCAACTACAACCGCGGGCAAAGGTACACGGTCCGGCGGCATCCGCACAGGCCGGATCTGCGTAGTCCTGCTCATGCCCCCCGCGCCACGTTGTTGGATGTTGGCGGGGCGCGGGCAGGTCGCCCCACCCCGACGGGAGTCCTCGTGACAGCCAGCCTGATCTCGCCCGCCGACCCGGTACGCCGTCGCGCGGTGTCGGGCTTCACGCTCTACGACGTCGCGAACTCCGCGTTCGTCACCACGGTGGTCACCGCGGTGGGCGGGCCCTTCCTCACCTCGCTGGCGAAGGAGGCGGCCGGTGCCGACGGGCGCGTCTCCCTCCTGCTGCTGGCGCCCCGAGCAGAGTCCCTGTTCGCCTACGCCGTCAGCCTCTCCGTTCTCCTGCAGGTGCTGGCCCTTCCGGTGCTGGGCGCCCTGGCCGACCGAGCTACCGCGAAGCGGCGGCTGCTGCTGGTGGCGACCGGTGTCGGCTCGGCCGCGACCGTGGCTCTTGCGCTCGTCCCGGCGGGCGCTGTCGTGGTGGGCCTGCTGGCCTTTGTCGTCGCGAACCTGGCCTACGGCGCCGCCATCCTGGCCTACAACGCCTACCTGGCCGACGTGGCCGAGCTGCCCGACCGCGACCGGGTGTCGGCCCGCGGCTTCGCCTGCGGCTATGCCGGCGGGGCCTTCGTCCTCGCCGTGTCGCTCGGCCTGGTCACGGCGGCGGAACCGCTCGGCATCAGCCGCGGCACGGCTGTGCGGCTCGCGATCGGGCTCTCGGCCGTGTGGTGGGCGGCGCTCGGCGTGATAGCGGTACGCCGGCTCGACGCGGTCCGCGAGCTTCCCGGCTACGACGGGCGCGCCACCACCGAACCCCTGCGGGCACAGGTCGCGAGCTCGCTGCGCCAGCTGAAGGCGTCGTTCGCCGCGCTGCGGGCGCTGCCGGGCACCGCGCGCTACCTGCTGGCGTTCCTGCTGTTCAACGACGCGATCCAGGCCGTCGTCGCCCTGTCGGCGGTGGTCCTGGAGAACGAGCTGTTCGTCGCGAAGGGCCTGCCGAAGGAGGACGCCACCCCGTTCCTGCTGCAGCTGATCCTGCTCATCCAGGTGGTCGCCGTCTTCGGCGCAGCCGGCTCCGCGAAGCTCGCCGCGCGCATCGGCGCGAAGAACACGCTGCTGCTGACCCTCGCGGTCTGGGTGGGGATCGTGCTGTACGCGGTCGTCGCCCTCGACGGCACCGGCGCGGCCTACGTGCTCGGCGTCTTCATCGCCCTGGTGCTGGGCGGGTCGCAGGCGCTTGCCCGCTCGCTGTTCTCGTCCATGACCCCGGCCGGCAGGCAGGCGAGCTTCTTCGGCTTCTACGAGCTGGCCGAGCGGGGCACGGCCTGGATCGGGACCCTGGTCTTCGCCGTGGTCCTCGATGTCACCGGCTCCTACCGCAGCGCCCTGTCCTCCCTGCTGGTGCTGTTCGTCGCCGGGGGGCTCCTGCTGGCCCGGACCGACACCGACGCCGCCATCGCCGCCGCCCGGCAGGCCGACGAAGCCGCGGCCGTGCCGGCCCCCCGCGCATGACGCTTCCCGAGCCGCCGGGGTGGACGGCGGGGCGGCCGTCCGAGCGCGGCTACCGGGTGCTGCTGCGTACGGTCCGCTTCCTGCTGCACGTCTGCACGCGGCGGACGCAGGTCGGCGACCTCCCGGCCTCCGGGTCCGTGATCGTGGCCGGCAACCACCTCTCCGTCGCCGACGCGTTCGTGCTGGGTGCGGCGGTGGCCCGGCGCGGCCGGCGGATCCGCATGCTCGACACGGCCGGGCTGTTCCGGGCGCCGGTCCTCGGCCCGCTCCTGCGCGCCGTCGGCTACATCCCCGTGGACCGCCGGGGGAGCGACCCCAAGTCGGCTCTCGGGCCGGCCCGCGCGGCGCTCGAGGCGGGCCAGTGCGTCGGCCTCTACCCGGAGGGCGCCATCACGAGGCATCCCGACGGCTGGCCCGCTCGCGGCAAGACAGGTGTCGTCCGGCTGGCCCTCGACACGGGCGCACCGGTCGTGCCGCTCGCCCAGTGGGGGACGCAGCAGTTCGTCGGTGCGGAGGGGACGCGGTGGAAGGCGCTGCTGTCTCCGCTGACGCGCCCACGGGTGGACGTCCGGCTGGGTGCTCCGCTGGACCTGCGCGCGCTGCTCGGCGTCTCCTGCGCCGCGGAGGCGAGCGCCATCCAGCTCCGGGCGGGCGCCGACGCGGTCATGGACGCGCTCGTCGCGGAGCTGGTGCTCCTGCGGGGGGAGCCCGCCCCGCCGCACGCGGGCCGGGCGGAGAACCCGCCGAAGCCGCGGCGGCGGCCGGACGAGGTCGCGGCGAGAGCGGCAGGGCCCGCCGGCTGATCGGGCCGGCCGCCACAGGTCCGGCAGGGAAGGCGGCAAGATGGCGCGGTGCCGTCCTCAGCCTGGGAGAGCTGCGCCTTCCCGGGGCGGTTCCGCCGCTACCAGCGGGGTGCCCTCGAGGCGGTCGACGGGGTTCGGGCGGCAGGGGAGTGCCAGGCGTACGTCGTGATGCCGCCCGGCTCCGGCAAGACGGTCGTGGGGCTGGAGGCGGCGCGGCGGATCGGGCGGCGCACCCTCGTGCTGACCCCCAACACGGCCGTGCAGGGGCAGTGGCTGAGGCAGTGGGAGTCCTTCGGCGGCTCGGCGCGGCACCCGCAGCCCGGCAGCGCGTCGCGCACCCTCGATGCTGCGGTGACGGTGCTCACCTACCAGTCGCTGACCGTGTGGGACCGCACCGCGGACGACGAGGACGACGTCGAGGACGACCGCTCGGGCGGGCTCGCCGAGCGCCGGCGCGCAGCCGTACGCGGTGCGGACGGCAGCGAGCTGCTGGACCTGCTGCACCCCAACGGCCGCCGGCTGGTGGAGCGGGCCGCCGGGCTCGCGCCCTGGACGCTGGTGCTCGACGAGTGCCACCACCTGCTCGAGACATGGGGGGCACTCGTGCGCGCCCTCGTCCGCGCTCTGGGGAAGGACACCTGGGTGCTGGGGCTGACCGCCACCCCACCGCATGAGCTGACGACGCGTCAGAAGGCCTTGCACGACGAGCTCTTCGGCGACCGGGACTACTGCGTCCCGACGCCCGCGGTGGTGAAGGAGGGCGAGCTCGCGCCCTACCAGGAGCTCGCCTACCTGACGACGCCCACGTCGGACGAGGACACCTGGATCGTCGCCGAGCGGACCCGCTTCAGCGACCTGCAGATGGAGCTGGTCACCCTGCGGGCCGGGACCCTGCCCTTCCTCGACTGGCTGCGCAGGCGCCTCGTCGGACGCAGCGCGCAGGACGACGGGCCGCAGCTGGCGTGGGCCGACCTCGAGCGTGAGGATCCCGCCCTGGCGCGCGCCGCGCTGCGGCTGGTGCACGCCGGCCTGCTCGAGCGGCCGGCCGGTGCGCGCCTTCGTGAGGAGCACCGGGCCGCCCCCGACGGGCGGGACTGGGCGGCCCTGCTGGCGGCGTACGCGCTCGAGCACCTGACCCGCAGCACCGACGAGGAGGACCTGCGGCTGCTGGCGGCGACCCGTCGGGTGCTGCCCGGCCTGGGCTGGATGCTCACCGTGCGCGGGCTGCGGGCGACCACCTCGCCCGTGGACCGGGTGTGCGCCCTGTCCGCCAGCAAGGCGGCCGCCGCGACGCACATCCTCGACACCGAGTCGGCCGCGCTGGGCAAGGACCTTCGTGCCGTGGTCCTCTGCGACTTCGAGCAGCGCACGGCGTCGCAGTCCACCCGGCTGCGCGATGCCAGTGGGGCAGGGCCGAGCGGCTCGGCGCGACTGGCCTTCCTGGTCCTCGCCCGGAGCGACCTCGCGCCGGCGCTGCACCCCGTGCTGTGCACCGGTCGCACGCTCGGGATGCGCCGGGAGGACCTGCCGGCGTTCCGCGCCTTCGTGCCGCCCACCCTCGCGGACCGGATCCTGGCCGAGCCGCTCGAGGGGGTGCGGTCCCTGGTCACGCTGCGGGCCGGGCCTGGCTGGAGTGCCCGCAGCTGGACGCCGCTGGTCACCGCCTGGCTCGTCAGCGGAGGCTGCCAGGTGGTCGTCGGCACCCGCGGGCTGCTCGGCGAGGGCTGGGACTGCCCCCCGCTCAACGTCGTGATCGACCTGTCCAGCGCGTCCACGGCGACCTCCGTGACGCAGCTGCGGGGCCGCTCGCTGCGGCTGGACCCCGTTCGCCCGGACAAGGTGGCCGACAACTGGACCGTCGCCTGCGTGGCCGACGACCACCCACGTGGGGCGGCGGACTACCTGCGCGCGGTACGCAAGCACGACCGCCACCTCGCGCCAGGCGCCGACGGGCTCGTCGAGTCCGGCATCGGGCACTGCGACCCGGTCCTGGAGCCCTACGTCGCGCCCGCCGCGGAGGGCCGGGCCGGCGTCAACGCACGCGCCCTGGCCCGCGCGGGGGAGCGGGAGCAGGTCCGGCTCGCGTGGGCCGTCGGGACGCCCTCCGCCGGGTTCGAGCTGCGCGCGCTGCAGGTCCGCGCGGAACGCCCGCTGGGGCTGCCGGGCGGGATCGTGCCCCCGTCGCTGCTGCGCCCCGCCACCACCCTCGGCACGGACGGCGGTGCGGCCCTGCCGGCACGTCGACGCCCCGCCCGCCCGTGGCCCCTGCCGGTGGCCTCGGCGGCCGCGGCGGGCACGGCCGGTGCCACCACGGTCTCCCCGGAGGTCGGCATCGCCGCCGGGGTCGCCGCGGCAGCCCTCGTCGCGGGCGGTGCGGCCGGGCGCCGCTACGTGCGGCAGCTGCGGGCGCTGGAGCGCGCACCCGAGGACGGGCAGAGCGCGAGCCTGCGGCAGCTCGCCGAGGCCGTCGCCGATGCCCTGCACACGGCGCGCGGCACGGTCGTCGGAGCCGAGGCGGTACGCGTGCTCGGCGTCAGGAACGGCTGGCTGTCGTGCGAGCTGGAGGCGCCGGCCGAGCAGTCCGAGCTGTTCGCCAGCTGCCTGGACGAGCTCCTCGCGCCGCTGGCGCAGCCGCGCTGGCTCATCTCGCGACTCGTGCTCCCGGTGCCCGCGGCGGCCGCCGACCGACGGCGCCTCGCGCGGGCGCGCGCACTGAGGCGGCCGGTGGAGGCTGCGGTGGCCTGGCACGCCGTGCCGACCTGGCTGGGCCGCAACCGGGCGCGACTGCTCGCCTTCGACGGCGCGTGGCAGGCCCGTGTGGGTGCCGGTCGCCTGGTCGCCGCTTCGGACGCCGAGGGCGCGGCGCTCCTGGAGCTGCTGCGCGGCGAGGACCCGTTCGCCCTGACCAGCCGCCTGCGCACGCTCTGGCGCTGAGCGCAGAACCGCCCGCCCGCTGCCCGGCCGTCAGGAGCATCTAGCGTTGCGCTCGTGACAGTGACGCGGCGGGGAACGCTGTACGGCGCCGGGGCGTACCTGCTCTGGGGGCTGTTCCCGCTCTACTGGCCGCTGCTCGAGCCGTCCGGGTCGCTGGAGGTGCTCGCCCACCGGATCCTGTGGTCGCTCGCCGTCGTCGTCGCGCTGCTGGCGGTGACCCGGCGGCTGCCGCAGCTGCGCGCGGCGGTCCGCGACCGGCGGCGGCTCGCCCAGATCTCCCTCGCCGCCGTGGTGATCGCCGTGAACTGGGGGACCTACATCTACGGCGTGACCAGCGGCCAGGTCGTCGAGACCTCCCTCGGCTACTTCGTCAACCCCATCGTCACCGTGCTCCTCGGGGTGATCGTGCTCAGGGAGCGCCTGCGCCCGGCGCAGTGGGTCGCCCTCGGGGCGGCCTTCGTGGCGGTGGTCGTGCTGACCGTCGAGAACGGCCGGCCGCCCTGGATCGCGCTGACCCTCGCCTTCAGCTTCGGGACCTACGCGCTGCTCAAGAAGACCGCGGGCGTGGGGGCCGTCGAGGGGCTCGCGATCGAGACGGCGGTGCTGCTGCCGGTCGCCGCGACGTACCTGCTCGTGCTCGGGGCGGGCGGGCAGTCGACGTTCGGGAGCGAGGGAGTGGGCCATGCGCTGCTGCTCGCACTCTCCGGCGTCGTCACCGCCGTCCCGCTGCTGCTGTTCGGGGCGGCGGCCTCCCGGGTGCCGCTGACCACGCTCGGGCTGCTGCAGTACCTCGCGCCGACGATGCAGTTCCTGCTGGGGGTGACGCTGTTCGACGAGCCGCTGCCGGTGGTCCGGCTGCTCGGCTTCATGCTGGTGTGGCTGGGGCTCGCGCTGTTCACGCTGGACCTCGTCCGCCACCACCGGCGCCAGCTGCGCCTGGCGGTGGCGGCGCCCGCGTGAGGCCCGCCTGTCTGCAGACCCGCCTGCCTACTGTGACCGGGTGCTCGACCGCCTGGACGTCCCGCTCGCACCGCTGACGACGCTGCGCCTCGGCGGGCTGGCCCGCCGCCTGGTGACGGTGTTCGACGAGCGCTCCCTGCTCGAGGTCGTCCGGACCGCGGATGCCGCCGGCGAGCCGCTGCTCGTACTCGGTGGCGGGAGCAACGTCGTGCTGCCCGACGAGGGGGTCGGCGGGACGGTCGTCCGCATCGCCGTGCACGGCCTGGCCGTCTCGCGGCACGACGGGCAGGTCCTCGTCACCGCGGCGGCAGGCGAGGACTGGGAGCCCCTGGTGGCCCTCTGCGTCGCGGACCGGCTGGTCGGCATCGAGGCGCTGTCCGGCATCCCGGGACTGGTCGGTGCGAGCCCGGTGCAGAACATCGGGGCGTACGGCCAGGAGGTCGCCCAGACGATCACGCAGGTACGGGCCTACGACCGCCTCGAGCGGCAGGTCGTGACGCTCCCCGCGGCGGCGTGCGGCTTCCGTTACCGCAGCAGCGTGTTCAAGACCCAGCCCGCCCGCTGGATCGTGCTCTCGGTGACCTTCGCGCTGCGGCTCGGCGAGCTGTCGGAGACAGTGGCCTACGCCGAGCTCGCGCGCACCCTGGGCATCGGGGTCGGGGAGCGGGCGCCGCTCGAGCAGGTGCGCCGGGCGGTCCTCGGCCTGCGTCGCGCCAAATCGATGGTGCTGGATGCGGCGGACCCGGACAGCCGCAGCGCCGGGTCGTTCTTCACCAACCCGCTGCTGTCCCCGACCGAGGCCGACGCCCTGCAGGAGCGCATCCGGCAGGAGCTCGGAGCCGACACGTCGCCGCCGCAGTGGCCCGGCGGCGACGGGCGGGTGAAGGTGTCGGCGGCCTGGCTCATCGAGCAGGCCGGGTTCTCGAAAGGGGCCTTCGACGGTCCGGTGGGCATCTCCGCCAAGCACACCCTGGCGCTGGTCCACCGCGGCGGTGGCCGGACAGCCGACCTGCTCGCCGTCGCCCGCGAGATCCGCGACGGCGTACGCGCGCGCTTCGGGGTGGAGCTCGTCCCCGAGCCGGTGCTGGTCGGGACGACGCTGTAGCAGCGGCGGTGCCGCTACTGCATTGCCTCCAGCATGCCCATCATCTCCTTGCAGGCCGGGCACACCGGGTACTTGTCCGGGTCACGCCCCGGCAGCCACGTCTTGCCGCACAGCGCCACCACGGGCACCCCGTCGACGGCGCTGCGCAGGATGTCCTCCTTGCGCACGTAGTGGCTGAACCGCTCGTCGTCCCCGTCGTCGAGGCGGGGCTCGCCGACGGGACGGGTGTCGACCTCTGTCATGTCGACAGGGTAGAGCGCGGGCGGCGACCTGCGCACCGCAGCAGCGGTGGATCAGAGCCGGTAGGGGTACGTCTCCCTCATCCCCGCGCTTCGACCTGCTGGAGCTCGCCCTGAACAGCCCTGTCCGCACCGATCCGGCTCTGCAGCCGGACCGTCCGGCGCTGCGCGCCGAGCTCCGCCGCACCGCCCGGGAGGCGTTCGGCTGGACGGAGCTGCGGCCCGGCCAGCTGCCGGCCATGGAGTCCGTCCTCAGCGGACGCGACACCCTGGCCGTGATGCCGACCGGCTCGGGCAAGAGCGCGATCTACCAGGTGCCCGCTCTGCTGATGGACGGCCCGACGGTCGTGGTGAGCCCGCTGATCTCGCTTCAGCGCGACCAGGTCGAGGGGCTGCTCGGCCGACGGGGCGGCGCCGGCGGCGCGGTGCAGGCCAACAGCAGTCAGAGCGAGAAGGCGAGGGGCGCAGCGTTCGCGGCTCTTCGCGCCGGAGCGGTCGAGTTCTTCTTCCTGGCCCCGGAGCAGCTCGCCAAGCCCGAGGTCCTCGACGCGCTCGCGCTGGCCCGGCCGTCGCTGTTCGTGGTGGACGAGGCGCACTGCATCGCCTCCTGGGGGCACGACTTCCGGCCGGAGTACCTGCGGCTGCACAGCTCCATCGAGCGGCTCGGCCACCCCACGGTGCTCGCCCTGACCGCGACGGCCTCCCCGCCGGTGCGTGAGGAGATCCTTCGGCGCCTGCGCCTGCGCCTGCCGCACGAGGTGGTGTGCGGCTTCGACCGCCCCAACCTCACCTTCGAGGTGCAGGCGGTGCGCGAGGACGAGCAGCGCCGTGAGGCGGTCGTGATGCGGGCCATGTCGGAGGCCAAGCCGGGCCTGGTCTACACCGCGACCCGCAAGAGCGCCGAGAGGTACGCCTTCGACCTCGCTGCGCTCGGGATCGACGCCGCCGCGTACCACGCCGGGATGCGGGCCGCCGAGCGCGAGGACGTCCACGAGCGCTTCATGCACGGCAGGCTGGACGTCGTCGTGGCCACCACGGCGTTCGGCATGGGGATCGACAAGTCCGACGTCCGCTTCGTCCTGCACGCAGAGGTGGCCGACTCCCTCGACAGCTACTACCAGGAGGTCGGCCGTGCCGGACGCGACGGCGGGCCCGCGCTGGCCGCGCTGTACTACCGGCCCGAGGACCTGGGGCTGCGCAGCTTCTTCGCCTCCGGCCGGACCGATGTGGACGCCCTGCGCAAGGTGGTCACCCTCGTCGGCCACGCCGGCGGCCCGGTGGGGCCGCTCGCGCTGGCGCAGGAGATGGACCTTTCGGTCCCGCGGGTCTGCGGGCTGGTCAACCTGCTGGAGCAGGCCGGCGCGCTGCACGTGAGCCCGGACGGCTCGATCACCCGCATCTGCCGCGAGATCTCGCCGCCGCAGGCGGCGGCGGCCGCGGCCGAGGTCGCGGAGTGCCACCGGCGTGTGGACCAGTCGCGGGTGGACATGATGCGGGCCTATGCCGAGACCAGCGACTGCAGGCGGCAGTTCCTGCTGGCCTACTTCGGCGAGACGCTCGGCGAGCCCTGCGGTCGGTGCGACACGTGCGCAGCGGGTACGGCGGAGCAGCAGCTCGATGCGGACAGCTCGCCGTACGCCCTGCAGTCGAGGGTCAGCCACGCGGTGTGGGGTGTGGGGGTCGTGATGCGCTACGAAGGAGATCGGATCGTCGTGCTGTTCGAAGAGGTGGGCTACCGCACGCTGTCCCTCGAGGCGGTTCGGGCCCGCGGGCTGCTGCAGGTGGCCTCATGAGCTCTCCCGTCGAGGTGGACGCGGTCGTGGTCGGCGGCGGCGCTGCCGGCCTTGCCGCGGCGTCCTGGCTGGGCCGCTACCGCCGCTCCGTGGTGGTCCTGGACAGCCAGGACTACCGGAGCAAGAGCGTCGAGCGCTCCCACGGCTACCTCGGACGCGACCCGCAGACCCCCACCGAGCTGATCGAGTGCGGCCGGGTGGAGGTGCTGCGCTACCCGACCGTCTCGATCCGCTTCGGGAACGTCGAGACGATCTCGCAGCGTGAGGACGGCCTGTTCGAGGTCGGTGAGGACCTGCTCGCCCACCGCGTGGTCCTCGCCTGCGGTGTGAAGGACGCGTTCCCCGCGGTCGAGGGCTTCGACGAGCACTACGGGGCGTCGGTCTTCCACTGCCCGGCCTGCGACGGCTACGAGGCGCGCGACCGGCACGTCGTCGCTCTGGGCTGGGAGCCGCACCTCGTGGGGTTCGCCTCGACCCTGAAGAACTGGGCCAGCTCGGTGACGGTGGTGACCAACGGCACCCGCTTCCAGGGCGACGACTCCTGCCGGACCCAGCTCGCCGACTGCGACATCCCGCTGCTCGAGCGCGACGCCGTCCGCTTCGTGGGCTCCCGCGGTGACCTCACCGGAGTGGAGCTGGACGGCGGCGAGGTGCTGCCCGCGTCGCTCGTGATGTTCTCGGTGGCCCACCAGCCCCGGACCGAACTGGCCGAGAAGCTCGGCTGTGAGCTCGACGACGAGGGTTACGTCACCGTCGACAGCCAGGGGCAGACCAGCCTCGAAGGGGTCTACGCCGCAGGAGATCTCACGCCTGGGCTGCAGCTCGCGCTCGTCGCGGCGGCCTCCGGAGCGGTCGCCGGGGTGGGCTGCGCCCAGTCGTTGTTCGGCAAGCAGGGGGCGCCCTCGTCCCCCGACCCGGCGCCTGAGGTCTCCTAGCAGGTAGCGCGCCGCGGGGCCGCCACGTCCTTTCTTCTTCGACGGCTGCCTACGGCAACGGGCCCCGCTCCCGAAGGAGCGGGGCCCGTAAGCCGATCGGGTGCAGGTCAGCTGGTGACCATGTTCTTGGCGGCGACCGCGGCGCCGCCGACGGTCGCCGGGATCCCCTTGAGGATGCCGCCGGTGACCTGGGACGGCCGCTGCTGCTCCTCGTGCAGCGCCGAGCTCGCGAGAATCGCACCGGTCAGGCCGGGGATGGCCCACTGCAGGGCGGACAGCTGCTTCTGCGCCTTGGCCACCTCGGGCGGGGTGGTCGGCAGGGAGTCGGTGCCGCCGGCTACGGGGACGTCACCGGCCTTCATCACCTTCTGGCCCAGGACCCGCGAGTAGGCGGTGGCGCCGAGCGCACCCGCCGTGAGCGCGAGCTTGGTGTTGGTGTTGGCGAGCACGCCCTTCTGGGTGGCCACGCGGCCCTTGTTCTCCTTCAGCAGCTGCGCGCCGCCGAACAGGTGGGCGCCGATCGCGACGAGGTTGACCGGGGTCCAGCGGCCCCAGCCGGCGTTGGCAACGCGGGCGCGCTGCCGTGGGTCGTCGACGTCGGCTGCGGCGCCGTTCACGCCGATGGCCCCCATCAGCGAGCCACCGAACCAGGCAGCGAGGCCGATGTCGTGCAGGGCGTGGGCAAGCGTGTTGCGCTCGGACATGGTGAGTTCCTCCGGGAAGCGGTACGGATGTGGCAACGTCTGCACTTCGCCTTCCCCTGGCCTCAGGCGATGAACCCTGCCCGTGGGCCTTCCCTGTGGCGGGCTTGTTCTGGAAGAGTCGCGCCTGACCGCGCCAGCGGCCGCGCAACCAGGGAGGACGCGCCGTGCCCGGACAGCAGGCCGAGGCGGACGCCTACGCGGTGATCGTCTTCCGCGAGGAGGGCCGCTGGCAGGTGGGACTGCTGCCCGAGACCCTCACCAACGACCTGGCCGGCCTGGTCGAAGCGGTGCGGCAACAACCGGGCGAGAACGGCGCATTCGCACTGGTGGACGTCGCGGACGAGTTCTTCGTGGTCGTCCGCGTGCAGCTCGGGCGGGTACGCCTGCTGCTGTCAGACGTGACCGCTGCGGTGGCGTGGGAGCTGGCCGTGCAGGTGCTCGAGCACCTGGACCTCGAGCTGCCGGGGGAGGACGACCTCGAGGAGGTCTGGCCCGCCGGCGACCTGGGGGTGTTCGACGACATGGGGGTGGACGAGATGGAGATGGGCGCGATCCTGTCCGACCTCGACGCGTACGCCGACGAGATGCTCAGCGCACTGGCCCGGCGCCTGGGTTTCGCCGACCCCTTCGAACGGGTAGTCGACGCCCTCGTGTAGCACTCTGTCCCTCTCATCTGCCGCCCACCTCCGGAGCCCGTGTCGTGTCCTACTTCGCCGCAGTGCTCGCGCGTACCGACGAGGGCTGGAGGGGTGAGGAGATCGACCTGAGCGAGGTCGACGACCTCGACGCCCTTTCCGATCTGCTGCGGGACCGTACGGGGGAGGGACCCGGGCCGGCGCTGCTGCTGCTCGAGGAGAACGACGAGTACGTCGCGGTCGTGCGCGTGGACGGCAGCGCGGGCAGCCTGCAGGAGCCGCGGGTGTTCCTGTCCGACCGGCGGGCGGTCCAGGGCAGCGAGGTCGCGGCCATGCTGTGGGAGCAGGCCGACCTCGACGAGGACGACGAGGACGACGAGGACGAGGGCACCCGACCTATCGCCGAACCGGTCGGGGACGCCGGCCTGCTCGCAGACCTGGGGACGCCGGAGGACTCGCTGCTCGAGGTCTGCGCGGAGGAGGGGCTCCTGCCGGCGGACGTGCTCACGACACTGTGCGAGCGCGCCGGCTGCGACGACGTCCTGGAGCAGCTCCGCGAGGCATGACGCCGTACGACGGGGCGATGCGGCTGGCGCTCGAGCAGGCCGCGCGCGCGGCGGCTCAGGGGGACGTGCCGGTGGGCGCCGTCGTCCTCGGGCCGGGCGGCGACGTGCTCGGGGCTGGGCACAACGACCGCGAGAGGACCGCGGACCCGACAGCGCACGCCGAGGTGCTGGCGCTGCGGGCGGCGGCCGCCGCTCTCGGGAGCTGGCGGCTGGAGGGCTGCACGCTGGTGGTGACGCTGGAGCCCTGCACGATGTGCGCCGGGGCCGCGGTGCTGGCTCGCGTGGCCCGCGTCGCCTACGGAGCAGTCGATCCCAAGGCCGGGGCCGCCGGCTCGCTGTGGGACCTGCTGCGCGACCGCCGGCTCAACTCGCGCCCCGAGGTGGTGTCCGGGGTCCTCGCCGAGCAGTGCGGGCACGTACTGCGGGCGTTCTTCGAGGACCGGCGCGGGCTTCGCTAGAGTTCCCGCCGGTGGCGTGTCCGAGCGGCCGAAGGAGCACGCCTCGAAAGCGTGTGAGGGGGCAACTCCTCCGTGGGTTCAAATCCCACCGCCACCGCCAAGCGTTGAGGACGTTCCCGCAGGTCAGGGGCTTGCGGGAACGCCGTCAGCGGCGGTTTCTGGGCCCGGTGGTCACAGGGTGGTCACAGGAATTCAGGGAGCAGTTGGCGACGGGCCTGTGACGAGGGCCGCGACTTGGCGCGCGGCGGCGGCCTGCATGTCCAGGTCGACGTGCGAGTACGTGTCCAGCGTGATGGAGACGTTGGCGTGCCCCAGCCGCTCCTGGACGATCCGGGGGTGGATGCCGGCCCTCAGAGCGAGCGTGGCGTGGGTGTGCCGGAGGTCGTGCAGGCGGATCGCCGGCAGCTTGGCGGCGCGGGCCGCCTTTCCGAACTGGTAGCTGATTGTCTTGGGGTGGATGGGTGTGCCGTCGAATTGGCAGACCACCAGGTCCTGGTCCTGGTAGTCGCCGCCCGTGGCGAGGCGCTCCTCGAGCTGGCGCGTGCGGTGCATCCGCAGGGCGGTCACCGTGGCCGGATCCAGCGCCACCGTGCGGCGTCCCTTCGCGGTCTTCGGCGTTCCCCACGCCATCCCGGGGGAGCCCTTGCGTTGCACGTCGGTCGTGATGAGCGTTCTCACGACGCGGAGCGTGCCGGCGTCGAGGTCGACGTCCTCCCAGCGCAGACCAAGGGCCTCACCACGCCGCATGCCGGTGTTGGCGAGCAGCCACCAGCAGCCTCGGAGGCGGTCGCTGTCGACGGAGTCGAGGAAGGTGCGCAGCTGAGCGCCGGACCAGGTCTGCATCTCCTTGCGGACAGACGGTCGGGGCGGGTCTGCAGCCTCGGTGGGGTTGCGGATGACGGCCTGCCAGCGGATGGCGTCGCGGAAGGCCCGGTGAAGGATCGTGGCGACGTAGGCCACCGACCTGGGGCTCAGTGCCCGGTGCTCGTCGTCGCCGGCAAGCAGGGCGGCGTAGAGCGCGTTCAGCTCGGTGGCATCCACCTCCTGCAGTGGTCGTCTCCCGATGGCACGTCCGGCGATGTGCAGGCGGACGTTGCGCCGGTAGGACTCGAACGTCCCCGGCTTGACGGTGTGCTCGATGGCCGGCAGCCAGACGTCGGTGAGGAACGCTGACAGGGTCTGCCGCTTCGGCACGACGTAGGTGCGCTGCTCCAGCGTCCCGAGGATGCGAGTCAGCTCGGCCTGCGCGGCCTTCCTCGTGGCGAAGCCCCGACGACGAGTCTGCCGGCGGTCTGTACCCACGCCGACGTCGACGATGAGGAACCACGTGCCGTTCTCGGCCTGCCGGACGCTGCCGCGGCGGCCGACACCCGCTGCCGTCATCGAGGGCCTCCGGTGAGATATGAGGATCCGGTCGGACCCACCGTGGTGCAGGCGGACTCACCTTCATCCGCTGTCGTCGGATCTGTGGACAGCCGTGGCCGGCGGCCGCACGACGACCCGGTCACGACGCGCGGTGCTCGGGTTCCTGCCGGCTGGCGGTGATGTAGGCGTCGAGGTCGTTGCTGTCGATGCGGATGTGCTTGCNACCTGTACGGGCTGGAGCCAGGGCGAACTGGCAGGTCGGCGCGAGGATTTCGTCGACCGGCCGCTGGCCGGCGACCACGCGGCACTGGCGAGCCGGACGGCGATGCTGACCCGCCCGGACTACCTCGACGTCTCGTGCACGGGCAGCTACTCCCCGAACCGATGCAACGCACCGGTCGGCGACGCAACGCCTGGTTCGACAACTACCTGCAGCGCATCGTCAGCCGTGACGCCCGCGACGTGAGTCGGCTCGCCCACCTGGACCGGTCACGACGTCGATTAGGTTGCTCTCGGCGAACAACGCCGGTGAGCTCGTCAAGGCGCGGCCGGCAGCCGGGGCCGGCATCCTCGAGACCAGCCTGTTCGGGTACCTGGACCTTCTCCAGACCCTCTACCTGATCCATCAGATCCCCGCGGGCAACAACCTGACCGGTCGCGACCGGCCGGGCCAAGGTGGCCTTGCTCGACACCGGCCTGTCGGCCCGGCTGAACAACCCTCACCCCGGCGGCGATGTCACCGGGTGTGGTGAGCGACGCTGCTGGCGACCTGTTCGAGGCGTTCGTCGCCGGCGAGTTGCTTCGTCAGCTCGCGTGGTCGGACGCCGACGCGAGCCTGTTCCACCTCCGCGACCGCGACGGCCGCGAGGTCGACCTTCGTCCTGGAAGACGCCGATCGCCACGTCGCAGGCATCGAGGTCAAGGCCTCCAGTGCTGTGCGCAGCGACGACTTCAAGGGTCTGATGTTCCTGCGCGACAAGCTCGGCGGTCGCTTCACGATCGGCGTTGTGCTGTACACCGGTATTAACGCCTTGCCCTTCGAGATCGGCTGTGGGCCCTGCCGTACTCGGCCCTTGTGGGCCGCCTCGCCCTTGAGCGCCGGCTGGCTCACCGGTCGAGGCTTCGTGGCCGTGCGCGGAGGGTTGCTCGGGCAGTCAGCTGTGGCTGCGGTCCTCGGCCGTGAGCCGGTCATACCTGCCAGAGCCCTTGTCGCCGAGCGCACGCCCGATGGCGATGCCGGGGGTGCTGACGACGCTGTGGCCGGCCCGGACGGCCAGCGTGTCGCCGACGGCTCGGAAAAGCTGGCCACCCATCGCGTTGGCGACAAACTCCTGCCGGCTGGCGGTGATGTAGGCGTCGAGGTCGTTGCTGTCGATGCGGATGTGCTTGCCGAGCTTGATGACGGCGATGCGCCGTTCGGCACGCAACCGACGGATGAAGCGGGACGGTGGTGCCGAGGCGTTCGGCGGCCTGGTCGACGGTGAGCAGCATCGGGTCTCCTGGGGCTCTATGGGTGGCCTGCCGGTGCTGCCGGTGGCCGCGGTGGACCGTTGATCCCACGCCGCATCGAAAGCCGTCCAATGCCCCGAATCCGCTGCCCTGCAGCGGTTCTGGTCCGTACAGGGTCGCCCAGAGCCGCCGCGTGTCGTCTGGAGTCGTGGCGATTGCGCCCGTCCGCCACGGCGACCGCGAATCGTGAGGAAGGTGTCACTTCCCGGTAAGGCCCGTGGGGCTCTCGGCGCGCCACCGGTGGCTCACCGGCTCAGACCTTCGCCGAAATCGCGCTCTGCTCCCCGGTAGGGCTTGCGCCCGGCCAGCAGGTCGACAGGTCCTGCCAGCTCACCGGGGCCGGCCGGGGCCGGGCCAGTGCCGCCGGAGCGTGTCGGGTCCCATCCGTCCGGGCGTGCGCGGTGCGGTGCTGCCACGTCGCTGGCCAGGCGCTGCCGGGTGTGGTGGTCGACCTGGCGGGTGAGCCGGTCGATCTCGGCGTCCAGGGTGGCCAGGGTCGGCTCGGTCTGCCGCAGCTGCTGCTCGCCGCTGGTGATCGTGTCGGTGAGGGCGCGGCGGCGACTACGTGCCCATCGGGGCGCCGTTTCGAGGTCCGCGCGGGTCTGGCGCAGGCTGCAGTGCAGCCTGTCGCGGTCGGCGCGCAGCCGCTCGCGTTCGGCCTGGCACTGCGTGGAGCTGCCGGAGGGCACGGGCGTGTTCGGTGGGCAGCGGCCGGGTCTGCCGGCGCTGCACCTTCTCTGCGGCCCGCTCGGCCGCGCGCTCGCGCCTGACGGGCGGTCTGCGCGGCCTGGGCGCGGGCGTGGTCGAGCGCGGTGTGGGCGGCGTCCTGCGCGCGCTGCGCGCGAGCGCGGCCTCGAGCACTCGCACCGCCTGCTCCTGCGGGTCGTCGACCGCCCCCGGCGGCCGCGTGTGCGGCTGGCCGTGGCCGTGGTGGTCGTCGTCGGTGCTGGGGTCGGGGGTGATGTAGGCGTGGTTGCCGTGCCGGCCGCGGGTCATCGCGACGTACAGGTGCTCGCGGTCCATCCCGGGCCGGACCAGCACGACCCCCACGTCGGCGGTGGCGCCTTGGGCGGCGTCGATCGTGGAGGCCCAGCCGTACTCGGCGTGCTCAGCCAGATAGGCGGCGGGCAGCACGGTCCGGCCCCGTCCGGTGAGGTCTTCCACGATCAGGCCGTCCTGCGGTCCGGGGCCGAGGACCTGGAAGCGGTCGCCGTTGCGGACATGCCCGTCCCCGACAGTCAGCCGGCGGTCGTTGCGCCGGGCCCGGAGCACATCGCCGGCCTGCCAGTCCCGGCCCCCGGCCACGGTGACCGGCCCGGCGACCTCACCCGCGGCCACAGCGGCTGCGCGGGCGCGCTGGTTGAGCGCGTCCACGTCCAGCCGGGTCCGGGCCAGCATCAACGCGTCCTGCCCGTCTGCGCGCGCAACAGCCCAGTGCGCGAAGACGCCGTCCAGGGCGGCGTCGCCGTCCGGGCAGGGGTGCAGCCGGCCGACGGTGCGGTAGGCGTCGAGCGCCTCCGCCTTGCCGTGACGCAGCGCGAGGGAAGCTTGGCCTTCCCACGGCTGGCTGAACCGGTGGATCTGGTCGAGCTCGACGCCATGCCCGGCGCGGGCGAGGGCGGCGAGCATCCCGCCCGGTCCGCTGACCACCCCGATCTGCGCTGGGTCCCCGACCAGCACCACCTTCGCCCCCACCCGGGCGGCCGCAGTGATCAGCGGGTCGAGATCCAGGGTGCTGGCCATCGATGCCTCGTCGACGATCACCACAGTCCGGCCGTCCAGCTCCGACTGCGCCGGCGTGTCTGCTGGGGTGCGGTTTTGGGTGTACAGCCACTTGGCCAGCGTGTCGGTGGTTTCGCCAGTGGCGGTGGCGAGCTCGGCGGCGGCCCGGGCTGACGGCGCCAGCCCGACCACCCGGTACCCGGCGTCCTGCCAGGCCCGGGCAGCGGCACCCAACGTGCTGGTCTTGCCCGCCCCAGCCGGCGCGGTCAGCACCGACACCAAGTCCCCACCCCCGGCCAGGCGCAGCACCGCCAAGCGCTGGCTCGCGTCCAGCCCTCCGTCGCGACCGGCCGGCATCAGCGCGGTGAGCGTGACCTGCCCGTACCCGCCACGCCGGCCGCGGGCGGCAAGGTCCAGGATGCGGGCCTCGACGGCCAGGACTTGCACGGTGGCGTAGCGGGCATCTGAGGCCCGGGGCGTCACCCCGACGCTCTGCAGGCCGATCGGGACCGCGTCGTCCAGGCCGAGGGCGAGGCCGGTGAGCTGCTCGACCCGCGCGACCACCTCACCCGCGGTCAAGCCGGCAGTCGGTAGGAGGGCGGCGACCTGCCCTGCGACGTCGGCGCGGGAGAACACCGCCCGCCGCGTCCCCGCCCCCTGCAACGCGGCAGCCGCCACCCCCGCGTCCGGCACTTGGCCGGGGTCGGCGCCGGTGCCCGCGGGCAAGACTCCCGCGGCCGGTTGCGGTTCGCTCCGGTCAACGTGGGGCGGGACCGGTCCGGCCGGTCGGGCAAGACTCGTCTCGCCGGCTGGGTCGGTGGGCAAGACTCGCTGCTCGTGCTCGGCGCGCTCCGGGGGCATCTGCAGCCGCACCGCATGCCGGAGCCGGTCCGGGGTCCAGCCGAGGTGGGCGGCCTCGGCCGTCCAGCTCGCATGCAACGCCGACAGCTCGGGGTGCTGCTTGCGGGCGCGGGTCTTGAGCACCGCCGTCTTGACCACCCCGGCTCGCTCCGAGGAGCTGAGGGTGCGGCCGAGGAGCTTTTCGTACTCGGCAATCTTCGTACCGGCCTCAGCATCAATACTGGCGGTGCGCTTGCTCCACAGTCTTAGCAGCACATCGGGCACTCCGGCAATATCTGCCTGCCCGTTTTCGTTCACCTCCCGGAAAGCAACGCCGAGGCGGTGGTGCATTTCGTTGCGCAACGCGGCCTGGTAGATCATTCCGGCGCTCTTCTTGTGATGGAACAGCTCCGTGGCGTCCAGGGTGCGCCACCGGCCGTCCTCGCAGCGGACCTTGTTCAGGACAAGGGCGTGGGTGTGCAGCTGCGGGTCCCCGGCCCGGCTGCTGCGATGGTCGAACACCGCCGCCACCAGCCCGGCCGAGCCGACCTGCTCGGTCCCGTCCGTCCCGCGCCGGGACAGCCCCGCATGGGTGTCCAGGTAGGCCAGGCCGGCGCGGACCGCGGCGCGGTGCGCCGCCATCGCCTCCGCCGCCGTCGCCCGATCACCCAGCGCCCACAGGGCACTGACGCTCTTGGGCGCCGAGAACGTCAGGTCGAACCCGGTCACCCCGTCGGTCCGCCAGGCCCGCCCCAGCCGGCTGCCGGCGCTCGGGTGTAGGCCGCGAGCGAACAGTGCCTCCAGCTCCCCCTCACTCACCACAGCCCCCGGCGACAGCCCGAGCTGCTCGAGCCCCCGGCCGTGCCAGCGCCCCGGCGCCTCACCCACCCCCGCGTAGTACTCGGAGGCCTGGCAGGCCACCCCGTCGGTGTAGTACCGCCAGGAGGAGGTGCCGATCTTCGCCGAGCTCAACACCGCCCCGACCCCCTCGGCAACCCGGCAACCAGACCGCGCCACCGTACATTCGAAGAATGCACATGTCTGCAGCTCTGATGGATTTGCTGGAATCGGGCCAGCGACGGCTGTGAACTTATGGAGAATGGCGGTGGAGAAAGGAGAGTAGCGGCCAGCAACGGTACGCAGAAGCGAATGTAACAATGTGAGGCGGCTTGCTTGCCCGCGCCGCGCGGCGGCGGTCTACCGGCGGCGGCGCGCTCGTGGAGGAAGGGCTGACACGGCCGCTGCCAGCGCCTCGGCGAGCCCGGCGTCGGCGGGTGGCTGGCCGAGCTGGTCGCAGCACGGCGGCTTGGTCCGCTCGTCTGCAGGGACCTCGACCGTGAGTGCGTCCAGAAGCAGCGCGTAGACGTCGGCCGCGGAGCGGTCGTGCGGGCCGACGGCCAGGATGACAATCCGGTCCGGCGCAGGCCAGGCCGTCAGCATCCGGTCGCTGCCGTAGAGGTGACGACAACACACATGGTCCAGCGGAGCGCCGGCGAGGCGATACCCCGCCTCGTGACACCCACTGGCCAGCAGCCCTTCGATGGCGCGCCGGGCGGCTTGCGCCCGTCGTCCCCGCAGCGTCGTGATCTGCTGCTGTGCCGTTCGCGTCAGCTCGACGTCGATGCTTCGGTCCTCGTCGTCGGAAGCAGCTCGTCCAGGCGGTTCGCGTCGAGCCGACGGACCCGCCCGGCGGCCAGGTCGTCCACAGCGGCGGCGACGTCGTCGCCGGCAAGAGCCCCACGATCGCGCAGCACCCGTAGCACCTCGGCGAGAAGCCGCCCGTCGTCCCGATGCCGGCGCAACTCATCGAGCACGCTCTTGGTTGCCGCCAACGACGTCACCTCGACCCGCAGAGGACTCGACTGCGCGACCGTCCGCAGGGCACCTGCCTTGATCCAGGCGCGCACCGTCGGTGGCGACACGCCGAGCACGTGAGCCGCCTCACCCACCTTCGCGCCGTTGTCCCGCTCAGCGACGTGCCCACGGACGGTGTCCAGTGACCGGCGTCGTCCCGCGTCGCGTTCCTGCTCCGCGAGGCGCTGCAGCGCGATCAGATCCTCGACTACTCCGCCCGCTGACATGCAACGACCGTACCTCGAACTTTCCGTAAGAGGCGACTATTCGAAAGACCGCTTCCGCTCGATTCACATCGGGTGGCACCCGAAGGACGCTCGCTCGCGAGTGCCGACTTGCACACCGGGCGGGAATCGGCACTACCGGTGCTGCGAGAACCGCCGATAGCATCCGGCGGCATGAGCGTGTGGCGGTTCCTCGGTCTTTCGACGGACCGTTCCAAGCCCTTCGCCGCCCGGCTCGGGCGCTGGTGGATTCATGCGGGAGTGTCAGCGCTGATGCTGGGCCTCTTCGGCTGGATGCTCATCGGTGTGGGCTTCGAACGCCCTGATGCGGCCCGCGACATTGCCATTTTCGTGATGCTTCCGCTCGCCGTCGTCTACGGGGTCTACGCCTTGGTCGCGTGGCGTTACCAGAAAAACCACTAGCACGGCGCATAGGTGGCGATCTGCGACGTCCCCGTGGCCGTCCGAGAGCGGGACTACAGCCGCTACCGCTCTCGCGGCGGCGGGCGCCTCGTTTCGGCGATCCCCGCTTGTAAAGGCATGGGCGGGTGACGACACGGCAGCGCAGACTGGGTGGATGCACGAGGAGAACGGGTGTCTGCCGGCCGAGCAGGCCGCCGACGTGCAAGCGCTGCTGGTTCTGGGCAACGAGCTGTCGGACGCGGGGGACGAGGGTGGGGCGGAGCCGTACTTCCGTGCGGCCGCTCGTCTGGGGTCGGCCGCCGGCTCGTTCAATCTGGGGAACTCGCTGATCAAGCAGGGCCGTCCTGTCGAGGCGGTACCGGCCTTTCTGGAGGCGGCCGCGGCCGGGGACCGCGATGCGCCGCTGAACCTGGGCCTGGCCTATGAGGAGCTCGGGGAGTGGTCGGCAGCCGAAGCTGCCTACCTGCAAGCGGTCGCAGCTGGTGATCCGCGTGCGCGTGTCTGCCTGGGCGACCTGGTGCGCTGGCACGGGGACCCGGTGGCGGCTGAAGCGCTGTGGCGGGAGGCGGCGGCGGACGGCGACGGGCTCTGCGCGGGAGCCCTCGCCCGCTGGTACCTGCTCCGAGGCCGGCCGGACGAGGCGGAGCCGCTGCTGCGTCAGGCTATGCCCGTCGATGACGACGCCCGCTCGGACATGGCGCACCTGATGCGCCGGCGCGGACAGCTCGCGGAGGCGCAGCGGCTGCTGGAGCTGGGCGTCGCTGAGGGGCACCACGACTCGATGATCAAGCTGGCCCTGCTGTTGGAGGAGGATCTCGGGGACGTGCAGCGCGCGGAGACCGTGCTCCGGGCGGCCGTGGCGGCAGGCGAGCTGCACGCGCACAACAACTTGGGCACGCTGCTGCGTGAGCGCGGCGCCGTCCTGGAAGCCCAGCAGCAGTTCCGGCTCGGCGCCCTGGGCGGCGACCGCCGCGCGGCCGACAACCTCGCGCGGCTGCACCGGACGCACCGTCGTCAGCTCAACCGCGCGTACCGGGCACGGGCGCGAGCGGCCCGGAGGGCGCATGCGTGACCACCTGCTCGCCCTCGCGGCATGGACGGACGGGGGGGCGAGGTGGACCGAGGAGCTCTTCGCGGACTACATGACCGCCGTCCACGCCGTGGTCGACGACGTCGGGCCGGACGCCTGCCTGACCGCGGCGCTGCACGCCTGGGCGAACGAGCCGCCGCCGCTGCAGGCCGTCGCGCTCGACCTGCTGGGGGTCCTCGCCGACCGGGATCCTCAACGGCTGCCACTGCTCCTGACCGTGGTGGAGCAAGCAGCCGGCAGCGAGGACGAGAACGTCCGCTGGGCGGCGGTGAACGCCCTTGACCACGGGGACGATTCTCGAGCCGTCCCGTACCTGGTGAGGCTGGCGCGGGACGAGGACCGGGACATCCGTTGGAAGGCAGTCGGCGCCCTCCCCCTGCTGCTCCAGGATCCGACACCCGAGCATCCCGCCGTCCAGGCCCTGCTCGATGCGTGCGACGACGACGACCCCGACGTCCGGGACTGGGCGGTGTTCGGGCTCGGCGTGCTCCTCGACGTCGACAGCCCTGCAGTGCGGGACGCCCTATCCGCGCGGCTGAATGACGAACAGGCGGACACGGCCGGAGAGGCAGCCGTGGGCCTGGCCCGTCGACGCGACGCTCGGGTGCTCCCCTTCCTGCTCCGCGAGTTGACGAGCCCCGATGTCGGCAACCTGTACGTCGAGGCGGCAGCGGAGCTGGGTGAGCCGCTGCTGTTGCCCCTCCTGCAGCAGCTGCAGGTCCAGGGGTGGCAAGAGGATCACGAGCCCAGACCCGGCGTGCTCAACGAGGCCCTACGCAGCTGTGCGCCAAACGAGGAGCGGTGATCGGCCCGGCCACCGAACTGGCCCTCGGGTAGATATCGCTCCCGCGGGCCGCACTGTCATGGCTGGTCACGCGGTGGTCACAGAAACGTCGGTAAAGGCCGGTCACCGGCGGATCGTCTCGGACGCGACGACGGGAGGAAAAGTGGTCCTGACCTGCGGAAATACAGCACTGTGAGTCACTTGCGGTCAGCGACGGCTCACCAGCTTGCGGGAGTTCAAATCCCACCGCCACCGCCAGTGTGATGTCTCGGGACACCGTGCACAGGTGTCTCGAGACATCCTTCACGGCTTGGGTTGGGGTTGGTAGTCCAGGCTGGTGTCGAGGTGGAGTTCGCGTAGGAGGCTCGCCGGTGTCGGTCAAGACTCGGATCTGCAGGTCCTTGACGAGTACAAGGACCCGTCTGCCGGCGTGACGGCGGCCGATGCCGATGTGGTGCAGGCGGCTGTTGTGCCGCAGCGTGACGACGCCGGTGGCGTCGAGGCGGTCCTGACGGACGCGGAAGTGGCCGGTGTCGATGGGGGTGCCGGTTGGAACTGCTGCGGGGCGGGCGGCGAAGGCCTCGGCGGGGGTGCGGCGGCCGATCGCGCGATGCGGCCGGTGGTTGTTGTAGTAGCGGACGAAGGTGTCGAGCTGTCGCTGCAGTGAGGTTAGTGACCGGGCGGCCGGTCGGGTCGCCAGGTGCTTTTTCAGCGTTTGGTGGAAGCGCTCGACCTTGCCGCAGGTCTGCGGGTGGTAGGGGCGGCTGTGGCTGAAGCCAATCCCGTGGCTGGCCAGGCCAGCTCGATCGCGACGCGGCCGCCGCCGCGGTAGGAGCCGGTGAACACCGCGCCGTTGTCGGACAGCATCGAAGTTGGGAGGCCGTGCATGGCAGCGGCTTTGCGGAAGCTGGTGACGACGTCGGCGGCTTTGAACACTCGGCGGGCGTGGCTGGCTACGCACAGCCGGGAGTGGTCATCGATGACGTTGAGGACCTCGACGTCGGTGCCGTCGGCGAGCTGGACGTGGGTGATGTCGAGCTGCCAACGCTCGTTGGGCTGCTCGGCTTGAAAACGCACGAAGGAGCTCTTGGGCCGTCTGTGCGGCTGCGGGGGACGAAGCCGCGCTTGGTGAGCACTCGCGAGATCGTCGAGGGCGCCGGCGCCTGACCGTTCCGGCGACGCAGGTGCTCGGCGATGGTCTGCGGGCCGTTGTCATGTCCGGCCGCGTGGAGTTCCTTACGGACCCTGACGATCTCGTCCTCGACGCAGTCGGGGATCCGGTTCGGGCTTGACCGCGGCCGTCGGGAACGGGGCTCGAGCCCGGCCTGTCCCTCAGCCAGGTACCGCTGCACGAGCGTGATCACCCAACGGCGGGACACGCCGTAGTCGCGGGCGACCTCGCTCTTGCTGCGGCCCTCGACCAGGACCGCCGTGACGACCAGCTGCGCCATACCCCTCACTCACCCCAGATGCTCGGGTGTGAACGATGTCCCGCGACAGGTGTGAACGATGTCCTGGTCTCAGACACCACCGCCACCGCCAGCCCGGCCAGTAGAGCCACAGGTCAGACGCTGCGCAAGCCCCGGTCCACGATCCTGGACGGGGGCTTTCCCAGCAAGCGGAGCGGTTGTGGAACGCCCCGCGATGCGACTGTCCGGTCGTGCGTCGAAGCTCCCGACGTACCCGCTCGTCCGGTTCTACGAGCGGTTTCTCCGCTGGGAGGTCGAGGAGCTGGTCGGCTCGCCGTGGGGACCGCCCCCGGGTTGCGGGTGGGCCGGCTGCGGCCTGCGGACAAAGCGCCGGGCCACAAGGTCGAGGTGCAGTGGCAGGAGCAGTACCCGCCGCGACGTTGATGGCCACCGCGCCGGGCTGCCCCGACCAACACGGCCCCCTGTTGCTGCACCTCGCCGCACGCGGGTTCGGCGCGACACCGTGCTGCTGTAGTCGACGGCCCCGGCGGGCAGGCTGCGGCTCGCTCGTCCGGCGCCACATGGCATGCGCTCGAAACGTTGCCCCCACGCAGGCGCACGGGCGGAACAACGACACAGTCGAAGCCGCGCCCGTCAGGCTGGAAGTGCTGGCGTGCTCGAAGGGGCGGCGATACGTCTCGAAACCTGTGACGGCTTCACAGCTCCAGTGAGTCGCGTACCCGTCGAGGTCGAGCGGCTCGCGGCGGGTGAAGCTGCCGCGGTCAGGCTCCAGCTCGACCAGCTGCTCTCGCTAGAGGCGGGGAAGGATCACGAGGAACAGCAGGAGCAGAGCCGCGATCACGAGTGCAGCTATGGCGATGGTCCGGGTGTTCATGTCGCCTCCAGGCGGGGTTTCGTGTCTCAACTGCCCGCCAACACAACGCGCGGCACTCGGACTTGTCTCTAGAAGTGAACCACTACGCAGAACCTGCCTCGGACGCACGGTGCCCGGACCGTCATCCCGGGTGGCAGGGTGTTCACCGACGGCGGTGAGCCCGCTTCGCGAACGGCGAGCTCGGTAGCCGGCCAGGCGGTGACGCAGGGGCCACCTGTCGACCTCGGCCAGCGTCCGCTGTGCGCGGGCGAGCTAGGGCGGCAGCTGCCGAGTTTCGGAGGCGCTCCACCATCTGCTGCTACCGCTCAGTCGCCGGTGTCGCCGTCCGGGCTGCCCCCATCCGTATCCGCAGCCCCATCAGCACGAGCTCGCTCGCCAGCACAGCACCGACTCCCTCACCGGACCGCAGCCGCAGGTCCAGCAGGGGCTCCAGGCCCAGCCGGCGCAGCACCGGGGGATGCGCTCGCTCCCGGCTCCGCTGGCCGGCGACGAGATGGGCGGCGACCGCGGGCTCAGCCTCCATGGCGATCAGCGCGCAGACGCTGGTGGCCAGACCGTCGAGGACGACCAGCCCGCCGGAACGAGCCGCGCCGAGGACGACCCCGGTGAGGAACGCGAACTCCGGTCCGCCGAGAGCGGCGAGCCGGGCCACCGGCCCGGGGGGCAGGCAACCGCAGCGCGACAGCGCAGCCTCGACGACCGCGGCCTTGCGTCCGACCATGTCGCTGTCGGCGCCGGAGCCGAGCCCGACCACCTCATCGGGCGCGCAGCCGAGCAGGCTCGCGGCCAGGGCAGCAGCCACGGTGGTGTTCCCAACCCCCACCTCCCCCAGCGCAACCAGACCCCTGTGCGCTGACTGCGCCCCGATCTCCTGACCGCGGTCCAGGAGTGCCTCGACGGCATGAGCAGCGAGCGCGTCCTCGTCACGCAGGTTGCCGGTGCTGCTGCCGGCGTCGACCACCTGCACGTCAAGGCCGGCCGCACGTGCCGCGACGACGCCGAGGGCCTGGCCTGCCCGCGCGGCCTCCAGCACCTCGTCGGTCACGCCTGCAGCGAAGGCGCTGACACCGAAGTCCGTGACCCGGTGCCGCCCTGCGGCCAGCACCAGCGTGCCGGTGGTGAGGCCGGCCAGGCCGAGGGCAGTCGCGCGGTCGAGGGCGCGGTCCAGCACGCCGAGCGAGCCGAGCGGCGTGAGCAGCGTGTCCGCGTCGTCCCGGGTCCCGACGACGGCGACCTGGTCCGGTGCCCGCAGCCGGGAGGGCGGCGCGGGCGGCTGGCGGTCGACGTCCGGCCAGCCGTTGCGGAGGACGACGCTGCGGAGCGGCGCGCGCCTGGACCACCCGAAGCGTTCCAGTCCCGGCGCCGGCGCGCGCTCGTCCGGCCAGCCGAGGCAGAGCCAGCCGAGCGTGACGACACCGGGCGGAACGTTCAGGAGCGCCGCCAGCTGGTCCGGCTGGAAGAGCGTGACCCAGCCGAGGCCGAGGCCCTCCGCGCGCGCGGCCAGCCACAGGTTCTCGATCGCGCAGGCGCACGACCACAGGTCGGCGTCGGGGTAGGTGGCGCGGCCGAGGACACCCGCGGCGGGGGTGCGCCGGTCGCAGCAGACGACCACTCCCAGCGGCGCCTCCCGGATGCCCTCCAGCTGCAGGTCCAGCAGGTGGCGCGACGACTCCGGGTCCAGCTGCGCCGCCTGGGCCAGGCGCTCCACGTCGGCCATGACGGCAGCGCGCTCCCGCACCGAGGGGTCGTCCACGACGACGAACCGCCACGGCTGGGAGTGGCCCACCGAGGGCGCCGCATGCGCCGCGCCGAGCACGCGCTCGAGCACCTCGTCGGGTACCGCATCGGGACGGAAGCGACGGACGTCCCTGCGCGCCCGCACCACGTCGTACAGGACGGAGACCGCCTCCTCGGGGAAGCGCCACCCGTCCGGCTGCGCCCCTCGCTGCGCGGCCGTGCTCTGGTCGCCGATCAGCGGGATCGGGCGAGGCCACGTCATGACGTGCCGCCGCTCACTCCGCCACCAGCGGCGGCACGATCCCGCTGTAGCCCGTGAGCACCAGCAGGCCGAGGACGAGCGAGGCGATTCCGGTGACGACCCCGAGCCCGAGCTGCACGCGCGGGGGGCGGCGCGCGCCGAGCAGGCCGGACACCCAGGTGCCCGCGATGGCGAGGTCGGCGAGCACCAGTCCGACCACGAACGCCCCCAGCACGACGGCAGCGGTGCCGGCGGACCCGCTGGCCCCGGCACTGGCGAACAGCACGACCTGGGTCGGAGTCTCGGCGCCGGTGCCGTGCAGAAGTCCCACGGTGAAGGCGCCGCGGCGGTCGACGTCGCTGAGCTGGGTCGGCACCTCGCGCCGGCGCGCACGGGCCCAGCCGCGGCGCATCGCACCGACGACCAGGCTGATCCGGCTGGCATACCGGTAGTCCCCACGGTCCCGGCCGAGCTGGTAGAGCACCACGCTGCCCAGCGTCACGAGGGTGAGGCCGACGACGTACTCGAAGGCGACGTCCAGCCCGGCGGGCAGCCCCACGCCGAGCACCAGGACGAGCGCGCCCAGCACGGCCAGCACGAGGCCGTGGCCGGCGCAGTACAGAAGGACAGGCCGAGGCCACGCCGCGCATGGCGGCGCGGAGCCTGCTCGTCGTCCTTGCGCGGCGCGGTCAGGTCGGTGATCGCGGCGATGTGGTCCCAGTCCAGGCCGTGCCGCGCGCCGAGCGCGAAGCTCGTGGCGGCCAGGGCAACCGGCAGGGCGTCGAGCAGCTCGGTCATCGGTTCCTCGTGGGCGGAGGCGGATGTGACGGCACCGCTCCGCCGGCGATCTGGCTCGCCGTCGCAAGACGGACGTCAGTAGCGCACCTGCACCGGACTCACACCGGACTTCCCCGACGGAGAGTTCGCGGAACCGTACCGGACGCTCACCGGGCGGCCACGAGGACGTCGGCGAGAGCGTCGAGCAGCTGCGCGCTGGTGCTGCTGTCGCGTACCGCCGTGCGCCAGTGCTCGGCGGTGAGCCCGGGGAAGGTGTCACCGCGCCGAACCGCGATGCCCCTGGTGCGCAGGGCGTCCCGGACGTCCGGACGCCCGGGCACACGGCACAGCAGGAACGGCGCCTGCGATCTCCCCGCCACCTGCACGCCCACCGCCTGCAGCTGCGCCGTCAGCCGCGTGCGCTCGTCCGCCAGAGCTCGCGCCTGGGTCTGGGCGGCGTGTACCGGGCCGGGTGCCAGGCACGTCTCGAGCGCGACGAGCGCCAGCGTCGACACCGCCCACAGCGGCTGCGCCGCGCGCAGGCGCACCACCAGGTCGGGTGCGGCGAGCAGGTAGCCGACGCGCAGCCCGGCGAGGGCCCACGTCTTGGTCAGGCTGCGGACGACCACCAGCCCGGGGAGGTCGCCGCGGCCGGCCAGCGTGTGCGGCTCACCCGGCACGGCGTCGGCGAACGCCTCGTCGACCACGACCACGCGACCCGGACGACACAGCTGCGCGAGGTGCTCGTGCACGACCCCGGTGGGGTTGGTCGGGTTGCCGACGACGACGAGGTCAGCGTGGTCCGGGACGGCGGCCGGGTCCAGGACGTACGGCGGCTGCAGCACGAGCCGGTCCACGTCGTGCCCCGCCGCGCGCAGCGCCGCCTCCGGCTCGGTGAACGACGGGTGGACGCAGACGGCGTGCCGGGGACGGAGCACACGTGCCAGGAGCACGAAGGCCTCGGCGCCGCCGGCCGTCAGGAGCACCTCGGTGGTGTCGCGCGCGTGGCGGAGCGCGGCGGCCCGGGTCGCCGCGGTCGGGTCCGGGTAGGCGCCCAGCCGGTCGAGCGCCCGCTCGAGCCGGCCGCGCAGCCACGGCGGTGGAGCAGCGGCACGCACGTTGACGGCGAGGTCGAGCAGCCCGCGCTCGATCTCGGCGTCGCCGTGGTGACGCAGGTCGTACCCGGTCACACGTGCTCGTGGTCGTGCGCGTGCGGGTGCGCCGGGTCGTCCGGGTGGTCGTGCGGGGTCTGCGGCGCCCCGACCTTGCTCTCGAACCCCGGGAGCGTGATCCGGTACGCGCAGGTGTCGCAGTTCATCCGCAGGTCCCCCGTCTCCAGCTCGCGCCACCGCTCGAGCACGACAGCGGCCAAGGCCTCGGTGGGGCCGAGCAACCCGGCGACTCGCACGTCGACGTCCGGGTGCTGCACCGCCCAGCCCTGCGACTGCGCGACGATCCGGTCCGGCAGCACGCCTGCGAAAAGGAACCACGGCAACGCGACGATCCGCGCGTAGCCCAGTCGCCGGGCCCGCTCCAGCCCCTCGGGCACCGACGGCCGCGCCAGCGAGATGAACGAGGTCTCGACCGTCCCGAACCCTCTGCCCTCCTGCAGCAGGCGGGCCGTCTTCGCGATCTCGCTGTTCGCGTCCGGGTCGGTGGCACCACGGCCGACGAGCACCACCGCGGTCTGTGGCCACTGCTCGCGCGGGACGGCGGCCAGCAGGCGCGCCTCCGCCTCCGCGAGCAGCATCGGGTGCGGGCCGAGCGGGCGCGCGTACCGGAACGACAGGCCGGGATGGCGGAGCTCCTCGCGCCGCAGCGCCGCGGGGATGTCGCCCTTGCTGTGACCCGCCGCGACGAGCACGAGCGGCACGACGTCGACGGTCCGGTGGCCGTCCGCCACCAGCCGCGCGGCGGCGTCCTGGATGGGCGGCGGCGACAGCTCGAGGAACCCGCCCTCGACGTCCGCGAAAGGCGCGGCGTCCTGAACCCGCTGCACCAGCTCGCCGAACTGCGCGGCGCCGGCGGGCGACGTGGTGCCGTGGCCGATCACCAGCAGGGCCGGTCTCACGACACCTCCGCGTAGAGCAGGGCGTTCAGGGCCGCGGCGGCGACGGCCGAGCCCCCCTTCTCGCTGACGTTGCTGACCGCTGGCAGGCCGCTGTCGCGAAGAGCCTGCTTGCTCCTGGCCGCACCGACGAAACCCACCGGCAGGCCGATGATGAGCGCGGGGCGCACGTCCAGGTCGATCAGCTCCAGAAGTGCCGTGGGGGCGCAACCCACCACCCAGACCGCGCCCGCGCCGACCTCGGCGTACGCCATCCGGACGGCAGCCGCGCTACGCGTCAGCCCGTCGTGGGCCCGCGCCTGCCGGACCCGGCAGATGGCGTCGCGCGCGGTGATGCCGGCGGCCACCATCTCGACATCCGCGACCACGGCGGCGGCGCCGAGCAGCGCCGCCTGACCCGCGCGGAGCGCGGCCTCGTCGGTGACCAGGTCGTCGACGTAGCCCAGGTCGGCGCTGGAGTGCACGACCCGCTCGACGACCGCGCGGTGCAGGGGCGGCAGGTGCGACAGGTTCGCCCGCGAGCGCAGGATCGCGAACGACTCCAGTTCGATCGGGTGCACGGCCGATCTCATGTCCCCTCCAGGTCGGGCCCGAACCAGCGCAGGGCGTCGCGCAGGCGCACGAGGTGCGCGACGCTGCCCGACCTCATGCCCGCACCTCGACGAGAGCGTCCACGGGACACACCTCGATGCACTCTCCGCACGCGGTGCACCGGTTCGCGCGTACCTGCAGCGGCAGGCTCGGCACGACCGCGTGCTCGGGACAGGTGAGCAGGCACGCGCCGCATGCGGTGCAGGCATCGGTGACGAGGTAGGTCACTCCATCCACCGGTACCCCCGAGGCGTGACCATCCGGCCGGCGACGAGCCGCGTCTGCGTGGAGCCGACGACGACGACGGCGAGCATCGTCACCTGCTCCACGTCCAGCTCCCCCAGGGTGGTCAGGTGCACGCGCTGGTTCGGCCGGCTCGCCTCGGTGACGACCCCCACGGGAGTCGTGGCCGGACGGTGCTCGAGAAGCAAACCGACAGCCCGAGGCAGCTGCCAGTCACGGCCGCGGCTACGCGGGTTGTAGAAGGTCACCACGAGGTCGGCCTCGGCGGCAGCCCGGATGCGCGTCTCGATCGCCGGCCACGGGGTGTGCAGGTCTGACAGGCTGATGCTGGCGTGGTCGTGTCCCAGCGCAGCCCCGAGCAGGCTGCTCGCCGCGAGCGCGGCCGTGACGCCGGGGACGCCGACGACGTCGATGTCCTCCCCCGCCACCTCGAGTGCCGGGCTGGCCATCGCGTAGACGCCGGCGTCACCGGAGCCGACCAGCGCCACCGCGTGTCCCTGCTCGGCCTCCCGCACCGCGCTGTGCGCCCGTTCCTCCTCCTTTCCCAGCCCCGTCTCGAGGATCCGGGTGCCGGGACGGGCGAGGTCGCGGACCTGGTCGACGTACTGGTCGAGGCCGACCCAGACCGACGCGCGGCGCAGCTCGGCCTTCGCGCGCGGCGTCAGCAGGTCACGCGCCCCCGGGCCGAGGCCGACCAGTGCGAGCCGTCCCCGCGGGCTCCGCCTGGCGACCGCGACGGTGGCCATGGCGGACTTCGTCTTCGCGACGACCAGGACACCGCTGCTGTGCAGCAGCGCGGCCGCCTCCGCGACGCTCGGCGTCCCGAGGACCTTCGCCGGCTCGTCGCTCGGGTTCGGGACGTCCACCTCGGCGAGCTGCGCGGCGTTGTACGTGGCCAGCCGCCAGCCGCGGCGGCGGCACATCTGCACGAGCCCGGCCTCATCGGCCTTCGCGTCCACTGTGGCGGCGGCGGCGACACTGCCGGCGCTGAGGCCGGCATCCGCGAGCGTGCGGTCCACGAGCTGCTCGACCTCGTCGGCGGCCACGCCGCGCGAGGCGCCGATGCCGAGCACCAGGGACGGTGGTCGCAGCACGACGGTGCCGTCGTCGGTGCCGACGACCCGGTCCGTCACGCGCAGCACATGCTCGCCCTGCTGCCCGACGGGCAGCGGCGGCAGCGGCCACACGGCGTCGGCGTCGAGCCGGACTGCCTCACCGTCGAGCAGGGCGCGTGAGACCGCGGCCACAGCCCCCTCGACCGGCCAGCCCAGCGTGTCCAGCGCCGACAGCCCGGCGGCATCGGTCGCGGTGGTGACCACCGCCTGCGCACCGAGCACGTCGGCGACCTGCTGCGCGAGGTCGTTCGCGCCGCCCTGGTGGCCGCCGACGAGCGCGACGGCGAACCGCTGGCCCTCGTCGACGCAGACGACCCCGGGCTCGCTCGCCTTGTCGTGCAGCAGCGGCGCGAGCAGCCGGACGGTGGCGCCGGTGGCGAGAAAGCAGACGACACCGTCGCACTCGGAGAAGGCGGTCGCCAGGTCACGGACGTCGTAGGACCGGGTGTCCGGCAGCGCGTCGGCCAGTCGGCCGGCGGCGCGGCGGCCGGCGCGGGTGGTGGGAACGAGGCCGATCACGGGAGGGCCCCTGAGACGACGAAGACCGGGTTGGTGGGGACGAGGCGGGAGCCGCCGGCGAGCGGCTGCAGACGCTTGCTCTCCAGCAGCACCGCCTCCGGCGACCACGCGCGCAGCGCGTCGATGACGGGCACGACGCGCTCCAGAGTCGTCAGCGTCACGACGAGCCGCTCGGGCCGGCGCGCCACGACTGCGTGCACGACGTCCAGGCCACCGCCGCCGACGAAGACGGCAACGGGCTGCGGAAGGCCGTCGAGTGCGGCGGGAGCCGCGCCGTGCACGACCTGCACGTCGACGCCGTACGCCTTCACGTTGGCCTCGAGGTGGCTGGCGTCGTCCTTCTCGACGGCGACGACAGCCGCACCCAGGCGGGCGCACTCCACGGCCACTGAGCCGCTACCGGCGCCGACGTCCCACACCAGGTCCCCGAGCCGCGGGCCGAGCCGTGCCAGCACCAGCGCGCGCACCTCCGGCTTGGTCACCATGCCGCCGCGGTGCTCGAAGCGGTCCTCCGGGAGCGCCCAGCCGGCGGGCTGCAGCCGGCCGGCGAGCCAGCCCTTGTCGCCGCCGATGGCGCGCGCGGGGTCGACGACGAGGACGACGTTGAGCGGGTCCCAGTCCCTGCCGTCGGCTGCCGCCCCGGGGGTGAGCCAGGTGACCCGCTCCCCCTCGAGCCCGGCGCGCTCGACGACGCACATGCGCCGCTCGACACCGGCGAGCGCCGCGCCGAGCTCGGCGGGCCCGGCGCCCTGCGCGGTCAGCACGGCGACCTTCGGGTGCGCGCGGCAGGCGGCGACCGCGTGACGCGGGTCGCGGCCGTGGGCGGAGACGACCACGGCGTCGTCCCACGGCAGCCCTGCGCGGGCGAACGCCAGGGCGATGCTGGACACCCCCGGCAGCACCTCGATCTGGTCGGCGGGCACTCGCTCGCGCAGCAGCCGAAGGACTCCGAAGAAGCCGGGGTCGCCGGAGGCGAGGACGACGACGGGGCCCTCGACCTCGAGCACCTGGCGCAGGGCCTCAGCCGGGTCGTCGCGCAGCGCGACGACGGAGGTGCCTGCCGGGAGCGGGACCTCGCGCAGGTGCCGCCGACCTCCCATGACCAGGGTCGCCCCGGCGAGCCGCTCCTGCGCAACCGCGCCCAGTGGGGAGCCGTCGAGCCCGATCACGGTGATCACGCAGCGGCCACCCAGGCCGGTTCCGTGGCGGCCACCACTCGCGCGCCCTGTGGGTCCACCATCGCCACCTTCGCCGGCAGCCCGCAGAAGCGCGTCAGCACCGAGGCGACTCGTCCGCAGAGCAGGTCGCCGGCTTCGCGCAACAGCCCCGCCGCCTCCCACAGCTCGTAGGCGTGCCGGGCGGTGTTCGCTCCGTCCACCGCCTCGACGAGTGCGGCAGCACCGCCGATCTCGGTGGTGATCTGGACCAGAACCGCGTTGTCGACCTTGCTGCGGGTGTAGTGCGTCATCAGGACGCCGCTGGCCAGCTTGGTGAGCTTGCCCACCATCCCGACGAAGACCACGTCGCGCAGCCCGTCGGAGACCGCCCGCTTCAGGGCGGCGCCGGTGAAGTCGCCGACTTCGACGAAGCAGACCTGCGGCAGGTCGGGTAGCAGCCGCATGGCGGCCTTCTCGGTGCGGCCGCCGGTGGCCAGCACGAGCGTCGGCAGGCCCTGCGCCGCCATGACGTCGACGGCCTGCACCACTGAGGCGCGCCACGACTCCGTGCTGAACGGGCGGACGATCCCCGTCGTCCCGAGGATCGAGATGCCGCCGAGGATGCCGAGCCGCGCGTTTGTCGTCTTCTTCGCGCGCTTCTCTCCGTCCGGGACGCTGAGAACCACGACGAGGCCACGCTCGGCGAGATCGACTGCCTCGCCGACGTTCTCGAGCAGCATCTGCCGCGGGACCGGGTTGATGGCCGGCCCGCCGACCTCCAGTCCGAGGCCCGGCTTGGTGACGACGCCGACGCCGACGCCGCCCTCGATGGTGAGGCCCGCGCTGCCGCTCCAGCGGACGGTGGCCGTCAGGTGCGCGCCGTGCGTGACGTCGGGGTCGTCACCGGCGTCCTTCACCACGACTGCCTCGGCGTGCTCTGCGTCCACCTCGCAGCGCTCGACGGGGAAGCGCACGCGGCGGCCATCCGGGAGCACGACCTCGACCTCTGTCGGCGGCGTCTGCGTGAGCAGGGCTGTCACGGCGGCCTTGGCTGCCGCGGCGCTGCACGTGCCGGTGGTCCAGCCGCTGCGCAACGGGCCCGTACGCACCTTCGCGGTACGCGGCAGGTCCGGCTCACGCAGGTCCGGCTCGGTCACGACGCGGCCGTCCTCGCCGCCTGCCGCCTGGCCCGCAGCTCCGCCCGCGCGGCTGGGTCCTCCACCTTGCGGTGCTCGTGGAAGTGGCCCGGGTGGTACAGGTGCGACCGGGTGCCCCCGGCGGACAGCGCGGGCCCCACCAGCACGAGCGTCTGCCTGTACAGCCCCTGCTCGCGGACCCTCGACGCGAGCTCGCCGAGCCGGCACTCGAAGACCAGCTCATCTGGCCAGGTGGCGGCGTAGGCGACGACGCACGGGGTGTCCTCGTCGTACGTCCCTGCCGCAAGCAGCTCCTCCTGCAGCTGCTTGGTCCGCGCCGCCGACAGGAACAGCGCCATCGTCGTCCCGTGCGCGGCGAAGGCGCGGACGGTCTCACCTGGCGGCATCGGCGTCTTCCCTCCCTCGAGCCGCGTCAGGACGACAGACTGCGCCACCTCGGGGACGGTGAGCTCGCGCTGCACGAGCGCCGCCACAGCGCTGAAGCTGCTGACGCCGGGGATGACCTCGGTCTGCAGTCCGAGCCGCGTGCAGAGCTCGTGCTGCTCCTGCGTCCCGCCCCACAGCCCCGGGTCGCCGGAGTGGATGCGCGCCACGCGCAGGTGCTCCCGCGCCGCCCTCTCGTAGAGGTGCGTGATGCCCTCCATCGAGTGCCCGGCGGAGCTGACGACCTCCGCGCCCTCGCGCACGTGCTGCAGCACGTCCTCGTGCACGAGTGACGCCGCCCAGATGACGATGTGCGCCTCGGCGATCCGCTGCGCCGCCCGAAGGGTGAGCAGATCGGCCGCCCCCGGCCCTGCGCCGATGAAGGAGACGAGGCCGGTCATGTCGTCCCGGTATCGGTGAGCTTGCTGGCGCGACCTCCGCGGCGGGGCGGGACCAGCACCGTCGAGAGGTACGCCGCCTCGCCCTCGACCTCGGCCGCCGGCCGCACCTGCTCGTCCGGGAGGCCGAGGGCAGCACCGAAGACGGCGTCGTCGATCCTGCCCTGCGCGCGCAGCACCTCGAGGACGGCCGGCATGTGGCGCCCACCCTTGTACGCGACGACGGTGTCGAAGTGCGCGAGCGCCCCCTCGAGCGCCGCCACGCCCGCCGTGAGCGGCAGCAGGGCGAGGGACTCGGTTCCCTCGCACAGCACGGTGCCGCTTCGGGACGCGAGGTCCTGCATCGCGGTGATGCCGGGGACGGTCTCGACGACCACCTCCGGCATCCGCTCGCGCACGGCGTCGGCGAGGTAGGTGAAGGTGCTGTACACGTTCGGGTCGCCGATCGTCGCGAAGGCGATCGTGCCGCCGTGCTCGCGCAGTCGGGTGGCGACGGTGTCGGCCGCCGCCTCCCACGCCGCGAACCGCGCAACGGTCGCGCCGCCGCGGTCGTCCAGCGCGAAGACCAGGCGCAGCAGGCGGTCGTGCCTGACGTTCGCCCGCGCCGTCGCCTCGGCCCGGCCCTGCTCGGCCGCTTCCATGACCGGAACCACGACGAGGTCCGCCTCCTGCAGGACCCGGACCCCCTTGACCGTGACCAGCTCAGGGTCGCCCGGCCCCATGCCCACCCCGACGAGCCTCATGCGGGCACCAGCGCGCTCACCGCACGGTCGACGAACGCCGCCGCGAGCTCGGGCCGGCCGGCCCAGTGCACGTGCAGGTAGCTGGCATGCACGCCGCCCTGCACCCAGCCCTCAGGGGCGCCGTCCAGCACATAGGCGGCCTGCGTCCCGGCGCGTGGCTCGACCACCGTGCGGTGGAACTCGTGACCCGTCACTCCCTCTGCCGCCGTGCGGTAGCCGAGCGTGAGCCGGTCGGTCATCCGGCCGACAGCGGGCAGCACGCCGCACATCGGCAGGCCGTCCAGCTCCTCGCACAGGTAGAGCAGGCCCGCGCACTCGGCGCGGATCGGGGCGCCGGCCGCGGCCAGCCGCCGGACGTCGGAGCGCAGCCCGGCGTTCACCGACAGCTGCGCCGCGTAGACCTCCGGGAACCCGCCGCCGAGGACCAGGCCCGCGGTTCCCTCGGGCAGCCGGGTGTCACGCAGCGGGTCGACCACGACGACGTCAGCCCCGGCCGCGTCCAACAGCTCGGCCGTCTCGGCGTAGGAGAACGTGAACGCCTCGCCGCCGGCCACCGCGACAATCGGCCGGCGGGGCCGCTGGACCATCGGTGGGCTCCAGGGCTGCGCCCTCAACGGGGGCGCCGATCGGGCCAGGTCGAGCAGCGCGTCGAGGTCCAGGGCGCGAGCGCAGAGCTCCCCGAGCCGGCGGACGGTGCTCACCGCCTCCGCGGAGCGCTCCGCGGCCGGGATCAGCCCGAGATGACGGCTCGGGCACGCGACGGCCTCGTCACGGCGGAGCACGCCGAGCACAGGGGCGACATCGTCGAGCGCCTCGCGCAGCAGCGCCTCGTGCCGGTCGCTGCCGACACGGTTGAGCACGATGCCGCCGAGCCGGACCCGCGGGTCGAACTGCCCGAAGCCCCGCACCAGCGCGGCTACCGACCGCGACATCGACGCGGCGTCGAGGACGAGCACGACGGGCGCGTCGAGCAGTCGGGCGACGTGTGCCGTCGACCCCTCGTCGGTCGCTGCCCGGCCGTCGAACAGCCCCATCACCCCTTCGACGACGGCGACGTCGGCCCCGCGCGCACCGTGCAGCAGCAGCCGTGCGACGAGGTCCTCGCCGACCATCACCGGGTCGAGGTTGCGGCCGGGGCGGCCGGTCGCGAGCGCGTGGTAGCCCGGGTCGATGTAGTCCGGCCCGACCTTGTGGGGGGAGACCTCGAGCCCGCGCGTCCGGAGCGCCGCCATCAGCCCGATGGCCACGGTGGTCTTGCCGGCGCCGGACGACGGCGCGGCGACGACGAGGCGAGGGGTCACCACTCGATCCCCCGCTGGCCCTTCTGCCCCTGGTCCATCGGGTGCTTGACCTTCGTCATCTGCACGACGAGGTCGGCCGCCTCGACCAGGCGCGGGTCGGCGTCCCGCCCGGTGATGACCACGTGCTGGTGCCCGGGGCGGTCGCGGAGCGTCTGCACGACGTCATCGACGTCGACCCACCCCCACTTGATGGGGTAGGTGAACTCGTCCAGCACGTAGAACCGGTAGGTCTCGGCGGTCAGGTCGCGCTGCACCTGCGCCCAACCCTCCAGGGCGTTCGCGGCGTGGTCGTCGTCGGTGCCGGACTTGCGGGTCCAGGACCAGCCTTCACCCATCTTGTGCCAGTCGACCGTCCCGCCCGCGCCGCTCTCGCCGAGGGTGCGCAGCGCGGTCTCCTCGCCGACCTTCCACTTGGCGCTCTTGACGAACTGGAACACCCCGATCGGCCACCCCTGGTTCCACGCGCGCAGCGCGAGCCCGAAGGCGGCGGTCGACTTGCCCTTCATCTCGCCGGTGTGCACCACGAGCAGCGGCCGGTTGCGGCGCTGGCGGGTGGTGAGCCCGTCTTCCGGGACGGCGGCCGGCTGGCCCTGCGGAGCCATCAGGCGCTCCTGCGCCGGGCCGGGCCGAAGGTGCGGGCGACGGAGGTCAGGGCGTCGGCGGAGAGCTCCTCGAGTCGCAGCACGACCCCGCCGAGCTGCTCCCCGAGCTCGGCGGCGAGCCCGAGCCGGATGGGCCCGCTCTCGCAGTCGACGACGACGCAGGCCACACCGGAACGAGCGAGGTGCGCAGCCGCGAGCTGGGGCGCGGGACCGCTGGTGTGCCGGCCGTCGGTGACGACGACCACGAGCGCCCGGCGGTTCGGGTCGCGTACGGCCTCCACACGCAGCAGCTCGGCCGCGCGGAGCAGCCCGGCGGTCAGTGGCGTCCGCCCACCGGTCGGCAGCGCCGCGAGCAGCACGGCGGCCGCTTCGACGCTGCTCGTCGGCGGCAGCGCCACCGACGCGTCGCTGCCGCGGAAGGTCACGACGCCGACCTTGTCGCGGCGCTGGTAGGCGTCGAGCAGCAGCGCCAGAACAGCTCCTTTGACCGCGGACGTGCGTGACCGAGCGGCCATCGACCCGGAGGAGTCCAGCACGAACAGCACGAGGTTGCCTTCACGCCCCTCACGTACGGCTTCGCGCAGGTCCGGGGCACGCAGGACGACCCCCGGGCCGGCACGGCCGCGGGCCCGCTGGTGCGGTGCCGCGGCCTGCAGCGTCGCCGACAGGTGCAGCGACTGCAGCCGCCCCTTCGGCACCCGCGCGCCGGTGAGCTTGCCGCTGCCGCCTTCCGCGCGGGAGCGGCGGCCGGCCGCGCCCGCACGGCGGTTGACGCCGGGCACCTGGAGCGGGACCGCGCGGAACGGCTTCCCGGGAGGCTGGGTGCGTTCGGAGGTGGAAGCCGCCGGCTGCGCGACCTTCTCCACCGACGAGGGGGCTCCGGGGGCGGCGTCGCTCGGGCCGTCCGCGGGGGCCGGCTGCTCATCCCGCGGTGCGCTGCCCCCTCCGTCGGGGTGGTCGTCCGGCCCCTCCGGCCCCTGCTCCGGCTCGGGCTCGGGCTCGGGCTCGGGCTCGACCGAGGAGAGCGCGTCGTCGAGCTGCTGCTCGTCCAGCCCTGGCGCCTCGAACGGCGTCCGGCGTCGGCGGTGCGGCAGCGCGAGCCGTGCGGCGGTGCGGACGTCCTCGGTCGTCACCTCGTCGCGCCCGGCCCAGGCAGCGAGCGCCACGGCCGCCTTGGCGGTCACCAGGTCCGCCCGCAGCCCGTCGACCCCGAAGGACGCACAGACGGTGGTCACCTCACGCAGCGCCTGGTCGCCGAGCACCACCCGTGGCAGCCGCTCCCGCGCGGCGACGATGACCGCGGCCAGCTCCGCATCGTCCTGCGCCCAGCGGACGGCGAAGCCGTCGGGATCGGCCTCGTACGCCATCCGCCGCCGCACGACCTCGGCCCGCTCGCCCGGGTCGCGGGTGGCGGCGACCTCGACCGTGAGCCCGAAGCGGTCGAGCAGCTGCGGGCGGAGCTCACCCTCCTCGGGGTTCATGGTGCCGACCAGAAGGAAGCGGGCCGCGTGCCGGACCGACACCCCCTCGCGCTCGACGTAGGAGGTGCCGAGGGCAGCCGCGTCGAGCAGCAGGTCCACCAGGTGGTCGTGCAGGAGGTTGACCTCGTCGACGTAGAGCACGCCGCGGTGCGCCCGGGCGAGCAGCCCGGGCTCGTACGCCCGCACGCCCTCGGTCAGCGCACGCTCGAGGTCGAGCGAGCCGACGAGGCGGTCCTCCGAGGCACCCACCGGCAGCTCGACGAGCCGGGCGGCGCGCGTCGTCTCGACGGGCGCGTCGTGCGGGGCGTCCGGGCAGCGCGGGTCCGGTGCCGTCGGATCACAGGAGAAGCGGCACCCGTCGACGACGTCGAGCACGGGCAGCAGCGACGCAAGCGCACGCACGACGGTGGACTTGGCCGTGCCCTTCTCACCGCGGACGAGGACGCCGCCGACCGACGGGGAGACGGCGTTGAGAACGAGGGCCAGCCGCAGGTCCTCCAGGCCGACAACGGCGGAGAACGGGTAGCCGGCGGTCACCCTGACACGCACAGGTGGTGGGCAGGCGGCGTCATGAGCGCCTTCCTCGAGGTCCGCGCCCCGCGAGAGCTGGTCGACGGCGGGAGTGTCTGGCTCCCCGGGTCGGGACCCGGGTCACAGTGGCGGGACCGCGCCGGGTTCGCACCGGCTTCCTCCGCTGCCGTCGGATGGCGCAGCCGACTGTACGCGCTGGCTGGAGCGGGCACGGCGGCGGCGGAGCGGCCCCGCGGAGACGCTTGTCGTGCGGTGTTCCCGCTGCGCCGCAACGATCTGGCGCCCACGTCGCTCACTCCCCCTCGAGGTCGCCCTCTAGGTCGAGGTAGGTCTGCTTCAGGCCGTCGAGCATCTGCGCCGACGGCTCCTCCCAGAGCCCGCGGTCGGCCGCCTCGAGCAGCCGCTCCGCCACCCCGCGCAGCGCCCACGGGTTGCTCTTCTGCATGAAGGCGCGGTTCGTCTCGTCGAAGACGTACGACTGGGCGAGCTTCTCGTACATCCAGTCGTCGACGACGCCGGCCGTCGCGTCGTAGCCGAACAGGTAGTCCACGGTCGCCGCCATCTCGAACGCGCCCTTGTAGCCGTGCCGCTGCATGGCCGCGATCCACTTCGGGTTGACGACGCGGGCGCGGAACACCCGGTGCATCTCCTCCTGCAGCGTCCGTGTCCTGACCGTGTCCGGGATCGCGCTGTCACCGACGTAGGCCTCGGGCGAGGAGCCGGTCAGGGCGCGCACGGCCGCGACCATGCCGCCGTGGTACTGGAAGTAGTCGTCGCTGTCGACGATGTCGTGCTCGCGGGTGTCCTGGTTCTTCGCGGCCACGCGCACCCGCCGGTAGACGCGTTCCATGTCGCCGCGCGCCTCCGCGCCGTCGAGGCCCCGGCCGTACGCGTAGCCGCCCCACACGGCGTAGACCTCGGCGAGGTCGGCGTCGGTCTTCCAGTCGCGGCTGTCGATGAGCGGCAGCAGGCCGGCGCCGTACGCACCCGGCTTGCTGCCGAAGACGCGTGCGGTGGCGCGGCGCAGGTCCGCACCGGCCGCCACGTCGGCGTCGACGTGTGCCTTGAGCAGGTTGTCGGAGCCGGCCTCGTCGAGGCCGGCGACGAGGCGCACCGCGTCGTCGAGCATCGCGACGACGTGGGGGAACGCGTCGCGGAAGAAGCCGCTGATGCGCAGCGTGACGTCGACCCGCGGGCGGCCGAGCTCGTCCAGCGGCACGGCCTCCAGCCCCGTGACCCGTCGCGATGCGGGGTCCCACACCGGCCGGACGCCCAGCAGCCACAGTGCCTCCGCGATGTCATCGCCCGAGGTCCGCATCGCGCTGGTCCCCCAGACCACGAGCCCGACGGAGGCCGGGTACTCGCCGTGGTCGGCCAGGTAGCGCGACAGCAACGAGTCCCCGAGCGCCTTGCCGACCTCCCAGGCGTTGCGGGACGGGATCGCCTTGGGGTCGACCGAGTAGAAGTTGCGCCCGGTCGGGAGCACTCCGACCAGCCCGCGCGTCGGTGAGCCGGATGGGCCGGCCGGCACGAAGCCGCCGTTCAGCCCGTGCAGCAGGTGGTCGATCTCGTCCGTGGTGCGGGCCAGCCGCGGCACGACCTCCTCGCAGGCGAAGCGCAGCACGGCCTCGACGTCGGCCAGGTCGTCGCGCTCCAGGACGTCCCGGACGATCGCCGGCACGCAGGCGGTGTCCCAGCCCTTGACGTCGACCGACTGGACGAGCCGGCGGGCCATGTCCTCGAGCTGGTCGGCCTGCCGCCGGTCGTCCTCGACCAGGCCGTACGCCGTGCCGAGCGCCCGTCGCAGGCCTGGCAGCGCATCGGCGGTGCCGCCCCACGTCTGCTGCGCGCGCAGCACCCCGAGCACCAGGTCGACCCGGGCCTCGCCCGCGGGCGGCAGTCCGAGCACGTGCAGGCCATCGCGGATCAGGACGTCCTTGACCTCGCACAGGTAGCCGTCGACGTGCAGCAGGAAGTCGTCGAACTCCTCATCGCTCGGCGTCTCGGACACGTGCAGGTCGTGGTGCAGCTGCGCGGCGGTGACGAGGTCCCAGATCTGCCCGCGGATCGTCGGCAGCTTGGCCGGGTCCATCGCCTGCACCTGGGCGTACTCGTCGAGCAGCTGCTCGAGCTGGGCCATCTCGTCGTAGGACTCCGCCCGCGCCATCGGCGGCACCAGGTGGTCGACGACAGTGGCGTGCGCGCGCCGCTTGGCCTGCGTGCCCTCGCCGGGGTCATTGACGATGAACGGGTAGAACAGCGGCAGGTCCCCGAGCACCGCGTCGGGCGCGTCCTCGGCCGCGAGGCCGAGGCCCTTGCCCGGCAGCCACTCCAGCGTCCCGTGCTTGCCCAGGTGGACCACGGCGTGTGCGCCGAAGCCCTCTGCCAACCAGCGGTACGCGGCGAGGTAGTGGTGGCTCGGCGGCAGGTCCGGGTCGTGGTAGATCGCGATCGGGTTCTCGCCGAAGCCGCGCGGCGGCTGGATCATCAGCACGACGTTGCCGTACTGCAGCGCGGCCAGCACGATGTCGCCGCCGTCGACGTAGAGCGTGCCCGGCGGCGGCCCCCAGTGCTCGAGCATCCCGTCGCGCAACGACTGCGGGAGCGCGTCGAGCCAGCGCGTGTAGTCCGCCAGCGGTACGCGCGCGACGGCCGCCTGCAGCTGCTCCTCGGTGAGCCACTCGACGTCGTGGCCGCCGGCGGCGATGAGGGTGTGCACCAGCTCGTCGCCGTCCTCGGGGAAGGAGTGGCCATTGCCGGCTCCGCCGGAGCCGCCCACGTCGTAGCCGGCGGCGCGCATCGCCTGCAGCACGCGCACCGCGCTCGCCGGGGTGTCCAGCCCCACCGCGTTGCCTACCCGGCTGTGCTTGGTGGGGTAGCTCGACAGCACGAGCGCGAGCTTCTTCTCGGCGTTCGGCACGTGCCGCAGGCGGGCGTGCGCCACCGCGGTCCCGGCCACACGCGCGGCCCGCTCGTGGTCGGCGACGTAGGCGTGCAGGCCGTCCTCGGACATCTCCTTGAACGAGAACGGCGCCGTGATCAGGCGACCGTCGAACTCCGGGATCGCCACCTGCATCGCCGCGTCGATCGGCCCGAGCCCAGCGGCGGAGGCGGCCCACGCGGTGCGCGAGGAGGTGACGCATAGCGCCTGCAGCACCGGAACGTCCAGCGCGGTGAGCGCGCCCGCGTCCCATCCCTCGGCGTCGGAGGCGTTGGAGCCGCCGGACGCGAGGACGGTGACGACCAGCGCGTCCACCCTGCCCGCGAGCAGCTCGTCGACGACCGGCAGCGCGCCGGCGGCGTCCGGCCGCAGCGACCCGGCGTAGACCGGCAGAGCGTTGGCGCCCTTCGCCTCGATCGCGTCGCACAGGACGTCGACGAACGCGGTGTTGCCCGAGAGCTCGTGCGCCCGGTAGTAGACGACGCCGATGGTCGGCCGTGTCGGGTCGTGCGCGCGCTGCCCGCGAACGCCGTGCGCCGGCAGCGACTGCGGCGGCGCGAATCCGTGGCCCGTGAGCAGCACCGTGTCGGACAGGAACGCGACGAGCTCGCGCAGGTTGTCGCTGCCCCCCTCGCGCAGGTACGCGCCCGCGTCCGCGACGACGCCGGCCGGGACGCTGGAGGCGGCGGTGAGCTCGGCGTCCACGCCCTCGCCGCCGACGGCGACGACCGGGATCCGGCGCGCCGCGGCGTCGGCCAGCAGCGCGTCCAGGCCCGCCCACACACGACGGCCGCCGAGCAGGCGGACCACCACGAGCTGCACGCCCTCGAGGTCGGCTGACTCGAGCCGCGCGGGGTTGCCCAGGCGCAACGGCAGGACGGGGTCAGGCACGGCTCGCGCGGCGAGCAGGTCGGTGTCGGCGGTGGACAGCAGCAGCAAGCTCACCCGGACATCCTGCCTGCTGCGGCTACGGGGGTCCCGGCGGCACGAAGGGCAGCCCGTCCGGCACACCGGAGGTGATCAGGCGCAGCACGGCGGCGGTGTCCAGGTGGTCCGCGACCAGGTCGCCGAGCGCGTCGAGCCGCGCCTGGCGCACCGTCTCGAAGGACGTGTCGCCGGGCAGCCACCGTCGGCCGGCTGCCTGCGCGACCTCGGCAAGGTACGCCCGACGCATCCCGTCGCTCTCCAGCGCGCCGTGCCACACCGTGCCGGTGACCGCCCCGGTGCGGCAGCCCTCGGACGGTTCGAAGACCGGCGAGCCGCCCTCGACCTCCACGACGCCGTGGTGGATCTCGTACGCGGTCGTGACCGGATGACCCCGATAGGTGCCCTGCGGACGCTCGAGCACCTTCTCGCGCGCGAAGCTCGTCCGCACCGGCAGCAGCCCCAGAGCCTCGACCCGACCGGCCTCGGACTCGACGTCGTCGTCGATGGCGCCGCCGAGCATCTGGTAGCCGCCGCAGATGCCGAGCACGGGCCGCTGGTCGGCGGCGCGGCGGGCGAGCGGCGCCTCCAGGCCGCGGCTGCGCAGCCACGATAGGTCGCTGACCGTCGCGCGCGTGCCGGGCAGCACAACCAGGTCGGCGTCGGCGAGCTCCTGCGGCGTGCTCGCGAACCGGACGAGGACGCCCGGCTCGCTCCTCAACGCGTCCACGTCTGTCCAGTTCGACATGCGCGGGAAGCGCAGCACCGACACGCGCAGGACATCGGCACCCACCGGCGGCAGCGAGGCGACCCCGGCAACCAGGTCGAGGGAGTCCTCGGCGTCGAGCTGCAGCGCGCGGATCCACGGCAGGACGCCCAGTGTCGGCCGGCCCGTCAGCTGCTCGAGCATCCGCAGTCCCGGCGCCAGCAGCGCCCCGTCACCGCGGAACTTGTTGACCACGAAGCCGGCGACCAGCGCCTGGTCCTGCGCGTCGAGCAGCGCGAGCGTGCCGAACATCGACGCGAAGACGCCGCCGCGGTCGATGTCGCCGACGACCAGCACCGGAAGCCGGGCTAGGCGCGCCAGCCCCATGTTGGCGATGTCGGTTCCCCGCAGGTTGATCTCCGCCGGAGACCCCGCGCCCTCGCAGATGACGACGTCGTACCGCGAGCGCAGGTCCGCCAGGCACTCCAGCGCGACCTCGAGCAGCGCAGCCTTGTGCTCGCGGTAGCTCACCGCGGACACGTCCGCCCACGGCTTGCCGAGGACGACGACCTGGCTGGTGCGCTCGCTCCCCGGCTTGAGCAGTACCGGGTTCATCGCGGCCTCCGGGGCCACGCGGGCGGCGGCGGCCTGCATCGCCTGCGCCCGGCCGATCTCGGCGCCGTCGGCGGTGACGGTGCTGTTCAGTGACATGTTCTGCGCCTTGAAAGGAGCGACGCGGACTCCTTCCCTCGCCAGCCACCGGCACAGGCCGGCGGTGACCACCGACTTGCCGGCGTCAGAGGTGGTGCCGGCCACCAGGAGCGCGCCGCGCATCATCGGCGCCGCCCGTCGAGCGCGAGGCGCACCGCGACCGCGAGGACCCCGGCAGCCGCTGAGACGGCGGCGGACAGCCGCGCCGCACGAGCGATGTCGGCCGGCTCAGGTGTGGGGCCCGTGCCGAGCGAGGGGCGGTGCTCGACGCGACCGGCGTAGCCGACCGGGCCGCCGAGCCGGCGGCCGAGGGCACCGGCGAAGGCCGCCTCCACAGGCCCGGCGTTCGGGCTCGGGTGCTTCCCGCCGTCGCGCCGCCACGCGCGGGTCGCGTCGCCGGGGCGGCCGCCGATGAGCGGCGCGAACAAGGCCGCCAGCCCTGCCGAGATCCGGGCCGGGAGCAGGTTGGCGACGTCGTCCGCGCGGGCCGAGGCCCAGCCGAAGCGGAGGTAGCGCTCGCTGCGGTGACCGACCATCGCGTCCAGCGTGTTCACGGCGCGGTAGCCGAGCAGGCCTGGCACGCCGAACAGCGCCCCCCACACCAGTGGCCCGACGTGGGCGTCGCTGGTGTTCTCGGCGACCGACTCCACGACGGCCCGCGCCAGCCCGGCGCCGTCGAGCTCCCCGGCGTCACGGCCGCACAGGTGCGACAGGCGCCGCCGAGCCCCCGGAAGATCGGTCGCCTGCAGGAGCGTGGACATCGCGGCGGCCTCGCGCCGCAGCGTCGTGCCGCCCAGGACCGACCAGGCGGTCAGCGCCGTGAGCAGGACCCGTGGCGCGGTGCCGCCGGGCGTGCGGCCGGCGACCACGCCGAGGCCGGTCGCGCCGCCGACGAGCAGCGCCGCGTAGGCCGCTCCGGGCAGGCGTGCGTCGGCGTACAGCAGGCGCTCGCCCGCGCCGGCGACCCGGCCGAACGACGCGACCGGGTGGCCGCGAGGCGGGTCCCCGATGAGCCGGTCGAGCAGCAGCCCACCGGCCAGTCCTGCGCCTGTGGCCCACCAGCCGGGAGCACGTCGTTCAGGGGCCGGCTGGGTCACCGGCGGCACGATACGGACCTCTCACCGCGTCTCCCGCATGCAGTGGCTACGGTCGACCGGATGGAGGTCGTCCTGCTCGGCACCGGCAGCGCACGGGGCTGGCCGGAGCCTGGTTGTCCCTGTGCGTCGTGCTCGACTGCTGTCACGCTCCGGACATCGCGGGGACCGTCCGCCGCCCTGGTCGACGACGTCCTGCTGCTCGACGGGAGCCACGGCGTCCAGCGGGCGGCGGCGCGGGCCGGGCGCACGTTGGCGGGTGTGCGCCGGGTGCTCCTCTCGGACATCGCGCAGCACATGACGGCGCCTCTCGACGGGTTGCTCGGCTCGGGGCGTGCCGTCGACGTGCTGGGGCCTCCGGCTGCACTGGCGCCGTACGGATTGCCTGCGACGGGGCAGGGCGGCCAGCTCGTGCCGGTCTCGCCTGGTGACCGGCTGCCGGCCGGCGACCACCTGCTGCAGGCCCGCGCGCAGGGCCACGGGGTGGCCTGGGACGTCACGGCGCCGGACGGCGCTCGGCTGCTCTATGCGCCGGGTGCCGCTCCGCTGCAGGACCACCCGGGTGCGGCGGAGCCGTACGACCTGGTGGTGCTGGGCATCGGGTCGGGCGCGTGCGCTTCGACGCTCGCGCGGCTGCGCGCGTCCGGTGACGTGACCGGATCGACGCGGGTCGTGATGACCGGTCACGGCCACGACGACGGGCTGCCCGACGCGCTGGAGCCTCGTGTGCGTGCCTGGGGTGCGCAGACGCCGCCCGACGGCACCACGGTCGTCGTGCAGCGCAGCAAGCAGAGCCGGGCGGCGGATGAGGGCCGGCTGCGGGGCCGGACTCTGGTGCTGGGCGGCGTCCGATCCGGGAAGTCGGCGCTGGCTGAGCACCTGGTCGCCGCCTCCCCCGGCGTCACCTACGTCGCCACCGGCGGCACCCGCGCAGATGACCCCGAGTGGCAGGACCGCGTCGCGGCGCACGTCGCGCGACGACCGGCGAGCTGGGCGACCATCGAGACGGCGGACGTCGCGGGATGCCTGCGCGCGGCGCAGGGACCGCTCCTGATCGACTGCCTCGGCACGTGGCTCACCGGCAGGCTCGACCACCACCGCGTGTGGACCGGCGGCCCGCTGACGGCCGTGGAGACCGACATCGGGGAGCTCGTCGCGGCGTGGCGTGCCGCGGCCGTCCCGGTGGTCGCTGTCAGCAACGAGGTCGGGAGCGGCATCGTCCCGGCGACGGCCTCCGGTCGCCTGTTCCGGGACCTGCTCGGCCGCCTGAACGCGGCGGTCGCCGCCGAGTCGGAGACCGTGCTGCTCACGGTGGCGGGGATCGCCGTGCCGCTTCGCCGCACGTGAGCCGGACCGGGGACACCGGCCGCACGACCCTCGCCGGCGCACGGCTGGCGCTCGGCCTGCTGACGGTCCTGCCGGTCGGGAACGTGGTCACGGACCGGCGAGCAGTGCGCCACGCGCTGCTACTCGCCCCCCTCGTGGGACTGACGATCGGCACCGTCGCGTGGATCCTCGGCGGGCTCGTGCAGATCAGCGGTGGGGGATCGCTGCTGGCCGCCGTGACGTCGGTGGCCACCTTGGCGGTCGCGACCCGCGCGCTTCACCTCGACGGGCTCGCCGACCTCGCGGACGGGCTCGGCAGCGGACGTCCTGCCGACGAGGCGCTCGCCATCATGCGCCGCTCGGACACCGGGCCGTTCGCCGTCGTGACCCTCGTCCTGGTACTGCTGGCGCAGGTGGCCGCAGTCGCGCAGGCGTGGGAGGTCGCGCTGGCCGGGCCCGCGCTGCTGATCGGCTGCGTCACGGGCCGGCTCGCCCTGCTGTGGTCCTGCCGCCCGAAGGTGCGCGCTGCGCGACCGGATGGACTCGGAGCTCTCGTGGCAGGTGCCGTGCCGATACGCGCCGCAGCGCTTGCCACGGCAGCGGTCTGCCTGGGGGCGGCCGCATGGGGGGCGTCCTTCGGCACCCGTGCGGCGGTGGCCTTCGCACTTGCTGTGCTGGTCGGCATCGGTGCCGCCGAGGTGCTGCTGCGGCGGGCCGTCGGCCGCCTGGGCGGCGTGACGGGGGACGTCCTGGGCGCACTCGTCGAGACGGCCACGACGGCCGCGGTGCTCGCGCTGATGCTTGCTGCCTGACGAGGGCGGCTGAGATGAACCTCGGTGCCGTCACGGCTGGTCCCTGCGCAGAACGCGTCTCCGCGGGAACGCTCCCACCCGACCACTGCGAACCACGGATCGAGCTCGGCTACGTCGTCAGCGTCCTACGGCAGCGAACCTCCTGAGCACGCGCGGCGCAGCCGACACGACGCCTCCGCTGGGTCCACGAGATGGTCCTGACCATGGCACCCGGGGGACGGGGCCGGCCGCCGCTCCTCGCCTCAGCGGCGGCCGCCCAGGGCCGCCTGGCAGCGCTTGAGGTCGACCTTCTGCGCGGACCCCCGGTCGACCACCACCTGGACCGTCTCGTGCACGGTGCCGTCAGGCCCGGCGCAGGACAGCGTCCAGCTCTCCACCAGCCCACCGACCACCTCATCAGGACCGGCGGCGAACGTGGCCGCCGTCACCGTGTAGGTCGGGCTCGCGGAGGCGAAGTTGATCACCCGCGCCACGTAGTCGCCGGCCTGCGGGTTCTCGATGAAGACCTCCTCCTTGACGCCCACGAAGCCGCCGGACGAGCCGATCTTCGTCAGCGACTTGTCGGCCTCGACCCGGTAGAGCTCGAGGTCCATGTCGTCGGGCGAGGGCCAGTCGAGGTTGACCTGCAGCACGGCGGCCGGCGTCTTGGTGATCGTGAACGGCACGTCCACGTGCCCCACCACCGGCGTCGGCGCGATTCCCTCGAAGACGAACTTCTCGAGCGGATCACCCGCCACCGTCTTCAGCCGCCGCTCCTCCACCAGCGGGCGCGTCGAGGGGTTGACGTGCCAGGTGTAGCGACCGTCCGCCGGGACCGTCATCGACGTCGAGAGCCGGTCCTGGAGCATCTGCACCTCGCCGGCCGTGCCGGTGAGGTCCACGACCGGGGAGGTGGGGGTGAGGAAGGCCTTCTCGAGCGTCAGCCGGGCCCCCGCCGCAGTCTTGCCGGCGATGACGGAGTGCATCGCGGTGCTGACGGTGTTCTCGAGGGCGATGAGGTAGGCCTCACGGTTGCCCCTGCCCGCGAACTCGCCGACGCCCAGGTAGTGGTCGACCACCCGGTTGTACGGCGGGTGGAACTCCTCGCCGATCTCGAAGGTGAAGCCGAGTCCACCAGTGGCGTAGTAGGACCAGTCCTCGGTCGTGCCGGTCGTGTCGTAGAGCTCGAAGCTCTTCTGGTTGACGTAGCCGTTCTGCGAGGCCATGCGCGCACCGAGGTCGGCGTAGGCGATCTCGTCGGGGGTGTCGCCCTGCGAGCGGATGCCCGGCGGGCGGAGCACGAGGTTGCTGAAGGTGTGGTTGGTGATCAGCGTGGTCACCTGCCGGCTGGAGACGAGCTCGCGCACGTTGCGAGTCTCCGGCTCGCTGAACGGGCCCTCGCCGCGGTAGGTCGGGCCGACCGGCTCGGCCTCGGCGCCGGGTCCGCCCCAGAACCCTCCGTAGTTTCGGTTGAGGTCCACGCCGATGCCGAACCCGGCCTGGCTCGGGACCGTGCAGACGCCTTCGGGGGTGCTGGTGACGCCGTCGGCAACCCGGCAGTTCTTGCGCTTGTAGGCGTTGCCGGGCGTGCCGAGGATGGTGACCGTCCCGCCCTCGTCGACCTGGCGCAGGTCGACGAACTGCCCCTGCACGTAGGACTGGTTGAAGCCGTCCGGGTTGACCACCGGAACGACGATCACCCGGGCCTGCTCGAGCAGCCCGGTGATCCGCGCGTCGGTGCCGAACCCCTTCGCCAGGTCCGTCGCGAACTCCATCGCGTGCTCGCCGGAGGGCCACTCACGGGCGTGGTGCAGCCCCATCATCAGGAAGACCGGCTTGCCGTCGGAGGCCGCCACGTCCTTGGTGATCTCGACGCCCTTGACCGCCCGGCCCTCGAGCGTGCGATGCGGCAGCGTGAGCGGCTTCACCAGCCCCGGGTTCGCGGAGGCGAGCGCGTCGAGGTCGGCCTCGTACGCCGCGAGCGAGCGGTAGGCGTCGCGGCCGCTGGGCAGCGGGGAGACCGCCGTCGCCGCGGCGTAGGCGGCGCTGGCCTGGTTGCTCCGTGCCCACGCCACCCCCACGTCCGGCACCTCGACCTCCCACACGAACCCGGCCTGGCCGAGCAGGTCGGCATCGTCGGCCCCGTGCAGCAGCACCTCGACGAACCCCGGTCCCCCGTGCTCGGTCATGTCCAGGCCGAGGGCCGTGAGCCGGTCGCGCGCGGCGAAGTCCGGCGTCGACACGCGCACGATCTGCGACACCTCGGTCGAGGTGTCCGTCGTGAGCGGGTCGAGGGCCAGCGCAGGCGGCACAGCCAGGACCGACCCTGCCAGGGCCACGCCCGCGATCGAGCCGGCGAGCACGAGGCGCTGCCCCCGGGCGCGCCTGGCGAGGTGGTCCTGAATCACGCGTTCCTCCACAGCGGCGAGCGGTCGATCCCCCCGGCCGGCGGCCTCAGAAGGCCGCACACCCCGATCTGTTCGACACCGCGACCGCCATCCCTGCCGCGAAGGGGACAGACGGCTGGCGAAGCGGGCCTCCTCGGCGAAGGATGTCGCCATGACCGAGACGACCCCGCACCATGCCCCGGACCCGGACGGCGGCGGCGGGCCGGCACCCGCAACCGTGGACTGGGACGAGCGGTACGCGGTGGCCGAGCAGGTCTGGAGCGGCCGGCCGAACCGTGCGCTCGTCGCCGAGGTCGCCGGTCTGCGACCCGGCCGGGCGCTGGACGTGGGCTGCGGCGAGGGCGCTGATGCGGTGTGGCTGGCCCAGGAGGGGTGGGACCTGACCGCGCTGGACGTGTCCGCGGTGGCTCTCGAGCGCGCGGCCGCGGCGGCCCGCAGCGCGGGGGCGCAGGTGCACTGGGTGCACGCCGGGCTGCTGGAGGCGGGTCTGCCGCCGGGTGCGTTCGACCTGGTGTCGGCGCAGTACTTCGCCCTGCCCCGGACACCGCAGGCCGCCGCGGAGCACGCGCTGCTCGCTGCCGTCGCACCCGGAGGCACCCTGCTGGCGGTGCACCACGCCGGCTTCGGCACCGACTACAGCGGGCTGGACGGAGTCGACCCCGCCGACTACGTGAGCCCGTCGGACATCGCCGCGCTGCTGGACGAGGCCTGGGAGGTCGAGGTGGACGAGGGGCGGGAGCGGCAGGTGGAGGGCGGCGCAGGCGCGCATCACGTCGAGGACCTGGTCCTCCGCGCCCGGCGCCTGCGCTAGTTACTTCGACCTGAAGAAGTCCCTGGCTGGAGATTGAGGCCTGGCGGCTTTTGCGTGCCACGCCTCTTGGCGGTCTGAGTGGCGAGATCATGTTCGTGGCGGGTCGGGCGAGCGTGGGGAGCGGCTTGTGCTGCGGACACGAGCGGTGGATGTGAGCTTGTGGCAGGCGGTGTTGCCGCCGGAGGTGCTGCGGCTGCCGGACGAACTGGCCCGGGTGGACGCGCTGCTGGATGACCCGGTGTTCTTCGCGCCGTTCGTGCCGTTCTTCGACCCGCGGGTGGGCCGGCCGTCCACGCCGATGGAGGTCTACCTGCGGATGATGTTCTTGAAGTTCCGCGGCTGGGCTACGAGCTGTGCCGGGAGGTCGGTGACTCGATCACCTGGCGCAGGTTCTGTCGGATCCCGCTCGCGATGGGAAGGTTCCGCACCCGACGACGTTGATGAAGCTCACCACTCGCTGCGGCACGGCCGCGGTCGACGGCTGCAACGAGGCGCTGCTGGCGAAGGCGGCCCAGGCCGGCTGCGCACCAACCGGCTGCGGGCCGACACCACGGTGGTCCCCGCGGATGTGGCCTACCCGACCGATTCGGGGTTGCTGGCCAAAGCGATCCGGCGGATCGCGGCCACCGGCCGGCGGATCCAGGCTGCCGGTGGGGCAACGCGCACGTCGGTGCGGGACCGCAGCCGGGCGGCTGGGAAGCGGGCGCACGGGATCGCCGCGAAACTGCGGATGCGCAGCGCGCAAGGCAAGGACGAAGTCCACGCGGTCGTGAAGCGGATCACCGGTGAGCTCGCGCAGTTGGCGGTACGCGCCGCCGATGGCGCCGAAGGCTGCTGAGCAACGCCCGGCGCGCGCTGCGAAGGACGCAGACCAAGGCGCAGGCGCTGGCCGCGGCCGGTGTTCAGGACGCCGCTGCGGGTCGACGTCGCGGCGGTCGGTTGCGGCGGTCAACGTCAACGACCTGACCGCTTTGCTGCAGGCGACCCGTCAGGTCGCCGCGCAGACCCGGCAGCGCGTCGCCGGTGTCACCCCGGCCGGGGCGTCCCGCGGGTCAGCCTGCACGAGCGTGACGCCCGGCCGATCGCCAAGGGACGGCTCGGCAGGCCAGTGGAGTTCGGCTACAAGGCTCAGGTGCTCGACAACGACGACGGTGTCGTGCTCGACCACAACGTCGAGCAGGGCAACCCGCCGGCTGGCTCCGGCGGTCGAGCGGGTCAAGCGCCGCACCGGACGAAAGCCCCGGACCGTGACCGCTGACCGTGGCTACGGTGAGAAGAGCGTCGAGGACGAGCTGCACGAGGCCGGGGTGCGCCACGTCGTCATCCCCGCAAGGGCAAGCTAGGCAAGGCCCGGCAAGCCGAGGAACGACGGCCGGCGTTCCGCAGGACGATCAAGTGGAGAACCGGCAGCGAGGGCCGGATCAGCAGCCTCAAACGCGGCTACGGCTGGGACCGCACCCGCCTGGACGGCACCGAAGGAGCCCGGATCTGGACCGGACAGGCCGTCCTGGCGCACAACCTGGTCAAGATCGGAGCCCTGGCCGGCTAACGGAACGGAGTTGGGAGATCAACAAGTCCCAGTCCCGGACGCCGCCAGGCCTCAATCACAAGCCAGGGACTTCTTCAGTCGAAGTAAGCTAGCGGCGCATCCTCTCGGACGCGACGTGCCTCAGGCCAGCCCCATCGCGCGCACGTACTGCTCCGCGACGTTCTCCTCGGGCGCCGCATCGGAGGAGGGCAGCGCGTAGCTGCCGTTGCCGCGCACCAGGAGGCCGCTGTCGACGAGGTAGCGCCGCACAGTCACGTGGTCCACGCTCCCGTGGGCGCACCAGGTGCCCAGCAGCTCGTTGACCGCGCGCTCGTCGTAGCGCACGTCCGGCGCGAACGTCACGGACACGAGATGCGAGAGGACCTCCCGGCGGCGGCTCTGCCGGGCAGGCAGCGACACGAGCCGCCGCCCGACGACGTACGGGCGCAGTCCCTCAGCACCTGGCTCGACCTCCTCCGCCGAAGGGCTCCGCCTCGTGGCGGCCTGCTCCCTCGCCGCTGACCGCAACGCGGTGTAGTCCACCGCCCAGCCGTCCGGTGCCTGCACGAGCAGGCCGGCGTCGCTGAGCTTCCGGCGCGCCACCGCGGCTTCCTTCGCCGCAAGCCCCGCGCCGAAGGACATGTCGGCGGCAGTGCGCGCGCCGAGCGCGACGGCGGCGAGCACGCGCATCCGAGCCGGGTCGGCGAGCAGTCCCACAAGCGCTTCTGGCGTCATCGCATCTACCGGTCCGCGCCGCTCACGCGTCCCTTCTCCTCCGCCTCACCGTAGAGCCCGGCGCCAGCGGATTGCTGCTCAGCAGGCGACCGGCAGGGGGTCGGCCACGGTCTCGCGCCGCTGCCCCCCGCGCGTACGCCGCTGGATCGGTGCCGGCCAGCAGAGCGTCGCCAGGTGGGCGCTCACCTCACCGGCAGTCACGGCGCCGGACCGGCCGGTCGCGAGCAGGCGGTGCGCCCTGCCCAGGCGACGCTGGAGCACCACGAGCGGGTCGCCCTCGGTCGGGCCGAGCGAGCTCCCGGCGGAGCTCTCCAGGCTGAGCACCACGGCGGACAGCGCGGTCCGGGCGCAGGCGTCGTCCTGGGTCGCTGCGGCTGCGCCGGCCAGCTCGTCCAGTGCGCTGCCTACCCCGTCGTCGGTCCTCATCGTCGTCTCCCTCGTTCCTCCCGGCGTGCCTGGGACAACGATGGCGCGCCCGGAGAAGAGGGACCAGTGGCAGGAGTGACATTATCCGCCAACTTCCTGCCACAATGTCGTCATGCTGAAGAACGTGGTGGCGCTGGTCTACGACGGGGTCGGCTCCTTCGGGCTCGGCGTGATCTGCGAGGTGTTCGGCTACGACCGCTCCGCCGACGGCCTCCCGAGCTACGCCTTCGCCGTGGCCGGGGTGGCCCCAGGACGCGTACGCACCGACACCGGGCTGCAGATCGTCGTCGAGCACGGGCTGGAGCGGCTGGCCGATGCCGACCTGGTGTGCGTGCTCAGCTGGGACCGCCCCGACCTGCTCCCGCCGGAGCCCCTGCTGCAGGCGCTGCGGGACGCCGTCGCCCGGGGCGCGCAGGTCATGAGCCACTGCAGCGGCGCCTACGTCCTGGCCGCGGCCGGGGTGCTGGACGGGCGCACGGTGGCCACGCACTGGATGCACGCCGCCGACCTCGCCGCGCGATATCCCGCCGTCAAGGTGAACCCGGACGTGCTCTACGTCGACGACGACCCGATCCTGTCCAGCGCCGGGACCGCCGCCGGCATCGACACCTGCCTCTACCTGCTGCGGCGCGAGCACGGCGCGGAGGTCGCCAACGCCGTCGCCCGGCGGATGGTGGTGCCGCCGCACCGGGAGGGCGGGCAGGCGCAGTACGTCGCCGCGTCGGTGCCGGCCGTGGACGACACCTCCCGGCTGCGCCAGGTGCTCGTGTGGGCGCAGGAGAACCTCGCGAGCGACCTGAGCGTCGACGAGCTGGCGGCGCGCGCGCTGATGTCGCCACGCAGCTTCGCCCGCCACTTCCGCGGCGCCACCGGCTCGACCCCGCACGCCTGGCTCCTGGGTCAGCGCATCTCGCACGCCCAGCTGCTGCTGGAGACCACCGACCTCAGCGTCGAGGAGGTCGCGCAGCGCAGCGGCCTCGGTGCGCCCACCACGCTGCGCCACCACTTCGCCCAGCGCCTCGGGACCTCGCCGCAGGCGTACCGCCGGACCTTCCGCGGTGCGACGCCCGAGCCCGCGGGCACCCGACCGGCCGGGCCTCCCGCCGTAGGTCAGTCCCCGGCCCGCAGCGCCAGCTGAGCGGCCAGCACCAGGCCGAGCACGGGAAGCGCCGCCGCCACCGCGAAGCCCAGGGACGTGCTCGCCGGCAGCGCCAGCGCGAGCCCGCCGCCGATCACCCAGGCCAGCTGCAGTGCAGTCTCGGTGCGGGCGAAGGCGGTGCTCAGGAAGCGGGGGGCGATGTGCTGCTGGACGGCCGCGTCGAGCGCGAACTTCGACAGCGACACCGCGACGCCCGTCGCTCCGGCCGCGGCCACGACCCAGAACGACGAGCCGCTCAGCGCCGCCAGCGCACAGGTGACGAACGGCAGCCCGAGCGCGACCCTTGACAGCAGCCGCGAGCTCCCCCCGGGCAGCCGTGCGGCCGCGGCGGTGCCGCCGACCTGTCCGAGCGCTGCCGCCGCCACCACGGCGGCCACGAGCACCGCGGGCGCCCCCTCCGAGCGCAGCAGGAATGCCAGGAAGATGGTGAGCAGCCCGGCGAGCGCGCGGATGACGAGGGCGGCCGACAGGGGACCGGTCACCTCCGGCGGCGTGCGGAGGAGGCGGAAGCGGGTCTGCCCGGACTCCGCCCTCGCCTCCGCCGCGCTCGGCGGCTCGTCCACGTGCTCGGGCAGTCGCAGGGCCAGCACCCCGCCGAGGATCAGCAGCACGCTCGCCAGCCGCAGGACCATCCCCGAGCCGAACAGGGCGCCGATGCCAGCGCCCACGGCCGCTGCCCCGGCTCCGGCGGTCACGGCCGCGACGTTGAGCCGGGCGTTGGTGGAGACGAGACCGACGGCGGGCGGCCGGACCCGGGGCACCGCGGCCGAGCGCGCCACGCCGTACGCCCGCGACAGCACCAGCACCAGCAGAGTGAGCGGATAGAGCGCGAGGCCGGCCAGCACCCCCGCCATGACCCAGGTGAGCAGTCCGCGTCCGCCGGTGGTCACCGCGAGGACGGTGCGCCGGCCGTGCGGGAACCGGTCGAGCAGCGGCCCGGCAACCGGCACGAGCAGGGAGAAGGGCAGCATCGTCAGGATGAGGTAGAGGGCCACCCGGCTGCGGGCCTCGCCCAGCGGCACGGAGAAGAACAGCGTGCCGGCCAGCGCCACCGCGACGAGCGCGTCACCGGCGGCGTGCAGCGCGTGCACGGTGATCAGCGAGGACAGCCCGCTGCGTCCGGCGCCGTCTGCCCGGGCGGCCGCGCGCAGGCGCCGCACGCCGCTGCGCGAGACCCCCGTGGCCCGCGCGGCCGCCCCGAGACCGACCCGTCGGACGTCGGCGCGCGAGGGCCGGCGCGGACCGTTCATGGCCGCAGCCTGCCAGGGATGTGTGACAGCCGAAACGGCGAGAGCCGCCCGTCTCGGGCGGCTCCCAGGGTGCGGAGGATGCGAGATTCGAACTCGCGAGGGGTTGCCCCCAACACGCTTTCCAAGCGTGCGCCATAGGCCAACTAGGCGAATCCTCCTGAGCGTGGCTGCATCGGCGATCCTAGCCGAGCGGGCCTCCGCGGGGCTGCTGCCCGGCGGCGCAGCCGGATGGCGAGCCTGCACATTTCCCTCACCGATCTCCCGCAGGAACCGCACGAGGCCGCCCTAGCCTTCGCCGGGTGAGCACCCCTGACCGCCGTCGCGTGGTCGTCGTCGAGGACGAGGCGACGATCGCCGGCGCCATCGCCGACCGGCTGCGGGCCGAGGGCTACGACGTGAGCATCGCCGGAGACGGTCCCGGTGGAGTGGCGATGTGCGAGCAGGTACGCCCCGACCTCGTCGTCCTGGACCTCATGCTGCCGGGCTTCGACGGCCTCGAGGTGTGCCGCCGGGTGCAGCGCGACAGGCACGTGCCGGTGCTCATGCTGACCGCGCGCACCGAGGAGACGGACCTGCTCGTCGGCCTCGGGGTCGGCGCCGACGACTACATGACCAAGCCCTTCAGCCCCCGCGAGCTCGTCGCCCGGGTGCAGGTGCTGCTGCGCCGCGCGGACCGGGCGGGAGCGGCACCCGGTTCGCGGCTGCGCCTCGGGGACGGCGAGGTCGACACCGCGGCGCGCCGGGTGCGGCGCGCCGGCAGCGACGTGCACCTCACCCCCGTGGAGTACGCGCTGCTGCTGCGCCTCGTCGAGCAGCCGGGCACCGTCCTCACCCGCGAGCGCCTGCTCGCCGACGTGTGGGGGTGGGACCACGGCGGGACGCGCACGGTGGACAGCCACGTACGGGCGCTGCGGCGCAAGCTCGGGGACACGCTCGTGCGCACGGTGCACGGTGTCGGCTACGCGCTCGAGCCGGAGCGCGCATGAGGCCGCTGGACCGGGTGCGCAGCATCAAGATCAAGTTCGGCGCGGTCATCCTCGTGGCGGTCGGCATGACGCTGGTCCTCAACGAGGTGGGCCTCGCCCTCAACGTGTCCCCCAAGGCCCGGTGGGCATTGGCCGCGGTGCTCTCGCTGGCGATGGTGCAGCTGCTCGCCCACGGCATGACGTCCCCGCTGCGGGAGATGGCTGCGGCCGCGGGCGATGGCGTGCGGGAACTACAGCCGGCGGGTGACGACGAGCTCGCGGGACGAGGTGGGCGAGCTGGCAAGGGCCTTCGAGTCGATGGCGCGCGACCTCGCGGCGGTGGACGCCGAGCGGCGGCGGCTCGTGGCCGACGTGAGCCACGAGCTGCGTACGCCGCTGGCCGCCCTGCAGGCGCTTCTCGAGAATCTCGCCGACGGTGTCACCCCTGCCGACCCGGAGACGTTCGAGACGGCGCTCGCGCAGACCCGCCGGCTCGGCCGGCTGGTCACCCAGCTGCTCGACCTGTCGCGGCTGGAGTCCGGCGTCGTGCCGCTCGAGCGGCGGCCCACACCGCTAGGCCCGCTGCTGGAGCAGGCCGTGCGGGAGACCGAGGCCAGCGGGCGGGACGTCGTGCTGCGGTCGGACGTGCGCCCGCCGGAGCTGTGCGCCGAGGTCGACCCCGAGCGGCTGCACCAGGTGCTGTCCAACCTGCTCGACAACGCGACCCGGCACAGCCCGGCCGGCGGCGTCGTGACCGTGTCGGCCCTGCGCAGCGACGGTGCGCTGCGCCTCGCCATCTGCGACGCGGGGCCGGGCATCGCCGATCCCGACAAAGAGCGGGTCTTCGAGCGCTTCGCCCGGGCCGACCCTGCCCGTACCGGCCGGGAGGGCGGCAGCGGCCTGGGGCTCGCGATCGCCCGCTGGGTGGTCGACCTGCACGGCGGGGTGATCCGGGCCGAGGACGCCGACCCGCCGCCCGGGTGCTGCGTCGTGGTCGAGCTGCCCGACGGCCGGCGGAGGGAGCACGCGTGACCACCACCGACGTCTGGACGGGTCCCGCCGGTCCGGCCGGCCAGCACTTCGCCTTCGGCCCACGGCCGCAGCGGAGGCCGCCTCCCGCGGCGTCGCGGACGGTCGTGGGTCGCGCGGCCGCTGCCGGGCTGGCATCCGCGGGCCTGGTCCCGGGACATCGACTCGGCCTCGGGGTGGTCGTCGCGGCGCTGGTGTCTGGCCCTCGCCGTTGCGCCGCGGAGCCGGCTGCGCAGCGCGTCCGGTCCTGCGCTGGCCGCGACCGCCGCCGGGCTCGTGACGATCAGCGCGCTGCGGGACGCCGCCTGGATCGCCGGGTCCTGCCTCCTCGTCGCCCTCGGCACCTGGTCGCTGCTGCTCAGCGGCGGCCGCGGATGGAGACCCACCGCGCTCGGCCTGCTCGCAGTCCCGCTGCGGGAGCTGGCCGGGCTCGGGTCACTGCTGCGCGGCGCCCTGCGCCTCGGCGCGGGTCGGCATCTCGGCGCGGCGCTCCCGGCGGCCCGGGGGATCGCGGTCACGGCCCTCCTCCTCGCGGTGTTCGGCGGGCTGTTCGCGACGGCCGACGCGGCCTTCCGCGAGCTGTTCGCCCGCCTCACCCTGCCGACACCTGGCCCGATGCTCGTCGCCCGGCCGCTCGTCTTTTCCGCCGCCGCCGCCCTCGTCGGGGCTGCCGCGCTCGTGACGACGGCGCCGCGACGGGACGGGGCGCTCCCCGCGTACACCGGCCGGGTCCTGCGCCCGGTCGAGTGGGTGCTGCCGCTGCTGGTGCTCGACCTGCTGTTCGCCGCGTTCGTGTCCGTGCAGCTCACCGTGCTGTTCGGCGGCCGCGACCACGTCCTGTCGACCGCCGGCCTGACCTACGCGCAGTACGCAAGGCAGGGCTTCGGGCAGCTGGTCGCCGCAGCGGTGCTGACCCTCGGCGTGGTCGCGATCGCGGCGCGTGTCGTCCCCCGCTCCCCGGGAGCTGACCGCGTGCGCGCGCTGCTGCTCGGCGCCCTGTGCCTGATGACCCTCGTCGTGCTGGCCTCGGCCTCGCGCCGACTGGGGCTGTACGAGCAGGAGTTCGGCTTCACGCGGCTGCGGGTGTCGGTGGACGCGGCCATCGCCTGGCTGGGTGCCGTCCTGCTGCTGGTGGTCGCCGCCGGCACGCGCCTCGGCGCCCGCTGGCTCCCCCGCGGGGTCGTCCTGTCCGGGGCGGCCGGCCTGCTCGTCTTCGCCCTCGCCGACCCCGACGCGCGCATCGCGCAGCGCAACGTCGAGCGCTTCGCGGCGACAGGTGGCCTGGATGCCCGCTACCTCGCCGGCCTGTCCGCCGACGCCGTACCCGCCCTGCAGGAACTGCCCGAGCCGGAGCGCTCCTGCATCCTGCGCGCGCTCGTGCCGGAGCCCGACGCGTGGCCCGCCTACAACCTGTCCCGCGAGCGCGCCCGCGACGCCCTGCGAGGGCTGCCTCCCGGGATCTGCCGGCCTGTGCACGCACCCCGCCGGTAGCGCCTTCGGACCCGGTAGGGTGCCGGCTGACCCCTCGTGCGGCGCCGATCTCGCTGAACCCCCCCAGGGCCGGAAGGCAGCAAGGGCAGGCGGGCTCTGGGCGGGTGTGCGGGGGGTCGCTTGGATGACGACGACGCGCCGGGAGGACGACCGTGAGCCTGGCGCTCTACCGGAAGTACCGACCCGGCAGCTTCGCCGAGGTGATGGGACAGGCCCACGTCACCGAGCCGCTGCGGCGGGCGCTGGCCAACGACCGCATCTCGCACGCCTACCTGTTCAGCGGCCCTCGCGGCTGCGGCAAGACCTCCAGCGCGCGCATCATGGCCCGGTCGCTGAACTGCCTGCAGGGGCCGACGCCCGAGCCCTGCGGCGAGTGCGACTCGTGCGTGGCCCTCGCCCCGAACGGGCCCGGCTCCCTGGACGTCATCGAGATCGACGCGGCCTCCCACAACGGGGTCGACGACGCGCGCGACCTGCGGGAGCGGGCCTTCTTCGCCCCGGTCTCCAGCCGGTTCAAGGTCTACATCATCGACGAGGCCCACATGGTCACGACGGCGGCGTTCAACGCGCTGCTGAAGCTGGTGGAGGAGCCACCGGAGTTCGTGAAGTTCGTCTTCGCGACCACCGAGCCGGAGAACGTCCTGCCGACGATCCGGTCGCGTACGCACCACTACCCCTTCCGCCTCATGTCGCCCAAGGCGCTCACCGAGCTGCTGTCCCGCGTGGTCGCCGCGGAGGGCATCCCCGTCGACGAGACCGTCCTGCCCCTGGTCGTGCGCGCCGCCGCGGGCTCGGCCCGCGACGGCCTGTCGATCCTCGACCAGGTGCTGGCTTCGGCCAGCCCGCAGGGGGTCACCCGCGAGGGTGCCGCGGCCCTGCTGGGCGTCACCCCCGACACGCTGCTCGACGGGATCGTCGACGGCTTCGCGGCGCACGACGCGGCTGCGGTGTTCGGCCTGCTCGACCAGGTCATGGAGGGTGGGCACGACCCGCGGCGGTTCGCAACCGACGTGCTGGAGCGGCTGCGCGACCTGGTGATTCTCGACGCGGTGCCGGACGCAGGGGCCACCGGGCTGCTGGAGTGTCCGTCCGACCAGCTGGAGCGGATGGGCCGGCAGGCCGTCGCCATGGGTACGGCCGGGCTGTCCCGGGCCGCGGACCTGTTCCACGCGGGCCTGGTCGAGATGCGCGGGAAGACCGCGCCCCGGCTGCTGCTGGAGCTGGTGTGCGCCCGGGTGCTCCTGCCGGCGGCCCGGGCCGATGACGCCGCACTGCTCGTACGCCTCGAGCGGCTCGAGCGCCGGCTCGACATCGCGGGGCCGCCCGCCGCAGCCCAGCGGGGCGCCGCCGCAGCACGGGACCGGCCCCCGACCGCGGCCGCCGACCAGGAGGCGGCGCAGGGCGGGGGTCCCACGACCCCCTCCCCCGCGGTCCGCGAGAGCCCCCATGGCACCCCGGCTGCGGGTGCCTCCGGAGCCGCGGCAGCGCCGGCGCCGCGTGCGGGGACGGGTGCGATCCCCGCAGCGGTGGAGCGGGGCAGCGCGCCACCTGAGCCGCCTGATCCGCCACCGGTGTCGCCAGCCTGGCCGAGCCCGGCCGCGCTCGGGGGGCCGCGCACCCCGGCCCCGGCCGTAGCCAGTCGCGATGTCCCCCCGGCACCCTCGGGCGGCCTCGACGCCGCGGCGCTGCGCAACGCCTGGACGGAGGTGCTTGCCGAGGTGAGGTCGCGCAAGCGCACCGCGCATGCCCAGCTCGCCGATGCCCAGGTCATGCAGGTCTCCGGCCGCACCCTGGTGCTCGGCTTCCTGCACGCGCCGATCCTGCGGCAGTTCCAGTCGAGCACCGGCCCCGACGTGCTGCGCGAGGCGTTGCAGGCCAGCCTCGGCGCGGACCTCGAGGTGACGTGCGTGCTGCACAGCAGCCACACCGGTTCCCCGGCAGCAGCGGTGCGACCGGGCACCGAGTTCGCCCCCGGTGACGAGGTGGTGCCGGAGGACCCCGACGCGCCCCCTCCGCCCGAGGGCCCGCGTGGTGAGGACGCAGCGCTGGAGCTGCTGCGCAGCCAGCTCGGAGGCACGGTGGTCAGCAGCACCGGTGACCCCTGACGAGCCCACTAGGCTCGGCGCCGACGACACCGGCGAGGAAGGCAGACCGACGTGGCAGGTCCACCGCAGCAGCAGCCGAACATGCAGCAGCTGATGAAGCAGGCGCAGAAGATGCAGCAGCAGATGGCGCAGGCGCAGCAGCAGCTGGCCGAGACGCAGGTGACGGGCACCGCCGGTGGTGGCCTCGTGACCGCGACCGTCACCGGCGCCGGCGACGTGGTCGCGGTGAAGATCGACCCGAAGGCGGTCGACCCGGACGACGTCGAGACCCTGGAGGACCTCGTGGTCGCCGCGATCCGCGACGCCGCGAGCAGTGCGCAGGAGCTCCAGCAGAGCGCCATGGGGCCGCTCGCCGGTGGGCTCGGCGGCCTCGGCCTGCCGGGCATGTAGGTGTACGAAGGCGTCGTCCAGGACCTGATCGACGAGCTCGGGCGGCTGCCGGGAGTGGGTCCCAAGAGCGCGCAGCGCATCGCCTTCCACCTGCTCGCGGCGGATCCTGCCGACGTGCGTCGGCTGACCGCGGCCTTGACCGAGGTCAAGGACAAGGTCCGGTTCTGCGCCGTCTGCGGCAACGTCAGCGAGCAGGAGCAGTGCCGGGTCTGCCGGGACCCGCGCCGGGACCTGTCGGTCATCTGCGTGGTCGAGGAGAGCAAGGACGTCGTCGCGATCGAGCGGACGCGCGAGTTCCGCGGCCGCTACCACGTCCTCGGCGGGGCGATCAGCCCGATCGAGGGCATCGGGCCGGACGACCTGCGGGTGCGCGAGCTGCTCATACGCCTGCAGGACGGCTCGGTCACCGAGCTCATCCTCGCCACCGACCCCAATCTCGAGGGTGAGGCCACGTCGACCTACCTCGCGCGCCTGATCGGCCCGATGGGGCTGCGCATCACCCGCCTGGCCAGCGGTCTGCCGGTGGGGGGCGACCTGGAGTACGCCGACGAGGTCACCCTCGGTCGTGCATTCGAAGGACGGAGGCAGGTCGATGTCTGAGCCGGCGGCGGACCTGGAGCTCGCGACGGACGTGGCGCGCGACGCCCGCTCGTTCCTCCAGACCCTCGAGCTGGTCGCCTCCGGCGAGGCCGGACCGCGCGCCGTGGCGCTGCTGCTGCTCGACGTCGCCCAGATGTGCGTCGCCGGAGCGCATCTCGGTGCCCGCACGGACGTCATCCTCGACAGCAACGTCGAGCCCGACCTCGACGACGCGGCCCCCGACCTCGACCGCGTGCGGCAGGGGCTCGCGGAGCAGCTCGACCCGATCGACCCCTACGTCGAGGTCTTCGACCCCTACAGCGACGACCCTCCGGTGACCTACCGGCTGTCGGACGACCTCGCCGACATGGGGCAGGACCTGATGCGCGGGCTCCAGCACTACGACGCGGCCCGGGGCCGCGAGGCGCTGTGGTGGTGGCAGTACACCTACCTCAACTCCTGGGGCGGCTCGGCCGGCGCGGCCCTGCGTGCGCTGCAGAGCGTCGTCGCCCACGTACGCCTGGATGCCGTCATCGACGACTGACCCCCACCGACCCCCACCGCGCGCCCGATCATGGAACTCGTGCTCACCGCCGGAGCGTGACGGGTGGGCAACAACTCCATGATCGGCGCCAAGGGGGCAGGCGGGGCCGGGCTGCGCCACTAGACTTCGAACCCATGGGGCTGGTCGTGCAGAAGTACGGCGGCTCGTCGGTGTCCGATGCCGAGCGCATCAAGCGGGTCGCCGAGCGCATCGTGTCCACCCGCAAGGCCGGGCACGACGTGTGCGTGGTGGTCAGCGCGATGGGCGACACGACCGACGAGCTGATCGACCTTGCCCAGCAGGTCTCGCCCCTGCCACCGGGGCGGGAGCTGGACATGCTGCTCACGGCCGGTGAGCGGATCTCGATGGCGCTGCTCGCCATGGCGATCCAGCGGCTCGGCCTGTCGGCGCGCTCCTTCACGGGCAGCCAGGCGGGCGTCATCACCGACTCCGTGCACGGCAAGGCGCGCATCATCGACGTGACCCCCGGCCGCATCACCGAAGCGCTCGAGGACGGGCACATCGCGATCGTCGCCGGGTTCCAGGGTGTCAGCCAGGACAGCAAGGACATCACCACCCTCGGACGCGGCGGCTCGGACACCACGGCGGTGGCCCTGGCCGCGGCGCTCGGTGCGGAGGCATGTGAGATCTACACCGACGTGGACGGCGTCTTCAGCGCCGACCCGCGGATCGTCCCCGGCGCGCGGCAGCTGCAGCACGTCTCCTACGAGGAGATGCTCGAGCTGGCCGCCTGCGGCGCCCGGATCCTGCACCTGCGCTGCGTGGAGTACGCCCGCCGCTACGGCGTGCGCATCGTCGTCCGCTCGTCGTTCAGCACCCGGCCGGGCACGACCATCACAGGAGATGACCACGTGGAGCAGGCCATCATCAGCGGGGTCGCGCACGACCTGTCGGAGGCCCGCATCACGGTGGTGGGCGTGCCGGACAAGCCCGGGGAGGCCGCAGCCATCTTCCGCGTGGTGGCCGACGCCGAGGTCAACATCGACATGATCGTGCAGAACGTCTCCGGAGCGACCGGGCGCACCGACATCTCCTTCACCCTGCCCAAGAGCGACCTTGCTGTGGCGATGGCGGCGCTGGCCAAGGTGTCGCCGGCCGTCGGGTTCGAGTCCCTGCTCTCCGACGAGCACATCGGCAAGGTGTCGCTGATCGGTGCCGGCATGAAGTCCCACCCCGGCGTCACCGCCACCTTCTTCGAGGCCCTCGCCGGAGCCGCGGTCAACGCCGAGGCGATCAGCACCTCCGAGATCCGCATCTCCGTCGTGTGCCGGGACACCGACGTGCCCAGCGCGGTCCGCGCCGTCCACGAGGCGTTCGACCTGGGTGCTCCCGACGGCGGCGAGGCGACGGTCTACGCGGGGTCTGGCCGATGAGCGGCCTGCGCATCGGCCTCGTCGGAGCCACCGGCCAGGTCGGCGCCGTGATGCTGCGCCTGCTCGCCGAGCGCGCGCTGCCGATGGCCGACCTGCGGCTGTTCGCCTCCGCCCGCTCCGCCGGGACGACCCGGACCTTCAACGGCAGGAGCGTCGTCGTGGAGGACGCGGCGACGGCCGACCCGAGCGGTCTCGACATCGCGCTGTTCTCCGCAGGGGGCGGCACGTCCCGCGAGCTCGCGCCCGCGTACACCGCGGCGGGCGCTGTCGTCATCGACAACTCGAGCACCTGGCGAATGGACCCGGACGTCCCGCTCGTCGTCAGCGAGGTCAATCCCGAGGCGCTGCAGGACATCCGCAAGGGGATCGTCGCCAACCCCAACTGCACCACCATGGGCGCGATGCCGGTCCTCAAGCCGCTGCACGATGCGGCTGGGCTCGTGCGCATCGTCGCGAGCACCTACCAGGCGGTCTCCGGCAGCGGGTTGGCCGGCGTCGAGGAGCTCGACGGGCAGGTGCGCAAGGTCGCCGAGAGCGCCACCGCACTGGTCCACGACGGCGGAGGGGTCGACTTCCCGTCGCCGCAGCAGTACGTCGCGCCGATCGCGTTCAACGTCGTGCCGATGGCGGGTTCGGTGCTCGACGACGGCAGCTTCGAGACCGACGAGGAGCGCAAGCTGCGCAACGAGAGCCGCAAGATCCTGGGCATCCCCGACCTGCGCGTGTCCGGCACCTGCGTCCGGGTCCCGGTGTTCACCGGACACTCGCTCTCGCTCTCCGTCGAGTTCACCCGGCCGCTTTCCGTGGCGCAGGCCGGCGAGCTGCTCGCCGCCGCTCCCGGGGTGGAGCTGTGCGACGTGCCCACCCCGCTGCTGGCGGCCGGCCGCGACCCCTCCTACGTCGGGCGGCTGCGCCAGGACGGCCCGCACGGGCTGTCGCTGTTCGTCAGCAGCGACAACCTGCGCAAGGGGGCCGCCCTCAACGCCGTGCAGATCGCCGAGCTGCTCGCGCCGAGGCTGCTGGAGCGCAGGTCGTGACCGACCTGACCGAGGCGATGGCGACCGGCGAGCCGGAGCAGCCGGTCGTCGCGGGGCGCTACCGGCTCGTCGGCCTCCTGGGCCGCGGCGGGACCGCCGAGGTCTGGCGCGCCCAGGACCAGGCGCTCGGGCGCAGCGTCGCCCTCAAGCTCGTCACCGTCCCCACCGACGAGAGCGCCGCCCGCGCCGGCGAGGAGGCGCGCCTGCTTGCCAGGCTCAACCACGTCGGTCTGGTGCCGGTCTACGACGCGGGCACCGACGAGCGGGACCGGCCATGGGTCGTCATGGAGCTCGTCGAGGGCGAGACCCTCGCCGACACGATCAGGCGCGGGGCGATCCCGTCGCTGCGCACGGCAGAGATCGGGCGCTCCATCGCCGAGGCCCTCGCCTACGTCCACACGCAGGGCCTGGTCCACCGCGACGTCAAGCCGGCCAACGTGCTGATCGGCCGCGACGACCGCGTACGCCTCACCGACTTCGGCATCGCCCGCCTGGTCGACGCGGCGCGGGTCACCTCCACCGGGATGATGGTCGGGACGGCCTCCTACCTCGCGCCCGAGCAGGTGGCCGGTGAGCCGGTCGGACCGGCCGCGGACGTCTACGCGCTGGGCCTGATGCTGCTGGAGTGCCTGACCGGCGAGCGGGAGTACGCGGGGAGCACCGTGGAGGTGGCGCTCGCCCGGCTGCACCGCCAGCCCTTCATCCCGAGCACGCTCGACGCGGGGTGGCCGGGGCTGCTCGCCGCGATGACCGCCCGCAACCCCGCCGACCGGCCCCTGCCCTCGGCGGCGGCCGAGCAGATGGCCGCCATCGCCGCCGGTGGCGAGTCCACGACGAGAATCGTGGTGCCGACCGGCGTCGCCGACCGCACCCAGACGTTCTCCCGGACGGCGACGGCTCCCGCTCCGGTGCGTCCGGAGCAGTACGCCCCCGCGGCCGCCCGCCCCACGCCGGCGCGTCGCAGCAACAACGTCTGGCCCTACATCGCGGTGGTGGCGCTCCTGCTGGCCGCCGTGGTGGCCGGGCTCGTCTACACGAGCTCGCGCGAGGCCCCTCCGCCGGCACCGCTGCCGGCGGTGAAGCCCGACCTGCCCCCCGAGCTGCGGGACGACCTGCAGCGTCTCAAGGAAGCTGTCGAACCGTGAAGCGCTCCCTCGCCCTGCCCGCCCTCCTGCTCTGCGTCGTCCTGTCCGGGTGTGCGGCCGCGGATCCGGAGGCCGAGCTGCGCGGCAGGACGCAGGACGTTCTCGACGCGGCCAACCGCGAGGACACGGCCGCTCTGCGGGACTCGGCGCAGGACCTGCTCTCGACGATCAGCAAGCTGGGCGGCTCCGGCAAGCTGACGCCGTCCCGGGAGGAGGAGCTGCGCAAGCTCACCCTCGCCATCCTCGAGGACGCCGGCCTGCTCGACGTCGCCGAGGTGCCCTCTCCGGCGCCGACCTCGGCGGCCCCCAAGATCAGCCCCAAGGCCAGCCCCTCGCCCTCACCCAGCCCGCTGCCTCCCCCGCCTCCGCCGTCCCCGTCCCCCAGCCCGCCGCCGCCCCCGCCCCCGCCGTCGCCCTCGCCGACCGAGAGCAAGGGGCCGAAGATCAAGCTGCCGGTCAACCCGTCCTCCGAGCCGCCGGCGAGCCCGGCCGGCGTCGCCTCCGCATCGCCTTCGCCCACGTCCCGCCCGGCCTGACCTCCCGGGTCAGCCCGGGGGAGCCAGGCCGAGGATCCGCGCGACGAAGGTGAGCTCGGCGCGCAGCTGCCGCACCCGCTCGTCCACCACCAGCGAGCCGTGGCCGGCGTCGAAGCGGTAGACCTCGACGTCCTTGTCGTGCCCGGCGGCGGCGGCCAGCCAGTTCTCGATCTGGCGGATCGGGCAGCGCGGGTCGTTCGCACCGGCCAGGACCAGCACCGGGGCGCGGACGTCCCCGACGTAGGTCAGCGGCGAGCAGCGGCGGTACACCTCGGGGACCTCTGACGGCGACCCGCCGAACAGCGAGCGGTCGAAGGCGCGCAGCGGCTCCATCTCGTCCTCGTACGCCGCGACGTAGTCCGCGACGGGCACCGCCGCGACCCCGGCCGTCCAGCGGTCGGGCTGGGTCCCGAGCCCGAGCAGCGTGAGGTAGCCACCCCAGGAGCCGCCGGCCAGCACCACCCGCTCGGGATCGGTCAGGCCGCTGTCCACGGCCCACGAGCGGACGGCCGCGACGTCCTCCAGCTCGGTGAGGCCGGGGCGTCCGGTCAGCGCGTCGCGCCAGGCGGTGCCGTATCCGGTCGACCCCCGGTAGTTCACCTGCACGACGGCGCAGCCGAGGTCGACGTAGGCCGCCCGGTGCGCCGCGAAGGCATCGCTGTCGTGCCAGGTGGGGCCGCCGTGCAGGAGGAAGACGGTGGGCCACGGGCCGGCTCCGGGCGGCGTCGCGACCAGGGCGTGGATGGCTCCGCCCGGGCCGTCGACGAAGGCGTCGGCTACCGGGACCGAGGACGGCGCGGGCGGCCCGGGAGGGGCGAGCACCACCTCGCCGGTCGTCGATCGGATCACCGGAGGATGGCCGGCCGAGGACCAGGAGAACTCCACGGTCGCGTCGGGGCGCGCGGTGGCAGCCGCCACCGTTCCCCGCGGCGTCGGCAGGCTCGCGCACTCGCCGTCGAGGGTCACCCGGTGCAGCGTGGACCGGCCCCTTGCCTCGGCCCGCACCAGCAGCGCGGAGCCGTCCGCGTACCAGTCCGCATCGAGGTCACCCTCGAGCGAGCTGAGGTCGGGATGCGCCTCGGTCCCGGCCGCCGGGTCCACGACGAACGGAAGCACCCGGCCGGCCCGCTCATGCATGGCCAGCAGCCGGTCGTCCCCGGGAAACGGCGAGAAGCCCACCGCCGACAGGCCGAGCCCGTGGCCGTCGTAGCGCTCCCAGACGACGTCCCCGTCCACGGTCAGCACGCGCAGGGCCCGGTGGCGCGAGTCGCCGTGCTCGGAGTGCTCGAGGACCACCAGGCGCTCGGACCGCGACAGCCCGGCGACCTCGGCGTCGTGCTCGCTCTCGTACAGCAGCTCGGTGCCCGTGGGCCGAACCACGAAGACCGACGTGCCCTCGTCGGTCGAGCAGCCGACCACGGTGAGCGTCCGGCCGATCTCGAGGCCGGCGGGGTAGGCAGGGGGTACGCCCGGTGCGGCCTCGACGTCCGCGCCACCCTCGAACGGCTGGCGCTTCCAGGTCCCGAACTCGTTGCCCCCCTCGTCGTCGAACCACCACACCTGGGCGCCGTCCGGGCAGAGCGCTCCGTCGCTGGTGCCGTCCTTGCGGGCGGTGACCTGCCGAGTCGTCGCGCTGTCGCGGTCCCAGGCGTACAGCTCGAAGGTCCCGCTGGGGTTGCTGAGGTAGAGGCAGCGGTGCGGTGCGTCCGGTGCCCAGTCCGGCAGGGTGACGCGGGTGGCGCGTACCCGCTGCTCCCACAGGGGGGCGGAGGGTTCAGGCACACCGCAACCCTACGGCCCGACGGGCTCCGCCCGGGCAGCGCGAAGGGGGGACGGCGAAGGGCACCGGCCCGAGGCCGATGCCCTTCCCGGGACTGCCGTCCCCACCGCGGCGGGGAGCTTGTCGGGGTGACAGGATTTGAACCTGCGACCTCTGCGTCCCGAACGCAGCGCGCTACCAAGCTGCGCCACACCCCGGATCCTCGTGCGCGGCAAGACTACCGGACCGCCTTGACCGGGACGAGCTCGAGCAGGGTCGCCTCCGGGCGGCAGCACAGCCGCACCGGCGCGTAGGGCGAGGTGCCGAGCCCCGCGCTGACGTGCAGCCAGCCGCCGTCGGCCAGCTCCTGCATCCGCGGGCCTCCTGGTCGCGGGTCCACCGGTCGCCGGTTGCGGGTCAGTCCGCGCGCGCGGGCGCGCTCGAGGTCGCAGTTGGTGATCAGCGCCCCCATCCCCGGCAGCCGCAGCTGCCCGCCGTGGGTGTGCCCGGCCAGCACGAGCGCGTAGCCGTCAGCGGCGAAGCGCCTCAGCAGACGGCGGACCGGCGTGTGGGTGACCCCGATGCCCAGCCCCTCCGCCGGCCCGGCCACCTCCCGGTAGCGGTCCCGCCGCAGGTGCCCGTCCGCGGTCCCGGTCAGGGTCACGCGGTGTCCGGCCACCGTCAGCGTCAGCCGGCGCTGGGTCAGGTCTGTCCACCCCACGCCCTCGAGGGCCTCCACCGCGGCCTGCCACGGCAGGTCCGGGCGGCGGCGTACGGGCTCCCCGCCGCCGCGCAGGTAGTCGGAGAAGGAGGGCCGGGCGGGCGTGAAGAAGTCGTTGTTGCCGGGGACGAACACCGCCGGGGTCCCGTCCGCGGTGAGGGCGCCCAGAGCCGACGTCAGCAGGTCCAGCGCGCCGATCGAGGACCAGTGGTCGCCTGTGGAGACGACCAGGTCCGGTCGCTCGAAGGCCAGCCGGCGCACCCACGCCGCCCGCCGGACGTGACGCGGCAGCAGGTGCAGGTCGGACACGTGCAGCACCCGGATCGGCCTGCTGCCCGCCGGGAGCACGGGCACGCGCGCCCGGCGCAGGACCGGCAGGTGCGGCTCGACCAGCGGCCAGGCCACCAGGGCCGCGAGCGGCAGCAGCGGGCGGAGGCGCACGCCGCCAGACTAGGAGCCCGGCGCGGCTACCTTGGCCGGCATGGGTGAGCTCAAGGACCGGCTGAAGAACGACCTGACGGCGTCGATGAAGGCCCGCGACGAGCTGCGGACGGCGACGCTGCGGATGGCGCTGACCGCGCTGGGGACCGAGGAGGTGGCCGGGAAGGCGGCCCGGTCGCTGTCCGATGCCGAGGAGCTCACGGTGCTCACCCGGGAGGCCAAGAAGCGGCGGGAGGCCGCCGAGGCGTTTCGTTCCGGCGGGGCCACCGAGCGGGCAGCCCGGGAGCTGGCCGAGGAGGAGGTCCTGGCGCACTACCTGCCGGCACCGCTGTCCGACGACGAGCTCGACGGGCTCGTCGCGGAGGCCGTGTCGCAGAGCGGCGCCGCCGGCCCGCAGGCGATGGGCGCGGTCATGAAGGTGGTGGGCCCGCGCGTGGCCGGTCGGGCGGAGGGAGGCCGGGTGGCGGCGGCCGTACGCGCTGCCCTGGCCCGCTGACGACCTGACACCGCCTGCGGCTACGGCGGCTTGCCCTTGCCCCTCCGCTGGGTGCTGGGCGATGGCGTCGGCGCATCGGTGGTGCCTCCGGTGGTGCCTCCGGTGGTGCCGCCCGTCGACCCGCCGGTCGACCCGCCCGTCGATCCACCGGTCGACCCGCCGGTGCTCCCGGAGGTCGGCGTGGGCCGGCGCCCGTTGGAGGAGAACAGCGTCACCGTCGTCCCGAACGGCAGCTCCGTCCCCGCTCGCGGCGAGGTGTAGGCGGCGGCTCCCGAGGGCACCGGACCGGCCGAGACGCGACCGCCCTTGCGTACGGAGAAGCCGGCGGCCACCAGCGTCGCCTCCGCCTCGTCCAGAGGCTGCCCGCGTACGTCCGGCACCTGCACGGCGCGCCCGTCCGTGGCGCCCTTGCCCGGCGTGCTGAACTCCACGACCGGCTGGCCCTTGAGCGCGGCGCTCATCGTCTTCTGCCAGATCGTGGCCGGGATCGTCCCGCCGTAGACCTGCGGGTAGAAGCGCCCGTTGATCCTGACCGACTTCATGTCCCTCACCGGCTTGCCGGGGCCGCCCGGGTCGCCGACCCAGACCGACGTGGCGAGCTGCGGGGTGTAGCCGATGAACCAGGCGGCCTTGGAGCCGTTGGTCGTGCCGGTCTTGCCGGCCGCCGGGCGGCCGATCGACGCGCCCCGGCCAGTACGCCCGCGGGTGGTGCCGTCGATCACGCCGGTGAGGACCTGGTTGACCGTGTCGGCGACCGGCTGCTCGAGCACCTGGGTGCAGCGCGGCTGCGCGAGGTTGATCGGCGCGCCGCGCGAGTCGAGGACCTGCAGGACCGGCGTCGGCGGGCAGTGCAGCCCCCTCGCCGCGAAGGTCGCGTAGGCCGCCGCCATCTCGAGCGGGCTCACCTCGGCGGTGCCGAAGACGAACGACGACACGCGCGGCAGCGGCGCGGATGGCGCGCCGTTCTTGAACTGCCTCACGCCGAGCGTCTCGGCGAGGGCCGCAGCCGGCTCGATGCCGATCCGCTCCTCGATCTGGATGTAGTAGGTGTTGACCGAGTCGTGCGTCGCCGTCTCGAGGGTGAACGTGCCGGACTCCGAGTCGCCGGCGTTCTCCGGCGAGTAGTCCTCGACGCCCTTGGGCGTGTAGTCCTTGAAGACCTTCGAGAAGTACTCCTGCGGCGCGAAGAGCGTGAGGTCGAGCGGCGTGCCCTGCTTGAGGGCTTCGGCGAGCACGAACGCCTTGAACGTCGAGCCTGCCTGGAAGCCCGCCGATCCGCCGATCGCGAGGTTGACCTTGGTGTGGCCCAGGATCTCCTGCTCGCTGTAGCGGCGGTTGAGCGCCATCGCCTTGACCTGGCCGGTCCCGGGCTGGACGACGTTGACGGCCGCCCCGGCGCCGAACGGGTCGTTGATCGGCACGGCCTCCTCGGCCGACTTCTGCGCCGCCGCCTGGATGGCCGGGTCCAGCGTCGTGATGATCGTGAGCCCGCCGGCGAGGAGCTTGTCCTGCCGCTCCTCCCGGGTGTTGCCGAGCACCTTGCCGAGGTCGGTGTCCTCGAGCGCGCGCCGGACGTAGTCGCAGAAGAAGGGGGCGGTCACCTCCGGGTTCTCGCACCCGCTCGCCACCGGCCGCGGCGCGAACAGCGGAGCGGCCGGCGTCCCGCGCTCCGCGTTGGCCTCCGCCCGCTGCGCCTCGGTGATGAACCCGAGGTCACGCATCCGGTTGAGGACCGTCTCGCGCCGCCCGAGCAGCGACTGCATGACGTCGGGGTCCTTCATCGCGATCACGGGGTCGAAGCGGCCCGGGCTCTGCACGAGCCCGGCCAGCAGCGCCCCCTGCGCGAGGGTGAGCTGCTGGACCGGCTTGCCGAAGTAGAAGCTCGCCGCCGTACCCATGCCGTAGACGCCGTTGCCGTAGTAGGCGATGTTCAGGTAGCGCTCGAGGATCTGGTCCTTGGTGAGCTCCTTCTCGATGGCCAGCGCGTAGCGCGCCTCCTTGAGCTTGCGGTCCAGCGTGAGCTCACGGGCGGCCTCCTGGCTCTCCTTGCTGCCGCGCGCCGCCTGGAGCAGGGCGTTCTTGACGTACTGCTGGGTGAGCGTGGACCCGCCCTGGCTGACCCCGCCGGCCTGGGCGTTCTCCACCGCGGCGCGCACGGTGCCCTTGTAGTCGACGCCCTTGTGGGCGTAGAAGCGCGCGTCCTCGATCGCGATGACGGCCTTGCGGGTGAGCTCGGGAACGTCCTGCAGCGCAGCGTTGACGCGGTTCTCGCGGTAGAGGACCGCCAGCTCGGTCCTGCCATCGGCAGCGAGGATGCGGGTGCGCTGTGCCAGTGGCGGGGTCGTGAGCTCGTCGGGGAGCACGAGGAACTCCTCGGCGCCGGCCTTGGCCGTCAGGCCGAGGCCGCCCACCACCGGAAGGGCGGCGGCGGCCAGGAGAAGACCGGTGAGGGCGCTGGCCAGCAGGGCGGAGCCCAGCCGCGAGGCGGCCGTGGGGGGACGGGGCACCTCCCGAGGGTACGGGGCGACGTGGGCGATCTTCGTGCCGACGCGGCAGATGGCCGAAAGTACTAGACGAAGATGGGCCGTTCGGGTCCTGCGCGCGGCACCTCGAGTTCCTACGGTGAGCAGGCCGGTCCCTCCGCCCGGCGCCCCTCACGTGAGGACTCATCGCAGATGAGCGTCGACGCCGCCGACCCCCAGGCATGGGTGGCCCAGTCCGCCTGCCGCAACGCCGACCCGGACGTGCTGTTCGTGACCGGAGCGGCGCAGAAGCGCGCGAAGGTGGTGTGCCTCGGCTGCCCGGTGCGCACCGAGTGCCTGTCGGACGCGCTGGACAACCGCGTGGAGTTCGGCGTGTGGGGCGGCATGACCGAGCGCGAGCGCCGCGCCCTGCTCCGCCGCCGGCCCGACGTCACCTCCTGGACCGCGCTCCTGCAGCAGGCCCGCGCGGAGCACCTCGCTGCCGGCTGAGCCCGCCCGCCGGCTCGCCGCCGGGCCTGCTAGGCGCAGACCGCCGTCGTCGTTGCACCAGCGAGCCCGGCGCCCACCGACCGCAGCCCCTCCAGGTCGTGCACGTCCCCCGGCAGCGCGGCGACCTCGACCAGCGGCACCCCGGGATGCGCGCCGGTGAAGCGCTCCTGCAGGCGGCGCTCGCGGCTCGCCAGGGCCACGCGTTCGGCATGCACCCGGAGCACGGCCGCCGCCAGCTCGTGCCCGCCGGCCTCCTCCAGCGCCTGCGCCGCCACGTGCGCCCGCTCGGCGCTCAGCGCCTCGCCCGCCGAGCGGTGGACCCGGTTGACGACCAGCCCGGCCAGCGGCATCGACTCCTCGCCGAGCCGCTCCACGAAGTAGGCCGCCTCCCGCAGCGCGTCCCGCTCCGGCGCCGCCACCACGACGAAGGCCGTGCCGGGCGCCTTGAGCAGGTCGTACGTCGCCTGCGCCCGCTCGCGAAAGCCCCCGAACATCGTCTCGAGCGCCCCGACGAACTGTGAGACGTCCTGCAGGACCCCCGCCCCGATCACCTTGGTGAGCACACCGGTGAACACGGAGAAGCCGGCGCTCATGACCTTGACGTACGCGCGGCTGCCCGCCTTCGCCGGGGCCAGCAGGACGCGGATCATCCGCCCGTCGAGGAACGTGGTCATGCGCTCGGGCGCGTCGAGGAAGTCGAGCGCCGACCGGGTGGGCGGGGTGTCGACGACCACCAGGTCGTAGTCGCCGGTCGCCTGCAGCTGGCCGAGCTTCTCCATGGCCATGTACTCCTGCGTACCGGCGAAGGAGGAGGACAGTGCCTGGTAGAAGGGGTTCTGCAGGATCTGCTCGGCCTTGCCGGGCTCGGCGTGGGTGAGGACGATCTCGTCGAAGGTCCGCTTCATGTCGAGCATCATCGCGTCCAGCGAGCCCCCCTCGGCCGCGCTCACGCCGGCCACGCGGCGCGGCGTGTTGTCCAGCGAGGTCAGCCCCATCGACTGCGCCAGGCGCTTCGCCGGGTCGATCGTGAGGACCGCCGTGCGGCGTCCGCTCTCGGCCGCGCGCAGTGCCAGCGCGGCTGCGGTGGTCGTCTTGCCCACGCCGCCCGAGCCGGTGCAGACGAGGATCGCCGCCGTCGCCAGGGTGGCGTCGACGTCGAAGTGCGGGGGCGGCCCTTTCCTCGCGGAGCCCGGCCGGGCCGCGTCCTTCGAGTTCCTCGTCACGCCATCCCCTGCGCCTTCAGCATGTCGGCGAGCTCGTAGAGGCTCCCGAGGTCGACCGCCTCGGCAAGCATGGGCAGCTCGTAGGTCGGCCGGTGCAGCGCGCCCAGGCTGTCGCGCCCGCGCTCCTCGAGGGCCACCCGGACGGCATGGTCGCCGGCCTCGCCCACGAGCGTGTCGACCAGGTCGTCCGGCGCGTCCAGCGCGGCCTTCTCCAGCCCGGACGCGATCTGCGCGCGGTCCAGCGTGCCGGCCTCCGCCGCGCTCAGGGCGGCGGGTGGGAGCAGCGGCGGACGGATGCCGTTGACGACCACCCCACCCACCGGCAGCCTGACCTGCTCGAGCTCGGCCACGCCGTCGATCGTCTCCTGCACGGGCATCTCCTCGAGCAGCGTGCACAGGTGGATCGCCGTCCGCTGGGAGCGCAGCACCGCCATGACCCCGTCGGACTGCGCCTTGATCGGCCCGACCTTGGCCAGGCCGCTCACCTCCTGGCTGATGTTGAGGAACCGCGCGATGCGTCCGGTCGGCGGTGCGTCGAGGACGACGGCGTCGTACGCGGCGGTGCCGTTGCCGCCACGGCGGACCACCGCCTCCTTGACCTTCCCGGTCAGCAGCACGTCCCGCAGCCCGGGGGCCACGGTCGTCGCGAACTCGATCGCGCCCATCCTGCGAAGGGTGCGGGCGGCAACACCGGTCCTGGAGAGCTTGTAGAACATGTGCAGGTAGTCCAGCAGCGCGTCCTCGGGGTCGATCGACAGCGCGAAGACGTCGCCGCCGCCGGGCGCCACCGCGACCTTGCGCTCCTCGTAGCGCAGGGGCGGGCAGTCGAACAGCTGAGCCAGCCCCTGGCGGCCCTCGACCTCCGCGAGCAGGACCTTGCGCCCCCCGCCGGCCAGCGCAAGGGCGAGCGAGGCAGCGACCGTCGTCTTGCCGGTTCCGCCCTTGCCGGTGACCACGTGCAGCCGCACGCCGGGGAAGTCCGCCACGTCCCGAGCGTAGGTGAGCAGAGGCCTGCCACCATCCGCCGGACCGGTTCGCGCGGGTTTGGCGGTAAGTGTCTTGTCACTATAGCGAGATCTTTCACTCGAGTCGGCAGGAACAACGGCCGGCGTAGCGAACACCGTTGATGTGACGCGGGCCACAGCCGCCTCCCGGAAGCGACGGAGACCTCCGATGCACATCACCCGACTGTCGGCCGAGCGCAGCAGCGAGCCCAGCTGGCGTGTCGACGCCCAGTGCCGCCAGAAGAACGCCGTCTACTTCTTCCCCCCGGCCCACTTCGAGCGCAAGGGCGAGAAGGACACCCGCGAGGGCGCAGCCCGGGCGCTGTGCGGGGCGTGCAAGGTGCGCGAGCAGTGCCTCGACTACGCCCTGACCGCTCGGGAGCCGCACGGCATCTGGGGCGGCCTCAACGAGCTGGAGCGCCGGCGGCTGCTCCGCAAGCTCGCCGCCGAGGCGGAGAGCGTCACGGCCTGAGGACCGGCGGGCCCCCCCGCTAGTCTCCGCAGCATGCAGAAATGGGAGTACGCCACCGTCCCCCTCCTCGTCCACGCGACGAAGCAGATCCTCGACAACTGGGGTGAGGACGGCTGGGAGCTCGTGCAGGTCGTTCCGGGTCCCGGTGGGGGCGAGCAGGTCGTCGCCTACCTCAAGCGGCCCAAGAGCTGACCGCCGTGGGCGTCCGCGAGCGGCTGGCCGAGCTCGGGCTGACCCTGCCGGTCGTCGTACCTCCCGTAGGCGCCTACGTGCCGGCCGTCCGCACGGGGAACCTCGTGTTCACCTCCGGCCAGCTGCCGATGGTCGAGGGCTCGCTGCCTGCCGTGGGCCGGGTGGGTGCGCTGGTCACGCCCGAGCAGGCCAAGGACCTCGCTCGCACCTGCGCGCTCAACGGGCTCGCCGCGATCGAGGCGCTGGTCGGGCTGGAGGCCGTCGTCCGGGTGGTGAAGGTCGTCGGGTTCGTGGCCAGCGCACCGGGGTTCATCGGGCAGCCGGCCGTGGTGAACGGGGCCTCCGAGCTGCTCGGGGAGCTGTTCGGGGAGACCGGCCGGCATGCACGGTCCGCCGTCGGCGTGATGAGCCTTCCGCTGGACGCCCCCGTCGAGGTCGAGCTGGTCGTGGAGGTCACACCCGCCGAGGTCGAGCTGGTCGGCTGACGTGGCCGACCCGCGGGGACGGGCTGGACCGGCCGGCACGGACCTCGCCGAGCGGGTCCGCCTGCACCGCGCGGGCGAGCTCGAGGTCGCGCCGGCCCGGGACGCCGCCACGGTCGCGCTGCTGCGGGACGGCGCCGACGGCCCGGAGGTCTACCTGCTGCGTCGGGTCCGCTCGATGGCCTTCGCCGCGGGGATGCACGTCTTCCCGGGTGGCTCCGTGGATCCGGCCGATGCCCGGTCCGAGGTCGCGTGGAGTGGTCCCTCCCCTGCGGGCTGGGCCGTAGAGCTCGGGTGCGACGAGCCGCTGGCCAGGGCGCTGCTGTGCGCCGCGGTCCGGGAGACGTTCGAGGAGTGCGGGGTGCTGCTCGCGGGCCCTGGTGCCCGGGAGGTGCTCGCGGACGTGAGCACCGAGGACTGGGAGGCCGAACGCGCCGCGCTGGAGAACCGCGAGCAGACGCTGTCGGAGCTGCTCGGGCGCCGCTCGCTCGTCCTGCGCACCGACCTGCTCCGGCCGCTCGCGCACTGGATCACCCCCGAGGTGGAGCCCAGGCGCTTCGACACCCGTTTCTTCCTGGCCGCGATGCCGGACGGGCAGGCGTGCCGGGAGGTGGGTGGTGAGGCCGACGACCGGCTGTGGCTACGGCCGGAGGACGCGCTCGGCGGCGCCCGCCGGATGATGCCCCCCACCGCGGCGGTCCTGCGCGAGCTCGCGGCCTACCCGGACGTCGGGCGCGCCCTGGCGGCCCAGCGCTGCCTGTCGCCGGTGCTGCCGCGGGCGGTGGTGGCGGACGACGGGACGGTGGCCTTCCTCGTCCCGGGCGACGCCGGGTACCCCGCCGGCACCGAGGTGGGCGCGCGGACCCGCTCGTCATGACGCTGCGCCACGTCACGCCGTGCGCCGGGGTGCTGCTCGCCCCGAATCCCGGCCCGATGACGCTGGAGGGGACCAACACCTGGGTGCTGCGTGCCCCGGGCGAGCACAGCTGTGTCGTCGTGGATCCCGGACCGCTGATCGAGGACCACCTGTTCCTGGCCGCGGGCCTCGCCGGGCAGGTCGCCGTCGTGCTGCTGACGCACGGTCACCCGGACCACAGCGCCGGCGCCGCCCGGTTCGCGGAGCTCACCGGCGCTCCCGTGCGCGCGCTCGACCCGGCCTACCGGCTGGGCGAGGAGGGACTGGGCGAGGCCGACGTCGTCGCGACGGCCGGTGTGGAGCTGCTGGTGATGGCGACGCCCGGCCACACCTCCGACTCGCTGTCCTTCCTGCTCACGGGGCCGGAGCAGGAGCCCGCCGTGCTGACCGGCGACACCATCCTCGGTCGCGGCACGACCGTGGTGGGCCACCCCGACGGCGTGCTCGCGGACTACCTCGACTCGCTGCGGCGCTTGCGCGAGCTGGGCGACGTGACGGTGCTGCCCGGCCACGGGCGGGAGCTGCCCAGCGCCGGCGTGGCGGCGGAGAGCTACCTGCGGCATCGGCTCGAGCGGCTCGAGCAGGTACGCGCGGCGCTCGCCTCAGGCGCCGGGTCGCCCGAGCAGGTGGTGGCGACGGTGTACGCCGACGTCGACCCGGCGCTGTGGCCGGCGGCGCGGCTGTCGGTGCTGGCGCAGCTGGAGCACCTCAGGGGGCGATCGCGCCGCTAGCGGGCGCGGCGGGCCAGGCGCTCGGCGTCGAGGATCGTGACGGCCCGGGAGTCGACCCGCATCCAGCCGCGGGAGGCGAAGTCGGCGAGGGCCTTGTTGACCGTCTCGCGGGAGGCGCCGACCAGCTGGGCCAGCTCCTCCTGGGTGAGGTCGTGGTGCACCCGCGTCCCCCCGGCCTCCTGCGTGCCGAACCGCTCTGCCAGCCCGAGCAGCGCCTTGGCCACCCGTCCCGGCACGTCGGTGAAGATCAGGTCGGCCAGCGCGTCATTGGTGCGGCGCAGCCGGCGCGCCAGGACCCGCAGCAGCTGCTCGGCGATCTCGGGACGGTCGGTGATCCACGGCCGTAGTGCGGCCTGTCCCAGCGAGGCGAGGCTCGCGTCGGTCAGGACGGTCGCGGTCGCCGTACGCGGTCCTGGATCGAACAGCGACAGCTCACCGAACATGTCGGAGGGCCCCATCACCGACAGCAGGTTCTCGCGCCCGTCCGCCGAGCGCCGGCCGACCTTGACCTTGCCGGACAGCACGATGTAGAGGGTGTCGCCCTGCTCCCCCTCGACGAAGACGGTCGCACCGCGGCTGTAGTCGCCGTAGTCCAGCGTCGACCACAGGGCCTCCCGGGCCTCCGGTGAGACGCCCTGGAACAGCCCCGCCTGGGCGAGCACCTCCCTGCTGTCCACCTGCGGCCCTTCTGCTCGCCGGCCCACCCGTCGCCCTTCGCCGGACGGCGAGTCTCGCACGCAACCTCAGCGCGGACGTCCCGGAAGCAGCCGCGTGAGCCGCCGCCGGCGCCAGTACCGCTCCAGCGCCGGCGCGAACCCCTCGCTGACGAACGTCTCGACCTCGTCCGGGCGCGCGGCGTCCAGGAACGACTCGAGCTGCTCGCTCACCGAGTCGACCCGCAGCGGTCGCTCGACCCGCTCCATGCACAGCAGCAGCGCAAGCAGCAGGAAGGGCAGCACCAGCGCGAACAGGAGCAGCGGCATGGTGTCCGGCACGCCGTCAGCCTTCCCTTCTACCGCCGGGTTGCACCACGCGGGTGACGGTCAGGCGCTGGCCCGCCGGGCTCGTTCACGCGGGAGGGCCGACAGGCACAGGGACGGCGTCTCCCGGTAGCGGGCGATCAGCTCACCGGTCACCTCACCGATCCGGCTGTGCAAGGCGGCCCGGTAGGTCGAGAGCTGACCCTCGGCGATGCGCAGGTCGCGGGCGAATGCCTCCCGACCTGCCGTGTCGTCCTCGTCCACCTGCCTCTCCCACAGCTCGGCCAGGCTCGGCAGCGGGGGGGCCTGCTCGATCGGCAGGATCTCGACGAGCGCCCGGCGGCCGGAGCCGACCCGCTCGCTCGTGAGCAACGGCCGCAGCCGCTCGGTGTTCAGCTCGCGGCTCGCGCTGCCCGACACCACGACGTCCAGTCGCGCCTGCATGATCCGGCGCCAGTACGAGACGTTGCCCTCCTCGGCGGTCAGCGCCTGGCGGTACTCGCGCAGCTCCGGAACGGAGAGGTGCTCGAAGGCCTCGTTGCGGATCGGCACAGGCCGCGGCTCACCCTTGCGCCGGGGTGGCGGGGTCTGCGCCTGCATGCCGATCTCCTTGTCCGCCGCGACGCGCTGTCGCTTCCCCGAGGAGGTCGTCCGGGAAGGCCCGCTCCTTGAGAGGAGTCACCCGCCCGGCGCAGCCGCGGGGCCGTCCTGGCCCCGCAGAACTACGATCGACGTCATGGGCAACGACGCGCCGCCGAGCCCCCAGGCGCTCACCCGCCGGGCCCGCCGGATCGCCCGGGAGCTGGCCGTGCTGCACCCCGACGCCCACTGCGAGCTGGACTTCCGTACGCCGCTCGAGCTCCTCGTCGCCACCATCCTGTCGGCGCAGTGCACCGACAAGCGGGTCAACGAGGTGACTCCAGCGCTGTTCCGGCGCTACCCCGATGCCCAGGCGTACGCCGCCGCCGACCGGGAGGATCTGGAGGCCCTGATCCGGCCGACCGGCTTCTTCCGCAACAAGGCCACGAGCCTGATCGGGTTGGGGGCGGCGCTCGTCGAGCGGCACGGTGGACAGGTGCCGCCGCGGCTCGACGACCTCGTGAAGCTGCCTGGCGTGGGTCGCAAGACGGCCAACGTCGTGCTGGGCGACGCGTTCTCCATCCCTGGACTGACGGTGGACACGCACTTCGGCCGCCTGGTCCGCCGGTTCGGCTGGACCACCCTCGAGGACCCGGTCCAGGTGGAGGCGGCGGTTGCCGCGTTGCTGCCCCGGCGCGACTGGACGATGTTCAACCACCGGGTGATCTTCCACGGTCGGCGGGTCTGCCACGCCCGCAAGCCGGCCTGTGGAGCCTGCGCGATCGCCGCCCTGTGCCCGTCCTACGGCATCGGTCCGACCGATCCCACGGTGGCGGCGGCGCTGGTGAGGACGCCGGGCGCCGCGGCGCCGTCGGTGCCGGTGGGCGCGTGAGACGCTCCCCCTCGCTGGCGCTCGCCGCGGTGGTGCTGCTGGTGGTCGGGGCGCTCGTCCTGCGCGAGGGCCCGGACGACCCGGCTCCGCGGGCCTCTTTGGACCTGGCCCCGCTGCGCTCGGCGGCCGCGCTCGGCCCCTGCCCCCCGGGCCTGGGCCCGGAGCTGCCCGACCTCGAGCTGCCGTGCCTTGGCGGCGGACCGGACGTCGCGCTGCGCGCCGCCGCTCCGGGACGGCCGACGCTGGTCAACGTGTGGGCCAGCTGGTGCGTCCCGTGCGTGGACGAGGTGCCCGACCTGGTCGCCCTGGCCGCGAAGGCCGGGGACCGGCTCGCGATCGTGGGGGTGCTCAACACCGACACCGAGGAGCGCGGGCTTGCCTTCTCGCGCGACTTCGGCATCCGCTATCCAAGTCTCGTGGACGACGGCGGCGCCGTGCTGCGGGCCTTCCCCCCCGGGCCGCCGGTGACGCTGTTCCTCGACGCGTCGGGCCATGTCGTCGCGACCGAGAGCGGCGCATTCTCGGACCTGGCCGAGCTCGAGGCGCTGGTGAGCCGGCATCTGGGGGTGACGTTGTGAGCCGGGACGGTGTGACTCCGGCCTGGCTGGCTCCGCTGGTCCGAACGCTTCCGGACGTACGCCGGGAGCAGCTCAGCCCGCTGGTCGCCCCCGCATCCGGTGGGCGGCACTCGGCGGTGCTCGTGCTGTTCAGCGAAGGGGTGCCGGCGCCCGGTGGGGCCGGGCCCGACGTGCTGCTGATCGAACGCGCCCACACCCTGCGCTCGCACGCCGGTCAACCGGCCTTCCCCGGCGGCGCCCTCGATCCGGAGGACGGTGACCCCGCCGGCGACGGCCCGGTCGCGGCCGCCCTGCGGGAGGCGGCCGAGGAGGTCGGCCTGCAGCCGTCGACGGTCTCGGTGCTCGGCGTCCTGCCCGCGCTGTGGCTGCCGCCGTCGGGGTTCCTGGTGCACCCGGTCCTCGCCTGGTGGCGCGAGCCGCACCCGGTGTCGGCGGCCGACCCGGCCGAGGTGGCCGCCGTCGCGCGGGTGCCGCTGGCCGAGCTGGCCGACCCGGCGCACCGCGTCCGGGTCCGGCATCCCAGCGGGTGGGCGGGTCCCGCCTTCGAGGTCCAGAGCCTGCTGGTCTGGGGCTTCACCGCCGCACTGGTCGACCGGCTGCTCGCGCTCGGCGGCTGGGAGCGGCCCTGGGACTCGAGCCGCGTGCGTACGCTCGACGCGCAGACGGTGGCCCTGTCCATCCGCGGCTCGACCTTTCCTGCCGGCCGGCCCGAGCTCCCGCCCGGCGAGCTCCTGCCCCTGGCCGAGCACCTGTCCGAGCACCATCACCAGGAGAGCCCGTGACCGCACCCGTACGCCGCTGCGCCGCCGCCCTGCTCGCGGTCCTGACCGCCCTGCCCCTGGCGGCCTGCGGGAGCGGCTCGTCGTCGTCCGGCGGCGGCACCGAGGCCGGGGTCGCGGCGGCGGGTCCGGCCAGCGCCCAGACGATCACGGTGGACAGCACCGACGACCTCGACTTCGTGCCCGAGGTTCTCACCGCGAAGGTGGGCACGTTGACGATCACCCTCGGCAACAGCGGCCAGGTGTCGCACAACCTCGTCTTCGACGACAAGGGCCTGCCGGCGATCGGCACGGTTACCGGGGGCAAGTCGCTGTCGGCCACATACACCTTCGACAAGCCGGGGACCTACACGTTCGTGTGCACCTTCCACAGGGGCATGGACGGCAAGGTGGTCGTCTCCTGAGCCGAGACCCGGAAGCCCCGGCCACGGGGGCGGCCGATCCACGACGACGCGGCGCTGGGCATAGGTTGCGCTGATGCAAGGTGACCTGCTCGACGTCGTGCTCCTCGTCGCTGCCATCCTCTTCGCGATCTCGGGCTACCGGCAGGGCTTCGTCGTGGGCCTGCTGTCCTTCATCGGCTTCCTCGGCGGAGGGGTGCTGGCGGCCAAGCTGGCGCCCCGCGCCGCCCAGATCGAGGCACTGGAGAACCTCCCGACGTCGGTGATCGGGCTGGCGGTCGTGCTCATCGGCGCCAGCATCGGCCAGCTGCTCGCGACGCTGATCGGCGGCGACCTGCGGCGGCGGCTGACCTGGGACCGGGCGCGCAGCGCCGACGCCGCCGCCGGCGCGGTCCTCAGCGTGCTCGGGCTGCTGCTCGTCGCCTGGATCGTGGGCCGGGCGGTCGCCTCGTCCCCCTACCCCACGCTCGCCGGGCAGGTGCGCGAGTCGCTGGTCATCAACGCGGTCGACGACGTGGTTCCCGACAGCGGACGCCGCTTCTTCAACTCCTTCCGCGCGCTCATCGACGAGCAGGGCTTCCCCGAGGTCTTCGAGGACCTGCGCCGCCCACCCGGTGAGAACGTCCCCCCGCCGGATGCGGCCCTGGCCAGCAGCCCCGCGGTGCAGGCGGTCCGGCCCAGCGTGCTGAAGATCACCGGCGTGGCGAAGTCCTGCAGCCGCCGCAGCGAGGGCACCGGCTTCGTCTTCGCCCCGGGGCGGGTCATGACCAACGCGCACGTCGTCGCCGGCATCAAGGAACCGATGGTGGAGGTGGGCGACCGGCAGCTGCCGGCCCGCGTCGTGCTGTTCGACCCTGGGCGCGACCTGGCCGTGCTGCTGGTCGACCGGCTGAACCGGCCGCCACTGGTGTTCGCGGAGAAGCGGGCCAGGACCGGGGACGACGCGATCGTCGTGGGCTACCCCCAGGACGGGCCGTTCCGGCCGGACGCCGCCCGCATCCGGGAGAGCCAGGAGGCCCGGGGGCCGGACATCTACATGGAGCGGGTCCTCGTCCGCGACATCTACTCGATCAAGGGGCTGGTGCGCCCGGGCAACTCCGGCGGACCCCTGATCGACCCGCAGGGCCGTGTCCTCGGCGTGATCTTCGCGGCGGCCTCCGACGACCCGTCCATCGGCTACGCCCTGACCGCAGAGGAGGTCGCCGGCCCGGCGGCCGCCGGGGCCACCGCGACGGCCGCCGTGCCCACCCGCTCCTGCGCCTGAGCACCCGAGCCGGTCGGCTCACAGCAGGATCGGCTCCCCGTCGCGACCGGCCTCGACCGCCTCGGCACGCTCGAGCGCCTGCCGCGCGAGTGCCTCGATCCCGACGCCGTACGCCGGGCCGCCGTAACCGCTCAGGCGGTCCGCGCCCCGTCGCAGCAGTCGGGCGCCACCGCGGGCGTTGCCGCGCTGCAGGTGGGTCAGCCCCACGCAGACCTGCGCCAGCCCCTGCCACAGGTCCCGCTCGTGCGCCGGCGCCGCCTTCCACCGGGCCTCGAGGACGTCGTGCGCGAAGAACGGCCGGCCCTGCGCCAGCAGGTCCCGTGCCAGCGCGAGGGTCTGCGCCGGGGGCAGGGCCTGCTCCGGCACCGGCTCCACCGCGTCCGCCGAGCCGGCCGGAACCGGTCGGCCGGCGGCGTCCCGGGCGCGGGGCTCCCGCGGCGCCACGTCAGGTCACCGCGCGCCCTCGCGTGGAAGCAGCCCGTGCTCGAGCAGGGCGGCGGTCACCGCCTCCGGCGCCTCCTCGTGCGGGAAGTGGCCCACCCCGTCGAGGATCTGGAGCTCGTACGGCGCGTCCACCCAGGCGCCGGAGCCGTGCGCTGTCTCAGGCAGGAGGCAGGTGTCCAGCGCGCCGTGCACCTGCACGGTCGGGACGTGCACGCCGCGCTCCAGCAGGCGGAGGAAGCGCAGCCCGCTCGGCCGGGTGCGCGAGCGCACCACCCAGCGATAGCACTCCAGCGCGCAGTGGGCCGCGGCGGGCACCTGCATCGCCGCACGGCAACGGGTCTCGGTCTCGCGGTCGGGAAAGCCCGGGCCGCCCCACCGGCGCATCAGCTCCCCGACGTACGCGCCGTCGTCGCGCAGAAGCCGTCCCTCCGGCGCTCTCGGGATCTGGAAGAAGGCGACGTGGGACAACGCGCGTCGCTGGCGCCGGTCGGAGATGACCGCCTGGCGCAGCCGCAGGGGGTGGGGCATCGACACGATCGCGAGGCTGCGCACCACCCGCGGGTGCAGCGTGGCGACCGTCCAGGCGAGCACCCCGCCCCAGTCGGAGCCGACCAGGAAGGCGTCGCGGGCGCCGAGCGCGCGCACCATCCCGGCGACGTCGGAGGACAGCGTGTAGGCGTCATAGCCCCGGGGTGGCTTGTCCGAAGCGCCGAATCCGCGCAGGTCAGGCGCGACGGCGCGGTAGCCGGCCTCGCCGAGCGCGATCAGCTGGTGGCGCCAGGACCACCAGAACTCCGGGAAGCCGTGCAGCAGCAGCACGAGCGGACCGTCCGCCGGGCCGTACTCCGCGACGTGGAAGCGCCCGCCGTTCGCGGTCACGTCCCGGTGCGTCCACGGCCCGTCGACGAGGACCACGGACTCCTCGACCGGCGGCATGCGCCGAGGGTGTCACAAGGGGCACTGCGCTCCGGGTCAGGACGTGCGGGTCGGGTGCTTGGCCCACTCGATGTCGTCCTTGACCGTCTCGATCGTCCTCTCGGGCGGCCCGACCTGGCTGATCTTCTTCTTGCCGAGCAGCCCCATGACACCGGCCACCGCGAGGTAGAGCAGCCCCACGGCCAGGAAGCCCCAGCCGACGGAGACGTCGAGCAGCCCGGCGATGCCGTACGCCAGCGCGCTCGACAGGAACACCACGGCCAGCAGGCCGCTGATCCCGGCGCCGCCGAAGAGCCCGGCGCCCTTGCCCGCAGCCGCCACCTCGTGCTTGATCTCCGCCTTCGCGAGGGCGACCTCCTGGTGCATGAGGGAGGAGAAGTCCCTCGTCGCCTCCGAGACCAGCTCGCCGAGGCTCTTGTCCTGCCCCGCCGGTGGGGTCATCGATCCGCCCGCGCCTGCGACGGGGCGTCGGGGTCCGCGCCCGCCTCGGTCTCCTCACCGGTGCCACTCGGCCCTGGTACGCCGGCGGCCAGCGTGGTCTCGTCGTCCCGGCGAGGGGCACCCGCGGGGGGCGCCTCGTCTGCCTGCTCGCTCAACTGCTCCTCCGATGGCCGGACCCTGGCGCGCGTCCGCGGCCACTGCGGCCCTACCCGGAGCCCGGCCCGGTCACACGACCGCCGACGCCCGGTGGGTAGGGTGCCCTCGGTGCGCCGGGAAGCCTGGTCGGCGGCCTCGCCGGGCTCGTGAGCCCTCGAGGTCCTCTGCTTCGCCGACTCCGGAGGACACGTGCTCGCCCTGCTGGCCCTGCACCTGGCGCTCGCGCTCCTTGCGCCGGCTGCGGCGGCCCGCCTGGGGCGCTCGGTCTTCCTGCTCGTGGCGCTGGCGCCGGCCGCGACGACCGCGTGGGCCGCCACCTCGGCGGCGGCCGTGCTCGACGGGCGCCCGCGCCCGCAGGCGACCTCCTGGGTCCCGGGGCTCGGCCTGACCCTCGACCTGCGCCTCGACGCGCTCGCGCTGCTGATGGTCACCCTGGTGTCCGGGATCGGGACGCTGGTCTTCCTCTACTGCGCGCGCTACTTCCCCGCCGATGCGCGGGGGCTCGGCCGCTTCGCCGGGGTGCTGACGGCCTTCGCCGGAGCGATGCTGGGGCTGGTCCTGGCCGACGACCTGATCCTGCTCTACGTCTTCTGGGAGCTGACCAGCGTCACCTCCTACCTGCTGATCGGCTTCGACGACGAGGATGCGGAGAGCCGGCGCGCCGCCCAGCAGGCGCTGCTCGTCACCGTGCTCGGGGGGCTGACGATGCTGGTGGGCTTCGTCCTGCTCGCCCAGGCTGCCGGCACCGCGTCGCTCTCCGCCATCCTCGCCGACCCGCCCCGCGGCGGGACCGTCCCGGTGGCCCTGCTGCTCATCCTGGTCGGAGCCTTCACCAAGAGCGCGCAGGTCCCCTTCCACCCGTGGCTGCCCAGTGCGATGGCGGCGCCGACCCCCGTGTCCGCCTACCTGCACGCCGCCGCGATGGTGAAGGCGGGCGTCTACCTGGTGGCCCGCCTTGCACCGGCCTTCGCCGTGGTCGGGCTGTGGCGTCCGGTGGTCCTCACGGTCGGGCTCGCGACGATGGTCGTCGGCGGTTGGCGGGCGCTGCGCCAGACCGACCTCAAGCGGCTGCTCGCGTTCGGGACCGTCAGCCAGCTCGGCTTCCTCATGGTCCTGCTCGGAGCCGGGACGCGGCAGGCGGCGGTGGCCGGCGCGGCGCTCCTGCTCGCGCACGGGCTGTTCAAGGCGACGCTCTTCCTCACCGTCGGTGCGGTCGACCACGCCACCGGGACCCGCGACCTGAGGGTGCTGTCCGGCGTGGGCCGTCAGCTGCCGGTGCTCGCCGGCGCCGCCACGCTGGCTGCGCTGTCCATGGCCGGCGTGCCACCGCTGCTCGGCTTCATCTCCAAGGAGGCGGCGTACGAGGCCTTCCTGTCCGGGAGCGGGACCGATCGCCTGGTGTTCGTCGGGCTGTTCGTCGGCTCGCTGCTCACAGCCGCCTACAGCGCCCGCTTCCTGTGGGGGGCGTTCGCGAGCAAGCCCGGCTGTGCCAGGACTCAGGTGCATACGCTGTCCCCGGTCCTGCTCGGGCCCGTCGTGGTCCTGGGGGCCGCCGGCCTGCTGCTCGGACTCGCTCCGGCGCTGGCTGATCCGCTGGTACAGGCCTATGCCGACGGCTACGGCACCCCGGCGGAGGTGGAGCACCTGGCGCTGTGGCACGGGCTGACGGCGGCGCTCGCGTGGTCGGTGCTCACCCTGGCTCTCGGGGCGGCGCTCTTCGTGGTCCGCGAGCGGCTCAGCGGGCTTCAGCGCTCGGCCGGCCGGCTGCTCGGCGCGGTGGATGCCGACCGCTCGTACGAGGGCACGCTGTCCCTGCTGGACCGGCTGGCGCGCCGGGTGACTGCCCTGGCGCAGAGCGGGTCCCTGCCGGTCTACCTCGGCACCGTCGTGCTCACGGTGGTCCTGCTTCCCGGCGTGGCGCTGCTGACCTCGACCCGGCTCACCGACGACCTGCAGGGCTGGGACCGGCCGCTGCAGCCGATCGTCGGGGTCGTCATCGTCGTCGCCGCCGTCGCCACCGCTCGCGCGCACCGGCGCTTCACGGCAGTGCTCACCCTCGGCGCCGTGGGCTACGGAACCGCGGTGATGTTCGTGCTGCAGGGTGGCCCCGACCTCGCGCTCACCCAGTTCCTCGTCGAGACGCTGACCCTGGTGCTGTTCATGTTCGTGCTGCGACGACTGCCCGCCCACTTCTCCCGGCAGCACTTCCAGCTGAGCCAGACCGTGCGTGTCGCCGTGGCCGGTGCAGCAGGCGTCTTCGTGACCACTGCCGTCCTCGTGGCAGGCCAGGCGCGCACCGCACCGCCCGCGTCGCGGGCCTACCTCGAGCAGTCGCTGCCAGAAGGCGGGGGGCGCAACGTCGTCAACGTGGTCCTGGTCGACTTCCGGGGCTTCGACACGCTCGGCGAGATCACCGTCCTGGTGGTGGCGGCGCTGGGAGTGGCGAGCCTGGTGCTCGCCGCGCGTCGCCGCACCTCGCCGCACGCGGAGGGCGAGACGGCGGTCATGGCCGCGGGCGGCCAGGCGCTCGATGAGCCCGGAGCCGCTGCGCCGGTGGTGGTTCCGTGACGGAGAGGGAGCCTGCCTCTGCGACAGCGGCCGCCTCCGACAGCGGGGCCGCTCCGCGGCTGCCCGGCGCCGACCAGATCGACGACGTCCGCCGGTCGGTCGTGCTGGAGACGAGCGTGCGGCTGGTGTTCCACACGGTGCTCGTGTTCGCGCTCTACCTGCTGTTCGCCGGGCACAACCAGCCCGGCGGAGGCTTCGTCGGCGGACTCGTCGCCGGCTGCGCCTTCGTCCTGCGCTACATGGCCGGTGGACGTGGCGCGCTGCAGGCGGCGGTGCCCGTCGATCCCGGTCTGCCACTGGGCACCGGGCTGGCGCTGGCCGCCGGAACGGGTGCGCTCGCGTGGGTGTTCGGCGGGCAGTTCCTCGAGAGCGGCAAGGTGACGCTCGACCTGCCGGTGCTGGGGATGCTCAAGCTCACGAGCGCGCTGGCGTTCGACACCGGCGTCTTCCTCGTGGTCCTCGGGCTGGTGCTGGCCGCTCTGCGCACCCTCGGCGCGGAGGCGGAGCGGTGAGCGGCAACCTGACCCTGGCGCTCACCGTGGGCGCGCTCTACGCAGCGGGCACCTACCTGCTGCTGCAGCGCACCCTCACCCGGGTCGTGCTGGGCCTCGGGCTGCTCGGTCACGGCGCGAACCTGCTCCTGCTGCAGGCGGGCGGGAGTGCCGGCGGGGTGCCGTTCGTCGGCGCGCCGGCCGGTGCGTCGGGGGTGGCCGACCCGTTGCCGCAGGCCATGGTCCTCACCGCGATCGTCATCACCTTCGGCGTCTCGGCCTTCCTGCTCGCGCTCGCCTATCGCAGCTGGGTGCTGACCGGTGAGGACGACGTGCAGGACGACGTCGAGGACCGCCGCGTCACCCGTCGGCAGCGGACCGAGGACGCTCCTGTCGTCCGGCCCGAGGACGAGCTGTGATCCGGGTCCTGCTCCCGCTGCCCATCGTCCTGCCGCTGCTGGGTGCCGGGCTGGCGGTCGCCCTCGGGCGGCACCAGCGGCTCCAGCGACTGCTCTCCGTGCTCACCCTGACCGTGTGCGCCGTAGTCGCCGCACGGCTGCTCCACCTGGCCGACACGGCCGGACCCGCGGTGGTGCAGCTCGGCGGGTGGGCGGCCCCAGCAGGCATCTCGCTGGTCGCGGACCGGCTGTCGTCCCTGCTGCTCCTCGTGTCCGCCCTGGTGCTGCTCGCGGTCCTGCTCTACGCCATCGGGCAGGGCGCGGCGGACGGACGACGCACCACGGTGGCGGTGTTCCACCCCTGCTACCTCGTGCTGGCGGCCGGGATCGCGATGGCCTTCCTCACCGGCGACCTGTTCAACCTGTTCGTCGCCTTCGAGGTGATGCTCGTCGCGTCGTACGTCCTCATCACCCTCGACGGCGGCCAGGAGCAGGTGCGCGCCGGCATGACCTACGTGGTGGTGAGCCTGCTCGCCTCGGCGCTGTTCGTCACCGCCGTCGGGCTGGTCTACGCCGCGACCGGGACGGTCAACATGGCCGATGCGGCGGGCCGGCTCGCCGAGCTGCCCGACGGCGTACGCCTGATGCTCGGGCTGATGCTGCTGGTGGTGTTCGGGGTCAAGGCCGCCATCTTCCCGCTGTTCTCCTGGCTTCCCGACAGCTACCCGACAGCGCCCTCGCCCGTGACCGCCGTCTTCGCCGGGCTGCTCACCAAGGTCGGCGTCTACGCGATCATCCGCACCCAGACGCTGCTGTTCCCGGGTGACAGCGTGACGGCATCGATCCTGCTCGTCCTGGCTGTCCTCACGATGGTGGTGGGCATTCTCGGGGCGCTGGTCCAGGACGACCTCAAGCGGCTGCTGTCGTTCACGATCGTCGGGCACATCGGCTACATGCTTCTCGGCCTCGGGCTCTACTCCGTAGCCGGGCTGGCCGGGGCGATCCTCTACACCGTCCACCACATCGTCGTGCAGACGACGCTCTTCCTCGTCGCCGGCCTGATCGAGCGGCGCGAGGGCACGTCCTCGCTCGCGCGCACCGGCGGCCTGCAGCACGTGGCTCCGGTGCTCACCGTGCTCTACCTCCTGCCGGCGCTCTCGCTCGCCGGCATCCCGCCGTTCTCGGGTTTCTTGGCCAAGCTCGGGCTGATCCAGGCCGGGACCGCCGACGGTGGAGCCCTGGCACTGCTTGCCGTGGCCGCGGCGATCGTCACCAGCCTGCTGACGCTGTACGCGATGGCGCGCGTCTGGAGCACGGTGTTCTGGGGACGGGTGGCGCCCGTGGTGCCCGACGCGGATCTCACCGACGCCCTCGAGGTGGGGACCGCCCGTACACCGCGCCTGATGCTCGGCGCGACCGCGTTCGCCGTCGCCGGCGGACTGTCGATCACGGTCGTCGCCGGACCGCTCTACGCCCTGTCCGGACGCGCCGCCGCCGACCTGATGGAGCCCGCCACGTACGTCCGCGCCGTGCTCGTCCCTGCGCCCGGGGCGCTGTCGCGATGAAGGGGCACGTGGCGAGGCTGACGGCGCACCTGACCCTCGTCGGGTGGCTCGCCCTCGTGTGGGTCGGCCTGTGGGGATCGGCGAGTCCGGCCAACGTCCTGGGCGGCCTTGCCGTGGGCGTGGGGCTGGTGCTGCTGCTCCCGCTGACGTCCCTGCCGCCCCAGGGCAACGTCCGCCCGCTGGCCCTGCTGCACTTCGTCGGCTTCTTCGCGGTCGACCTCGTGCGCGCCAACCTGCGCGTCGTCGCTCAGGTGCTGCGCCCCCGGCTGCGGCTGCGCCAGGCCGTCGTCGCCGTGCCGGTGCGCGGCGCCTCCGACCGCCTGCTGACCCTGCTGGCCAACGCCATCTCCCTCACTCCCGGCACCCTGACGCTCGAGGTCGACCGTCCCCGATCCACGCTCTACGTCCACGTTCTGGACGTGGGGGACGGGCCGGAGGGCGTGGAGCGCGTACGGGCATCGATCCTGCGCGTCGAGCGGCTGGCGATCCTGGCCGTCGGCTCGGAGGAGTCCCGCCGCGGGCTGACCGGGGACGCGGGAGCGGGGGCACGGCGATGAGCCTGGTCATCACCCTCTGCTTCGTCGGCCTCGGTGTCGCGGCGCTGCTCACGCTGCTGCGCCTCGTCCTCGGCCCGACGGTCCCCGACCGCATCGTGGCGCTCGACACGCTGCTGCAGCTCGTCGTCGCCGGGATCGCCATCGGCGCCGCGGTCACCGGCGGCGGCAGCTTCCTCGCCGTCCTGGTCGCCGTGTCGCTGCTGGGCTTCGTCGGCACCGTGACCGTGGCCCGCTACGTCGAGCGGCGCGGCTCGTGACCGACGTCCTCAGCGCAGCTCTGCTCCTGTCAGGGGTGGCCCTGGCGCTGACCGCCAGCCTCGGCCTGCTGCGCTTCCCCGACGTCTTCAGCCGGATGCATGCGGCGACCAAGCCGACGACGCTCGGTCTGCTGCTGGTCACGGTCGGGGCGGCGCTGCAGGTCGACGCGGCCGGGGACCGCGTCAAGCTGCTGCTCGTCGCCGCCTTCCAGCTCCTGACCGCGCCAGTTGCCGCGCACATGATCGGGCGGGCGGCGTACCGCACCGGCGTCGGTGCGCGCGCGGATCTCGTGGTCGACGAGCTGGGAGACGCCGCCCGATGACGGCGGACCTCAGCCGGCGCGGGCCGAGCGGGGAATCGCGGACAGCTGCCCGGTGTCGAAGTCGGCCTGGGTGCCTTTGACGTTCAGCACGAACAACCCGCCCGCCGCGAGATCGCCCACCAGTGCCTCGGCATGCAGCATCGCGCCGCCGGGTCCGGCCTCGTCATAGGAGACGATCGTCGCGGACGTGAAGCCGGTCAGCGTGATCGGCTCGGAGCGAACGTTCTGCGCCCGCTGCACGTCCCGCTTGATGGTGACCAGGCTGTCCACGGACGCTGCGGCGTTCCGGGGAGGCTGGGCCTGCAGCTGGCCCACCGCCGCGGGTGCCGCAGCTCCGGCTGCGGCCGGGGCTCGCAGCGCCAGCTCCTGGACACCGGCGGGCGGCGGCTGCGTCGACACCGGCTTCCAGTCCTGCGGAGTCGCAAAGCTCACCGGACCGAGTGAACGGGCAGCGAATCTGGCGGGCGGGCTGGCGCCGGCGGACCCGGTGACGCCTTTCTGGTCACCTGCGGTGTCGCCCGTGGAGCAGGCGGCGGTCAGAACCAGCACGGGGAGCAGCATCCGCAGCCGACCGAGCGGCCTCATCGCGTCACCGGGACCTTCTCGGCCGTCGGCAGTCCCGGGATGACGACGTCGACCGTGGTGGCGTTCGCGGCAAGCGGCGGGAACAGGGCGTACATCTGCACGCCGGCGGCGCTCACCGACTTCGGCACGTCCGAGCAGGTGCAGCGCAGGTCCTCGGTCTTGAGCGGCGGGATGTAGGTGAAGGGCTGCAGCCGCTGGTTGCCGGCGACGTCCGCGAGGGCTACGGCCCGCGTGTCCACGAGGCCGGGCCGGGACAGGCTGGACGTGAGGACCTGCTGGGGCTGCCCGGTGCCGCTGCGCAGCCGCCACCGCAGCAGCGTCGTCTCTGCGCTCGCCTGCACGGCCAGGATGTCCACCTCGACGGCTACCGGGCCGCCCGGGCGGGCCAGCGAACCACGCAGGGTTGTCACCGATGCAGGAGCCTCGGCGCCCATGAGCAGCTGCTGCGTCAGCTTCTGGCCGGTGGTCTGCTCCGGGGGCTGCTGCGGGCGGCTGGCTTCGGAGGAGGGGCCGCCTGAGGACAGCGGATCCGGCGGGTCGGCGGTGCACGCCGCGAGCGACAGCAGGGCGAAGGCCCCAGCGAGCAAGTGCAGCCGCCTCATCAGCCACCACCGATCCGGTAGGTCACGGTGACCCGGCGGTTCTGGGCGCGCCCCTCCGGGGTCGCGTTGTCGGCGACGGGCTGGCGTTCGCCCACCCCGGTCGGGGTGAGGGTCACACCTGAACCCACCCCCGGCTGCAACGCGGCCTGCACAGCCCGCGCCCGCGCCAGCGAGAGCTGCGCGTTGTAGGCGGGCGTCCCCGTGGAGTCGGTGTGCCCGACCACGGTCACCGCACCCTTCGCGCGTTCCTTCACCCGAGCGGCGACCGCGGCAAGTGTCGCCTGCGCCGCGGGGGTCAGCGTCGCGCTGTCGACGGCGAAGAGCACGTCGGCCGCCAGGCTCTCGTCCACCTGCCCGGGCTGCTCGGCGATGGACACCCGCTGTTCCAGGTCAGCCACGTGACGCACCAGCGGCCGGACGAACTGCGCCGGATTCGTGACGCCCGCGAGGGCCGCCGAGTCGGGCAGCGCCGGCCAACCCTGCCCCAGCACGTTCGGCGAGGTCGGCACGGCAGGCTCGAGGGGCCCGTCCCCGACCGGGACGTCCTCGACCTGGTTGCCGAACCCGAAGACGACGCTCACCTTCGCAACACCGGGTGGCAGGGGCGGCATCACCGCCCAGCCGACGTAGAGCTCCCCGCCCTTCGTGCCGAAGTCGGTGAGCTCCGGGCACAGGCAGCCGTCACGGCCGATCATCGGTTGGTAGAAGCCGAGCCCCTGGGTGTCGATGAGGGCGACGGTGGCGGCGTCGACCGACCGGTAGGCGACGTCGAGGCTCGGGACGGGGAGGACGGAGGCGCGGTTGAACGGCATGCTCGCCGGTGAGCCGACAGAGTAGTAGAGCGCCGTGCCTCCCGGGATGCGTTGCACGGCATGGACGGCCCCCCGGATCTCAGGCTCGGTGTCGATGAAGCGACCCGGGTAGCTGAACGTCCCGGCAACCGGGATCTGCTCGCCCGCAGCCTGCGCGCGGGGGTTTCCGGAGGCCACGCCCGGAAGTGACGCGCAGAGCAGTCCGGCCGCGAGGAGCATGCCCCGGAGTCGTACGCGTCCCGTGAACTGCACCGTTCGTCCTCTCGGCGGATCCTCAAGCGATCCGAAACTACACGTCCAGATCCCTGGTGCTGACCAGTCGTGGCTTCAGCAGATCGTCGAGGTCGCCCCCGACGTACTTCAGCTGTCCCCGCTCGCCGAGGAGCAGGAACCGGAGCTCGTACGAGCCGCAGCGGGCGAGCAGCGGCAGGTCAGGCAGCGGTGGCGGAGACACCGGCGGCAGGGAGGGCAGCGGCGGTGCACCGGGCAGTCGGGGCGAGAGCGAGGGCAGCGGCGGCAGGGAGGGCAGCGGCGGGCGGCGGTCGAACCGGCACCGGCCGAAGGGGAGCTTGGTCGTCGCGGCGGCCCGAGCCTGCGAGCGCTCCCCGGTGGGCAACGGGTCCTGCATACGCACCTCGACGACCACCCGAGCGTCGGCGGGGCGGTAGCAGTAGGCGGAGACGTCCGCGCCGTTGCGGCTCGCGTAGTCCTGCGCGGCGTCACGTCCCGAGCCGCACCCGAGCCAGTCCGTCAGGTCGGACTCGGTCAGCAGCCCGCGCGCCAGGAGGCTCTGGAAGCGTCCCCCCAGACTGCCGGCTGCGGCCAGTGCCGCGGCGTCGGCGGCCGTCTGCGCGCGGCTGCGCTGGTCGGCGGCCCCACCCACCGGGATCAGGAGGAACAGCAGCACGGAGATGGCGGCCAGAACGGCACACACGACGAAGGCGCTGGCGATCTGCCCCGCCTCGCCCTGCACGCGTCGCGCCATCAGCCCGGCCATGTCGGTCCTCTCCTGACACGCTCGGCGGCTCCGGGACCTTGGTGTCCCGGAGCCGCTGGCTCCCGAAAGGGGTCTAGATGATGCTGGTGACCTTGGCGAGCGAGCGGGAGACCACTCCGGCGAGGTCGGCACCGCTGAACGCCGCCGCGACGATGCCGATGAGCAGCGCAGCAACCGCGACCATGCCGATGTACTCCAGCGTGCCCTGACCGCGCTCGCGCTTGGCCTGCATCTGGGACGCGCGAGCGTACAGGGCGAGCATCACAACGTTGATCATGGGATTCCCCTTCCGTCCCGCCGCCGTCGGACGGCCGGGGTATGGATGTCGGCGACCGGCGGGCGCCGGGCCGATCCGCTTGCGTGCCGGTTGACGTTGCTTGCCGACGAGAAGGACGGTATGCGTGCGGACGCCGTTCGAGCAGGGCCTCTGGGCCCACACCAGGCCCAAATCGTCGCGGCTCTCACCGACCCTGCCGGGGCTGCGGGCCTGGGTCCACGGAGCCAAGCCAGGTCGCCACGGCTTCCGCGCGGTTGCGCACCCCGAGCTTGGCGAAGATGTGGTTCACGTGGTTCTTGACGGTCTTCTCCGACAGGAAGCACCGCCGGGAGATCTCGCCGTTGCTCATACCCGTGGCGATGTGCTCCATCACCTCCACCTCGCGCGGGCTCAAGCCGGCGTCCGGTCGTGCGGGCACGGCCGGAGCGGCCGCCGCAGCCGTCCACCGCAGCGTGAAGGGGTGCTGGGAGATGACCTGCCCGGGCACGCGAACGAGTTGCGCGTCCGCCGTCCGTGGCCGTCGGGACGCGCGGCCACGCACACGAAGGGCGAGCGAGGCGAGGACCAGCGCGGCCAGGACGATCCCGAAAAGGGTGCTGAGCATCGGGCAATCCTGCCCTTGGTCGCTCTCGGGTCGGTGGGGCACCACTTCCTTGAGCTGCTGTCCCGATCTTCCTGATCAACCTTGCGTGGTCTTCGTGCTGCGGACGCTGCAGAGCGCAGAGAAAGGACTGGGCGGGATCAAGCGTCACTGCGCTCGAGTCGGGCCCTGCCCATCGCCTTCCCGGCGCCTGCCGCCGGCACCACGCACGTGTTGGTGCAGCCCAGGGGGCTTCCCGCTCAGCCCGCCCATGCCGCTCACCAGTCCGGGCAAGGTCCGCCGGCGAGACGACGTCGGCGGAGGTGGCCGCTGCCGAAGCCGTCCGCCTGGATCTGGTCCGCTACCGCTTCGCCCTGGACGGCGCGTCGCGCACCGCCCAGAGCGGCGGCGAGGTCGCGGTGGACGTCAGCTCCGATGTGCTGTTCGCGTTCGGCTCGGCCGAGCTGACCTCGAAGGCGCAATTCACGCTGCAGGCGGTGGCCGCTGAGCTGAAGGAACGGGCCACAGGACCGGTCCAGATTCTCGGGCACACCGACACCGTCGGAGCCGGGCGCGAACCCAGCGCTGTCGGAGGCGCGGGCGCGCACCGTTGTGGGCGCCTCGCAGCCGCAGACGACCGGGTTGATGCTGAGCTCGTCCGGGCGAGGAGAGACCGAGCCGGTCGCCTCTGACGATGGCCGCCAGGACAGCCCAGGAGGCTGCCCTCAACCGGCCGGGTCACGGTCCGTTACACCATCAAACCTCCAACGCCGCCAGGGGCGCAGCCGGAAGCCCCGGTGGTGGGTCCGAATGCGCCTGCACTGTCGTTGTTGTCCGGGGAGGCCGGATGTTCGACGTCCTGGGGATGCGCCGGTTGTCCGACGGGGTGGTGCAGGGGCCGTTCCGCCTGACCAACCTGGGCGAACCACGGCGAGACGGCAGTGCTGTATGCCGCGTTCCCCGCACCACCCCCGACCAGCACGACCGTCGACATCAGCGTGCCGCCCTTCCCCGAGCCGATGACCGGCGTCCCGATCCGCTGACGGCAGGCCTGATTGAGCGTGGCTGCTCATCCCGGTCCGGGACCTAGCGCTTGGCTCCTGCCGCCGCGGCCATCGAGTCGTCGATTGCCTTCACCACAGCCGGATCGGCCAGTGTGGTCACGTCCCCGAGCTCGCGCCGCTCGGCGATGTCGACGAGCAGCCGGCGCATGATCTTCCCGCTGCGGGTCTTGGGCAGCTCGGGCGACAGAACGATCTGGCGCGGCTTGGCGATCGGCCCGATCTCCTTCGCGACGTGGTCGCGCAGCTCCTGCGCGAACGCGTCGCCGCCGGACTCCGCGTCACCCACCGTGCCCTTCACGGTCACGAAAGCCACGATCGCCTGACCCGTGGTCTCGTCGGCGGCGCCGACGACCGCGGCCTCGGCGACCTTCGGGTGGGACACCAGCGCGCTCTCCACCTCGGTGGTCGAGATGCGGTGGCCGCTGATGTTCATGACGTCGTCCACCCGGCCGAGCAGCCACAGCACGTGGTCCTCGTCCCACTTCGCGCCGTCGCCGGCGAAGTAGCGGCCGGGGAAGCGCGACCAGTAGGTGTCGCGGTAGCGGGCGTCGTCGTTCCAGATGCCGCGCAGCATCGCCGGCCACGGCTCGTCCAGGGTGAGGAACCCGCCCCCGGTCTTTCCGACCGAGGTGCCCTCCCCGTCCACGACGTCCACCGAGATCCCAGGCAGCGGCCCCATCGCCGAGCCGGGCTTGGTGGACGTCACCCCCGGCAGCGGGGAGATCATCATCGCGCCGGTCTCGGTCTGCCACCAGGTGTCCACGATCGGGCAACGCTCACCGCCGATCACCCGGCGGTACCACATCCAGGCCTCCGGGTTGATCGGCTCGCCAACCGACCCGAGGATCCGCAGCGAGCTGAGGTCCCGCCCACCGGGCAGGTCGTCGCCCCACTTCATGAAGGTCCGGATCGCCGTGGGCGCCGTGTAGAACAGCGTGACGCCGTACTGCTCGATGATCGACCACCAGCGGTCGCGCCCGCCGGCGTCGGGGGTCCCCTCGTACATCATCTGGGTGGCGCCGTTGGCGAGTGGTCCGTAGACGAGGTAGGAGTGTCCGGTCACCCAGCCGACGTCGGCGGTGCACCAGTAGACGTCGCTGTCGGGCTTCAGGTCGAACACCGCCCAGTGCGTCCAGGCGGCCTGCGTGAGGTAGCCGCCGGAGGTGTGCAGGATGCCCTTCGGCTTGCCGGTGGTGCCCGAGGTGTAGAGCAGGAACAGCGGCTGCTCGGCGTCGAAGGCCTGCGCCTCGTGCGACTCCGGCTGGCGGTCGACGAGGTCGGACCACCAGTGGTCGCGTCCCTCGGTCCACTCCACGTCCTGCCGGGTGCGCTTCACGACCAGCACGCTCGTCACGTCGGGGCAGCGCTTCAGGGCCTCGTCGACGGCCGGCTTCAGCGCCGACGCCGCACCACGGCGGTAGCCGCCGTCCGCGGTGATGACCACCTTCGCGCCGGCGTCGGTGATCCGGTCCACCAGTGCCTGCGCGGAGAAGCCCCCGAAGACCACCGAGTGGGCCGCGCCGATACGCGCGCAGGCCAGCATCGAGATCACCGCCTCCGGGACCATCGGCAGGTAGATGCACACCCGGTCGCCGGCCTGCACGCCGAGCTCGGTCAGCGCGGAAGCTGTCATGCAGACCTGGCGCAGCAGCTCGGCGTAGGTCAGGTCGCGGGTGTCGCCCTCGGGCTCCCCGACCCAGTGCAGCGCCACCCGGTCTCCGGAACCAGCCGCGACGTGGCGGTCGAGGCAGTTCACCGCGACGTTGAGCCTTCCGCCGACGAACCACTTCGCGTACGGCGGCTGCCAGTCCAGTGCCGACGTCCACTCGGTGTCCCACTGCAGCCGGCGGGCCTGCTCCTCCCAGAACCCGAGCCGGTCGGCAGCGGCCTGCTCGTAGACCTCCGCAGTCACGTTCGCGGAGGCGGCGACGTCCGCAGGAGGGTCGAAGCGGCGGCTCTCGCTCGACAGGGCCTCGAGGCCGGTCTGCTCGGTCACGGCATTCCTCCCGAAAGAGCAACAGATGAGGCAGGACTCGCACGGTCGAGATGGAGGGCAGCGGGGGCGCCCGAGCTCCTGGCAAGGCGCCCCCGCAAGGACCCTCGCCTAGTGCTGGACCGCCTTCTCCGAGCCGGCGCCGGTGAGCGACCGGACCTCCATCTCGGCGTACTTCTCGGCGTTGTACTCCTTGGACAGCACCGTCCCCAGCCAGCCGCAGAAGAACCCGAACGGGATGGACACCAGGCCCGGGTTCTCCAGCGGGAACCAGGAGAAGTCGGTGCCGAGCGGGAACAGCGAGGCGCTGGTGTCAGCCTTGCCTCCGGTCCCGGGGGTCACCTTGCCCGACACGACGGGCGAGAAGAACACCAGCACGACCGCGGAGAGCAGCCCGCCGTAGATGGCGGCGACCGCACCGGTGGTGTTGAAGCGCTTCCAGAACAGGCTGTAGAGGATCGCCGGCAGGTTGCCCGAGGCGGCGACGGCGAAGGCCAAGGCCACCAGGAACGCGACGTTGAGCTTCTGCGCGTAGATGGACAGCACGATCGCCACCGCGCCGATCGCGAAGGCGGCGATCCGGGCGACCTTCACCTCGTCCTTCTCCGACACCTCGCCGCGCTTGATGACCGAGGCGTAGATGTCGTGGGCGAACGAGCTGGACGACGCGAGGGTCAGACCCGCCACGACGGCGAGGATCGTGGCGAAGGCGACCGCGGCGATGATCGCGAGCAGCAGCGTGCCGCCGATATCGCCGAAGAAGTCCGCCCCGATCGCCTCGGCGAGCTGCGGCGCCGCGGTGTTGCCGGCCGGGTTCTGCGCCCGGATGGCCTCCGGTCCCACGAGCGCGGCGGCGCCGAACCCGAGGCAGATCGTCATCAGGTAGAAGGAGCCGATGATGCCGATCGCCCAGAGCACCGACTTCCGCGCGGCCTTCGCGTCCGGCACGGTGTAGAAGCGGGTGAGGATGTGCGGCAGGCCGGCCGTGCCGAGCACCAGGGCGATGCCGAGGCTGATGAGGTCGAGCTTGCCCGTCAGGCCCTGCGCGTCGGTGCCGTAGCGCAGGCCGGGGTTGAGGAAGGCGTCGCCCTTGCCGCTCCTGTCGGCCGCCTCGCCGAGCATCGCGCTCACGCTGCCGCCGAACTTGATCATCACGAGGACGGTGACCAGCGTCGTGCCGGTCATGAGCAGGACGGCCTTGATGATCTGCACCCAGGTGGTGCCCTTCATCCCGCCGACGGTGACGTAGAAGATCATCAGCGCGCCGACGGCGACGATGGTGATGTTCTTCGCCGTGTCGCTCGAGACGCCGAGCAGCAGGGTCACGAGCGCGCCGGCGCCCACCATCTGGGCCAGCAGGTAGAAGATCGAGACGGTGATCGTGGAGATGCCGGCCGCCACCCGGACCGGCCGCTGCTTCATCCGGAACGCGAGGACGTCGGCCATCGTGTACTTGCCGCTGTTGCGGAGCAGCTCGGCGACGAGCAGCAGGGCGACCAGCCACGCGACCAGGAAGCCGATGGAGTAGAGGAACCCGTCGTACCCGGAGAGGGCGATGATCCCGGCGATGCCGAGGAAGGACGCCGCGGACATGTAGTCGCCGCCGATCGCGACGCCGTTCTGCGGGCCGGTAAGGGAGCGGCCGCCGGAGTAGAAGTCGGCGGCAGTGGCGTTGTTGCGGCTGGCCCGGACCGTGATGATCAGGGTGGCCACGACGAACACGACGAACAGCGACATGGTCAGCGCGCGCTGACCGCCGTCGACGGCGTCGGTGGCAACGGCGAGCACGCTCACGATTCGTTCCCTTCGAGGCGGTGGCGGATGGCGTCAGCGGTGGGGTCGAAGTGCTTCTCGGCGTACCGCGAGTAGACGTAGGCGATCACGAAGGTGGAGACGAACTGCAGCAGCCCGAGGACGTACGCGACGTTGATGTTGCCGAAGAGCTTGTTGTCGAGGAACCCGCGGGCGTAGGCCGACAGCAGGACGTACAGCAGGTACCACCCGAGGAACAGCACCGTGGCGGGGAAGACGAAGCGCCGCAGCGTGCGCTTGAGCCCCTGGAACTCCTCGGTCTCCTGGACCTCGGCGAACGTCGACCCCCCGCCGGCGTCGGTCGAGGATCGTGACTGGGTCGTGCTCACCGGGTCTCCCCTCTGCAGCGGCTGTCGCCCGGCTCACGCTAGAAACACCGCGCAGGCAGGACGAGAGGGAACCGCCGGCGCTGCGCCCGCCTGCCGCAGCCGTGCGCCGAACGGTCGGCCGCAAACGCCGAGCGGCGACGGGCGGCCGGCCCGCCTGGCGTTCTACCGCGGGCGGTTCAGCCCGAGCGCCTCCGGAGCGTGCAGCACGAGCATGGTGCGCCCCACGTCGGGCGGCACCCGGTCGGCGGTCGCCCATGACACCGCGACCATCACGGCGAAGGCCGTCGGCACCGTCCACGCCGCGGGCTGCGCGAGCAGCGCAGCCGGCCAACCGCGGTCCGCCAGCCCTGTGAGGGTGGAGAGCACAGCGGCGGTGGACAGCCCGCCGCCCACGATCAGACCGGCCGCGGCGCCCGGAGGTGTCAGGCCGCGCCACCAGATGCCGAGCACCAGCAGCGGGCAGAACGTCGACGCAGCCATCGCGAAGGCCAGTCCGACCACCTGCCCGATCGGCAGGCTGGACGCTGCGAGGGCCAGTGCCAGCGCGACCGCGGCCGCCACGACGGCGGCCCGCCGGAAGTCGCGGACGGTGCCCCGCAGGACGTCCTGCACCAGCACGCCGGCCGTCGACACGAGCAGCCCCGACGACGTCGACAGGAAGGCGGCGAAGGCGCCGGCCACCAGCAGAGCCTCGAGCAGCTGCCCCCCGATCCCGCCGATCAGGGCGCGCGGCAGGGCGAGCACCACGGCGTCGGTGCGTCCGGTCAGCAGCAGCTCGGGGGTGTAGAGCCGGCCGAGCGCGCCGTACAGCGTGGGCACCAGGTAGAACGTGCCGAGCAGGCCCAAGACCACGAGCGTGGTGCGGCGGGCGGCTGGTCCGTCGGGGTTGGTGTAGAAGCGGACGAGCACATGCGGGAGGCCCATCGTGCCGAGGAAGGTCGCGAGCACCAGCGCGTACGTCGCGTACAGCGGGTGCTCCAACCCGCCGGCCCCGGCGAGGGGAGAGGCCCAGGTGTCGCCGGTCGCCGCCTCGATCCGGTCGATGTGCGGGACCGCCGCGCCGGCCGGGAACACCACCGTCCCCTCGGGCAGCACCTGCTCGCCCGCAGCCAGCACTCGCGGCCCGCTGCCGGTCACCTCCACGACGACCGGCTCGAGGACCTCGACGCGGACCGGGCTGTCGAGGCGGACCGAGGTGGTGTCGCGGAACACCGGGCCGGCCGGGCCGGCGAGGTCCGGGGTGCCGTCGCCCTGCCAGGCCAGGGCGAGGAACAGCGCCGGGACGCTGATCGCGGTCAGCTTGAGCCAGTACTGGAAGGCCTGCACGAAGGTCGCGCTGCGCATGCCGCCGCCCGCGACGTTGACCGTCACGACCACGGCGACCAGCATCGCGCCGACCTCGACCGGAGCACCTGTCGTCGCCCGCAGCGTCAGGCCGGCCCCCTGCAGCTGGGGGACGAGGTAGAGCAGGCCGATGACGACGACGAACAGGCTCGCCAACCGGCGTACGGCCGGGGAGGCGAGGCGGGCCTCCGCGAAGTCGGGGACCGTGTAAGCCCCGGAGCGGCGCAGCGGCGCCGCCACCAGGAGCAGCAGCACGAGGTAGCCGGCGACGAAGCCGACGGGGTACCAGAGCATGTCGGCGCCGTAGGCGAAGACCAGCCCGGCGATGCCCAGGAAGGAGGCGGCCGAGAGGTACTCGCCGCTGATGGCCGAGGCGTTCCACAGCGGCGAGACCGCACGGGAGGCGACCATGAAGTCACTGGTCGTCCGCGCGAGCCGCAGCCCGTAGAACCCGATGCCCAGCGTCAGCAGCACGACCGCCGCGACCGCCAGGATGTCGAAGGGGGCGCTCACGAGCGCTCGACCAGCTCGACGAAGTCGCGCTCGTTGCGCTCCGCCAGCCGGACGTACAGCCACCCGCCGGCGACCAGCGTGGGATAGACCAGCCCACCCAGCACCAGCCACGGCAACGCCACGCCGAGGACCTGCGCGTTGCGCGTCGCCGGCACCAGCGCGAACAGCAGGGGCAGCCCACCGAGCAGGAAGCCGAAGACCGCCGCGAGGCGCAGCCCGAGCAGCAGCTGCGCCCGCATCAGCGAACGGATGAGCAGCTCGCCCACGACGTCCTGCTCGTCGAGCGCACGCAGGGTCTGCCGACCGGGTGGCCGGCGCGCCGCCGACATCCGGGGGCTGGTGACCGGGACGCGCCGCGGCGGATCGCTCACAGCACGCTCCGCCCCACGTCACGCGCCCGGCGTACGAGGCGGTCCTTGAGCTCGCGGGTGTGCCGGCGGCTCACCGGGATCGTCGTCGCGCCGTCGCCGGTGCCCACCCGGACCGCGTGACCACCACCCGGCTCGACCCGCAGCTCGGTGATGTGGCTGGCGGCCACCAGGAACGAGCGGTGCACCCGGACGAACCCGAAGACCGCCCAGCGCTGCTCGAGCTGCGCCATCGGGATGCGCACCAGGTGGCTGCCGGTGGCCGTGTGCAGCCGGGCGTAGTCGCCCTGCGCCTCGACGAACCGCACGTCGGCCACGGCCACGAACCTGGTCACGCCGCCCAGCTCGACCGCCACCGTGTCGGCCTCCGTTGCGCGCACCGGCGCGGCCGCGAGCCGGAACAGGGCCTCGGCGAGGCGCTCCTGGCGCAGCGGCTTGAGCAGGTAGTCGACCGCGCGCACGGCGAAGGCGTCGACGGCTGCGTCCTCGTGCGCGGTGACGAACACGACGGCCGGGGGCTGTGCGAAGCGGGCCAGCACCTTGGCGAGGTCCAGCCCGGACAGCCCCGGCATCCGGATGTCGAGGAAGACCGCGTCGTACGCCATGGCCTCCAGCTCCTGCAGCGCAGCCACCGCGTCCCCGGCCGTACGCACCTCGCCCACCCGGGGGTCCGCGCGCAGCAGGTACGCCAGCTCGTCCAGAGCCGGCGGCTCGTCGTCGACGGCGAGCACGCGCAGGGTCATGACGCCCGCACTCCCGCGGTCCACTTCGGCACGCGCAGGGTCACCTTCGTCCCGGCGCCCACGGCGGTCTCGACGAGCAGGCCGTGCTCGTCGCCGTAGACCGCACGCAGCCGCGCGTCGACGTTCGCGAGGCCCATCGAGTCGCTCCCGGCGGTACCGGCGAGGATCGCCCGCACGCGCTCGGGGTCGCTGCCCGCACCGTCGTCCTCGACCGAGATCCGGCACTGCCCGCCGTCGTCCTCGGCGACCACCGTGACCGTCCCGGAGCCACGGCCGCGTTCGAGTCCGTGCTGCACGGCGTTCTCGACCAGCGGCTGCAGGCACAGGTAGGGCACCGCGACCGGCAGCACCTCCGGAGCGACCCGCAGCACCACCTGCAGCCGGTCGCCGAAGCGGGCGCGCTCGAGCAGCAGGTAGCGGTCGATCGAGCGAAGCTCCTCGGCGAGGGTGGTGAACTCCCCGTGAGTACGGCTGGAGTAGCGGGTGAAGTCGGCGAACTCCAGCAGCAGCTCGCGGGCCCGCTCGGGGTCGGTGCGCACGAACGAGGCGATCGCGGTCAGCGCGTTGTAGACGAAGTGCGGGCTGATCTGCGCCCGCAGCGCCCGCACCTGCGCCTCGGCGAGCCGCGAGCGCGACTCGTCCAGCTCCGCCAGCTCCAGCTGCCCGGAGACCCAGCGGGCCACCTCCGCCGTCGCGCGCACCAGCCCCGGGCTCGCCACGACGTCGTACGCGGTGAGCGCGCCGACGACGCGGTCACCCTGGACCAGCGGGCAGACGACGGCGAAGCGCACGGGGCAGTCCGGGTCCGCGCAGGCCACCCGCTGCACCGTCGGGCGGCCGTTCGCGAGCGCGGGAGCCGCGAGCTCGTGCGCGCGCGTCGCGTGCTCCGAGCTGGTGCCGTCCCACGCCAGCAGCTGCGCGGTGTCGCTCAGCGCGACGGCGGCGCTGCCGAGCAGCGCCCGCAGGTGCCCCGCGCTGCGGAGCGCGGCGTCCGCCGTCAGGCCCGACCGCAGCGCAGGAGAGGCCAGGGAGGCTTCGTGCAGGGCAGCATGGGTCGCGATCTCGGCGGGGGTGCCGAAGGCGCGCCGGCCCCGCACGGCCCGCCACAGCACGACACCCGGCACCACGAGGACCAGCCCCAGCGCGAGCACGACGACCAGCGACCGGCCCATGGCGGGACTGTAGAACTCTCCGCCCCGGCGCACCTCGTACCCTCCTGCGGTGACCGACCTGCTCGCGCCGCTGGGAGCGCTGCCCGGTGTGGAGGACGGTGTCGCGCAGGCCCGTGCGGCCGTCGACGGGCTGCTCGCCCACCGGGTCCTTCGCCGCCGCTCGGCGGAGGTCACCGCGGAGTCGGCGCTTCGGGGGGCCCGGGCCTCCGCCGAGCTCGACGGCGCCGGCATCGAGCTGGAGCGGCTGCGCGGGCAGCTCCTCGCCGGCGGCACCGTCACCCTGCCCAGCAGGGACGAACGAGGGGCCCGGCTCGTGGAGGGCGCCGTACGCCTGCACGCCGACCTCGGCTCGGTGCTCGTCGCCTGGCGGCACTCCCCGCGCCAGGCGCTGGCCCGGCTGCACGTCCTCGCTGCGGCTGCGCTCGTGTCCGACCCGGATGCACTCGGCCGGCCGCGGGCGGCGGGGGCGGCGTACGAGGACCCGGTCGAGATCGGGCCGGCGCCGGACCCGCTCGAGGTCTCGGCCCGGCTGGACGGCCTGGCCCGGGTGCTCGTGACCGGCAGCACGGCGCCGGCCGTGGTCGTCGCCGCCGTCGTGCACGGCGAGCTGATGGCGTTGCGGGCCTTCGGGACGGCGGACGGACTGGTGGCGCGCGCTGCTGCCCGGCTCGTGCTCGTCGACCGGGGGCTTGATCCCAAGGCGGTGTCCGCCCCCGAGGTGGGCCACGCCGAGCTGCACTCGGACTACGCGGAGGCGCTGCGCGCGTACATCTCCGGGGGTCCGGAGGGCGTCGCCCGGTGGATCCTGCACTGCGCGGAGGCGGTCGCCCTCGGCGCGCGCGAGGGACTCGCCGTCTGCGAGGCGATCCGCCGCAGCTCCTGAGCCGGGCGCTCAGTGAACGGTGATCTTCACCTTCTGGGGCGCCGCCACGCGACTGCGCCCCAACAAGGAGAAGACCACCCTTGGCAGCGGGCACGGGAACGGCGGTCTCCCGGGGGAGACCGCCGTCGCCATGCGTGGGGGCCAGGTGAGCAGAGCGTGCTGTCCGGTTCGTCGAGCGGTCCCTGGTGTGCCCTGGATGCCCTTTCTCGACAGACGGCGGGACCTCTGGACGTGCCTCTCGCGGCTGGTCGCACGTGGGTGCCTGGCTCTCGCGCACGGACCGCCGTCGGGGGGATCAAGTCCGCCCGCAGGCGGTGGTCCGTACCACCTGTTGTACGCCGCCGGACAGGGATGTGCAAGCACTTGTTGTGACCGTCGTCACAGCGGAGTCGGCTGCGCCGGAGGGGCCCGGCGGAACACCTTTCCCGACAACTTCAGGACCGACCTGGCGCGGCCGACAGAGGCTGGAGAGGGAGCCCTGCCCTTTGCTGCTCGTTGCAGTACTCTCGCTTCACGTTCCTGGTTTCTCCCTCGGGAGATCTGGGGAAGAACGAACCGACCGCGTCGCCTCGGCGGCGCGGAACGAGACGGGCTCGGCTCAACCCCCCCCGGAGCCGAGTCAAGTGCGACGACCCCCGCCACCCCCCCCGGCGGGGGTCGTCCGCACGTAGGGGCAGCCGCGACGGGCTCCTTCGTCCACAGGCTCCCGCTCACGCCCCGCCCTCCACAGCCGCACCGCCGCCGGTCGCCGGCCGCCTGGCGGCGCTGGACGCTGAGCCTCCCCGCCACATCCTGGTGGCGCCTCGTCCGGAGGACGTCGCGTGCCCGCTGTCCCGCCCCGCCCCCTGCTGGTCACCTCCGAGCCCGGCCTCCTCGACGACCTGCTCCGCCTCGCGGCCACTGCCGGCACCGAGCTGCACGTCGCCGCCGATGCCGGCGCGGCCCGGAGCTCGTGGGGACACGCCCCGCTGGTCGTCGTGGGCGCAGACGCCACCGCGGGGTGCATGCGCCTGCGGATGCCGCGGCGGCAAGGGGTGGTGCTCGTCGGCATGGACCTCGACGACGCCGGCATCTGGCAGCGTGCGGTGGAGCTGGGCGCCGAGCATGTGGTCTTCCTTCCCGACGCCGAGCGCTGGCTGACCGACCGCCTCGCCGATGCCGATGAGGCGGAGGGGCGCGAGGGGGCGCTCGTGGCGGTCCTCGGCGGCCGGGGCGGCGCCGGCGCCACCACGCTGGCCTGCGCTCTGGCGGTCACGGCCACCCGGTCAGGGCGGACGGCACTGCTCGTCGACGGCGACCCCCTCGGCGGGGGCATCGACCTGGTCTTCGGCGGGGAGCGCGACACGGGGATGCGCTGGTCGGACCTCGGGGCGACGCGCGGGCGGGTGCCTGCTGCGGCCCTCGCCGACGCGCTGCCGCGCATGAACGGGCTGTCGGTCCTGTCCTTCGACCGCGGCGACCCGACCCGGGTCAGCGAGGACGCCGTCCGCGCGGTCCTGTCGGCCGGGCGGCGAGCGCACGAGCTGGTCGTCGTCGACCTCCCGCGCACCGTCGACGAGGCGGCCCGCACCGTGCTGGTCGCCGCGACGACGGTGCTGCTCGTCGTGCCCCAGGAGGTGCGCGCCGCCGCCGCCGCCGCGCGGG
>JAUJOY010000001.1:288464-425958 GCA_030447385.1 Mycobacteriales bacterium
ACGGTGCTGCTCGTCGTGCCCCAGGAGGTGCGCGCCGCCGCCGCCGCCGCGCGGGCCGCGGCTCCGCTCGCGATGCTGTGCCCCGACCTGCGCCTGGTCACCAGGGGGCCGGCTCCCTCCGGGCTGACCGGGGAGCACGTCGCCGGCGCGCTCAGGCTGCCCCTGCTGGCCGAGCTTCGTCCCGAGCCCGGTCTGGAGCTCGCCCTCGAGCGGGGGCAGCCCCCGGCGCGGAGGGGACGGAGCCCGCTGTCGACGATGTGCGAGCAGCTTCTCGACGACCTCCTCGCCCGGGAGGGACGGGCCGCGTGACGTCCTTCACGCCGGGGGACCGCGACGTCGAGCCGGACCTGCTCGACCGGGTGCGGCGCCGGGTCGCCGGGTCCGGGAGCGCGCCCAGCGCCGCTCTGGTGGCCGCGGCCCTGCGGGAGGAGGGAGGTGCGCTGCGGGGCGAGACCGCCCTGCGGTCGGTGCTGTCCGCCTTGCAGAGCGAGATCGTCGGGGCCGGACCGCTCGAACCGCTGCTGCGCGACGCGTCGGTCACCGACGTCCTCGTCAACGGCCCGGCCGAGGTCTGGGTGGACCGCGGCGACGGGCTGAGGCGGGCTGCGGTGCGCTTCGCCGACGACGCCGCCGTACGCCGCCTCGCCCAGCGGCTGGCGGCCCCCAGCGGGCGCCGGCTCGACGACGCCCAGCCCTGGGTGGATGCCCGCCTGGACAACGGGGTGCGCCTGCACGCGGTCCTGCCGCCAGTGGCGCCCGGCGGCACCTGCCTGTCCCTGCGCATCCCGCGGCCCCGCGTCTTCACGCTGGACGAGCTGGTCTCGGCAGGAACCGTGCCGCCGGACGGCGCAGCCCTGCTGGCGCGGGTGGTGGCGTCCCGGGCCGCCTTCCTCATCACCGGAGGCACGGGTACGGGCAAGACGACCCTGCTGTCGGCGTTGCTGAGCCTGGTCGACCCCGCTGACCGTCTGCTGATGGTCGAGGACGCCGGGGAGCTGGCGCCCGCACACCCGCACGTCGTACGCCTCGAGGCCCGCCCGGCCAACGTGGAGGGCGCCGGTGCCGTGACGCTGTGTGATCTGGTGCGGCAGTCCCTGCGCATGCGGCCGGACCGCGTCGTGGTCGGGGAGGTGCGCGGGCCCGCCCGGCTCGAGGCACTGGCCGCGCTGGCCGGGTTGGGGCGGCAGGCGCTGCACAGCCAGCTGGCCTCCGGGCTCCGGCTGGCTGTCCACCTGGCGCGGGACCGCGACAGCGGGCGGCGCCGCCTGACCGAGGTCTGCGTGCTCGAGCGGGCCGGGGACGGGCTGGTGCGGGCCGAGCCGGCGTGGAGCTGGGACGGCCGATCACCGGGCGGCAAGGCGGGCCGGGGCGAGGCCCTGCTGGCGGAGCTGGTCGGCGCGTGAGGGCGACCTCGCCGGAGGTCCCGCCGCCGCCTCAGGTCCCTGCGGCGCCGACGTGACGGGCCTGTCCTCGGTCGCCGCGGTCACTCTGGCCGCGGCCTCGGCAGCCTGCCTGGTCGGCGTGCCGCCGCCGGGTGCCCTGCGCCTCTCGGGGCTGCGGAGCTCCCGCTCACCTGCCCGGCCCCGCCTGCAGGTCTGGTACGTCGCCGGGCCTGCGGCCTTCGCCGTCCTCGTGCTGGTCGGTCCGGTGGGTGCGCTGCTCGGGGTGCTTGCGGTGCTCGCACTGCAGCACGTAGGACAGGCCCGTCGCCACGCGGCCGTACGCCGCGACGAGCGCCGTCGGGCCGTGCAGGCCTGCGCCGCGCTGGCTGCCGAGCTGCGGGCTGGACGCTCCGCCGCAACCGCGCTCACCGTCGCCGCCGATCTCGCCTCCGGGCCCAGCCGGAACGCGCTCCAGGACGCGGCGGGGGCCGCTCGCCTGGGCCATGACGTGGCGGGCGCACTGCTGCGGGAAGCAACGGGCGCCGGACCGCGCAGGCCCGACAGGGCGAGCGCCGTGCCGGAGGTGCTCCGTGCGCTGGCCGCCTGTTGGGCCGTCTGCTCGGCCTCCGGCAGCGGCCTCGCCTGTGCCGTCGACCGCCTGGAGGAGGGCCTTCGGGCCGACCAGGAGCGTCGTCGGGCGGTGGAGGCCGAGCTGGCGGGGCCTCGCGCCACCGCCGGGTTGCTGGCGGTCCTGCCCGCTGCCGGCTTCCTGCTGGCCGCCGGACTCGGGGCGGCCCCCGTGGCGGTGCTGTTCGGCACGCCCCTCGGCCTGGCGTGCCTCAGCGCGGGGCTGCTCCTCGACGGGCTCGGCCTGCTGTGGACGTCCCGCCTCGTGGCGCGGGCCGGCGGGAGGAGCTGAGGTGTCACCACAGGTGGCCGCGCCGCTGGCTGCGGTGCTGACCGGGCTTGCCGTCCTCGCGCTGGGCCACCGGACGGACAGCCGCCGGCTCGCGGAGGCGCTGCCGCCTGTCGCCGGCACCGCCCGGCCCGCCGTGCGCCCTGCGCCGGTCCGCGCCGCCTTCGTGCTGGCGGGCGTGGGTGTGGCGGTGCTGGTCTCCGGCCCGCCAGGTCTCGTCCTCGGGCTGGCCGTGGCCGCGATGGGACCCGAGCTGCTGGGCCGCCTGGAGTCGCGCGAGCAGCGGGCCGAACGCGAGCAGCTGGCCGCGGACCTTCCGCTGCTGCTCGATCTGCTGTCCGCCTGCCTGACCGGTGGCGCCGCGCTGTCCCGGGCGGCGGAGGCCGTGGCTGCCGCCGTCCCAGGTCCTGCCGGGCGGCGCCTCGCGGCTGTGGGCTCGGCCCTGGCGGTAGGAACGGCTCCGCCCGAGGCGTGGCGTCTGCTTGCCGGAGCGGGGGCCACCGCTCGCGGTGAGGCCCCCCGGCTGCCGCGGCGCGGGTGCTGGCGCGCGCTGCTGACGGCGGCGCTCCGGTGGCTTCGGCGGTGTCACGGCTGGCCGCCGAGGCAAGAGCAGAGGCCCGCGCCCGGGGTGAGCAGGCCGCACGCCGGGTCGGTGTGCTCGCTGTCGCTCCGCTCGGCCTGTGCTTCCTGCCGGCCTTCGTCCTGCTCGGGGTGGTTCCGGTCGTCGCCGGGCTGATCGGCCCGATGCTCGCCTCCTTCTGACCCTCGGCGCGGCGCCGCGCAGCCGGGTCCGCAGCCCGAGCGTCCACAGATGCCTTCTCGCCCCTGGGCAGCGCAACCTCTGCGCAGCAGCCTATCTGGTGTCGGGCACCCGCCCGCCGATCCACCGCCCGGCTCTCGCGGGCGCCGTCCAGGAGGTCCCCATGTTCGCCCGCCACGCCACACGCACCACCCCCCGTCGAGCTGACGTCCGCCTCGAGACCATGCGGTCCGGGGAGGGCGACGACGGCATGTCCACCGCCGAGTACGCCGTGGGCACGGTCGCCGCCGCCGGGTTCGCCGGCATCCTCTGGAAGATCCTCACGAGCGAGTGGGTCCTCGAGCTGATCAAGACGATCCTCACCAAGGCGTTCGACCTGTCGTTCCTCTGACCGCTGCCCAGCGCTCGGACCGGTGCAGCGTGCGCCGGTCCGAGCTCGACCGGAGGTGGCCTGTGCGAGCTCGTCCGTTCCACGACAAGCAGTTCCACGACAAGCAGGGCGGCGTGGTGACCAGGCACCGGCCGGTGCAGCCACGCAGCTCCCGTCGGCCGACGGGCAGCAGGTCCGGCCAGGCCGGCAGCGTCACCGCTGAGACCGCGGTCATCCTCCCCCTCCTGCTCGTCGTCCTGACGGCCGCGATCAGCGTCCTCGCGATCGTCGGCGCGCAGCTGCGCTGCGTGGACGCCGCCAGGTCGGCCGCCCGGGTCGCGGCCCGGGGGGACTCTCTCGACCTGGTCCGCAGCACCGGCGAGCGGTCCGCCCCCGCCGGAGCCGCCGTTCGCCTGATCTCCACCGCCGACACGGTGGAGGTGGTGATCACGGCTGAGGTCCGCCCGCTGGGCGGGGCCTTGCGCATCGTGCCGGTGGTGGCGGTTCGCGGCCGCGCGGTGGCCGCCCGCGAAGCAGCGCCGTGAGCCGGCGAGCTGTTGCCGGCGGGATCCCGGACACCGCTGGGCACGGTGTCTGCTCCGGGATCGCTGCCGCGGCCAGAGCGGCGTGGCCGTCGTCCTGGTGCTCTCGCTGGCCGCAGTTCTCGGCCTGGTCGGGGCAGGCTCCGCCAGCCTCGCCGCCGTCGCCGTCGCGCGCCAGCGGGCCGCCTCCGCCGCCGACCTCGCCGCGCTCGCCGCCGCGGAACGCGCGCTGGATGGCCAGCAGGCCGCCTGCCAGCGGGCATCGTCGGTCGCCCGGCTCGCCGGCGCCCACCTTCGCACCTGCAGCCTCGCGGGCGATGTGGCCGACATCCTGGCGGAGGTGCGCCCACACGGGTGGCTCGGCCGGCTCGGCGTCGCCGCCGCCCGCGCCCGGGCGGGACCCGCAGCGCCGACCCCCGGCGCAAGCCTCAGATCTGCGTCGGCGCCCACGAAGACCGGGCGCCGCGGGGGTGGGGTGCGCGAGGGGGGAGTTGAACCCCCACGTCCTTTCGGACACACGGACCTGAACCGTGCGCGTCTGCCATTCCGCCACTCGCGCGAGTGCGATCCGCAGGCTAGCACCAGCGCCGCGACGCGCCCGGCGCCGCAGCGCAGGCGGATATGATCTCCGCCGACAGGGAAGGGGACCGGCGTGGGAGTGCTGCAGCGCTTCGAGCGCCGACTCGAAGGCCTGGTCGAGGGCGCCTTCGCGAAGGTCTTCGGCGGGGTGGTCCAACCCGTCGAGGTGGCCGCAGCCCTGCAGCGCGAGGCCGCCGACAAGAAGCAGATCGTCGGCCACGGCCGCGTCCTGGTCCCCAACTCCTACGTCGTCGAGCTCGGCCAGAAGGACCTGGAGCGCTTCGCGGAGTGGGACGCCCAGCTGCGCACGGAGCTCGCGAGCATGCTCAAGGAGCACGCCGCCAACCAGGGATGGTCGTTCGTCGGTGACGTCGCGGTGCGGTTCGAGCAGGCGGACGCGCTGGACACCGGCGTGTTCCGCGTACGCAGCACCGTGGTCAGCGAGCCGGTCGCAACGCCGGCGGCCCGCCTTTCCGGGCGGCCACGTCTCGTGCAGCCGGCCACCGGAGCCACCGCGGAGCGGATCGTCCCGCTCAGCCGCGGTGTCACCGTCGTCGGGCGGGGCGCGGAGGCCGACCTGCGCCTGCCCGACACCGGTGTCTCCCGGGCGCACGCCGAGGTGCACCTCGTCGGCGACCGGGTGCGCGTGGTCGACCTCGCCTCCACCAACGGGACCCTGGTCAACGGCAGGCGGGTCATCGAAGCCGAGCTGAGCGACGGCGACCGCCTCGACATCGGGGCCACCGCGCTGATCTACCGGTCGAACAGCTGATGGGCAGCGCTCTGGTCGTCGCCGCCGTCAAGTTCGGCCTGCTCGCGGTCCTGTGGCTCTTCGTGATCTTCGCGTTCCGCACCATGCGCGGCGACCTGTCCGGCAGTCGAACCCCGACCCCCGCCGTCCCTCGGGTCACGTCGGCGGCCGCGCCCCGCATCCCGCCGACCCCGACGCCCGGGCGCAAGCCCATGCGCAGCTCCGCCAAGCGCCTGGTGGTGACGGAGGGGGCGCTCGCGGGCACCACCATCGGCCTCGGTGAGGAACCGGTGACGCTCGGGCGGGCGGACGACTCCACGCTCGTGCTCACCGACGACTACGCCAGCAGCCGGCACGCCCGACTGGTGCCCGGCGACGGCGTGTGGCTGGTCGAGGACCTCGGCTCGACCAACGGCACCTACCTGGGCCCCGACAAGGTCGTGCGCCCCACACCCGTCCCGCTCGGGCAGCCGATCCGCATCGGCAAGACCGTCCTCGAGCTGCGCCGATGAAGGCGTCGCTGATCGGGACGGCGCTTTCCCAGGCGGCGCTTCCCCGGGCTCGGCACCCGTGACCCTGGCACTGCGCTTCGCGGCCCGGTCGCACACCGGTCTGCTCCGCGAGGGGAACGAGGACTCCGTCTACGCCGGCCCGCGCGTGCTGGCCGTGGCCGACGGCATGGGCGGGCACGCCGCCGGCGAGGTGGCCAGCGCCGTCGCCATCGCCGCTCTCGCCCAGCTCGACGAGGACGCCCCCGGCAACGACCTGCTCGACGTGCTGCGCAACCGGGCCGTCGCCGCCAACGAGCACCTGCGGGACATGGTCAGCGGGGACCAGGCACTCGAGGGGATGGGCACGACCCTGACGGCGTTCCTGTTCGCCGGCTCGCGCCTCGGGATGCTGCACATCGGCGACTCCCGCGCCTACCTGCTGCGGGACGGGACGCTCACCCAGATCACGCACGACCACACCCTCGTGCAGACACTGGTCGACCAGGGCCGCATCAGCGAGGAGGAGGCGAGCACCCACCCGCAGCGCTCGCTGATCACGCGGGCGCTGGACGGCCGCGCCGGCATCGAGCCCGACCTGTCCGTACGCGAAGTGCGGGCCGGCGACCGCTACCTGCTCTGCACCGACGGCCTGACCGGTCCGGTCGGCAGGCTGCAGACCCTGCAGGAGGCGCTCGACCTGCCCGACCCGCAGGAGGCCTGCGACCGGCTGGTGCAGCTGGCCCTTCGCGGTGGCGGCCCGGACAACGTCACCGTCATCGTCGCCGACGTCGTCGACGCGGGCAGCTCCCGCTCGAGCCCACCCGTCGTGGCGGGCGCGGCGGCGGAGTCCCCGCAGAGCCCGCCCGACGGGGTCGCGGAGTCCTCGGCCGCGAGGGCGCGGGCGGCGGAGGGCCGCGACGTCCATCCACCGCCCCGACAGCCTGCGGCACCTGTGACGCCCGCGCCCCGCAGCTCCCGGCGGGGCGCTCTGCTCGTCGGCCTGGTCCTCGTGCTCCTGGTGGCCGGCGCAGGGACGACGTACGCCTATGTGCGCAACCAGTTCTACGTGGGGGTGGACGGCGGGCAGGTGGCCATCTTCCGTGGTGTGACGGGGCAGGTCGCCGGCGTGCCGCTGTCGACCGTGGCCAAGCGCACCGACCTCGCCGCCGCCCGGGTGGACGCGCTCGCGAGCTCGCGGCTGGAGCGGGGCATCGTGGCGCGGGACCGGACCGACGCCGAGCAGATCGTCGCCCGGCTCGAGCAGTCGTTCCCGGTCGGCTGCTCGCGCAACGAGCTGTCGACTCCCGCGCCGACGCCTTCGCCGTCAGGCCCCACGACTTCCGCGCCGGTCACGGGTGCGCCACTGCCGGGCTCCACCCCGCTCGCGCAGGCCTCGCCCGGGCCCACCTCCGCACCAGGCTCGGCCACCCGCTGCCCCGCGGGGACGTCGTGACCCGGGCTGACGCCGCCGCGCCGGCGGCGCCCACGGGACGCGGCACCGAGCTGGTCCTGACCACGTTCGCGGTCCTCATCGCGATGCTCGCCTACGCGGCGGTCGGGCTCGCCGTCGACGGACGCCTGCCGTCGGGCATCGTGGGGTACGGCCTGGGCCTCGGGGTGCTGTTCCTCGCGGCTCATCTCGTGGTGCGCAGCGTCGCGCCGTACGCCGACCCGCTGCTGCTGCCGTGCGTGGCCCTGCTCAACGGGCTCGGCCTGGTCGTGATCCGGCGGCTGGACTTCGCGGCCGCCGAGCGGGCAGCCCAGTTCGGGCGCTCGATCCCGTCCGGGGAGGCCCCCCGCCAGCTGGTGTGGACCGCCGTCGGGGTGCTCGCCTTCGCCGCGGTGCTGCTCCTGGTCCGCGATCACACCCGCTTGCAGCGCTACACCTACACCGCCGCGGCCCTCGGGCTGGTGCTGCTCCTGCTGCCGGCGCTGCCGGTGCTCGGGCAGACCATCAACGGGGCCCGCCTGTGGATCCGGGTCGGCCCCATGACGGTCCAGCCCAGCGAGCCGGCCAAGCTGCTGCTGATCCTGTTCTTCGCGGGCTACCTGGTGGCCAAGCGCGACGTGCTGTCGCTGGCGAGCCGGCGCGTCCTGGGTCTGGACCTGCCGCGCGGGCGCGACCTCGGGCCGGTGCTGCTCGCCTGGGCCGCCAGCCTCGCCGTGCTCATCCGGGGCAAGGACCTCGGCAGCTCCCTGCTGTTCTTCGCCATCTTCGTCGTGATGCTCTACATCGCCACCGAGCGCACCAGCTGGCTGGTCATCGGCATCGGGCTGTTCGCCGGCGGGGCCTTCACGGCCTACCACCTGTTCGCGCACGTCCGGCGGCGCGTCGACACCTGGCTCGACCCGTTCGCCGACCCCGAGCGCAGCGGCTTCCAGCTGGTGCAGTCCCTGTTCGGCTTCGGCACCGGCGGGGTGACGGGCACGGGCCTGGGTGAAGGCCGCCCGGGCACGGTGCCGTTCGCCAGCACCGACTTCATCATGGCCGCCATCGGCGAGGAGCTCGGACTGGTCGGGGTGATGGCCGTGCTGCTGATCTTCGCCCTGATCGTCGAGCGCGGCCTGCGCGCGGCCCTGTCGTGCCGTGACTCCTTCGGCAAGCTGCTGGCGGCCGGCCTCGCCTTCGCGCTCGGGCTGCAGGTCTTCGTCATCGTCGGCGGGGTCACCGGACTCATCCCGCTGACCGGTGTGACGCTGCCGTGGCTGTCCTACGGCGGGTCGAGCATCGTCGCCAACTGGGCGCTGATCGCCCTCCTGCTGCGCATCAGCGACGCCGCGCGACGTCCCGCACCCGCGCCCGTGACCCCTGAGCTGGCCCGCGCGGCGCTGTCCTCGGCCGAGACGCAGATCGTGCGCCGGCCCAAGGCCGAGGGGGACACCCGGTGAACCGTCCGCTGCGCCGGGTCGCGCTCGGCTGCCTGGTGCTGTTCGGGCTGCTGCTGCTCAACGTCAACTACGTCCAGGTCGTCAAGGCCAGCGACTACCGCGACAACCCCAGCAACAGCCGGGTCCTGCTGCGCACCTATGAGCGCGAGCGCGGGCCGATCGCCGTGCTCGGGCCGGACGGCGTGGCCCGTGAGGTGCTCGCCGCGTCCACCCGCACCGAGGGCCCGCTGACGTTCCTGCGCACCTACCCGGGCGGCCCCGCCTACGCCCATGTCACCGGCTACTACTCCCTCGTCTACGGCCGCACCGGCATCGAGCGCAGCCAGGACCGGGTCCTGTCCGGGGAGGACGACCGGCTGTTCGTCCGCCGCCTGTCGGACTACGTGACCGGCCGCGAGCCCAGCGGTGGCGGGGTCCTGCTCACCCTGGACCCTGCCGCGCAGCAGGCGGCGGTCCAGGGTCTGGGCAGCAACCGCGGCGCCGTGGTGGCGCTCGACCCGCGCAGCGGTGCCGTGCTGGCCATGGCGAGCAACCCGTCGTACGACCCCTCGAAGCTGTCCTCGTTTGAGCCGGCGATGATCCGCTCCTATTACGAGCAGCTGCTGCAGGCTCCGGACGACCCGCTGATCAACCGCGCGATCAGCAAGACCTATCCGCCCGGGTCGACGTTCAAGGTGGTGACCGCGGCCGCGGCTCTGCGCGAGGGCGGGACGACGGCCGAGACGCCGGTACCCTCACCCCCGACGCTCGACCTGCCGCAGACCTCGACCGACCTGCAGAACTTCGGGGGCGGCACGTGCGGCGGTGACCCCATCAGCCTCGCCAACGCCCTGCGCATCTCCTGCAACACCGCCTTCGCCGCGCTCGGCCTGCGCGTGGGTGAGCAGGCGCTGCGCGAGCAGGCGGAGGCCTTCGGCTTCAACAACGACGACCTCTCCGTCCCGACGACGGTCGCCACGAGCGTGTTCCCGAGCGACATCGCCCCGCCCTCGCTGGCACAGTCGGCGATCGGGCAGTTCGAGGTGCAGGTCACGCCGCTGCAGATGGCCATGGTCGCGGCCGGCATCGCCAACAATGGGCAGGTGATGAAGCCCTACCTGGTACGCGAGGTGCAGGCCCCCGACCTGTCCCGCCTCGACCTGGCCGAGCCCGAGGTCTACAAGAGGGCGGTCGACCCCCGCGTGGCGGCGGAGCTGACCAAGATGATGCAGCTGGTCGTCGCCGAGGGCAGCGGGGTCCGCGCCCAGATCCCGGGCCTCAGCGTGGCCGGCAAGACCGGCACCGCCCAGCATGCTCCCGGGCGCCCGCCCCACGCCTGGTTTATCGGCTTCGCCCCGGCCGAGGATCCGCGGGTGGCGGTCGCCGTGGTCATCGAGGACGGTGGCAGCCTCGGCTCGGAAGCCACCGGGGGGGCGCTGTCGGCCCCGATCGCCCGCGACGTCATGCGTGCGGTGCTGCGCCGATGAATCCGAGCTCAGGGTCGTCCTGCGCCGAGGTCGCGCCCCGCCCTGGATCCCATCCGTTCAGCGCGGGCGAGCTCTCGCCGAAGAGGTGGAGGTCATGACCCTGCTCGACGGCCTCCTCGGCGGCCGCTACCGCCTGCACTCCCACATCGCCGTCGGCGGCATGGGGGAGGTCTGGCGTGCCGACGACACCGTGCTCGCACGCACGGTGGCCGTGAAGACGCTCAAGCCGGAGTACATCGACGACGAGGAGTTCCGGGCCCGCTTCCGGGCCGAAGCCCGGCACGCCGCCGGCCTGGTGCACCCCGGGATCGCGTCGGTGTACGACTTCGGGGAGTCCCCGGACCGGGCGTGGCTGGTCATGGAGCTGGTGGAGGGCGAGCCGCTGTCGACCCTGCTGCGCCGCGAGGGAACGCTCGGTCCCGACCGCACGCTGGACGTCGTCGCGCAGACGGCCGCGGCGCTGCAGGTCGCCCACGAGGCCGGCCTCGTGCATCGCGACGTCAAGCCCGGCAACCTGCTCGTGCGCCCCGACGGCGTCGTCAAGGTGACCGACTTCGGGATCGCCTCCGCCACCGGCGCGGTGCCGCTCACGCGTACCGGCTCGGTGGTGGGCACCGCCTACTACCTCTCGCCTGAGCAGGCGGCCGGCCGGGATGCCCTCCCCGTCAGCGACCTCTACTCCCTCGGCGTCGTCGCCTACGAGTGCCTGACCGGCACGCGCCCGTTCCCGGGCGACAACCCGGTTGCCGTGGCGATGGCGCACCTGCAGAGCCCGCCGCCCCAGCTGCCGCTGTCCGTGCCGCTACGGGTCCGGGACCTCGTGCTCGCCATGCTGAGCAAGGACCCGCTCGCGCGCCCCGCGGACGCCGGCACGCTGAGCAGGCAGGCCGGCGCGCTGCGGCAGACGCTGCGGGGGAGCGGGGAAGCGGCGGCGCAGGACACCGTCGGCCTGGCCGCACTGCCCATCGAGCCGCCGGCCGGAACCAGCCCGGCCACCCGTGTGCTTCCAGCAGCTGCCGCCGGGGCGGCAGCCGGCCTGGCAGCAGGCGGAACCGCACGGCTCGAGCCGGCGCGGCCCGAGCTGCCGCCCCGGCGCGGGACCGGCGGCCCGGCGGGGACAGCGGTGCTGCCGCACCGCCGCGCCGTGCGGTTGGCGGCGGTGCTGCTCGCGGTCCTCGCGTTCGGGCTGGGCTTGCGTACCGCCTTCCAGACCGAGCAGACGATCGTTCCGTCCATCGCCGCCGGTACACCCGAGGCGCGGGCCCTGGTCCTGCTGCAGGAAGCGGGGCTCGAGGGGCGACGGGCGACGGAGGCCTCGCCCACAGTCGCCGCGGGCGCGGTGCTCGCCGTCACTCCCGGGCCCGGAACCGAGGTGGACACCGGGTCCGAGGTCACCCTCGTCGTGTCCACCGGCAAGCCGCCGGTGTCCGTCGACGCCTCGGACGTGATCGGCAAGCCGGCCGGTGAGGTGCGCGATGCCCTCACGGCCATGGGGCTCGCAGTTCGTCTCGTCAACGACGGAAAGGGCGGCTCAGTCGGTACCGTCAGCGCCGTGGAACCCGTCGGCAGTCTGGCGGTGGGCACGCCGGTCGTCCTGCACGTCGTGCCGGCGCCGCCGCCGGCTGTCCGGGAGCCCGCCGGCGGCGACCGGGGCAAGGACGACGATGACGAGAAGAAGCCGGGCGAGAAGAAGTGACGATTCCAGAGGCGCGCATCCTCGGGGGGCGCTATGAGATGGGCACGCCCATCGGCCACGGCGGCATGGCCGAGGTGTTCAGCGGCGTCGACGTGCGCCTGGGCCGCGACGTGGCGATCAAGGTGCTGCGGTCCGACCTCGCGCGCGACCCGTCCTTCCTCGCCCGGTTCCGCCGTGAGGCACAGGCAGCCGCTTCGCTGAACGCGCCGACCATCGTCTCGGTGTTCGACACCGGTTCGGACGACCAGGGCGTCCCCTTCATCGTCATGGAGCGGGTCGAGGGCCGAACGCTGCGCGAGGTCCTCGAGAGCGAGGGCCGGCTGCTGCCCCGGCGAGCGCTCGAGATCACCGCGGACATCTGCCTGGCCCTGGATGCCGCGCACGCGGCCGGGATCGTGCACCGCGACATCAAGCCGGCGAACGTCATGCTCACCCGCTCCGGCCAGGTCAAGGTCATGGACTTCGGGATCGCCCGGGCTGCGGCCGACTCCGCCGCCGGCCTGACCCAGACGGCGGCCGTGACCGGGACCGCGGCCTACCTCTCCCCCGAGCAGGCGCGGGGAACCCATGTCGATGCCCGCTCCGACCTCTACTCCACCGGCTGCGTGCTGTACGAGCTGGTCACCGGCTCGCCCCCGTTCACGGGTGACAACCCGGTGGCGGTGGCCTACCAGCACGTCCGCGAGGACCCGGAGGCCCCGTCGGCGCATGACGACACCCTGCCGGCCGATGTCGACGCCGTGGTGCTCAAGGCCATGGCGAAGAACCCGGCCAACCGTTACCAGAGCGCGCAGGAGATGCGCGCCGACCTGCTGCGCGCGCGGTCGGGGGACACCGTTCAGGCCACCCCGCTCATCACCCCGCCGGTCTACATCGCGCCGACGGTGGTGGGCTCGCTGCGCGCCGACTACGTGCGCGCCGACTACGGACCCCGGGACTACACGAGCTCGAGCAAGCGCGCCATCGCGTACGGCGCCTTCGGGCTGCTGCTGCTCGCGCTCATCATCACGCTCGCCCTGCTCGTCCGCAGCATCCTGGGGACGGACTCCGGCCTGTTCCCGGCCCCCGGCCTGGTCGGGCTGAAGCAGGAGGAGGCGGTCAGCAGGCTGGCCCAGGAGGGGCTGCGGCTCGGGCGGGTCGAGACGGCGTTCGACGACAAGCCGTTCGGGACGGTGCTCAAGCAGAGCCCCGACCAGGGGATCCTCGTGCCCGAGAACGGCTCGGTCAGCCTCGTGGTGTCCAAGGGCGTCGAGATGACCGTCGTTCCGGTGGAGGTCATCGGCAAGTCCAAGGAGGATGCCGCCGCCCTGCTGACGCGCAGCAAGCTGATGGTGCGCCAGGAGGTCCCGCGCGACGGCAACATCCCCCCCGGAACCGTGCTGGCGATCACCCCACCGCCGGGGTCCCAGGTGCGGGCCGGTTCGGACGTCGTTCTGACGGTGGCGACGGGCCAGACCCAGGTGCCCGACGTACGCAGGAAGACCCGCTCGCAGGCCGTGAGCGAGCTGCAGAAGGCCGGCTTCTCCGTCGGCATCGAGCTGCGTGACGCGCCTGGGCCGCCCGAGATCGTGCTCAGCCAGACTCCACCGGGCGGCCTGGCGCCACGTGGCAGCGCCGTCATCCTGGTGGTCTCGCAGGTCCCCCCGCCACCCCCTCCGCCGTCGCCCTCACCGTCGCCGTTGCCCCCGGCGTCGCCGTCCCCCGCGCCCAGCGAGTCGCCGAACCCCCCGTTCCCCAACCCGCCGGCGCCCTCGCCCACCAGCCCCGCGCCCTCGCCGCCGTAGGGACGCGCCACGCGCCGCCCCGATGGACAGCACGCTGCCGGCTTCGCGCCGGTCAGCCGAAAGCGGCCAGCCGCTTGTCCTCCACCCGCGCCGCGAGCGCGGGAGCCAGGTCACGCGCGGTGTGGTCCCCGCACTGGCTGAGCCAGCTGGCCAGCAGGACGTGCCCACCCTGGGTGAGGACCGACTCCGGGTGGAACTGCACCCCCTCGATCGGCAGGTCGCGATGACGCAGCGCCATGACGACGCCACCTGGCGTGCGGCCGGTGACGGCGAGCTCCGGCGGCAGGGTGTCCTCCTCGACCGCAAGGGAGTGGTAGCGGGTGGCGGTGAAGGGCCGAGGGAGCCCGTGCAGCACGCCTGCGCCGCTGTGCTCCACCTCGCTCGTCTTGCCGTGCAGCAGCTCCGGGGCGCGGCTGACCGTGGCTCCGTGGGCGACGGCGATGGCCTGGTGCCCGAGGCAGACGCCCAGCAGAGGGATCCCCCGCTGGGCGCAGCTGCCGACCATCTCGACGCTGACGCCGGCGTCCTCGGGGACGCCCGGACCGGGCGAGAGCAGGACGCCGTCGAAGTCCCCGGCCTGCGCCGCCTCCACCTCGTCGTTGCGCCGCACCACGGTGTCGGCGCCGAGCTGGCCGAGGTACTGCACCAGGTTGAACACGAAGCTGTCGTAGTTGTCCACGACGAGGATGCGCGTCACGTGCGGCTCCAGATCACGGCGGGCCGACCGGTGCCGCAAGCCCGGCCAGGCTCTCGCCCGTGTCGACCGTCACGTCGTTGAAGGGCACCAGCGGCTCGACGGCCGGGAAGACGTAGAAGAACAGCAGCAGGACCACCGCCGTCAGCAGCACGAGCGAGCCGAGCAGCTTGCCCGGCAATCCACCAGGCAGGGTGCGCCAGATCCAGCTGTACATCAGGCCGCCGCCATCTCCGACCGCCCGCCCCAGGTCGTGCGCATCTCAGGCCGCCCGAAGGGCAGCCGGCAGCCCCGCGCTCTTGGGGTCGCTCGCCGTGAGCTCCGCGAGGACGATCAGGCGGGTACGCGCCGAGTACTTCGGGTTGCAGGTCGTCAGGGTCAGCAGCCGCTTGGTCGGTGTGGCTGTCGGGTCCCCCGGCACAGGCAGGGTCACCTCCGAGGCCGTCGGCGCCACGATCGTGCTGCCGCTCACCTCGTAGGTGAACCACATGTCCCGGGTCTCCAGCACGACGGCGTCCCCGGGTCGCAGCTCGTCGAAGCGGTGAAAGGGAGCGCCGTAGGTCGTGCGGTGCCCGCTGAGCACGACGTTGCCCAGCTCCCCGGGCAGCGCGGTGCCGGGGATGTGGCCGGGCCCCTTCTTCAGGTCCTCGACGCCCACGCCCTCCACGACCACCGGTGGCCGGTCGTTCCACTTGCCCAGCCGCGGGATGCGCAGCACCGCGAAGCCACTGCCCTGTGCCACGGAGACCTTGCGGACTGCGGGGGCGGCGGCCTCCGCGGGACCGGCCGGACCGCCCGGTTGCACCGGCTCGCCGGCAGGCTCCGGCGCGTCCGGGTCCACCGGCTCCGCCCAGGTCGAGGCGAGGTCATCCGCAAGCCGGCCCTGCTCCCGGTCGGTCACGAGGTTGGTGACCTTCAGCTCGTAGACGCAGAACAGCAGCAGCACCATCCCCACCGTGATCAACGTCTGCCCGAGCCCGCGCAGCCCGGTGCGCACGAGATCCCCGGTACGGCTCATGACCGTGCGCCCTGGACGTGCGGGAGCTCGGTCGGCCCGTCGTACGCGGGCATCGAGATCGACTTGTCGTTGCGCACCGAGTAGCCGAGCCCGTAGCGGTCGACGAAGGAGCGGAAGTAGGCCACGCCCGGGTCGCGGGACAGCGCCTCGCGCAGCGACGACGGGTTGCCGATCGCGGTGACGACGAACGGCGGGCTGTAGACGCGGCCGTGCAGCAGCACGGTGTTGCCCACGCAGCGCACCGCGCTGGTCGCGATGATCCGCTGGCCCATGAGCCCGATCGCCTCCGCCCCGCCGGCGCGCAGCGCGTTGACCACCGCCTGCAGGTCCTGCTGGTGGACCACGAGGTCGTTCGGGTCGGCCGACAGCGGCGGGCGTCCGGGGCGGCGCGGCGCGTCGTCGAGCGTGACGGTGACGCCCGGACCGGTCACTGCCTTGACGCCGGCCGCGAGCTCGAGCTGCGGGGAGGCCCTGGCCTGCCCGATCCGGGAGTCCTCCGCGGCCACCTGCGCCGCGAGTTGCTCCACGCTCCTGCGCAGCACCTCTGCCTCACGGTCCCGGCTCTCCACGGCCTGCCGCTCGCGGGCGATCAGCTCGGTCAGCTGCAGCCGCCGGTCGGCGCGCAGGTCGGTGCCCTGCGCCGTCGCCGCGCTCGTGGCGAACATCAGGCCGGCCGACAGCGCGGTCAGCGGGACGAGGACGGGCCACACCCGAGCCCTCACCGCCGACCTCCTTCCGCCGCAGGATGCAGGCAGCTCCCACTACGCTAGTAGCCGCGTCGGCATCTCACCGGCCGACGGCAACGGTTCATCCCCCGAGCAGGAGAGGAGCGGCCCGTGCCCGAGTCCAAGAAGCGCAAGAAGGCGACCACGACGGCCCCCCGACCCACTGCGCCGAAGAAGCGCAAGCCCAGCCCGCGCTGGCTCGCGCCGCTCATGCTCGTGCTGTTCGGCCTGGGCGTGCTGTGGCTGGTCGTCTTCTACATCACCGAAAGCCGCTTCGGGGGGCTACCGGTGGCCTCCGAGCTGGGCAACTGGAACCTGCTCGTCGGCTTCGGCTTCATCATCGCCGGGTTCGGCCTGTCCACGCAGTGGCGGTAGAGGGTCTTTCACCGGTGTAGTTCTCCCCAGATCTTGTCCACACTGTGGACGTCGGCCGGCGCCGGACGCGCGCCGAGGCCGGACGTGCGGGCAGCGGGGCGCGGGCGGGCAGGAGCGGGGCTCAGAGCAGCTCGAGGATGGTGGCGTTTGCCTGGCCGCCGCCCTCGCACATGGTCTGCAGGCCGTAGCGGATGCCGTTGTCCTTCATGTGGTGGGCCAGCGTGGTCATCAGCCGCGCGCCGGAGCCGCCGAGCGGGTGACCGAGCGCGATGGCGCCGCCGTTGGGGTTGACCGTCTTGTCGTCCGCCCCGATGTCGCGCAGCCACGCCAGCGGGACCGACGCGAACGCCTCGTTGACCTCGTAGGCGCCGACCTCGTCCGGTGTCAGCCCCGCCTTCGCGAGGGCCTTGACGGTCGCCGGCATCGGGCCGTGCAGCATCGGCATGGGCGCCACCCCGGCGAGCACCGCGGTGTGGATCCGCACCAGCGGAGTCAGGCCCAGGGACGCCGCCTTCTCACTGGTCATGACCAGCAGCGCGGCGGAGCCGTCGGAGATCTGCGAGGCGTTGCCGGCCGTGATCTTGCCGTCCGGTCGGAAGGCCGGCGCGAGTGCGGCCAGCTTGTCCATCGTGCCGCCGCGGCGGACCCCCTCGTCCGCGCTGACCACGCCGCCGGGGGTCCGCACCGGGGCGATCTGCGCGGCGAAGCGGCCCTCGTCGACGGCGCTGGCGGCCCGCTGGTGGGACTGCAGCGCGTACTCGTCGAGCTGGGTCCGGGACAGCGCGTAGGTGTCGGCGATGTCCTCGGCCCCCACGCCCTGGTTCGGGAACTCCTCGCCGTAGCGCGCGATGTAGCCGGCACCGAGCGGGCTGGCGGTGAACGACGAGCCCATGGGCGTGCGGCTCATCCCCTCGACCCCCCCGGCCACGGCCACGTCGTACTGGCCGCTGATCACCCCCGCGGCGGCGAAGTGGACGGCCTGCTGAGAGGACCCGCACTGCCGGTCCACAGTCGTGCCCGGGACCGACTCGGGCCAGCCTGCGGACAGCACCGCCGTGCGCGCGATGTCAAAGGTCTGCTCGCCGATCTGCGACACGCAGCCCCAGATGACGTCGTCCACGAGCACCGGGTCGATGCCCGTGCGCTCCACCAGAGCGCGAAGGACGTGTGCGGACAGATCCGCGGAGTGGATACCGGACAACCCGCCGTTGCGCTTGCCGGTGGGGGTGCGTACGGCCTCGACGATGACGGCGTCGCGCATGCAGTCCTCCGCCTCGATCTCGAGCAGGTACGTGAACAGCCGTTTACGACACCAGTGTACGGCGGATCAGGAGCCGAGGGCCGCCTTGCGCAGCGTGATCAGCACCACGAGCAGCAGCGCGATGCCCGCACAGGCGGCGGCCTGCACCTGGCCCCGGCGGGGACCCGAAGGCGCGTACGCGAAGGCGGCCGCCACCAGCGCGCCGGTCACCAGACCGCCGACGTGCGCTCGCCAGTCGATGATCGGCACCGCGAACGTGATCACGATGTTGATCGCGAGCAGGGCCACGATCGAGCCCGTCTCGCCGCCGAGCCGGCGTACCACGATGTAGTAGGCGCCGAACAGGCCGAAGATGGCGCCGGACGCTCCCACGCCGAGCACGTTCCGGTCGGAGATGAGGAAGGACAGCGTCGAGCCGCCCAGGGCAGCGAGGACGTACAGCGTGAGGAAGCGGACGCGCCCCAGCGCGGACTCCAGGACCGGGCCGAGCTGGGCGAGCGCGAACATGTTCATCGCGATGTGGAAGATCCCGGCGTGCAGGAACGCGGCCGTGAACAGCCGGTAGTACTGCCCGGTCGCGACCCCCCCGACCTGCTCGCTGGGAAGGAACAGGACCGGGCCGGCGATGTTGCCGAGGCGCTCCTGCAGTGCACGCTCGCCGATCGCCAGTCCGGCGAGGTACACCGCGACGTTGATCGCGATGATGACGATCGAGACGCGGCTGGTGTCACCGCTGATCCGGCCGCCGAAGACCGTGCGGGCCTTGCGCACGGTGGCCGCTCCGGCAGCGACGCACTCCGGGCACTGGAACCCGACGGAGGCCGCCTGCATGCAGTCCGGGCAGATCGGCCGCTCGCACCGGTTGCACCGGACGTAGGTCTCCCGCCCGGGATGGCGGTAGCAGACCGGGGGGCTCTGCACCGCCTCCCCGGCGGTGCCCGGGCTCTCGCTCAGCTGTCGACCTTGTCGATCTGGATCGACTCGATCACGACGTCGGTCTTCGGCCGGTCCATGGTGCCGGTCGGCGTCGCGGCGATGGCGTCGACGACGTCGCGGCTGGCCTGGTCCGCCACCTCGCCGTAGATCGTGTGCCGCCCGGTCAGGTGGGTGGTGTTGGCGACGGTGATGAAGAACTGCGAGCCGTTGGTGCCCGGACCGGCGTTGGCCATGGCCAGCAGGTAGGGCTTGGAGAACGACAGCTCCGGGTGGAACTCGTCCTGGAAGCGGTAACCCGGGCCGCCGGTGCCGGTGCCCAGCGGGTCACCGCCCTGGATCATGAAGCCGCGGATGACCCGGTGGAAGACGGTGCCTGCGTACAGCGAGCCCTCGCCCTTCTTGCCGGTCCTCGGGTCCGTCCACTCCCGCGAGCCGTCGGCGAGGCCGACGAAGTTCTGCACCGTCTTCGGGGCGTGGTTCGGGAAGAGCTGCACCCGGATCGGCCCGAGGCTGGTGGTGAGGGTGGCGTACAGCTCGCTGGCCACGCAAAGGCTCCCTTCGGCGAAGCGGAAACGGCGGCGGGATGCTGCGACGAGCAACCGCCAGGCGGGTACGTGCAGCAGGTCCGTGACAAGGTGCTCAGGTCGACCGAGTCTTGCATGGGCCTGCAGCGGGCCGCCGAGGTCGCGTCCACGGGCCCCCGCCGAGCAGCACGTCGCAGCGCAAAGAGGAGGACGGATGGGGCGTCGCGAGAGCCGGTGGCCGTGGGTCGTCGGGGCTGCCCTCGTCGGCGGTGCGGTCGGCAGGGTCGTCGCGGCCCTCGCCCGACGCCTGGAGGGTGAGGACGCCCCGGGCGCGGTGGAGCCGGGCGAGCTGCGGGCGGTGGTCGACCGGCTCGATCCTGATCCGGCGGCTCCGCCCTCCGCCTCGTCCGCCGGTCCAGCCGGCGGCTAGCGCTGCTCGGTGCGGGCCGGCGCGGGCAGCGCCTCCAGGCGCTTCGGCTGCGCAAGAACCCGCTGTGCCACCGCGGTGCGCAGCGGGTTGTCCAGCGCCACTGCGGTGGCGCGGGTCGTGCGGTTGCGCCCTGTGCGCTTGGACACCAGCAGCGCGTCGTCGGCGGCCCGGACCAGGCTGTCGGCGTCGCCGCCGTGCATGGGGTAGCTCGCCACCCCGGCGCTGGCCGTGAGGGTCGTGACCGCCGGCGCCGACGCCACCGCCTCACGCAGGCGATCGGCGATGTCGACCGAGCGCTCGGGACCGCAGTCGGGCAGGATCACCGCGAACTCCTCGCCGCCGTAGCGGGCGGCCGTGTCGAGGTCGCGGCAGGCGATCGACAGCGCCGCGGCGACGTTGCGCAGCGCCTCGTCGCCGGCCGGGTGACCGTGCAGGTCGTTGACCAGCTTGAACTTGTCGATGTCCAGGATCACCAGGCTGACCGGTTCGCCGCTGCGGGCGCCACGGGCGATCTCGCGCTCCAGCGCAGCGCCGAACGTCCGCCGGTTGGCGATCATCGTCAGGTCGTCGGTGGCGGCCAGCCGCTCCAGGTGCTCCATGCGCCACATGGTGCGCAGGGCGTACGCGGTGCAGGCGGCTGCTCGCTCCAGCGGGCCCACCACGGCGCTGCGCCATCCCGAGCCCGGCAGGGCGGGCAGCTGCAGCAGCAGGACGCCGTAGCGGCGTTCGTCGGCCGAGACGGGCACGAGCAGCAGGTCTGCGCCGGCCGGCACCGCCTGGGCGAGCCAGGGTTCCTTGACCGGGTCGAGCCGGCGCATCAGCCGCGTGGCGTTCTGCTCGAGCACCCGCAGGACCGCCGGGCTCCGGCACGGGCCAAGTGGCCGGCCGGCCTCGAGCAGGCCGTGGGAGGCGAGGACGGGCAGGCGCCCGTCCGCAGAGGCCAGCAGCAGTCCACGGGGGGCGCCGTACAGGTCGACGACGGCGTCGAGCAGGACCTTGCCGGCCGAGGTGGAGTCCGCGGCTGCAAGCAGCGCCTGCGTCACGTCGAGCAGTCCTTCGATCTCGGCTCTGCCCGGATCCGCCAGCGCGGCCGGGCGGGCACCGGAGCGGTCCTCCCCAGCCCTTGTCATCCGCTCCTCCGAGCCGTGCCCGAGCCGGCCGGGCGCTGCCTGGTCGACGGCAGCCCGGGACGCACCGCGGGCGTCACCTCACAGTGTCGGTCAGAGGGCGGTGCAACAACAGCATCAAGGCCGCAACAGATGGCATTCGTTTTCCGGACGTCAGGGGCGGAACCGGGCGGAGCGGGTGTTCCCAGTGGAGCCACGGGGACTCGAACCCCGAACCCCCGCCTTGCAAAGGCGGTGCTCTGCCAGTTGAGCTATGGCCCCGGGGGCGCGGGGGGGGGCTAGCGCAGGTCGGGTGTGCCCGTCGCCTCGGTCCACAGGTCCTTCTCGGCCCGGCCCGCCCGCGACCTGCGTCGCAGCAGGAACGTCACGCCGCCGAACAGGATGGCCAGCAGTGCCGGACGGCGCACGGGAACTCCTTCGGAAGGCATCGCCGGGGTCGGGCGGGTGGGCCTGGGAGGACTTGAACCTCCGGCCTCATCCTTATCAGGGATGCGCTCTAACCAGCTGAGCTACAGGCCCCGTCGGTGCGAGGACACGATCGGCGAGACTACACCACGCCCTGCTCGCGCCCCCGAGCAGTCCGCCGCGGTCAGTCGCGCTCGCCCAAGGTCACCTCGATGCCCCCCGTGAACGAGGCGCACACGTTGTAGAGAAGGGCGCCGAGCGTGGCGAGCAGCGTCAGCAGCACGACGTTGACCGCCGCCACGATGGCGGCGCCGCCGACGAAGCGGCTCGCCGTGAACAGCGGCTCACCCTCCCCGGTGACCTCACCGAACAGCTCGTTGACCGATGTGACCACGCCCAGGTTGGTGAGGATCGCGTACAGCGCCCCCACCGCGACCACCAGTGCCACTCCGGCGAACAACGACGCGAGCAGGGAGAACAGGAAGACCGACCAGGGGTCGATGCGCTTGAGGGCGAGGCGGGCCCGGCGGGCCCGTCCGGTCGATGGCCGGCTCGGGCGCTCCCCGGGGCGGTCGCCGCTGGGCGCCGGCGATCCGCTGCGCCCAGATCCGGGCCGAGGCGGACCGGGCGGCGCCGGGCGGCGCACGGGGGAGGGCGGGAGCACGGTCGAGCTGGGCCCGCTGGGTTCGGAGGCCCGCCGGCCCGGCGCGGGCCCGGTGCCGGGGACCTGGGGCGCGGTCATGCCGGATCCTCCTGGTCGTCACCTTGCTCGGAGACCGGTGCCGCGAAGCCGGGCACACCCTCACCCTGCCCGTCGCCGCTGCCCTCCACCGCCATGGCGCCATCCTGCCCGCTCGGCGGCAGGATCGGGCCATCCTGCACCCCCGTCTGCGCGGTGTCGTCCTGGCCGGCCGACTCCCCTGCTGCCGCCGCCGTGACCTGGTCAGCCGCGGCCTCGCCGTTGAGCGCCACCGCGACCACGCTGCTGCCCCGGTCGAGCGCGACCAGCTTGACGCCGCTGGTCGCCCGGGACAGGTAGCGCAGCGGCTGCACCGACATCCGGATCACGACGCCGGCGCTCGTGATGGCGAAGATCTCGTCGGCGTCGCGCACGATGAGCGCCCCGACGAGCTGCCCGCGCCGCTCCTCGATCCGGGCGGTCAGCACACCCTGCCCACCGCGCCCCTGCCGCTTGTACTCCGACAGGCGGGTCCGCTTGCCGAACCCCCCGTCGGTCACGACGAGCAGCGCGTCCTCGTCGTCGCCGGCGACCTGCATGGCGAGCAGCTCGTCGTCGCCCTGCAGGCGCATCCCCATCACGCCGGACGTGGCCCGGCCCATCGGGCGCAGCGCCTCGTCGTCGGCCTGGAAGCGGATGCACTTGGCCTGCCTGCTCACCAGCAGCAGGTCGTCCTCGGCGCGGATCAGCGCCGCGGCGATGAGCTCGTCGTCCTCGCGCAGGTTGAGGGCGATCAGCCCGCTCGAGCGGTTGTTGTCGTACTCCACCAGGGCGGTCTTCTTCACCAGCCCCTTGCGCGTGGCGAGCACCAGGTAGGGCGCCGCGGTGTAGTCCCGCAGCGCGATGACCTGGGCGATGCGCTCGTCGGGCTGGAAGGCCAGGATGTTGGCGACGTGCTGCCCACGGCCGTTGCGGTTGGCCTCCGGCAGCTCGTGCGCCCGCACCCGGTAGACCCGGCCCTTGTCGGTGAAGAACAGCAGCCAGTGGTGGGTGGTGGTCACGAAGAAGCGCTCGACGATGTCGTCCTGCTTCAGGCTGGCCCCCTGCACCCCCCGCCCGCCGCGGCGCTGCGCGCGGTAGAGGTCGGTACGGGTGCGCTTGGCGTAGCCGCCCCGCGTCACCGTGACGACGACGTCCTCCTGGGCGATGAGGTCCTCGGCGCTCATGTCGCCCTCGAAGGCCACGATGCGCGTACGCCGCTCGTCGCCGTAGCGCTCGACGATCTCGCCGAGCTCCTCGCCGATGATCCGGCGCTGGCGCGACGGGTCAGCGAGGATCGCCTGCAGGTCGGCGATCTCCCGCTCCTTCTCGGCCAGCTCGTCCAGGATCCGCTGGCGCTCCAGGGCGGCCAGCCGGCGCAGCTGCATGTCGAGGATGGCGACGGCCTGCAGCTCGTCGATGTCGAGCAGCTCCATCAGCTCGCTGCGGGCCGCCTCCGCACTGGCGCTGTTGCGGATGAGCGTGATGACGTCGTCCAGCCGGTCCAGCGCCTTGCCGAGCGCCCGCAGGATGTGCGCCCGCTCCTCGGCGCGGCGCAGCTGGAACCGGGTACGGCGCACGAGCACGTCGACCTGGTGCGCGACGTAGTAGCGGACGAACTCGTCCAGGCGCAGCGTGCGCGGCACCCCGTCGACGATGGCCAGCATGTTGCAGCCGAAGGTGTACTGCAGCTGGGTGTGCTTGTAGAGGTTGTTGAGCACCACCTTGGCGATGGCGTCGCGCTTGAGCACGATCACCAGGCGCTGCCCGAGGCGCTGGCTCCCCTCGTCGCGGACGTCGGCGATGCCACCGATCTTGCCGTCGCGGACGAGGTCGGCGATCGACTCGGCGAGGTTGTCCGGGTTGACCTGGTAGGGCAGCTCGGAGACCACGAGGATGGTGCGCCCCTTGGCGTCCTCGTCGACCTCGACGACCGCCCGCATCCGGACCGAGCCGCGGCCGGTCCGGTAGGCCTCCGCGATGCCGCTGCGCCCCACGATGAGGGCGCCGGTGGGGAAGTCCGGCCCGTGGATCCGTTCGAGCAGCGCCTCCAGCAGCTCCGGCGCAGCGGCGTCCGGGTGCGCCAGGAACCACTGCACCCCCCGCGCGACCTCGCGCAGGTTGTGCGGCGGGATGTTCGTGGCCATGCCCACCGCGATGCCGGACGAGCCGTTGACCAGCAGGTTCGGGATCCGGGACGGCAGGATCGTCGGCTCCTGGGAGCGGCCGTCGTAGTTCGGCGTGAAGTCGACCGTCTCCTGGTCGATCTCGCGCAGCATCTCCATGGCCAGCGGGGCGAGGCGGCACTCGGTGTAGCGCATCGCCGCGGCCGGGTCGTTGCCCGGCGAGCCGAAGTTGCCGTTGCCGTCCACCAGCGGGTAGCGCAGCGACCAGGGCTGGGCCAGGCGGACGACCGTGTCGTAGATCGAGCTGTCCCCGTGGGGGTGGTAGTTGCCCATGACGTCGCCGACGACGCGGGCGCACTTGAAGTAGCCCCGGTCCGGGCGGTAGCCGCCGTCGTACATCGCGTAGAGCACCCGGCGGTGGACCGGCTTCAGCCCGTCCCGCACGTCGGGCAGCGCCCGGCCCACGATGACCGACATCGCGTAGTCGAGGTAGGACCGCTGCATCTCCACCTCGATGCCGACCGGCTCGACGCGGTCACCGGCGGGCGGCGGCGGAGGGAGGACATCGGTCACGGACGTGCCTTTCGAGGTGACGTTTCACGTGGAACACGACCGGCACGAGCGGGCAGGCGGTCATCCGGGCAGGTCAGATGTCGAGGAAGCGCACGTCGCGGGCGTTGCGCTGGATGAACGAGCGCCGCGCCTCGACGTCCTCGCCCATGAGCGTGGAGAACAACTCGTCGGCGGTCGCCGCGTCGTCGAGGGTCACCTGCAGCAGCACGCGCTGCGCCGGGTCCATCGTGGTGGACCACAGCTCGTCGGCGTTCATCTCGCCGAGCCCCTTGAACCGCTGCACCGCCTCACCCGACTTGGGCAGCTTCTTGCCGGCCTCCTGACCGGCGGCGATGAGGCCGTCGCGCTCGCGGTCGGAGTAGGCGTACATGATCTCCCCGCCGTTCCACTTGATCTTGTAGAGCGGTGGCGAGGCCAGGTAGACGTAGCCGGACTCGATCAGCGGGCGCATGAAGCGGAAGAGCAGGGTGAGCAGCAGCGTGCGGATGTGCTGGCCGTCGACGTCCGCGTCGGCCATCAGCACCACCTTGTGGTAGCGCAGCCTGGTGGCGTCGAACTCCTCGTGGATGCCGCAGCCGAGCGCCGTGATCATCGCCTGGACCTCGTTGTTGTTCAGCACCCGATCGATCCGGGCCTTCTCGACGTTGAGGATCTTGCCGCGGATCGGCAGGATGGCCTGGAACGTGGAGTCCCGACCCCCCTTGGCGCTGCCGCCGGCGCTGTCGCCCTCCACGACGTAGATCTCGGACTCGCGGGGGTCGGTGGACTGGCAGTCCGCCAGCTTGCCGGGCAGGGAGGAGGACTCGAGCAGCCCCTTGCGGCGGGTGAGCTCGCGGGCCTGACGGGCCGCCAGCCGCGCGCGGGCGGCCTGGGAGGCCTTGAGGACGATCATCTTGCCGTCGGCCGGGTTGCGGTCGAACCAGTCCTTGAGCCACTCGCCGGTCGCCCGCTGGACGAAGCTCTTGGCCTCGGAGTTGCCGAGCTTGGTCTTCGTCTGGCCCTCGAACTGCGGTTCGGCGAGCTTGAGGCTGATGATCGCGGTCAGCCCCTCGCGGATGTCGGAGCCCTCGAGGTTGGTGTCCTTCTCCTTGAGGTGGCCCTTGCTGCGGGCCCAGTCGTTGAAGGTCGTGGTCAGCGCGGTGCGGAAGCCCTCCTCGTGGGTGCCGCCCTCCGCGGTGTTGATCGTGTTGGCGAAGGTGTAGACCGACTCGGTGTAGGAGTCGTTCCACTGCATCGCCACCTCGATCGACATCCGCATGCCGCTGGTGGTGTCGTCGGAGAACCCGATCACGTTGGGGTGGACGGGCGACTTGGTGTGGTTGAGGTGGCGGACGTAGTCCTCCAGGCCGCCGGGGTAGTGGAAGCGCTCCTCCATGACCTCCCCACCGGACAGGTCCGTGCGCTCGTCGCGCAGGGTGATGGCCAGCCCCTTGTTGAGGAACGCCATCTCCTGCAGCCGGCGGTGCAGCGTCTCGCGGGAGTAGGTGGTGGTCTCGGCGAAGATTCCCGGGTCGGCCCAGAAGGTGACGGTGCTCCCGGTCTCCTGCGTCGCGGCGCCGCGCACGAGCGGCCCGGGCACCGAGTGCAGGTAGCTCTGGGTGAACACCCACCCGTCGCGGCGGATCTCGACATCGAGTCGGGTGGACAGGGCGTTGACGACCGCGGCACCGACCCCGTGCAGGCCGCCGGACACGGCGTAGGACTCGCCGTCGAACTTCCCGCCGGCGTGCAGCGTCGTCAGCACGACCTCCACGGCCGGCCGCTTCTCGACCGGGTGCAGGTCGACCGGGATGCCGCGGCCGTTGTCCTGCACCCGTACGCCGCCGTCGGCCAGCAGGGAGACGGTGATCGCGTCGCAGTGGCCGGCCAGCGCCTCGTCGACAGCGTTGTCCACCACCTCGTAGACCAGGTGGTGCAGCCCACGCTCGCCCGTGGAGCCGATGTACATGCCCGGGCGCTTGCGGACCGCTTCGAGACCCTCGAGCACGGTGATCGAGGAGGCGCTGTAGCTCCCCGTGGCCGCGGAGCCTGCCGCCCCCTCGTCGGATGTCGGTGGGGCAGCAGTCGGGTCGGGCATGCAGCTCTCGCTTCCTCCGCCTCCCGGCGGCGATCTGGTGTCCTCGCGCCCAGCCGAGCCACCGCCCTTCGGGCAGGCGGAAGCTCAGGGGCGCGCGAGGACATCCAGACGCCTCCGGACCGGAAGGCTCCCGTGGGGGACGACCCCCGAGCCCGCCCGGTGGCGACTGGTCCAGCATAGCCTGCGGCGCGGGCGATTCCGGCGAGAGCCGCCGTCAGGCCGGTTCTCGCGCGTCGCAGGTGGTCGCGGGTGGGGACCCACCCGCAGTCACCTGCGGGCCGCTGAGCGGCTGCTCACCTCTCCCGCGGCGGCGGGTCAGCTCGCTCAGCCGTAGGTGTCCCGCGGCCCGCGACCGCGTACGCGCCGCGGCCCCTTGCGCCAGTCGGCCTGCACCGGGCCGCGCACGACGATGCCGCGTACCACCCCGGGTCCCACCTGCTCGGTCAAGCGGGCGCTCAGCGTGCGGGTCAGGAGCCGCAGCTGGGTGGCCCACGCGGAGGACTCCGCCACGAGCACCAGCTCCCCGTCGACCAGGGACGCCGGTCGGCAGTGCGCCGCGATGTCCGGGCCGACGAGCCTGTCCCAGTTGGCGAGCACGCCGGCAGCCGCGGTGGTGTCCCCCCATCCGCGCTCTGCCACGAGCCGCGAGATCAGCTGGCCGAACAGCACCGGATCGCGGGCGTCCGGCCCGCAGCCGGTTCGAGAGGGGTCCGCGCGCGCTGCCCGGCCCCGCGGTGCGCCGGGCGACAGCCCCCTCGCGCGGGCCGCCGCGCGGGCCTGCGCCAGAGCAGCCCGGACGAGGTCGGGGCCGCGCCGCGCCCCGGCTGGGCCGCTCGACTGCTCGGCCAGGCTCGCGACCTCCGCGCCGCCTGCGCCCTCCGGCGCCGTTTCACGTGAAACCTGGGCACCTGACATCTGCTCTCGTGGAACCTGATCCTCAGCGGACACGGCTCAGCGTCCCGTCGTGCACGTCGTACCGGCGACCGGCAAGCGCCTCGGGCACATCCGCCGGCACGGCCGCCGTCACCAGCACCTGCTCGGCCCCGGCAACCAGCCCGGCGAGACGCTCGCGCCGCCCCTCGTCCAGCTCGGCGAAGACGTCATCGAGGACGAGCACCGGCTCGCCGCCGTCGGCGCGGAGCAGCTCGTACGACGCGAGGCGCAGCGCGAGCGCGCAGGACCAGGACTCGCCGTGTGAGGCGTACCCCTTGACCGGCAGACCCGAGATCCCGAGGACGAGGTCGTCCCGGTGCGGGCCGACGAGCGACAGGCCGCGCTCGATCTCCTGCGGTCGCATCCGGGCCAGCTCGGCGAGCAGCGCGGCCGCGAGCAGGTCGCGATCCCGGGAGGGCACGTCGCCCTCGAGCGGGAGCGCCGCACCGAGGGAGGAGCGGTAGTCGACCGCGGTGTCCCCCTCGCCACCTTCCTTCCCGGCGGCCACCGCCCGATAGGCGGTGGCCACCCGGGGACGCAGCGAGGCTACGAGCGCCAGTCGAGCCGCCAGCAGCTCGGCGCCGCACCGGGCGAGGTGGGCGTCCCACACGTCCAGCGTGCGCATGTCCCCACTGCCGGCGCCCTCCACCCCGCGGCGACCGCCTCGGAAGGCGGTCTTGAGCAGGGCATTGCGCTGCTTGAGCACGCGGTCGTAGTCGGCGCACACCCCGGCGTAGCGCGGGGCGCTCGATACGAGCAGGTCGTCGAGGAAGCGCCGGCGCTCTGCCGGGTCACCGCGTACGAGCGCCAGGTCCTCAGGCGCGAACAGCACCGTCCGCAGGATGCCGAGCACCTCACGCGCGCGCGGAACCGGGCCGCGGTTGACCCGGGCCCGGTTGGTCCGTCCGGGGTTGAGCTCGAGCTCCACCAGGGTGGTGCGGCCCTCGCGCTCGACCCCCACCCGGATGACGGCGCGTTCGGCACCCATCCGGACGAGCGGTCCATCGGTCGCGACCCGATGCGAGCCGAGGGTGGCGACGTAGCCGAGCGCCTCGACGAGGTTGGTCTTGCCCTGCCCGTTGGCCCCCACCAGGGCGAACGATCCCGGCCCCAGCTCGAGCTCGAGCGCCGACCAGGATCGGAAGTCGGTGAGCGCGAGGGAGCTGACGTGCACGGGTCAGGCATCCGGGACGGTGCCGGTCTCGCCGCGGGCACGGACCTCCGAGACGTCGGCCGGTGCGTCCGTCGGCGCGTCCGCATCGGCCCCCGGGCTGTCCGCCCCACGCTCCAGCGACCCCGCGGCGGAGGTGACGGCATGGCCGCCGAACTGGTTGCGCAGCGCGGCGATCATCTTCATGGCAGGCGGGTCGTCCTGGCGGGAGGAGAAGCGGGCGAACAGCGCCGCCGTGATGACCGGCAGCGGGACGGCGTGGTCGATCGCGGCCTCCACGGTCCAGCGCCCCTCGCCGGAGTCCTCGGCGTAGCCGCGCAGCCCGGACAGGTCGTCGTCCTCGCGCAGGGCCTTGACCATCAGGTCCAGCAGCCACGAGCGGATGACCGTGCCCTGCTGCCAGCTGGCGATGACCGCGGGGACGTCCGTCACGACGTCGGTGGCCATCATGAGCTCCCAGCCCTCGGAGTAGGCCTGCATGAGGCCGTACTCGATGCCGTTGTGCACCATCTTCGCGAAGTGACCGGCACCCACCTCCCCGGCATGCACGAAGCCGGCGTCCCCGGCCGGCTTGAGCGCGTCGAAGAACGGCTGCGCGAGCGCGACGTGCTCGTCCTTGCCGCCGCACATCAGCGCGTAGCCCTCGGTCAGGCCCCACACGCCGCCCGAGACGCCGCAGTCCACGAAGCCGACCCCGGCGGGCTCGAGCTCCGCGGCGTGCCGCTGGTCGTCGGTGTAGCGGGAGTTGCCGCCGTCCACGACGAGGTCGCCGGGTTCGAGCAGGGTGCGCAGCGCGTCGACGGTGTCATACGTCGGCTGTCCGGCCGGCACCATGACCCAGACGACCCGCGGCGCCTGCAGAGCCTGGACGAGCCCTTCGAGGCTGTCCACCTGCCGGCCGCTGTCGGCCGACCGGTCGTAGCCGACGACGGTGTGGCCGGCCCGGCGCAGCCGCTCCGCCATGTTGCCGCCCATGCGCCCCAACCCGATCATGCCCAGCGTGCCCATGGCGCTCCTTCGAGTTCGGTGGGCGCTACTCCACCACAGCGGACCGGTGCCCTTGGGGAGCCTCGTCCCGGCCGGGAGGGGCCCCTGCCGGGAGGTCAGCCGGGCCGGGTCAGCCGGACAGGCGGACCGGCATCAGCAGGTAGCGGTAGTCCGCAGCCGCCCCGGCGCTGTCGCCGTCGCGCTTGCCGGTCAGCACCGCCGGGCGGGTCGGCCCCGTGAACGACAGCGTGGTCGTGTCGCTGTCGACCGCACCGAGCCCGTCGAGCAGGTACTGCGGGTTGAAGGCGATCTGGAAGGGCTCGTCGCTCGCGGTGCCCTGCCACCCGCACTCGAGCTGCTCGCTGGCCTGCGCGTCGTCGGCGCCACCGGCCTCGAGCACGACCCCGTCGGTGGAGAAGCTCAGCCGCACCGGCGCGTTGCGGGCGGCGACGAGCGCCACCCGCTTGACCGCCTCGACGAACGGCGCGGTCGCCACCTCGGCCAGAGCGCTGCTCTCGCTCGGCAGCAGCGAGCGGTACTTCGGGAACTCCCCCTCCAGCAGGCGTGAGGTCGTCCGGCGACCGGCGCCCTCGAAGCCGATCATGCCTTCGGAGGAGCCGGCGCCGGACAGCGCGAGGGTGATCTCGGGCGCCGCCGTCAGCGCCTTGGCCGTCTCGGACAGCGTGCGCGCCGGCACGAGCGCCGTGGTGGACACGGCGTCGTCGACCGGGCGCCACGGCAGTGTGCGGACCGCGAGCCGGTAGCGGTCGGTCGCCGCCAGCGTCAGCCGGGCGCCCTCGAGCTCGAACCGCACACCGGTGAGCACCGGCAGCGTGTCGTCGCGGCCGGCCGCCAGCGCGACCTGGGCGACCGCGGCCGCGAACACGTCCGACCCGATCGTCCCGGCGGTGGGCGGCAGGCCCGGCAGCTTGGGGTAGTCCTCCACCGGCAGCGTCGGCAGGGTGAAGCGCGCAGGGCCGCAGGTGAGCACCACCCTGGTCCCGTCGAGCCGCAGATCGACCGGTTGCGCCGGCAGGGAGCGCACGATGTCCGCCAGCAGCCGGCCCGGGACGAGGACGCGGCCCGCGGTGTCCGCCGCGGCGGCCAGGCGCACCCGCGAGCTGACCTCGTAGTCGAACCCGGAGATCTCCAGCACGTCCGTACCCGACTCGTCCGGGCCCACCTCCAGCAGCAGGCCGAGCAGCACCTGCATCGGTGGGCGGGCGGGCAGGGATCGAGCGGTCCAGACGACCGCGTCGGAGAGCGCGTCCCGCTCGACCCTCAGCTCCATGCCTGCCTGCTTCTGTCGGTGCGCCTTCCCGGGCGCGGAGGTGGTGGCAAGAGTGCCAGACGTCCTCCGTCCACATCCAGGCCCGCCCAGAACACGAGGGGGGGATTCCTCGAGGGAAGTACACGTCGTGGTCGTAGGAGCGTGCAGGCCTGTGCACGATCGGCGGCGCGGCAGGTCAGGCCCCGAATCGCCGTCCACCCGTGCTGTGGACAGCCGCCGTCGCGGCGGGGGACAGCTGGGGACGGGCCGCCGGCTGTCCGCAGGCGCGCGGGCAGGTCCACGGGCTTTCCCCGCCTTCTCCACAGTCTTGTCCACAATCTGTGCACTGCGCAGCTACCACGAGTCACGGCTGGCGTGACCGGGTCTTGATCCGGTTGGTCAGCTCGGCAACCTGGTTGTAGGTGGCCCGGCGCTCGGGCATCTGCGCCCGGATCTTGCGGTCGGCGTGGATGACCGTGGTGTGGTCACGGCCGCCGAACATCTGCCCGATCTTGGGCAGGGACAGGTCGGTCAGCTCCCGGCACAGGTACATCGCGATCTGCCGCGCGGTCACGAGCATGCGCGAGCGCGAGGAGCCGCACAGGTCCTCCATCGTGAGCCCGAAGTAGTCGGCGGTCGCGGCCATGATGGTGGCGCCGTTGATCTCGGGTCCCCGGTCGGCCGGGATCAGGTCCTTGAGCACGACCTCGGCCAGGGCCAGGTCCACGGTCTGCCGGTTGAGCGAGGCGAACGCGGTCACCCGGATGAGCGCCCCCTCGAGCTCGCGGATGTTGCGGGAGATCTTGGAGGCGATGAACTCGAGGACGTCGGGCGGCGCGGCGAGACGGTCCTGTGCGGCCTTCTTCCGCAAGATCGCGATGCGCGTCTCGAGGTCGGGCGGCTGCACGTCGGTGATCAGTCCCCACTCGAACCGCGTCCGCAGCCGGTCCTCCAGGGTCGACAGCTGCTTGGGCGGTCGATCCGAGCTGATCACGATCTGCTTGTTGGCGTTGTGCAGAGTGTTGAAGGTGTGGAAGAACTCCTCCTGAGTCCCCTCCTTGTGCTCCAGGAACTGGATGTCGTCCACGAGCAGGATGTCGACCTCGCGGTAGCGCCGGCGGAACGTCTCTGCCTTGCCGTCGCGGATGGAGTTGATGAAGTCGTTGGTGAACTCCTCCGAGCTGACGTAGCGCACGCGTACGCCGTCGAACAGGTGCTGGGCGTAGTGCCCGATCGCGTGCAGCAGGTGGGTCTTGCCCAGACCGCTCTCGCCGTAGATGAACAGCGGGTTGTAGGCCTTGGCCGGGGCTTCGGCGACGGCGACCGCGGCGGCATGGGCGAAGCGGTTGGAGGCGCCGATGACGAAGGTGTCGAAGGCGTAGCGCGGGTTGAGCCGGGCCGGCTCGGCCGGTCCCCGGCCTGCCATTCCCGGCAGGTGCCGCACGTTGTCGGGCGCCCGCTCGCGAGAGGCGCCGTCGTCGTAGCTGTCCGGCTCGTCCCTCGCCCGCCCGGAGAACGGGTCGAACGGGTCGAACGCCGCCTCCCCGGCAGGGGAGGGGTGCTGCGGGAACGGGCCGGAGTAGGTCTCGCGGCCCTCCTCGACAGGGGGCTCGGCCGCACGCTCCGGATCGGCGTCCTCGGCCGGGTCCGCTGCGTGCGGAAGCACCGGCTGCACGGAGATCGCCACCTGGATGGCCCGCCCGTAGGCCGAGCTCAAGGCGGCGGAGATGATCGGCCGGAGCCGGGTGTCCAGCACCTCCTTGGCGAACTCGTTGGGCGCCGCCAGCAGCGCGGTGCTCTCGACCAGCCCGAGCGGCCGGGTGAGCCCGATCCAGGCCCGCTGCTGAGGCGACAGGCCGCCCTCGGGCAGTCCGTCGACGGCCTGCACCCAGATCTGCTCGAGCGTGCGCTCGGGCGGTTCGGGCTCCAGCAGGTCGGTGGCGGCCGCCGGGGCCGGCAGCAGGTCCGCCGCCGCCGGGGCTGTCCAGCCGCTCCCGGACTGCCCGGAACCGGGACCCGAGCCGGAGTGGGCGGAGCCTGAACTGCCGGGGTCTCGGTCGGTCACGCGGTTCCCTAGGGTCGCCGGATCGGCGACCCGGCCGGGCCGCCGCTACCGACCTCCCGCCGGCGCGGCCCGAGCCTTCCGCTGACACAGCGCGATGTCCACATGGCTGTCCACAGCCTGTGGAGACGTCGAGCAGTGCTGGTGGTGGCCGGATCCGAGCCGTCGCCCGGTCCGCAGGCCACTCGAGCACGTGCTGCGGTACCCGGAACGTCTCTCCTCGCGGAGCGTCCTTCGGGGGAGGTTCGGTGCGGGGACGCTAACAGCACGATTCCTGCTGGGCAAGGCATTCGGCGGAACTTCACCGATACACTGCGGATCTGTCGGCGTGTCGCGGGCCGACCCGTTTGACCCTCCCGCAGGCCGTACGTACCGTGGAGCCGTCTGTGCCCGCGCTGGCCTCCCGACCCGGGTCGCGCAGCCCGCCCGGTGCCTGCCGGCACCGGGGGAGCAGGCGAGCCCTCCCAGGCCCTTCGAGAGCGAGCCCCGCCGTGAGCAAGCGCACCTTCCAGCCGAACAACCGCCGTCGCGCCAAGACGCACGGCTTCCGGTTGCGCATGCGCACCCGCGCCGGTCGCGCCATCCTCGCGGGCCGCCGCCGCAAGGGCCGCAACGAGCTGTCGGCGTAGGCCGGCGCCACGAGCTGCGCAGCGGCCGTGCTTCCGCGTGCCTCCCGGCTGCACCGGGCCTCGGACTTCGCCGAGGTCGTCCGCCGCGGCCGCCGCGTCTCGCGTCCGTTGCTAACCGTGCACGCGCTGCTGTCGCCGGACGACCCGGCCGCCGCCGCCGCCCCACCTCGCGCCGGCCTGGTCGTGAGCAAGGCGGTGGGGACCTCTGTCGACCGGCACCGCACCTCGCGCCGGCTGCGCCACCTGCTGCGGCCGCGGCTGGCCGGGCTGCCTCCTGGCAGCCGCGTCGTCGTCCGCGCGGGACCTCCCGCCGCTGCCGCCCGGAGCACGGCCCTGGCCGCCGACCTCGACGCCGCTCTGGGCGCCGCCCTGCGGCCGCGCCGCCGACGGTGACCGCCGCCTCGCCCGCCCCGTACGGGCTCGCCGTCCGGATGCTCCTGGCCGTGCTCGGCGGCTACCGGCGCTGGGTGAGCCCGCTGCTCGGCCCCCGCTGCCGCTTCCTGCCCAGCTGCAGCGCGTACGCGGTGCAGGCCCTCCAGAGGCACGGTGCGGCCCGGGGAGGCTGGCTCACCGTGCGCCGGCTCGGCCGCTGCCACCCGTTCCACCCCGGCGGGCACGACCCGGTGCCCCCCGTACGTCCTACCGGGGGAAGGATCGACAGCGTGAGGATCGACAGCCCGATGCACGACAGCCCAACCCGCCTTCCGCATCCAGGTACCGGAGCCCACCAGTGCTAGAAGCCCTCGCCACTCCCGTCGGCGCGCTGCTGGCCCTCATCCACCGCGGGCTGTCGGCGTTCCTTCTCCCGGGAAGCGGCCCCGCCTGGGCGCTGTCCATCGTCCTGCTCACGGTCACGGTGCGGCTGCTGCTGTTCCCGCTGTTCGTCAAGCAGATCAAGAGCCAGCGCCGCATGCAGGAGATCGCGCCCAGGGTCAAGGAGCTGCAGAAGCTGCACAAGGGCGACCGCGAGACCATGAACACCGAGATGATGAAGCTGTACAAGGAGAACAACGCCAACCCGGTGTCGGGTTGCCTGCCGCTCCTGCTGCAGCTGCCGGTGTTCTTCGCCCTGTTCACCGTCATCAGGGAGTTCCGGACGACGGCCACCGCGAAGTTCGGCCTGTCCACCGACCAGCTCCGCGAGGGCGCGGCGGCGCAGGTTCTGGGCGCCCCGATCAGCGCGGCGTTCAACAGCCCCGCCTCGCTCATCGACGAGCTGGGCGCCAACCACACGACGGTGCGCCTCGTCGCGTTCCTCATGGTCATCGGCATGGGAGCGTCGACCTTCTGGACCCAGCGCCAGATGATGGCGCGCGCGGGGACGACGGACCCGCAGCAGATCATGGTGCAGAAGCTGCTGCTGTACGTCCTGCCGCTGTCCTTCGCCGTCTCCGGCGTCTTCTTCCCGATCGGCGTGCTGCTGTACTGGCTGACCACCAACCTCTGGTCGATGGGCCAGCAGGCCTGGGTCATCAAGCGGATGCCGCCGGTCAACCTCAACCCCGGCAAGGGGGCAGGAGGTACGCCGTCTGGAACCGGGCCGAAGGGGAAAGGCGGCCAGGCGGGCGGGTCCGGGGGCGGACCGAAGGGGACAGGTGGGCCGGGCGGGTCCGGAGCCGGGCCCAAGGGAACAGGTGGGCCGGGGAAGCCCGACATGAAGAAGCAGGCTCCCGCCGGGAGCGACCCGACCGCCACTGCCCGGCCGAAGGGCAAGGGCAAGGGCAAGGGTCAGGAGGGCAAGGGTCAGGAGGGGCCGGCCGCAGGCTCCCCCGCCGTGCCGGACTCCACGCCAGCCGCCGTCGCGGCCGCCGCGCCGTCGCGGGCGGTCGCTGCCGGAGTCGGAGGACGTACGGGCGGCCCGGCCAAGGCGCCGCAGCCGGGCAGCCGCCGCGCCGCCGGCAGCCGCAAGAACAAGAACCGGCGTCGCCGCTAGCCTGCCAGGGACAGCACCGCCGCCACCCCTTGCTCGACCCGCCGCCGACCGCCGTCACCGCCGTACCTCCCCTCTTCGCGAAGGACTCCCAGCGCCGTGACCCAGATCGACCCGCCTGTCGCCGAGGCGACCGACCCTCTGGCGGGCGTCCCGAAGGGGGCCACCGCCGCGCCTGCCGACGAGGACCTGCTGGTGCGCGAGGGGGACATCGCCGGTGACTACCTGGAGCGCCTGCTCGACATCGCCGACGTCGACGGCGACATCGACATGGACGTGGAGGGCGAGCGGGCCGTGGTCGCGGTCGTCGGGGAGGGCCTCGATGCGCTGGTCGGCCAGCACGGGCAGGTTCTGGAGGCGGTCCAGGAGCTCACGCGCCTCGCGGTGGTGCGCGAGACGGGAGTGCGCAGCCGCCTGATGCTCGACATCGGCGGCTGGCGCGCCGCCCGCAAGGCGGAGCTGACCGAGATCGGCAGCCGCGCGGCGCAGCGGTGCCTGGCCTCGGGCGAGCCTGTGCGGCTGGCTCCGATGACGCCGTTCGAGCGCAAGGTGGTCCACGACGCAGTCGCCGCCACGCCCGGCGTGCACAGTGAGTCCGAGGGTGTCGAGCCGGAGCGCCGCGTGGTGGTCGTGCCCGACGCCGGCTGATGAGCGACCTCCTGGCCGCGCCGCCCGAGGCCCGGGCTGTCTTCGGGTCCGCCCTGCCGCTGCTCGAGCGCTACGCCGCCCTGCTGGCGGGTCCGGGGGTGGAGCGCGGGCTGCTCGGGCCGCGGGAGGCGCCGCGCCTGTGGGAGCGGCACCTGCTCAACTGCGCCGCGCTGGGCGAGCTCGTCGAGCCGGGCGCGGTCGTGGCCGACCTCGGCTCGGGTGCGGGACTGCCGGGCATCGTCCTCGCAGCGCTGCGTCCCGACCTCACCGTCGTGCTGGTGGAGCCGCTGCTGCGGCGCGCCACATTCCTGGAGGAGGCGCTGGCCGAGCTGGAGCTGCGCACGGCGGTCGTGCGCCGCGCTCGGGCCGAGGATCTCGCCGGCGCGCTGGTGGTCGACGTGGTCACGGCCCGTGCCGTCGCTCCGCTGGACCGGCTGGCCGCCTGGGCGCTGCCGCTGCTGCGTCCCGGGGGTCGCCTCCTGGCGCAGAAGGGCGAGCGCGCGGACAGCGAGCTCGCCGCGGCGGGCGCCGCGCTGCAGGCCGCGGGGGCCCGCGCGGGTGAGGTGGTGACGGTGGGCACCGGCCTGAGCGCCACGCGCGTCGTGGTGGTCACCCGAGGCGAGCGCACCATCCCGGCCGGACGCCCCACGACGAGGCCGTCCGGACGTCCTGGGGGCATCTCCTCGACCAGCAGGCGGAGGAACCGCAGGTGAGCGGCCTGGGCTGGCCGGTACGCGGCCGCCGCGGTGCGCACAGTGCAGGTACGGCCGGCGGCGTCGGCTGGCCCGGCCGGCGCGCGGGTGATGCGGCGCTCGACCCGACGGCACAGGCCGACCCGGGGCCCGACGGGGCCGCCGCGGATGGTGGCCCTTGGGCGCCGGCTCCGTCCGCTGCGCAGCCGCCGCCGGCTCCCTCCGCCCCCCGACCGCAGTCGCCGGCGCCCGGCCCGGTCGTCGTGACGACGCCGGCCGCGCCCGTGCGGCCGACCGATGCGGCGCTGCTCGGCGGCGGTCCCCCCCCAGCCGCCTCCCCGGTGGCGCGGCCGGCACACCGCGAGCCCCAGCCGCCGGCCGAGCCTCGGCGCGAGCCGGCGCACGAGCCCTCCTCTCCCGGCCCGGACCGGCCCTCGGTGGACCTCCTTCCCGCGGAGGCTGCACTCGGCGGGCTCAGGGCCGGGCTGCGCGGCAACGAATCCGCCGGAGGTCCCGCGGGCGAGGACGACCTGCCGATCGGCGCCCAGGCGGCGGCTGCCGTACGTGCCCTCAACCCCGGCGGACGCTACGACTTCCCGCGCCCGGGGTCCCGGCGGGTGATCACGGTCGCCAACCAGAAGGGGGGGGTCGGCAAGACCACGACGACCGTGAACCTCGCGGCGGCGCTGGCGATGCACGGCGCCAAGGTGCTCGTGATCGACCTCGACCCGCAGGGCAACTGCTCCACCGGGCTGGGTGTGGAGCACCGCGTCGGCACCCCCAACATCTACGACGTCCTGATCAACCAGGTCCCGATCGCCGAGGTGGTGCAGCCCGCCGAGGGGGTGCCGAGTCTGTGGTGCGTCCCGGCGACCATCGACCTCGCGGGTGCCGAGATCGAGCTGGTCAGCGTCGTGGCCCGAGAGAGCCGGCTGCAGCGGGCCATCGAGGCGTTCTGCGCGGGCCCCGGCAGCGACCTGGACTACGTGCTCGTCGACTGCCCGCCCTCGCTGGGCCTGCTGACCGTCAACGCGATGGTGGCGACGCAGGAGCTGCTGATCCCGATCCAGTGCGAGTACTACGCCCTCGAGGGCCTGGGCCAGCTGCTCAAGAACGTCGAACTGGTCCGCCAGCACCTCAACACCGCTCTGCACGTGTCGACGATCCTGCTGACCATGTACGACGCGCGCACCCGGCTGGCCGAGCAGGTCGCCGCGGAGGTGCGCAGCCACTTCGGGACGACGGTCCTGGCGACGGCCATCCCGCGCAGCGTCCGGGTGTCGGAGGCACCGGGCTACGGGCAGTCCGTGGTCACCTACGACCCGGGTTCGCGCGGCGCCCTGGCCTACGTCGAGGCGGCCAAGGAGCTGGCCGAGCGCGGCGCCGCCCCGAAGCCGGGGCAGGCGTGAGCTCCCCGCGCCGGATGGGCGGGCTGGGGCGGGGCCTCGGTGCGCTCATCCCGACCGGCCCGGACGCCCAGCCTCCGGCCGACCCTGCGCCGGCGCGGACGGGTGAGCAGGAGGCGCGAGGCACCGGGCCGGCGGGCAGTGGCGAGCAGGCGCAGCCCGCCGCATCCGGCCCGGAGGCACACCGGCGGCCCGGAGGAGCCCGTTTCGCCGAGCTGCCGCTGGAGGCGATCCGGCCCAACCCGCTGCAGCCGCGCACGTCCTTCGACCCCGACGCCCTGGCCGAGCTCGTCGCCTCCGTCCGCGAGGTCGGCCTGCTCCAGCCGGTGGTCGTGCGGGAGGTCGGCGGGGGACCGGCCGGTGAGCAGCGCTACGAGCTGGTGATGGGCGAGCGCCGCTGGCGGGCGTGTCAGGAGGCCGGCGCCGCGACCATTGCGGCGATCGTGCGCGAGACCGGCGACGACGCGATGCTGCGGGACGCGCTGCTGGAGAACCTGCACCGCCAGCAGCTCAACCCGCTCGAGGAGGGCGCCGCCTACCAGCAGCTGCTGCACGAGTTCGGGGCGACGCACGACGAGCTGGCGCTGCGCATCGGCCGCTCCCGCCCGCAGATCTCCAACACCATCCGCCTCCTGCAGCTGCCCGCTCCGGTGCAGCGCCGGGTCGCCGCGGGGGTGCTGTCGGCCGGCCACGCCCGCGCGATCCTCGCCCTGCCGACGCCCGAGGCGCAGGAGAGCATGGCGGCGCGGGTCGTGGCGGAGGGCATGTCCGTGCGTGGTGTCGAGGAAGCGGTGCAGCTGGCGCAGGGCGCCCTGGGTGAGGACGCGCGCCCGCCGCGCCGGGCGCCGGCCAAGCGCCCGGTTCCGGCCAGGCTCGGCGAGGTCGCGGAGCGGCTGTCCGACCGGCTCGAGACCCGGGTGAAGGTCGACCTCGGCCGGGCGCGCGGCAAGGTGACCATCGAGTTCGCGTCGCTGGACGACCTCGAGCGGATCGTCGGGGTGCTCGAGGGGAGGCCGCCCGGTGAGGGCTCGCCACCGCCTGGCGAGGCTCCGCCCGTCGAGCAGGGCGTCCCCTGACCGTGTGACGCGGCTGGAGGCACGCGGTCGGGCTCACGCCGGGACGGGCTGGCGGCGGGTCAGCCGCGCGCCGCGGCCTGGTCGAGCAGCTCGGCCAGCAGCGTCCCGAAGGACAGCCCCGCCGCCTCGACCGCCATCGGCAGCAGCGACGTCTCGGTCATCCCTGGCGAGGTGTTGACCTCGAGCAGGTGCACCACCCCGGACGCGTCGACGATGAGGTCGACCCGCGAGAGGTCGCGCAGCCCGACCGCCCGATGAGCGCACACCGCCGCCTCGGCCACGGCGGCCGCCACGGGCTCGTCCAACCGGGCGGGGGCGAAGAACTCCGTCTGACCGGCGGTGTAACGCGCGCTGTAGTCGTACACGCCCGACAGCGGCACGATCTCGACCGCCGGCAGCGCGCGCGGCCCCTTCCCCGTGTCGACCACGGTCACCGCCACCTCGGTGCCGGTGACGAGCTGCTCGACCAGCGCCGCCTCGCCGTAGGAGAAGCACGACACCATTGCGCCGGGCAGGTCGTCGGGCTTGTCGACCGTCGAGCAGCCCAGCGCCGAACCACCCCTGGCGGGCTTGACCATCAGCGGCAGGCCGAGGTGGCCGACCAGCCGGTCGAGGACGGCACCCGCGCCCAGCTCACGGAAAGCGGCGTGTGGCAGGACAACTGAAGCCGGTGTGGTCAGGCCGGCCCGCACGGCGAGGGCCTTCGCGGTGGGCTTGTCCCACGCCATCCGGCAGGCATCGGGGGTGGAGCCGACGTAGGGCACCTCGGCGATCTCGAGCACCTCGCGGACGGCACCGTCCTCGCCCGCCCCGCCGTGCAGCGCGACGAGAACCGCGTCGTAGGAGCTCTCCTCGAGGTGGCCGAGCAGGGCCGCGTCGGCATCCCGGAGCTCGGCGCCGGCACCGACCGCGCGCAGTGCGTCGAGGACCCGGCGCCCCGACTTCAGGGACACGTCGCGCTCGTGCGACAGCCCCCCCGCGAGGACGAGCGCCCTCACGCGAGGTCCGGCGAGGGGAACTCCGACTGCGGGCGCCCGGCGCGCAGCGGCCCGGTCGACCCGAAGGTCGCGCGCAGCTCCACCTCCTCCTCGAGGACGGTCGCAAGACGACGCACGCCCTCGCGGATCCGCTCGGGCTCGGGATAGCAGTAGGACAGCCGCAGGTGGCTGCGCCCGCTGCCGTCGGCGAAGAAGGCGCTCCCGGGGACGAAGGCCACGCGCGCCGTGATCGCCCGCGGCAGGAGGACCTTGGCGTCGAGCCCGTCCGGCAGCGTCACCCAGACGTAGAACCCGCCCGCGGGGTGGGTCCAGGTGGTGCCCGGTGGCATCAGCGAGCCGAGCGCCTCGAGCATCGCGTCGCGTCGCTCCCGGTACATCGCCCGAAACGCCGACACCTGGCCCTGCCAGTCCTGCGTCGACAGGTAGTCCGCGACGGCCATCTGGTTGAACGTCGGAGGGCACAGCACGGCGGCTTCGGCCGCGAGCACGAGCTTCTCGCGTACCGCGTGCGGAGCCAGCACCCAGCCGACCCGCAGCCCCGGGGCGAAGGTCTTGCTGAACGAGCCGAGGTAGAGCACGTCGTCGTTGTGGCCGTGCGCGCCGGTGCTGCGCGCCCGGATCGCGCGCGTGGGCGGCGCGTCGAAGCCCAGCAGGCCGTACGGGTTGTCCTCGAGCACCAGCAGGCCGGCCTCCTGGCACAGCGCCAGCACCTCGTCACGCCGGGACTCGACCAGCGAGACGCCGGCCGGGTTGTGGAAGTTGGGCACCGTGTAGAGGAACTTCGCCCGCTTGCCGGCCGCCGCCACCCGCGCCATCGCTGCGCGCAGCGCCTCCGGCACGAGCCCGGCGGAGTCCATCTCGACGTGGACGACCTCGGCCTGGAAGGACGCGAAGGTGCCGAGCGCGCCGACGTAGGAGGGGGCTTCGGCCAGCACCACGTCGCCGGGGTCGATGAACACGCGGGTGACCAGGTCGAGTGCCTGCTGGCTCCCGACGGTGACGACCACGTCCTCGGAGGAGCCCGCGATCCCCTCGAGGGCCATCACCTCGCAGATCAGCTCGCGCAGGTGAGGGTCGCCCTGTCCCGAGCCGTACTGCAGCGCCTGCGCCCCACGGGTCTGCACCAGCTCACCCATGAGCTTGCCGACGGCGTCCAGCGGCAGCGCCGACAGGTTGGGCATGCCGCCGGCCAGGCTGACCACCTCCGGCCGGGAGGCCACCGCGAACAGCGCCCGGATCTCCGAGGCGGTCATGCCGTGCGTGCGCTGGGCGTAGCGGTCGGTGAAGGCGTCCAGCGTCACGCCGGACCCGGGCCGAGGTGCCATCCCCGGAGGCTACCCGCGGCGGTGCATCCGGCCTGTGCATTTCCCCCGGCAGGCGCACCTGTTCCTCCGGCGCTTCGCGATCTACGCTCTGAGGCGCCGCACCGGCCGCACGCCGACCAGCCTGGGATCTCCCGCCCCTTCCCGCTGGCTCAGAACAGGAGCGACCATGCCCGAGCGCCCCTCGAAGCGGGTCGTGAGCGGGCTGTCGCTCGGACTGCTCCTCGGCATGGTCGGCGGCTGGGTCGCCGGATTGCTGAGGGCGCCCCGCCGATGAGCCGCCGCGCCGTCAACATCACCCTGGACAACCTCGACGACCTGGCGATGCGGTGCCGGCAGTGCGTGTTCTGGGAGCTCGACCCGGTGGCACAGGACCGGGCGAGGCAGGCGGGGGACACCGCGTTCGAGAAGGAGTCGTGGGTCTCCGCGACGCTGCTCGACTGGGGCAGCTGCGGCAAGATCGTCTACGTCGACAGCATTCCGGCGGGCTACCTGATGTACGCCCCGCCCAGCTACGTCCCGCGCTCGCTGGCCTTCCCGACCAGCCCGATCAGTGCCGACGCGGTGCTGCTGATGACCGGCCAGGTGCACCCCGACTTCGCCGGGGGCGGCATCGGCCGGATGCTCCTGCAGGGCGTGGCCAAGGACCTCGTACGCCGCGGTGTCCGGGCGATCGAGGCCTTCGGCGACGAGCAGTGGGAGTCCCCCGCGTGCGTCCTGCCAGCCGGCTACCTGCGCTCGGTGGGCTTCAAGACCGTGCGCCCGCACCACCGCTACCCGCGGCTGCGGCTCGAGCTGAAGTCGGCCGTGTCCTGGCGGGAGGACGTCGAGGTGGCGCTCGAGCGTCTGCTGGGGTCGATGAGCCCCGACCCGTTGATGCGCCCGGTCTGACGGACCGGGCCCTACCCGACGGGCAGGCTCGGCAGGCGCATGACGCCCGTGGGGGGGTCGAGGTCGGCGGGCAGGAACAGCCGCTGCACGGCCACGAGCACCCCCTCCGCGACGGTGTCCCGGAAAGCCGGGTCGGCAAGGCGCGCCGCGTCGCCTGGGTTGGTCACGTGCCCGAGCTCGAGGCGCACCGCCGGCATCCGGGTCAGCCGCAGGATCTCCCAGGTCTTCTCGTGCACCCGGCAGTTCACGAGGTCGGTACGGGCCACCACCTCGCGCTGCACCAGCGAGGCGAGCTCCTCACCGACCGTCGAGGTGGCGCCGCTGCCCGCACCGAAGTGGTAGGAGGCCACGCCGCGGCACCGCGCCGAGGGCGCCGAGTCGACGTGCAGGGACAGGAAGAGGTCGGCGCCGGTCTCGTTCGCGAAGGCGGCGCGCTCCGCGACGCTCGGGTTGCTCCCGACGCCCCGCGTCAGCAGTGCACGCACCCCGACGGCGGCCAGCCTCCCCTCCAGCCGAGCCGCGAGGTCCTCGACCAGCGCCGCCTCCTCCAGCCCGTTGCCGGTGGCCCCGCGGTCGTGGCCGCCGTGACCGGGATCCAGCACGACGATCTTGCCGGGCAGGGCCGCGCCGGCCTGGTGCAGTGCCTCGGTCTCCCGCAGCACCTGCGGGCGCCCGCCGGTGACGTGCCGGCCGAGCTGCCGCAGGGCCCGCAGCGTCGCCGGCCCGCAGGTCCCGTCGGGCAGCAGGCCGTACTCGTGCTGCAGCCTGCGCAGCGCCTTCTCGGTACGCGGTCCGAAGATGCCGTCTGCCCGGCCGGCGTCGAAGCCGAGCTCCAGCAGCCGCTCCTGCAGTGCGGCGACGTCGTCACCCACGAAGGGCCGCGTCGCCAGCGACAGCAGCCGGTCCCCGAGCTTCCAGCGTGCTGCGGCGAGCGCGCGATAGGTCTCGGCGCCGACGATGCCGTCGACGGACAGCCCTCGTCGCTGCTGGAACTCGCGCAGCGCCCGGTCGGTGGCCTCGTCGAAGACGGGCTCCGCGGGCGGGCGAGGAAGAAGGCCGAGACTGGACAGCGTCGCCTGGACGTCGGCGACCGCCGGCCCCCGGTCACCGTGGCGATACAGCTGCAACGGCCGGCCTCTCGACAGGTACGGAACGGGAGCCGAGTCTAGGGGTGCGGGCAGCACGAAGGCCGGGTCCCGTGGGGACCCGGCCTTCGGCAGGTGCGACTAGTTCTGGCCGGGCGCGCGCTCCGAGGGGCTGCCGGTGCGCTCGCGGCACGCCGACGCGCCGCGCGGCTCGCCGTCCTCACGACCGTCCTGGCCGAAGTAGGAGAAGCCGGGGCTGTCCTTCTCCGGTGCGACGCAGTGGGCGGCGCTGGCCGCACCGCCGGTGCCGAGGGCGATGCCGCCGGCCATGGCGGCAGTCAGGACGGTGTAGGCGAACTTCTTCATGGATCCTCCAGAGAGAACTTGTCCGGTCATGGGTGCATACGCGACAGGCTCCCGGAGAGTTCAGCAGGTTAGAGAAAAGTCTCGAGGTCCTTGAGGATCGCGGCCTTCGGCTTCGCACCGACGATCTGCTTGACGATCTTGCCGCCCGAGAAGACGGCCATCGTCGGGATGCTCATGATCTGGTAGTCACGGGCGGCGCCCGGGTTCTCGTCGATGTTGAGCTTGACGACGCTGATCTTGTCGACGTTCTCCGAGGCGATCTCCTCGAGCACCGGCGCGATCATCTTGCACGGCCCGCACCACTCGGCCCAGAAGTCGACGAGCACAGGCTTCTCGCTCTGCAGGACGTCGGTGGTGAAGCTGGCGTCGGTGGTGCTCCTGGTGGCGCCCATCAGGGGTGCTCCTTGTGATCTCGGGGTCATGGGGTCACCGGGGCAACAGCCGGTGCAGGGCGGGGATTCCGCCCGGGACGGGGCTAGAGCCCGACCAGGTGGGCGTCCTCGAGCGCGGTCAGGTGGCGCTCGGCGTCGAGCGCCGCGGCGCAGCCCGTGCCGGCTGCGGTGATCGCCTGCCGGTAGGTGTGGTCGACCAGGTCGCCGGCGGCGAAGACGCCCGGGACGTTCGTGGCCGTCGTGTGCAGCCCCTGCACGACGACGTAGCCCTCGTCGTCGAGCTCGACCTGCCCCTTCACCAGCTCGGACCGGGGGTCGTGGCCGATGGCGACGAACAGGCCGGTGACGGGCAGCAGTCGCTCCTCGCCGGTGCGGCGGTTGCGCAGGCGTACGCCCTCGAGCTTGTCCTCACCCACCGCCTCCACGACCTCGCTGTCCCAGGCGAAGCGGATCTTGTCGTTGCTGAGTGCGCGCTCCTGCATGATCTTGCTGGCGCGCAGCGTGTCGCGGCGGTGGACCATGGTCACCGACCGCGCGAACCGGGTGAGGAAGGTGGCCTCCTCGACCGCGGAGTCGCCGCCGCCCACCACGGCGATGTCCTGATCCCGGAAGAAGAAGCCGTCGCAGGTCGCGCACCATGACACGCCCCGCCCCGACAGCCGTCCCTCGCCAGGCACGGCGAGGTTGCGGTAGGCCGACCCCATCGCGAGCACGACCGTCCGCGCGTGGTAGGTCGCGTCGCCCACCTGGACCACCTTCGGGTCGGCCAGCAGGTCCAGTCCGGTGACGTCCTCGGTGACGATCTGCGCGCCGAAGCGCTCGGCCTGCTTGCGCAGGTTGTCCATCAGCTCCGGGCCCATGATCCCGTCCGGGAAGCCGGGGTAGTTCTCCACGTCCGTGGTGTTCATCAGCGCCCCGCCGGCCGTCACCGACCCTTCGAACACCAGCGGCGCCAGCGCGGCTCTGGCCAGGTAGATGGCCGCGGTCCAGCCTGCCGGGCCCGAGCCGACCACGATCGCATCCCGCACCTGCAGGGCGTCGCCGGTCGTCTCGGTTGCGGTCTCGTCGTTCACCAGGGGCCTCTCGTCGTGGGTCTGTGCGCAGGAACGTTCCCTGCGGGCGGCCTCTTCCCGGTGCGAGGCGAGGCCCTATGGATGAGAGGGTGCCACGCGTGACGTCTTCCGAGGCCAGCCTGCCTGCAGGCCCGCGCTGCGCCGTCCATGCCGTACGCCCCGCGGTGGACACCTGCCCGGTGTGCGGCCGCCCGCGCTGCGCGGACGATGCCCAGAAGGCGCCCGGCGGGGGCTGCCAGGTCTGTCGCGGCGACCAGAGCCCGGCGGCGATCGGTCCGGAGGGAGGGGCGGAGCTCGAGAACTACGTCCGGGCGGCCCTCGCGAGCACCGCGGTGGCCCTGATGGGCGGGGTCGTCGCGGCGCAGTACGTCGGTGCTGCGGTCTTCGCCTACCTGACACCCTTCGTCGTCGGCGTGATCACGGGCGCGGCGGCGCAGGCGGCGGCCGGCCTGCCGAAGGCCGGGTCGGGCGCGAACGGGGTCCGCCTGATCGCCGCGCTGTACGCCGTTCTGGGTGTTGCCTTCGGCTTCGTGCTCGAGCGCAGCGAGGGGATCCTCGCGACCGGTTCGTTCCTGCCCTACCTGGCGGCCGTCGTCGGCGTCATCCTGTGGACCCTGCCGCCCAAGCGGTAGCCAGCCGGGGGCGGTCAGGGCCGAGCCAGGCGGGTGAAGAACAGCGTGTCGTCGTCGTTTCGCGAGCAGTCCGGGCCGACCACGAAGACCGAGACCTTCGCCGGGTCCGGGTCCGGCAGGACGACCGCGAGCGCCGGCATCCCGCGGTAGCGGGCGTAGTCCAGGGCGAGGGGGCGCACGTCCGGCTGCTCCGGGGGGAGCAGGGCGACCAGGCACGAGGCGAGCCCGGCCGGATCTCGCAGACGGCGCAGCGGGTCGCCTGCGGCCTGGTCGGCGGAGGTCGCCGAGCCCTCGCTCGAGCTGAGCGGCGCGGCGGTGCCCGGTGCGGGCAACGCGCTGCCAGGTGGTGGCGCGGCCGCTTCCCGCCCCGCCGCCGTGCCGGGGGCGCCGGCGAGCACCCCCGGCAGCGCCGCCGAGACCGCAGCCGGGTCGGCGTAGTCCAGCTCGCTGTCCCTGCGAGCGATGCCGGCTGACGTGTCGGCCGCGGCGCCGAGCGCGGCCGTCGAGGCCGCCTCGTCCTGGCGTCTGTCGCTCAGCAGGCTGGAGCCGACGGGAACTGCTCCGAGCAGGACGACCGAGGCGGCGACAGCCGGCAGCCAGGCCCTGCGCGCGCGGCGCCGGGGCTCGAGCGGCGTGACGGTGGCGCCCGCGCCAGCAGTCGCCGTCCGGGTGCCGCCGGCCGGCGTCAGCGCCGGCTCGCTCGCCAGGCAGGTGGTGATCCGGCTCGCGACGTCGTCGGGCAGGGCGGGAGCCGACAGCGCTGCGAGCGAGGCCGTGACCGCACCCTGCGCGTCCGCGAGCTCACTGAGCCTCCCGGCGCAGTCGGCACAGCCCGCCAGGTGCACCGAGTCCGAGCCGTCCTTCGCCCCCTCTCCCACCAGGAGGTCGGCGAGCGCATCGAGATCGAGGTGCTCGCTCACGCGTCACCTCCTTCCCGCGCGAAGCGTCCGGTCCCAGGTGGGACGGCTGCGGTGCCGGGTCGGTTCCGCAGATGGCCGAGCGACAGGGCCAGCCGGGCCCTGCCGCGGGAGCACCGGCTCTTCACGGTTCCGACGGGCACGTCGAGCACCGCGGCGGCCTCCTCGACCGACAGGCCCTGCAGGTCCACGAGGACGATCGCGACCCGCTGGTCGTGCGCCAGCGCCGCCAGCGCCTGCTCGATGTCGAGCGCGGTCTCGCGCTCGGCCAGGGAGTCCCGGGGATCGGACGGGTCCGTGCGACCGGCCTCGTCCAGGAGAGGGACCGTCGGCCGGGCCTGCCGCCGGCGTACGCGGTCGAGGCAGGCGTTGACCACGATGCGGTGCAGCCAGGTGGTGACCTGCGCCTCCCCGCGGTAGCTCCCGGCCGCCCGGTAGGCCGACAGCAGCGCGTCCTGGAGCGCGTCCGCCGCCTCCTCGCGGTCGCCGAGGGTGCGCAGGGCCACGGCCCACAGCCGGTCCCGGTGGCGGGCGACGATGCGCCCGAAGGCGTCGGGGTCACCGGCCAGGTGAGCGGCCAGGAGGGACCTGTCCGGCGCGTCGGGCCCGTCACCTTCCTCGCTCACGGCGCGACCCTAGCGGCGGGCTGCGGCTCCGGGAGCCTCAGCGGGCGAAGAAGCGCATCTCGCTGATGCCGGTGGAGAAGCGCGGCCCCACCTTGGGCAGACCGGTGATCCAGATCAGGTAGTAGCGGGCCGGCGCCGCGCTCGACGTGGACAGGGTCAACGGGCCGGCACCGCTGCGGCCACGGGCGAGCGTCCGGAACGCGCTCGGGTCCATGCCGGCCACGTCAGCCCCCCGCAGCTCCACCGAGGTGCCGGGAGCGGTGACGTCCAGCTCGACCCGCGACAGCGCCTGCGCCTGTCCGAGGTCGACGACCAGCCCGACGCCCTGCTTGACCCCGCCGTAGTTCTCGCTGTCGTAGGCGTCGGTCATCCACACCGTGCTCCGGTCTTCGTCGTGGGCGTTCGAGACGGCGCCGGGCTGCTCCCGGCCGTCGCCCGGGGGCGGGTCGAAGTCCTGGACGGGCACGGAGGTCAGCCGCAGCGCCATGCCCGCCGGGCCCCGGTTGCCCGCCGCAGGGCCCCCCACGGGAGTTCGGGAGGCCGCCACGCTGTCGGGCGAGGTCGACACGGTGCCGATCCGCTTCCCGGTGGAGTAGGCCATCGACCCGACGACGACCAGCAGGACCACCGAGAGCACCAGCGGCAGCCAGCGGAGCAGCTCGGGGGGGACGGTCGGGTTGGGCGCGGGGCTACGAGGGGTGGAGGTACGCGGGGGCGCCGCCGGGACACGCAGCGGGGCGGGCGGCGTGGCGAGGAAGGCACGGGGGGTGCCGGCCGCGGCGGCAGCGGCCCGCGGCGGCAGCGGCGCGGCCCCTACCGGGCGGGCCGCCGGGCGCGCGGCAGGGGGCGCCGGACGCGCGGGCGGAGGGGGCACTGGAGGGCCAGCCGTACGCGCCGCCGGACGGGTCCCGGGGCGGGGGACGATGCGTGTGCTGCCGGTCAGGCCGTTGCGCCCGGCCACCGAAGGCAGGACGGCACGCTCCAGTGCGTCGCACAGCGCGGCAGGCGTCGTCAGCGCCGGGGGCGTCTGGGCGGCGACCGGGTCCAGCGCCCGCACGATGACGCTGTCGAGGGAGCGGGGGATGCCGGCCCGGATCTGCCGGGGGCTGGTCAGCTTCCCGCGGGCCGGTCCGTCCTTCCCCGAGGGAGCGGGGCGGATGCCGCAGGAGGGCTGGGGGGTTGCGCTGGCGGGCCAGCGCGCCGTGAGCAGGGCGTACAGGACAGCGGTGATGTCGCGGACGTCGGCGCCGGTCGGGGTCGGGTCGGTCGCGCGCAGGGCCGGAACGGCGTGCTGCGGCAGCGCCGCCGACACCGCGAGGTCGGTCAGCTTCACGCGGCCGCCCCTGGCGAGAAGGACGTTGTGCGGGTGGATCCGCCCGTGCGGGATCCCCGCGTCATGGGCGACGCACAGCGCGTCGGCGATCTCGGTGACCAGACCGCACGCCTCCGCCGGCTCCCACGGCCCGTCCGCCGCCACGACCTCGGCGAGGGTGCGGCCGTCCACCCACTCGCTGATGACGTAGGCGACGTCGATCTCACCGGCCGGCTGCCCGGCGCGCTCCGCCGGCCGCTCCTCCAGGGCGGCGTCGTAGACGCGGGCGAGGACCGGGTGGGCCACGGTGCCGGCCCGAGCCGCGGCGGCGAGGAAGGAGTCGGAGGCGGCCGCACCCCGGCGGCCCGCGGCGGAGATCAGCTTGACCGCGACCGGCCGCGCGAGGACCTCGTCGGTGGCGAGCCAGACGACGGCCGGCCCGCTCCGCTCGGGGGGCACGTCGACCGGTCGCACGAGCCGGTAGCGGTAGGCGAGGACGTCGTCGGCCAGCAGCAGCGGGCGCAGTGCGCGACTGCCTGCTGGCAGCGCCACGGATCCTCCCGGCCGACATGCCGGACGACGCCCGGCTGCGTCCACTGTAGGACGCCATGGCCTACGGGACAGCGGGGTCAGCGGGGTGGGCCACCGGTGACGGTGCGGGTCGTGACCGAGTACTCCCGAAGCTGCGGGATCTTCTCGACGAGCAGCGTCGGCGCCTCCCGCCGCAGGCTCAGCGTCACCGCGCCCTCCGGTGTGACCGTGAAGCCCGCCGGGTCGATCGTGTCGCCGGAGGCGCCGACGCGCGCAACAGCCGCGTCGTACGCCGCCTGCAGGTCTCTGGTGGTGCTGTAGGACGTCGACGCAGCGCGTACAGCCTGCTGCGCGGAGTCCTCCGCCTGCACCCGCGCGACCGCGAGCGACATGGCGTCGAAGCCCATCAGCCCGAGGATCGCCAGGGTGGCCACCACCTTGGTGAGCCAGCCGAGCACGACGTCGCCGCGGTCGCATGAGGACGGGCGGTCGGGGGACATGAAGAACGGATCGGTCGGCACGGCTCCGCGCTTGAGGACGTGCGCCTTCGGCCGTGCCAGCTGCTCAGCGCAGCCGGAGCAGTCGCAGCACCGGGCCGACCGCCTCGTCGACCTCGCGGACCCGCAGCCGGCGGGTCAGCAGCACGTAGCCGACAACGAGAACCCCGCCGCCGCCGGCCAAGGACAGCGCCGCGCCCAGCGGCCCGGTGCCGACCGAGCGGCCCAGCGAGACCGCGACCAACCCGGCCAGCACCGCGGGCACGGCGGCAGCCAGCAGGCAGCGCGCGGCGGTGCGGAGGACCCCGCCGCCGGACAGCCCCCCGAGGCGCCGGGAGAGCACGAACGAGCACAGAACGAGCCCGGCGAGGAAGGACGTGGCGTGCCCGGCGGCCAGCCCGATCACCTTGTAGCGCTCGGGCAGCACGGCGTACAGCGTGATGTCGGTGACGACCAGCGTCGCGTTGACGCCCAGGTTGATCAGGGTGGGCGTCCGGGTGTCCTGCATGGCGTAGAACGCGCGCAGCTGCAGCTGGTAGGTGCTGAACGGGACCAGCCCCACCGCGAAGACCCCCAGCAGCACCCCGATGAAGCGGGCCTGGTCGAGCGAGACCTGCCCGCGTGCGAACACGAGGGTGGCCAGCGCCTGCCCGAGCACCACGAACGCGAGGGCGGCCGGCACCAGCACGGCCACCGTCAGGCGCAGCCCGTGGTTGAGCGACCCCCGCAGGTCCTCGAGCCGGCCGTCGGCGGCCGCCTGGCTCATGCGCGGCAGGAGCGCGGTGATGACGCTCACAGCCACGATCGCGTGCGGCAGCTGCCAGAGCACGAACGCGTAGACGTAGGACGGGTAGCCCCGCCCGGCGTCCACCAGATCCTGGTCGGCGGACAGCCGCACCACCACCAGGTAGGCCAGCTGGTTCGCGACGACGTACACGAGCACCCACGAGGCGAGCCGTCCGGCCTTGCGCAGCCCGGTGCCCCGCAGGTCGAAACGCAGCCGCAGGCGGAAGCCTGCGGCGCGCAGCGACGGGAGCAGGGCGACTGTCTGGGCGACGATGCCGAGGGTCGTTCCGATCCCGAGCAGCCGCACCTCCCCCGGCGACAGCCCGCCGGGGGTGAGCTCGCCGGTGCCCCGCAGCACGAGGAAGACCAGCGCGGTGGCGATGACGACCAGGTTGTTCAGGACCGGGGCCCACATCGGCGCACCGAAGCGGCCGCGCAGGTTGAGCACCGCCCCGAGCACGGCGCCGACACCGTAGAAGAGCACCTGGGGGAGGAAGAAGCGGGCGAACGTGATCGCGAGCTCGCGCGCCTGCGGGTCGAGGTCGCCGGCGTAGAGGTCGATCAGCAGCGGGGCGCCGAGGACCAGCGCGACGGCGGCGCCGCCGAGGACCAGCACTGTCAGGGTGAGCAGCCGCTGGGCGTAGGCCGTGCCTGCGTCGGCGTCGTCCTTGGCCGCCCGGACGAGCAGCGGGACGACGACGCTGGTGAGTACGCCGCCCAGCAGCAGCTCGTAGACGATGTTCGGTGTGGTGTTGGCGACGTTGTACGCCGCGCCGACGCTCTCGACCCCGAGCACCGCGGCGATCACCGCCGTGCGCAGGAAGCCGGTGGCGCGGGAGGCGAGCGTGCCCGCCGCCATGGAGCGGGCCGACCTCCCGAGCGAGCTCAACGGTCGCTGCCGACCGGCTCGTCGAGGGGTGCGGGATCCGGACGCGGAGCCGAGCGCCGCAGCGCGCGCGAGGTGATGCGCACCCCCGCGGCGACGAGCAGCACCGCCGCCGCGGCCCCCGTGATGCCGAGCGCGACGCGGCCGTACTGGGTGGAGCGCACGGCCAGGTCGACCGGCTCCCCGAAGGCGTCCCCGCTGAGGTCGACCAGACGCGCCCTCGCCACGAAGCGGCCGGAGGTGCGGGCCTCCACCCGGACGGCCACCTGGATGGCCTGCTGGCCGGGCACCTCCCTGACGTCGGTCTCCTCCGAGGACAGCCGCGCGTCGCTGGTCTCGTCCAGCCGCACCCCGACGTTGACCGGCTGGTCCAGGCGGTTCTCCACGGTCAGCCGCAAGGTGCCGGTGCTGCCGGTGAGCAGGACCGGCTCGCTCACGAGGCGGATCTGGGACCGCAGGCCCTCGACGTCGTTCTGGAGCAGGGTGAGCATGGCCCGCCCGCCGGCCGGCTTGTCACGCCAGGCGCTGCTGGCCGCGCGTCCGCGTGCCCGCAGCAGCCGCGCCTTCGTCGCCTTCGCCTGCTCGCCGCTCGCGATCAGCACCTCGTCGGTGAACTGGTCCGAGCGCAGCCTGATGTTCCCGAGCCGTTCGACGTAGGCCGGCGCCAGCTCGGAGTCCTCGCGGCCGCGGCGCTCGAGCGTCCCCCGGTTCTCCGAGCGCGCGGCTGCCTGAAGGTCGGGCAGCTGCGCGCAGCGCTCGGTGCCCGACACCGCGTCGGCGAGGCTCACCGGGCACAGCCACGGCAGCCGGCCGGTGTCGGCCATGACGGCCGCGGCCACGCCGGGCAGCAGGTCGGCGCGCCGGCCAGGGGCGACGAGCAAGGTCCGTGACTGGCCGGGGCGCTCCGCGGCGATCGCCGCGACCTCTGCGATCCATCGCTGCTCGGCCAGCCGAGCTCCCTGCCAGCGGGCGCCGGACGGGTCCGGCTCGATCAGCCGCGACAGCCCCTCATCGGCGACCAGGGCGGTCACCGGGCCGGTCGTGGACGACAGCGTCGTCCGGGCGCTCGGGGTGCGGCCCAGCAGCGCCGGGGGCTGAGGCAGGGCGGCCTCGTCCAGCACGATCGCGGGCGCGGCGCCGGCGTCGGGAGTGCCGATCAGGCCCTCCAGGGACCCCCCGATCGGCCCGGGCGGTGGCCAGGCGATGGAGGTCAGAAGGGTGTCGAGCCCCAGCACCCGCCGGGCCTCGGCCGAGCCGAGCTTGCGCAGCAGCTCGACGTCGTCCCGGACGCCGGACTCCGGGCGGCTGAGCGCCACGACGTCCGGATCGGCGTACGGCACGGCCAGCACCGCGCTGGAGGACGCCGCCAGCCGGAGGGCGCTGAGCCAGGCGACGGCGTTCTCCGATGCCGCCCGCTCTCGACGCTCCCCCCGCTCGACGACGACGTACGGGCGCACCATCGACTCCACGGCGCTCAGCAGCTCCGGATCGACGGCGTACGTGACCGGCACCGCCTCACCCCGGCAGAACTCGACCGGGGCGGGCGGCGCGACCTCCGGCGGAGCGGGCTCCTGCCCGAGCCGGGCGGCGGGCTGGTCGCAGCCGCCCTTTGCGCCCTCTCGGGCGGCGGCCAGTACCCGGTGCAGCCGCCCGGCGCGGTCGAGGTTGCTGTCGAGCAGCGCGTCCAGCTCGTCGTCGAGCAGCGCCCCGTCGGGCGCCCGCCGGGGCTGGTCCATCAGCGGCAGCAGCCACGCGATGCGGGTCGGAGCGGTCGGACCGTCCGGGAACCACGGCACGAACGTGGACGCCAGACCGACGGAGCCGCGCACGAGGGCGTCGCCGTACCGGGCCTGGGCCTGCACAGCCAGGGGGAACACGCCGTTGTCGCGGCCCAGGGCGAGGTCGCCGACGATCAGGCGCAGGTCGAAGGTGGTGGCCTGCCCGGGGGCGAGGCTCTCCAGCGCCGCGGGGACCGGCGGCAGCCGACGTCCGCCGAGCACGGGCTCCTCGTCGGCGCGGGCGAGCCCGCTCCGACTGTCGATCTTGCTCCCCACGCCCAGCCGCACCTGCAGCCGGGTGAGCGGCAGCTCCCCGCAGTTGGTCAGCCGCCCGGCGACCTGGAAGGCCTCATCGGTGCGGGTGGGCGCCCGCGGTGCGAGCGTCGTGACCTCCACGCGCACCGGTGACTCCTCCGACTCGGAGGTGCAGCTGTCCGGCCGGACGAAGTCCGCGGGGCCGCCGGGGGTGGGCGTGGCGGCGGGGGCGCTGGCCGGGGGGCGGGGAGCGTCCACCGCAAGGGCGGGTGCGGCCGACAGGACGCTGACAGCGGCGGCCAGCGCGAGCCCGGTCGCGCGGCGGCGAAGGGTCTGGACGCGTCGCACGGGCGTCAGGCTCCCACTGGCGTGGCGGCAGGCGGGAGCCGCCGCGCAGGCAGGCCGATCAGGCTGTCTCGCCGAGCAGGTCGGGCACCTTCTCGAGCAGGCGGCGCTCGTCGGCGTAGGCCAGCCGTCCCGCCAGCTCTCCCAGCGGCACCCAGGCGACCTCGCTGACCTCGACGTCCTCGTCGGACAGCTCCAGCCCGTGGACCGGGTCGGCGGCGAGCAGGAGGTAGTGGTGGACGGTCTTGTGCACCCGCCGGCCGTCGGCGACGAACCAGAAGTCGATCGTCCCGAGCTTGCCGAGGATGTCCCCGAGGATCCCGGTCTCCTCGGCCACCTCGCGGACCGCCGTCTCGGCCTCGGTCTCGCCCTGCTCGACGTGGCCCTTCGGCAGCGACCACAGCAGCCGCCCCCGGCGGTCCAGCCGCCCGATCAGGGCGCCACGCGCCGCCGGCCCCAGGCGGTCCAGCACCAGCCCGCCGGCGCTCGTCTCGTTCACGCGCCGCAGGACCGGCCGCGTCGGCGGGCCGCCCTCCGGTGGCGCGGGGGAGGGAGCGGGCATCCCACCACAGTACGTCCGGGGTACGGAACCGGCGCGCTCTGCGCGACCCTCCTCGACCCACGCGGCGGCAGCCCGCACGCCGGACTAGCCCGTCGAGCGGACCTTGGACAGCCGGACGCGCCACGACGACTGGACCCGGGCAACCGGCGCTCCGTGGGAGACCGTGAGCGGTAGGACCCGGGCGCCGGTCACCTGCAGCAGGTCGCTGCTGTGGATGGCGAGCGCGACGCTGCCCTCGCCGACCGCGCAGTAGAGGACGTCCTCCTCCCGCAGCGCCCGGTCGGCCAGGACCTCGACCGTGTCCGGGAGGCACACCGGGCTCACCAGCCCGGCCGCGTAGTCCGTCATGGCGTTGACCTGCTCGTTGCCCGCCGCCTGCGCCGACCGGCCCCCGAGCGCGGCCTCGAGAGCGTCCACGCAGACGGTGGTGCCGGCCGGGACCAGGACGACGACGAGGGCGGGACCGCCGCCGCCCTCCACCGCGTAGCAGCGGGCCGCCACGCAGCCGCGCTCCACCCCCAGCACACGCGGCAGGTCGTCGGCGGTCAGCACGCGGGCCCGCAGGTGCACGATCTCGTGGGGGACGTCGGAGGCCAGGAGCCTCTGGTGGACGTCCAACGCGCCCTTCACGTCGCCACCTCCGGCTGTCCTCGGGGAGCGACTACCCCTGCCTCGTTCGAGCACACCCGAGGATAGTCTCGACTTCCGTGCCCGCCCTGACCGATGCGCAGAGGAACGTCGTGCGCGAGCTGCTGCGCGTGTCCCCTGTCGCGGTGGAGCTGGGAGAGCGCTTCGCGCGGGCCGGCCGGGAGCTGCACCTCGTCGGCGGGTGGGTGCGTGACGCGCTGCTGGACCGGCTCGGCGAGGACGTCGACCTCGACTTCGCGACCGACGCGCGCCCTGCCGAGGTCCTGGAGCTGGTGTCCGGCTGGGCGGAGGCCACCTGGGAGACCGGTGTCGCCTTCGGCACGGTCGGCCTGATGCGCCGCGGCTACCGGCTCGAGGTCACCACCTACCGCGCGGAGGCGTACGACCGCGCCTCGCGCAAACCGGAGGTCACCTACGGCGACTCGCTGTCCGACGACCTCGCGCGCCGCGACTTCACGGTCAACGCCATGGCCATCGCGCTGCCCGACTGGACGGCCCCGGATGCCTTCGTGGACCCCTACGGCGGGCTCGACGACCTGGCGGCGCGGGTCCTGCGCACCCCCGGGACCCCGCAGAGCTCGTTCGGCGACGACCCGCTGCGGATGCTGCGGGCGGCGCGGTTCGCCGCCCAGCTCGCCTTCACGGTGGACCCGGCCGTGGTGGCGGCCATGACGCAGATGGCCGAGCGCATCGAGATCGTCAGCGTCGAACGGGTCAGCGACGAGCTGAGCAGGCTGCTGTGCGCCGAGCACCCCCGGGCCGGCCTCGAGCTGCTCGTCGACACCGGCCTGGCCTCGGTAGTCCTGCCCGAGCTGCCGGCGCTGCGTCTGGAGATCGACGAGCACCACCAGCACAAGGACGTCTACGACCACACGCTGCAGGTCCTCGAGCGGGCGATCGCGCTCGAGGACGACGGCCCCGACCTCGTCCTGCGCCTCGCCGCGCTGCTGCACGACATCGGCAAGCCGCGCACGCGCCGCAAGGAGCCAGGTGGCGGGGTGTCGTTCCACCACCACGAGGTCGTGGGCGCAGCGATGGCGCGGCGGCGCCTCTCGGCGCTGCGCTTCCCGAAGGATGTCGTGGCCGCCGTCAGCCTGCTGACCGAGCTGCACCTGCGCTTCCACGGCTACCAGTCCGCAGTGCCCGCGGGCGCTGCCGCGCGCAAGGGGACCGGGGCCTCGGCCTGGACCGACAGCGCCGTGCGCCGCTACGTCGCCGACGCCGGCGACCAGCTCTGCCGCCTGCACAAGCTCGTGCGGTCGGACTGCACCACCCGCAACCGCCGCCGGGCCGCCGCCCTCGCCGCCGCCTACGACGACCTCGAGGCGCGCATCGCCACCCTGTCCCAGCAGGAGGAGCTCGGTCGGATCCGGCCCGATCTGGACGGCACCGAGATCATGCAGATCCTCGGCGTGCCGCCGGGGCCGCTGGTGGGACGGGCCTACCGGCACCTGCTCGCGCTGCGGATGGAGAAGGGCCCCCTGCCACGCGAGGAGGCCGTCGCGGCGCTGCGCGAGTGGTCGCAGCAGCAGGATCCGACGGCCTAGTCACTTCGTGCCATGGCTCGCGGGCGCGCCACGGACGATGATGGGCCCATGCTGGGACAACCAGGGCGAAGCGGCAGCGTGGGCATCCTCGCCCTCGGTGCGCTGTCCGCCGCGGTCCTCGTCTCCGCCGTGGGGGTGGCGGCCTTCCGCGACGTGACGGCCGGTGTGGACACGGTGCTCCAGCGCGGCCCGGACGCCACGATGGTGCTGAGCGACGGCACCCGCCGCCGGGCCGTCGAGGGTGAGACGGTGCCCGGCGGTGCGACCGTGGAGGCGGGCGCGGCCGGAGCGGTCCTCGCGACTGCGGAGCGGGAGGTGCACCTCTACCCGGCTGCCGGCGTGACGGTGCTCGACGGCGTACGCCAGGTGCTCGTCGCCGGCTCGGTCATCGTGGACGGCTCGGACGCGCCCGGTGTGGACCTCGACACGCCTGCTGCGGTCGTCGCCACCCGCAACGGAGCGGTGGTCCGCGTCGACGGTGGACCGCTGACCCGGGTGGGCGTGCTGCGTACGCAGGGCGACGCGGGGACCGGCGCCGACGTCCGCGCGACCGGCCGCCGCGCGGCGACAGAGCTGGCGGAGTACTACCAGGTGCAGGTGACCATGGGCGCGCTGCCCGGGGCCACCACCCCGCTGCTGCTGGCCGGCGACGACTACGAGCTCGCGCTGGCGCGCGACCTCGTCCTGTCCGACCGCACCCTCAACCAGATCCGCCGCAGCCTCGTGGGGAGCGCGGTGGAGGGCCGGGCCGTCCTCGCCGCGCTGCGCACCACCGTGCCGGAGGCGGCCGGGAGCACGGTGCCGGACACCGAACGCGCGCTGGCCTTCCTCGTCGCCAGCTCGACCTCCGACGGCACGCAGGCTGAGCGCTTCGCCCGGGTGAGCGGGCTGCGGTCCGCCGGCGGCTCGTGGGGGGTGGTGGCCGCGATCGTCGGCTCCACCGTCGACGCGGTGGGCGCGCAGCTCGCCCGCCTGCTCGCGCCGTCGGCCGAGATGCTGGCCGTGGAGCAGCAGCCGGTCGACGTGGCCGAGGCTCTGGGGCTGACGCCCCCACCGCCGCCGGAGCCCAGAGCGGTGGCGACGGTCAAGGTGCCGGTCCTTCCCTCTCGAGGAGCCCCCCGCAGGAGCACCCCGGTCGCGGCGGGCTCCCCCGCACCGGCTCCGCCGGGGTCGTCGACCCCGCTGCCCAGCGTCCCGCCGGCGCCCACCGAGCCGATCGCGGTCGTGCTCGAAGGCGTGGTGGAGGCCGTGCTCGACCTCATCGACCTCGGCAGCACGCCGGCGTCCCCGGCGCCCACCCCCTCACCTGCCCCGCTGCTGGACCCGAAGCTCCCGCTGCTGCCCTGACCCGGTCGCCGCGTCAGCCCGACAGCGACGGCGTGGCCAGCACCGGCTCGGACCGCTCCTCGGGGCGGCGGGCGATCAGAACTCCGTAGACCAGCGCGGTCACCGCGTAGCCGCCGGCGATCAGGCCGATGACCAGGTAGCTCTTGCCGTTCGGGGGCAGCAGCACCGCCGACGCAGCCGCCGCGGAGACGAAGCTGACGTTGAACAGCGTGTCGTAGAAGGAGAAGACGCGCCCGCGGAAGTCGTCCTCCACCGACTCCTGCAGCAGCGTGTCGAGGCAGATCTTGGAGCCCTGGGCGGCGAAGCCCAGGAAGAAGGCGGCGACCAGGAACGCCGCGTGCGTGAAGGGGAGCCCGAAGACCAGCTCGACGACCGCGGCCCCACCGAACATCACCACGATCCACTGCTGCGTCCCGATGCGCCGGGTCGTGGCCGGGGTGACCAGCGCCGCGAGCAGGCCCCCGAGCACGCTGACGACGATGACCTGGCCGAGTCCGCCGAAGCCCAGGCCGATGGCGCCGCCCTCGGTGTAGAGCAGCAGTGTGCAGACGAAGGACAGCCCGTAGAAGAACCGGTGGGCGGTGATCGCCGCCAGCCCGCGCGCGGCCCGACCCCTGGCGCGTACGTGCTGCGCCCCCTGCGCCACACCGCGGGCCACGGCGGCCAGCGCCGTGCGAAGCCGCACGTGCACGGGTGGGTCGTGCGGCCCGAGCAGCGAGGCGGCGATGCGGGAGGCCAGGACGGCGGCGAGGACGTAGCAGAGCGCGGCGACCAGCGAGGTGCGGCTCGCACCGAGGTCGTCACTGCCGAACGGCACGCGCAGCCCCACCCCGGCGGCGCCTCCCATGGCGGCGGCACCTGCCCCGAAGGTGGTGCTGAAGGAGTTGGCGGTGACCAGCAGGCGGGTCTCCACGACGTGGGGCAGCGCCGCGGACAGCCCGGACAGGATGAAGCGGTTGACCGAGACGACGACCAGGGCCAGCGCGACGACCGGCGCGCTGGTCGGACCGAGCGAGGACAGCAGGGCGGCGAACACCACGATCACCGCCGCGCGCGCCAGGTTGCCGGCCAGCAGCACCCGCTGTCGCCGCCACCGGTCCAGGAAGACGCCCGCGAAGGGCCCGACGAGGCTGTAGGGCAGCAGCAGCGTCGCGAAGGCCGCCGCCGCCTGGCCGGCTGAGGTGGCCCGCTCAGGGTTGAAGAACACCGCCGAGAACAGCGCCGCCTGGAACATGCCGTCGGCGAACTGGCCGAGCATGCGCACCGCGAGCAGGCGGCGGAAGTCCGGCGCGGAGACGACCTCCCGCAGCGCCCGGGAGTCGGTGCTCACCGCTCCAGCCTAGGTCGCCGGCGCCCCGCCCCCCACGCCGTCCCGGCGGGCACCGGCCGGGCTGCACCTAGTCGGTGGCGGCCTCCGCCTGTCGCCCGACGTAGTCGGCGAGGTCGTCACCGCGGATCCAGGCCTCGAGCGCGGGCGCGGCGATGTCGTCGCGCACCTGCTGCGGCGGGGACTTCATGAAGTAGGTGGACGCGGCATGCAGGGGCCCGCCCTCCCCGCGGTCGAGCGCGATCTTGGCGCAGCGCACCGCATCGATGATCACGCCGGCGGAGTTGGGGCTGTCCCAGACCTCGAGCTTGTACTCCAGGTTCAGCGGGACGTCGCCGAACGCGCGGCCCTCGAGGCGGACGTAGGCCCACTTGCGGTCGTCGAGCCACTGCACGTAGTCGGACGGGCCGATGTGCACGTTGCGGGCGCCCATGTCGTGCTCCATGTTGGAGGTCACGGCCTGGGTCTTGGAGATCTTCTTGGACTCCAGGCGGTCGCGCTCGAGCATGTTCTTGAAGTCCATGTTGCCGCCGACGTTGAGCTGGTAGGTGCGGTCCAGGATGACGCCGCGGTCCTCGAACAGCTTGGCCATGACGCGGTGCGTGATGGTCGCGCCGACCTGGCTCTTGATGTCGTCACCGACGATCGGGACCCCGGCGGCGCGGAACTTCTCCGCCCACTCCGGGGTGCCCGCGATGAAGACGGGGAGCGCGTTGACGAAGGCGACCTGAGCGTCGATCGCGCACTGGGCGTAGAACCGCACCGCTTCCTCGGAGCCGACGGGGAGGTAGCACACGAGGACGTCGACGCGGGCGTCCCGCAGCGCCTGCACGACGTCGACCGGCGCCTCGTCGGACTCCTGGATCGTCTCGCGGTAGTACTTGCCCAGGCCGTCGAGGGTGTGCCCCCGCTGGACCGTGATGTCGGTCGGCGGAACGTCGGCGATCTTGATGGTGTTGTTCTCGCTGGCGACGATCGCCTCGGACAGGTCCCGCCCGACCTTCTTGGCGTCCACGTCGAACGCCGCGACGAACTGCACGTCGCGCACGTGGTAGCCGCCGAGCTCCACGTGCATCAGGCCGGGCACGCGAGCTGCGGGGTCGGCGTCGCGGTAGTACTCGACGCCCTGGACGAGGGACGCGGCGCAGTTGCCGACGCCGATGATGGCGACACGGACGGAACCCATCAGGGCGCTCCTCTTTCTGTGGGAGGGAGGGGAGGTGGCGGTGCCGCAGCGGGAGCTGCTGGGGATGGTGCCGGGGGGGCGGGTGAGGGGGGTGGGGAGGTCGTGGCGGACACCGCGGGGGTCGCGCGGCGCTCGGTCTCGATCAGCTCGGTGAGCCAGCGGACCTCGCGCTCCACCGACTCGAGCCCGTGCTCCTGCAGCTGCAGGGTGTAGCGGTCGAGGCGCGAGCGCGTGCGGGCCAGGGAGGTGCGGACGCCCTCACGCCGTTCCACCAGCCGGGAGCGGCGCCCCTCGAGGATGCGTACGCGCACGTCGGGATCGGTGAGGCCGAAGAAGGCGAAGCGGACGCCGAAGCTCTCGTCCTCCCAGGACGCGGGCCCGGCCTCGGCCAGCAGCGCCTGGAACTGCTCCTTGCCCTCGGCGGTGAGCTTGTAGACGACCTTCCCGCGGCGTCCGGTGAGCGCGGGTGCGCCGGCGACCCCCTCGGCGTCACCCTCGTCCTCGCACAGCCAGCCGGCCGCCTTCATGCGGCGCAGCGTCGGATAGAGCGAGCCGTAGGAGAACGCCCGGAAGGTGCCGAGCGTGGCCCGCAGCTGCTGGCGCAGCTCGTAGCCGTGCAGCGGGGAGGAGTGCAGCAGGCCGAGGATGGCGAGATCGAGCATGTCGCCCTCCGTTTCCCTGTTGTCCTGTCAGCGCGATGTATCGCTGCGATACATCGCTCGATGAGGCTCAGCGTAGAGGCCAGGCCGCCTGGGGTGCAAGACCGGCTCCCGGAGCCCCACGACCCACCGGGCGCAGGTAGGTTCGGCAGTCGAGCCGAACATGCGCGACCATGGAAGGCATGTCTCGCTTGGGGAACGTCAACTGGCCGCGCACCCTGCTCCTGACGGGGGGCGGGGCGTTCGTCGGGCTGCTGCTGCTGGTCGGCATCGGCTACGCCACGACCGACATCCCTGACGTCAACGAGAGCGCGACCGCGACGACGACCCGGATCCTCTACGCCGACGGTTCCGAGCTCGGCCGGTCCGGCACCGAGAACCGCGTGCCGGTCGAGATCACGGCGGTGCCCATCCACGTCCAGCGCGCCGTCCTGGCCGCTGAGGACCGCGGCTTCTACACCGAGCCGGGGATCAGCCCGAAGGGCATCGCGCGGGCGCTGTTCACCAACGTCCGTGGTGGCGGCTCGATCCAGCAGGGCGGGTCGACGATCACCCAGCAGTACGCCAAGAACGCCTTCCTCAGCCAGGAGCGCACCTACACCCGCAAGGTGAAGGAGGCCTTCATCGCCCTGAAGCTCTCCCGCACGGTCGAGAAGGACCAGATCCTGGAGGACTACCTCAACACCATCTACTTCGGCCGGCAGGCGGCGGGTATCGAAGTGGCCTCGCAGACCTACTTCGGCGTGCCGGTGGACCAGCTCACGGTCGCCCAGGGCGCCGTGCTGGCGTCGAGCATCCGGTCGCCCGCGACCCTCGACCCGCAGAAGCACCCGGAGGCTGCCCAGGACCGCTGGGACTACGTCCTCGACGGCATGGTCGAGAAGGGGTGGCTGGACCCGGCCGAGCGGCAGGCGCAGGTCTACCCCCCGGTGCTGAAGGTGGGTGAGGGCCCGGGTGCTCGCAACAACGACCTGTCCGGGCCGAAGGGCCACGTGATCACGGCCGTGCTTGAAGAGCTCGGAGACCGGGGCTTCTCCGGTGGACGCGGGCTGGTCGTGACGACGACGGTCCGCAGGCAGGCACAGGACGCGGCCGTCGCCGCGGTCCAGAAGGTCATCGGCGACAAGAGCGGGCCGGAGGACCTGCAGGGCGCCCTCGTGTCCGTGCAGCCAGGGACCGGCGAGGTCGTGGCCTACTACGGCGGCGCCAGCGGGACCGGCTTCGACTTCGCCAACCAGGGCGCCGGCCGTCAGCCCGGCTCGTCGTTCAAGCCCTACGTCATGGCCGAGGCGCTCGCGCAGGGCAAGTCGCTGAAGACCCGGCTGGACGGCGAGAGCCCCAAGCAGTTCCCGGGCGCGGAGGTGCAGAACTTCGGCAACAAGGACTTCGGCTCGGTCGACGTCGTCCAGGCCACCAAGGACTCGATCAACACCGCGTACTTCGAGCTGGGCCTGATGGTGGGGCCGCCGAAGGTCGCTGACATCGCCCACGGAGCCGGGATCCCCGAGCGCGCTCCCCTGGCGGGCCCGGACGGCCGGACCAACGGGAGCATCTCGCTCGGGGGCTACGAGGTGCGCGTGATCGACCAGGCCATCGGCTTCGCCACCTTCGCCAACAAGGGCATCCCTGCCGAGGCCTTCCTGGTCAAGAAGATCCAGGGCGACCGGGGCGACACCATCTACGAGGCGAAGCCGCGCCCCCGGCCGGCGGCGTTCAGCGAGGCCGTCGCGGCCGATGCCACCTTCGCCATGCAGGCGGTGGTGCAGGACGGCACCGGCCGGGGGGCACGCCTCGACGGCGGGCGCCCGGCAGCGGGCAAGACCGGCACCTCCTCGGACAACAAGGACGCCTGGTTCGTCGGCTTCACCCCGCAGCTGTCCACGGCGGTCTGGCTCGGCTACCCGACACCCAAGACGATCCGGCTCGACGGCGTCGAGGTCACCGGCGGTGGCTTCTCCACCCGGATCTGGAAGGCCTACATGGACATCGCGATGAAGGGGCTGCCGGTGCAGCAGTTCCCGCCGCCGGCGAACATCGGCAAGCAGGCCGAGCCCCCGCCCCCGCCCCCGCCTCCGCCCCCGCCGGTCACCGTGTTCACGACCAGCCCGGCGCCCATCCCGAGCGAGATCCCCGTCCAGACCGAGGCTCCCACCATGGGGCCTGTGCCCATCCTGCCTCCGCCGATCCTGAACAGCCCGGCGCCCGCCCGTTCCCCGCAGCGGCCGCCGCCGCCCCGGTCCCCGTCCCCCTCCCGGTCGCCCTCTCCTTCGCCCAGCGTCAGCAGCCCGGCAGCCTGATCCGTTGAGCTCCACGTCCGCCCCGACCCTCCCCTCTTACGAGGACCCGGTGGTGGCAGGGGCGGTCCAGGCGGTGGGGGGACCGCCGGGGCGGTACGCGCGGCTGGGGTCGCGGCGCTTCTGGACGCCGGTGCGGTGGCTGGTCCTGCTCACCCTGCTGACGTCCCTGCTGGGCTGGTGGCAGAAGTCGCCGTGCCGGGTGCATCCCTGGGTGGAGGAGTACCAGTACACGCGCGGCTGCTACACCGACGTCTTCGCCCTCTACTTCGCCGAGGGGCTCTCCGAGGGGAAGACCCCCTACCGGGAGCACCCGGTGGAGTACCCCCCGGTGATCGGCGGGGTCATGCTGCTGGCCGCCGAGGTCGTGACGGTCTTCCCGCAGGACGAGCGGCCGCGCCGCTTCTACGACGTCACCTGGGCGATCCTGACGGCCTGCGCCCTGGTGGTGGTGGTCACGACCGCGCGCCTTGCCGGCCGCAGGAGGGTGTGGGACGCCGCGATGTTCGCGGTGGCGCCCCTGCTCGTCCTGCAGGGCAGCACCAACTGGGACCTCGTCGCCATGGCGCTGGTCGGACTCGGGTTGCTGCAGTGGTCCCGCCGGCGCCCGCTCGCGGCCGGAGTCCTGCTGGGTCTGGCGACCGCGACCAAGCTGTTCCCGGTGCTGTTCCTCGTGCCGCTGCTGGCCGTGTGCCTGCGGACGGGGCGGCTGCGGGCCTTCGCGACCACGGCGCTCGCCGTGGTGCTGACCCCGGTGCTGGTCGCCGTGCCGGTCTACCTGACCAGCCCGTACTTCGCGCCGGACCGCGACGGCACCCAGGTGGCGGTCGCGGCCAGTCCCCTGGACCGCCTCGGGGCCGAGGGCCTGGCGGCGCTGGCGCCGAAGGTCGAGGTCGGCGGCGTGAGCGCGGTCAACGCCGTCTACCGCTTCGTCGACCTCAACTCCACCCGGCCCGCCGACTGGGACTCCCTGTGGTACGCGCTGTCGCAGGCGCGCGGCGAGCCACTGGACACCGCCCTGGCCGCGGGCGAGGCCCCGCGACGGCTCAACCTCGCGGTCGCCGCGCTGCTCGTGCTCGCCCTGGGTGGGATCGTCTGGCTCGCGCTGTCCGCCCGCCGCCGCCCGCGCCTGATGCCCCTGCTGTTCCTGACCGTGCTCGCGTTCCTGCTGACCAACAAGGTGTGGAGCCCGCAGTTCTCCCTGTGGCTCGTGCCGCTCGCGCTGCTGGCGCGCCCGCGGTGGCGCCCGTTCCTTGTCTGGCAGGCGGCAGAGGCGCTCGTCCTGCTCACCCGGTTCTACTTCTTCATCGGCAACGATCAGCCGGGGGAGGGGATCGACGTGTGGTGGTTCCTCACTGCCGTCGGGCTGCGCGACCTCGCGCTGCTGGTGTTCGCCGGCTTCGTCGTCCGGGACGTTCTGCGGCCCGAGGGCGACGTGGTGCGCGCCGACGGGGTGGACGATCCAGCCGGCGGGGTGCTCGACGGCGCACCGGACCGCAGTCCCCCGGCGAGGTTTGCCCGGCACCGGGTGCCTAGCGAGCGGCCCCACGTGGCAGCGACTCCAGCTCGTACACGATCGCGTCCCCCACCTGCCGGCGAGTGAGCGGCAGGCCCTCGACCGGCTTGTCCTCCGCGTCCTGCCACGGGGTGCCGCTGGCAGAGGTCGGGAGCAGGACGACCTGGCGCACCCCGTAGGCCCGAAGGACCAGCACGGAGGCCGGGTCGGGGAAGGTCGCGACGCTCGCGCGGAGGGTCGTCAGCCGCGTGGGGGTGAAGCCGCTGTAGCCGTTGACCAGCGGGTAGAGCCCGGCGGTCGAGAAGTACATGGCCCGGATGTCGTTGAACGGGTCGCTGGGCAGCACCAGAACCGGCCCGGCAGCGCGGTCGAGCGCCGCCGGCAGTGGGGGGGCCGGCAGCACCGGGGTCGTCCCGAGGCTCTCGGCGCCCACCACGGCGAGCGCGAGCAGCCCCACGAGGTGCGCCCGGCGCCCTCCGCCGGCCCCTTCGCGCAGGCGGTCCAGCCCGGTCGCGGCGAGCAGCGCCAGCGCCAGCGTCATCGGCACGACGAGGCGTCCCGGCGTGCGGATGCCCTCCCAGCCGGGGGCGTAGTCGAACAGCAGGAGGTAGGTCCAGCGCCCGCCGCCGACGAACTGCGTCCCCATCGCCAGCACGAGCAGCACCCCGGCCCCGGCGGCCAGCCCGAGCCGGCGGCGCAGCGGCCACCTTCCGCCAACGAGGCCGAGCGCGCCGAGCGCGACGAGGGCGCCGCCGACGGCCAGGGTCATCTCCGGGGCGAAGGGCAGATCGGCCCGCTGCTCCTCATGGGCCCTGCCGTAGAGCAGGCTGTCGGCCGGGGCGGTCACGAAGCCCTGCAGCGGCGGGGAGAACAGCTCCAGGTCGGCCACGCTGCGGCGGGCCTCGGGGTGCTCGTCGGCGACGGTCAGGTAGGGCAGGGCGAACAGCGCCGCGACGAGCAGGAACAGCGCCATCCCGATCGCCTCGGTCGCGACAAGGGCAGGCGGCGGCCGGGGCGCGCGGCCGCGCAGCAGCCACGCCGCTCCGTAGACGAGGGTGAGCACTCCCAGCAGGTAGCCGAACTGCAGGCCGAGCCCGAATCCGAGCGTGACCTGCCAGGCCGCCACGGCCCACCCGGCGAGGACCAGTGCCGGCCGCGGGGGACCCGGCCGCCCGTAGCCGTGACCCCTGGCCAGCAGGGCCAGCGAGAGCGGGATCGCCCCGCAGGACAGGATCTGCAGGTGCCCCTCCTGCGCCAGGTGCCAGGGGGCGTAGGCGAAGGCGAGCCCGCACACCGCGCCGGCGGTGCGGCTGGCACCGAGCTGGCGCACCAGCGCGTACGCGCCGGAGAAGGCCAGTGCGTAGCTGAGCAGGAAGCAGACGTTGTAGCGCAGCAGCGCCGCGCTCGGGCCCTCGCCGAACAGCAGGCCGAGCGGCGCGTAGCCGAGCAGCGAGTCCGAGAAGGCGAGACTGCCCCGCAGGGGCCAGAAGGTGTTGGCGTCGAACGGGGCCAGCGGTTGGTGCAGCAGAGCCTCGCGTCCCCAGGCCAGCTGCCACGCCTGCAGCAGCGGGTCCCCGAGGTCCTCCGGGATCCCGGTGGTCAGGCTGGACAGCACCGGCCGCCGCAGCAGGCAGGCCAGCACGATCCCGGTGAGCGTGGCGAGCAGTGCCTCGGTGCGCACCCCGACGCGGCGCCGGGTGGGCGGGGCAAGATGTGTCACGGTGCCCTGAAGTCTGGCACCGCGACCCCGGCCGGGAGCTCCGGCCGCCACGACCACGCGGAGGAGCCGTGTCCCAGACCGCCGTCCCGGCGGGGAGCGCACCGGCGGGCGCTCCTTCGGCAGGGGTGCCGGAGGTGGGGCCGGAGGTGGCCGGCGTGGCCGGCGGGTCCGCGCGGCCGGGCGCCGTGCGACGGTGGCTGGCCGGTGACTGGGGACTCGCCCTGCGGCACTGCCTGCTGGTCTACGGGTGCGTACGCGCCGCCCTGTTCCTGCTGGGTCTGCTGAGCGTTTCGCTGATCCCGGCGCAGCGCAGCGTCAGCGTGCCCGGCTGGCCGGCGCCGGTGGCCGGTCCCGGCTGGCACAACGCGGTGACCGCCTGGGAGCGGGCCGATGCGCTGTGGTTCCTGAAGATCGCCTCGAGCGGCTATGCCGAGAGCGACGGCAGCCCGGCCTTCTTCCCGATGTTCCCGATGCTGGTCCACGGCGTCGGGGTGCTGACCGGCGGACGCTGGCTGCTGGCCGGCTTCCTCGTCTCCAACCTGGCGCTGCTGATCGGTCTGATGGTGCTGTACCGGTTGACCGCCGAGACGTTCGACGACCGGACCGCCCGGCGCACGGTGCTCTACCTGTGCCTCTTCCCGACCGCGTTCTTCCTGTTCTCACCCTTCTCCGAGTCGGTCTTCCTCGCGTTCACCGTGGGCTGCCTGTACGCGGCCCGGCACCGCTCGTGGGCGCTCGCCGGCGTCCTGGGGGCAGGTGCCGCGCTGACCCGCCAGGTCGGCATCACGCTGTGCCTGGTGCTGGTCGTGGAAGCGGTGCACCAGTCCCTCGAGGACCGCCGGTCGGGTTCGCTGCGGCGGCGGTCGGTCCTGGTCAGGCTGCTTGCGAGCGCCGGCCCGGCGGCGGGGACGGCCGGCTACCTCGGCTACTGGCAGTGGCGCGCCGGCGACTGGCACGTGCCCTTCTCCGCGCAGAGCAAGGGGTGGGACCGCGACCTGTCCTTCCCGCCGCAGACCCTGCTGCGCGCCGCGGAGAAGGGGACCGAGAGCATCGGCAGCTACCCGGAGGGCTACTTCACCGTCGACCTGCTGCTCGTCCTCGTCGCGCTGGCCGCGGCCGCGTGGGTGCTGTTGCGCGGGCGGCCGGTGTTCGGGACCTACGTCCTCGTGAGCCTGGTGTTCCCCTTGATGTTCGTCTTCGCGGGACGGCCGCTGATGGCGGTCCCGCGCTACCTGGTGGTGGTGTTCCCGCTGTTCTGGGCGCTCGCGCGCTTCAGCGGCCGTTGGCGGGCACACGACCTCGTGGTCGGCATGTCGGCCGCGGGGCTGTCGTTGCTGGGTGCGCTCGCCGTCAGCTGGCTGCCGATCTTCTAGCCGCCCAGCACCGGCGCCGCCACCGAGACGGTGCCCTGCCGCAGGTCCGAGGGGAAGCTGGCGTCGCCCACCCGGACAGTCCAGGTGTAGGCGCCCGGCAGCGCCGGGAGCACCCCGGGTGTGCCGTCCAGCAGGGAGCGCAGCCCGTTCCACTCCAGCCGGGCCAGGCCGCTGTCGCCGACCGCCCGGGCAGCGAGGGCCCCCGAGCTGTCGCGCACCTCCACCGCCCAGGGCGCTCCGCGAGTCAGCGTGGCGGTCAGGAGCAGGGGCCGCGGCGCGCGTACCGGATCCCCGTCCACCTGCACCGAGGAGATCCGCGAGCGGGATCCCACCATCGCCGCGGCGCCGCGACGGACCTCGCCCAGGCGGTCGTACAGCGTGCCGGGGCAGGCGGTCAGGCCGACGTCGCGGTGCCCGTGCACGCGGGGCAGCGTGACGCGGGTCCCCGGCCCGAACTTCGGCGACCCGCCGCTGGTCAGCACCACGGATCCGGTCGGGTCGAAGCGCCACACGTCGGCGGCGTAGGCGGCCACCCGGGCGACCGCGCGCACCGCCTCGGCCGTGGGCTGTGCCGCCGTCATGTCGCCCAGCAGGCTCACCCCGAGAGTTCCGCTGTTGAAGCCGGCCGCGTGGGAGCCGATCGTCGCCCGGCCGATGCCGCCGGCTCGGCCCTCCCAGATCCCGCCGAACCTGTCGACGATCAGGTTGTAGCCGAGGTCGGACCAGCCGCGCGCCTGGACGTGGTAGGCGTAGTCGGCCCGGATCCGGCGCGGCACGTCGGCCGGCCGGTAGTCGTTGCTGCCGGCGGTGTGGTGGACGATCACCGCCTTCACTGCTGGGGCGAACTCCGGCTGGCCGCGACGAAGCGACTCGTCCGCTCCCCAGGCGGCGCGGGAGCGCACGCCGGGGAGCAGCCGGCTGTCGTCGGCGGAGGCCGGGGCCGCTCCGAGGGACCACCGGCGTCGTTCCGCCCCGTCCCCCACCCGGACCAGGCGCACGTCGCGAGCCGCCCCCGAGACGCGCACCTCGACCAGTGTGGCTCCCGCCGGCCGCCAGAGGGGCTCGGTTCCCCCACGTGTGCCTTCCCGCTCGGCGGGCTCCGGCACGTCGCTGTCGTCCTCGGGGACCTCCCACGCCGTCCACCCGGCGACCGTGAGCCAGCGAGCCTGGACGGAGGGCCTCCCGGACGCCCAGGTGACCCCCACCAGCCGGTCGCCGTCCGCGAGCGCTGCAGCCGTCTCCCCCAGGGAGATCGACGACGCGTGCACGACCGGCGCCACCACCGGCGACCCGGACGCGGAGGCCAGGCTCGGCAGGGCAGGTCCGAGCAGGGCGGTGCACAGGACGACGACGACACGTCGGGAGGGCCGGCGCCGTGAACGGGACGAACGGGGCGGATCAGAATCCATACCCCACAGTGGCGCAGCCCACACCTTCGTGTCAGCCCCTTGACTCAGGCAGGCCTCACGCCTCCGCCTGGCGGCTCTGCCAGCCGGTCCAGGGGTGCTGCCGGTGCAGCAGGATCCGGCTGTGCGCCAGGAGGGCTCTCATGCGTGAGGGCGGGACCTGGCCGTCGAGTGCCTGGCGGCTGAGCCGGGCCATGGCGTAGGAGGGATCGGTGGTCAGGGCCCGATCGAGCGCGACGTTGGCCATGGCGCCGTTGCCGCGTGTATGCGCGACCCACGCGAGGACCGTGCAGACCGCGGCGTCGGAGGGAGGGCCGCAGGCGCCGGCCAGCCGCAGCAGGAGCGACAGCAGCTGCGTGCCGTCCCCCTCGAGCGCCCACGTGAGCACCTCGTCCCGGACCAGCACGTCCTCCAGCGAGGCCACCAGGGCAGCCGTGATCTGCACGTCACCCTCGCGCGGGGCCTCCGCTGCCTCCTCCAGGGCTCGGCGCCAGCGCAGCAGGTCGCGCCGGCCCGTGACGGCTCGTCCTTCAGCTCGCAGCGAAGCGGCCCGGGCACGGCGGGCGGCCGCCAGAGCGTGTGCAGCGGTGTCGGCGCGCGGCCCCTGCACCGGTGCGAGCGAGGCACGCAGGGCGGAGCGGGAGGGCAGCACCGCGCGGCCATCCAGGGCCTGCGCGGCGGCGACGAGGTCCACGGCTCCCCCAGCAGCGGCGTCCACGGGCACGCCCTCCGCGGGGCAGCAGGACCGGTTCTGGCAGACGTAGGACCGCCATCGGGTGCCGCGCAGGAGAAGGGCGTCGGCCAGGTGCACACCCGCACTGCGGCATCCCTCGGACAGCCCGCTCACCAGCGCGGCCCGCGGCAGCTGCTCGGCCACGTCGAGCGCCTCGGTGCAGACGACGAGGAACACCCCGTCCGCATCGTCCGCCGCCAGCCGCTCGAGCACCTCCGAGACGAGCCGGCGCGGCGCCTCCTCCTTCGGCAGGTCGATCCGCATGGTCAGCCCGATGCGGGAGCGCGGCCCGTGCAGGGCGACGACGACCAGGCTCTCGGTCGGGACGAAGCCGCAGAGCATCGGCACGACGGCGGCCAGCTCGCCGGGGCTCCGCAGCCGGGCCACCGGGGGCGGGCTCGGCGCAGCGGGCTCGAAGGGTGCGGGGGACGAGGCGGCCATGGCGACGACGCTGCCGGTGCGCGCACCGGGCGGGAAGGGGCCGCGAGGCAGCTGTGGAGGAGGCGCTGTGGACAGGCCGGGGAACCCGGGGGGTCCCAGCCGCACGTCCCAGTCCGAGGTCCCGCTCAACCGGGCAGCTGGTCGCGAAGCCACGCGATGTCGGTGCGCTGCCCCTGCGCGCCGCCGGGGGTCTCGCAGACGACCGGGGCGCCGGCGGAAGCCACGACTGCCAGCAGCAGCGCGGGGTCGATGGACCCGGAGCCGAGGTTGGCGTGCCGGTCCGCCCCGGAGCCGAACGCGTCCCGCGAGTCGTTGCAGTGCACGAGGTCGATGCGCCCGGTGATCGCCTTCACCCGGTCGACGACGTCGAGCAGCTCCTCGCCGCCGGCGTGGGCGTGGCAGGTGTCGAGGCAGAAGCCGACGTCGGCGAACCCGCCGATCCCGTCCCACAGCCGGGCCAGCGCGTCGAAGCGCCGGGCCATGGCGTGCTAGCCGCCCGCGGTGTTCTCGATCAGGATCGGCAGGGGCGCCGGCATCCGCTGGAAGGTCTTGACCCAGTTGTCCACTCCCACCTGCAGGCCGTCGCCCGCGCGAACATGACCACCGTGCACGATGAGGGCCCGGGCCCCGATGGAGGCAGCCGCGGTCGCGTGGTCGAGCAGGATCTTGCGGGACGGGATCCGGATCCTGTTGTTGCTCGAGGCGACGTTGACGATGTACGGCGCGTGGACGTACAGGTCGGTCGTCCCCTCGTCGCCGCGCCCGCCGGCCAGCCGCTGGGGGACAACCGCCTTCTTCCAGCTCTGCGGGTCGCCGAGGAAGAACTGCACCAGGTCCGCCTCGCGCGCCTCGGCCGCCGCGAGGGGGTCCTGCTGGCCGACGTGGGCTCCGATCCGCAGCATGCCGACAAGCGTACGAAGGCCCCGGATCCGCGAGCGGCAACGCGATCGGCCCGATCAGTGCGAAACTGAACGGCATGTACGCCCCCCGCCGCGTCTCCGCCGCTCCCGGCCCGCTCGGGCTGCCCGCCGGGGTGCTGCTCGTCGCGCTGCTGCTCGTCGCGCTGCTCGTCGCGCCGGCGGGGGCGGCCGACCGGGTCGTCACCGTCACCGGCGACGGCATCAGCCCCGCCTCCGTGCAGGCCCAGCCCAGGGACACGGTGACCTTCTTCGTCGCCAAGCGGGTCCTCGGCGGCTACCGCCTCGAGAGCACCGGCGGGCCCTGGAGCTTCGCCGGCCGGGCGGGCGACCTGCTCGGCAGCGACAGCTTCACCGTGCCCCAGGCCCTGGGCGTCCCCGGCACCTACACCTACCGGGCGAGCGGCGGGGGCAAGGTCTTCCAGGGGTCCGTGGTCGTGCCGACCCCACCTCCGCCGCCGCCCGCGCCGGCCCCGGCCGCGGCCAGGCCAGGGGCCGCCCCACCACCGCCACCGGGTGCCCCGCCGCCGGCCGGCGGGAGCGGCTCGACCGCGCTGCCGCCGCTCGCCGGCGGGTTCGGCGCGGTGCAGCAGCCCGGACCTCTGGCCGGGCCGGCGCTCGCGCAGGCGCCCGCGCTGGCGGCACCCGTCCTGCCTCCCGACGTCAACGGGCCGCTCGTGGCGCCGCCGCCGACGACGGCGGTGGCGCTGGCGCCCACCGCGGTGGCGGGGAACCTGCCGGGGCAGCCGACGATGCGGGCGTTCGGGTTGCCCTCGGCGCTGGCAGTGGTCCTCGCCGCCGGGGTGCTCTCGCTCCTCGTCCGGGCGTCGACGGCCGGCGCGGTGTCGCGTCCGCCGCGGTCGCGCCCGGGACCCGCCGCCGAGTAGCCGCTGTCCGACCTGCCTGGCACCGTCGCTCGCCGGGTCCGCTCCCGAGGGCCCAGGGCGTCGCGCTGGTAGCCTCGGCACGTTTGCTGACGCGAACGCCCTCCTGCCACGGATCGTCCGTGGCCGCGTAGTCCACAGGAGGAGGTGGGTCACTTGCGTCATTACGAGCTCATGGTCATCCTCGACCCCAGCCTGGAGGAGCGCACGATCGCTCCATCGCTCGACACGTTCCTCAACGTCGTCCGCAACGGCGGAGGGACCGTCGTCAAGGTCGACGTGTGGGGGCGCCGCCGCCTGGCTTTCGAGATCGACAAGAAGGTCGAAGGGCTCTACGCCGTCATCGACCTGCGCGCCGAGCCGGAGGTCATGAAGGAGCTGGACCGCCAGCTCAACCTCAACGAGTCGATCCTGCGGACGAAGGTCATGCGGCCCGAGCTGCGCTCGAGCCGGGCACCGGCACCCAAGGCGGCCAAGGCACCTAAGGCCTCGGCGGCACCCAGGGCGTCGGCGGCACCGGGGCCCAAGGCGCCGGCGCCTGTCCCTCCGGCTCCGGCTCCGGCTCCGGCCCGCTGATCCGCGCCGCGCGAGCGGCTGCTCAGCACGTTCGATCCTTCCCGCTCCCCCTCGTGCGCAGCCAGTGCACGCACACCCTGTCCGGCTCCAGCAGCCGGCCGAAGGAGAACCCCGTGGCAGGCGACACCGTCATCACCGTGGTCGGCAACCTCACCGCCGACCCAGAGCTGCGCTTCACCCCGAGCGGGGCTGCCGTCGCGAACTTCACCGTCGCGTCGACGCCCCGCACCTTCGACAAGAACTCCAACGAGTGGAAGGACGGCGAGGCGCTGTTCCTGCGCTGCTCGGTCTGGCGCCAGGCAGCGGAGAACGTCGCGGAGTCCCTGCACAAGGGCACCGCCGTCGTCGTCCAGGGCCGGCTGAAGCAGCGCTCGTACGAGACGAAGGAAGGCGAGAAGCGCACGGTCTACGAGCTCGACGTCGACGAGATCGGCCCGTCCCTGAAGTTCGCCACCGCCAAGGTCACCAAGGCCTCGCGCGGCGGCGGCGCAGGGAGCTATGGCGGCTCGGCGTCCGGCAGCTCCGCCGGCGCCGCCGACCCCTGGGCCAGTGCGCCCGCCGCCGGGGCCGCCTCCTCCGGCGGCTGGTCCGACGAGCCCCCCTTCTAGCCCCTTCCCCGTCACAGAGAGAGACCCCGATGGCCAAGCCACCGCCCCGCAAGCTGAAGAAGAAGGTCTGCCAGTTCTGCAAGGACAAGGTGACCTACGTCGACTACAAGGACACCGGCACCCTGCGCAAGTACATCTCCGACCGCGGCAAGATCCGCGCCAGCCGGGTCAGCGGCAACTGCCGCCAGCACCAGCGCGACGTCGCCATGGCCGTGAAGAACAGCCGGGAGATGGCCCTGCTCCCCTACACCTCGCTGGCGCGCTGACATGGCGGCAGCGATGAAGCTCATCCTCACCCAGGACGTCTCGGGTCTCGGGGCTCCAGGTGAGGTGGTCGAGGTGGCTCCCGGCTACGGCCGCAACTACCTCGTCCCGCAGGGCCTGGCCATCCTGGCCACCCGTGGGGCCGAGAAGCAGATCGCCACGATCCGCCGGGCCCGCGAGGTCCGGGAGGTGCACGACCGGGGCTCCGCGGAGGCGATCAAGAACCGCCTGGCCGCCCTGTCGGTGAAGCTGCCGGCCCGGTCCGGCAGGAGCGGGCGCCTGTTCGGCTCGGTGACCTCCTCCGACGTCGCGGCGGCGGTCGCGTCCGCGGGTGGCCCCACCCTCGACCGGCGGCTGATCACCCTCCCGTCGCCGATCAAGTCCCTCGGCTCGCACACGGTGCACGTCAAGGTCCACCCCGAGGTCGAGGCGACGCTCACCCTCGAGGTCGTTCCGGCGAGCTAGGGGAAGCGGAAGAGCAGGGGGTCGGGGCCACCGAGCGTGCCGGACCAGTCGTCGGCCCGGCCCCGCCGCTGCGCCAGCTCGCTGAGGAGCCGTTCGCAGTCGCCCTCGAAGGTGCGGTAGCCGGAGGCGACGAGCACGAACAGCCGCTGCCGGCCGGCGAGGGCGTCGACGCGGGCCGCGACGACCTGAGGGTCGGCAGCGTCCTGCCGCGCCCGGTAGTCGACCCAGTCGATGCGTGCCGGGTCCTGCAGCGACGGGTAGACGACCTGCCGGTAGCCCGGCCCCAGCAGCCGCGCCACCGGGGGCCCGAGCTGGTCGGGGCAGTAGACGAGCAGGTCCCCGGAGGCGGCGGAGGAGCGGAACGCGCTCGCCACGTCCCCGGCGAAGGTGCGTTGGCCGCCCGCGGCCGGGATCCCGGTCGCGACACCGAAGCCCGCCACCAGGGCAAGGGCCAGGAACGGCCGGCGCGGGCCTGGAAGTGCGAGCGCGCCGAGAGCGACCGTCAACGCGACCAGGGGGACGACGACCGCCATGTAGCGGGGAACGTAGGCTCCGCCGCCGATCGCCACGCTGGTCCAGGCCAGGAGGACCGCGCCGGTGGCGACGCCGCCGGTGTGCCGGGCCACCGGGACGCGGGCGACTGCCAGGAGGCCGAGCCCGCTCAGAGCCCACGCCATGATCGTGCGCTCGAGCAGCGTCCCCGCCCCGAAGAAGCGCGGCCACCGCAGCAGGTCCAGCAGCTGCACCGGCTTGGCCCAGGGGGCACCCGTGTGCGCTGCCTGGAACAGGAAGGTCGGCAGCCACGGGAGGAAGGCCAGCACCCCGATCGTCCCCGCCACCGCCACCCGCACCGCTGGCGGTCGTCGGCGCAGCAGCCCCGGCAGATGCAGCAGCCCCACCGCCATCAGCACGAACAGCGCCCAGTAGTGGGTGAGCAGCAGCCCGGTCACGGACGCCGCCAGGCCGAGCACCGCGCCGCGGGAGGCCGAGCGGTGGACGGCGAGCAGCGCCAGCGTCCCGGCGAGCACCAGCACGACGACCAGCACGTACATCCGGGCCTCGGAGCCGAACCGCATCGTCCACGGCAGAGCGGCCAGCACGATGACGCACGCCCGTCCGCTCGCGACCGGGTCCCACGGCCGCTCGGCGCGGTCGGTGAGCTCGCCGAGGCGGGTCCCGACCCGGTAGGCCAGCAGGAGCGCGACCGCCGTGAGCAGCGCTGACGGCAGGCGTACGACGACCGTGCCCTCCCCCAGCAGCGCCATCCAGCCGTGCAGCAGCAGGTAGTACAGCGGCGGTGACCCGTCCTGCCGCAGCGCCGAGTAGAACTCCGCCAGCGGCAGCGTGGCGATCTCGACGCTGAGCGTCTCGTCCAGCCACAGCGGTCCGGACCAGAGCCCGGCGACGACGCCGGCCGCGCAGCCGGCAACGGTGAGCGCCGTGAGCACCGCGCCGGGCCACCGGCTCAGCCAGCCGAGGGGGCGGACCGAGGGCGCCGCGCGGACAGGTGCGCGGGCGGTGAGGGTGGTCAGGCCGCGTTCTCCTCGCGCTCACGAGCCGGCTCGCGCTCACGCCGCGGGAGGATGGGGGCGTCGCGGCCGGTGCGCGCCGCCGCCGTCCCCGTCGGGTAGACCGCGTCGTTGGAGGACACCGTCTCGTGGTAGTCCTCCTCGACGTTGACGGTCCACACGTCGTGCGAGGCGCCGGAGGCGATGTTCTCCACCGTGAGCATGGCTGTGAGCATCGAGTGGTCCTGGTTGTTGTAGCGGTGCATCCCGTTGCGCCCGACGGGGTGCACGTTGGGCACCGTCGCCGACAGCCACGCGCGAAGCACGTCGACCTTCTCGGCGTAGCCCTCGTCGTAGACCGGGTAGGCCTTCGGGACCCGCACGACGTAGCCGGCCTCGACGGAGCCCGCGGGAACCAGCCCGAGCGTGGTGAGCTCAGTCTTGCCGAGCGTGATCAGGTCCTCGTCGGTGGACTCCCACAGGTCGTCGCCCTGGCTGACGAAGTACTCCAGGCCGAGGCAGGTGAAGCCGTCCTTGACCAGCTGCGGCGACCAGGAGCCGAAGTTCTGCACGCGTCCGACGCGTACGCCGGGCTCGTGGATGTAGATCCAGTTGTCCGGGAAGCCGGCCGCGGCGGGGACGACCAGCGCGACGGTGAGGAAGTCGCGGAACGACAGCCCGTCCGCGGCCTCGAGCACGTGCGCCGGTGCCGGGGGGTCCATCGCGCGTACGAGCTCAGGGATCGGCATGGAGGAGATGACGGCGGAGGCTGGGAGCCGCTCGCCGGTGGCGAGGACGACGGTGTGCGCCTTCCCGCCGGCGTGCTCCACGGTGGCAACCGGGGACTCCATGCAGATCGTGCCGCCACTGTCGAGCACGAGGTCGCGCGCGCGGTCCCACATCATCCCGGGGCCGAGCCGCGGGTACTGGAACTCCTCGATCAGCGTGGTGATCTGGTTGCCCCCCCTTCCCTTGCCGAGGCCGAAGGCGGACGTGATGGCGTTGAGCAGCGAGAGGTTCTTGATCCGCTGGGCGGCCCAGTCGGCCTGGATGTCGGTCGCGGGAACCCCCCAGACCTTCTCGGTGTAGGTCTTGAAGAAGATCCGGTAGAGGCGCCACCCGAAGCGGGCCGCGACCCAGCCCTCGAAGTTGGTCTGGTCCTGAGGTGGGCGCACCCGCACCAGGGCGTAGGAGAGCACGCAGCGGATCGCCTCGAGCACGCCGAGCCCGAACAGGGCGTTGAACGGCTTGAGCGGGTAGTCGAAGAGCTTGCCGCGGTAGAGGATGCGGGACAGGCGAGGGCGGGACAGGAAGTCCTCGTCCGGCAGGATCTCGTGCCAGAAGGCCTCCACCTCGGGCACCTTGGTGAAGAAGCGGTGGCCGCCGAGGTCGAAGCGCCACCCGTCGCGCTCGACCGTGCGGCTGATGCCGCCGACGCTGTCACTGGCCTCCACGACAGTGACGGGGACCTCCGCCTGGCGCAGGCGCACGGCCGCGGTCAGGCCGGCAGGCCCGGCCCCGATGACGAGCACGGGGGGGCGGCTGGGGGTGTCCACGCGGTTGACTCCTGTCGTCGTACGAGGCGGCGGCAGGGCCATGCTCCCGTGCCGAGACCGATATGACGGCACCGGGGGGGTAACGACCCGCGTTCAGACCGGTAACAAGGCCGCGAAGCGACGGCCCTGCGCCGACCAGGTCTCCTCGACGGCCAGGCCCGCGGCCGCGGCGGCCTCCGGTAGTCCTCTCCTGCCCAGCATCGCCCAGGAGAACCACGCACTGGTCGTGCCGAGCCCCTCCAGGCGGACCTGGCCGCTCGGGACCGCCCGGCCGACGTGCAGCTCGCACAGCACCGAGCCGCCAGGATGCAGCAGCTCACGAGCCCGGCGCAGCAGGCGCACCGGCTCCCCGCCGATGCCGATGTTGCCGTCGGCGAGCAGCACGCTGCCCCACTCCCCGGCGCGGGGGACGTCGCCGAAGACGTTCCCGAGCAGCAGCGGCGCGCCGGCAGCGCGGGCCAGGACCGGGATCGACTCGACCAGCTCCAGCCCGAGCACCTCGACCCCGCGCCGGTGCAGCGCCGCGGTGAGGCGCCCCGGGCCGCAGCCGATGTCGAGGACCGGCCCCCGTGCCCGGACCATCAGGGACTCGTCGGCGGCATCCACCGGCCCGGCCCACCGCGCCACCGGCAGCGGGAGCACCCGGCCGTCGCTCAGCCGGAGCAGGCGCGGCGCGAGGTCCTCGCCGTCGGCCACCTCGCGAAGCCAGCGACTCAGCACCGCCGAGGGGTCACCGGCCGAGGTCGTCGCCTCCGCCCGGGAAGCGGGGACGCTCACGGCTGCCGCGCGGGTGCTGCCGGCCCCGCGGCGCCGGGCTTCGGTAGGGCAGGCTCGTTGCCGTGCGCACCTCGGCTCGCTGGACGGTCGTCACCAGCGGGGCGCTGGGCGTCGGTGTGGCGATGGCCTACCGCACCACGCAGGAGAACAGCATCCTCGGCAACGCCGACCGCTTGCTGGTCGAGATCGTGGTGTGGTGGCTGGCCTGGGCGATCGCGATCGCCTGCCTGACGCGTACGACCGCCCGCGCCGCCGCGGTGCTGCTCCTGCTCGGCGCGCTCGCGCTGCGCCTGGCGGCGATCACCGCGGTCGTGCCGCTGTCGGACGACCTCTACCGCTACGCCTGGGACGGTCAGGTGCAGGCCGCGGGCATCTCCCCGTACCGCTATCCGCCGACCGCCCCCGAGCTGGCGTACCTGCGCACCGACTGGCTCTTCCCGGACGCCCAGGGCTGCGCGGAGCAGGGCCGGGGACCGGGCTGCACCCGCATCAACCGGGAGGACGTCCGGACCATCTACCCGCCGGTCGCGCAGGCCTGGTTCCTGCTCGGGCACTCGCTGGGAGCCTCCGAGCAGCGCGACCTGGGCTGGGAGCTGCTGGCGCTGGCGGCCGATCTGGCCACCGCCGGGCTGCTGTGGCGGCTGCTCGCCTCGCGCGGGCGCGACCCCCGGTGGGTGGCGGTCTACGCGTGGAGCCCGCTCTCGGTGCTCGAGGCGGTGCAGAACGGCCACGTCGACGGGCTCGCGACGTTCTTCGTCGTGCTGGCGGTGGCGCTGGCCGGACGCCGGCCCGGCTGGTCGGGTGCCGCCCTGGGCGCCGCCACCATGATCAAGCTGTACCCCGCCCTGCTGCTGCCCGTGCTGCTGTCGCGCCGGCCGCTCCGGGTGGTCAGCGCGTTCGCGGCGGTCTGCGTGCTGAGCTACCTGCCCCACGTGCTCGCCTCCGGGTGGGATGTGCTCGGCTTCCTGCCCGGATACGTGCAGGAAGAGGATTACACCTCAGGCGACCGCTACCTGCTGCTGCGGCCGCTCGGGCTCGTGGGGCGCCGGGCGACGGCGGTGGCGCTCGTCGTGGGGCTGGCGGTGCTGGTCGTCGTGCTGCGCCGGCTGCGCACAGCCCGCCCCGAGGACAACGCGCTGCTGCTGCTCGGCAGCGCGCTGCTCCTCGCGACGCCCGTCCAGCCGTGGTACGGCCTGCCGCTGGCGGCCCTGGCGGCGCTGGCGGCGCGGCCCGCCTGGCTGGCCGTGCCCGCTGCGGCCTACCCGGCCTTCTTCGCGGTGGTCCCGGACGGCCCGTCGGTGGAGGCCTTCCGGATCGGGAGCGCGGCCTTCGCCGCCGCGCTCGGGATCGTCGTGCTCGCCTCGCGGTGGCCGGCCGTGCGGGGGACGCACAGCCCGAAGGGCCGGGCAGCAGCGCTGCCCGACCCTCCGGTCCGTACGGGGCCCTCGGTGAGGGTGGAGAAGGACTAGCTCTTCGGGAGCTGGAGGGTGATCTCGGCGATCCCGACCTTGAAGAACTCCGCGAGCGCCTTGGTCTCGAAGACCATGTTCAGGGCGTCGGCCGCGGTCTTGGTCAGGCTCACGGTCGTGCCCTCGAGGACAGCGGTGCCCCCGGCGGCGTTGACCGCGAGCGGCTTGACGGTGCGGCCGTCCAGGAAGAACAGCGGCGCCGACTCGGCGAACACCTTGTCGTCCACGGTGACCTTGCCGGTCAGCATGCTCTTGGCCGGGTCGACCACGAAGTCGGTCAGCTTGACGACCTTCTTGTTGGCGCCGGTGAGCTGCAGGCCGGAGCCCTGGTGGTTGATCAGGCCCTGGACGAACGGCGTCACGCCGGAGTCCGGCTTGAAGTAGGTCACCATGCCGCCCGTGATCGGGAAGGCGATCTTGCCGGTGGTGGGGTCGAGCGTCGCGCCGCCGACCGTGGCCGGGGTGAGCTTGAGGGACGTCAGGCCCATGAGGAAGCCCTTGTCCAGGGTCACGGCGGTCTGCTTGCCGGACAGGTCGGAGATGGCGGCGGCCGGGCTGGCCTTCGCTGCCGGCGCCTTGGAGGCCTGGGCGGGGGGGGCCGCGACCTCGTCCTCACTGCTACCACAGGCGGCCAGAGCGAGCGTCATAGCCGCGCCCATGGCGAGAACGGCGGACTTCTTCTTCAGGGAGAGCATGGGGCTCCTTTCAGGGCGGGAAGCTCCCGCACGGTGGGTGTGTCTGGTCATGCCTTCGCACTCCGGCCGCTCCCGGTTCGGGTCCGGCGGCGCAAACCTGTGAGAACCCACGATCGTGACCGTCCTGTGACCGGTGCCGCCGCGACGCCAAGCGAGCTTCCTGCACTGAACCTCTGACACGCTGCGCAGCGAACGCTTCGTCGGGACGCTCCCGCGCCCGCACCCTCTGCGATCGGATGGTCATGACCGTTGCCGGCTCCGCGCCACCCAGCGGGCGGATGCGCTCCCTGGTCGAGCGTGGTCCGGGCGGTCCCACGGATCCGCGGAGCTGGCGCAGCCCGCTGCGAGGCCCCTGGCTCACCTCGATCTTCGCCGTCGTGCTGCTGGTCGGTCTGCCCGTGCTGATCGTCACCGGGCTGCTGTCCTACGCGGCGTACGACCCGGCCCTCGGCGGCAGCAACGACCAGACGCCGGGGGCCGGGCTGCTGGCCTCCTACATCTGGTTCGACTGGTTCACCTCGCCGAGCTGGCTGTACCGCGTCAACCAGGGGACCCACGTCCTGCTGGGCATCGCCCTGATCCCGCTGGTGCTGGCCAAGCTGTGGTCGGTCGCGCCCAAGCTGTTCGAGTGGCCGCCGGTGCACAGCGTCGCGCAGGCCCTGGAGCGGATCAGCCTCCTGCTGCTGGTCGGCAGCATCCTGTTCCTGCTGGTCACCGGCGTGATGAACATCCAGTACGACTATGCCTGGAAGTTCTCCTTCTACACGGGCCACTTCTACGCCGCGTGGGTGTTCATCGGCGCGTTCGCCGCGCACGTCGCGCTCAAGCTGCCGACGATGATCCGCTCGCTGCGCGGCCGGTCACTGCGCGAGGAGCTGCGGACCTCCACGGCGGACACCGTGGCCGAGCCGATGGACCCCGACCACCTCGTGTCGCCCAACCCGGCGGAGGCCACCGTGTCCCGCCGCGGTGCGCTCGCCCTCGTAGGCGGCTCGTCGCTGACCCTGCTGGCCCTGTCGATCGGGCAGAGCATCGACCCGCTCCGGCCGACTGCGCTGCTCTCCCCCCGCGGGCGGTCCTACGGCGACGGGCCGAACGACTTCCAGGTCAACACGACGTTCGGCGAGATCGGCGTCGACCCCACCGAGACCGAGTCGTCCTGGCGGCTGCGCCTGGAAGGGCCGGACGGCCGCTCCGTGACGCTGCGACGCGAGGACCTGCTCGCCATGGCGATGGTGACCGAGGAGCTGCCGATCGCCTGCGTGGAGGGCTGGTCCACCTCCCAGGTCTGGACCGGCGTCCGGCTGCGGGAGCTCGCCGAGCTGGTAGGGGGCCGCGAGGCCGACTCGGTCTTCGTGGAGTCGCTGCAGCGCGGTGGCGCCTTCTCCACGATGTCCCTGACCGGCAAGCAGATCCGGGCCGCGAAGACGCTGCTGGCTCTGAAGGTCAACGGCGTCGACCTCTCACTGGACCACGGCTTCCCGGCCCGGATGATCATCCCGGCGGCGCCGGGCGTCCGCAACACCAAGTGGGTGCAGAAGCTCACCTTCCGGGGCGGGTCATGAGCGGCGGCGGACGACGGCCCCGGCTGTACGGCGCGTCGGCGTGGCACCTGCTCGCCCTGCTCGGCTGCTTCGCGCTCACCGGCTACGCCGTCAGCCGGCTGCGCGACGACCCGGCCCTGCTCCGCATCACGCTGTGGTTCGTCGGGGCGGCGGTCGTGTGGGACCTGGTCGCCGGGCCGCTCATCGCGCTGGTCGACCGGCTGCTGCTGCCCCTTCGCTCGCGCCCCCGGCGGGTGGGGCTGCTCAACCACGTACGCGTGCCGGCGCTGCTGTCCGGGCTGCTCCTGGTGGTGTGGGCCCCCGTGATCTTCCAGCGCTCGGAGCAGACGTTCCGGCTGAAGGCGGGCCTCGACCAGGACCCCTACCTCGAGCGCTGGCTGGTCATCACCGCGGTGCTGTTCGCGATGTCGGCGGCGGCGTACGCGGTGCGGCTGCGCCGGGCGCCGCACTGAGCCGCCCCACCACCGCCTCCGGCTTCGCCGCAGGAGGAACTTTCTTCGTCCACAGGCAGTGCACACAGGTGTGGGCAGGTCACTGGCGGTGCGTGCCGCCGCCGCCTCCGCTTGTCCCCATCACTTCGGGAGGTCGTCCACAGCGACGGGCCGCCGGGTCCCCACCAGCTCCACAGGCCTGTGCACAGGGCTGCACGGGCGACACGCGGAAAGCGTCGCTACCCGCCGGTAGACCTGTGGTGCATGGCGAGGGCCGCGGGGGCCGAGCCGACCAGCAGAGCCGGAGGTGACAGGTGTCGGAGCGGGTCGTCGAGCTGCCGTCGCAGGGCGGGCGGATGGCCTCGTCTCCGGAGTTCGAGCGGACCCCGCCGCAGGACATCCTCGCCGAGCAGTCAGTCCTCGGGGGCATGCTGCTGAGCAAGGACGCCATCGCCGACGTGGTCGAGGTGGTGCGCGCCACGGACTTCTACCGCCCCGCCCACCAGACGATCTTCGACGTGGTGGTCGACCTCTACGGCAAGGGGGAGCCTGCCGACCCGATCACGGTCTCCGCGGAGCTGACCCGGCTCGGCGAGATCGGCCGGATCGGCGGTGCGCCCTACCTGCACACCTTGCTGGCGAGCGTCCCGACGGCCGCCAATGCCGGCTTCTACGCCCGGATCGTCGCCGAGCAGGCGATCCTGCGCAGGCTGGTCGAGGCCGGCACGCGGATCGTGCAGCTCGGCTACGGCGCCGCAGGCGCCGGCGGGGTGGACGACGTCGTGGACCGCGCGCAGCAGTCGATCTACGACGTCACCGAGCGCCGCACCAGTGAGGACTACACGCTGCTCGAGCAGCTGATGACGCCGACGATGGACGAGCTCGAGGCGATCGGCAGCCGCGGCAGCGCCATGTCGGGGTGCCCACCGGCTTCGTCGACCTCGACGCGCTCACCAACGGCCTGCACCCCGGGCAGCTGGTCGTCATCGCCGGCCGGCCGGGCCTCGGCAAGTCGACGATGGGTCTGGATGTCGCCCGCTGCGCCGCGGTCAAGCACGGCCTGCCGAGCGTCATCTTCTCGCTGGAGATGAGCAAGACCGAGATCACCATGCGCCTGCTGTCGGCGGAGGCGCGGGTGCCCCTGCACCACATGCGCTCCGGGACGATGACCGACGACGACTGGGCGCGCCTGGCCCGCCGGATGGGGGAGGTGGCGGAGGCGCCGCTCTACATCGACGACTCGCCCAACCTGACGATGATGGAGATCCGGGCGAAGGCACGGCGGCTGCGCCAGCGCCACAACCTGCAGCTGGTCGTCGTCGACTACCTGCAGCTGATGACCGCCAACCGCCGGGTGGAGAGCCGCCAGCAGGAGGTCTCCGAGCTCTCCCGCTCGCTCAAGCTGCTGGCGAAGGAGCTCGACGTGCCGGTCATCGCGATGAGCCAGCTCAACCGCGGGGCTGAGCAGCGCACCGACAAGAAGCCGCAGCTGTCCGATCTGCGGGAGAGCGGGTCCATCGAGCAGGACTCGGATGTGGTCATCCTGCTGCACCGCGAGGACGCCTACGAGAAGGAGAGCCCGAGGGCCGGCGAGGCCGACTTCATCGTGGCCAAGCACCGCAACGGCCCCACCGCCACGATCACCGTGGCGTTCCAGGGCCATTACAGCCGGTTCGTGGACATGAACCCGGCCTGAGGCGTCGGCGGCCGCTCCACGGGTGGAGGCGGCCAGGCGTCGGCCTGCGTGCGCCCGTGTCATCCTGCCGGTAGTCATCGAGTCGCGCGGACTTGATCGGACGCGGGATGATCAGTCATGTCGCTGTCTACTGGTTCGGTGCAGATCGGTGACGAGGACCGGGAGGTGCTGCGAGAAGGACTCGGTCCTCCTCGATCAAGGCCGGGAGGTTGCGGACTTCATCGTGGCCGCTGCGGACGGTGAACGCACCTCGGTGATCTGCCAGCGGCTCCCACCGCCGACGGTGACCGTGGAAGTTCCATGCCGCCCAGGGTGTTGCTGGCCTGGATGACGCTGCCCGCGTGGCCGGCCCAAGACCGTCGATGACTCCGAGATCATCGCCGCGACCTTGCAGCCGCCGCCGGAGCGGCTGGGGGTGACGCACTGGTCAACCCGGCTGCTGGCCGCCCACCTGGGGATCGGGGACGCGACCGTCGCCCGGGCCTGGCGCAAGCGGGTGCAGCCCTGGCCGTGTTCTCCACCGCCGGTGGAGGCCAAGGTCCGTGACGTGGTCGGGCGTACCTCAACCCACCGGAGAAGGCGGTGGTGCTGTGCCGAGCCAGATCACCTGGACCGCACCGGGAGATCCTGCCGCTGCGATGCCGTCGCCGGAGAAGGCCACCCACGACTACAAGCGCAACGGCACCACGACCCTGTTCGCCGCGTTGGAGGTCGCCACCGGCAAGGTCACCGACGCCTGCTACGACCGGCAGGCCGACTTCCGCCCGGGCCTCGCGGATCGTGGTCGACAACTACCACACCCACAAGCACCCCGAGATCAACGCCTGGCTGGCGAAGCACCCGCGGATCCGCTGCACTTCACCCCCAGCAGACCTCCTGGCTGAACCTGGTCGAGGTGTTCTTCGGGATCATCACCGCGCCAGGCGATCCGCCGTGGCACCTTCGGCAACGTCAAGGAACTCGTCGCCGCGGGCCGGTTCATCGACCTGGAACCAGCGCTGCCACCCGTTCATCTGGACCAAAACCGCCGACCGAACCAGCACACCCGCCAGAAGCGAACTCCTGGGGTGGACACTAGACGACCAGGGCGAGCCGCTGTGCGGCGGTGCCGATGCTCACCTCCTGACCCCAGGCCAGGGAGATCCGGTCCTGCTCGATGCCGTCGCCGAAGACCACCAGGCCGCCGCTCTCGGCGCTGACCAGCAGCGCCTCCCCTCGTGCAGCAGACCTTCGGTGTGGCTCGTCCCGGTGGCCGGGGAGGGCCAGGCCTCACGGACGAACCAGCACAGGCCCGCCTCCTGGGGTGCCGGCGCCCGCAGGCTGCGGCGCTCCTGCCGGCCGAACGAGCGGGCCGACCGGTGCCCGTCCCGACCAGGACGCCGGACGAGGACTGACGCTCCGTGCCCCGCCCGGCAGCCCGAGCCGGTAGCGGGCCGACTGGTGGGTGGGAGAGCCCAGGTAGACCTCGTTCAGCGCCACCAGCCGCTGCCCGTCATCGGTCTGGACCTGCACCATGACGCGCGGCTCGAGGACGGCGCGGCCCTCCGCGACCGTGGTCAGCAAGGAGGCGCAGGTGTGCACGGGATGGCGGACGAGGACGCCGGGATGAATGGCCGGCTCCGGGTTCAGGCCGATCACCGGCTGGCCGTCGAGGTACTTGGCCGCGTTGGCCACCAGCCCGTCCTGTCCCACCACGACGACGATGTCGTCCCCAGCGAACAGGAAGCGGGCGAGGTCGGCGCGTTCCACCGTGCCGCGCCGCCAGTCGGGTGGCACCGCCGAAGCCACCTGCTGACGGGCCTGCATGACCGCGGTGTGCCGGACGTCCACCTCGGTGATGTCGCGACCCCGGCTGCGCAGGAAGAACTCCGCCTGCCCCCGCGTCCCGTGATGGGCGAGCAGTTCGTCGTACTCGGTGCGCCGGTGCACCACCACCACCCGAGGCGCCAGCGTCACCGCCCCGCCGCCGGAGAGGTCGTGAGTGCGGTGAGCGCGCTGGTGACCAGGTCCGGCGAGAGGTTCAGCGTACCGATCTGCGGGAGCTGCCCAGCCAGCTCGCGCAGGGCCAGCGCCGCCAGCGTCGCGGTGTCCAGGTCGCGGTAGGCCAGCAGCTTCGCCGACTCCGCATCGGCCTCGGCCAGCCCGACGAGCCGGGTGGCGTCGGCGCGCGAGGCGCCCAGCGTCCGCTCGCGGTCAGCCTTCGCCGCCGCCTCGATGCTGTCGGCCGCGGCGGCCTCCTCCGCCCGGCGCCGGCCGTTCTGGCCGCGCTGCGCGACGAGCTGCTCCTCCCGGATGGCCAGCTCGATCTGGGACTGCAGCTCGTTCTCGGAGATGGCCCGCTCGCGTTCCACCGCGACGGCGCGCCGCTCGAACGTCGCCCTGTCGGCGTCCTGCTGGACGCTCTCGCGGGTCGGGGCTGCAGGGCCCGCTCCACCTCCGGCTCGGGTCGCACCGCGACCACGCGCACGGCGATCACGCTGAGGCCCGTGTCGTGCAGCCGGGGATCCCCGGCCAGGCCGGCCTGCGCCCGGTCGCGGACCGCGGCCGGGGACGTCAGCGCGACCAGGAGGGGCATCGTGGCGATCAGGTCGAGGGTGTGCTGCTGCGCCAGCTCGGTGAGCAGTCCGGCGATCGCCTCCAGAGGGTTGCCCCGCCAGCTGCCGCTGTCCGGGTCGATGCTGAAGTCCAGCCGGGTCGCGGCCACAGCTGGGTCGGTGATCCGGTACGCGACGCTCGCCTGCACCGTGACGTGCTGGAAGTCGGCCGTGCGGGCGGAGATCAGCAGGGGGAGCTCCCGGTCGTCGACGGGGATCTCGCTGAGCACCGCCGACAGCGGCCGGAACCAGAAGGAGAGCCCGGTGCCGTCGTGCACCAGGCGACCGCCGCGCAGGTGGCGGACGTGCCCGGTGGGCGTCCCGCGCAGGTGGCGTACGAACGGGTAGGTCGCGATGTCGGGCATCTGTTCCTCCTCGTGTTTTCGTCACTTCGACGATAAGTCCGGGACGTGTTGTCGTCAAGGTGACGACACGACGGCCTTGCCGGGATCCCCGGCGTCCACGGCGCCTCGGCGGAAGGACCCGGGCAGATGTGGCGTTGGCCGCCGTGTGCCCATCCCCCTCAGCGTGCTGGACCTCGCCCCCGTGTCGGCCGGTCGCACGACCTCGGACGCTCTGCAGGAGTCGATCGCGTTGGCCCGGCACGTGGAGTCGCTCGGGTACGGCCGCATCTGGGTGGCCGAGCACCACGGGGCCCCGGGTATCGCCTCGAGTGCTCCCGCTGTCCTGATCGCGGCGCTGGCGGCAGCCACCTCCCGGATCCGCGTCGGGTCGGGCGGCGTGATGCTGACCAACCACCCGCCCCTGGTGGTCGCCGAGCAGTTCGGCACCCTCGAGGCCCTGCACCCAGGCCGCATCGACCTGGGTGTCGGGCGGGCCGCGGGCACCGACCAGAAGACGGTCGCGCTGCTGCGGCGCGGCGGCTACGAGGAGGACTTCCCGGCCGAGCTGGCGCTGCTGCGCGCGTTCTTCCGCGGTCCGGTGCAGGGCCTGACCGCGGTCCCGGCGCAGGACAACGCGCCCCAGCTGTGGCTGCTGGGCTCGAGCGGCTACTCCGCAGCGCTCGCGGGCCAGCTGGGGCTGCCGTTCGCGTTCGCCCACCACTTCGCCGGGCAGAACACCCTTGCCGCCCTGGAGATCTACCGCTCCAGCTTCCACCCCGGGCTGCTCGAGGCGCCGTACGTCCTGATCTGCGCCTCGGTCCTGATCGCCGACGGGATCGAGGAGGCACGGCGGCTCGCGCTGCCGGCGGCGCTGGCGTTCGTACGGGCGCGACAGGGCAAGGCGGCGGTGCTGCCGACGGTGGAGCAGGCAGAGGCCCACGCGTGGAGCCGGCAGGAGCGGGCGTTCGTCGAGCAGCGGCTGGACAGCCAGGTCCTGGGTGCTCCTGCGCAGGCCCGCAGCCAGCTGTCCCGCCTGCTCGAGGACACGAAGGCGGACGAGCTCATGGTGACGACGACCGCGCACGCCCACGCCGACCGGCTCCGGTCGTACGCGCGGCTGGCCGAGCTGGGGGTTCCCTCACCACGCGGGTTGGCGCTGGCCCCCGCCGCGTAGCGCTCCGCGGCTCAGGAGACGATCAACGTGGTCAGCACCTGCCCGGTCTGCTCCAGCACCACCTCGACATCGCCCTGGCGGGCGGCGAGGAACTCCACCTGCGTCGGCTGGTCGACCGCGAGCGGCGCCCGCACGTCGTAGTCGCGCACGAGCAGGACGTCGGCGGTGTCGGCGATGACCGTGAGCCGCACCCGGGAGTTGAGCCGCACGTCCACCGTGGCACCCACCCCCTGCACCCGGCCGCCCTGCACCAGCAGGTTGACCAGCTGCGGCACCCCCTCCTGCGAGACCCCCTCGGCGACCGACGGCAGGCTCGGCGCCGCACGGGGAGGCAGTGGCCCGGAGGGCTGGGGGTCCGCGCTGTCGCCACAGGCTCCGAGGGACAGAGCCATGACCAGGCACGGCACGCCGCGGCGCAGGGCTCTCGGAATGGGGCGCAGGAAGGGCATGGGCTCATCGTCCCCCGCATCGGGCGTCACCTGAGCGGAGGTGGACGGACAGGTCACGGTCCGCGCCGTCATCTGCGACGATGAGCCCGTACGCCTGCCGTCCCTCACCACCCGCGCCGCCGACCGCACACCCCGTGGACGGCGGCGCGCCGCCTCCGTACCGCCCCGGTGACCCCGGCGGCGGCACCCAGCGCCCGAGGAGCCTGCTGTGACCGACATCGCCTCCCTCCCCGCCCTTCGGATCTCCACGGGCGGCCCTGAGCCGGGTGTGGAGCTGGTGCAGCTGCTGACCCCCGAGGGCGAGCGGGTGTTCCATCCCGACTACGCCGTCGACTTCACCGACGAGCAGTACCGCGCGCTCTACCGCGACCTCGTCCTCGTCCGCCGCATCGACATCGAGGCGACCGCGCTGCAGCGGCAGGGCGAGCTCGGGATCTGGGCCTCGCTGCTCGGGCAGGAGGCCGCTCAGGTCGGCAGCGGCCGGGCCATGCGGGAGAAGGACTTCGCCTTCCCGACCTACCGCGAGCACGGTGTCGCGTGGTGCAAGGGCGTCGACCCGATGAAGCTGATCGGCCTGTTCCGTGGCGTGAGCAACGGCGGTTGGGACCCGCAGGACAAGCGCTTCAATCTCTACTCCATCGTCATCGGCAGCCAGACCCTGCATGCGACCGGCTACGCGATGGGGATCCTGAAGGACGGCGCCGTCGGCACGCCGGACGGCGAGGCGGTGGTCGCCTACTTCGGGGACGGCGCGAGCAGCCAGGGCGACGTCAACGAGGCGTTCGTGTGGGCCAGCGTCTACAACGCGCCGGTCGTGTTCTTCTGCCAGAACAACCAGTGGGGCATCTCCACGCCGACCGATCACCAGAGCCGGATCCCGCTCTACCAGCGGGCGGAGGGCTTCGGCTTCCCGGGCGTACGCGTCGACGGCAACGACGTGCTCGCCTCGTACGCCGTGACCCGCTCTGCGCTGGACGCGGCCCGGACCGGTCAGGGGCCCACCCTGATCGAGGCGTTCACCTACCGGATGGGCGCGCACACGACCTCGGACGACCCCACGCGCTACCGGCTCGCGAGCGACCTGGAGGCATGGAAGCTCAAGGATCCGCTCGAGCGCCTGAAGTCCTTCCTCTACAAGCAGCAGATGGTGGACGGCGAGTTCTTCGACCAGCTGGACAGCGACGCGGACGCGCTGGCCGCCCGCATCCGCAGGGAGACCCTGGCTATGCCCGACCCGTCTGCGACCTCGATGTTCGACGACGTCTACGACGAGATGACCCCGGCGCTGCGTGAGCAGCAGGCCTCCCTCGCGCGCTACCTGGTCGGCTTCGCCGAGGCGGTGCAGTGATGGCGGTCCTCACGATGGCCAAGGCGCTCAACACGGCGCTGCGCACGGTCATGGAGTCCGACCCCAAGGTCGTCGTGATGGGTGAGGACGTCGGCAAGCTCGGCGGCGTCTTCCGGGTGACCGACGGGCTGTGGAAGGACTTCGGCGAGGACCGGGTGATGGACACCCCGCTGGCCGAGTCGGGGATCATCGGCACCGCGATCGGCCTGGCGCTGCGCGGCTACCGCCCGGTGTGCGAGATCCAGTTCGACGGCTTCGTGTACCCCGCGTACGACCAGATCGTCTCGCAGCTGGCGAAGATCCACGCCAGGAGCAAGGGCACGGTGAAGATGCCGGTCACGATCCGCATCCCCTTCGGCGGCGGGATCGGGGCGGTGGAGCACCACAGTGAGAGCCCGGAGGCCTACTTCGCCCACACCGCCGGCCTCAAGGTCGTGGCCTGCTCCTCACCGGCAGACGCCTACGTGATGCTCCAGCAGGCGGTGCGCTGCGACGACCCGGTGGTCTTCTTCGAGCCCAAGCGGCGCTACTGGGAGAAGGCCGAGGTCGACGTCGCTGCCGACCTCGGCCTGGCCGACCCGCTGTGGCAGGCGCGGGTGGTGCGACCGGGAGTGGACGTGACGCTGATCGCGTACGGCCCGATGGTGCGCACGTGCCTGGACGCCGCGACGGCGGCGCAGGAGGACGGCCACCACCTCGAGGTCCTCGACCTGCGGTCGTTGTCGCCGCTGGACCTCCCCACCGTGCTCGAGTCGGTGCGTCGCACCCGCCGGGCGGTGGTGGTGCACGAGGCGCCCTCCTACGTGGGCCTCGGCGCCGAGCTCGCTGCCCGGCTGGGCGAGGAGCTCTACTACGAGATGGAGGCGCCGGTGCTGCGGGTGACCGGGTTCGACACGCCCTATCCGCCGTCCCGGCTGGAGGAGGACTACCTGCCAGACCTCGACCGGGTCCTGCACGCCGTCGACCGCTCGCTGGGCTACTGACATGAGCCGGGTGCAGCACTTCCGCCTGCCCGACCTCGGTGAGGGGCTGACCGAGGCCGAGATCCTGCAGTGGCGGGTGAAGGTCGGTGACGAGGTCACGCTCAACCAGGTGATCGTCGAGGTGGAGACGGCGAAGGCCGCCGTCGAGGTGCCTTCGCCGTACGCCGGGATCGTGCACGAGATCCACCACTTGGCCGGTGAGACGGTCGACGTCGGCGCGCCGATCATCAGCGTCGACACCGACCCGTCCGGTGCGCGGCTGGAGCCGGCGGCTGAGCGCTTCGCACGGGACCTGGCCGTGGAGGACATGGTGCCTCCGCCACCCGCCGAGGACGCCGGCGCCCTCATCGGCGAGGTCGGGCCTGGCGGGCGCACCGCCACCCTGGTCGGCTACGGGCCGCGGACGGCGAACGCGAGGCGGCGGCCGCGCGCGCACGCGAACCCCCGACCATCCCGCCGCACCCGCGGGCAGCCACCGCAGCGCCGCCGCCGGCACGGGTGTCGGCGCTGCAGGTGGGCCAGAGCGCCGCGGTGCGCGCCGGCGCAGCTCCCGTCCTTGCCAAGCCTCCTGTCCGCAAGCTCGCCAAGGAGCTCGGCGTCGAGCTGTCCCTGCTCACCGGCACCGGCGCCGGCGGCACGATCAGCCGTGCCGACGTGGAGGCGGCGGCGCGTACCGCCGGCTCCGCTGCGCCGGAGGTATCCGCAGCCCCGGCGGCTCGACCGACCCCGAGCTACGACCCGGCGACCCGCGAGACGCGGATCCAGATCCGGGGGTGCGCAGGCACACGGCCGCGGCGATGGTGTCCAGCGCTTTCACCGCTCCGCACGTGACGGAGTTCCTCACGTGCGACCTCACCGCGACGATGGAGCTGCGGGCGCGGTTGCAGGCGCTGCCGGAGTTCGCGGACATCAAGGTCAGTCCGCTGCTGTTCGTGGCCAAGGCGCTGCTGCTTGCGGTAGCCCGCCACCCCGAGATCAACAGCAGCTGGGACGAGGCGGCTCAGGAGATCGTGGTCAAGGACTACGTGCACCTGGGCATCGCCGCGGCCACGCCACGCGGGCTGATCGTGCCCAACATCAAGGACGCCGACCGGCTCCCGCTGCGCGAGCTGGCCCTGGCCCTGCAGACGCTGACCGAGACGTCCCGCGCCGGCCGTACCACCCTGCGGACATGACCGGGGGGACGATCACCATCACCAACGTCGGGGCGTTCGGGGTCGACAGCGGCACCCCGATCCTCAACCCGGGGGAGGCTGCGATCCTGTGCTTGGGTGCGGTGCGCCCGATGCCGTGGGTGGTGCAGGCGGCTGACGGGAGCCAGAGCATCGCGGTGCGCCAGGTCAGCTGTCGCTGAGCTTCGACCACCGCATGGTCGACCGAGCTGGGCTCGCTGTTCCTGGCCGACATCGCCCGGGTGCTGACAGACCCGACCACGGCGTTCGCCTGGTCCTAGTGGTGCGTCGCTTTATTGGCCTGCTGGAGGCTGCTGCGTGCGCGTGCGACTTTGGCGAGGATGGATTCGGCGGTAGCGGTCCAGATGTAGGGCTTCGGGTTGTCGTTGGTGACTTCGAGGAACTCCTCGATGCTGACGATGAGTTCGTTGACGCTGCCGAACACCCCGCGGCGCAGATTCTTGTCGGTGAGGGTGCCAAACCAGTTCTCGACCTGGTTGAGCCAGCTGCTGCTGGTCGGGGTGAAGTGCAGGTGGAACCGCTTGTGTCTGCTCAGCCAGCGTTGCACCTCGGCGTGCTTGTGGGTGCTGTAGTTGTCCAGGATGACGTGGACCTGCAGGCCCTTGGGGACCTCGGAGTCAATGGTCTTGAGGAACGCCAGGAACTCCTGGTGCCGGTGCCGTGGAGGCACTGACCGATGACCCGGCCGGTGAGCACGTCCAGCGCGGCGAACAGGGTGGTGGTCCCGTTGCGCTTGTAGTCGTGGGTCATGGTGCCGGCCCGCCCTTGGTCATCGGCAGGGTGGCCTGGGTCCGGTCCAGGGCCTGGATCTGGCTCTTCTCGTCCATGCACAGCACGACCGCGCGTTCCGGCGGGTGGTCGGGGTAGAGCCCGACGATGTCGATGAGCTTGTCGGTGAAGTGCGGGTCGTTGCTGACCTTGAACGTGGTCACCCGGTGCGGTTGCAGCCGAGGTCGGACCACACCCGCTGCACCGTGTCCTTGCTGACCCCGACCTGCTCGGCCATCCTTCGGCTCGACCAGTGCGTGTGCCCCGCCGGTCTGGTGGTCGTGGTCAGCTCCCGATCCGCGCGATCGTCTCCGCCGGGATCGAGGGCTTGCGGCCGCGTCCGGGGGCGACCTTGCCCCAGTCCGTCAGTCCCTGCTGCTGGAACTGCGCGCGCCACTTGCGCACCGAGACAGCCGTGACCTGATGGCGCGACGCGATCGCGGTGTTCGGCACTCCCGCGGCGGCATCGAGCAGCACCGATGCCCGCACGACCTCACGAATGCGCCGCCGTCTTGGACTTCGCCACCCGCTCGAGCACGCGGCGCTGGTGGTCGACATCATCAAGGGCGCTGCTCCTGCGGTCACACATGAGGATACCGCCTAACCCAACACTCATTTGCACGACACACCACTAGCTGGCTGCCTGCGTCACTGCGGGTGCCGTTCGGGTGACATGCCGTTGACGCGAACGGGCGATTGCGGTTCGCTCCGTGAACGTCCGATCACCCGCCGGGCGACCCACATCGGCACCACCCTGCCGACGGTCCAGGAGAACAGGAAGCGCATGCGCACACAGCTCAGTCGACTCGGGAAGATCACCGCCCTCACCGGAGCCGGTGTTCTCATGGCGGCGTCCGCCGCAGTAGCGCACGTCGAGCCGCTCGACGACGGTGCGATCGACAACGCGAAGGCAACCCACGGGCACGACCAGAAGCAGCACGGCGAGCAGGAGGGGCATCTGGCCGCGAAGGCGGAGGGTCCTCTGAGCGTCGTCAGCAAGCTCGGCCTGAAGAACGTCGAACCCGGGAAGATCGCCGACGTCGGCGTGCTCGGCACGACTGCCTACCTGGCCGCTTGGGGTGGCCAGACCTGCAAGTACAACGGCGTGCACGTCGTCGACATCTCGGACGTGACGAAGCCCCGGGAGATCGCCTTCATCAACTCCAAGGAGGGCAGCTACTCCGGCGAGGGCGTGCAGGCTCTCCCGATCAGCACATCCGCGTTCACCGGTGACATCCTGGTGACCAACAACGAGCAGTGCAAGCCGGGGGTCGGGTTCGGCGGCATCAACATCTACGACGTGACCAACCCGGCGCACCCCACGCCTCTGACCGTCGGCTTCGGCGACGACACGGCAACCCCGGGCCAGGGGAAGAAGGCTGCCCACGAGACGCACAGCGTCTTCGCCTGGGACGCCGGCGACCGTGCGTACGCGGCCATGGTGGACAACGAGGAGGCCAAGGACGTCGACATCGTCGACATCACCGACCCGAAGAAGCCGGTCCTCATCGCCGAGTACGACCTGGCCAAGTCCTTCCCGCAGATCCGGCAGGCCACGCCCTCGAACCTCACCGAGGTGTTCCTGCACGACCTGGTCGTGAAGCAGATAGGAGAGCGGTTCGTGATGCTGGCGTCCTACTGGGACGGCGGCTACGTGAAGCTGGACGTGACAAACCCGACGGCCGCGAGCTACCTCGGGGACAGCGATTTCACGGACCCCGACCCTGAGGCCGCGGAGAGCGGGCTCGTCGTCCCGCCGGAAGGCAACGCCCACCAGGCGGAGTTCACGAAGGACAACGCCTTCGTGATCGGCGCCGACGAGGACTTCTCGCCGTACGCGCTGAACGCGGCCAACGTCACCGACGGCACGAACATCGATGCGGGTCAGGGCAGCGACACGGTCAAGCTGGCCGAGGGCCAGACGATCACCGGGCAGTCGGTGTTCGTAGGGCGGGCGTGCAACGGCGACCCGGCCGTCCCCGTGGGGAACGGCACGCAGATCGCCGTCGTCGAGCGCGGCCTGTGCACATTCACCGAGAAGGTCACCAACGTCCTCGCGGCGGGCGGCTTCGACGCGGTGCTGGTCTTCAACCGCACGGCCTCCGACGGCTGCAACGGCTCCCTCGGCATGAGCGTCGAGGGCAACATCCCGGCCTTCGGCGTGGCGCCCCGCGGACAGGGCTTCGCGATCTTCGGAGCCACGTACGACGACGCGGCCTGCCTTGCCGGAGACGGGACGCAGCTGGCTCCCATCACCCTGGGCGCCACCGGCGACACGCTCACCTTCTCGTCGTACTTCGACGGCTGGGGATACGTGCACCTGTACAGGAACAACGGCGGCAAGATGGCCGAGCTCGACACCTACGCCGTCCCGGAGGCGCACGATCCCGCCTTCGCCAACAAGTCCGGGGACCTGTCGGTCCACGAGGTCGCGACCTCGGCGAAGGACGCCCGGGTCGGCTACCTGTCGTACTACGCCGCCGGCCTGCGGGTGATCGAGCGCGTCGGCGACGAGCTCGTGGAGAAGGCCGCCTTCATCGACCAGGGCGGCAACAACTTCTGGGGCGTGGAGGTCTTCTCCCAAGGAGGCAGGGAGTACGTCGCCGCGTCGGATCGCGACCGCGGTCTGTACATCTTCGAGTACAAGCCGGTGAACCCGACCCCGTAGCAGCGCTCGCCCACAGGGCCCGCACCCCAGCCCGGGGTGCGGGCCCTGTGCTGTGCGCAGTCCTTGACGAGAGGCAGATCACCCCGGCTGTCAGGAGTGAAAAGGCCGGATGCCCATGTTGTACGGGGTGTCACAGCAACGCTCAACCGAGGGATCCGCAATGAGCATCTTCCGCAAGATCCGTACCCGGCCCGCTAACCGCTCGGCAACCTCCAGCCGGCGCACGACGAACGACATCGGCCGCGCCCTGTCGCTCGCGCCCACCCGCGCCAGCCGCGAGGAGCTCCTGCTCCTGCTGAACCGCTGACCGCTGACCGCTGACCCCTGATCCGGGTCGCAGCGAGCACCACTGCACACATCGTGATCCATTTCGCGAGCTCCCCCGTTCAGCACCCTGATCGCTGGCTCCGCAACGATCAGGATGTGTGCGGGCGTGCCCGCCGCGACAAGACCAGTCACGACATGACGAAGGCCCGCCCCACTCGGGGGCGGGCCTTCGGTTGTGCCGGGGCGACCTAGTAGACGTCGCGCTCCCGGGTGACGACGCGGTCCTCGACGACCCCGCGGTCACGGCGCCCGAAGACCAGCATGGTCATCAGCAGCCCGATGGCGCCGGCGACCATGAGGATGAACCCGATCACGTTGATGTCGAGGCCGCTGACCGAGGCGTTGACCGCGAAGGCCAAGATCGCGCCGAGGGCGAGCAGGAAGACGCTGACGCCGATACCCATGGTGGTTCCCTCCCGAGAAGGGCGGCAGCCGGTGCGGCCGCGCTGACATGTGATCTACCCCGCACGAGCGGCCGCGACACCCACCCGAAAGGGTCATTCGCGCTGCCCGACCGGGCTACTGGGGGGGTTGTGTGCCCCAAACCGCCCCAACGTCACCCTTCGGGCGCGCTGTCAGAAGGCCGCCTCGTCGAGGTCCATCAGCGACAGGTCGGTCGCCTGCGCCACGATGCGCTTCGCCGTCAGCTCGGGCAGCACCGAGACCGCGAACCAGCGTGCGCTGGCGACCTTGCCCTCGTAGAACGCCCGGTCGCGTGACGACGCCTCCGGCAGCTTCTGCAGGGCCACCACCGCCTGGCGGAGCAGGAGCCACGCGATCACCAGGTCCCCGACCGCCATGAGCAGCCGGGTGGTGTTGAGCCCGACCTTGTAGATGGAGCTCGGGTCCTCCACCGACGCCATCAGGTCCGCGACCATGGACCCGTTGATCGCCTGCACGTCCTCGGCGGCCTGGGCGAGCAGCTCGCGCTCGCGGGTCAGCTGGCCTCCCGGGTCGCCCTTGCTGAACTCCTGGATGTCGGTCAGCAGCTTGGTGAACGCCGTCCCCTTGTCCCGCACGATCTTGCGGAAGAAGAAGTCGAGCCCCTGGATGGAGGTCGTCCCCTCGTACAGGGTGTCGATCTTCGCGTCCCGGATGTACTGCTCGATCGGGTAGTCCTGGGTGAAGCCCGAGCCGCCGAAGACCTGGAGCGAGGTCGCGAGCAGCTCGTAGGACTTCTCCGAGCCGTAGCCCTTCACGATCGGCAGCAGGAGGTCGTTGAGGCGGACGGCCAGGTCGTCCACGTCCCCGGCGTGCGCCGACAGCTCGACCTGGTCCTGCACCGACGCGGTGTACATCACGAGCGCGCGCATACCCTCGGCCCATGCCTTCTGGCGCATGAGCATGATCCGCACGTCCGGGTGGTGGCTGATCGTCACGCGCGGCGCGGTCTTGTCGGTCATGCGCGTGAGGTCCGCCCCCTGCACGCGGGTCCGCGCGTACTCGACGGAGTTGAGGTAACCCGTGGACAGCGTGGCGATGGCCTTCGTGCCGACCATCATCCGGGCGTACTCGATGATCTGGAACATCTGCGCGATGCCGTTGTGGACGTCGCCGACGAGGGTGCCGACGGCGGGGTGGCGCTCGCCGAAGGTCAGCTCGCAGGTGGTGGAGACCTTGAGCCCCATCTTCTTCTCGACGTTGGTGACGTACACGCCGTTGCGCTCGCCGAGGGTTCCGTCCTCGTTCACCAGGAGCTTCGGCACGAGGAACAGCGACAGGCCCTTGGTCCCCGGCCCGCCGGCCCCCTCCACGCCCACCGGCCGGGCCAGCACCAGGTGGAAGATGTTCTCCGGCCAGTCCCACTCCGCGCTGGTGATGAAGCGCTTGACCCCCTCGAGGTGCCAGGTGCCGTCCGGCTGCGGAGTCGCGGTGGCGCGGCCCGCGCCGACGTCGGAGCCGGCATCGGGCTCGGTCAGCACCATCGTGCCGCCCCAGTTGCGCTCGATCGCCAGCTCGGCGAACCGCTTCTGGGCCGGGGTGCCGTTGCGGTGCAGGATCTGTGCGAAGGCCGGGCCCGCCGCGAACATGTAGATGGCGGGGTTGGCCCCCAGGACCATCTCGGAGAACGCCCAGACAAGCGAGGGCGGAGCGCCGATGCCCCCGACGTCCGTCCCGAGGGGGAAGGTGTCCCAGCCCCCGTCGACGTAGGCCTGGTAGCTCTGCAGGAAGCTCGGCGGCATCGTGACCGTGCCGGTAGCCGGGTCGAAGAGCGGCGGGTTGCGGTCGGAGTCGGTGAAGGAGGCGGCCAGGTCGTTGCTCGCCAGCCGCTCGACCTCGCGGAGCAGGTCCTTGGCGGAGTCGACGTCGAGCTGGGCGAACGGCCCGGTGCCGAGACTGCTCTCCGCGCCGAAGACCTCGAAGAGGTTGAACTCGATGTCGCGCAGGTTGCTCTTGTAGTGACCCATGGCGAGGGCTCCCGGTTCTCTGCGGACCCGCCAGGGCTACCGGCGAGTAACACCCACATGCTACCCGCCGGTAACCCAGCCACGCAGCCGATTCGCTCACACCTGTGCGGCCGAACTCCCTGCTGTTGTTGCGAGTCTTTTGCAACAGCGCATATCTTGCTTGCATGACCCTGACCCGTCTGAGGACGACGGCGGTGGGCATGCTCGCGTTGCTGCTCACCTCGGCCTGCGGTGCGGCGGGTGACGGGCCGGCCGACCGCACCGACACCGGGCGGCTCCAGATCGTCTCCACCGTGGCGCCGATCACCTCGATCGTCGCCAACATCGTGGGCGAGCGCGCCGACGTCACCGGGATCGTGCCGGAGGGGACCAACAGCCACACCTTCGAGCCGCCGCCGCAGGCCTCGGCGGTGATGGAGAAGGCCGACGTGGTGTTCGTCAACGGGCTGCAGCTGGAGGAGCCGACGTTCGAGCTGGCGAAGGCGAACGCCCCGGACGAGGCGGTGATCGTGAAGCTCGGCGATCGGGTCCTGCCCGAGTCGGAGTACATCTTCGACTTCTCCTTCCCGAAGGAGGACGGCAAGCCCAACCCGCACCTGTGGACCGACCCGACGTACGCGATGAGGTACGCCGACGTCGTCAGGGACACGCTGGTCGCCAAGGACGGCGCGAACGCCGACTACTACACGGCCAACCACCGGGCCTTCGTCGCGAAGGCGTCGGCCCTGTCCGAGGCGCTGCTGGCCGATCAGGCCACGATCTCCCCAGGGGGCAAGCAGCTGCTCACCTACCACGACGCCTACGCCTACTTCGCGAGGACCTTCGGGTGGGAGGTCATCGGGGCGGTGCAGCCGAGCAACTTCGAGGATCCGCAGCCCAAGGAGATCGCGCGCATCATCGACCAGGTACGCGAGCGCAAGGTGCGCACGATCTTCGGCTCCGAGGTGTTCCCGTCCAAGGTGCTGGAGCAGATCGCGAACGAGACCGGCGCACGGTACGAGGACACGCTGCGCGACGACGACCTGCCCGGCAAGCCGGGCGACCCGGAGCACTCGTGGCTGGGCCTTCTGCGCTACGACTACGTCACGATGATCAAGGGCCTCGGCGGGACGACGAGGAACCTCGACGCGATCGACGTGGCCGACGTGGCCCCGGACAGGGCGCGCTACCCGCAGTAGGTGGGGGGCGGGCGCCCAGGTGCCCTACAGCCAGCCGTTGTGCTTGAACAGCCGGTGCAGCGACAGGCACGCGGTGGCGATCACCGCGAGGACGAGGAAGTAGCCGTACTCCCAGCGCAGCTCGGGCATGTTCTCGAAGTTCATCCCGTAGACGCCGGCAATGGCGGTGGGCACCAGCGCGATGGCCGCCCAGGCCGAGATCTTGCGCATGTCCTCGTTCTGGCGCACGGCCACCGCGCTCTGCTGGACGCTCACGCGGGCGACGTTGGCCTGCAGGACGTCGGTGAGCAGCCGGTCCTGGCTGTCGAGAGTGTCCGCGGCCCGCATGAGGTGGTCGTGGACGTCGCGGAAGTAGGGCCGCAGCGCCTCAGGGGTGCGGGGGATGCTGCCCGCGGCGAGGCGCTCCAGGGGCGCCGCGAGCGGGGCCAGCGCGCGGCGGAACTCGAGGACCTCGCGCTTGAGCTTGTAGATGCGCTCCGCGTGGTCGCCGGCGTCGGCGCTGAAGACCTGCGCCTCGATCTCCGCGACGTCGTCGTCGATGGAGGCGATGGCCCGCTCGTACTCGTCCACGATCTGGTCGGCGGCCTGGTACAGCACGCACATCGGCCCCTGCACGGCGGCGTCCACCTCGCCGCCCTCGAGCTGCTGGCGCACCGTCCGCAGCACCTCGGACTCGCCGTGCCGCACCGTGACGACGAAGTTGTGCCCGAGGAAGATGGCCACCTCGGCGACGTCGATCACCTCGTCGCTGTCGATGTAGCGGACCGGCTTGAGGACCGCGAACGTCACGTCGCCGTACCGCTCGAGCTTGGGTCGCTGGTGGGCCTTGACGGCGTCCTCCACCGCCAGCGCCGGGAGGGCGAACTCCTCGGCGACGGCTTCGACCTCAGCCGCGCTGGGCTGCTGCAGGCCGATCCAGACGAACCCGTTGGTGCTGGCAGCCGCTTCGCCGGCCTGCTCGAGCGGGACCCGTCCCGGACGCCGCTGACCGCACTCGTAGACGGCGCAGTCGGCGATGACGCTCTCGACGGTCCGCGGCTCCCGCGAGGCCGCGGGCGTGGGCGGGCTTCGCGACGGGTCCGGCACCCCTGTCCGGCTCAGACGCACTGCGGTTCCCGCCCTTCGTCGCGCTGCCCGCTCAGCTCGGGGGCTCGGGGTCGTACGCCGTCTTGAAGACCCTACGGCTGGCGACCCCGTCGCCACCACTGACAGTGCGGGTGACGTCGATGCGGAAGCCACCACCCTCCCGCGGCTGTCGCGGCCCGGCCTGCGAGCTGACCTGCCGGCCGCCGTTGTTGCCGTACATCTCCACCTTCACCGAGTTCGGCGTCCAGATCGTGCGGATCAAGATGCCGGCGGCCGTGTCGTTGCGGATCTTCACGTCGACCGAGCCGAAGTAGACCGTCGACTCGCGGCCTGGGGGGTACCGCGAGATGTAGAAGCTGTGCGGCTTGTGCTCCTCGATCGGCAGCCCGGCGAAGAAGGCGGCGTTGAACAGCGTCGTCGCGAACTGCGACACCCCGCCGCCGACCTCGTCGACCAGGACGCCGTCGACGATCGCGCCGCCGGCGACGAAGCCGCGTTCGACCGTGCGCCGGCCTGCTCTGCCGTTCAGGCTCATGACCTCACCGGGCGCGATGGTTGCCCCGTCGACCAGCTCGGCCATGCGCCGGATGTTGGTGGCCCTCAGTTGCCCGGCCGGGAAGTACGTGGTGAAGGTCCCGATCACGGAGTTGACCGACATCGCCTGCGAGGTCGACAGCTTGGGCTCGGTGGTCACGAGGGGGAGCACGGGGTCCGCACCCTTGCCAGCGAGGACCATCGCCTTCAGCTTGGCCGTCGCGGCTGGCACGTCGACGGCCTGTCCGGTGGCGCCGGGCTGCACCGCCACCTGCGCCGGCAGCGGTGACCAGCTCAGGTCGCCCTTGCCGTCGAGGACCGGGGCGCCCGAGAGGTTGGTGATCGCGGCCTCGCGCGGGGCGACGTTGAGCTGGGCGGTCTGCTTGGCGACCAGGTCGGTGAGGGCGAGCTCGTCCACGACCAGCGCGAGGTCGCCACCGGCAGCCTCGGCCTGCAGCAGCGGCCCCACCTCCCGCTGGGACAGCCGCAGGGTCTTGGCGCCGTTCCCCACGGTGTACGGCGTCGCGAGCGCCTTGCGGGCCGCCGCCGACACCTGCTCGACATCGGCGAGGGTCGTGTCGGGCTCGGAGGTGGTGACCGGCAGCGCCAGCGGGTCCTTGCGGCCCTGCTCGAAGGCCTCCACGACGGCGTCCTCCGCCGCGCTGCGGTTCAGGGTCCGCCCCTGCTGCGGCGGTTGCGGCACGACGTCGAGCCCGTTGACGGTGAAGCCGCCCGTGGCGGAGGGCCGGTTCACCTGGTCCGCGAGCTCGTCCAGGCGGGCGCGCAGCCGCTTCTCGTCGACCTCCACCGCGAGGTCGATCTCACGGTCTCCCCCGCCGAACAGCGGGCCGGTGACCGCGGCCAGCGGCCTCCCGACTCGGCCCGCCGACATCGCCCGGTCCACGGTGCCCTGGAGGTCGACAGTGACCACCGACCGGTCGATGCCCTCGCGCACGTCCCCGGCCGTGACGGGCAGCGTGCCGGTGGTCCGCTCGTCGACGATCCGCGACACCGCGGTGCGCACCTCGGACCGCTCCAGCCCGCCGACCTCGACCCCGGCCACGGTGGTGCCGGGCAGCGCCTCGCCCGCCTGCAGGCCCACCGCGGTGAGGACGCCCACCGTGGCTGTCGCCACCAGGGCCGCACCGATCCACGTGCCTCGCACCCGCGCGTCTCCTCTGACCGATCACCACGCGACGAGGGGCGCCGGTGGGGGTTGTCCTTGGGAGAACCTTCGCACGTCGGGGCGCGCTCTGAGAGGTCTGTCGCGCGAACGCAAGGGGAGGTGCGCCTGTCGCCCCGAGATGGCTCCGCCACCGCCGCTTCGCGGGGGGGGGTCAGGCCCGGGCGGCCCTTGCCTGCAAGATGCCTGCGAGCTCGGCGGCCTGCGTCGGGCTGAGCACCTGCGTCTGCTCGGTCAGGACCCGCAGCAGCGCGGGGTCGTCGCGCGTCTGCTCGCTGGACTGCAGCAGGACCGTTCCGCTCCCGGTGAAGTCGTACTGGCGCTCCTCGCCGGACGCCCGGCCGAACACACCTGTGAGCATCCCGGTGATGCTGGCCGCCATCCAGGCCGCGTCGAAGTGCTGGGAGGGAGAGGGGCAGTCGGCCCAGCCGAGCAGCGCTTCGGGATCGGCGCGGAAGGGCGGCTCGACGAAGATCACCGGACCGTTGGAGGAGGCGATGAACGTGCCGGTCCCGAGCAGCGTGAGGAACCCCGGCACGATCGACTGCTTGAGCTCCAGGGAGGTGTCGAAGGCGAGCAGGTTGCCGGCCCGCACGGTCAGGTTGCCGGCGTCGAGGTCGAAGCTGTTCACGTCGTGCCCCCGGTCGGCGACGACGACCTTGCCGGCGCCGGAGACCACGACCCACTCCTGCGCGTACACCGGGCTGGAGAACCGGGCCGCGACGAACGCCGAGGCGGAGCTCAGCGCCGACAGCGGGTCGAAGCGCGCATCACCGTAGTAGGCGATCATCGCGCCCCTCTTCAGGAACCAGTCGTGGGTGAGGTCGAGGCAGAAGGAGTAGGCGTTGACGTTGTCGTCGGACGGCAGGCTGCCCGCGTCGTAGCTGTCCATCGGAGCTCCTACAGCTTCTGCTCGGAGGCCTGCACGTATACCGTGCCGGAGCCGGTGAGCTTGAGCTGGAAGGCCTCGCCCGAGCCGCGGCCCACGGCCTCACGCCAGCCGACCTTGGCCGACAGGTCGACCTGCACCGCACCGGTGTGGGCCACGTAGGCCTGCGGGTCGACGCCTACCGGCTCGCCCGGGCTGACGGTCAAGGGGAACGCGCCGCCGTGCGAGAGCAGCGCCACCGAGCCCGTGCCGGAGATGCTGGTCGTGAACAGGCCCTGGCCGGTGACCGCGCCGCGGACGACGTTGCGCAGCCCGCCCTGGCCGAGGAACTGCACTCCGGTCTGCAGGCCGGCGCTGTGCGCCAGCAGCCGGTCGGCCTCCACGACCAGCCCCTCCCCCCGCAGGTCGAGCACCGTGAGGTGCAGGCCCCGGTGGCCGTAGAGCACCGACCCGGAGCCCTCGGCCACCATCGTCGGGGCGCTCTCCGAGGCCATCACAGCGCCCACGGCGCCCCCCAGTCCGGTGCCCTGCCCGTGGACCGGGCGGAAGCGCACGTCGCCGGTGTATCCGAGCATCGCACCCCGTCTGGACAGCACGGCCGACTGCGGCGAGATCGGGCAGCGCACCACCTTGCTGTTCACCTGCTCGAAGGCGCCCATCTCAGCGCTCCGCCGGCTGGATCAGGACCAGCCCCGTCCCGTCGAAGCGCAGCGAGAACGGCTCGCCCGAGCCGCCGCCCACCAGAGACCTCCAGGAGACGCCGGACACCAGCGTCGGCGTGGTCTGCCCGGTGCTCGCGACGTACGCATCGGGGTCCACGGTGACCGGCGAGCCGGGCGAGACGGACAGGCCGATCAGCGGACCGTCGGACAGGATCGCCACCTGGCCGTCGCCGGCGACGGTGGTGGTCGCGAGGCCCTGTCCGGAGGTCGCGCCCCGCAGTCCGGCGAACCGCACGTCCAGGCGCAGGCCCGGCGACACCGCGAGCAGGGCATCGGACTCCACCACCAGGGTGTCCGCGGTCAGGTCCACGACGGTGACGTCCGCGGCGTTCTGTGCCAGGTAGACCCGGCCGGTGCCGCGGCACTGCATGAGCGACACGCTCTCGCCCGTGGCTTTGCGCTTCAGGGCTGCCTTGAGGCCCTCACCGCCGCCCACTCCTGCGTGGACGAACTCGATCTGCCCCGTGTAGGCGACCATCGAGCCGCTCGCGGCCCGGATGGCGTCGCCCTGCAGGTCCGCGTGCAGGACCCGCCCGCTCGCGTGAAGCACCGCCATCAGGCGACCGTAGGGCATGCGTCGGGGAGCAGGAACCGGAACAGCGGGCACGCACGGCAGCCCCCCGCCCCGCACAGATCGAGCGCGGTCGTCGTCGCGGCTGGGCTTGCTGCCAGCCGAAACGCCCGGGACTGAACTGCGGGGACGGCGCGGCCGTACGTAAGGCCATACGGCCGCGACCGCGCCCCTCAGCCTCCCGGAGCTCCCATGACCGCCCGCCGCCCCGCCCGCCTGCTGCTGACTGCCGCCCTGGCCGCCGGCCCGCTGCTGCTCATGGCGGTTCCCGCCTCCGCCGTGGGCGAGCGCCCCGTCGCCTACATCAACCCGGACAAGGGCATGCCCACCGAGAACCCCAACGTCGCTGCGACGTCTGAGTGCGAGACGCCGATCCAGAAGGACACCCAGCCACTGGGTACCGAGGCCGACGGCAAGGGCAACGTGCATGTCGACGCCTGCCTGTTCGACGCGGCGAACATGCGCGTCAACACCCGTGCGGCCTTCACCGTCTCCGGCGTCGGCGTCATCTCCGGGTGCCCCGACCCCGACAAGGAGGGTCCGCAGACGTCGATGAAGGTTGGCAGCAGCTGCGTGCTGTCCAGCTTCGAGGCAGCCAACAGCGAGTACCACGTGCGGGTCGTGTCCGGCACCGCCGGTTCACAGACGGTCGACTTCTGCGCCGACCCCGAGGGTGACGGTTGCGCCAACGCAGAGCAGAAGTCGACGGTGCGCATCACGTGGGGATCACCCACCGGCGGTGTCGCCACGGGTGGCCGGACCGACGGCGGCAGTGTCCCCGCCGCCCCGGTGGGCGTCGCGTTGGCCGCGTTCGTCGCTGCCGGCGCCGCGCTGGCCGCCGCACGGCGCAGTGCGGCATCCCATCGCTGACCGGTCCACCAGACGGCGTCCCCGAGGCGAGCGCGGACTCGCCGCGGCGGCGCTGGTCGGCGTCGCCGGGCTGCTGATCGTGAGCGGGACGGCCGTCCTGCTCCTGTCCGGCGTCTTCTCCGCCCTCACGCCGTCCCGTACAGCCGGCGACGTGAGGGCAGTTGTGCCCCCGCCGACCCTGTTCTCGTCGCCATCTACGTCCCCGTCGCCGGCGCCATCAGCCTCGCCGTCACCTCCGCCATCGCCATCGGCAACGGACGGGGCGTCACAGCCCGCCAAAGCTGCGGTGAAGGCCCCGCCCCGGCAGATGGCGGGCCGGCTGCGGCTGACCGTGCCCGCGCTCGGCGTCGACACCGACACCCTGGCGCTGGGGACCGACCGGAACAACGAGCTCGAGGTCCCGTCGACCGCGCAGGGCGTCGGGTGGTATCGCGACGGCTCCCTCCCCGGGGACGTGGGTCCGGCCGTCTTCGCGGGCCACATCAACCTCAACGGTCGCGACGGCGTGTTCTCGAAGCTGGCGACGATGCGTCCCGGCCAGGAGGTCCTGACGGTGCGGCCGGACGGGAGGCCGGTGCGCTTCGTGGTGACCCAGGTCGAGCAGCACCCCAAGAACGCCTTCCCCACCGATGCGGTGTACGGGCCGACCTCAGCCCCCGAGCTGCGCCTCATCACCTGTGGTGGATCGTTCGACAGGGGGAGCGGCAGCTACCGCGACAACATCGTGGTGTTCGCCCGCCTGGCGTGACATCCCCCGGGTCGCTGTGAGCACAGCCACCGGGCGACCGTTGAGCGCACGGTGCTGCGTCCGCAACCCCAACCGGCGGTTCGTACGCGCCACCCGGCTCAGCCGCCGTGCTGCTGGACCAGCCGCCCCGGCGCCCGTACGCGCCACGCCTCGTGCACCAGCTCGTCGAGGTCCGGCAGGTCGATGTCGTCGAGGCGTACGAGCACAGCCGGGTAGTCGCGGAAGTGCGGGGTCGTGAAGAAGCTCTGCGGGTCGTCGGTGAGAAGGGCCTCCCGCACGCCGACGTCTTGGACGGACGCCGCCAGGACCGGACCGGCTGGTGCGGTCGGACCCAGGGCCCTCAGGTCGGCCGCGCGCAGCGGCCGCTCCCACAGGAAGGTCTTGCTCCTGACCCGCCACTGCCGGTCGCCCGCGGCCGAGGAGGTCTGCGTGGTCGCCGGCAGGCTCAGGGCCAGCCGCCGGACGTCATCCCAGGTGGCCATGGTGACGACGCTAGGGCCGTGCTACCCGAGCGTGCCAGACGCGGTTCGATACGAGGAGGGTGAGCGAGTAACGTGCCCGCTCGCAGGTGACCTGTGTCGCCCGTTCGAGCAGAGAACCCTGGAGGGTCGATGAAGTTCCTGGTCATCTGGCGATTGGAGATCTCGAGGGTGTCGACCGAGGTGATGAAGACCGTTCTCCGGATGTCGGACTACGCCCGGCCCCTCGAGGAGTCGGGCAAGGTCACCGGCCGCTACCACATCGTCGGGTCCCATGGGGGCGCCTGGATCTACGACGTCGAGTCGAACGACGAGCTCGAGATGCTGCTCGCCCAGTCGCCGGTCTACAACTTCTCGCACTTCGAGGTGCTGCCGCTGGCGGACATGAGCGCCCTGCCGGTCGCGCCGCCGCAGCAGTAGCGCCGGGCCGTCGACGCCGGTTGAGCCGGGCGCCGGGGACCGAACCAGGTTCCCAGCTGGGCAGCAGTGGTCAGACCACGGGATGCCCTGCCCCGAAGGGGAGCCCGCGCCCGCAGGGGTTCGCACGCGACGGTTGACATGCCGCTACGGTGCACCCGTGTCGACGCCAGTTCGTCGTGCCGGAGACCGCGACCGTACGGACGCGGTCCGGTACGGCGCGGCATCCTCCGTGCTGCCCGCAATTCGCGGCGCTCGCGCCGTTGATGCGGGCGACGCCTCCACGACGGGGGGGTACCACCTGCTGTTCACCTTCGGCCGACAGGCTTGTTCACCGTGAGCGCCGAGCCGATCACCGCCGCGCCGCTGGCGGTGCCGCCGGTCCCGCCGGCTGCGCCGACAGCCCGCTCCGGGCACCGGCTGCGCGACGTCCTGGTCGCCACCGCGTTCCTGCTGCCCAACCTGGCCCTGCTGGCGGTGTTCACCTACCGGCCCCTGCTCGACAACATCCGGCTGTCCTTCCACAGCTGGAACATCGCCTCGCCGACGGCGACGTTCATCGGCTGGGAGAACTACGTCGAGTGGTTCACCAGCTCGGACAGCCGCACCGTGCTGTGGAACACCGTCGTGTTCACCGGCGTCGCGGTGATCGGGTCCATGGCCCTCGGCCTGGCCCTCGCGCTGCTGCTCGACCAGAAGCTCTTCGGCCGCAACGCAGTCCGGTCGATGGTCTTCGCGCCCTTCGTACTCGCCGGCGCGGCTGTCGGGGTCGCCTTCCAGTTCGTGTTCGACCCGACGTTCGGGCTGGTCCAGGACCTGCTCGGCCGGGTCGGGGTCGAGTCACCCGCGTTCTACCAGGACCGGGGGTGGGCGCTGTTCATGGTGACGGTGACCTACATCTGGAAGAACCTCGGCTACACCTTCGTGATCTACCTCGCCGCCCTGCAGGCGCGGCGGGCCGAGCTCGACGAGGCGGCGGAGATGGACGGCGCGTCGGCGTGGACCAGGTTCCGCATGGTGACCTGGCCGCAGCTGCGCCCGGCAACCTTCTTCCTGCTGATCACCGTGCTGCTCAACAGCTTCCAGGTCTTCGACGTCATCCACACCATGACCAGGGGCGGACCGCTCGGCAACGGGACGACGACGATGGTCTACCAGATCTACGAGGAGACGTTCGTCAACCAGCGCGCCGGATACGGCGCCACCGTCGCCACCATCATGTTCCTGGTCCTGCTGGTCGTCACGCTGGCGCAGGTCTTCGTGATGGAGCGGGGGCGCAAGCAGTGACCACGACGGCTGCACGCCCCGCGGTGGCGCCGCGGCAGACTCCGGGGGACGCGGCCGCACCGCACCAGAGCAGCCGCCCGAGGGTGCGCATCAGCGGCTACCTGGCCCTGCTCCTGGTCGTGCTCCTCGTCGCCCTGCCGATGTACTGGATCGTGCTGTCCTCGCTCAAGGAGCGGCCGGACATCTACACCGTGCCGGTCGGCTGGATCCCCGACCCGCTGACCTTCGACAACTACACCAGCGTCGGGGGCGGCGTCGCCTTCACCGACTACCTGCGCAACTCCGTCATCATCACCACGGCCCTGACGCTGATCCAGGTCACCCTCGGCGTGCTGTCGGCGTTCGCGCTGGCCTTCCTGCGCTTCCCGGGTCGCACGGTCGTGCTGCTGGTCATCCTCGCGGCGCTGATGGTCCCCAACCAGATCACCGTGATCAGCAACTACGCCCTGGTGGCGCAGCTGGGCTGGCGCAACAGCTTCGCCGGCCTGATCATCCCGCTGGCCGGCGTCGCCTTCGGGACCTTCCTCATGCGCAACCACTTCCTGTCCCTGCCCACGGAGATCATCGAGGCGGCGGAGATGGACGGGGCCGGACCGCTGAAGATGCTGTGGAAGGTGGTGCTGCCCATGTCCTGGCCGGCCCTCATCGCCTTCACGCTCATCACGATCGTCAACGAGTGGAACCAGTACCTCTGGCCGCTCCTGATGGCTGACGACGCCTCGGTCGCGCCCCTGCCCGTGGGACTCACCCAGCTGCAGAACAACGAGGGACTCACGAACTGGGGGCCGGTGATGGCCGGGACCGTGGTCACGATGCTGCCCATCCTGGTGATCTTCCTGCTGCTGCAGCGTCACATGATCAAGGGCTTGACCGCGGGGGCGATCAAGGGATGAGCACGGCGACAGACCCACTCGGCACGCTGACCAGAACGGGAGCACCTTCATGAACGACGTCGACCGCCGCACCTTCCTCCGCCTTGCCGGACTGGGTCTGGGCGCCGTGGGGCTGTCCGCCTGCGCCGGCACCGGCTCCTCGGGACCCTCTGGGGCCAGCGGGAAGAAGGTCGAGACGCTGACCTTCTGGTCGAACCACCCCGGCTCCTCCAAGCCCGTCGAGATGCAGCTGATCGAGGCCTTCCAGGCGACCTCGCCCGGCTTCACGGTGCAGCTCGTCGACGCCGGCGCCACGTACGAGGAGCTTGCGCAGAAGTTCAACGCCGCGCTGACCGGAGGAGAGCTCCCGGACCTGATCGTGGCCTCGGACGTCACCTGGTTCAACTTCGCGCTCACCAAGGCGATCACGCCGATGGACGACCTCTGGGACGCGGCCAAGCTGGACACCGACGCCTACGTCGACTCGCTTCGCGAGGACTACAAGTTCGAGGGCAAGCACTACGCCCTGCCGTACGCCCGCTCGACGCCGCTCTTCTACTACAACAAGGCGAAGTGGAGCGCCGCGGGACTGCCCGCCCGCGGGCCCGAGACCTGGACGGAGTTCGCCGAGTGGGCGCCGAAGCTGGCCGCGACCGGCGGGGGTGCGCCGCCCATGACGGTGCCGGACGGGCGCAACTACCTCGACTGGTACTTCCACGGCATGATCTGGGCGTTCGGCGGCAACTACTCCAAGGAGTGGGAGCCGACCTTCACCTCGGAGAAGTCCGTGGCGGCCGGCCAGTTCCTGCAGGACCAGTTCCGGCAGAAGCACATCGCGATCTCCAACGACGCCAACAACCAGTTCGGTGCCGGCCAGGCCGCCAGCCTGCTCCAGTCGACCGGATCCCTGCGCGGGCTCACCAAGACCGCCCAGTTCGAGATCGGCACGGCGTTCCTGCCCGGCCCGCGACCGGCCTGCCCCACCGGAGGCGCGGGGCTCGCGATCCCCGACCGCATCTCGGACGAGCGCAAGGAAGCGGCGCTGAAGTTCATCGCGTTCGCCACCAACACCGACAACACCGTGACCTTCACCCAGGCCACCGGCTACGTGCCGGTACGCAAGGACGCGCTCGACGATCCGGACACCCAGGCGTTCCTGACGCAGAACCCCAACTCCCGCACGGCGCTCGAGCAGCTCAAGGAGACTGCGCCGCAGGACTACGCGCGGGTGTTCGTCCCCGGCGGCGCCGCCCGCATCGGCGCTGGCCTGGACCAAATCACGGCCGGCGGGGAGGACGTGAAGACCGTCTTCCAGGGCTTGAGCGACGAGACGCTCAAGGTCTACAAGCGCGACATCGAGCCGAACCTGTGAGGTCGGGTCGAGCGGTCGTGGGTTCGGTGCCATGGCTTCGGTGACCTTCGAGGCCGCCACCCGCACCTTCCCGCAGAGCGAGCGGCCGGCGGTGGACCGGCTGGACCTGGAGATCGGCGACGGCGAGTTCCTCGTGGTGGTAGGCCCGTCCGGTTGTGGCAAGTCGACGAGCCTGCGGATGCTCGCCGGCCTGGAGCCGGTCAACTCCGGCCGGGTGCTGATCGACGGCGTGGACGTCACGGGCCGGCGGGCGCGTGACCGGGACATCGCGATGGTGTTCCAGAGCTATGCGCTCTACCCCAACATGACCGCCGGGGAGAACATGGCCTTCGCGCTGCGCAACACCGGCGTTCCCGCCGACGAGATCCGCACCCGGGTGGCCGAGGCCGCCCGGATGCTGCAGCTCGAGGAGCTGCTGGACCGCAAGCCGGCGAAGATGTCCGGCGGCCAGCGCCAGCGGGTCGCGATGGGGCGGGCCATCGTGCGGGACCCCAAGGTCTTCTGCATGGACGAGCCGCTGTCCAACCTCGACGCCAAGCTGCGGGTCTCCACGCGGGCCGAGATCGCCGGGCTGCAGAAACGGCTGGGCACGACCACGGTCTACGTGACCCACGACCAGACCGAGGCGATGACCATGGGGGACCGCGTGGTCGTGCTCCAGGACGGGCGGCTGCAGCAGGTGGGCACCCCCACGGAGCTATATGAGCGGCCGGTCAACACCTTCGTCGCCGGCTTCATCGGCTCGCCCTCGATCAACCTGATCGACGATGTTCCCGTGCGCGACGGGCGCGCCGTGCTGACGTCCTTCCTGCAGGTGCCGGTACGGACGGCCGCGGGTGCCGCCGCTGTGGAGAAGGTGACCGTGGGGATCCGCCCGGAGGGTGTCGACGCCGGTGGTGGTGGGGGCGGCAGCGGCGCCGAGCAGATCACCGTGCGGGTCACCCGTGTCGAGCGCCTCGGGGCGGAGATCTTCGCCTTCGTGCGCCCGCTGGGTCTGGCCGAAGGGGCCTCCGCCCGGTCCGAGGACCTCGTCGTGCGGCTCGACAAGCGCCTTGACGTGCAGGAGGGCCGCGAGCTGACGCTGTGCGTGCACCTGCGGGAGGTGATGGTGTTCGGCCCGGACGGCGCGGCTCTGCGCTGAGCGGGGCCGGTGGAGCGGGCGACGGGCCCGCCGGTGGCCCGGACTCGCGCGGGCCACGTCGCTTCAACGTATGGCCGCGGCAGGCCCGTCGTCGTGTCGGAGCGCCGCGAGGACCGCGAGGACACGACGGTGGCCGCCGGGCTCGTTCTGCAGGCCGACCTTGCTGAAGATGTTGGCGATGTGGCTCTCCACGGTCTTGATCGAGAGCACGAGCCGCGCGGCGATCGCACTGTTGGAGGCACCCTCGGTCATCAGGGCAAGGACGTCACGCTCGCGCTCGGACAGCATGGTGGTCGTCTTGCTGATGACCACGACGACGACACCGAAACTGATGGTGACCGCCGCTGCGGCGATCGCGTACGCGGCCGAGTCGGTCACGACCCGCTCGACGTCGTACAGCCGGTAGCGCAGGACAGAGAGCGCGCCCCAACGGCGATGGCCGCGATGGCTACGATCATGAGCAGACCCGAGATCTCGTCGTGCCCCCGCGTACGACGCAGCGAAGGACGCGAGCACGGCTGGCGGTAGCGGGAGGGCCCCCGCGACCAGCCAGAGCAGCTGCTGACGTGATGCGCCCTCGGCCCGCCGCCACACCCGTACGAGCCACACGGCGGATGCGATGAGCGCCAGCCCGACGGCTGCTACGGCCACCGCGGCAACGGTCGCCATCAGCCTGCTCAGGCTCGTCACGGCCCACGGGCTGATGAGGTCCTGGTTCGGTGGCGCGAGAGGGGTGGACCGCAGCAGCGCCGCTGCCTGGAACACGATGCCGCCCGTGATGGTCACCCGCCTCAGCCAGCGCGGGAACCGCTCGGACGGCTCTGCCGGCGGCGTCAGCTGGAGCACGAGCGCCAGGAACACGAACCACCAGACGAAGCTCGTCTCGCTCAGCGTCGCCGCCAGTTCCGCGGCCGGTGCGTCGGGATCCCAGTTCAGCGCGTAGTCGGTGTAGACGTCCGTCACGGCGCTCCATGCCAGCGCGGTGCCGAGTCCCAGGAAGGCCCAGCCGGCGGGCTGCGTGAACACCCGGCCGGTCAGCGCGACGCCCACGAGCCAGCACACCAGGGTGGCAGCGAGGAAGGGCAGCTCGGCGAGGGTGAGACCGGCGCCAGAAGCCGGCGGCCGGGCCACCAGAACGGCGACCGTGGCCACCATCAGCAGCGGCGTCAGCGGCCATTGCAGAGCCCTGACCGCCCGCCGCTTCCCGCTGTCCACAAAGCCATCGTGGCAGGGATCGGAGCTCGAGGACTCAGGGTCAGCCCTGATCCCAAGACCGGTGCTGCCTCCCTGTCGCGCCACCGCTGACGGTTGGGCTCTGCTGGCACCGACAACCACAGGGAGCTCGCGCCATGTCCGTCACAGAAGCCGTACCCGTCAGCACGACCACGTCGACGCCGTCAGCCACCGACCGCAAGGGCGCCGCCGCTGCGGCCGCGCTCGTGGGCGTGGCACTGTTCGTGACCGTCGCTACCGTCAACGTCCCGTACAAGGCGGGCGACGCCGAGCTGCTGGCCTGGTGGCAGGTGTCCGGCAACCGCATGGCCGGCCTCGTCTCGGGCCTGGCCGCGGTCTGCGCGGCTGTGCTGCTCCCGGTGGTGCTCAACCACCTGCAGGGCCTGCGGGCCGCGGCAGCAGCCCCGCGCTGGCTGGCGTTCGCCCGATCCATGGGCGCTGCCGTCACCGCGGTCTGGCTGGTCACGGGTGCTGCGCGCGCGACGGTCGGGCACCTCGTCGACGTGATGGACGAGCCGCTGCCCGGCCTTGACGTGCTGCGCTTCGCCACGGCGCTGAACTACACGTTGCTGGGAGTCTCCGGCATGGCCGTCATCGGGCTGTGCACCCTCGGTCTCGGTCCTGGTGCTCCGCACGGGGGTACTGGCCCGCTGGGTGGGATACGTCGGGGCGGTCGGCGGAGCCGTCATCATGGTCGCTGTGCTGGCGCAGCTCGGTGCCTTCGCGACGCCGTTCGCGGTCATCTGGGCGCTCGCGCTCGCTGTCGGCATCTGGCGTCAGCCCGCTGACCTGGTCAGGCCGCTCGGCACCGGCTGAGTGGCGGCCTATGACGGCAGCGACCGCGACCTGCGACGGTCACCTACTGCGCGATCAGGATGATGGAGCGGGCGACGGGAATCGAACCCGCGTTCTCAGTTTGGGAATCTGCGCCGAGGCCGTCCACCGGCGTCCTTCAGAGCGCAAAGGCCGAGGTCAAGGGCATGATCGTTCCGGAGCCGTGCGCCGGAATGCGCCGCCGTGCCCGCCGATCGGGCACGTAGCGGGCATGCTGATCTTGGTCTTTCGGCGCAAGGGGTCGAGCATCGAGCTGACACCTCAGTCGGAGCGGATGACGATCGAGCACGCCAGCGCGGCTCACGCGACCGGGGCGGTTGGCCACCTGTCGCAGGTAGGTGAGACAAGATGGACTGTCAACGACAGGAGGTGAGCGTCATGACGGCCGTGCTTGACAGCCCACCCGGGACGTTGGACAGGTTCTCCTCGCCGCTCTACACGGTGGCCGAGGCTGCCCGGTATCTCGACGTTCCGGCGTCGACGCTTGCGACCTGGGCGAAGGGGTACCGCCGCCGCTCATCTGGGCGGCCGGACGTGACCGGGGCACCGGTACTGACGACCGTGCGCGCTCACGGCCGGGGGCCGGTGATCCCGTTCGTCGGTCTGGCGGAGGGGCTGGTCCTGACCGCGATGCGCAGCGCCGGTGTGCCGTTGCAGCGCATCCGGCCCGCCTTGACGCGACTGGACGAGGAACTGGGCCTCGAGCACGCCCTCGCCTCGCGGCGTCTCTACACCGACGGCGCCGAGGTGCTTTACGACTACGCCGAGCACGGCGAGAACGAGGACGCCGCTCGCGCCGCACGTGAGCTCGTCGTAGTCCGTAGCGACCAGCGGGTGTTCAACGAGGTCGTTGATTCCTACCTGCGCCGGCTCGAGTTCGCCGACGACGGCTACGCGGAGCTCATCCACCTGCCCGCCTACGAGGTGGCCGACGTGCTGGTCGACCCGAGCCGAGGCTTCGGCCAGCCGATCTTCGCTCGCGGCGGTGCGCGCCTCGAGGACGCGCTGGCGCTGTTCCGCGCCGGTGAGCCGCTCAACGTCGTCGCGGACGAGTACGGCGTCCCGCGGGCGGACTTCGAGGACGCCGTCCGGATTGCCACTCGCATCGCAGCCTGACCGTGGCGGCCGGCCAGCCCGAGGGGCTGCCGGACCTGTTTCTCGACCGCAGTCTCGGACGGCGGCAGGTCCCCGTGATGCTGCGCGAGGCGGGGCTCCGCCTGCACACCCTCGCCGAGGTCTACGGCGTCCCGGCCGACCAGGAGGTTGTCGACACGGCGTGGCTGCAGCTCGCCGGGGAGCGCGGGTGGCCTGTTCTCATGAAGGACGAGCGGATCCGCTACCGACCGGCCGAGCGTGCTGCCCTCGTCGCGCATCGCGTCCAAGCGTTCTGCCTGACCGGCGGCAACCTCCGCGCGGCGGTGATGGCGGAACAGTACCTGGCCGTGATCAACGATCTCGCTCACGCCTGTGAGACACCAGGCCCGTTCCTCTACGCGGTCTCGACACGCGGACTCCATCGCCTCGACCTGTGATCCGAACGACGCCACGTCATCGACCGCTGCGCCGGCACCACGCCGCGCCGCGCCGCGGTCAGGCGCTACGCAGTCGTCGCTCCTCGTAAGCTGCTGGCCGGGGGATCGCAGGTCAGGCACTCCGTCGTATGCGACACAGCCGCAAGAGGTCTCCTGACGCCAGTCCCCGTCCGGGTCTAGAGAGCGCGGCACCGGCGCGGCGTGAACGTCAGGTGGGCGACGAGGCGACTCCCGAGCACATCGGCGCTGGTATGGAACTGCTCGTCAAGTGGGGACGGGCTTGTTCTTTGGAGGCGAAGGCGTTCTTTTGCCTTCGCCGTGATCGATGTTGAGCAGGCGCAAGGGGCCCCGGGGTCAAGACGCAGCGCCCGCAGCGCAGCGAGGACGAACGGTCTTAACGCCGGGGTAGCGCCTGCTACGTCGGTGGTGGTGAGCGGCTGGTGTGGGCACGACGCGTCGGGGCGGCTGGGGTCGATGCTCCGCCCTTCTGGTTTGCGCGAGTCGGAATCGCAAGTCGCTGATACGCAGGCTGTTGCCCCTGACTTAAGGCGCCCATGCCGCCGGTGACGGTGGGCCAAGGGCCGGCGGGGATCGGTTCTGCGGCGGCGGTGCCCCGACGCGTCGTGAGCTCGAGCGGGCAGCGGTCATCGACCTGCCGCAGCCCGGGAAGAACAGTCACGCTGATACGGGTTCCTCGGTTGGTCAGTCGCCTGCGGTCATCTCCGCCCGCACGAACCCAGCGAGCTCGCAGGCGACCGCGGTGGTGACCACGTTGGGGTTCATCCCGCGGACGCTGAGCCGCCGGTACCGGCTGCTCAGGCGGCGGTGCGCGCTCACCGCCCTGGCCACGGTCGCCGGCCCGACGTGACTGCGCCGCTCCGCCAGCGTGGCCCCGGCGACCGGGCGGCTGCGGTAGTGCCAGGCCGACTCGATCAGCTGGGTGCGCAGCACCTTGTTGCCGGTCTTGGTGATCCCCATCCGATGCTCACGCCCGCCGGAGGAACGTTCTGGAGGGCACCAGCCCGGTGAACGCCATGAACCCCCGCGCGGAACTGAACCGGTCCCACTGCCCCCCACCTCAGCCACGATGCTCAACGCCCCCAGGTAGCCGACCGCGTGGTAGGCCGCCAGCCGATGCGCCGGTCCGCCGACCTCAGGAACCTGCAGCCAGCCGCGCAGGTCCGCACAGACCGCCGCCAGCTCACCCTGACGCACCGCGACCAACGCCCGGTAGTGCTCGAAGGTGCGCTGCGCGGCCTGCTCCTCGAACCGCTGCGCGGCCAGCCACTGCTCATGCTTACCCGTCCAGTGCGACCCGTCGCGGTAGACGTGCCCGTGCCGCAGGCAGAACGACAGCAACCGGCGCTGCGCCCGCTGCAGGTCGTCCTTCACATCGGCCCGGGCGCGGGCCAGGTCACGCACCGCCTCGATCTGCGGCGGCAGGATGTGCACCGCGGTCAACAACCCCGCCCGGAACAGCATCGCCAGCTCCGCCGCGTCCCGCCGGTCGGTCTTGACCTTGTCCCCCGACGCCCGGGGTATCAACGACGGTGCGATCACCTCACAGTGCACCCCGCTGGTGCGCAGCGACCGGGCCAACTCGAACCCGGTCGGACCAGCCTCATAACAGACCTTGATCCGCGACGGCCCGCCGAGCTTGCGCAACAACCGGCGCACCGCATCGTCGTCCGGACCGATCCGCTGCAGCACCGGCGCCGCCGCCCGCGGCGGCAACACCCCCGCGGTGATCGAGTCCTTGTGCACATCAAGCGCGACATGGATCGGATCGCGCTCCCGAGTAACAATCGGCATGGCGGCCGGCCTCCTTCCGCTGTGGCTCCGTCCTCGCCTCAGCCTGGACGACCCACGTCCCAACGCAAAGTCGGAACGGGGCCGGCCGTTCCATGCTGACTTACGGCGCTCCTTCGAGCGCGTCGGTTGACACACATCTTGCCCGTGCACTGGCCGTGACTGTGCGCTGCAATCAGTCGTCGATCGACGTCACGCGCCCGCTGTCGTAGTAGGCGATCTCCAACGTCTTATGTTTCTGCGGGCAGGCTTCCCGCCGTTCTACGCGGAGCTGACGAGCGCCTTGAGGCTCTGGTGCTCGTCGGAGCAGGCCGGGCAGCCCGCGAGGTGCGCCCGCATCCCGGGCACCAGCGCGTCGGCGTCCTGGCCAAGGACCCCGGCGTCGACGTAGGCGTCGAGTCGGGCGAAGCAGACCTCGCAGGTCACCTCGGGCTCGCCGGGGCCCAGGAGCCGGCGCAGCGTGCCGGTGATCGGCATGGCGGTCATCGCTTCTCCTTCAGGTAGCCCTCGGCCAGGACCGACAGGCCCTGGTTGCTCAGGTGCCCCCGCAGCTTGCGGCGGGCGTCGTGCAGGGTCTTGTAGAGCGCACCGCGGGTCGTGCCCAGACGCTCGGCCAGCACGTCGATCGGCACCCCGGTGATGGCCAGCGCCACCAGCACATTGCGCTGGTGCGCCGTCAGCGCAGTGCGGATCCCGTCCTCCAGCGCGCGCAGCAGCTCGCGTTCCTCCGCGGCCGCAGCAGGGCCGCTGCCGGCGTCCGGGAGCAGCGACCACGCCTCGGCCTCCAGGCTGACCTCACGGTTGTGCCAGCCGCGGCGCCGAGCCTTCACCCCGGCCTCGTAGATCGCGAACTTGTACGCCCAGGTGGTGAAGCGGCTGCGGCCCTCGAAGGCGTCGAGCTTGTCGAGGACGTGCATCAGCGCGTCGTCGGCGGCCTGCGTCCCGAGGTCGTCCCGGTCGGGCCCCGGCTGCAGACCCCGGCGGACTGTCTCAAAGCGGGCGGCGCGCAGCAGCAGCGCGTGGAGTTCGGCGACGGCTCGGTCGCGCTCCGCACCGGTCGAGCGAAGCGTGGACAGCCACCGCGCCGACGTCTCGTCGAGCCCGTGAGCAGGGATTGCGCGGTCAGCAACGGCGGCGAGGTCCACGGCGGTCGGTCGTGTCACAGGCTGTGCTCCTCGTCGGCGGGTGCACAGATGCGGGCGGCCAGGTGCGGCGGGCACCCGCGGTCGAGCAGCTGCAGCAAGGCGTGCAGGTCCCACCGCAGGTCGCCGGCGACCGTCGCGGCCAGCTCGGCGTCGACGCCCACGCACGCAAGGTAGTGCCGTCGCCAGTCGACGAGCCGCTGCCGCCCGTCCGGTCGGCGGCGCCTGAGCGTGTCCATGCCCGGTGAGTGCACCGCCGCAGCCGATGTCTTACCCCGCGCCCGCGGCGGAGGACGGTCGCAACAAGTCGTCCGGCACAGGTAAGAGATCGCCGCGGGACGTCACTCACCTGCCGAGGACACGGCAACGCGACCGGGAGGAGGTGCGCCATGTGCAAGGAGTGCGGATGCGCGACGACCAGCAACGACGACAAGTAGGCAGCAGGCCCTGACCCGGCCGGCGCGCCGGGCCGCAGCCCTGAAGGAGCCCTCCGCATGAGCACGCACCACGTCCCGGGCTTCACCGCCCCCGCGTCCGGCGACCTGACGACCGTCGAGGTCGCCGGCCGCAGGCTCGCGGTCACCGTCGACGACGGGCAGGCGTACGCGTTCGACGACGCCTGCACCCACGCACAGTGCTCGCTGTCCGGCGGTGAGGTCGAGGACGGCGCGGTCATCTGCCCCTGCCACTTCGCCGCGTTCGACATCAGCACCGGGCAGGTCCGCACCGGACCGGCCAAAGACGCCCTGCGGTGCTACCGCGCCCAGCTGCTCGACGGCGCCCTCACCGTTGAGGTGCCGCAGTGAGCGCCCCGGCCGCCGGCACCGCCGTCATCGTCGGCGCGAGCCTGGCCGGGGCGACGGCCGCGTTCGCGCTGCGCGAGCGCGGCTTCGACGGCGAGATCGTCCTGGTCGGCGCCGAGCCCGGGCTGCCGTACGAGCGGCCCGCGCTGAGCAAGGGCTACCTCGCCAGCGACATGCCGACGGACAAGCTCCTCGTCCGCGACGCCGACGCCTACACCGAACACCAGATCACCCTGCGGCTCGGCGACGCGGCCACCGCGCTCGACGCCGAACGGCGCAGCGTGAGCCTGGCCTCCGGGGACGTCCTGCCGTACACGCACCTCGTCATCGGGACCGGCGCGAGCAACGCCCGGCCGCCGATCCCCGGGATCGACCTGCCCGGCGTGCACCAGCTCCGCACCACGGCCGACGCCGACTCCCTGCGAGCCGAGCTCCCCGGCCTGCGGAACGCCGTCGTCGTCGGGCAAGGGTTCATCGGCTGCGAGATCGCCGCTACCCTCACCACCCTCGGTGTCGCCGTCACCGCGGTCGATGCCGTACCCGGGCCCCTGTGGGGACCGCTGGGGCCGCAGCTGTCCGGGCTCGTCCGCCGCTGGCACACCGACCGTGGGGTCCGGCTGGTCAACGACATCACCGTGAGCGCGTTCCTGCCCGACGACGCTAGCCGCGTCCGAGCGGTTGAGCTGGCCGACGGTCGGCGCCTGGACGCTGACCTCGTCGTCGTCGGAGTTGGGGTCCGGCCCGCCACCAGATGGCTGCAGGACACGGCGCTGCACCTGGTCCGCGGCGCGATCGGCGTCGACCGGGACGGCCGCACCAACCTGCCCGGCGTGTACGCCGCCGGAGACGTCACCGCCACCTGGGACGACGAGCTCGACAGGCACGTGCGGCACGAGCACTGGGCCAGCGCCATCGACCAGGCGCAGCGCGTCGCGAACGCCATCACCGGGACGCCCCAGCCAGACGCCGTCCTTCCCTCGTTCTGGTCCGACCAGTACGACCGAAGCCTGCAGTACGTCGGCAGCCACGACGCCGACTGCGACATCGTCCTGCGAGGCGATCCGAACCAGCCCGACGCGCCGCTGCTGGCGTTCTTCCTGCGTGCCGGCCGCCTCGCCGCCGTCCTGGGCGTCGACAGCGGCAAGGACCTGCGCCGGGCCCAGCGCCTGGTCGGCCAGCAGGTGAACCCGGCGTCGCTGTCCGACCCGACGGTCGACCTGCGCCGCCTCGTGCCGGTGGCCCCCGCCGCACACTGACCCCGACACCGCGACCGAGAGGCAGCCCGCATGAGGCCGTTCGACCAAATCCCAGCGCTTGGGCGCGTCGGTGTGCTCGACGCCCCCGCGGGCGTGCTCGACAGCCTGTCCGCCGTCATCTCCAAGCCGCCCGCGCTGCGGCGGGTGCTAGCCGGCGAGCCCTTCGGTCACTCCGCGCACCCGATGCTCGTCCAGCTCCCGATCGGCGCCTGGGTCTCCGCCGGATGGCTCGACTGCCTGCCCCGCACCGAGCGGTCCGCCACCGTCCTGACCGCCGTCGGGATCGCTTCGGCGCTGCCCGCCGTCGCCGCCGGGCTCGTCGACTACAGCACGCTCGACAAGCGCAGCAAGCGCGTCGCGGTCGTCCACGCCGCCGCGAACACCATCAGCCTGGCCTGCCAGATCGCGTCGCTGCGGGACCGGATGACCGGCCGGCTCCGTCGCGGCCAGTGGATCGGGCTAGCCGGCACCATCACCCTGTCCGTCGGCGGCGTGCTCGGCGGGCACCTCGCCCACCGACTGGCGGCCGGCGCAGATTTGCCCTGACAGACTCGAACGGCCGCTGGCAGGACCTGAGCGGCAACCAACCCGTCGCTGGTGAGCACCTCGGTGGTCCTGTCGGGCAGCGGCAACCTCGGCGCGGTCGAAGTTGGGATGCTGCGGGTCCTGGTCGAGGACGGGATCGTGCCCGACGTCATGGTCGGCACGGGCGCCCTCAACGGCACCTGGACGGCGGCCGCTCACCAGTCCGCGGCGCGGACGAGGTTTCGGTGCTGTCCCTCGGCGGCCGCGTCTGCCTGCGGCATGCTGTCCTGGAGGTCGCGCAGAGCGGCGGCCGGGGCCGGCGTTCGCTGAGGTGCGCTCAGGCCGAGACCAACTTGAGCAAGACGGCCGCGACGTCGCCAGGAGGCACGTGGCGGGTGAACACCGTGGTGGCGCCTGCGTCGAGCAGCTGGTCGACCCGCTCGTGGTAGCCGACTTGCGCCGTGACGAGCGAGTTCGGCGCGAACTTGCGGATCTCGCGGATGGCGTCTTCGCCCGGCACCATCTCCAGCGAGTCCTCGATGAAGATCAGATCGGGCTGCTCCGCGATCGCCAGGCCCACCGCGTCTGCGCCGTTGCAGACTCCGGCGACGACGCGCAGCCCGCCCGCCTTCAGGGCCGCGGACAGCTTGTCCAGGAACCAGGTGTTGCGGTGCGCGAGCACGACTCGCCGGTCCGCGCTCGTCTGGAGCGGTCGCCGCTGACCTGCAGCTGTTCGTGCGCCCGCGCGATCAACGCCTGGTGCTGCCGACGAAGGATCTCCATCGTCCGGGACGACTCCCACCGCATCTCGCGGCTCAGGGCGGTCGCCGTTGCTGCCTGCTGGCGCATCCGGCGCGCGGTGTTGAACCTCTCGACGGCCCGGAGCTGCTGTTCGATCAGGTCCAGGTCGCTGCGCGGGTGCCAGTGGGGCGCCGACGCCACCCGAGCAGATGGGGCGTCATCCTCGTTCGTCAGCGTCATCGTGTCCCAAGCGGTGGGATGCGGCGGGAGCGTCCGCTCGTCGCATCAAGGATCTGAACGACGGCTGGTGGCTCAACCGGCAACTTGGAGCGTAGCCGCGGCTGGCCGCTTGTCCACTTGGAGGAAGGGCACCACTTGCGGCGTCGTCATCCAAGAGCGAGCCACGGCCGTTGTGGCCTCCGGGCGCCAGAGCAAGAAGGCGCTTCTGGACGGTCCGGCGGCATGCGTCACGCGGCCGGCCCACCGGTCCTGCGGTGCGGCTTGGCCCCACAGGTCGGCCACCCCGGCCGCCAGCGCGAGCAGGGCCTGCCGTGCGCAGCGAAGCTCGGATAGCTCAGCCAGCGCCCAGGTCGAGCTCGTCAAAGGGCGGGCCGGTCCAACTCGTTCAGTGCGACGTCGTTGTTCGACACGACCGGCTGCCGCGTCGCCGCGGTGCCGAGGTGCAGGACAAGAAGCAGTTGCAGCCCTTTCAGACGCGCAGCCCGGCGGAGCTGTCCGGCGCCGCCGTGGTCTGCGTCCGCAGCGTGAGGGCCGCGAAGATGGCGCCCAGCGCCGCGTACAGCAGGACCAGCAGCCCGATCGACCGGATGCGGAAGTCCCACAGCAGCACGGCCGGGGCGCCGACCGGATCGGTGTTGTCCGGCAGCAACGCGAACCCGATCGCCACGGTCAGCCCAGCCGCCCCGGCCACCGCGCTCTGTCGCACCGGGGCCGAAACCCCGCGGACCCGCAGCGCCCGTACTGCGGCGTACGACCCGCTGACGACCACCACACCCAGCGCGACCGCGAGCAGGTATCCGGAGGTGCGACCGGCGATCGTCTCCGGGTCACCGACACCCGGCGGGTTCGCCGGATAACGCAGCTGAGGGATCAGCGCAAGCGCGGCGAAGCCGCCGGCGGCCAGCCCCAGGCTGCGCTGCCACGGGTCGGCGCCCGACGGCAGGACGCGGTACGCGACCGCGAACAGCAACCCGAGAGCGAGGCCGGCGAAGACGAACCCGAGCGGCATGCCGAGCAGCTTCTGGGTCTCACGGCTGACCGGTCCCTCCCCATCGCTCGGTCCTTCCAGAGCGATCGCGGCGCTGAGCGTCGGCCCGAGGAAGAAGAACGCCGCCACCGAGGTGAGCAGGCCGGCCGCGGCGCCGCTGACGGCGCCTCGCACGAACACGTTGCGCATGTGGTCACCCCCGCTCAGTGGCAGGGCACGCCGAGCATGTGGCGACTGTCGTGGAAGAACTCGTGCACCGCCGTGTCCCCCGCACCCGCCTTGACCACCTGGGCAAGCTGCCCCTGGTCGAACGCGACCGCGAACAGCAACGCGACCGCCATCAGGATCGGCAGCAGCAACGACAGCGACGAGTCAGGACGAAGCCGAACAGCAAGCTGGGACATCAGGCGCTCCTACCGGGGTCTACCGCCCCGCGTCGAGGGATGCGACAGCCGGAGTGTCCTGGCTCCCGGATCTTCACTCGCCCCCGACCTTCCCACCCCGTAGGGCAGTGGTCGTGCCTGGGGGTCCGCTACCCGGTCACAGTGGCGGGACCGCGCCGGACTCTCACCGGCTTCCTCGTGCGCTGTCGCGTGACCAGGAGACTCCACCACCACAGCAGGGCCGCGTCAACCGGCACACGCTGGCACCGCCGGCTGCGCCTGCCGTGACCGGGCTTCGGCCTCGGGCGCAAGAAGCGGCGACGACGAGCGGACGGCTATGGACGGCGGTTGGAGGTTGGCTTGCCGGCAGCGGCACGCGGTGCCGAGGGCGTTGCGCCTGGAGACAGTTGCGCTTGGAAAGATAGGTGCCCTTGCCTTCGGGGCGGATGCCGGTGGAGCAGCTGCCGGATCGCCCTCTCGCACCGAACCCGGCTCAGCAGGTCCTCGAGAGCAATGATCAGAACCTGTGGATGGGGCTCGGCATGGCGCGAACGAGCGCACCTTCCCGAGGATGATCCGAAGCCCATGCAGTTCTGATCAAGACCGGCGTTGCACCGCTGGCTCGGGAAGGTACGCCCATGCTGAAGGTAGTCCAGGAGGACAGCAAGAACAGCGTTGATGCCGCCGTGGTGCGTGGTGGGTCGTTGCTGGATGAGATCGTGCGCGACGGTGCTCGCGCGATGCTCGCCGCGGCCTTGCGGGCTGAGGTCGCGGCCTACATCGACGCGCACGACGGTGACCTCGATGAGGCCGGTCGTCGGCTGTTGTGCGCAACGGCTATCACGCCGAGCGGGAGGTGACGACCGCAGCCGGTGCGCTGCCGGTGCGGGCACCGCGGGTCAACGACCGGCGGGTCGACGAGAGCACCGGTGAACGGGTGAGGTTCGCCTCGACGATCCTGCCCGCGTGGGCTCGCAAGTCACCGAAGGTCGCCGAGGTGCTGCCGCTGCTGTACTTGCGGCCTGTCGACTGGACTTCACGCCTGCGCGAGCAGTTCCTGGGCTCCGGGGCGGGCCTGTCCGCCGCCACCATCACCCGGTCACCACGCAGTGGCAGGAGGAGGCCGCGGCGTTCAACAAGCGCTCGCTGAAGAACTCCGACTACGTGACGTCTGGGTCGACGGCATCCACCTCAAGGTCCGGCTCGAGCAGGACAAGGTGTGCCTGCTGGTGATGCTGGGTGTGCGGGCCGACGGCACCACGCTGGTCGCGCTCGCCGACGGGTTCCGCGAGTCCAGCGACTCCTGGGCCGACCTGCTGCGGGGGTGCAAGCGCCGTGGCATGCGCGCCCCGGTGCTCGCGGTCGGCGACGGCGCGCTCGGGTTCTGGAAGGCCGTGCGCGACGTGTTCCCCGAGACCAGAGCAGCGCTGCTGGTGGCATCGCATGGCGAACATCCTGGCCGCGCTGCCGAACGCCCATCCAGCCGGAGGCCGCGCTCGCCGAGATCTACAACGCCGAGGACGCACGCCCTGGTTGTGAAGGCCTTCGAGATCGACTTCGGCGCGAAGTTCCCCAAGGCCGTCGCGAAGGTCACCGACGAGATCGACACCCTGCTGTCGTTCTACGACTACCCGGCCGAGCTGGATCCACCTGCGCACGCCGATGTCGACCTTTGCGACTGTCAGATTGCGGACTCGCGTCACGAAGGGCCCCGGCTCGCGAGTCGCCGGCGTCGCGATGGCCTTGCCTGATCGAGTCCGCGCAGAGCTGGCGCGCTGTGAACGCCCCACCTGGTCGCCCTCGTCCGCGCTGGAGCACGCTTCGAGAAGGGCAGCTCATCGAACGACCCGACGAGTCAGGAGGCGATCAGCAAGTCGCGTGACACGCCGATCCACAGGTCTTGACTATTGCTCGGTCCTCGAACAGGACCTGGTCGACGTCCGTGTCGTTGAGCACTCTCCTGCCGCGGCTGCCGCTTGGCGATCCTCCCGTACCAGCGAGTGGCCAGTCCGGACGACCACCAGGACAGTGTCGCGACGTGGGCCTGCCGCCGATCGAGCTCAGCGGCTGGGCATAGGAGAAGCAGCCCAGCTGAACGTGGCTCCTGTGAGGTAGTCGAGCTACTCCTGAACGGCCAGATGCAACTGTCTCCAGCGTGGAAGCGAGCTCGATTGCCGGTGCAAGCACAACCGGGCAACCACCGGCCGCGCACGCAGCGCCCTGGCCGCGTCGCCGCCGAGGACCTGGACGACATCCTTCCCCGCGTCCACCGCGTCATCAGCAACCTCAAGACCTGGTTGCAGGGCACTCACCGCGGGGTGTCCAAGGAGCACTTGCAGGTCTACCTCGACGAGTACGTCTTTCGGTTCAACCGTCGTGGGACGCCGATGGCGGCGTTCCAAACCCTGCTCGGACTGGGCGGCCAGCAGCCACCGACGACCTACCGGCAGATCTATGCGAAAGGCCCGAGCCGGCGACAGCCAGTCCTCGACCCGTCAGCCTCAGAGTCATAAGGGCCGGCGGAGCGAAGCGGATAGGCATGACGAGTGTTAACCGGAAAGCCGCCGTTCCTCCGCTCTGGCAGCGACGTACCAGATCCTGACGGAGCTCGACAGGCAGTGACCACGCGCGGAACAGAACCGCTCTGTCAGGGCATTCAGGTAGCGCGCTGTGACAACGAGTGAGGTATGCGTACGACGACGTGGGTCACAGGTATCCGTCGCGTGTGGTCCGTAGACGCGATACTCACTCCACAACCTGTTATGTGCCCTGGCGGCGCTAGCAGGGGCAACCGCTCACAAGCCAGAGTTCGCCGCTTCGCATCCTGTGCCCCCTACAGCCAGACCTGCGGGTCAGCGGCGCTCTCGGTCTCAGTTCACTGGAGGCGGGGGCTCTGCCGCGATGTGAGAGACGCTCCTGGTCCAGGCGAGTCAGCCAGCACAGCGACCGCAAGGTGCTTGACGTCCCCGGCCAGCTCGTCCGGGTTGGATCACTGCCGAGTGCGTCGATGCGGCGGCTGCTGGGCACGACCACGTGTCGGCCGACCCGAGCAGTGCCCCTGCGGCGCTGGCGCAGGACGAGCACGCCCACCTCGAGCGGTATGTCGCGCTGGCCGAGCAGGCGCTGGCCGCCCACGAAGAGCGGTGCGGTTCGGTGCTGGTCGGCGGCGACGGCTTCCGTCCGCTTGCGCGGAGGTGCGCAACCGAGTCGCGGCCGGGGTCCGGACCCAGCATCCGGAGATCGAGCTGGCCCGGTGGGCCGCGGCCCACCTCAGCGAGCAGGAGCGGGGAGGGCGACCGTGTTCACCTCGGGCGGGCACTGCCTACAGCACCTCGGGAACTTCCGCGAGCACTCACGCACCCAGCGCTCGTGCAAGCGGCACTTGCGCTTCGGCCACGCTGCGTCGGCACCATGCCCTCGTGGGACGAGTACGTGGCCGCTGCCGAAGCGCTAGGCCTGACGACTACCGCTCAGGCGCCTGCTTTGGGCCGGGCCTGAGCAGCGTTTCAGGGCGGCCGCAAGTCGGCTGCCCCCGGGGCGGGAGGGAGAGGGCGCTCCGAGGTGTCTCACATCAGCTTGACGCGCTGCCCTTGCCTGATTCGGTGACGAGCAACGCGCAGGCGGCTTGAGCCGTCGCGTCCGGGACAAGGCAAGTCCGACAGCGCAGGTAAGAGATCGACTCGCGGTGTCACTCATGTTCGAAGACCAGCATGCCGCACCTGCGGCCACCGAAAGGAACCCCATGCGCAACCGCCCGTTGGTTCAGCTCGCCGCGACCGCCGTCGCCGCCACATTCCTGCTCGTCGCCGTCCTGGGCTTCATCCCGGGCATCACCACCAACTACAGCGAGCTGTCGTTCGCCGGACACGAGTCCGAGGCCAAGCTCCTCGGCCTGTTCCAGGTCAGCGTCCTGCACAACATCGTCCACGGCCTGTTCGGCGTCGTCGGCTTCGCTCTGGCCAGGTCGGTCGCCGGGGCCCGCAACTTCCTGATCGGCGGCGGTGTCGTGTACCTCGTCCTGACCGTGTACGGCTCGGTCATCGACCTGAACAGCAACATCAACTTCGTGCCCGTCAACGTCGCCGACAACTTTCTGCACCTCGGTCTCGGCGTCGCGATGATCGGGCTTGGTGTCGTGCTCGGCAAGCAGGCGGCGAACACGACGACCGCCATCGCCAACTGAGCGAGTCCCTGTCCCACGCGACCGCCAATCGAGCGACTCCCTGTTCGACCCGACCGACGCCGGAAGGCGGCTGGCGATTCACAGCTGCTCCACGTACCTCGAGCTGGCCGCTGAAGGCCTTGGCGTCATTGATCCATGCACAGCCCGGCACGAACGCAAGGCGGTCGATGCTCGTTGGAGCGGCTCGGCCAGATCTGAGGGTCGGCGTGGAGTCGCTGATGTACCGGTGCCACTCCTCAGCCGGGCCTGCCTTTAAGGTTGCCCACCAGCAGGGCTCCTCGGTCACCTTCACGCATCCGTCGCGTGGCACAGCGCTCCCCGACGAGGTTGTGCCGCGACGGCGGGGGCAACGAACCGGCATCCACCGCCTGCAGGAAAGAGGGACCGCGTGCACTCCATCGCAGTTCATGACGTCGCTGAGCTCGGCGGCTCGAGCAGCGTCCTGGCACGGCAGAAGCGCGATCACGTCGAGCTGGACCAGCTCCTGGAGCAGGTTCAGCGCAGCACCGACGATGAGCAGGACAAGGTGCTCATGAAGATCTGGCGGCTGGTGTTCCGGCACGCGTACGCCGAGGAGACGGTGCTGTGGCCGGCGATGCGCGCCGCGGTGCCCGACGGTGACGCCCTGACCTCGCGCGTCGAGCAGGAGCACCAGGAGATCAACGAGCTCGCCGCCGCCCTCGACAGCGCACCGTCCTCACCGCCGCGGCAGGAGCTGATCGAGCGGCTCGTCACGCTGCTGCGACAGGACGTGCGAGACGAGGAGGACGTCCTGCTGCCGCGCCTGGGCGAGGCAATGAGCACGCAGCAACTGCGTCGCCTCGGCCGGACGTGGGAGATCGTGCGCAGGACTGCACCGACGCGGCCTCACCCTGCGGTCTCACGGCGCCCACCGGGCAACATCGTCGCCGCGCTGCCGCTGGCCGTGATCGACCATGCCCGCGACGGCCTGGACAGCGCCGCGCGGCGCAGCACAGGAACGACCAGGGCCGCTGCAGGGCAAGTCAGCCGCGCCCTCGCCGGGGCCGCGGCGAGGATCGAGCGCCTCGGTCTGCTGCGAGTCGGCGAGGACGCGTCGACCCGCACCCGACGGACGTAGGCCCAGGCATGGCCGTGACGACCAGCCGGCCGGCGGTCCTGCGGGCGGCGGCGCTGCGCGGGGCTCCAGCCGGTTCGGCCGATCGCGGCGATGACCGTGCAGAGAAGCTCGAGCAGAGCGTCACGCACCGGCCGAACTCCTACGTCCCCGCACTGCGCTTGCCGTGGCGGGTGTCGAACATCACGCGCCGGTCGCGGCTGACGGAGCGCGCTGGACACTGCCCCTTCGATCGCGGCCGGAGCCGCCGGTGCGCTCTCGTGCTGCCGGGCTGGTCCTGCCGGTGACGTGCGGCCGGGGCGGCTGCTAGTGTCGCGCGTCTTCAGTTCCTTTACTTCTGATCGGGACGCGGGATGATCGGTCATGTCGCTGTCTACTGGTTCGGTGCAGATCGGTGACGAGGACCGGGAGGTGCTGCAGAGCTGGACTCGGTCCTCCTCGATCAAGGCCGGGCTGGCGTTGCGGGCCCGGATCGTGCTGGCCGCTGCGGACGGTGAACGCACCTCGGTGATCTGCCAGCGGCTGGGAGTGACCCGGCCGACGGTGAGCCAGTGGAAGAAGCGTTATGCCGCCCAGGGTGTTGCTGGCCTGGATGACGCTGCCCGCTCAGGCCGGCCCAAGACCGTCGATGACCTGGAGATCATCGCCGCGACCTTGCAGCCGCCGCCGGAGCGGCTGGGGGTGACGCACTGGTCGACCCGGCTGCTGGCCGCCCACCTGGGGATCGGGGACGCGACCGTCGCCCGGGCCTGGCGCAAGTACCGGGTGCAGCCCTGGCGGCGGGAGACGTTCAAGTTCTCCACCGACCCGCAGCTGGAGGCCAAGGTCCGTGACGTGGTCGGGCTGTACCTCAACCCACCGGAGAAGGCGGTGGTGCTGTGCGTGGATGAGAAGAGCCAGATCCAAGCTTTGGACCGCACCGCCCCGATCCTGCCGCTGCGCCCCGGGCTGCCGGAGAAGGCCACCCACGACTACAAGCGCAACGGCACCACGACCCTGTTCGCGGCGTTGAACTCGCCACCGGAAAGGTCACCGACGCCTGCTACGACCGGCACGGCAAAGCCGAGTTCCTGGACTTCCTCAAAAAAGTCGCCCGGGCCTAGCGCCGCCAGCTGCGGATCGTGGTCGACAACTACCACACCCACAAGCACCCAGAGATCAACGCCTGGCTGGCGAAGCATCCGCGGATCACGCTGCACTTCACCCCCACCTCAGGCTCCTGGCTGAATTTGGTCGAGGTGTTCTTCGGGATCATCACCCGCCAGGCGATCCGCCGTGGCACCTTCGGCAACGTCAAGGAACTCGTAGCCGCGATCAGCCGGTTCATCGACGGCTGGAACGAACGCTGCCACCCGTTCATCTGGACCAAAACCGCCGACCAGATCCTGCCGCACACCCGCCAGAAGCGAACTTCAGACGCGCGACACTAGGTCCCTGACGAGGCCTGCGGCCGGGTGGGATTCTCGTCGCCGTCGAGGCGTAGGCCGCACCGCCCTCGGCGCTCCGCCCCTGCTGGTCGCCCACCGTGCCGACACCGCCGGTGCCGGCACTGCGGGGAGACATCAGCGTCGCTCATGCGCCGCGCGTACCCGGGCGGCTGGAGCCGCGCCCCGACGAGCGCCGGCCGAGGCCGACCGGCCGCTGTGGGCGGCTCTCCGCCGAGCAGCCGGCCAGGCGCGCGACGACGTCGAACCCATCGCGTCCTGAGCGCCTGAGCGCCTGAGCGCCTGAACGGATCGTTCAGTGAAGCTGCCGACGCATCCGCGAGACGACGGCTCCGACGAGCTCACCCGGTCGCGGCGCGTGGCCGAGCAGCGACGTGAACGCACTGCTCTGCAGCACGTAGCGGGGTGGGAACGCACCTCCCACCCGCCCGGTCCCGGGCATGGGTGCGTCCAGGTTGTCGGCGGCGTTGGCGGGACGGTCCGCCTGCAGCGCCGCCTTCTGCACCCGACGCAGCGACAGGACCGCCTCTGTCAGCGCCGGGTTGAGCCGCTGGCCGAGGAAGAACCCGACAGCGGCACCGCCCACAGGCACCTCCCGCGTCGGGTGCTGCGCGGCACGCACGATCGCGTTCGCGACCACGTCCGCGGAATACAGCGGCGGCGGCGGCTTGGGCATGCGGCCGTCGAGCTTGCTGCGAGCGTGCTCGAAGAATGGTGTGTCGATCGAGGCGGGCAGGATCGTCGTCACCGCGATCGGCGCGCCCTCGGCCTGCAGCTCCATGCGCAGGCAGTCGTAGAAGCCGCGCAGCGCCATCTTGCTCGCCACATACGGCGCATGCAGCGGCACCGCACGCACCCCCTCCACCGAGGAGATGCCGATGATCACGCCGCCGCCCGCTCGGCGCAGCGCCGGCAGCGCCGCCTTGGCGCCGTGCACCTGCCCGTGGAAGTTGACCCGCATGACCCGGTCGAACTCCTCCACTGTGATGTCCTTGACAGTTCCCCACACGCTGACCGCAGCGGCGTTCACCCACGTGTCGATGCGACCGAAGCGCTCCTCGGCTCGGTCCGCGAGGTGCTGCACGGCGTTCGCGTCCACGACGTCGGTCGGGACCGCCTGCGCGCGGCCGCCCGCCACCTCGATCTCACCGACCAGGCTTAGCAGGTCGTCCTCGCTGCGGGCGGCGCAGGTCACCGCAGCGCCCTCACGCGCGAAGCGCAACGCCGTTGCCCGCCCGATCCCGCTGGACGCGCCGGCGATGACGACGCACTGGTCTGCGACAGGACGTGGCACGGTGCTCCTCTATTGTTCCGGGCAACTGAGCGTCGCGTACCCGGTGTCCAGCGAGCTGCACCTGAGGTCTGGCGCCGGTCGAGCGCGGCGTAGCTCGTGGACTGCCCGGGTACGCGCGGCGCATGAGCGAACGACGTAGCCGACTTGCGGTTCCGCTGGCCGTCATCGGCGGCTGCGTGGCGTTCTTCGCGGTCATCCTGCTGCTCAGCCGCAGCGGCAGCGGCGACGACGACCCGGCGGTCGGCTTCCCGGTCGTGCTCGTGGTCCGGCCGTAGCCGTCGTCGCGCTGGCGTGGCGCCTCGTGTCGCGCAAGCGCACGGAGCACTGACGGCCACCGTGGCGGGATGGCGTGCGCGCGTGACGCCAGTCGCACGGCTCAGCACCTCACGCCCGGCATGGCCGAGTGCTACTGCGGTCAGCCGGGCACACGGTCTGTTCCAACGCCGTGAACGGCTGTGGCCGCCGCTGCACATGCGCAGATTCGAGGCGGTGTCGGGTCCCAAGGTCGACCGGTGGTTGGTGCGGACCGTCGGGAGGCTCATGCTCGTCAACGGCCTGGTCCAGCTGTCAGCCGGGTCCTCGGGAGCCGTCCAATCCGGAGGCCTGTAACGTCGGCTGGGCGTGTGCCTTGCGCTCACACTGGCTTCGGTCGACCTGAGGTACGGCGTCCCCCGCCGGATCCGGCGTGTGTACCTGCCAGCTCGACCAGGGTTGCGTACCGCTCCGTCTGCTGCTGATGCTCGACGTCGGTCGCCATGAACAGCATCTGCAGGCGTGCCGTCAGGCTGGCCCGCGCCTCGTCCACCGCCTCGGCCTGGCTCGAAACCCCGCGGTCAGGAACAGAACGTGCCCGTCAGCGTGGACCTCGGCCGGACCATGCGCCTGCGTCGCGCCCTACGCCGTCGATGAGAATCGGTGCGCTGGGGTCCAGTGGAGGGCGACTCCCGCGGGCAAGGGTGAGAAGCCTTGCCCGTGGAGGAAGAGCCTCGTTGGGCAAGGTCATTATGGCTTCGAGTGGGGGACTGGGCATGATCCGCCTCGTGCCCGGCGGATGCGCCGGCAAGGGCATGCATGAGAAAGGCCAAGATCGTCTGTCACAGAGGGCCTTCAGATCGCACCTTCAACTAGTGAGGGACGTTCAGGCACTCCCGTCCGACCGCCCTCGTCATCGTGGAGGACGACATGGACAAGCTGCTGCTGACCCCGACAGAGGCCGCCGCCGCCGCCCTGGGCGTCGGTCGATCCAAGGTCTACGAGCTGATGCGGTCCGGGACGCTCGGGTCCGTCCGCATCGACAGCTGTCGCCGGATTCCGCTCGAGGACCTCAACGCCCTCGTCGGTCGGCTCCGAAGCACGGGTATGTGCAACGGCTCGGACGCGAATCCGCGGGCGCTAGGCGTTTGAGCCAGCCTGCCCAGCTGCCACCGGTCGGCGGGACGCGTGCACGGCCCCGGTGCGCCTCCTGTGCACAATGCCCGGCCGTCCACAGATGCGGCATGACCGCTGGCGCGGTCGCTACCTGGGCGGGTCCCTGGCAGGCCCCCAGGAGAGGAACAGGCTGATGGCTGGTCGTCGCAGGTTCGGGCGAGTCCGAAAGCTGCCGTCCGGACGGTGGCAACCCCGCTACAGCACCCCGGACCGACGGGAGCATCCCGCGGCGGACACGTTCGCTACGAAGACGGCCGCGGAGCGCTGGCTCGCCTCCGTCGAGACTGACCTGGCCCGCGGGCAGTGGGTCGACCCGCGCTCGCGGCAGCTGCTGCTCTCGGGCTACGCCGGGAGTTGGCTGGCCGCGAGACCCGACCTCAAGATCCGCACCCGAGAGCTCTACCAGTGGCTGCTCGAAAAGTACGTCGTCCCTCAACTCGGCCACTTGCCGGTCGACAAGATCACACCCAGCGTTGTCCGGAGCTGGCACGCCGGGCTCCTGCGCGACGCCGTCGCCGCCTGGTCCGGAGCCCGCTGGGGCGAGCTCGTCGCGCTCAGCCCCGACCGGCTCGACCTCGAGCACGGCACCATGACGATCGACCGGCAGTACGTCGAGCTGCGCAACGGCACCGTCGTCCTCGAGACCCCGAAGAGCGCAGCCGGCGTTCGCACGGTGCACATCCCGCCGCACCTGCTGCCCGAGCTTTCTGAGCACCTCGTGCGCTACACCACACCGCGCTCCAGCGTCGTCTTCCCGAACTCCAAGGACGAGCCGATCCGCCGTGCGTCCTTCCGCAGCGTCTGGCTGCTCGCCCGGCGGCGGCCCGGGCTGCCGGAGCTGCGGTTCCACGACCTGCGGCACGCCGGCAACACCCTCGCCGCCGCGACCGGAGCCAGCACCAAGGAGCTCATGGCGCGGATGGGCCACGCCTCGATGCGCGCTGCGCTGATCTACCAGCACGCCACCACCGACCGCGACGCTGCCATCGCCGTGGCGCTGTCCCGGCTCGCGCAGGGCGACGTCGCGGCCGCTGAGCGCGCGGACCAGGACCGTCCGCCACTGCGTGCCCGTGGCCGGGCACGTGCGCGTGCTACGGGCACGTAGCGGGCACGCGGAGATCATCCGGCTTGCCGGCGATCTTCCTAGCCAGGGGCCGCACCACCTCTGACCTGCGACGACGCGGTGGAGCGGGCGACGGGAATCGAACCCGCGTTCTCAGCTTGGGAAGCTGATGTTCTGCCGCTGAACTACGCCCGCAGCGGTACGGGTCCGGATGCTACTCGGCCCCGGCTGTCGGAAGCGGCCCTCCTGGCCCACACCGCTAGGGTCCGGGCATGCTCCTGAGCGACCGTGATCTCAAGGCTGCTCTGGCCGCCGGCCGCATGGGCCTCGACCCCTATGACGAGGCGATGGTCCAGCCGAGCAGCATCGACGTGCGGCTGGACCGGTACTTCAGGGTCTTCGCCAACCACCGCTACACCCACATCGACCCGGCCGTGGCTCAGGACGACCTGACCGAGCTGCTCGAGCCCGAGGGCGAGGAGCCGTTCATCCTGCATCCCGGCGAGTTCGTGCTGGGCTCGACGCTGGAGGTCATCTCGCTGGGGGACGACCTCGCGGCCCGCCTGGAGGGGAAGAGCTCGCTCGGCCGGCTCGGCCTGCTGACGCACTCGACCGCCGGCTTCATCGACCCCGGTTTCTCCGGGCACGTCACCCTGGAGCTGTCCAACGTGGCAAACCTCCCGATCCGGCTCTACCCGGGCATGAAGATCGGCCAGATCTGCGTGCTCCCGCTGTCGTCTGCCTCGGAGCACCCGTACGGGTCGACGGTCTACGGCTCGCGCTACCAGGATCAGCGCGGACCCACGCCCTCCAGGTCGTACCTGCGCTTCACGCGCACCCCCACGCTGTAACGGGCCTCAGGGCTTCGGTGTGATCACGGGAGGATGTGGATCGCCCTCGCCCTGTCCCTCGCTGGCGCCGCCCGGGGCGTCGCCGGGGGTGCCGGTGCTGTGCGCGGGTCCCGGGCCGGGCGTCGGGCCGGAGCCCTCCGGTGTACGCGCAGGCGCCTGGTCCGCGGGCGGCGGCGGGCTCGGCGCCGCATCCTCCGGGCTGCCGCCGGACACCGTGGCACCCGAGCTCGCCGGGTCGTCGGTCCGGGTCGCCGCCCCCACGCCGCCGGACTGCGCCAGCTGCACGTAGTCGGCCTGCGCCGTCTCCTCCGGCGTCGCGGCCACCGGCTTGGGCCCCTCCACCGTGACGTCGGGCGTCACGACGTTCTCGCCGCTTGAGGCAGAAGCGGCCGGTGCGCCGACGGCAACGGGCTCGCGGGCCACGAGCGACCGGGCGAGGATCTGCGAGACGTCGAGCACCTGCACGCCGTCCTTGGCCGTGCCGCCCTGCTGCTTGGCGGTGACCGCGTCCGAGAGCATCACCATGCAGAACGGGCAGGCCGTCGACACGATGTCCGGGTCGAGCGCGAGCGCCTCGTCCGTACGCTCGACGTTGATCGCCTTGCCGATCTTCTCCTCCATCCACATGCGCGCGCCGCCCGCGCCGCAGCAGAACCCGCGTTCCTTGCAGCGCGGCATCTCCTGTGAGGACAGGCCGGCGATGGCGGAGAGGATCTCGCGGGGCGGGGTGTAGACCTGGTTGTGCCGGCCCAGGTAGCACGGGTCGTGGTAGGTGACCTTCTCCTCGACCGGTGTCACGGGTACGAGATGGCCGTCCGCGATGAGCGAGCCGAGCAGCTGGGTGTGGTGCACGACGTCGTAGTGACCGCCGAGCTGCGGGTACTCGTTGGCCAGGGTGTTGAAGCAGTGCGGGCAGGTGGCGACGATCTTGACGTGCTTGTCGGCGCCGGCGCCGGCCTCGTTGAGCGTCTCGACGTTCTGCGAGGCGAGCATCTGGAAGACGAACTCGTTGCCCAGGCGGCGGGCCGGGTCACCGGTGCAGGTCTCGGCGCGGCCGAGCACCGCGAACTCCACCCCGGCGGTGTGCAGCAGCTCGGCCACGGCCCGGGTGACCTTCTTCGAGCGGTCCTCGAGAGCGCCCGCACAGCCGACCCAGAACAGGTACTCGACCTCCTCCGGGATCTCCCCGTCGACGATGCGCACCTCGAACGACAGACCCTGCGTCCAGTCCTCGCGGGCCTTGTTGTTCAGGCCCCACGGGTTGCCGGCGTTCTCGAGGTTGCGCAGCATCACGCCGGCCTCGCTGGGGAACGCCGACTCGATCAGCACCTGGTAGCGGCGCATGTCGAGGATGTGGTCGACGTGCTCGATGTCGACCGGGCACTGCTCGACGCAGGCGCCGCAGGTGGTGCAGCTCCAGAGCACGTCCGGGTCGATGACGCCGCCCTCGGCCGCGGTGCCGACCAGGGGGCGTACGGCCTGGTCGGGGTTGGTGCCCCTCACCCGCTCGTAGCCGGACTCGGGAACTGCGTGGCCGGTGTCCGTACCGGCGTCGTGGAAGTTCGGGACGTGGTCCTCCGGCGCGCTCTGCGACCCCAGGATGTACGGGGCCTTCGCGAACAGGTGGTCGCGCAGGTTCATGATCAGGAGCTTGGGTGACAGCGGCTTGCCGGTGTTCCACGCGGGGCACTGCGACTGGCAGCGCCCGCACTCGGTGCAGGTCGCCATGTCGAGCATCGCGGTCCAGGCGAAGTCCTCGACCTTGCCCACTCCGAAGGTGTCCTCGTCGGGGTCGGCCTCCTCGAGGTCGAGGACCTTGCCCTTGCTCATCATCGGCTGGGCCGCGCCGAGGGCGACGCCTTCGGGGTTGCGCTTGGTCAGCACGTTGATCGGTGCGAGGAAGATGTGCAGGTGCTTGGAGTAGGTCACCATCACGAGGAAGCCGAAGACGACCGCGATCTGGCCGATCACCATGACGTCCTCGATGCGCTCGTTGACCGTCTCCCCGAGGGGCTCGAGCCCGCGGGCGAGCAGGTTGGAGAAGAAGATCGCCCCGCGGTTCTCCTGCCAGGGGGAGACGCCGGTGTTGAGCTGGGCGGCGCGGATCCCGAACATGGTGAGGATCACCAGGAAGATGAGCCCGAGGACCACCCAGGCGGCCTTCGTGTGGGAGCCGTAGAAGCGGGAGTCGCGCCCCACCGCCGCCGGCTTGGACCGCATGCGGATCACCGCGAACGCGAGCAGCCCCAGGAGGACAGCCACTCCGAAGAAGTCCTCGAGGAAGCCCAGGATCGGGCTCCTGCCGATCAGCGGGATGTGGAAGTCGACGTCGAACAGCGCCCCGACGGCTTCGATGATCGTGAACGTGAGGATGAGGAAGCCCCAGAACACGAAGAAGTGCGCCAGCCCGGGGACGTTCCACTTGAGCAGTCGCACCTGGCCGGCGACCTCGACGACCTGGGCGAGCAGGCGTCGCGGCGCGTCGTCCAGCCGGCCCGGAGCGGGCTGGCCGGAGGCGATCATCCGGTATAGGAACCGGGCCCGCCGGAGCGCGAGAACCGTGGCCACGGTGGCGATCGTGAGCCCGAGCACCAGCCGGACGAGCATGTGCGTCTCCATGCCGCAGAGCCTAGGTCCGGCGCTGCCTCGATCTCGGAGCCAGGCCGGAGCGGGCTGCGGGCGGTGGTGGCACCGAGAAGCAGCGGGCGGCGTGAGGGGGCGGGGCGTGAGGGGGCGGGGCGAGGGCGTGAGGGGGCGGGGGC
>JAUJOY010000001.1:426058-466464 GCA_030447385.1 Mycobacteriales bacterium
GGCGTGAGGGGGCGGGGCGTGAGGGGGCGGGGCGAGGGCGTGAGGGGGCGGGGGCGGGGCGTGAGGGGGCGGGACGTTACAGCGCGAGCTCGAGCGCGCGCGCCGCCACCTGGAAGATCAGCACCGTCAGCGGCCCGGCGAGCAGCAGGCAGAGCAGGATCGCGAGCGCCCGCATCCGCCAGTTGGGCCCGCCCCGGGAGTCGCGCATCTCCGAGAGCATGCAGACACGGTGACACAGCGGGTTGCGGTGCGCGGCCTGACGCGGCTCACAGCGGGGAGACCAGGTTGCGGGCGCACCCCCACGTGAGCGCGGCCGCCAGCAGCACGCGGGTCTGGCCGGTGCTCAGCCCGCGGGGGCTCCCGTGCACCCTCGCCTGCCGCTCCCGCCACAGCAGCGCAGCGAGGACGAGCGGGACGGCGAGGAGGAGGAAGGCGTTGACCGACCAGGCCGCCGCCACATCCCCGTGGAGCAGTGCGTAGGTCAGCCGGGTGCCGCCGCAGAAGGGGCAGGACAGCCCCGTGAGCGCCTTCAGCGGGCACGGGAGCAGCAGCGCGGACCCCGCGTACGGGGAGGAGCCGTACAGGTAGGTCAACCCGCCGGCTGCCAGCGCCACGGGCAGTGCCACCGCTGCCCGTCGCCGCGGTCGACCGGCGGCGGGCCGCGCGGACGTCGCCGAGCCGCTGCCCGCGTGGAGATCCATGAGGCGCCCGAGCGTACGGCCGGGTCCGCGGGCAGTGGAAGCATTCCGACCGGCTGGCCGTGGCGGGTCAGCAAACCTGAGCCGGGAACACTCAAGCCAGCTTGACGCTTGAGGAAGTAGCGGTCACCCTGAGTGCCAGGCACTCAACCCGTACGACGAAAGGTTCTCTCCCATGGCACGAGCAGTCGGCATCGACCTCGGCACCACCAACTCCTGCGTCGCGGTCCTCGAGGGCGGGGAGCCGTCGGTGATCGCGAACGCTGAGGGCTCCCGCACCACCCCGTCCATCGTCGCGTTCGCCAAGAACGGCGAGGTGCTCGTCGGGGAGGTCGCCAAGCGGCAGGCCGTCACCAACGTCGAGCGCACCATCCGGTCGGTCAAGCGCCACATGGGCACCGACTGGGGCGCGAGCATCGACGGCAAGGAGTTCACCGCGCAGCAGATCAGCGCGTTCATCCTGCAAAAGCTCAAGAGGGACGCCGAGAGCTACCTCGGCGAGACGGTCACGGACGCGGTGATCACCGTGCCGGCCTACTTCTCCGACCACGAGCGGCAGGCGACCAAGGAGGCCGGCGAGATCGCGGGCCTGAACGTCCTGCGCATCGTCAACGAGCCCACGGCCGCGGCTCTCGCGTACGGCCTGGACAAGGGCGAGAAGGAGCAGACGATCCTCGTCTTCGACCTCGGTGGCGGCACGTTCGACGTGTCCCTGCTCGAGATCGGCGACGGCGTCATCGAGGTCAAGGCGACCTCCGGCGACAACAAGCTCGGTGGTGACGACTGGGACGAGCGGGTCGTCCAGCACCTGGTCAAGCAGTTCCAGCTGTCGCACAACGGCATCGACCTGTCCGGCGACAAGATGGCGATGCAGCGCCTGCGCGAGGCAGCCGAGAAGGCCAAGATCGAGCTGTCCGCGTCGCAGTCCACCGGCATCAACCTGCCCTACATCACCGCGAGCCCCGAGGGGCCGCTGCACCTCGACGTCACGCTGACGCGGGCGGAGTTCCAGCGCATGACCCAGGACCTGCTCGACCGGTGCAGGAGCCCGTTCCAGCAGGCGATCAAGGACGCGGGCGTCGCGCTGTCGGAGATCGACCACGTCGTGCTCGTCGGCGGCTCCACCCGCATGCCCGCGGTGTCCGAGCTGGTCCGCGAGCTGACCGGCAAGGAGCCCAACAAGGGCGTCAACCCCGACGAGGTCGTCGCCGTCGGCGCCGCGCTGCAGGCCGGCGTGCTCAAGGGCGAGGTCAAGGACGTCCTGCTGCTCGACGTGACCCCGCTCTCGCTCGGCATCGAGACCAAGGGCGGGATCATGACCAAGCTCATCGAGCGCAACACCACGATCCCGACCAAGCGCTCCGAGGTCTTCACCACGGCGGACGACAACCAGCCGTCGGTGCAGATCCAGGTCTTCCAGGGCGAGCGGGAGATGGCGCAGTACAACAAGAAGCTCGGCATGTTCGAGCTGACCGGGCTGCCGCCGGCGCCGCGCGGCGTGCCGCAGATCGAGGTCGCGTTCGACATCGACGCCAACGGCATCGTGCACGTCTCGGCCAAGGACCTCGGCACCGGCAAGGAGCAGCGGATGACCATCTCCGGCGGCTCGGCGCTGCCCAAGGACGAGGTCGAGCGGATGATGCGCGAGGCCGAGGAGTACGCCGAGGAGGACCGCAAGCGGCGTGACGAGGCCGAGACCCGCAACTCCTCGGAGTCGCTGGTCTTCCAGACCGAGAAGTTCCTCGGTGAGAACGGCGACAAGCTGCCGGCCGAGGGCAAAGCCGACGTCGAGTCGGCGCTGACCGACCTGAAGTCGGCGCTGGGCGGCAGCGACATCGCGGCGATCAAGACCGCGGCCGAGGCCGTCGCCAGCAAGAGCCAGGCCCTCGGCGGCGCGCTCTACGCCCAGCAGGCGGCCGACGGCGGCGCGGGAGCGGCGGGGACGCCTGGCGCCGCTGACGAGGACGGCGTCGTGGACGCCGAGGTCGTCGAGGACGAGGCCAAGTGACCCCGGCGGACTCCGAGCCGATCGCCGACGACCCCGACCGGGTGGTCGTGCGCGACCGGCGGCGGCTCGACCCGGAGACCGGAGCCGTCCGGGAGGCCGCGACCGGCAACGGCGCCTCGCCGGCGTCGTCCCCGGACCTAGGGTCGGCCGACGCGGGCCAGGAGACCGTCGATCCGGTGGCCGAGCTCACGGCCGACCTGCAGCGGGTGACGGCGGAGTACGCCAACTACCGCAAGCGGGTCGACCGCGACCGGCTCGCTGTGGTCGAGATGGCGACCGTCGGGCTCCTGACCGGCCTGCTCCCGGTGCTCGACGACATCCACCGGGCCCGGGAGCACGGTGACGTCCAGGGCGCCTTCAAAGGCGTCGCGGATGCGCTGGAGGCGTTCATGTCCAAGCTCGGGCTGGACGAGTTCGGGTCGGCCGGGGAGCCGTTCGACCCCTCGATCCATGAGGCCCTGATGCAGGCCGAGCCCGACCCGCAGGTCAGGGTGCCCACCGTCGCCGCGGTGCTCCAGCCGGGCTACCGGCTCCGCGGCGGCGGTCGGGTCCTGCGTCCCGCGCGGGTCTCGGTGGCTCAGCCGGCGGGCGACGCAGAGCCGGCCCAGCAGTAGGAGAGGAGGGAACGCCGTGGGTGCTCGTGATGTCGAGAAGGACTACTACGCGGCGCTCGGCGTTCCCAAGGACGCCTCCGCGGGGGACATCAAGAAGGCCTACCGCAAGCTCGCCCGTGAGCTCCACCCCGACACCAATTCCGGAGGGGAGTCCCGCTTCAAGGAGGTCTCCGAGGCCTACGACGTGCTGTCGGACCCCGAGAAGCGCAAGGAGTACGACGAGACCCGGGCGCTGTTCGGCGCGGGTGGCGGTCGGCGCGCGGGCAGCTACGCCGGCGGCGGCGTGCCCGGGTTCGACCTGGGCGACCTGTTCGGGCGGGCCGGAGCCGCCGGTCAGGCGGGCGGCTTCGGTGACGTCCTCGGCGGGCTGTTCGGCGGCGCCCGGGGCGGGAGCGGTCGTGGGCCGCGACGCGGGTCCGACGTCGAGGCGGACGTGACCTTGTCCTTCCTCGATGCGCTGCGCGGGGTGACGCTGCCGTTGCAGCTGACGACGACCGGCCCGTGCGGCGTCTGCGGCGGGTCCGGTGCCGCGCCGGGCACCGCGCCTGCGGTGTGCGCGACCTGCTCCGGCGCCGGGGTCACGTCCCGCAGCCAGGGCGGCTTCGCCTTCAGCGAGCCCTGCAAGAGCTGCCGCGGGACCGGCCGGCTCATCGAGTCCCCGTGCCCCGGCTGCCGCGGGGAGGGTCGGGCCGCCGCGACCCGGACGCTGAACGTGCGCATCCCGGCCGGCGTCTCCGACGGCCAGAAGGTCCGCCTCGCCCACCGCGGCGAGCCGGGCGAACGCGGTGGACCGGCCGGCGACCTCCTCGTCAACGTGCACGTCTCGCCCCACCCGTACTTCGGTCGGCGGGACAACCACCTCACCGTGACGGTGCCGGTCACGTTCGCGGAGGCGGCGCTCGGCGGGCAGATCAGCGTCCCGACGCTGGACGGGCCGGTGACGCTGAAGATCCCGCCCGGCACGACCAACGGGCGCACCTTCCGGGTGCGTGGCCGGGGGGTGCCTGGCAAGGGCGCCACCGGCGACCTCCTCGCCACGGTCGAGGTGGCCGTGCCGCAGAAGCTCTCGAACGAGGCGAGGAAGGCGCTGGAGGCGTTCGCCGCTGCGGCTCCGGAGGATCCCCGTGCCCACCTGGCGTCGCCGTGATGGACGAGGACGCCGAGGTGTTCGTCATCTCCGTCGCGGCTGAGCTGGCCGGGATGCACCCGCAGACGCTCCGGCAGTACGACCGGCTCGGCCTCGTCACGCCCGGCCGGGCAGGTGGCGGGGGCCGTCGCTACTCCCCCAGGGACGTCGCGCTCCTGCGGGAGGTCCAGCGGCTGAGCCAGGAGGAGGGTGTCAGCCTGGCCGGGATCAAGCGGATCATCGACCTGGAGAACCAGGTCCAGGCCTTGCGGGCACGGCTGGCCGAGCTGACCGACGAGCTCGGCCGGACGAAGGTGGCGCTTGCGGGTGCCCACGAGGCGGCGGTGGCCGGGATGCGCCGCGATCTCGTCCCCGTTCGGGACGCCCAGCTGCTGGTCTGGAAGCCCTACCGCCGCTGAGCGGTCCGGCGTCTGCCCGCGCCGTCCCCGCCGGCCGAGCGAGCGGCGCCGATCCCTCGCGCGGCTCGCAGAGCGGGCGTGCCGCGAGCGCCCGCTCGAGCGCCGAGCGGTCACGTCTGCACACATCGTGATCCACTTCGCGGGAGCGCGAAGGACCTGCACGCTCAGCTGCGACCGGCTGGGGATCACGATGTGTGCGGCTGTGCCCGCTCCGGGCGCGGCCCCCTGCCCCGGCCCCGGGCTCGGCCCCCGGCCCCCTGCCTCCGGCGGCACGCGGGGGGGGCGCGGGGCCTGCACCGCTAGCGTGACCCCGTGAACGGCGAGCACCTGCTGACCTTGTCGTGTCCGGACCGGCGCGGCATCGTGCACGCGGTCTCGACGTTCCTGGTCGTGACCGGCTGCAACATCCTCGACAGCCAGCAGTACCGCGATCCCGACAGCGACCGGTTCTTCATGCGGGTCCACGTCGCCGCCGACGCCGCTGTGACCGCAGCCTCGCTGCGGTCGGCCTTCGAGGCCACCGCCACGTCGTTCGCGATGCAGTGGCAGCTCGATGTCGCCGACCGCCCGGTCCGGACCGTCGTGCTGGTCTCGAAGCAGGACCACTGCCTGCAGGACCTGCTCTTCCGGCACCGCACCGGGGCGCTGCCCATCGACCTGCGCGCCGTCGTCAGCAACCACGCCGACACCCGCTCGCTCGTGGAGTGGCACGGCATCGCCTTCCACCACGTCCCGGTCACCGCCGGCACCAAGGTCGAGGCGGAGGCGAGGCTGCTGGCGCTCCTGGACGCCGAGCAGGTGGAGCTGGTCGTGCTGGCCCGCTACATGCAGGTCCTGTCGGCCGACCTGTGCGCGCGCCTGACCGGCAGCGCCATCAACATCCACCACTCGTTCCTGCCGAGCTTCAAGGGCGCGCGGCCCTACGCGCAGGCGCACGACCGCGGCGTCAAGCTCATCGGGGCGAGCGCGCACTACGTGACCGCCGACCTCGACGAGGGCCCGATCATCGAGCAGGACGTCGCCCGCGCGGACCACACGCACACGGTCGAGGCTCTGGCCCGGGTGGGTCAGGACATCGAGGCCCGGGTGCTGGCCCGCGCGGTGCTCTGGCACGCCGAGCGCCGGGTGCTGCTCAACGGCGCCAGGACCGTCGTCTTCCGGTAGCAGAGGAACGACGGACGGGCGCTGACTGACGCTCTCAGCCCCCGAAGCAGGCGCTGAAGTTGTCGAGTCCCTTGCCGTCGCAGTCCCTTGCACCTGGGACGACGTAGCCATTGACCTCGCCGGCGCTGTGGATGAACACGAAGCCGGATGAGCCGTCGGGGAAGACCACTTCGACGAAGGCCGGTTTGCCCCTGGTCCCGGACGGGGTGAAGGTGTCCGTGGCGACGTAGTAGGTGCCTACGGTCCCGCCAGACCCCGCCCGCTTCTGCGTGTTGAAGCACTCGTTCGCCAGTGCCGGAGCGGCACTAAGAGTCAAGATCACCCCGGTGGTGACACCGGTGTAGACGATTCTGGTCAGCATGCGCTTCACGCGGGACCCCCCTGGTCACGGCCATCCCCCGATGGCACGCGGGAAGTCTCAGGTCAATCCCCCGGAGACGCAACAGATTTCGTGAAGATTGCTACGCCTGGTCACGCTCCGTGAGTGGCTGCGGCCCGGGGCACGGAGGCTTGGCCTTGAGCGGAACAGACTCAGGTTCGGTGTGGTTGAACCCGTCAAGCACCCGGCAAGCACCCGTCGAGGTCTGAGGAGGATGCATGGACACCGAGCGCCTGACCACCAAGAGCCAGGAGGCGATCTCCGCCGCCGTGCGGCGCGCCTCCGCCGAGGGGCACCCCGAGGTGGCCCCCGTGCACCTGCTGCTCGCACTGCTCGACCAGGGCGATGGCATCGCGGGGCCGTTGCTCAGCGCCGTTGGTGCCGAACCGGCCCAGGTGCGCACCCGTGCCGAAGCCCTCCTTGCCGCCATCCCTTCGGCCAGTGGCTCGACGGTGGCCGCCCCGCAGCTGTCCCGGGCGCTCATGGCCGTCATGTCCGTCGCCTCCCACAAGGCCACCGAGGTGGGCGACGACTACGTCTCCACCGAGCACCTGCTGGTCGGCCTCGCCGACAGCGGCGGGCCTGTCGCCGACCTCCTCAAGGCCCACAGCGCGCTCCCGAAGGCGCTGGTGGACGCTTTCGCGAAGGTCCGCGGCGGCATGCGGCGGGTGACGACCAAGGACCCCGAGACGACCTATAAGGCCCTCGAGAAGTACGGCGTGGACCTCACCGACCGCGCCCGTCGCGGCCAGCTCGACCCGGTGATCGGACGTGACAACGAGATCCGCCGCGTCATCCAGGTGCTCTCCCGGCGCACGAAGAACAACCCCGTGCTCATCGGCGAGCCCGGTGTCGGCAAGACCGCGGTCGTCGAGGGGCTGGCCCAGCGCATCGTCGACGGCGACGTGCCCGAGAGCCTGCGCGGCAAGAGCATCGTCGCGCTGGACCTCGGCGCGATGGTCGCCGGCGCGCAGTACCGCGGGCAGTTCGAGGAGCGGCTCAAGGCGGTGCTGTCGGAGATCTCGCAGTCCGAGGGTCGGATCATCACCTTCATCGACGAGCTGCACAACGTCGTCGGCGCGGGCAAGGCCGAGGGCTCGATGGATGCAGGCAACATGCTCAAGCCGATGCTGGCGCGCGGCGAGCTGCGCATGGTCGGCGCGACGACGCTGGACGAGTACCGCACCGGGATCGAGAAGGACCCGGCACTCGAGCGCCGCTTCCAGCAGGTCTACGTCGGCGAGCCGTCCGTCGAGGACACCATCGCGATCCTGCGCGGCCTCAAGGGGCGTTACGAGGCGCACCACAAGGTGGAGATCGCCGACTCGGCGCTCGTCGCGGCGGCCACGCTGTCCGACCGCTACATCTCGCAGCGCTTCCTGCCCGACAAGGCGATCGACCTGGTCGACGAGGCCGCGTCCCGGCTGCGCATGGAGATCGACAGCCGCCCGGTCGAGATCGACGAGCTGCAACGGGCCGTCGACCGGATGAAGATGGAGGAGCTCGCGCTCGAGCGCGAGACCGACAAGGCGTCCACGGAGCGGCTGCAGCAGCTGCGCCGGGACATCGCCGACCGCCAGTCCGAGCTGGCCGCGCTGACGGCGCGGTGGGAGCGCGAGCAGTCCGGGCTCAACCGGGTCGGCGAGCTCAAGCGGCAGCTCGACGAGCTGCGTACGCAGGTCGAGCGCGCCCAGCGCGAAGGTGACCTCACGACCGCTTCCCGGCTGTCCTACGCGGAGATCCCGGCGCTCGAGAAGGAGCTGGCGCAGGCCAGCAGCGCCGCCGAGACCACGGAGCGGATGGTCGAGGAGCAGGTCAGCCCCGACGACATCGCCCAGGTCGTGAGCGCCTGGACGGGCATCCCCGCCGGCCGGATGCTCGAGGGCGAGAGCGCCAAGCTCCTGCGCATGGAGGAGGCGATCGGTGCCCGCCTGGTCGGCCAGGCAACGGCCGTGCGCGCCGTGTCCGACGCGGTGCGCCGGGCCCGCGCCGGCATCTCCGACCCGGACCGCCCGACCGGGTCGTTCCTGTTCCTCGGCCCCACCGGTGTCGGCAAGACCGAGCTGGCGAAGGCTCTGGCGGAGTTCCTGTTCGACGACGAGCGGGCGCTCACCCGCATCGACATGAGCGAGTACGGCGAGAAGCACTCGGTGGCGCGGCTCGTCGGCGCGCCGCCGGGCTACGTGGGCTACGAGTCCGGTGGCCAGCTGACCGAGGCGGTGCGGCGCCGGCCGTACGCCGTGGTGCTGCTCGACGAGGTGGAGAAGGCGCATCCGGACGTGTTCGACGTGCTGCTGCAGGTCCTCGACGACGGCCGGCTCACCGACGGGCAGGGCCGCACGGTGGACTTCCGCAACACCATCCTGGTGATGACCTCGAACCTCGGCTCGGCCTACGTGAGCGACCCCCTGCTCACGCCCGACCAGCGCCGCGACAAGGTCATGGAGGTCGTCCAGCGGGCGTTCAAGCCCGAGTTCCTGAACCGTCTCGACGAGGTCGTGCTGTTCGACGCCCTCGGCACGCAGGAGCTGGCCCGCATCGTCGACCTGCAGGTCGGCCAGCTGGCCCGGCGCCTGCAGTCGCGACGCCTCACACTGACCGTGACCGACGCGGCCCGGGAGTGGCTGACCCTGACCGGCTTCGACCCGGTGTACGGCGCCCGCCCGCTGCGCCGGCTGGTCCAGAAGGCGATCGGCGATGCACTGGCTCGGGCGCTGCTGGCGGGCGAGGTCCGCGACGGCGACGAGGTCGTGGTCGATCGGGCGCCCGAAGGCGACGCTCTGCAGGTGCGTCCGGTGCAGCGCGTCGACGGCCTGACACACGTCGATGCCTGACGCCAGGTGGGTGAGGCCGGCCGGCGCCGGCGCCGGACGCGCTCCGCGACATGACGATCACATGGCGAGTGGACGTCAAGGGCGCGTTGAGCCGCTGGCGGGGGTTCGCGCTCCGCTGAGGCCGGGTAGTCGCCCTGACAGCGAACTGTTGGAGGCACTACCCAACTGAAGGAGGGTCCATGACGACGGCTACCAGCACCGAGAAGGACCAGCGCTCGAGCAGCGGCGGCGAGAAGGGCCTGCAGCGGCAGCAGGGCACGAGCCAGCTGTCGACGCCCCAGGGCAGGACGGCGATCGCGGATTCCGTCGTGGCGAAGATCGCCGGCATGGCGGCGAAGGAGGTCAGCGGCGTCTACCGGATGGGCAGCGGCACCGCGCGAGCCTTCGGGTCCATAAAGGAGCGCTTCCCGGGGAGCAGCGGCCCCAGCGTGACGCACGGCGTGGCCGTCGAGGTGGGGGAGACCCAGGCGGCGATCGACCTCGACCTCATCGTCGAGTACGGCGTGAGCATCCTTGAGCTGTCGCAGGGCGTGCGGCGCAACGTGATCGGCAGCGTCGAGCGCATGACCGGCCTCGAGGTCACCGAGGTCAACATCTCCGTCGACGACGTGCACCTGCCCAACGAGCGGGACGACGCCGACACCGAGGAGCCCGCCCCGCGCGTGCGATGACCGAGCCCGACCCCTGCGTCCAGGACGACAAGCACCCGGCCGATCTCGTCGCCGAGCGGGTGCTGGCGTGCCCGTCCGTCGCCGGGCTGGCCGGGGGCGTGGCGGGACATGCCGCCACCTATCTGCCTGGGCGTCGGGTGGCGGGGGTGTCATGGCGCGACGACGTCTGCGAGGTGGCGGTCGTGCTCCGGCTCGACGGCCGGCCGCTGCCCGAGCTCGCGCAGGAGGTGCGTGCCGCCGTCGAGGCGGTCGCCGGTGGCCGGGCGGTGGACGTCGTCGTCGTGGACGTGGTGGTCGGCGAGGTCCGCGCGCTGGATCCAGGGCCGCCGTGAACGGTGGCGATCTGCCTCGCACCCGCGAGGAGTTCCGCCGTTTCGTGCTGACGCACCACCCGGATCGTGGCGGGGACCCCGCCACCTTCGCCGCCGGTGTGGCGGCGTGGCGGCGGCAGCAGTCCGGTCCCACGGCACCGGTCGTCTTCTACCGCAAGCGCACCATCCTGGCGCAGCTCCTCGAGCGGCTGCGCAACCTGCTCCCACCGCCCCGTCAGGGTGCGCGGCCGAACGATCGGAGAGCGAGACGATGACCTGGACAGCACTGGGGCTGCTCTACGGCCTGTTCCTCGGCGCGGCCGCCGCTTTCGGCGGCACCGCCGAGTTCCTCACCGTGCTCGTGCTCGGCGCCGTGGGCTTGTTCGTCGGCCGGGTGCTCGACGGCGCGGTCGACCTCAGCAGCTATGTGGGCGGAAAGGACCGGCGACAACAGTGACCGCCGTGCAGGCCGCACCCGGCGGGCGGCGGCCGGCCGGAGGCGAGGGACGCGAAGGCGGCGACGCCCATCGGGGTGCCTCGGACCGGGGCGGGGACCCGGGGACGCGCGGCGGGCTGGAGCTGCGTGACCGCGCCGTCGCCAAGCTGGTGGTCGCCGCCGCCGGGGAGGTGCAGGACGTCGCATCGCCCGTGCCGCGGGTGCTGCGACAGGCACTGGGAAGCCCTGATCTCGACGGCCAGGTCAAGGCCGATGTCAGCGTCGCCGGCGACCTCGTCACCGTCCGCGTGTCGCTCTCCGTGCGCTGGCCGGCGCCGATCCTCGAGGTTGCGGAGGCTGTGCGCCAGAGCGTGACGCAGCGCCTGGCCGAGCTCGCCGGCCTGCGCGTCTCGCATGTCGACATCCGGGTGACTGCCCTGCCGGCGGACCGCCGCACCCGCCGCCGGGTCCAGTAGGAGGCCGCCGTGATCGTCCTGCACCTGGTGAACCGCCTGCTCGCGGCCGTGGTCTCGCTCGCGATCGTGGTCGCTGCCGTGATCGTCAGCGTGGAGGTGGTGCGCTGGGCCCTCGACATGTCTTCCTGGCTGGTCCCGTGGAGGCGCTGGGGTCCGGCGCTCGAAGACCTGCGGGCCGACGACCAGGCCGTGCTGGCGGCCGCCGCCGTAGCGGCCGCGCTCGGGTTGCTGCTGCTGGCGTTCGAGCTGAAGCGCCGCCGACCCGACGCGCTGCCCACTCGGCCGTTGCTGGAAGGGGCGCCGACGGTCACCACCCGGGCGGGGGTCGGCAACGCGGCCACCACCGCCGCCCGCGGCGTCAGCGGTGTGTCGCAGGCGAGCGCCGCCGTGCGCCGGTCGACCGTCTCGCTTCGGGTCCGCACCCGGGCTCGTGGTGCGGCCCCCGGGTTGACCGAGGAGGTCCGGTCCGCGGTGGAGCAGGCACTGGCCGACCTGGAGCTCGCCCGGGCACCCCGGGTGAAGGTCTCCGTCGAGGAGAAGCACTGATGGGATCGCGCGCCGACCGCCTCAACCGCGTGCTGCTGACCCTGCTGGCCCTCGTCCTGCTCGCCACCGGGATCACGGGGCTGCTGTTCGGTCTGGGTGTCTTCGGGAAGGACAGGGCGAACTCCCTGGTCCTGTCCAGGGACGTGGTGCAGTTCGTGCGCGAGCAGGCCCGCTGGTTCTGGCCACTCGTCGCCGTGCTGCTCGCCCTGCTCGCCCTGCTCGCCCTGCGCTGGCTCGTGCAGCAGGTGCGCACGGACCGGCTCGGCGACCTCGACCTCACCGAGCACCGCAACCGCGGGGAGACCCACGTGGACGCCGCCGCGGTCACCGAGGCGCTCGTCGACGCGACGCAGCGGTGTCCCGGGGTGGACAGCGCCTCCGCGCGCATCGTCCGGGTGCGCCACCGGGACCGGCTGGTGCTCCACGTGCGCCTTGCCGACCGCGCCGACATCGCGGAGGTTCGGCGGCGGTTGGCGACCGGGCCGCTGACCGACCTGCGGTACGTGCTCGGCGAAGCCACCTGCCCAGACCTCACCGTTGAGCTCGAGCCGTCCAACCGGGGCAGCAGCCGCTCCCTGGCCTGAGCCGGACGTGGCGTGGCTAGCCTGCCGCCATGACCACCGCACTCGTGACCGGGGCCACCGCCGGCATCGGCGCCGCCTTCGCCCGCCAGCTCGCCGGCCTCGGCAGCGACCTCGTCCTCGTCGCGCGCGACGAGGCCCGACTCGAGAGCAAGGCGCAGCAGCTGCGGTCGTACGGGGTGAAGGTCGAGGTGCTGACCGCGGACCTCGCCGACGAGGAGGGGTGCGCGCGGGTCGAGGGGCGCTGCGGCCAGGGCATCGACCTGCTGGTGAACAACGCCGGAATCGGCACCCGTGATGCCTTCCACCAGGCGCCGCGCGAGCAGGAGGAACACCTGCTGCGGCTGAACGTCCGGGCGCCGATGCGGCTGGCCCACGCGGCCCTGCCGCCCATGCTGGCGCGCGGCAGCGGTGCGATCGTCAACGTGAGCAGCGTCGCGGCCTTCACACCCGGGACCCGTGCGCCCACGTACAGCGCCTCCAAGGCATGGCTGACCAACTTCAGCGAGTCACTGCACCTGCAGTACGCCGGGCAGGGGGTGAAGGTGCTCGCGTTGTGCCCCGGCTTCACCCGGACCGAGTTCCACCGGCGGGCCGAGATGGACCTCAGCGGCATCCCCGTCCGGCTGTGGCTCGATGCTGGGGACGTCGTCCGGACCGCGCTGCACGACCTGCACCGGGGCCGGGCGCTCAGCGTCCCTGGCACGCAGTACAAGGCGGTCGTCGCGGCGAGCCGGGTCGTCCCCCCGAGGATCCAGCGGGTGGTGCTGCGGCGGCTGCAGAGCCGCTTTCTGTGACGTGCACAGCAGCAGCCCGGCGCGGCCGGCGCGGGTGCACGCTGATCCCGGTGGCGCCCCTACGCTCGGGCTCGTGACCGACCGCGAGCAGCTGCTGTCCCTCATCCGCGAGCACGCCGTCGTCCGCGGCCGGGTGACCCTCTCGTCGGGGCGTGAGGCCGACTACTACGTCGACCTGCGCCGCATCACCCTGTCGGGCCTGGCCGCGCCGCTGGTCGGGCGGGTGATGCTGGAGCTGACCGCAGACCTGGACTTCCAGGCGGTCGGCGGCCTCACGATGGCGGCCGACCCGCTCGCGACCGCGATGCTGCACGCGGCGGCTGCGCAGGACCGGCGGCTCGACGCGTTCGTCGTGCGCAAGGAGACCAAGGCGCACGGGCTGCAGCGCCGCGTCGAGGGACCGGACCTGGCGGGCCGGCGCGTCCTCGTCGTCGAGGACACGACCACCACCGGCAACTCACCGCTGACCGCGCTCACGGCCTGCCGTGAGGTGGGCGCCGCTGTGGTGGGAGTGGCCACGCTCGTGGACCGCGCCACGGGGGCGGCCGAGAAGATCGAGGCGGAGGGCGTCCCGTATCGCTGCGCCTACTCGCTGGACCACCTCGGCCTGTCCTAACGGACCGCAGGTGCGCCCGCGCTCAGTCGAGCGGGCTGTCCTCCCGCTCCAGCTTCGCGGCGCCCTCGGCCAGGAACTCCTTCTCGCGGCCCTCGCGGCGCGCCTTGCGGACCTCGAGCACCACGGGGATGAGCGACGCGGCGATGATGACCGCCGTCAGCGGCAGGATGTACTTGTCGATCGAGATGTCGCCGGCGTCGCTGATCGCCCGACCGACGAGGTAGCCCGCGAGCGGCACCCCCGCGCCCCACAGGACGGCGCCGACGGCGTTGAAGAAGGCGAACTTTCGCGCCGGCACGTTCAGCACCCCGGCAACGGGATTGAGGAAGGTGCGCACGATCGGCAGGAAGCGGGCCAGCACGATCGCCTTGCCCTCGCCGAACTTGTCGAGGTAGGCCTGCGCCCGCTCGACGTTGGACCGCTTGAACAGCCGGGACTCCGGCCGGTCGAACAGGACCGGTCCGGCCTTCTTGCCGATCAGCCAGCCGGTCTGCGCGCCGAGGAACGCGGCGATCGGCACGCCGAGCATGAGCATCCACAGCGCCAGCCCCTCCTGCCCCGAGGCCGCGAACACGCCGGCCAGGAACAGCAGCGAGTCGCCAGGGAGGAAGAAGCCGACGAGCAGGCCGGTCTCGGCGAAGACGATCAGCAGCAGCCCGATCAGGCCGAGGCTGAGCAGCGTCTTGGGGTCGAGGAACCCGGGGAGCAGGGCGAGGGAGTCCACTCCCGCAGGCTATCCGCCGTAGGTTGCCCGCCATGGCAGCAGAGCGGTTGGTGGTCATCGGTGGTGACGCGGCGGGGATGAGCGCGGCGAGCCAGGCGCGCAGGCGCAGGGGGTCGGACGACCTGGACATCGTCGTGTTCGAGCGGGGCCGCGCCACCTCGTACTCCGCCTGCGGGATCCCCTACTGGATCGGCGGTGCCGTGGGCAGCGAGGCCGAGCTCATCGCCCGCACCCCCGAGCAGCACCGCGCGAATGACCTCGACGTGCGCATGCGCACCGAGGTCGTCGACATCGACCTGTCGGCGCGGACGGTGACCGCCCGCTCGCTGGAGGACGGCAAGGACTACACCCAGCCGTACGACTCGCTGATGTACGCCACCGGCAGCGTCCCGATGCGCCCGAAGGCCGAGGGCTTCGACGCCGAGGGCGTGTACGGGGTGCAGGTGCTCGACGACGGCGCCGACCTGATCCGCGAGCTAGACAGCGGCCGGGTCGAGCGGGTCGTCGTGGTCGGCGGCGGCTACATCGGGCTCGAGCTCGCCGAGGCCTGCAAGATCCGCGGGCTCGACGTGACGGTGGTGGACCTCTCGCGCACGCCGGTCGGGACCTTCGACCCCGACATCGGGCAGTTCATCGCCGAGGCGGTCGAGAACCTCGGCATCACGATGGTTCTCGGCGAGGCGGCCACGTCCGTGGAGACCGACGACGACGGCCGGGCCGTCGCGGTGCACATCCAGGGCGGGCGGCGCCTGCCGGCCGAGCTCGTCATCCTCGGGCTCGGGGTGCGGCCGAACGTCGCCCTCGCGAAGAAGGCCGGCATCCCCCTGGGCTCCTCCGGCGGCATCGCCGTCGACAACCGGATGCGCACGCAGGTCGAGGGGGTGTGGTCCGCGGGCGACTGCGTCGAGAGCCGGCACCGGCTGTCGGGGCAGCGGATGGTCGTCGCCCTCGGGACCCACGCCAACAAGCAGGGCCGCGTCGCGGGCATCAACCTCGGCGGCGGCTATGCGACCTTCCCGGGCGTCATCGGCACCGCGGTCACCAAGGTGTGCGACCTCGAGGTGGCGCGTACCGGGCTGTCCGAGCAGGAGGCGGACTCCGCCGGCTACTGCTTCGTCACGGCCAGCGTCGACTCCACGACCAAGGCGGGCTACTTCCCCGGTGCGAAGCCGATCAGGGTGAAGCTGATCGCGGAGAAGCGGACGGGCACGCTGCTCGGGGCGCAGATCGCCGGCCGGGAGGGGGCGGCGAAGCGGATCGACACGCTGGCGACCGCGATCTGGAACGGCATGGGGGTCGACGAGGTGCTCGGCCTGGATCTGTCGTACGCCCCGCCGTTCTCCCCGGTGTGGGACCCGGTGCTCATCGCGGCGCGCAAGGCGTTCGAGGCGGTCGAGGCCGATGTGCGGGCGGACGCTCGGGCCGGCTGAGCTCTTCGCGATCTCTGGCATGCTCCTGCCCAGCCGCACCACCGCCGCAACGCTGGAGGAACCCCGTGCCGATCGCGACCCCAGAGGCCTACGTCGAGATGCTGGACCGCGCCAAGGCCGGCCGGTTCGCCTACCCCGCGATCAACGTGACCAGTTCGCAGACGCTGATCGCCTCGCTGCGCGGCTTCGCCGAGGCTGAGTCTGACGGCATCGTGCAGATCAGCACCGGTGGGGCGGAGTACCTCTCGGGCTCCACGGTCAAGGACATGGTGATCGGCGCGCAGGCCCTGGCCGACTACGCCCACCAGGTGGCGAAGGCCTATCCCGTGACGATCGCCCTGCACACCGATCACTGCCCCAAGGACAAGCTCGACACCTACATGCGCCCGCTGCTCGCGATCAGCCAGGAGCGGGTGGACGCGGGCAAGGAGCCGCTGTTCCAGTCGCACATGTGGGACGGCTCAGCGGTGGAGCTCGAGGACAACCTCTCGATCGCCCAGGAGCTGCTCGAGCGGTGCGCGAAGGCGCGCATCATCATGGAGCTCGAGATCGGGGTGGTCGGCGGCGAGGAGGACGGCGTCGACAACTCCGGCGAGAACGAGAAGCTCTACACCACCTGCGAGGACGCGCTGCGGACCGCGGAGATGGTGGGTACGGGTGAGCGCGGCCGCTACCTGCTGGCCGCCACGTTCGGCAACGTCCACGGCGTCTACAAGCCGGGCAACGTCACCCTGCGCCCCACGATCCTGCGCGACATCCAGGAGGCCGCGGGCAAGAAGGTCGGCAAGGAGCAGCCGTTCGACCTGGTCTTCCACGGCGGCAGCGGCTCCCGGCTCGAGGAGATCCACGAGACGCTCGACTACGGCGTGGTGAAGATGAACGTCGACACCGATGCGCAGTACGCCTTCACGAGGCCCGTCGCGGACCACGTGTTCCGCAACTACGCCGGCGTGCTCAAGGTCGACGGCGAGGTCGGCAACAAGAAGCTCTACGACCCGCGGGCCTGGGGCAAGGCTGCGGAGGCCTCCATGGCGGCCCGGATCGTCCAGGCCTGCCAGGACGTCCGCTCCACCGGGACCCGCCTGACCTGAGGGGTACAGGACTATCACCCTCCCGCGCGGTTGAGGGCAGCACCCCTCGGCTAGGGTGGGCCCACTCGCGCCGATCGGCGTGCTGCCGCTCCCTCCCGCCGAGTCCTGTCCCGGGGAGCGTGCCTCTTCGTCGTACCGGGGCAGGAGCGGGGGACCCACAGGTCTCACGGGCGCACCGCGCCCTCGGGGTGAAGCCTCCTGCGCGAGGCCGGGCCGTTCCAGCCCGAACCCGACAGCTCACCCCGCAGGCGTGAGGAAAGGAACCCTGACCTTGTTGTTGCACTCTGTGTTGCGCCCGCGCAAGCACGCCCGGCACGCCAAGCCCTCCAAGGCCGCACCGCTGTTCGCCGCCGGCGGCATGACCGCCGCGATCGTCGTCGCCGAGGGAGCGGCCGTCTCGACCGCCGCCTCGGCAGGCGGGACCGTCGAGCAGTTCGAGGCTCTCGCCCAGTGCGAGAGCGGCGGCAACTGGTCGATCAACACCGGCAACGGCTACTACGGCGGCCTGCAGTTCTCCCTCGCCACCTGGCGCGGCATCGGCTACTCCGGTTTCCCGCATCAGGCCAGCAAGGCCACCCAGATCCAGGCCGGCCAGAAGCTGCAGGGCCAGAGCGGCTGGGGCCAGTGGCCGGCGTGCTCGCGCAAGCTCGGCCTGTCCGGCGGCGGCGGAGCCACCAGCACGTCCACCGCCTCCACTGCGACGACGACGCGCACAGCCCCAGTGGCCACCCACAGCCACACCCGGACCGCCCCAGTGGCGTCCCGCACCCGCTCCTCGCTGCCCGCCTTCGACGGTGACGTCCTCACCACGGCGGACGTGTCGCGCTACGACGCCACCGCGCTCGCCTGGCAGCGGCAGATGCGCAGCCGCGGCTGGACGATCATCGTCGACGGCTACTTCGGCCCGCAGAGCTCCAGCGTCGCCCGCCGCTTCGCCGCGGAGAAGGGCCTGGACCCGGCGATCACCGGGTCGCTCGACCGCGCGGTGTTCACGGCAGCCTGGACCGCCCCGATCACCTGATCAGCCCCTCCCCGGGCTTCGTCGCGACGAGCAGCCCGTAGGACAGAGCACCGCTCTCGACCGCTCGCGCACAGGCGCGGGCGGTCGAGGCGTGCCTGCGCGCACCCACTGCCGCCAGTCGCCGCGTCAACCGGCGCGCCAGCGCGAGTGCGTCCGCGGAGCGGTCCTCCGTGCGCAGGACGCGCAGTCCCGCCTGCTCCACCAGGGCGGCGTAGTCCGCGAGCGTCCGCGCCGTGGTGAGCCGGTCCACCACCGCGATCACGTCTGCGGGTGCGAGATCCCGGCGCAGCACCACGTCCGTCATCGCCAGCGTGCCGCCCGGGCGCAGCACCCGCGCCATCTGCGACAGCGCCCGTGCGGGGTCGGCGAACGTCGACACCGAGCACTCGCAGACGACGGCGTCGTACGCCCCGCTCACCAGCGGCAGGTGGTGGGCGTCCCCGACCACGGCGGTGCCGCGCCCTCGAGCGCGAGCCACGGCGCGGAGCTCGAGGTCCACCCCGACCGGAAGCAGCCCGCGACGCGCGAGCACGCCCAGGGTCGCGCCGTCACCGCAGGCCACGTCCGCGACCAGCGCGCCTGGCGACGGCTGCAACCGGTCCAGCAGGTGCTGCGTCAGCGCCTGCCCGCCCGGGTGCGCCGTGGCGCCGAGCAGCCAGCGGGCGGCGCCTCGGGTGTAGTCCACTCAGCAGCAGCGCGACTGCGTGGTGCTCTCCCGGTGGTCGGCCGCGTGCCGCTCGAAGGCCCGGCGCGACATCGGCTCGGTCCCTTCGCGCCGGCACCGCTCGAGGTAGTCGTCCCACTTCGCCTCGCCGGTCAGCTGCCGGACGTACCAGCGCAGCCCGGCGCCCGTACGCCGGGCTGTGTCCCTTCTCATCGTCCGGCCGAGGCGGCCGGCTCGCGCTGCGCCTCCTCGTACTCGCGCACGGCCTGCTTCTCCTCCTTGGTGGCGAAGAACTCGGCCGGGGCGACCAGCGTCGACGGCTCGTGCGGCGTCTCGGTCGTCGGAAGGCCGCCGGCCTGATAGGCCCGGATCCAGATCGGGATGGCGCTCACGACCACCGCGAGGGTGAGCAACGCGAACAGCGCCTGGAGCGTGCCGTTGACGGTGGAGTTGGTGATGATCTGCTGCATCTGCTCGACGTTCTTCGCCGGCGCCAGCAGCCGGCCGTCCGCGAGGGCGTCCTCGTAGAGCGTGCGCTGCTGGAAGTAGCCGATCTTCGGGTTGCCGGAGAAGATCTTCTGCCAGCTCGCCGTCATCGTGGTGGTCAGGTCCCACGCCAGCCCGATCCCCGGCACCCACGCCCACTTGGCCTTGCCGTGCTTGAACATCAGCGTCACGCACAGCGTCAGCGCGATCGCGGCGAGCAGCTGGTTGGAGATGCCGAACAGCGGAAAGAGCTGGTTGATCCCGCCGAGCGGATCGGTCACCCCGACGTAGAGCATGTAGCCCCACAGCCCCACCACCACGGCGCTGGCCGACCAGGAGGCCGGCTTCCAGGAGATGTCGGCGTACTTCGGCCAGACGTTGCCGATCGTGTCCTGCAGCATGAAGCGCCCGACCCGCGTCCCGGCGTCCACCGCGGTGAGGATGAACAGCGCCTCGAACATGATCGCGAAGTGGTACCAGAAGGCGCTCAGTCCCTGGCCGAACGCCCGGCTGAAGATCAGCGAGATCCCGAAGGCGAGGGTGGGGGCACCGCCGGTGCGCGAGACCAGGGAGCTCTCCTCGATCGACGCCGCGGCGCCTGCGATGTCGGCGGGGCTGATCGAGAAGCCGAGCGTGCTGACGAACGCGGCCGCTGTCTCGGGAGTGCCTCCGGTGGCACCGGCCGGGCTGTTGATCGCGTAGTACAGGCCCTGGTCGATCACGGAGGCCGCGATCAGGGCGCTGATGGCCACGAAGGACTCCATCAGCATCCCGCCGTAGCCGATCATGCGGACCTGGCTCTCCTTCGCCAGCATCTTCGGGGTGGTCCCCGAGGCGATCAGCGCGTGGAAGCCCGACAGCGCGCCGCAGGCGATCGTGATGAACACGAACGGGAAGAGCTTGCCGGCGAACACCGGCCCGTTGCCGTTGCCGGCGAACTGGGTCACCGCCTCGTTCTCCAGCATCGGCGGCGCCAGGAGCAGCCCGATCGCGAGCAGGACGATCACGCCGATCTTCATGAAGGTCGACAGGTAGTCCCGCGGGGTGAGCAGCATCCAGACCGGCAGGATGGACGCGATGAAGCCGTAGATGACGAGGGCGAAGACCAGCTGCTCCTTGGACAGGGTCAGCGTCTCGGCGAGGCCGGTCGAGTCGATGTAACCGCCGCCGATGACCGCGAGCAGCAGCAGGACGACGCCGATCGCGGTGACCTCCGAGACCCGGCCGGGCCGCAGGTAGCGCAGGTAGAAGCCCATGAACAGCGCAATCGGGATCGTCAGCCCGATCGAGAAGACCCCCCAGGGGGACTCGGCCAGCGCGTTGACGACGACCAGGGCCAGCACCGCCAGGATGATGATCATAATCATGAAGACCGCGATCAGGGCGGCGATGCCGCCGGCCACCCCGATCTCCTCGCGGATCATCTGGCCGAGCGTCTTGCCGTTGCGCCGGACCGAGAAGAACATCACGACCATGTCCTGGACCGCGCCGGCGAAGATGACGCCGGCGATGATCCAGACCGTCCCGGGCAGGTAGCCGAACTGCGCCGCGAGCACCGGCCCCACGAGCGGTCCGGCGCCGGCGATGGCGGCGAAGTGGTGGCCGAACAGCACCCGCCGGTCGGTGACGTCGTAGTCGACCCCGTTGTGCAGGCGTTCGGCCGGTGTCGCCCGGGTGTTGTCCACCTGGAGCACCCGGTAGGCGATGAAGCGGGCGTAGAAGCGGTAGGCGATGGCGTACGAGGAGAGCGCGGCGAACAGGATCCACAACGCCGAGACCTCCTCGCCCCGGGAGAGGGCGAGCACGCTCCAGCAGACGGCGCCGATGGCGGCGACGAGGACCCAGACGAGCCTGGAGGGCGGCGCCTTCCTCTGCTCGCTCGAGGGCTCCGATGTGAGCGTGGTCATGGCGGCTCCTCCCGTGGCTGGTGGGCGGGCAGTACCCAGCCTGCGTCCACTTCTGTACACGTCCGACGGCATATTCGGCACCGTGTCCGTCGCTCTGCGCGACGGATCGGCGCTGATCTGCGACGAGCGGTCGACGTCCCGGTCCGGTGCCTGGCTGGGCCGATCGGCCGGCAGGGCAGGATGGGCGCATGAGCCTCCACGGCAAGGACCTGCTCGGCGGACCGCCCCCCACGCTGCTCCCGGACGAGGCCGGCCCTCGCGAGCTGCTCGAGCGCGGCGCCGACCCGGCCGACGTCGCGGCCGCGCATCCCACCAGCTCGCTGGCATGGGCCGAGCTGGCGGAGGCGGCCTACGCCGGCAACGCGTTCGTCGAGAGTTACGCCTACGCCCGCACCGGCTACCACCGGGGCCTTGACTCGCTGCGGCGCTCGGGCTGGAAGGGGTACGGGCCGGTGCCCTGGTCGCACGCGCCCAACCGCGGCTTCCTGCGCGCCCTGTACGCGCTCGGCCGCGCGGCGGGGGCGATCGGCGAGGTGGGCGAGGCCGACCGGATCCGGCAGTTCCTCCACGACAGCGACCCGGAGGCGGTCGAGGCGCTCAGCGGTACCTGACGGGGAGCTGCCCGGGCAGCCGGGCCTGGCCGGGGCCCGCAGCCGGGCTCAGCCCGGGTCGACCGGGTCGACCGGGTCCGGGACGACGCGCGGAGCAGCCCGTCGTCGGCCCAGCAGCGACGCGCCCGGCAGCAGGCCGATGGTCCGGCTGGTGTCCTCGACGAAGCCCATGATCCGGTCGGTCGAGCCGGCGATGAAGGCCACCCGCTCGTGGGTGTCCGCCAGGGTGCGCAGCACCGGGAGCATGTCCTGCTGGACCGTGCGCAGCGTGTCGGGCAGGTCGCTGACGGCCGGGTCGTCCAGGACGACGGCCAGCCGGGACAGGCCCGGCGCCAGCGCCCGCACCGGCTCCTCCAGCTCCTCGGCCATGGCGTCGAGGCGTACGGCCAGCCGGTGAACGGCGCTCAGCGTCTCGCGCGCCTCGCCGACGACGTCACCGAGGCTGCGTACCGCTCCGGTCAGTGCCGTGACTGCGCCGGGGAGGGCGGTCAGGGCCTCGGTCTGCGCCTGCAGCAGCGAGAGCAGCCCGTCGAGACCAGGAAGACGTGCCACGATCCCCAGGTTACGGATGTGGGTCCGGCGCGCCTCGCATAGCCCTTCCGGACTAGAGGCAGGTCCGCTGCGGCTGGGTACGGCACCACTACGGCAACAACCGACCATGGGAGTCCGCGTGACCACGTATGCCCAGAGCAAGGCGGACCACCAGCTCTCCTTGAACGGGTCCGCGCCGCACCCCGGCGCGCTCGACGAGCGCACCCAGCGCTTCCGCCGGCGGCTCGAGGCGCTGCTCGGGATCCCCGCCACCGAGGGCAACGACCTGACGCTGCTCAAGAACGGCGACCAGATCTTCCCGGCGATGCTCGAGGCGATCCGCGAGTCGCGCGAGACGATCGACTTCCTGACCTTCGTCTACTGGAAGGGCGACATCGCGCGCGAGTTCGCCTACGCGCTGGCCGAGCGGGCCCAGTCCGGGGTGCGCGTGCGGGTGCTGATCGACGCGATCGGTGGGCGGCTCATCGACTCGTCGCTGATCGACCACATGAGCGACTGCGGGGTGATGGTCGAGTGGTTCCGCCGGCCGTTCAGCGTCGCGCAGCTGACCTCGCCGCTCAAGCAGAACCACCGCACCCACCGCAAGGTGCTCATCTGTGACGAGCGGGTCGGGTTCACCGGCGGGGTCGGCATCGCCGAGGAGTGGTGCGGGGACGCGCGCAACGAGAACGAGTGGCGGGACACCCACGTGCGGGTGGTCGGGCCCGCGGTGGACGGCCTCTCGGCGTCGTTCGCGCAGAACTGGGCCGAGACCGGCAACCCCCTCATCGACAGCCGCCGCACCTTCCCCGAGCACGCCGCGACCGGCCGCTCGGTGGTCCAGGTGGCCCGGGGCAGCGCCAGCGTGGGCTGGAACGACATGGCCACGGTGTTCCGGGTGATGATGGAGTCGGCGGAGGAGCACCTGCGGATGATGACCGCGTACTTCGTGCCCGACGACTGCTTCCAGCAGCTGTTCCTCGACGCGGTGGCTCGGGGCGTGAAGGTCGACATCATGCTGCCGGGCCCCCACGCGGACAAGCGGGTGTGCCAGCTCGCGAGCGAGTCGATCTACTCGACGCTGACCGAGGGCGGCGTGCGGGTCTGGGCGTTCCAGCCGTCGATGCTGCACGCCAAGGTGCTCACCGTCGACGGGACCGCCACCGTGATCGGCTCGGCCAACATGAACCGCCGCTCGATGCAGCTCGACGAGGAGGTCGTCCTCAGCGTGCTCGACCCGCTGGTCACGCGTCGGCTCGAGGCCGACTTCGAGGAGGACCTGAAGCGCTGCGTGCGCATCGAGCCGCGGCGCTGGCAGGACCGCCCCCTGCACCAGAAGGCCCAGGAGAAGGCGACGACCGCGATCCACCGGTTCCTGTAGCCGGTTGCTGGGACGGTCCAGCGGCTCCTGAGATGGTGCGCGTGGACGCGCCCTGCTGCTGGCTGCTGCCGGCCCCCGCTGAGCCCGCTGCGTCCGCTGGCGCCCGCTGCCCGCCCGCGCCCGCTGCGGGGTGCGCGCCTTCCCCGCTGCGTCCCTGTTGGTTGATCTTCCCCTTCTCGGTCGCCCCTGAGCGCGGGGGCTCCCTACAAGGCGTAGATCACCGGTGTGGGGCGAGCTGGGCGCCGCCTCCCAGACGCTGGTCCAGTCGCCTTGCCGGTAGCCGGCCACCCTCCCGGCCGATCCCCGGCCGCGGCCCGTTCCGGTGGCGGACCGTGCGTCATGGCCCTCCTGGCGGACGGGTTCCTCCGGCCACGGCCGGACCTCCTCGTCGGGCTCCTCCCGTCGTGGATCATCTGAGTCGTGGTCTGGCACACGACACGCCGGCGTGTCGATGCGCAGTGCACGATCCAGAAGATCAACAAGAGGTTGCGACCCCCGCGAGCGCCCGCCCAGCCGGCCGGCACCCCGGCCTCGACGGAACCCCTACCGACAGACCTTCGGAGGATCCCCAGCACCAGGTTGCGGGGGATCTTCCCAAGATCTTGGGCAAGGGCGCGGCGGGCCAGCAGGATCCGCCGCCTGCCTGGGCCACCGGGAGCGCCCGCGGTCAGCACAGCTGACCGCCCCGCCGCCTCCCGCGGACAGCACAGCTGACCACCCCGCCGCCTCCCGGCCCCCGCCCGCCCTCCGGCTCCCCGCCCCCGCCCCGCTGTCCCGCCCCCCGACTTCCGCTGATCTTCCCCTTCTGGGGCGTCACTGAGCGCGAGCGAGCCGGACAAGGCGTAGATCAGCGAGGCCGCCGCCGACGCCGAAGAGGGCCAGCACTCAGGGGCGCAGCAGCGACCAGGCTCCTGGCGCGACGGTCCACGTGCGCCGCCGGATGCAGTCGCCGATCTCGCCGTCGGCGTTGACGTCGACCGACTCGCCGCTCACGGTGACGCTTCGGCCGCGGGCCGACCGGGTGTCGAGGTCGTCGAGGTGCCTGCCGGCCTGCAGCGCCGCGCCGTAGCGCACCCGCGCGAACGGCCCGCAGGCCTGCGACACGACCACGTCGAGCAGCCCGTCGTCGGGCTCGGCGTGCGGCAGCAGCAGCGTGCCGCCCCCGATGCCCCGCCCGTTGCCGATGCCGACCATGAGCGTGCGGCGGTGGTTGTCCGCCACGACGCGACCGTCCACCTCCACCCGCAGCCGCCAGCCGGTCGTACGCAGCCCGGCAGCCACCGCCCCGATGGGGTACGCCGCCGGACCCAGCCGCGGCTTGAGCCGCCCCGCACGCTCGGCAGCGTCAGCGCCCACCCCGACGTGCACCGCGTTGACGGCGATGCCGCCGTCGTCGTCGACGAGAAGGTCCAGCGGGCGGCTGGCGGCCTCGAGGACCAGCCGGGCCGCGTCGGCAGGGTCGAGCGGCAGGTCCAGGGCCCTGGCGAGGTCGTTGCCCGTACCCAGCGGCACCAGGCCCAGCCGGGTGTCCGACAGCAGCCCGCGCTGGTGGAGCCGGGACACGACCAGGTGCAGGCTGCCGTCGCCGCCGGCCACGACGAGGGTCCGCCCGCCCAGGCGGTCCAGGGCCTCGTCGAGCTCCTCCGGGGTCGCCGTGACCACCACCTCGACCGGGCCGGAGGCGGCGAGGACCTCCCGGGCGGCGGCGACCGCCTCGTCCTCGGTGCTCCCCGCCTTCGCGCTCGCGAGCAGCAGGTGACCGGAGGAGGGAGGGCTCATGTCCGCTAGCCTTTCAAGCGCCACGAGCGCGCTGCGCCTGGGGCTCGCCGCTCGACAGGAGCTCCGCATGCCCGCACTCGTGCTCATCGGCGCCCAGTGGGGCGACGAGGGCAAGGGCAAGGCGACCGACCAGCTCGGCGGCTCCGTCGACTACGTCGTGAAGTTCAACGGCGGCAACAACGCCGGCCACACCGTCGTGATCGGCGAGCACACCTACGCCCTCCACCTGCTCCCGAGCGGCATCCTCTCGCCGGGTTGCACGCCGGTGATCGCCAACGGGGTGGTGCTGGACCTGACGGTGCTGTTCGAGGAGATCGACGCGCTCGAGGCGCGCGGGGTGTCCTGCGCCAAGCTGGTGGTCAGCGCCGACGCCCACCTCATCCCGTCCTACAACCGCACGCTGGACCGCGTCGCTGAGCGCTACCTCGGCAAGCGCAGGCTGGGTACGACCGGGCGCGGCATCGGGCCCACGTACGCCGACAAGATGAACCGCATCGGCATCCGGGTGCAGGACCTGCTCGACGAGGGGATCCTGCGCCAGAAGGTCGAGGCGGCGCTGGAGATGAAGAACCAGATCCTGGTGAAGGTCTACAACCGCAAGGCGGTCACCGCGGACGAGGTCGTGGAGGAGATGCTGTCCTACGCCGAGCGCCTGCGGCCGCGGGTGCGCGACACCGGGCTGCTGCTGTCGCAGGCACTTGACCGCGGGGAGACCGTGCTGCTCGAGGGCGGCCAGGCGACGCTGCTGGATGTGGACCACGGCACCTACCCGTTCGTCACGTCGTCCTCCGCGACGAGCGGTGGCGCGTGCACCGGCAGCGGCATCGCGCCGAACCGGATCGACAAGGTGATCGCCGTGGTCAAGGCCTACACGACCCGGGTGGGCGAGGGCCCGTTCCCCACCGAGCTCACCGGGGAGGGCGCCGACGCAGCGGACGGGGAGCGGCTGCGGAAGGTTGGAGCGGAGTACGGCACGACGACCGGCCGCCCCCGGCGGTGTGGCTGGTACGACACCGTCATCGCCCGCTACGCCGCGCGGGTCAACGGGGTCACCGACTTCGTGCTCACCAAGCTCGACGTGCTCACCGGCTGGGACAAGATCCCGGTCTGCGTGGCCTACGACGTGGACGGCCGGCGTCATGAGGAGATGCCGATGACCCAGACCGACTTCCACCACGCGAAGCCGGTCTACGACTACCTCGACGGGTGGACCGAGGACATCACGGGGGTCCGGACGTTCGAGGACCTCCCGAAGAACGCCCAGGCCTACGTGCACGCCCTCGAGGCGTGCAGCGGCGCCCCGTTCAGCTCCATCGGCGTGGGACCCGACCGCGAGCAGACGCTCGAGCTGCGGCCACTACTGTGAGGACCCGATGATCTTCAAGTCGGTGGGCGAGGGCCGGCCCTACCCCGACCCGGAGATGACCTCCAAGCAGTGGGCCGCTCTGCCGCCCACCCAGGTGCAGCTCGACCACCTGATCACCACGAAGAAGACGCTGCACCTGGACGTGCTGCTCGCGGAGGACTCCACCTTCTACGGCGACATGTTCGCCCACGTGGTCGAGTGGCGCGGCGAGCTCTACCTCGAGGACGGCCTGCACCGGGCGCTGCGGTGCGCGCTGGGCCAGCGCAACGTGCTGCACGCGAGGATCCTGCGCCTGCCGGACTGAGGACACGGGGGTCGGCGGCGGCTGTCGGCGTGCGGCGGGTCGGCGTGTGCCCCGACCCTCAGCGGGAGACGCCGCTGCTCTGCGCTCGGGCCGGGCCCTCGGTCCCGCCCTCCTGCTGGGCGGCGCCGCGCGGGCCGGCACCAGGGGGGATCTCCTGCGGCGGTCCGGGCGCGGGACGCCCGCCTCCGGGGGGCGCCGGCGGGGCGGGCGGGCCGGGGTCGTCCCGCGGTGGGGCGACCTCCGAACCCGGGGCGAAGGCGGGAGGGGAACCCGGGGCCGGCGGCTGCTGCGGCGCGGTCGGCCCGACCAGGCCGGGCTCGCCGACCACCGCGGGCGGCGGCGGGGCCAGCGGCGAGGGCGTGGCGACGCCGGCCGGAACCCCCGGGCCGGGCGTCACGGGAGCGGGCGGGACGGGCGGACGCTTGTCCCTTGGCGCGGGGGCGGGCTTGTCCTGGACGGGCGCCGCAGGGTTGTCCGAGAGCGGGAACTGGAACGGTGTCGTTGCCTCCAGCAGTCCCCCGACCCGGTCCTGCAGCACGCCGGGAAGTACGCCGGCGGTGGCTCCGCTCGCCAGCCCGACCAGGGTTGCCCCAGTCAGCACGCCGGCCAGCAGCGTCCGGCTGGTTCGCCAGCCCGAGCGGGCGGGTGCCACTGGCGGGACCGGCGCCGGAGCAGGGACGAACCCCTCCTGCAGCAGCCGGGCCAGGGACACGCTGGGTGTGGGGGTGGCCGTGCCGAGATCGGCGACCGCTGTGATGAACAGCGCCGCGGCGTCCTCGCGCGAGCCCGCGGCGAGGCCACGCGTGCGCAGCAGGCGCTCCGCGTACGCGTCGTCGATCTCGTCGAAGGAAGTCATCTCGTAAGGAGCATCGTCGGGACCGGTCACAGGGGTACGCCCTCCGCCCGGACGATCTTCTCCGCGGAGGCCAGCCCGCGGCGCTGCAGCGCCTTCACCGCGCCGGGGCTCTTGCCCACCAGCTCTGCGACCTGCTCGACGGTCAGGTCGCCGAGGATGCGCAGCAGCAGCACCTCCCGCTGGTCGGGCGCGAGGCGGTCGAGCACGCGCCGTACCCACTCCTCGCCCATCCGCTCGAGCCCGCCCTCCTCGGCGCTCGGGACCTGGCGGGTGTCTTCCTCAGGCGTGTACGCGGTGGTCTCGACGCGCCGGGAGCGCCGCCGCAGCTCGTCCACCACGCGCCGCTGCGCGATGGTGAACAGCCAGCCGCGGAAGTCGGCCTCGTTGCCCGAGAAGCGGTCCAGGCTCGAGAACACGGAGGTGAAGATCTCGCTCACCAGGTCGTCCGGGTCCGCGGGTGAGCGGGCGCGCACGTAGCCGGCGACCGCTCCGGCGTAGCTGCGGAACAGGGCCGTCAGCGCCCACGGCTGGCCCAGGCGGGCCGCGGCGAGCACCTCGTCGAAGCCGTGCACGGTGCTCATTCCCTGCGTCCTGCCCACCCGGGCGCCGCAGAAGACCGCACCCCGGGCGGGGGAGCCCGGGGCGCGGCCCGTTGCGGGGTGCGGTGTCAGCGTGCGGTCAGCGACGTGCGGACGTCCGGTTCGCCGCGCCCTGGGTTCCGACCGGCGCAGGCTCGTCGGCGCCCTCCTCAGCGCCGTCCGCAGTGCCCTCCTCGATGCCGTCCTCCGTGCCGCCGGCGGCCGCCTTGCGCGCCTCGTTCCGCGCCTGGGCGCGCTCGGAGATCTCGCGTCCGTTCACCCCGCCGTCGCGGGCGTCAGCAGCGACACTCTGCCCGAAGGCGGACTGCGGAGCCGGCGTGCCGGTGTCGGTGTCCTCGACGGGGGCGGTGTCCTCGACAGGGGCGGTGTCCTCGACGGGGGCGGTGTCCTCGACGGGGGCGGTGTCCTCGACGGGGGCGGTGTCCTCGACGGGGGCGGTGTCCTCCACGGGGGTGGTGTCCTCAATCGGGGTCGTGTCCTCGATCGGCAGTGCGTCAACCACGTCCTCGACCGGGTCCGTCCCCTCGACCACCTGGCTGTCGACGGCCTGCGAGCCGCTGTCGGGACCGGCGTGCGCGGGCAGCACAGCGATGGTGCCGGCGGCGGCCACCGCGGCAGCGGCGGCGGCGAGGCCGGCGGTCGCCTTGCCGGCGACACCGAGGGAGCTGAGCTTGGCGGCGAGGCCGCTGAGGGTCTCGAGCATGTGGGTCTCCTTGGCTGGAAGCGCTGGATGGTCGTGCCCGTCGGCGGTTGCCACGGGCCGTCGAAGGGGGCATCGCCCGGTCCGCGGGAAGGGGTACGGGACATTTCGGACCACGGCAGAATGCTTGCCGTGGACACTGCGCGCGTCGTCGTGGTCGGCGCGGGCGCCGCCGGTCTGTCGCTGGCCTGCCGGCTCGGTGAGCAGGGGACCGAGGGGGTCGTGCTGGTGCGTGCCCCGGCCGGGGAGCACAGCGCTCCGGAGCGGACCTGGTGCTCCTGGGGCAGCGACTCCTACTGGGCCGATGCCGTCTCGGCGCGGTGGGAGCGGGTGAGCGTCCAGCCGCACGGCGGGAGCGCGCGCACGTACGCCCTCGCGCCGCTGGACTACACGATGATCCGCTCGCGGGACTACGAGCGGGTCGCGGCCGAGCGGCTGGCGCGTACGTCCGTGCGGTGTGTGGAAGCCGTGGTCGCCGGGGTCGACGACGGCCCGAACGAGGCGGTCGTGCAGGGCGCAGGCCTGCGAGCGGACTGGGTCTTCGACACCCGGCCGGCCGCGCCGGCCCGACCGGGGCGGGTCGCGCTGCTGCAGCACTTCCGGGGCTGGTTCGTGCGCACGTCCGAGGACGCCTTCGACCCCTCCGTCGCCGGTCTCATGGACTTCCGGCCGCCGCAGCCGCCGCGGGGGGTGGCCTTCGGCTACGTGCTTCCGACGTCGCCGCGCGAGGCACTGGTGGAGTACACCGAGTTCTCCCGGACGGCGCTGACGACGGCGCAGTACGAGAAGGCGCTGGCCGGCTACACGGCGCTGCTCGGGCTGCCGCCCTACGAGGTGGTGGCCGCGGAGCAGGGCGCGATCCCGATGACGGATGCACGGTTCCCCCGCCGGGTGGGCCGGCGGGTCTTCCGCCTGGGTGCTGCCGGTGGGGCGACGCGACCGTCGACGGGCTACACCTTCTCGGCGGCCCAGCGGCAGGCGGCCGGGGTGGCGGCGGCGCTGCGCAAGGGGGGCGATCCGTGCCCCCCGGCGGCCTACTCCCGGCGGCACCTGTGGATGGACGCCCTGCTGCTGCGGGCCCTCGATGACGGGGCGATCGACGGGGCGGACTTCCTGGCCGGGCTGTTCGAGCGGCACCCGACGGAGCGGGTGCTGCGCTTCCTCGACGGGGCGACCTCCCCGGTGGAGGACCTTGCCGTGATGGCCAGCGCTCCGAAGACGGTGATGATGCGGACGATGCTGCGGCGCTGAGCCTGCCGGTCCTACTACCGTCCTGCCGGTGAAGGTCCTGGTGCTCGGGTCGGGCGCGCGTGAGCACTCCCTCCTGCTCGCGCTGGCGCGGGACCCGGACGTGACTGCTCTCGCGTGCGCGCCGGGCAATCCGGGCACCGCCGAGCTCGCCGACAACCTCCCGCTCGACATCACGGACCCGGCCGCGGTGGTCGCGCTCGCGGCGGATGTCGCAGCCGACCTGGTGGTGGTCGGGCCGGAGGTCCCGCTGGTCGCGGGGGTCGCCGATGCCGTACGCGCCGGGGGCATCGCCTGCTTCGGCCCGTCCGCGGCCGCCGCGCAGATCGAGGGCAGCAAGAGCTTCGCGAAGCAGGTCATGGCGCAGGCGGGGGTGCGCACGGCGGCCGCGCGGGTCTTCCGCTGCGCCGAGGAGTGCGTCGAGCACCTGACGGCGGCACCGGCTCCGTACGTCGTGAAGGCCGACGGGCTCGCCGCGGGCAAAGGGGTGCACGTCGGGAGCGACCTGGCGGCGGCCGGCGACTTCGCGCGCGACGTGCTGCGGGAGGCCGGCTCGGTGGCCGTCGTCGAGGCCTACCTGGACGGGCCGGAGGTGTCGCTGTTCGGGCTGTGCGACGGCACGACCGTGGTGCCGATGCTGCCGGCGCAGGACTTCAAGCGGGTCGGGGACGACGACACCGGACCGAACACCGGCGGGATGGGGGCCTACGCCCCGCTGCCCTGGCTGCCGGACGAGGCGGTGGAGCAGATCCAGCGGGAGGTGCTCCAACCCGTCGTGGACGAGATGGCCCGGCGGGCAACGCCTTTCCAGGGGCTGCTCTACGCCGGGCTCGCGATGACGTCGACCGGGCCGCAGGTGGTCGAGTTCAACTGCCGCTTCGGCGACCCCGAGACGCAGGTGGTCCTGGCTCTGCTCGAGACGCCGCTGGCCGGGCTGCTGCTGGCCTGTACCTCAGGGACCCTCGCCGACCAGCCTCCGCTGCGGTGGCGCACGGGCGCGGCGGTCACCGTGGTGGTTGCCGCCGAGGGCTATCCGGCGGCGCCGGTTCTGGGCGATCGCGTCACGGTCGGCCCGCTGCCCGAGAGGGTCGCCGTGCTGCACGCCGGGACGAGGGTGGACGGCTCGCAGCTGGTCTCCTCGGGCGGACGGGTGCTGTCGGTGACGGCGGTCGGCGCTGCGCTGCAGGAGGCGCGTGACCTCGCGTACGAAGGGGTGGCGGCCGTCTCGCTGCGCGGCTCCCACTGGCGCACCGACATCGCCCGGGCTGCCCTGCCCCGCGGGCCGGCAACAACTCCATGATCAGCGCGGACTGGGAGTAGGGGCGGGCGTCTGGGAGAGTGGGCCTCCCGCCCCTGCCGAAGGAGCACCCGCGTGATCGAGCGCTACACCCTGCCCGAGATGGGGCGGGTCTGGAGCGAGGCCCACAAGTACGAGCTGTGGTGCCGCGTCGAGGTGCTCGTTCTGGAGGCGCACGCCGCGGCCGGCGTCGTGCCCGCGGACAGCATGGGCCCCGTACGCCGGGCCGCCCCTCCCACGCCCGACGCCGTCGCGGAGATCGAGGCCGTCACCCAGCACGACGTGATCGCGTTCCTGTCGGCGTGGGCGGACAACACGGTGCCGCGCGAGGCGGCGGCGTACGTCCACTTCGGCATGACCAGCAGCGACCTGCTCGACACCGCGCTGGCGCTGCAGCTGGTGGAGGCGAGCGACCTGCTGCTCGCGAAGGCCGACACCCTCGTCGCGGCGCTGCGCGACCTCGGCCTGGCGCACAAGGACACCGTGAAGGTGGGTCGCACGCACGGGATCCACGCCGAGCCCACCACGTGGGGGCACCGCGTCGCGGACCTCGCGTTCGCGATGGCGCGCAGCCGGGACCGGCTGAGGCGGGCGCGTGACGCGGTGGCCGTCGCGAAGGTGAGCGGTGCTGTCGGGACGTACTCCAACATCGACCCGGCCGTGGAGCAGGGCCTCGCGCGCCAGCTCGCCCTGACCCCCGCGCCGGCCGCGACGCAGGTCGTGATGCGGGACGGCATCAGCGAGTGGGTGTGCGCGCTGGCGGTGATCGCCACCGTGTGCGAGGCGTTCGCGCTCGAGGTCCGGCACGGCCAGCGGACCGAGGTGCGCGAGCTGGAGGAGCCGTTCGGCAAGGGCCAGAAGGGCTCGAGCGCGATGCCGCACAAGAAGAACCCGATCGCCAGCGAGCGCATCGCGGGGATCGCCCGGATCGTGCGGGCGCAGGTCGTGCCGGTCATGGAGGGGATCGCGCTGTGGCACGAGCGCGACATCAGCCACTCCTCCACCGAGCGGGTGGCGCTGCCGGACGCGAGCATCGCGACGGACTACCTGCTGCACCTGACGACCCGGCTGGTGACCGGTCTCGTCGTCGATGCCGACCGGATGCGGGCCAACCTGGAGAGCTCGGGCGGGCTCATCTACACCGGCGTCGTGCTGCTGGAGCTGGTCGAGGGCGGGCTGTCGCGCGAGGACGCGTACGCCTTCGTGCAGGCCGCGGCGATGCGCACGTGGGAGACCGGCACGCCGTTCCGCGAGACGCTCAGCGCGGCGGCGAAGGAGGCCGGGAAGGAGCTCGGCGAGGCGCGCCTGGACGACGTGTGCCGGCCGGAGCGCTACCTCGCGCGGCTCGGGCCGGTCTTCGAGCGGTTGGCTGCCCTGTCCTAGCGGGCAGGGTCCTGTCATGGCGAGACTCACCCGCCCTGCCCGAGGCGAAGGCCGCGTCATCGCGGGCGTTGCTGCCGCCGTTGCCGACGGCCTGGGCCTGTCCACCACGCTGGTGCGGCTGCTGTTCGTGCTGGCCGGCTTCTTCGGCGCCGGTGAGCTGGTCTATCTCGTGCTCTGGGTGCTGCTGCCGAAGCGGCGCTGAGCCACCGGCGGCGGGTCAGGCCGGCCGAGAGGTGCTGGGCGACCCGTGGGAAGAGACCGGAGAGGGCTTGCCGCGGCCCTCGCGCCGAAGACCCGGGCTCCGACCGGACCTGGTTGCACACATCCAGATCGCTCAGCGACCGTGTCGTCGCTGTGCCGAGCGTGCCGCGTCAAGAAGTGGATCACGATGTGTGCGAAAGGGTCCGGGCCCCGCAACCGGCTTCACCCCCGCCCCGGCTTCAGCCCCTTCCGGGACGAACCGACGTTCCCGGCATGCCACTGCACAGCACCTTCTCCCGCCGGGTCGGCACTGCGGTGCTCTCCCTCACCCTGATGCTGCTCGCTGCGCTCCTCGGTGGCCCGGCCACGGCCGCCTCCGCCGAGACGGTGGCGAGCCCGCGCAAGGTGACCGGGTGGCTGCCCTACTGGGACCAGGCGCGGGGGTTGCAGTCGTTCCTGGCGAACGCCGACCTGTACTCCTCGGTGTCACCGTTCTGGTACGAGATGAGCACCACTGGTGGGATCAGCCGTTACCCGGGGGCGGAGGACGCGACCGTCCTGAGCGGGATCCGCGGCAAAGGTGCAGGTCCTCCCGACGATCACCAACAACTTCGACCCGGTACGCGTGAGCACGATGCTGGCGACCGCGACCTCCCGGGCGGCCCACATCCGGGCCCTGACGGACCTGGCCGCCGCGAAGGGCTACGACGGGATCGACGTGGACTACGAGGGCATGGCGGCGGCCGACCGGGACCGGTTCTCGGCCTTCGTCGACGAGCTCGCCTCAGCCCTGCACGCCCAGGGCCGGCTGCTCAGCGTCGCGGTGCACGCCAAGACCGCCGAGCCGGGCACGTGGAGCAGGCCCGCAGGCCCAGAACTACAAAGCCATCGGCGCGGCCGCTGACCGGGTGCGCCTGATGGCCTACGACTACTCGTGGGAGACCAGCCCGGCCGGCCCGATCGCGCCCTTGAGCTGGGTCGACAGCGTCGCCGCCTTCGCGGTCACCCAGATCCCGGCGGCCAAGGTCGAGCTCGGGATGAGCCTGTACGGCTACGACTGGGTCGGCGGTCGCGGTGAGGGCGTCACCCACGACGTCGTCACCAGCCGGCTCACGAGCTTCGGGGCCACGCGCACCTGGGACAGCGCCGCCGCCGAGCCGACCTTCAGCTACACCAGCGGCGGCAGCGCGCACACCGTCTACTACGCCGACGCGCAGTCGGTCACCGCCCGCCTCGCCGTGGTCGACAAGCACGCCCTGGCCGCCGCCGCGTTCTGGCGGCTCGGCGGGGAGGACCCCGCCGTCTGGACCGCCGTCCGCAACCGCTGGGGCACCAGCACGACCACCGAACCCACCACCACACCGACGACCGACACCACCGCACCGTCCGTCCCGGCGGCGCTGACGGCCAACCCGGGCTCCCGCCGGATCACGCTGGGCTGGAAGGCATCCACCGATCTCGGCGGCAGCGGACTCGCCGGCTACGAGGTGCTGCGCGCCACCTCTTCCGCCGGTCCCTGGACGAAGGTCGCCGCGACGACCAGCCTGACCCTGACCGACCGCAACGTGGTCCGCGGCCGCACCTACTGGTACGCCGTGCAGGCCTACGACACGGCGGGCAACCGCAGCGCGACCTCCGCCACCGCGAGCGCCGCAGTCCGGTAGCGACCCGGCTGCGAGACTCAGCCGGTGAGCGAGCTCCCCCTCCCGGTTGTCGCCCGCGGCAAGGTCCGCACCCTCTACGCGGTGGGTGACGACGCGCTGCTGCTCGTCGCCAGCGACCGGATCTCGGCGTACGACGTGGTGCTGCCGACGCCCGTGCCGGACAAGGGCGCGGTGCTCACCGGGCTCTCGATCTGGTGGTTCGAGCAGCTCGCGGACCTGGTGCCGAACCACCTGGTCACCACGCGCACCAGCGAGTTCCCGGACGTCCTCCAGCCGTACGCCGATCAGCTCCGCGGCCGGTCGATGCTGTGCCGGCGCCTGTCGATGGTGCCGGTGGAGTGCGTCGCGCGCGGGTACCTGACTGGGTCCGGCTGGAACGACTACCGGACGTCCGGTGCTGTCTGCGGCGTGCGCCTACCGACCGGGCTGGAGGACGGATCACGCCTGCCCGCAGCCATCTTCACCCCGGCGACCAAAGCGGACGTGGGAGATCACGACGAGAACATCACCTTCGACCAGGTCGCAAGGAACGTCGGTGCCGATCTAGCCGGCGAGCTGCGCCGGGTCACCCTCTCCGTCTACGAGCGGGGCGCCAGCATCGCGTCCGACCGGGGCATCCTCGTCGCCGACACCAAGATCGAAGTCGGCCACGACAGCGACGGCGTCCTCACGCTGGGGGACGAGGTCCTCACCCCCGACTCCAGCCGGTTCTGGCCAGCCGACGGGTGGCAACCGGGCCGCCCCCAGCCCTCATATGACAAGCAGTACGTGCGCGACTGGCTCAGCGACAGCGGTTGGGACCGGACCGCGCCGGGACCCGAGCTGCCGGTGGACGTCGTAGCGCGTACGCGGGAGAAGTACGTCGAGGCCTACGAGCGGCTGACCGGCTCGTCCTTCGCCGCCTACCTGCGCGAGGCATGACCGCGCGAGGGGCGCACCCGCTGGTCGGGTGCGCCCCTCGGGCGTGCGTCGCGGGATCAGGCTAGGGGCTGCTGACCGGGTCGCCGTTCGACACCGTGAGCGCCGACGTCTCGTGGCAGCTCGCGGGGATGTCCCGCTGGGCCGTGTTGGTGCTGTCGTAGCTCACCGACCACGAGAAGTCGCCGGTCACAATGACGGCCGTCGTGTTGGCCGTGCTCACGGTCTGCGGTGACGCCCCTGCCACGGCCACCGACGTGCTGTACAGGGGTGTTGTCCCCGTGCAGTCGCTGGAGTTGTAAAGGGTGAAGTGCACCGTGCCGGCCAGGTTCCCACCAGCAGGTGCGCTGATCGTCGCCGAGTCGTTGGGCACCCAGGACTGGGCTGTGGTCATCGAGGAGGGCACGGTGCGAACCCTGACGTCCTCGGCGGTGTCGGTGCACGCCGCGTTGTGGGTCAACCCGCTGGTGTTCGGCGAGCTCCCGCTGTAGACAGCCACCCAGTGGTAGTTCCCCTCACCCCTTGGGACGAACTGGGGTGCCGGAGTGTTGTACGTCCCGTTGCCGGACACCGACACTTCGGGGGACGTGTAGACCAGCGCACCGCAAGCGGTGTCGCTTGGGCCGTACAGCTTGAAGGTGATCGTGCCGCCCGCAGCTGCTCCACCGGCCCCGGTGAGGTTGATGACCGGGTTAGCGGGCTGGGAGACCGTCCCGCCCAGGCTCGCCGAGTCGGTCACCGCCTGGCCGAGGTCCACGTCGGGACCGGCGGACGTCGAGAGTGTCGGCGTCGCGGGGATGACCGTGAAGCACTCGGAGGAGCGCGAGTCGGACGAGCCCGGGATGCCGTTGGCACTGTCGCCGGTGAACACTGCGCGCCAGCAGTAGCGACCGGCCGAGGTGACGTAGGCCGTGGGCGACTGCACCGTCACGGGGTAGGCCGCGCCGGTGAGGCTGGTCGACCCGACTGGCGTGCCGCCGGTCTCGCACAGTGCCGTCCCGTCCAGCTTGCACAGGTGGAACGCGACCGAGCCTGCCGGGGTGGCGGTTCCACCGATCAGGCTGACGACGGCCAAGTCGGCGACGGCCAGGACGCCGGTGCCGATCGAGGCTCCGCCTGCCGGCACGTTCTGGCTCGTGTCGGGGTCCGTCGACGTGTTGGTCACGACCTTGGGCGTCGTCACCGTCTCCGACGTGCAGTTCGAGATCGGCGGTGCCGTCCGCAGGATGGTGTCCTTGTAGTCGGCCGTGTCCGAGTTGCCCGTCACGGTGCTGGGAATGGTGTTGGCGAACGTCCGGCAGGCGGTGCTCCCGCCGAAGACGGTGTCGGTCAGGTTGACCGCCGCCTCGCCACGGAACCCGTCGGCGCTGTATCTCGCCTGCGAGACGGACAAGTCGAGGGGATCCCCGGGAGGGCTCAGCGTGAGGTTGTCACCCGACCCGGACCAGGTGCGCAGGTAGAGATCCCTGCTGCCGCCCTGCTGGTCCCAGAGGATCATGAAGTCGCCGGCCCTGCGGTTGTCGAACGGGTTGCAGCTCGCGGTGAGCTGCTCGGCGCTCGCGGTCTCGTAGGCGCACGCCGCGGGAGGCGGGTCCTGCATGAACTCGTAGGCGATGAAGCCGCTGCCGCTGTTGGCGTCGCGCTCCCAGGCGAAGTACAGCCAGTCCTTGCCGTTCTCGCGCTCGGTGTCCAGCCAGGCACCGCGCAGGTCCACCTGCCCGTTGGGATTGGTGAGCCCGAGCGTGGGGACGGCGTCGCCGTGGATGACACCGATCTTCGTGGTGTTGGAGTTGAGCGGGCCGAGCTCCTTGACATTGCCCTCCGGGTCCTCGAGGAAGGCGGTGCCCCCGTCAGGAACCGAGCCGTCGATGTTGTACGGGCCGTCCGCCGCCAAGGCGGTGGGTGCGACGAGGACTGTCCCGGGGAGGGCGAGGGCGGCGAGCAGGGCCACCCAGCGGCTCCGACGGCGGAATGAGCGGGTCCGGCGGGATGTCCCGCCGCTCGAGGGCCTGTCTGTCACCCCCCGCGTCGTGAGCGAGTGCCTACGCTGAACTGGTTCTGCCTTCATGTCCCCCCCCCGAGGTACTGCTGCAGCGGCAACGGTGGCTGCGGCACCGTCGAGCCGGCACCTGCTACCGGAGCAGGCACCGCTGTGCGAGTTGGGCCGGCGGACCCCCCTCGTGCCCGCCGACCCTCCATCGCTTCCGTGCCGAAGATCTTGCCGACGCTTGCTGAACCTTGGCTGAGGACTTCCTGAAGATTTCCTGAAGATCCGGGACGTCCGGGGGGGAGTTCGCGGCAGAATGCACCGGTGCGCCTACAACGCCCGCGGGTCCTGGTGGTCGAGGACGACAACCCCATCCGCGCCGCGCTCGACGTCGCCCTTCGCGGGGAGGGGTACGAGGTGCGCGCCGAGCCGGACGGGAGGGAGCTGCAGCAGGTCGCTGAGCTGTTCCTGCCCGATCTCGCCGTGCTCGACATCCGCCTCCCCGTGGGCCCGGACGGCTACGAGATGGCCGGGATCCTGCGGGGCCTCGGTGACATGCCGGTGCTGTTCCTCACCGCCGCCGACAGCGTGGAGGATCGGCTGGCGGGCTTCGAGGCGGGGGCCGACGACTACCTCATCAAGCCGTTCTCGATGGCCGAGCTGCTCGCCAGGGTTCAGGCACTGCTGCGCAGATCCGGCCGGCTGTCGTCGGACACCTGGCAGGTGGGGGACCTCGTGGTGGACGACGGCGCCAAGACCGTCGTCCGGGGCGGCGTCGCGCTGGATCTCACCAAGACCGAGTACGACCTGCTCGCGATGCTCGCGCAGCACGTGGGCAAGGTGCTCACCAAGACCCAGCTGCTGACCACGGTGTGGGGCTTCGACGCCTACGACGCCAACCTGGTCGAGGTCCACATGAGCGCCCTGCGGCGCAAGCTCGAAGCCACTGGCCCGCGACTGATCCAGACCGTACGCGGCGCCGGGTACGTACTGCGCGCATGAGCACCGCGCCGACCAGCACCCCTACGCCGCCGCTCGGCCGACGGGTCGTGCTGGTGGGCGTGACGGTCGTGGCCCTGGTCCTGCTCGCGGTCAACTCGGCGGTGTACGTCGCACTGCGGTCCAGCCTGCTGGACTCCCTCGACGACCTGCTGAACGAGCGGGCCGAGGCGGTGCGGATCGAGGCCAGGGAGGTCGCGTCCATCGGCGCGGACGAGCAGGAGCTGGCCCGCCGGCTCCAGACGCGCGGTCTTCGCGCCCTCGTCCAGCTCCCCGACGGCACCGTCTACCGCTCCGACCCGAGCTCCCCGATCGTGGGCCGGGGTCTCCCGCCGGGCTCGCGGGGCGAGGGGTCCGTGTCGCGGGACGTCGCGCTTCCCGGTGGCAGCAGCGTCCGCGTCTTCGCGTCGACCTCGGGCGTGTCCGAGACGCTTCGACGGCTCCTGGCGCTGCAGCTGCTCTGCTCCGCGGCCGCGCTGCTTCTGGCTGCGCTGCTGCTGTCGCGGGCCTCGAGGCTCGCGCTCCGACCGGTGAGCCAGATCGCCGAGGCCTCGGCGCGTACGGCTTCCGGACAGCGCGGTGAGCGGCTGCGCCCGGACCGCCCGGGCACCGAGCTGGGACGCCTCGCTGCCGCGTACGACGCGATGCTCGACTCGCTGGAAGCCGGGATGCAGGTCGCGGCGCGGATGGAGCGCCGCAGCGGGACCTTCGAGACCCGCTGGCGGCAGGTGCTCGAGGCGGCGCAGGAGGCCTACGTCGCGGTGGACGGCGAGGGGGTGGTGGTGGACTGGAACCCCCGCGCGGAGGTGCTGTTCGGCTGGGCGCGCGAGGAGTTCGTCGGGCGACCGGTCGTGGAGCTGGTTCCCGAGCGCTACCGCGACGTGGTCGCTGAGGCGCTGGACGAGGAGGTGGCCCGGGGGGCGGCGCCGGTCGGGGCGCCGTACGAGCTCGATGCCCGCACCCGCGACGGCCGCGTCTTCCGCGCCGAGTGCACGGTGTGGGCGGTCGACCGGCGGGGCGGCCCGAGGGTGCACATGTTCGTGCGGGACATCACCGAGCGGCGCCAGTCGGAGGAGGTCGCAGCCCGGCTGGCCGCCGTGATCACCGGCTCCTCCGACGCCATCCTCACCCAGGATCTGAGCGGAACGATCCTGACGTGGAACCCGGCTGCTGAGCGCAACTACGGCTGGTCCGCAGCGGAAGCCGTGGGCCGGCACATCTCGCTGATCGTGCCGGAGGCGCATCTCACCGAGCACCTCGAGATGGTCGCCGAGATCGGCCGAGGCCATCAGGTGATGGCCTACGAGGGGGAGCGGCTGTCCCGGACCGGCTCGCTCCTGCCGGTGTCGGTGCGCCTGTCCCCGGTACGCGACCGGCACGGCGCGGTCGTCGCGGTGGCCTCGATCGCCCGCGACGTCACCGAGCAGCGCTGGATGGCGGAGACGCTCGACAACAGCCTGGTTGCCCTGCAGGCAGCGGCGGACGAGGCCCGCCAGTCGGAGGAGGCGACGCGTCGCTTCCTCGCCGACGCGGCGCACCAGCTGCGTACGCCGATGGCCGGGATCCGGGCGTGCGCCGAGACG
>JAUJOY010000001.1:466564-623528 GCA_030447385.1 Mycobacteriales bacterium
CGCGGCGCACCAGCTGCGTACGCCGATGGCCGGGATCCGGGCGTGCGCCGAGACGCTGCTGCGCGGAGCGGGACCCGAGGACGGGGACCGGCTGCTGGCCACGATGGTGCGTGAGACCTCACGAGCGGCGCGCTTGATCTCGTCGTTGCTGCAGATCGCGCGGCTCGATCAGGGACTGCCGACGCCGGTCGCCCAGGTGGACGTCGTGCGGCTGTGCGCCGAGGAGGTGGAGCGGCTGAGCCTGCTGTCCCCGGACCTGGACGTCGTGCTGGAGGTGCGGCGCGCGCCCGGCGGACCGCTGCTGCTCGACGGCGGCGGCTGTCAGGAGATCCTCAGCAACCTGGGGGACAACGCCCGGCGGCACGCCGTCTCACGCATCCGGGTGGTGGTGGACGCGGGGCCGTCGATGGTGCGGGTCGTCGTGGCGGAGGACGGTCCGGGAGTCGCCGAGGACGCTCGCGAGCAGGTGTTCGCCCGCTTCGTCAGCCTGGACGGGCGCGGCGGGTCCGGGCTCGGGCTGCCGATCGCGCGGTCGCTCGCCCGGTCGATGGGCGGCGAGCTGAGTTACGAGGACGGCTTCGTGCTGGAGCTGCCCGTCGGGGCCGCTCAGGCCACGCTGGAGGGGAACACCCTGTCGAGAGCCGGCTCCTCGTAGCTGCGCTGGGCGACCACCGCTGCCATGGAGGCGTGCCAGCGCCGGCTGACCGCCAGGAGCACGGCCTGCAGCGCCTGCGGGTCGTCCTCGGACACCAGTGCAAGTGCCCCGGCCTCGCGCGCGGCGAGCTCGAGGCTGCCAAAGGCGGAGAGCAGGATCAGCTCCGTGGCGGGAGCCGCGGCGCGCAGCCTGGTGACGGCCGAGAGCCCGCTCATGCCGGGGGTAGGCAGGGTGACGATGGCCACCGTCGGTGCGGTGCGCAGGACCAGGTCGCGCAGCTCGTCGTAGTGCCAAACCTCGCCGCCCACCGAGAAGCCGCTGCGGGTGAGCAGGCTGGTGACCGTCCGGCGCAGGGCCGGGCGGTCGTCGCACACGACGCCAGTCGGCGTAGTACTGGTGCTGCTCATGCACTGAAAGTGACAGGCGCTCCTGAAGATCGGCTGAGGATGGGCTGAAGATTGGATGTGGATGGCAGCGGCGTGCCGGGGTATGCCCACGATGCGTCCGGGATGTCCCTGACACACTGCCGTTCGTGAAGCGCCTTCTCGCTGTGCTGGTGTCCGCAGTGGTGGTGGGCACCGGCCTCGCCGGGCCGTCGCAGGCTGCGGGACCCAGCGGTGATCCAGCTGGCTGGACCGACCGCCAGCTGGCTCTGCGGCTCGTCATGGCGGGGTACGACATGAACCGCACGGCTGCCGCCCTGCCCCTCGTACGCGAGGGGTTGGGCGGGGTGCTGCTGTTCGGTCGCCCACCGGCTGATCTCGGGGAGCGTCTGGCGGCGCTGCGGACCGGGGGTGGCCCTTCGCCCCTGGTCGCCTCGGACGAGGAGGGCGGGCAGGTGCAGCGCCTCGCCGGTCCCCTCCCGAGGCTGCCCTCTGCGGCGTCGATCGCGCGTACGCGATCGCCGGCGGAGTCGCGCCTGCTCGCCGCGGACTACGGCCGGCAGATGCGGGCGCTCGGGGTGGACGTGAGCTTCGCCCCGGTCGTCGACATCGCCGTGCCCGGTCAGTACATCGCCGACACCGGGCGTGCCTACTCGGGCGACCCGGCGAAGGTGGCGGCGTACGCGGGCGCCTGGCAGGCCGGACTCCGTGACGCCCAGGTGGTGCCGGTCGCCAAGCACTGGCCTGGCCACGGCTCGGCCGCCAACACGCACAACTCGGCGGCCCAGACCCCGCCGCTGGCCGCGCTGGAGCAGCGGGACCTGCGGCCGTTCTCCGCGCTGCTCGAGGCGGGGGTCCCGGCCGTGATGGTCGGGCACCTGAACGTCCCGGGGCTGACCGAGCCGGGCCTGCCGGCCACGCTCTCCCCGGCCGCCTACCGCTACCTGCGGGAGCGGGCCGGCCCGGGGCGGCTGCTGATCACCGACTCGCTGTCCATGGGCGCCATCACGACCGGGCTGCGGCTGAGCCCCGGACAGGCCGCGGTGCGGGCCCTGCGGGCGGGGGCGGACATGGTCCTGGTGGACAGCGGACCGGGTCCGCCGGTGACGGCCATCAGCCGGGCGCTGGCGGACGGGTCGTACCCGCGGGCGGCCGCGGTGGCCTCGGCGCGACGGGTGCTGGCGGTCAGCAGGCCCGGTACCCCGTCGGCGGTCGTGGCCCCGCCTGCGGCCGCAGCCCCGAGGCCGGTCACGCCGCCGGTCCAGGTGCAGCCCGCGCCGGTGCCTCCGCCGCCGGCGCCTGCGCCTCCGGTCGCTGCGCCAGCCGGTCTTCCCGCCCTTCCTCCGCCTGCCCCGGCGGTGCGGAGGAAGATCCCCGTGGTGCGTGATCCGGACGCGCCGCAGACGGTGGAGCTGGGGCCGGCGCGGTCGTTGCGCGTCGAGGACCTTTGCGGCTGCGGAGGTGGCGAAGCCCTGCCTGGATCGGACTCCGGCAGCGGGCCTGCGCGCGAGCCGGCGTGAGCTGCTGCGTCGGCCGGCGCCGCTAGCCTGGCGAGCATGCCCTCGTACGCGGTCGTGGTCGACGTGATGCTCAAGCCGGAGATCCTGGACCCGGCGGGGCAGGCGGTCCTCAACGCGCTGCCCTCGCTGGGCCTGCCGCCGGTGACGACGCTGCGGATCGGCAAGCACGTGGAGCTGTCGGTGGAGGCTGCGGACGAGCCCGCCGCGCTCGAGCAGGCCACGAAGATGGCCGAGGTGCTGCTCGCCAACCCGGTGATCGAGGACTTCCGCGTACGCCTCGGGTGACGCCTGGTCGCTCACGGCATCAGGTCGGCCGCCGCGGGTAGGTCCGCATGCATGGAGATCAAGCTGACGCTGGCGTTGCCGCGGGACGCGTTCTCCGTACCGGTGGCGAGGCGGGTGCTGGCGGGCGCGCTGCGCTCGCTCGGCGTCCAGGAACTTGCGGTCACCGACATCGAGGTCGCCCTTACCGAGGCGGCGACCAACGTCCTCGACCACGCGCACACGACGGATCAGTACGAGGTGTCTGCCGGCATCTCCGGCAACCTCTGTGTCATCGAGGTCATCGACCGCGGTGCCGGCTTCGACAGCAGCTCGCTGGGGCTGGCGGACGCCGAGGACGGCGCGGAGGAGGGGCGGGGCATCCAGCTCATGCGGGCGCTTGTCGACCGGGTCACCTTCACCAGCCGTCCCCAGGTGGGGACGATCGTGCACCTGGAGAAGGAATTCGCGTTCACGCAGGGGTCGACGCTCGAGCGGCTTGCTGTGAGCCGGGGGGCGGACAGGGCGGGGACGGGCACGGGCCCGGACAGCGTGGCGGCTCGTCCCTAGCGGCGGGCCGGCTGCTCGGCATGGCGGCCCCAGCTTCCGGGCGGCTGGTTCTTCAGCCGATCTTCAGGTCATCCTCAGTCCCTCCTCAGGTTCCGACGCGAACCTTCGGGTCAACGTCGTCCGGTGCGGCCGACCTTGACCCGAGAAGAGACGCTCATGCAGCGCAACAGCACAGCACTCGGCGCGCTCGGCGCCCTTCTCTGCGGTGGCCTCGTCGCCGCCGCGGTTCCGGCCTACGCCGCCGAGCTCGTAACGGCCGAGCTCGTCGGCACGCAGAACGTGGTCGAGGTCGAGCAGGGCAAGTCCGCCGACTTCACGATCACGCTCAGCGCGACCGGCAATGCCGCCTGCGGCTCGACCTCGACGGCCAAGGTCAAGCACGCCTTCACCCTCTCCGACACGGGCGCCATCAGCACCGGGTCAGGGTTCTCGGCCGCCGTCAACTTCTCGGCCCCCGGAACCGCCAAGGGCAATTGCGACATCGTGCGCAGCGGCGACGGGGTGCGGAGCGCCAGCGTGAGCGCGGCATCCACCACCGCGCTCGGCGATTACAAGATCCTGCTCGGTGAGAAGTCGGGCACCACAGAAGTCACCAACAGCAACACCTCGGGCGGCAAGCTCGAAGACACGACGGCTACCACCGTCACGTTCAAGGTCGTCGCGCCGGTCGTGGTCAACCAGGCGCCTGCCTCCGGCAACACCCCCCATAACGCGAGCGGCGAGGAGGGGAGCGCGCTCCAGACCTCCGGCTCCTTCACCGACGCTGACGGTGACCTCGCCAGCATCATGGTGACCAGCGGTGAGGGCGTGGTGACGGCTCACAAGGACACATCTGGCGCCCTGACCGGCTCCTGGTCCTGGTCCCTGCCGACCGCGGACAACGTGAGCGGCAGCGTCACCGTGACCGCGACCGACTCCCACAACGCCACCGCCACCCAGAGCTTCAGCTACGCCGCCGCCAACGCCGCCCCGCGGATCGCGGCTTCGGCCGGCGGTGCGCACGGCCTCGAGGGCGGCACCCTCAGGACAAGCGGCGCCTTCACCGACGTCAGCGGCGACGTGCCGCTGGCCATCACCAAGCTCTCCGGCGACGGCGACGTCCTCGCCAAGGCCGACGGCACCTGGTCCTGGAGCCTGGCCACCACGAACGAGACCAGCGGCACCGTGCAGGTGCAGGCCGACGACGGTGACCGTGGCGTCACGGTCGACACCTTCACCTTCACCGCCGACAACGTCGCCCCCGGCGTGCGCACCGACGCGCAGGACGTCGAGGGCGACGAGGGCAGCATGCTCGGCAACGCCGGCGCGTTCTCCGACGTCCCCGCCGACACGCTCACCGTCAGCCACACCGGGGACGGCACCTTCACCCAGACGAGCGACGACGGCGCCTGGTTGTGGAGCGTCGTCGGTGCGGACAACGCCACAGGCCAGATCTCGGTCACCGCCTCGGACGGCACCGCCACCAGCACCCCGGACACCTTCACCTACACCATCCTCAACGTCGCCCCGGCAGTGGCAGTGGCAGCGAACAACGCCAGCGGCGACGAGGGCACCACGCTGACCACCAGCGGCCGCTTCAGCGACGTCAGCACCGACCCGCTGACGATCACCGTGCTCTCCGGCCCCGGCGAGGTCCTCGGCAACAGCGACGGCACCTGGTCCTGGAGCTTCGCCGGCACCGACGACCTGACCGAGCAGGTTGTCGTGCAGGCCGATGACGGCGACGGAGGCAAGACCACCGACACCTTCAACGTCCGTGTCGACAACCTCGCCCCGACGGTCTTGGTCTCGGCGCAGCCCGCCACCGGCAGTGAGGGGAACACCCTCGCCACGTCCGGCGCCTTCACGGACGTGCCGGCAGACACCATCACCATCACCTCAGACGGCGGCGTCCTCCTGGACAAAGGCGACGGCACCTGGTCGTGGAGCCTGGCCACCACCGACCAGACCAGCGGCACGGTGATCGTGACCGCCACGGACGACAACGGCGACACGGTCACCGACACCTTCACCTACGAGGCCAGCAACGTGGCACCCCAGGTCACGGTCGAAGCCGTGAACCAGAACGGCGCCGAGGGCGACACCCTCATCGCCTCCGGCAGCTTCCAGGACGTGGCGGCCGACAACATCACCGTCTCCCAGACGAGTGGCCCCGGCACGGTGACCGACCTGGGCAGCGGCAAGTGGACCTACACCCTGACCACGACCGACCAGATCACCGCCACCGTCGAAGTCACCGCCACCGACAAGGACGGCGCCAGCACCAGCGACGAGTTCACCGTCACCGCCATCAACGTCGCGCCGGCCGTTGGGACCGCGCCGGCGAACTCGAGCGGCTCCGAGGGCGGGACGCTCACCACGTCCGGCTCCTTCACCGACGTGCCGGCGGACCCGATCACCCTCACCAAGACAGGTGACGGCACTCTCGTCGACAACCGCGACGGCACCTGGTCGTGGAGCCTGGCCACAACCGACGACGCCAGCGGGTCGGTGACCGTCACGGCCGACGACGGCGACGGCGGCAAGACGACCTCGACGTTCACCTACGCGGCAGGGAACGTGGCCCCGACCATCAGTGCCCTGTCCGTCACCGGGATCACGGGCGCAGCCTGCACCACCGGCAACGCGGTCGGCCTCAAGTTCACCGTCACCGACCCCGGCTCGGCGGACACCATGACCGGGACGATCAACTGGGGTGACGGCAGCAGCAGCGAGGCGTTCACCAGCCGCTCGGTGCACACGAGCCACGCCTACGCCGCCGGCAGCTACACCATCACGGTCAACGTCTCCGACGACGACGGCGGCGCGGCCGCTCCCCAGAGCGCGCTCGTTGTCCTGAACTACGCCCTCGGTGCCATCCAGACGCCTTTCAACGTCGACGGGACGTCTGTCTTCAAGTACGGCAGCACCGTCCCGGTCAAGGTGCGCATCACCGACTGCGCGGGTGCCCCCGTGCCCGGCCTGGCACCGACCATCAAGGTGGCCCTGGCCAGCTCGGCGACGCCCAGCACCGCGATCAACGAGACGGTCGACTCCACCAGTGCGGCGGACACCACGGGCGTGCTCCGCTATGACGCGACCGCAGGGCATTACATCTACAACATGGCGACCAAGTCGCTTCCCGATGGTGACGGCAAGTACGTCGTCACGGTCGCGAACGGTGGCACGCAGGTGACGCAGAAGTTCGGCCTCCGCACCAAGTAGGCAAGTTCACTTCGACGGGGCCCCGCCCACCCGGGCGGGGCCCCGTCGCGTACAGCGTGGCTGTGCTTCCGCGAACCTGTACCGGTCGTGATCAGTACCGGAGGGAGGACGCCGTGTACCTGGGCGTAGGTAGCCTGGCCACGTGACAGCCCGCATCGGCGTCGTGACCTTCCCCGGCAGCCTGGACGATCGCGACGCGCAACGCGCCGTACGCCTGGCTGGCGCCCAACCCGTCCACCTGTGGCACGGGGACCCGGACCTCCGGGACGTCGATGCCGTGGTCCTCCCCGGCGGCTTCTCCTACGGCGACTACCTGCGTGCCGGTGCTATTGCCCGGTTCGCGCCCGTCATGACGACGATCGTGGAGCAGGCAGCCGACGGCCTGCCGGTGCTGGGCATCTGCAACGGCTTCCAGGTGCTCTGCGAGAGCGGACTGCTGCCTGGTGCGCTCACCCGCAACCAGCACCTGCACTTCGTGCACCGGGACCAGCGCCTGCGGGTCGAGAGCACCGCGACCATGTGGACCAGCGGCTTCAACGCCTGCCAGGAGATCGTCATCCCGGTCAAGAACGGTGAGGGTTGCTACGTCGCCGACGAGGCGACCCTCGACGAGCTCGAGACGACCGGCCGCATCGTCGCCCGCTACCTCGGCGGCAACCCCAACGGCAGCGCCCGCGACATCGCCGGGATCGCCAACGAGCGCGGCAACGTCGTCGGGATCATGCCGCACCCCGAGCACGCGGTGGAGGAGCTCACCGGCCCGGGCACCGACGGGTCGGTCTTCTTCAGCTCCCTGCTGGCGTCGCTCGTTCGGGCGTAACCAGCTCGGTCCGTCCACAGACCTGCTGCGGAGGACCAAGAGCTCCGGTTTCGGGCCCAGGCTCATGACATGCCGAGGTGGGAGGGCACCATGAGCAGGGTGACCACGCACGCCCATCCTGCGGGAGGACGGCTGGGTCGTCGAGGATCTCTACCGGATGCCGGACGACGGCCTGCGCCGCGAGCTGGTGGACGGGTGCCTGCTCGTGAGCCCTCCTCCCGTGGTGGGACGTGGGCATGCGGCCTTTCAACTGGGACTCCTGCTTCACGGCGCACTGACCGACGAGTGGCGCCTCGTCCTCCAAGGCCGGAGTGAGGTTCGGCCTCCGCGACTACCGCGAGATCAACCTTGCCGTGGTGCACCGGTCAGCCGTGACCAAGACGCTGGCTGCTCCGGCCGACGTTCTGCTCGCCGTCGAGGTCATGAGCCCCGGCAGCGTGAGCAACAACCGGGTCACCAAGCCGGCGCAGCACGCGCGTGCGGGCATCCCCGTGCTTCTGGCGGCTCGAGCTCCAGGCGGAGCCCATGCTCCTCACGTACGCACTTGACGGTGACGCCTACGGCGAGCCCGGTCGGCTCGACGACGAGGTGGTGATCGACGAGCCCGTGCCGCTGCGGTTCGCGCGGGCGCAGCTGCTCGGCTGACCCCGGTAGCCTCAGCGGCGATGACGACCTACGCCGCGCAGAACGACTCGGCCGGCCCGCTCCCCGACGCCGCCAGCACAGTCGACACCGTGCCCATCGCCGAACGAACCCCCGACCAGCCCCAGCCCTACGCCGAGCTCGGACTGAAGGACGACGAGTACGCCGCGATCGGCAAGGTCCTCGGCCGCCGCCCCACCCAGACCGAGCTCGCCATGTACTCGATCATGTGGAGCGAGCACTGCTCGTACAAGAGCAGCAAGGTCCACCTGCGCCAGTTCGCCGACCTCCCCAAGGGCGACCGGATGCTCGTCGGCATGGGCGAGAACGCCGGGGTCGTCGACGTCGGGGAGGGCCTCGCGGTGACCTTCAAGATCGAGTCGCACAACCACCCGAGCTACGTCGAGCCCTATCAGGGTGCGGCCACCGGCATCGGCGGCATCGTGCGCGACATCCTCACGATGGGCGCCCGGCCGGTGCTGGTCATGGACCCGCTGCGGTTCGGCGACCCGGACCACCCCGACACCCGGCGCGTCCTCCCCGGGATTGTCACGGGCATCGGCGGATACGGGAACTGCCTCGGGCTGCCCAACATCGGCGGGGAGGTCGTGTTCGACCCGACCTACCAGGGCAACCCGCTCGTCAACGCGCTCTGCCTCGGGGTGATGCCGGACGACCGGATCCAGCGCAGCGCCGCCCGCGGCGTCGGCAACGTCGTCGTCCTGCTCGGCGCGAAGACCGGGCGCGACGGCATCGGCGGCGTCAGCGTCCTGGCCAGCGCCACGTTCGACGCCGACGGGCCGGCCCGCCGGCCCAGCGTCCAGGTCGGGGACCCGTTCACCGAGAAGCTGCTGATCGAGGCATGCCTGGAGATGTACGACGCCAGGCTCGTCGAGGGCATCCAGGACCTCGGCGGCGCCGGGCTCACCTGCGCGCTGACCGAGACGGCCGCGGCCGGGAAGTCGGGCATGCGCGCCTACCTCGACCGGGTGCCGCTGCGCGAAGCCTCGATGGAGCCGCACGAGGTGCTCGCGAGCGAGTCCCAGGAGCGGATGCTCGCGATCGTCACCCGCGAGAACCTCGACCGGGTGCTGGCGATCGCAGACAAGTGGGGTGTGCTCGCCACCGCCATAGGTGAGGTCACCGAGGGCGAACGCCTAGTCATTCACTGGCACGCCGAGGTCGTCGTCGACGTGCCGCCCGGCTCGCTGGCCGACGACGGGCCGGTCTACGAGCGGCCGATGACGCGGCCCGCGGACCTGGACGCCTTGCGGACCGCGGCGCTCCCCGCGTACCCGGAAGTCGGGGAGCTGCGAGACCTCCTGCTGCGCATGGTCGCGAGCCCCAACCTGTGCAGCCGCCGGTGGGTCGTCGAGCAGTACGACCGGATCGTGCTGGGCAACACCGTGCTCGCCTGGCCGCAGGACGCCGGGGTCGTACGCCTGTCGGAGGAGACCGGCCTCGGCATCGCCCTCGCCACCGACGGCAACGGCCGCTACACGCGCCTCGACCCATACGCCGGTGCGCAGCTTGCCCTGGCCGAGGCCTACCGCAACGTGGCGGTCAGCGGCGCGGTTCCGATCGCGGTGACCAACTGCCTGAACTTCGGCAGCCCGGAGGATCCCGAGGTGATGTGGCAGTTCGCCGAAGCCACAAGGGGTCTCGCCGACGGCTGCCGGGCGCTCGCGCTGCCCGTCACCGGCGGCAACGTCAGCTTCTACAACTCGACGGCCGGCGCGGCGATCCACCCGACGCCGGTCATCGGGGTGCTCGGGCTGTTCGACGACGTCGCGCGGCGTACGCCTCTCGGCTTCTCGACGGCCGGCGAGACGGTGCTGCTGCTGGGGGACACCCGCGACGAGCTCGGCGGGTCGGAGTGGGCGTGGGCCGAGCACCGGCACCTGGGCGGGTCGCCGCCGGCGGTGGACCTCGACCGGGAGCGACTGCTCGGCGAGGTGCTCGCGGCGGGCTCGCGGGACGGCATGCTGTCCAGCGCGCACGACCTGTCCGACGGGGGCCTTGCGCAGGCGCTGGTCGAGTCGGCGCTGTCGAAGGGGATCGGCGCGCGGATCGTCCTGCCGGCCGGGGTCGAGGCGTTCGTGCAGCTGTTCAGCGAGTCCGCCGGCCGGGCGGTCGTGACGGTTCCCCGGTCGGAGGAGCTCCGCTTCACGGAGATGTGCGACGCGCGCGGCTTGCCCTGCACCCGGATCGGCGTCACCGACGGGACGGCGCTGGAGGTGCAGGACGTGCTGACGGTCCCCCTCGACGAGCTTCGCGAGGCGTACGAGGGGACCTTGCCGCGACTGTTCGGCTGAGCGGGCCGCGGTGTGGGGCCCCGCTCATCATCGGGCGGGGCCTCGTACGGTCGCAGGAGCGGACGGCTTCGCGATCCCCTGGAGGTGAGGTGCCGCCGAAGCGCCGGGATCCTGCTGCGGTCGCGGCTGCGGTGGAGGTCGTGCTCGTCGCGCTGGAGAACGGTACGCCGCCGCCGCGTGCCGACCTTGCCCTGGCGGTGCGTGGGCTGGCTGACCAGCTCGCAGCCGCCGCCCCAGGGCGTCATGTCGAGGTGCGGATCCCGCCGTACGCCGCCGTCCAGTGCGTCGCCGGGCCGAGGCACACCCGCGGGACGCCGCCGAACGTCGTCGAGGCCGATCCGGTCGCGTTCGTGCAGCTGTGCCGGGGGCGGCTCGCGTGGGCGGACGCCGTACGCGACGGGCGGGTGCGGACCTGGGGGGACCGGGCCGACCTGTCGGCGTGGCTGCCGCTGGTGGAGCCGCTCTGACCGACTGAGCCGCGAGTGCCTCCGGAGCCTGGCGCCTCGCGCCCTGGTTCGCGCCTACACTTGCCGGCGTCGGCTTCCCCGCCGTACCGCCTCCTCGAGGAGCCTCGCGCGTGCCTTCCGCACCTGGCCAGCAGGACGAGCTCGACCTCTTCACCCCGGAGCGACCCGTCGGCGAGGAGTGCGGCGTCTTCGGTGTCTGGGCTCCAGGGGAGGACGTCGCCAAGCTCACCTACTACGGCCTCTACGCGCTGCAGCACCGCGGCCAGGAGGCGGCGGGGATGGCGGTGTCGGACGGCAAGGCCGTCCTGGTCTACAAGGACCTCGGCCTGGTCGCGCAGGTGTTCGACGAGGCCTCGCTGTCGAGCATGCCCGGCCACCTGGCCATCGGCCACACCCGCTACTCCACGACCGGGTCGAGCAACTGGGAGAACGCCCAGCCGTCCTTCCGCAACCTCGCCGTCGGCGGCAGCCTGGCGCTCGGGCACAACGGCAACCTCACCAACACCAGCGAGCTCAGTGCCCGGGCGCGCGAGCTCGACCCGCGCACCGGCGGCACCGGCGCCACCACCGACTCCGACCTCATCACCACCCTGCTCGCCGCCTGGCCGGACCTCTCCCCGGCTGCCGCCGCCATGGAGGTGCTGCCGACGCTGCGCGGTGCGTTCTGCCTGGTGTTCATGGACGAGCAGACGCTCTACGCCGCGCGCGACCCCCACGGCGTACGCCCGCTCGTCCTCGGCCGGCTCGAGCGCGGCTGGGTCATCGCGAGCGAGAGCGCGGCCCTCGACATCGTCGGCGCGAGCTTCGTGCGCGAGGTGGAGCCCGGCGAGCTGCTCGCGATCGACGAGCACGGCCTGCGCAGCCAGCGATTCGCCCCGGCGACGCCCAAGGGGTGCCTGTTCGAGTACGTCTACCTCGCCCGCCCGGACACCACCATCGCCGGCCGGTCGGTCTACACGACGCGCGTGCAGACCGGGCGCACCCTCGCCTTCGAGGCCCCCGCCGACGCCGACCTGGTCATCCCGGTGCCCGAGTCGGGCACCCCCGCAGCGATCGGCTTCGCGGAGCAGAGCGGCATCCCGTACGGCATGGGGCTGGTCAAGAACGCCTACGTGGGGCGGACGTTCATCCAGCCCAGCCAGACGATCCGCCAGCTCGGCATCCGGCTCAAGCTCAACCCGCTGCGCGAGGTCATCAAGGGCAAGCGTCTGGTCGTCGTGGACGACTCGATCGTGCGCGGCAACACCCAACGGGCCCTCGTGCGGATGTTGCGCGAGGCCGGTGCGGTCGAGGTGCACGTACGCATCTCGAGCCCCCCCGTGACGTGGCCGTGCTTCTACGGGATCGACTTCGCCAGCCGCGCGGAGCTGATCGCCAGCGGCATGGGGGTCGAGCAGATCCGTACGTCCATCGGCGCCGACTCGCTGGCGTTCGTCTCGATCGAGGGCCTGACCGGCGCGAGCAACCAGCGGGCCGACCGGCTGTGCCGGGCCTGCTTCGACGGGGACTACCCCATCGAGATCCCCCAGCGCGACCTCATCGGCAAGCACGTGCTCGAGAGCCTGTCCGCGCGGGGACGGGCCGCTCCCGCCGACTTCTCGCCCGCGGACTTCGCACCGGCGGACCACTCCCACGCCGAGAGCGGGCAGCGGGTGGTGCACAACGGCATCTCGCCGGCCGACCCGATGGACGCCCTTCTCGGCGGTGGCGGGGCCGAGGACGCATTGCGCCGCCCGTGAACGAGTCCTCCTACCGGGCGGCGGGCGTCGACATCGAGGCCGGTGAGCAGGCGGTCGAGCTGATGAAGCGGCGCGTCTCGCGGACCACGCGCCCGGAGGTGGTCGGGGGCCTCGGCGGCTTCGCCGGCCTGTTCCGCCTCGACACCGCCCGCTGGACGCGGCCGCTGCTGGCCAGCAGCACCGACGGCGTAGGGACCAAGCTCGCGATCGCCCAGGCCCTCGACAAGCACGACACGGTCGGGATCGACCTCGTCGGCATGGTGGTGGACGACCTGGTGGTCTGCGGCGCCGAGCCGCTGTTCCTGCTGGACTACGTGGCCTGCGGGCAGGTGGTGCCCGAGCGCATCGCCGAGATCGTCGGCGGGATCGCCGCCGGCTGCGAGATCGCCGGCTGCGCGCTGATCGGCGGGGAGACCGCCGAGCACCCGGGGCTGATGCCCGCCGACCACTACGACCTCGCGGGCACGGGGATCGGGGTGGTCGAGGAGGACGACGTGCTCGGCCCCGACCTCGTCCGCAGCGGCGACGTCGTCGTGGCGATGGCGTCGAGCGGGCTGCACAGCAACGGCTTCTCGCTCGTGCGGCACGTCCTGCTGCAGGGGGCCCGCATGCGGCTCGGCGCGATCGTCGACGAGCTGGGCGGTCCGCTGGGCGAGGAGCTGCTCGTCCCGACCCGCATCTACGCCAAGGACTGCCTGTCGCTGATCGCCGAGAGCGAGGTGCACGGGTTCAGCCACGTCACCGGCGGCGGCCTCGCCGGCAACCTCGCGCGCGTCCTGCCGCACCACCTGTCCGCCACCATCGACCGCAGCACCTGGTCCCCGCAGCCGATCTTCGACCTCGTCCGCCTCCGCGGACGGGTCGAGCAGGCAGAGATGGAGCGCACCTTCAACATGGGAGTCGGGATGGTCGCCCTGATCGCCCCGGACGACGTCGACCGGGCGCTGGCGCTACTCACAGCCCGCCACATCCCGGCCTGGGTCGCCGGGGAGGTCCTGCCCGGGGACGGCGCGGTCACCCTGACCGGCTCCCACGCCTGATCCGTCCGCCCCCGCGCTGATCGAGGTCTGACCCTCGCCCGGAGGTGATCTTCTCCCTGTTGGGACGGATCACGCGTAGGGACGCCCCAGAAGGCGAAGATCACCGCGCCGCTGAGCTAGCGCCGGGCGTCGTCCTCGTCGTCGGCGTACGGGTCGTCGTCCTCGACCACGGCGGAGGACGTCGAGGGAGGAGCCGCGGCCAGCTCTGCCTTGAGCCGGTCCGGATCGAGGCTCCCGCTGCTGTACTTCAGCTCGCGGGCCACCTTGGTCTGCTTTGCCTTCGCACGGCCGCGCCCCATGGCTCGACCCCCTCGCTACGGCGGGGCGCTCGGCCCCGCGGCGGAAACGATGCTGTGAAGAAACGATGCTGCACGGACCCGCCCGCGGCGAGATCGGTGCGCGCCGGTCCTCACGGTACAGGGTGCGGCCCCTTCGCACCCTGCACCTGCGGTCAGCGTCCTGCCGCCGGCCCAGCTAGCGCGGCTCCGCCCGGCAGCAGGAGGTCCCGCGCGCCCGCCCCCCCCGCGAGGCGCCGCTCGGCGAGCCGGTCGGCCGCGACCTGCGGAGCGACGCCGTCCGCCTGCGCCGCCCGCAGGATGTCCAGCGTGGTGTCGTAGATGCCCCCCGCCGCGGCCCGAGCGCGCTCGAAGCGGAAGCCACCGGAGTCCATGTGCAGCGCCTCGTCACCGACCTGGATCAGGCCGCCCGCGTTCGCGATGTAGTCCGGCACGAACAGGATCCCCCGCTGCGCGAGCGCCTGCGCCACGCCCGGTGTCGCGAGCTGGTTGTTGGCGGCCCCGCAGATGACCTCCGCCGAGATCCTCGGCACGACCTCCTCGCGCAGCGACCCGCCGAGTGCACACGGTGCGTAGACGTCGCAGTCGCTGCCGGGCAGGTCGGCCACCGAGCAGGTCGTGGCGCCCAGCCCCCGCGCCCGTTCCAGAGCGGCCTCGTTGACGTCCGACACCACCACCGCGGCTCCGTCCGCGAGCAGGTGCTCCACGAGGTGGTGCCCCACCTTCCCGACGCCCTCGACGGCGACCCGCCTGCCCCGCAGCGTCGGCTCCCCCCACAGGTGCCCCGTCGCCGCCCGCATCGCCTGGAAGACGCCGTACGCGGTGAGCACCGCGCTGTCGCCGGCGCCCCCGTACCGGGTCGAGCGCCCGGTCACGAAGGTGCTCTGCTGCGCGATGACGTCCATGTCCTCGACGCGCGTGCCGACGTCGCAGGCGGTGTAGTAGCGCCCACCCAGGGACTGCACGAACCGGCCGTACGCCCTCAGCAGGTCCTCGCTGCGATCCCGGGCGGGGTCGCCCAGGATCACCGCCTTGCCGCCGCCGAGCGCGAGCCCGGCGCAGGCCGCCTTGTAGGCCATGGCGCGGCTGAGCGCGAGGACGTCCGCGACCGCGTCGTCCTCGCTGGCGTACGGGTAGAAGCGGGTGCCGCCGAGCGCCGGGCCGCGGGCGGTGGAGTAGATGGCGATGACCGCGCGCAGGCCGGTCGGCCGGTGCTGGCAGAAGACCACCTGCTCGTGGCCGCCGCCGACCGGCCCCGGTGGGGGATCGAAGACGCGCACGTACCGCTCCCTGCTCGTCGGGCGCAGGGAACCTGCCCCCGCGCACGTTCCCCGACACGAAGAGTAACGAGCGGGCTTGGCGTGCGAGCATCGAGCCATGACGGCGTATGCGGCCTTTCTGCGGGTGTACGAGCCGCTGGCCGCGTTCGAGGGTCCGGAGCGCCGCCGGTGGGAGGCCTACGCCCGTCTCGGGAGGGCACCGCAGCCCGCCGACGGCCCGCGCTTGGAGCGCGAGGCGGCCCTTCGCGCGCTGGCCGGCCGCCCGCCCGCGCTTCCGGTCCTCGAGGAGCACGCCTACCTGACGCAGGTCGACGGGGTGACCCTCGTCTGCCCGTGGCGTACGCGGCTGCGGGCCCTCGAGGGGCTCGAGGAGTTCCTCGCCGAGCTGCCGGAGGAGATGGGCCGGGTGTTCGTCCCGCCGCCGGTGGCCGAGGAGGTCGGTGCGGAGCTCGACCGCTGGCGGGCCGGGAACCCGACGCTGCGCAGCTCCCAGCTGAGCAGCACCTGGCAGGTGCCGCCGCGCTGGTTCGTCCTCGTCGACGCCGAGGAGCGCGAGCTCCGGCTGGGCGATCCGGCCGGTCCGGGCGCGGCGCCGGCCGGACGGCTGACGGCGCGGTGCCTGGTCTACCGGACCTCGATGTCCCGGGCCCGGCGCCGGCTCGCGCGGGCGCTGGCGGTGCTGCGGCGGCACGGGGACGACGGCCTCGGAAGCAGCGGCGTCGAGGACCTCGGCCGCTGGCTCGAGGAGTTCCACCCGCGCTCGCTGGTGGAGCTGGACTACGGGGGCCTGGTGCACCTGCTGGACGACACCGAGCTGACCGAGGACGAGTCGGCGCGCGACATCGCGGGAGCTCTGGCCGCGCTCGACCAGGGGGATGCGGTGGCCGCTGCGACGGCGTACGGCCGGGTGACCGCCCGGATGAAGGCACTGCAGGCGGTGGAGTCCGCGAACTAGTGTCCACGGCGAGGCCCGGTGGGACTAGGACCGAAATAGCCCGGATGGGCCATTCCGGCGTATCCCGACATCGCGCATCATGGGTGTCGCGGGCAACGGCCCGCCCCGAGAAGAGGAACCGTCATGAGCACCCGCACCCCTGACACCGAGGCCCTGCTCACCCCCGCCGAAGTGGCCACCATGTTCCGCGTGGACCCGAAGACGGTCACCCGCTGGGCCAAGTCGGGCAAGCTGACCTCGATCCGCACCCTCGGCGGGCACCGGCGCTACCGCGAGGCCGAGGTCCGGGCCCTGCTCGCCGGCATCCCGGCGCCCCGCCCCCAGGCCTGATTGACCGCTCGCGCCCTCGGTCGGGGGCGCGAGCACCAGCGTGGAGAAGTGTGTGATGCTCGGCGGGTGCGCAAGGTCCTCGTTGCCAACCGCAGCGAGATCGCCGTACGCGTTCTCCGCGCGGCCCACGAGCTGGGCCTGGCGACGGTCGCCGTCTACACCCCGGAGGACCGTCAGGCGCTGCACCGCACCAAGGCTGGTGAGGCCTACCAGCTGGGGGAGCCCGGACATCCGGTCCGGGGCTATCTGGACGTCGACGCGCTGATCGAGGTCGCCCGCCGCTCGGGGGCGGACGCCCTTCATCCCGGCTACGGCTTCCTGTCCGAGAGCGCCGTCCTGGCCGAGGCCTGTGCGGCTGCGGGCCTGACCTTCGTCGGGCCGCCGCCGGAGGTGCTGCGTCTCACCGGCGACAAGGTGAGTGCCCGTTCGGCTGCCGAGGCGGCCGGGCTGCCCGTGCTGCGGGCGTCGGGGCCGCTGCGCCAGCCCGGGTCCGCAGGAGCCGCCGCCGAGTCGGTCGGGTTCCCGCTGTTCGTCAAGGCCGCTGCCGGTGGTGGTGGCCGGGGTCTCCGGCTGGTGCACACCCCGGAGGAGCTCGAGGACGCCGCTGAGGCGGCTGCCCGCGAGGCGCTGGCGGCCTTCGGCGACGGCACCGTGTTCCTCGAGCAGGCCGTCGAGCGGCCCCGCCACATCGAGGTCCAGGTCCTCGGGGACACCGCCGGGCAGGTCGTCCACCTCTACGAGCGGGACTGCTCCGTGCAGCGCCGGCACCAGAAGGTCGTCGAGCTCGCCCCGGCGCCCGACCTCGCCGAGGACATCCGGGCCGGGCTCTGCGAGGCGGCGCTCACGTTCGCCCGCTCGGTCGGCTACGTCAACGCCGGGACGGTGGAGTTCCTCGTCGCCGCCGACGGCCGGTTCACCTTCATGGAGATGAACCCGCGCATCCAGGTGGAGCACACGGTCACCGAGGAGGTCACCGGCGTCGACCTCGTCGGCGCCCAGCTGCGGGTCGCGGCCGGACAGACGCTGCGCGACATCGGCCTGGAGCAGGACCGGATCAGCGTGCACGGCGTGGCCATCCAGTGCCGGATCACCACTGAGGACCCCTCGGACGACTTCCGCCCCGACAGCGGCGTCATCACCAGCTACCAGTCGCCCGGCGGCCCCGGTGTGCGGCTCGACGGCGCGGTCTACGCGGGCGCCGAGGTCACGCCCTACTACGACTCGCTGCTGGTCAAGCTCACCACCCGCGGGCCGGACCTGCCCACTGCTGCCGGGCGGGCGGGCCGGGCGCTGCAGGAGTTCCGGGTACGCGGGGTGAGCACCAACGTGGAGTTCCTGAGCCGCCTGCTCGCCGACCCCGACTTCCTGGCCGGCGCCGTGCCGACGTCCTTCCTCGCCGAGCACCCGCACCTGACCAGCGCGCCCACACCGACCGACACCACCACCCGCCTGCTGGCCGCGCTCGGCGACGCGACCGTCAACGGCCACGCCCGGCCCGCGCGGCCACTCCTGGACCCCCTGTCGAAGCTGCCCGAGCTGCCCGAGGCGGGCCCCGTCCAGGGCTCGCGCACCCGGCTCGACGAGCTCGGCCCGCAGGGCTGGGCACGCGCGCTGCGCGAGCAGCAGGCGCTGGCGGTCACCGACACGACGTTCCGCGACGCTCACCAGTCGCTGCTCGCGACCCGGCTGCGCACGATCGACATCCTCGGCGCCGCTCCGGCGGTCTCGTGGCTCATGCCCGGCCTGCTGTCCCTGGAGGCGTGGGGCGGCGCGACGTTCGACGTGGCCCTGCGCTTCCTGCACGAGGACCCGTGGGAGCGGCTGGCGGCGCTGCGGGAGGCGGTTCCTGGGATCTGCCTGCAGATGCTGCTGCGCGGGCGCAACGCCGTCGGCTACACGCCCTACCCCGACCGGGTCGTCCGGGTCTTCGTCGCGGAGGCCGCCGCCACCGGCGTGGACATCTTCCGGGTCTTCGACGCCCTCAACGACCTCGAGCAGATGCGGCCGGCCCTCGACGCGGTCCGCGAGGCCGGGAAGGTCGCGGAGGGGACGCTCTGCTACACCGGCAACCTCGCCGACCCGGCCGAGCAGCTCTACACGCTGGACTACTACCTGCGCCTGGCCGAGCAGCTCGTGGACGCCGGTGCGCACGTGCTCGCCGTCAAGGACATGGCCGGGTTGCTGCGTCCGGCCGCCGCGGACCGGCTCGTCCGCGCCCTGCGCAGCAGCTTCGACGTGCCGGTGCACCTGCACACCCACGACACCGCCGGCGGCCAGCTGGCGACGCTGCTGGCCGCCTCGGCGGCGGGGGTGGACGCCGTCGACGCCGCGGCCGCGCCCTTCTCCGGCGGCACGAGCCAGCCCAACCTGTCCGCGCTGGTCGCCGCGACCGACCACGGCGACCGGGCGACGGGGCTGGACCTGGCGGCGCTGTCCTCGCTCGAGCCCTACTGGGAGGCCGTTCGCGACCTCTACGCGCCGTTCGAGGCCGGCCTGCGGGCGCCGACCGGCACGGTCTACCGGCACGAGATCCCGGGCGGGCAGCTCACCAACCTGCGCCAGCAGGCGATCGCGATCGGGCTGGGGGACCGCTGGGAGCACGTCCAGGAGCTGTACGCGGTGGCCAACGAGCTGCTGGGCAAGCCCATCAAGGTCACCCCGACGAGCAAGGTCGTCGGCGACCTGGCGATCTTCCTGGCGAGCAGCAGCATCGACCCCGGCAAGCTGGAGGCGGACCCGGGGGCCTACGACCTGCCCGACAGCGTCCTCGGCTACCTCGCCGGGGAGCTGGGCACGCCGCCGGCCGGCTTCCCCGAGCCGTTCCGCACCGCCGCACTCGAGGGCCGCTCCACCTCGCCGCCGGAGCCCGCGCTGGAGCCGGCCGACGACGCCGCGCTCGACGGCGCCGGGCGCCGGGCGGTCCTGTCCCGGCTGCTGTTCCCCGGGCCCTGGAAGGACTACGAGCAGGCCGTGGAGGAGCACGGGGACGTGTCGGTGATCCCCACCGAGGCGTTCTTCTTCGGGCTGCAGCGCGGGCGCACCGTCACGGTCGCCCTCGAGCCCGCTGTCGACGTGCTCGTCGAGCTCGAGACGGTGGGTGAGGTGTCGCCGAACGGGCTGCGCACCCTGCACCTGAAGGTCAACGGCCAGCCGCGCCCGATCTCGGTCCGAGACGCCTCCGTCGAGGTGCAGAAGACGACCGCCCGCCGCGCCGACCCGGCCGACCCCGGCCACATCGGGGCCCCGCTGCCGGGGATCGTGCTGCCGCGGGTCGCCGCCGGCGACAGCGTCCTGCGCGGTCAGGCGCTCGCCGTGGTCGAGGCGATGAAGATGGAGTCCACCGTGTCCAGCCCGCTCGACGGCACGGTCGCCGAGGTCGCCGTGGCGGCGGGCGCGAATGTCGAGGTCGGCGACCTGCTGGTGGTCCTCTCCGGCTGACCCGGCGCGTCAGGCGCGGGCGATGAGCCGGAAGTAGATGGCCATCCGCACCGACGGGCCGAGGTTCAGCGTCCCGCTGTGCCCGAGGCCGGGGTGCATGACCAGCACGTCACCCGCCGCGAGCGGAACCGGAGTGCTCTGCGCCGGCTGCCCGAAGTGCGAGCGCGGCCAGATCGCGATCGACCCGTCGTGCGGCCCGGCGTCGCTCAGCGACACCCCCACGATGCCCCGGTAGTCCCGACCGGCGGCCCACGGCGGGACCTGGTCGACGTGGGGCTGCAGGTCCCAGTGCTCCTCCTCATCGGGGAAGCGCAGCAGCAGCTGCGGCTCGGCCCACTCGTCTCCCTCCTGCCAGCCCAGCAGCTCGGCGGCGAACGGCGGCAGGACGTCCCAGACCTGCGGCTCCCACCGCAGGTGCGGGAAGAAGCCGACCCGCTGCCACTCGTCGATCTGCTCCGGCGTCAGGCCGTGCTGGCGGATGGCGAGGTTCAGCCGGCGCACGGCGGCGGTGACGGCACTTCCCGGGACCGCGTCGCGCAGCACGACGTAGCCGTCCTCGCGCAGGCTCTGCCGCGGGGAGGTGAGCGCGATCTCGGTCACCCGGTCCTCCTCGAGCCCGTCGGGGTCTGTCCCGTCAGTGCGGCCACATGCTGCTCCAGCTCCTCGGCGCGGTGCTCGGCGGTGTGCTCGGCCAGCACCCGTGCCCGGGCCGCGGCTCCTATCGTGGCGCGCGTCTCCTCGTCCATCCTGGACAGGTGCCCGAGCACCTCCTCGGCGGAGCGCGCCACCAGGATCTCGGTCCCCGGCCGGAAGAACGCGTCGAGCCCCTCCCACCAGTCGGACACGACGGGGGTGCCGCAGGCCGCGGCCTCGAACAGGCGCACGCTGGGTGACCAGCCCGCGGCCACCATGTCGGCGCGGGTGACGTTCAGCGTCAGCCGCTGCGAGGAGTAGAAGGCGGCGTGCTCCGCGGGCGGCAGGTGGTCGATCCGCTCGACGTTGCCCGGCCACCCGATCCCGGCGGGGTACTGCGGCCCGGCGACGACGAACGAGCCGGACGGCGACCGGCGTGCCGGCTCCAGCAGCAGCTCGTCGAGCACCGGCTGGCGGTCGGCGCTGTAGGTCCCGAGATAGCCGAGGTCCCAGACCCTGCCGCTGTCGCCCGGCGAGTACGCGGCCGGGTCGACCAGGCAGTAGAAGGCGCGGGCGCAGGGCGAGCCGAACTGCTGCTCGATGCGCCGCAGCGTGGGCCCGCCCGTGAACGACAGGTACAGCGCGTACCCGCCGACGAGCTCAGGGGACAGGTAGGCGCACTCGCCCCGCTCCAGCGCCCGAAGCGTCACCGGGGTGTCGATGTCGTAGAAGACCGTGACGCCGCGGGCGACGTCCTGCACCCAGCGACCCACCTCGAGGCCCTCCGGGACGTACGAGCCGACGACGACGACGTCGGCCTCGGAAACGCCGCCCGTGTGCCGGTCCCACAGCTCCTCCAGCGAGCCGTACAGCTCGGTCGTGCCGTACGGCGGGGACGGCAGGTCGCGGTTGTCGGCGTACCAGGGCACGTCGCGCTCGAGGAACAGCACGTCGTGGCCGCGGGCGTCGAGCGCCTGCACCAGCCCGCGGAAGTTGGTCGCGTGCCCGTTGCCCCAGGAGGACGTGATCGACAGGCCGAGGAAGACGATTCTCACGGCACCCGCTCGCGCAGGAGCGCGTCGACCTGCACCGCGCGGTGGGTGTAGGTGTGACCGGCCAGCACCCGCTCGAGAGCGGCGCTGCCGAGGGCCGCGGCGCGCTCGGGATCCAGCGAGTCCAGGTGCGCGGACACCTCGGCGCCGTCGGCCGCGACGAGCACCTCGCGGTCGGGCGTGAGGAAGTCCCCGATGCCGGCCCAGGCGTCGGTGATCTGGCACGCACCGGCGCCCGCGACCTCGAAGACGCGTGTTGCCGGCGACCAGCCGTTCGCGACCATGCTGTCGCGGGTGACGTTGAGGACGACGAGCGGGGTGCTGTTGAACGCGTTGTGGTCGGCGGTGCCGACGTGGCCGATCCGGCGCACGTTGGGCGGCATGGGCTTGTCCTCCCAACCGTTCCCGCCGAGCAGGAAGGTCCGCTCGGCGGACAGGGACGCGGCCCGCAGGAAGAACTCCTCGATCCGCTCCTCCCTGTCCGGCAGCCGGTTGGCGAGAAGGGCGAGGTCGGCGGCGAACCGTGGGTCCGGGCTGCCGGGATGGTGCGTGGTCGGGTCGACGGCGTTGTAGACCACGACGCACTCCTTCGCCCCGAGGGCCGTGTAGCGGCGGACGACCGGGTCACCGCCGCCGTAGGTGAGGACCAGGTCGTAGGACGGCAGCAGCGCGCGGAACGAGTCGCCGTCGTCCGCCTCCATCCGCGACAGCGTGGCCGGGGCGTCGACGTCCCAGAAGATGGTGTAGCCGCCGGCTCCGAGGACAGCCTCCTCGAGCACGTCGTCGAAGACGCCGACGCCGCTGGTCTTCACGACCACGTCGGCGCCCCGCGCGCGCTGGACGACGGCGCGTACCTGCTCGGCGTCCTGCGCCTCGTAGATGACGACCTCCGCCCACGGCGGGTCGTCGATGTCGCGGTGCAGCTGACGGTCGTAGGCGTTCGGCTCGTAGAACGTCACCGCGTGGCCGAGCTCGTGCAGCCCGCGGATGACACCGCGGTAGTAGGTGCACGAGCCGTTCCACCAGGAGGAGACCAGGCTGGAGCCGAAGAAGGAGATGTTCATGCGGTGGTCCCCGTCTTCAGACCGAGCTCGCCGGCCACCTCGAGCAGCTCGTTCACCCGGTGGGCGCAGGTGTGCCCGGCGGCGATGGCTGCGAGGCCGTGCTCGCGCAGTGACTGCGCGAGCGCGGGGTCGTGCAGCACGTCGGTCAGGTGCCTCTGCATGGCGGCGCCGTCCCTGGCGACCAGGTAGTTCACGCCGGGTGCGAACAGGCCCTCCACGTCGTCCCACGGCGCGCTGACCAGCGGGATCCCGCAGGCGAGCGCCTCGAACGGCCGGATGGTCGGGATGCCGGGAAGCGCTGTGACGTAGGCCTTTCGGGGCACGTGGACGGTGACGGCGTACGACCCGAACGTCGCCGGTACGCGGTGGTTGGCCACCCACCCGCCGTACCGGATGCCGGCAGCGGTGAGCGCCTTCTTCGCGCTGTCGGGGTAGCGCACCCCGTGGACCCGAGCGGTCAGGCCGAGCCGGGTGACCGGCTCCAGCAGGAACTCGTGCAGCTCGGCGGTGCGCTCGCCGTCGCCCCAGTTTCCGATCCAGACCAGGTCGCCGCGGCGACCCAGCCCCTCCACCGGGTGGAAGTGGCGGGTGTCGGCGGCCTCGTGCCAGGTCCACGCCTGCCCGGTCCAGCCCCGCTTGAGGTAGAGGTCCCGGAGAACGCGGCCGAAGGCGAGGACGCCGTCGTAGTGCCGCAGGTCGAACCGGGCCATCTCCTCGGGCGCCGTGACCGCTCGGTGGTGGGTGTCGTGGAACAGCAGCCGGTAACCCCCGGCCGCTCGGTGGGCGCCCACGGCCGCCACCAGCGACGGCTCGTTCCACTCGTGCACGAGCACCAGGTCCGCGCCGTCGGTCATCGCCGGCACGTCCGGCTCGCGCGGGTCGTAGGACGTGCTGCGCAGGCTCGGGAAGACCCGGTAGACCTCGTCGATCACGTCGGCGCCCTGGTCCACGACGAGGGAAGCCCGACTCCACCCGTCGAGCGGCTCGAACACGCGGACCTCGTGCCCGCGGTCCAGCAGCTCGGCGACGACGCCGCGCAGGAAGTGCGCGTTGCCGTGGTTCCAGTCCGACATCAGCGAGTGGCAGAAGACGACGATCCTCATCGGGAGCTCGCCCTGCCGGCGGGCATCCGCGCGTAGATCTCGAGGTAGCCGGCGGCCGTGCGCTCGGGCAGGTAGCGCTGCGCGCGTACCCGCGCCCGCTGCCCGGCCGCCGGGTCGGAGAGCGCGGCGTCCACGGCTGCCTGCAGGGACGGGACGTCGTGCGCGTACGCCGCGGCGTCGCCCCACAGCTCGCGCAGGCTCGGCAGGTCGCCGAGCACGAGCGCGCAGCCGGCCTGCGCCGCCTCGAGGATCGCCAGGCCGAACGGCTCGTACAGCGCGGGGGCGGCGTAGACCGCGGCGCGGCCCATCTCCCGCGCGAGCTCCGGCGGCGCCAGCGGTCCGAGGCTGCGGACCCCAGGGAGCTCTCCCTCTCCGGCGACCACCACGGGTGCGGCGAGCTCGGCCAGCACGCGCAGGTTCTTGGCCTCGTCCCACACCCGCCCGGCCGCGAGGACGAACGGCTCCTTGCGCACCGCGGGCAGCCGCGGGGGGCGGCGGCAGTTCGGGAGAACGGTGGCGCCCTCAAAGGCGTACTCGCGGGACAGGTCGGCGGCGACGGCGGCTGTCGGCGCCACCACCCGGTCCGCCGCTGTGAGACCCGCGGTGAGGCGACGGCGGTACTCGTCCCAGTCCGGCGGCGCCGCCGCACCGTGCACGGCGCGCCACCACGACAGCACGTCGGAGTGGGCCACGACCACGGTCGGTGCCTGCCACGGCAGGGCAGCGTGCGCGTACCCGCCCAGCTGCACGACGTCGGGCTGCAGCCGGGACTCCAGCTCCAGCAGCCACTGCCCGGCGGCGTCGACCCCGTCCCACGGGTCCGGCATCCACTCGAGCGGGAAGCCCGACTCCGAGAGGCTCGCGAAGACGCCGCAGTCCGCGTGCTGCGGCGGCGACAGCGGCCGGCCCATCATCGCGAGATGCACCTCGACCCCGTGCGGCGCCAGCGCCGCGGCCAGCTCGACGGAGTAGGTCCAGACCCCGCCCACCGGGTCGGCGGTCAGCAGCAGCCTCATCGCCGGTAGATCCTGTCGAGCACCCGCGCGAGGTCGACGAGCTCCTGCGCCTGCGGGTCGAAGCGCTTGCCGCCGACGAGCTGGCGGGTCCACTCGACCGCGGCCCGGCCTCCCCATGCGTCCGGCGGCTCCACCAGCGTCGTCCGGCCCGTCCCGGAGTGCAGGTCCGCGCGGAAGTCGTAGAACGACCCGTTCACGTTCGAGAGCGAGACCGCCCCGCGGGTGCCGTAGAAGGTGGCCCCGATGACGGCCTCCTGCCCGGCCGGGAGGTTCCAGGAGCAGGCGAGCGACAGGGCGCCGCCGCTCGCCAGGTCGATCCGGGCGAGGGCGTGGTCCTCGACGACCCCGGCGCGTCCGTCCACCGGCCTTCCGCCGGCGAAGAGTCGGGAGGTCACCTGGCCCACCTCCGGGCCGTCGAGCAGCCACATCGCGAGGTCGACCAGGTGGATGCCGAGGTCGATGACGCAGCCGCCACCGGAGAGCACCGGGTCGCGGAACCACTCCTTGTCCGGGCCGTAGGCGTTGTGGAAGACCAGGTCCGCCGCGTAGACCTCGCCGATCTCGCCGCTCGCGATCACGTCGCGCAGCGCGCGGGTCGCAGCCAGGTGGCGGTAGGACAGGTCGACACCGAGCAGGCGGTCGGCCTCGCGGGCGGCCTCCACGACGGCGCTGCACTCGGCCTCGGTGCGTCCGAGCGGCTTCTGGCAGAACACCGCCTTGCCGCTGCGCAGGGCCTGGAAGGCCTGCGTCGCGTGCAGGCCGCTGGGGGTGGCGATCACGACCCCGTCGACGTCGCCGACGAGGACCATCTCGGGGGTGGCCGTCTGCGCGCCGACCGCTTCGGCCGCCTCTTCGGCGGTGTAACGGCAGGTGTCGGCGACGAGGGAGACCTCGGCCAGCCCGGACGCGGCGATCGCCTTCATGCGGTCCAGGCCGATCCAGCCGACGCCGACGAACCCCAGCCTCGTCGGGGCGCTCATCGCGGGCCCCCGGTCGTCAGCACCAGGGCCTTGACGAAGCCGTCGGGGCGCTCGTCCGCTGCCGCCATGGCTTCCCCGAGCCGGTCCAGCGGGTAGAGGTGGGTGTAGAGCGGCCGGGGGTCGAGGAGCCCGGAGCAGACCGCCTCGACGGCGTCGAGGATCCCGCGCATCGCGACCAGGGGGTCGCGCTCGTGGGCGTTCACCACGTCGATGCCCCGCCAGTTCCACAGCTGCACGTTGACCGACCGGAGGCCGTCCTGGTGGAACCCGGCGATGACCAGGCGTCCGCCGAACCCGGTCAGCTCACCCGCGAGGTCCAGCGGCTCGGCGGCCCCCGTCACCTCGACGACGCGCTCGCAGAGCTTCCCGCCGGTGAGCTCGCGGACCTCGTCGATCGCCCGCTCGTGGTCGTCCATCAGCACCGTCTCCTCCGCCCCCATGGAGCGGGCCACCTCCAGGGCGGCGGGCTTGCGGGCGAGGGCGATCACGCGGACGCCGGCCGATGCGGCCAGCGCGACCACGAGGGCGCCGAGGAAGCCGACCCCCACCACCGCCACGGTCTGCCCCGGGGCGAACGCGCTGCGCCGCGCGACGTTGAACGCGCAGCCCAGCGCCTCGCCCGGGAAGGGCTGGCCGTCCAGCTCCGGCGGCAGCGGGACCACGCGGTCCGCCGGCACGACGATCGAGTCGCGGAAGGCGTCGTCGGCGAGGACCGCGACGCGCTGCCCGACGCGCAGGTCGCCGCGGCCCGCCTCCTCGACCACCCCCCAGGCCTCATGCCCTGGACGACCGGGTGGCAGCGGGTAGTCGAACCACGGCCGGCCCTGCCAGACCGGCAGGTTGGAGCCGCAGACCCCGCAGCCCTCGACGGCTATGCGCACGTCGTCGCCCTGCAGCGGCGCAGGCCGGCTCCCGACCAGCTCGACCCGGCCGGGGCCGGTCAGGACTGCTGAACGCACAGCCCCTCTCAGCTCGCCCGCGCGCGCAGCAGCCGGCTCGACCCGAGCCACTCGTGCAGCAGCCGTACGCCCTGTTCGGGCGCGGTCTTCGCCGCCCACCCGGTGGCGTCGGAGAACCGCCGCGTGTCGGACACGTAGTAGCGCTGGTCGCCCACCCGCCAGTCACCGTGCTGCACCTCGGGGGCGGAACCCAGCTCGCCGATCAGCTCCAGCAGCTCCAGCAGGCTGACCGTGCTGTCCGGTCCGCCGCCCATGTTGAACGCCTGCCCGGTCAGGGCATCCACGTGCTCCATGGCTGCCTGCATCGCGTCGAGCAGGTCCTCGACGTAGAGGATGTCGCGCACCTGGCGTCCGTCGCCGTAGAGCGTGACCGGTTCGCCGGCCAGAGCCTGCTTGAGGAAGTGGGCCACCCAGCCCTGGTCCTCGTTGCCGCACTGGTGCGGGCCGTAGATGCAGCTCATGCGGAACACGACCGCCGGCAGGGCGTAGGTGTCGGCGTAGTCGAGGACGTACTGGTCGGCCGCCCCCTTCGAGCAGCCGTACGGGCTGGTGAACTGCAGCGGCAGGTCCTCACCCAGGCCGTACCGCTCGACGCCGGGATCGGTCGGCGCGTAGCGGCCGTCCCGTCGCGCGACCTCGATGCCGGCGCACTTGCCGTAGACCTTGTTGGTCGACGTGAACAGCAGCGGCGGCGGCTCGTCGATCCGCCGGAGCTCCTCCAGCAGGGTGAGCGTCCCTACGGCGTTGACGCCGAAGTCGTGCAGGGGGGAGGTCACCGATGTCGTGACCGCGACCTGGGCGGCGAAGTGGAACACCTCGTCCACACGGTGCAGCGCCCGCCGCACCAGGGCAGCATCACGCACGTCCCCCACCTCGACCTGCAGCCGCTCGCCGTGGGACTGGCGCAGCCACGTGAGGTTGTCCGAAACGCCCGCTCGGGACAGGTCGTCCAGCACGACGACGCGTTGCCCCTGCTGCAGTAGGCGGTCCGCCAGGTTGGTGCCCACGAATCCGGCCCCACCGGTGATGAGGCTGCTCTTCATACGGTCAGACCCCGGCGGGTGAGCTCGGCGGTCGCGGCGTCCACGTCGTCGACGGCCACCTGACCCTCGAGCCAGGCCGCCAGCTCGGCCATCCCCTCCTCCAGCGGCACCTCGGGCCGGTAGTCGAGCACCTCCTGCGCGAGGGACACATCGGCGAAGCAGTGCCGGATGTCGCCGACCCGGAACTTGCCGGTGACCTCAGGGGCGAGATGCTCCTGGCCGAGCACCGCGGCGAGCCGGGCGGCGACCTCGTTGACGTCGATGCTCCGGCCGCTGCCGACGTTGACGACGTGACCGGCTGCTCCATCCGCGGCCAGGGCGAGCGCGGTCGCTCTGGCGACGTCGTGCACGCTGACGAAGTCACGCCGCTGCCTGCCGTCCTCGAACACCAGCGGCGGACGGCCGTTCAGCAGGCGGGACGCGAAGATGGCGAGCACCCCGGTGTAGGGGTTCGACAGGGACTGGTACGGGCCGTACGCGTTGAAGAAGCGCAGCGCGACCGTCGGCACCTTGTAGGCCTCGCCGAACATCAGGCAGAGCCGCTCCTGGTCGTACTTCCCGAGCGCGTAGACGCTGGACAGCGACGGCAGCTTGGTCTCGGGAGTGGCTACCGGCGTCAGCTGCTCCCCGGTGGGCCCGGTGGGCTCCCAGCGGCCGGCCTCGAGGTCCTCGCGCCGGCGGGCCGCCGTCGGCGTGGGCCGGCCCGTCCCGTCGAGGTAGAGCCCCTCGCCGTACACGCTCATGCTGGAGGCCACCACGAGCCGCTCCACGGGGTGGTCCAGCAGCGCCTCCAGCAGCACTGCCGTCCCGACGCCGTTGACGGAGGTGTACTCGCTGATCTCGTACATGCTCTGGCCCACACCCACGCGGGCCGCCAGGTGCACGACCCGGTCCACGCCCACGAGCGCCTTGCTGACGGTCTCGGGGTCGCGCACGTCCCCCACGACGAGCTCGGCGTCGCCGGCCAGGTAGTCGGGGCGGCTGCCCTCGGGGTGCACCTGCGGATGGAGGCTGTCGAGGACCCGGACCCGGTCGCCCGAATCGAGCAGCTGCCGGGTGAGGTGGGCGCCGATGAAGCCGGCACCCCCCGTGATGAGGATCGTCCGGGTCATCGCCTCCCCTTCCACGCAACCACCACGAGCGCAACGAAGCAGCCACGGGACATGGTTGCCGATCTTGGGACGCTACCCATCGACATGCGGTTCATGTCAAGAAGTTGCTGCCGCTGCCGGGTGGCGCAACCGGCCGGGATGTGCTTGCGGCGTAGGCATTCTCAGCGTGCCTGTGCACCCAGCTGGAGGATCGCGCCGTCGCGCGGCGCGCTGGCTCCCCAGCCCGCGAGCAGGCTGTCGAGCTCGTCCGGCGGTGGGTTGTCGTGGCCGAGGTGGATGGCGTAGACCGCGGTCCTGTCGGTGACGGCCCCGCGCCTGCGCAGCTCGGCCACCTGCTCGGGCCAGGTGCGCAGGTCGTGATGGTCCGGCAGGTGCGCGCTGGTGAGGTCGAGCAGCACCGCGTCGTACGCCCCGTCCCCGACCAGCTCCAGCGCCGCTCCGGTCAGCACCCCGGTGTCGGTCGCCCACAGGATGCGGGTGCCGTCCGGTCCGGTCACGTCGTACAGCACCGCCGGTCCGGCAGCCGGGCCGGCGTGGGTCGCGGGCACGGCGACGACGTCGTAACCGGCCACGTGCAGGCGGTCACCGGCCGACACCTCGATGGCCTCGACCGTCGGGTCGAGGTGCGGCCGCGCGGCGGCGAGCACTGCCGCCGGAGCCACCAGGGTCAGCGGACGGCGCCCCTCTGCCCAGCCGCGCCACATCCAGGCCGGCCACGCGTGGTGGTCCGGATGGGCGTGCGTGACCAGCACCACCTCGACGGCGCGCAGGTCCACCCCTTGGCGCAGCGCCGCCCGCGGACCGTCCGGCCCCAGCTCGACCAGGAGCCGGTCGTCGATCAGGGCGCTGGTCTGCCCGCGCAGGATGCCGTCGGATGCGGCGGCCGCGCAGGACCCGCAGCCACACCAGGGGTTGGGCCAGCCGTCGGACGAACCGGTGCCGAGCAGGCGTATGCGCATGGCGACAGCCAACCTCACGCCGGGGACGCACCCGGCGCGGCCTCGCCTCGGGGAAGGAACGGCCTCAGGGAAGGAACGGCCTCAGGGCAGGAAGACCGACGAGTCGCCGAACTCGTGCCACAGGTAGCCCTGCTCGACGGCTGCGCCGTAGGCAGCCGCGACCAGGTCGTGGCCCGCCACCGCCTGCAGCAGGAGCAGGTGGCTGGCTTGCGGCGCATGCAGCCCGCTCACGAGGCCGGTGACCACCCGGGCCGGACGGTCCGGCCCCAGCACCAGGTCGGTCCATCCGGACGCGGCGGCCACTGTCCCATCGGGGGCGCCGGCCGACTCCAGAGCCCGGGTCACCGTCGTCCCTACCGCGACCACCCGCCGGCCGGCGGCGCGGGTGCTGTTGACGAGGCGCGCCGTCGCCGCGGGGACGCAGAACCGCTCGGGCAGCGGGGGCTCGTGCTCGTCCGGGCTCGAGACGCTCGCGTGGAGGAGGACGGGTGCGAGCGCGACGCTGCGCGTGACCAGCTCCACCACCAGCTCCGGCGTGAAAGGCCTGTTCACTGGCCATCTCGGCGCTGCCGGGTTCTCTGGCGAACACGGTCTGGTAGTCGCTCAGGGGGTAGCCGCCGGGCACGTAGCCGTAGCGGATCGGCGTGCCGTGCGCGGCCAGGTACTGCACACCGTCGGTCGGTCGGGACAGGTGGGCGCGCCAGAGCCGCGACGAGGTCGGCGTCGCGTTCGGGTACGCCGTCGTGAGCGTCAGGAGCAGTCCGCCGGGCAGCTCGATCCGCCGCCCGGGCCGCCCGCTGCGCAGGTCCGGCCCCGCGCCGCCGGGGAGCCGCAGCTCGACGACCCACTCCTCGTGCTCGAGCAGGGCGGCGACGTGCACCAGCAGGGGAGCGCCGTCAGTGGCGCCCCGCACAGCGGCGGCAAGGGTTGCGGAGGTGTTCACCACGACGAGGTCGCCGGGGGCCAGCAGGTCGGGCAGATCGCGGAAGTGGCGGTGCTCCAGTCCCTCCGGTCGCGCCACGAGCAGCCGCACCCCGTCGCGGGCCGTGCCCCGGCGCTCCGGGGGCTCGGCGGCCTCGCTGCCCTCCGGCAGGACGAACCGGACGGCCGGTGCGGATAGGGCGGCGGTCATGACGCACCTCCCCCCGCCCTGGCCGGTGCCAGCTGCGCGACCTGGTAGCGGCCGCTGGGCAGCTCGCCCGAGGCCAGGCGCAGCAGGGCGGGGACGACGGACTCGGGAGCGGGCAGCCCGCTGAGGTCCTCGCCGGGCTCGGCGAGCTGGTGCAGCTCGGTGTTCATCTCGCCGGGGTCGAAGGCGTAGATCCGCAGGTCGGGGTTCTCGACCGCGAGCACCGCCGCCGCCTGGTCCAGCGCAGCCTTGGCGGCGCCGTACGCGCCCCAGCCCTCATAAGCCTCGACCGCTGCATCCGACGAGACGTGGACGACGCGGCCGCTGCGGGCCCGCAGCGCAGGCAGCACCAGCTGGAACAGGGCCAGAGGCGCCAGCGCGTTGACCTCGAAGACCTCGAGCAGCTCGGGCAGCGGGTGCTGCGCGAGAGGGGTCAGCGGGCTCGGGCCGAGCACGCTTGCGTTGGACACCAGGAGGTCGAGGCCGCCGGCTGCCCGCACCGCCGCGGCGATGGTGCTGCGGTGCTCGGCGTCGACGACGTCGCCGGCTATCGCGGTCACGGCGTCGCGGTGCGGCAGCGCCGCGACCGCCGCCGCGAGCCGCTCGCCGTCGCGGGCGTCGACGACGACGTGCCAGCCGCTGCTGGCCAGCTCAGTCAGCGCCAGGCCGAGGCCGCGGGAGGCGCCGGTGACGAGGGCAATCGGGGGTGAAGGCTCATGGGGAGACCCTGCAACTTCAACTGCGGTTCAGGTCATGAGGGAGATCCGCAGCGTGCCGCGTTCCGGGTCGCCGGGTGGGAGTTGTTGGTGCCGCCGCCGCCGATCTCGGTGCCACCGGCGCCGGCTTCCGCAGGCGGCCGGCACCGAGAACGGGAAGCGCGCGCAGCCCGCAAGCGCCGGCGTGGGGAGCGGGGCAGCGGGTGAGCGGGCGAACGCCAGGCCCAGCGGGCAGGCACTCGCGGAAAGTGTGGTCAGGGGCGGGCTCGAACCGCCGACCCCACGCTTTTCAGGCGTGTGCTCTACCAGCTGAGCTACCTGACCGGATGATGCTGCGACCCCGACGGGACTCGAACCCGCGACCTCCGCCGTGACAGGGCGGCGCGCTAACCAGCTGCGCTACGGGGCCTGGGACCTACCAGACCTTGGTGCCGTGCCCCCAACGGGATTCGAACCCGCGTAGCCACCTTGAAAGGGTGGAGTCCTGGGCCGCTAGACGATGGGGACCGCCGCCCACCGGATGGCTGCCGGAGGTAGGGCGTTCTGCCTCCGCCGTTGGCCGTCGGGGACCGAGGAAGCATAGCGGACGGCGCCCCGCCGGCCGACCCTCTGCCGCCGTCAGGGGCTCGGGGCGGGCGTCGGAGGAGCCGGAGTGCCCGCCGTCGGGCTCGGTGCCGGCTCCGCCCGCGCTACCACCTCTCGCGCGATCCGGGCGTCGGTGAGGCCGAGGCCGCCGAGCGTGATGTCGTCGTAGGCCTGCAGCAGCCGCGTCTCGCGGTCGAGGTAGAGCACGGACAGGCTGATGTCCGTGGGCTTCTCGCCTTCCAGCGCCCGAAGACCCGCGCCGCCGGTGGAGCCCTGGACGAACAGCACCGTGTCGCCGGTCGTGGTCACCCGGCGCTGGTGGCTGTGGCCGGCGAGGACCAGCGGCACCCTGCCGACCAGCGGCGAAGTCGCCGCCGGGTCGTGGGTCAGCACGATGTCGGGCTTCACCAGCGCCGCGTCGTACGCCTCCAGCAGCTGTCTCCCCACGAGCTGCAGGACCTCCGGCGGGGCGTCGTCGTCCCGGGTCGTCTTGTCCGGCGTGAACCGCGGGTCGCCCTGCCCGAGCAGGCGCACCCCGCCGGCCTCCACGACCTGAGCGCCGTCGACCACCACCGCGTTCGGCTGCCGGGCGATCGCCGACTGGGTCAGCAGGCTGTCGTGGTTGCCGCGGACGTACGCGTAAGGCACCCCCAACCCGGCGATGGCCTCGACGTACCGGGTCTCGGCGGCGCTGCCGAAGTCGGTGATGTCCCCCGTGTCCACGACGACGTCGATGTCGAACTGGCGCACGACCGAGCCGATCACCTCGAACGCCGCCGGGTTGAGGTGCAGGTCGCTGACGTGCAGGACGCGCAGGCTGTCGTCGGACGCGGGCGACACCGGGAGCCGGCTCGTCACGGCGTACAGCTCGCTGACGTTCGACACCAGCCGCCCGAGCTGCAGGCGGTAGGCGTCGAAGCGCTCGACGATGTCGCGGACGTCGCCGACGGCGGTGGGCGCGGAGGCCAGCAGGCCGGTGAACCTCGGCTCCGCCAGCGCCCGCTCGTTCACGGTCGCGTACGTGATCGCCGCCGCGACCGCCAGCGCCGCCGCTCCGGACCCGGCCGCCGCGACCGTCGCCCGCCAGCGGCGGAAGACCAGCAGCCCGAGCAGAGCGGCGCCCAGCAGGGTCACCAGCGCGGTACGCACCAGCAGCGACCTCAGGCCGTCCCGCAGGTCCGCGTTGACCTCCGCGCCGAGCCCGCGCAGCTGCTCCGGGTCGGCGACGATCGCCCGCGCCGCATCGCCGCGCAGCTGGTTGATCCGCACACCGAGGCTGACCGGTCCGGCGTGGGTGTCCAGCCGCAGCTCACCCAGTGGCGGGACCTCCACGGTCGTGCTGCCCGACAGCGTCGGCCGGAGCTCCATGTCGGCCTGGAACGGCCCCACGCCGCGGGTCACCTGCCCGGCGAGCAGCATGCCGAGGACCGCGCCGAGCACGCCCACGGCGATGAGCTCGGTCCAGACCAGCAACCGTGGGCCCCGTCCCCGGGAGGGTGCAGCGGCGCTCTCCGCCGAGGTCACGACCGGGCCTGTGCCAGCTGGGCTGCCAGTTCGGCGGCGAAGCGGCTGCCGGCGGCCAGGTCCGCCACCGCCAGGGCGTCGGCGATGGTGTCGACGTCGCGCAGCACCGGCAGCAGGTGCACCGGGAGCCCGTGCCCGACGAGCCGGGCGAGCTGCAAGGCGCCGGTGTCGTCCTGCGAGGTCGGGATGTCGCGCAGCAGCGCGCCGTCCGGGTTCTGCATCCCGAGCGCCCACCACCCGCCGTCGGCGGCCATCCCCAGGACGGCGGGATGGACGCGGAGCACCTCGACCACCTCGCGCAGCAGGGCCGCCGTGAGCTGCGGGGTGTCCATGCCGATCAGCAGCGTCGGCATGCGCTCCGCGTCGTCGAAGGCCGCCGCGAGGCGCTCGGACATGGGACCGCCGCGTTGTGGCTGCACGACGAAACCGGCTGCGCGGTAGTCCCCCTCGAGCACGAGCACCCGGCGGGCGACGTCCAGCCGGCGGACCGCGGCCAGGGTGTCCTCGAGTGCCGCCGCGGCCACCCGCGCGGCGCCCTCCGGGGTCAGCGGGGGACACAGCCGCGTCTTCACCCGCCCCGCCACCGGCTCCTTCGCCAGCACCAGGACCTGCACCGCGGCGGTCACGGGATCTCCCGCAGCACCCGCGACATGTCGCGCACGGCCTTGAGCGTGCCGCCCACCGTCCCGGTCACCTTCGACCGCCCGGTGCGCGGGAGGTAGTCGACGTCGACCTCCACGACCCGCCAGCCCGCAGCCACGGCACGGGTGACCATCTCCAGCGGGTAGCCGAAGCGGCGGTCCTGCAGCTCCAGCGCGAGCAGCGCGTTCCGCCGGCACGCCCGCATCGGCCCCAGGTCGTGCAGGCGCAGGCCGGTCCGCCGCCGCAGCTGCCGCGCCACCTCGGCGTTGCCGAGCCGGGCGTGCAGCGGCCACACCCCCCGCTCTGCCGTACGGCGACGGCCGAGCACCAGCTCCGCCCGCCCCTCCAGCAGCGGGGCGACGACCCGCGGCAGCTGCTGCGGGTCGAACGAGCCGTCGGCGTCGAGGAAGCAGACGATCCCGTCGTCGCTGTCCGCAGCCGCGAGCCCGGCGGAGCAGGCGGCGCCGAAGCCGCGCGGGCTCGCCTGCACGACCACCGCGCCGTGCGACGCGGCCACCGCAGCGGAGCCGTCGGTGGAGTCGTTGTCGGCGACGATCGCCCGGTAGCCGGCGGGCATGCGGCCGAGCACCCAGGGCAGCGCCTGCGCCTCGTCGAGGCAGGGCAGGACGACGTCGGGCACCCGGCGAGCCTGCCAGACGACCGCCGCGAGTCAGGTGCGCAGCGGCGCCGTGGCGAACTCGCGCACCCCCTCCTCGAACGAGATCCGGGCGGTGAAGCCGAGCCCGGCCCGGGCCCGCTCCGCGGAGGCCACCACGTGGCGCACGTCCCCCAGCCGGTACTGCCCCGTCACGACCGGCGGCGGGCCGTCACACGCGCGCGCCAGCTCGCGCGCGAGGTCGCCGACCGTGTGCGGGACGCCGCTCGCCACGTTGTAGGGGTCCAGCGCGCCGGCGGTGGACTCAGCCTGCAGGGCGAGCAGGTTGGCGGCGGCCACGTCGCGTACGTGCACGAAGTCCCGTCGCTGGCCGCCGTCCTCGAACACCCGCGGCGCCTCCCCCCGCGCAAGCGCGCTGCGGAAGAGGCTGGCCACGCCCGCGTACGGCGTGTCCTTGGGCATGTGCGGGCCGTAGACGTTGTGGTAGCGCAGCGCGACGGCGGTGCCGCCGGTGGCGCGCGCCCAGCTGGCGGCGAGGTGCTCCTGGGCGGTCTTGGTCGCGGCGTAGACGTTGCGGGGGTCCAGCTCGGCGTCCTCGGGAACGGTGCCCGGCTCCAGGGGAGAGCCGCACTCCGGGCACGGCGGCTCGAACGAGCCCGCGTCGAGCGCTTCCCTCGCCCGTGGTGCGGGCCGCACGACGCCGTGCCCCGCGCACAGGTAGCGGCCCTCCCCGTAGACCACCATCGAGCTCGCGAGCACCAGCCGGCCGATCCCGGCGCGGTCCAGAGCCGCCAGCAGCACCGCGGTCCCGAGGTCGTTGTGACCGACGTAGGACGGCAGGTCGGACAGGTCGACGCCGAGCCCGACCATCGCGGCCTGGTGGCACACGGCGTCGATGCCGTCGAGGGCCTCCTCCGGAAGCGCGCGCACATCGGCGTGCCAGCGCTCTGCGCGCGTGTCCACGGTCGCCGGCCACCCGTCGCGGTGCACCTCGGGGAGCAGCGCGTCGAGCACGCGCACCTCGTGCCCGGCGTCGAGCAGCGCCGTGGTGATGGTGCTGCCGATGAAGCCGGCGCCACCGGTCACGAGGATGTGCATGCGCGGCAGGCTAATCGGAGCGGAAGGGCAGGCGGGCCGGGCAGAGGGGTCGCGGTGGCCGCTGCTGGGTATCTACCGGGCACGCGCCTGAACCGAGGGTGATCGCCAGCAGAGGGACCGCATGCCTGCCATCACCCGTACCGGTGAGGGTCTTCGCGCTGCGCGCCGCCACACCCGGGAGGTGTGCCGCCGCCACGACGTCGTCGCGGACCGCGCCGACGACGCGGTCACGATCGTGTCCGAGCTCATCGGCAACGCGATCCGGCACGGCAAGCAGCCGTGCGCGTACGCCGTCCGCATGGACCGGGACGACGTGCTCATCACGGTCGACGACGCCGAGCGCGCCGGCCCGGCTGCCGGGTCCGCGTGCGGCGACGTCGCCGAGAACGGCCGCGGGCTGTTCATCGTGGCGAGCCTGGCCCGCCGCTGGGGGTGGACGCCGTGCGTGAAGGGCGGCAAGCGCGTCTGGGCCCGTGTCTGACAGCCGTGCGACACTGCGTTCCTCGGGCCGTTAGCTCAGTTGGTAGAGCAGCAGACTTTTAATCTGCGGCGCGTCCGTTCGAGCCGGACACGGCCCACTCGCATGTCGGGCAATTCGCAGCGGCGGGAGGGGCCGCGGCCGCCAGTGGGAGAATGAGGGAATGCTCCACTCCCGCCGCGCGGCCGCTTGCGTGGCCGCCGCCGTTCTCCTTGCCCTGCCCGGCTGCCGCGACGGCTCGACCTCCGCGGCGCCCGAAGGTCCCGCGCCCGACGTCATGATCCGCGCTGCGACCGCCCAGACGACCGGCGCCGGAAGCTCGAAGTTCGCGCTCACCAGCACCACCGCCATCGGCGACCAGGACGTCACCCTCGCGGGAGAGGGCGCCTACGACTACGCCAGGAAGACCGGCCAGCTGGTGTTCCAGGTGCCGGGCGCGGAGGGCGAGACCTCCGGCGGCACCATCGAGCAGCGCATCCTCGGCGAGGACCTCTACCTGACCCTGCCAGAGCAGCCGGAGGTCTACTACAAGCTGCTGGTCAACGACGTCGCCGGCACCGCGCTCGGCAACAGCACCGACCCGACGGCTCCCCTGCAGGCCCTCACCGGCGTCGCGCAGGTCACGAAGGTCGGCGTCGTCAAGATCCGCGGACAGAAGGCCACCCACTACCGCGGGCTGTACGACGTGGCGCAGGCCGTCGCGCAGGCACAGGGCCCCGCGAAGGCCGTCCTGCAGGCCACCCTCGGCCGGACCACACTGCAGCAGGTTCCCTTCGACGCCTACCTGGACAGCGCCGGGCGGATGGTGAAGTTCGAGCAGCGGCTGGAGCTGCCGCCCACGCAGTTCACGGGCGACAAGCCGGTCATCTCGACCTTCACCCTCGAGCTGTACGACTTCGGCATCGCCGTGACCGTGGTGGCCCCTCCTGGCGCGGCCGTACGGGACGGTGCGCCGCTGCTGGCCGCGCTGCGGGAGGTCACGCCGCAGCCCCCGCCCGCACCTGCGCCACCGGCCCCGGCTCCTGCTCCGCCCGCACCCCCTCCGGCCGAGCCCGGGCTGCCCGTCCCGGCACCAGCGGGCTGAAGGCCGCCTGCTGCGCGAGGCGATGCGGCGCGGGGAGCGTCCACCCCCCGACGACGGGGTAGAGCCGCAAGATCCACCCGGCGCATCTCGAAGGAGCACTCCCCGTGAGCCCCACCCGCAGCCTGGCCCGTCCCCTGCTCGCCGGCATGTTCGTCCTGGACGGCGTCTCCACGCTGAAGTCCCCGTCCGGGCAGGTCGCGGCCGTACGCGCCGCCGGCCTGTCGGAGCCGGACAAGCTCGTCAAGGTCAACGCCGCCACCATGCTCGTCAGCGGGCTCGCGCTGGCCACGGGCCGGCTGCCGCGGCTGTCGGCGCTGGCGCTGGCCGGGACGCTGGTGCCGACGACCTACGCGGGGCACGCCTTCTGGTCGGAGAGCGACGCCTCGGCCAAGCAGGCGCAGCGGGCGGCGTTCGTCAAGAACCTGAGCCTGTTCGGCGGGCTGCTGATCGCCGCCGCCGACACCGGGGGGCGCGAGTCGCTGCCGCACAAGGCCGGCCGGATCTCCTCCCGGGCGACGAAGAAGGCCGCCAAGGCCGCCAAGCGCCAGACCTCCTGACCCCCGGCCCCCCCCCGCTGATCATGGAACGTGTGCTCACCCGCTGAGGTGGGCGGTGAGCAACAACCCCATGATCAACTCGGGTTGACGGTGTCCTGCAGGGAGTCCAGCGCCCGCACGAGGTCGGTCAGGGGCACCGAGCCGTCGCAGGACAGCCGCTCACCGACGGCGAGCCCGATGCCGGCCATGCAGATGGTGCGGTCGATGAACGCCTCCCGTTCGGGCCAGGGGAAGTACGGCTTGGCCACCAGCAGCGCAGCCACCCCGTGCGCCGCCGCCCACAGTCCGAGGGCGAGCTCGACCGGCTCACCGGAGTAGACGCCCTCCTCCACGCAGCGCCCCACCGACTCGACGAGGTAGCCGAAGGCACCACGGGCGATCAGCCGGTCGGGCGAGGTGTCACCCGGCACGTGCTTGGTCATCATGACCAGGCGGTAGTGCTCGGGGTTCTCCAGGGCGAAGTGGACGTAGGCGTTGCCCTGCGCCCGCAGGGCCTCGAACGGGTTGGCCGCCCCTTCGCCGGCCGCCCGCAGCCGCAGGTGCAGGGCCTCGAACACCTCCTCGCACACGGCGTCGAGCAGGGCCTGCTTGTCCGCGAAGTGCAGGTAGATGCTGGGGGCGCTGACTCCCACCCGCTGCGCGACCGCGCGGATGGACACGGCCTGCTCGTCGCCGGTCTCGGCCAGCAGGTCCATGGCCGCGGTGAGGACGTCGCCGCGCAGTTCGGCGCCGCGACCGCGCGGTGCCCGGCGCCGGGAGACCGGGGCAGCGAGGGGCGCCTCAGACACGTGCCGTCACGCGTACGTCCGGACTCGCCAGCGGGGCCTGCTCGGAGATGCCGATCCGTGAGTGCAGCCGGCGCAGCGGCGCCGGCGCCCACCAGTTGGCGTCGCCGGCCAGGCGCATGAATGCCGGCACCAGGGCCCCCCGGATCAGGGTCGCGTCGACCAGGATCGCGAGCGCCGTACCGAGACCGAGCAGCTTGATGAAAGAGATGTCGCTGGACAGGAAGGCCAGGAAGACGATGGCCAGCAGCCCCGCGGCCGCGGTGACGATGCGGCCGGTGCGCTGCAGCCCCACAGCCACCGCACGGGTGTTGTCCCCGGTCGCCAGGTAGACCTCGCGGATGCGCGACAGCAGGAACACCTCGTAGTCCATCGACAGCCCGAACAGCACGCAGAACATCAGGATCGGCACCGTCGTGTCGAGCGTGCCCGTGACCACCGGGTCGCCGATCAGCCCGACGAGGTGACCCTGCTGGAAGATCCACACCATCGCGCCGAAGGTCGCGCACAGGGACAGCAGGTTGAGCACCAGGGCCTTGAGCGGGATGACGACGCTGCCGGTGAACAGGAACAGCAGGACGAACGTCGTGACGATGATGAGACCCAGCGCCAGCGGAAGGTCCTGCGCCAGAGCCGCTTTGGTGTCCACCAGACCGGCTGCCTGACCAGCGACGAGTACCTCGCCGAGGGGTGAGTCCACCGCCCGGACCCGGCGCACCAGCTCCTCGCCCTCCGGGCTGTAGGACTCGATGCCGGGCACAACCGACAGGAACGTCCCGCCTCCGGCGGTGAACCGCGCACCGCCCGGACCGGCCGGCGCGACCTGCCGACCGCCGGCGTACGAGCCGGTCGACGCGTCCACCCGGTCGACGCCCGCGACCTGGGAGAGCGCCGTGGCGTACGCGCTGATCTGCGTGCTGCCGGCGCCGTCCGGCTTCGGCGCGACCACGGACAGCGCGAGGGACTCGCGCCCGGGGAACTCCTGCCGCAGGGTCTCGGCCACCACCGAGGCCGGCGCGTCCCGGGGCAGCACCCGGTCGTCCGGCAGCCCGAAGGCCACCGAGGCGAAGGGCGTCGCCGTGAACACCAGCAGCAGGACGACGGCGGTGGCGATCGGCCAGGGCCGGCGCATCACGAGGTGGGCGATCCGGCTCCAGAAGCCGTCGTCCAGCCGGGCCGGACGCGGAGCCGGCAGGCGCAGCGCCCGGCGCACCGGCTTGCGCAGGTCGAGGCTGTCGATCCGGTGTCCCAGCGCGGCGAGTGCTGCCGGCAGGACGACGATCGCGCCGATCGCCGCGAAGACGACCGAGGCGATCCCGGCGTAGGCGAAGGAGCGCAGGAAGTACAGCGGGAACACCAGGAGCGCGGACAGGCTGAGCAGCACGGTCAAGGCGCTGAACAGCACCGTACGGCCGGCCGTCCGAACCGTCGTCGCCACCGCCTGCGCGACGCTGCTCCCGCCGGCCAGCTCCTCCCGGTGGCGGGTCACCATGAACAGGGCGTAGTCGATGCCGAGCCCGAGGCCGAGCGAGGTCGCGAGGTTGACCGAGTAGACCGAGACGTCGGTGACCTGGACGAGCAGGTGCAGCGTCAGGAAGGTTCCGAGGATCGACAGCATGCCGATCAGCAGCGGCAGGCTCGCGGCCACGGCGCTGCCGAAGACGAGCACCAGCAGCAGCATCGTCAGGGGGATCGCGATCGACTCGGCCCGCAGGATGTCGCGCTCGATCGTGTGGCCCACCTCGGAGAAGACCTGCGCGAGCCCGCCGACCTGCACGTCGAGGCCCTCGTAGGGCTGGCGGTAGCGCGGCCCCAGCTCCTCGACCCGCGCGACGGCGGCGTCGTCGGCCCCGGGCATCCGGGCGAGGATCACCGCCGAGGTGCCGTCTCTGGAGCGCAGCGCCTCCGGCCGGCCCGAGGTCCACCAGCTGGTGACCTGGGTGACGCCGGGCTCGGCGGCGAGCTGCGCGACCAGCTCGGTCGCCGACGCAGCGGCCGCCGGCTCCGCCACTCCCGCCTGAGCCGTGACGAGCAGGACGAGGTTGGGCGCGCCGCTGCCGAACTGGTCCTCGAGGATGCGGGCAGCCCGGGTGGACTCGGCCCGCGGATCCTCGAACCCTCCACCCGACAGCTCCGCAGCCACTCCGCCACCGAGAGCCCCGGCCAGCGCGAGGAACACCACGGTGACGACGAGGACGACGCGGCGCCGGGCGAGCGCGAGACGAGCGAGCCGAGCCAGCATGGCGAATCCCCCAGCAACGAGAACTGAACGTCGATAACTTAGCGTCGTTCAGTTTGCGGCGCAAGAGGTGCGTGGCCTCACCTGTACCCGACAATGTCTCCCGCCGGACACCTCTCCAAGACCGCGTCGTCATCTGCGGCGCGCACCGTGGACGCGTGCGCATCCTCGCCCACCGCGGCCTTGCGACCACCTCGTGCGCGGAGAACACCGTGCCTGCCGTGCTGGCCGGGCTGCGGGCCGGCGCGGACGGGGCTGAGGTCGACCTGCGCCTGTCCGCAGACGGGGTGCTCGTCGTCTGCCACGACCCGAGCCTGCGCCGCCTGACCGGGTTCCCGCTCGACGTGGGCAGCACCTGCTGGCCGGAGCTGCGCTCGGCCGCTGCGGCGCGCGAGGTGCCCATGGCCCGGGTGGAGGACCTGCTGCAGGCCCTGGGCGGCCGCCCGGTGGTGCTCGAGGTCAAGGCGCCGTCGCCCGCTCCCGGGTCCGTCGCCCGCACGGCGGACGCGGTCGTGGGCCGGCTGGACGCGGCCGCCGGGGCGGGAGTGCCCGTGCAGGCGACGATCTCCTCCTTCGCCCCCGCGGTCGTCGCCGCGGTCCGCGCGAGCGCCGCCGGCTCGACGGTCCGGACGGCCCTGCTCGGCCGTCCGATGCTGCGGCCTGGTGCCCTGCTGCGCCGGGCGCTCGCCGACCGCCACGAGGAGATCCACCCCCACGTGGGGGCGCTGCTCGCCGAGCCGCGCTGGGTCGCCGCCGCACACAGCTGCGGAGTCGGGGTGGTGGCCTGGACGGTCAACAGCCGCCGGGCCGTGCGCCGGCTGGCCGCCCTCGGCGTCGATGGTGTCATCACCGACGATCCCGGCCGGATGCGCACCGCTCTTCCCCTGGACGACGTCGTCCTCCTGCGACCTGCGGGCTGAGCTCCCGGCCAGGCCGCGCTCCCCGGACGTATCAGCACGGATGGACACGACGACACGTAGCCTGGCGGACGTGACATCAGTCCAGATCGATGCGTGGGAGGTCCTCGGCCTGGTCGGCGACCCGGTCCGGCGGCGCATCGTGGGGTTGCTGGCCCGCGAGGAGCTGTGCACCTGCCACCTCGTCGCCGAGCTCGGGCTCAAGCAGCCGCTCGTCTCGCACCACCTCAAGGCGCTGCGTGAAGCCGGCGTGGTGCAGGGCAGTCCGTGTGGCCGGTACACCTACTACCGGCTGCGCCCGGAGGCTCTCGCCGCGGCGGCCGACCTGCTGCAGGGGCTCGTCCTCGACGAGCCCAGCCGCAGGCCCTGCTGATGGAGCCGCCGGCACTGCCCGAGCTCCCTCGCCGCGTCCTGGCCGAGCTGGTCGGCAGCCTCCTGCTGGCCGCCACCGTGGTCGGCTCGGGCATCGCCGCCGCGCGGCGCAGCCCGGCGGATCCAGGGCTGCAGCTGCTGGAGAACGCGCTCGTCACGGGCGCCGTCCTGGTGGCGCTGATCCTCGCGCTGGGACCTGTGTCGGCGGCGTTCAACCCGGTCGTCACCCTCGCCGAGCGCCTGCTCGGTGCGCTCAGCACCGCAGCGGCCGCAGCCCTTCTCGCCGCCCAGGTCGTCGGGTGCTGCCTGGGCGCGGTCCTCGCCAACCTGATGTTCGGCCTCGAACCGGTCACGCTCTCGACGACCTCCCGGGGCGGAGGCGGCGTGTGGCTCGGTGAGGTCGTCGCGACGTTCGGCCTGCTGGTGGTGATCTTCGGCGTGGTTCGCTCGGGGCGCGACACCCACCTGGCCTACGCGGTGGGCGGCTTCGTCGCGGCCTACTGGTTCACCAGCTCCACGTCGTTCGCCAACCCCGCGATCACCATCGGCCGGATGCTGTCGGACACCTTCGCCGGGATCGCCCCGGGCTCGGCGCCCGCCTTCCTCGCGGTGCAGCTGGCCGGTGGCGGGCTCGGCCTCGGCGCGGTCCTCCTGCTCTATCCGCAGGCCCGCCTCACCGACCCGCTGAACCCCTCCGCAGCGGTCGACCCGGTGCCCGTCCCGGCAGGAGAACCCGCATGAACCGCCCGGTCGTCCTGTTCGCCTGCATCCACAACAGCGGCCGGTCGGTGGCGGCGAAGGTGCTCACCGAGCATCACGGCGCCGGGCGGGTCGACGTGCGCAGCGCCGGCAGCGAGCCCGGCTCGGCCGTGAACCCAGCTGTGGCCCAGGTCCTGGCGGAGCGCGGGATGAGCGCGGAGGGGCACCTGCCGTCCCAGCTCACCCACGACGGCGTGCGGGAGGCGGACGTCGTCGTCACGATGGGTTGCGGTGAGACCTGCCCGGTCTTCCCGGGGACCCGCTACGAGGACTGGGCGGTGGCCGACCCGAAGGGCCGGCCGGTCGACGTCGTCCGCGGGATCGTCGACGACGTGGAGCAGCGCGTGCTGGTGCTGCTGCGCTCGCTGCTCGGGTGACCCGGACGAGGGCGGCCCGGTGACGAGGCGTCGTCTGGTGTTCAGCGGAGCGCGGCCACGTCGTGACCCGATCCCGGCCATTCGTTCATGCCCTGTTCACCAAGCGCTCGGTTCGGGGTCGCACAGTCTGCCTAGCGTCCTGTCCGACGCCCCCACTTCGCAGACGAAAGAGGATTCCTCGTGCTCTCCCTGACCAATCGCAGCCGCCTTGCCGCGGCTGCTGTCGGCTGCTCGCTCTCGCTCGCCGCGTGTGGCGGCGGCGGCGACGGTGAGGAGGTCTCCGGTGCCGCCAAGCTGGCGGGGACCATCCAGATCGACGGCTCCAGCACGGTGGCCCCGCTCTCCGAAGCGGCCGCGGAAGGCTTCCAGGAGGAGCACAAGGACGTCAACGTCGTGGTCGGCACCTCGGGCACCGGCGGAGGCTTCGAGAAGTTCTGCGCCGGCGAGACCGACATCTCCGACGCGTCCCGGCCGATCAAGGACAAGGAGATCGCGGCCTGCAAGGCCAAGGGCATCACCTACGAGGAGATCACCGTCGCCAACGACGGGCTCGCGGTGGTCGTCAACAAGGACAACCCCATCACCTGCCTGACCGTCGCCCAGCTCAAGAAGATCTGGGAGCCCGGTTCCACGGTGGCCAACTTCAAGGAGGTCGACCCGTCCTTCCCGGACCTGCCTCTCAAGCTGTTCGGTCCGGGCACCGACTCCGGCACGTTCGACTACTTCACGGGCGAGATCAACGGCAAGGAGGGCGCGAGCCGTACCGACTACCAGCCCTCGGAGGATGACAACGTCATCGTCAAGGGCGTGCAGGGCGTCAAGGGCGGGCTCGGCTACTTCGGCCTGTCCTACGTCGAGGAGAACCCGGACGCCCTCAAGGCCGTCGCGATCGACGGCGGCAGCGGGTGCGTCAAGCCCAGCACCGAGACGGTGCTGGACGGCACCTACAAGCCGTTGGGCCGCCCGCTGTTCATCTACGCCTCGACGAAGACGGTGCAGCGCCCCGAGGGCAAGGCCTTCCTGGAGTACTACGTCGAGAACAGCGACGACATCGCCAAGCAGGCGCTCTACGTCCCGATGTCGGACAAGCAGAAGGCCGAGTCGGCGGCGAAGATCACGAAGCTCCAGGGCTGACCTGTACGGGCCCGGCCGATCGACCTCTGAGCCGTCGGCCGGCCCGCGGGTGCCCATCCGCCGAAGCGATCGGCAAGACTGGTCGTCTATCCCCCGCTCGAGTCCGGAGCCACCCTTTGACGTCCCTCCTCGCCCATCGAGAACCAGGGCCGAGCACGGCCGAGCTGTCCCGCTCCCTGCGCAAGAGCTCTCCCCGGTGGGGCGAGCGGGCCGTCGAGAGCCTGCTCTTCCTCGCAGCCGTCCTGTCGGTCCTGACCACGATCGGCATCGTGCTGTCGCTGCTCGACGGCACGCTGGCGTTCTTCCGCGAGATCGGGGTCGGGGAGTTCCTGCTCGGGACGGTGTGGACGCCGCTGTTCGCCGACGGCTCCTTCGGCGTCCTGCCGATCATGTCGGCGACACTGCTCATCACGGCGATCGCGATGGTGGTGGCCGCTCCGCTCGGGCTCGGCGCCGCGCTCTACCTGTCCGAGTACGCCGGGACGCGCTCGCGCAAGATCCTCAAACCGGTGCTCGAGGTGCTCGCCGGCATCCCGACCGTCGTCTACGGGTTCTTCGCGATCAGCTTCGTCACGCCCAGCGTCCTGCGCCCGCTGCTGGGTGAAGGCAGCGTGGGCATCTTCAACGCCCTGTCCGCGGGCCTGGTGATCGGCGTCCTGATCATCCCGATCATCGCCTCGTTGTCCGAGGACGCGCTGTCGGCTGTGCCGCAGGCCATGCGGGACGGAGCGCTCGCGCTCGGCGCCACACGCACCAAGGTGGCCCGCAAGGTCGTTCTGCCGGCCGCGCTGTCCGGGGTCATCGCGTCGTTCGTCCTCGCCCTGTCGCGCGGCATCGGGGAGACGATGGTGGCGGTCATCGCGGCCGGATCGATCGCCCAGCTGACCCTCGACCCCCGCGAGCCGATGCAGACGATGACCGCGTTCATCGCGCAGGCCGCCTCCGGCGACCAGCCCACCGGCTCGCTCGGCTACAACACGCTGTTCGCCGTGGGTGCGCTGCTGTTCCTCCTGACCCTGCTCGTCAACGTGGTCAGCATCCGGCTGGTCCGCCGCTTCCGCGAGGTGTACGAGTGACGGCGCAGACCGGACTGCAGCCGGACCTGCGCGGCGCGGACAGGGGCCTGGGGCGGGCTCGCGGCAGCGAGCGCGCTGCCGGCAGGCTCTTCCAGGGCCTGCTGATGGGGTGCCTGGCCTTCGGCGTTCTGGTGCTGGTCGTGCTGCTCACCGACGTCATCCGGGACGGGCTGCCCCGCTTCAACCTCGACCTGGTGCGCAACATGCCTTCGGGGCGACCTGCGCGGGCGGGGATCCAGTCCGCGATGATGGGGACCATCTGGGTGATCGTGACGGTGGCGGTGATCACCCTGCCGCTGGGGGTCGCCGCCGCGGTCTACCTGGAGGAGTACGCCGACAAGACCCGCTGGTACAACCGCGCGATCGAGCTCAACATCCAGAACCTCGCCGCCGTCCCCTCGGTCGTCTACGGCATCCTCGGGCTGGCGTTCTTCAACCGGGCGGCGGGGTTCGGCGGCTCGGTGCTCACCATCGCGCTGACGCTGTCCCTGCTCGTCCTGCCGATCGTGATCATCTCCTGCCGCGAGGCGATCCGGGCCATTCCCACGAGCATCCGGGACGGCTCGCTGGCTCTGGGGGCCACCCGCCTGCAGACCGTGCGCCGCCAGATCCTGCCCAACGCGATCCCGGGCACGGCGACCGGCTCCATCCTTGCGCTGTCCCGGGCGATCGGCGAGGCAGCACCCATCCTCATCGCTGCCAGCGGCATCATCTTCCTGACCCGCAACCCGACCGACCTGCTGAGCCAGGCGACGGTCCTGCCGATCCAGATCTTCAACTACGTCAGCCGCCCGCAGGAGGAGTTCCGTGTGGTGGCTGCGGCGGGAATCATGGTCCTGCTGCTCATCCTGCTGCTGATGAACGCGACCGCGATCCTCATTCGCAACAAGTACCAGCGCAAGTGGTGAGCCGCCGCCGGAACGAGCCGTCTGGCACAGTCCCGAGCATGACCGACGAGGAAGAGGCGAACGCCTTGCCCGAGATCACGCCGACAGCCAGCCCTGCGCGCAGCGGGCCGGTCTCGCTGCGCGCAGTCAGCACGGCCGCCCCCGCCGCCGGCCGGACCCACTCCGGCGAGGCCCCCACTCCCGACGGCCAGTGGCAGGGCAGCGCCACGGTCGGCGACCCGGTGCTGTCGATGAAGGACCTCAACGTCCACTACGGCTCCGCCCTGGCGGTGCGCGACGTGACCCTCGACATGGCGCGCTTCGAGATCACCGCGCTCATCGGTCCGTCCGGCTGTGGCAAGAGCACCGTCCTTCGCTGCCTGAACCGGATGAACGACCTCATCCCCTCGGCGCGTGTCTCCGGCTCGGTCACCTACCACGACCAGGACATCTACGCTCCTGAGGTCGACGCCATCGAGGTCCGTCGCCGGATCGGCATGGTGTTCCAGAAGCCGAACCCGTTCCCCAAGTCGATCTGGGAGAACATCGCCTTCGGGCCGAAGGTGAACGGCGTGAAGAAGGGACTCGACGACATCATCGAGGAGAGCCTCACCCGGGCGGCCCTGTGGGACGAGGTCAAGGACAAGCTCAAGACCAACGCCTACGGCTTGTCGGGCGGGCAGCAGCAGCGCCTGTGCATCGCCCGCGCGATCGCGACCAGGCCCGAGGTCATCCTCATGGACGAGCCGTGCTCTGCCCTCGACCCCATCGCGACGGCGAAGATCGAGGACCTGATGGAGGAGCTGAAGAGGGACTACACGATCGTCATCGTGACCCACAACATGCAGCAGGCGGCGCGGGTGTCGGACCGCACCGCCTTCTTCACCGCCGAGGCCAATTCGCGGACCGGCCAGCGCACCGGGGTGCTGGTCGAGGTCAACGAGACCAGGAAGCTCTTCAGCAACCCCGATGACTCCCGCACAGAGGGTTACATCACCGGCCGCTTCGGCTGATGCCCGCAGGGCCTCAGCCCCGGCTGTACATCACGTCCACCGAGTGCCGGGAGAAGCCCAGGCGCTCGTAGAGCCGCAGCGCCGCGGCGTTGGACTCGTCGACGTAGAGCAGCACGTCGGCCAGGCCCCGCTCCCGAAGGCTGTGCAGCCCGACCAGGGTCAGCGCTGTGCCGAGGCCACGACCGTGCTCGTCGGGGTCGACGCCGACGATGTAGACCTCCCCGATCGGTGGGTGGTCGTGGTGCTCGGAGTCGGGGTGCTCGTGCGGGTGCTCGTGCGGGGGGTGCTCATGCTGGGCGTGCTCGTGCGGGACAGCCGAGTCGTGCGTGTGGTCGTGCGCCGGGTGCCCCCCGTGCACCTTCGTCCAGTGGAAGCCGACCAGGCGGTCGCCGCGCTCGGCGAGGAAGAAGCCGCTCGGGTCGAACCACGGCTCCTTCTCGCGCAGCAGCACCTCGTCGACCCCCCAGCCGCCCTGATCGGGGTGGCCGGCGAAGGCGCGGTTGTTGATCCTGGTCCACGCCTGCTCGTCCTGGCCAACGCGAAACGTACGCAGGTGCACCCCCGCCGGCAGCGAGACCTCGGGCAGCGGCGCGGCGTCCGGTGCGAGGGGGCGGCGCATCTGCAGCAGCACCCGGCTTCGCCGGAAGCCCATCGAGGCGGCGAGCCGGCCGGCGGTCGGAAGGTCGCCGTGCGCCCACAGCCGCAGCCGCCCGTCCGGGCTCTGGTCCAGCTGAGCCTGAACGAGGGCCCGGCCAAGGCCCCGGCCGCGGGCGAGCGGTGCCACCACGACCTCGGCGCTCGAGCCGTCGACCGCGTCGGTGATGTCGAGGTGGCCGTACGCCAGGACCTGGTTCTCCTCGCGGACGAGCAGGTTGCACACGTGGGCCTCACCGCCTGCGGGCATGTGCAGCAGGACGTGCTCGGACAGCGGCGCGATGCCGTCGACAGCCGCTGCCTGCTCGATCAGGTCGTGGACGGCCTGCACCTCCGCGGGATTCAAGCGGCCGCGCAGCTCCGGAGCCGGGGCGCCGGAGCGGCTGGGGGCGGACACCGCACGGACGCTACGCCGTGCACCGGACGGGGCCCGAGGGTCAGCCGGACGGCTGTGGTGCGGGCGGGGCGCTGACCGTGGGGAGTGGGTCGGCGGCGAGCAGGGTGAGGTAGTCCAGCCGGCTCACCGGCGCGTCGGTCAGCGAGCCGTCGGCTCGGGGCACCGGCAGGTCGGCGTCGTCGCGCCGGAAGCGCACCCCCGCCGCCCGTTCCGGGGTCAGCGTGGCGACGATCTGCGCGTAGGCCAGCATCTCCGGGCGTACCTGCTCATCGGTTGCCGACAGCGTGACGACGGCGTTCTCGCCCTGCTGCTCCACGCGCAGGACGGTCAGGCTGGACGGGATGAGCGAGCTGGCACCGGCAGCCTTCTCGGCCGCCGTCGGACCGGCGAACAGCAGGTCGAGCAGCGGCTCCACCGACGTGGGCTGCGGAACCTGCCGGATCACCTGCACGACCTCACCGTTGCGGACGAAGTAGAGGATGACCCGGGCGTTCCCGGCAGGCTCGGGCACCGCGGTCGCTCTCCCCTGCGCCCCCGCCGGCGCCTGAGCCGGGTCCAGCGCGCGCGGCGCGTCGTCCTGCGGCACGCCGCAGCCGACCAGCAGCACGACCGCCGCCAGCCACAGCAGGCGCCACCGCGTCCCGCTCACGCGGCACCCGGCCGCGTGACCACGAAGCGGGCGCCACCGCGTCCCGCTCACGCGGCACCCGGCAGCGTGACCACGAAGCGGGCGCCGCCGCCGGGGCGGTCGGTGACGTGGACCGTCCCGCGGTGCGCCTGGACGTGCTGCAGGACCAGCGCGAGGCCGAGGCCGGCCCCCTCGCTTCCCCCTCGGGCACTGGCCGCCCGCCCTCTCGCGAACCGGTGGAAGATCAGGTCGCGCTCCTCCACCGGGACGCCGCCGCCCACGTCGTCCACCTCCAGCCGGAGCGCGTCCCCGTCGACGGTCAGCCCGATCCGAGCCACCCCGCCGCCGTGCTTCGCGGCGTTGTCGATCAGGTTGACCAGCAACCGCTCGTAGCGCCGTGGGTCGATGTCGAGCTCGTGCGGCTCCCCGCTCACCTCCAGCAGACCCGGGGGGAGCTGGCGGGCCTCGACGATGGAGCGGCTCAGGGCTCCCACGTCGACCGGCCGCCGCTCGGCCTGCTGGTCGCTCTTGGCGAGCTCCAGCAGGTCCGTGACGAGCGACTCGAACCGGGCGACCTCGGCGGCCAGCAGCGCCACGGCGGCGGCGCTGCGCCCGTCCAGGGCGCCGCGCCGGCGGTCCAGCACGCTGGTCGCGGCGGACAGCGTCTGCAACGGGGAGCGCAGCTCATGGCTGACGTCTGCGGCGAACCTGCGGTCGGTCTCCGAGCGGACGGAGACCTCGTCCACCATCCGGTTGAACGCCACGGCGAGCCGGTCGAGGTCCGGGTCGCGGTCACGGGCGACGCGCGCGGTGAAGTCGCCGGAGGCGATGCTCCCGGCGGCGGATGCCACGTCGGCGAGCGGCCGCAGCACCAGCCGGCTGGCCCACCAGCCCACAGCGGCACCGGCGAGCGTCGTGACGAGCGCGACGAGCGCGAGCACGGTCGCGAGCACGTACAGCGTCCGGCGCAGCTCGGACAGCGCGGTCACCTCGAAGTAGCCGGCGCCGTCGGCGAGCGGCACCCCGACGACCACCGCGGGCTCGGCCCGCACCCGGACGAGCTGCACCGCCGGTGTGCCGACCTCGACGAGCCGCTGCAGGCGCGGCGGCACGGCGCTGGTCAGGCCGTCGTCGGCGGTACGCGCGAACCACGTCCCGTCGCGGCGGATCAGCGGACGGCGGGCCTCCCCCGTGTCGAGGTTGCGCAGCACCTGGGCGAGGTCGGGCTCAGCCCCGCCCAGGCCCTGGTTGATGAGGGCGGCGTCGAAGTAGGCGGCGCGGACGGCCGAGCGCTCGCGTTCCTCGAGCAGGGAGGTGCGCGTCAGCTCGTACGTCGCCACGGCGAGGGCCATGGACAGGCCGAGCGCGCCGAGCGTGAAGACGCTGGTGACGCGGGCCCGCAGCCCGAGCGGCCTCATGGGGTGCGCGCTCCCCGTACGGCGTCCATGGGTCAGGGCGCGAGCTTGTAGCCCAAGCCCCGGACGGTGAGGACGTGGACCGGGTTGGCGGGGTCGCGCTCGACCTTGCGCCGCAGGCGGCCGATGTGGACGTCCACGAGCCGCTCGTCGCCGTAGACGTCGTAGCCCCACACCCGGTCGAGCAGCTGCTGGCGCGAGAGCACCCGCCCGCTCTGGTCGGCCAGCTCGCACAGCAGCCGGAACTCGGTGCGCGTCAGGTGCACCTGCTCCTCCCCGAGCAGCACCTCACCCGCTTCGGGACGCAGCTCGATGTCGCCGAACCGCCGGGCCTTCGGCGCGCCCTCGCCACTGCCGCTCGCCCGTCGTCGCAGGGCCCGCAGCCGTGCGGACAGCTCCTTGACGGCCACGGGCTTCACGACGTAGTCGTCCGCGCCGGCCTCGAGCGCGGCGACCACGTCGTGGGTGTCGTCGCGCGCGCTCACCACGACGATCGGCACGTCACCGATCCGCCGGATCGCCCGGATGCAGTCGAAGCCGTCCATGCCCGGCAGCATGAGGTCCACCAGGACCAGGTCGGCGGGGGAGCTCTTGTGCTCGGCCAGCGCGGCCTCCGCGGTCGGCACGTCGCGCACGGCGTAGCCCTCGTCCTCGAGAGCGAGGCGCAGGGACAGCCGGATCCGGTCGTCGTCCTCGACGATCAGCAGGCGCGGCACGTGCCCATGATGTCAGGCACCCCATGATGTCGGCGCTGCCGCTGCACCGCCGGTGCACCCGGGGCGCGCGCCCAGTCAGGCGCTGATCGGCAGCCCGGCGCGGTCGGCCAGCTCCCGCCCCGGCCGGCGCGCGGCGACGACCGCGACACCCTCCGGCAGCCACGGCGCCAGCCGCGCGCAGCCGACCACCGCGAACGCCGCCGCGTCGTCCCACGAGACGAGCCCGTCGAGGTCGAGGACCAGCCGGGAGCAGCCGCACTGCACGACGTCGGCCGCCGCGTGCAGCACCTCACGCGCAGCGGTGTCGTCCAGGTGCCCGGACAGGCGCAGGCGCGCCGCGTTGGCCGAGGGGGCGTCGATGGCGAGGGTGAACACCAGCAGAGGGTCGCTGCCGTGTACGACATCGCTGCGGCCGATGCATGACGGTCCTGTGACGTCCGGGTGGACACCACGAGCCGTCACGGGACCGTCACGAAACGGCGGCGCGACCGCTACCCGCGCGGGTCATCGTGGGTGCCGCCGCCCCCGCGAGGAGCCTGCATGACCGCCCCAGCGTCCGCACCCACGGGCCAGGCTGCCCCGGCCCTGGTCGTGGAGGTGGTCGGTGACCTCGACCAGAGCCGGGTCGCGCGGGTCCGGGCACAGCTCGAGGAGAGCCTCGCCCGGCGCCCGCCCGCTGTCGTCGTGGACCTCGCCGCTGCCCGTTCGTCGACGCGACAGCCCTGGCGATGCTGCTCGAGACGCACCGGCAGGCCAGCCGGATGGGGACGGTCCTCACGCTGCGCGGGTGCCGACCGCGGGTGCTGCGGCTGCTGTCGCTGAACGGCCTGCGGCGGGTGTTCGACCTGGCGGTCTAGGCGGGGCGGGTCACCGGCGCTGCTGGAGGATCGTCACGCTGTGCTGGCTGTCGGCTCGCTCCTCGTCGTCACCGATCTGGGCCTCCTGGGAGTCCGGCAGGGTGCTCAGCGGCGGCGTCACGAACTTGTAGCCGACGTGGCGCACGGTGCCGATCAGCTGCTCGTGCTCCGCCCCGAGCTTGGCGCGCAGCCGGCGTACGTGCACGTCGACCGTTCGCGTGCCCCCGTAGTAGTCGTATCCCCAGACCTCCTGCAGCAGCTGGGCCCGGGTGTAGACGCGGCCAGGGTGCTGCGCGAGGTACTTGAGCAGCTCGAACTCCTTGAACGTGAGGTCGAGCGCCCGCCCCCGCAGCCGGCAGGTGTAGGTGCCCTCGTCGATGGTCAGGTCGCCGGCGCGTACGACTCCGGGGTCGACCGGGCCGCTCTCCTGCTTGCGGCCGAGCGCCAGCCGCAGCCGCGCCTCGACCTCGGCCGGTCCGGCGGTGTGCAGCAGGAGATCGTCCACCCCCCAGTCGGCGGTCAGCGCGACGAGACCGCCCTCGGTGAGGACGACGAACATCGGCGCGGCGACGCCGGTGGTGCGCAGCACCCGGCACAGCGAGCGGGCTCCTGCGAGGTCGCGCCGGGCGTCGACGAGGACGGCGTCGTGCGCCGGCGCGGACAGCAGGGCAGCGACCTCCAGCGGCGCGACCCGCACCGAGTGGCCGAGCAGGCCCAGCGCCGGCAGCACGTCCGCGGAGGGCGTCATCGCGTTGGTGAGGAGCAGCAAGGTGGCCATGGAGCGCCTCCGCCTGTGGCCCGGCGTACCGGGCTGTCGTGGGGAGAGGCGCCGTTGCCTCGAGGGACCTGAGGCACCAACATAGCCCAGCGGCCGGCGACGGCCGGGGGCGCCGGGCGTTGCGGGAACGTCCGCAGGCACCATGGAAGGGTGACCACCCCTGCCCGCACGACCACGCTGCGCTACTGGGCGTCGGCGCGCGACGCGGCCGGGGTCGCCTCCGAGGAGACGACGGCGGCGACGCTGGGTGAGGCGCTGCTGCTGGCGAGGTCGGTCCGGGACGAGCGTTTCGCCGAGGTGCTGTCGGTGTGCTCCTTCGTCGTCGACGGCTCGCCCGTCGGCACCCGCGACCACGGTTCGGTCGATCTCGTAGGAGGCGGACGTGTCGACGTGCTGCCGCCCTTCGCGGGCGGCTGACCCCAGCCCGTTCGAACTCTGGCACGATCGGCCGGTGACCAGACAGGCGGGAGACGGGCCGCCGAGGAAGCCTCCCCTGCGGGCTGCGCCCGTGTCGCCGCCTGTCGCGAGTCCCGTCCCGGCGAAGCCCGACAGAAGGGCCGCCGCCAAGGCGGCTCCCGGTCGGCCCCCCGGGGCTGCCGCTGCGAAGGCCGTGACGAAGGCTGCGGTGCAGAAGGGGGCGGTCGCCAAGGCAGCGGTCGCGAAGCCGCCGGTCGCCAAGCCGCCGGTCGCCAAGCCGCCGGTCGCCAAGGCGCCGGTCGCCAAGGCGCCGGTCACCCGAGCCCCCGCCGCGAAGTCGCCCGCTACCCGGGCGCCGGTGACCAGGGCCGGCGGGACGAGGACGGCCGCGGCGAAGGCACCCGCTGCCAAGGCTGCGCCCAGAACCGCCGCCACCGCAGGGGCCTCGCCGGCCGGGCAAGTCCAGGGCGGGCGCACCACGGGTCGGGCCGGCGGCACGGCGGGGCACGCCAAGCCCGGGCGACCCAAGGCCGCCCACGCCGCGCCCGGCCAGGCCAAGGCGGGGGCCTCGTCGACCCGCCGCCCCCGGGAGACCCCTCAGCGAGGCGGCGGACGGCCGGTAGGACGCGCGTCGCTCAGCGCCGACCCGTTGGCGCGCGACTGGGCGGACACGGGTGACCCGGAGTACGAGCCCGACCTGGACAACGCCGACCCTGGGGGCGCCGGTCGTCGCGGAGACGCGGGAAGACCTCCGCGCCCGATGTCGCCCGCCCGCAACGAGCCGCCGCGCACCTTCTGGAACGGCCCACCGCGTTTCGAGGAGTCGACGGTCGTCCTGCCGCGGCCGGCCTTCGACGAGCCGCCTCCCGACGTCGCGCCACGGCAGGCGCCGCGGGGCCGGCGACCGGCGCGCCGAGCGCCGATGATCGTGCAGGGGCTCTGGCCCGCGCTGCTCGCCGGTGGGCTGGCCGCCGCGACCTCCTTCGGCCTGCTGCCCCTGGCGGTCGCAGTCCTCGCCGTCCAGGTCTTCCTCATCCTCGGCGCCCTGGCCCTGCTCGACGCGCCCGCTGCCGGCGGAGCGTTCGTCGTCGTGAGCGGCGCAGTGGTCGCCGCCGATGCCGTCGTGCTGCTCGGGGAGGGGAGCATCTCCCAGCTGTCCGGGGTCGTCGGGGTCGGGCTCGTCGCCGCGCTCGTCCATCAGCTCGCGCGCAGGGACCGCAGCCGGGTGACCGAGTCGCTCGCCGACACCCTCGTGGTCCTCGTGGTCGCGGTCGGCGCCTCCTGCCTGCTGGCTTTCCACGACATGCCCGGAGGTGAGGCGGTGCTGCAGGTCAGCCTCGCGTCCGCGGGCGCAGTCCTGCTGGTCGGCCGTCTCGGCGACCTGCTCTCGGCCCGTCCGATCCTCGCGGTGGGTTCGACCCGTGGGTGGCCCGGCCTGCTGCTCGGGCTCGCGTCCGGCGTCGCGGCCGGCGGCGGCGTGGCCTTCCTCGTCGGGGAACCACCGGTGCGCGCGGCGGCACTGCTGGGTCTCGTGGTGGCGTCCACCGTCGCGACGGCGGACCTCGCCGTCGACCTCGGCGCCGCAGAGCTGCGGTCCGGGTGGCGCGACGCGCGGCGGGTGGCGGCGCTGCGTCCGACGGCGCTGCTCCTGCCGTACGCCGTGCTCGGGCCGGTCGCGCTGCTGGCCGGCCGCCTGCTGCTCACGTGACGGGCGTGCCCGCTGATCGACCGTCCGGCTGATGGGGCGCCTCCTGCCGCTCGCGCTCGTGCTGCTGGTGGTGCTCGTCGTGGGTGACCGTCTGGCTGCGGGGTTCGCCGCTCGGGCGGTCGCCGCGCAGCTGCAGTCGGCGGCTGCCCTTGCCGAGCCGCCGGAGGTCGCGGTGGGCGGGGTGCCGTTCCTGACGCAGGCGGTCCGTGGGCGCTACGACCGTCTCGAGGTGCGGGCCGTGCGGGTGCCGGCCGGCGAGGTGTCCTTCGCCGAGCTGACGGCGACGCTGTCGGGGGTGGGCGTCCCGCTCACCGACATCCTGTCCGGGACCGTGGACTCGGTGCCGGTGGACGTCGTGGACGGCCGCGGCCTGCTGTCCTACGACACGCTGTCGCGCCGCTCGGGTGACCGCGACCTGACGGTCACGCCGGTCGGGAACCGGCTGCGGGTGGAGGGCTCTGTGCCGGTGGCCGGGCGCCGGCTCGCCGCGGCGGCCGTGAGCAGCGTGACCATTGAGGGCAACGACCTCGTGGTGACGGCTCAGTCGATCGAGGTGGGCAACTCGGCGGCAGATGCGGTGCTGAGCCGGGCGCTGCGCGGCCGGCTCGATCTGCGGGTCCCGATCGGGCGCCTGCCGTACGGCCTGCAGGTCACCGGCGTTGCCGTCGAGCCGGACGGGGTGGCGTTCCGCGCCGGCGCCCGGGATGTGGTGCTCACACCCCGCTGAGCAGCGGGTCGTGGGGCGTGCGGGAGATCCGGTGCGACGACACCCCTGATCGGCACCGCTCCCGGGCCCGTGCGGAGCTGGTTGCGGACCGTTCTGCACACATCGTGATCCACGTCTCCAGCCCAGCACGCTCCGGAGCCCGCCGCAGGACCCCCTTGGCGATCACGATGTGTGCAGCCGTGTCCGGGAAGGCGTGCGCGCCCACCAGCGTCAGCGCGCCAGCTGTGCCCGGCGGCGGGTCAGCCTCCGTGTCCCGCCTCGACGGGGGCGGGAAGGAGGTGCGGCGGGTCGGCGTTGCTGTGCTCATGACCGGCCTGCTGCTGCTGTGCGCCGCGGTCACGCTCACGCTCGCCGCAGGGGTGGCCCTGCGCCTGCGGGACGGACAGATGCGCACCCTGCGGCCTGAGCGGGTCGGCCAGGGGAGCTCGGCGCCCGCGACGAGCGCGCCCGCAGGCTCCGCTTCCGCGACGAGCGCGCCCGCCCGACACGGGGCTGCTCAGCCGTTTGCCGGTGCCGGTGACCTGCGCGCCGTGCTCGCCGGGCTCGGGCACGCGCCAGGCTCGCGGGCGACGTTGCTGCAGTTCTCCAGCGCGTTCTGCGCGCCCTGCCGCGCCACCCGCCGCATCCTGCAGGAGGTCAGCGGGATGGTCGAGGGCGTCGCGCACGTCGAGGTCGACGCGGAGCAGCACCTCGACCTGGTGCGCCGGCTCCGCATCTGGAAGACGCCCACCACGCTCGTCCTGGACGCCGAGGTACGCGAGGTGAAGCGGGCGAACGGGCAGCCCCGCAAGGCCGACGTACTCGCCGCAATCGGACAAGCGCTACCGTGATCCCCATGCAGACCATGGTGCCGGTGGCGCTCGTCAAGCGCCGCGCCGTGGATCTGTGCCGCGTGGGCAGCGCCCTCTGTCCGTTCTCCTGACCTGACGCCCAGCTCCACCAGGCCAGCTTCCCAGGAGATCCTCCATGATCGATCCACGTGCTCCGCGCTTCGCCGCGTGGGTCACCACCGCCCTCCTCGCCGCCGTCCTGCTCACCGGCAGCGCGGCGCTGCTGGCCGTCCAAGCCGTCGTGTTCGCGTTCGGCGCGGGTGGGCGCAACCCGTACGCCCTGTTCTGGAAGAGGGTCCTGCGCCCGCGCAGCGGCGTCCCAGGGGAGCTCGAGGAGGCGGCCCCGGTGCGCTTCGCGCAGGTCGTCGGGCTCGCCTTCGCCGTCGTCGGGACCGTCGCGCTCGCGCTGGGCGCCACGACGGCAGGACTCCTCGCCACCGCCGCCGCCCTGGCGGCGGCCCTGCTCAACGCCGCCTTCGGCATCTGCCTGGGCTGCGAGATCTACCTGCTTGCCAAGCGCACCACCAAACGAGAAGGAGCTACCGCATGAGCCGTGCAGACGTGCTCGTCGACGCCGACTGGGCCGAGGCCCACCTCGACGACCCGGAGATCGTCTTCGTCGAGGTGGACGAGGACGTGTCCGCCTACGACGGCGGCCACATCCGCAACGCCGTCCGGCTGGACTGGACCAAGGAGCTGCAGCAGCCCGAGGCCCGCGACCTGATCGACCGGGACGCCTTCTCCGCACTGATGAGCGACAAGGGCATCAGCAACGACCACGCGGTGGTGCTGTACGGCGGCAACAACAACTGGTTCGCCGCCTACGCGTACTGGCAGTTCAAGTACTACGGGCACGAGAACGTCCAGCTGCTCGATGGCGGGCGCAAGAAGTGGGAGCTCGACGGGCGCGAGCTGGTCAAGGACGTGCCCTCGCGGGACAAGACCGACTACCAGGCCAAGGAGGCGGACCCCTCGATCCGCGCGTTCCGCGACGAGGTCGTCACCTCGATCGGCCAGAAGAACCTCGTCGACGTGCGCAGCCCCGACGAGTTCAGCGGCAAGATCAAGGCGCCCGCGCACCTGCCGCAGGAGCAGAGCCAGCGCGCCGGCCACATCCCCTCTGCGATCAACATCCCGTGGAGCAAGGCGGCCGCAGACGACGGGACCTTCCGCTCCGACGACGAGCTGGCCAAGCTCTACGGGGACCAGGGCTTCGACGACAGCCGGTCGACCATCGCCTACTGCCGCATCGGCGAGCGCTCGTCGCACACCTGGTTCGTGCTGCACGAGCTCCTCGGCAAGCAGGACGTCAAGAACTACGACGGGAGCTGGGCCGAGTACGGCTCTCTCGTCGGGGTGCCCATCCAGAAGGACGTCTGATGTGCGGCGCGCCTGACCAGGACACGCTGCCCGCGCTCGAGGTCAGCGCGGGCGAGGCCGTGGTGCACGGCTGCGTGGTGCGCGACGGTGAGCCGCTTCCGGGCGCGTACGTCCGGCTGCTCGGCGAGAGCGGCGACTTCACCGCCGAGGTGCAGTCCAGCGCGACCGGCTACTTCCGCTTCTACGCGGCCGGTGGTGACTGGACGCTGCGCACGCTCTACCGCGGCGGCTCGGTCGACACGAAGGTGACCGCGCAGCATGGCCAGGTGGTCGAGGCGAAGGTCGTCGTGCCGGCCTGAGCGGCTGGCCGAGTCCGATGCGGTGCGGCCGCGTCGACCGGCTCCCACATCCGCTTCAGACTCCCGCTCCCGTCGTCGAAGGGCAGGGGACGGCAGTTCCCCAAAGCGGACGGAACCCCTTGAACAACCACATGCGGTCCCAGCCCGAACAGGTGGCGGGCAGCGATGTCCGCACCGCACGTCCGACCTGCCGCCGATGCGGCTCTCCTTCACCACCGACCATCGACGTCATCGCCGGCCCGGACGATGACCGGCTCACCATGACGTCCTGCACCGAGTGCGAGCATCGTGAGTGGACCTACGACGCCGGGGGCGTGGCCGGCCTTGATCTGCTGTGCGTGCTGTCGGGCAACCGGGACTTCAGCCTCACCCCCACCACCGGCGGCGCCCGCCGCCGCTCGCGAGAGCGAGGCACGGGAAGCTCGACCAGCCGGAAATGGATCCATTCCTGTGGTGTTTCCAGCACACCGTGTGATACTGCATTTGACAGAGCGCGATCACGCACCTCGGCTGGCCAGGACTGGACCCCCGCGCCGACTCGACCGTACGCGCTGCCGGTGCAGTGCGACCGCCACGCTATGGGAGGCGGTGACCAGACAGCGCTGAAGCAGTCGGCGTGAGAACTGTGGCGATCCCCTGTTCGAGGAGCCTATCCGGCTCCTGCCTGCTGGTCGCCCGACGCACTGCCTTGGACCTCGCTGTGACCTCTGAACGACGCCACCAAGCGCTGGTGCGCCCGGCTCTCTACGGGCTGCTGCTCGCTGCGGTGGCGTCCTACGTGACGCTCGTGTGGCTGGCCGGCCCGCAGAGCCGTGGCGTGGCCTCAGCCGGCTTGGCGATCGGTCAAGGTGCCTGCGGGCTTGCGCTGGTCCTCGGGCACCGGCAGACGCCGCCAGCGCTGCGCCGGGTGTGGCGGACCTGCGGCGCCGCTGCTCTGGTGGGCGCCGGCATCTTTTTGCGTGCTGGACGTACTACGCGGTGCGCTATGACGAGCTGCCGCCGGTGCTGTCGCTGGCGGACGTGTTCTTCGTCGGCAGCGTCGTCCTGCTGCTGCTCGGTGCCCTGCTGTGGCCTGGGAACGCCACCCGCCGCAAAGAGCGCCGCCGCTATCTCGCGGACGGGGCGGTCCTGGCCGGCAGCCTCCTTCTGCTGTCGTGGGCGCTGGTCGTCGCACCGGAGTCCGGAATGGCCGGTCATCCCCCGTGGCAGGCGGCGGTGGCGCTGCTGTACCCGGTCCTGGATGTCCTGGCTGTGGCGGCCGCGGTCTACGCGCTCGGGTGCGCGGCTCCGGGACGCAGAAGGCGGCGCGGTTCCTGCTGTGCGCGGTCATCGTGGTGGCGGTGGGTGACGCGAGGTTCGCGCTGCAGGTCAGCACCGGCACGTGGGACTACGACCTGACGACGATGACGCTGTGGCTGCTGGCGTTCTGCATCCTGGTCGCCGGACGGTTCGCCGGGCCTCGACGGCGCTGCTGCCGGTGCAGGTGGCTGATCTTCGCGCCTCCCGTACCGCTCTCATCGCTCCGGTCGTGCCGGTGTTCGTCGCGATCCTGCTGGCGGTCGCGACACCTTCGACGTGATCACGATCGTCCTGGCCGCGGTGGTCCTGGTGCTGGTGCTCGTCCGCTACACGCTGCTCGGCCTCGCCGACCGCACCGTGGTGCAGGCGCTGCAGAGCGACGTGCTCACCGACAGTGCCTTTCTCCAGGTCACCTTGCAGCACCTGGCCGACCCGCTGCTGGCCTGTGACGCCGACGGACGGGTGCGCTTCTTCAACGATGCTCTGGCCGAGCAGCGCCCCGAGCCTGCGCGTGGGGGCCCACCTGTCGAGTGTGGCTTCGGGGACGAGATCTTTCGGGACGGGGTGACCCCTGGCAGCGCGACGAGCCTGCCGATGTTCCAGGCGCTGCGCGGCGAGACCGTGGTCGACGAGGTGGCCGTGGTCGGCGGTGGCGCGACCGGTGCACGTTCCACCTGAGCGCCCGGCCGATCCTGGGTGAGGCCGGCGAGCTGCTGGGCGCGGTGCTGCTCAAGCACGACATCACCGCGGAACGGGCGGCCAAAGCCGACCTCCTGCGCCGGGCGCTGACCGATGAGCTCACCGGCCTGGGAACCGGGCGCGGCTTCGACAGCACCTGCACGTCGCCGGGAGCGGCTCCTGGGTGGTGGCACCTGCGCCCTGCTGCTGGACCTGGACGACTTCAAGAAGGTCAACGACAGCCTGGGGCACCGCCACGGCGACCGGCTGCTTGTCGAGGTCGCCACCCGCATCCGTGCCGTTCTGCGACCGGGAGAGCGCGCGATCCGCCTCGGCAGGGACGAGTTCGTCGTGTTCGTCGGACACGGCGATGCTGCGGAGGCGACCGCGACCGCCGACCGCCTGCTTCTGGCTCTGGAGGCGCCTGTGCGGGTGGCCGAGACCGAGCTGACCATCGGCGCCAGCCTCGGCATCGCCATGGGGCACACCCAGGGTGACCTCGACAGCCTGCTGGGTGCGGCGGACGTGGCGATGTACACGGCCAAGAAGCGGGGCAAGGGGATGGCGGTGACCTTCGAGCCGTACATGCAGCAGGCCGCACAGGAGCGCCTGTCGGTGGAGAGCGACCTGCGCCGGGCGGTGTGCAATCACCGGCCTGCACCTGGTCTACCAGCCGATCGTGAGCCTCAAGACCGGTGCACTGGCCGGGGTCGAGGCGCTCGTGCGCTGGAAGGACGACGTACGCGGTGACGTTTCACCGGTCGACTTCATCCCCGTCGCGGAGGACTCGGGGCTGATCCTGGCGCTGGGGGAATGGGTGCTGCGCTCCGCGGTCGCCCCGCTGCAGCGGTGGAACGAGCAGACGCCCGGGATGCCCTGGTCCTCAATGTCAACGTCTCGACGCGCCGCCTTGAGCGGCCAGGCCTGCTCGCTGTCATCGACGACCTGCTGGCGCACGGGCTCGATCCCGCCTGCCTCGTGCTCGAGATCACCGAGACCGCCCTGTCTCTCGACGAGCCGGTGGCCGCTCGGACGTTGCAGTCCCTGTGCGAGCGGAAGATCCACCTGGCGCTGGACGACTTCGGGACCGGCTACTCCTCGCTGACCCGCCTGCGCGAAGCGCCGCTGAGCCGGCTGAAGATCGACCGCGCTTCGTCAGCGAGATCACGCACGCCGGCTCCCACGTGCCCATCATCGACGCGACCCTGACCATGGCGTACGGGCTCGGGCTGAGCGTGACCGCCGAAGGCATCGAAACCGCCGAGCAGCTGCACTACCTGCGCGACATCGGGTGCACCTACGCCCAGGGCTACCTGTTCGCCAGGCCGCTCAGCGCGCAGAGCATCAGCGACCTCCATCGCGGGCATGTGTCCTGGAACGGGTTGATCGCTGAGAGACGACAGGCCGACCCACTTCCGGAGCTCAGCGGGCCTGGATCTCCCGGCCTTGTCAGATCTGGCGTCATCGGGTCAGTCGTGGGGAGCCGCGCAAGTTCTCGCGGTCACCGTTGCCGAGGCCGTCGCGGCCACCGCTGCGGCCGAGGTCGCCGCGGAGGCCGCCCGGACGGCGCAGATCGCGGTGGACACCGCCTCCGCGGCTGCCTCGAGCCTCCGCCAGGGCCGATCAGGTGGCCAGCCTGGCCGCCGCGGCGGTCACTCTTGCGGCCGGCCCGGCCGCACCCTCCATCCTGGGACCTGAGGTCGGCGACGGTCCTTCGACCGGCTCCCCGTTCTCGATCGCGCGCGCATCACGCAGCAGGGGAGCCTGCCGGTCCGGCACGTGGACGAGGTCACCGCCACGCAGCAGGCTGTCGTGCGGGCCGCGGCCGTGGCCGCCGCCGCTGCCGCCGCCAAGATCGCCGTGCGGGTCGCGGCGGTAGCCGCCGCCGCAGCAACGGCCGCTCTGGACGCAGCCGCCGTCATCGGGGAGCAGCTGGCGCAGGACGCCACCGAGGCGGCGTCGGTCGTTGCCGCCTCCACCGCCCCGTCTGACGGCGCGCGGACCTGCATTCCCAGGACAGGCGGTGGCGGCAAGCGCGGTGAGCCGGTGTGACACCCTCCCCGACGATGGTCGAGATCCGTGTGGAGGACGAGCAACCCAGGACCGCTGGGATGACCAACCGCGGGCGGGATGCCGATCTGGCCACCGAGCTGCGAGTGGGCATCGACACCGGCCAACTGCGTCTGTGGTTCCAGCCCATCGTCGCCACCGGCACGGGCCAGCCCGTCGGGGTGGAGTCGCTCGTTCGGTGGCAGCATCCGGCTCGCGGCCTGCTCGGCCCGGCGGAGTTCATGGAGGTGGCCGAGACCACCGGGCTGGTCATCCCGCTGGGCCAGTGGGTGCTCGAGGAGGCGTGCCGGGTCGCGGTCGACCTGGCCGGCCGAGCCGATGGCGCCCTCACCGTCGGCGTGAACCTGTCGGGCCGTCAGCTGTCAGATCTGGCGTTCGTGGACCAGGTGCGGTCCACTCTGCACGCGCAAGGCTGCCCGGCCGGCCACGTGGTCTTCGAGGTGACCGAGACCGCCCAGGCCCGCGACCTGGCCACCGTCATCGATGCCCTGCGCCGCCTGCAGGACCTCGGCGCGGGTGTAGCGCTGGACGACTTCGGCACCGGCTACTCCTCCTTGATCTACCTCAAGCACGTGTCCGCAGATGACCTCAAGATCGACCGCTCGTTCATCCAAGGCCTCGGCACAGATCGCATCGACACCGCGATCGTGACGTCGTTGATCCGCCTGGCGCACGCGAGCTTTCAACGTGCGCTGCGTGGCCAAGGGCGTCGAGACGGTCGAGCAGCTCGAGCTTCTCGACTCGCTGGGCTGCAACTTCGCTCAGGGCTATCTGTTCAGCCGCCCTCTGGACGAGAGGGCCCTCGAGCCTGGCTTGATCAGCGAGTGCATCTCGGCGAGCTGGCCGTGCCGGGGCGACAGCTACCGCCCGGCGGTGGGGACCATCGTCACGATGAACAAGGCGGGCGCGAGTCGGCAGACCATCGCTGCGGCCCTGAACGCCGACGGGAGCCGCACCGTGCGGGGCGTCCGCTGGTCGGTCCGCAGTGTCGGCCAGGTCCTCGGAGATGCGGTGGAGTAGAGAGCCCTGCGCGTCCGGCCATCACCACGACGGCGGACATCGACAACGACGGCCCGGTCCCCGAGGGACCGGGCCGTCGTGATGTCCCCTTCTGCGCACGGACGTCGGCATCGGCTGCTCCGGACGGCTCAACGTTCAGAGGAGTGGCGCAACTGTGAACCATCCTGACTAGCCTCGTCGTGATCTTGGTTGGCGGGTGCGGTTGTAGTTCAGGAGTTATCTCGCAGGCGTGGTTGAGCGCCGCGTCGGTCGGTGTCCGAGTGGCGTGAGGTGGATTTTCAAGGGTGCTGAGCCGCTGGTGCCCGGCCAGCACGGCCAGGGAGCCGCGAGGCAGGCGGAGCAGGTGTCGCCGGCCGGTGCGAACGACGCGGCCGGCGACGTTGAGCAGCCGCAGTCGCAGCCGCTTGGGTTCCCAGGTTCGGGCGGCAGTGCCGGTGAGCGCGAGGTGTTGGGTCCAGGCGAGTAGGTCGGCCGCGACGACCTCGAGCCAGGTTCTTCGTTGGCGGCGAAGTTGTGCAGCGGAAGCCCGGTGTCCTTCAGGCAGCCGTCCTCGGCCCGGGCGCGCTGGCGGTGCAGCCGTGCTCGGCGACCGCTGGTGACGTTGGTCGCGAAGATCGTGATGCGCCAGCGGTGTCGGTCAGCCGCGCCTGCGCGCCGGGGTGCGGCCGTCGCTGCCGGGCAATGACGCGCCACCATGGGTTGCGGGCTGGCCGCAGGAGCGGGTCAGTTCGGCGACCTTGCGCCCCGTCGCGGGCTGCCCGGCGACGTCGATCGCGGCTCGCCACGCCCGTCGAGGCAGACCCCGCCAGCGCATCGATGATCGGCTGATGGGCGCCGACGTAGCGCACGACGTGGACGCTGCTACAGCCGTGGACACCGGCCGGCTGTCCCCGCGGACCAGCACCCGACATGAAGCGGACGGGCGACAGCGCCTGGGTCAGGACGGCGATGTGGTCCGCGGCGTCGTTCGCGGTCGGATGCGCAGCAGAGCACGCCGGCCGGTCCCGCCACCGTGGTCAGCGAACGCCAGCAGCGGGTGGAAGCCTGTTTCCAGGTCGGCGTCGCGCCTTCCTTCTCCGAGTGCGCCAGCCCGATCGTGGCGTCCAGATCGATGCCGGTCGTCGGCCGCTCGCGCGCAGCGGCTCGCGCCGCCCGTAGCGCTGCCTCGCATCAGCGGCCAGCGTCGCGATCAACCGCGAGACCGTCGGATCGGACGCGGCCGCCTGGCTTGGACCACCGCAACGTCGGCCAGGCAGCGCCCAGCGCGATCGCGACCGCCAGGTCGAGCACGACTGTCATGCTGCGCCCACGCCGCCCGCCACGGCACCAACCCATCGCGTAGCGCTCATCAAGGCCGCTGACCTGCGCGTGAACCAACAGCGCCGCCTTCGGAGAGATCAACGACCACCGCCAGCCACTAGCCGCAACCGTGTCGTGCGCCCGTTATCGAGGCGCTCTTCACCTTCTCGTCGCAAGCAACAGGATCCCAAGCAGAGCAGGCACTTCCGTAGTTCCAGGCCGCGTGTCCTACGTCCTGATCAAGCCCCAGAAGAAAGATCGAGGCTAGTAATGCTGTAGCGCAGGGGTTTTGGCGAGAAAGGAAGTACGCCGAGCTGCGCCCGCAAGAGACCAGGTGGTTCTCGCCATGAACACCTCGAAGAAGATCCGCGTCATCGCCGCCCTCGGCACCCTCTCGGGCGCTGGGCCGGCACGTTGCCACCTTCACCGACGACGCGACGTCGTCGTCGACGTTCGCCACCGGAACCGTCAACATGGAACTTCGCCGACGACACGACCGACGCCTACAGCCTTCACGACCCTGTCGACCAGCAACATGAAGCCGGGCGACGTCAAGTTCGCGACGCTCAAGGTGGAAAACGCCGGCGATCGCGAGCACCTACACCACGACGTCCGCCTGACCGCCCTGGGCGCGGTCGTCGGAGCCGGCGACGCCGCCGGACAGCGTTCGCTGGCACTGTCATCGCGAGTGGGGCCCTGTCGTCGGCCGCGATCTCGACCGCGCGGGCGTTGGGTGCGCAGCCAGTGAGACGCTGTGCTTCAGGGTGGAGCCTCCCCACTGCCTCCGACAACACCTTCCAGGGCCTGACCACCACCTCGACCTTCACCTTCTCGCTGACCCAGGCGCAACCTGATCCTGCCCGGCGCCTCCTACGAGGCGGCCGGGGCACAGCAGTTGGAAGGGCTTCCATGACCGCCTTGCTGGCAGACGACGCACGCCCGGTCCTGCCCACCAGCGCGTCGGCTGCGCAGGGGACGGCACCGCAGGAGCCTTCGTCGTCGCGCCGACCGTTCGCTCCACGTCGGCCACGGCCCAGCCCATGACCTCGCGGCCACCGTCGCAGCGCCCCGGCCGGCCTCGACAGAGCGACCCAGGACTGCCGGAAGCCGGCTCGCCGGACGTCCTGCTCACCCTCGCTTCGGTGCTCGGCCTCGTCGTGCTCGGGATCACCGTGACCGCACACGTGACGGGTCTGCGGCCGCTGGTCGTGAAGTCGGGCTCGATGGAGCCGACCATCCCCACGGGCGGCATGGTGCTCGTACGGACCATCCCTGCAGCCGACATCCGGGTCGGCGATGTCGTGGCGGTGGAGCGTCCGGACCGCACCCGTGTCACGCACCGGGTCACCGGGATCGTGCTCGAGAGCCTACGGCGCAGCTCACCCTGAAGGGTGACGCCAACGAGGACCCCGACCCGCTGCCCGTTGCGGTCGCCTCCGCCGGCAAGCTCGTCGCGAGCGTTCCGTCCATCGGCCGGGTCTCGGCCTTCTTCGCCAGCGCCAAGGGCGGCTTCGTCCTCGGCTGCCTGTTCACCGCGGCCGCGCTGCCGGTGATACGGAGGCGCGAGGATCATGAACGCCCTCCGGCCACTGCTCGTGGCTGCTCTCGCCGGCGCGGTTGCCGCAGGAGCGGTCCCGCTGGCACATGCCGCCTTCGTCGACCCGGCGACGGCCTCGGTGACCTTCTCGACCGGCTCGCTGTCAGCACCGAGCGGCCTGACGGTGCAGAAGCGCTGCACCCTTGGGGCCCTCGGGGTGGTCCTCGGTGCTGCGCTGGACCTGTCGTGGACGCCGTCGAGCACCACCTGGGCCAGCGGGCAGTGGGTCATCGTCACCGACGACGGCGGCAGCGAGATCGCCAACCAGTCCCTCAGTCCGACGGCGAACTCGACGACCGTCGACCTCCCGCTGGTCTCCGGCGGCACCTACACCTCCGCGGTCCGGGCGACGTACGGCGGCTGGAGCTCTGCGCCGGCGACGGCGACGACGACCGGCTGCTGACACCGGGCGGAGGTGTGGCCGGCAAACGGTGATCGGCTGCGCCGGATGGCCCAGCGGGTATGGGCACTGCGGGGTGACCACAACCATCCGGACTAGTTATGGTGCCCGCTCGGCATCTGTCCGAAACTAGCTGTGTAGCCGGACTATCCGGCTCGTGGAGCTCAGGAGACGCCATGCGCAAGGTCCTCACGCTGGGCGCCGTCGTCGTTCTCGGCGGGTTCGCCGCCACCGCCGCACCCGCCTCAGCCGCTGATGTCACCACCACCTTCGCTGTCGAGGCCGGCACCCTGTCGATCGCGTCGGCTGCCACCACCGCCAACCTCGGCAAGGCCACGACCAGCCTCACCGGGAGCGCGGTGACGGGGACGATGCCCAAGGTGACCGTCACCGACAACCGCGGCTCGACCCTGGGGTGGAACAGCAGCGTGGCCTCCACCGCCTTCACGGCCACCGTGGGCACCACGACGCACACGATCGCGGCCAGCAAGGCGAAGACCTACATCCTCCCGGCCAACGGCCCGACGCTGACGTCCGCCGCTCTGTCCGCAGTGCCGACGACCACAGCCATCGACGCTGCCACCGGGCTGACCCTCGGCGCGGCCCAGGTCTTCGTGACGGCGACCACGACGGCTAGCAACTCCGTCGACTACACGCCGACCGTGCAGGTCACCATCGACAGCAACGTGGTCAGTGCCACCTACAGCGGCACCGTCAGTCACACCGTCGTCTAGATCATCCAGGCATACGGGGCGGCCACCGGCCGCCCCGTGCTGTCGTGTCCAGTATCACTGGGTGAGGACGGGGGAGCCGCATGGGGTTGTTCTGGATCGCGATCCTCGCCGTCCTCGGCCTGGTCCTCGGTCCCGCGGCGGCGCAGACCAGGCCGGACACGGACAGGAGCGGACTCGGCATCCGACTGCTGGACGCACCGACGGAGCGGCGCGATGACCCGCGGGCACAGGTCTACGTCGTGGACCACGTGCAGCCTGGAGCCAAGCTCTCGCGCCGCGTCGAGGTGGTGAACCGGACTGGCCGGGCCGCCCGGGTCTCGCTCTATCCCGCCGCGGCCGAGCTCACCGCCGGCTCGTTCCAGGTGCTGCCGGGTGCCGCGGCGAACGAGCTGACCGGGTGGATGCGGGTGAGCCCGCCGACCCTCGACCTGGCCTCCGGCGCCAGCGCCACCGCCACCGTGAGCATCGCCGTGCCGGCCGACGCCGGTGGCGGAGAGCGCTACGCAGCAGTTCTGGCCGAGGTCCAAGGAGCCTCGGATGCGCCGGGCATCACGATCACCAACCGGGTGGGGGTGCGCGTCTACCTCAGCGTCGGCGGGCCGAAGGAGCCGGTCAGCGACTTCGAGATCAGCACGCTGCAAGCCGGTCGTCAGGCCGACGGCCGCCCGGTCGTCACCGCACAGGTGCGCAACACCGGAGCCCGCGCCTTGGACATGAGCGGCGCGCTGTCCCTGACCCAAGGGCCGGGCGGGCTGTCGGCGGGTCCCTTTCCCGCCGAACTGGGGACGACCTTGGCGCCCGGGGAGACCAGCCCGGTGCAGGTAGTCCTCGATGCGGCCATCCGGGGCGGCCCGTGGCTGGCTACCCTCACGCTGCGCAGCGGGCAGCTCGAGCGAGCGGCCGAGGCGACGATCACCTTCCCGGACGACGCGGGTCAGCGGGCGGAGCCCGTCGCCGCGAAGGCGGTGCCCCTCACGCAGGATCCCAACGTCCTGATCCCCCTTGCGGGCGGGCTGATCGGCCTGATCCTGCTGGTGCTGCTGTTCCTGCTCTACCGGCGACGTCGCCGGGACCGGGAGGAAGACGCGGCGGCCGCTCAGTAGACGAGCGCCTGGGCCCCGTCGGCCATCACCTCGGACACGAAGACGGCTGCGCCGGCGAGGCGGACGCCCGGCAGGACGTCGCCTGCGGTCAGCCCCCGCCGCGCGGCGCACTGGGTGCACAGCGTCAGCGTGCCCATGCTGAGCAGGGCGTCGCGCAGCTCGGCCAGCGGAGCGCTGTGCGGGAGCACGAACTCCTCCGCGCGGCCGGGAACCGCCATCCACGAGGCCTCCCCGGTGAGCCACAGCGAGACGGCGACGCCGGACGAGCACGCGATCGCCGCGACGGTGAATGCCTGCGCGCACTTCTCGGGTGCCTCGGCACCTGCGGTCAGCTTCACGACGAGGGTGTCCGGCATGCCTACCAGTGTGCGCCTCGGTAGGCTGAAGCACTAAGACCCGAAGGAGCTCTCGTGCTCGAGTTCGTCTACTCCGGAATCCTCGTGGCGGCTTTCGTCTTCATCGCGTGGTTCGCCGTCTACGTGGTCTACAAGCTGTACCAGGGTCAGCGTTAGGCGTGACTGACCCTGCCCTGCACGAGCGTCTCGAGCCGCTGTCGTTCCTGCTCGGCACCTGGCGTGGCCTCGGCGTCGTCGGCTACCCGACGGTCGAGGAGCGGCGCTACGAGCAGGAGCTCGTCTTCGCGCACGACGGCCGGCCGTTCCTCGAGTACGCCAGCCGCACCTGGATCCTCGACGAGTCCGGCTCCCGGGTGCGCCCCGCCGCCCGCGAGGTCGGCTGGTGGCGGCCGGGCAAGGAGACTCGCGATGTCGAGCTCCTGCTGGCGCATCCCACCGGAATCGTCGAGGTCTACCTCGGTCAGGTCACGTTCTCGAAGGTCGAGCTGCGGACCGACGTCGTCGCGCGGACCGGGACGGCCAAGTCGGTGACCGCTCTGCACCGGCTGTACGGGGTGGTCGACGGCGACCTCGCGTACGCGGTGGACATGGCCGCGGTCGCCCAGCCGCTGCAGCCGCACCTGTCGGCCCGGCTGTCGCGGGTAGCGGATCTGGACCTGCGAGACTCCGGGCGTGGATGACATCGACGACCCCGAGGCGCGTCGGGCTGCCTGGCAGCGACAGCAGCGTCGGCTGCGACGCAGCCGGGACCTGGGGCTGCTGGTGCTGGCGCTCGGCGTGCTGATCCTGGTCTACGTGGCCCTCGTCGCAAGCAGCCGCTGAGGTCCACGTGCCCGACGAGCCTCGCGACGACGACACCGACCGCTTCTGGCCGTGGCGGGAGGGGGACCCGCCCCCGCCCCTGCGCGCGCATCCGCCACCGGCCGCTCCCTGGGCACAGGCTCCGGAACCGGAGCGGCTCCCGCGTCCGCCGCGCCGACCCACGACAGCCCCTCGCGCCCGCTCCGCCCCGTCACGCGACCGGGTGTTGCGACAGCGGCCGTCACTGGCGGCACCGCAGGGTCGCCAGCGGGTGCTGGACATCGCTCTGCTGGTGCTGGCGGTGGTGGTGGTCATCCTCGTCGTGCTCGCCCTGCAGGGCTGACCGGGAAGCGGGCTGAGGCCGGACAGCAGGAAGCCCCCGGAGCCTGGGGGCTGCGGGGGCTTCCTTGCCAAAAGCGGTGGGGCAGTGCCCTTTAGGCGAGGCCGCCCGGCATGGTCTCGCGCCGGCGGCGGGAGGCCACGACGATGCCTGCGCCGATCCCGACGAGCGCGACACCGGCGATCGTCAGCGGCACGAGCTGGTCCGACCCAGTCTGCGGCAGCTGGCCCCGGCCGGGGTTGGCCGCCTGCGCCGCGACGACGGTGAAGGGGATGACGATCCGGTTGCCCGCACACGTGAAGACGACCTCGTTGCGCCCGGGCCGGGCGTCGCCCGGGACCGTGAACGTCGTGCTCGCGTTGCCATTAGCGGCGACCGGCGCCGCGCTGGTGTCGTCGAAGACGGTGACCTGAGCGGTTGAGTCTGTGGGACATGAGCCGGCGCCGCTGTTGGCCGTGACCGTCTGGCCGAGTACCACTGTCTCGTCGCTGATCGACGCGGGCTGCGCGGGCGGGTAGTCCTGTGCGACCGCAGGGGCACTCATGCCCAGCATGGCGGCGCCCGCAAGCGAGAGGGCGGCGGCGGCCGAGGCCAGCGTGCGTGGGGTCATGGAGGCACTCCTGAAGGGATGGGCGAAGCAAGTCACCGGGGAGACTGTCACACGAGGTGGGCACCCGGCGAGTTTTTCGAATGAACATTTACTGGGCCATCGTCAACTGCCGCCACGCACTGAAGTGGCGTCGGCGGATATTCTGGGCGGATCGTGTCCCGACATCGTGCCGGATCGTCCGCCGCTGGCCGCGTCGTCCTCACCCTCCTGGTCTGCTGCGCTCTGGCGATCGGGTGGTTGGGATTTCGCGGGATCCAGTTGCGCAGCGCCCTTCTCGCAGCGCAGAGTGGTCTCACTCAGGCGGTCGGCGGCGCCGGTTCCGGGAAGATCGAGGCCGTCGCAGACGCGCAGAGGCAGGCGTCGAAGGACGTGGGCAGGGCCCGTCAGGCGGCGGACGATCCGCTGTGGCGGCTGGTTTCGCACGTTCCGGTGATCGGCCGGTCGTTCGCCGTCGCGGGGGAGGCGTCGGCGGTCGTCGCCGTGATCGTCGACGACGTGCTCCCCCCGCTGATCGAAGGAGGAGCCCAGCTGCAGGGAGGGCAGCTGCTGGTCGACGGCCGGGTCGACCTCGGCCTGCTCGCCGCCCTCGCCGAGGACGTGTCAGCGGCCGAAACGAAGGCCAGAGCGGCTCAGGGTGCGGCGGACCGGATCTCCTCGCGGTACCTGCCGCCGCCGGTCTCGGATGCCCGCCAGGACCTGGTCGCTCAGGTTCGGGATCTGGCTGCAGGGCTGACGACCAGCCGTGAGGTGCTGGGCCTGGCGCCCAGCATGCTCGGAGCGGACGGGCCGCGCCGCTACTTCCTCGCCGTGCACAACAACGCAGAAGTACGCGGGACCGGGGGGCTCGTGGGCGCCTACGCCGTCCTGCGCGCCGAGGGCGGCCGCCTGTCCCTGGAGCGCGTGGGGACAAATGACGACTTCCGCACGGCACCGGCCCCCGTGGTGGATCTCGGGCCGGAGTTTCGCGAGCGCTACGACCGCGAGTTCTCCCGGAGCTACTGGTCCGCGGCGGTGCTGACGCCGGACTGGCCCAGCGCAGCACAGATCATGGCCGGGCTGTGGCGGAAGCAGGGCGGGGAGGCGCTGGACGGCGTCCTGGGGGTGGACCCCGTGGCCATGGCCGAGATCCTGGCGGTGACCGGGCCGGCGCAGGTCACCGGCCGGTCGATCAGCGCACTGAACGTCGTGGACTTCGTCATGCGGGACGAGTACGCGCAGTTCGCCGACGACAGCGTGGAGCGCAAGCAGGTGCTCGCCGAGCTGGCGCGAGGGCTCTACGAGAAGGTGTCCGGCGGGAGCTACAGCGCTCCGGCGATGCTGTCGGCGATGGGCCGGGCCGCCAGCTCGGGTCACCTCCAGGTCTGGTCAGCCCGGTCGCAGGAGCAGGACGTGATCGCTCCGCTGCGCGCTTCGGGGGCGCTGCCGGCAGAGGACGGGGCCTACCTGCACGTGGTGAGCAACAACGCGGCCGGCAACAAGATCGACTACTACGTCCGCAGGCGGGTCTCCTATGCCCGCGCCGCGCCGGGTGAGGCGACCGCCACCGTCGTGCTCACCAACACGGTGGACCCGAAGGCAGTGCCGCCCATCGTCATCGGCCGGCTGGACGAGCCGATCTTCCCGGTCGAGCCCGGCCAGACCCGCCAGCTGATCAGCGTCTACGCCGGGCTCGGGCAGAACGTCCTCCGGATGTTCGTGGACGGGGTCGAGGCGTCAGCCGACCTCGGCACCGAGCGCGGCCACGGTGTCGGCACGGTGGTGGTGGAGATCCGGCCCAGCCGTCCCACCGTGATCACTGCTGAGATGACCGATCCGGGAGGGCTGCTGACCTACCGGCAGCAGCCGCTGGTCGTGGACGACGAGCTGGATCTCGACGTTCCCTTCGTCGTGGACTAGAAGGGCCGCGTCTGCGGCTGGAGGCTCTGCCCCGGTGGGACGTCAAGCGCGCGGACGGCGTCCTCGGTCGACATCTGCGGCTTGCGCTTGTCGCTCTGGTAGGAGCCGTAGCCGGATCCGTATCCCTGGTAGGCATCCGGACCCTTGGTCGGGACCATGGTCAGGACCACGCCGAGCACCTTGGCGTCCACCGCCCGCAAGGCGCTGAGAGCCTGCCCCAGCTGGTCCTTGCGGGTCTTGCGGGCGTGCACGCACAGCACCGCGCCGTCGGTCAGGGTCGCGAGGATGGCGCCGTCGGTGACCGGAAGCAGTGGCGGAGCGTCCACCAGCACCAGGTCGAACCGCTCCTCGAGCGTCTTCATCAGCTCGCCCATGCCCCGGGACGACAGCAGCTCGCTCGGGTTCGGCGGCAGCGGCCCGCTGGGGAGGAGCTCCAGGAGGCCGTCACCCCACGGCTGCAGGGCGTCCTCGAGTCGGACCCGCCCGATGAGGACGTCGGTCATGCCGACCGCGCCCTCGATGCCGAGGTAGTCGGCGACACGGGGACGGCGCAGGTCGCCCTCGATGAGGCAGACCCGTACACCGGCCTGGGCGAGGGTGATCGCCAGGTTGCAGGCGGTGGTGCTCTTGCCCTCCTTCGGCACGGAGCTGGTCAGCACCAGGGACCGCAGCGGCCCGTCCACCTGCACGAACTGCAGGTTGGTGCGCAGCTGGCGAAAGGCTTCGGACCGTACGCTGCGCGGGCTGTCCGACACGATCAGCGGCCGCCTGCTGGTCTGAGCCTCGTAGGCGATCGCCCCCAGCGTGGCGGCGCCCGTCGCTTCGAGGATGTCGTCGGGGTTCTTGACGGTGTTGTCGAGGGTCTCCCGCAGGACGGCGAGGCCGATGCCGAGCAGCAGGCCGAGCACGAGCGCCAGCGCGAGGTTGCGCGCCGGGCGCGGGGACACGGGGTCGGTCGGCAGTGCCGGCTGCTCGACGACGCTCACCTTGATCGGCGAGGCGCCGCCGCTGGCGGGGCGCTCCAGCGCGGTGACGACCTCCGGGAACCGGTCGGCGAGGCCCTGCGCGATCTGCTGAGCCCGCACGGGGGAGGCGTCGGTGACCGTGGCCTCCAGGAGCACGGTGTCCGGGACCACTGCTGCGCTCACCCGGTCGACGACGTCCGCGGCCTCGACTCCGCCCAGGGTGTCGGCTACGGCCTGGGCGGTGGCCGGTCCCGCCACGATGTCGGCGTAGGAGCGCACCCGCTGCTGGGAGAACACCCCCCCGGCGAAAGTGGTGCTGACGTCCTCGGTCGGGGTCGAGACGAAGAAGGTGACTTCTGATCGGTACTGGGGTGTTGCCTGCATGGTCGCGAGAGCCGCAGCGCCGGCCGCCAGCAGGACGCACAGCGCGATCAACCGCCACTGCTTGCGCAGGACGCGGACGTAGTCGCGAAGCTCCACCGCCACCCGCCTTCCGCCGAGTTGAGTTTGCTGGTTTAGGTCACGATCGAGCGTCGGGCCCCGCTAGGCTGCCTGAGCGGTCAGCGTACGTGCCCGGAAGGAAGGCGGCCCGCGCATGCTCCAGCGGGTGTCGCGCGCGCACTGGCTGCGGACGGCGCAGGTCGCCGTAGATCTGAGCGCGTGGACGCTGGGGCTGACTCTGGCGCACGCCTTGCGCTACGACCTGGTGCTGGAGCGGATCTCTCTGTCCGGGGCGGCCTGGGCCACACTGAGCGTGGGTGTGCTGCAGGTCGCCTTCGGGTTCCTCGGCCACCTCTACCGCGGGCGCTACCGCTACGGCTCGTTCGACGAGGTGCTGGGAGTGCTGCTCGCGGCGGCTTGCGCCGCGGTCGGCCTGGCGGTGCTGAACGAGGCGGTGCCCTCGACGCAGTGGACGCCTCGGTCGGTGCCGTTCATCGGGGCCTTCATCGCGTTCACCTTCATGCTGGGGGTGCGCTACCTATGGCGGATGCACCGGGAGAGCGAGCGACGGGGGCTCGGCCGTAGAGCCGGCGAAGCGGCCACGCCGCTGCTGCTCTTCGGAGCCGGCGAGGGTGCGGATCAGGCGCTGGTGGCCATGCTGCACGACTCGACCAGCCGCTACCTTCCGGTGGGTCTGATCGACGACGACCCCGCAAAGAGCAACCTGCGGCTTCGCGGCGTGAAGGTCTTGGGCACCCGCCAGGACCTTCCGCGGGTTGCTGCGCTGACCGGAGCCGAGTCGCTGCTGCTGGCGGTGCCCAGCGCCGACGGGGCCCTCGTGCGGGAGGTCAGCGCCCTGGCGCAGGCGGCCGGGCTGACCGTCAAGGTCCTGCCCACCGTCGACAGCCTGATGGACGGACGAGTCGGGGTCGAGGACATCCGAGACCTGGACCTGGCCGACCTGCTCGGCCGCCGACAGATCGAGCTCGACCTCGACAGCATCGCGGGATACCTGACCGGCAAGCGGGTTCTGGTCACCGGAGCCGGCGGCTCGATCGGCTCGGAGCTGAGCCGGCAGATCGCGCTGTACGGGCCGAGCGAGCTCATCCTGCTCGATCGCGACGAGTCGGCACTGCACGCCGTCCAGCTGTCGATCACCGGTCGGGCCCTGCTCGATGGGGAGGACCTGGTCCTCGGCGACATACGCGATCTCGACCACATGCACCGGATCTTCCAGCAGCGGCGACCGCAGGTCGTGTTCCACGCCGCTGCCCTCAAGCACCTCACGCTGCTGGAGCGCTTCCCTGGCGAGGCGGTGAAGAGCAACGTCTGGGGCACCCTGACCGTCCTGGAGGCTGCCCGCGAGGCGGGCGTCGAGCACTTCGTGAACATCTCGACCGACAAGGCGGCCGATCCGACAAGCGTTCTCGGCTACTCCAAGCGGATTGCCGAGCGGCTCACCGCCGAGGTCGCCACCCGAAGCGACGGGATCTTCGTGTCGGTGCGCTTCGGCAACGTGCTGGGCAGCCGCGGGTCGGTGCTCACGTCCTTCACCGCCCAGATCGCGGCGGGCGGTCCGGTGACCGTGACGCACCCTGACGTGACCCGCTTCTTCATGACCGTCCAGGAGGCCGTGCAGCTGGTGATCCAGGCGGCTGCGGTCGGCAATGACGGGGAGGTCCTCGTGCTCGACATGGGGGAGCCGGTTCGCATCGACGACGTCGCCCGTCGGCTGGTCGACCAGTCCGCCCGCACGGTGGAGATCGTCTACACCGGTCTACGGCAGGGTGAGAAGCTGCACGAGGACCTGCTCGGGGCGGGTGAGCCCGACCTGCGGCCGAACCACCCACTCATCTCGCAGGTGGTGGTCAAGGCACTGGCGCCCGCGGAGGCGCTGGCCCTGGACCCATGGGAGCCACCTGAGGCGGTCATCACCGCTCTGCGCAGATGGTGCTGCGGTGCCGCGGCCAGTCTGGACGAGCAGGCCCCGCTCAGCCGCTGAGCGAGGTCGGCCGTAGCCGACCTCCGGGGGACGGGGTAGTCAGCACGTCGGCGATCCGCTCGGCCGCCTTGCCGTCCCAGAGGGCGGGGCGACGTGGTGAGGGCGGACAGGCCAGCGTCTCGAGCGCCGCGCGAACGACGTCCGGCGGGTGCGTCCCGACGACCCGGTTCGTGCCCTCGGTCACCGTGATGGGCCGCTCGGTGTTGTCGCGCAACGTCAGGCACGGCACGCCCAGCACCGTCGTCTCCTCCTGGACCCCGCCCGAGTCGGTCAGCACCAGCCGGGCGCGCGCCTGCAGCGCGAGGAAGTCGAGGTAGCCGGCCGGCTCCACGGGCAGTAGCCCGTCCGGCAGATGCTCCGCCAGCCTCGACCGGGTGCGCGGGTGGACCGGGAAGATGATCGGCAGCTGCGCCGTGACCGCACCCAGCGCCTCCAGCAGGGCAGCGAGCTGTGCCGGGTCGTCCACAGTCGCGGGCCGGTGCAGCGTGAGCAGCCCGTAGTCCCCGCTCGTCAGGCCCAGCCGGCCAGCCGGATCGCGTTCACGGGCGCGCGGAAGGTTGGCCATCAGCGTGTCGACCATGACGTTGCCGACCAGGTGCACCTGATCCTCGCGATAGCCCTCGCCCCGCAGGTTGTCCACCGCATCGGGTGAGGGAGCGAGCAGGTAGTCGCTGACCCGGTCGGTGACGACGCGGTTGACCTCCTCCGGCATCGACCAGTCACGGCTGCGCAGGCCCGCCTCCACGTGCGCGACGAGAGATCCCCCTTTGGCAGCCACCAGCGCACAGGCCATGGTGCCGTTGACATCACCGACCACGACCACGGCGTCTGGCCGAATTGCCTCTACCAGCGGCTCGAAGGCCTCCATGGTGCGAGCTGCTTGAAGCGCATGACTGCCGGAGCCGACGGCGAGGTAGTGGTCCGGTGCACGGATTCCCAGCTCGTCGAAGAAGACGTCGTTCATGACCCGGTCGTAGTGCTGCCCGGTGTGGACCAGCACCACCTCGGCACCGGCCGCCTCGAGCGCGTCCATGACCGGCTTGACCTTCATGTAGTTCGGCCGCGCTCCGGCGACGCAGACGGCACGCATGGGGGGCAGTATGGGCGCAACTGCTCCACCCCCGTCCCCTGTGAGGCAGGTCTGTGTTCCCGGCGGCGGCATCGGCGTTCCTCGTCAGCCTCGCCCTGCAGCCACTGGTCATCGCGGTCCTGCGGCGCAGGGGGGTGCTCGACAACCCCTCGCAGCGCTCGTCCCACACCGTGGCGACGGTGCGTGGCGGGGGCGTGGCCGTCGTTGCGGGCCTCCTCGCCGGCTCGGTGACCCTGGGGGCGTCGTCCACCGCGCTGGCGTTGCTGGCGGGCACGCTGCTTGCCGGGGCGGTGGGTCTGGTCGAGGACCTGCGCGGCGTGCCGGTCCTGGCTCGGCTGCTGCTCCTGATCGGGGCGGCTCTGCCGGTAGCCCTCCTGGCGGGGAACCGCCTGCACGCGGCGGCCGGAGTTCTCGTGCTGCTCTACGTCGTCGCGGTGGTCAACGCCACGAACTTCATGGACGGCATCAACGGCATCTCGGCCGCGCAGGGGCTCGCCGGGGGCGCCGCCTTCGCCGTGATGGGCCACGTGCTCGACGAGCCCGTTCTTGCCGGATTCGCCGCCGCGGTGGCGGCGGCGACGCTGGCCTTCGCGCCGTACAACGTCCCGCGGGCCAGGGTCTTCCTCGGTGACTGCGGCAGCTATGCCCTCGGTGCGGCGCTGGCCGGGCTGTCGGTCCTCACCTGGGTGGCCGGTGCGCCCCTCGAGGCAGCCGTGGCTCCGCTCATGCTCTACCTCGCGGACACCGGGAGCACGCTGCTGCGCCGGTACCGCAACGGTGAGGTCTGGCACCAGCCGCACCGCACCCACGTCTACCAGCGCCTGACCGACCTTGGCTGGAGCCACACTCGCGTCAGCGGCCTGGTGCTCGCGCTGATCTCCCTATGCTCTCTGCTCGGTGCGGCCTCGGCAGGCAGTGTGCCGCTGCGCGTCGCCGGCGACCTGGGCCTGGCGGCTGTCCTCTCCGGCTACCTGGCCCTGCCACGACTGCTCCGGGAGAGAAGGCTCACCGCGTGACGAAGGTCCTGCTCGTCACGCACTACTTCCCCCCGGAGGTCGGGGCGCCGCAGGCCCGGCTCTCCGAGATGGCCCAGGCCTGGGCCGGAGCGGGCGCTGAGGTGACGGTGCTCACCGGCATGCCCAACCACCCGACCGGCGTCCTGCTGCCCGCCTACCGCGGGACCGTTCTGCGCCGGGAGAAGCGCGACGGCTACCGGGTGGTCCGGACGTGGCTGTACGCCACGCCCAACGAGGGGATCGTCAAGAAGACCCTCGGCCACCTGTCCTTCATGGTGACCTCGGTCCTGCTGGGCGTCTGGCAGACCGGCCGGCCGGAGGTCGTCGTCGTCTCCTCCCCGACGTTCTTCTCCATCGGCTCGGCCTGGCTGATCGCCCGGCTCCGGCGGGCCCGTCTCGTGGTCGAGGTCCGCGACCTGTGGCCGGCGATCTTCGTCGAGCTCGGGGTGCTGAAGAACTCGACCCTGATCGGCATCCTCGAGCGCTTGGAGCTGGCGGCCTACGCCGCAGCCGACGCGGTCGTCGTCGTCTCCGAGGGGTTCCGGGAGAACCTCGTGAGCCGCGGCGTCCCCGGGAGCAAGGTGCACACCATCCGCAACGGTGTCGACCTCCAGCGGTTCCCGAAGGACGGCTCCCCCGATCCCGACGTCCGGCAGCGACTCGGAGCGGGGCCGAAGGACCTGCTGGTGCTCTATCTGGGTGCCCACGGCATCTCGCAGGGACTGCCGGCGGTCGTCGAGGCCGCTGCGCTGGTGCAGGACGAGCCCCTGCACTTCGCCTTCGTGGGGGAGGGAGCCGACAAGAAGCGGCTGCAGCAAACGGTGGAGCGACTGGGCGTCACGAACTGCACCCTGCACCCCGCGGTGGCGCGCGCGCAGGTGCCGCAGCTGCTGGCTTCTGCCGACATCTGCCTTGTCCCGCTCCGGAACGTCCCGCTGTTCTCCACCTTCATCCCGTCGAAGATCTTCGAGTACCTCGCGGCGGAGAAGGCCGTCGTCGGGTCGGTACGCGGCGAGCCGGGGCGCATCCTCGCGGAGTCCGGGGCCCTGGTCGTCGAACCGGAGCAACCCGTCGAGCTGGCAGTCGCACTGCGCGCGTTGGCGCAGGACGCGGATCGTCGGCGGGACATGGGATCGAGAGGTCGCCGTTATGTGGCAGCGCACTTCGACCGCAAGGAGCTGGCCGCGCGCTACCTGGACCTGTTGAAGCGGCTCGTGCGATGAGGTTGCTCGTCACTGGGGGCAGCGGCTTCACCGGTCGGCACCTGGTGCGCGCAGCCCTGGACGCGGGCAAGGAGGTGTGCGCCGTTGTCCGCTCGGTGGAGGCCGCGCGGACGGTGGAGGCACTCGGGGCGAGCGCTGTGCCCGGGGACCTCGACGATCCCGCGAGTCTGGACGCTGCGTTCGCGACGCCGGCCGACGCGTTGATCAACATCGCCAGTCTTGGCTTCGGACACGCACCTGCCATCGTGGCGGCGGCAGAGGACGCGGGTCTTCGGCGGGCGGTCTTCGTCTCGACAACCGCGGTCACCACTGCCCTGCCGGCCGCCAGCAAGCGGGTCCGGCTGGCGGCTGAGGAGACCGTCCGGCAGAGCGCGCTCGACTGGACGATCCTGCGGCCCACGATGATCTACGGGGCACCGGGCGACCGGAACCTGTGCCGGCTCCTGCAGCTCCTGAAGCGCACACCTGTCCTGCCGCTGCCCGGTGGCGGCCGCCGCCTGCAGCAGCCGGTGCACGTCGAGGACCTCGCGGCCGCACTGCTGGCCGCGGTGGGCACCGAACACGCCATCAGCCGCACCTACGTCATCGCCGGTCCTACCGCCCAGCCGTTCCGGGATCTGGTGCTCCACGCCGGCAACGCCGTAGGCCGCCTCCCCCGGCTGGTCAGCGTCCCGCTGCGGCCGACGATCGCGCTGCTGCGCCTTTACGAACAAGTGGCTCCGCGGCCCCGCATCAAGGCCGAACAGCTCGAGCGGCTGGCCGAGGACAAGGCCTTCTCCATCGAGGCGGCCGAGCGTGATCTCGGCTACGCGCCGAGGTCGTTTCTCGAAGGCATCACGGCCGAGGCCGCGGCCCTGAGCCGTTGACGACGGACATGGGCCGGTGGGTGCTGACCGCCCGCACGGTGCGGCACCTCCGCCCGGAGCAGCTGGCCCACCGCGTGCGCCTGCACGTGCAGCGCCGCGTGGTGCAGGCGGCGCCGGGGGTGGTGGAGGCAGGGCTACGGCGGAGGCAGCCGACCGCGTCCGGCTGGCCGGACGGCTTCATGCCGATAGACGGACGAGTGCCGGCTGCCTGCTCGATCGAGGAGCTCGACGCCGGCCGGTTCACCCTGCTGGGCCAGAGCCGGACCGTCGAGGACTGGCGCTCGACGGCTCCCCCGCAGCTGTGGCGCTACCACCTGCACTACTGGGACTGGGCGTGGGCGCTCGCGCAGCACCCGGACCGGCTGCGGGCCCGCGCGGTGTTCCGGCGGCTGTTCCGGCAGTGGCAGGAGCAGACCCGGTTCGGCCATTGGGACGAGTGGTCGCCCTACGTCGCCGCCGTGCGGGCTTGGTCCTGGTGTGGCCAGTACGACGCGCTGGTGCGCGGCTCGGACCTCGACGGGGAGTTCGTCGCCCTGCTGGGCGTCCACGCCGGCTACCTCCGCGCACATCTGGAGCTCGACGTCGGCGGCAACCACCTGATCAAGGACCTGAAGGGTCTCGTCGGCCTGGCGCTCCTCCTGGGGGACCACCGGCTGCTGGCCCGGATTCTGTGGCGGCTGCGCCAGCACGTGGCCCGGCAGATCCTCGACGACGGTGGGCACGTCGAGCGGGCGCCCGCGTACCACTGCCAGGTGCTCACGGACCTCGTGGACCTCGACGGCCTGCTGGGTGAGAGCAGCCCCGTGTGGCTGGCCGAGGCCGTTGCGCGGATGCGGGTCTGGTTGGGACTGGTGCTGCTGCCGGACGGGTCGGTCCCGCTGCTCAACGACGGCTTCCCGATCCCGACTGCTCTCGTCGATGCCCTGCGGCCGGGTCCCGCGGCGCCTGACGGACTGACGTTGCTGGCTGATACGGGACTGGCGGTCCTGCGGCGCGGCCAAGCCCACGTGCTCGCCGACGTAGGGCTGCCCTGCCCGGACGACCTGCCGGCGCACGCTCACGCCGACACCTTCGGCTTCCTGCTGCACGTCGGTACGAAGTGCCTGGTCTCGGAGGTCGGCACGTCGACGTATGCAGCTGGCGACGTCCGGGCCTTCGAGAGGTCCACGGCTGCACACAGCACCGTGCAGGTGGATGACGCGGACTCCACCGAGGTGTGGGGTGCCTTCCGGGCGGCGCGGCGGGCCCGGCCGACGGTCCTGCGAGCGGACGACGACGGCACGTCGATCACCCTGAGCGCCGCGCACGACGGCTACCGGCGGCTTCAGGGGCGGCCGGTCCACCGGCGCACGTGGCTCCTCACGGCGGACCGCCTGCGGGTGGCAGACGAGGTCCTCGGCGCAGGTGAGCACGACCTGACGGCCCGGCTGCACGGGACCCCTCTCGACGCGGTGCTCTCGCCGTCCGTGGACTGGGACCACGAGGAGGTGCTGGCTGCACAGGGCTGGGAGGACCGGGTGCCGGCACCTGCCCTCGTGCACCGTGAGCGTGCGAGGCTGCCGTGGCGCTTCGAGGTGGAGCTGTCGACGAGAGGGAGTTCGTGAAGCAGGTCGTCCAGCCCATCGGCGGCGGGGCCGTGGAGGTGCTGGATGTGCCACGCCCGACGATCGGGGCAACCGAAGTCCTCGTCCGGACCCTGGCCAGCGTCATCTCCCCGGGGACCGAACGCGCCGTCACCTCGCTGGCGCAGTCGTCGCTGCTCAGCAAGGCGCGGGCGCGTCCTGATCTTGTCCGGCAGGTCGTGAAGAAGGCTCGGAACGAGGGCCTGAGCTCCACGATGCAGACCGTCCGGGCGAGGCTGGCCTCGGACCTGCCGTTGGGCTACTCGGCCGCCGGGATCGCCATGGAGGTCGGTCAGGCCGTCGCCGGCATCCGGCCCGGCCAGCTGGTCGCCACCGGCGGTGCGGGCCAGGCCAATCATGCCGAGTGGCAGGCAGTTCCCGGTCTTCTGTGCGCAGCCGTGCCGGAGGGGGTGACGCCGCAGGACGCGGCGTTCACGACGATCGCCTCGATCGCCCTGCATGGTCTTCGCCTGGCCGAGGTCGGCCCCGGGTCGAAGGTGGTGGTGATCGGCCTCGGCCTGGTAGGGCAGCTGTCCGCGCGGCTGGCCATGGCATCGGGGTGCGACGTCGTCGGCATCGACGTATCTGCTGGGCCGCTGCGTGTCGCTGCCGAGTCTGGCGTGCTGGCCTTGGAGGAGAAGGGCCAGGCCACGACTGAGGCCGTCCTCGCCTGGTCACGCGGTAGGGGGGCCGACGCGGTCCTGCTTTGCGCCGCCGGCTCGTCATCCACGGTCGCTCAGCGCACGCCCGCGCTCTGTCGGGACCGTGCCCGGGTCGTCGTCGTGGGAGACGTGGGTCTGGAGCTGTCCCGGACGCCCTTCTACGAGAAGGAGCTGACTTTGCTGTTCGCCCGCTCCTACGGCCCGGGCCGCTACGAGCGGGAGTACGAGGAGTACGGCGTCGACTACCCGGCGGGGCAGGTCCGCTGGACGGAGGGCCGCAACTTCGAGGCTGTGCTGGACCTGATCGCGTCGGGGCGTCTGCAGGTTGCGGACCTGGTCACGCACACCTTCCCGATCGCCGGGGCGACGGGCGCGTACGAGCTCATCGAGTCCCGCCGCGAGCCCTACCTCGCCATCGCCCTGACCTACCCGGAGACCCAGCCGGACCGCGAGCCGCCGCTGCTGGTTACCCCACCCCGCGCGTCGTCGTCTCCTGGTGTCGGCTGGATCGGTGCCGGCGGCTACTCCACGGGCGTCCTGCTGCCAGCTTTCGCTGCAGCCGGGTTCGACCGGCTGGTGGCCGTGGCTTCCGCGAGTGGCCTTTCGGCGCGGCGAGTTGCCGATCGAGCTGGCTTCGAGAAGGCGCTCAGCTCGGCCGACGAGGTGATCGCGGACCCGGACGTCGAGGTCGTCGTCATCGCGACACCTCACGACACCCACGCGGACTACACGGTGCGCGCGCTGCAGGCGGGCAAGCACGTCTGGTGCGAGAAGCCGCTCGCCCTGTCGATGGAGGAGCTGAACCGGGTCGAGGCCGCGTGGCGGGAGAGCGGCTGCGTCCTCATGGTGGGGCACAACCGCCGGTGGGCGCCGCACGTCCTGGCTGTCGCCGAGCAGCTGCGGGGTCCGGCAGTGGTGACCTACCGGGTGAGCGCTGGGCCGGTGCCGGCGAGGCACTGGTACGCAGACCGACGGCAGGGAGGACGCCTCCTTGGGGAGGTGTGCCACTTCGTCGACACGTGTGCGGCTCTGGTCCGATCGGAGGTCGTCGACGTGCGTGCTCTCGCTGGCCCGGGGGGCGAGCAGCTGCTGGCAGAGGACATGGTGCTGGCGCTGCGTCACGCGAACGGGTCGCTGTCGACCATCAGCTACGCGAGTGGTGGCAGTGCAGGGACGCGAAAGGAACGGGTCGAGGTGTTCGGGATGGGGCACACGTGGATGCTGGACGACTTCCGGACGGCGGAGCGGGACGGCAAGGAGCTGTCGCCCTCCGGTCGGCAGGACAAGGGGCAGGGCGCTGCGGTGCGGCACTTCCGACAGGCGCTGGACGGTACCCCCGCGCCGACGGTGGCACTGCTCGCCACGACGCGCGCGGTCCTGTCGGCGGGTGCGGCGATGACCTCTCAGGCCGGCAGCGCGATCGTCATGTAGGGGGGAGTGGCCAGGGGCATGCCATAGGACGGTCGCTCGCCATCGTAGAACGAGTATCCGTGCTGCTGTAGCAACCTCTGGACGACCGGGGCGTTCTCCTGGGCAACCTCGCACACGATGCGGGGCCGCAGCGCGAGAACCTTCGCCGCACCGGCAAGTACGAGTGCCTCGGCGCCCTCCACGTCGATCTTCAGGACGTCCGGTGGGGCGAAGTGCTCGAGAAGGAGGTCGAGGGTGACCGTCGGGACCGTCTGGGCCTCTCTGACACCGCCAGTCTGCGTCGAGCCGGTGGTGACGCCGAGGTAGTTGGTGGAGCGGCTGCGAACCGCGATGTTGAAGGTCGCCACCCCGATCCGGTCACTGGCCGCGGCGGGCAGGATCTGAACGGGTGCCCCGGGCTGCGCGAGTGAGGCAGAACGGCGTAGTAGACCGACGTTCCACGTGTCGGCCTCCACGGCGAGCACCGACCCCTGTGAACCCGCCCGCAGGGCCGCCGAGAAGGTGAACAGGCCCGCGTTTGCGCCCACATCCCAGACGTTGTCACCATCGTGGACGAGACGCTCCACGGCACGAAGCAGGTCCGGGTCGACCGCCCGCAGGCGTGGCTTGAGATAGCGCAGGCCAGACTCCGAGGACACGTAGATGCGGACCGCCTCGTACGGAGGTGGGAGACGCCGACGAAGCACGAGACGATGAGTGGCCTTCTCTGCGGCCGCTCGCCAGTTGAGGCTCATGTTCGCTGCTGGACCTCCCGCTTGAGGTGAGCATCGAGGACTTGCCGGGCTCGAGCGAAGTAGCTGCCCTGCCGGTGACCGCGTTGTCCAGGGGCGTGATCACCCCGGTGCACCAGGCGCGCCGGCGCAGCGAAGCCACGCTTGGGGCGGTGAGCCAGTAGCTTCCCGAGCTCCTGCTCGGCCAGTGCCTTGGTCAGCCACTTCCCGCGGCCTCGGCGGACCAGCGCGTGGTCTGGCAACGCGCGGGACCAGGTCACGAGGTCGAGGTCCAGCCAGGGGACCCGGATCTCGACGCCGAACTCCATGCCTGCCCGGTCGGCGTATGCGAGTCCCAGACCTGGGAGATAGACCTCCTGGTCGACAGCGATCACCTTGCGCAGGAAGGACGCGCGTTCGGGCTGCCGCTCGTAAGCCAGCCGGTGCTGGGACCACACCACCTCGTTCGTGACCTCGGCCTCGGTGCAGCCGAGGGCGACTGCCCGCTCACGCGCGGTCGAATAGCTGCACAGGTGCATGTATGCCGAGAAGGGATCGCGCTCGGTCATCGCCCGGCTGAGGCGGCCGGCGTACTCGACTCCGACGCGACCGTTAGCCGCTCTGGCCAGACCGCGCTCTAGAACTCGTCCAGCGTGACCCAGCTGCACGCGTTCGAGGGCGCCAGCAACGACGTGTCGTCGGTAGCCGCCGAAGACCTCGTCGCCACCCTGGCCGGCAAGGAGGACCTTGCATCCGTCGGCCCGGGCAGCACGGGCGATCTCCCTGGTGAGCTCGTATGCCGGATCGGCGAACAGGTCACCACTCGGGGGGAGGAGCACCGGCTCGGCCTCCTCCCCTGGCACGTAGGTCGTCGGCGTGCCGAACCGCTGCTCGAGCTGCCGGACGGCGCTGGCGTCCTCCGCCAGTCCCTCGGTGCCCGTCTCCTGCCCCCACTCGATCGTGTACGCGCGGGTCAGCCCTTCACCAGCCGCCCACCAGAGCAGGCTGCTGTCGACGCCACCCGACGCCATGAGGCCGACCGGCACGTCCGACAGCAGCTGCCGCTGACTGGCGGAGCGCACGTGCTGCCGTACCTCCTCGAGCAGTCCGCGGCCCGGCGGGGCGCTCCCGGACGTCGCGTAGCTGACCGCATCGCGCGTGATCTCCCCGTCTCGCCACACCAGGACCTCCCCCGGAAGCAGGCTCGTCACGCCGAGGTGCGGCGTGCGGGGTTGGGGGATCCAGAGGAAGGTCAGGAACTGCGCGAGGCCGATCGTGTCGGGCGCACCCACGGGCGCACCCATGCGGTCGAGGGCTTTGATCTCGGACGCGAACCACAGCCGCTGCCCGTCCTGCGTGATGAAGAGCGGTTTGACGCCGAGTGGGTCACGTGCGAGCACCACCTCACCAGCGGCGGTGTCCACCACTGCGAGCGCATAGATGCCGTTCAGCCGGTCCAGTGCGCCAACACCCTCACGCGCCCACAGGTGCAGGACCACCTCACCGTCCATGTCACTGCGGAACACGTCCCCGCGCGCCTCGCACTCGCGGCGGAGCTCCGGGTAGTTGTAGATCTCCCCGTTGTAGACCAGCACCAGCCGCCCGTTGTGGCTCACGAAGGGCTGTTCCCCGTTGGCGGACAGGTCCTGGATGGCCAGCCGCTCATGCACCAGATCAGCGGTGGCGTTGCCGACCGAGACAACCAGGCGGCCACGCGAGTCCGGCCCCCGGTGCTGCAGGCAGGGGTCCGGAACGGGCGATCCGGCAGCGGCCCCGATCAGCCCGGCTAGCCCGCACACAGGGCGAGGACCCTCACCGCTTGACGCCCTCGACAACCAGGAACCAGCCGAACCGGTTGCCCGTGCAACGGGCCAGGCCGGGCGCCACCCGTCGGTCCCAGTGGGTGAGGACAGGGCGCACCCTCAGCTGCTGGAGGTGCGGCCTCAGCAGAAGCTCGAGCTCCCTCTGAATGTAGGCCCGGGTGCCTGGGCTCTCGACGTGCCCGACCGCGTCGTTCAGGCTCGTGCACGGCTTTCCGCGCAGCAGCCCCCACCGCACCCACGCGGCCGCGGCCAACCACGACCTCCGGTGGTAGACCATCACCGCAAAGCGTCCGCCCGGCTTCACGACCCGTGCCGCCTCGATCAGAGCACGGTCCGAGTCCGGAGTGTGGTGCAGGACACCCCACGACCAGACGACGTCGAAGGCGCCGGAGACGAAGGGCAGGTGCTCCGCGTCTGCTCGCAGGACAGCGCCGTGCAGCCCTTCCGCCTCCAGCCGCTGCCGGCTCAGCTCGACCGCTCGGGAGGTGAGGTCGACTCCGGTGACGTTGCCGCCTGCACGGGCCCACCGCACGAGGTCTGCGCCCATACCGACTCCGATCTCGAGGACCTGCTGGCCCCCTCCGGTGTCGAACTGCGCGACGCGCAGGATCTCGGGCTCCAACTGATAGCGGACCTCGTCCTGCTGCGCCCCGTAGCGTTCGCCGCACGCCTCCCGCTCCCAGAAGTCCGCCACGGACTGCTTGGCTGGAAGCATGGGCGGTGTCATGGCGCGGCCCACGCTAGCCGAAGTGCGGTGACGGCTCAGGCCAGCGACCGGAGCCACTGGTCGAGCACCACGAGAGCCCAGGCGTGCGACCAGGGCGACCGTCCGTGCTGCCACCCGTCGACGACGCAACGACCGGTGGCCGGTTCTACGTGCTCCCACACGGGCGCCTCCGGACGACTCACCAGCTGCAGTGCATCGCGGAGCAACCCCCGGCGCATCCAGTCGTCGATGGGCAGACTGAAGCCCTGTTTCGGCATCGATGCCAGTTCGACGAGCCGATCGTCCCCGAGCCCGCGCGAAATGGCCCTTGCCGAGCCCGGCCACGCCACCAGCGCCAACTGCGGCACCGAGGAAGGGCCGGTCGACCAAGGGCACGCGCAGCTCCACCGACGAGGCCATCGAGAAGGCGTCGGCGTCCGGAAGCAGGGTGCTCTGCAGGTACAGCCGGTACTCGGCGGCCGTCAGGGCAGCCGAGTCCAACCGCCCGATCCCGACGGGCGCCTCCTGCACGAGGTCAGCGTCGTCGGCCAGACCGAGCCCTCGGACGACGAGGTCGCGCGACCACACTTGCCGCTGCAGCAGGCTCAGGTCCCAGGCATCCCGCGGCCCACCGCTCCCGAGCATCTCGTGCGCTTTGGCGGGAAGGCGGCTGCGTCCAGCCCGGCCGCCCAGACTGATGGCTCTCCGGACTGGTGCCACGCGGCTCGCCGCGGCGAGGCCGCGGAGATAGCGCAGGTACCTGAAGTGGGAGTATCCCCCGGTCGCCTCGTCCCCGCCCAGACCTGACAGGGCGACCTTGAAGCCGGCCGCCTGCACCGCCCGGCACACGACAAAGGTGTTCAGGCCGTCGAGACTCGGTCGTTGCATCGCGCGGAAGAAGTCGTGGACGTCGCCGGGGCTCGGCGTCCGCCTCACCACCTCATGGGAGTGGCCGAACCGCGGCTGTTCTGGCGGCCTCCGTTGCCTCCTCGCTTTCCCCCCAGGTCGACGGTCAGGCAGTGCAGCTGCTGCCCGGCCTCGCGGGGGCCCCAGGCCAAGGCGCTCGAGTCGAGACCGCTGGAGAGCAGCAGCGCAGTCGGGACGTCGCTGCGCAAGTGGAGCGAGACGCTCTCCCGCAGCTCCCTGGCGACGGCTCGGGACAGGCCTTGCGCAACCTCGAGGCCCGGCTCGACAGGACCTTGATCGACCAGATCCGCGCCCCGAAAGGCCAGCCACGTGTTGGGCGGAACCGCGCTGATCTCCTTGAAGGGGCTTCCGCCGGTGCTGAGCGATCCCAGGTGGAGGAAGCGGGCGATCGCGGCTGGGTCAACGCAGTCCCCGGTGCGCCTGAGCGGCCGCACCTCGGAGGAGGCGATCAGCTCGTCGCCTGTCCGCCTCCAGTAGAGCGGCTTGATGCCAAGCGGATCGCGTACAAGGACCAGGAGACCACGCTCGAGATCGGCGAGAACGATGGCGAACATGCCCCGCAGGAGGCGGAAGGCATCGGTGCCGAAGCGGCTGTAGAGCTGCGGGATGACGGCGCCGTCGCTCCCGCCGGGACCCAAACCGTGCTCGCGGATCAGCTCGCGGTAGTTGTACACCTCGCCGTTGAAGACCGCCGTACATGATCCGTCAGGTGCGTGAGAGGCTGATCGCCCGCCGCCCCGGGGGTGATGATTGCCAGTCTGGTGTTGCCCAGGCATGAGGCGCCCGCGATCGCGGAGAAGGCTCCGTCAGGTCCGCGGTGGCGCTGTGCGGCGTTGATCCTGGACACCGTGCGTCGCGCATGGTCAGGGGATGCTGCCGTGCTGGCACATACCCCGCACACCGCGGCAGCCTTCCAGCCAGGATTTGCTCCGACACTACCGGCCTGGTCTTCAGCTGCTAACTGTAGCGATGGCGGAGTCAGGGGCACTATCGCCGTGGGCCAATGGGCTTTACGAAGATCTCCCCGCCCCGATCCAGGTCCGCGGCCGGCGAGAGCCCGCCAGGCCCGGCGCGAAAGAGCTCGTAGTCGTAAGCCTGAAAGAACTCGACGAACCGGTTGGCGGAGTCCATGTCCCCGGGCCGGGCCCACTCCATCTGAATGAGCTGCAGCCTCTTGTCCAGGAGGCTCTCATGGGCACCCATCAGTACCGCGAGCTCGGCGGTTTCGACGTCCACCTTCACGTACGCTGATCGCCCGTCGAGTACGAGATCAAGTGTGGTCAGTGTGACCTCTTCGCCTTCCTCACCAGGTAGCGCAAGGCGGTTCATTGGTCCTTCGTCCGTCGTCAATCGTGCGACGCCCGGGCTCGCGCCCATCGCGCACTCCAGAACGGTGATGTCGTACTCGTTCAGCGCAACGTTTGCTCGCAGCTGCCAGACCGTATGGGAGCTTGGTTCGATGGCTACGACACGGGCGCCACACTCCGCGGCCCAGAGGGAGTAATAGCCTACGTTGGCCCCCACGTCGATGAAGAGGTCGCCGCGACTGAGCCACCGACGCCATTCGAGCATCTCGTAGTAGTCCGGCGGATTGAAGTAGAGGGGTTTTGACGACGACGGCTCGTGCAACCGGGCCCACATCAGGGAGCGCTCGCCGATCCGCGTGAGCGTCGGCTTCCCGAGCAGGCGCCCCCGCGCCTGGTAGCAGATGGCCCGCCAAACCTGCCTGACACGTCGATCTTGATTTGCCGGGTGGGTCCACACCAGTTGCAGAATCTGTACTGCCTCACGGATCGACGCGAGGGCCCGTCGCATAGCCACGGGGGCCGACGGTACCAGCCATACCTGGATCGCCCTGCGGGCCGTCAGTGCGGCAACCAGGCGTGGCGACCGCCGGGACACCCGCACGGAGCCAGGAAACACTAGCCTGCAGCGAAGTGGTCGGTGCTCGGTTCAGGCGCCTCAGGCCGGGAGAGCAGCATGAGCGATGTCGTCGTCGATGCCGCGGGGGCTGCCATGGGGGGAGCCAGCCGGTTTCTGGTGGAGTTGGACCGCTACCTCGAAGGCTCTGCCAGGTCAGACGTCCTCGTGCTGGGTGCGGGCCGACGGCTCGAGCCATCCTGGCTCGTTCGTCGCGAGGTGGAGGCCCGCGGGAGTACGCGGCGGATTGCCCTGAACAACGTCTCCTTCGTGGCTCTAGGCGGTCACCGGTCTGTGCTGCTGCGCAATGCGCTGCATTTCCCCTTCCCGTGGGAGCGGCACCTGCTTCCGCCCGGTTCGGCACGCAAGGTGGCCATCGAGGCGCATGTCGTGCGCATCGCCGCGCTCCGTGCCGACTTGCTCATCGCGCCGAGCTCGAGCATGGCGGACCGCGTCCGTCGCTGGCTGCCGTCCACGACCGACCGCACGGTCGTCTGGCCCCATCCGGTGTCGCCCCGGGGCGGCGACGCAGTTCGAGAGCCAGGCCTCGTCGTGTGCCCAGTCCTGTTTGCACCGTACAAGAAGCTGGGACCTCCCCTCAGGCTGCTGTCGAAGGCTGCCGGTTTGCTGCGCCAACGGGGGACAGAGGTCCGCATCGAGGTCACGGCAACGGAGCAGGAGCTGGTGGCAGAAGGTCTCTCGGATGCGGGTTTCGCCGCCCTCGGGCGCCTCAATGTGGCGGAGGTTGAACATGCACTGGCCCGCGCCACCGCCGTCTTCTACCCGACAACGGTGGAGTCCTTCGGCTACCCGCTGGCGGAGGCAAGGGTCAATGGTCAGCCGGTTCTGGCGCCTGGGAACCGGCACAACAGAGAGGTTGCAGGTGCGGCTCTGGTCCCCTTCGCCACGGACGCGGCAGAAGAGATGGATCTCGTGAGGGCCCTCGAGCATGCGCTGCATGCGGAGGTGAAGGCGAACCCGGTCGAGCGACCAGGGTGCTACTTCGACCGTCTGCTCGGTGCACGGTGACAGATCTCGGCTTCGGCCCTTGGGACGAAGGCCAACTCCCGCAAGGGGGAAGTGTGCCGGTGACTGCGGTCGTGCTGACCAAGGATGAAGAGCGGAACATCGCCCGCTGCCTGAGGTCGCTGAGGTGGTGTGCGCAGGTTGTCGTCGTCGACAGCGGGAGCAGCGACCGGACGGTGAGCCTGGCCGAGGAGCTTGGTGCCGACGTCGTACACCAGCCGTGGCGTGGTTTCGCGCTACAGCGCGAGGCTGCCCTGCGCCTGGAGGTCGTCCGGCACGACTGGGTCTACTTCGTCGATGCCGACGAGTGGGTCTCCGCTGCGCTGGCGCGTGAGGTCGCGGAGGCTCTGTCGGGTCCCCACGGCGCCTACCGCCATCGGCTCCGCCTCGTCTTCCTGGGCAGGTGGATCGAGCACTGCGGCTGGTACGGCGGCAGCTGGGTGATTCGGCTGGGCCGTCGTTCCGCCATGTCATTTGCAGCGGCTGAAGCACTGGGAGAGCGCCCCGACGTGCGCGGGTCGATCGGGACACTTCGATGCGACATCGTGGACGAGGACTTGAAGGGGCTGACCGCGTGGCTCTCCAAGCACGTCAGGTACGCGCAGATCGAAGCCGATCGTCGCCTTCAGGCGTCCACGGCGCTACCCGAGCGGGTCCGCCGATGGTGGCGAGGGGAGCGCGCCGGTCGGTCGGCCGGACGCTCCCTGGCCAAGGACGTGGTCTTCCCCGCTGTCCCAGCCCGCCCGGTGCTCCTCTTCCTCTACATGTACCTGCTCCGAGCGGGGTTCTTGGACGGCCGCCCCGGGCTCGTGTTCTGCACACTGCACGCCTGGCATGAAATGGTCGTCGGACAGCTCGTCCGCGCAGGCGCCTCCGCCTCGCCCGCTTCCAGGGAGGCCAGTCATCCCCTCGCCGGGCGGTGCTGAGAACCGTCAGTGCAGCCCCAACAGGCGGCGCAGGTCCTGGTCCAGCCGGGCTGCGGAGAACTGACGATCCACAAGACCTTGAGCGGCGCCGCTCCGATCCTGTGCCAGCAGACGGTCGATGATGTCGATGAGCTCCGTGCCTTCTCGACACTGCTCGCCGGTGAGCCCAGGAATGAACGCGTCGCTGCTGCCGCTTCCGGTGGGCGCGACGACGGAGCAGCCTGCAGCCTGCGCCTCGATGAGCACGATGCCGAAGCCCTCCCCCGATGCGTCTGGGCCGGTCGCGAGAACCGTCGCCAGGACGAGGACCTTCGTGCGCCCGTAGAGCGAAGCCAGTTCCTCGTCGGAGACGTCGACCAGCAGATCGACCCCTGCGAGCTCGCAGTCGCGCCTGACGTGCTCGAGGACCGGGCCTCGTCCGGCGGCAGCAGCCGTGACGGGCCTTCGCTCGCGGAGCCCTCGCACAGCTTCCAGGTAGGCCGGCCCGCCTTTGGTGCTCCACTCTCCGAGCCGGAACACCGTCAACAGGTCGATGTTCCGCTCGGAAGGCGCACAGGCTGCTGCCGTAAGGACATCGTGCCACTGGGGTGTGAGAGCCGGGCGAATGATGACGGGGACACGGGTGATCATGCTGAGTGCCCCAGCTGAGAAGCTGCTGATCGTCACGAGCTGTAATGACTTCCACGACCGGATCGTCCAGTTCTGCCACCAAGAGCACCCAGACCAGATGTCGCTGCCATAGAAGAACAAGCATATGCGTGCTGGTCGGCAGACGATGGCGAGCATGAGAGCCACGGGCAGGAGGCCCGGATGCATGATGAGGACCTGCGCGGGGCGGTTCCTCCACACGTGTCGTAGTACTGCGAGCACGAGGGCTCCCTTGGCCCGCACAGGGCGGGAGCCCAGGCGCCGCAGCGCGATCTCGTCGACGGTGCAGCCGATGCGGCCCAGACTCACGCTGACCGCCGAGGCGTAGCGCTCGATGCCGCCCCCCTGTCCCGCTGAAGGCAGCACGACCAGCACCTTGATGTCACTGCTCTTGATGTCGGATCCGGTCATCTGCACTGCCCGCATCCGCATCATCCTCCGCCCGCAGGTGCTGCCGCATGGTCCGTCATCCCCAACTCGACCTTCAGGTAGGTCCCGCAACGGGGATGCGCCGGCGAGAACTTGTCAAGTTGTCACCTTCTCTCGTTCGGGCGGAATCAACGGCCTTGGGTGCTCGCTGGATCAAACGCACCGCGAGGGCGGGAGCGATGAGAATGGTGGGAAGACTCAACAGCAGCGTGACGATGTCCGTCTCCCACTTGACGACCGTCGGGAAGGCAGCCAGAACCAGAAAGAGCAGACCCACCGACTCGTTGATGTCGTCGGTGTCGTCGACGATCCTGAGCAGGACACCCAGGAGCAGCATGCCGATGACGGCCACCGGAAGACCGCCGTGCCGGTAGAGGTCACCTATCGGTGTGATGGCAGAGGAGCTTCGGATACTCGACGGCAAGCTGTAGTATTCCCGGCTGAACTGGGCGGAGATGTCGTACACCGGCTTCGAGGGCCACAGGAGGCGTGGCACGACTCCTGCGAGGGGCGCCACCGCAAGTTCGCTGACGCTGCGGAATGGGATGGTGTCCGGGCTGCGCTGCATGATGATCGCAACGTTGTCGATCTCCCGGACCCGCCCTAGGAGCTGGCTTCCACTGTTCAGGACCGTGTCAGGTGAGATGGAAGAGGCGGTGTCCGCTGCCACCCCTAGACCCGCCGCGGCCGCAGCCGGCGGATTCAGATTGCCGCTGCTGCCACGAACCTCCTGTCGGTACGCTTCATTGAAGGGGTTGACGACGGCAATGAAGGCGACGAGGGCCACCAGCAACAGGCGAAGTGGTAGCCGTTGGCGCACCGCACCGTGCGCGAAGACCAGGGCGACGCCGACCAGGGCTGTTTCCTCCTTGGTGCCGCTGAAGAACGCCGAGGCCAGAGCCGTGGCCGCGACCACGACGACGGCAGCCCCGCTGCCCTGGCGGGGCTGTCTCAGATGCGACATGTAGAGCACCGCAAGTCCGAAGTACGTGAAGAGGCTGAGCAGCGCAGCAATCTGCGCGGTGCTGGAACTGCCCGGTATGACGCTCTGCAGGTAGCCGAACTGGCCGAACGCGATCTGCCAGGCCGTTGCCGCCAGGCCGATCCCGGCGAGGCGGAGGCCACCCGACGTGTCGGTCGCGGAATGCGGAACCTGGAGTAGTACGCGCCGGACGGCCCGGCTGGGGCCGCGCACCGGAGCTAGGGCGTGCGTAGCGACATAACCCAGGACAAAAGCTGCGAAACATACCCCGACGACAACGCAGGCCCGGACGACGCTCTCCGGCATGATGGTGACGGGCGCGTCTGTTGCCAGACGCCTCTGCCAGGTCAACGTCGAGAGCCCGAAGAAGAGCGTGAATGAGGCGGCTGCCCACACGCCCAGCTTGCCCAGGGCCAGCGACGTCCCGAGCCGGCGACCAACGGAGCAGATCATGGCAGCGGCGAGGCCCGCGAGTGCAAGCAGGAGCCCGTAGACGGCTATCCGTTGTCCGACATCGTTTCGGCCGACCTCGAGGCTGGCCAGGAGCACGGTCGCTGCGGTCGCTGTGACGAGCAAGGCCATTGCTCGGGGAACACTGACCGTCGAGGTCACGGTCGGTCCCCATTCTCGGAAGGAGGGCAAGTTCGCAGATCAGCGTCGAGGCGACGGGCGGATGTGGGCCCGGCGCGGCCGCGGCTCCGGAGGGGATGTTTCGTCATCCTGACTCCATCCCCCACCAACTCAACGTCGGCAGGCGGCCTCGCCAAGACGGCAGGAAGGCCAGATAGTTCGCCTCTCGAAAGCTCTCGAGCTCGGGATGCCACCGGTCGTAGGTCTCGATGCCGCGAGGGGTGACCTTGCCAAGATCGTAGCCGTTGCCCTGCAGTAGGAGGAACGCGTCGAGCAGGAAGCAGCGAGCGTCGATCCAGCGGGCGTTGTACTCGAACTGCACGAGTGAGATCGCCGCCTTGGAAAGCATCTCCTGGCTGCCGCGAAGCACTGCGAGGTCGTGGCCTTCTGCATCGATCTTGAGCAGGGTGACCCGCTCGAGATCGTTCTGTCGGCAGAAGTGGTCAACGGTCGACAGCTCGATGAGCTCCGTTCTGCCGGAACCACGTCCGTCGGCGAAGGGAACCACCGAGTTGGACCCCGCCCCCTCGTGCACCACGACAAGCTCCGCTGAGCCCGGTTGGTCGGAGAGACCGAACTGGTGGACCTCTGCTCGGCCCGCGAGGCACTCGCACGCCCGCTCCCAGGAGCTTCTCGAAGGCTCGAAGCAGTGCACTTGTGAGATCCTCCCGGACTGCTCCAGCAGAGACGTGGACCACTCGCCGAAGTGCGCCCCCACATCCAGGACCACGGGTGCCGGATCAGTCAGGGCGGCCCGTTGGACGATCCGCTCCCCGTTCGTGCTGATGTCGTTGGAGACGTCCAGGCGTACCTCGCTGGTCAGCCGTCGAGCAAGACGCGCTGCCCTCCGTCGACCCAGGATGCGGACGGAGAACTGCAGCACGCTGGAAAGGGCTTGCTGGTGGCCCGGACGTCGGAGGTGGGCCGGAGTGGCTGTTACGCTGGCTGCCCTCTCCATCGGCTGGTCTGACACTGGCTCCTACCCTTCGTACTCGAACTGGGATGTGCGCTGCTGCCGATGGTGGAAGGGTCCTCGTTCGGATCCGGGCTGGGCTCAGAGCAACCAGTCAAGCAGCAGACGCAGGCGGTCGGAATACTTGTGTTCCGCGTGCGCCCGGCTGCTCGCCCGGTCCCCCATCTCCCTGGCCGGCAAGTGGCCATGCACAGCTGCGTTGGCCGCCTCGTGCAGCTGGTCGTACGTGGAGAAGCTCACCACCTCTTCACTGCTGAACAGTGCATCCAGCGCTGGCCGCGCCTCGGTGAGAAGGAGACCCCCGGAGCCGGCAGCCTCGAAGAGCCTGGCGTTGACTCCGTGCATCTCGGCAGGGTGGAGGTTGTTGAGGACCGCGGCTGCCGACCGGAAGACCTCTGCCTTCCTCAGTCCCGTCACGTGCTCCCCGGTGTAGAGCGACTGGAGCCGGCCAGGGCTCGACCAGCGAGGGAAGCCGCTGCCGTAGAGCCGCAGCGGGATGCCCGAGTCGTGGAGTCGGCGCAGTAGCTGAAGGCGGGTCTGGTAGAGGTTTCCAACGACGACGATCTCCCGCCTGTGAGGTACCACGGTCGGTGGGCGGTGGAGTGACGGGTTGCATGCCTCTGGGAGGTAGTGCACGTTCGAGGTGTAGATAGCGTTCAGACGCTCCACCAGCAGCAAGTCCTTGAAGGCTACGACGTCGTAGCCTGCCGCGAGCATGGTCATTCGTCCGAGGTTGTTGACAGGGTCCGGAAACCAGAAGGCCGTCTTGCAGCCCGACTTGCGCAGCCGTGTGACAACGGAGGGTGCCAGTCTCGCGTCGGCGGACAGCACCACGTCAGGCTCCGCCGCCAGGATTCGACGGGACACCCGGCGCTGCCATGCATCATCCAGCCAGGCGGACCTGAAGGCCACCTCGGACAGCACGGCGGCGGGTGCTCCCGGCACCTGTGGGCGGACTTCTTCCACGGCGGTGACCGAGCAGCCCAGGTCACGTAACCCACTCGCGATGTTGTAAGCGAAGCTGTCGGTCCATGCAGCGCCGACGACGACGGCCTTCACCTGGTGGCGCCGCCAACCGGCACGGCGGTCCACCCAGCCATTCGGAACGTCAGGTTCTGCGTCACCACATGTCCGCGCACGACGCCGGTCTCGGCTGCAAGTGCCACCTTCATGGCGCCGCTTGCCGCTCGCCACACCAGTGATCGCGCAGTGCTCCGGAGCCCGTGAGGAGATGGGGCACAGGGTCGCACGTCCAGCTCCTGGAAGCCTGTGGCGCTGGCCAGCTGACGTAGGCTCCTTGCCGTGAACCACGACTCGTGGGTCAGGTCCCCGTAGCGGATGAGCCCGGCGAACGGGCTGCCCGCGTTCGGCACCCGCGCAATAAGGCAGCCACCAGGACGAAGGGCGGCGTGGACCAGATCGACGACCTCGAGAACCTCCGGGCGCGTCAGGTGCTCCAGCACGTCGGTGGCAAGGACGACGTCGAAGCCGGCCGGGGCCCCAGCGAGCAGGCGCCGGAAGTCCTCCTGAACAACGTTTGCGAACAGGCCCCGGCGGTGGGCGATGTGCACCTGCTCGGGACTCACGTCGACACCGCGCACGTTGTTGTAGCCCGCCGCCAGGACAGCCTCGACGAGGGCTCCTTGACCGCACCCGATGTCCAAGACCCGGGCCTGCCTCGACTCCGGCATGAGAGGGAGCAGATCGTTCCTGAATGCCAACCGCGTCGCGGGGATGTCAACCTCGCCGGCGTGTGTGGTGGCGTAGGCGGCGTAGAGCCTCTCGCGAAAAAGTTCGTGCCCAACCGCGCTCATGTCTGCACGCTAGCGGTGATACCTGCCTCTGGTGGTGGCGGCTCTCCTTCTGGACTGTCGCGTTCCGCGGTCTGGCCATGCGCGGCCCGCAGCAGCAGGCCGCTGGCGAGGATGTAGGACGCTGTCGAACTGATGGCCGCGCCCATGGCTCCCAGGGTCGGCACGAGTGCGCAGAGCAGCATGAGGGTGATGACGGCGGCGACGCCCTCCGCCCGGGCCACGAGCAGTGCTCGATCCAACCCTCGAAGAGCGTCACTGAGCACCTGGTTGAGCCCGAGGAAGACGGCTCCGGGCGCGAGCACGAGGACGAGTGGCAACATGTCGGCGTACTCCTGGCCGATGACGGCAGGGACAACCGTCGCGGCCATGATCACGACAACGACAGCTCCGACAACGCCCGCTACCGACGCGCCGATGACAGCTTGACGCAGCGTTCGCTTGGTCCCCGTGGCGTCACCAGTTCGCCTCGCAAGCGCCGGCATCACGACGGATCCGAAGGCCGACGTGATGGGAAAGACGAGCATCGTCAAGGACACCGCGACGGCGTACAGCCCTAGTTCGGCGAGGGGGACGATGAGGCTGAGAATCAGCTGGTCGACCCGGCTGTTGATCAGATACGGGGCCTGTGATGCAAGGCTCTTGAGGCCGTAGGACACGAGCGGGCGCCTCAGGGATCGGGATGCAGGCTCGCGAACTGCCCGCGTTCGTCTCCACGCCCAGAGTGCGCTGCCGGTGCCGATGAATGTTGAGAAGGCGATCGCGACCGTCGCCGACAGCAGAGTCAGGGCTCCGACCGCCTGTAACACCACGAGCGTCGCGGCGAAGACCGCCGGCTGAATGAGTCGGACCCGCGACCAGCGGTGGATGTCGCGACCCTGCAGGGCGAACACCCAGATGCCGCCCAAGATCGTGATCGGCAGCGCGCCGAAGGCGACAAGATAGGCGGCGCGGAGCATGTCGTCGTCCGGCGCGAGGAGCGGCGTCAGGCAGAAGCCGACTATGCTCGCGGCCACGCTGAGGGGAAGCAGCAGCCGCAGGCTTGTCGACACGGCGGCAGCTCCGTTGCCGGATCTGGCCGTGAAGTAGCAGACCGCGGATCCCAGGCCAAGGCCTGCGAACAGGCCGATGGTGCCGGTCCATGCCGTCACTGCGGCATAGCCACCCCGGCCCGCTGGTTCGAGTGTGCTGGCAAGCAGCAGTCCGGTGCCCGTTCCCAGAACCTGTCCGACGAGATTGGATGACGCGGCGACAGCAACCTGCCTGAGGTAGGAGGACGTCACGGGGCATGTCCAACCCGGAAGCCTGCATGGCCCGACCGAGCCCAGAACAAGGTGAGAACAAGGATCGGCATGGTCATAGCGGCATCAGCCGCGGACGCTATTGCGCGAGCGCAAGGGTGGCGTCCAGGTAGCCCCGTGCGGTTGCGGTCAGGGAGTGCGTCTCGAGGCGGCGCGCGGCCTCAATTCGCCAGCCTTCTTCCGGAGCCCTTCTCCCCGCCAGGATGAGCGCTGCGGCGAGCGCCTTGACGTCGCCAGCGGGGAAGACCTCGCCCACGCCCCGGACGAGATCGGGCGCACAACCGACGCGGTCGCTCACCACAGGCAACAGGCCGGTGGCCAGGGCCTCATTCACTACGAGCCCCCAGGGCTCCAGGATGGAGGGCAGCACGAAGACGTCGCCGAGGGCCAGGATCGACGGCAGGTCACTCTGATTGATGAAACCCGGCAGGGCCAGCCTCAGCCCGGCCCCCTCACCCCTCACCTGCTCCAGGAGCGGGCCGTCCCCGATCATCAGCAGGTTGGGGTCGTCCGGGTGCTGCTGCACCGCTCGCACAAGGTCGAGCGGACGCTTCTTGGGAATGAACTTGCCAGCGAAGACATACGTCGTACGTCGAGGGTCGAGGCCGAGTTGAGCCAGCGCCTGCGCCCTTCCGTGGCGCGCTCCTGCAGCGGCACGCCGGAACCGCTCCGTGTCAACGCTGTACGGCGCCGAGTAGACCGCCTTTGCCCCGAAGTGCTGGTAGAAGCAGGCGTTGTAGCTTCCGTTGGCGAGCCCGCCAGCGGCGCCCCGGACGCTCGTATAGGCGAGCGCCTCGCGCACGAGCCGTCTCCACCCCACAACGTTAGCCTCCGGCCATGCCTCACCACGCAGCAGATACGGTCGCCCGTACGCTCGACAGAGACCGGTGGCGTACAACATCCACGGTTGGCTGTGCCCGTGGATCACGACGACGTCCGCGCGTCGTACCGCGCGCGCGAGGCCGACTCTCGCGCCTCCGGAGCAGTCCGTGAGGAAGGTGTGGCGGTAGCCCTCAAGCAGGTCGAGGTCCCAGCTGATCGTCCGGTCGAACTGAGCGTCGTGATAAGGCTCAAGCCCAGCACGGCTCAAGAAGACGACTTCAAGGTCAACATCGTCGTGCCGGGCCATTTCGGCGTAGAGCGGGACCTGGTACTGAACGACATGAGGCGCGATGACGACCAAACGAGGACGCGGCCCGCGAGGGCCGGAGCCACCCATCGTTCTTCGCACCCGCCCGGGTGGTCGCCTCGCGGAAGGCGCCACGTCGGCCCCTACACCGCCAGCGCCAGGCAGCGACGTCCCTGCCACACGCTGCTCCCGGGGTCGACGGTCAGAACACCCGTTCTGAGGTCTCCTAGGTGGCCACCGTACCAAGGATAGGTGGTCACTCGAAGGGAACGAGATTCCGGTGCGGGATGTCAGCCGGCAGGCTGAAAGCCACTCCGACCCACGCCGCTTCCCGCGCCGCGGCCTCCGGTACCCGGTGCGGTTGCTTTGCGTGCCCGCAGCGGACATCTGCAGCAAACCTCCAGGAAGGCAGGCAATCAGCCTCGACAGGCCCCGAAGGTCACGCCGTGACGAGCTTGGCGCCCGGCAAGCATCTGCTGCAGCAGTCAGAGCCGGAAGACTCTGTCCCCCGCCAGGACCGCCGCGCGGGTGTCCAGGACGAAGGCTGCGTGGGCGCGTACCAGCTCGAGATCGAAGCCGGCGTGCGGTGTGAGGACGACGACGGCGTCGGCCGCAGCCAGCACCTGCTGCGTCAGCGGCTCGGCCGACAGCCGCTCGCCCTCCAGCACCAGCTCCGGGACGTACGGGTCGGCGTAGGACACCTCCGCCCCCTTGCGGCGCAACCGCTTCATCACCTCGATGGCCGGCGACTCACGGCAGTCCGCGACGCCGGGCTTGTAGGCCGCCCCCAGGCACAGCACCTTCGACCGGGACAGCGCCAGGCCGGCGTCGTTCAGCAGGTCTGTCAGCCGCGTCACGACGTACGACGGCATCTGCGCGTTGATCTCCTGCGCAAGCTCGACGAAGCGGAAGGTGAAGCCCATCTTGCGCACCCGCCAGGACAGATACGACGGGTCCACCGGGATGCAGTGCCCGCCAACACCCGGTCCGGGGTAGAACGGCATGAACCCGAAGGGCTTGGTCCGAGCCGCTTCGATGACCTGCCACAGGTCGATGTCGAGCTCGCGGCAGAACACCGCCATCTCGTTGACCAGCGCGATGTTGACGTGCCGGAAGGTGTTCTCCAGCAGCTTGGCCATCTCGGCCTCGCGGGTGCCGTCGACCTGCACGACGGTGTCGCAGACCTGGGCGTAGAAGTCGACGGCCGCCTTGGTCGAGGGGCCGTCGATGCCGCCGACGACCTTCGGGGTGTTGCGGATGCCGTAGGTCGGGTTGCCCGGGTCGATCCGCTCCGGGGAGTAGGCCAGCAGGTAGTCGCGGCCCGCGACCAGCCCCGACCCGGCATCCAGCAGCGGCCAGACGACCTCCTCGGTGGTCCCTGGATAGGTGGTGGACTCCAGCACCACCAGGTCGCCGGCCCGCAGCACCGAGGCCACGGTGCGGGATGCGGACTCGACCGCCGCCAGGTCGGGCATCCCCTCGCGCAGCGGCGTGGGGACGCACAGCACGTACGCCTGGCAGGTGGCCAGGTCACCTGAATCGCTGGTGAAGCTCAGCCCGGGGGTGCTCACCGCAGCGTCCGGCACGTCCTCGATGCCGCTGCACCCGGCGCGCAGGCCGGCGATCCGCTCCGGGTTCACGTCGTACCCGACCACCTCCACTTCCGCCTCGGCCAGGGCTACGGCCAGCGGCAGGCCGACGTACCCCAGGCCAACGACGCAGGCGAGGCAGCTCACGGGGTCAGGCTAGAGGATTGACTGCGGGCGGTCGCCGCACAGACGCCCGAGCCAGGTGTGTCGCCAAGACCGCTCCTTAGCCCCTGACAGATCTGGTGATGAACCTTGTGGCGGATCATGCAGTTTGGCCCGCCGGATGCCGACAAGTCAGCATGAGCATTCACGTGATGGCCATGGCGGAGCGTGCGGACGTCGTTGCCGTGCGGCGCTGCGAGGACTGCAACCGCCAGTGGCGCCCCGGCAACAGGGAGTTCGACCCGCTCGGGCTGCGCCTACGGCGGGTCGCGCGCCGGGCCGGAGTCGCACGATCATGGGCCCGCCCCCGTCCACATCACCGGTGCCCGTCCTGCTGTTCCACCGTGACCACCCTTGGCTACCTCATGGGCGACGAGCCGCTTGTGGGAACCGCCCTGCGGAATGCGCTCCACCCCGCGGCCTGAGGCTGGGGCAGGACTGCGGACGTCCGTCTCGCCCCCCCGCGAGTGACCATGTGATCCTGCAGCACGTCGCACTTGCGTGAAGATGCTCCAAATCCGCAACCTGGCCAAGCTGATCGAGACCGGCGGCAGGTGGGCCGAGCCGCCGGCCGCCTCACAGCCCCTCAGTGGTCAGCCGGGCACGCCGCCCAGCACCCGCCTCAGCCCCGCCGCCGCCCGAACCGAGCAGGCACAGCCGGCGCCTCCAGGACGAGGTCGTCCAGCACGAGGACCGCCCCGTCCTTCGTACGCTCCGCCAGCCGTCGGTCGTTGGTGATCAGCACAGCCTGCGCCTCCGCGGCGGTGGCGAGGACGACGGCGTCGGAGTGGGAGAGCCCCTCGTCGCCGTGCACCTGCGCCGCGACCGCGCCGAGCCGGGCCGCCAGGCTGGCGACCCGGGTGGTCATCGGCAGCACCGTCAGTCCGGGGAGGGCTTCGAGCGCCCGGGCGAGGGCGGTGCCTCGCGCTGTGGCGCCCTGCGCTCGGGGCTGGGCGAGCAGCTCCTGGACGACCAACGCCGGGGTGACCACCCGCCGTTCGCCCCGCTGGGCCGGCCGCAGCACCTGCTCGACGAGGAACCGGCCCCGGTCCGAGGAAGGCTGCTCGAACAGGTAGACGAAGCAGTTGGTGTCCAGCGCGACGACGTCAGGCAGGCGCACTCTCGAACCCGTCGTCGCGCTGGATCCGCTGGTAGGCGACCGCGTCCTGGCCGGCGAACAGGCCCCGGCCGGCCTCGATCAACCGCAGCAGGGGGTCCGACTCGACCTTCTCGAGCACGAGTCGACCGAAGTCGTCGAGCTGGGCGTGCAGCATGTCCCCGTCACGCACCCCCATCCGGCGCCGCAGCTCGAGCGGGATCACGACCTGAGAGCGTTGGCCCACGCGGATCTCCACAGGCAGACCCCCTTTCGTCTGCACTGTGTACACCCTGCTGTGGGTGCATTGCCCCACTTCGCCCGCTGTGAGCGTGGGTTCACGTAGCTGGAACCCTCCACCGCGGTTCCGCAGATTCCTACCTGACAGACGGCGCTGCGGCACTTACGCTTGTCGCACACGGGAAAGGAGGTGATCCAGGATCAGTATTTCTTGGACTCGTGAGGTGGCTGTCCGCTAGGACGCCGTAGCAAGGACCGCTTGCTGGATCACTCCGCGCCTTCTACGGGCGCAGGCGAATCCACAGACAGGCACCAGGCCCCCGGGCGCCGGACATCGTCCAGCCGGCCCTCCGACCCGTCGGAGGAAGCGCCCGGGGGTCCGCCTTGCCCACAGCCCGCCTTCAGACCGGGTTCAGCCCCGGGCGCCCCTCCTCGACCACGAAGGAGGCCCGCGTCGAGACCGGCGCGCCGGGCTGCTTCACGTACGGCAGGACCTTGAAGTCGGCCCGCATCTGATCGGCCGTGAAGCGGGTCGAGACGTAGCCGCGCTGGGAGTTGGCGAAGCGGATGTGCGGGTTCTCGACCAGCTGCCCGTCGGTGGCGCGGGTCCGGTCCGACCCGTCGGCTCCGCTGGTGATCGACGAGGTGACCAGCTCGACGCCCACCGTCGCCGAGGCCGGGTCGTCGAAGTTGGCCTTGAGGTCGTTGGCGTAGTGCCGGTGCACGCGCCGGTGAGCACCACGGGGTTGCGCACGCCGCGGGCGGCGATGCCGGCGAGAACCCGGTCGCGGGAGGCCTTGTAGCCGTCCCAGCCGTCCATGCTGACGCGCTGCTCCCGGGCCGAGCGCGAAGTCGCGCTGAGCGAAGAACACCTGCTGGCCGAGCACGTCCCAGGTGGTGCTGGAGGCGCCGAGGCCGTTCAGCAGTCACTGCTCCTGCTCGGAGCCGGTGATCGTGCGCGAGGGTTCCAGCCGCTGCGAGCATCCCGACGTGGCGCCGTCGCCGCAGGCCCGGTCGCTGCGGTACTGCCGGGTGTCGAGCATGTGGAAGCTCGCCAGCTGCCCCCACTGGACGCGGCGGTACAGCTGCAGGTCGATGCCCTGCGGGACCGACGTCCGGCGCAGCGGCATGTCTCGTAGTAGGCCTGGAAGGCGGCTGCCCGGCGCTGCAGGAAGTGGGGCTGCGGGATCTCGGGCTTCTCGGGGACCTCGTCGGCCCAGTTGTTGTCGACCTCGTGGTCGTCCCAGATGACGACCCAGGGCGCGACGGCGTGCGCGGCCTGCAGGTCCGGGTCGGACTTGTACTGCGCGTGCCGCTGGCGGTAGTTCGCCAGCGTCTCGGTCTCCGGCCCGGCGTGGTCGCGCACGTTGCCGCCGGGCGCGTTGTAGACCCGGGCCTTGTACTCGTAGATGTAGTCGCCCAGGTGCAGGACCAGCTCGGGCTGCTCCTCCGCGAGACGTCGGTAGGCGGTGAAGAAGCCGTGCTCGTACTGCGAGCAGGACGCGAACGCCATCCGCAGGGAGTCCGGCCGGCCGTTCAGCGCAGGCGCGGTACGGGTGCGGCCGACCGGGGACAGGTGGCCTTGCGCCCGGAACCGGTAGAAGTGCTCCCGGCCGGGCTCGAGCCCGGCCAGCTCCACGTGCAGGCTGTGTGCCGACTCCGGACGCGTCTGCTTCGTCCCGTGGCGCAGGACGCGGCGGAAGCCCTCGTCGCCGGCGAGCTGGCACTGCACGGGGATGACCCGCTGCGGCACGCCGCCGAGGCCGTCCTCGGCCAGCGGCGCGGACGCGAGCCTGGTCCACAGCACCATCCCGTCCGCAGACGGGTCACCGGAGGCGACTCCGAGCTGGAAGGGCTCGCCGAGGCGGCCGGAGCGGGGGTTGCGCGGGGCGGCGCCGGCGAGACCGCCGGGCAGGGTGGCGACGGCAGCAGTCGTCAGGCCCGTGACGAGGAACGAGCGGCGAGACAGGGATGTGGGCAAGGGATCTCCTCCGGAAGGCTGGAGCGCGACCTTGCCGGGCCCCGGGTGACGGGCGCGGCGCCATCGAGGAGAAGTCCGGGTGAACGTCCGGCGAGCCTGAGGTGCTGGGCGACCTACCGGTTCAGAGCGAGGACCCGGGCGGTGTCCAGCGGGTACTCGCCCAGCGTCGTCGGGACCGGCCCGGCCAGCAGGCAGGCTCCGGTCACGAGCATCAGTGCGCCGACGCCCAGCCCGATCCCGACGGCACGGCGGCCGGTGGCTGCGCCGGCGTACGCCCATCCGCCCAGCAGGAGCGAACCCAGCGCGACCAGCACCGGTGAGGGTCCGGTGTGGATCGAGATGTGCCCGAGCCACAGGTCCATCGACGGCTCGTGCGGCATCCGCGCGTAGCGGAACATCAGGTCCGGCACGATCGAGAGCAGCTGCCCGCCGACGAGGGCAGCGGCAGCGGGCACGCGGCGTCCCGACGTCGCAGCGATCAGGGCCGCGACTGCGAGCCCCAGCCCCCACCCGACCTGCTGGTGCAGCAGCCAGTGCCACCACGTGCCGTAGCTGTCGTAGGTGAGCGCCACCACGAGCTCGAGCGAGAGCAGCCCGGCCCAGGCGGCCAGTGCGCCGAGCCGCTTCATCCGTGCCCGCCCGCCAGGTGGTCGAGCAGCACCTCCTGCTCGAAGGAGTGCTGCGCCCACCCCGGGTCGTAGGACCGGTAGCGCACGAGCGAGTCCCCGTCGAGCAGGACGTAGCCGGCCTGGCACTCCGACGTCGCGAGCGGCAGGGCCAGCCGCTGCGCGAGCAGCGGGTCGGTGCTGACGACCAGGCCGTACGGCCCGTCGAGCACGCGCGGAGGAGCCGGAAGCAGCGCGGGACAGGTCAGCACGATCATGGTGGGCTGCCCGTTGATCGCCTCGACGCCGGGCACGCGTTCGGACAGCGACAGGATGTCGAGCTGCAGCAGGCCGTCGTCCGGCGCGGACGCGTGGCCGGAGGCGAACCACGCGGCGACCAGAGCGACCGAGACCGCCTGCACGGCGAGCACGAGGCCGATGTCCCGGCGGAGCCCGCGCCGCTCGACCTCCGGCGGTTCCCCTGCCGCGTCGACCATGGCGGGAGAGTACGGCGGGTCCGCGCGCTCGAGCCGAGGCGGTGGTTCGAGCGCGGCGGGCCTGGCGGAGGGGCTACGGCGGCTCGACCGGCGGGAGCGGGGGGTCGGACGGCGGTTCCGTCGGCACGGAGTCCGGGCTCTCCAGCGGAGCAGGGGCGGAGCTGCGCACGGGTGCGGGCGACCGTGGGGTGAGGCGCCGGACGGCGGTGCGCCGTGGGGCTGCGGTCGACGCCTTCGGGCTCGGGAAGGCCGAGGTGACCCGACGCGACGCGGGCGCTGGGCTGGTGACGAGGGGGCGCACAGCTGTGGGGGAGGGGGACGGCGGCGGAGGCGCCGGCAGCCCGGACGGCCCGGGCGTCGGTGAGCCAGCAGGTGACGGGCTTGCGGACGGGGTCGGGACCGCCGGGCGCAGGACGCTGTCAGGCGGCTGCCGCGGCTGCAGCGCAACGACGGCCAGCGCCAGGACAGCGACGGCGAGCGAGGCCAGGCCTGCGTCGGAGGCCGCGAGTCTGCTCACCCTTGGCAACCGTAGGTCAGCCCTGCTGCACAGCCGTCTCGAAGGCCTCGCGCAGCGCGGCGGTCACCGGTCCGAGGCCCAGCTCCCGGCCGTCGAGCCGCAGGACCGGCGCGACCCCTCGTACGCTCGAGAGCAGCATCACCTCGTCGGCCGAGCGGAGCTCCTCGACGGTGCCGGCCCGGGTCTGGACGGGCACCTCCACCAGTCCCAGCGCGACCGCGACGGTGGTCCCGGCAAGGATGCCGACCTCGTCCGGCGGCGGCGTCACGAGCCTCCCCCCGGTCACCCAGGCGACCGTGGCGGTGGGTGCCTCGAGGACGTACCCGTCGCTGCTCACCCAGACGACGTCCTGGGCCCCTTCAGCCTCGGCAGCGCGGATGCTGGCCATGTTGACCGCGTACGACGTCGACTTCACGCCGCCGAGCAACCAGGGGGCGCTGCTGCGCACGCCGGCCGGCACGCCCAGGGTGAGGGTCACGACGCTCACCCCGTGCAGCCGCGCCGACAGCGTCTCGGACGGCACCGGCGCGACGAGGGCGAACCCCACGGGGCGACCGCCGGGCGGCCCCTTCGTGCAGGTGAGGCGGAGCATCCCGTCGTCCGCGTCGTAGGCATCGGTGGCGAAGCTCGCCAGCTCTGCCCACCCGCCCGGCAGGGGGATCGCCAGCCGGGCCGCCGAGCGGGCCAGGCGCTCGAGGTGCAGCGAGAGGAAGGCCGGTCGCCCCGACGCCACCCGCAGCGTCTCGAACACCGCCTCGCCCCGTGCCACGCCGAGGTCGTCCGCCCGCAGGATCGGCGTCGTGGGGTCGACCAGCCGCGGGCCGCCTTCCAGCAGCGCGAGGACGGCTCCGGTCACGGGTCGAGGCTAGTGTCCGGGGCCATGGGACGCAGCGTGCCGGAGGGGTCCCTCGGCGGGGAGTGGCAGGCGCAGCTGCGGGCCCGCGGCTACCGCCTCACCCCGCAGCGCCAGCTCGTGCTGGAGGCGGTCGGCGAGCTGGGCCACGCGACGCCCGAGGAGATCGTGACGGCGGTACGGCGTACGGCCTCCGGCATCAACATCAGCACCGTCTACCGGACGCTGGAGCTGCTCGAGGAGCTCAGCCTCGTCGAGCACACGCACCTGGGTCATGGGGCGCCGACCTACTCCATCGCGACCGAGGACGGCCACGTGCACCTCGTCTGCCGGGACTGCGGGGGGATCGAGGAGGTTCCGCCCTCGGTGGTGGGGCCGGTGGTCGACGTGCTGGCGGCGACCCGCGGGTTCGCCGTCGACGTGGGGCACTTCGCATTGTTCGGCCGGTGCCGCGCGTGCGGCCAGGCGAGCGCCTGAGCGGTGGGGAATCCAGACGGCCGGCCGGGCCTTCGCGAAGGCGTGACCCTTCTCCTGACGATGCGAGGAGTTCCCGCGTGACCAGCCCGCTGCTCTCGCAGCCCGGCGCCGTCGCCGCCGATCCGCCCGACGTCGGGGTGGCCGCGCACTACGGCGATCCCTACGCCGAGCAGCGCGCGCTCACCGCCGGGACCGCGCTGGTCGACCTGTCCCACCGACCGGTGCTGCGCGTGGCCGGGCCCGACCGGCTGACCTGGCTGCACAGCCTGCTCACCCAGCACCTCACCGAGCTGGCGCCCGGGCAGTGGACGCAGGCGCTGGTCCTGTCGCCGCAGGGGCACGTCGAGCACCACCTGACGCTGCTCGACGACGGCGCGCAGCTGCTGGCGCACGTCGAGCCCGGGACGCTGGGTGCACTGATCGAGTTCCTGCAGCGGATGCGCTTCCTGCTGCGGGTCGACGTCGAGGACGTCACCGAGGAGTACGCGGTGGTGCATTCGGCGGGCCTCGACCGCTTCGTGCCGCGCGCGTCCCTGTCCGCTCTCACCGGTCCCCTCGCCGGGATCGGCGCGTACGAGGCGCTGCGGGTCGCGGCCCGCCGGCCCCGGCTGGGCGTCGACACCGACCACAAGACGATCCCGCACGAGGTGGGCTGGCTCGGCAGCGCGGTGCACCTCGACAAGGGCTGCTACCGCGGCCAGGAGACAGTCGCGCGGGTCTACAACCTCGGGCGCCCGCCGCGCCGGCTGGTGCTGCTGCACCTTGACGGCTCCGACAGCGAGCTGCCGGCTGTGGGCGACCCGGTGCTGTCGGAGGACCGTGCGGTCGGGCGGGTCGGCACGGCGGTGCGACACCACGAGCTGGGTCCCCTGGCGCTGGCCGTCGTCAAGCGGCAGGTGCCGGACGACGCGGTGCTCGTGGCCGGATCCGTTGCTGCGTCGATCGACCCGGCGGCGGCGTTCGACGCGCCGGTGTCGCCGGCGCGGCAGGCGGCGGCTGCACGGGAAGGGCTCCTGCGCAGGCGGTAGCCGCAGGTCTAGTGGTGTGTCGCGCAAATGAGTGTTGGGTTAGGCGGTATCCTCATGTGTGACCGCAGGAGCAGCGCCCTTGATGATGTCGACCACTCAGCGCCGCGTGCTCGAGCGGGTGGCGAAGTCCAAGACGGCGGCGCATTCGTGAGGTCGTGCGGGCATCGGTGCTGCTCGATGCCGCCGCGGGAGTGCCGAACACCGCGATCGCGTCGCGCCATCAGGTCACGGCTGTCTCGGTGCGCAAGTGGCGCGCGCAGTTCCAGCAGCAGGGACTGACGGACTGGGGCAAGGTCGCCCCCGGACGCGGCCGCAAGCCCTCGATCCCGGCGGAGACGATCGCGCGGATCGTGGAGTTGACCACGACCACCAGACCGGCGGGGCACACGCACTGGTCGAGCCGAAGGATGGCCGAGCAGGTCGGGGTCAGCAAGGACACGGTGCAGCGGGTGTGGTCGAGCTCGGTCTGCAACCGCACCGGGTGACCACGTTCAAGGTCAGCAACGACCCGCACTTCACCGACAAGCTCATCGACATCGTCGGGCTCTACCTCGACCCGCCGGAACGCGCGGTCGTGCTGTGCATGGACGAGAAGAGCCAGATCCAGGCCCTGGACCGGACCCAGGCCACCCTGCCGATGACCAAGGGCCGGGCCGGCACCATGACCCACGACTACAAGCGCAACGGGACCACCACCCTGTTCGCCGCGCTGGACGTGCTCACCGGCCGGGTCATCGGTCAGTGCCTGCCACGGCACCGGCACCAGGAGTTCCTGGCGTTCCTCAAGACCATTGACTCCGAGGTCCCCAAGGGCCTGCAGGTCCACGTCATCCTGGACAACTACAGCACCCACAAGCACGCCGAGGTGCAACGCTGGCTGAGCAGACACAAGCGGTTCCACCTGCACTTCACCCCGACCAGCAGCAGCTGGCTCAACCAGGTCGAGAACTGGTTTGGCACCCTCACCGACAAGAATCTGCGCCGCGGGGTGTTCGGCAGCGTCAACGAACTCATCGTCAGCATCGAGGAGTTCCTCGAAGTCACCAACGACAACCCGAAGCCCTACATCTGGACCGCTACCGCCGAATCCATCCTCGCCAAAGTCGCACGCGCACGCAGCAGCCTCCAGCAAGTAGTCAGCCAATAAAGCGACGCACCACTAGCTCCGGCCGAACAGCCCCTTGCGCTTCTTCTGCGCCGCTGCCGAGACCGGACGCGGCGCAGTGGGGCGCGGCGCCCTTGCCTCGGGGGAGGGCGGGCCGTCGTCCGCCAGACCGAGGGAGCTGAGCTCGCGCAGCAACGCGGCGGTGTCGGTGTCGGCTGCCGCGTAGGAGCGCATCTCGTCGTCGTCGTACGCCCACTCTGCCGGCGCGGGAGCCGGCGGCTCGGGCTCGGGCTCCGCCGGGGGTGCCTCCGCCGAGGCGGACGCATAGAGCTCGGCGAAGGCGCCGGCCTGCAGATCTGCGTACGCCTCGAGATAGGCGGGATCAGGCACCCCGTCGTACGACGTCGCGTCGGGCTCAGCCGATGCCGCCGTGCGATGCCACGCCTCGTCGTCGAAGCGGCCCTGCTCGGCGGCGGCCTGCTCGGCAGCGACCTGTGCGGCGGCGGCCCGCTCGGCGGCGGCCTGCTCGGCGGCGACCTGTGCGGCGGCGGCCTGCTCGGCAGCGGCCTGCTCGGCCGCAGCCCGCTCGGCGGCAGCCCGATCGGCCTGGTGCTGCACCTCCACCTGCCGGGTGTACTCCGCGGCCTCTGCGGTGCGACGGACCTCTTCCCGTTGCTGGGCGTACGCGGCGGCTTCCGCGGCTTGGCGAGCCTCCTCTGCCTGCCGCGCATCCTCTGCGAGCCAGGCCTGCTCGGCGGCCTCGGCGGCGGCTCGGGCTTCCTCCGCGGCGCGGTGCTCTGCTGCCTGTCGGGCCTGCGCTTCCTGCCGCGCGTGCTCCGCGGCCTGCCACGCCTCCTCGGCCAGACGGGCCTGTTCGACCTGCCGGGCATGCTCGGCGGCGCGGCGGGCTTCCTCCTCTCGCGCGGCCTCCTCGGCCCGGCGGGCCTCCTCCAGCCGGCGGTAGTAGGCCTCAGCCTCGGCGGCGAGGCGGGCCTCCTCCGCTGCCCGCGCCTCCTCGGCGAGCCGCTGCTCCTCCGCCAGCCGCGCCTCTTCGGCCAGCCGCGCCTCCTCGGCGAGTCGGGCCTCTTCGATGAGCCGGGCCTCCTCGGCCAGCCGGTCCTCTTCGGCTAGCCGGGCTTCCTCGGCCAGCCGGGCTTCCTCGGCGAGCCGGGCTTCCTGGGCCAGCCGGTCCTCTTCGGCTAGCCGGGCTTCCTGGGCCAGCCGGTTCTCCTCGGCGAGCCGGGCTTCCTCGGCAAGCCGCGCTTCCTGTGCCGCCTGCGCCTCCGCCGCCCTTGCGGCCTCGGCCTCGGCCTCGCGTCGCACCTCCTGCAGGTCGACGACCTCGGCGACGTGGCCCTCCGGCAGGAGGTCATCGCGTCGGGCCTGCTCGGCGGCCCGGGCCTGTTCGAGATCGGCCTGTGCGGCAACCAGCTCCTCGGCGTCGCGAGCCCGCCGCCGCGCATCCCGGCTGGCCCGCTCCTGTGCTCGTGGATCGGCAGGCGTGTCCGGCCTCCCGCTGCGGGGGGCGCGGTTCATCGGAGCCGAGAACATGTCGTCACCTGCGCTGCCGGGCCCGAGCAGCGCCGAGAGGGCCTGCGACACGCGCGAGATGGAGCCGTTGACAGCCGCGTCGTCCGCGGGCGCTTCCAGGTGGCGGGCCTCAGCAGCGGGGTCCAGGTCCGCGTGGGGGCCGGAGCCCTGGAGGGACCGGCGACCCTGCGCCGGCACCGCCGCCGGGCGGTCCAGCCCGCTCAGCGCACCGAGCATCCGGGCCGCCAGTGCTGCCGGCCGCAGGTCAGGAGCCCCGACGAACTGCGGCTCCTCGTCGTCGTCCGGAGCCGGCTCCTCGTCCTGCTCCTCGGGGAACGCCTCCACCGCCGGCGGCTCCACCTCCAGCAGCCCCGCGGTGACGAGCGCGACGACGACGTGCCCAGCCTCGTACAGCGTGAAGCCGCAGTCCGCCGCGAGCTCGGACAGCGTGCGCACCCCGTCGACCTTGCACAGCAGCGACCACGCCTCGGGGTCGATCTCCATCGAGTCGCCGCCGCCGGAGGAGGCCGACAGGACAGGCACGGCGTGCGGGCCGTGCACGATCCGGGTCAGGTCGGCCCACGTGCGGCGCCGCAGCTCGATGTCGGCGAGCAGGCCGGCGATGTCGGAGGCGGGGGCGACGTCGTCGCGGGTGCGCTCGTTGATGCGCAGCTTCCACGTACCCGTGCGCCACTCGAGCAGGTCGTCGAGGCCGTCGCGTACCTGCTCCCGGACGAAGGCCTCGACGACCGCCCGGTCGACGTAGCTCAGGTGGACCAGCAGCTCGCCCAGCCGCCAGCCCTGCAGCTCGGTCCGCTGGGCCTCGAGAGCCTCGGCCAGGGCTTCTGGCGCAAGGGCGCCCCCGGACACGAGGCGGGCGCCGATCTGCGGGCGGGTGCCGGGGGGGACGACGGAGTAGATGCGTCCGTCCCGCAGGTAGATCCTGGCGACCTGGCCCTCGGGCGGGGTGAGGTGCAGGCAGCCGCTGGCACTGCCGTCCGCGAGCTGTGTCAGGACCCGGGCAAGCGGCGTGGAGGCAAGGTCGCCCTTGAGCACCTTCGCCTCCTCCGCAGCCCGGGATGCGTCCGCCACGTTGGGGCGTCCCGCCTGTCCGGCATCGGCAGGAACCGGGTGCACGTTGAGCCGCCGCCGTGGCGTCGCCGCCCGCCCGGTGCCGGCCGACGCGGGAGGGATCCTGCGGACCGGGCTTTGCGGCTGCGGGCATCTGTCACGATGGGCTGTCACGATCGGCTGTGACGGTCGGCAGGGCACCTGATCCCCAGCGCGAAGGAGCACGGCGTGAGCGTCGAAGGCACCGCCGATGCGCCCCGGCAGGGGAACCGCCGGATCGACCGGGTGCTGGCGGAGGGCTACCTGGAGGGGCTGTCGCAGCTCTCCCTGGACGACGTGCGGACACGTCGGGCCGAGGCTGAGCAGGAGGAGGCGGACCTCTCCTACATCCGCCGCATGATCCAGGGGCGCCTCGACATCCTGCGCGCCGAGATGAACCGCCGCGACGGTGCGCTGACCGGCTCCCTGGTCGAGGGCCTCTCAACGATCCTCGCGGACGAGCCCCGAGGCGCCGCCCGGGGCATGGGTCGCCACATCACGGTGGAGCCCTCGCGCATCGACAGCCACCGACGCTACGTCGAGGCGCTCGTCGCCGACGTCGACCTGTCCGACGTGTCCGCCCGCTCCACCGACGAGCTCGCGCACGCGCTGCGCACGCTGTCGGAGGAGGAGCGGGCGGTGTCCGCCAAGCGACGCGCCCTGCACGATGTGCTGGACGCGTGCAGTGCGGAGATCACCCGCCGCTACCGCGAGGGTGAGGCTGACGTCGGCGCCCTGCTCGCTTCGCAGCCTCAACCGCCTGCGGGGTGAGCCCCGGCGCGATGCCGGGGGAGGACCACCCGGGGCCGCACGACCCTGCGCCCTCCGCCCTCCCCGTCCTCGTCGAGCTGGTCCGCAGCGGGCTCGTGGAGAGCACGCACACCGTGTCGGTCGTGGTCCTGTCCCCGGACGGGTCCACCCGGGTCGCGCTCGGCCGGGTCGACGGGCCGATGCTTCCGCGCTCGGCGAACAAGCCGCTGCAGGCGGTCGGGCTGCTCGACGCCGGGTGGCAGGCCGGTCCCGAGGCGCTCGCGCTCGCGGCGGCGTCCCACGCCGGGGAGTCGCGCCACCTCGACGTCGTACGCCGCATCCTCGCCGCCGCGGGACTGGCCGAGACGGCGCTGCAGTGCCCGGTGATGCTGCCGCTGTCGGAGGCCGCTGCGCACTCGCTGCTGCGCAGCGGCGGTTCCGCCACGCCGCTCACGATGAACTGCTCGGGCAAGCACGCCGCGATGCTGGCCTGCTGCGTCGCGAACGGCTGGTCGACCGAGGACTACCTGGTGCCCGGGCATCCGGTGCAGCAGGCGGTGACAGCGGGTGTCCAGCGGCTCGCGGGGGAGACCGTCCGGCACCTCGCCGTCGACGGCTGCGGTGCGCCGCAGCACGCCCTGACCCTGCGCGGCCTGGCGAGCGCCTTCCGGGCGCTGGCCACCGGGAGCGGTTCCGAGGCGCGTACTGCCGCCGCGATGCGCACGCACCCCGACCTGCTCGGAGGCACGGGGCGCAGCGTCACCGAGCTGCTCACCGCGGTGCCCGGCGTCGTGGCCAAGGAGGGCGCCGAGGGCGTCTACGCGGCGGCGCTGCGCGACGGGGCCGCCGTCGCGGTCAAGGTCACCGACGGGGCGAACCGGGCGGCGACGCCGGTCCTCGTCGCCGGCCTCCGCCTGCTCGGCCTGTCGGGCGAGGTGCTCGACCGGTTGGCGACGGTGCCGGTCCTCGGCGGGGGTGTGGAGGTGGGGGTGCTGCGGGTGCGGCCCGGCAGCTTCCCGCTGCCTGACGCCTCGTGAGGGTCGATCCGCCACGCCCCTGGCCGCCCACCGCCGACTCGGCGCCCCGTGCTAGCAGCTGCGCGTGCAGTTGCTAGCACTCCCACGTACTGTGGTCGAGAATCCTGCGACAGCAGGTTCGCCGAAAGGAGCTCGCATTGGCCGGCATCCCCGTCCGCCACCTCGGCGACTACATCCGCGAGCAGCGCGGTGCCAGCGACATCTCGCTGCGCCAGCTGGCCAAGCTGGCCGGGGTCAGCAACCCCTACCTCAGCCAGATCGAGCGCGGCCTGCGCAAGCCCAGCGCGGAGATCCTCCAGCAGATCGCCAAGGCGCTGCGGATCTCGGCCGAGGCGCTGTACGTGCAGGCCGGCATCCTCGAGCAGCGGGAGGGCAGCGGCCTGCTGGCCGACGCCATCCACGCCGACGACGGGCTCAACGAGCGGCAGAAGCAGGTGCTGCTCGAGATCTACGACTCGTTCCGCAAGGAGAACACCGCGGCCGGCCCGGCAGCCCAGGACGCCTCCGTCTCCCTGGTCACCGCGTCCTCCGAGATGCCCCCGGCCCTCAGCACCACGCCGATCGCGTCCGCCCCGAGCACGAGAGCCCGCGCGACGAAGAAGGCCGCCGCATCCGGCACTGCCGACTCCACTGCAGGCAAGCGGTCGCGAGCGCCTCGTCGCCGGCCGCCGGCAGACGCGCCGCCGGTGTCCGAGGACGCGGTCTAGACCGCTCCCCCGCTGGGGGAGGATGTCGGCCATGACCTCGTACGCCCCGGAGAACCTGCTGCTGCTCGGTCTCGGGCTGGCGTTGCTGGCGCTCAAGCTGTGGGCCCTCGTCGACGCGTGCACGCGCCCGGCGCCGTACTTCCCGGCTGCCGGCAAGCTGACGAAGCTCGCCTGGGTGGCCATCCTCGCCGCGGCGGTGCTGCTGGGCGGTCTGTCGGTGCTGGGACTGTTCGGCCTGGTCGGCACGGTCGCCGCGATCGTCTACCTGGTGGACGTGCGTCCGGCCGTACGCGACCAGCGCCCGGGCGGCTGGTGACCGGGCAAGCGCCCCACCTCGGTGATCTACGCCTTGTCGGGATCGTTCCCGCTGAGCCGACCCCGAGAAGGGGAAGATCGACGCGGCAGCGGAACTCAGGGGGTCGTACGGGGAGCGTGCTGGAGCTCGGGGGCCAGCCCGCCGGCCGCTTCCTGGCCGACGTGGATGAAGACCAGCCCGTCCTCCTCGTTGCCCTTGACGCTCGCGGTCTCCCCGTTGGCCTCGTAGACCTCCACGAGCCCGGGGGCGTCCGAGGCGGCCAGGAGCCGGCGGACGCCTTCGGCGACCTTCGTCGTCTCCCCGTTCCGGATGCCACCGCGCAGGACCACCAGCTCATCGGACATGCGTCGCAGTCTGCCCGGGGACGTCCGGGCGAACCCGCCCGGACCGGCTCGTCCCCTGCTGGGGCAAAGGTCCCGATTGCGCCGCCGCCGGCCGGGTGAGGCCGCCACGGAGCCGTCACCGCCGGGCCGACCCGTCGTTGCGCAGGGTGTCGTACGCCACACGTCGCTGAGCGAGAGGCCGGTTCATGCCCCGGAACGCCACCGTACGCACCGAGCTGCAGCTCCGCCTGGTCGTGCCTGGCGGACCGTCCCTTCCGGTTCTCGCGGACGTGCGTTACGCCGCCAACGACCCGTGGGCCGTACGCGTCGCGTTCCAGGTCGGCCGGGCGGCGGACGGCGAGGACGACGCCGTGGTGGAGTGGATGTTCGCCCGCCAGCTGCTGACCGACGGCGTCGCCTGCTCGGTGGGGGATGGGGACGTGCGGGTCTGGCCCTCCATCTCGAACCACGAGCCGGTGATCAACCTGGCCATGACCTCCCCCTCCGGCTCGGCGCTGTTCGAGATGGACCGGGACGCGCTGGTGGAGTTCCTGCAGCAGACCTACCTCGCGGTCCCGACCGGGTCCGAGGAGGACCTCGTCGACCTCGACGCCGAGCTCGCCCTCCTGCTCGAGGGCTAGATCCACCCCCGCGCTGCGCCGCGGGCTCCGACGCCGGGGAAGCCTGCCCTGGCGCGCGGCGTTTCGGAGGGCGGGGCAGACTGCCTCAGCAGCGCCGGTCGGACGGCGCCGTGCAGGCGACGTTCGGCGAGAGGTGCGGCTCATGACCCTGACCGCTTCGCTGACCGCGCTGTGCCCACGCCGGGTCGCCGTGCTGTCCGTGCACACCTCGCCGCTCGAGCAGCCCGGGACGGGTGACGCCGGCGGCATGAACGTCTACGTCGTCGAGACGTCCAAGCGCCTTGCCACGCTGGGCGTCGAGGTCGAGATCTTCACCAGGGCGACCAGCAGCGACCTCCCGCCGGTGGTCGAGCTCGCGCCGGGAGTCACCGTCCGGCACCTCACCGCCGGCCCGTTCGAGGGGCTGAGCAAGGAGGACCTGCCGGCGCAGCTGTGCGCGCTGACCTCCGGCGTGCTGCGCGCCGAGGCGGCGCACGAGCCAGGCTGGTACGACGTCGTCCACTCGCACTACTGGCTGTCGGGTCAGGTCGGCTGGCTCGCCACGGAGCGCTGGGGCACGCCGCTCGTGCACACCGCCCACACCCTCGCGAAGGTCAAGAACCTGGCCCTTGCCGACGGCGACACCCCCGAGCCGCTGCGCCGGGTGGTCGGCGAGCAGCAGGTCGTCGAGGCGGCGGACCGGCTGGTCGCCAACACCGCAGACGAGGCTCGTGAGCTCGTCGACCTGTACGGCGCCGAGCCCTCCCGGGTCGTCACCGTCGCGCCCGGGGTCGACCTCGAGCACTTCCGCCCCGGGCGGGCCGGCGACGCGCGAAGCCGGCTCGGCGTGCGCCCGGACGCGGTGCTGCTGCTGTTCGTCGGGCGCATACAGCCGCTCAAGGCGCCCGATGTCCTGCTGCACGCCGCCGCCCGGATGCTGGAGCAGGAGGCGGCTGCCGGCGGTACCGACCTGCGGGACCGGCTCGTGATCGCGGTGGTGGGCGGTCCGAGCGGCACGGGCCTGCTGGAGCCCACCGCGCTGCAGGACCTCGCGCACTTCCTCGGCCTCGCCGACCGGGTGCGCTTTGAGTCGCCACAGGGTGGGGCGTTCCAGCGCGACCGCCTGCGCGACTGGTACCGCGCGGCGGACCTCGTCGCCGTGCCCAGCCACAACGAGTCCTTCGGCCTGGTCGCGCTGGAGGCGCAGGCCTGCGGCACGCCGGTCGTGGCGACCGACGTCGGGGGCCTGCGCACCACGGTGCGCTCCGGCCGCTCGGGGCTGCTGGTCCCCGGGCACGGCGCCGGCCAGTGGGCAGACGCTCTCCGTGCCGTGCTGGCCGACCGCAGGCGCCTGTCGCGAGGTGCTCTCGCCCACGCGACGGGCTTCTCGTGGGACGCCACCGGCGACGGTCTGATCGCGACCTACCGGCACGCGCTGGCCCAGCGACAGGGCGCGGAGCGGCTCCTGCGGGCCGCCTGGTGAGCACCGTCCACGACAGCGCCGTCCACGACACGCTGAAGAGCGCGCTGGACGAGGCCGGCCTGGACTACAGCTCCCCCGGGAAGGGCCAGTTCCTCGTCGTCCTGCCGGGGACCCACAAGCTCGCCACCCACTGCTGGCTCGTCGCCGGCCGGCACAGCCTGCTCGTCGAGGCGTTCGTCGTGCGCAAGCCCGACGAGAACGCCGAGGAGTTCGGCCGCTTCCTGCTGCGCCGCAACGCCCGGATGTACGCCGTGGCGTTCTGCACCGATCCGGTCGGCGACGTCTACCTGGTCGGGCGGCTGCCGCTGGCAGCGGTCACCGCCGACGAGGTGGACCGGATCCTCGGCGCCGTCCTGCAGTACGCCGACGAGGCCTTCGACCCGCTGCTGGAGATCGGGTTCGCCTCCTCGATCCGTCGTGAGTGGGCCTGGCGGCAGAAGAACGGCGAGTCGACGGCCAACCTCGCCGCCTTCGCGCGCTTCGCCGACCCGGACCGCTGAGGGGGCCCTTCCCCACGGCAGCGGCCGCTACGGGAGGATCATGCTCATGGCGACTCTCGTGCTGCTCCGCCACGGCGAGAGCGAGTGGAATGCGAAGAACCTGTTCACCGGCTGGGTCGACGTCGACCTGACCGAGCTGGGCAACGAGCAGGCGCGGCTCGGCGGCCTCGAGCTGCACAAGGCGGGGCTGCTCCCGACCATCGCCCACACCTCGCTGATGACGCGCGCCATCCGTACGGCCAATCTCGCGCTGGAGGCCTGCAACCGCAGCTGGATCCCGGTGAAGCGGCACTGGCGGCTCAACGAGCGGCACTACGGCGGGCTGCAGGGCAAGGACAAGAAGGTGACGCTCGAGGAGTACGGCCAGGAGCAGTTCCAGCTCTGGCGCCGCTCCTACGACGTCCCGCCGCCGCAGATCGAGCCCGGCTCCGAGTGGGACGTGAGCTCGGACCCCCGCTACGCCCATCTCACGACCGACCTGGTCCCGCGCACCGAGTGCCTTCAGGACGTGGTGCACCGGATGCTGCCCTACTGGTACGACGCGATCGTGCCCGACCTGCAGGCCGGCGAGGTGGTTCTGGTGGCCGCCCACGGCAACTCGCTGCGGGCGCTGGTCATGCACCTGGACCGCTTGTCCGAGCAGGAGGTCGTCTCCTTGAACATCCCGACGGGGCAGCCGCTGCGCTACGACCTCGACGACGACATGCACCCGACCAACCCCGGCGGGACCTACCTCGACGAGCAGGCTGCGCGTGCCGCCGCCGAAGCCGTCGCCCGTCAGGGACGCTGACATGGCCAAGAAGAAGAAGCGCCCCACGCCGCCTCCCCCGCCGGTGCGCCGCAAGCCGCCGCGTCCGGTGGTGACCGAGCCGAAGCGCGGCTCCAGCGCCCGCCGCGTCCAGCCCACCGCCGCCGAGTCGCGCGCCAACGTGCGCCGGGCACTCGTCGCCGGTGTGCTGGCGACTGCGGTGCTCGCAGCCGTCGTCGGCCTGGTGGTGCTCAACCGCCGGGGGGACGCCGAGCTGCGCAAGGCACTGACCTCCGGCACCTGCGAGGTGGACACGAAGTCCGACCCGACCGGCGGGCCCAACAACAACCACGTGCCCAGCCCGACGTACGGCGTGAACCCGCCCTCAGCCGGCAACCACCTCGGCACGGGCTCCACCAGCAGCGGCGTCTACGCGGGCACCCGCGTCCCCCCGGACGGCCTGCTGGTGCACTCGCTCGAGCACGGCTACGTCATCGTCTGGCACCAGCCGAGCCTTCCCCAGGCCGAGCGCGACCGGCTCGGGGACTTCCAGCGCGCGCACGACGGCGACGTGATCGTCGTGGAGCGCGCCTCGCTGCCGGTGCCCGTTGCGGCGACGGCCTGGGAGCAGCGGCTCCTGTGCCAGCAGGTGGAGATCGACGTGCTGGAGCGCTTCCTCGACACCTACGTCGGCAAGGGGCCGGAGAACCCGCCGCGCGGCTGAGCGGCGACAGGGCAGTGCCTACGTGACGATCACTCGCTCGCCGGTCACGAGGTAGACCACCCGGCGCGCGACCGAGACCGCATGGTCGGCGAAGCGCTCGTAGTAGCGGCCGACCAGCGTCACGTCGATCGCGGCCTCGACGCCGGCCGCCCACGCGTCGTCGAGGATGCTGTGGAACAGCTGGCGGTGCAGCTCGTCCATCACGTCGTCGTCCTTCTCGAGCTCGGCGGCCATGTCGAGGTTGCGGCTCGCGATGACGCTGCCCGTCTTCGCGACGATCTCGGCGGCGGCGTTGCCCATCTGCAGCACCGTCGACCGCAGTGGCGCCGGCACCGCGGAGGCGGGATAGCGGCGGCGCGCGATCTTGGCGACGTGGGCCGCGTTGTCCCCCATGCGCTCGAGGTCCGCGACCATCCGCAGCGACGTGACGAGGATGCGCAGGTCGCCCGCGACCGGCTGCTGGCGCGCCAGCAGGTCGAACGCCCGCGCCTCGATGTCGCGGTAGCGGGCGTCGACCGCGTCGTCGTTGCTGATGACCATCTCGGCCAGCGCGAGGTCTGCATCGAGCAGCGCCGTCGTCGCGCGGCTCATCGCCGAGCCCACCTGGTGAGCCATCTCCACCAGCGCCGTGGAGATGCTGTCCAGCTCGTCGTGGTAGGTGTCCCGCATACGGTCACGGTAGCCGCAGGAGGCGCTCCCGCATGAACCCGCGCGGTACGTGAGGTGAACTTCGCCTGCGTTGCCGTCCTCGGCCGTCGCGGCCCCACCTACGCTCGGCGTCGTGACCGTCGTCGGCGTGCTCGTCGGGCTCGTTGCCGGCGTCCTGCTGGGCGCCGGGCTGGCGCTGGTGTGGCTGCGGCGCTCGACCCCGGATCGGCAGCCAGCCCCAGCAGAGACCGTCGAGCAGGTCGCTGCCCCGCCCTCGTCGGTCGACGTCATCGACGCCCTCCCGGTCGCCGTCGCGGTGCTCGACGCCAGCGACACGGTGGTCCTCGCCAACCGGTCGGCGCTGCGGCTCGGGCTGATCCGGTCCGACCGGCTCGACGTCGCCGAGCTGCGTCGGCTGGTGCGCGACGTGCGCCGTACCCGCGCCGCGCAGGAGGTGGAGGTGGAGCTGGAGCCCACCCGTCTCGGCCGGACCCCCGAGGCGGTACGCGTCCGGCTGGTCCCGGTCGGCGCGGGCGGCCACGTCGCTCTGCTCGTCGAGGACGTCACCGAGGCGCGTCGCGTCGAGGCGGTCCGCCGCGACTTCGTCGCCAACGTCAGCCACGAGCTCAAGACCCCCGTCGGGGCGATGGCGCTGCTGTCGGAGGCGCTGCAGGACGCCAGCTGCGACCCCGAGGCGGTACGCCGCTTCGCCGGCCGGGTCCAGCACGAGGCCGACCGGCTGGGCCGACTCGTGCAGGAGCTCATCGACCTGTCGCGACTGCAGGGAGCGGACCCGCTGCCGGCGCCCACGGCCGTCCCGGTGGACTCGGTGGTCGCCGAGGCGGTGGACCGCGCGCGCACCGCGGCCGCCGCGCACGGCATCGAGATCGTGCGCGGTGGGGAGACCGGCCTCACCGTCGCGGGCAGCGAGTCGCAGCTGGTGACCGCCGTCGGCAACCTCATCGAGAACGCGGTGCACTACAGCCCGGGGCAGACGCGGGTGGCGGTGGCCGTGAAGCGGCACGGCGAAGCGGTCGAGATCACCGTCACCGATCAGGGGATCGGCATCGCGGAGAAGGACCTCGAGCGCGTCTTCGAGCGGTTCTACCGGGCCGACCCCGCCCGCTCGCGGGCCACCGGCGGGACCGGGCTCGGACTCGCGATCGTCAAGCACGTGGCCACCAACCACGGCGGCGAGGTGAGCGTCTGGAGCGTCGAGGGGTCGGGGTCGACGTTCACGCTGCGACTTCCGGTGATGGCTGTCGCGCGGCCCCCCGGCAGGGCTCCACAACCGCACCATGACGACGGGAGAGGGGTCGCGTGACGCGAGTACTGGTCGTGGAGGACGAGGAGTCCATCTCCGATCCGTTGTCCTACCTGCTGCGCCAGGAGGGCTTCGAGGTGGCGGTCGCCGCCACCGGACCTGAGGGCATCGCCGAGTTCGACCGGGGCGGCGCCGACATCGTCCTGCTGGACCTCATGCTGCCGGGACTGTCGGGCACCGAGGTGTGCCGGACGCTGCGGGCGAAGTCGTCGGTACCGGTCATCATGCTGACCGCGCGGGACAGCGAGATCGACAAGGTGGTCGGGCTCGAGCTCGGGGCGGACGACTACATCACCAAGCCGTTCAGCACCCGCGAGCTGATCGCCCGCGTCCGGGCGGTCCTGCGGCGGGGCAGCGAGACCGAGGAGGAGGCGAAGGGGAAGGGGACGCTCGAGGCCGGACCCGTGCGGATGGACGTCGAGCGGCACGTCGTCACGGTCGACGGCCGGCAGCTGGCCCTGCCGCTCAAGGAGTTCGAGCTGCTGGAGATGCTGCTGCGCAACGCCGGGCGGGTGCTGACCCGGGGCCAGCTCATCGACCGGGTGTGGGGCGCGGACTACGTGGGTGACACCAAGACGCTGGACGTCCACGTGAAGCGCCTGCGGGCCAAGATCGAGCCGGACCCGGGCAGCCCGCAGCACCTGGTGACGGTGCGCGGGCTGGGCTACAAGTTCGAGGCCTGAGCCGGGTCCGCCGGGTGCCGGGCGGTCCCGGCCGCGCGCCCGGCGCACAGCCGGGCGAGCTCGGTGTAGCCGGGCATCCCGAGAAGCGCGGTCAGCTCCGGGGCGTAGGACAGGTAGAGCGGCTCGGTGCCGACGTGCGCGTCCGGTGAGGAGGTGCACCACCAGTGCAGGTCGGCGCCGCCCGGGCCCCAGCCCCGGCGGTCGAACTCGCCGAGCGAGGTCACCAGGATCGGCACGTCGTCCGCCCGGGTGACCTCCTCCTGCGTACGCCGCACCGGCAGCTGCCAGCACACGTCCGGCTTGGTCTCGAGCGGGTGCAGCCCGATCCGCTCGGCCAGCGCGTGCAGGGCGCAGCCGGCGCCACCCGGGAAGCCGCGGCGGTTGAGGAACACGCAGGCGCCGTCGATCGTCCGGGTGCGCCGTGCCGGCTCGCCCTCGAGCTCGTCGACCTCGGAGATGCCCTGCGCGCGGGCGATGCCGGCGTGCTGCCAGTGCTGCGGCTCGAGCCGCTGCGCGAACCCGTCGATCCGGGCCTCGTCCTCCTCGTCGGCGTAGAAGGCGCCGTGCGAGCAGCAGCCGTCGTCCGGCCTGCCCTCCTCGATGCCCCGGCAGCCGCGGCCGTAGACGCAGGTCCAGGACGACAGCAGCCAGGTCAGGTCGGCGCGGATCAGCCCCTGCGCGTCCGCGGGGTCGACGAACTCGACCCAGTCGCGCGGGAAGTCCGGCGCGACCTCCGGGCGCACCGCCGGCATCCCCAGGTCGGTCGCCGTCACGGCGCAGAGCCTAGCGACGTACGCCGGCCCGCTCGCGGACCGTCGCGGTAGGTAGCCTCCGCCTCCATGCGGCTCGGCGTGCTCGACGTGGGCTCCAACACGATCCACCTGCTCGTCGTCGACGCCCACCAGGGCGGCCACCCCGACCCGGTCCGCTCCCACAAGGACGTGCTGCGCCTGTCCGAGCTGCTGCTTCCCGACGGCTCGCTCGGCGCGCACGGCACCGACGTCCTCGTGGGTGCGGTCACCGAGGCGCGCAAGGCCGCGGCCGAGGAGGGCGTCGCGGACCTCCTCGCCTTCGCCACCTCGGCCGTACGCGATGCCACCGACTCCGCCGAGGTGCTCAGCGCCGTACGGGAGCGCTCGGGGGTGGACCTGCTCGTGCTGCCCGGCGAGGACGAGGCGCGCCTCACCTTCCTCGCGGTGCGCCGCTGGTTCGGCTGGAGCTCGGGCCGGCTGCTGTGCCTCGACATCGGCGGCGGCTCGCTCGAGCTCGCGGCCGGTCTGCACGAGGAGCCCGAGGTGGCGCTGTCCCTGCCGCTCGGCGCGGGGCGGCTGACCCGGGAGCGCCTGTCGGCCGACCCGCCGTCCCCGAAGGACGTGCGCGCCGTGCGGGCGCACGCCCGCAAGCAGCTCGAGGCCGTACGCCCGGAGCTGCTCGGCGGAGGCGAGGTCGACAGGGGGGTCGTGACGTCCAAGACGTTCCGGTCGCTGGCCCGGCTCGACGGGGCCGCCCCCTATGCGCAAGGGCCGCTCGTGGCGCGGCAGCTGCGCCGCAGCGGGCTGGAGCGGATCGTGCGCCAGCTCACACCGATGACCGCTGCGGAGCGGGCGGAGCTGCCCGGCGTCTCGCCGAGCCGGGCGGGCCAGCTGCTCGCGGGCGCGATCGTCGCGCACGAGGCCCTGGACGTCCTGGGCCTCCGGGAGGTCTCGGTGTGCCCCTGGGCGCTGCGTGAGGGCGTCATCCTGCGCCGCCTCGACTGGCTGGCGAACGGCTAGGGCGTACCTCGCCCGTCCTCCGGCCCACCCGTCGGCCCTAACCTGGGCACGTCATGGACACCCCACCCGCGCTGCCGCCCGTGGTGCAGGCACCTCCGGCCAAGGTGGTGCTCTCGACCGCGAGCGCCTATCCCGAGTCGACGGCCACCGCCTTCGAGATCGCCGCGCGGCTGGGCTACGACGGCGTCGAGGTCATGGTCTGGACCGACCCGGTCAGCCAGGACGTCACCGCGCTGCGCCGGCTGTCGGACTACCACGGCATCCCGATCCTCGCGCTGCACGCGCCGTGCCTGGTGATCACCCAGCGGGTGTGGGGCACCGACCCGTGGGTCAAGCTGGTCCGCTCCAAGGAGGCCGCGGAGGAGTGCGGGGCGCAGACCGTCGTCGTCCACCCGCCGTTTCGCTGGCAGCGGGAGTACGCCCGGCAGTTCCTCGGCGGGATCCAGCAGATGGCCGACGAGACGGACGTGCGCTTCGCGGTGGAGAACATGTTCCCGCTGCGCGCCCGCGGGCGGGAGGTCAGCCCGTACGCCCCCGACTGGGACCCGACGACGGACGACTACCCGCACTTCACGCTGGACCTGTCGCACACCTCGGTGTCCCGATCGGACGCGCTCGCGATGGCGGCGGTCATGGGGGACCGGCTCTCGCACGTGCACATCGCCGACGGCGTCGGGACCGCGCGCGACGAGCACCTCGTCCCCGGCCGCGGCACGCAGCCGTGTGCCGAGCTGCTGGAAGGGCTGGCGGCGCAGCGGTTCGACGGCCTCGTGGTCGTCGAGGTCAACACCCGTCGGGCCGAGGACCGGGCCGAGCGGGAGGCCGATCTCGCGGAGGCGCTGGCCTACACCCGGCTCAACCTGGCGGCGCCACTGCTGGAGCGGCCGGGTGTGGACCGGCCGGCCGTGGACCAGCCGGCCCCCCTCGGCTGAGCGCCGTCCGTTCGTGAGCCTGCCCCTGCGGATCGCCCTGTCGCTGCTCTCCCGGCCCGCGGTGCACCGCTTCGGCCCGGACCCCTCGCAGGTGGCGGACCTGCACCTGCCGCCCGGGGCCGGGCCGCATCCGGTCGCGGTCGTGCTGCACGGCGGCTACTGGACCACCCGGTTCGGCAAGCTGGTCTGCCGTCCGCTGGCTCGTGACCTCGCCGGCCGGGGGTTCGCGGCGTGGAACCTCGAGTACCGCCGGCTCGGCGACGAGCGCGGCGGCGGCGGGGGGTGGCCCATGACGTTCGAGGACGTCGCGAACGGCGTCGACGCACTCGGCGACGTGGACACACCCCTGGACCTGTCGAGGGTGGTCCTCGTCGGCCACTCCGCAGGCGGCCAGCTCGCGCTGTGGGCCGCGGCGAGGCCGATCCTGCCGGCGGGCGCCGTTGGCGCGGCTCCCCGCGTACGCGCCAGCGCCGTCGTCGCGCTCGCGCCCGTCACCGCTCTGGCCCACGCGGGGACCTCGGCCGTGCAGCTCATGGGCGGCCGGCCGGAGGCGGAGCCGGCGCGCTGGGCCCAGGCCGACCCCTCACAGGTGGGCGCGCCCGGCGTACCCGTCCTGGTGGTGCACCCCACTGCCGACGCGACCGTCTCGGTGCGGCACTCCCGGGCGTATGCGCAGGCCACCGGCGCCAGCCTGGTCGAGACGGCGGGCGGGCACCGGGACCCGATCGACCCGTCGAGCCCCAGCTGGGCGGCCGCCGTCGACTGGCTGACTCCCCGCCGCTGATCCCCCTCAGCACAGAAGCTCAGCGCAGCACCCCGCTGGCGGTGGACCGCGGGCCGCCCCTGGACAGCCACGGGCCGAGCGCCGGAGCACGGAAGGCGCCCCGCAGCAGCGCGTCGCGCGGCCGGGCCAGCACGGCCGTCCGCGTCTCCACGATGCCGCCCAGCAGCAGCGACAACCGGGTCATCGCGGCCACGTGCGGAGCCCGGAGAGCCCAGTAGCCGGACGGGTCGCCTGCCGCGAGCATCCCACCGAGCGCCCACGCGTCCCGCAGCCCGGCACCCAGGCCCTGCCCGGCGAACGGCGGCATCGTGTGGGCCGCGTCCCCCGCGAGCAGGACCCGTCCCGCCTGCCAGCGGACCGCCGACCGGGCGCCGTAGCGGTAGGTGACCGCGCGAACCACCGACACCGCGGCGGGGTCCACGTCACGGGCCAGCAGCGGGCGCGGGTCGGGCGCGGGCTCGTCGTCGCGCAGCAGCCACTCCCACCGGTGCCCGCCCGGCAGCGGCATGTCCACCTGAGGCCGGGCCGGGTCGCAGGTGTAGGTCAACGCGGGCCGGTCCACCTTCCCGGCCACGTCGACGACCAGCCACCGCGCGAGCTCCCGTCCGCGCCACCCGATCCCGCACGTACGCCGGAGGAAGGACGACGCTCCGTCACAGCCGACCAGCCAGGCCGCCCGTGCGGTCGACCCGTCCGCGAACCGCCCGGTCACCCCGTCCGCATCCTGCGTCCACCCCACCAGGTCGACACCGGTCCGCACCGTCACCGTCGGCACGGCCGCGAGGTGCCTGCGCAGCCGTTGCTCCAGGGCCGGCTGGTGGAACAGCGCCAGGCCGCTGTGCCCCGACGGCCCGGCCGGCAGCCGCAGCTCGCCGAGCGGACGCCGGGACGCGTCCACCAGGCGCACCGGCACGTCGTGCAGCGCGCCGCCCAGCAGGCCCGGCGCGACGAGGGAGAGCAGGTGCTGCACCTCGTCGTCGGCTGCCACCGCGCGCGGGAGCGGGTGCACCTCGGCGGCCCGCTCGACGACGAGCGTCCGCATCCCGAGTGCGCCGAGCCGCGCCGCGAGCACCGCTCCCACCGGCCCGCAGCCCACGACGAGCACGTCGTAGGACCCCACCCGGCCTCCCGCGGCTACCGTTCGCGCCATGCTGCGCTCGGTCATCCTCGCCGCCTCCCGCAACGAGGTGGTGCACCGCGTGGTGGCCGCAGCCCCCCTGTCGCGCCGGGTCGTCGGCCGCTTCGTCGCCGGTGAGACCGTCGAGGACGCGGTCCGCGCGAGCCGGGCCCTCACCGGCAAGGGCCTCCTGGTGAGCCTCGACCACCTCGGGGAGGACACCGCCGACGCCGACTCCGCGGTCAACACCGTGCGCGCCTACCTCGACGTCCTGCGGCGGCTCGCCGGCGCCAACCTCACCGCCCGGGGCCGGGTCGAGGTGTCGGTCAAGCTGTCCGCGGTCGGGCAGCGGATCGACGACGAGCTCGCGCTGAAGGGCGCCCGCAGCATCTGCGCCGCCGCGCAGGCCGCCGGAACCACGGTGACCCTCGACATGGAGGACCACACCACGACCGACCGCACCCTGGGCACACTTGCCCTGCTGCGCAAGGACTTCCCGAGCACCGGGGCCGTCCTGCAGGCCTACCTGCACCGCACGGTGGAGGACTGCCGTGCGCTCGCGGTCGAGGGCTCGCGGGTGCGGCTGTGCAAGGGCGCCTACCGCGAGCCGGCCACCGTCGCGTACCAGAGCAGGGCCGAGGTCGACGCGTCCTTCCGCCGCTGCCTGGACGTGCTGATGGCCGGCCCGGGCTACCCGATGGTCGCCACCCACGACCCGGCGCTGATCGCGCATGCCGTCGCCGCCAGGGCGCCAGGGACCTTCGAGCTGCAGATGCTGTACGGCATTCGGCCGACCGAGCAGGAGCGGCTCGTCGCGGCGGGCCACGCCGTGCGGGTCTACGTGCCGTACGGCTCGCAGTGGTACGGCTACCTCATGCGCCGACTCGCCGAACGACCCGCCAACCTCACCTTCTTCCTGCGCGCCCTCGCGAGCCGGACATGAGCGGGGCGGATCGCGTGGTCGCGCTGCTCGGGGTCGGCAAGCTCGGCGAGGCCCTGCTGTCCGGGCTGCTGCGGTCCGGGATGCCGGCCGGGTCGATGCTCGCCGCCGAGCGCTACGCCGAGCGGGCGGCCGAGATCGCCGAGCGCTACGGCGTGCGGACGCCCACCCCCGAGGAGGCTGCCGCGCAGGCCGACGTGATCCTGCTGGCCGTCAAGCCGCAGGACATGCGCGCGCTGCTGGCCGAGATCGCCTCCTCCGTACGACCCGAGACGCTCGTCGTGTCCATGGCGGCGGGCATCCCGACCTCGCTGCTGGAGCAGCTGCTTCCGGACGGGACCGTCGTGGTGCGCGTCATGACCAACACCCCGGTGTTCGTGGACGAGGCGATGTCGGCGATCTCCGCCGGCTCCCACGCCGGCCCCGAGCACCTGCAGGTCGTGGAGGACCTGCTCGGTCCGGTCGGCAAGGTCGTGCGGGTGCCCGAGTCGCAGCAGGACGCGGTGACGGCGCTGTCCGGGAGCGGTCCGGCCTACTTCTTCTTCCTGGTCGAGGCGATGATCGACGCCGGGATCCTGCTCGGCCTGCCGCGCGCCGTCGCCGCCGAGCTGATCGTGCAGACCGCGGTCGGGTCGGCGCGCATGCTGCGCGAGTCCGGTGAGCACCCGGTCCTGCTGCGCGAGGCGGTCACCTCGCCCGGCGGCACCACCATCGCCGCCATCCGCACCATGGAGGACCACGGCGTACGCGCAGCGCTGCTCGCGGCGATCGAGGCGGCGCGCGACCGCTCCCGAGAGCTGGCCGCCGGCGGCTGAGCGGACCGCTGCGCTCGGCATGCCGGGCCGCCCCGCGCTCCGTACGATATGGAGGTGAAGCGTCCTGTCGTCCTGCTGGTGGCTGCGGTGCTGGCCGCCGGCTGCAGCGGTGAGGACGCGCCGCGGGTCCAGGTGGCCGAGGTCGGCCGGGCGACCGTCGCGGAGGTCGTCGACGCGCCCGGCACGGTCGGCGCCCGCGCCACCGCGAGCCTGACCGCGCCGGCCGACGCCGCGGTCGCCGAGGTGCTCATCGCCGACGGCGCCCAGGTCGAGAAGGGCGCCCTGCTGGTGAAGCTGTCCAGCCCCGCCGCGCAGGAGCGGCTGCGTCAGGCAGTGGCGGCGCGCAACTCCGCCTCCGCGACGCGGATCACCGTCCCGAGGGCCGATCTGGGGCCGCTGCAGAGCCAGGTCGACGCGGCCGCCGCCGCCTCCATCGCTGCGGGCCGCGCCGCCGCAGCGCAGATCCCGGATCCCGGGCTGCGGGCGCAGGCAGAGCAGCGGGTGGCGCAGGCCGAGCGTGAGTACCGCGCTGCCGCAGCGGCCGCCCGTGCCTCGATCGCCCAGCTGGGCGCCGGAGCCGACAGCGTCGAGTCCGCGCTGTCCGCGGTGACGGGCAGCCAGCGGGCGCAGGCGGCCGCCGCCGTCACGGTCGCCCGCCAGACGGTGGAGGCGCTGACGGTGCGCGCGCCGATCGCCGGGATCGTCACGCTCGGCGCCGGCAGCGCGCCGGCCGGCCCGGCCGGCGACGACCTGTCCGGGCTGATCAGCGGGCTCCCCGAGGCCGTGCAGGGTCCGGCGTCCGCCGCCCTCGGTGGGGGCGGCTCTCCCGGCAGCACCACCTCGTCCAGCGGCCTCGCGGTCGGCGCGCAGGTCACCACCGGCGCCCCCCTGCTGACGGTCACCGACCTCGGCGGGCTCACGGTCGACGCGGAGGTCGACGAGACCGACGTCCTGCTCGTTCAAGCGGGGACCCCCGCGACGGTCGAGATCGACGCGGTGCCGGACGCGACCTACCCGGCCACCGTCACGGCGGTCGACCTCGCGCCGACGACCTCGGCCCGCGGTGGGGTGTCCTACCGCGTACGGCTCGACCTCGGGGGTGGCCGGACGACGGACGACTCGGCTGCTCCCCAGCCGCGGCCCGGGATGAGCGCCGTCGTCGACCTGCAGGTGCGCACTGCGCAGGATGCGATCGCGGTGCCCGCGGCGGCGGTCGTGCGTACCGACGGCCGTGACGCCGTGTTCGTGGTCGAGTCCGGTCGCGCCGTGCGCCGGGAGGTGCGCCTCGGGGCGCTCGGCGAGGACATGGTCGAGGTGGTGGCCGGCCTCGAACCCGGCGCGCGCGTCGTCGTCCGCGACGCGGACCGGCTGCGCGACGGTGAGGTCGTGCGGTCGTGAGGCTCTCCGGCCGCCGGTCGGCCGGACCGGAGGCTCCGCAGCGGCTCGACGTCGGACCCGCGAGCGGGGCTCCCGCGCTGGAGGCGGTCGACGTGACCCGCTCCTACTCGCTCGACGGCGTCACGGTGGAGGCGCTGAGGGGCGTCTCGATGACCGTGGAGCGCGGCGACTACGCGGCGGTGGTCGGTCCGTCCGGGTCCGGGAAGTCCACCCTGATGCACCTGCTGGGCGCCCTGGACCGGCCCACGACGGGGGTGCTGCGCGTCGGCGGCCGCGACATCGCCGAGCTGTCGGAGGACGAGCTCGCCTCGGTGCGCAACGCGACGATCGGGTTCGTCTTCCAGGCCTTCCAGCTGCTGGGGCGCACGAGCGCGGTCGACAACGTCGCGATGCCGCTGGTCTACCGCGGTCTGCGGCGTTCCGAGCGGAGGCGGCAGGCCCGGGAGGCACTCGAGCGGGTGGGCATGGGGCACCGCCTCGACCACCGGCCCGGTCAGCTCTCGGGCGGCGAGCAGCAGCGGGTCGCGATCGCCCGGGCCCTCGTCGGCGACCCGCTGGTGCTGCTCGCCGACGAGCCGACCGGCAACCTGGACACCCGCACCGGCGAGGAGGTGATGGCCCTGCTCGAGCAGCTCAACCGGGAGCAGGGGGTCGCCGTCGTCCTCGTCACCCACGACCGCGAGGTCGCCGCCCGCGCCCGCCGTCAGATCCGCGTCCGGGACGGGCTGCTGGAGGGCGAGCCGGAGACAGCTGCGACCCGCACCCCCCCGGCGCCCACCCCTGCGCCCCCCGCACCTCTCGCACCTCCCGCACCCTCCGCACCGGCGTCTTCGGAACATCCACAGCACCCGAATGCTGGGGATCCTCCGACGATCTCCGAGAAGGCGGGGCCGGACCCGGGCGGGGGAGGTGCGCGCCCCCGCCAGGCGCCGGCCAGGAGGCGGTCGGCCAGGTTGCGGGTCGTGCGGCCGGACGGCGGCGCCACATGAGGCTGGCGGAGGCCTGGCGGGTCGCGATCACCGCCCTGCGGGCCAACCGGCTGCGCAGCCTGCTGACGATGCTGGGCGTCGTCATCGGGGTGGCCGCCGTCGTGGTGCTCGTCGCGATCGGCACCGGGGCGAAGCAGGAGGTCGAGAACCAGGTCAACGGGCTCGGCGCCAACCTGGTCATCGTCGTCCCGGGCAAGCTGGAGTTCGGCTCGGCGCCCACCAAGAGCCGGCTCGAGCTGGGTGATGCCGACCGGATCGGCCGGGCGATCGACCAGCCCGGCGGCGTGGCGGTCAGCCTGTCCAGCGGTGAGACCGTCCGCTTCGGCAGCCGCAGCATGTTCGCGACCGTCAACGGGACCAACCCCGCCGTCCCGCGGGTCTTCGTACGCCCCGTCGCCCGCGGGCAGTACCTGCGCGAGAGCGACGTCGACACCAGGCGGCGCGTCGCCGTCGTCGGCGCGGGCCTGGCCCGCACGCTGTTCGACGGCGCGGACCCGCTCGGGCGCAACGTGTCGGTGGGCGGCGTCCGGTTCCGCGTGATCGGCGTCTTCGCGGAGGTCGGGTCGAGCCTCGGCGCCGACCGCGACAACGAGGTGCACATCCCGGTGACCGCGGCGCAGCGCCTGTTCGGGGACACCCGGGTCGACGCCTTCGCCCTCAAGGCCCCCTCCACCGCCGAGATCGACGACGTGCGCCGAGCGGCCCTCGCCGTGCTCGCCGACCGCTACCCCGGCGAGGAGTTCAGCGCGGTCACCCAGGACCAGATCCTCGGCACCGTCGGCCGGATCCTCGGACTCCTCACGACCGTGCTCGCCGCCATCGCCGCCATCAGCCTGCTCGTCGGCGGTGTGGGGGTCAGCAACATCATGCTGGTGAGCGTGCGCGAGCGGACCCGGGAGATCGGCCTGCGCAAGGCTGTCGGCGCGCGAACCCGGGACGTGACGCTGCAGTTCCTGCTGGAGGCGGTGCTGCTGACGACGATCGGCGGGCTGCTCGGCATCGCCCTCGGCATCGGCGGGTCGCTGGGGCTGTCCGCCGTGTTCGACCAGCTGCCGGCCGTCGTCACGTGGTGGTCGCCGGTGCTGGCGTTCACGGTCAGCGCCGCCGTCGGCATCTTCTTCGGCGTGGTCCCGGCCCGCCGGGCCGGACGGCTCGAGCCCGTCGTCGCGCTGCGTACGGAGTGACCGCCGCGATGAAGCCGGGCCCATCCGGGCACAGTCCCCGCATCGGAGCGGCGCAGAGAAGTGACACGCATCGGAGAGGCGCAGATGAGTGACAGCACGATGGTGATCTGGGACGAGGTGTTCACCGAGTACGACTTCGGCCCCTCGCACCCGCTGCGCCCGCTGCGGCTCGAGCTGACCATGGCGCTGGCCGGGGAGCTGGGGGTGCTCGACCGCCCCGGTGTGTCGGTGCGCCCGCCGGTGCTCGCCGGCGACGACCTGCTGGAGCTCGTGCACGACCCGCTCTACGTCGCCTCGGTCAAGCGCGCCCCCGAGGACCTCATGGGCCGGCTCTCCCTGAAGTACGGCCTGGGTACGGGTGACGTCCCGATCTTCCCGCGCATGCACGAGGCGGCGGCCCTCGTCACCGGGGCCACCGTGGACGCGGCGCGCGCGGTGTGGGCGGGTCCGGAGGCCGGGGGGGCGGAGCACGCGGTGAACCTCTCCGGCGGCCTGCACCACGCGATGCGCGACTACGCCTCCGGCTTCTGCGTCTACGACGACCCCGCCGTCGCGATCGCCTGGCTGCTGTCTCAGGGTGCCACGCGGGTGGCCTACGTCGACGTCGACGTCCACCACGGCGACGGGGTGGAGGCGGCGTTCTACGACGACCCGCGGGTGCTCACGATCTCGATGCACGAGAGCGGCCGCACCCTGTTCCCCGGTACCGGCTGGGCCGACCAGGTGGGCAGCGGGGAGGGCGTCGGCACCAACGTCAACGTCGCGCTCCCGGCCGGCACCGGCGACGCCGGCTGGCTGCGCGCGTTCGACGCCGTCGTACCGCCGGTGCTGCGCGCGTTCGCCCCGCAGATCCTGATCACCCAGCACGGCTGCGACACCCACGCGCTCGACCCGCTGGCCCACCTGATGATGAGCGTCGACGGCCAGCGGCGGGCCTACCGGATGCTGCACGAGCTGGCGCACGAGCTGTGCGGCGGCCGCTGGGTGGCGGTCGGCGGGGGCGGCTACGAGCCGGTGCGGGTCGTGCCGCGTGCCTGGACCCACCTGCTCGCCGAGGTCACCGGTGCGCCGCTGTCCGGGAGCACGCCCGAGGCCTGGCGCGACCTCGCGCAGCGCAGGGGCCGCGAGGCGGCGCCGCTGTCGCTGAGCGACGGGAGTGACGCGGAGTTCGTCGCGTGGGAGGGCGGCACCGGCGACCCGGACGACGCTGCCGACCGCGCGGTCCTCGCGACCCGCCAGGCGGTCTTCCCGCACCTCGGGCTGGAGCCGATGGCCGTGGCCGGATGAGCGTCCCGGCGAGCGACCTGCGCGCCCACCTGGTCCGGACGCGCATCGCCGGCGACGTCGACACGCCGCGGCAGGACAACCTGCGCAACGCCGCGCTCATGGCGTCGGGGCACGCGGACTACGCCTTCGGCCTGGTGCCGGGCCGGGCCTGGACCGCGGCGGAGGTCGAGGCCGTGATGGTGCAGCGCTGCGGGATCGACCCCGACCTCGACCGCCGCGAGGGTGCCGACACGATCGACCCCGACCTGACGCTGGCGGCGCTGGAGCGCTGGCGGGAGCGCCTGGCGAAGGCGGCGGCCGGAGGTGAACGGGTGGTGCTCGCGACCGGGCACCCGACGGGCGTGCTGGCGATCCACCTCGCGGTCGCGGCCGCCCTGCGTAGCGCTGGAGCGCGTGTGCTCGTGCCCGACATCGACTGGCGCTGGGACCCGGAGGGGAGCCCCGCGAGCGAGCCGTGGCGGCCGATGCGGGTGCGCGCCCTCAACGGCGTACACGTCCTCGCCACCGGCGGGGAGCTCCTGCACACCCACCGCCCCGAGCCGATGCTCGCCCTGATGGCCGTCCTCGACGAGCCGCCGGACCTGGTGGTCGCCGACCACGGGTGGGCGGGCGTCGCGGCCGACCGGGGCATCGACACGCTGGGGCTCGCGGACTGCAACGACCCGGCGCTGTTCGTCGCCGAGCATGAGGGCAAGCCGATCGTCACGGTGCCGCTGGACGACAACGTGCCGCCGCAGCACTACGACCCGCTCTCGGAGTTCGTCACCCGGTGGTGACCGGCACTGCCTCGTTCCCGGAGCGGCTGTCGCGATCCCAGCCGCCCCGCTATCCTTCCGGGGCACGTGCGTGTCCGATGTCGCCGGTGGGGAAGCCGATGACCGCGACGCGTGCCGATGGCGGTGGAAGCACGCATGTCCAGCTTGTCTGAGATCAAGTTCCTGACGGTGGCCGAGGTGGCCCAGGTCATGCGCGTGTCCAAGATGACCGTCTACCGGCTGGTGCACAGCGGTGAGTTGGCGTCGGTTCGGGTCGGGCGGTCCTTCCGCGTGCCCGAGCGTGCGGTGCACGACTACCTGCAGGTGGGGTTCGGCTCGACCGGCTGATCGCCGGGTAGCCTGTCGCCGTCCGACTCCAGAGCCGAGCAGAGGTCCACACGTGGGTTCCGTCATCAAGAAGCGCCGCAAGCGGATGGCCAAGAAGAAGCACCGCAAGCTGCTGAAGAAGACCCGCGTCCAGCGTCGCAACAAGAAGTAGTCCCGGACCGGCCTGCCCTGGTCGGGAGCCGCCGGCGGTCCGGACCCCGCGGAGGACCTCGTTGTCGCAGCAGTGGCTGACCTTCCTGTCCGACTACGGCTTCGAGGACGCCTTCCTCGGCGTGTGCAAGGGCGTGATCGCCCGCACCGCGCCCGAGGTACGCGTGCTCGACGTGCTCCACCTGGTGGCGCCTCAGGACGTGGAGCAGGGCAGTGCCGTGCTGGCCAGCGCCATCCCGTACCTGCCCGCGCCGGCGGTGCACCTCGCCCTCGTCGACCCGTTCCGGGCCAAGCCCGCCAGGGCGGTGGCCGTGCGCACCGCCGACGGCTCGACCTTCGTCGCCCCCGACAACGGGCTCACCGCGCAGGCCTGGGACATCTCCGGCGGAGCCGTGGCCGCTCACCTGCTCGACAACCGGGAGCTGTGGCACCCGGACCCGGCGCGCACGTTCCGCGGTCGCGACGTCTTCTCCCCGGTGGCGGCCCGGCTCGCTGCCGGGCTGGGGATCGAGCTGGTCGGCACGCCCATCGACGTGGACGAGCTCGAGCGGATCACGGTGCGCCAGCCGACCGTCGAGGCCGACCACGTGCACGGCGAGGTCGTCCAGGTCGACCACTTCGGCAACCTCACGCTCAACCTCCAGCGGACCCATCTCGAGCAGGCCGGCATGCGCGTCGGGGACGACGTGGAGCTGCGGTGCAGCGGCAAGTCGATGGTGGTGCCGTTCCTGCTGACCTACGGCAAGGTCGGCCGGGGCAGGCTCGCGGTCTGCGAGGACTCCTTCAGCACCGTGACGATCGCGGTCAACTGCGGCAGCGCCGCGAGCCGCCTGCGGGCCGCCCGCGGTGAGCCGCTGGTCATCTCGCGGACGGCCGACAGCGGCCCTGGCCCGGTGACGCTGCCGCCGGAGGCCACCATGATGGTGCGATGACGCGCCCGCGGCAGGTGAAGAGGGTCGCTCTAGACTCGGGCGGGTGAGCCCCCGCGTCGTGCTGGTCACCGGTGTGAGCCGGCACCTGGGCAGCCGGCTCGTATCCGTCCTCGCGGACGATGCTCGCGTGGAGCGCGTGATCGGCGTCGACACGGTGCCGCCGCGCAAGGAGCTGGCTGCGGCGCTCGGGCGTACCGAGTTCGTCCGGGCCGACATCCGCAACCCGCTGATCGCGAAGGTCATCGCGCAGGCCGAGGTCGACACGGTGGTCCACCTGAACGTCCTCGCGACGCCCGGCAGCGCCGGCGGGCGCACCGCGATGAAGGAGATCAACGTCATCGGCACCATGCAGCTGCTCGCCGCCTGCCAGAAGGCGCCGAGCATGCGCAAGCTGGTGGTGAAGTCGACGACCGCGGTCTACGGCTCGACGCCTCGCGACCCGGCGCTGTTCACCGAGGACGTCGGGCCGCGGTCGCTGCCGAAGTCGGGCTACGCGAAGGACGCGGTGGAGGTCGAGGGCTACGTGCGGGGCTTCGGCCGACGCCGGCCGGACGTGACGCTGTCCGTGCTGCGCTTCACCAACTTCATCGGGCCCTTCATCGACACGCCCCTGACCCGCTACCTCACGCTCCCGGTGGTGCCGACGGTCTTCGGGTTCGACCCGCGGATCCAGCTGTGCCACGAGGACGACGGCATCGAGGTCCTGCGCCGCGCGGTCGCCGGGGACCACCCGGGCATCTTCAACGCCGGCGGCACAGGCGTCCTGCTGCTGTCCCAGGCGCTGCGTCGCCTGGGGCGCCTCGCCCTGCCGATCCCCTCCCCGACGGTCAACGCGGTGGCGCGGGCGTTCCGCCGGGCGAAGCTCGTCGACTTCTCCCCCGAGCAGATGCGCTTCCTCGAGCACGGCCGAGTCGCCGACGTCAGCCGCCTGCAGGCGAGCCTCGGCTGGGCACCACGTCCCACGGCCCAGGCCTTTGACACCTTCGCGGCCGCCCACTCCGGCGCCCGGGTGGTGGAGGCCGCCGCCGGCGCCGCCGAGCAGCGGCTGCTCGAGCTGCTGGCTTCTGGGAATTCGCGGGTGCTCGGTGCCTGAGGCCGAGCGGGGTCCGGCCGAGATGGGCAAGGTCATCCCGCTCGACGGCGGCCGCGCGGCCCGTCCGCCGGAGCCAGAGCCGCTGCCGTCGGCCGAGGACGCGACGGACTGGGACCGCAGGCTCGCCGGCGCTCTGGCGTTCCTGCGCCGCCGGGTCTCGGGCGACTACCCCATCGACGACTTCGGCTTCGACCCCGACCTCACCGAGCACGTCCTGCTCCCCGCGCTGCGCCCGCTCTACAACAGCTGGTTCCGGGTGGAGACGCGCGGGCTGGACAACGTCCCGGACGAGGGCGCCGCCCTGCTCGTGGCGAACCACTCGGGCACGATCCCGGTGGACGCGCTCATGACCGCGGTGGCGCTGCTCGACCACCACCCCGCTGCGCGGCACCTGCGGCTGCTCGCCGCCGACCTGGTGTTCACGCTCCCGGTCGTCGCGCCGCTGGCCCGCAAGAGCGGCAACACCCTGGCCTGCAACGCCGACGCCGAGCGGCTGCTGTCGGACGGCGAGCTGGTCGGCGTCTTCCCCGAGGGCTTCAAGGGCATCGGCAAGCCCTTCAGCGAGCGCTACAAGCTGCAGCGCTTCGGCCGGGGGGGCTTCGTGTCGGCGGCGCTGCGGACCGGGACGCCCATCATCCCGTGCTCGATCGTCGGGGCCGAGGAGATCTACCCGATGATCGGCAACGTCAAGTCGCTGGCCCGCCTGCTGGGCGTGCCCTACCTCCCGGTCACGCCGACGTTCCCGCTGCTCGGACTCCTCGGACTGGTCCCGCTGCCGTCGAAGTGGCTGATCGAGTTCGGCGAGCCGATCGAGACCGCGTCGCTGGGCGGGCCTGCGGCGGCCGAGGACCCGATGCTGGTGTTCAACCTCACCGACCAGGTGCGCGAGACGATCCAGTCGACCCTCTACACCCTGCTCCTGCAGCGGCGCAGCGTCTTCTTCTGACCCCCCCTAGCGCTGATCATGGAGTTGTTGCCCGGAGGCTGAGTGCGGCGGGCGAGCACAAGCTCCAGGGTCGGCGACGGGGTGGGGGTCGGCGCCGGTGGGGGTGCTAGCTGGCAGCGCGCAGGGCTGAGCGCAGCGGACCCGGGCGGTTGCTGACGTGCCGGCGCCGCAGCGCGATGCCCGCCACGACCCCGCCGGCCAGTGCGCCCGCCCCGGCGGCGGCAGGCACGCCGACCTTGGCCGCCCTCCGGCCGGTGCGGAAGTCCCGGATGTCCCAGCCGCGGTCCCGGGCCTCGTCGCGCAGCGCGCCGTCGGGGTTGACCGCGACGGCGTGGCCGACGGTGGTGAGCATCGGCACGTCGTTGCAGGAGTCGCTGTAGGCCGTGCACCTCGACAGGTCCAGCCCCTCGCGCTCGGCGAGCGCGCGTACGGCCTCGGCCTTCGCGGGACCGTGCAGCGGCTCGCCCACCAGGCGGCCCGTGTAGCGGCCGTCCTCCACCTCGCTGACGGTCCCGAGCGCACCGCTGAGGCCGAGCCGGGCAGCGATGATGCGGGCCAGCTCGATGGGCGTGGCGGTCACGAGCCAGACCCGCTGCCCCGCATCGAGGTGCTGCTGGGCGAGCGCGCGGGTGCCGGACCAGATGCGGCGCTCCATCAGCTCGTCGTAGATCTCCTCGCCGTACGCGACGATCTCCTCGACCGACTTGCCCGCCACCAGGCCGAGCGCCTTGTCGCGGGCCTCCGCCACGGCCTCGAGGTTCTCCTCGCCCCGGACGCGGAACGCCATCTGCTGCCAGCCGAAGCGCAGCAGGTCGCTGGTGGTGACCAGGCCGCGTCCGGCCAGGCCCTTGCCGAAGAAGTAGATCGACGCGCCGCGGATCATCGTGTTGTCCACGTCGAAGAACGCCGCCGCCGTCGGGTCCGGCGGGACCCGCAGGTTGTCCTCGACCTCGGCGGCTGCTGCGGAGGCCGCCCCGGCCACCACCGCACGCAGCCCGGGCTCGCCGGAACGGGTGCGGCGCGGGACCCGGAACGAGCTCGCCACAGGGCGCTCCTTCATCGGGACGGGGTGCAGGTCCCTCGTCAGCCTAGACCGGGGCTGGACACGCCGGAGCGCCCCCGCTGTTGCAGCGGAGGCGCCCCGGGAGCTGGGAAGCGGCCGTACGGCCTAGGCGGCCGAGCCGAGGGTCCGGCGGCGGCGCAGGGCCACGGCCCCGAGCAGGAGCAGGGCGCCGATGCCGCTGAGCATCGTGCTGTCCACGCCGGTACGCGGCAGCTGGGGCTCCACGGGCGGCGGCGGCGGGGTCACGATCGGCGCGACCTGGGCGCGGGCCACGGCCGCGCTCGGCACGATCTGCAGCTCGACCAGCGGGCCCGTGATCATGAGGGCGCTGGCCAGCGCCTCGGGCAGGAGGACCTGAATGCCCACTCCGCGGGTCGCGGCGGCGGCGCAGGTGCCGTCAGCCGCCTCGAACGTCCCGGTCTGCAGGCCGTTCAGCTCGGTCGGGCAGGCGGCGAGCGGCTGGGCGTTGGGCGAGGCGTCGTTCTTGACGAGCGTGACCCCGACCGGGGCGAGCGCAGCGTTGAGTGTGTCGAACACCTGGGTGAACAGGTCGGCGAACATGGCGCTGATGGGCGTGTCGCCGATCGTCCCTTCGATGCCGTCGATCGTTGCCCGCACGTCCACGAACGGGTCGATCGTTCCCAGCCTGGCGCCGGCCACCGTGGACTCGAGCGTGGCGTCCGCCGAGCCGGGAGTGCCCTTGGCGACGGCGGTGGACGTCGTGCGCAGAACCTCCGCACCCACCAGCGCCTGCTGACCCAGCAGCGTGAGGTCCGCGACCGACGCGGTGGCCTGTGCGGTGATCCCCGCGGCGTCGCTGGTGATGGTCTGCCTGCCAGTGATCAGGCCGGTGCCCAGCACGCCGGTCGCACCGGTGAGATCGCTCAGCGCCGCCGACACGGCGTTGCGGAGCTCCTCGATGCTGCCAAGCAGCGCGCACAGCTCGGTGACGCCGGGGATGACTGAGATGGTCCCGCAGGCGGCCTCAATGGTCGTGCCGACCGGGATGAGAGCAGTGAGGGCGCCCGCGACCGCGTCGATGAGCGGCTGCGTCACCGGGTCGAGAGCGTCGGAGATCGCATCCGGCAGGCCCGCGCCGAGGTTGGCCACGGAAGCCTGAGAGGTGCTGTTCGGCGCCGGCGTGACCGCTGCCGAGGAGGGCAGCAGCTCCACGGAGAGCAAGTTCTCGAGCGGGGTACCGGCCAGGGCGTCGGCGAAAGCAGCCCCCGGGTTGTCGGTGTCGGTCAGCGGCGCGGGCAGCATCGCCACGGAGGGGCCGGAGCCCAGCGCCTGGCCGCCGAAGCTGCCAGTGATCACCTCAGCTGCGCCGCGGGCAGCGGTCGTCGCGGAGATTCGGCTCACGGTGCCGGTCACCGGGTCGATGACCAGGATCAGCCGCGTGGCGTCCCCGCCCGGGAGGTTGAGCGTGAGCGCCAGGGCGGTGGCCGCAGTGGCGCCGGCCACCTCGACCGGCGCGGCCTGGGCGGAGGCAGGAACAGCACTCCCGAGCAGCAGCGTGGTCGTCGCGGCGACCACCAGGGCGCCGCGCCTCGCTCGGCGCGAGCGGGGGGGTGCGGGACGGTGCATGAAGGTCCTCCGGCATGGTCCCCCTGTGGAGGGGGAGTGATCTCTGGCTGGGCAGGTCTTGCATCGGTCGGGAAGCGCGGTGGGTGAAGCGGAAGCGTCGGACGTCGTGCGCGGGCAGTGCGTCTACCGAGCCGCCCAGGTCACGGGCGCCGTTGACGCCGCCTGCTGTGCCTGTGCCGCCAGGCGGAGAAGAGCCTGAAGATCAAGAGTCGCCTTGCCCCCACAACGACCGTCAGGCGGCCGGGTGACGGCTTCTTCGGGCTCTTCTCAGCCGAGAATCTCCACGGCGGAGGCACTGGTCCTGCCTGCAGGCTACACACCGCCCACGGCGCGCCCCGCTGGGAGGACCAGGCTCAGGAAAGACCGCGCAGGACCGACCTTAGGCTCTCCACCGGGTCCGCGACCGTCATGCCGAGAGCCTGCACGAACAGCGGCACGAGCGGCAGCGGCTGGCCGGCTCTCGAGGACGTCGTGGGTGCCGGGGCCGGCTCGGGCGACGGTGGCGCGGACGCCGGCGAAGGTGAGGGAGAGGGCCCGGGCACGGTCCCGGCCGGTGTACCCGGTTGCGGGTCCGGAGCCTCGAGCGGCGCCACGGGCTCGCTGTTGCCGTCGGGCAGCACCGGCTCCTGCGGCAGAGCCGGGGCGCTGGGCTCGGCGCTGGGCGACTGGACGACGACGGGTTCCGGGGTCGGGGTCGGCGTCACCTGTGGCGCCGGCGCCGTCTTCTGGCAGACGGGCTTGCAGGACTCGGTGGCCATCAGGTCCTGCGTCTCGCCGGCGACCTCCACGACCAGCGCCAGCGAGGCGATCGCCCGGTCCTGGCTCGGCCGCGGCAGCGCCGGCAGCAGGCGCTCCAGCCCGGTGCTCTGGCGGCTGGTGAAGCGCGAGAGCACCTGCAGCGGCGCCTGCGCCTGGGAGCTCAGGAAGACCCCGGTCAGCAGGTCGGTGCCCTTGCGCGTCTCGGCGTCCATGTCGGCGAGGGTCTGCCGCACGAGCTCGGCGACCTCGGGGTCCGCCACTGCCGCCCCGGCCAGCCCGGCCGCCTCACCGGCGTCGAGCGATCCGCGCGAGCCGCGGAAGGCGTCACGACCGAGCGTCAACCCGCGCAGCTCACGCAGCCGCGTGGACGCGAAGTCGAGGTGCCGCTGACCCTGCTCCAGGTCTCCGTCGGCCGTCGCCAGCTGGACGGCCTCGACGGTCCGCTTGACGCCGTAGAAAGGATCTCCCGGCAGCGACTGGCTGCTCGCGGTGGCCACGCCACCCAGCGCGACCAGGGAGGCGGTGACCCCGGCCGCCACCGTGGCTGCCCGGGATCCCCGGCGGGTCGGCACCGGCGCGGCCGGGACCACACTGAGCCGCCCAGCACCCGCGTAGTGCGGCTGCACGGCCGCGACCGCCACGAGGCGGGTCCGCAGCGCGTCACGGAACTCGGGGCGGGGCGTCGCGGCGGGGGCCAGCTGCTCGCCCGCCAGCGAGAGCCGCCTCGCCAGGCCGACGAGCGCCACCGGGGCCGCCGAGGCCGGAGCCGCCGAGCGAACACGCAGCGGCGCAGGTGCGTCGAGGGCGCGGGCGAAGTCCTCCACCCTGGCCCGGTCGAGCAGGGGGAGGGGGGGCAGCAGGTCACTCAGCGGTGTCACGGCGAGACCTCCCCTCGGGCTGGTGGGCAGCCGTCGTTCCGGGCTGCTGGGAGAAGCAACGAGTGCAACGTCGCCGAAGTGACGGCATCGCGGTGAGAATGACCCGCTGTGACCCGCTTGCCCTCCCGGCGGAGCCGCTCGGCGCGGCCCGCTGCCCGGTTCGGGCTCACAGCTCCACGCCCTCGGGCAGCAGCCGGCCCAGCGAACGGATCGCGCGGTACTGCAGGGCCTTGATCGCCCCGTCGTTCTTGTTCATGGCCTGGGCGGTCTCGGCGACCGACAGCCCCTGCAGGAAGCGCAGCACGATGCACTCCTGCTGCTCGGCGTTGAGCTGCTTCACCGCCTGCAGGAGAACCTTGTTCTGCATCGACTCGAGGACGGCGTTCTCCGGCCCGTCCGTCACCATCGTGGGTGCTCCGCTGACGGTGCTGACGTCCTCGGTGGTGAGCTCGAGCCGCTGACGGCTGCTCTTGTAGTGGTCGGCGATCAGGTTGCGGGCGATGGTCACGAACCAGGCCCCCACGTCGCGGCCCTGCCAGGTGAAGGAGCCGATCCGGCGCAGTGCGCGCAGGAACGTCTCGCTGGTCAGGTCCTCCGCCACCTGCGCGGACCCGACCCGGTAGTAGACGTAGCGGTAGACGAGGTCGACGTAGCGGTCGTACAGCTCGCCGAAGGCGTCGGGGTCACCGGCCTGGGCGCGCTGCACCAGCGCGAGCGTGACCGCGGTGTCCCCCTCGGCGGGCGCCTGCGACGACAGCGGAGCCGCCGCGGCGTCGTCGCGCCCGGCGGCCGACGGGAGCGGCAGGGCCATCGGCAGTCCGCTCGCCGCGACCGCCGGCGGGATCACCCGTCCCCCTGGGCGCACCGCGGCTGGCCCGGGACGCGCCGGTGCGACGCGCTCACTGGCACGGCGCGTGGCATCAGAGCTCCCGTCAGCGTCGCAGGCGGCACCCCTCCACCCTCCGGCATCGGGACGGAGTTGGCCCGGCGGGTCATGCTAGGCGCTGGAACTGGTGTTGGTGGGCGCTTGCCCGCGTCCGCGGCGAGTGCCTCCTGCCCTTCGGGCACGAGGCACGCATGACTGCGCGCGGGTAGCCTTCCGCTCATGGTCATGCAGGGGACGTTCGGGGCCTTGTCCTCCCGTTCCGGACGCAGCCGGTCGAAGGTCTCGCGCCGGCGGCGCCGGGCCCGGGTGATCTTCCGGACCCTCCTGGTCCTCATCCTGGCCCTCGTCGTGGGGGCCACCATGTTCGTGAAGGGCATCCTGGCCGCCCCGTTCGACCTCAAGGCCATCCCGCCCGCCCCTCGACCGGTCCTGCTGCTCGCTGCCGACGGCACGCAGTTCGGCTCGATCCGCCCGGCCGAGCGGCGCGAGATCATCGCGCCCGAGGACATCCCGCAGGTGATGCGCCAGGCGATCATCTCCGCGGAGGACGCCCGCTTCCTCGACCACGGCGGCGTCGACCCGATCGCGACGCTGCGGGCGGCCTACAGGGACATCACCGACGGGCGCCGCCAGGGCGGCTCGACCATCACCCAGCAGTTCGTGAAGTACGCCTACGTCGGAGACGAGCGCACGCTCGGGCGCAAGGTGCGCGAGGCGGGGTTCGCCGTGCAGCTGGAGAGCCGCAAGAGCAAGGAGGAGATCCTCACCGACTACCTCAACGTGCTCTACCTGGGCAACAGCGCCTACGGCGTGCAGGCCGCCTCGAAGTACTACTTCGGCGTCAACGTCAAGGACCTGGCGAAGGACCCGGCCCGGCTGGACGCGCCGGACGACAAGGTCCTGGCCATCGCGCGGGCCTCGATGCTGGCCGGCATCGCGCCGGCGCCCTCCATCTGGAACCCGGTGGCGGACTTCCCGACCGCGCGCGAGCGCCAGAAGTACACGCTCAACCAGATGGTGCTCAACAACCACATCACCCCGGTGCAGGCCAGCGCCGCCTTCAACCGCGAGGCGGCGGTCCGGCCGCTGCAGCAGACCGAGGCCGACCCGCCGAGCACCGCCCCCGAGTACGCCGACCTCGTGAAGGCACAGCTCAAGACGGCCTACAAGAACGACCCCGACCGCTTCGACCGGGGCGGCTTCCGGGTGCGGACCGCGCTCGACACCGACCTGCAGGACGCCGTCACCCGCGCGGTGCGCGAGGTGCTGCCCGCCCCGACCGACCCGCAGGCGGCGGTGGTGGCCATCGACATCACCAACGGCGACGTCAAGGCGCTGACCACCCTGCGCCGGGTCCCGGCCAAGGCCGGCCGGCCGGCGGTCGATGGCTACGAGCGCGGTGGGTTCAACCTGGCGACCAACGCCACCCGCTCGACCGGCTCCACCATCAAGCCGTTCACGCTCGCGGCCGCGCTCCAGAACGGCCTGTCCCTCGACACGACCCGGCCCGCGCCGGGCTGCGACACGATCCTGGACCGCAACGCGAAGGACGGTGTCTACCGCTACTGCAACGCTGCCGGCGAGAGCAGCGTGAGCCGGGGCAGCCTGACCCTGCAGTCCGCGCTGCAGCGCTCGGTCAACACCGTCTACGTCCCCCTCGCCATCGAGGTCGGCCGGGACAAGGTCAAGCAGGTGATGCTCGACTCCGGTGTCGTCGCGAACCCGGACTTCGACACCCTGCCGAGCTCGTTCGGCCTCGGGACGACCGCGCTGGTGACCCCGCTGTCGATGGCCAACGCGTTCGGCACGCTGGTCAACCGCGGGCAGACCATGAGGCCGCGTTTCGTGCTCGAGACGCGCGAGGCCGAGGGGAAGGTCATCGAGAAGGCACCCGACCGGCCGGTCCCGGTACGCCGGGCGCTCCCGCCGGACGTGGCGGACAAGGTCGCCGAGGCCATGTCCGGTGTGACGGCCGACGCGGGCACGGCTCCCCGGGCGCGCCAGCCGTTCCCGGTGTTCGGCAAGACCGGGACGACCAACGACAGCACCAACGCCTGGTTCGTCGGATGCGCCCGGGCGCCGCAGAACCTGTGCATCGCGACCTGGATGGGTTACGAGGACCAGGACTGCGACGACATCGTGGGGACGTCCTGCGGCGGCATGAAGGACGCCGGGCTGCCGTCGGTGGCGGTGCGCGAGGGCTTCCCCCAGGTGTTCGGCGGGACGCTGCCGGCCATGGTGTTCACCCGCACCTTCCAGATCCTCGCCGAGATCCAGGCTGCCCGGCAGCTGCAGGCGGCGGGCCTGCCGCCGCCCGTGCCCACCCCCTCGGCCACCTCGTCCAGCGCGACCGTGACCGCGACGGGCGGCCCGCGCCGCAGCCCGCTGCCCCGCACGTCGACCACGACGACCACGACGACGACCTCCGCTCCCGAGCCGGCAGCTCCCGGTCCCACGGCGGCCCAGATCGAGAGCCCGTCACCGCAGCCCTCACCCTCGCCGCCGCCCACCGCCGGCTCGCTGCTGCCCGGACGTCGCCCGTAGACCGGGTCACGACCGCCGGGCAACCGTCCTGGCCGCGGCGCAGGTGCTTGCAACTGTGCAACACTTCGGGGGCGGCGACGATCCGTGCGCGCCGCACCGCGCCCCTCACCGGAGGCTCAGCCGCCGTGACGACGACCGCCTCCCGCGGCAACCTCGCCGATCTCGTGCGTCGCGCCGCAGAGAGCTCCCCCGACAAGCCGGCCTTCCTCTCCCAGTCCGGCGACCTGACGTGGGCCGAGGTGCAGGCGCGGGTGGATGCCGCCGCGGCGGGGCTGCGGGAGCTCGGCCTCACGCCCGGGCAGCGGGTCGGTCTGCAGCTGGGCAACACCCTCGACTTCCCCGTCGCCTACTTCGGGGCCCTGCGGGCCGGGCTGGTCGCCGTGCCGCTCAACACCGGCTACACCGCCGAGGAGCTGCGACACGTCCTCGGCGACAGCGGTGCCCGCGCGCTCGTGACGACCCGCAGCGGTGCGCCGACCGCGCAGGCCCTGGCCGGCGAGCTGGACGAGCTCCGGCACGTCCTCGTGGTCGGGGGTGCCGTGGAGGGGGCGCAGGACTGGGACGCGCTGCTGGAGCGGGGCGCTGCCGCCGGACCGGCGCAGCCGCACGGCGCAGGCGAGGACCTGGCCGTGCTGCTCTACACCTCCGGCACCAGCGGCCGGCCCAAGGGGGCGATGCTCCCGCACCGCGCGCTGCTGGCCAACCTCGACCAGACCTCGCGCATGACGCCGCCGGTCCTGACCCCGGACGACGTCGTCCTGCTCGTGCTGCCGCTGTTCCACGTCTACGGCCTGTCGGCGGGCCTCGGGGCGGTGGTGGCGCACGCAGCCACGGCGGTGCTGCTCGAGCGCTTCGACCCCGCCGAGACGCTGGCCGAGATCCAGCGACGCCGGGTCACCAACGTGGTGGGCGCCCCGCCGATGTACGTCGCCTGGTCGATGCTCCCGCAGCTGGCCGAGGCCTTCTCGTCCGTACGCCTCGCGGTGTCCGGTTCCGCTCCGCTCCCGTCGGCGGTGCTCGCCAGGGTGCGGAACGTGACCGGCACGCAGATCTACGAGGGGTACGGCCTGACGGAGACGGCCCCCGTGCTGACCTCCACCCTCATGAGCGAGGTGCCCAAGCCCGACTCGATCGGCCGGCCCATCCCGGGCGTCGAGCTCCGGCTCCTCGACGAGGCGGGCTGCCCGGTCGAGGAGGGCGACCCCGCGGAGGTCTGCGTCCGGGGCGCCAACCTGTTCCAGGGCTACTGGCCCGACGCCTCCGGTGGTCCCGACGCCGACGGCTGGTTCCGCACCGGCGACGTCGCCTACGTCGACGAGGACGGCGACCTGCACCTGGTGGACCGGCTCCGGGAGATGGTTCTGGTCAGCGGGTTCAACGTCTATCCGCGTGAGGTCGAGGACGTCCTGGTGCGCCATCCCGAGGTGCGTGAGGCTGCGGTTATCGGGATCCCGCATCCCTACACGGGTGAGGCCGTCAAGGCACTGGTCGTGCGGGCTCCGGGATCGCGTCTGTCGGTAGAGGAGGTCCTCGCGCACTGCGCCGGCTCCCTGGCCCGCTTCAAGTGCCCGAGCGTGGTCACGTTCGTCGACGAGCTGCCACACGGCGCGACCGGCAAGGTGAGCAAGGGCCGGCTGCGCCAGGCGGGCGCGGCCTCGCGGTCCTCCGACACGGCGGCGGACAACTCAGGTGCAGCACACGCGTCCTGACCGGGGCCGCCGGACCCGCCGCGGCGTACGCCCCACGCTCGTCACCTTCGTGACCCGAGCGGGCTGCCACCTGTGCAGCGAGGCCGAGCCGGTCGTGCAGCGGCTGGCGGGCGCCGCGGGCGTCCGCTACGAGGTGCGCGACGTCGACGCAGACCCGGCGGACCGGGCGCGGTGGAGCGACCACGTGCCCGTCGTGCTGCTCGACGGCGAGGAGCACTCCTACTGGTACGTCGATGAGGCCGCGTTGCGCAGCGCACTGCGCTGAGCGTGCGCAGGCTCCCGTCGCCGACTTTGTGCATCTGTGCACAAGCGCGTAGCCTGTGGAGTGCGCGGTCCCCGGTGGACGCAGCCTGACCAGCCGCGGTGCGCGGCGACATCGGCAGGAGTAGGCAGTGACGCAGCAGGGCGCCCGGTCGTGCGCAGCGCAGGCGCTGCCCGCTGCCCGCCCGCGTGCGCAGGTCCCCGACGCCACGGTGGCCCGGCTGCCGGTCTACCTGCGCGCCCTGCGCGCTCTGGCTGACGACGGCCGCACGACGGTGAGCAGCGCGGCGCTGGCCGCCGCAGCCGGGGTCGCCTCTGCCCAGCTCCGGCGCGACCTGTCCCACCTCGGGTCCTACGGCACCCGCGGAGTGGGCTACGAGGTGCAGGAGCTGGTCCTCCACATCAGCCGTGAGCTCGGGCTCGGGCGCCGCTGGCCGGTGGTGCTGGTGGGCGTGGGCAATCTCGGGCTCGCGCTGGCGGGCTACGCCGGCTTCGACGAGCGGGGCTTCACCATCGACGCGCTGCTCGACGTCGACGAGACCCGGATCGGCCAGCACGTGGGGGACCAGGTCGTCCGGCACGTCGACGAGCTCGAGGACGTCGTCCGCTCGTTCGGCGTCTGCATCGGCGTCATCGCCACGCCGGGAACGGCGGCTCAGGACGTCTGCGACCGGATGGTCGGCGCGGGGGTGCGCAGCATCCTCAACTTCGCGCCGGTCGTGCTCCGGGTGCCGCCGCAGGTCGACGTCCGCAAGGTCGACCTGTCCAACGAGCTGCAGATCCTCAGCTTCCGCGAGCACCGCAAGACCGGGCTGCACCTCGTCGACGGCTCCGGCGCCGACGGCCCCCCGGCCGGGACGGTGCCGGCATGAGCGTCCTGGTCGTCGGGGTCTCCCACAAGAGTGCGCCCGTGTCGCTGCTGGAGCAGGTGACGCTCGGCGTCGGCACGGCCGACCTCGTGCTGGCCGACCTGCGCGCGGCCGGACCGATCAGCGAGGCCGTCGTGGTGTCGACGTGCAACCGGGTCGAGGTCTACGCCGACACCGAGGGGTTCCACGCCGGCGTCGACGCGGTGAGCGACCTGCTCGTCCGGCTCTCCGGCGTGCCGCTCGACGAGCTCAAGCGGCACCTCTACGTGCACTGGGAGGGCCAGGCGGTCCTGCACCTGTTCCAGGTCGCCTCCGGGCTGGACTCGATGGTGGTCGGGGAGTCGCAGATCCTCGGGCAGCTGCGCCGGGCCTACACCGCCGCCCGGGACTCCGGGGCCGGCCCGATCCTGCACGAGCTGTTCCAGACGGCGCTGCGGGTGGGCAAGCGCGCGCACAGCGAGACCGGCATCGACGGGGCGGGCCGATCCCTCGTCACCGTCGGGCTGGAGCGCGCGGTGGCGGCCGTCGGGCCGCTCGAAGGACGCAGCGTGCTCGTCGTGGGCGCGGGCTCGATGGGGGCCCTGACCGGGGCCACGCTGCGCCGGGCCGGCGTCGGCGAGATCGTCGTCGCCAACCGCACGGCCGGCAACGCCAAGCGGCTGGCCGACCACCTCGACGGCACCGGCGTGGGTCTGGACGGGCTCGAGGCGGCGCTGCGCGGGGCGGACGTGGTGGTCTCCTCGACCGGGGCCACCGGCGTGGTCGTCCAGCGCGAGGTCGTGGCCCGGGCCGTGGCGGCGCGCAGCGGCCGCCCTCTCGCCCTGCTCGACCTCGCGCTGCCCCGCGACATCGACGCGTCGGTGCGCGACCTTCCCGGCGTGCACCTCATCGACCTGTCCTCCCTGCAGGAGCAGCTTGCCGCCACCGAGTCCGGCGCCGACGTCGAGGCCGTACGCGCGTTGGTGGCCACCGAGGTCGCGAGCTTCCTCGCCCTGCAGCGGGCTGCACGGGTCGCTCCGACCGTCGTCGCACTGAGAAGCCGGGCCGACGAGGTCGTCTCCGCCGAGCTGGCCCGCCTGGCCACGCGCCTGCCCGGGCTGGATGCGCAGAGCACGGGTGAGGTGCAGGCCGCCGTGCGACGGGTCGTGTCGACCCTGCTGCACACGCCGACGGTGCGGGTCAAGGAGCTCACCGAGGCGCCGGACGGGCTGTCCTACGCGGAGGCGCTGCGCGAGCTGTTCGGGCTCGACCGGGCCGCGCCCGCCGCCGTCACGGCGACCGTCGTGGCACCGGCGGTCCACGACGAGGCCGGGCGGATCCGCCGGCTCGACGGCGAGGGCGCTCCGTGAGCCCGGTCCCGCTGCGGCTCGGCACCCGGAGCAGCGCGCTCGCGCTGGCCCAGTCCGGTTCCGTCGCCGAGGGGCTGCGGGCGCTGGGCCGTGAGGTCACGCTCGTCCAGGTCCAGACCGCGGGTGACCTGTCCAGTGCGGCGATCGCCTCGATCGGCGGCACCGGCGTCTTCGTCACCGCGCTGCGCGACGCGCTGCTGTCCGGGGCCGTGGACCTGGCCGTGCACTCCTACAAGGACCTGCCCACGGCGCCGGCGGCCGGCCTCGTGATCGCGGCCATCCCGCCGCGCGAGGACCCGCGGGACGCGCTGGTCGCCCGCGACGGCTGCACGCTGGGCGAGCTGCCGGCGGGGGCGCGGATCGGCACCGGCTCACCACGGCGAACGGCGCAGCTGCTCGGTCTCGGGCTGGGCCTCGAGGTGGTGCCGGTGCGCGGCAACGTCGACACCCGCATCGCGAAGGTCCGCTCGGGGGAGCTCGACGCGGTGGTGCTCGCCCGGGCCGGGCTCGCCCGGCTGGGCCTGCTGGAGGAGGCCAGCGAGGTGATCGACCCGCTCACTGTGCTGCCCGCGCCGGCACAGGGCGCGCTCGCCGTGGAGTGCCGCGCCGACGACGTCGACCTCGTCACGCTGCTGCTGGCCCTGGACGACCCGACGAGCCGGACCGCCGTCACCGCCGAGCGCTCGATGCTGCGGGCGCTCGAAGGCGGCTGCACCGCTCCGGTGGGAGCCTTCGCCGAGGTGGCCGAGGGTGACGACGGGCCCGAGATCTACCTGCGCGGGGTCGTCGCTGCGCTCGACGGAACAGACGCGGTGCGCCTCTCAGCGACCGGTCCGACGTCCGACGCAGCGGGGGTGGGGAGCCGGCTCGCTGCCGAGCTGCTCGACCTCGGCGCCGCGGACCTGATGGGAGTGACGCGCGTATGAGCTCCAAGCCGCGGCAGGCCGCCGTCAACAAGCCCGCCGGACAGGTGGCTCTCGTGGGCACCGGCAGTGGGGAGCCGGGCCTGCTGGCCGTCCGGGCAGCCGCGCTTCTGGCCCAGGCCGACCTGATCCTTTCCGACTCCCGCTGCGGCGAAGCAGTCCTCGCAGGGGTGCGGCAGGGGGCGGAGGTCGTACGCGTCGAGCCGGGGGAGATGCACGGGCCCGCCCTCGTCAGCGCCAGCAAGGAGGGGCGGACGGTGGTCCGGCTGCTTCCGGGTGACCCGTTCCTGCACCCGGAGGGGGCCAAGGAGGCCGAGGCGGTGCTTCGCGCCAAGCAGCGGCTCGAGATCGTTCCGGGCCTGCCCGCGGCCGTGGCCGTCCCCGCCTACGCGGGGGTGCCCGTCGGCCTGCCCCGCACGGTCGCCCGCATCGACGACGGCACCGACTGGCGGGCCCTGGCCGGCTCGGCCGGCACCCTCGTCCTGCTCGGCAGCGCCAGCGACGTCGCGAAGTCCGCGGCCGCACTGGTCGAGCACGGCCGCAAGCCCTCCGAGGCGGTGTGCGTGACCGTCGGCGGGACCACCGCCGAGCAGCGCTCGGTGCTCTCGACGCTGGACGCGGTCGACGGCGCGGTCACCTCCGCGGAGCTGTCCGGCGACGCGGTCGTCGTCGTGGGCACTGCGGTGAAGAAGGCCGCCCGGCTGTCGTGGTTCGAGAGCCGCCCGCTGTACGGCTGGCGGGTCCTCGTTCCCCGCACCCGCGACCAGGCCGGCGCGCTGTCGGCCCAGCTCCGCTCGTACGGCGCCGTGCCGGTCGAGGTGCCGACGATCGCCGTCGAGCCGCCGCGCACCTCCGCGCCGATGGAGCGGGCGGTCAAGGGCCTGGTCGACGGCCGCTACAGCTGGGTCGCGTTCACCTCCACCAACGCCGTGAAGGCGGTACGCGAGAAGCTCGAGGAGTTCGGGCTGGACGCGCGGGCCTTCGCGGGCGTGCGCGTCGCGGCGGTCGGCGAGACGACGGCGCGGGCGCTCACCGAGTTCGGGATCCGGCCGGACCTCGTGCCGACCGGGCAGCAGTCCGGCGAGGGCCTGCTCGCGGTCTGGGACACCTGCGACGACCCGGTCGACCGGGTGCTGCTCCCGCGCGCCGACATCGCCACCGACACCCTCGTCGCCGGTCTGAAGGAGCTGGGCTGGCAGGTCGACGACGTGACGGCCTACCGGACGGTCCGCGCGGCTCCCCCGCCGGCCGAGACGCGGGAGGCGCTCAAGGGCGGCGGGTTCGACGCGGTGCTGTTCACCTCCTCCTCCACGGTGCGCAACCTCGTCGGCATCGCCGGCAAGCCGCACGACACCACCGTGCTGGCCTGCATCGGCCCGGCCACCGACGCCACCGCACGCGAGCTGGGCCTGCGGGTGGACGTGCTGGCCCCGACTCCGGAGGTGGGCGCGCTGGTCGAGGCGCTGGCCGCCTTCGCGGCCCGGCGCCGCGCGACGACGGACGTGCTGCCGAGCGCAGCCCACCGTCGCAAGGTCGCGCGGGCGGCGGCCGCGGTCCGGTGACCCATCCCGCTCCGGGCGCCGGCCCTGCCGCCTTCCCGCTCACCCGTCCCCGCCGGCTGCGCAGCACCCCGGCGCTGCGCCGGCTGGTGGCCGACGTGCGCGTACGCCCTGCCGATCTCGTCCTGCCGATGTTCGTCAAGGAGGGGATCGGCGCCCCCGCTCCGATCCCGTCGATGCCGGGGGTCGTCCAGCACACCCGCGACTCGCTGCGCAAGGCCGCCGCCGAGGCCGTCGCTGCGGGGGTCGGCGGGCTGATCCTGTTCGGCATCCCCAGCGTCAAGGACGCCCGCGGCAGCGGAGCCGACGACCCCGCCGGGATCGTGCAGGTCGCCCTGGTCGACGTCCTCGCCGAGGTGGGCAGCGACCTGGTGGTCATGACCGACCTGTGCCTCGACGAGTACACCGACTCCGGCCACTGCGGCCTGCTGACCGGCCGAGGGGACGGGGAGTGGACCGTCGACAACGACGCCACCCTGGTGCGCTACGGGCAGGTCGCTGTCGCCCAGGCCCGGGCGGGGACGCAGGTGGTCGCGCCGAGCGGGATGATGGACGGGCAGGTCGCCGGCATCCGGGCGGCCCTCGACGAGGCCGGCTTTCCCGAGCTGCCGATCCTGGCCTACAGCGCGAAGTACGCCTCCGCCTACTACGGCCCCTTCCGCGACGCGGCCGAGTGTGCGCCGCGGTTCGGGGACCGCTCGGCTTACCAGCAGGACCCGGCGCGGGCCACGGCGGAGGGCGTGCGCGAAGCCCTGCTCGACCTCGCCGAAGGGGCCGACGCGGTGATGGTCAAGCCCGCCGGCGCCTACCTGGACGTGGTGCGTGCGGTGGCCGAGGCGGTGGACGTGCCGGTCGCGGCGTACCAGGTCTCGGGGGAGTACGCGATGGTCGAGGCCGCCGCGGCGCAGGGCTGGGTGGACCGCCGCCGGATCATCCTCGAGCAGCTGCAGGGGATCCGCCGGGCCGGCGCCGGGATCGTGCTGACCTACTGGGCGACCGAGGCCGCCGGCTGGCTCGACGCCGGGTGACCGGAAGGGCTGGCCCGAGGCGCTGCCGGAGCTCGGCCGTGGGGCGGACCCGCGGGTGATCGGTGTGCTGGCCGCGGTCGTGGCGGTCGTCGCGGTGGCGCTGGGAGTCGTGGGGCTCGTCCTCGCGGCCCTCGACCGGGAGCCGGGCAAGCCCCTGCTGCAGGGGATCCTGCTGCTCCAGCTGCTCCTGCTCGTGCAGGCCGGCATCGCGGTCACCAAGCTGCTGCAGGGGCAGCGCCCCGAGGAGCTCGGCGCCTTCGCGGGCTACCTGATCGTCTCGGCCCTGCTCCTCCCGGGGGGAGCGGTGTGGTCGCTGGAGGAGAAGAGCCGGTACGGCACGTTGATCCTCGCCTCGGTCTGCCTCGTCGTGGCGGTGCTGCAGCAGCGGCTCGTCGGCATCTGGTCGACCGTTGACTGAGGGCCGCACGGAGGGCGCTCCCCCTGCCGACGAGGCGGCGGACCCGGTCGGCGCCGGACCCGGCCGGCTGCTGGTGGCCGTCTACGGGATCTTCGCGGTCGCGGCCTCCTCGCGCGCCGGGCTGCAGCTGTTCACCCGCTTCGACGAGGCACCGCTCGCCTACCTGCTCTCCGCCCTGGCGGCGGCGGTCTACGTCGTCGCGGCGGTGGCGCTGGCGCGGTCGCTCCGCCGCCTCGCCCGGCTCGCGTGCGGCTTCGAGCTCGTCGGGGTCCTCGTGGTCGGCACGGTGAGCCTGCTGGAGCCGGAGCTGTTCCCGGACGAGACCGTCTGGTCGTCCTTCGGAGCCGGCTACGGGTTCGTCCCGCTCGTGCTGCCGGTGCTGGGACTGCTGCGGCTGCGGCGTACCCGCTGACCGGCTGGCCCGCGGCCCGCTCGTTGCCGCCGCCCCACCCACTCAGCCCGTTCTCGGTGCCAGCACTGCCCCGTCCACGCGTACGCGTGGCACCGAGAAAGGCAGGCCACCGCAGCGGCACAGACAGCCCGGTTCAGCGCGGCTCGTGGTGCTGCAGGCGTACCGCGTCCGCCAGGGGCAGCGGCACCCAGAACGTCGTCAGCGGGACCAGGCGCTGGCAGCTCGTGCAGAGCAGGCGGCCACCGAAGACGAGCACCCACAGCACCATCGGCAGCAGGACGCCGCCCATGTTGCGGCGCCACGGCAGCACGTGCACCGGACTCGTCACGACGCCATCCTGCAGCACCCCCGCGATGTGACGCCACGTCGTCAGGGGAAGGATGAGCCGCATGAGCTTCCCGTACGACGCGCCGGAGTCGGCGGCGCTGTTCGCGCGGGCCTGCGAGGTCATCCCGGGCGGGGTGAACAGCCCGGTGCGCGCGTTCCAGGCGGTCGGCGGGACCCCCCGCTTCATGGTGCGCGGCAGCGGCCCCTACCTGTACGACGCCGACGGGCGCGAGTACGTCGACCTCGTCTGCTCGTGGGGGCCGATCATCCTCGGTCACGCCCACCCGGCGGTCGTCGCGGCGCTGCAGGAGGCCGCCGCCAGGGGCACCAGCTTCGGCACGCCCAGCGCCGGTGAGGTCGAGCTGGCGGAGCTGATCGTCGACCGGGTCGGCCCGGTCGAGCAGGTGCGCCTCGTGAGCTCGGGCACGGAGGCGACGATGAGCGCGCTGCGGCTCGCGCGCGGCTTCACCGGCCGCAGCAAGGTGGTGAAGTTCGCCGGCTGCTACCACGGGCACGTCGACGCTCTGCTGGCCAGTGCCGGCAGCGGCGTCGCCACGCTCGGGCTGCCGGACAGCGCGGGCGTCACTGCCGCGACGACAGCCGACACGGTCGTCCTGCCCTACAACGACCTCGCCGCGGTGCAGGCGGCCTTCGCGCAGCAGGGCGACTCGATCGCCGCGGTCATGACGGAGGCCGCCGCCGCCAACATGGGCGTCGTCCCGCCGCTGCCCGGCTTCAACGCCGGCCTTCAGGCGCTGTGCGAGCAGCACGGCGCGCTGCTCGTCCTCGACGAGGTGATGACCGGGTTCCGGGTCGGCCCGGCCGGCTTCTACGGGCTCGAGGGCGTCGCCGCCGACCTGTTCACCTTCGGCAAGGTGATGGGCGGCGGGTTGCCGGCCGCAGCGTTCGGCGGGCGCAGCGACGTCATGGCCAGGCTCGCGCCGGCCGGTCCGGTCTACCAGGCGGGCACCCTGTCCGGGAACCCCCTCGCCGTCGCCGCCGGCCGGGCCACGCTGGAGCACTGCACGTCCGAGGTCTACGCCCACCTCGACGCCACCGCTGCGACGGTCGCGGACCTGGCGGTCGAGGCGCTGTCCGATGCCGGCGTGGAGCACCGGGTCAACCGCGCCGGCAACCTGTTCAGCATCTTCTTCTCTGGCATCGACGTGGTCGACTACGCGACGGCGGCCGGACAGGACGTCGCGCGCTACCGCGCCTTCTTCCACGAGATGCTCGCCCGCGGTGTCTACCTGCCGCCGAGCGCCTACGAGTCGTGGTTCGTCAGCGCCGCCCACGACGACGAGGCGGTCGCCCGGATCGCCGACGCGCTGCCGTACGCCGCCCGCGCCGCCGCCACCGCAGGCAGCCTGTCTCCCGCCCCGCCCACCTCGGAGGACCGCGCATGACCCGGACCACGGTGCACCTGCTTCGACACGGCGAGGTGCACAACCCCGGCTCGGTGCTCTACGGCCGCCTGCCCGGCTTCGGGCTCTCCGAGGACGGCCTCCAGATGGCGCGGGACGCCGCGGAGGCGCTGCAGGGGCGGGACGTCGCGGTGGTGATCGCCTCCCCGCTGCAGCGGGCCCAGGAGACGGCGGGGCCGATCAGCGCCGCGTTCGGTCTGGCGATCGGAACCGACGAGCGGCTGCTGGAGAGCGAGAACGTCTTCGAGGGCGAGAAGTTCGGGGTCGGTGACGGCGCATGGCGCAGGCCCGAGCACTGGAGTCACCTGCGCAACCCGTTCCGGCCGAGCTGGGGCGAGCCCTACCTGGAGGTCGCGCAGCGCATGCTGGCCGCTGCCGAGAGCGCGCGCGACCAGGCGGCCGGCCACGAGGCGGTGTGCGTCAGCCACCAGCTGCCGATCTGGACGGTGCGCCGCTACGTCGAGGGGCGCCCGCTGTGGCACCGCCCCGACCGGCGGCAGTGCGGCCTGGCCTCGCTCACCAGCATCACGTGGGAGGACGGCCGGATCGCGAGCGTGTCCTACAGCGAGCCGGCCGGCGCAGCCGCCCGTCGTCCGGGCGCCGGCGCCTGAGACCGCAGGACTCGTCCCGGCGCCGGTGCGGGGCCACCGGCGCGCCGCCCGGCGGCCGCTCCGCCCACGGCACGGCGGAGTGGACCCTCCTGCACACATCCTGATCGCAGCCGGCCTCCAGCAAGCTGCCGCAGGCGCGGAGAGCCGCAGAAGTGGATCACGAGATGTGC
>JAUJOY010000001.1:623628-918829 GCA_030447385.1 Mycobacteriales bacterium
GCCGGGGGACAGCAGGCAGGGCCTCGCGGCGTCCCCGATACTGGAGAGGTCTCCGAGTGAAGGACCTCCCGTGATGCGCCCGGCCGTGCTCGCTGCCGCCCTCTGCGGCGTGCTCGCGCTGACCGGGTGCAGCGGCAAGAACGCCACCGCAGACGGGCCCACGACCCCGCAGCTCAAGTCGCTGGCCACCGGACCGGACGGCCTCATCCCTCCGGCCGACCGCCGCCCGGCGCCCGCGCTGTCGGGCACGACGCTGGCCGGTGAGCCGCTCGACGTGGCCGGCCTCGGCGGCCAGGTCGTGGTGCTCAACTTCTGGGCCTCCTGGTGCGCGCCGTGCCGCGCCGAGGCGGCCACCCTCAACGAGGTCGCCCACCGCACCTTTGACGCGGGGGTCCGCTTCGTCGGCATCAACGTCAAGGACGAGCTCGAGCCGGCCAGAGCCTTCGAGCGCAAGCAGCAGGTGGCCTACCCCTCGCTGCACGACCAGCCGGGGCGGCTGCTGCTGCAGTTCCGGCACGCCATCCCGCAGACCCCGCCGACCACGCTCGTCCTGGATCGGCAGGGCCGTGTCGCGGCCTTCTTCGCCGGAGGGGTGCGGCTGTCCGACCTGCTCGGTCCGGTCGAGTCGATCGCCGCGGAACCGGCCTGACGTGGGGATCGCCGAGGCCTTCGTCGACACCGTGACCGACGGGTCGCTGCTGCTCGCCGTCCCGGTCGCCGCGGTGGCGGGGCTGGTGTCGTTCCTGTCGCCGTGCGTGCTGCCCCTCGTGCCCGGCTACCTGTCCTTCGTCACCGGGCTGACGGGGGAGGAGCTGGGGGACCCCCGGGTGGGTCCCGGCGAGGAGGACAGCGCGGCGCCCCGCAGCGCAGGACCGGCGGAGGACGCTGCAGCCGGAGGCACACTGGTCGCCCAGCGCAGGCCCGTCCGCAGGGGCCGGGTGCTCGCGGGCAGCGTGCTGTTCGTCGCCGGCTTCAGCGCAGTGTTCGTCACCAGCGGGGCGCTGTTCGGCGGGCTCGGGTCCGCCCTGGCGGGCCAGCAGGCGAGTGTCGACCTCGTGCTGGGCGCGCTCACGCTCGGGCTCGGCCTGGTCTTCCTCGGCGTCTTCCCGTCGCTGCAGCGGGAGGTACGCCTGCACCGGCTGCCCTCACCGGGTCTGGCCGGTGCGCCGGCGCTCGGCGTGCTGTTCGGCGTCGGTTGGACGCCCTGCCTCGGGCCGACGCTCGCGGCCGTCCAGACGCTCGCCTACCGTGAGGCGAGCGCCGGCCGCGGAGCCCTGCTCACCGCGGCCTACTGCGCGGGGCTCGGCATCCCGTTCGTGCTCACCGGCCTCGCGATGCGGCGGGCGCTCGGCGCCTTCGACGTGGTCAAGCGCCACTACGCGCTCGTGATGCGCGTGGGCGGCGGGCTGCTCGTGGTCGTCGGGCTGCTGCTGATCAGCGGCCTGTGGGCCGAGGTCATGGTCGAGCTGCGCGGGTGGGTCACCGGCTTCGAGACGGCGGTCTGAGTGACCGTCACCTCCGACCGTGAGGCGACCAGGCTCTCCACCGCGCCGGAGCCGGTCGCCCCCGCACCCGCGCGGCGGCAGTCGTTCCTCGCGCCGTGGCGCCGCGCCTGGCGCCAGCTGACGAGCATGCGCACGGCGCTGCTGCTGCTGTTCCTGCTCGCCCTCGCGAGCGTGCCCGGGTCGTTCCTGCCGCAGCGCGGCCTGAACCCGGTCGCCGTCAAGCAGTACTTCGCCGAGCACTCGACGCTCGCACCGGTGCTCGACCGGGTCTACGCCTTCGACGTCTTCGCCGCGCCGTGGTTCGCCGCGGTCTACCTGCTGCTGTTCGTCTCCCTCGTCGGCTGCCTCTCCTCGCGGCTGAGGCTGCACGCGAAGGCGCTCACGACGGCGCCGCCGGCGGTCCCCCGGGTGCTGTCGCGGATGCCGTCCGCCGAGCGGTGGGAGACCGACGCGGAGGCGGGCGCGGTCCTCGAGCAGGTGCGCACGGTGCTGCGCCGAGGGCGCTGGCGGGTCGTCGTACGGTCCGACGGCGGGCACGAGGACGCCGACGCGCTGTCGGCCGAGAAGGGCTACCTGCGCGAGAGCGGCAACCTGCTCTTCCACATCTCCCTGGTCGTGCTCCTCGTCGGCATCGCCATGGGCGGCCTGCTCGGCTTCCAGGGCACGGTGCTGGTCAAGGAGGGCGACGGGTTCGCCAACACCGTCCTGGCCTACGACGACATCAAGCCCGGTCGGCGGTTCGACCCCAGCCGCCTGGTGCCGTTCAGCTTTGAGCTCGACGACTTCCAGGCGACCTACGGCGACGACGGCAAGGCGCTGACCTTCCTCGCCCAGATCCGCTACGCAGCCGGACCCGCGGACGGGCAGCGGCCGTACGCGCTGCGGGTCAACCACCCGCTGGTGGTCGACGGGGCGAAGACCTACCTGCTCGGTCACGGCTACGCACCGAAGGTGCTCGTCGTCGACCGCGAGGGCAACGAGCTGTCGCAGACCGTCGCGTGCCTGCCGCAGGGGCCGACCTTCCTGTCGACCTGCACGATCAAGGTCCCGGACGCCGCCGGGGAGCAGCTGGCGTTCGAGGGGGTCTTCACCCCGACGACGGTGCAGGACCCGGTGAACGGGCAGGTCGCGTCGGTCTACCCGGCACCCGAGAACCCGGCGCTCACCGTCCTCGGCTACCGCGGCGACCTCGGCATCGACGACGGCCGGGCCGCCTCGGTCTACAACCTCGAGGACCGCACGCGACTCACGCCGATCGGGGACGGGCGGACGCCGCAGAAGCTCTCCCCCGGCCAGACCTGGGACCTGCCGGGCGGCGGCAGCCTGACCTTCGTCGAGACCACCGAGTGGGCCACCTTCCAGGTCACCCAGGACCCGGGGAAGGTCGTCGCTCTGGTGGCGGGCATCGGCATGGTCGTCGGGCTGTGCCTGTCGCTGTCCGTACGCCGCCGGCGGGTGTGGCTGCGGCTCTCCCCGGCAGGCGCCGACCGGCCACCGGGTCGTACCGTGGTGGAGATCGCCGGGCTGGCCCGCACCAACAGCGAGGCCTTCGCCGGGGAGTTCGCCCGCCTGGTGGACCGGGTCCGCAGCACGGCCCCGCCCCGTACGCCTTCCGAGGAGCCTGCGTGAGCGACCTGGCACTGGCCGGTCTGAGCGACAGCCTGCTGTTCGGCGCCGTCCTGCTCTACACGCTGGCGATGCTCGGCTTCGCGGGCGAGCAGGCCTCCCGCCGGTCGCACCGGGTGTCCGCCGCCGCCGGGGAGCGCTCGTCCGCGCGCGAGTCCGCGGCCGCCCGCACCCGGATGATGGCCGGCGCCGGTGGCCCCGCACTGGCCGCACCGGCCGCCACTCCCCCGCCTCCGCCGGCACAGCGCGCGCCGAGCCGGGCCGGCGCGATCGGGCTCGCCCTCACCGGGATCGGCGCGGTCGTGCACGTCGGCTCGGTGATCACGCGCGGGTTCGCGGCTCACCGGGTGCCGTGGGGCAACATGTACGAGTTCTCCTCGGCGGTGGCGCTCTGCGCAGTGGTGATCTTCCTCGTGCTCGTCGCCGGCAGGCGGGCGGACCGCGCGCTCGGCGCCTTCGTGATGGTGCCGGTCGTGCTCTACCTCGGCCTGGCCGGCACGGTGCTCTACACCGCCGCAGGCCCGCTGGTGCCGGCGCTCGACTCCTACTGGATCAAGATCCACGTCTTCGCGGCTGTCCTGTCCTCGGGTGCCTTCCTGCTGTCCGGGATGGTCGCGCTGCTCTACCTGCTGCGCTGCCGCCACGACGCGCAGGTGGCCGCGGGTCGCACGCCCCGCTTCCCCCTGTCGATGGGCTCGGCCCTGCCGGCGGCTCCGGCCCTTGACCGCGTGACGTACGGCGTCATCGCGTTCGCGTTCCCGATCTGGACCTTCGCGATCATCGCCGGCGCCATCTGGGCAGAGGCCGCGTGGGGGCGCTACTGGGGCTGGGACCCCAAGGAGACCTGGTCGTTCATCACCTGGGTGCTCTACGCCGGCTACCTGCACGCCCGCGCGACGGCGGGGTGGAAGGGCACGAAGGCGGCCTGGATCGCCGTCGCCGCGGCCGGCGCGCTGATCGTCGACTACTACGTCGTGAACATCTTCGTGGTCGGGTTCCACTCCTACGCCTGAGCGTCCGCCGCCCGCTCCCGGACGTCGAGCTCAGACCGTGTCGTCGCGGGGGTCGCTGGCCCGGCGGCGCTGCTCGTCGGCTCGGCGGCGCAGGTCGCGCAGGAAGTCCTCGTCGTCGTCGGGCGGGCGCGGAGCCGCTGCCGGCCGGGTCGGGTTCCTGCGGGTGGCGCCACGCGGTGGCCGGCCGAACAGGAACCACGTCGCGGGCCCGAGCACGGGAGCCAGAACGACGACGAACCACACCGGCTTGGGCAGCGTGCGCACGGCGCTCGGCGGCGTCGTCACGAGATCGAGCACGCAGTAGACCAGCAGCGCGAGGCTGGCCACGATCAACAAGAACACTTCGTACGACCTCCCGGCATCGAACGATCCTACGAGGTCGAGAGCCTCGCGGCGGGGCCCCCGCGCCGGGAGGCAGTCCCGGGAGAAGGGCTAGTGCGGAATGGCGCTGCGTCCGGGCTGAGGCTGCGCCGGGATCGACGTCGACCGGGATGCGTCACGACGACCGCCCTCGAGCAGCGCCCGCACCTCGGACTCACGAAAACGGCGGTGCCCACCCGGCGTGCGGATGCTGTTGATCCGACCGGCGGCAGCCCAGCGGGTGACCGTCTTCGGGTCCACCCGGAACAGCGTCGCGACCTCACCCGGGGTCAGCAGTCGATCCCGGCCCGCCGGCGTCTCGTTCATCTCGTGCGACCTTCCACCGGAGCTCGGAGCCCGAGCCGACCGGTTCTCCGGTCGCTGACCGGTTCAACGAATGAAAGGCACACCGGTGACGCCGGTGACGGGCCGGTCCTTCCGGGGACAGACAACTCGGCCCGCAAGGTGGCAGAACCTGATGGAGCAGCGCTTCTCGTGAAGAGATGGCCCAGAAGGGCCATGGTCCTGAAGAAGCAGCACCATGATCCTCTCCAGGCAGCGGCACGGCTTCCCGTGCACCTTCTTCTCCTGGAGCATCCTGTGCGTCTCACTCCTTTGTTGTCCGCCGCGGCGGCGACATCACTGCTCGCCGCTCTCGCCACGCCGGCCGCCGCCGCCACCCCGCCGGCGCCCGGGCTCGGCACCGCCCTCTCCGGTGGGTCCCTGGCCAAGCTGTCCGCCGCGGGGCAGGTCCTCGAGGCGGTCCGCCTCGAGCTGCCCACCGGCACCGTGGACGGGTCGAAGGCCCTGGTCCGCATCGTGCCGCTGCTGGCCGGTGGAGTTCCGGTGGGTCAGCCGGTGGAGGTGCCGGCCGGCCAGGAGAGGAGCATTCCCGCCAGGACCGCCGGGCTTCCCGGGGTGGTCTCGCTCACGAGTCCCGGCGCGTCGATCTCGGCACTGCTCGGCCCGGACGGACCGGTGGCCGCCGCCACGACCACCGGGCTCGGCGACCTCAAGCTGCTCGGCGGGAACGTGCTCGGCAACGGGTCCTTCGCCAGCACCTCGAAGGTGGGCAAGGTGGGCTCCACCGCGACGAAGTCGCTCGCCCTCGACGGCCTGGCGCTGCCGTCCCTGCTCGACCTGCTGACCAACCTCGGGCTGGACCTCGAGGCCCTGCCGGCGGTGACCCTCCCTCGCCTCCTGGACGGGCTGAACCTGCTGCCCCAGGCGCAGATCGAGGACCTGCTGGCGCTGATCGACGCGCTCGACCTCGCGAGCGTCGGGGACCTCGTCGGGCTGGGGACGCTGGACCAGGCGGGCCTCGACGCGCTGACCGCCGACCTGGAGACGGCCGAGGCCGAGGCTCTCGTCAACCTCGCGGGAGCCACCCCGGAGGCCGGCGCCGCTGCAACGCTGCTGGACCAGATCGCGGCGCTGAGCTCGGCTCCCGCGCCGGCCGCCAGCACCTCGTCCTCCCGCACCCAGGCGGTCGGCGACCTGGACGCGGTCGTCGACGCGCTGAACGGCGGTACGCAGGAGGCGCCCACGCTGACCGGCGGCTCGCTCGCACCCGTCCTCGGCCTGGTGGACGCGGCGACCGAGACCGAGCTCGGCGGCCTGCTCGCAGACCCCGCCCTCGACCCGGCTGCCCTCCTGGCCACCCTGCAGGACGTGCTGGACCAGGTGCTCGGCGGCCTGCTGGGCGACATCCTCGGCGACCTGCCGGTGCCGACCGACGACCTGCTCGGGCTGCTGGACACCTCGCTGCTGTCACTCGGCGCCCTGGACGTCAACACGGTCGCCCGCAGCGGCGACGTCGACCTCGCGGATGTCACCGGCCTGCTGGCGGGGCTGGAGGTCCTCGGCACGGACGTGCTCGACGCCGTGCTCGGCAAGAGCGAGGTCGACCTCACCGGGTTGCTCGCCGACAAGAGCGCCAACCTGCAGAAGGTGCAGGGCGCGGTGGACGGACTGCTGAAGACCGTCACCGACGTGCTGGGCACTGCCGGGGTGACCTTGCCCCTGCCGGAGGTGGACTTCCTGCGGGTCGTCGAGGAGAGCGTGACAGCTGCGGGCGGCACCAAGACCTCCCGCGCAGGCGTCGAGGCCGTGTCGCTCACGTGGGCGCTCGACAAGCTCAACATCCCGGCCGTGTCGTCGCTGACGGACAGCCGGATCGCCGGTGCGGACGCGCTGCGCAACCTGCCGGCGTCGACGATCACCACCCGCAACGCCGCGATGCAGGTCCCCGGGCCGCCGACCGGCCAGCTGCCCGGTGTCCTCACCGCCGCCCAGCGCACCAGCCTGCTGTCCACGCCGCTCTCGCTGGTGCTCGGTGACCTGACCGACACCGCGGTCTTCACCGCGGCAGGGGCGGTGCCGCCGACCGTGGTGCCGCCGGCAGCTCCGCCGGCGGACCTCCCGGCGGACCTGCCCCGCACCGGCGGGATCTCGCTGCTGGCACTGACCGGCGTCGCCCTCATGGCGGCAGCGGTCGTGCTGCGCCGCCGCCGGCTCGGCGGTCTCGCCGGCTAGCCCGGAGCCTCATGGACGGGCGCCGCGGCAACCCGCAAGGGAAGCCGCGGCGCCCTTTCCCGTCCTACTGTGAGCTCATGGAGACGCCGGCGGATCCGGGCCCGCCCCGGCCCGGTCGTGCCTTCGCCGTCTACTCGGCGCTGCGCCTCGCGCTCCTGCTGGTGTGCGTGGCTGTCCTGCTGGCAATCGGCCTCGACGGGCTGGTGGCCGTCGGCGGCGGCGTGCTCCTGTCGGCCGTGCTGAGCCTGGTGCTCCTGCGCCGGCAGCGCGACGCCTTCACGGCCGCCTCGGTGGCCCGGGCGCAGCAGCGCAAGGCCGACAGGGCCAACCGTCGCGCCCGCCTGGACGGGACCGACCCGACGCCCTCCTGAGCGCCTCAGTCCCCCGTCTCGGAGAAGTGCTGGTAGTCGCGGAACGAGCGGAAGTCGCCCCCCCACTCCCACCCCGCTGCGGAGAAGGCGCGGACGACCACGTCGCCCGCGACGACCATGCCCGGCCGCACGTCGGACCGGTCGAGGAAGGCCCGGCCGGCCGGCGGCAGCACCTCGCCGCCGCGTACGTAGGGGTTCTGGATCGGGTTGACGTCGATCGCCCGGCCGAAGGCGTGGGCGGAGAAGGTCGACCCGCCCGTCTTCTGCCGGCAGTTGTAGCCCGAGGTGACGTTGGCCGCCATCACCCGGTCGTCGTCGCTGCCGAACTCCTCGACGGTCGCGACGCGGGTCAGCGGGAAGCCGGCGTCGAAGAGGGCGCGGAAGATCGAGACGGTCGCCGCAGCCACGTCGGCATGCACCACGATCTCCCCCTGCTGCGCCCGGCCGGTGTCGTCCCGGTAGGTCATGGTGACCAGCCGCAGGTCGGCCACCTGGACCGGGCAGCCGGCCCGGTGCGAGCTGCCCAGCCGGAGGGCCGTCACCGGCGAGACCGCGGAGCGGAACTCCTCCGGCGACTGAGGCAACGGCGCGAACGGCGAGGTGGGCGAGGCGCCGGCTTCGCGCGAGGGCTCCGGCCGGCCCGGCGGGCTCTGCGGGGCCCCGTCGGCGCGGAGAGCCGAACCCGCCTCGGGCTCCCGGGATCCGACCGCCGCCAGGCCGGCGGCGAGCACCGCGGCGGTGACGACAGCCCCGGCCACCACGCCGCGAACGCGTCCCGCCATGGTCCTCCTTCGGGCTGCGCCGCCCAGCCACGGCCGTCGTGACCACAGCGCGTCACATCGTTGCGCAATCGCGACCGCGAGTGACGGTGAACGGCCGTCAACCTGGGGTTAGGGTCCCTCCGACCGGCGTCCGATCGGGCGGCCGGCGGAGCACGTGGAGGGTCGATGCACAACCTGCGACGACAGTCCTTCCCGCGGCGGGGCGCACTTGCCCTGGGATTGGCCGGCCTGCTGGTCGGAACCGCGGCCTGCGGGGGGAACAGCGAAGACACCGGCAGGGACACCGGGTCGGCGGCGCAGACCGGCGGGACGCTGGTCTTCGGCACGTCGAGCGACCCGGTGAGCATGGACGGGGCCTACGTCAGCGACGGGGAGTCGCTGCGCGTGGTGCGCCAGCTCTTCGAGACGCTCGTGACGACCGTTCCCGGCGGCACCGAGATCGAGCCGTTGCTCGCCACCGAGTACGAGCCGAGCAACGACGGCAAGACCTGGACCTTCACGCTGCGCAAGGGGGTGAAGTTCCACGACGGGACCGCCTTCGACGCCAAGGCCGTCTGCTTCAACTTCGACCGCTGGTACAACTTCAAGGGCGTGCAGCAGAGCGCCTCGGTGTCCTACTACTGGCAGACCGTGTTCAGCGGCTACGCCAACAACGAGGACCCCTCGCTCGGCCAGAGCCTCTACCAGAACTGCGAGGTCAAGGGCGACCAGGCCGTCATCAACCTCACCTCCTCCTCCGCCTCCTTCCTGTCCGGGCTGGCGCTCGCGTCCTTCTCCATCGCGAGCCCGACCGCCCTGCAGAAGTTCGAGGCGGACAAGGTGACCGGCACCGGCAAGGAGCCTCGCTTCGAGGGCACCTTCGGCACGAAGAACCCCGTGGGCACCGGCCCGTTCAAGCTCGAGACCTTCGAGCCCAACAACCGCCTCGTGCTCGCGCGCTTCGAGGACTACTGGGGCGACAAGGCCAAGCTCGACAAGGTCATCCTCAAGCCGATCGCCGACGGGCCTGCCCGGCGGCAGGCCCTCGAGTCGGGCGACATCCAGGGCTACGACCTGGTGGCCCCCGGCGACCTGACGGCCCTGCGCGGGGCCGGCTTCCAGATCCTGGAGCGGCCGGCCTTCAACGTCGGCTACGTCGGCTTCAACACCGCCAAGGCGCCGCTCGACAACCCGAAGATCCGCCAGGCGGTGGCGCACGCCCTCAACCGCGAGGCCCTGGTCAGGGCGAAGTACCCGCCGGGGGCCGAGGTGGCCAAGCAGTTCATGCCGCCGAGCCTGTTCGGCTACGCCAAGGACGTCCAGGCCTACCCCTACGACGTCGCGAAGGCCAAGGCGCTGATCGCCGAGTCGGGGGTGACCAACCCGACCGTCGAGTTCTGGTACCCGACCGGGGTCAGCCGCCCGTACATGCCCGACCCGGCGGCCAACTTCCAGGCCTTCTCGGCGGACCTCACCGCGGCCGGCTTCACCGTCGTGCCGAAGTCCGCGCCGTGGAACCCGGACTACCTCAACACGGTGGACACCGGCGGGACCGGCCTGCGCCTGCTCGGCTGGACCGGTGACTTCGGCGACCCCGACAACTTCATCGGGACCTTCTTCCGCACCAAGCAGCCTGCCTGGGGCCCGCTGGAGGAGAGCATCTACGCCGACCTGGAGGCCGCGCGGTCCGAGCCCGACGAGGACAAGCGCACCGACCTCTACGAGGCGGTCAACAAGAAGATCATGGCGTTCCTGCCGGGCGTGCCCTACGTGCACACCAAGCCTGCGCTCGCCTTCGCCAAGGGCGTGCAGGGCTACGTGCCGAGCCCGGTCAGCATCGAGGACTTCTCCAAGGTCTCCCTGCCCTCCTGATGGGAGGCCGGGCGAACGACTCCGCGCTGACGCTGCGTTGCTGAAGTTCGCTGTACGCCGCCTGCTCCTGCTGATCCCGATCCTGCTCGGGCTGTCGATCCTCGTCTTCCTGTTCGTCCGGGCTCTTCCGGGCGGGCCGGAGACGGCGCTGCTCGGCGAGCGCTCGACACCCGAGCGGGCGGCGGCGGTGCGGGCGGCGTACGGGCTCGACCGGCCCGTGTACGAGCAGTACGCCTCGTACATGGGCCGGGTCGCGAAGCTCGACTTCGGGGTCTCCATCCAGACCCAGCAGCCGGTGACCGAGGAGATCGGCCGGCGCTTCCCGGCGACCGTCGAGCTCGCCACGATGGCGATCCTGTTCGCCGTCGTGATCGGCATCCCGCTCGGGTTCGTCGCCGGGCGAAGACCGAGCTCCTGGGTCGACAACCTGTCCACCGTCGGCTCCCTGCTCGGCATCGCCATCCCGGTCTTCGCGCTGGGCTTCCTGCTCAAGTACCTGTTCGCGGTGAAGCTCGGCTGGCTGCCAGGCACCGGGCGGCAGGACGTCCGGATCACGACCGAGCACCCGACGGGGTTCTACGTCCTCGACGGCCTGCTCACCGGTGACCTGCCGGCCGCCTGGGACGCGCTGAAGCACCTGGTGCTGCCCGCGGTGGCGCTCGGGACGATCCCGCTCGCGATCATCACCCGCATCACCCGGGCGGCGGTGCTCGAGACGGGCAACGAGGACTACGTGCGCACCGCCGAGGCCAAGGGGATGACGCGCTCGGTCGTGACGCGCCGGCACATCCTGCGCAACGCCCTGCTGCCGGTGGTCACGATCATCGGGTTGCAGACCGGCTTGCTGCTGTCCGGGGCGATCCTCACCGAGACCGTGTTCGCCTTCGGGGGGATGGGCTCGTTCATGGCCTCGGCGCTGTTCACCCGCGACTTCCCGGTCATCCAGGGCGGCATCCTCTTCCTGGCCGTGGTGTTCGTCGTCGTCAACCTGCTCGTGGACATCTCCTACGGGTTCATCGACCCGCGGGTGCGCGCGTCGTGAGCCTCACCGCAGGCGCCGACCTCGCGGCCGGCTCAGCCGACAGCGGAGCGACCGGCGAGCAGGCGGCGGGGCTCTACCGGGACGCGTTCCGGCGCCTGCGGCGCAGCCCGACGGCGATCGTCGGCGCCGCCCTCGTCGCGCTGTTCGTGTTCGTCGCGGTGTTCGCGCCCCTGCTCGCGCCGTACAGCCCGACCGCGGTCGACCTGACCGACATCCGGCCGGGCGTCTTCCCCGGACCGTCCGCCGAGCACCCCCTCGGTCTGGACCAGCTGGGGCGCGACGAGCTCAGCCGGATCATCTACGGCGCCCGCTACTCGCTGCTGATCGGCATCGTCTCGCTGTCCCTCGGCGCCGTCGTGGGGCTCGCGCTGGGGCTGCTCGCCGGCGCCTTCGGGGGCTGGGTGGACGGCTTGGTCATGCGGCTGGTGGACATCATGCTGGCCGTCCCCAGCCTGCTGCTCGCAATCGGGGTCGCCGCCCTGCTCGGACCGCGGCTGCTGTCGGTGATGATCGCGATCGCGGTGGTCAACGTGCCGATCTTCGCCCGGCTGCTGCGCGGGTCGATGCTCGCGCAGCGCCGCAGCGACTACGCCCTCGCAGCGCGCTCGCTCGGGGTGACCCGCGGCCGGATCGTGCTGCAGCACGTCTTCCCCAACAGCCTCGCCCCGGTGATCGTGCAGGGCACGCTCGCGCTGGCGACGGCCATCATCGAGGCCGCCGGGCTGGCCTTCCTCGGCCTCGGCTCGGCGGACCCGGCCATCCCGGAGTGGGGGCGCATGCTCGCCGAGACCAACGCCTTCCTCGCCAGCGCACCCCTGCTCGCGCTGTGGCCGGGCCTCGCGATCGTGCTGTCGGTGATGGGCTTCTACCTGCTCGGCGAGGCGCTGCGCGAGGCGCTCGACCCGAAGCTGCGCCGGTGAGCGGGGACGCGGGGGTCGCGGTCGTCGACGAGGTGCCGGGGCTGGTCGACGGGACGCCGCTGCTGAAGGTCCGCGACCTGACCGTGACGTTCTCCAGTCGCAACCGCACCACTGTGCGCGCGGTCGACGGCGTGAGCCTCGACGTCGCACCGGGCTCCACCGTCGGCATCGTCGGCGAGTCCGGCAGCGGCAAGAGCGTGACCTCACTGGCGGCTCTGGGCCTGCTCGGCCGCCGCGGGGTGGAGGTCGGCGGCAGCGTCGAGTTCGACGGCGCCGACCTGCTGCACATGCCCGAGGACGAGCTGCGCGCCGTGCGCGGCCGCGAGATCGCCATGATCTTCCAGGACCCGATGAGCTCGCTCAACCCGGTCCTGACCGTGGGCCGGCAGATCACCGAGATCCTCGAGCGGCACCGCGACCTGAAGGGCAACGAGGCCCGCGACCGGGCTGCCGAGCTGCTGCAGAGCGTCGGGATCGGCGACAGCCTGCGCCGGCTGAGGTCCTATCCCCACCAGCTGTCCGGAGGGATGCGCCAGCGGGTGATGATCGCGATGGCGCTGGCCTGCTCCCCCCGGCTGCTCATCGCCGACGAGCCGACGACCGCCCTCGACGTCACGATCTCCGCGCAGATCCTCGAGCTGCTTCGGCTGCTGGTCGCCGAGACCCAGACCGCGCTCGTGCTCATCACCCACGACCTCGGCGTGGTCGCCGGGATGTGCGACACGGTCCACGTCATGTACTCCGGCCGCATCGTCGAGTCGGCCCCGCGTCGGGCCCTGTTCGCCGAGCCGCAGCACCCTTACACCACCGGTCTGCTCGCCTCGGTCCCGCGGATGGACCAGCCGCGGGGCAACCCGCTGCTGCCGATCCCGGGCTCGCCGTCGGACACCCTGCCGTGGTCGCAGGGCTGCGCCTTCGCGCCGCGCTGCACCCGCCGGGTCCCCGAGAGCGTGGGGTGCCCACCGCCGCTGCTGCACGTCGGCAGCCGCGCCGGGCGGCACCTCGTGCGCTGCGTCAACCCGGTGCCCTCTCCGTGAGCCTGCTCGAGGTCCGCGGGCTCCAGGTCCACTTCCCCATCAAGAGGGGGATCGTCCTGGAGCGGACGGTCGGGGCCGTGCGCGCCGTCGACGGCGTGGACCTGGCGGTCGAGCGCGGCCGCACACTCGGCATCGTTGGGGAGTCCGGCTGCGGCAAGAGCACGCTCGGCCGGGCGATCCTGCAGCTCGAGCCCGTCACCGCGGGCACCGTCGCCTTCGACGGCGAGGACCTCGCGCGGCTGAAGCCGACGGCGATGCGGGCCATGCGCCGCCGCATGCAGATGGTCTTCCAGGACCCGCTCGCGAGCCTGGACCCCCGCCAGAGCGTCGCCTCGGTGCTGTCCGAGCCGCTGCGCACGCACGGCGAGAAGGGGCCCTACGACAAGCGGGTCCGCGAGCTGCTCGACCTCGTGGGGCTGCCGTCCAGCGCAGCCAGCCGCTACCCGCACGAGTTCTCCGGCGGGCAGCGCCAGCGGGTCGGCATCGCCCGCGCGATCGCCCTGTCCCCCGAGCTGATCGTCGCCGACGAGCCGGTGTCCGCGCTGGACGTGTCCATCCAGGCCCAGGTCGTCAACCTGCTGGAGGAGCTGCAGGAGCGGCTGTCGCTGACCTACCTCGTCATCGCGCACGACCTCGCCGTCGTCCGCCACATCAGCGACGACATCGCCGTGATGTACCTCGGGACGATCGTCGAGGTGGCGCCGTCCGAGGACCTCTACGCGAGGCCGCTGCACCCCTACACGATCGCGCTGCTCTCGGCGATCCCCATCCCCGACCCGGAGGTGGAGGACCGGCGCGAGCGGGTCCTGCTGCGCGGGGACCTGCCGTCGGCGGCGGACCCGCCGAGCGGCTGCCGCTTCCACACCCGCTGCCCCTACCGCCAGCCGACGAGGTGCGACGACGAGGTGCCGGTCCTGCGCACGCCAGAGGGCTTTCCGGGGCAGGCGGTGGCCTGTCACTGGGCCGAGCAGGTGGCGTCCGGGCAGCTGCGGCCGGCGAGCAGCCCGGTCGTGGCGACGGCGCCGGACGGCTGACCGGCACGGCTCAGAGCTCGGAGAGCGAGACCTGCCGGAACAGCGGTATCGCCCTGTCCTCGAGCGCGTCGCAGGTCAGCCGCTCGCGGCCGCCACCGGAGCGGTCGTAGCGCACGACCACCTGCAGGTCGGGCCCGCCGGGACCGCGCAGCCGCACGGCCCACGCGTCGACGCCGGCACCCACCTGACCGACCGGAGCGAGGTCGTCCACCCGCCACCGGCCGGACGCCTCACGGGCCAGCTGCTGCGCCGCCTGGACCGGGAGCGGGAGGCTGCTGCGGCCGCGTACCTGTCCCGCCGGGAGCAGCCCGGCCGCGAGGTCCTCCATCACGCGCACCGCCTCGTCCTGCTCGATCCGGCCGAGGTAGAGGCCGTCGGGGAGCACCACGACGTTGGCCGCGAAGCGGTCGCCGCCGACGTGGGTGCACTCCCAGGTGCGGTCGGGGAAGCGGTCGGCAAGGCGCTGCGCGACCGGCCGGCCCCGGATCGCGCAGCAGCGGTCGTGCCGCCCGTGCGTGCACACGAGGTACAGCGGGCCGTCGAAGCCGTCCCAGCCGGCGGCGGGGGCCTGCCCGTACGGCGGCTCGAGGTCGGCCAGCGCGGTGTCGACCTCGACCCGGCACGTGCGGACCTGCTCGTTGCCGGGCCGGCTGTCCACCGCGTAGACCCGGCGTCCGTCCTCGGGAGGGACCCCTACGGGACGCCGGATCAGCAGCAGGCGGGCTCTCGTCGACGCCGCGACGCCCGCCAGCGCCCGGGCCACGCTGATCGACATCCGGCTGCTCGGGACCGCCTCCGGCCCCCAGGCGCCGGGGTGCTCCACAAGCAGCCAGCGCTCGACCCGGCTGGCGGTGGCGAGCAACGGCTCGGCGCGCTCCCGGGACGCTCCCGAGCACAGGTCGCTCATCGCGCCCACCGTACGGCGGCTCCCGGCACTGGGCTCGGCAGGCGGGTCCCCTTGCTGCTCAGGCCGGGACCACAGCCCCTTCACGCAGCATCCTGCGGGCGAGCACGAGGGCGCCGGCCTCGTCGAGCCCGCCCAGCAGCAGGTCCGCGGGCCGAGCCGGCCCCGTGATCAGCCGGGTCAGCGCCGGTGCGACGAAGGCCGGCAGCCGCACGGACCGGCCCGGCAGCTCGAGGCGCACCGAGTCGCCCTCGACCAGCGGCGCCAGCGGGATGCCCCTTCGCGGTCGCAGCGGCGTCCGGAGCGTCAGGCCCTCCGCCGCCACGCTCCCGGCGAGCAGACCCAGCGGCTCAGGGCGCACGGCACGGGCGAGCCGGCGGCGCACGGCCGCCTCCACGTCTGCGGGCGGGAGCTGCTCGAGCCATGCGGCCGCGCTGCGCAGGAACTCGGGGAGGGCCGCCCCCACGAGTCCGGCCGGCGACACCGGCAGGGCCTCGCGGAAGGACGCGTCCTCGGCGGCGAGGGAGACCGCGTCGGTCAGCACGTCGTACCAGGTGGTGGACAGCACCCCGACCGTGAGGTGGACCGAGTGCTCGTCGGTGGTGAGGGCCGCGTGCACGTACCCGCGCGGGAGGTAGAGCGCGTCGCCCCCCTCCAGCTCCACGTCCAGCAGCGGCTCGGCACCCTCCGCGACCAGGTGCGCACCCGCCTGCGGCTGCGAGGGGAGCGGCAGCCGGAGGACCGGCTCGTGGACCACCCACCGCTTGCGGCCGCTGACCTGCAGCACGAACACGTCGTGGGTGTCGTGGTGGAAGTCGAACCCCTGGTGGCGCCCGCCGGGGGTGACGTAGGCGTTGCACTGCGTGGCGTGCCCGAGCTCCGCGGCCAGCTGCTGGCAGAACCGGGCGACCGGCGGGTGCAGCCGGTGCATCGACTGCAGGACCAGCGTCGCCCCGGCGGCGTACTGGGCCGCCAGCGCGTCCGGGTCCACCACATCGGCGATCCGCCGTGCGCCCGCGGTGACGGTCTGCACCGGCACCGGCAGCGATCCTCCGTCCGAGACGGTCCGGAAGAAGGGCGTACGCAGCGCACGGTCCGCCACGAGCTCGTCGACCTGCGCGAGCGACAGCAGGTCGTCGAACGCGGCCGGCAGCTGCTTGGCGCGTGACAGCAGCGGTGCCCGCGACCAGTGCTCGGCGGCGAACGTGGCCGGGTCGACCGAGACCGCGCGTGAGAGGGCGGACATCGGCCCGCTGCGGGAGGCCGCGGGCCGGCCTAGCTGTCGCTCGCGTCGGCGTCGCCGCTGCCGCCCTGGTCCGCGTCCCCGCCGCCGGATCCGGAGTCGGTGCCCGCCGGGTCGATGCCCGCGGGGTCGACCTGGGTCTCGCCGCTGTCCCCCTGGTCGGCGTCCCCGGCGCTGTCGCTCTGATCGGCGTCCCCGCCGGGCAGGGTCATGGTCGGCGTGGTGGTGATGTCCTCGTCGCGCAGCGTCGTCACGAGAGCCTCCGGCAGGTCGGGACTGGTCGGCCGCGGGGTCCCGCGGCCCTGCCGCGGAGCCTCCCACGGTGCCCGGCCGCACCGGCCGGGGGCACCGGTGGCCCGCCCTCGCGGCACGCCGCGCAGGCAGGGCACCGGAGCGGCAGGATGGGCCCATGACCCGCGCCACGCTGCAGAAGGACCCTGGCGAGGTCGCCGCCATGTTCGACGAGGTCGCCGCCCGCTACGACCTGACCAACACGGTGCTCTCGCTGGGCCAGGACCGGGGCTGGCGGCGGGCCGTCACCTCGGCGCTCGACCTCCAGCCGGGTGAGCGCGTGCTGGACCTCGCCGCGGGGACGGCGACGAGCAGCGCGGCGCTGGCGCGTACCGGTGCGCAGGTCGTGGGCTGCGACTTCTCCCTCGGCATGCTGCAGGTGGGGCGGCGGGCCGGGCACGAGGGCGTCGCGCTGGTGGCCGGCGACGCGCTGCGGCTGCCGTTCCGGGACGCCTCCTTCGACGCCGTCACGATCAGCTTCGGGTTGCGCAACACCAGCGACGTCGACCTGGCGCTGCGCGAGCTGCTCCGGGTCACCCGCCCCGGCGGGCGGCTGGTGGTCTGCGAGTTCAGCCACCCGACCCGTCCGGCCTTCCGCACGGTCTACGTGGAGTACCTCATGAAGGCCCTGCCCGCGCTGGCCGAGAAGGTCAGCAGCGACCCGGCGGCCTACGTCTACCTCGCCGAGTCGATCCGGGCGTGGCCGGCGCAGGCCGCGCTGGCCGATCGCCTGGTGGATGCCGGCTGGGCGCAGGTCGCCTGGCGGGACCTCACCGGCGGGATCGTCGCGCTGCACCGCGGCCTCCGGCCCGGCTGAGCCCGCCGGTGCCGCCGCCCGCCCGGCATGCCGCGCCCGCGGCGCCGTCCTACACTCGATCGTGATCGCACCGAGCCGACCCGGCGGACGACCGAGAGCTGTCCCGACATCGTGACCGCCGCCCCGCTGGAGCGCACCGTGCCGGCCGACGACGCGGACGTCATCGTCGTCGGAGCCGGCCCCGGTGGCAGCACGACCGCAGCGGCGCTCGCCTCGTCCGGGCTCGACGTCCTGCTGCTCGAGAAGACCGGCTTCCCCCGCGAGAAGGTCTGCGGCGACGGACTGACCCCCCGCGCGGTCCGCAGCCTCATCTCGCTCGGCGTCGACATCTCCGAGGACAACGGCTTCATCCGCAACCGGGGGCTGCGCATCCTCGGCGGCGGCGTCCGGATCGAGCTGCCCTGGCCGGAGCTGGCGAGCTTCCCGGACTACGGCCTCGTGCGGCCGCGGCTCGACTTCGACGAGCTGCTCGCGCGTACGGCGCAGAAGGCCGGTGCCCGGCTGCAGGAGCACACCGCGGTCACGGGGCCGGTGCTCGACGTGGCCGGCCGGGTCGTCGGCGTGACGGCCAAGGTCGGCCCTGCGGGCTCGCCCCGCCTGGATCGGCAGTTCCGGGCACCGCTGGTCGTCGCGGCGGACGGCTCGAGTGCCCGGCTGGCCCTCACGCTGGGCATCCAGAAGCGCGACGACCGGCCGATGGGTGTCGCGGTCCGGCGCTACTTCGAGAGCCCGCGCCACGACGACGACATGCTCGAGTCCTGGCTGGAGCTGCGCAGCGGCAACGGTGACCTGCTGCCCGGCTACGGCTGGGTGTTCGGGGTCGGCGACGGGACCAGCAACGTCGGGCTCGGCATCCTCAACACGACCACGGCCTGGCAGAAGACCGACTACAAGGAGCTGCTGGCCCGCTGGACCGGCTCGATGCCCGGCGAGTGGCAGTTCGACGAGGCGCACGCGACCGGCCCGGTCCGGGGTGGCGCGCTGCCGATGGGCTTCAACCGCACGCCGCACTACACCCGCGGCGTGCTCCTGGTCGGTGACGCCGCCGGAGCGGTCAACCCGTTCAACGGCGAGGGCATCGCCTACGCCATGGAGTCGGGGCTGCTGGCCGCCGAGGTGGCGGCTCAGGCGCTGGCCCGGCCGTCCGGCCCGGCGAGGGAGCGGGCCCTGCAGGCCTACCCGACGCACATGAAGGCGGTGTACGGCGGCTACTTCACCCTCGGCCGGGTCTTCGTCTCCCTCATCGGCCACCCCCAGGTGATGTCGCTGGCCACCCGCTACGGGCTCCCCCGCCCGCTGCTCATGAAGTTCACCCTGAAGCTGCTCGCCAACCTGACCGACCCGCGCGACGGCGACGCCCTGGACCGGGTGATCAACGGCTTGTCGCGACTCGCGCCGGCCGCCTGAGCCCTTCCGCCGCTGCCTGCATCAGCCCACTAGGGTGGGCCGCGGACGACCATCTCGTCAGCATCTCTACTTCCCCGGAGGGCGGCCGCGTGCTGAACAACTACGTGCCGATCCTGGTGATGTTCGTGCTGGCAGCCGGCTTCGTGGCGGTCTCCGTAGCCGGAGCGTCCCTGATCGGGCCCCGGCGCTACAACCGCGCCAAGCTCGACGCCTACGAGTGCGGCATCGAGCCGACTCCGCAGCCGATGGGCGGAGGGCGCTTCCCGGTCAAGTTCTACCTGACCGCCATGCTGTTCATCGTCTTCGACATCGAGATGATCTTCCTCATCCCGTGGGCCGTCGCGTTCGACCGGCTCGGCCTGTTCGGGCTCATCGAGATGGCCCTGTTCATCGGCACCGTCTTCGTCGCGTACGCCTACGTCTGGCGGCGCGGCGGTCTGGAGTGGGACTAGTCCATGGGCCTTGAAGAGAAGATCCCGTCCGGCATCGTCCTGACCAGCGTCGAGTCGATCGTCAACTGGTCGCGCAAGTCCTCGCTGTGGCCGGCGACCTTCGGGCTGGCCTGCTGCGCCATCGAGATGATGGCGACCGGCGCGGGACGCTACGACCTCGCCCGGTTCGGCATGGAGGTCTTCCGGCCCTCCCCCCGGCAGGCCGACCTCATGATCGTGGCCGGCCGGGTGAGCCAGAAGATGGCGCCGGTCGTCCGCCAGATCTACGACCAGATGCCCGAGCCCAAGTGGGTCATCGCGATGGGCGTCTGCGCCAGCAGCGGCGGGATGTTCAACAACTACGCCATCGTCCAGGGCGTCGACCACATCGTCCCGGTGGACATGTACCTCCCGGGGTGCCCGCCGCGGCCGGAGATGCTCCTCGACGCGATCCTCAAGCTGCACGACAAGATCATGGACGAGCCGCTCGGGGGCAACGCCCGTCGCCGGGAGAAGGAGGGCTACTCCCCCCGGGAGCTGGTCGCGAGCAGCCGGCGCCACAGCCCGGAGGGCAAGAAGGCCTCCAGGGACGCCTGGCGCGCCGAGGTCGGTCGCGGATGAGCGTGACCCCCCAGGGCTCCCCCCCGGCGAACCCCAATCCGGACGGCCAGAACGACACGAGCGCGCCGGGGTCGATCTCCGACGACCCGTCCCGGGCAGACGTGAAGAGCTCGGCGGTTCGCGCACCGGCTACCCGGGCGGCCGGCTCCGACATGTTCGGCGCGTCGATCGGCGGTGACACCAGCGGCTTCGGCGGGCTGGTCCGCAAGGCGCCCGCCGGCCTGTCCACGCCGCGGCCCTTCGGCGGTTGGTTCGACGAGTCGGTCGACGCGCTGCAGGAGTCCTTCTCCGGGTTCGGCGAGGTCGTGCCGCGCGTCGTCGTGGACCGCGGGGAGCTCACCCTGCACGTGCATCCGCAGAAGGTCGCCGAGCTGTGCTCGCACCTGCGCGACAGCGAGGACCACCGCTACGAGGTGCTGCTCGGCGTGTCCGGGGTGGACTTCCCCTCTCAGCCCGAGCGCTTGCACGTCGTCTACCACCTGCTGTCGATGACCTACCGCCGCCGGCTGCGGCTCGAGACGGCGGTGCCCGAGAGCTCCCCGCACGTCGCGAGCGTGTGCCACGTCTACCCGACCGCGGACTTCCACGAGCGGGAGACCTGGGACATGTTCGGCGTCGTCTTCGACGACCACCCCGGCCTGACCCGGATCCTCATGCCGGACGACTGGGACGGCTTCCCCCAGCGCAAGGACTACCCGCTCGGCGGGGTCCCGGTGGAGTACAAGGGCGCGCAGATCCCACCGCCGGACGAGCGGAGGTCCTACGCATGACGACGACCAGCGGCTCGACGCGGCTCGGTGACGGGCCGAGCGACCCGTACGCCTCCTCGCGCCGCACGACCGAGGGCACCGTCTACACCGTCACGGGCGGCGACTGGGACAGCGTCCTCGGCGAGGACGTCACCGACGAGCGCATCGTGGTCAACATGGGGCCGCAGCACCCCTCGACCCACGGCGTGCTGCGCCTGGTGATGGAGCTCGACGGCGAGACCGTCACGACGGCGCGCACGGTCATCGGCTACCTGCACACCGGCATCGAGAAGAACCTCGAGTACCGCAACTGGGTCCAGGGCGTCACCTTCGTGACCCGCATGGACTACCTGTCGCCGATCTTCAACGAGACCGGCTACAGCCTGGCCGTGGAGAAGCTGCTCGGGATCGAGGCGCCGCCGCGCGCGCAGGTCATCCGGGTCCTGTGCATGGAGCTCAACCGCATCTCGAGCCACCTCGTCGCGTTCGCCACCGGTGGGCTCGAGCTCGGCGCCCTCACCGCGATGACCAACGCCTTCCGCGAGCGCGAGCTGATCCTCGACGTCCTCGAGATGATCACGGGCCTGCGGATGAACCACGCCTACGTGCGTCCGGGTGGCGTCGCGCAGGACCTGCCGCCCGGTGCGGTGCAGAAGGTCCGCGACCTGCTCGAGATCCTGCCCGCCCGCTTCCAGGGCATCGACGACCTGCTGACCGGCAACCCGATCTGGCAGGACCGCACGAAGGACGTCGCCCACCTGGACCTGCAGGGCTGCATCGCCCTCGGCGTCACGGGCCCGATCCTGCGCTCCGCCGGGCTGGCCTGGGACCTGCGCAAGGTGGAGCCCTACTGCGGCTACGAGGGCTACGAGTTCGAGGTGGCCACCGCCACGGACGCCGACTGCTGGGGGCGCTTCCTCGTCCGCAAGCAGGAGCTCTACGAGTCGCTCAAGATCATCGAGCAGGCGCTCGACAAGCTGCAGCCCGGACCCGTGATGGTGGAGGACACCAAGATCGCCTGGCCGGCGCAGCTCGCCCTCGGCGCGGACGGCCTGGGGCAGTCGCTGGACCACGTGAAGAAGATCATGGGCACCTCGATGGAGGCGCTCATCCACCACTTCAAGCTGGTCACCGAGGGGTTCCGGGTGCCGCCCGGCCAGGTCTACACCGCGGTGGAGTCCCCGCGCGGCGAGCTGGGCTTCCACGCCGTCAGCGACGGCGGGACGCGGCCCTACCGCGTGCACGTGCGCGACCCGTCCTTCACCAACCTGCAGGCCACGGCCGCGATGTGCGAGGGCGGGCTGCTGTCCGACGCCATCGCCGCCGTCGCCTCGATCGACCCCGTCATGGGAGGCGTGGACCGCTGATGGCGTTGTCCGAGCACACCCGGCTGGAGCTGCGGGAGATCATCGCGCGCTACCCCCAGCCCCGCTCAGCGCTGCTGCCGATGCTGCACCTGGTGCAGTCCGAGGAGGGCTACGTCACCTCCGAGGGCATCACGCTGTGTGCGGAGGAGCTGGGCCTCACCCAGGCCGAGGTCGGCGCGGTCGCGACCTTCTACACGATGTACCGCCGCAAGCCGGCGGGGACCTACCACGTCGGCGTGTGCACCAACACCCTGTGCGCGGTCCTCGGCGGCGACGCGATCCTGTCGGGGCTGAAGGACCACCTGGGCATCGGGCACAACGAGACGACCGAGGACGGACGCCTCAGCCTCGAGCACATCGAGTGCAACGCCGCCTGCGACTATGCGCCCGTGGTGATGGTCAACTGGGAGTTCTACGACAACCAGACCCCCGGCTCGGCGCGGGACCTGGTCGACGCGTGCCGCGAGGGCAACCCCCCTCCGCCGACCCGGGGCGCGAGCAGCCTGTGCACCTTCCGCGAGATGTCGCGGGTGCTGGCCGGCTTCCCCGACGGCCGCGGTTCCGAGGGAGTCCAGGCCGGAGCGCCCACCCTCGTCGGCCTGGAGATCGCCAAGTCCCGTGGCGACGTCGCACCACCGATGCCCGACGCCCCCGCGACCTCGGAGCGCTGACATGGTCCTCACGCCCGTGCTGTCGCGTCACTGGGACGACGCCGACTCCTTCACGCTCGAGGGCTACACCCGCCGCGGCGGCTACACCGCGCTTCAGCGTGCCCTCACGATGGAGCCGGACGCGATCATCGCGGCGGTGAAGGACGCCGGCCTGCGCGGTCGCGGCGGCGCCGGGTTCCCCACGGGGATGAAGTGGGGCTTCATCCCGCAGGGCACCGAGGGACAGGCCGCCAAGCCGCACTACCTCGTGGTCAACGCCGACGAGTCCGAGCCGGGCACGTGCAAGGACGTGCCGATGATGATGGCCACGCCCCACCTGCTGGTGGAGGGCGTGGCGATCGCGGCCTACGCCATCCGCTCGTCGTTCGCCGTGATCTACGTGCGCGGCGAGGTCCTGCACGTCATCCGCCGCCTGCAGCAGGCGGTGGCCGACGCCTACGCGGCCGGCCACCTCGGGCAGGACATCGGCGGCAGCGGCTTCTCCCTCGACGTCGTGGTGCACGCCGGCTCCGGTGCCTACATCTGCGGGGAGGAGACCGCGCTGCTCGACTCGCTCGAGGGCTATCGCGGCCAGCCCCGGCTGCGCCCGCCGTTCCCGGCGACGCACGGCCTCTACGCCTCCCCGACCGTGGTCAACAACGTCGAGTCGATCGCCAGCGTCCCGGCGATCGTCCTGGGCGGCGCCGAGTGGTTCGCCAGCATGGGCACCGAGAAGAGCAAGGGCTTCACGCTCTACTCGCTGTCCGGGCACGTGAAGAACCCCGGGCAGTACGAAGCCCCGCTCGGCATCACCCTGCGCCAGCTGCTCGAGCTGTCCGGCGGGATGCGGGAGGGCTCGTCGCTGAAGTTCTGGACGCCGGGCGGCTCGAGCACGCCGCTGCTGACGAGCGAGCACCTCGACGTCCCCCTGGACTACGAGGGGGTCGCCGCCGCCGGCTCCATGCTCGGCACCAAGGCGCTGCAGTGCTTCGACCAGACGACCTGCGCCGTGCGCGCGATCCTGCGGTGGACCGAGTTCTACGCGCACGAGTCCTGCGGCAAGTGCACGCCCTGCCGCGAGGGCACCTTCTGGATGGTGCAGGTCCTCCAGCGGCTCGAGACGGGGACGGGCACCGAGGAGGACCTCGCCACGCTGCTCGACACCTGCGACAACATCTTCGGCCGGGCGTTCTGCGCCCTCGCCGATGGCGCCGTGAGCCCGATCGTGTCCGGCGTGCAGTACTTCCGCGAGGAGTTCGTCGCCCACATGCAGGGCCGGGGCTGCCCGTTCGACCCGGTGGCCTCCACCGTCTTCGCCGCGACCGCCGGAGGGCCAGCGTGACCGTCACCTCCTCGGGCTCGGCCGACGTGGTGCCCGCCGACCTGGTCACCCTCACCATCGACGGCTTCGAGGTCTCCGTCCCCAAGGGCACGCTCGTGATCCGGGCCGCCGAGCTGATCGGCATCCAGATCCCCCGGTTCTGCGACCACCCGCTGCTCGACCCGGTCGGGGCGTGCCGGCAGTGCCTGGTCGAGGTGGAGGGCCAGCGCAAGCCGCTCGCCTCCTGCACGTCCACCGTGACCGAGGGCATGGTCGTGCAGACCCAGCTCACCTCGCCGATCGCCGAGAAGGCCCAGCGCGGCAACCTCGAGATGCTCCTGATCAACCACCCGCTCGACTGCCCGGTGTGCGACAAGGGCGGCGAGTGCCCCCTGCAGAACCAGACGATGACCAACGGGCCGGGCGACTCGAGGTTCGTCGACGTCAAGCGCACCTTCCCCAAGCCGATCGCCATCTCCAGCCAGGTGCTGCTCGACCGCGAGCGCTGCGTGCTGTGCGCCCGCTGCACCCGCTTCTCGCAGCAGGTCGCCGGCGACCCGTTCATCGAGCTGTTCGAGCGCGGCGCCCTGCAGCAGGTCGCGATCTACACCGACCAGCCCTTCGAGAGCTACTTCTCCGGCAACACCGTGCAGATCTGCCCGGTCGGCGCCCTCACGGGCGCGGCCTACCGCTTCCGGGCCCGGCCGTTCGACCTGGTCTCCTCGCCGATGGTCTGCGAGCACTGCGCGTCGGGCTGCGCCCTGCGTACCGACCACCGCCGCGGCAAGGTGCTGCGCCGCCTCGCGGGCGATGACCCCGAGGTCAACGAGGAGTGGAACTGCGACAAGGGCCGGTGGGCGTTCACCTACGCCGACTCGCCCGACCGGCTCGACGGCCCGCTCGTGCGCGACCCGGCGGACGGCCAGCTCCGCAAGGCCTCGTGGGCCGAGGCGCTCGAGGTGGCGGCCCGCGGCCTCGCCAGGGCCAAGGCCGGGGGCGGGGTCGGCGTGCTGCCCGGCGGGCGCCTCACGGTCGAGGACGCCTACGCCTACGCGAAGTTCGCGAGGGTGGCGCTCGGCACCCACGACGTCGACAGCCGGGTCCGGGCCTCCTCGCAGGAGGAGCTCGAGTTCCTGGCCGCGTTCGTCGCCGGGCGCTACGCCGGCCAGCCGGGGGTCGTGACCTACGCCGACCTCGAACGGGCCCGCACCGTCCTGCTCGTCGGCGTGGAGCCCGAGGAGGAGTCACCCATCCTGTTCCTTCGGCTGCGCAAGGGCGTACGCCGCAACGGCACCCGGGTCCTCACGATCGCGCCGTTCCGCTCGCCCGGCGCGGTCAAGACCGCGGCCCGCCTGCTGCGGACCTTCCCGGGAGGCGAGCCGGGTGTGCTCGCCGCACTGATGCCCTCGGCCTCCCCCGACGACGAGGTCCTGACGGCCGCCGCTTCGGCCCTGACCGAGCCCGACGCCATCGTCCTCCTCGGCGAGCGCCTCGCCGCGGTGCCGGGGGGGCTGTCCGCCGCGGCCTCGCTCGCCGGCGCCACCGGTGCCCGGCTCGCATGGGTGCCGCGCCGGGCAGGCGAGCGCGGGGCGATCGACGCCGGCGCGCTGCCCGCACTGCTCCCCGGCGGCCGCGTGGTGGCGCAGCAGGCCGACCGCGACGAGGTGGCCCGCCTCTGGGGGCCGCTGCCAGCGATGCCGGGCCGCGACCTCGACGCGATCCTGGTGGCCGCCCAGGACGGCTCGCTCGGCGCGCTCCTCGTCGGCGGGGTCGAGCCCGTCGACTGCCCGGACCCGGGGCTGGCGCTCGACGCGCTCGACCGGGTGCCCTTCCTCGTCAGCCTCGAGCTGCGCCGCTCCGCGGTCACCGACCGGGCCGACGTGGTGCTGCCGGTGGCGGCGGCCGTGGAGAAGGCGGGGACCTACCTCGACTGGGAGGGACGAGCCCGTCCGTTCGAGCAGGTCCTGCGCCTGTCCGGGGCCCTGTCCGACGGACGGGTCCTGCACACCCTGGCCGCGGCCATGGACGTCGCGCTCGGCCTGCCGGACGTGCTCGCGGCGCGGGCGGAGATCTCGCAGCTGGGTGCCCGCAGCACGCACCCCGACATGGGCCCGGTCGTCGCGGCCACGCCGCCGGAGGTGTCGGCCGGGGAGGCCGTGCTCGCCAGCTGGCACTGGCTGCTGGACAGCGGGCCGATGCAGGACGGGGAGCCCTTCCTCGCCGGGACCGCGCGGCGTGCCCGGCTCCACCTGTCGGCCGCCACCGCCGCCGAGATCGGCGCGGTCGAGGGCGCTCCCGTGACCGTCCGCTCGGCGCAGGGCAGCCTGACGCTGCCGCTGGTGCTCGCGGACCTGCCCGACCGGGTCGTCTGGGTGCCGATGCGGACCGAGCACGCGGCCGTACGCCGGGATCTGCGCGTCGGACCAGGGGCCGTCGTGCAGATCTCGGCCGCCGGCACGTCCGAAGGAGATGCCGCATGAGGGTCGTCGAGGTGCTCGCGCAGGAGGATCCGACCCGGCTGCCGCTCACCAGCTTCGGCAACGAGCCGTTCTGGCTCACGATCGCCAAGGCCTTGTTCGTCTTCGTGCTGCTCGTGCTGATGACGCTGTTCACGATCGTGTTCGAGCGCAAGGTCGTCGCGCGCATGCAGCAGCGCAGCGGCCCCAACCGGGTCGGTCCCGGCGGCTGGGGGCAGTCGCTCGCCGACGGGCTCAAGCTGGCGTTCAAGGAGGACATCATCCCGGCCCTCGCGGACCGGCCGGTCTACCTGCTCGCCCCCGTGCTGTCCGCGGTGCCCGCCTTCCTCGCCTTCTCGGTGATCCCGTTCGGGCCCGCGGTCGACATCGGCGGGACGCGCACGGCGCTGCAGCTCACCGATTTGCCGATCGGCGTCCTGTGGGTGCTTGCCTGCGCCAGCCTGGGCGTCTTCGGCATCGTGCTCGCCGGCTGGTCCAGCGGCTCGACCTACCCGCTGCTGGGCGGGCTGCGCTCGGCGGCGCAGGTCATCAGCTACGAGATCGCCATGGCTCTCGCGCTCGTGGCCGTCTTCCTCTACGCCGGCTCGCTGTCGACCAGCGAGATCGTCGCCGCGCAGGAGAGCCGCTGGTTCGTGATCACCCTGCCGGTGTCGTTCGTCATCTACGTCATCGCGATCACCGGCGAGACCAACCGCGCCCCCTTCGACCTCCCCGAGGCCGAGAGCGAGCTGGTCGGCGGCTTCCACACCGAGTACACCTCGCTGAAGTTCGCGATGTTCTTCCTCGCCGAGTACATCAACATCGTCACGGTCTCCGCTCTCGCGACGACGCTGTTCTTCGGCGGCTGGCAGGCGCCGTTCCCGTTCTCGCGGGTGGACTTGCTGTCCGAGGGCTTCTTCCCGATCGTGTGGTTCCTCGCCAAGACGCTGGTCTTCATCTTCTTCTTCGTCTGGCTGCGCGGCGTGCTGCCGCGCATGCGCTACGACGCGTTCATGCGCTTCGGCTGGAAGGTGCTGGTCCCTGCCGGCCTGGTCTGGATCCTGCTGGTGGCGACCATCCGCACCGTGACGCTGGAGGTGGAGGACCGCAGCACGATCCTGCTCCTCGGCGGCGGGCTGCTCGCGGCCGTGCTGCTCGTGTTCTTCCTGCTCCCGGAGCCCGCACCCGACTCGGAGGAGCGCAGTGGAGCGGGGACGGACCTGACGGCGCGCTCCGAGGGCGGGTTCCCGACCCCACCGCTGGACCTGGTGGTGCCGGCGACCCCGCGGTCGCTGGCGCGCGGCGGCGCCGTCACCGCAGCCGCTCCAGGCCCGGGCGGCTCCCACGGAGAGCCGTCCGTCCTCGACACCCCGACGGAGACCTGACATGGCCGGCATCCTCGATCCCGTACGCGGGTTCGGGCTCACCTTCGCGACGATGTTCAAGAAGGTGACGACGGAGCAGTACCCCGAGCAGGTCACCCCCACGGCGCCCCGCTACCACGGCCGCCACGTGCTGAACCGGCACCCCGACGGCCTCGAGAAGTGCATCGGCTGCGAGCTGTGCGCGTGGGCGTGCCCGGCCGACGCCATCTACGTCGAGGGCGCCGACAACATCGACGAGGCCCGCTACTCACCCGGTGAGCGCTACGCCTCCGTCTACCAGATCAACTATCTGCGGTGCATCTTCTGCGGCCTGTGCATCGAGGCCTGCCCCACCCGCTCGCTGACGATGACCAACGAGTACGAGCTCGCCGACGACAGCCGGCAGGACCTCATCTTCACCAAGACCCAGCTGCTGGCGCCGCTGCTGCCCGGCATGCAGCAGCCACCGCACGACCGGCTGCTCGGCAGCGACGAGGACTACTACCTGCGCTCGGCCTCGACCACACCCGAGACCACCCCGGACGTCGGCGGGGATCCCAGCATCGAGGGGCGGCTCGACCCTGAGCGCGACCCGAAGCAGATGAAGCGGTGAGCGGCGACCCGGCGCTGGCCGAGGCCGTCCTCGCGGCGACCACGACCGGCGAGGCGATCACCTTCTGGGTGCTGGGCCCACTGGCGGTGATCGCCGCGACGATGATGGTCTTGTCGCGCAACGCCGTGCACGCCGCGCTGTTCCTCGCCGGGGTGATGCTGTCCCTGGCCGGCCTCTACGCCGCGCAGGACGCGCCCTTCCTCGCCGCTGTGCAGGTGATCGTCTACACCGGCGCGATCCTCATGCTGTTCCTGTTCGTCCTCATGCTCGTGGGGGTGGACTCCAGCGACTCCCTCGTCGAGACGCTGCGCGGTCAGCGGGTCGCCGCCTTCGTCGTCGGGCTGGGCTTCGCGGCGCTGCTCATGGGGACGATCGCGAGCGCCGTCGTCTCCGACGACGGGACCGTGCGCGCCGTCGGCCTCGAGCAGGTCAACGAGGAGGGCAACGTCGTCGGGATCGCCCGGCTGCTGTTCACCGACTACCTGTTCGCCTTCGAGCTCACCAGCGCCCTGCTCATCACCGCTGCGCTCGGTGCGATGGTGCTCGCCCACAAGGAGCGCACCGAGCCCAAGCTGACCCAGCGCGAGATGTCCCGGCGGCGCTTCGCGAGCGGCCACCCCTTCCCGCTGCCCGGTCCCGGCGTGTTCGCCGGCACCAACTCGACCGCCACCCGCGCGCTGCTGCCGGACGGCTCGGAGGCGGAGGACAGCGTGAGCCCGATCCTGCAGGCCACCTCCGGTGAGCGCGCCGAGGGCCCGGCCAGCGAGGGCACGCAGAGCGTCGAGCGCTCCTCGTGAACGAGTCCTACTACCTGCTGCTTGCTGCCCTGCTGTTCACCATCGGCGCCCTGGGGGTGCTGCTGCGGCGCAACGCGATCCTGGTGTTCATGAGCGTCGAGCTCATGCTCAACTCGGTCAACCTGACCCTCGTCACCTTCAGCCGGACGACCGGCACGCTGGACGGACAGGTCATGGCCTTCTTCGTGATGGTGGTGGCCGCGGCCGAGGTCGTGGTAGGCCTGGCGATCATCATGAGCATCTTCCGGAGCCGCCGGTCGGCGTCGGTGGACGACGCCAGCCTGCTCAAGTTCTGACCGTGCGAGCCCACGAGATCGAGGACCCCGCCGTGCGACCGACGCCCCCTCCCGGCCTGCTGCCGTGAGCCCGCTGCTCGCCACGGAGTCCGGATCCGCCGGTCAGTACGCCGCCGCCACGGGCACGCTGGAGCTGCTCTGGCTGCTCGTGGCCTTCCCGCTGGTCGGGGCGGCCGTCCTGCTGCTCGGCGGCAGGCGGGCCGACAGCTGGGGTCCCTACCTCGCGATCGCCGCCTGCGGCGCGGCGTTCCTGTACGGCGTCCTGGCGCTGTTCGCTCTGATCGGGCTGGAGGACCGGACCGCCGACCTGCAGCTCTACTCCTGGGTGCCGGTGCGCGAGCTGCAGGTCGACTTCGGGCTGCTGTTCGACCCGCTCTCGGCGACGTTCACCCTGCTGATCACCGGGGTCGGGCTGCTGATCCACATCTACTCGCTGGGCTACATGTCCCACGACCCCCGGCGGCGGCTGTTCTTCGGCTACCTCAACCTGTTCATCGCCGCCATGCTGGTGCTGGTCCTCGGGGACAGCTTCCTCGCGCTGTTCCTCGGCTGGGAGGGCGTGGGCCTCGCGTCGTACCTGCTCATCTCGTTCTGGTTCTACAAGCCGGACGCGGCGACGGCGGCGAAGAAGGCCTTCATCGCCAACCGCGTCGGCGACGTCGGCCTGCTCCTGGCGATCTTCCTGATGTTCGCCGCGCTCGGCACGACGTCGTTCACCGGGGTCTTCTCCCAGGCCGAGCTGCTCGGCGCCGGGACGGCGACTGCGCTGGGGCTGCTCCTGCTGCTGGGCGCCTGCGGCAAGTCCGGGCAGTTCCCGCTGCACACCTGGCTCCCCGACGCGATGGAGGGCCCGACCCCCGTCTCAGCCCTCATCCACGCCGCGACGATGGTCACTGCCGGGGTCTACCTCATCGCCCGGGCCACGCCGATCTACGACGTGACCGACACCGCGCGGCTGGTGGTCGGGATCATCGGGGCGGTCACGATCCTCATCGGCGCGATCATCGGCTGCGCCTACGACGACATCAAGAAGGTGCTCGCCTACTCGACCGTGAGCCAGATCGGCTACATGTTCCTGGCGGTCAGCATCCCCGGTGCGGGTGCGATCGCGATCCTGCACCTGCTGACGCACGGCTTCTTCAAGGCCTGCATGTTCCTGTCGGCCGGCTCGGTCATGCACGGCATGAACGACCAGGTGGACATGCGCCGGTTCGGCGGGCTGCGGACCGTGATGCCAGTGACCTTCGGCTGCATGCTCATGGGCTACCTCGCCATCATCGGGGTCCCGCCGTTCGCGGGCTTCTTCTCCAAGGACCTCGTCATCGAGGCCGCGTTCGACCAGGGCGGGGCGCGGGGCGTCGTCATGGGTTCGGTGGCCGTGCTGGCCGCCGGGCTGACCGCGTTCTACATGACCCGGCTGATGCTGATGACGTTCTTCGGCGAGAAGCGCTGGACCGACGACGTCCACCCGCACGAGTCGCCCCCCGTGATGACCGGACCCATGGCCCTGCTCGCGGTCGGCTCGCTCGTGTCGGGCTTCGTGCTGGTGCACGTGGTGGATCTCGAGCGCTGGCTGGAGCCGGTGACCGGGGAGCACAAGGTGGAGCACGTGCTCGCCCCGATCGTGGTCAGCCTGCTGACCCTCACGGTGGTCGCCGCCGGCGTCTTCGTCGCCTACACGCAGTACGCCAAGAAGCCCATCCCGACGACCGCTCCCGCCGGGGTCACCCCGCTCACGCTGGCCGCGCGGCGCAACCTCTACTTCGACGCCCTCAACGAGAACCTGCTCATGCGCCCGGGCCAGTACCTCACCCGAGCTCTGGTCTTCGTCGACAACCGCGGCATCGACGGCGCCGTCAACGGCCTCGCCGCTGCGGTCGGCGGCTCGTCCGGGCGCCTGCGCCGGATCCAGAACGGCTTCGTCCGCTCCTATGCCCTGTCGATGTTCGGAGGAGCTGCCGTCGTGGTCGCCGCCCTGCTCGTCGTGAGGCTCGGGCTGTGAGCGACTCGTTCCCCTGGCTGACCGTGATCGGCCTCGTGCCGCTGATCGGCGCCGTCGTCCTCGGGCTGCTCCCGCGTACCGCCACCCGCCTGCACAAGTCGGTCGCGCTCGTCACCTCGCTGGTCGTGCTGGCGCTGACGATCGCCATGTGCGTCGCCTTCGAGCCAGGCGGTGACCGCTTCCAGTTCGTGCAGGCCTACGACTGGATCAGCGCCTTCGGGGTGCAGTACGCCGTGGGCGCCGACGGCATCGCCCTCGTGCTTCTCGCGCTCATCGCCGTGCTCGTGCCGGTGGTGATCCTGGCGTCCTGGAACGACGCGGACGCCGCACCCCCGGAGCAGCAGATCGCTGCCGGAACCGAGGCGGTCGGCGCCGACGTCGCCTCCGGGGTCGCTGTCCGGCCCCGCCGGCGCAGCGTGCGGACCTTCTTCGTCCTGGTGCTGGTCCTCGAGACGATGATGATCGGGGTCTTCGCAGCGACCGACGTCTTCCTGTTCTACGTGTTCTTCGAGGCGATGCTCATCCCGATGTACTTCCTCATCGGCAGCTACGGCGGCCCCCGCCGGTCCTACGCCGCCATGAAGTTCCTGCTCTACAGCCTCGCGGGCGGGCTGCTCATGCTCGCCGCGGTCATCGGCCTCTACGTCGTGTCGGCCGACCAGGGTGAGGGCACCTTCGCCTTCGAGCAGCTCGTCGGGCTCGAGATGAGCACCGGGGTCGAGATCGCTCTGTTCAGCGGCTTCTTCATCGCCTTCGCCATCAAGGCCCCGCTGTTCCCGTTCCACACCTGGCTGCCGGACGCCGGGGCCGAGGCTCCGGTGGGCGGAGCGGTGCTGCTCGTCGGCATCCTCGACAAGGTCGGCACGTTCGGCTTCCTGCGCTACTGCCTGCCGCTGTTCCCGGAGGCCTCGCGCATCCTCGGCCCGTACATCATCGTGCTGTGCGTCATCGGCATCCTCTACGGCGCGCTGCTCGCGATGGGCCAGAAGGACCTCAAGCGGCTGATCAGCTACACCTCCGTCGCCCACTTCGGCTTCATCGGCCTCGGCATCTTCGCCTTCACCACCCAGGGCCAGACCGGCGCCGTGCTCTACATGGTCAACCACGGGCTGTCCACCGGGGCGCTGTTCCTCGTCGCCGGCTTCCTCATCGCCCGGGGCAGGAGCCGCCTCGTGCCGGACTACTCGGGCGTCGCCGCGGCGGCGCCGATCCTCGCGGGCACGTTCCTGATCGCCGGGCTGTCCGCGCTGGCGCTGCCGGGGCTGTCGACGTTCATCAGCGAGTTTCTCGTCCTGATCGGGACCTTCAGCCGCTACCCGGTGGCCGCGGTGCTCGCGGCGATCGGCGTGATCCTGGCCGCGATCTACATCCTGCTGGCCTACCAGCGCACGATGCAGGGGCCGCTGCGGCTGCCCGCCGGGGTCGACAAGATCCGTGACCTGCACCTGCGCGAGGTGATGGCGGTGGCGCCGCTGCTGGCGCTGATGATCTTCCTGGGCTTCTACCCCAAGCCGCTCACCGACGTCATCAACCCCGCGGTCGAGGCGACCATGAAGGACACCGGGCGCACCGATCCCACCCCGACCCAGGGCAGGGGCGACGCTGCCGCCCCGGCCCGCTGAGGACGCGAAGATGCCCGGCGAGATCCTCTCCCCCCAGCTCTCCTACGCGCCGGCCGCGCCGATGCTGCTGGTGTTCGCCGCCGCGCTGATCTCGGTCCTGATCGAGGGCTTCGCCCCGGCCGCGCGCCGCCGCGGCCTGCAGATCGCCGTCAGCCTGCTCGGCCTGCTCAGCGCGCTGGTGGCCACCATCCTGCTCGCCGGGACCGAGGAGCTGGTGTTCAGCGACGCGATCGCGGTGGACGGGCCGACGCTGTTCCTGCAGGGCACGCTGGCCGTGCTCGGGATGGCGGGCGTCCTGCTGCTGTCCGAGCGGTCCCTGGACAGCTCCGGCGGCGCCGTGGTCGCCCGCGCGTCGGCCCTGCCCGGCTCGCGCGAGGACGTCGCGCTGGCGGAGGCCACCGAGATCCAGACCGAGGTCTACCCGCTGGCGCTGTTCAGCCTCGGCGGGATGATGCTGTTCCCGGCCTGCAACAACCTGCTGCTCATGTTCGTCGCGCTCGAGGTCCTCTCGCTCCCGCTCTACCTCATGGCCGGCCTCGCCCGCCGCCGCCGCCTGCTGTCGCAGGAGGCCGCCGTGAAGTACTTCCTGCTCGGTGCGTTCGCCTCGGCGTTCTTCCTGTACGGCGTGGCGCTGCTCTACGGCTACGCCGGCAGCGTCGACCTCGGCGACGTCCTGTCCGCGACGCGGACCACGGGCTCCAACGACGCGCTGCTGTTCGTCGGGCTGGCGATGCTCGCCGTCGGGCTGCTGTTCAAGGTCGGCGCCGTGCCGTTCCAGGCGTGGACCCCGGACGTCTACCAGGGCTCGCCGACGCCGGTCACCGCGCTGATGGCCGCCTGCACCAAGATCGCCGCGTTCGGCGCCATGCTGCGGGTGCTCTACGTCGGCTTCGGCGCCACCGGGTGGGACTGGCGGCCGATGATGTGGGGGATCGCGATCCTCACCATGGGAGTCGGCGCGGTGCTGGCCGTGACGCAGAGCGACGTGAAGCGGATGCTCGCCTACTCCTCGGTCGCGCACACCGGCTTCATCCTCGTCGGCGTCATCGCGCTCAGCGGGCAGGGCCTGTCCGGCACGTTGTTCTACCTGCTGGCCTACGGCTTCACGACGATAGCCTCCTTCGCCGTCGTCACCCTCGTCCGGGACAGCAGCGGCGAGGCCACCCACCTCTCCCAGTGGGCTGGGCTCGGCCGCAAGAGCCCCCTGGTCGCCGGCACCTTCGCCTTCTTCCTCGCCGCTCTCGCCGGCATCCCCCTGACGAGCGGCTTCATGGCGAAGTTCGCCGTCTTCGCGGCCGGGGTCGACGGGGGGGCGACCGCGCTCGTCGTCGTCGGGGTGGTCGCCAGCGCCGTCACCGCGTTCTTCTACGCCCGGGTCGTGGTGCTGATGTTCTTCAACGAGCCTCCGCCGGATGGACCGACGGTCGCGATCCCGAGCGTCTTCACCGCCGGGACCATCGGGCTGGGTCTCGCGGTCAGCGTGGTGCTCGGCGTGCTCCCCCAGCCGTTCCTGGACCTCGCCGGCCGGGCCTCCCAGTTCGTCTACTGACGATGGTGGACCGGGCTCGCAGCGGGGAGGGGGCGCTCCTCGCGGCCGCCGACCCCGCACTCGCCGCAGCCGTGCGACGCGAGCTCGACGTGGTCGAGAGCCGGCTCCGCGAGGTCGTGGTCAGCGCCCACCCGATGCTGGCCGAAGCCGCCTCCCATCTGGTGCAGGCGGGTGGCAAGCGCTTCCGCCCGCTGCTGGCGCTGCTGGCCGCGCACCTCGGCGACTCCGAGGCACGGGGAGTGGTGGACGCCGCCGTCGTCGTGGAGCTCACGCACCTCGCCACGCTCTACCACGACGACGTCATGGACGAGGCCGACGTGCGCCGCGGGGCCCAGTCCGCCAACTCGCGCTGGACCAACACGGTGGCGATCCTCACCGGCGACTTCCTGTTCGCCCGCGCGTCAGACCTCACCGCCGGGCTCGGAACGGAGGCGACCCACCTGCAGGCACGGACCTTCGCGCGGCTGGTGGAGGGGCAGATCGCCGAGACGGCCGGACCGGCCGACGGGCAGGACCCCGTCGCCCACCACCTGCAGGTCGTGGCCGACAAGACCGGCTCGCTCATCTCGACCTCCGCGCGGCTCGGCGCCCTCATGGCCGGCGCGCCCGCGCAGGTCGTCGAGACGGCCGCCCGCTTCGGTGAGGTCATCGGCACCGCGTTCCAGCTCTCCGACGACCTGATCGACGTGGTCAGCGAGAGCGGCGAGTCGGGCAAGACCCCCGGCACGGACCTGCGCGAAGGGGTGCGCACCCTGCCCGTCCTGCTCGTCCTGGCGGGCGACGATCCCGACTCCGCGCGGCTGCGCGAGCTGCTCGGCGCCGACCTCACGGAAGACGCGCGGCTGGCCGAGGCGCTGCGCCTGCTGCGAGGGCACCCGGCCATGGACGTAGCCCGAGCCCGCCTCATGGCCTGCGCGGACGAGGCTCGGGCGGTCGCGTCCGAGCTGCCCGCGGGGCCGGCTCGCGACGCGCTCTCGTCACTGACCGACTTCGTCCTGGCGCGCACCGGCTGAGCCGTGGCCGTTCCCGCTGCGCTCCTCCCGGCCGCCGAGCACGAGCCTGCGGCGTTGGTCCTCGACCTGGGTCGGCGCTACGCGCTGACCGTGCTCAACGTCGGCCTGGCGTGCTGCGCCGTCGAGGCGATGGCGGCCTCCCTCGGCCTGTCCGACCCGAAGGGGACGGTGCCGGTTGCCGGGCCGGACCGCACGATCGAGGTGCTGATCGTGTCGGGGACCGTCACCGACCGGCTCGCACCCCTGGTCCGGGGCCTGTACGACAGCCGGCCAGGGGTGAAGGTCCTGTCCTTCGGGGCGTGCGCCAACAGCGGCGGCCCCTACTGGGACTCCTACTGCGTGACCCAGGGGATCGACCTCGTGCTCCCGGTGGACGTCTACGTCCCGGGCTGCCCGCCCCGGCCGGAGGCGCTGATCGCCGCTCTGGTGGCGCTGGGTGACCCGTCGGCCGGCGCGGCGCGACCTCCCGCCGAGCTCCAGCGGCCGCTGGTGCGACCGGGCGAGGTCGTCGGGCCGCAGGACCTGCGCGGGCGGCTGCGGGGATGAGCCGGGTGGACGACCGGCTGAGGGAGGTCCTGGGGATCGGGGTCACCTTCGCGTACGGCGTGGTGACGGGGGAGGTCCCCGCCGAGCGCTGGGTCGAGGCCGTGCGCGCGGCCCGTGACGACGAGCTGCTGGACGGGGTGTTCTTCGACCTGCTCACCGTCGTCGACCAGCACCCGCGCGGCTTCGACGTCGTCGTCCGGATGTGGTCGGTCCGGCAGCGGCACGGGTTCCTCCTGCGTACGGCCTGCGCGCGGGAGGACCCCCGCGTCCCGTCACTGATCGGGGTCTTCGCCGGTGCTGCGTGGCACGAGCGTCAGGCCGCGGAGATGTTCGGGGTGACCTTCGACGGCCACGACGACCCGGCGCCGTTGCTGCTGTCGGGAGGTGCGCGTCACCCGCTGCGCAAGGACAACCGCCTCGAGCGCCGCGACGTACCCTGGCCGGGCGCGGTGGATCCAGCCCACAGCGGCTCCGGCCGGCGTCCGCCCCGCCGTCCCCTGCGACCCCCTGGAGGATGGCCATGAGCTCACCGCCGCTCGCGCCCCCGGGTGCCGAGGAGCCGGCGCCGCGCAGCCGCGGCACGATCGCCCTGCTCGAGGAGAACTGCACGGTCTGCATGCTGTGCGCCCGCGAGTGCCCCGACTGGTGCCTGCACGTCGAGGGTCACACCGAGGTGGCCCCACCGACGCAGCTCGGCGCCCGCCCGCGTACGACCCACGTCCTCGACCGCTTCGCGATCGACTTCTCGCTGTGCATGTACTGCGGGATCTGCATCGAGGTGTGCCCGTTCGACGCGCTCTTCTGGGCCCCGGCGCTGGTGCCCGCTGAGGCCGATCGCGCAGCGCTGGTCGAGGAGCGGGACGCCCTGCGCGCGTGGATCGGCCTGGTTCCCCCGCCGCCGGCGCTCGACCCGGCGGCGGAGCCGTCCGAGGAGGAGGCCGCAGCGGCGCGTCAGGACGCGGTGGCCGCCGCCCGCGCCCCCCGCTGAGCCGCGCCGCGGTCGCCTTCCGGGCCTGCGAGCCGCGGGATTGCCGGCGATCGCCCCCGCACGAGTCCGGGAACGACGCCACCGGCGCCGGTGTTCGGTAGAGGCGAGACACCGCGCACCTTCGGAGGTGACCCGTGCACCGCAGGCAGCTGAACGGGCTCAAGACCGCCGCGCTGCTCGGCCTGATGTCGGCCCTCATCCTGTTCGTCGGCGCGCAGTTCGGCAGCAGCGGGCTGGTCATCGCGCTTGTTGTCGCGCTCGGCGTCAACGGCTACTCCTACTACTACAGCGACAAGCTGGCGCTACGCAGCATGCGGGCCTACCCGGTCAGCCAGGTGCAGCAGCCGCGCCTGTACGCGATGGTGGCCGAGCTCGCCTCGACCATGCGCATGCCGATGCCCCGCCTCTACCTCAGCCCCACTGCTGCGCCCAATGCGTTCGCCACCGGGCGCAACCCGCAGAACGCCGCAGTCTGCGTGACCGAGGGCATCCTCGGGCTGCTCGACGAACCGGAGCTGCGCGGGGTGCTCGGCCACGAGCTCGCCCACGTCGGCAACCGCGACATCCTGATCAGCTCCGTGGCGGCGGCGCTCGCGAGCGTCATCACGTTCCTGGCGCAGATAGCGCAATTCGCGATGATCTTCGGCGGCCGGGACCGCCCGAGCGGCAACGCGCTGTCGAGCCTGCTGCTGATCCTGCTCGGCCCGCTCGCGGCGGGCCTGATCCAGATGGCCATCAGCCGCAGCCGGGAGTTCCAGGCCGACGTGAGCGGCTCGCAGATCACCGGTGACCCGCTGGCCCTCGCGAGAGCCCTGCGCAAGCTCGAGCTCGGCACCGCAGCGCGGCCCATGATCGAGGACCCGCGGCTCGCGCCGACGAGCTCGCTGATGATCGTCAACCCGTTCCGCGGTGGCGGGCTCGGCCGGCTGTTCAGCACCCACCCGCCGATGGGCGAGCGGGTGGCCCGGCTGGAGGAGATGGCGGGCTTCAGCCGGTAGTCGGCCTTGCGGGCCAGGGATACGAGCACGCCCTGGAACTCACCCGAGTCAGACCAGCCTGTCCTGCAGACCTACCGGTAGTTCGTGAACTGCACGGCGAAGTCGAGGTCGGCGCCCTTGAGCAGGGCGATGACCGCCTGCAGGTCGTCCTTCTTCTTCGCCGACACCCGCAGCTGGTCGCCCTGGATCTGCGGCGAGACCCCCTTCGGGCCCGTGTCCCGGATGAGCTTGGCGACCTTCTTGGCGTTCTCCATCGAGATGCCCTCGTTGACCGTGGCGCTCAGCCGGTAGCTCTTGCCGGACTGCTGCGGCTCTCCGGCGTCCAGCGTCTTGAGGGAGACCTGTCGCTTGACGAGCTTCTCCTTGAACACGTCCAGCAGCGCCTTGACCCGCTCCTCGCTGCCGGCGCGCAGCAGGATCGTCTCGCCGGACCAGGAGATCTCCGCGCCCGTACCCTTGAAGTCGTATCGGGTCGCGGCCTCCTTGGCCGTCTGGTTCAGGGCGTTGTCGACCTCCTGCCGGTCGACCTTGCTGACGATGTCGAACGACGGGTCTGCCACGGCTGCGGTCTCGCTTTCTGCCTCGTCGGGGGGTACGGCGCGTCCGCTATCCTGCGTCACGCACCAGGCGGGTTGCCCGAGTGGTCAAAGGGAGCAGACTGTAAATCTGCCGGCTCAGCCTACGAAGGTTCGAACCCTTCACCCGCCACCACCCCCGAGTGCAGCTCCTGACCTGCGCGTACAGGTCAGGGGCTGCTCCCGCTCCCTCGTCAGGACACAAGAGCGGAGAAGCACAGGCCAGCGGGGGCGAGCGGAGGCAGGGGTCCGGGTGCAGCCGGCCGAAGGAGGGCGGAGGAGGCCGGGGAGGCGGACAGGGCAGGGTCTACGCGGTCCACGAGGCGCGGCGCCGGAGCCGGAGCGGATTGAGCGTGACGACGTCGTCGACGACACGGATGCAACAGGGAGGGCTCGTACGGCGTCACGGGCCACCGGGGTAGCCGGCGCATCGCGTTGCGCGGGAACGCGTTTGCGACCGGAGTGGGCGGCTGTGGTTGCGACCGCGACCGAGCCCGACGGCAAGCCCCGGAGTGTGACCGCTCGGCGGTGCGGCGGCGATTCGCGGTTCAAGGCGTCTGTCCAGGCGCCGCTTCGTCATGGCGTTCGCGTCCAGTCACGATCGTCTTCTGGCGCGACGGGGGAGGGCAGCGCCGGGCGTACTGTCCGACGTGTGGAGTCCCGCGCGGCAGATGTCTTCTCGGCCCACCTGCAGGTGGGACGGTGGCTGAAGGACCCCCTGCTCGCGATCGTCGTCGTCCTGCGGAACCTGCCTCTCGTGATCGTGACGCTCGGCTTCTGGGACGGCACGGGCCTCCTCGCCCCGGCATGGGTCGTAGTGCTCCGGAGGGCCGACGGCACGGTCGTTCGTAAGATCCCGGCTGGCCGAGCCGAAGGTGCGGGCGAGGAGGAGCTGGCTGCGGTACAGGCTGACCTGCAGTCCCTGGACGTGCACGCGTTCCTCGCCCGGCACGACCCCGACCAGAAGCAGCGGACGGCCCCGAAAGCGGCCGTGGAAGCGAGACCTACGGAAGACCGCGCGGCGTCGCAGCTGCAGAGGCCGAGCGCCATCTGGGTCTGGCACTGTGGTGGATGGTGACGTACCCGTTCCGGCTCCTCGTCAAGGCCTCCACCATGGGCTTTGACATCACGTGATTGCGTAACAGGCGCACCGGAGGCGCGGAATAATCGCTCGCCGATCGCGCTCCCGAGTCTCGCTGACGAGGCTTGCCCGGGCAGGGACAGCTCCGCCCCTGGGAGCAAGCCGGCGAAGGACGCGCACGTCTCGATCCTCGGCTGGCGTCAGGCGCTCACGTGCCTGCACATGCGCTCCCCGCCCGTAGGGCCTTGCGCCCGCTGGGTAGGCGCACCCCAAGGCCCCTCGTGGCTGGCTTGAGGGGTTGTGGCATACTCGCCCGAGCTGGGATGTGCCTCCAGACAAGGCGGGTACGTCCGGGCCCAGCCGTCCGGGTTGTAGCGCTGCACATGACCGACCAGGACGACCTGCCAGTGGCCACGAGGGCCACCGCCATGGCCGAAGTGGAGCGCCTGGACGAGAACGCCGGGGCGTCCGGAAGCGGCTGCGTGACGGTCGGCGGCGTCACGGTACGAGCACGCGCAGGCGCTCGATGTGCCCGTGCCGAAAGCCGCTCCTGACCCGACATCGGGGCCGAGTGCGACAGCAGCCTGTTGCTTGCCGCGCCAGGGCGCACCGAGCGCCGGTGCATACTCAGCGTCATGCCGCGGTCGATCGATCTTGCTCAGGCTCTGTCCACGTTCTCCCAGCCGTGGTCGCCCAGAACCGTCGCGGTCATGAACGACTACGACGTCCGCGTGGTCAAAGCGCACGGCGAGTTCACCTGGCACAGCCACCCCGACACGGACGAGCTGTTCCTCGTCGTCGGCGGATCCCTCACGATCCGGATGGAGGCGGAGGAGGTGATCCTCGGCTCGGGTCAGATGTACGTCGTCCCGAAGGGTGTCAGGCACCAGCCATTCTCGGCCGAAGGCGCGGACGTGGTGCTGATCGAGCCCAGCGCGACCGTCAACACCGGCGACACGCGCAGTCACTTGACGTTCGAGCGCGCTGTGGTCAACGCTTCTCGGCAGTAGCCGAACCCGTTTCTCCCCTTGCTGTCGTCCTCGACATAGGAGCCGTTCCTCTCGTCGGCGGCGATCTGCTGCAGCGTTCTCAGGCGAAGCGGACGTCGGCTGCTCAGAAGTTGGTTGACCTGGCTCGTCACCTGGCATGCTCATGCTCGCCGCGCCGGCAGGTGGCTGCGTCGCTAGACGACGAGTGCGACGGGCCTCCGGTAGTGCGGCCCTGTGGGTCAGGCGCCGAGGCGCTGTTTCCGGCGACCGAGCCGTTGGTGACTTTAATGCGAATTGTCTGCGCCCCGGAAAACGCCTCCTGCAACGGGTCAGGAATCTCCTCTGCGGGTACTGCAACAACAGTGGCCGAGGAGGCAGCATGGAGCGCTACGGAACGCCCACCGACGATATGCCCGACCCACGCGACGAGCGGCACCCTCAACAGGACATCCCGGAACGCGACTCCTACGACGATCCGCAACCGGCGGTCAGCGGCGAGTCGGACCGCCCACGCCACGAGGCTGACGATCAGTCTGGCACCGAGCCGGGGGGTGCGGCTGAATCCAGCCAGGCGTACCGGGCTGGGCATCCGGATCCGCGCTCCGAGGGGCCATCGCGTGGACTCGGCTCGCCGGGTGAGGGTCAGCAGTACTCCTCCCTGCTCAGCGACCGCGAGGCTGGCGTCTTCCTGGACCGGTGGCGCGAGGTGCAGGCACGTTTCGTTGATGATCCCCGAACCGCAGTGCAAGACGGCGACGCTCTGGTGGCCGAACTCATGCGGTCGCTGGCTGACCGCTTCGGGGAGCAGAAGGGCGCGCTCGAGGAGCAGTGGAACAGCGGGGGCGAGCCCGAGACCGAGCAGCTGCGCCTGGCACTGCAGGAGTACCGCTCGTTCTTCAACCGGTTGCTGAGCACATGAGCCGGCCGCCCGTGCCCGACCCGTCTCTGAAGGAGACTCGCTCGTGAGCAATACCCTTGTTCTCGTTGTCGTCGTCGTCGTCATCGTCATCGTCGCACTGGCACTGCTCGCCTTTGTCCTGCTGCGCCAGAAGAAGCGTGCCGGGCTGCGCCAGCGGTTCGGACCGGAGTACGACCGAACCGTGGAGCAAAGCGAGAAGCGGCGCGACGCCGAACGTGATCTCCAGCAACGTGCAGAGCGGCGCAACGAGCTCGATGTGCGACCACTGGATCCCCGCCAGCGAGACATGTTCGCTGCGGAGTGGCGCATCACCCAGGAGGAGTTCGTCGATCGGCCCGGCGAGGCGGTGAGGTCGGCTCATGCGCTCGTCGAACGCGTCATCCGGGAGCGGGGGTATCCCGTCGAAGACTCCGAGCAGATGACACGCGACCTCTCAGTCGACCATGCACATGTCATCAGTGAATACCGCTCAGCGCGGCAGATCTCCGAGCTCAGCGAGCGCAACCAGGCGACGACGGAGCAGCTGCGACAGGCAATGGTGCATTACCGGTCACTGTTCGCCGAGCTGCTCGATGACGAGGACCCTGCCTCCAGGAGCGACGCGGGCGCGCCCGACGACGGCAGAGGCGGCCGTCGCTGAGGGAAGCGGTCATGGCCGTTCGACCTGGTGGCCCGGAATCCACCGTGCGCCAGACGGTGCTGGCTCCCGAAGCTGCTCTTCGACGTGACCGGGCCGATGGTGAGGAGCGTCGCTGCGGGTGAACGCAGACGTCGACGGGCAACCGTTCTGCGTCCTCCGGGCGAAGGCAGCGGTGGCCCTGGGCCTGGAGACTGCCGCCTCCTCCAGCGAGATCGAGCGACAGCCTCCCTACGGCAAGGCCGAGGTGCCGCGCTCACCGGGTTCGTGCGACAGCCGCAAGCTCAACCAGCGACGCATCATCGCGCTGTCGCACAAGCGCCGGCCGCGGCGGGATCATCCCGCGGAGAGGGCCTTCTCGTAGGCTTTGGTAAACGTCCGCTCCGCATAGGCGTGGTAGTACCAGGGGTACTCGTAGGCCCGCGGGCCGAGCAGCCGGAAGACCTGTGCGGCCTGCGGCCACCGCTCCGCCTGCGCAAGCGTGTAGCCGACCACCGTGAGGTCGTGGAAGGCGTACGCGTGCCCCGGCCGGGTCTCGGTCGCCCACGCGTGCCCGGCGTCGAGGTCGGCGGCGACGTCGGGCCGCTGCCAGAATCCCACAAGGGCCCCGGCGTCACCCTCGTCGCGCTCGTCGAGGGCGTACTCGGCGTGCGCTTGCAGCGGCACGACCGGCGCCCAGGGTGGCGCGGTGACGCTACGGGCGAAGGCGTACATCTCCTCGTGCGAGCCCCACCACTTGCGGGCCACGCACTGCAGCCGCGCGATGTGCCCCAGCCGGTTCTGCGGGTCGCGGCGGCACAGCTCGGCCCAGTGGTCGTCGAGCACCTCGCGGCCGTCCTGCCGGCCGATGCTCAGCCAGGTCAGCACGACCCATGGGGTCGGGTCCTCCGGTGCGGTGCGCGCCGCGTAGTGCGCGAGCGGCAACGCCTGCTCGAGGATGCGGAAGAACGCGTCGAAGGCGCTCTCGCCGGTCGCGGACGCGCGGCCGTGGCCGCGGGCGTCCCAGGCGCGCTGCACCGTGGCCCAGGCGGCGATGACGTGCGCGCCGGGATCGTCCGGCCGGGCGGTCAGCCAGGCATCCAGCCAGGGCGTCGGCTGGACGGCAGCGGTGGCCAGGGCGTTGGCCACGGCGCCGCGGCGGTCCCAGTCACGGCCGGCCGTGCCGGCAAGCAGGTCGGCGGCAGGCTCCCACCGCCCCGTGCCCACGGCCAGGTCGCGCACCTGCGCGAGCTCGGCATCGACCATGGCCGGGTCGGTCCTCGACAAGGCGGGGCGGCTCGGCACGGCCGGAGCGGCGGAACAGCGGCACGCGCCCAGCCAACCATGCGACCAAACGGGCGGCGCAGACGCACGGACCGGACCAGCATCGGCGCCTCCCGTCCGTCCGCCTGCCGCGTGGAGCCGCTGCGTGCCCGTGAGCGCGACGTCGGTCGCTGGCTTGCCGGCGTTCGTCGTCGAGGGCGACGGCCCGGTGCGGGTGGCGCTGGCATTCCGGGTCGGGACCAGTGACGAGCGGCTGGTCGAGGCCGGGGTGACGCATCTGGTTGAGCACCTGGCCATGCACGCCCTCGGCCGGAGGGCGCACGACAGCAACGCCTTCGTCGACGCGCTGCGGACCGTCTTCTACGCCAGTGGCACCCTCGCGGAGGTCACGGCCTTCCTCGAGGGGGTGTGCACCGCGCTGCGGACGCTGCCGCTGGACCGCCTCGAGCTCGAGCGCCGGGTGCTGCTCACCGAGGCCGCCCGCCGCGGCGGCAGCGCCCACGACGAGCTGCTCGCCTACCGCTTCGGCCCGCGCACCTACGGGGTGCGCGCCTACGCCGAGCACGGGCTGCGACGACGGCTGCAGGCCGACGATGTGGCGGCCTGGAGCGCCGGGCGCTTCACCGCCGGTAACGGGGCGCTCTGGTCAACCGTCCCGCTGGACGGCCTGGAGCTGGACCTGCCGCCCGGGCCGCGCCTGGACTGCGTCGAGCCGCACGCGACCGACCAGCTGCCGGCCCGTTTCGGTGCCCGGGCGGCGCTGGGCCTCGACGTCGTGGCGCCGCGGTCGGTGGCGCTGAGTACCGCCTGGCGGGTGCTGCAGAACCGGGTGCACGACGCGCTGCGCCGCGAGCACGGGGTGGTCTACGACGTCGCCGTCGACTCCGAGCGGGTCGGCCGCGACAGTCGCCGGCTCGTGCTGCTCACCGATCCGCTCCCGGAGCTGCGCTACCGCGCGGGGCGGCTGCTCACCGGCACGCTCGAGCAGCTCGCGCAGGAGGGGGTCACCGACGAGGAGGTGCGCACCGAGACGGGGCTGACGCTGCGGGCCTGGGACGAGCCCGGTGCGGATCTCGCCGCTGCTGACGCCGCGGCCCTCGACGCCCTGCTCGGGCTGCCGTTCAAACAGCTCGAGCGGCACCGCGACGAGCAGGCGGCGCTGGCGACCGCGCTGGTCGCGGTGCAAGACGAGGTTGTCACCGTCCTGCCGCTTCGGCCGGTGGCGCGCTGGTCGGCGACGTGGGAGCCGGGCCGGGCGTTCTGGCCGGACCCGCGGGTCGCGCAGACCTCGGTCGCGGCGGCACGGCGCCGGCTGGTCGTCGGCGAGGGCGGGGTGACGCTGGCGGTCAGCGAGCGCGAGCCGCTGACGGTCCCGTACCGGTTCTGCGAGGCGGTTCTGGCGTGGGAGGACGGCAGCCGGCGGCTGCTCGGCGCCGACGGCTTCTCGGTCTCGGTGCTGCCATGGGAGTGGCATGACGGTGCCGACGCCGTAGCCCTGGTCGACCGGGCCGCCCCGGCTGAGCTCGTGATCCCGATGGGACCCGGCGAGGGACCGCCGCCCGAGCTGGCGCGGCCGGTCCCGGCGCCGCCCCCGCCAAGACAGCGGTGGGCACCGTGGGCGCTGCTCCCGCTTTGGGCGCTGGTATCGCTGGCGCTCACGACCTTCGCCTTCACGCCCGTCGACGTGTCCGGCCACTCCGACCTCGGTTCCTACATCGCGTACGGATGCGACCGCGTGTCGGCCCTGGAGGTCCTGCGAGACGGTCCCGGTCCGCTGGTGTCGGAACTGCCGCCGCCGGGTGACCGGCAGCTGGCGGATGCCTGCCGCAACGAAGCACGGGTCGACGTCGGCTTCGCCGTCGGGGGCGCGATGTCGCTGGTCACGGCGGTCGTCATGACCGGGCGCTCGCTGCTGCGAATGCTGCGCAACCGGCGCGCCCGCGCGCGCAGCAGGTGACGACCCCGACCGGCTGAACAGGGCCAGCTGCTCCCGGGGGTGGTAGCCACCGCTGGCGTGCTCGGGACGGCGAGGGTGAGATGCAGGAGACTTTCGACGTGACCTTGCCGGACCCCGCCCACTTCGCCGCCCAGTGGATCTCGCACTGGAACGCCCGCGACGCCGAGGCGGTCCTGGCCCAGTACGCGGACGACGTCGTCTTCACGTCACCCACGGCGTTGAGACTTGTTCCGCACACCGGCGGAACCGTGCGCGGCAAGGACGCGCTCCGCAGTTACTGGACACACGTGCGCTCGAAGCAAATCCGGATCTTCACTTCCTGCTGGTGGGCGTCTACGCGGGGATCGACACCATCGTTGTTCAGTACCGGAACCAGTTGGGCGGGTTGGTCAGCGAGGTGCTGATCTTCCGGAACGGGCTCGTCGCGGAGGGTCACGCCGCGCATCTACGGCCCTGAGGCCGAACAGCTTCAGGCGGCGAGCAGGCGCCCGGCGTGCCTGAGCAGACCAAGGAGCGCCTGCCCACTCCTGCTCCCTGCGGCTCGACGGGGAACCCAGGGACCAGCGGTAGCGGTGTCCGGCACCGGGCGAGTGGGTAGGGCCGAGAAATGAACGAAGCCACCGATGCCGCGCTCGCGCTCGAGGAGACGGCGCCCGTGGAGGTGGCCCTTCCGACGTTCGCCGTGCTCGCCCGGCTGCGCAGCACAGCAGCGGACGGCCGGGCCGCGGTCGCCGACGTCATCAGGCAGGTTGCGCCGTCTGCCGGGCTCTACGACGACGTCGTCGTGGAGCGACAGGAGGACGACGGCAGCTTCTGGGTGGTGGTCCGCTTCGTCACGGTCAGCGTCGATGCGCACACCGCCGTGCTCGGTGTGCACGAGACGCTGACCGGTCAGGGCGTCGCCGTGGACGAGGTGTGGGCGCTGCCGAACTGAGCGGCCGTAGGTGGGAAGGCGGCACGACGTCCAGGGCCACCGGCCCATCGGGTAGAATTCGCCTGCTTCAGCCGCCCCCTTAGCTCAGTCGGCAGAGCGTCTCCATGGTAAGGAGAAGGTCTACGGTTCGATTCCGTAAGGGGGCTCTGCTCCGCCTGCTTGCGGGCGGTCCTGCGGCGGTGTAGCTCAGTTGGCAGAGCAAGCGACTCATAATCGCTGTGTCACCGGTTCAAGTCCGGTCATCGCTACGTGTCCCGGTCGACGCGCCGGGTAGTCTCGGCCGCACTCGCCCCTCCTGAGAGCAGGCACCTTTCGCATGGCAGCCACCGACGTACGTCCCAAGATCACCATGGCCTGCCAGGAGTGCAAGAACCGCAACTACATCACCAAGAAGAACCGGCGCAACGATCCTGACCGCCTGGACCTCAAGAAGTTCTGCCCCACCTGCCGGACCCACACGGCGCACCGCGAGACACGCTGACCCGCGCACACCGCTGCGCACCGAGGCCGGTCCCGTCGGCGGCCGGCCTTCGTGCTGCGGCGCCCGGGGCGGCGCTACGGTGCTGCACGCGCCGTGCCCGTCCGCCCCACCCGCAGGGAGACCGATGCCGCTCAACCGCGACTTCGTCGGCCGCAAGGCTCCTCGTGCCGAGCCGTTCGAGGTCACGCGCGGCGACATCCGGCGCTTCGCCACCGCCATCGGCGACGCCAACCCGGCCTGCCACGACGTGGCCGCCGCGCAGGCCCTCGGTCACCGCGACCTCGTGGCTCCGCCCACCTTCCTCATCACCCTGGCGATGGCCGGTCGGACGGACTTCCTCGCCGACCCTGAGCTCGGCCTGCAGTACGAGTTCGTGGTGCACGGGCAGCAGAAGTTCGAGCTGCGCCGGCCGGTCTGCGCCGGGGACGTGCTCGACAGCGAGGCCCGCATCGAAGACATCCGGGACGCCCGCGACAACGAGCTCATGCAGATCATCTCCGAGATCTCCTGCGACGGCGAGCCCGTGGCGACGGCGACCAACACGCTGGTGAGCCGGGGCACCGCCGCGCCGCGGGAGGTCTGAGCGATGCCGAGCTATGACGAGGTCGAGGTCGGCACGACCCTGCCGACCCAGGAGTTCACGCTTCAGCGCGCCGATCTCGTGCGCTACTGCGGCGCCAGCGGGGACTTCAACGTGATCCACTGGAACGAGCGGCTGGCGAAGTCCGTCGGCCTGCCCGACGTGATCGCGCACGGGATGCTGACCATGGCCACGGCCGGCCGGGTCGTCACCGACTGGCTCGGCGACCCCGGGGCCGTACTCGAGTTCGCGGTGCGCTTCAGCCGCCCGGTCGTCGTCCCGGACGACGACAGGGGCGCGACGCTGACGGTCACCGCCGCCGTCGAGGACAAGCTGGACGACAAGCGCGTCGTCATCGGCCTGCACGCGACGGTCGACGGAGGGCGGGTGCTGTCCGGGGCGAAGATGGTCGTGCGGCTGCCCTGAGCCGCCGCCGGACCACCGAGAGCCGCAGGAGCTACGCATGCCTGACCTCTGGACCCTGTCCCGCCGCCCGGAGCTGCTGGCCGCCCCATGAGCGACGCGCCCCCTGATGTGGTCGCGCTCGCCGAGCAGCGCGCCGCCGCCCGCACCGCGAAGGACTTCGGGGCGAGCGACCGGCTCCGCGACGAGATCGCGGCAGCCGGCTGGGTGGTCCGCGACGAGGCCGCCGGTTACGCGCTGGCCCCCCGACCGCCGTACGCCGTCCTGCCGTCGGTCGCCGACCTGCCGGACCGGCGCGCGGAGCCGGACGGCCGGCGCTGCACCGTGGCGCTGCTGGTCGAGGGCTGGCCGGAGGACGTGCGGACCTGCGTCGAGGCACTGATGCGGCACGCGCCACCCGACGTCGTCGTCGTCCTGCTGGAGAACGGCGGGACCGCCGCCGGTGCGGTCGTCCACGAGCTGGCGCAGGCGCATCCGGGCCGGATCGAGGAGCTGCACGTGGAACGGGCGGCCGGCTGGAGCGCCGCCCGCCAGGCGCTGCTCGACGCGGACGCCGCACGGGTGCACGTCCTGATGGACCCATCGACCGTGCTGGAGGGTGACGCACTGACCCCGGTGCTGCAGTGCCTCGACGACCCCGCCGTCGCGGCGGCCGGGTGGCGGGGTGTGCGCGTTCAGGACGGCTGGCGTGACTTCGCCGAGGCGGGTGCGGGTGAGGTCGAGGCGCTGCTCGGCTACCTGTTCGCGGTGCGCCGCTCCGCCGCCCGGCAGGTACCCGTGCCGGCCAAGGCGCGCTTCTACCGCAACGCCGACATGGAGTGGTCCTTCCTGCTGCGGGACGCGGGCGTCGGCCGCCTGGTCGTGCCCGAGGGTGAGCTGCCCCTGCGGCAGGACCGGCACCGCGGCTACCACGAGACGGCGCCGGAGGTCCGCGACCGCGAGTCGAAGAAGACCTACGACCGATTCCTGCAGCGCTTCCGCGGCCGCGAGGACCTGCGGCTCCCGGCTCCTTGAGCACCCGTCCGGCTAGCGCGCTTCGGCGAGCAGCTCGGCCATCCGCGTGACCCCCTTCACGAGGTCGTCGTCGCCCAGCGCGTACGACAGCCGGAAGTAGCCGGGCGTGCCGAACGCCTCACCAGGCACGACCGCGACCCCCGCCTCCTCGAGCACCAGCTCGGCCAGCTCGGTGCTGGTCGTCGGCGTGCGACCGCGCAGAGTCTTGCCCAGCAGTCCCTTCACGGACGGGTAGCAGTAGAAGGCCCCCTCCGGCTCGGGGCAGGTGACGCCGGGGATGCCCGAGAGCAGCCGCACCATCGCGAGGCGCCGCCGGTCGAAGGCGCTGCGCATCTGCGCCACCGCGGACAGGTCCCCGCGAAGCGCGGCCAGTGCGGCCACCTGAGCGACGTTGCCGACGTTGGACGTGGCGTGGGACTGCAGGCTGGTCGCTGCGCGCACGACGTCGGGCGGCCCGATCAGCCAGCCCACCCTCCAGCCGGTCATGGCGTAGGTCTTCGCGACGCCGTTCACGACCACGCAGGTGCCCGCCAGCTCCGGGACGACGACCGGCATCGATACGTGCTGGACGCCGCCGTAGACCAGGTGCTCGTAGATCTCGTCCGCCAGCACCCAGATGCCTTGCTCGAGCGCCCACCGCCCCACCGCCTCGACCTCGGCGGGAGTCGCGACGGCGCCGGTCGGGTTGGACGGCGAGCACCACAGCAGCACCTTGGTACGCGGTGTGCGCGCCGCCTCGAGCTGCTCGACCGAGACGTGGTAGCCCTGCTCCTCGGTCGTCACCACGTCGACGGGCACCCCACCGGCGAGCTTCACCGCCTCCGGGTAGGTCGTCCAGTAGGGAGCGGGCACGAGGACCTCGTCGCCCGGGTCCAGCAGCGTCGCGAACGCCTCGTAGATGGCCTGCTTGCCGCCATTGGTGACGAGCACCTGGGCAGCCGCCACCTCGTAGCCGCTGTCCCGGGCGGTCTTCGCGGCGATCGCCTCCCGCAGCTCCGGCAGCCCGCCGGCCGGCGTGTAGCGGTGGTTGCGCGGATCGGCGCAGGCGGCGGCCGCGGCCTCGACGATCGGGGCGGGGGTCGGGAAGTCCGGCTCGCCGGCGCCGAACCCGACGATGTCCTCGCCGGCGGCCTTCTTCGCCTTGGCGCGGGCGTCCACCGCCAGCGTGGCCGACTCGGTGATCCCGCCGACGCGGGCGGACACCCGGGCGCGGACCGGAGGAGTGCTGGTCTGGCTCATGGGCCACATCGTCCCCGGTACCTCCACCTCGGGTCCACGCGGCCCGGGCTCTGTCGGCAGGTTGGCCCGGCTCGGGGAACGCCGTACACTCGTCGCTCTGGGGGCCCGAAGCCTCTGCTCCGGCGCGCCCGCGCACCGAAGCGGGACGCCTCACCGGTCTCCGGAGGGGTGTAGCTCAGTTGGCCAGAGCGCCGGTCTCCAAAACCGGATGTCGCAGGTTCGACTCCTGTCACCCCTGCACCCGCCGGCCAACCAGGATCGAGAGGACGCGATGAGCGACAACGCGGGGGCTGGAACCGGCCTCAGCACGCCCGGCCGTCCCTCCGGGAGCTCCGGCAAGGTCAAGGAGCGCAGCCCCGGACGGATCAAGCGCCTGATCCTGTTCGTCAAGCAGGTGCTCGCCGAGCTCCGCAAGGTCATCTGGCCCACCCGCCGCGAGCTGCTGACCTACACCAGCGTCGTCCTCGTCTTCGTGCTCTTCATGGTGACGGTGATCAGCATCTACGACTTCTTCTTCAGCCAGGGCGTGCTTGCGGTCTTCGGCGACGGCTGACGCGGCTCCCGCCCCGCGCCGGCCGCGCAGACCGCACGCCCCTCCCCGACCAGAACAGGACGTCCCCGTGTCCCAGTCCACCTTCCCCGCCGACCCGCCCGATGGGGCTGCGAGGTCCGAGCAGGGCGAGGCCGTGGACAGCACCCCCGCGGCGTTCTCGCCCGGATTCGTGCCGTCCACCCCGGCCGGGACCGCCGCCGTCGACCTCGAGGAGCTGGGCGCCGGCGGTGTCGGCGACGCCCCGAGCGGCTACCTCGACGACGCCGCGCCCGACGGGGTGGGCCTGCCGGGGGGCGCAGGCGACACCTCCGACCCCGCCGCGGACGAGGCTCCGGCGGCCGAGGAGCTCGACCCGGCCGACCAGCTGCGGGCCGAGCTGGCCGGGCAGCAGGGGGACTGGTACGTCGTCCACTCCTACGCCGGCTACGAGAACAAGGTGAAGACCAACCTCGAGAGCCGCATCTCCTCGCTCAACATGGAGGACTACATCTACGCGATCGAGGTCCCGGTCGAGGAGGTCACCGAGATCAAGGGCGGCAAGCGTCAGCAGGTCGTCCGCAAGAAGCTCCCTGGCTACCTGTTCGTGCGCATGGACCTGACCGACGAGTCGTGGTCGGTCGTGCGCAACACGCCAGGGGTGACGGGCTTCGTCGGGCAGACCTCCCGCCCGTCCCCCCTCTCACTCGACGACGTGGTCAAGATGATCGCGCCGCCCAAGCAGAAGACGGTCGTCGCCCAGAAGGCGGTCGACTTCGAGGTCGGCGAGTCCATCACGGTCACCGACGGGCCGTTCGCGACGCTGCCGGCGACGATCAACGAGATCAACCTCGACAGCCAGAAGCTCAAGGTGCTGGTGTCGATCTTCGGCCGGGAGACGCCGGTCGAGCTCTCCTTCCACCAGGTCGCCAAGCTCTAGCTCTCCTCCCGTACCCAAGGAAGAACTGACATGCCCCCCAAGAAGAAGAAGAAGCTCACCGGCGTCATCAAGCTCCAGATCAAGGCTGGCGCGGCGACGCCCGCGCCGCCGGTAGGCCCGGCCCTCGGCCAGCACGGGGTCAACATCATGGAGTTCTGCAAGCAGTACAACGCCGCCACCGAGGCGCAGCGCGGCGACATCGTGCCGGTGGAGATCTCGGTGTTCGAGGACCGCTCGTTCACCTTCATCACCAAGACCCCGCCCGCCGCCCGGCTGATCCTCAAGGCGGCCGGCATCGACAAGGGCTCAGCCACCCCGCACAGCAAGAAGGTCGCGACGATCTCGCAGGCGCAGATCCGCGAGATCGCGACCACCAAGCTCGACGACCTCAACGCCAACGACGTCGACGCCGCCGCCAAGATCGTCGCCGGAACCGCGCGGTCGATGGGCATCACCGTCTCCGGTTGATCCGGCGGGTATCCCTGTCGGGACTCGCCGTTCTGCCGTCAGCACCACCTGTGGGAGGACCCGGATCGTCCGGGCCCGTTCGCACCACGGCTGCCCATCAGGGCAGAGAAGGAGCATCGCCATGAAGCGCAGCAAGGCCTACCGGGCCGCCGCCGAGAAGGTGGACCCGGACGCCCTCTACACCCCGCTCGACGCCGTCCGGCTCGCCAAGCAGACCTCGGTCACGAAGTACGACGGGACCGTCGAGGTCGCGATGCGACTCGGCGTCGACCCGCGCAAGGCCGACCAGATGGTCCGCGGCACCGTCAACCTGCCGCACGGCACCGGCAAGACCGCCCGGGTGATCGTCTTCGCCACCGGCGAGAAGGCCAACGAGGCCCTTGCCGCGGGTGCGGACGAGGTGGGCGCCGACGACCTCATCGAGCGGATCCAGAAGGGCTTCCTGGACTTCGACGCCGCCGTCGCGACGCCGGACCAGATGGGCAAGGTCGGGCGGATCGCCCGCATCCTCGGCCCGCGGGGCCTGATGCCCAACCCGAAGACCGGCACCGTCACGGCCGACGTGGCCAAGGCCGTGAGCGACATCAAGGGCGGCAAGGTCAACTTCCGGGTCGACAAGCAGGCCAACCTGCACCTGGTGATCGGCAAGGTCTCCTTCGACGAGAAGCGCCTGGTGGAGAACTACCGCGCCGCGCTCGACGAGGTCACGCGCGCCAAGCCGGCCAGCTCCAAGGGGACCTACCTGAGGAAGGTCGCGGTGTCCACGACCATGGGCCCGGGCATCCCGGTCGACCCCAAGCGCGTGCGCAACCTGCTCGAGGACGGCTCGTCCGCCCCCGAGTAGCCGAGGCCGAGAGGGCCGCGCCAGCGCCTGCTAGTCTCTCCAGCGCCCCAGACCGCCGGTCACCACTGCTCGCAGTGGTCGAAGGCTCCGCTGCGAAGCGGGCGACCTGCGCAGGTGAACACGGACAGACCCCGGACTCCACCCGGGCTGCTGCTCCCCGTGCGCGCCTGCGCCGGGGAGCCTTCTCGTCTGCGGGGCAGCACCGCCCTCTCCCCGAGGGGCGGGCCGGCTCCGACCGAGAGGAGGCGCATGGCCGTCGACACCGCCGACACCGGCGCTGGCACCGTCCGGCACGCCCGCGCGACCGTGCGGCCCGAGAAGGCGACCGCTGTCGCGGAGATCGCCGAGGCCTTCCGCGGCTCGTCCGCGGCTGTCCTCACCGAGTACCGCGGGCTCACCGTCAGCCAGATCAGCGCGCTGCGCACCGCGCTGGGCGCCGACACGACCTACTCGGTCGTGAAGAACACCCTGACCAGGATCGCGGCTGCCGACGCCGGCGTGACCGGCGTCGACGCCCTGCTGGAGGGCCCGACGGCGGTCGCCTTCATCGCCGGGGAGCCGGTGGCCGCCGCGAAGGTGCTGCGCGACTTTGCCAAGACCCATCCGGTGCTCGTCGTCAAGGGCGGCGTCATGGACGGCCGGGCGATGACGGCCGACGAGGTCCGCCGGCTGGCCGATCTGGAGTCCCGTGAGGTCCTGCTGGCCAAGATGGCCGGCGCGCTGCTGGCCTCGCTCAGCAACGCGGTCTACCTGCTCAACGCACCGCTGGCGCAGGCCGCTCGCGTCCTGGGTGCGCTGCAGGTCAAGGCCGAGGAGGACCCGTCGGTCCTGCAGGCGGCCGCACCTCAGGCGGCCGCACCCGAGGCGGCCGCACCCGAGCCCGCGGCGGACGCTCCGCCCGCGGCGGACGCTCCGCCCGCCGCGGACGCTCCGCCCGCCGCGGACGCCGCCGACAGCACCCCCACCGCCTGACCGGCTCCGGCCGTCGTACCACCCGTCCGAGCCCACCGCCGCGATGCCGGCAACGATCACAGGAGGACCGCCATCATGGCGAAGCTCAGCACTGACGAGCTCCTTGACGCGTTCAAGGAGATGACGCTGATCGAGCTCAGCGAGTTCGTGAAGCAGTTCGAGGAGACCTTCGGCGTGACCGCCGCTGCGCCCGTCGCGGTGGCCGCACCCGGCGGCGGCGGGAGCAGCGACACCGCTGAGGCCGCCCCCGAGCAGGATGAGTTCGACGTCATCCTCGAGGCTGCCGGCGAGAAGAAGATCCAGGTCATCAAGGAGGTCCGCAGCCTCACCAGCCTGGGCCTCAAGGAGGCCAAGGACCTTGTGGACGGCGCCCCCAAGGCCGTGCTCGAGAAGGTCGCGAAGGACGCCGCCGACAAGGCCCGGTCGGCGCTCGAGGCCGCCGGCGCCACAGTCACCCTCAAGTAGCACCTGCCCGCCGGCACCACCTGCGCGTCCCCACGGGACGGCCCGCGCCCTCGGCGGTCCGTCCCGTTCGGCCTGCCGGAACAGATCGCCGCGCCGGCCGAGCCAGGACCCCGCACCGGCGCCGGGAGAAGCCGGGTGGTTGCGGGCGTGACCGGTTCCACACGGGGCAAAGGACCGCATGTTACCGGCGAGTCAGCGAGACGGTGCCGAGCGACGTACACTCGCTCTGAGTTATCAGTTCGCTCACTGAGCGTCGCAGCTCCGTGCGCGCGCACGCCTCGCTCAGGACGTGCCGGAGGGCCGCGACCGCGGCCCCGGAGTGAAAGACGGAGTCGCAGTGGGCGTCGAGATCCAGGTCGAGCACCTGACGAAGCGTTTCGGGCGGCAGACCATCTGGGAGGACGTCAGCCTCACCCTGCCGGCCGGGGAGATCAGCGTCATGCTCGGCCCGTCCGGAACGGGCAAGTCGGTGTTCCTCAAGACGCTGATCGGGCTGCTCAAGCCCGAGACCGGCTCGATCACCATCGGTGGCCGTGACATCACCAAGGTCAAGGAGCGCGAGCTCTACGAGATCCGCAAGCTGTTCGGGGTGCTGTTCCAGGACGGTGCGCTGTTCGGCTCGCAGAACCTCTACGACAACATCGCCTTCCCGCTGCGCGAGCACACCAAGAAGTCCGAGGGCGAGATCAAGCGCATCGTGCTCGAGAAGATGGAGATGACCGGCCTCGCCGGGGCCGAGAAGAAGCTCCCCGGCGAGATCTCGGGCGGGATGCGCAAGCGCGCCGGACTGGCCCGCGCCCTCGTCCTCGACCCCGAGATCCTGCTGTTCGACGAGCCGGACTCCGGCCTCGATCCCGTGCGCACCGCCTACCTCAACCAGCTGATCGTCGACCTCAACGCCGAGATCAAGGCGACGTTCCTCATCGTCACGCACGACATCGCCACCGCCCGCACGGTGCCGGACAACATCGGGTTGCTCTACCGTCGCCACCTCGCGATGTTCGGGCCGCGCGAGATGCTGCTGTCCAGCAACGAGCCGGTCGTCCGCCAGTTCCTCAACGGGCAGCGACAGGGGCCGATCGGCATGGCCGAGGAGAAGGACGCGGGCGAGCTGGCGGCGGAGGCGGCCGGCGGCGGCACCCTCGGGACGCTGCCGCCGATCCCGCAGCAGCTGCCCACGTCGGACGGCTCCCCCCGGGCGACGCAGCGGCCACCGGGCTCCTGGCTGCGCGAGCACGGCGTCGTGCCACCCCCCGGCTCCTTCCCGGGCCTCGAGGTGGACCTGCCGCAGGCGCAGGACGGGGTTCCGACCGGCTGGACCGGCGACTCGCCGCCTCGGCCGATGGCTGCATCGTCGGGAGGTGGCGCCTTCGCGGGGCGCAACGGACAGCGCGACGAGGATCGCCGCATCGAGCCGCTGCGCGATGAGGTCCGTCCGGTCCGCCCCCGGGTGCCGGCGAAGCCCCCCTGGCGCCAGGCGGGGGATGACTCGCTCGCCACCGCCCTGCTGGAGCGTCGCGGCACCGACGACCGCGGGCGCTGGACCGACACCGACACCGACCCCCACCCCGATCCCGACACCGCCGACGGCTCTGACGCCGCCGAGACAGCGCCCCCCGTCCGCGGCCGCCGCCGTGCGGCTCGTCGGTGACCTGCCAGAAGCCGACTCTCCCGAGACCCTGATGAGCCCCCGAACCCGGCCGCCCCGTCATGCCTGTTAGCGCGACCGCACCCGTACGCGGTGCAGGAGAGTTCTTCGCGTTCTCGCTGGACATCCTGCGCAGCCTGTTCAAGCGGCCGTTCCAGGGCGCGGAGTTCGTCCAGCAGGCCTGGTTCATCGCCAGCGTCACGATCCTGCCGACGGCCCTCGTCTCGATCCCGTTCGGCGCGGTGCTCGCGCTGCAGATCGGCAACCTGACCAAGCAGATCGGCGCGCAGTCCTTCACCGGTGCGGTGGCCGTGCTGGGCATCGTGCGCGAGGCCAGCCCGATCGTGACCGCGCTGCTGATCGCGGGGGCCGGCGGCTCGGCGATCTGCGCCGACCTCGGGTCGCGCAAGATCCGGGACGAGATCGACGCGATGGAGGTGCTCGGGGTCAGCCCGCTGCAGCGCCTGGTCGTCCCGCGGGTGCTCGCCACGATGCTCGTCGCGTTCTTCCTCAACGGACTGGTGTCCGTCGTGGGCGTCTGCGGCGGCTACTTCTTCAACGTCATCCTGCAGGGCGGCACCCCCGGTGCCTACCTTGCGTCGTTCACCGCCCTCGCGCAGCTGCCCGACCTCTACGTCGGTCAGCTCAAGGCGGTCATCTTCGGGATGATCGCTGCGCTGGTGGCCTCCTACAAGGGCCTGAACGCCGGAGGTGGGCCGAAGGGCGTCGGCGACGCCGTCAACCAGAGCGTGGTCATCAGCTTCATGCTGCTGTTCCTGACCAACTTCATCATCACCGCCATCTACTTCCAAGTCGTCCCGCAGAAGGGCGGGTAGCGGGCATGAGCGCCGTCGGCACTCCGCTGCCCCCCCGCCTGGCGGGGCCGGCACGAGCAGCGCGCAAGGTCGCGTCACGGCCGCTGGCTGCCCTCGACGACCTGGGCGGGCAGCTGTCGTTCTATGCCCGCTCGCTCGGCTGGACCTACCGCGTCCTGCTCCGCTACAAGAAGGAGGTCGTCCGGCTGCTGGCCGAGGTGAGCCTTGGCAGCGGAGCCCTGGCGCTGGTCGGCGGAACGGTCGGCGTGATCGCCTTCCTCACCTTCTTCACCGGGACCGAGGTCGGCCTGCAGGGCTACGCCGCGCTCAACCAGCTCGGCGTCGCCAACTTCACGGCGTTCATCTCGGCCTACTTCAACACCCGCGAGATCGCTCCGCTGGTGGCCGCCCTTGCGCTGTCGGCGACGGTCGGCTGCGGCTTCACCGCGCAGCTCGGTGCGATGCGCATCTCCGAGGAGGTCGACGCGCTCGAGGTCATGGGCGTGCCGTCCCTGCCGTTCCTCGTCACCACCCGGATGATCGCCGGCTTCATCGCGGTGACACCGCTCTACGTCATCGGCCTGCTCTCGTCCTACTTCGCCGCCCGCCTGATCACCACCGGGTTCTACGGGCAGTCGACCGGCACCTACGACCAGTACTTCAACCAGTACCTCCCGCCGGTGGACGTGCTCTACAGCTTCCTCAAGGTGCTGGTCTTCGCGGTCATCATCATCTTGATCCACTGCTACTACGGCTACTACGCCAGCGGAGGTCCGGCCGGCGTCGGCGTGGCCGTCGGACGAGCGGTCCGCACCGCGATCGTCGCGGTCAACGTCGTCGACTTCTTCCTGTCGCTCGCCATCTGGGGTGCGACCACGACCGTGCGAATAGCCGGCTGATGGCCGCCCCCCTGCCTGCGGGCCGGACGGCCGTCGCGCGGCGGCGGCTCTCCGGCGTCGTCTTCCTGCTGGTGCTCGCCGGTCTCATCGGCCTGACGATCGCGCTCTACCAGAAGGCCTTCACCCCTGTCGTACGCGTCTCGCTCGAGGCCGACCGCGTCGGCAACCAGCTGGCCGCACCGAGCGACGTCAAGCTGCGCGGGCTGATCATCGGTGAGGTCCGCAAGGTGACCTCCGCCGGCGAGGGGGCCATCCTGGACCTCGCGCTGGACCCGGAGCAGATGACGCTTCTTCCGGCCAACGTGCAGGCTCAGCTCGTGCCGAAGACGCTGTTCGGCGAGAAGTACGTCAGCCTCGTCATCCCCGAGGACCCCGCGCCGGAGCGGCTCGCCGACGGGGACGTCATCACCCAGGACCGGTCGGAGACCGCGCGCGAGACAGAGAAGGCGCTCAACAACCTGCTTCCCCTGCTGCAGGCGCTGCGGCCGCAGGACGTCAGCGTCACCCTCAATGCGCTGTCGAGCGCGCTGCGCGGCCGGGGCGAGCGGCTCGGCGACAACCTGGTGCTCGTCGACGACTACCTCAAGCAGTTCAACCCGTCGGTTCCGGCCCTCGGTGAGAACTTCCGGGGGCTGGCCGACTTCGCGGACACCCTCGACAAGGCCACGCCGGATCTGCTGGTGGTCCTCGACAACCTCAGCTTCGTGAACCGCTCGCTGGTGGACCAGGAAGAGGCCCTGTCCACCTTCCTCACCTCGACCACCGGCGTGGCGAAGGAGACGGAGGCGTTCTTGACCGAGAACGAGACCCGGCTTGTACGCCTGGCGGCCGACAGCCTGCCCCCGCTGCAGGTGTTCGCCAGGTATGCGCCCGAGTACCCCTGCCTCGCGCGCGGCCTGGCCCTCTCGGACGGGAGAATCGGCGCGACCTTCGGCGGACTGCAGCCGGGCCTGCACATCACCCTGGAGTTCGTGGAGCAGCGGGCGGGCTACCGGCCGCGGCTCGACGAGCCGGCGTACCGGGAGGACCGCGGGCCGCAGTGCTACGGCCTGCCCACCCCGCAGGTCCCGGCGCCTGACATCAACTTCCAGGACGGCTTCGTCGACAGCAACGGCCCCGACGACACGCGCGCACCCGAGCCCGAGTCCGAACCCGGCCTGCCGTCCTCGACCACCGTCTCGCAGCGGTCGGTCATGAGCTCGGTGCTGGCTCCGGTGATGGGCGTGTCGCCCGACGAGGTCCCGGACCTGGCCTACCTGCTGTTCGGCCCGATGGCCCGCGGGACGGAGGTGGGGCTGTCGTGAAGACCTCCGCCGCGCTGGTCAAGCTGGTCATCTTCATGGTCGTCACGTCGATCCTCACGCTCGCCCTGGCGACGACGATCGGCAACGTCCGCTTCGGCGGGAGCACCTCCTACAAGGCGGTCTTCGGCGACGTCACGGGGTTGCTGCCCGGCAACGAGGTCCGCATCGCCGGCGTCCGTGTCGGTCAGGTCGACGCCATCGAGGTGCATCAGCGCAACCTCGCACTTGTCGAGTTCCGGCTCGAGGGCGACCGCGAGATCGCGCAGAGCACCATCGCGCGGCTGCGCTACCGCAACATCGTCGGCGAGCGCTACCTGGCGCTGACCGAGGGCACGGGCTCGGCCGAGCCGCTCGAGGAGGGCGCGACGCTGCCCCTGGCCCAGACCCGCAACGCGCTGGACCTGACGGTGCTGTTCAACGGCTTCCGTCCGCTGTTCCAGGCGCTCGACCCGCAGACGGTCAACCAGGCAGCCTTCGAGCTCATCCAGACGCTGCAGGGCGAGGGCGGCACGGTGGAGAGCCTCATGGCGCGTACCGCCTCCCTCACGACGACGCTGGCCGACCGCGACGAGGTCATCGGCCGGGTGCTGGAGAACCTCGAGAAGGTCCTCGCCACCCTCGACGACCGCGGTACCGAACTCGCTGACCTGATCGTGCAGCTGCGCCGGCTGGCTGCCGGATTCGCCGAGGACCGCGAGCAGATCGGCCGGTCGCTGGACGGCATCAGCGACCTGACGTCGGCCACCGCCGGCCTGCTGAACGAGGTGCGCGCACCGCTGCGCACCGACATCCGCGAGCTCGGGAAGCTGGCCACCACGCTCGATGACAACAAGTCGATCGTCGACGGGGTCCTGCAGCGGCTGCCGGGCAAGCTCGACGCGATCGTCGGAACCGCCACCTACGGCTCGTTCTTCAACTTCTACCTGTGCGGCTTCGACGGCAGGCTGATCATCGACGACGGGTCCGCCACCGGCCGCAACCTGCTGGCCGACGAGCAGTTCGTCAACGACGTCGCCCGTTGCAAGCGCGAGGGTGGTCCCCCCGCGGCGGCCGCGGGAGGAACCCGATGACGCCGTTCCGAGAGCGCAACAAGACCGTCATCGGCGGTGTCGGCATCCTCGCCATCGTCGCGCTGCTGGCCGGCTCGTTCAGCATCGACACCGTCGTGGGCGGCGAGGAGTACAAGGCGGAGTTCACCGAGGCGGCCGGCCTCGCGCCGAACGACGAGGTGCGCATCGCCGGGGTCAAGGTCGGCAAGGTGCTCTCGGTGGACCTCGCCGGAGACCGGGTCCAGGTCGGGTTCCGCGTCAAGGACGCCGAGATGGGCAACCGCACGCGGGCCGACATCCGGATCAAGACCGTGCTGGGCCGCAAGTTCCTGTCGCTCTCCCCGGACGGCGACGGCACGTTCGAGCCCGGGTCGGTCATCCCGCTGAACCGGACCTCCTCCCCGTTCGACATCACCAACGCGTTCGGGGACCTGTCGACGACGGTCGAGGAGATCGACTCGCAGCGCCTGGCCGAGTCCTTCACGGTCCTGGCGGACACCTTCCGCGACACCCCCGACGACGTACGCGCCTCGCTCGAGGGCCTGTCCCGCCTCTCGCGGGCCATCGCCGCGCGCGACGAGCAGCTCAGCGCCCTGCTCGATCGCACGCAGGGCGTCAGCCAGGTCCTCGCCGAGCGCGACCAGGACCTCACGGCGTTCCTCGCGGACAGCTCGCTGGTCCTGCAGGAGCTGCAGCGGCGGCGCGAGGCGATCAGCCGCCTGCTGGACACGACCACCCAGCTGTCCGAGCAGCTGGTCGCGCTGGTGCGCGAGAACCGCGCCGAGCTCCAGCCCGCGCTGGAGCGGTTGCGGGGAGTCGTCCAGGTCCTGCGCAAGAACCAGGACAACCTCGACGCGAGCCTCGTGCGGCTGGCGCCCTTCGTCCGCGTGTTCTCCGACAACCTCGGCAACGGCCGCTGGTTCGACACCCTCGTCCAGAACCTCACGCCGCCTGGCGGTCACTTCGTGGAGGGCGAGTTCGGCAAGGACGGCTCCTCGAGGCCCACCGGTGGGTCCGCTCCCGTCGGAGGCACGCCATGACCGGCTCCTTCCGCACCGGCCCCGTGCGCCTGGTGCTCGTCGTCCTCGCGCTCGCGCTCAGCGGCGGCCTTGCGGGGTGCGGGGCGATCGGCGGTGGGCCGGCGAAGAAGTCCCTCGTCGCCGACTTCGAGCGGGCCGTCGGCCTCTACGTCTCCAGCGACGTGCGCGTGCTGGGCGTGCGTATCGGGGAGGTCACCGCGATCGCTCCGCAGGGCGACTCGGTGCGGGTGACGATGACCTACGACGCGAAGTACGACGTGCCCGCGGACGCCATGGCCGTGATCGTGGCCCCGTCGATCGTCAGCGACCGCTACGTCCAGCTCACGCCGGTCTTCCAGGGCGGCAACGTGCTGGACGACGGAGCCCGGCTGGGCACCGACCGCACCGACGTGCCGGTCGAGCTCGACCAGATCTACAGCTCCCTCAACGAGCTCAACCTCGCCCTGGGCCCGAAGGGCGCGAACAAGGACGGGGCGCTGTCAGACCTCATCGACGTCGGTGCCGACAACCTCCAGGGCAACGGCGAGCTGCTCAACAGCACCCTGAAGGACTTCTCCCAGCTCGTGTCGACGGTGAGCAACCAGCGCGACGACCTGTTCGGGACGGTCGCCAACCTGCAGGACTTCACCACCACGATCGCGCAGAGCGACCGGACCGTACGCACGTTCAACCGCGACCTGGCCGTTGTCGCCGACCAGCTCGCCGCCGAGCGGGAGGACCTGGCGCGAGCGGTCTCGCAGCTGTCCGTCGCTCTGGGGGAGGTGGCGACGTTCGTCCGCGACAACAAGGAGGACCTCACCGCCAACGTCAGCGACCTGGCCTCGGTCACCTCGGTGCTGGTGAAGCAGCGGGCGGCGCTGGAGGAGTTCCTGGACGTCGCCCCCACGGCCCTGTCCAACCTGCAGCTCGCGTACAACCCCGACTCCGGCACGCTGGACACCCGGGACAACAGCCTGGCTGCCGCCGAGGGTGACCCGTTCGGGGCGTTCTGCACGGCGCTGGTCAACGCCGGTGAGGACCCGGCTCTGTGCGAGCAGCTGACCGGCGCGCTCCGGGGGCTCCCGCTGCCGCCTCCCCTCGGCACGGGGGGCGGCGGCGCTCCCCCCGGCGCGGCGCAGCTCCCGGCACCGCCGGCCGGCGACAGCACCCTCGGCGGCATCCTCAGCGGAGGTGCGCGATGAGAGCGACGACCTCCCGGGGCGCCGCCACCCTGCTCGCCGTGGCCCTCGGCGCCGGGACCCTCGCGGGCTGCGGCTTCGAGGGTGCCTCCAGCATCCCGCTGCCCGGCGGGCAGGGCAACGGCAAGGGGGCCTACGAGGTGACGCTCGAGTTCTCCGACGTCCTGGACCTCGTACCGCAGTCCGCGGTGAAGGTGAACGACGTCACGGTCGGCAGCGTGCAGTCGCTCGACGTGGAGAACTTCACGGCCCGGGTCGTCGTGAGCCTGAACCGGGAGGTCACCCTGCCGGCGAACACCCGGGCCAGCCTGCGCCAGACCAGCCTGCTGGGCGAGAAGTTCGTGAGCTTCGAGCCGCCCCCCCAGAGCGAGGCGGTCGGGCGGCTGCGGGGCGGGGAGACGATCGGCCTGGACCGCACCACCCGCAGTGCCGAGATCGAGGAGGTCCTGTCGGCGCTGTCCCTGGTGCTGAACGGCGGCAGCCTCGAGCAGCTCCAGGTGATCAACGCCGAGCTGATCGCCGCGCTCGAGGGTCGCGAGGACCGGGTCAAGGACCTGCTCCGCCAGCTCGACACCTTCGTCGGGGGACTGGACGCGCAGAAGGGCCAGATCGTCCGGGCGCTCGACAGCCTCGACCGGCTGAGCGCGCGACTGGTCACCGAGCAGGACACGATCGCCACCGCGCTGGCCGACATCCCGCCGGGGCTGGACGTGCTCACCGGGCAGCGGGAGAACCTCACCGAGGTGCTGACCTCGCTCGACCAGCTCGGGGATGTGGCGGTCCGCGTGATCCGCGCCTCGCAGGCCAACACCGTGGCCGACCTGCGGGCGCTCGAGCCGATCCTGACCCAGCTCAACGCGGCGGGGCGGGCGCTGCCCGAAGCGTTCGAGATGCTGGTCACCTACCCGTTCCCCCGGAACGTCACCGAGGGCATCCAGGGCGACTACGCCAACCTGTTCGTCACGCTCGACATCGATGCGCGCGGGCTCGGCCGCTTCACGGGCCTGCCCGTGCCGGACGACCTGCCCCTGATTCCGGGTCCCGCCCCGCCGCCGGGGGGGCCTCCCGGCTCACCGGCTCCGCCGCCGCTCCCGGGGGCACCGCCGCCGCCAGCGCTTCCGACGGAGCCGCTGCCGGGGCTGAGCCCGCCGCCGCCCCCGCCCGGGCTGCCACCCCTGCCCGGGCTGTCCACCCGGGACAGCGGCGGACTGCTCCGTCTGCTGATCGGAGTCTTCACGTGATCTCCCGCCAGACGAAGGCGCAGCTGCTGGTCTTCCTGCTCATCGCGCTCGCCGGCTTGAGCTACACCGGCCTGCGCTACGCCGGCCTGGGCAAGTACTTCGTGGACCAGGGCTACGTCGTCTCCGCCGAGTTCCGCGACTCGGGCGGCATCTTCGAGGGCGCCGAGGTCACCTACCGCGGTGTGCCGGTGGGCGAGGTCACGCAGCTCTCGCTGATCGAGGGTGGTGTGCAGGTCGACCTCCTGCTGCGGCCCGGGACCGAGGTGCCGACCGGAGCCTCGGCGGTCGTGGCCAACCGCTCCGCGATCGGCGAGCAGTACGTCGACCTGCTGCCCGCCCGTGCCGGCGCTCCCTACCTCGCGGCGGGGGACACCATCCCCATGGGGCAGACCTCGATCCCCGTCTCGCCGACCGAGCTGATCGTCAACCTCGACGACTTCGTCACGAGCGTCGACACCGAGAAACTCGGCATCGTGCTCTCCGAGCTCGGCACGGCATTCGGCAACGGTGCCGGAGACAGCCTGCAGAAGATCCTGGACGACGGGGATGCGCTGACGCGCGCCGCGCTGGACGCCCTGCCTGAGACGACCCAGCTGATCCGGGACGGCGAGACGGCGCTCGACACCCAGCGCGACGTCTCCGGCCAGTTCCTGAGCTTCAACGAGGACCTGGCTGCGCTGACCACGACCCTGCGCAGCAGCGACCCCGACTTCCGCCGGCTGTTCGCCAACGGGACGCAGAGCGCCAACGAGATCACCGACCTCCTGCGCAAGAACCGCAGCGACCTGCCCGTCCTGCTGCAGAACCTCACCACGGTCGCGCAGATCCAGAAGGTGCGCCTGCCCGCCCTCCGGCAGATCCTGGTGACCTACCCCAACGTCGTCGCCGGCGGCTTCACCGTGGTCCCCGGCGACGGCACGAGCCACTTCGGCCTGGTCACCGAGACCGACCCGCCGGTCTGCGAGAGCGGGTACGAGGAAACCGTGGAGCGGTCACCGGAGGACACCTCGAAGCGCACCCCCAACCTGCAGGCCGGTTGCAACCTGCCACGTGGCAGCGAGTCGAGCGTGCGCGGCGGGGCACGGGGTCGTGAGGCCGGCGCGGCCGCTCGCAGCACCCAGCGTGCGGCCGGCTCGCGGGTGCCAGCCGTGGACGGCCAGGAGGCCGCCACGATGCAGTTCGGCGACTACGACCCCCGAACCGGCCGGGTCATCACCGCCGATGGGGAGCGCCTGTCGATCGGCTCGACGAACGGCGCGCAGCGGGCCTTCGGCAACGACTCCTGGCAGTGGCTCCTGCTCGGCCCGCTGTCCAGATGACCCTTCCGGACGTCCCGCCCTCCGCGGCCGGGGCGCTGGCTGCGCCCGCGCTGGCGACGGAGGGCAAGGCCGCCGGTAGCGCCACCGTCGGTAGCGGGTCCACCGCTGCCGGGTCGGTCGACGCCTCCACCGGGCCCGCGTCCAGCGAGGAGCCGGCGGACCCGCCGCCCGCCTCGGGCCGCTCACGGGTGCTGATCGCGCTGGCGGCCACGTGCGCCCTCCTGGCCGTTGCGGCCGTGGTGCTCGGGTTCCAGCTGCGTCGCTACGCACAGGTGGAGGACGCGCGCCAGGACGCGCTTCGGGCAGCTCGCCAGTCGGCCCTGAACCTGACGTCCATCGACAACGAGCGGTTCGACGAGGCCGTCCAGCGCGTGCTCGACGGAGCCACCGGTGACTTCCGCCGCGAGTTCGAGGACAACACCGAGAGCCTGAAGAAGCTGCTGGCGGACAACCAGGTCAACGCGCAGGGCAGCGTCCTCGAAGCCGGGCTGGTCCGCGCCGACAAGAGCAACGCCACGGCGCTGGTCGTGGTGGACAGCACCGTGCGCAACGTCGCCACCCCAGCGGGTCGCGTCAACACCTATCGCATGCAGATCGAGGTGGAGCGCGTCGACGGCCGCTGGCTCACCTCTGGCCTGCGGTTCGTGGGCTGACCATGACCGGACCGGGCGCACCCGGGCCCTTCGGTGACCGGCCCCCACCCCCTCCGGTCAGCGATCAGGACACGGGCGCGGAGGAGGCGACCGCTGGGGCGGACGGCCCGACGAGCAGCGCCGGAGCCGTGCCGGACAGCCCAAGGGTCGCCGAGCCGTCCGAGCCGGCTCCGCCGGCGGACGGGAAGGTCTCCGCGCAGATCCCGCCTGATTCGGCCCAGGCCGACGCACCCGCCCGGCCTCCCGCCGCCCCGGTGGAGAGCGTGCCCGTGGAGCCGGCCGCGCCGCCTGCCGTCCCGCCTCCCGTGCAGCCCGAGCAACGCGAGCAGCCCGACGCGGCGGAGCCCCCCCGAGCAGTCGACGCAGCGGAGGTGCCGAGGGTCGAGCTCAGCAAGCACAGCGCCTCCCCATCCCCCTCCCCGCCCACGGCGGAGCCACCGGCTCCTCCGGCGGCGGCGGCCGAGCCCGCTGCGCCGCCGGTCGCTCCTCCCGGCCCCCCCGCGCCGGTCGCCGAGCAGTCGGCCCCTGCTCCGTCGGCCGCTGCCCCCTCAACGCCGCTGCCCACGCCTGCGCCGGCGGTGCCCCCGTCCACGCCCACCCCTGCACCGGCGGTGCCCCCGTCCACGCCCACCCCTGCACCGGCGGTGCCCCCGTCCACGCCCACCCCTGCGCCGGCGGTGCCCCCGCCCACGCCCACCCCTGCACCGGCGGTGCCCCCGCCCACGCCCACCCCAGCGCCGGCGGTGCCCCCGCCCACGCCCACCCCTGCACCGGCGGGCTGGCAGCCGGCCGCTGACCCGCCCGTGCCGTCGGCGGTGGCTCGGACGCGCCGACGTGAAGCGCTCACCCTCGGACTGGTCGCGGCGCTGACCGCGCTGATGGTGGCGGGGGTCGCGTACCTCGGGCTGCGCCTACGCGCGGAGGCGCAGACGGAGTCCGCGCGCAACGAAGCGGTCGCGGCCAGCCGGGACGCCGCCAGGCTCCTCTTCTCCTACGACCACGCCAAGCTCGAGGAGGACTTCGCCAAGGGGCTGTCGGTCACGACCGGGAAGTTCCGCGACGAGTACGCGCGCACCACCTCGCAGGTCGTGACCCAGGTCGCGAAGGACTACAAGGCAGTGGTGGTCGCCGACGTCGTCGAGAGCGCGGTGGTGGGGGCCTCCCCGGACGAGGTGACGACGCTGGTGTTCCTCAACCAGGCGACCACCAGCACCCAGACGCAGGGGCGGCAGGTCGACCAGAGCCGGGTGCGGATGCGCCTGGTGGAGAAGGACGGCCGCTGGCTCGTCGCCGAGGTGCAGGCGCTGTGACCCGGCCTGCCCGGGCCGCCGGCAGGGGCTCCGCCACCTAGCCACGGCTTCATCTCGACATCAGTGCAGCCGGCGGCTACACTGACTGTTTGCGCTGCCCCCGTCATATACCCGTCCGGGCCGGATGCCCGAGACAGGCGGTCGGAGTGGAGATCGCGCCGCCTCACAGAACGACTCTGGCAGTCGACCGCTGCCGTCGGAAGGACCCCTCTTGGCCTCCCCCCGTACTTCTGGCACTACCGGCAACCCCGCAAGCAGCACCAGCTCCCGCGTCTCCTTCGCCAAGATCCGCGAACCCCTCGAGGTTCCGAACCTCCTGCACCTGCAGACCACCTCCTTCGACTGGCTCGTCGGCAACGACGACTGGCGCGCCCGCGTCGCCGCCGCCGTCGAGGAGGGCCGCACCGACCTGTCGACCCGGTCCGGCCTCGAGGAGATCTTCGAGGAGATCTCCCCGATCGAGGACTTCTCCGGCTCGATGTCGCTGAGCTTCCGCGACCACCGCTTCGAGCCCACCAAGTACTCCGTCGAGGAGTGCAAGGACAAGGACATGACCTACGCGGCGCCGCTTTTCGTCACCGCGGAGTTCACCAACAACACCACCGGCGAGATCAAGAGCCAGACGGTCTTCATGGGTGACTTCCCGGTGATGACGCCCAAGGGCACCTTCGTCATCAACGGCACCGAGCGCGTCGTGGTGTCCCAGCTGGTGCGCAGCCCGGGCGTCTACTTCGACAAGCAGATCGACAAGGTCACCGACAAGGACACCTACTCCTGCAAGGTGATCCCGAGCCGCGGCGCCTGGCTCGAGTTCGAGGTCGACAAGCGCGACGCCGTCGGCGTGCGCATCGACCGCAAGCGCAAGCAGCCCGTGACGGTGCTGCTCAAGGCGCTCGGCTGGGACGACGCCCGGATCCTCGAGCGCTACGGCGACTACGAGTCGATGCGGATGACGCTCGAGAAGGACCACACGACGGGGCAGGACGACGCCCTGATCGACATCTACCGCAAGCTGCGCCCGGGCGAGCCGCCGACGCGCGAGTCCGCGCAGACGCTGCTGGACAACCTGTTCTTCAACGGCAAGCGCTACGACCTGGCCAAGGTCGGCCGCTACAAGGTCAACAAGAAGCTGGGCCTCGCGCTGCCGGTCGGCCAGGGCACGCTCACCGAGGACGACATCCTCGCCACGATCGACTACATCGTGAAGCTGCACGCCGGTGAGGCGGGCTTCGAGACCGACGACATCGACCACTTCGGCAACCGCCGCCTGCGTACGGTCGGCGAGCTCATCCAGAACCAGATCCGGCTGGGGCTGGCCCGCATGGAGCGCGTCGTGCGCGAGCGCATGACCACCCAGGACGTCGAGGCGATCACGCCGCAGACCCTGATCAACATCCGTCCGGTCGTGGCGAGCATCAAGGAGTTCTTCGGGACCTCCCAGCTCAGCCAGTTCATGGACCAGACCAACCCGCTGTCCGGCCTGACCCACAAGCGCCGCCTGTCCGCGCTGGGCCCGGGTGGTCTGTCCCGCGAGCGTGCCGGCTTCGAGGTCCGCGACGTGCACCCGAGCCACTACGGCCGGATGTGCCCGATCGAGACGCCGGAAGGCCCCAACATCGGGCTGATCGGGTCGCTGGCGACCTTCGGCCGGGTCAACGCGTTCGGCTTCGTCGAGACGCCCTACCGCAAGGTGACGGCCGGCGAGGTCACCGACCAGGTCGACTACCTCACCGCGGACGAGGAGGACAAGCACGTCATCGCGCAGGCCAACGAGCTCGACTCGACCGGGTCCTTCGCCGAGAAGCGCGTGCTGGTCCGCCGCAAGGGCGGGGAGGTCGACTACATCGCCCCCGACAGCGTCGACTACATCGACGTCAGCCCCCGCCAGATCTGCTCCGTCGCCACCGCGATGATCCCGTTCCTGGAGCACGACGACGCCAACCGCGCGCTCATGGGCTCCAACATGATGCGCCAGGCGGTCCCGCTGCTGCGCAGCGAGGCGCCGCTGGTCGGCACCGGCATGGAGCACCGCGCCGCCGTCGACGCGGGCGACGTGATCGTGGCCGAGCAGGCCGGCGTGGTCGAGGACCTGTCCGCCGACTACGTGACGGTGATGCACGACGACGGCACGCGGCGCACGTACCGCCTGCTGAAGTTCCGGCGCAGCAACCAGGGCACCTGCATCAACCAGAAGCCGATCGTGGCCGAGGGCGAGCGGGTGGAGGTGGGTCAGGTGATCGCCGACGGCCCGTGCACCGACGAGGCCGAGATGGCGCTCGGCAAGAACCTGCTGGTCGCGTTCATGCCGTGGGAGGGCCACAACTACGAGGACGCGATCATCCTGTCGCAGCGCCTCGTGCAGGACGACGTCCTCACCTCGATCCACATCGACGAGCACGAGGTCGACGCCCGCGACACCAAGCTCGGCGCCGAGGAGATCACCCGGGACATCCCCAACGTCTCGGAGGAGGTCCTTGCCGACCTCGACGAGCGCGGCATCATCCGCATCGGCGCGGAGGTCACCCCCGGTGACGTCCTCGTCGGCAAGGTGACGCCCAAGGGGAGACCGAGCTCACCCCGGAGGAGCGGCTGCTGCGCGCGATCTTCGGCGAGAAGGCCCGCGAGGTGCGCGACACCAGCCTCAAGGTGCCGCACGGCGAGTCCGGCAAGGTCATCGGCGTCCGCGTGTTCAGCCGTGAGGACGGCGACGAGCTGCCGCCCGGCGTCAACGAGCTGGTCCGGGTCTACGTCGCGCAGAAGCGCAAGATCACCGACGGCGACAAGCTGGCCGGCCGGCACGGCAACAAGGGCGTGATCGCCAAGATCCTCCCGCAGGAGGACATGCCGTTCCTCGAGGACGGCACGCCCGTCGACGTCGTCCTCAACCCGCTCGGGGTGCCCGGCCGCATGAACGTCGGGCAGGTCCTCGAGACCCACCTCGGCTGGGTCGCCAAGACCGGCTGGAAGGTCGAGGCCGGCGCGGAGCCGTGGAAGAAGCGGCTCGGCGACATCGGCGTGAGCGAGGCTCCCGCCGGCACCAACACCGCCACCCCGGTGTTCGACGGCGCCCGCGAGGACGAGATCACCGGCCTGCTGGGCTCCTCCCTCCCCAACCGGGACGGCGTCCAGCTGATCGGGTCGACCGGCAAGGCGCGGCTGTTCGACGGTCGTTCCGGCGAGCCGTTCCCGGCCCCGATCTCGGTCGGCTACATCTACATCCTGAAGCTGCTGCACCTCGTGGACGACAAGATCCACGCCCGCAGCACCGGCCCGTACTCGATGATCACGCAGCAGCCGCTGGGTGGCAAGGCGCAGTTCGGTGGCCAGCGCTTCGGTGAGATGGAGGTGTGGGCCATGCAGGCGTACGGCGCCGCGTACGCCCTGCAGGAGCTGCTCACCATCAAGTCCGACGACGTCCTCGGCCGGGTCAAGGTCTACGAGGCGATCGTCAAGGGCGAGAACATCCCCGAGCCGGGCATCCCCGAGTCCTTCAAGGTGCTCATCAAGGAGATGCAGTCGCTGTGCCTCAACGTGGAGGTGCTGTCCAGCGACGGCATGTCCATCGAGATGCGCGACACCGACGAGGACGTGTTCCGCGCCGCCGAGGAGCTCGGCATCGACCTGTCCCGCCGCGAGCCCAGCAGCGTCGAAGAGGTCTGACCCCCGCCCGCCGGTGATCTTCTCCTTGTTGTGGCGCGGCACGCGTCCCGGCGCCCCAGAAGGCGAAGATTCCCGCTCCGGACGGGCTCGGAGCCCGTCCCATCGCCGTCCCTGACTCCAGCAACACCCTGACTTCCTGAGAGAAGGCACCTAGTGCTCGACGTCAACTTCTTCGACGAGCTGCGCATCGGCCTCGCCACCGCGGACGACATCCGTCAGTGGTCGCACGGTGAGGTCAAGAAGCCCGAGACCATCAACTACCGCACCCTCAAGCCGGAGAAGGACGGGCTCTTCTGCGAGAAGATCTTCGGTCCGACCCGCGACTGGGAGTGCTACTGCGGCAAGTACAAGCGCGTCCGCTTCAAGGGCATCATCTGCGAGCGCTGCGGCGTCGAGGTCACCCGCGCCAAGGTGCGTCGTGAGCGGATGGGCCACATCGAGCTGGCCGCCCCGGTCACCCACATCTGGTACTTCAAGGGCGTCCCGTCCCGCCTCGGCTACCTGCTGGACCTGGCGCCCAAGGACCTCGAGAAGATCATCTACTTCGCGGCGTACCTGATCACCTCGGTCGACGTGGACGCGCGCCACCGGGACCTGCCGAGCATCGAGGCGTCCATGGGCGTCGAGAGCAAGCGGATCGAGGACAAGCGCGACGCCGACGCCGAGACCCGCCAGAAGAAGCTCGAGGACGACATCGCCGCGCTCGAGGCCGAGGGCGCCAAGGGGGACGTGCGCCGCAAGGTGCGCGAGGGCGCCGAGCGCGAGCTGCGGCAGCTGCGTGACCGCGCGCAGCGCGAGCTCGACAAGCTCGCCGAGGTGCTCGACACCTTCCGCAAGCTCGAGCCCAAGCAGCTGATCGCGGACGAGACGCTCTACCGCGAGCTGCGGGACCGCTTCAGCTCCTACTTCACCGGCGGGATGGGTGCCGAGGCGCTCCAGCGCCTGCTGGAGAGCTTCGACCTCGACGCCGAGGCCGAGTCGCTGCGCGAGACGATCCGCTCGGGCAAGGGCCAGAAGAAGGTCCGCGCGCTCAAGCGGCTCAAGGTCGTCGCGGCGTTCCTCAACACCCGCAACAGCCCGATGGGGATGGTGCTGGACTGCGTCCCCGTCATCCCGCCGGACCTGCGCCCGATGGTGCAGCTCGACGGTGGGCGCTTCGCCACCTCCGACCTCAACGACCTGTACCGCCGCGTCATCAACCGCAACAACCGCCTGAAGCGCCTGCTCGACCTCGGTGCGCCCGAGATCATCGTCAACAACGAGAAGCGCATGCTCCAGGAGGCCGTCGACGCGCTGTTCGACAACGGCCGCCGCGGCCGGCCGGTGACCGGTCCGGGCAACCGGCCGCTGAAGTCCCTCAGCGACATGCTCAAGGGCAAGCAGGGCCGGTTCCGCCAGAACCTGCTCGGCAAGCGCGTGGACTACTCCGGCCGCTCGGTCATCGTCGTCGGCCCGCAGCTCAAGCTGCACCAGTGCGGCCTGCCCAAGCAGATGGCGCTGGAGCTGTTCAAGCCGTTCGTCATGAAGCGGCTGGTCGACCTCAACCACGCGCAGAACATCAAGAGCGCCAAGCGCATGGTCGAGCGCGCCCGCCCGGTCGTGTGGGACGTGCTCGAGGAGGTCATCACCGAGCACCCGGTGCTGCTCAACCGCGCGCCGACGCTGCACCGCCTCGGGATCCAGGCCTTCGAGCCGCAGCTGGTCGAGGGCAAGGCCATCCAGATCCACCCGCTGGTCTGCACGGCGTTCAACGCCGACTTCGACGGCGACCAGATGGCCGTGCACCTGCCGCTGTCCGCGGAGGCGCAGGCCGAGGCCCGCATCCTCATGCTGTCCAGCAACAACATCCTGTCGCCGGCCAACGGGCGTCCGATCACCAGCCCGACCCAGGACATGGTGCTCGGCATCTACTACCTCACGACGCAGAAGGACGGCGCCCTGGGGGAGGGGCGGGCGTTCTCCTCGCTCGCCGAGGCGGTCATGGCGTACGACGCCAGGGAGCTGGACCTGCAGGCCAAGATCGAGCTGCGGATGCGCGACGTCGTGCCGCCGCGCAACTGGGTGGCCGCCGAGGGCAGCAGCGACACGATCGAGTCGGGCGGCTCCGGCGTACGCCTGACCACCACGCTCGGACGCACCCTGTTCAACGAGACGCTCCCGGTCGACTACCCGTTCGTCGACAAGGAGATCTCCAAGCGCGAGCTGGGCGCGATCGTCAACGACCTGGCCGAGCGCTACCCCAAGGTGCAGGTCGCCGCGACGCTCGACGCGCTCAAGGAGACCGGCTTTCGCTGGGCGACCCGCTGCGGCGTGACGATCTCCATCGAGGACGTCGTCACCCCCGCGCAAGGGCGAGATCCTCGAGAAGTACGAAGGTGACGCGGAGAAGATCGAGAAGCAGTACTCCCGCGGCGTCATCACCGACGACGAGCGTCGCCAGGAGCTCATCGAGATCTGGACGAAGGCAACCGCCGAGGTCGCCAAGGAGATGGAGGCGAACTTCCCCAGGGAGAACCCGGTCTGGATGATGGTCCACTCCGGCGCCCGCGGAAACATGATGCAGGTGCGGCAGATCGCCGGCATGCGGGGGCTGGTGGCCAACCCCAAGGGGGAGATCATCCCGCGCCCGATCAAGGCCAACTTCCGCGAGGGCCTCACCGTGCTGGAGTACTTCATCTCCACGCACGGCGCCCGCAAGGGTCTGGCCGACACCGCGCTGCGCACCGCCGACTCGGGCTACCTCACCCGGCGCCTGGTGGATGTCAGCCAGGACGTCATCATCCGCGAGGAGGACTGCGGCACCGAGCGCGGCGTCACCATGCGCATCGGCAACCTCAACGCCGACGGCGTGCTGGTCAAGGACCCGCACGTCGAGACCAGCGTCTACGCGCGCACGCTGGCGGCCGATGTCGACAAGGACGGCACGACCGTCCTGACCGCCGGCGCCGATCTCGGCGACGTCAACATCGGGGCGCTGATCGAGGCCGGGGTCGAGCAGATCAAGGTGCGCTGCGTCCTGACCTGCGACTCCAAGGTCGGCACCTGCGCGAGCTGCTACGGCCGCTCGCTGGCGACCGGCAAGACGGTCGACGTCGGCGAGGCCGTCGGCATCATCGCCGCCCAGTCGATCGGCGAGCCGGGCACGCAGCTGACCATGCGCACCTTCCACACCGGTGGCGTCGCGGGTGAGGACATCACCCACGGCCTCCCCCGCGTCGTGGAGCTGTTCGAGGCCCGCAGCCCCAAGGGCGTCGCGCAGATCAGCGAGGTCGACGGGCGGATCAGCCTGGAGGACACCGCGAAGGGCCGCCAGGTCACGATCACCCCGGACGACGGGTCGGAGGAGATCTCCTACCTGGTCTCCAAGCGGGCCCGCCTGCTGTTCGAGGAGGGCGACCACATCTCCGTCGGGGAGAAGCTGCACGTCGGCGCGGTCAACCCGCACGAGGTGCTGCGCATCCTCGGCCCGCGCCAGGTCCAGCTCCACCTGGTGGCCGAGGTGCAGGAGGTCTACCGCTCGCAGGGCGTGTCGATCCACGACAAGCACATCGAGGTGATCATCCGCCAGATGCTCAAGCGGGTGAACGTCCTCGAGTCCGGCTCGACGGACTTCCTGCCCGGCTCGCTCACCGAGCGGGCCGTGTTCGAGGCCGAGAACCGCCGTGTCGTGGCCGAGGGCGGTGAGCCGGCGTCGGGCCGTCCGGTCCTCATGGGCATCACCAAGGCCTCGCTCGCGACTGAGTCGTGGCTGTCCGCAGCCTCCTTCCAGGAGACCACCCGGGTCCTCACCGACGCGGCGATCCAGGCCAAGAGCGACTCGCTGCTGGGCCTGAAGGAGAACGTCATCATCGGCAAGCTCATCCCGGCGGGCACCGGCATCAGCCGTTACCGCAACATCCGGGTCGAGCCGACGGAGGAGGCGCGCGCGCAGGTCTACTCGATGGCCGCCTACGACGACCCGGACTTCGCCTTCGGCACCGGTGGCGGCCAGGCCGTGCCGCTGGACGACTTCGACTACGGCGGCCGGGACGCCTACCGCAGCTGAGGTACTGATGCACCTCGACGGCCGCTCCGCCCCTCGTCGCGACGGGAGGCGGGGCGGCCGTCGGGCTGTGGGCCGGCGCCGTCTTCCGGATCTGCCCGGCGCAACCCCTGTCGGCCGGGTCCGCCTGGTCCTACTGTCGGGACGATGACGAGCCCTCCGCCGCAGGACCCCTTCGCGCCTCCGCCCGGCGGTCAGGGAGGGGGGGACCCTCCTGGCCAGGCGCCCCCCTCCTACGGTGGCCAGCCTGCGTACGGCGCAGCCTCCGGCTACGGCGCGCCGCCGGCCGGCTACGGCCCGCCGCCGCCGTACGGACAGCCACCGGCGTACGGGCCGGCAGCCGGATACGGCCCGCCGCAGCCGGGCTGGGGACCGCAGGGCACGCCGCCACCGAACGACACCAAGGCCGTCTGGGCGCTGGTGATGGCGATCGGCTCGTACGTGCTCATCCCCTTCGTGCTGGCTCTTGTCGCCCTCGTGCTCGCGTCGATGTCGAGCCGGGACATCCGTGCCTCCGATGGCCGCCTCGGCGGCGGTGGCCTGGTCACCGCGGCGAAGGTGCTGTCGTGGATCAACATCGCGCTGTGCCTGCTCGCCGTCGTCTTCGTGCTGCTGGTCCTCGGCGTGCTCGCGAGCGTCTTCGGCACGATGGGCGAGCTCCAGCCGCCGCTCGAGAGCTGAGCAGGCGCAGCCGCGCTCACGGCGCGGCGGGCAGCTCGCGTCCGAGTGCGGCCACACGCAGGGCGCCGTAGGCCGCCGCGAGGCGCGGCAGCTGCCAGGAGGCGTTCAGGCCGCTCGGGTTGGGCAGCAGCCAGACCTCGGCCGGGCCGATGCGCCGTTCCTGCGGCCCGACCTGCGCCTGCCGCAGCCCCGTCGCGGTCCGGTAGGAGGTCAGCCCGAGGAAGGCGACCCAGCGCGGCCGGACCCGCTCGGCCAGCGCCTCGAGCGCCGGCAGGCCGGCGCGAAGCTCGGCGTCGGTCAGCTCGTCGGCCCGGGCCGTCGCCCGGGCGACGAGGTTGGTGATGCCGAGTCCGGCCTCGAGGATGTCGGCTGTCTCGGAGGGGTGCAGCCGCCGGGAGGTCCAGCCGGAGGCGTGCAGGGTCGGCCACAGCCGGTTGCTCGGGCTGGCGAAGTGCAGCCCCACCGCGCCGGACCACAGCGAGGGGTTAATGCCGCACAGCAGTACCGGCAGGCCCGGCCGAACGAGGTCGGGCACGGTTCGTCCGTACGCCTGCTGGAGCGCCTCGCGGGGTCGGGCGCGAGGCGGCAGCGCTCACGCCGGCAGCGTACGTGGGGGCCCGCCCCGATTTTGACCCTCGTTCGGCCGACAGGTACTGTTCCCTCTTGTGCCTGGGGCGACCCAGGTCGTCCGCGCCCGCTTCCGGGCTGCGGCCAGTGCCAGAACCCGTGTCAGAACTTCGGCACGAACCTCTGCACCACCTCCCTGCGTGGCTTCCACGCGGGCGGAAACGGCCGGCCGACACACCCGACCGCGTGGGGCGCAGGAGCAGGGTCCAGAACCTATCGAAGGACGAGCAGGAGACGCTTTGCCCACGATCCAGCAGCTGGTCCGCAAGGGCCGGCAGGACAAGGTCGAGAAGACCAAGACGCCGGCCCTCAAGGGGAGCCCGCAGCGTCGAGGTGTCTGCACGCGCGTCTACACGACCACGCCGAAGAAGCCGAACTCGGCGCTGCGCAAGGTGGCCCGAGTGCGCCTCACCAGCGGCATCGAGGTGACGGCCTACATCCCCGGCGTCGGCCACAACCTGCAGGAGCACTCCATCGTGCTCGTCCGCGGCGGCCGGGTGAAGGACCTCCCCGGCGTCCGCTACAAGATCATCCGCGGTTCGCTCGACACCCAGGGTGTCCGCAACCGCAAGCAGGCACGCAGCCGCTACGGCGCCAAGAAGGAGAAGAGCTAGTGCCTCGCAAGGGTCCCGCCCCGAAGCACCCGGTCGTCACCGACCCGGTCTACGGCTCCCCCCTGGTCACGAGCCTGATCAACAAGGTGCTCGTCGGCGGCAAGCGCTCGGTCGCCGAGCGCATCGTCTACGGCGCCCTGGAGGGCTGCCGGACCAAGAACGACACCGACCCGGTGATCACGCTCAAGCGCGCGCTCGACAACGTCAAGCCCACGCTCGAGGTCAAGAGCCGGCGCGTCGGCGGCGCCACCTACCAGGTGCCGATCGAGGTCAAGGCCGGACGCTCCACGACCCTCGCGATGCGCTGGCTCATCCAGTACTCCCGTGCCCGCCGCGAGAAGACGATGACCGAGCGGCTGATGAACGAGCTGCTCGACGCCAGCAACGGCCTCGGCGCCAGCGTCAAGCGGCGCGAGGACACCCACAAGATGGCCGAGTCCAACAAGGCCTTCGCGCACTACCGCTGGTAGCGCGTCCCACTCGACCCGTACGACCGCCGAGAAGCACCCGACACCGGAAAGCAGAGAAGCAGCAGTGGCCAGCAACGCGATCCTCGCCAGGACCCGCAACATCGGGATCATGGCGCACATCGACGCGGGCAAGACGACGACCACCGAGCGCGTCCTGTACTACACCGGGCGGGCCTACAAGATCGGTGAGGTGCACGACGGCGCCGCCACGATGGACTGGATGGAGCAGGAGCAGGAGCGCGGCATCACCATCACCTCCGCCGCGACGACCTGCCAGTGGAACGGCCACCGGATCAACATCATCGACACCCCCGGCCACGTCGACTTCACCGTCGAGGTGGAGCGCTCGCTGCGCGTGCTCGACGGGGCGGTCGCGGTGTTCGACTCCGTCGCCGGCGTCGAGCCGCAGTCCGAGACGGTGTGGCGGCAGGCTGACAAGTACTCCGTGCCGCGCATCTGCTTCGTCAACAAGATGGACCGCACCGGTGCGAACTTCTACCGCACGGTCGACATGATCGTCAGCCGGCTCAACGCCGTGCCGCTCGTCCTGCAGCTCCCGTGGGGCACCGAGGGCGACTTCACCGGCGTGATCGACCTGGTGCAGATGAAGGGCCTGCTCTGGGCCAACGACGACAAGACGAGCAAGGGCGACCAGTTCGACGTCGTCGACATCCCGGCCGACCACGCCGAGCAGGCCGAGGAGTGGCGGGCCAAGCTGCTCGAGACCCTCGCCGAGGTCGACGACACCGTGATGGAGAGCTACCTCGAGGGCGAGGAGCTCTCGGTGGAGCAGATCTCGGCGGGCATCCGCCGCGCGATCCTGTCCTCGACCACCGAGGCCACCGTCACGGCGGTGCTGTGCGGGTCGGCGTTCAAGAACAAGGGCGTCCAGCCGATGCTGGACGCCGTCGTGGACTACCTGCCCTCCCCGCTCGACATCGGGGCGACCATCGGCCACTCGGTCAAGGACGAGAGCGTGAAGGAGACGCGCGAGCCCGAGTTCGACGCTCCCTTCTCGGCGCTGGCGTTCAAGATCCAGACCGACCCGCATGTGGGCAAGCTGACCTACATCCGGGTCTACTCCGGCACGCTGACCTCCAACCAGGCCGTCATCAACTCCACCAAGGACCGCAAGGAGAAGATCGGCCGCCTCATCCAGATGCACGCCAACTCCCGCGAGGACATCTCGACGGTCAAGGCGGGCGACATCTGCGCGGTCATCGGGCTCAAGCAGACGACCACCGGCGACACGCTGTGCGACTCCGACCGGCCGATCATCCTCGAGTCGATGAGCTTTCCCGACCCGGTCATCTCGGTCGCCATCGAGCCGAAGACCAAGGGCGACCAGGAGAAGCTCGGCACCGCGATCCAGCGCCTGGCCGAGGAGGACCCGACCTTCAAGGTGCACACCGACGAGGAGACCGGCCAGACGATCATCGCCGGCATGGGCGAGCTCCACCTCGACATCCTCGTGGACCGCATGCGCCGCGAGTTCAAGGTCGAGGCCAACGTCGGCAAGCCGCAGGTCGCCTACCGGGAGACCCTGCGCGGGACGGTCGAACGGCTGGACTACACGCACAAGAAGCAGACCGGTGGCACGGGGCAGTTCGCCAAGATCCAGCTGCGTGTCGAGCCGGTGTCCGAGCCCGACGAGACCGGCGCGCTGCCCACGTACGTGTTCGACAACACGATCACCGGCGGCCGGATCCCCAAGGAGTACATCCCGGCCGTCGACCAGGGCTGCCAGGAGGCGATGGCGCACGGCATCCTCGCCGGCTACCCGCTCGTCGGCGTCAAGGTCACCCTGACCGACGGCTCCTACCACGACGTCGACTCCTCCGAGATGGCGTTCAAGATCGCCGGCTCGATGGGCTTCAAGGAGGCGGCCCGCAAGGCGGACCCCGCCCTCATGGAGCCGATGATGGCCGTGGAGGTCACCACGCCCGAGGAGAACATGGGCGACGTCATCGGCGACCTCAACAGCCGCCGGGGCATCATCCAGGCGATGGACGAGCGCGCCGGCGTACGCCTGGTCAAGGCGCTGGTGCCGCTGTCGGAGATGTTCGGCTACGTCGGCGACCTGCGCTCCAAGACGCAGGGCAGGGCCAGCTACTCCATGCAGTTCGACTCCTACGCCGAGGTTCCCGGCAACGTGGCGAAGGAGATCATCGCGAAGGTCCGTGGAGAGTGAGCGCCAGCGAACGGGTCCACGGGGCCGAGCCCATGCCATCAGCGAAGGTCCGGGGCGAGTAGGTCCCGAGCCACCCCCTGCACGACTCACCCGGGCCTTCGACACCACGTCGTACGGCACACCCGCACTGTGAAGGAGAGAGGCCAGATGGCCAAGGCGAAGTTCGAGCGCACCAAGCCGCACGTCAACATCGGCACGATCGGTCACATCGACCATGGCAAGACGACGCTGACCGCGGCCATCACCAAGGTGCTGCACGACGCGTTCCCCACCCTCAATGAGGCCTCGGCGTTCGACCAGATCGACAAGGCGCCCGAGGAGAAGGCCCGTGGCATCACGATCTCCATCGCCCACGTGGAGTACCAGACGGAGAACCGCCACTACGCCCACGTCGACTGCCCCGGTCACGCCGACTACATCAAGAACATGATCACCGGCGCGGCCCAGATGGACGGCGCGATCCTCGTGGTCGCCGCGACCGACGGTCCGATGCCGCAGACCAAGGAGCACGTGCTCCTGGCCCGCCAGGTCGGCGTGCCCTACATCGTCGTGGCGCTCAACAAGGCCGACATGGTCGACGACGAGGAGATCCTCGAGCTGGTCGAGCTCGAGGTCCGCGAGCTGCTCAGCGACTACGAGTTCCCGGGTGACGACCTGCCGGTCGTACGCGTGTCCGCGCTCAAAGCGCTCGAGGGCGACAAGGAGTGGGGCGACAAGCTGCTCGAGCTCATGGCGGCTGTCGACAGCTCCATCCCTGAGCCGGTGCGCGACACCGAGAAGCCCTTCCTCATGCCGATCGAGGACGTCTTCACCATCACCGGTCGAGGCACGGTCGTCACCGGTCGCATCGAGCGCGGCGCCATCAACGTCAACGAGACCGTCGAGATCGTCGGGATCAAGAACAACGTCCAGACCACCACCGTCACGGGCGTCGAGATGTTCCGCAAGCTGCTCGACTCCGGTATGGCCGGCGACAACGTCGGTCTGCTCATCCGCGGCATCAAGCGCGAGGAGGTCGAGCGCGGCCAGGTCGTCTGCAAGCCGAAGTCGATCACCCCGCACACCGAGTTCGAGGCCCAGGTCTACATCCTGAGCAAGGACGAGGGCGGGCGGCACACGCCGTTCTTCAACAACTACCGGCCGCAGTTCTACTTCCGCACCACCGACGTCACCGGCGTCGTCGACCTTCCGGAGGGCACCGAGATGGTCATGCCCGGCGACAACACCGAGATGAAGGTCACCCTCATCCAGCCCATCGCCATGGAGGAGGGCCTGCGCTTCGCCATCCGCGAGGGCGGCCGCACCGTGGGCGCCGGCCGGGTCACCAAGATCACCAAGTAGTACCCGGTCCGGCGGCGGAGCGCGAGCGCCGCCGCCGGACCAGCACTTCCCGGACCCGGTCCGGACCGGCAGGTCTCTTCGCGGCACAGACCAGACAGGACGTACAGCTTCCATGGCGGGACAGAAGATCCGCATTCGGCTCAAGGCCTACGACCACGAGGTCATCGACAGCTCGGCGCGAAAGATCGTCGAGACGGTGACGCGTACCGGTGCGTCGGTCGCCGGCCCGGTGCCGCTGCCGACCGAGAAGAACGTGTACTGCGTGATCCGCTCACCCCACAAGTACAAGGACTCGCGGGAGCACTTCGAGATGCGCACCCACAAGCGCCTCATCGACATCCTCGACCCCACCCCGAAGACGGTCGACTCGCTCATGCGGCTCGACCTCCCGGCGGGCGTCGACATCGAGATCAAGCTCTGAGGGACCGATGACCAACACCACACCGCTGCGCGGGACCCAGGGGGTCCTCGGCGAGAAGCTGGGGATGACCCAGGTCTTCGACGCCAACAACCGGATCGTCCCGGTGACCGTCGTCAAGGCCGGTCCCTGCGTCGTCACCCAGATCCGCACCCCGGACAAGGACGGCTACAGCGCGATCCAGATGGCGTACGGCGCCATCGACCCGCGCAAGGTCAACAAGCCCGAGGCCGGTCACTTCGCCAAGGCAGGCGTCCCGCCGCGCCGCTACCTGGTGGAGATCCGCACCGACGACGCCTCGTCCTACACCGTCGGCCAGGAGATCCGCGCCGAGGTGTTCGCACCGACCGAGGGCGCTGTGCTGCGGGTCGACGTCGTCGGCACGAGCAAGGGCAAGGGCTACGCCGGCGTCATGAAGCGGCACAACTTCAAGGGGCTCGGCGCGGGGCACGGCGTCAAGCGCGCCCACCGCAAGCCCGGGTCGATCGGCGCCTGCGCGACCCCCGGCCGCGTCTTCAAGGGCACCCGCATGGCTGGGCGCATGGGCAACGTCCGGACCACGACGCAGAACCTCGCGGTCCACGCGATCGACGTCGAGCGCGGCCTGCTGCTCATCCGCGGCGCCGTCCCCGGCCCGCGGGGCGGCATCGTGCTCGTGCGCAGCGCTGCCAAGGGCGGCCTCGGCAAGGGCGGGGTGCCGCGATGACCGCCACCGACACCGCCGCGCCGGCCGACAGCATCCGCGTCGACGTGCGTACTCCGGAGGGCTCCTCCGGCCGCACGGTCGAGCTGCCCGCCGACGTGTTCGGCGTGCAGGTCAACATCCCGCTGATCCACCAGGTCGTCGTGGCCCAGCTCGCCGCGGCCCGGCAGGGCACGCACGACACCAAGACGCGCGGACAGGTACGCGGCGGTGGCCGCAAGCCCTACCGGCAGAAGGGCACCGGGCGCGCCCGGCAGGGCTCGACCCGCGCGCCGCAGTTCGTCGGCGGCGGCGTGGTCCACGGGCCGCACCCGCGCGACTACAGCCAGCGCACCCCGAAGAAGATGAAGGCCGCCGCCCTGCGCGGTGCCCTCTCGGACCGCGCCCGCAACGGCCGCGTCCACGTGATCTCGGCGCTGACGACCACCGACGCCCCGTCGACCAAGTCGGCGGTGCGCCTGCTCGGTGCGATCAGCACCCGCCCGCACGTGCTCGTCGTCGCGGAGCGCTCCGACGAGATCAGCTGGAAGTCCCTGCGCAACGCGCAGGCCGTCCACCTGCTCAGCCCCGGCCAGCTCAACACCTACGACGTCCTCGTCAGCGACGACGTGGTGTTCACCGAGTCGGCGCTGTCGGCGTTCCTCGCGGGTGTGCCGAAGGGCCGCCGCGCCAAGGCCCGGGCGTCCTCCGGCGAGGCCGCGGCGCTGACCGCTCCGACGCCTGGGCAGGACCTCACCCCGGCCCACCTGGACAGCGAGACCCCGTCGGTGGCGCAGGCCGACAGCGCCCCCGACAGCGTCCAGGCCGGCAACGGCGGCGGCGGCAGCAGCGCCGGGACCGGCAGCCCGGTCGACGGCAAGAAGGAGGGCTCGTCGTGAGCGACCTGACCGACCCGCGCGACATCCTGCTCGCGCCGGTCATCTCCGAGAAGAGCTACGGCCTGCTCGACGAGAACAAGTACACCTTCCTGGTCCACCAGGACGCCAACAAGACGCAGATCAAGATCGCTGTCGAGAAGGTGTTCGGGGTCAAGGTGAGCGACGTCAACACGCTGAACCGCTCGGGCAAGCGCAAGCGCACGCGGGCCGGCTACGGCCAGCGCGCGTCCTCCAAGCGCGCGATCGTGACGCTGCGCGAGGGCCGGATCGAGATCTTCGGGGGCCCGGTCTCCTAGCGGGGACCGGTCACCGGGGATCGAGAAGAAGCTAACGAGGGACTGAGATGGCCATCCGCAAGTACAAGCCGACGACGCCGGGCCGACGTGGCTCGTCGGTCGCCGACTTCGCCGAGATCACGCGTGACACGCCGGAGAAGTCGCTGGTCCGCCCGCTGCACGGCAAGGGCGGGCGCAACTCCTACGGGCGCATCACGACCCGGCACCAGGGCGGTGGGCACAAGCGCGCCTACCGGGTGATCGACTTCCGCCGGCAGGACAAGGACGGCGTGCCCGCCAGGGTCGCGCACATCGAGTACGACCCCAACCGCACCGCCCGCATCGCGCTGCTGCACTACGCCGACGGCGAGAAGCGCTACATCGTCGCGCCTCGGGGTCTCACGCAGGGCGACCGGGTCGAGGCCGGGCCGAACGCCGACATCAAGCCGGGCAACGCCCTGCCGCTGCGCAACATCCCGACCGGCACGACGGTGCACGCCATCGAGCTCCGGCCCGGTGGCGGCGCCAAGATCGCCCGCTCCGCCGGCACGAGCGTCCAGCTCGTGGCCAAGGACGGCCCCTACGCCCAGCTGCGCATGCCCTCGGGGGAGATCCGCAACGTCGACCTGCGCTGCCGCGCCACCGTCGGCGAGGTCGGCAACGCCGAGCAGAGCAACATCAACTGGGGCAAGGCCGGCCGCATGCGCTGGAAGGGCAAGCGCCCCTCGGTCCGCGGCGTCGCCATGAACCCGGTCGACCACCCGCACGGCGGTGGTGAGGGCAAGACCTCCGGCGGCCGCCACCCGGTCAACCCGGCGGGCAAGCCTGAGGGCCGCACCCGCCTCCGCAAGCCGAGCGACGCGCTCATCGTCCGCCGCCGCAAGACCAACAAGAAGCGCTAGGGGTAGCCACGATGCCGCGCAGTCTGAAGAAGGGTCCCTTCGTCGACGACCACCTGATCAAGAAGGTGGACGTGCAGAACGACAAGGGCACCAAGAACGTGATCAAGACCTGGTCGCGCCGCTCGACGATCATCCCGGACATGCTGGGCCACACGATCGCCGTGCACGACGGCCGCAAGCACGTGCCGGTGTTCGTCACGGAGGCGATGGTCGGTCACAAGCTGGGCGAGTTCGCGCCGACGCGCACCTTCCGCGGGCACGTCAAGGACGACCGGAGGGCCCGTCGTGGCTGAGAACAAGGCGCGCCACCTGCCCGCCAACGCCGCCCTGGCGCAGGCCCGCTACGTGCGGATGACCCCCATGAAGTGCCGCCGGGTCATCGACATCGTGCGCGGCCTGCCGGTCGGCGAGGCCCTCGACATCCTGCGGTTCCAGCCGCAGGCCGCCAGCGAGTCGATCGCCAAGGTGATCGCGAGCGCCGCCGCCAACGCCGAGCACAACAAGCAGCTCCACCCCGACTCGCTGTTCATCAGCCAGGCCTACGTGGACGAGGGCCCGACGCTCAAGCGTTTCCGTCCGCGCGCGCAGGGACGGGCCTACCGCATCCGCAAGCGGACCAGCCACATCACGGTCGTGGTGCAGGCGGCGCCGTCGCGTACACCCGCTCCCTCCCGGGCCAGGACGCCCGCCACCAAGACGACCACCACCAAGACGAAGGCAGGTGCCCGCTAGTGGGTCAGAAGGTCAACCCCTACGGGTTCCGGCTCGGTATCACCACCGACTGGGTCTCCCGGTGGTACGCCGACAAGAACTACGCGGACTACGTCAAGGAGGACGTCGCGATCCGCCGCATGATGGGCAAGGGCATGGAGCGCGCCGGCATCTCCCGGGTGGAGATCGAGCGCACCCGTGACCGGGTCCGGGTGGACATCCACACCGCGCGTCCGGGCATCGTCATCGGCCGCCGGGGCGCCGAGGCCGACCGCATCCGCGGTGACCTCGAGAAGCTCACGGGCAAGCAGGTGCAGCTCAACATCCTCGAGGTCAAGAGCCCCGAGTCCGACGCGCAGCTCGTCGCGCAGGGTGTCGCCGAGCAGCTCTCGAGCCGCGTCAGCTTCCGCCGGGCGATGCGCAAGTCGATGCAGTCCGCCATGAAGAGCCCCGGCGTCAAGGGCATCCGGGTGCAGTGCGCCGGCCGCCTCGGCGGCGCCGAGATGAGCCGCTCGGAGTTCTACCGCGAGGGCCGCGTGCCGCTGCACACGCTGCGCGCCAACATCGACTACGGCATCTACGAGGCCAAGACCACCTTCGGCCGGATCGGCGTCAAGGTCTGGATCTACAAGGGCGACGTCGTGCAGAGCCGGGTCGAGCGCGAGGCGCAGGAGGCCGAGCAGCGTCAGCAGCGCAGGGACCGCCCGGCGCGCCGCGGACCTCGCTCGGGCTCCACGGGCACGACCGCCGGCGGCACCGACGCCGGCCGTCAGGCCTCCGACCAGACCGACGGCGGCTTCGTCCTGCCCACCGCCGAGCCGGAGCTGGCCAACGCGCCGGTGGAGCGCACCGCCGACGTCGCCGACACCCCCGCGGTCCCCCTCGCCGAGGTGAGCAGCGCCCTGTCCCAGGGCGGTCCCGCCGCCAGCCCGCAGGTCGCCAGCGACAAGGGCGCTGTCCAGGAGGCCCATGCCCCCTCGACCGCCAACACCGAGACGGAGCCCTCCCTCGATGGCCCGCCCGCTGCCGACACGGAGGCCTGAGCATGCTCATCCCCCGAAGGGTCAAGCACCGCAAGCAGCACCACCCGGACCGCGGTGGCGCGGCCAAGGGCGGTACGTCACTGGCGTTCGGCGAGTACGGCATCCAGGCTCTGGAGTCGGCCTACCTCACCAACCGGCAGATCGAGTCCGCGCGTATCGCGATGACCCGGCACATCCGCCGTGGCGGGAAGGTCTGGATCAACATCTACCCGGACCGCCCGCTGACCAAGAAGCCGGCCGAGACCCGCATGGGCTCCGGCAAGGGCTCGCCCGAGTGGTGGGTGGCCAACGTCAAGCCGGGCCGGATCCTGTTCGAGCTGGCCGGCCCGCCGGAGCCGCTGGCCCGCGAGGCCATGCGCCGCGCCATGCACAAGCTGCCGATGAAGTGCCGCTTCGTCACCCGGGAGGTGAAGGACTGATGGCCGAGACCACTGCCGCGGAGATGCGCGACCTGGCCGACGAGGAGCTGCTCACCCGGCTCACCGACTCCAAGGCCGAGCTGTTCAACCTGCGCTTCCAGGTCGCCACCGGCCAGCTCGACAACAACCGGCGGCTGCACGACGTACGCAAGGACATCGCCCGCATCTACACCGTGATGCGCGAGCGCGAGCTCGGCATCGTCCGCGAGTCCGCCAGTGAGGAGGGCAACGCATGAGCCAGAGCGAGGGAGCTCCCGAGATGACCGAGACAGCGCCAGGCGCCGCGGCCGGGCGGGGCGCGGCACCCGAGCGCGGTTTCCGCAAGACCCGCGAGGGGCTCGTCGTCAGCGACAAGATGGACAAGACCGTCGTCGTCGCCGTCGAGGACCGCGTGCAGCACGCGCTCTACAAGAAGACCCTGCGGCGGACCAGCAAGCTTGCGGCGCACGACGAGCAGAACACCTGCGGGATCGGCGACCGGGTCCTGCTCATGGAGACCCGTCCGCTGTCGGCGACCAAGCGCTGGCGCGTCGTGGAGATCTTGGAGAAGGCGAAATGAGCGCGAGCGGAGCGAGCTTGCTCGTTTCGCAACGGTAAGGCTGCACCGCCGCAGGCGGTTCAGAGCAGGAGACGGCAGCAGCCATTGACTGGAGTCACGTCCCTGGAAGGGGATACGGACTCCGAAGGAGAAGCAGTGATTCAGCAGGAGTCGCGACTGCGTGTCGCCGACAACACCGGTGCCAAGGAGATCTTGTGCATCCGCGTGCTCGGCGGCTCGGGTCGGCGCTACGCCGGCATCGGCGACATCATCGTCGGCACGGTGAAGGACGCCCTCCCCGGAGCGGGCGTGAAGAAGGGCGACGTGGTCAAGGCCGTCATCGTGCGCACGGTCAAGGAGCGGCGTCGACCGGACGGCTCCTACATCCGCTTCGACGAGAACGCCGCGGTCCTCATCAAGGACGGTGGTGACCCGCGCGGCACCCGCATCTTCGGCCCGGTCGGCCGGGAGCTGCGGGACAAGCGCTTCATGAAGATCATCTCACTGGCGCCGGAGGTGCTGTAACCATGTCCGGACTGTTCGTCAAGAAGGGCGACACCGTCCTCGTCGTCAGCGGCAAGGACCGTGGCGTCAAGGGCAGGGTCATCGCGGCCAACCCCGAGTCCTCGCGGGTGCTCGTCGAGGGTGCCAACCGGGTGAAGAAGCACACCAAGGTGACCTCGTCGGCCCGCGGCTCCCAGCAGGGCGGCATCATCACCACCGAGGCACCCGTGCACGTGTCGAACGTGCAGGTCATCTGCCCCAGCTGCGGCAAGGCGACCCGCATCGGGCACCGCCGCAGCGAAGAGGACGAGTACGGCAAGACCCACAGCGTGCGCGTGTGCAAGCGCTGCAACGGAGACATCTGATGAGCGCCCCCACCACGACCTCGGCGCAGGCCAGGCCCCTGCCGCGCCTCAAGCGGCGCTACCGCGAGGAGGTGGCCTCTGCGCTGACCGAGCAGTTCTCCTACACCAACCCCATGCAGGTGCCCGGCGTCGTCAAGGTCGTCGTCAACATGGGTGTCGGGGACGCCGCGAAGGACTCCAAGCTCATCGACGGCGCTGTACGCGACCTGACCGCCATCACCGGCCAGAAGCCGCAGATCCGCAAGGCCACCAAGTCCATCGCGCAGTTCAAGCTGCGCGAGGGAATGCCGATCGGGGCGAAGGTCACGCTGCGCGGGGACCGCATGTGGGAGTTCCTGGACCGCCTGGTCACCATCGCGCTGCCCCGCATCCGCGACTTCCGCGGCCTGTCGCCCCGGCAGTTCGACGGCAACGGCAACTACACCTTCGGCCTGACCGAGCAGTCGATGTTCCACGAGATCGACATTGACCGGGTCGACCGCACGCGCGGCATGGACATCACGGTCGTCACGACGGCCGCCAACGACGACGAGGGCCGCGCACTGCTGCGGGCGCTCGGCTTCCCGTTCAAGGAGAGCTAGACATGGCGAAGAAGGCGCTCGTCGAGAAGGCGAACCGCAAGCCCAAGTTCGAGGTCCGCGGCTACCGCCGCTGCAACCGGTGCGGCCGGCCCCGCGCGGTCTTCCGCAACTTCGGGCTCTGCCGCATCTGCTTCCGGGAGATGGCGCACGCCGGTCAGCTCCCCGGCATCACCAAGTCGTCCTGGTAACCCCTCCACCGTTCCCGCAGCTCCACACCGCGGCGTCCCGAACAACCGCACGTCACAGGTCCGCAAGGAAACCGTGGCGAGAAAGGCCACCAGGCCACGGAAATGAGCAGCTCATGACCATGACTGACCCGATCGCCGACATGCTGACACGCGTGCGCAACGCCAACTCGGCGTACCACGACCGGGTGTCCATGCCGCACAGCAAGATCAAGACGCACATCGCCGAGATCCTCCAGCAGGAGGGCTACATCGCCGGCTGGTCGACCGAGGAGGGGGAGAAGGGCAAGATCCTGTCCATCGACCTCAAGTACGGCCCGCACCGCGAGCGGTCGATCGCCGGTGTGCGCCGGGTCTCCAAGCCGGGCCTGCGCGTCTACGCCAAGGCCGGCCAGCTGCCCAAGGTCCTCGGCGGTCTCGGGGTCGCGATCATCTCGACCTCGTCCGGCCTGCTGACCGACCGGCAGGCCAACAAGAAGGGCGTAGGTGGGGAAGTCCTCGCCTACGTCTACTAGCCGGCGGAAGGCAGGTAGACGACATGTCACGCATCGGCCGCCTCCCCATCCCGGTCCCCAGCGGCGTCGAGGTCACCCTCGACGGCCAGGCGGTCACCGTGAAGGGCCCGAAGGGCACGCTGTCGCACGAGGTTCCCGCCCCGATCACGATCGAGCGGACCGACGAGGGCACCCTTCAGGTTCTCCGCCCCAACGACGAGCGCGAGAGCCGCAGCCTGCACGGGCTCACCCGCAGCCTCGTGGCCAACATGGTCACCGGGGTGACGGACGGCTACGCCAAGGCCATGGAGATCCGGGGCGTCGGCTACCGCGTGGCCGCCAGGGGCTCCGACCTCGAGTTCGCCCTCGGCTACAGCCACCCGGTCCCCGTGCCGGCGCCCGAGGGCATCACCTTCGAGGTGCAGACCCCGACCCGGTTCGTGGTCCGCGGCATCGACAAGCAGAAGGTCGGCGAGGTCGCCGCCAACATCCGCAAGCTGCGCAAGCCCGACCCCTACAAGGGCAAGGGCGTCCGCTACGAGGGCGAGCAGATCAAGCTCAAGGTCGGGAAGACGGGTAAGTGATGGCGAACATCTCCGCGCAGCGGCGCATCGGCAAGGCACGGCGGCACTTCCGTGTCCGCAAGCGCGTGACCGGTACACCGGCGCGTCCCCGGCTGGTCGTGACGCGGTCCTCGCGCCACATCAGCGCCCAGGTCGTCGACGACACCGCCGGCCACACGCTGGCCAGCGCCTCCACCCTGGAGCCCGACCTGCGCAGCGCCGATGGCGACAAGAGCGCCCTTGCTCGCCAGGTGGGAGCCCTGATCGCTGCCCGCGCCAAGGACAAGGGCGTCGACACCGTGGTCTTCGACCGCGGGGGCAACGCCTACCACGGGCGCATCGCCGCTCTTGCCGACGGCGCCCGCGAGAACGGCCTGACCTTCTGATGAGCGCTCTTTCGACAAGCACGACGTCCGTACCCACCTCCGCACGCAACGAGAGAAGGAACCTCTGATGCCAGGACCCCAGCGCGCAGGCGCGGGCGGACAGGCCGGTCGTGGCGGCGGTCGAGGTGGAGCCGAGAAGAGCAACCACATCGAGCGCGTCGTCGCGATCAACCGCGTGGCCAAGGTCGTCAAGGGCGGTCGGCGGTTCAGCTTCACCGCGCTCGTCGTCGTCGGTGACGGCGACGGCCAGGTCGGCGTGGGCTACGGCAAGGCCAAGGAGGTGCCCGCCGCGATCGCCAAGGGCGTCGAGGAGGCCAAGAAGCACTTCTTCCGCGTCCCCCGGATCGCCTCGACCATCCCGCACCCGATCCAGGGCGAGGCCGCTGCCGGCGTCGTGCTGCTCAAGCCGGCCAGCCCGGGGACCGGCGTGATCGCCGGGGGGCCGGTCCGGGCCGTGCTCGAGTGCGCCGGCATCCACGACGTCCTCAGCAAGTCGCTCGGCTCGTCCAACCCGATCAACATCGTGCACGCCACCGTGGCCGCCCTGAAGGGCCTGGTCCGTCCCGAGGAGATCGCCGCCCGGCGCGGCCTGACCCTCGAGGAGGTCGCCCCGGCGGCCATGCTGCGTGCCCGGGCCCAGGCTGCGGCGGGCACGTGATGGCCCGGCTCAAGGTCACCCAGGTCAAGTCCGGGATCGGCGGCAAGCAGAACCAGCGCGACACCCTGCGCTCGCTCGGGCTGAAGCGGATCTCCGACACCGTCATTCAGGAGGACCGTCCCGAGATCCGCGGGATGGTGCAGACCGTCACCCACCTGGTGACGGTCGAGGAGGTGGAGTAGCCCATGGTCGAGCTGACCAAGACCGACCAGGCCGGCGAGAAGACCGGCAGCCTGGAGACCGGCCGCTCAGGCGGCTCACCGCTGAAGGTCCACCACCTGCGTCCGGCGCCCGGCGCCAGGAAGGCCAAGACGCGGGTCGGCCGTGGTGAGGCGAGCAAGGGCAAGACCGCCGGGCGCGGCACGAAGGGGACGAAGGCGCGCTACCAGGTGCCGGCGGCCTTCGAGGGCGGCCAGATGCCGCTGCACATGCGGCTGCCCAAGCTCAAGGGCTTCTCGAACCGGTTCCGCACCGAGTACCAGGTCGTCAACCTCGACCGCATCGCGGAGCTCTTCCCGCAGGGCGGTCCGGTCGGGGTCGACGAGCTGGTCGGCGCGGGTGCGGTCCGGGACAACGCCCTGGTGAAGGTCCTCGGTGGCGGCGGCGAGCTCACCGTCGCCCTGCAGGTCCGGGCCCACGCCTTCTCGGCCTCCGCACGCTCCAAGATCGCTGCTTCGGGCGGCACCGCAACCGATCTCTAGGAGCTCCGAACCGGCCGCTGGGGCCGGGTTCCAGCACCTGAGCAGGCACGCCTGTCAAGGGCCGGCTGTTACAGTCGGGCTCGCGGCGACACGTCGCGATCGTCTGCTCGCCGCACGTCCGCACGCCCCAGCGAGTCGGCGATACCCCGCCCGCCCCGCCCGCCCCGGCGACGTCCTCGACCTCGGTCGAGACGCTGCCGGGACCCCCTTACCGGTTGGTGCCTCGCGCCCGGCCGATGCCAGGAGGACCCGTGCTCACCGCCTTCGGTCGGGCCTTCAAGACCCCGGACCTGCGCCGGAAGATCTTCTTCACGCTGTTCATCATCGCGATCTACCGGCTGGGCTCGTTCATCCCCGGCCCCGGCGTCTCCTACGTCGCGATCCAGAAGGCCCTCGAGAGCACCGAGGGCAGCAGCCTGTACGGGCTGGTCAACCTGTTCAGCGGCGGAGCGCTGCTGCAGCTGAGCGTCTTCGCGCTCGGGATCATGCCCTACATCACGGCGTCGATCATCCTGCAGCTGCTCGTCGTGGTCATCCCGCGGCTGGAGGAGCTGAAGAAGGAGGGCCAGGCCGGCCAGGCCAAGATCACGCAGTACACCCGCTACCTGACCGTGGCGCTCGCGGTGCTGCAGTCCACCGGCATCATCGCCCTGGCGCGCTCGGGACGGCTGTTCCCCGACGCGAGCATCGAGGTCATCCCCGACGACTCGCTGTTCCGCATCCTCCTGCTGGTGATCACGATGACCGCGGGCACTGCCGTGATCATGTGGCTGGGTGAGCTGATCACCGACCGCGGCGTGGGCAACGGCATGTCCGTGCTGATCTTCACCTCGATCATCTCCTCGATCCCGGCTCAGGCGGTGCGGCTCTACCAGCAGCCCCGCGGGCCGCTGATCGTGATCTCGATCGCCCTGCTGGCGCTCATCGTCATCACCCTGGTCGTCTACGTCGAGCAGGCCCAGCGCCGCATCCCGGTGCAGTACGCCAAGCGCATGATCGGCCGGCGTATGTACGGCGGCACGTCGACCTACATCCCGCTGAAGGTCAACCAGGCCGGCATCATCCCGGTGATCTTCGCGTCCTCGCTGCTCTACCTGCCGCAGCTGCTGAGCAACGTCTGGACGAGCAACGCGACCTTCACCCGCTTCATCAACACCTACCTGGTCGACCCCAGCAACCCGGTCTACCTGCTGATCTACTTCGGCCTGATCGTGTTCTTCACGTTCTTCTACGTCGCGATCACGTTCAACCCGGTCGAGGTCAGCGACAACATGAAGAAGTACGGCGGCTTCGTGCCGGGCATCCGGCCCGGCCGTGCCACCGCGGAGTACCTCGACTACATCCTGTCGCGGGTCACGTCCTTCGGCGCCGTCTACCTCGGAGCGGTGGCGGTCCTGCCGTACCTGCTGTTCGGGCTGACCGGCGCGGGCAACCAGATCCCGTTCGGCGGCGCGGCGATCCTCATCATCGTCGGGGTGGGGCTCGAGACGGTGAAGCAGATCGAGAGCCAGCTGATGCTGCGCAACTACGAAGGCTTCCTGCGCTGATGTGGTGTGCGCACATGAGGCACAGCTAGTGGCGGGCTCGCGCTAGTGCGTCTCGTCCTGGTCGGGCCTCCCGGAGCGGGCAAAGGCACGCAAGCCCAGTTCATCGCGGAGCACGTCGACGTGCCCAAGATCAGCACAGGCGACATCTTCCGGGCCAACGTCAGCCAGGGGACTCCCCTCGGTGTGCTGGCCAAGCAGTTCATGGACCGCGGCGACCTCGTCCCAGACGACATCACGATCGACATGGTGCGCGACCGCCTGCAGCAGCCCGACGCGCGGGCCGGCTTCCTGCTCGACGGCTTCCCCCGCACGGTGCCGCAGGCCCAGGTGCTCGACGACCTGCTGCGCGAGACCTCCTACTCCAAGCTGGACGTGGTGCTCGAGCTGGTGGTCGACGACGACGAGGTCATCCGCCGGCTGTCCGGTCGGCGGACCTGCCGCACGTGCAACCGCATCTGGCACGTGGACTTCGACCCGCCGCAGAAGGACGGGATCTGCGACGTGGACGGCGGCGACCTCTACCAGCGCGATGACGACCAGGCCGAGACGATCGCGAACCGGCTGGAGGTCTACGCCGAGTCGACGGCGCCGCTGGTCGCCTACTACGCCAGCCGCGGCGTGCTCATCGGCATCGACGCGACCGGGCCGGTGGACGACGTCACGCAGCGGGCCATCGACGCGTTGCGCCCGATGCAGCCCAACCTCGCGCGCTGATCCGCCGCCTCATGGCCCGCCGCACCCGGCGCCCGCGCGGCGTCACGGTCAAGACGCCGGAGCAGCTCGAGGCGATGCGGCTCGCGGGGCTCGTGGTCGGGCGCACCCTGGAGCGGCTGGTGACCGCCGTCGCGCCGGGCGTGACGACCGGCGAGCTGGACCGCATCGCCGAGGAGTCGATCCGCAGCGCGGGCGCTGTGCCGAGCTTCCTCGGCTACCACGGGTTCCCCGCCTCGATCTGCACGTCGATCGGCGCCGAGGTCGTGCACGGCATCCCCTCGTACGGCCGGGAGCTGGCCGAGGGGGAGCTGCTCAGCATCGACTGCGGAGCGATCCTCCGGGGCTGGCACGGTGACGCCGCCGTGACGGTGCCGGTCGGGCGGTGTGCTCCGGAGCTGCTCGCGCTGTCCGCCGTGGCCCGCGACGCGCTGCGGGCGGGGCTGGCCGCCGCGCAGCCGGGGGGCCGGCTGTCCGACATCGGCGACGCGGTGCACAACGTCGTACGCCCGCACGGCTACGGCCTTGTCGAGGACTACACCGGGCACGGCATCGGCACGTCGATGCACGAGCCGCCCTGCGTCCCGAACGTCGCTCCGGAGGGCCCTGGGCGGGGGATGGCCCTCGAGGTGGGGATCGTGCTGGCCATCGAGCCGATGGTGACGCTGGGCTCCGCCCGGGTGCACGAGCTCGAGGACGGCTGGACCGTGGTGACCGACGACGGCCGGCAGGCCGCCCACTGGGAGCACACCGTGGCGGTCACGGCGAGGGGCCCCTGGGTGCTGACGGCTCTTGACGGCGGCGCGGCGCTGCTCGGCGACGCGCCGCGCGTGCCCGCCGGTCGTACCGGCACCACCCCCGCATTGGACCGGGGCGCCAGCGCGACGTAGACTTCGCGATTGGACTGCACTCCGGCGCTACGCCATGTCTGCGTCCGGGGGGTGCCACCTCTTCTCGTCGCCAGGACGGAGCGGGCGGCGCGCAGTCCCGCGGACCGGCTCCGGCCGGAAACCTACTCAGCACCCTCGCCTGACCGCAAGACCCCAGCACCGCAGCACGCCTGCCCACGACGACGCACGAACGACGGATAGCGGAGGACATGCCGAAGAAGGACGGGGCCATCGAGATCGAAGGTCGCGTGGTCGAGCCGCTGCCCAACGCGATGTTCCGCGTGGAGCTGGAGAACGGCCACAAGGTCCTGGCCCACATCAGCGGGAAGATGCGCCAGCACTACATCCGCATCCTGCCCGAGGACCGGGTCGTCGTGGAGCTCTCCCCCTACGACCTCACCCGGGGTCGCATCGTCTACCGCTACAAGTGAGTCCCGACCGCACCTGGCCGTCACCCTCGGGTGAGGGCGGGCGCACGACCGAGGAACGAGAGCTGTGAAGGTCAAGCCGAGCGTCAAGCCGATCTGTGACAAGTGCCGCGTGATCCGGCGCAACCGCCGCGTCATGGTCATCTGCTCGTCCAGCGCCCGCCACAAGCAGCGCCAGGGCTAGCCGCACCCGTACGCCCGCTCCACCCGCTCCACCCGCACGCCGCACCAGCCCGAGCATCAGCACTCCAGCACGACATCAGCACCGCGCACATCTGCGCCCTCGGGCGCAGCACCCCCGGTCGGAGGCCGGGGCCCGTCACTCCGGAGCCTGCGGAGCCGGAACGTGTCGCGCCAGACCTTCGGAGACAGGAAGAGAGACCGGCCGCATGGCCCGACTTGCCGGCGTCGACCTCCCCCGCGAGAAGCGGCTCGAGATCGCGCTCACCTACATCTTCGGCATGGGTCGCACCCGTGCGCAGAAGACGCTGCAGGAGACCGGGGTGAGCCCGGACGTGCGCGTCCGCGACCTCACCGACGACGACCTGGTCAAGCTGCGCGACTGGATCGACGCCAACTACAAGGTCGAGGGGGACCTGCGTCGCGAGGTCGCGAGCGACATCCGGCGCAAGATCGAGATCGGGTGCTACCAGGGCATCCGCCACCGCCGCGGGCTCCCCGTCCACGGCCAGCGCACCCACACCAACGCCCGGACCCGCAAGGGCCCGAAGAAGACCGTGGCGGGCAAGAAGAAGCCCAAGAAGTAGCTGATCTGGGGGCTCCTGATCTGGGGGCTCCGCCCCAGAGACCCCGGGCAGCCAGCGGCTTCCTGCCCCGGCTCCCGGTGCCGCCCAGCCTGGTCAGTGACCACCTCATCTCGATTCCGAAGGAAGAGTGATTTGCCCCCCAAGACTCGTACGGGCGCCGCGGTCAAGAAGATCCGGCGCAAGGAGAAGAAGAACATCGCCCACGGGCAGGCTCACATCAAGTCCACGTTCAACAACACGATCGTCTCGATCACCGACCCTCAGGGCAACGTCATCAGCTGGGCCTCCGCCGGCCACGTCGGCTTCAAGGGCTCGCGCAAGTCCACGCCCTTCGCCGCGCAGCTGGCCGCGGAGAACTGCGCGCGCAAGGCGCAGGAGCACGGCATGAAGAAGGTCGACGTCTTCGTGAAGGGCCCGGGCTCGGGCCGCGAGACCGCGATCCGCTCCCTGCAGGCCGCCGGCCTCGAGGTCGGCGCGATCCAGGACGTCACCCCGGTGCCGCACAACGGCTGCCGCCCGCCCAAGCGCCGGAGGGTCTGACGTGACCACCCCTCTCGTTCCCGCAGCTGCGCAGCTGCGTCGCCGTCCGACGTTCTGGAGAAGCTGACACATGGCCCGCTACACGGGTGCCGACTGCCGCCGCTGCCGCCGCGAGAAGATGAAGCTGTTCCTCAAGGGCAGCAAGTGCGAGTCGCCGAAGTGCCCGATCGAGATCCGCCCCTACCCCCCCGGCGAGCACGGCCGCGGGCGTACCAAGGACTCGGAGTACCTCCTGCAAAAGCGCGAGAAGCAGAAGTGCGCCCGCATCTACGGGGTGCTCGAGAAGCAGTTCCGCGGCTACTACGAAGAGGCCAACAAGAAGAGCGGCAAGACCGGCGAGAACCTCCTGATCATCCTGGAGAGCCGCCTGGACAACGTCGTCTACCGCGCCGGCTTCGCGACCTCCCGCGACCACGCCCGGCAGGCCGTCCGCCACGGGCACGTCCTGGTCAACGGCAAGAAGGTCGACATCCCGTCCTACCGCGTCGGCCCCAGCGACATCGTCGAGATCCGCCCGAAGAGCCGCGAGCTGACCCCGTACATCATCGCGCGTGAAACCGCCGGCGATCGCCCGTCGCCCGCCTGGATGGAGGTCATCTCCAGCCAGATGCGCGTGCTCGTGCACAACCTCCCGGCCCGGCAGGTCATCGACACCCCGGTCCAGGAGCAGCTGATCGTCGAGCTCTACAGCAAGTAGGAGCAGGACCGCGCCCGTCGGCGCCGGTCCTGTCGCACCCCCGCTGCACCCCGTACGCCGGCATGGGACTCGCCACCCCATGCACCCCACGTGACGTCATATGGCGGACGTCGCGGAAGTCTTGGAAGGACACCACGTGCTCATCGCACAGCGCCCGACACTGACCGAGGAGCCCGTCAGCGACAACCGCTCACGGTTCGTCCTGGAGCCGCTCGAGCCGGGCTTCGGCTACACCCTTGGCAACTCGCTCCGCCGCACGCTGCTCTCCTCGATCCCGGGTGCCGCCGTCACGAGCATCCGCATCGACGGGGTGCTGCACGAGTTCACCACGGTTCCAGGAGTCAAGGAGGACGTCACCGACCTGATCCTGAACCTCAAGGAGCTGGTCGTGTCCTCCGAGAGCGACGAGCCGGTGGTCATGTACCTGCGCAAGCAAGGTCCCGGCCCGGTCACCGCGGCCGACATCGCGCCGCCGGCCGGTGTCGAGATCCACAGCCCGGACCTGCACCTGGCCACGCTGAACGGCAAGGGCCGGCTCGAGATCGAGCTGACCGTCGAGCGCGGCCGCGGCTACGTCTCCGCCGTGCAGAACAAGCAGGCCGGCCAGGAGATCGGCCGCATCCCGGTCGACTCCATCTACTCGCCGGTCCTGAAGGTGACCTACAAGGTCGAGGCCACCCGCGTCGAGCAGCGCACCGACTTCGACAAGCTCATCCTCGACGTCGAGACCAAGCCCGGCATGACGCCGCGTGACGCGGTGGCCAGCGCCGGCAAGACGCTCGTCGGGCTGTTCGGCCTCGCCAGCGAGCTCAACGAGCAGGCGGAGGGCATCGACATCGGCCCGTCGCCGACCGACGCCGCCCTCGCGGCCGACCTCGCGCTGCCGATCGAGGAGATGGACCTGACGGTCCGCTCCTACAACTGCCTCAAGCGCGAGGGCATCCACTCCGTCGGCGAGCTCGTCTCGCGCTCCGAGGCCGACCTGCTCGACATCCGCAACTTCGGCGCGAAGTCGATCGACGAGGTCAAGGTCAAGCTCCACTCGATGGGCCTCGCTCTCAAGGACAGCCCCCGGGGTTCGACCCCAGCTCGATCGTGAGCACCTACGGCACGGACGAGTTCGGCGCACCGGACTTCTCCGACCCCGCCGACGACGTGGCCGTGGACGACACCGGCGACTCCGGCTTCCAGGAGACCGAGCAGCTCTAGCCCGTACGCCAGGTCCCAGGTCTGCCTGCGGCAGGCCGCAGCAGCAAGGCAGGGCCCCGGCAACCGCCGCGGCGCCCCCACGGACCCGACCCGGGTCCCGCACCTCGCAGGAAGTGAGACCCACATGCCCACCCCCGCCAAGGGCCCGCGGATGGGCGGCAGCCCTGCCCACGAGCGCCTGATGCTGGCCAACCTCGCCACGTCGCTGTTCGAGCACGGGCGGATCACGACCACGCTCGCCAAGGCCAAGCGGCTGCGGCCCTACGCCGAGCACCTGATCACCTTCGGCAAGCGGGGCGACCTGCACGCCCGCCGCCAGGTGCTCAAGCGGCTCAACGACAAGAGCGTGGTCCACACGCTGTTCGCCGAGATCGGCCCGCGCTACGCCGACCGTCCGGGTGGCTACACCCGGATCCTCAAGGTGGGCAACCGCAAGGGTGACAACGCGCCGATGGCGATCATCGAGCTGGTCGAGGCGATGACGGTGCGCCAGGAGGCCGTGGGTGAGGCCGAGCGTGCCCGCGGCACGAAGGTGGCCCCGCGCAAGGCCCCGACCGGCGCGACCCGTGAGTCGGCGAAGGCCCTGGCGGCCGACAGCCCTACGGCCGCCGGTGTGGCCGCAGCGCCAGAGGGGGACAGCGCTGCCGCGGACAGCCCTGCCTCGGACAGCGCGGCCTCGGACAGCCCTGCCTCGGACAGCCCTGCCTCGGACAGCGCTGCCTCGGACAGCGCTGCCCCCGCTGCTGCGGCTCCCGCGGCGAGTGGAGCGGATGCTGACGCGGCCGGGGGCGACGCGCCTGACGCCGACGTCGAGGCAGCTGCCGGCGGAGCTGGTGACGCACCCGCCGCCGACGAGAGCGGGGCCACGCCCGGGGCGGGGACCGACGCCGCGGACGAGGGCCAGAAGTAGCTCCTGCGCCCGTGGGGCGGGTCCGGCTCGACCTGGCGTACGACGGGACCGACTTCATCGGCTGGGCGTGCCAGCCGGGGCGCCGGACCGTGCAGGGCGTGCTGCAGGAGGCGCTGGGCGTGCTCACCCGGGCTGACCCGCCGCGGGTGAGCGTCGCGGGGCGTACCGACTCCGGCGTGCACGCCCGCGGGCAGGTGGCGCACGTCGACCTTCCTTCCGCCGCGGCCGAGGACCCACTGCTGCTCCGGCGCCTCAACGGGCTGCTGCCGCCCGACGTCAGGGTGCGCCGGGCCGGTGCCGCTCCCGCGGGCTTCGACGCCCGCTTCTCGGCGCTCTCACGGACCTACCGCTACCGGATCGCCGATGGACCGGAGGTCGTCGACCCGCTGCGCCGCGACGTGCTCTCCCGCACCAGGCCGCTCGACCTGGCCGCGCTGCGTGCGGCCTGTGTCCGGCTGCTGGGCGAGCACGACTTCGCGGCGTACTGCCGGCGGCGAGAGGGAGCGACGACGATCCGCCGGCTGCTCGAGCTGGACTGGGAGCGCGACGCCGGCGGGCTGCTGGTGATGACGGCGCGGGCCGATGCGTTCTGCCACTCGATGGTGCGCTCGCTGGTCGGCGCGATGCTGGCTGTGGGCGAGGGGCGGCGGGAGCCGGACTGGCCGGGGTCGCTGCTGACGCTGGACCGGCGGGCGGGCGAGGTGGTCGTGGCGCCGCCGCACGGGCTGGTGCTGGAGCACGTGGCGTACCCGCCGGACAACGAGCTGCGGGCGCGCCAGGACGTCACCCGGGCGGTGCGGGTGCTGCCGGGCGGCGAAGCAACGCGGTGATTCGAGGGGGCGGACCCCTCGTTGATCATGCGGATCGTGGATCCGCACAGGACACGCCGGCGAGCCGCTGCCCGATCCACGACGCAGAAGATCGATCCCCGGACCCGGCGCGGCAGCCGGCGCACGCTCAGCGCGCCGGATCTGGCGCCGTGGTCGAGGATGGCACCGTGACCACGTCGCTGACCCCGGGGTCGCCAGCACCGGCGCCAGCCGACGGCGCACCTGCCGAGGGAGCACCTGCCGACGGCGCACCTGCCGAGGGAGCACCCTGCGACGTCGACGGGCAGCAGCCCCAGGCTGCCACCGGCACACGCGTGCCGCGCTGGGCGGCGGCGAGTGCGGGTGTGGTGGCAGCAACCGGCGCGCTGGCCGCCGGCGAGCTCCTCGGCCGCATCCTGCCCGGCGCAGCCCCGCCCCTGGTCGCGCTCGGCGACGCGGTGATCCGGGTGGCACCGGTCGGCCTGCGCGATGCGGGCATCGAGGCCTTCGGCACCGCCGACAAGCCCATCCTGCTGGCCGCCATCGCGGCGGTCGTGGCCGCGGCCGCTGCGCTGGTGGGCCTGCGGGCGCGTACGCGTCCGCGATCCGCCGCGGCGCTGGTGGTCGGGCTCTCGCTCGTACCCCTGCTTGCCGTCGTCCTCCGCACCGGCCGCGGCAGCATCGGCGCGCTGCTCACCACCGCGGCCATGGCGCTCACGGGGATCCTCCTGCTGCGCGCCCTCCTCGGGCTCCGGCTGCGGACGCCGCGGGCGCAGCCGACGCCGCGGCCGGACGAGAGCGAGGCCGCCTGGTCGCGGCGGGTGTTCCTGCTGCGAGCGGGTGCGGTGCTGGCCGCGACGACCACCGCCGGCACGCTCGTGCGCTGGCTCGACGAGCGCGTCGACATCGACGCCATCCGGGGGCTGCGCCGGCTGCAGGCACCGGTCCGGCTCGCGCCCGGGGATGTCGCGGCCGCCTCGCTCGACGTGCAGGGGATCTCGCCGCTGATCACCCCCAACAACGCCTTCTACCGGATCGACACGGCGCTGGTCGTCCCACGCGTCGACCCGGCCACGTGGGCGCTGGAGATCCGCGGCGGAGTCGAGCGGCCGCTGTCGTTCACCTACGACGACCTCCTGGCGATGCCGCAGTACGAAGCCGACGTCACCCTGCAGTGCGTCAGCAACGAGGTCGGGGGGAACCTCGTCGGCAACGCCCGCTGGCAGGGCGTGCTGCTTCGTGACCTGCTCGAGCGCGCAGGTGTACGCGCAGGCGCCGACCAGGTCGTCGGGCGCTCGGTCGACGGCTTCACAGCCGGCTTCCCCACCTCGGTCGCCCTGGACGGGCGGGCCGCCATGGTGGCGCTCGGGATGAACGGCGAGCCCCTGCCCCAGCTGCACGGCTTCCCTGCGCGGCTGGTGGTCCCCGGGCTCTACGGCTACGTCTCGGCGACCAAGTGGCTGTCGAGCATCGAGCTGACCACGCTGGCCGGCTTCGACGGGTTCTGGATCCCGCGCGGGTGGTCCAAGCTCGCACCGGTCAAGATGTCCTCGCGCATCGACGTGCCGCAGAACCTCAGCCGCGTGCCGGCCGGCCGTACGGTCCTCGCCGGCGTCGCCTGGTCTCCGGGCACCGGCATCGACCGGGTCGAGGTCCGCGTCGACGAGGGACCGTGGGTGGAGGCCGACCTCGGCGGCGAGCTGTCCGAGGACACCTGGCGGCAGTGGCGCGCCACGGCCGACCTGCCCCGGGGCGAGCACGTGCTGTCGGTACGCGCCACCGACCGCGCCGCCGCCGTCCAGGACCCGCAGCGCCGGCCGCCCCGGCCGGACGGGGCCACCGGCCACCACTCGATCGTGGTCCTCGCCGCCTAGCCCGGCACCCGGCGCAAATGCGGTGCGCCGGCGCCCACGAGCCGCGAGACTGCGGGCGTGGGCTACGTCGACGTCCAGCGGCTGCGCTACGCCCTGCCGGACGGGCGGGTGCTCTTCGAGGACGTCAGCTTCCGCGTGGGGGAGGGCGCCAAGACGGCGCTCGTCGGCGCCAACGGCGCCGGCAAGACCACGCTGCTGCGCATGATCGCCGGCGACCTGCAGCCCTCCTCGGGAGCGGTGGCACGTACCGGCGGCCTCGGGGTCATGCGCCAGTTCCTCGAGTCCCTGCGCGACGACAGCACGGTGCGCGACCTGCTCGTGGAGCTGTCACCACCGGCCCTGCGCGACGCCGGCCGCGCGCTGGAGGCGGCCGAGCTCGCGATGCTGGAGGTCGACGAGGAGAGGACCCAGCTGCGCTACGCCACCGCCCTGGCCGACTGGGGCGACGCGCACGGCTACGCCGCCGAGGTGCTCTGGGACGTCTGCACCACGGCCGCCCTCGGCTCGCCGTACGACAGGTGCTCCGCCCGGCTCGTCCGGACCCTGTCCGGCGGCGAGCAGAAGCGGCTGGCGCTCGAGGTCCTGCTGCGCGGGCCGGACGAGGTGCTGCTGCTCGACGAGCCCGACAACTACCTCGACGTGCCGGGCAAGCGCTGGCTCGAGGCGGCGCTCGCCGAGTCGCCGAAGACGGTGCTGTTCGTCAGCCACGACCGCGAGCTGCTGGCGCGTACGGCGCACCGGATCGTCACGGTGGAGGCGCACGGCGCCTGGGTGCACGGCGGGGGATTCGCAACCTACGCCGAGGCGCGCGCAGCCCGTCGCCGGCGGCTCGCCGACCTGCATCACCGGTGGGACGAGGAGAAGGACCGGCTGCGCAAGCTCGTGATCACGCTGCGCGAGCAGGCCAAGATCAGCCCGGACATGGCCAGCCGCTACTCCGCGATGCAGACCCGCTACGAGAAGTTCCTCGCGGCGGGGCCGCCGCCGGAGCAGGTCGTGGACTCGAAGGTGACGATGGCCCTGCGCGGCGGGCGTACCGGGCTGCGGGCCCTGACCTGCGAGCAGCTCGGGCTGACCGGGCTGATGTCGCCGTTCGACCTCGAGGTCTTCTACGGCGAGCGGGTGGCGGTCCTGGGCTCCAACGGCAGCGGCAAGTCGCACTTCCTGCGCCTGCTGGCCGGGCAGGACGTGGCGCACACCGGGACCTGGAAGCTGGGCGCCCGGGTCGTCGCGGGCATGTTCGCCCAGACCCACGAGCAGCCCGGCCTCGATGGCCGCACGCTGGTCGAGGTCCTGCACCGCGGCACCGACGACACCGGCAACGGCTTGCGGCGCGGGCTGGACCGGGCCCGGGCGATCGGGGCGCTGCGCCGCTACGAGCTGCACGGGCAGGCCGACCAGAGCTTCGACACGCTGTCCGGCGGCCAGCAGGCGCGGGTGCAGGTGCTGCTGCTGGAGCTGTCGGGCTGCACGATGCTGCTGCTCGACGAGCCGACTGACAACCTCGACCTCGACAGCGCGGAGGCGCTCGAGGAGGGGCTGCGGGGGTTCGACGGCACGGTTCTCGCGGTCACGCACGACCGGTGGTTCGCGCGGGGATTCGACCGCTACCTCGTCTTCGGGGCCGACGGTCGGGTGTACGAGGCGCCCGAGCCGGTCTGGGACGAGCGCCGGGTCGCGGGGCGAACCGGCGGGGACGCGTGCCCGGTCGCGGGGCGAAGCGGCGCTGGCCGTGCCTGCTGAGCTCCGCCGGGTCGCCGTCGAGGACTGGCCGGACCTGCGCAGGCTGCGTCTGGAGGCGCCCGGTGGCGACGGCCGGTGGCTTCCTCGACAAGGGCGACGGGGTGCTGTTCGGGGTCTACGTCACCCCGTCGCTGCGGGGGCAGGGCCTGCTCGGGCAGCTGGTCGAGCAGGTGGCGCGGTGGGGAGCCGTGCAGGGTGCCGAGCGGCTGCGCCTGCTGGTCCACGAGACCAACGAGCGGGCCGCGGCGGCCTATGCCCGGCTAGGCTTCTCGTGCACCGGCCACCGGGAGCCCTACCCGCTGCAGCCGGCCACGGACGAGGTCGAGATGGCTCGGCCGCTGTAGGACCCAGCGCTTTGCCCCCCGCGATCGGGCTCGGGTATCGTGGCGGGCTGCTGCGCCGCCCGACGTGTCGTCGTGTGCCCGGCGCGGCCTGCACCCCCCGAACCACTCCCTGGAAACTCTGGCGGTCCTGTGCGCACGTTCACCCCGAAGCCCGGCGACATCACGCGTGCCTGGCACGTGATCGACGCCGACGACATCGTGCTCGGCCGGCTGGCGAGCCAGGTGGCCCAGCTGCTGCGCGGCAAGCACAAGGCCTACTACGCGCCGCACCTCGACACCGGCGACTTCGTCGTCGTGATCAACGCAGCGAAGGTCGCGATGACCGGCGACAAGGCGGCGCAGTCCACCGTCTACCGCCACTCCGGCTACCCGGGTGGCCTGCGGCGCACGTCCTACGCGGACGTCCTCGCGACCCGCCCCGAGCGGATCATCGAGAAGGCCGTCAAGGGGATGCTCCCGCACAACACCCTCGGCCGGCAGATGCTGTCCAAGCTCAAGGTCTACGCCGGCCCGACCCACCCCCATCAGGCGCAGTCGCCGGTCCCCTACCAGCTGAAGCAGGTCTCGCAGTGAGCGTTCTGTCCTCCGGCCCCGGCGAGCTGATCCAGACGGTGGGTCGCCGCAAGGAGGCCATCGTCCGCGTACGCCTCGTGCCTGGCACCGGCACCTACTCGCTCAACGGACGCACCCTGGAGGAGTACTTCCCCAACAAGGTGCACCAGCAGGCCATTCACTCGCCGTTCGTCGAGGTGGAGAAGGCCGAGCAGTACGACGTCATCGCCCGTCTGCACGGCGGCGGCATCAGCGGCCAGGCGGGTGCGCTGCGCCTCGCCATCGCCCGCGCCCTCATCGAGATCGAGCCCGATGACCGGCCGGCCTTGAAGAAGGAGGGCTTCCTGACCCGCGACGCGCGGATCAAGGAGCGCAAGAAGTACGGCCTGAAGAAGGCCCGCAAGGCCCCGCAGTACTCCAAGCGCTAGTCCGGACCGGCTCCGCCGAGGCGGCCACCTTCCGGGGTGCCGCCTCGCGGCATGCGGAGAGGGATTGCCGATGCAGGTGCGACCGACAGCAGCGCCTCGGCTGTTCGGCACCGACGGCGTACGCGCGCTGGCCAACGGGGACGTGCTCACCCCGGAGCTCGCGCTCGCCGTCGCCCGCAGCGCGGCAACGGAGCTGCTGGCCCGCCGCGACGGCAGTGGCGGCCGCGCGCTGGCGGTGATCGGCCGGGACACCCGTCCCTCCGGGCCGATGCTGGAGGCCGCCGCAGCGGCCGGGTTCGCCAGCGCGGGCGTCGACGTGCAGCTGCTCGGCGTGGTCCCGACCCCGGTGGTGGCGCACGCGTGCGCCAGGGGCGGCGCCGACCTCGGGCTGGTGGTCAGCGCCAGCCACAACCCGATGCCCGACAACGGCCTCAAGCTGTTCGGGCCCGGCGGGTGGAAGCTGCCTGACGAGATCGAGCAGGCTCTGGAGGCTGGCCTCGGGCGCAACCGGATACGTCCCACCGGCAGCGCGATCGGCCGGGTGAGCACCGCCGGTCCGGAGCTGGTCGAGTCCTACGTCGACGGCCTGCTCGCCGCGCTGCCGGTGCGGGCGGGAGGGCTCAAGCTCGTCGTCGACGCCGCGCAGGGCGCTGCGTCCGCGCTGGCCCCGGAGGTCTACCGCGCGGCCGGTGCGCAGGTCGTGGCGATCGCGGCGGACGGCGACGGGGAGCGGATCAACGACGGCTGCGGGGCGACCTCCCTGGACCTCCTGCGGGCAGCCGTCGTGGAGCACGGCGCCGACCTGGGGCTGGCCCATGACGGGGACGCCGACCGGTGCCTCGCCGTCGATGCCAGCGGCGCCGTCGTGGACGGCGACCAGGTGCTGGCCATGCTCGCGGTCGCCCTGCACGAGCGGGATGCGCTCCCGCACGACACCGTGGTGGGGACGGTGATGAGCAACCTGGGGTTCGTACGCGCCATGCAGTCGCGGGGGCTCACGGTGGTCCAGACAGCCGTCGGGGACCGCTACGTCCTCGCCGCGATGCGGGCGGGTGGGTTCACCCTCGGCGGCGAGCAGAGCGGCCACACCGTGCTGCTCGACCACGCCACCACCGGCGACGGCCTGCTGACCGGCGTGAGCATCCTCGGCCGGATGGCCGAGACGGGGTCGTCGCTGGCGCAGCTCGCCCGCGTCATGACCCGGCTGCCCCAGGTGCTGCGCAACGTCCGGGCCCCGCGGGAGCGGGCACAGGACGCCGACGTGCGGAAGGCGGTGGCGGTCGAGGAGCGGCTGCTGGGGGAGGACGGGCGGGTGCTCCTGCGGCCGTCGGGCACCGAGCCGCTGGTGCGCGTGATGGTGGAGGCGCCGACCCCGGAGCAGGCGGCGGCGGTGGCCGAGCGCCTGGCCGAGGTGGTCGGCCGGTAGGTGCGCGGTGCCCGGGTCCCAGGTGCGCGCTGCCCGGTCCTACGGGATCAGCACCCCGGGGTTGAGCACGCCGCCGGGGTCGAGCCGCGCCTTGACCGCCCGCAGCACCTCGACACCCCTCTCGCCGACCTCGTCGGCGAGCCACGCCCGGTGGTCGGTGCCGATGGCGTGGTGGTGGGTGATGCTGCCCCCCGCGGCGATCAGCGCGTCGCTGGCCCCGCGCTTGGCCTCCCTCCACTGGGCGACCGGGTCGTCGGCCTGTGCGCACACGACGGTGAAGTAGAGCGAGGCGCCGGTGGGGTAGACGTGCGACACGTGGCACAGGACCAGCGGCGGCGTCGCCTCCAGCGAGGAGGTCAGCGCCGCGCGTACGGCGTCGTAGACCTGCGGCAGCGCCGACCAGAAGGCGGCGGTCTCGAGCGTCTCCGCCAGCGCCCCGACGTCAAGGAGTGCGTCGCGCAGGTAGGGGCCGGCGTAGCGGCCGCGCACCCAGTCCTTCCCGGGTTCGGCGCCCAGCGGGCGGCCGGAGGAGGCCGTCAGGACCTCGGCGGCAGCGACGCGGTTCCGCTCGACCGCGACGGCACTCCCCTCGTGGCCCACCACGACGAGGCAGCCGCCGGCGGCGGCCGCCGGTCCGCCGACGTCGTGCGCGCGGGCCAGGCCCACAGCTGTCTCCGCCTCGTCCGAGAGCCGCAGCACCGTCGGCAGCGGCCCCTCCTGGGCGAGCCGGCGCAGCGCCGCGCATCCTTTGTCGAAGGACGCGAAGTGCCAGCCCTCGTAGGAGCGCACCTCGGGCAGGCGGCGCACCCGCAGCGTCACCGACGTGAGGATGCCGAACGCCCCCTCGGACCCGAGGACCAGCTTCCGCAGGTCCGGTCCGGCAGCGGTCGCCGGCGCGCGCCCCAGCTCCCACACACCCTCCGGGGTCGCGAGCCGGAGGCCGACGACCAGCTCGTCGAAGCGGCCGTACCCGGCCGAGGCCTGACCGCTGGACCGGGTCGCGGCGTAGCCACCGATCGTGGCGTACTCGTAGGACTGCGGCTGGTGGCCGAGCTGCAGCCCGTGCGCAGCCAGCAGCTCCTCCGCCTGCGGGGTGCGCAGCCCCGGCTCCAGGGTGGCGGTGAGGGAGACCTCGTCGACGGCGAGCAGCCGGTTCAGGCGGGACAGGTCGAGGGCGATCACCCCGGCGAAGCCGTCGCGTCGCGCGACGAGCCCGCCGACGACGCTGGTGCCGCCACCGTACGGGACGACCGCCACCCGGTGCGCCACGCAGACGCGCAGGACCGCCACGACCTCGTCCTCGTCGGCGGGCAGGACCACCGCGTCGGGCGCGTCGTCGGCCTCACCGCCGCGCAGGCGCAGCAGGTCCGGGGTGGACTTGCCGCGGGTGTGCAGGATCCGGCTGCGGTCGTCCTCGAGGACGTGGCCGGCTCCCACGGCAGCCGTGAGCGCCTCGCGGGCGTCCTGCGGGAGGCGGCACCCCGGGAGCCGCACGTCGGTCAGCGCGACCGGCCGCGCGTCCCGCGGCCGGATGCCCAGCCCCGCCTCGAGCAGTCCGAGCACCTCAGGGCTCAGGGGGGTCGCGGCGTCGTCGGAGCCCCAGCCGAACCAGCGTGACGTCGGTGCAGGCGCCGTGGGACGGGACATGCCGGTCAGTGTGACAGATATCAAGCCGGTGTCACATGCCGCGGTCGCCCGGGCACGGTGCTGCCTCCGGCGCGGACATCTCCGCACACATCCTGATCGCTGCCGGCGTCCGCGAGGACGCAGTGCGCGGGGGCGGTCGCCGACGTGGATCACGATGTGTGCAGACGTGACCGCTGGCAGTGCGGAGCGGGCTGCAGGACGGGGTGAGGCATGCGGGGCGGCCCGGCGCGCCACCTAGGGTCGGCGGGTGCGCAACCTGACACGGGACGAGGCCGGCGCCCGGGCGGCGCTGCTGGACGTGGCCAGCTACGACGTGCAGCTCGACCTGACCGGCGCCGACGACACCTCGAGCACCGCAGGCCACTTCCGCTCGGGCGTCACGGTGCGCTTCACGGCGACGCCGGGATCGGCGTCGTTTGCCGAGCTGGACGGGGAGCTGCTCGAGGCGACGCTCAACGGCAGCCGCGTCGGGCCGCTGACCGGCAACCGGCTGGAGCTGCCCGGCCTGCAGACGGACAACGTGCTGGAGGTGTCCGCCCGCTGCGCGTACAGCCGCACGGGTGAGGGGCTGCACCGGTTCGTCGACCCCGAGGACGGAGCGGTCTACCTCTACGCGCAGAGCTTCCTGGACGACGCCCAGCGCATCTTCGCCTGCTTCGACCAGCCCGACCTCAAGGCGGTGTTCCGGCTGACGGTCGAGGCTCCGGACACCTGGACGGTGATCGGCAACGAGCGCGGCGCCGGCGACCGGAACCGCTGGAGCTTCGCGCCGACCCAGCGGATCAGCACCTACCTGTTCACCGTGGCCGCCGGCCCGTGGCACAGCGTCCACCGGGCGCACGACGGGATCGAGCTGGGCCTGCACTGCCGGCGGTCGCTGGCCGCGCAGCTGGATCCGGACGAGCTGTTCGAGATCACGGGGCAGAGCTTCGACCTGCAGCAGGAGCTGTTCGGCCGGCACTACCCGTTCGGGGACACCTACGACCAGCTGTTCGTCCCGGAGTTCAACGCGGGTGCCATGGAGAACCCGGGCGCGGTGACCTTCTCGGAGGACTTCGTCTTCCGCTCCAGGGTCACCGACGACAGGCGCCGCCGCCGGGCGATGGTGATCGCCCACGAGATGTCGCACATGTGGTTCGGCGACCTCGTCACGATGCGGTGGTGGGACGACCTGTGGCTGAACGAGTCCTTCGCCGAGCTGATGGGCTACCTCACCGTCGACCGCGCAACCCGGCACGACGGCACCTGGGTCGACTTCAGCGCGTCGCGCAAGGCGTGGGGCTATCGGGCCGACCAGCTGCCGAGCACCCACCCCGTCCAGGGCGACGTCGACGACAACCGCAGCGCGCTGCTCAACTTCGACGGGATCTCCTACGCCAAGGGTGCTTCGGTGCTGCGGCAGCTGGTGGCGACGGTCGGGGAGGACGCGTTCTTCTCGGGGGTCCGCGCCTACCTGGATCGCCACGCGTTCGCCAACACCACCTTCGCCGACCTGCTCGCCGAGCTGGAGGCGGCCAGTGGTCGCAGCCTGGACGAGTGGTCACGGGCCTGGCTGCAGACCGCCGGTGTGAGCACGCTGCGCACAGTCGTGACCGGGGACGGGGTGCAGATCCGGCAGGACGGCGGCAGACGGCCGCACCGGATCGGCGTGGGCCTGTACGACCTGTCCGGCGACGCGCTGGTCCTGCGCTCCCGGCTCGACGTCGAGGTGGACGACGCCGTCACGCCGCTGGACCTGGCGCCCGACGACCTGCCGGACCTGCTGCTGCCCAACGACGGCGACCTGACCTTCGCGAAGGTGCGCTTCGACGACCGGTCCCTCGCGACCGTACGCAGGGACCTGCGCCGGCTGGCCGACCCGCTTGCCCGAGCCCTGTGCTGGAGCGCCCTGTGGGACGCCTGCCGCGACGCCGAGCTGAGCGCGGACGACCTCGTTGCCGCCGTCCTCGCAGGTGTCGACGGCGAGAGCGACCCGGCGGTCGTCGAGACCCTGCTCAGCCAGGCGCGTACGGCCGCGACGCTCTACAGCCCGCGCGGCATCGAGCTGCGGGACAGCCTCGCGGAGGCGTCCTGGCGAGCGGCCCACGCAGCGCCCGCCGGCAGCGACCTGCAGCTCGTGCGCGTACGCGCCTTCGCCCTCGTCGCGGACGGGATCGTGCAGCCGGCCGCGCTGGAGGGACTGCTCCGCGGGACGCAGGTGCCGCCGGGTCTTGCCGTCGACACCGACCTGCGGTGGGTTCTCGTGGAGGCGCTGGCCGCCCTGGGCCGGGTCGACGACGCCGTGATCGACGCCGAACTGACCCGTGACCCAACGGCCGCCGGACGGCTGCACGCGCTCGCGGCGCGTGCCTCGCGGCCGGATCCCGCGGCCAAGGCGGACGCCTGGCAGGCCGCCGTCGCCGACACCTCCCTGTCCCACCACGAGAGCGCCGCGCTCGCCGGTGGCATCTGGCGGTTCGGGCAGGAGGCACTGCTGGGGGACTACGTCGACCGCTACGTCACCGACATGCCGGGACTGTGGGCCGCCCGTACACCGCAGGTCGCCGGCTCCCTGACCGTGCGCCTGTTTCCCTCGACCCTCGTGGAGCCGCGCGTCCTCGAGCGGACCGCGGCGCTGCTCGACGAGGTGCATCCCGCCGGGCTGCGCCGCTACGTGGCGGAGCAACGCGACGACCTCGCTCGAGCGCTGCGTGCCCGCGCCTGCGCACCACCCAGGTGACGCCGGCGCCCACCGCACACGTACACCTCCGCCTCAGGCGCGCGGCAGCCCGAGGGCGGCGGACAGCGCGTCCGCCCACTGCAGGTAGCCCGCATCGTTGGGGTGGAAGCCATCGGCGTACAGGCCCTTGTACGGCGCGCCGGTGTAGGCCCACAGGTCCGCCACGCGCAGCCGGTGGGCGGCGGCGCACACCCGCAGCGCGTCGTTCACCTGCCGCGTCTTGCGCTCGAACACCCCGCGGGCGACGGTCGCAACGACGGCGCCCTCGGGCAGCGCGGCGCACAGGTCCTCGACGTCGGCCCGCCACTGCGCCTCCTTGGTGTGGAGGGCGTCGTTGCCTCCCACCACCGCCGTCACGAGCTCAGGCTCCGACGACGCCAGCAGCGACAGGGCCGCCGGCCACTGCGCGTCGACGACCTCACGCGTACGCGCCCCCGAGCGGGAAAGGTTGACCACCCGCCACGGCTCGCCGCTGGACGCGCGCAGCCGCGACAGGACGACGCCGACGTAGCCCTTGTCGTAATCGCTGGCCCCGATCCCCTGCGCGGCGCTGTCGCCGAGCACCAGCCACAGCGGCCCGCTCTCCTGCAGCGCCAGGGCATTGGCCTGCTCCCACGCGGCGCGGTAGGCCGTCACCTGCCCGATCGTGCGCTTGAAGGGCCGCAGGCGGCGCAGCAGTCCCTGACGTCGATCCACGCCGAGACGCTACGTGAGAGGGCTAGCCTGCCCCCCATGTGCGGCATCGTGGGCTATGTCGGGGATCAGCAGGCGCTGGAGGTCGTGCTCGACGGGCTGCGCCGGCTGGAGTACCGCGGCTACGACAGCGCGGGCGTGTCGATCCTCGGCGCCGCCGGCCTGCAGGTGGAGCGCAAGGCGGGCAAGCTCGCCAACCTCGAGAAGCAGCTCGCGGAGCAGGACCTGCAGGGCAGCCTCGGCATCGGGCACACGCGCTGGGCGACCCACGGCGCGCCCACCGACGGCAACGCCCACCCGCACTCGGACTGCTCCGGCGCCGTGGCCGTCGTGCACAACGGCACCATCGAGAACTACCAGGCCCTGGTCGCCCAGCTCGACGCCCGCGGCCATGTGCGACGGTCCGAGACCGACACCGAGGTGGTCGCGCACCTGCTCGAGGAGCGCTACACCGACGGTCCGACCGCGGGCGACCTTCCGGCCAGCCTGCGGTCGGTCTGCCGTGACCTCGAGGGCTCGTTCGTCCTCGTCGTCAGCCACCGCGAGGAGCCCGACCTGGTCGTGGCCGCGCGGCGCAACCTGCCGCTGGTGATCGGCCTCGGCGACGGCGAGAACTTCGTCGGCTCCGACGTCACGGCGTTCATCGCGCACACCCGCAAGGCGCGCGCCGTCGAGCAGGACCAGGTCGTCGAGCTGCGCCGCTCGGGTGTCACGGTCACCGACCTGGACGGCACCGTCGTCGAGGGCCCGAGCTACCACGTCGATTGGGACACCGCCGCCGCCGAGAAGGGCGGCTACGAGTTCTTCATGCTCAAGGAGATCGACGAGCAGCCGGGAGCGGTGCGCGACACCCTCGGCGGCCGCCTCACCTCCGGGGGCCTGCTGCACCTCGACGAGCTGGCGATGAGCGACGAGGACGTGCGCGGCCTCGAGCAGGTGTTCATCGTCGCCTGCGGCTCGGCCTACCACTCCGGCCTCATCGGCAAGTACGCCATCGAGCGCTGGTGCCGCCTGCCGGTGCAGGTCGAGATGGCCTCGGAGTTCCGCTACCGCGATCCGGTGCTCGGCCGGGACACCCTCGTCATCGCCGTGTCGCAGTCCGGCGAGACCGCCGACACCCTGGAGGCCGTACGCCACGCGCGCAACCAGAAGGCGTGGGTCCTGGCCGTCACCAACACAGTCGGCTCCACGATCTCCCGCGAGAGCGACGCCGCGCTCTACACCCGGGGCGGTCCCGAGGTCGCCGTCGCCTCCACGAAGGCGGTGATGACGCAGATCACCGCGATGTACCTCGTCGGTCTCTACCTCGCCCAGCTGCGCGGCACCCGCGACCCGGACGAGGTACGCGCCCACCTGCGCGACCTGCAGTCGATCCCGGAGCTCGTGGCGGAGCTGCTGTCCCGGATGGACGGCGTACGCGACATCGCCCGGTCCATCGTCGACGCCCCGCGCGTGCTGTTCCTCGGCCGCCACGTCGGCTACCCGATGGCGCTCGAGGGGGCGCTCAAGCTCAAGGAGCTGGCCTACATCAGCGCCGAGGGCTTCCCGGCCGGGGAGATCAAGCACGGCCCCATCGCGCTGGTGGAGGAGGGCACGCCGGTCGTGGTGATCGCCCCCCGGCATGCCCTGCAGCCCAAGCTGATCAACAACATCCAGGAGGTACGCGCCCGCGGCGCACGCACGATCGTGCTGGCCACCGACGGCGACGACAGCGCCACCCCGTACGCCGACCACGTGATCCGCATCCCGGACACCAAGTCGCTGCTCGCACCACTGCTGACCCTCGTCCCCATGCAGGTGCTGTCCGCGGAGATCGCCCGGCTGCGCGGCCTCGACGTCGACCAGCCGCGCAACCTGGCCAAGTCCGTCACCGTCGAGTAGCAGCGCCCGCGCATCGGGGATGCTGAGGCCGTGGCCGTCGGCAGGGACCTCCCGTGATCGTGGGTGTCGGGGTGGACGTCGTCGAGGTGGCCCGAGTGCAGCGGGCGCTCGCGCGGACGCCGCGGCTCGCGGCGCGGCTGTTCACCGACGGGGAGCAGGCGCTGACCCGCAGCGACTCGCTCGCGGCGCGGTTCGCCGCGAAGGAGGCCGTTGCGAAGGCGCTCGGCGCGCCCGGCGGGCTGCGCTGGCGGGACGCCGAGGTCGTGTGCGACCCGAGCGGGCGGCCGCGGCTCGTGCTGCACGGCGGTGTCGCCGAGGAGGCGGCCGCGCAGGGGATCACCGCCTGGCACCTGTCGCTGTCCCACGACGGCGGTGTGGCGACCGCCGTCGTCATCGCCGAGTCGTGACGCGAACCGGAGCGGGAGCCCGGTGAGGTCGGCGCACACCGTGGCCTCGGTGCGGGCGGCAGAGGCGGCGTGCGCCCGCTCGCTCCCGCCCGGGACGCTGATGCAGCGGGCCGCCGCCGCACTCGCCGTCGCCTGCGCACGCCGGCTCGGCTCGGTCTACGGCTCGCGCGTGGTCCTGCTGGTCGGCGGCGGCGACAACGGGGCCGACGCCCTCTGGGCCGGTGCCCGCCTCGCCGCGCGCGGCGCCGCCGTCACCGCCGTCCTGACCGGCACGCCGCGCGGGGACGCCCTGGCGGCGCTGCTCGCGGCCGGTGGGCGGGTGGCGGACGCGGTGCCGCCGGACGGGCTGGTGGTGGACGGCCTGGTCGGGATCGGCGCGAAGGGGCCGCTGCGGGAAGCCGCCGCCGGCCTCGCCGCGGCGGTCGGGGGCCGGGACGTGGTGGCGGTCGACCTCCCCAGCGGGGTGGACGCGGACACCGGCGCCGTCGCGGGTGCGGCCGTACGGGCGGCGATGACCCTCACTTTCGGCACCTACAAGCCCGGCCTGCTGGTGGGCGCCGGACGCACCGTCGCCGGCCGGGTCGAGCTGGTGGACATCGGGCTGGGCTCGGCTCTGGGTCCACCGGTGGTGGAGGCGCTGGAGGCGGGGGACGTGGCCCGCCTGCTTCCGGGGGCCGGCGCCTCGGCGGACAAGTACAGCCGCGGGGTCGTGGGGGTGGCGGCGGGCTCGCAGCAGTACACCGGGGCCGCCGTGCTGTGCGTCGGCGCGGCCGTGCGCGCCGGCGCCGGCATGGTCCGCTTCGCGGGCGCTGCGCACGCGGCCGAGCAGATCCGCCTGCACTGGCCCGAGGCCGTGGTGCACGAGGCGACGGGGGCGGACGTCGTGGCCGCCGGGCGCGCGCAGGCGTGGGTGGTCGGTCCTGGGCTCGGCACCGATCGCCGGGCGGAGGCGACCGTGGAGGCGGTGCTGGCGCAGGACGTCCCGGTGCTGGTGGACGCCGACGCCCTGACGGTCTGCGCCCGGCACCAGGGCTGGCTGCGCGAGCGCGCCGCCCCTACCCTGCTGACCCCGCACGACCGCGAGCTCGCCCGCTTCGTGCCGCTGTCGGCCGACCGGGTGGGCGTGGCGCGCCGGCTCGCGCAGGACCTGGGCGTGACGGTCCTGCTGAAGGGGGACGCCACCGTCGTGGCCGACGCCGACGGGCCCGCGCGGGTCAACCCCACCGGCTCACCTGTCCTTGCCACTGCGGGCACCGGTGACGTGCTGGCCGGTGCGTGTGCGGCGCTGCTCGCGCAGGGACTGTCGCCCCGGGACGCTGGTTCGATGGGCGCCTTCCTGCACGGCCGGGCCGGGGCGCTGGCCGCGCACGGAGCGGCCACGTCCGCCGGGCCCCTGCTCACCTCCTGGCCGGACGCCGTACGCGAGGCTGTCAGGATGGCCCGGTGAGCCGGAGCAGCCGTTGAGGACCGAGGCGCGCATCGACCTGGGCGCGATCCGGGACAACGTCCGGGCGCTGCGCTCCCGCGCCGGCGGCGGTGCGCAGCTCATGGCGGTGGTCAAGGCCGACGGGTACGGCCACGGCCTCGTCCCGAGCGCCCGGGCCGCGGTCGAGGGCGGGGCGGACTGGCTCGGCGTGGCCTTCCTCGAGGAGGCGCTGGCTCTGCGGGCGGCCGGCCTGCGCGTACCGGTGCTGGCCTGGCTGCACGCCCCCGGTGAGGACCTCGCACCCGCCGTCGGGGCCTCGGTCGACCTGAGCGTCGACGACCTGCCCCAGCTCACCGCGGTGGTGTCCGCCGCGCAGGGCGCCGGCCGGACGGCCCGGGTCCAGCTCAAGGTGGACACGGGACTGTCCCGGGCCGGGGCGACCCTGCAGGCCTGGCCCGACCTGTGCGCCGCGGCCGTGAAGGCGCAGGCGGGCGGCGAGGTCCTGGTCACGGGGCTGTGGAGCCACTTCGCCTTCGCCGACGGCGGCCCGGACCACCCCGTCAACGCCCGGCAGGCGCAGGTGTTCGCCGACGCCCTGGACGTCGCCGACCGCGCGGGGCTGCGGCCCGAGGTCCGGCACCTGGCCAACTCCGCCGCGACCCTCACCGCGCCGGCCACGCACTACGACCTGGTCCGCCCCGGGCTCGCGGTCTACGGCCTGTCGCCGGTGCCGCAGCTGGGGACGCCGGCCGAGTTCGGGCTGCGGCCGGCGATGACCCTCGCCAGCACCGTCGCGCTGACCAAGCGGGTGCCGGCGGGCACCGGTGTCAGCTACCTGCACCGCTACGAGACCGGCCGGGAGACGACCCTCGCGCTCGTGCCGCTCGGCTACGCCGACGGCGTCCCGCGTACGGCCACGAACGTCGGCTCGGTGCTGCTGGGCGGCCGGCGGCGGACCATCGCCGGAACGGTCTGCATGGACCAGTTCGTGCTCGATGTCGGCGACGATCCGGTGGCGAGCGGGGACGAGGTGCTGCTGTTCGGGCCGGGCGACGAGGGGGAGCCGACCGCGCAGGAGTGGGCCGAGGCTCTGGGGACCATCAACTACGAGATCGTCACCCGGGTGGGCGCGCGCGTCCCGCGGGTGCAGATCGGAGCGATGCGGTGAAGGCACCACGCAGGACCGGCCTGATCGGCGCCGCCGCCGGAGTCGTCGCGGTGGGTGTCGCCGTCGGCCTGGCGGCGGAGCGGCGCGCGGTCGCCGGCCCGCGCCGGCGTCCCGACCCGGACGCGCGCGAGCCCTTCTTCTCGCTGCCGGCCGACCGCACGCGCCGTGTGGTCACCGACGACGGCGTGCCGCTGCACGTCGAGGAGGTCGGTCCGGCGGATGCGCCGCTCACCATCGTCTTCCTGCACGGCTACACCCAGGAGATGGCGGTCTGGCACTACCAGCGCCAGGAGCTGGCGAAGGACAACCCGGGCCGGCTGGTCTTCTACGACCACCGCTCGCACGGCCGCAGCGGCCGGGGCCGCTCCGAGAGCGCGACCATCGACCACCTCGGCCGCGACCTGTCCACCGTCCTGAACGCCGTGGTGCCGCACGGGCCGATCGTGCTCGTCGGCCACTCGATGGGCAGCATGACGATCCTCGCGCTGGCCGACTCCGAGCCCGAGCTGTTCGGCAGCCGGGTCGTCGGCGTCGCGCTCATCTCGTCCTCCACCGGCAAGCTCGCCGAGCTGACGTTCGGCCTGCCGACCGTCGCCCGCCCGGTCGCCTCCGTCGGGCTGGACTGGCTGTTCCGGGGGGTCCGCAAGCGGCCGGCACCCTTTGAGAAGGGGCGCCAGATCGGGACCGACCTGGCCTACGTGATCGCCCGCTACCTCGTCTTCGGGGGCAAGGACGCGAGCCCGGCGCTGGTCGAGTTCGTGGAGCAGATGGCGGCCAACACCCCCGTCGACGTGATCGCGGAGTTCTACTCGGCGTTCACCAACCACGACAAGCTCGAGGCTCTCGACGTCCTGAAGGGCGTCGAGACGCTGGTGCTGGTGGGCAGCAAGGACCTGCTCACCCCGCTGGAGCACAGCGAGACCATCGCGCAGGCCCTGCCGGACGCGAGCTTCGTGGTCGTGGAGGGCTCGGGCCACATGGTCCAGCTCGAGCGCGCCCCGCTCGTGACGATGCACCTGCGCACCCTGGTCGCCCGGGCGACGCGCTCGGTCCAGCGCAGCGCGTGAGCCCGGCGGCGCGGCCGGCGAGCGCGGCGGACGTGCGCCAGGCCGCGCGGGCGGCGGACCTCGAGACGCTGGCGGCCAGCGCCAGGCAGTGCACCGCCTGTGCGGAGCTGGCCGCGACCCGTCGGAAGGTGGTCGTCGGGCACACGCCGCCGCGGGCGCGGCTGCTGGTGCTGGGCGAGGCGCCGGGTGCGAGCGAGGACGCCAGCGGGCAGCCGTTCGTCGGGCGCAGCGGGCAGCTGCTCGACCTGCTGCTGGCCGAGGCCGGCCTTTCCCGCGCCGGGGTGGCGATCCTCAACACCGTGAAGTGCCGGCCACCGGGCAACCGGGCCCCCACCCGGACCGAGAGTGCGAGCTGCCGCCCCTTCACCCGGCGCCAGCTGCAGCTCGTGTCGCCGGAAGTCGTCGTGGCCCTCGGGCTGTCCGCGACCCGCTGGTTCCTCGGTCCGACCCCGCTCGGCCCGGTACGCGGGCGGCTGCACGACGTCGACGGCGTGCGCGTCCTGCCGACCTACCACCCGAGCGCCGCGCTGCGCAGCGGGCCGCGGGGGGAGCCGCGGCGGCTCCTGGCGCAGGACCTGGCCCTTGCGGCCCGCTCCGTCGCGTGAGCTGGTCGCGCCAGGTCCGCGACCCGGCTGAGGCGCGGGCGGCGCTGGTGGAGCCCGGCAGCGCGCTGGACCTGCGCGCGGCGGCGGAGCTGGACGTCGAGTGGGCCGCCCTCGGGTTCACCCCGCTGGTACCGGGTGAGCTGGTCCGTCCGCTCGACCTCGTCCTGACCGGGGCCGAGCAGACCCGGGCGCTGGGCGTACGCCTGGCCGGCGGGCTGCGGGCCGGCGACCTCGTCGTGCTGTCCGGCCCCCTCGGAGCCGGCAAGACCGTCCTGGCGCAGGGGATCGGGACGGGGCTGAACGTGCGGGGCGCGGTGACCAGCCCCACCTTCGTCCTGGCCCGCGTCCACCGCGGACCGCTGCCGATGGTCCACGTCGACGCCTACCGCCTGCGGGCTGCAGGGGGTCCGGTGGACCTGGACGACCTGGACCTCGACGAGGAGCTCGCGTACTCGGTCACGGTGGTGGAGTGGGGCGAGGGGCTGGTCGAGGACATTTCGGACGCCCGGTTGCAGATCAGCCTCGAACGGGGCAGCGGCACAGGTCGGCACGGCCCGGACGACCGTGTCGTCCGCGTCGAGCCGCACGGCGGCCGATGGGCGACTGTGCGGCTGCCCTAGGACACGGTTGGGACACGCTGCAGCGGGCCACTACCCATGTGCCCGCTGCTGAGGTTGGCTTGTGGCATCGGTCACCCCTGACCGCCCGCCGTTCCACGAGGAGACAGACATGAGAGCAAAGCGGTGGGCTGTGGCCTGCACCGCGCTGGCGATGGGCGTGGTCACCGCCTGCGGCGAGAGCGGCGGCGGCACGGCCACGCAGGCTCCGACCGGCGGCGCGTCGGCGGGCGGTTCGACCGAGACGTTCAAGATCGGCGTCTACGGGCCCGAGCAGATCCCGCAGGGCGAGGACGTGCGCGACGGCGCGAAGCTCGCCGCCAAGGAGCTGAACGCCACCGGCAAGGGACCCAAGGTCGAGATCGTCTTCTGCGACTCCGAGGCCAAGCCCGAGAAGGCCATCGCCTGCATCACCCGCTTCGCCCAGGAGGACAAGGTCCAGGCCATCTCGGGCGGGTTCTCCTCCGCCGAGACCCTGGCGGCGCTCGACACGATCAAGCGCGCGAAGCTGCCCTACGTCTCCGCCGGAGCAGCCGCGCCGGACGTGACCAAGGACGTCGACTCGACCGGACCCGGCAAGTACATCTTCCGGATCGGCCCGGTCAACTCACTGAACCTCGCTGCGGACATGTGCCTCACGGTGGTCACCAAGCTGACCAAGGAGGGGTTCACCAAGTTCGGGATCCTGCACGAGGACGCCGCCTTCGCGCTGCCGCTGGTCGACTTCCTCAACAAGTGCCTGACTGCCCCGAGCGCGGCCACCGGAGGGAAGATCCCGGTCGAGAAGGGCGTCACCGTCGTCGGCACCGAGAAGCACACCCCTCAGGCGACCGACTTCTCGGCGAACTTCAAGTCCCTCAAGGACAAGGGTGCCCAGTTCGTGATCGAGGTGAACTCCACGCAGGTCGGCATCGCGCTCGGCAAGCAGTGGGCGACCCTCAAGCCGGGCTTCGCACTCGGAGGCATCAACGTCGCCGGCCAGTCGTCGGCCTACTTCGAGGTCACGAAGGCGGTGGGCGAGCTCAACGGCCCGGCCGGCACGGTGCGCGCGCCGATCTCGCCGAAGACGATCCCGTTCTTCGACGCCTTCACCTCGGAGTACAAGCGGGAGCCGCTCTACAACGGAGTGTCGACCTACGACGGCATCTACGCCCTGCACGAGGCGGCGGTGCGGGCCGGCAGCCTGAGCGCGGACGCCCTGGTCACCGAGCTGGAGAAGACCGACCGCGTCGGCGCCCAGGGCGTCGAGAAGTTCGACGCCAAGCACGACGTCATCTACAGCGCCACCGACCCGAAGGCCGGCCTGTCGCTGATCTACTTCCAGTACCAGGAGGACGGCAGCAAGAAGATCGTCTACCCGGAGACGCTGGCGGAGGGCAACAAGTACAAGAAGCCTCCGGGCGTCAGCTAGGCGCGGTTGCGTGGCCGGCGCAGGCATCGCTGCGCCGGCCACGGGTGAAGAGCCCCTGCCAGACGCCAACGGACGACCCTAAGGAGCCAGGTGGACGTCCTCGTGCAGGGCGCGCTCACCAGTGCCGTGATCGCGCTCGTGGCTCTCGGCTTCTCCCTCGTCTACGGCGTCGGCGGGATCGTCAACCTGGCGCACGGCTCGTTCTTCATGATCGGGGCCTACTCCGCCTACGCCGCGACCCAGGCGGGGGCGCCGCTGCTCCTGGCCGCCGCGACCGGCATCCTCGCGGCCATGCTCGCCGGCGTCCTGCTCGAGCGGCTGGTCATCGCGCCCATCCGCCACCAGGAGGTGGCGGTGCTGATCGCGACACTCGCCGTGGCGATCCTCGTGGAGTCGGCTGTCCGGTTCTTCTACGGCGGGCTGGAGCGCCAGCTGCCGGGCTTCGTGAGCGGGGCCGTCGACGTCGCCGGGGTGACGCTGCAGCAGGCCCGGCTCCTGGCAGGTGTCGTGGCCCTCGTCACGATCGTCGTGGTCCTGCTCGTGCTCACCCGTTCGCCGGCCGGCCGGATGGTGCGGGCGGTGGCGCAGGACGAGGAGGCCTCCCGGCTGATCGGGGTGCGCCCGGAGCGCGTCACGCTCTACGTCCTCGCGATCGGTGCCGGCCTGGCGGGGCTCGCCGGCGTCCTCACCGCGCCCTACGGCGTGCTGACCCCGACGATGTGGCTGCTTCCCCTCACGCAGGCCTTCGCCATCGTCATCCTCGGCGGGCTCGGGAGCATCCCAGGAACGGTGCTCGCCTCCATCGTGGTCGGCTTCCTGGACCGGTTCGTGGCGTTCAACGTGAAGGACGGCGACATCAAGGTCGGCCTCGTGACCGTGGCGGTGATCCTGGTGACGCTCGTCCTGCGTCCGCAGGGCCTGCTCGGGAAGGTCGCCAGATGACGGCGCCCGATGAGGCGCCGGAGGAGGGTCGCCGGACGAGCAGCACGAAGGTGGCCAGCGATGTGGCCGGATCATCGGCCGGGTCCTCCCGCAGGGCGGGTGCCGGAGGACTGGTCCAGCGGCTGCTGAAGGTCAACCTGCTGCTGCTGCTGCTCCTGCCGATCGCGCTGCTCTACTTCCCGCGCTTCGTGGACAACACCACGCTGCTGCAGGTCGTCGCGACCGCCAACGTGTTCGTCATGTTCGCCGCCTCCTGGGACATCCTGTCCGGCTACACCGGCCAGGTGAGCTTCGGCCACGCGGCGTTCATCGGCACGGGCGCCTACACCGTGGCGCTGCTGTCGAAGTACGAGCCGGGATTCTCGAACGAGGCGGCGCTGCTCGTGGGGACCTCCACCGCAGCCCTGCTGGGGATCGCCATCGGGGTGCCGTGCCTGCGCCTGAAGGGTCCCTATCTGGCACTGGCCACGCTCTCGGTCGCCGCCGCGCTGGTGCAGCTGACGTTCATCTTCAAGAGCCAGACCGGCGGCGAGGACGGCATCGCGAACGTCTCCGCGGTCACCGAGGGCGCGGTGACCGGCCCCGTCGGGGAGTCGCTCGCCAAGCTGGTGCTGGGTCCGCTGACCTTTGGTGGGCTGGGCGGGTTCGACCAGTACATCTACGTCAGCTACTTCGTCACCCTGCTCGTCATGGTGCTCATGGTCGGCGGCCTCATGGCCCTCGGCTACGGCAAGCGCGGCCTGGTGCTCCGCTCGATCCAGCAGGACGAGACTGCGGCGGAGGCGGCCGGGGTGCCCCTGACGCGATACAAGCTCGGGGCCTTCGTCCTGTCCGCCGCCTGCGCCGGTCTGGCCGGCGGGCTGTACGCGCAGGTGCGTGGCACGGTCGCGCTCGACCTCCTGGCCGTCGACCTCAGCCTGCTGGTGATCATCATCGCGGCGTTCGGGGGTGCGGGGTCGATCATCGGCCCGGCGATCGGCGCGTACGCCGTGATCCTGCTCCAGGGCTACTACCTCGACAAGATCTCGCTCTACAAGGACAACCCGGAGCTGAAGATCGGGACGTTCGCGCTGCTGCTCATCGTGGTGCTTCTGGTCCAGCCGCGCGGGCTGGTGCCGCCGCTCCTGCAGCGCCTGGCCGGGTCCCGCAGCACCGGCGGGGCGCGGGCCGCCGGCTCGACGCTGGCGGAGTCGACGTGACGGCCCGCACCGTGATGACGGGGCCGACGTGACCGCGCTGCTCGAGGCGCAGGAGGTGACCCGCCGGTTCGGGGGGCTCACCGCCGTCAACGCGGTGAGCTTCTCCGTGGACGAGGGCGACGCCGTCGGGCTGATCGGGGCGAACGGCGCCGGCAAGACCACCCTGTTCAACTGCCTGACCGGTTTCGACAAGCCGACCAGCGGCGAGGTACGGCTGCGCGGCCGCAGCCTGCTGAAGATGGCCCGGCACAAGGTGGTGAGAGCCGGCGTGGCCCGCACCTTCCAGATCGTCAAGCCGTTCCCGGACCTGCCGGTGCTGGCCAACGTCATGGTCCCCCTGATCGTCGGCCGGGCTTCGGGCGACCTACGGGCGCAGGCGCTTGCGGTGCTCGATCGGGTCGGGCTCGCCGCGCGGGCCGCTGCCCCCAGCAGCCAGCTGTCGGAGGGCGACCTCAAGCGCCTGGAGATGGCCCGCGCGCTCGCGACCCGGCCGTCGTTGCTGCTGCTCGACGAGCCGTTCGCCGGGCTGTCGCAGAGTGAGATCGGCGTCCTGTCCGACACCATCCGCCAGCTGCGCGCGGACGGCACCACCCTGATCGTGGTGGAGCACAAGATCGGGTCGCTGCTGCGCCTGGTGGACCGCGTCGTCGCGATGGACCAGGGGGCGGTGATCGCCGACGGCGAGCCGGAGAGCGTCATGCGCGACCCGGCCGTGGTGACCGCCTACCTCGGAGGGGTGCCCGATGCCCAAGGATGAGCCGGGCCCGCCGGGGGACTCGGCTGCCCGGGTGCTGACGGTGCGCGGCCTGCGGGTGGCCTTCGGCAAGGCGCAGGTCCTCGACGGCGTCGACCTGCACGTCGACCGCGGCGAGTGCCTGGCCGTCGTCGGCCCGAACGGCGCCGGGAAGACCACGCTGCTGCGCGCGCTGTCGCGGCTGAACGCCGGGAGCTTCGAGCAGGCCGAGTTCGACGGCAGGCCCCTGCCCGGGTCCCCGTACGACGTGGTGATGGCCGGGCTGGTGCACTGCCCGGAGCGCCGGCGGCTGTTCCCGGGACTGTCCGTACGCGACAACCTCGAGCTCGGCGCGCGGCGCCTGCGCAAGGCGGCCGACAGCCGGGCGGAGGACCTCGACCGGGTGTTCACGCTGTTCCCCAAGCTGAAGGAGCGCGCCGGCCAGTCGGCCGGGACGCTGTCGGGCGGGGAGCAGCAGCAGTGCGCGATCGGCCGCTCCCTCATGGGCCGGCCCACCCTGCTGCTCCTCGACGAGCCGACCCTGGGCCTGTCCGTAGGGGTGAAGGAGGCGATCGTCGCCAGCATCCAGGCGATCCAGGACACGGGCACGACGATGCTGCTCGTCGAGCAGGACGTGAACTTCGCCTTCCGCTGCGCCGAGCGTGTCGTCGTGCTCGAGCACGGGCAGGTCGCCCGGGAGGGCGCCACGGCCCAGATCGCGGCCGACCCGTACGTCAAGCAGGCCTACCTCGGGGTGGCCTGAGCCCTCCCGTTCCAACCCACGCACCCCAGGAGAGACATGTCCTTGACGATCGCCAGCATCCTCGCGGAGTCCGCCGTCCGCCATGCCGACCGCACCGCCGTCGTCCTCGGTGACCTGCGCCTGACCTACGCCCAGCTGTGGGGGCATGCCCTGCAGTACGCCTCCGTCCTGCGCGACCGCGGGATCGGGCGCGGTGACAAGGTGGCGCTGCTGCTGCCCAACACGCCGCACTTCCCGCTGGCCTACTACGGCACGCTCGCTCTGGGCGCCGTGGTCGTGCCGGTGCACGCCCTGCTCAAGGCCGACGAGATCAAGTACGTCCTCGAGGACTCGGGCGCGAAGGCGCTGGTTTGCGCGGCACCGCTGCTGGGTGAGGGGGCGAAGGGCGCGGAGCTCGCGGGCATCCCGGTGCTGGCGGTGATGGACAGCCCGGACGGGACCGACCCCGGGCTGGAGCGGATCGACACCCTCGCGCTGTCGGCGAAGCCGCTCGAGGCGATGGCTCCCACCGAGCCCGAGGACACGGCGGTCATCCTCTACACCAGTGGGACGACAGGCACGCCGAAGGGCGCCGAGATCACCCACCTCAACGTCACGATGAACGTCGTCTCCTCGGCGATGCACTCGTTCGACATCCAGCCCGACGACGTCGTCCTTGGCTGCCTGCCGCTGTTCCACACGTTCGGCCAGACCTGCTGCATGAACACCTCGTTCTACGTGGGGGCGTCGATCGTGATGCTGCCGCGCTTCGACGGCGCGAAGGCGCTGGAGCTGCTGGTGGGCGAGAAGTGCACGATCTTCATGGGCGTCCCGACGATGTACCTCGCGCTGCTCGAGGCCGCGAAGGGCTCCGACCTGCGCCCGAAGCTCAAGTCGGCGCTGTCCGGTGGAGCGGCGCTTCCCGTACCCGTCCTCGAGAAGTTCACCGAGGTCTTCGGCACGCAGGTGCTGGAGGGCTACGGGCTGACCGAGACCTCGCCGGTCGCGACGTTCAACCAGGTGGGCTTCGAGCCGAAGCCCGGCACGGTCGGCAAGGCCATCTGGGGGGTCGAGGTGGAGGTGGCTCAGGCGGAGGTGGAGGAGTCGATCGAGCTGCTCCCGACCGGCGAGCTCGGCGAGATCGTCATCCGCGGCCACAACGTCTTCAAGGGCTACCTCAACAAGCCCGACGCGACGAAGGCGGCGATCGTCGACGGCTGGTTCCGCAGCGGTGACCTCGGCACCAAGGACGAGGACGGCTACGTCTCCATCGTCGACCGCAAGAAGGACATGGTCATCCGCGGCGGCTACAACATCTACCCGCGCGAGGTCGAGGAGGCGGTGCTGCGCCACCCCGCCGTCGCGCAGGTCGCGGTGATCGGACTGCCCGACCCGCAGTACGGCGAGGAGGTCTGCGCCGTGGTCGTCAAGGACCCGGCCGGTGGCGAGCTGACCGAAGCCGAGTTGTCCGCGTGGGCCAAGGAGCGGCTGGCGGCCTACAAGTACCCGCGCCGGGTGATCTTCGCCGACTCGTTCCCGCTCGGCCCGTCCGGCAAGGTGCTCAAGCGCGAGCTGGTCGAGCAGTACAAGGGCGCCTAGCCGGTACGCCCTTCCCGAACCCCCTCTGCGCCAACTCCATGATCGGCGCTGGAAGGACGCGATGGAAGGGCGGGCGCGCCCAGGCGGGCTCGTACGCTCGGGCGCATGCTGGTCCTCGGCCTCGACACGTCCTCACCGGCCGTGTCCGCCGCGCTGGTGGACCTTGACAGCGGGCGGAGCGTCGCCGAGTCGGTGGTCGTCGACGGCCGCCGGCACGGTGAGCTGCTCGCGGTCGGGGTCCGGGCCGTGCTGGCCGGGACCGGCCGCGGCGAGCTGCGGGCGGTCGTCGTCGGGCTCGGGCCTGGGCCGTTCACCGGGCTGCGCGTGGGGCTGGTGACGGCGGCGGCGCTGGCGGACGCGCTGGACCTCCCGGTGTACGGCGTCTGCTCCCTCGACGCGATGGTGCCCGAGGAGCTCGCCGACCCGGCTCCCGGCGTGACGGTGGTCGCCGATGCGCGGCGTCGGGAGGTCTACTGGGCGAGCTACGCGCTGGGCCGCTGCGTGGAGGGACCGGCGGTGGGTCGGTCCGGCGAGCTCGCCGACCACCTCCGCTCGCTGACTCCGCCGCCGGTGCTGGTCGGAGCCGGCGCGCTCCTCTACCGGGAGGCGTTCGGGGGGCTGTCCGTCCTCGACGAGCCGCAGCACCCGAGAGCCAACCGGCTGGTCCGGCTCGCCGCCGAGCGCATCCGCAGCGGCGAGGCGTCCGACCCGCTCACCCCGCTGTACCTGCGCCGCCCCGACGCCGCGCCGCCAGGCGTTCCCAAGCGGGTGACGGCCTGACCGTCACGGTGGGTCGACTGCGCTGGTGGCACCTGCCGCAGGTGCTCCCGGTCGAGCGGCAGCTGTTCTCCCCCGAGCCGTGGAGCGAGCGCCTGTTCTGGTCGGAGCTCGGCCAGGTGGACACCCGCCACTACCTCGTCGCCCTGCGGGGGGAGGACGTCGTCGGCTACGCCGGGCTGTGCGACTACCCCGACGAGGCCTTCGTGCAGACCCTGGCCGTGGCCCCCCACGCACAGGGAGAAGGCCTGGGTACGCGGCTGCTGGACGCGCTGCTGGTGGAGGCGGCGCGGCGCGGCCAGCGGGTGGTGAGCCTGGAGGTGCGGGCCGACAACGACCCGGCGCTGCGGCTGTACACGCGGCACGGGTTCCGCCGAACCCACCTCCGCCGCGGCTACTACCCCGGCGGGGTCGACGCACTGGTCCTGACCCGCCGCAGCTGAGCCACACGGAGTGGCTGGCCCCCGCCGTAGCCGGAACCCGGTCTGCGGGCGGAGGCGGTCACTTCTGCACACATCGTGATCGACATCGCCACCTGCGCGAGCGTGCACCACCCGCGAAGGCCCCGACGATGATCAGGATGTGTGCAGCGCGGTCCGCGACCGGCCCGCTCCGTACGCTGACGCGGTGCCCGACCCGCCCCTCGTCCTCGGGATCGAGACCTCCTGCGACGAGACGGGGATCGGCATCGTGCGCGGGACGACGCTGCTGGCCGATGCTGTCGCGAGCAGCGTCGAGGAGCACGCCCGCTTCGGCGGCGTGGTGCCCGAGGTGGCCAGCCGGGCCCACCTCGAGGCGATGGTCCCCACCGTCCACCGGGCGCTGGACACCGCGGGCGTCACCCTCGGGGACCTCGACGCCGTCGCCGTCACGGCAGGGCCCGGGCTGGCGGGCGCGTTGCTCGTCGGGGTGGCGGCGGCCAAGGCGTACTCCCTTGCGCTGGACCTGCCGCTGTACGGCGTCAACCACCTCGCCGCCCACGTGGCGGTCGACGTGCTGGAGCACGGGCCGCTGCCCGAGCCGTGCCTCGCGATGCTCGTGTCCGGCGGGCACTCCAGCCTCCTGCTCGTCGAGGACGTCACCGCCACGATGTCGCCGCTCGGGGCGACGGTGGACGACGCGGCGGGGGAGGCCTTCGACAAGGTGGCCCGCCTGCTGGGCCTGGGCTTCCCCGGCGGCCCGGCGGTGGACCGGCTCGCGAAGGGCGGCGACCGGCAGGCGATCTCGTTCCCCCGCTCGATGATGCGGGACGACTCCTACGACGTGTCGTTCAGCGGCCTGAAGACCGCCGTCGCCCGCTGGGTGGAGGCCCGGCAGGCGGCCGGCGAGCACGTACCCGTCGCCGACGTCTGCGCGAGCTTCCAGGAGGCGGTGGTGGACGTGCTGACCGGCAAGGCGGTACGTGCCTGCCGCGACCAGGGGATCGGCACGCTGCTGCTCGGCGGCGGGGTCGCCGCGAACAGCCGGCTGCGCTCGCTTGCCGAGCAGCGCTGCGCCGCCGCGGGCATCGCCCTGCGCGTACCGCGTCCTGGCCTGTGCACCGACAACGGCGCGATGGTGGCGGCCCTGGGCGCGCGCCTGGTCGCCGCCGGCGCAGCGCCGAGCCCGCTGGACCTGCCGGCCGACAGCGCGATGGACGTACGCGTCGTCGTCTCGGCCTGACGGCAGCGCGAGGTTGTATCTCTGGCACTCGACAGGTTAGAGTGCCAGCAGCAGCCAGGCACCTGACCCCCGCGACGGCAGGCCGCCCGGTCCGCTCCACCAGCTGCACTATGAGGAGGATCCGTGACCACCGCTACCAAGGTCGCCATCAAGCCGCTCGAGGACCGCATCGTCATCCAGACCGTGGACGCGGAGAGCACCACCGCGTCAGGCCTGGTCATCCCGGACACCGCGAAGGAGAAGCCCCAGGAGGGCATCGTCCTGGCGGTCGGCCCGGGCCGTTTCGAGGACGGCAATCGCGTCCCGCTCGACGTCAGCGTCGGCGACAAGGTGCTCTACAGCAAGTACGGCGGCACCGAGGTGAAGTACGGCGGTGAGGAGTACCTCGTGCTCTCCGCCCGCGACGTGCTCGCCGTGATCGAGGCCTAAGCACCACACCCCTGCACGCCAGGCAAGCGACGCCCCGGAGTCCCTACGGGGACCCGGGGCGTTCTCTTTTTCCGGAAGGATCCGCATGGCAAAGACTTTGAGCTTCTCCGAGGACGCCCGCCGCTCGCTCGAGCGCGGCGTCGACGCGCTCGCCAACGCCGTCAAGGTGACGCTCGGCCCGAAGGGCCGCAACGTCGTGATCTCCAAGGCGTACGGCGGACCGACCATCACCAACGACGGCGTGACCATCGCCCGCGAGGTCGAGCTCGCGGACCCGCACGAGAACATGGGTGCCCAGCTCGCCAAGGAGGTGGCCACCAAGACCAACGACATCGCCGGTGACGGCACCACCACCGCGACCGTCCTCGGCCAGTCGATGGTCCACGAGGGCCTGCGCGCGGTCGCCGCCGGCGCCAACCCGATGGCGCTCAAGGTCGGGATCGACGCCGCCGTCGAGGCGGTCAACGACGCCCTGCTCGCCGCCGCCACCGAGGTGCAGACGCACGACGAGGTCGCCGCCGTCGCGGGCCTGTCCGCCCAGGACAGCCTCGTCGGCCAGCTCGTCGCCGACGCGATCGACAAGGTCGGCAAGGACGGCGTCATCACCGTCGAGGAGAGCCAGACGACCGGTCTGGAGCTGGAGCTCACGGAGGGCATGCAGTTCCCGCAGGGCTACATCAGCCCCTACTTCGTGACCGACCCCGAGCGGATGGAGTCGGTGCTCGAGGACGCCTACGTGCTGCTGGTCAACGGCAAGGTCAGCGCGCTGGCCGAGCTGCTGCCGCTGCTGGAGAAGGTCGTCCAGGCGCAGAAGCCGCTGCTCCTGCTCGCCGAGGACACCGACGGCGAGGCGCTGTCGACGCTGGTCGTCAACGCGATCCGCAAGACCGTCAAGGTCGTGGCGGTCAAGGCGCCCGGCTTCGGAGAGCGCCGCAAGGCGATGCTCCAGGACATCGCGGTGCTTACCGGCGCGCAGGTCGTGTCCGCCGACGTCGGCCTCAAGCTCGACCAGGTCGGCCTGGAGGTGCTCGGCAAGGCCCGGACCATCACGGTCACCAAGGACCTGACGACGATCGTCGACGGCGCCGGCACCACCGAGGACGTCGCCGACCGGGTCGCGCAGATCCGCCGCGAGATCGAGAGCTCCGACTCCGACTGGGACAAGGAGAAGCTGCAGGAGCGGCTGGCCAAGCTGTCCGGCGGCGTCGGCGTCATCAAGGTCGGCGCCCACACCGAGACAGAGCTCAAGGAGCGCAAGCACCGGCTCGAGGACGCCATCTCGGCCACCAAGGCAGCGGTCGAGGAGGGCATCGTCCCCGGCGGCGGCGCCGCGCTCATCCACGCGGCTGCCGTGCTCGACGGCGACCTCGGCAAGGAGGGTGACGAGCGCACGGGCGTCCGCATCGTGCGCCGTGCCCTCGACGAGCCGGCCTACTGGATCGCCGCCAATGCCGGGCACGAGGGCCGCGTGGCCGTCAACCGGGCCCGCGAGCTGGGGCAGGGCAAGAAGGGCTCGGCGTCAATGGGGCTCAACGCGGCCACCGGCGAGTACGGCGACCTGGTCAAGCAGGGCATCGTCGACCCGGTCAAGGTGACCCGCTCGGCCGTGCGCAACGCCGCGTCCATCGCCAGCATGCTGCTGACGACCGAGACGCTGGTCGCCGACAAGCGCGAGCCGGAGGCGGACGCCGGTCACGGCGGTCACGGCCACTCGCACTAGCCACGCAGCACCAGATCCCGCACGACGCCGACGGCCCGGCCCCCGAGGGGGTCGGGCCGTTCGGCGTTCCTGCCGCTGCGGGGGGTCTGGGCGGGTACGGTCAGCCCGCCGACCTACCGCCGGGGCTTGGTGAGCAGCGCGGCGAGCTCGAAGTGCATCGGGTCGGTGTACGCCCAGTCGCCGCCCCAGCGAAAGCCCCACCGCTTGAAGATGTTGACGACCTCCGGGTGCATGTCCCCGGCGATCCCCCGGTAGTTCGTCGCGGCATCCATGTCGATGGCGATGCCCCAGGTGTGCAGCGAGATGGAGTTCTCCGGGTTGCGCTCGATGAAGCGCGGGACGTAGCAGCCGTCGAAGGTCGTCAGCGTGGAGGCCAGCCCGGCGTTGACGACGTCCTGCAGCGCGCCGCGCAGCTGCGGGATCATCAGGCGGTGACAGGAGACCCGGCCCATGATCGGCAGGTTGACGGTCTGGATGTTGGCCCGCACCCACTTGGCGTCGGGCTCGATGGTGCCGTCGGGGAAGTAGCGGTAGGAGAAGGCGCCGAACGCCTTGGCGGCCTTCGCCCCCGACAGGAACGCCACCGGATTGGCGGCGGGCGGGGTCAGCAGGTCCACGACAGCCGAGTCGCCGGTGATCGCCCGGACCTTGTCCGCGAGCATCACGGGGTCCTTGTCGGCCGACAGCAGGAGGCCGGTGGCGACGGGCAGGCCGAGCACCCGGGCCGTCTCGTCGTCGAGCACGAGGTCGGCGGCAGGGATCCCGGTCGTGGCGAGCGCGCCGAGCCGCCGCGTGGCCGGGCCGCCCGGACCGGCGACCGTGATCTCCTTGCCGAGCACGAGGCCGAGCGCGGTGGCCGTCTCGTGGGCGGCCACGGCCTCGCCGCGGGCGACCGACTCCCAGACGGCGCTCGCCTCCGCCGTGCCCTCGACCGCGAAGGCCCGGAACGTGGACGGGTCGATGCCGACGGCGCGTACGTCCTTGTCGCCCACCTTCACGATCCCGGCCCGGAAGGCGAGCCCGGCTCCGGGCGGTGACAGGCTCGCCAGCTGGGCGACGGCCTCGGGGGCGAGCGGCTGCGCCGCGGTGATGAGGACGTCGGGACGCACCCGCGCGCCCAGCTCCTTGACCGGCAGCACCGCCGGCGGACGCCCCCGGTCGGGAGCGGGGGCCACGGGGGGAGCCGCGGCGGCTGCGGGAGCGGCAGGAGCCGCCGCATCGGCAACCGGAACGCCCGCCGCGGTCAGGTCCGTCGCGGCTGGTTGCGGCGTGCGGGCGGCGGGATCACCCGTAGCCACGCCTGCGAGGGCGAACAGGCCGATCGCCGCCGTCCACGCCGCCACACGAGAGGGGGCGGGTCGAGCGGGCAGGAGGGGCACGGCGAGAGGGCTTCCCGGCTGTGTAGCGGCGGACGTCAGGGGCGAGGACCGTCCCGAACAGGCAACGACGCTGGAGGGTACGTGGTTACGGACGCTTTCGCTGCTACCCCCCGCCGCTCGCGCCGCCGGCCCGCTCGCCAGAGGGTCAGCTGGCGGCAGCCGAAGCCGTGGTCCGGCCGACGATCGCCTCTCGTTCGTGCTCTGCAAGCCCGCCCCAGACGCCGTACGGCTCGCGCGCCGCGAGCGCGTGCGCGCGGCACTCCCGGCGCACCGGACAGCCCGCGCAGACTGCCTTGGCGGCTCGCTCGCGATTGCTCCGGTTGAGCCCGCGCTCGCCCTCCGGGTGGAAGAACAGCTCGGTGTCGCGGCCCCGGCAGCTGCCCCACAGCTGCCACTCCCACAGGTCCAGCCGTGGACCGGGAAGGTGCGAAGTGTCGGTCATGGCGTTCCCGTCTCGTCGTACGGGCCAGGCGTCCGTGGACCCGTGGCCATGCTAATACCGCGTCATAGGTTGTGCAAACAGCCCCAGGGGCATCAACCGCGTTCCAGCCGGGCCGCGTCGAGTTGTGTCGGCGTGATCCCGCACTCATCCTTCGCAGGTGGAGCCGTCGCGGATGGAGGTCGCGCCACCTTTGTTGCTGACGGTGGCGGCGGTGGCCCGCCGGCTCGGCATCGCGCCGGCCACGCTGCGCACCTGGGACCGCCGCTACGGCCTCGGCCCCGCTGTGCACGCCCCGGGTGCCCACCGCCGCTACTCCGTCGAGGACCTCTCCCGGCTTCAGGCCATGCGCCGGCTCCTGCTGGAGGGGATGCCGCCCGCCGAGGCCGCCCGGGCCGTGCTCGAGCGGGACGGGCACGAGTGCGGGCCGGCGGCCCCGCTGCCCGACCGCCAGGGGCGCCTCACCCCGGCCCGCGGCGGTCCGGGCGGCCGGATGCTGGCGCTGGCAGGCGCCGGCGAGGCCGTACGCGGACTGGGCCGCGCCGCCATGGCGCTGGACACGCCGACGGTCACCGCGATGCTGAGCGAGCAGGTGCGTCGGCACGGGGTGATCCACACCTGGGAGCACGTGCTGTGCCCGGTGCTCGTCGCAGTGGGGGAGCGCTGGAGCGCGACCGGCGAGGGCGTCGAGGTGGAGCATCTGCTCTCGGACTGCGCGGTGACGGCGCTGCGGGCAGCCGAGCTGGACGTGGCGGAGCGCGCCGACGCACGTCCGGTCCTGCTGGCCGCCGCGCCGGACGAGGGCCATGTCCTGCCGCTGCACGCGCTCGCCGCCGGACTCGCCGAGCGCGGCCTGGCCACCCGGACCCTCGGTGCGGCGCTCCCGGCGGACGCCCTGGAGGCCGCGGTGCGACGTACCGGGCCGGCGGCGCTCTTCGTGTGGTCACAGCTGCCCGGCACGGCGGACGAGCGCGTCCTGGCGAACCTGCCGGTGATGCGCCCCCCGACCGTGGTGCTCGTCGGCGGCCCGGGCTGGGCTCCCGAGCGCCTGCCCGAGCGGGTCGGTCTCGCGGTGGACCTGACGCACGCGGTGACGCTGGTCGAGCAGGCGCTGGGAGCCTGACCGCCCGGGCGCGGCGTCGGCCGGGCCGGGATCCGGCGGCGGCGTAGCCTGCGCGCGTGACGGACCCGGAGGACCTCGCCAGTCTGCTGGCCAGCGGTGAGCAGGCCGCCTTCCACGGCAAGCCGGCGGCGGCGGTGGGCGTCCTCGAGAAGGCCGTGGTGCTCGCCCAGTCCCAGGGACGCTCCGCCGAGATGGCCGCTGCCGGGTGGCTGCTGGGCGTCGCGCTCGGCGCGGGAGGGCGGTACGGCGGTGCGCTGACCGTGCTGTCCCCGCTCGTCGAGACCGGCCGTGCCGAGGGCGCGGCCGCGGAGCACCGGCTGTTCGCGGCGCTGGCGGCGGCGACGGTCGCCAGCGTGCACCGGCAGCTGGGGCGGCACGCCATCGCCCGCGCCTCCGACCTCGAGGCGCTCGAGCTGACCGACGGGACGGGGGAGGCCGCCTTCGACGCCCAGCTCGGGCTGGCCTCGGACGCGGTCGGCCTGGAGGAGCCCGACGAGGCGTCGTCGCGGCTCGCTGCGGCCCGGGTTCTCGTCCCGGCGCGGGCCGACGAGTGGTGGCGCCAGCGGGTGCGCCTCGGCTGGGTGTCCGCCGAGGTGCAGATGCTCGAGGGGCAGGTGGACGAGGCCGTGGCCTCGGCGCTGGCTGCGGTGGAGCGGGCCGAGCATGCCCGGGCTCCCCGGCACGTCGCGAAGGGCCTGCTCATCCTCGGCATCGCCCAGGTCTCGGGCGGCCAGCTGCCGGAGGGCTCGGACAGCTCGCTGTCCGGGGACGCCGCGGCCACCCTTCGCCGCGCCGCCACCCTCGCCGAGTCGCTCGGCACGGTCCCCCTCGTGTGGCCGGCCCGCGCGCTGCTCGGCGCGCTGGTCGCGGAGGACGACCCGGCGGAGAGCGCACGCAGCCTCGCGGCTGCGCGTACTGCCGTGCTGGCACTGGCGGCAGACCTGCCCCCGGGCGTACGCGCGGAGTGGTTGGCCCGCCCGGGGGTGGCCGCGCTGCTCGAGAGCTGACCCTGCGCAGCACCGGCACCCGCACAACGCTCAGTCCGAGCCCTCCGGCTGCCGATGCTCTGCCCCGAGGCGGTTGCGCCGTGCACTGCTGCGTTCGGGAGGAGGTCGGACATGCACAGCCTGAGAGGCGACAGCCTGCACAGCCCTGCGCCGCCCGCTCCACGCTTTCCCGCCGGCGCGGCCGACGACCTGGCGACGGCGTTGCTCCGCCTCGCCGACGCCGACGCCGACGCCCACGCCGACCGCCTGCACGACGGCGTCCTCCAGGCGCTCGTGGTGGCCCGCTACGCCACCGACGCCGTAGCGCGCGGTGGCGATCCGGCGATGGCCCGCGAGGCCGTCCAGGACGCCCTGGTGGCGCTGCGCCGCACCGTGTGGCTGCTGCGCCCCCGGGTCACCTGCGGCCTGACGGTGGCCCTCGTGGAGCTCTCGGCCCAGCGGGTGGCTGCCGGTCTGCCCGCGCCTGTCCTCGAGCTCGACCCGGACGTGGTCGCGCTGCTGACCCGGGACGCGGCCGCAGTGGCCTACCGCTTCGTCCAGGCAGTACTGGAGGAGTCCGGCTCCGACCCGGTGCAGGGGAGCCTGGAGCGCGTCGGCCGGCTCGGCGCGCTCGAGGTCGACTGCCTCGTGCGCAACCCCGCCGCCTGGTCCCTGCGGGCCGCCGCGCTGGGTGGCGGACTCGTCGTCGGCACCGACCGGCTGCGGCTGCTGCTCCCGCTGTCCGAGGGCGCGCCTCACGACGACGACCCGTCCCGGGCGCGCTGCCCGGGGATCCCCTGTCCGACGACCGGAAGGCTGCTCCGTGACCACGGTGCTCATCTGTGACGACCACCGCATCGTGCGGGAGGGCCTGCGCACGTTCGTGTCGGGCGTTCCGGGTGTCGACCGGGTGGAGACAGCGGCGAGCGGCGAGGAGGTGCTCGCGCGCTACCCGCACGAGCAGCCCGACCTCGTCCTGATGGACGTGCGCATGCCCGGGCTCGGCGGTCTCGAGGCCACCCGCCGCCTCGTCGCGGCGCACCCGGGGGCGAAGGTGCTGATGCTCACCGCTGCGGACGACCGCGACCAGGTCGCCGCCGCCGTCTCGCACGGCGCCCGCGGCTACCTGCTCAAGGACGTCAGCCACGAGGAGCTGTGCGCCGCCGTGGCCCACGCGCTGGAGGGTGACGACCTGGTCGAGCCGTCCCTGCGCCGGGCGCTCGCCGTGCGCGAGGCTGCCCGCGTCGCCCCGCCCGGCGGCCAGCTCACCGAGCGGGAGCTCCAGGTGCTCACCGGGATGAGCCAGGGTAAGAGCAACGGCCAGATCGGCCGGGACCTCTACCTGTCCGAGGACACCATCAAGACCCATGCCCGACGGCTGTTCCGCAAGCTCGGCGTCAACGACCGCGCGCAGGCCGTGGCCCTCGGCTTCCGCCGCGGCCTGGTCAGCTAGGCGACGCGCCGGGCTGACCTGGTCGGTGTGCGGCCGCCGGCTACCCGGGCTCCTCCGCTCCGCGGGACTTCAAGCTCTCGAAGGTCGCGTCCGCGTACCCCCGGGCGTAGTCCCAGCTGACGTAGTCCGTCGGGTCGGGGTCGTAGGCCGGCTCGTGCACCCGGATCTGTCCGCCGCCCAGCAGGTGCACCATGTTGCCCCGGAGCAGGTCCCAGGCGAAGTAGTGCACCGCGTCGCAGTCCGCGCAGAGCACGGCCAGCCCGCGTAGGCCCCTCGGCGCCAGCAGCGTCTGGAACAGCATGAGGTCCTCGAGGTCACCGAGCACCCCGGCGTGCTCGTCCACCGGGAGCGGCGCAGGCGCCGGGGTGCCGGCGTCGAAGGCAGCCAGCTCCTGGGCCGGGTCGTCGGGATCACCGGCGAAGGGGTCCACGGGGTCCGGCGGAGGCGTCGTCACCCCTGCACGATAGGCCCGCGCGGCGGAGCCGGATCGGCACGACGCGAGGGTAGGATCGGCTGCTTCCCCACCGGCTGCAGGGAAGGCGCAGATGCACTCCTTCGAGGACCTCGCGGCGGCAGACCAGGAGGCCTACGCGGCGAAGTTCCCGCTCCTGGGGCTGACCTTCGACGACGTGCTGCTCCTGCCGGCCGCCAGCGACGTGATCCCGAGCGAGGTCGACACCACGACCCGGCTGTCGCGGAGCATCACGGTGCGCACGCCGCTGCTGTCGAGCGCGATGGACACCGTCACCGAGGCCCGCATGGCGATCGCGATGGCCCGCCAGGGCGGCCTCGGCGTCCTGCACCGCAACCTGTCGATCGAGGACCAGGCGACGCAGGTCGACCTCGTGAAGCGGTCGGAGGCCGGCATGGTCACCAATCCGGTGACCTGCTCGCCGGAGGACACGCTCGAGGACGTCGACCGGATGTGCGGCCACTACCGCATCTCGGGCCTGCCCGTCGTCGACGCCTCCGGCGTCCTGCTCGGCATCGTGACCAACCGCGACACCCGCTTCGAGACCGACATGACCCGGCGCGTCCGCGAGGTCATGACCCCCATGCCCCTGGTCACCGCACACGAAGGCGTGAGCGGGCCCGACGCCCTGGCGCTGCTGCAGAAGAACAAGATCGAGAAGCTCCCGCTCGTGGACGCCGCCGGCCGCCTGCGCGGGCTGATCACGGTGAAGGACTACGTCAAGCGCGACCAGTACCCGCTCGCGACCAAGGACGCCGACGGGCGGCTGGTCGTGGCCGCGGCGATCGGGGTCGGCGAGGAGTCGTTCAAGCGGGCGATGACCCTCGTGGAGGCCGGCGTCGACGCGATCGTCGTCGACACCGCGCACGGGCACGCGAAGGCTGTCGCGGACACGCTCGCGCGGGTGAAGGCGTCCACCACCGGCGTCGACGTGATCGGCGGCAACGTCGCCACCCGCGCCGGGGCGCAGGCGCTCATCGATGCCGGAGCCGACGCGATCAAGGCAGGAGTGGGAGCCGGCGCGATCTGCACCACCCGGGTCGTCGCCGGCGTCGGGGTTCCGCAGGTGACGGCCATCTTCGAGACGGCGCTCGCGGCCCGGCCGGCCGGAGTCCCGGTCATCGGCGACGGCGGCCTGCAGTACTCCGGCGACATCGCCAAGGCCATCGCCTGCGGCGCCGACACCGTCATGCTCGGCAGCCTGCTCGCCGGAGTCGAGGAGAGCCCGGGGGAGCTGGTGTTCGTCAACGGCAAGCAGTACAAGAGCTACCGCGGCATGGGCTCGCTCGGCGCGATGCGCAGCCGGGGGACGGCGCAGTCGTTCAGCAAGGACCGCTACTTCCAGCACGACGTGCTGTCCGACGAGAAGCTGGTGCCCGAGGGCGTCGAGGGTCAGGTGCCCTTCCGCGGTCCCCTGGCCGGAGTTGCCCACCAGCTCATCGGCGGGCTGCGCGCCGGCATGGGCTACTGCGGCGCCGGCACCATCGCCGAGATGCAGCAGGCCCGCCTGGTCCGCATGACCGCGGCAGGCCTCAAGGAGAGCCACCCGCACGACATCCAGATGACCGTCGAGGCCCCCAACTACGGCAGCCGGGACTGATGGCCGAGGTCGAGATCGGCATCGGCAAGACCGGCCGGCGGGCGTACGGCTTCGACGACATCGCGATCGTCCCCTCCCGGCGCACGCGCGACCCCGAGGACGTGTCCATCGCCTGGGAGATCGACGCCTACCGCTTCGAGCTGCCGCTGGTCGCCAGCGCGATGGACGGCGTCGTGTCGCCGACCACCGCGATCGAGATCGGCCGGCTCGGCGGCCTGGGGGTGCTCAACCTCGAGGGGCTCTGGACGCGCTACGACGACCCCGAGCCGCTGCTGGACGAGATCGCCTCGCTGCCTGAGGACACCGCGACCGCGCGCATGCAGGAGATCTACGCCAAGCCGATCGAGCCCGACCTGATCACCGCGCGGGTGAAGCAGATCCGGGACGCGGGGGTGACCGTGGCCGCGTCGCTGACGCCGCAGCGGACCGTCCAGCTCGCGCAGACCGTGCTCGACTCCGGGGTCGACCTGTTCGTCATCCAGGGGACCGTCGTGTCCGCCGAGCACGTGTCGTCCCGGTCCGAGCCGCTCAACCTCAAGCGCTTCATCGCCGACCTCGACGTGCCGGTGCTGGTCGGCGGCTGCGCGACCTACCAGTCGGCGCTGCACCTGATGCGTACGGGCGCCGCCGGCATCCTCGTGGGCGTCGGTCCCGGCCAGGCCAACACCACCCGCGGGGTGCTGGGCATCGGCGTCCCGATGGCGACGTCCATCGCGGATGCGGCCGGAGCCCGCAGGGACTACCTCGACGAGTCCGGCGGCCGTTACGTGCACGTCATCGCCGACGGCGGCATGCGTACGGGCGGCGACGTGGCCAAGGCGATCGCCTGCGGCGCCGACGCCGTCATGGTGGGCAGCCCGCTGGCCCGCGCCACCGAGGCTCCCGGACGCGGCTGGCACTGGGGGCACGGCAGCTACCACCCCGAACTGCCCCGCGGCACCCGCGTGCGGGTCGAGCCGGCCGGCCCGCTGGCGCAGGTGCTGCTCGGACCGGCGCGCAGCGACGACGGCACCACCAACCTGTTCGGCGGCCTGCGCCGGGCCATGGCGATGACCGGCTACTCCACCATCAAGGAGTTCCAGAAGGTCGAGGTGATGGTCTCGCCAGCCCTGCTCGCCGAGGGCCGGGGCCAGCAGCGGGCGCAAGCGGTGGGCACGGCCGGTCGGTAGCTGGGGGCCGACGAGCGGGGAGGGCGTTCCCGCCCTCCCCGCTCCCCCCTCCGGTCCCCCCGAACCGTGGCTTCAGCAGTCCGAGCGCGCCTTCTCCAGCAGGACGAGGGTCTCCCGGCAGTGCGCGAGACCGCGCTGCTCGACCTCGAGCACGGCGTCCATGCCGCGCGCGACGCCGCGGGCGATGAGCCCCGCGACCAGCTCCTCCTCGGGTGCCTCGGCGGGCGGGTCGAACGGGTCGAACTGCTCGCGCAGGCTCTCCAGCGCAGCGCCGACGACGAGCTCGCGGATGCTCTCGAGGCCGCCGGACAGCGGCAGCGGGTCCGGCTCGGGCAGCGGCCGCCGGTAGAGCTCGGTCCGCAGCAGCACCGGCAGCTGGGCGAGGATCCAGTCGTTGACGATGCACTGCGAGGACCGCCGGCCGATCGCGTCCACCGCCGAGAAGCCCAGCGGCAGCAGCGGCACGCCGCGGCCGATCTGCAGCTCGTTGAACGGCTGGAGCCAGACCAGCCCGTACATCGCCGCGCAGAACATGGCGTCCTGCTTGGCGGGCGGAGCCAGCCACAGGGCGACGTTCTGGAAGTAGTTGCGGATCTTGTCGTAGGGCGTCGAGCTCGTGTCGAACCCGATCAGGTTGATGTTGAACCAGTGGTGCCACGTCGCGTCGGTGACGATCCGGCCGACGCCACCGAGGTGACCGTCGTACGCGCTGAGCACCCCGAACGTCCTGCCGCCCACGAAGCCGTGGCCGTCGGTGTTGGTGTGCTCCTCGACGCGCGCCCCGGCGATGACCTCGGGGCCGTAGCCGCCGGGCCAGATCCCGGGATCGGCGGCCACCTGCACCGCGCTGGGCGCGACGCACTCGCCCTCGTGCATGTGGTCGGGCAGCAGGTCGAGCACGCCGCCCCGGCCGCACAGCAGCGGATGCGGGCGCCACCGCCGGATGAGCGCCGAGAAGCGGTAGGGGTCGTAGTAGCGGGTCGGGGAGATCCGCTGCGGCGTGTCGTCGGACTGGTCGTCGAACTGGTAGCCGGCAGTGGCCCCCTGGCGGCTGGTGTCGTGACGGGTCGGCCCGCTCTGCGGCGGGGGTGTCCCCGCGGGGCCCCCGGCGCGCCACCGGCGCATCGCGTTGACCCGCGGGAGGTCACCGGACAGGGCGGCCCCCAGGTCCTCGTGGTCCCCGGTCGCGAAGACCCCGCCACCGGCGTCCATGAAGGCCCGGATCGCGGCGACCTCGCCGGCCGGCAGGGCGGGCGTACGCGCCACGCCGAACAGCCACACCTGGTCGAAGCCGGCCAGCGGGACAGGAGGAGCGTCGAAGCGGAAGTGGGTGTGGTCGGCGCTCGAACCGGACCCGCGGTGGGCCGTGACCACCTCGAAGCGGACCCACCACCACGGGTCGTTGCGCAGCTCGTCCAGAGCCCGGCCCAGACCGAAGTCGGCGGTGGAGTCGAAGCTGCCCGACGCGTCGGTGACGACGAGGATGCGGACCCGGGCGCGCAGCCAGTACGGGCGCAGGCGCGCCACATCGAGCTCGTGCCGGAACAGCGCCTGCTCGCTGCGCCGAAGGCTGAGCGTGCGGTCGTCGATCATGGATCCCCCCTGGGAAGCGCCCCCGCGGGCGCACTCACGACTCAGAGCGGCGGCCTCCGGCGCTGATACACGGCGCGAGCAGAGATCTCCTACGCGCGGCGCCCCCTCCCGGGTGTTCGGGCATGCCCTGCCCCGCCGGCGCGTTGCGCCGGTCATGACGACTGCATCCTGGAACGGCGCCGTGATCGCCCGCTCGGACGACACGGTCGTGGTGGAGGGCAACGACTACTTCCCGCTGTCGGCGGTGAAGGAGGGCGTGCTCGTCGACTCGGACAAGACGAGCGTGTGCCCGTGGAAGGGGACGGCGAGCTACTACTCGGTGGTCGTGGACGGCCAGGTCAATCAGGACGCTGCCTGGTACTACCCCGAGCCCAAGAAGGCGGCCGAGCAGATCCGGGGCCGGGTGGCGTTCTGGAAGGGCGTGCAGGTCACCTCGTAGCGGGGCGCTTGTCCATTCGGGCCCGGGGACTGCCCGCGAGTGGGACGGTTGCGCCGGCGGATCCGCCGATCCGCTCGTCGCGCCGCGACACCGCACCCGCCAGCCGAGGGACGCCAGATGCGTGCGTCGATGCCGATCGCCGGAGCGCTCGCCGCCCTGCTGCTCACCGGGTGCGCCGCGCCCGCTGCGGACCCACGCGGCGACGGCGCGCCGGTGGCCGCGTCGCCGGGCGCGGAAGGCGAAGGGCCGGGCACGTCCGAGCCGCGCGGCGCCGGGGTCGCTGACCTGCCGGCACCCCTCCCGCCTCCGCCCCCGGGTGCGGCACCCCCGGCAGGCGCACCGCCTCCTGCGGCACCGCCTGCTGCCGCTCCTCCGGCTGCGCAACCGCCGCCGGCCACGCCGCTCCTTCGGGCCGCCGGCGGCGGCGACGGCGACTCGTGGAGGGACACCACCGGCCGGGAGTACCGCCTCGGGATGGTCAACGCGCCCGAGGCCGACGAGTGCTTCGGTCCGGAGGCGACCGCGAAGCGCACGGCGTTGACCGCCGACGGGTTCCGCGCCGACTCCTACACCGTGGACACCTACGGCCGCAGCGTGTCGGTGGTGACCACCGCCAGCGGGCTGAACCTCAACGTCCACCTCGCGCGTACCGGCTTCGTCGACGACCGCTACCTGGCGCAGTTCCGCAGCGAGAACCCTTCCCTGGCCGCCGAGCTGGATCGGGCGTTCGCCGCGGCCAGGGCCGAGCGGGCCGGGCTGTGGGGGAGGTGCGCGGGCACGGCTGCGCCCAGTCGCTCCACCGCCTCTGCGCAGGTCCAGCCGGTGGCCCCGGCGGCGAGCAGCGACTGCCATCCCGCGTACGTCACGTGCATCCCGGTGAAGGGCACGGGTTCGGGAAGCGGTGCGGCCAACGACCTGGACTGCGAACAGGTCGGCAAGAAGGTACGGGTCCGCGAGCCCGGGATGGACCCGTACCGCCTCGACTCGGACGGGGACGGCTTCGGCTGCGAGTCCTACGGCTGACCTGCCCTCGGTAGCCTGTCGAGGGTGAGCGCACCCGAGAGCCCAGCCGCCGACCCCGTTGCGGACGGGGTGCTCGTGGTCGACTTCGGCGCGCAGTACGCCCAGCTGATCGCGCGACGGGTCCGCGAGTGCCACGTCTACTCCGAGATCGTCCCGCACACGATCACCGCGGACGAGATCCGCGTGCGAGCGCCGCGGGCGGTGATCCTGTCCGGGGGGCCGGCGTCGGTCTACGCCGCGGGCGCGCCCCAGATCTCCCCGGGCTTCTTCGACACCGGCGTCCCGACCTTCGGCATCTGCTACGGCTTCCAGGCGATGGCGGCGGCGCTGGGTGGCACGGTGGCGCGTACCGGAACGGCGGAGTACGGGCGTACCGCCCTTGCCGTCGTGGACCCCGGGGTGCTGCTGTCGGGCCTGCCGGCGGCCCTGAACGTCTGGATGTCGCACGGCGACGCGGTGGCGGAGGCGCCGCCGGGATTCACGGTGACGTCCTCGACCGGAGCCACGCCGGTGGCGTCCTTCGAGGACCCGGCGAGGGGGCTGTACGGCGTGCAGTTCCACCCCGAGGTCCTGCACAGCGAGCACGGCCAGGAGGTGCTTCGGCACTTCCTGCTCGACGGCGCCGGCTGCCGCCCCACGTGGACGATGGTGAACATCGTCGAGGACTCCCTCGCGCGGATCCGCGCGCAGGTCGGCGACAGGCGGGTGGTGTGCGGGCTCTCTGGCGGAGTCGACTCGGCGGTCGCGGCGGCACTGGTGCAGCGGGCGGTCGGTGAGCAGCTCACGTGCGTGTTCGTCGACCACGGACTGCTGCGCAAGGGTGAGGCCGAGCAGGTCGAGCAGGACTTCGTCGCCTCGACCGGCGTGCAGCTGCGCGTGGCGGACGCGTCCAAGCGGTTCCTCGATGCCCTGGCCGGGGTGAGCGATCCGGAGGACAAGCGCAAGGCGATCGGCCGCGAGTTCATCCGCGTCTTCGAGGAGGAGGCGCGGGCGATCGTCGCGGCCTCGGAGGCAGCGGACGGCGCGCCGGTCGAGTTCCTCGTCCAGGGCACGCTCTACCCCGATGTGGTCGAGTCCGGTGGCGGCTCCGGCACGTCCAACATCAAGAGCCACCACAACGTCGGCGGGCTGCCGGACGACCTGCAGTTCGCCCTGGTGGAGCCGCTGCGGGCGCTGTTCAAGGACGAGGTACGCCGGGTCGGCGTCGAGCTCGGTCTGCCCGAAGCTATCGTCTGGCGCCAGCCGTTCCCCGGCCCCGGGCTCGGCATCCGGATCATCGGCGAGGTGACGCAGGAGCGCCTCGACCTGCTGCGGGAGGCCGACGCGATCGCGCGCGCCGAGCTCACCGCTGCCGGTCTCGACCGCGACGTGTGGCAGTGCCCGGTGGTGCTGCTGGCGGACGTGCGGTCGGTCGGCGTGCAGGGTGACGGCCGCACGTACGGGCATCCCGTCGTCCTGCGGCCAGTGTCCTCGGAGGACGCGATGACCGCCGACTGGTCACGGATCCCGTACGACGTGCTGGCCCGGATCTCGACGCGGATCACCAACGAGGTGCCCGAGGTCAACCGGGTCGTGCTCGACGTCACGAGCAAGCCGCCCGGCACGATCGAGTGGGAGTAGGACACCTGCCTCGGGTCCTGTTCGTGCCTGACTGTCGAGGCTGGCGCCGTTGAGCGTCGTCTCGGTGCCGGGCTGCAGCACGCCGCGGGCGCTGGTGGCACCGGGAACGCCAACAGGTGCCAGGGCCAGCGCCCGGTGGGCAGCCGGCGGCTCAGCAGTTCGGGCGGGCCCGCATGCAGACGTGCAGGGCGCCGCGCCGGAGCATCAGCCGCCGGGGGAGGGTGCGCAGCCCCGCCAGCGTGCGGGGCATGGCGTCGGGGAGGCGGCCCGCACCGGAGGGCTGGACGTGCAGGGGTCCGCGCTGCTCGACGTCGAAGCCGGCGGACGCGATCTGGCGGCGCAGGCCCGCCACGTTGGGGACCGCCCAGAAGGGCTCGTTCGGGAAGTCGAGGAGCGAGGTCACCGGGGATCTCGGCAGGAGCAGTGACGTGCCCAGCGAGACGACCCCGCTGACGAGGACCTGCCCCCGGCAGACCTTCCGGATGGCCATCAGCGCCCCTACCGGGTCGCGCAGGTGGTGGAGCAGCGTGCCGACGAAGACGACGTCGAACTGGCCCACCTGCGTGGCGTCGAGGTCGTACACCGAGACGTACCGGTGCTCGACGCGCGAGCCCAGCGCCTGCTTCGCCAGGTGGAACGCCGCTTTGCGCCCGGCGATGAAGTCGTAGACCTCGGGCGAGAGCGCTGGGCGCGGCTCGGGCCAGTCGATGAGGTCGGGGCTGGCGACATCGATGGCCAGCACCTCTGCCGCGCCCCGCCGCTCCATCTCGAACGCCCAGAAGCCGTCGTGGGTGCCGACGTCCAGGCAGCGCATCCCCGCGAGGGACCCGGGCCAGGGCACCTTGTCGACGACAGGGCGGTGGTCGTACTCCCCCGCGCTGGGACCGGACGGCAGATCGATCGTGTGGTACCAGGTCAGGTTCCGCTCGGACCGCGTCTCGCCCACCGGCCACATGGTGGCACAGCCGGCCCCCGAGTCCGGGGCCCCGGAACGCCCGCAGCTCCCACCGGGGCATGTGACAGTCCTGCAACAAGGCGGCTGAAGCACCTGCTCATGGGGTAGATCAACGACCATGAGAATCGGATCGCTCCTGCTGGTCGTGTGGTTGCTCATCGGCGCGGTAGCCGCGATCCAGCGCGGCTACGTCAAAGGCGACGCGGCCTCCTGCGCCAACGCCGGCACGATCCTCGTAACCGTCATCGCCGGTCCGCTCAACTACCTCGGCGTGAACCCGAAGATCGAGAACTGCAACGTCCCCCAGCCCAGCGCCTGACCGACCTCGGGACGCCTGCGGGCGGCCGGTAGCGGGCACACTGGGGGCAGGGCCCGCGGTGGGCTCCGACAGGGAGTGCGCGGTGTCGGACACGGACGCGACGGTGCTGGAGCCGAAGTGGTGGGGCAGCCACGTGCGCGAGATGCGCTGGCAGGCCGAGCTGGCCCGTCTGCTGGCCGACCCCGTCTGGCGGGGGGTGGGCCTGCCGCGAGGCAACGGGGAGCCGGTCCTGCTCATCCCCGGGTTCCTCGCCGGCGATCAGTCGCTGTCGGTCATGGCGACCTGGCTGCGCCGGCTGGGCCATGCCCCGCGACGGGCCGGCATCTCCTTCAACGTGCAGTGCGCCGACACCGCCGTCCACCGGCTGGAGCGGGTCCTGCACCACATCCACCTGAGCACAGGGCGCAAGGTCGCCATCGTCGGGCACAGCCGCGGCGGCCACTTCGCGAAGGCGCTCGCCTCGCGCTGCCCGCAACAGGTCTCGCAGGTGATCTCCATGGGAGCGGGGCTGGACGAGCCCTTCGACATCTCCGAGCCCACGCGCCTCGCGGTCGAGGGCGCCCGCCGCATGGTCCACCGGCGAGACCCGGAACGGGCCGCGAAGGGGTGCTTCACCCACACCTGCCTCTGCCGCTACCAGCAGGACTACCGCGCGCCCTTCCCCGAGTCGATCCCGTTGACCTCGCTCTACAGCAAGGGCGACGGCGTCGTGCGCTGGCGGGCGTGCGTGGTGCCGTACGCCCGCTGCGTGGAGGTGCCCGGCAGCCACGTCGGACTTGCCTTCAACCGGCACGCCTACCGGGAGATCGCGAGCACCCTGGCGCCAGCCTGAGTGACGATCCCGGACGTCAGGGCCGGGACGGCCCAGAGGTCAGGCTCCGTGCCGTACGCAGCATCCCGACCTGAAGGCCGAGGTGGCGGGTGAGCGGCTCGCTCCGGGCAGCCAGCCCGGACAGCGGTGGCCCTGGCGCAACAGGGGAACGCGCGCCAAGCCAGGAGGAGAAGACGCGGCAGGCCTTCGCCGGCTGCTCCAGCAGGTAGGCGTGCCCGGTGCCCGGCAGCACCGCCAGGGTGGCGTCAGGAACGGCAGCGGCGAGCAGCCGGGCGTTGACCACCGGCGTCAGCGTGTCCTGCTCGCCGTGCAGCACGAGGGTGGGCGAGACGATCCGGCCGAGCCGCGAGCGCGTGTCGTGACAGGCCGAGGCGGTCAGGTGACTGACCAGCCCCCGTCCGGACACGCGGTCGCGAGCGAGCAGTTCGAGGTAGTGCCGTACGAGCTCCGGTTCCCGCCGGCGGAAGTCGTCGGAGAACAGCGCCCGCCCGACCAGCTCGGCGCGTACCGCGGCCGGCGCGGCCCCGCGGGTGAGCGCGGCCGCGATCCGGGGGGACGGGAGCACCGCGCGGGGGCCGCCGTGGGTCGTACCGCCGAGGATCAGCGCGCGCACCCGGTCGGGGAAGCGCAGCGCCACCTCCTGGGCGACCATCCCACCCATCGACAGCCCGTAGGCGTGGGCGCTGTCGAGGCCCAGCGCGTCGAGCAGGCGTACGGCGTCGCCGGCGAGCTCCGGGATCGAGGTGAGCCGCCACGGGGCGGGTGAGCGGCCGGCACCGCGGTTGTCGTAGCGGATGCAGTCGAACTGCCCGGCGTAGAGGGGGATCACCGGCGAGAAGATCTCGCTGCTGATCGCGAAGCCGGTGATCCACAGCAGCGGCTCGCCGGCTCCGTCCCGCTCGACGTGCAGCCGGGTGGCGGTGATCCCGCGGCCGACCTGGACCAGGCTCACTTCTCCAGGACGTAGCTGCCCGGGGCCTTCCCGTCGGCCCGGTGCCGCTCGCTGCCGAGCGAGGTCGGCGCGTCCCGGAGCTCGCCGGAGCGCTCGGCCAGCCAGGCGACGTGGTCGGTCCACCAGCTGCCGGGGTGCGTGACGGCGCCGGCCTGCCACGCTTCGGCGGACTCCGGCAGCGCGTCGTTGACCCGGAAGTTGGACTTGGGGTTGGTCGGCGGGTTCACCAGCGCCGCGATGTGCCCGGCCGTCGAGAGCACGAAGCGGGTGTTCCCGCCGAGCAGGTGCGCGCTGCGGTAGCAGCTGTCCCACGGGCAGATGTGGTCGGTGCTGCCAGCCACGACGTAGGAGTCCACGTCGATCTTGGACAGGTCGACCGGCGTTCCGAGGACCGTCGCCCTGCCGGGCGCGGTCAGGGAGTTGTCCAGCGCGAGGCGGATGAAGTCGCGGTGCAGCGCGGCCGGCATGCGCGTCGTGTCGGAGTTCCAGTAGAGGACGTCGAAGGCGGGCGGCTTCTTGCCCAGCAGGTAGTTGTTGACCCAGTAGTTCCAGATCAGGTCGTTGGGGCGCAGCCAGGCGAACACGCCGGCCAGCGCCTTGCCGTCGAGGTAGCCCCGGCGCTGGGACTGCGCGACGGCGAACTGCGCGGTGCCCTCGTCCACCATCGCGCCGACCGTGCCGGAGCGCTCCTGGTCGAGCAGCGTCACGCCGAGCGTCAGGCCGGCGATCCGGTGCTGCTGGCCGCTGGCGGCCAGGTGTGCGAGCGCCGTGCTCGTGACGATGCCGCCGGCGCACAGCCCGAGCACGGAGCTGCGGCTGCTTCCCGACACCTCCTCGGCCGTGTCGAGCGCTTCGAGCACCGAGCGGGCGTACGCGTCCAGGTCCCACTCGCGGTGCTCGGCCTGCGGGTTGCGCCAGGAGATCGCGAAGACCTGCTGCCCGGCGTCCAGCCAGTGCTCAATCATGCTCCGGCCGGGGGCGAGGTCGGCGATGTAGAACTTGTTGATCATCGGCGGGACGACCAGCAGGGGCACCTCGCGTACCTGCTCGGTGCGGGGGGCGTACTGCACCAGCTCGAAGATCGGCGTGCGCAGGACGACGGCACCCTCGGTGACCGCCAGGTTGTTGCCGACCGAGAAGCCGCTGCCGTCGACCATCGCCGGGATCCGCGGCCGGGACGCCATGTCCTGCACGAACTGCCGGGCCCCCTGCAGGTAGCTGCGGCCGCCGGTGTCCACCGCCCGCTTGAGCGCCGCGGGGTTCAGGAACGGATTGTTGGACGGGGCGAGCGCGTCGACGATCATCTGCACCACGAAGCGCAGCTGCTGCTCGCTGCGCCAGTCGAGGTCGGCGTCGTCGACGACCTGCTCGAGGGTCCGGCTGCCGACGAGGTAGCTCTGGCACAGCCGGTGCAGGACCGGGTTGCCCTCCCAGGCAGGGTCTGTGAAGCGCCGGTCGCGCTTGTCCGGGGCCACGGACGAGGTCCCGCGGGCGACCTTGCCGAGCTCGCCGGCGGCGCGCAGCCCGAGCCGGGTGGTGTCCACCGGTCGCGCCGCAAGCCGGGCCCAGAGCTTGGCCGCGGCCTTGCCCGGCAGCATGCGCCGGACAGGGCCGAGCGCCGCGTCGGTCAGCATCACGTCGAGCGGGGAGCTGTCGGCGCCCGCGCGGCTCGGTGCCGGCGCTTCCTGGGTTGCTGTCATGCCGCCTCCTGGTTGCTCGGCTGGTTCTGCCACCGCAAGAGCCGGATCACACCGTACGTCGCCCAGAAGTGCGGGATCCCGGGCGGGCGGGTAGGGCGCTGGCCGGTACGGGAGGTGGTGGCCGTGGCGGGCAAGCCGCTCTGGCGTCAGGCGTTCGACGCGATCGAGCGCCCCGTCGGCAGCCGCCTGGAAGGCGCTGTCCAGACCGACCGGTTCGCCGATGTGGCGGGCCTGCTGGTGCGCACCCGCGCCGGCCTGGCCCGACGGGTCGAGCGCACGACCAGGCACGCGCTGCACCGGGTCAACCTGCCGGCGGCCAGCGACGTCGCGCGGCTGCGCGAGCAGGTCAGCTCGCTGGAGCGCGCGGTCCACCGCCTGGACGAGGCGGTGCGCGCCAACGCGCCGAGCAGCACGAGAGGAGACGCCGATGGCGCTGCCGACCGATCCGGCGGACCTGGTGGGCAGACTGCGCAGAGACGTCGGGCGCAACCTGCACCGGGCCCGCAACGGCGTGAAGTACGTGGCCGGGATAGACCGGCCGCAGGTCGGGACGACGCCGAAGGACACCGTGTGGCGCCGTGACAAGGCCGAGCTCTGGCACTACCGCAACGACGCGGTGACCGCCCGTACCCCGGTGCTAATCGTCATGAGCCTCATCAGCCGCAGCTACATCCTCGACCTCTACCCAGGGATGAGCTTCGTGCAGGCGCTGCGCGACGAAGGCTTCGACGTCTACCTGCTCGACTGGGGGATCCCCGACGAGGCGGACGCCGGCAACGGGCTGTCCGACTACGTCGACCACCTCCTCCCCGCCGCCGTCGAGGCGGTGCTGGAGGCCTCCGGGTCCGACGAGCTCTCCCTGATCGGCTACTGCTACGGGGGGCTGCTGTCGCTGCTGCTCGGGGCGTCGCACCCGGAGCTGCCGGTGGCCTCACTCGTCACGATGGCGACACCGGTCGACTTCTGCGAGATGGGGATGTTCGGCCGGATGTTCCGGGACGGCCGGCTCGACCCGCAGGACCTGATCGACTCCACCGGCAACGTCCCACCCGAGGTGATCCGCAACGCCTTCCGGGTGCTGAAGCCGACCAGCGACCTCACGCAGTACGCCGTGCTCTGGGAGAAGCTCTGGGACGACCGGCAGATGGAGGGCTTCCAGGTCATGGGTCAGTGGACCCGCGACCACATCCCGTTCCCCGGCAAGGCGTTCCGGGAGACCGTCGAGCTCATGCGGGACGGCTCGGTGATGGCCGACCGCGTGCGCATCGACGGCCGCCCGCGGTCGCTGAGGAACCTGTCCTGGCCGATCCTCAACGTCGTCGCGGCCAAGGACCACATCGTCCCAGCACCGGCCGCGCGTCCGGTGTGCGACCTGGTCGGCTCGGCGGAGGCGGAGACCCTCGAGCTGCCGGCCGGTCACGTCGGGCTGGTGATGGGCAAGGCGGCCGCGACGACGACCCTGCCGCGCATCTTCGCGTGGCTGCGGGCGCACAGCACGACCTCGGAGAAGGAGCCCGCCTGATGGAGATCACGCCGCTGAGCCCGCAGGTGGCCGGGCCGCTGGAGGAGTTCTTCCGCCGCGTCCCCGAGTCCGACCACAACAGCTTTGCGGAGGACGTCCTCGTTCCCGGGCTGGTGCAGATCTGGCTGCAGGACACCCGCGGCTCCCGGGCGGTGGCAGTGGAGGACGCGCAGGTCCTCGGCTACGTCGCGGTGCTGCCGCTGGTCGGCTGGTCCTCGCACGTCGGAAGCCTGCGGGTCGTCGTCGACCCGGCCAGCCGGGGCAGGGGGGTCGGGCGGGCGCTGGCGAGGCACGGACTGCTGGCCTCGCTGGAGCTCGGCCTGACCAAGACGGTGGTCGAGGTCGTCGTGGACGCCGTGCCCGCCATCGGGATGTTCGAGGGGCTGGGCTTCGAGCCGGAGGCCCTGCTGCGCGACCACGTCCGCGACAAGACCGGGGCGCTGCGCGACCTCGTGGTGCTGGCCCACCTCGTCGAGGGCACATGGTCGGGCATGGCCACCGCCGGGCTCGAGGACGCCCTGGTCGGGGAGGCTCCCGACTAGGACGCTCCCCGAGCCGGCGGAGGGGTCAGGCGCCCGGCCTCACCAGCGGTGGGCGACGTCCACCACCAGCCGCGAGCCCGAACCCGGTCCGTTCAGCACGAACACCCGGAACGGCAGCCGCGCTCGCACACCGAGCCCCACGGTCGTCTGGCCCTCGAAGCTGCCGGCCCACTTCACGTCCCGGAAGGTGCGGTAGCCGCTGACGTCGACGAAGCGGCCCGAGTCGTCGAACAGCGCGTCCGTCGCGATGATCGGTGCCCTCGTGATCACCTCGAGGAAGGCGCCTCCGCGCAGGGCGACGGGGTCCCCGGAGCCGTCGAAGGTGACGGCGGGGACGTAGCGGACCGAGTAGGCACCGGCGACGCTCCCGGCGACGTCGATGACGAGTCGGTCGAAGCAGGTGTGCCGGCCGGCCCGCACGTTGGTGATCTCCGCCGTCGTCATCGACGGCCCGGCCTTTGGCAGCGACCCCCACCGCACGGAGCAGGTCGAGCTCGGTGTCGTGTGAGCGTTGGCCTGCGACGGCGTCCACACCCCCATCGCGGCGGTGAGCACGGCGGCGGCTGTGGTGACCAGCAGCGCTCTTGCAGTCCTTCTCATGGTTCCTCCCTGGTGCCCCCGGCCGGAGCGGTCGGGTTCTACGAGGAGGACGCGTGCTGCACCGCTCAGGTTGCATCGCTGGGAGGCGCGGTGTCGAGCAGGTCGAGCCACAGGCCCTCCAGCTCCGCGACCCGCTCGCGCAGGTCGAAGTGCCGCTCGACGTGCGCCCGTCCGGCGCGCCCGCGCGCCGGCCAGCTCTCCGGCGACCGGACGAGCCGTACGAGGGCTGCGGCCAGCGCCGCGGTGTCGCCTTCCGGGACGAGCACGGCTGCCTCGGCGCACACCGTCTCCGGCACCCCGCCGGTGACCGTGGTGACCAGGGGCACCCCGCAGGCGTGCGCCTCGAGGTTCACCAGTCCGAGCGTCTCGGCATCCCCGTCCGGTGCCTGCCGGCTCGGCGTGACCAGCAGGTCCGTCTCGGCGAGCGCCGTGCGCACCGCACCGGGCTGGCTGCCGTCCACCAGGTCGGCCGGCAGGCGCAGCCGGTCGAGCAGCGCGGACAGGTCGGCCGACTGGGGGCCGTGCCCGACGAAGCGGAAGGCCAGCCCGGGCACCTCCTCGCGGGCCGCGGCGAAGGCTGCGGCGGCGTCGAGCACTCCCTTCTTGGCGACGTAGCGGCCGGCGAACGTGACCACGCAGCGGCCGTCCGCACGGGCGCTGCGCTCCCGGAAGGGCAGCGCCGCCACGTCCAGGCCGGACGGCACCACGCGCAGCCGCGACGGCTCGACGCCGAGCCGGAGGACCGCTTCACCGAGGAAGCGCGACGGGACGACGACCAGGTCGGCGCTGGGCAGCACCCCGTGCGGGTCGCCCTCGACGAGCACGTCGTGACCGTGCACCGCCACCGTCCACGGGCGCCCGGTCCGCCGCGCGACGGGGGCGACGAGATGCGCCCAGTAGCCGAAGTGGCTGTGCAGCAGGGACGGCCGCCGCCGGCCTGCGGTGAGCCGCAGAGCAGCCCGCAGGGACCGGTCGCCGCCCGGAAGCGGGAGCCGGCGGGCCAGCGCTGCGATGTCGGTCGCCGGCACGGGTGGGGTGCTCCCCGGCCAGGCCCGGCCGTACGCGACCGCGGGACTCGTGCGGGAGGCCGCCCGGACGACGTCGGCGACGAAGCCCTCCGACGGGCGCACCCAGTCGCGGGTGACGTGCAGCACCCGGGGCGGGCCGCTCACCTACTCGCTCGACCAGGGAAGCCGCAGCGGTCGCGGCTCGGCGGGGACACCGCTCGCGAGCGAGCCGTCGGGCACCCGGCCGACGACCAGGGAGTTGCCCGCGACGATGCAGTGGGCACCGACCTGCGCGCCCCGGGCGACGGTGGCCTTGGCCCCCAGCCAGGTGCCGGTACCGACCTCGATCGGCGCGGATCGCACGTTGTGCCAGGCGGTCTCGTCCGGTGCGGTGAAGTAGTGGCTGGAGTCGGCGAACGTGGAGTACTCGCCGATGAGGACCCGCGGGCCGATCCGGATGCCCTCGCTGCAGTGCAGCACGCAGCCCCAGCTGACGATCGTGTCGTCGCCGATCTCCAGGCGGCCGGCGACGTTCATCAGCGTCATGCGGCGCACCTGCACCCGTTCCCCGAGATGCACGGCCCCGCCCTTGAGCTGCACCCGTACGGCGTCCTCGATCAGGCAGCCCTGCCCGACGAGGAGCTCGTTGGTCGTCCCCGGGGCGAACACGAAGCGTACCCCCCTGCCGACGAGGACGTCGTCCGCGACCTGCACGTGCACGGTGGCGTCGGCCGCCGCCGCAGCCGCCGAGACACGGGTGAGGAAGGCCGTGCGGCGCAGCCGGGAGGCGACGACGTGCACCCGCGGCGCGGCCGTGACCACGGCCCGGCGGGCGACCTGTCGAAGCACTGTGCCTCCCTCGGGGATGAGCCGCGGCGGATGCTACGTGTCCTGGACGCGCGCACCGCGCCGCCGCGGCCGCGCCTGGGCGATGCTGTCGCAGTGCTTCCCCCTCCCGGCCGCGTCGTGCGGATCGCGGCCCCCCCGCTGCTCCTGGCCGCGGCCGGCTCGCGCGGCAGCTCTCCCGCGGTGCGCGGCGCGGCGCTGTCCGCGCTCGCAGCGGTCTGGGCGTTCACCTACTCGCGCTACCGCAAGCGGGGGCTGCAGCAGACGGCGCGGGAGTGGGAGCTGATGCGCACCGGCACGCTCGAGGCCTTCTCCCGGCACTACAACGAGTGCGTCCCGACTCTCGAGGAGGAGCTCGATCTGTGGGGGGAGTACCACGGGCACCGGCACGAGATGCGCTACCGGCTGGTCAGCAACCGGGTCCGCAGAGCCGTGGAGGATGCCCAGGGACCCGTCGACGTGCTGGACGTGGGCTGCGGTGCGGCTCTGGTCGCCGACCAGCTGCGGGACGCGTGGCTGCGCTACGTCGGGCTGGACTTCGGCGGCCACCACATCACCTTCGCCGCTGACAAGCACCGGAACGGCTCGCCCGGGCGCCTGCAGGCGTCGTTCGTCGCGGGAGACGCCGAGCGGCTGCCCTTTCGCGACGCGAGCTTCGACGTCGTCGTGTGGAGCGAGGTCATCGAGCACCTCATGCGACCTGAGCTGGCGGTCTGGGAGGTCGCCCGCGTCCTGCGCCCCGGCGGGACGCTGGTGCTGACGACCAACAACGCCTCCGAGATGCCTCTGCGCCTGCCGCTCAGCGACCCGCTGGCCTTCCTGGAGAAGGCCCTCGGCTTCCGGCACGACTGGTTGATCTCCGAGCGCCCGTGGGTGTGGCCCTGGCCGGTGGACCGCTCGATCCTGCCTGCCGGGTCCCGGGACGTCTGGATGCCGCACACCTGGCACAAGCAGGCCGAGACCTCGCGCCTGTTCGCCGCAGCCGGCCTGACCACCCGGCACGCCTCCACCTTCGAGTTCCCGCCCCCGCAGAGCCGGACCGCCCGCTGGCTGGACCGGCGCGGCGCCGCCGGCCGCCGGCTGGTCGACGCGCTCGAGGCGGTGTGCATCCGCGTGCCGCTCGTGAAGCGGCTGGGCTGTCACGTCCTGATGGTGGCCGAGCGGACCGGCGACCCAGTCGCGCCCCCGCCGCCGGGCATCTGGCCGGGCCCCTTCTCGAGCTGAGCCGGCTAGAGCAGCAGACGGCGCCAGCGCACCGACGCCGCGGCGCACACCGCCACCTCGGCCGCGTCGATCAGGAGCGCGGCCGGGAGCAGCACGACGCGCCGCCGGGGACCGGTTGCCGGGAGCGGCTCACGCGTCAGCCGTAACCGGGCGTACGGCGCGAGCATCCCCGCAACCAGGGCCAGCCGGCCCCGGCGCCGGCTCAGCGCGAGGACCCCCAGACCGCCCATCGCGGCCAGCGCGGGCGGATGCGACGAGCGCCAGAACCATCTGCTGTGCAGGCGCCCTCGCATCGCCGGGTGCTTGCGCACCACCAGGACGACGCTGCCCCACCTGGGGATGTCGCGCAGCGCCGCCAGGACGCTCGAGGGCCGCACGTCGTGCAGCACGACCGCCCCGGGCACGAAGGCGGTACGCGCCCCGCCCTCCACGGCCCGCCACGCCAGCTCGGTGTCCTCCCCGGCCGGGTGCCGGAAGCTCTCGTCGAAGCCGCCCTGGTGCTCGAGCACGCAGCGCCGGTAGGCGATGTTGCAGGTCTGGTAGAGGCCGTCCTCCTGCTCGATGCGCAGCGTCCGGCTGAACGGGCCGCAGGAAGCCTCCTGCTGCGGGTCGGGCAGCGTCCGTCCCTGCGCGACGTCCGCGGTCCGCAGCGCAGCGGCCAGCCGCCCCAGCCACGTCGGGCAGGGGACGCAGTCGTCGTCGGTGAACGCCACGAGCGGCGCCCGCGTCGCCCGCCACCCCAGGTTGCGGGCAGTCGCCGGCCCGCGGTTGTGCGGAAGGCGCAGCACGCGTACCGGGACGTCGAGTGAGCCGGCCAGGCGCTGCAGCACGGCTGTGGTGTCGTCGCGGGAGGCGTCGTCCACGACGACCACCTCGTACGGCGGGGCGTCCACCTGGGCCCCGAGCGCGGCGAGCAGCCGGGGCAGCAGGTCGGCCCGGCCGTACGTCGCCACCACGACGGCGACCTGCGCGACCTCCACCGGATCAGGCCCGGGCGTGCAACGCCAGCAGGCGCTGCTTGTTGCCGGTGGCGTCGACGGCCTCGCAGGTCCCGTGTTCGCGCAGCTCGCCGAAGCCGGCCGTCGTGACCCAGTCGCGCAGGCAGGCGGGATTGGGGTACCACCAGGTCCACACCGTGCCCCCCTGCAGGAACCTGGCCATCGGCTCCTTCTTCCTCGACAGCTCCCGGTCGACCGGCTCGAACAGCACGAGCCGGCCTCCGGGCCGCAGCACCTCCCGGACACGCTCCAGGGCCCCGACCGGGTCGCGCAGGTGCAGCAGCATCGCGCCCACGAAGACGAGGTCGACCGGCCCGCCGATCGCCTGTGGCGTCAGGTCGTAGACGCTGACCGAGCGCCGCTCGACCGAGGAGCCGTACCACCGCTTCAGCAGCTCAAACCCGGTGCCGGGGACCGACCCGTCGAGCTCGGCCTGCACCGCCGCCCAGCGCGACCTCGGGGTGTCCGGCGGGGGAATCTGGTCGACGTCGATGGCCACGACCTGCGCTCCGCGCCGCTCCATCTCGAAGGCCCAGAAGCCGTCGAAGGTCCCGACGTCCAGGGCGCGCTGCCCATGCAGCGCCGGCGGCAGGCCGCTCGCCTCGACGTGCCGGCGCAGGTCGATGAAGCCCGGGGTCGTGACTCCCGGAGCCAGCTCCATCACGTGGTACCAGCGGTGGGGCGCCCCGAGGACCTCGGCGAGGGCGGGACGGTCGGCGTGCGGCACGTACGCTCCCTGGAGTGGTGGCCGGAAGCCTACGGCGGACGTGCTGGGCGGCTCTCCTGCGCGGGCACGCCGCGCCCGTCGTGCGATCATGACCAGCCGGGGGGCTGAGCAGGAGGAGACGGCATGGTGGCCCGTTCGTGGCCAGCGCCGTCCTGCGCGGCACCCTCAGGCGGTGCGGCTCCGGTGAGCGACCCGTCATGAGCACCACGTGGGGACGGGTCCGCGGCCGGCTGCGGCGGGTCGAGACCGCTCCGGCGGCGGCGGAGCAGGGACCGCTGCTGCCGGAGGGGATCGACGCTGAGACCGCCGCGACCGTCCGGGCGGTAGCGCCGTACACCCTGACCGGCCCGGAGCGCGTGGCGGCGCTCGTGGAGGCGGTGCGCTACGTCGTGCGGGCCGACGTGCCGGGTGCGCTGGTGGAGTGCGGGGTGTGGCGCGGGGGCAGCGCGCTGGCGGTCCTGCGGACGCTCGTCGAGCTCCGGGCGACCGACCGCGACGTCTGGCTCTACGACACGTTCACCGAGATGCCGAGCCCCACCGAGCGCGACGTCGACCTGTTCGGCGTCCCTGCCGCGGACTACCACCGCCCGCTGGCCACCGACCCGTCGGCGCTCGACCCGGCCTACAGCTACCTGCCGCTGCCGCAGGTACGCGAGCTCCTGCTGTCCACCGGTCATCCCGAGGAGCGGGTGCACCTCGTGCAGGGCCTGGTCGAGGACACCCTTCCCGGTCAGGCGCCGCAGCAGCTCGCGCTGCTGCGCCTGGACACCGACTACTACACCTCGACCCGCCACGAGCTGGCGCACCTGGCTCCCCGGCTGTCCCCGCGGGGGGTGCTCCTCGTCGACGACTACGGCCACTGGAGGGGCAGTCGCGACGCGGTGGACGAGTGGATGGCCACGCTGGCGCACCCGCTGCTCCTGCAGCGGATCGACTACACGGCGCGTCTCGCGGTCATGCCGTGACTGCGCCGGCACCCGGCTTCTGCCTGACCGGGCCGAGCACGCCCGTGGCGGGCCTGCTGCGCGAGGTCTGGGCCAGCCGCCGGCTGGTGGGGGTCCTCGCACGCAAGGACTTCCTGGTGCGCTACCGCAGGACGCGCCTCGGGCTGATCTGGGCTGTCGCTGTGCCGCTCGTCCAGGCAGCGGTGCTCGCCGTCGTCTTCTCCTCCGTCCTGCCACAGGTTACTACCTCGAGCGGCAGCGGGCGGCTCGGCAGCTACGCCGTGTTCGTGCTCTCCGGGATGGTGCCCTGGGCCTTCGTGTCGGGAGCCCTGCCCGCCGCGTCCACCTCCATCGCTGACTCGGCCAACCTCGCGCAGCGGATCTACTTCCCGCGCCTCGTGCTCCCGCTGGTGGCCGTGGTGACCGCCTGCTACCCGCTCCTTGCCACTCTCGCGGTCTTCCTGCCGGTGGCCCTCGTGCTCGGTCCCGGGGTGCAGCCGGAGCTGCTGTGGGTGCTTCCCGGCTCGGCCCTCGCCGTCCTGCTGGTGCTGGGCCTGTCGCTGCTGCTGTCCGCGGCCCAGGTCTACCTGCGCGACCTGCGCTTCGTGGTGTCCGCCGGGCTGACGGTGCTGTTCTACCTGACGCCGGTCATTTACCCGCTGCAGCGGGCACCGCAGGTCGTCCACGACCTGATCCGGGTCCTGCCGGTCTCCGGCCCAGTCGAGCTGTTCCACCGGTCGGTCGGCGCCGCCGACCCGCTGATGTGGCGCAGCGTGCTGGCATCGGTGGTCTGGATCACCGTCTTCGGCGCGGCCGGGCTCGTCCTGCACTCCCGTCGCGACCGCGTCCTCGCGGACCTGCTGTGACCGCCGCCATCGAGCTGCGCGGCGTGACCAAGGTCTACCGGAAGTACTCCGACACCACCGGCAGCGGGATCCTGGGCCGCCTGCGCACCCGTACGAGGACGAGCGAGCTCGTCGCGCTGGACGCCGTGGACCTCAGAGTCGAGCCGGGGGAGAGCCTCGGCGTGATCGGGCGCAACGGCGCCGGCAAGTCCACCCTGCTGCAGCTGCTCGGCGGGGTGACGGCCCCGACCTCCGGCAGCGTCGAGGTGCGGGGCAGGGTGGCTCCGCTGATCTCCGTCGGGGTGGGCTTCCACCCGGAGATGACGGGCCGCGAGAACGTCCACGTCAACGGCACGATCCTCGGGATGACCAAGGCAGAGGTCGACGGGAAGCTGGACCGGATCGTCGCCTTCGCCGAGCTCGAGCAGTTCATCGACACCCCGGTGAAGTTCTACTCGTCCGGGATGTTCGTCCGGCTGGGCTTCGCGGTCGCCGTCGAGGCGCGGCCCGACGTCCTGCTCGTCGACGAGGTGCTCGCCGTGGGCGACTTCTCCTTCGCCCTGCGGTGCTTCGAGCGGATGAACGAGATCCGCCGGGCCGGCACGACGATCGTCGTGGTGAGCCACAACATGGGAGCGATCCGCGGCTTCTGCGACCGCTCGCTGGTGCTCGACCACGGCCGGGTCGTCCACGACGGCTCCACCTTCGACGCCATCGCGGCCTACGTCGACCTCGCCAGCCGTGACGCCGCCGATCCGGCGGAGAAGGGGGACGGCGTAGTGGTGGAGTCCTTCGACATCCACGACGAGCACGGCCGCCACGCGAGCCACGTGCGCTACGGCGACGAGGTGTCCTTCCGGCTCCGCGTCCGGGCGCTGCGCGACGTCGCCACCCCCTTCCAGTGGCTCGGCATCGAGACCGGCGCCGGCGCCGTCGTCTACAGCGACGCCCGCTTCGACATCCCCCAGCCGGCGCTGCAGGCGGGCCAGCGGGTCACCTTCGAGGCCCGGCTCGTGGTGCGCCTGCCGACGGGCGACTACTCGGCCGCCGCGGCCCTGCATGACCTGCTGGACATGCCCCGCTCGCGCCTGCTGGCCACCGCGCCGCGCCTGTCCTTCTACGTCACCGGCAGGGACACCGTGCACGGCGCCGCGGACCTGGACGCCTCCTTCGGGGTGCGCGACCGGGTCGTCTGAGCTCAGCCGTCGCGGCGGAAGACGTACGCGCAGTCCGCGAAGTCGGGCAGGCCCCGCCAGCGGCCGAGCTGTTCGGCGTGCACGGCCGAGAAGCCGAGGCCGGTCATAGTGGCCCTCAGGTCGGCGTCGGTGATGCCCCACTGCCACACGTCGTGGACGTCGCGCCAGCGCCGCCCCCGCTGCGGGTTCAGCTCGTCCAGCCGGGAGAAGAGCCCGTCGAGGTTGTCCTGGGGCGGGACGGCGCGCCGGTAGTGCTCCTCGCCCAGGTCGAGCAGGCGGACGGTCTGCGGCGCGACGTCGTACATGGGGTTGACGATGGCGAGGGCCTGCGCCTGCGGCGCGTAGCGGCGAAGGATCTCGTCCCAGTCCGGGTCGACTTGGTGCAGCAGGACGTCGAACAGGAGCACCACGCCGACCGGCCCGACGTCGCCGGGGGTGCGCGGCAGGCCGAAGTTCTGCTCCAGGAGCTGCAGGTGGGGGAAGGCGGCGGCGCGCCGGCGCACCACCGGGGTGATGTCGTCGTCGACGAGCACCGCGCGGTCGGGCGCGTGGCGCTCCAGCGCGTAGAAGCTGTAGCCCGCGTCGACCGCCCACACCCCGCCGAGGTCCGCGACCGAGGAGACCTCCGGCAGCGCGAAGGCGGCGTCGACGGTGCGGAGCTTGAGCGGTACGAGCGGCGGGTGGGCCGTTGCCCGGGGAGATGCCGGCGCCGCCGCGCCCAGGCGGTCCTTGAGCGTCCGCACGACCTTCGCGATCACGCGGCGGGGACCGGTCGTGAGTGCAGCCACGCCTGCGGGTCGCCCTTGCGGGTCGCCCCCAGCAGGCGGCGGCCCTCACGGGTCGTCAGCACCGCGCGGGAGGGCTTCACCACCGGCTGGCCCGCACCCGGGGGCAGGCGGATGGGGGTGGCCGGCGCCAGCGGGGCCAGTCCCGCCGAGCGCACCATCCGCTCGTACGCCGCAACGTTGGGAAGCCACCACCAGGGGCGCCCGTCACCGTCGAAGCTCGCGAGCGCGCGGCGGGGGAACAGCCGGGTGAGGGTCGGGTCGACGGCGTCCATGGTGGCCACGGTCCCGGCCGGATGGCAGACCGCGCGCAGCCGCTCCAGTGCCCGGACCGGGTCGCGCAGGTGCAGCAGCAGGCTGCCCATGAACACGAAGTCGAAGCGCCCGTGCCGGTCTGGGTCGAGGTCGTAGACAGAGCTCTCGAGGTAGCGAACCGCCGACCCCAGCACCTCGGCGGCGATGTCGAACCCCGCGCCGCCCTGCTTGCGGTCCTCGAGGATCTGCACGAGGGTGCTGCCGGAGGTGACCGGCCAGTCCCAGGCGAGCGGGTCGACGATGTCCACGGCGACGACCTCGGCCGCGCCCCTGCGCTCCATCTCGAAGGCCCAGAAGCCGTCGAACGTGCCGACGTCCAGGCAGCGCTGGCCGGTCAACGAGGCCGGGAGAACGGCCGGTGCGACGCTGCGCAGGTCGAACCAGCCGGGGGTGACGACGCCCGGAGCGAGCTCCAGGGTGTGGTACCAGGACTGACGCGAGGACACGCGCTCCCGGACCGTCTCGGGTGCCGGCGCCATGGCGGACACCCTATGTCGCAGCCGCTGTCGGAGAGGGGCGCCGGATGTGCGAGAGGCCGTTCGGCTGCTGCCGCCGCACTACTGTCGGCTCATGACCGCGGTGACCGCTCCTGTCGCGCCGCGGGGGACCGGGGACGAGTCGGGGCGGCGCGCGTACACCCACATGTCGGCCACCGCGAGCGGCCTGGTCAGTCGATGCTGAGCCAGGCGCTCGTAGAGCCGCCGGGCCGAGAGCGACGGGAGGAACGCGGTGTAGACCATCTGGCCGAGATGCACGTCCGCACCAGGGAAGCCCGCTCGGGTGACGCTGCGGCGCAGTCCCCGGACGGTCTGCTCGTTGACGTGCATGAGGCGTTCCTCGTCCACCCGCGGGTCGACCGGCCAGCTGCGCCGCCACCGTGGCAGCGCCAGTCGAAGGCACCGGTAGGTGAGGTCGTAGATCGTGCGCGTCGGGAAGGTGTGGCCGACGAGCATGCCGCCGGGGCGGAGCACCCGGGACACCTCGCGCAGCGCGAGGTCCAGCTCGGCCGGCGTGAGGTGCTCGATGACGTCGAGCATCGTGACCATGTCGACGCTCGCGTCGGGCAGGGGCAGGCGACGCGCGTCGGAGAGCAGCACGTGCGCGCGCCCGTCCACACCCCGGGCGCGCAGCGTCTCCTGCGTCAGAGCCACGGCCGCAGCGGCGTACTCGATGCCGAGCGCCAGCCGGGCACCGAGGTCCGCGGCGACGGCGAGCATCTCGCCGCGGCCCGTGCCGACGTCGAGCAGCACCTGGCCGGCACGGAAGCCGGCGCGGTCCAGCACGACCGCGTAGATGGCTGCGCCCTGCCTGCCCTCGGAGCTGGTCCACTCCTCGAACCCGCCGCACGTCGCCCGGTAGTAGTGCTCGTCGTAGGCCTCTGCCGGCACACGGGCCGGCGGCAGGGGGCTCGGGTGCGCGTCGGTCACCCCCGCATGGTGCCCCACCAGGAGACCTCATGAGGCCGGCGGATCTCACCGTCGTCCTCCCGACGCGGGACCGGTGGCCGATCCTGCAGCGCACCCTCCGGGCCCTCGCCGGGCAGACCGTCGGTGGGTTCGAGGTGGTCGTCGTCGTGGACGGCGCGGACCAGTCGGTGCCCGACCTGCCCGGCGTCCGGGTGCTGCAGGTCGAGCACGGCGGACCGGGGGCCGCCCGCAACGCCGGCGCCCGGGTCGGCACGACCCCGCTCGTGCTGTTCCTCGGCGACGACATGATTCCGCGGCCCGACCTCGTCGAGCGGCACCTCGCCCGCCACGATGCAGGCCGCGCTCCCGAGCTGGCGGTGCTCGGTGCGGTGCAGTGGCACAAGGAGGTGCCGCGCACGCCGCTGCGGGCGTGGATCGACGCCACCGGGATGCAGTTCGACTACGCCGGCATCGTGGGGGAGGACGCCGGGTGGGGCCGCTTCTACTCGTGCAACGTCTCGCTGGACCGCGAGTTCTTCCTTACAGCAGGTGGTTTCGACCCCGAGTTCGTCTACTACTACGAGGACCTCGACGCCGGGCTCCGACTTGGGCAGGCCGGCATGCGCCTGGTCCACGAGCCGGCCGCGGTGGCCGAGCACCTCCACAGCTACGACGAGCAGCAGTACGCCCGCCGACTCGTGGGCATCGCCGCGGGCGAGCGGCTCATGGCCGCCAAGCACCCGCAGCTCCGGCCCTTCTTCGCGCAGCGCTTCGCCGCGACGGAGGGGGTACGCCTGCCCTCGCGCCGGTGGCGCCGGGTCACCGGGTGGCCGCTTCCCGCGCCGCTGCGCACCCGCGCCCACGACGCCTGGCTGGCGCACTTCGCCCCGGCATTCCTCGACGCCTTCGAGGCACCCGAGGAGCTGGCCGAGCTTCAGGACTACCTGGGCGAGGACTACGACGAGCGGCTGCTGCAGGGCCACCAGCAGGCCGTCGACGCCGAGGAGCACGCCGCTGCGGACGAGCTCACCTTCTACCGGACCAGCCGGGCCTACCTGTACGACCTGACGGTCTTCGCGATGTCGGGCACCAAGCGCCCCTACCGCTCCATGGTCCGCCGGCTCACCCCGCCCGGCGCCCGGCTGCTCGACTACGGGTGCGGCATCGGCAGCGACGGGTTGCGCCTGCGGGCCGCAGGCTACGACGTGTCGTTCGCCGACTTCGCCAACCCGAGCACGGACTACCTGCGGTGGCGGCTGGCCCGCCGCGGACTCGACGCGCCGGTGCACGACGTCGAGCGGGACGTCCCCGGCGGGCACGACCTCGTCTACTGCTTCGACGTCCTCGAGCACGTCGACGACCCGTTCGGGTTGCTGGCGCGGCTGGAGTCGCTCGCCGACCTCGTCGTGGTCAACCTGCTCGAGCCGACTGCCGACGACGTCCACGTCCACAAGCCCCTGCCGGTACGGGCACTGCTCGACCACATCCTCGCCCGTGGCCTGGTGTCCTACCGGCTGCACCACGGCCGGTCGCACCTGGTCGCCTACCGGGGGCGGCCGGCCACCGCCCGGGAGCGGGTGGGCGGCCGGATGCGCATCGCCCGGGACCGGCTCCGTCAGCCGCGGGCGCGCCCGTAGGCCAGCAGGTGCAGCGGGCCGACGACGTCCCAGTCCCACTGCGCCGCGTGCGCGGCGCACCGCGCAGGGGCTCCGGGCTCCACCGCCAGTGCGACGGCCGCCACGATCGCCGCGGCGAGCCCCGCCGGGTCGTCCGGCGGCGCGATCCGCCCGACGCACCGGTCGACGATCTCGGGCATCCCGCCGGAGCGGCTGCACACCACGGGGGTGCCGCTCGCGAGGGACTCCACGAGGACGAGCCCGAACGCCTCGTGGACGCTCGGCAGCACGCTGACGGTGGCGTCGCGGAAGCGGCCCGGCACGTCCGCCAGCTCTCCCTGGCCGAGGTCGTCGACGTGCGGCGCGACCACCCGGTGGATGCCCGGGTCCAGAGCATCGAAGGCGGCAGTCGGGTCGCCGCCGCCGGACAGGGTCAGCCGGGCGTCGGGCAGGAATTCCAGCACCGCCGGCATCGCGGCGAGCAGGACCGACAGCCGCTTGCGCGGGTCGGCGGCGTACGCGGCGAACAGCAGCCGTGGCGGCCCGCTCCTCGGCTCGAGCCGGGGGACGAAGTCGGCGGTGCGCACGCCGGGCGGCAGGACCACCGGGCGCCGCCCGGTCAGCGCCTGCAGCCCGTCCGCTGCGGAGCGGCTCAGCGCAGCGGGAACGCGTACGGCCCGTGCCGCGCGACGGACGAGCGCCCGGCTCCAGGCACGCGGTGGCGGGTTGACGGGCGAGGGGTGGCCGAGTGCGGTCCACACCGACGGCTGCAGGGCGATCGCCGCGGCGACGCCCCCCGACGGCACGAGGGCGTGCACCACGTCGTACCGCTCGCGCAGCAGGTGGGGGAGCACTGTCATGCCGAACGTGTCCAACGCCGTGACACCCCGCCCGGCCAGCCGGACGGGTGCCTTTAGCGGAAGGCGAACGACGTGCAGCCCGTCGAGATCGTGCGCACCCTCGCCCGTGAGGAGCGTGACCGCGTGCCCGGCGTCGGCCAGCCAGCGGCCGAGGTCGTGCACGTAGCGCTCCCCACCGCGGCGCACGACGGGCCAGCTGTACGGGTGGACCAGGGCGATGCGCATGTCGGGGACCGGCTCAGCCGGGCGTCAGGGAGCGAACGGCGAGCCGCCGCCGGCGAGCTCGCGGCGGAACCAGTCGATGGTGCGGGTCAGGCCCTCCTCGAGGGAGGTCGACGGCTGCCAGCCGAGCACCCGGCGGGCCTTGGCCGAGTCGGCGTACATCCGGGGGATCTCGGTGGGGCGTTCGGGCAGCACGCCGAAGTCGGCCTCCACCGGGTTGCCCAGCAGGTCCAGGATCGTCGTGGCCAGCTCGCGCATCGACACCTCCTGACCGCAGCCCAGGTTGAACAGCTCGCCGTCGATCCCGGGCGTCGTGAGCAGCCGCACGAAGCCGTCGGCGAGATCCTCGACGTAGTTGAACTCACGCGTCTGCCGGCCCTGGGTCATGGGGATCGGCCGGCCCTGCAGAGCGCGCGCGATGATCTCCGGGATGATCCGGTCCGGCGACTGCGCCGGCCCGTAGGCGTTGAACGGCCGCACCCGCACGATCGGCCAGGAGCGTGCCTCGGAGAACAGCTGGCAGTACTGCTCGGCGGCCTGCTTGGACACCGAGTAGGGGGAGATCGGGTGCACCGGGCCGTCCTCGCGGAACGGCACGTCGACGTCGCCGTAGATCTCGCTCGTGCCGGTGTTGACGAAGCGGACGTAGCCGTGCGGCTCGAGCGCCATCAGCAGGTTGACCGTGCCCTGCACGTTGGCCTGGATGCACTCGTCGACACGCTGCCACGACTTGCCGACGTGCGTGTACGCGCCGAGGTGCAGCACGTACTCCGGCCGGACCGACATGGCCACCTGCTCGAGTGCCCCCCGGTCGGTCAGGCTCGCCTCGTGCAGGGAGATCTCGTTCCGGAGGTGGAGCAGTCTGCCCGGGTAGACCGACGAGACGTTGCTCGTCAGCGCGTGGACGTGCGCACCCTCGGCGACCAGCCGCCGGGTCAGGTGTGAGCCGATGAAGCCCGAGGCGCCGGTGACGAGGACCCGCCGCCCGGCAAGGGCCCCAGCGAAGATGTCCTGCGGTGCAGCCACGGTGCTCCCTCGTCGGTGGCGAGCCGGTCCAGCTCGAGAACGTCCTTGTGCGTGTCCATCGACCGCCAGAAGCCCTCGTGACGGTAGGCGTAGAGCCGGCCGAGGCTGCCGAGGGCCGGCAGCAGGTCGCGCTCGAGGCTGGGACCGGACCCGGCGACGGCAGCCACCGCGGCGCGCTGGAAGGCGAAGAAGCCCGCGTTCACAGGATGGTCTGCAAGGCGGGGCTTCTCGGTGAACTCCGTGACCCGGCCTTCGTCGTCGAGCACCAGCGTCCCGTACGGCGAGGGCAGCGGCACGACGGTCACGGTCGCCCCGGCGCCGGAGGTCCGGTGCTGGTCGAGCAGCGCGGAGAGGTCCACGTCGCCGACACCGTCGCCGTAGGTCAGGAAGAAGGTGTCGTCCACGTGCGGCAGGCACCGCACGGTGCGCTCGCCCGTGTCCGCCTCCAGGCCGGTGTCGAGGACCCGGACGTTCCAGCTGTCGGGCAGCGTCGTGGCCCAGTCGGCGATCACGCCGCCCTTGAAGCCGGTGGCGAGGACGAAGGAGGTCACGCCCTGACCGGCGTAGATGTCCAGCACGTGCCGCAGGACCGGCTGGCCCGCGACCCGCAGCATCGGCTTGGGCACCTCGGAGGTGGCGGGCCAGGCGCGCGTGCCGCGTCCCCCGCAGAGCACGATCGTCGTCAGCGGCACGCCGTGCACAGTAGTGGCGCCGCGTGCGGCCGCCCTACAGTCGGGGCGTGAGCCGGCAGACCGCTTCCATGCGTTCCTACTGGGACGAGCGCGCTCGTCTCAACGCCGCCTTCTTCGTCGACACCAGCCTCGACTACGACGCGCCGGACATGGAGCGCTTCCTCGCCACCGGCCGCGAGATCGTCCGGCTGGCGGTCGACGAGGCGCCGGTGCGGCCGGCCGTGACCGGTACTGCGGTCGAGATCGGCTGCGGGCTCGGCCGGGTGTGCCTGGCGCTGCACGAGCGCTTCGACCACGTCATCGGCTACGACATCGCGCCGGAGATGCTCACCCGCGCTCGGCAGCTCGTGCCCGGCGGTGTCGACCTGCGGGTCACCGACGGGGAGTCCCTGCCCGGCCTGGCCGACGACTCGGTGGACCTCGTCGTGACGTTCACCGTCTTCCAGCACATCCCGGACGTCGACGTGATCCGCCGCTACGTCCTGGAGGCCGGGCGGGTTCTGCGCCCTGGCGGCGTGTTCGCCTACCAGTGGAACAACACGCCGGGCGAGCGCTACTGGCGGGCGCGCCGAGCAGCGATGGCTCTCGTGCAGCGTCTGGGCCGTGGTGACGCGCACGGACGGGACCGGCCGCAGTTCCTGGGCTCGCGCGTGCCCCTGTGGCAGATGGACGAGGCGCTGGCGCAGGCGGGGCTGCAGCGCGTGGGCCTGCGCGAACCGGGACAGCTGTTCACCTGGGGCTGGGCGCAGCCCGTCGGCGGTCGTTAAAGCAGCAGCCGGCGCGCCCGCAGCGACCCCTCGACGAGGCTGACGGCGCCGACGAGGTCGGCCAGGGCGAGCTGCGCCAGCCGTACGGCGAGCGGTCGTCCCGGTCGCCGGCGGGCGTCCGGCAGGGCGGTCCGCAGCCAGGGCGCCGCCGCAGCCAGGGGCAGCACCCGGCGCAGGCCGACGGCCAGCAGGAGGCCGGCCAGGGCGGCGTCCGCCGCTGCGGTCCGCCGGGACAGGGCGCATCCCTGCCAGAGGTGCGTCCTCAGCTCGGGGACCTCCTTCGCCAGGTGGGGGAACCCCGTGAGCCGACGCCGCGAACGCAGGTGGCCGCGGTAGTCGTCGGGCAGCCAGCGGTGCTGCACGACGGCGCGCGGAGCCCACGCCGCTCCGCCGGCGCGGGCGGCTGCGGCGCCGAGCAGGACGTCCTCACCGAAGCCGCGGTCCGCGAGGCCCGCGTCCGGGAAGCCCCCCAGCTCGGTGAACAGCGCCGCGCCGATGCCGAGGTTGCAGGTCTCGTAGAGCCCGGTCGGTGCGCGAACGGTGATGGTCCGGTCCCAGGGGCCCGACGCCCCCTCGGCGTGCGGGACCGTGCGGCCCTGCACGATTCCGACGCCCGAGGCGAGGGCGTCCACCAGTGCAGCGGCCCAGCGTGGCTCCGGCAGGCAGTCGTCGTCGGTGAGCGCCAGCGCCGGGCCGCGGCTTCGGGACGCCGCTGTGTTGCGGGGGATCGAGGGCCCGCCGGTGGCCGGCAGGCGCAGTGCCAGGACGGGCAACGGGCTGACCTGCACCCTGGAGCGCAGGTGCTTCCACGTGCCGTCGGTCGAGCCGTCGTCAGCGAGGACCACCTCGAGCCCTCCGGGCGGCGAGATCTGCCGCTCCAGCGCCGTGAGCAGGTCGTCGAGGAAGGGCTGCCGGTCGTGCGTCGCGACGACGACGGACAGAGCGGGGGAGGCGGTCGCCCACGACCGACTCGCGACGTCCTCCAGGACCGGCGCCGTACGCGGGGCCGCGGCCTCGCGGTGCAGCTGCTCCAGGACGTCGGCCAGTCGGTCGGCGCCGTACCGGGCGGCGGTGCGCGCGCCACCGTCGGCGAGAGCGGTCCGCAGCTCGGCGGAGCCGGCCAGCCGCTGCACCTGCGCGGCCACGGCCGCCGCGTCGTCCGTCGGGACCTCCAGGCAGTTCCGCCCGTCGACCAGGAACTCCGCCGAGCCGCCGCGCCGGGTCGCCACGACCGGCGTCCGCTGCGTCATCGCCTCGAGGGGCACGAGCCCGAACGGCTCCTCCCAGCGCGGGGTGAACAACAGGGCGTCGGCCTGCCGGTAGGCGTGCCGCAGCTCGGCGCGGGGCAGCGCCTCGACGCGCAGGCGGTGCCCGACGTCCTGCTCGTCGGCGAGGCGCAGCAGGTCGCGCAGATGCGCCGGGTCGGGCACGCCGACGAGACGCAGGCGCGCCGCCGGCAGCAGCGCGAGCGCCCGCAGGGCCGTGTCGAACCCCTTCCGCGGCTCGATGCGGCCGACGGCGAGCAGCTCTCCCCGCCAGGGCCGCTCCTCGGCCGCGCCGACCAGCGGGAAGTCGTCGGCGTCGACGCCGCTGCCGACGACGGTGCTGTTCGGGAACGCCCACCGGCTGCGGTCCCGGACGCGCTCGAGGGTGAAGGCGCTGACATAGGACGCGCGGCAGCGGTCGAGGTCCGGCAGGTCGGTCGGCACCCCGCTCAGCAGCTCGCCGAGCCGGCGCGCGGGGGCGTGACTGTGCGACCAGGCGTCGAGCCACGCGTCGACGCGCGGGCCGTACACCGGCCACTCGTCGCAGACGTTGAGGACCACCGGCACGCCCGTGCGCTGGACGACCGTCAGCAGCGACAGCGACATGCCGCCCATGTGCCAGACCGACACCACGTCCGGCCGGGCGTCGTCGAGCGCACGGCGCAGGGCGCGATGGTTGCGTCGCTCGAGCGCCCACCGCTGGAGCACCCGCGGGCGCAGGAACGCGTGCTCGGACCAGTACCAGTCGAGCTCGCGCCGCACGTGCGGCTGCGCCTGGGGCGGCTCGACGACGCCGGCCAGGGTCGTGGCGGTCGTCAGGACCGTGACGTCGTGGTCGCGTGCCCGCCAGCGGTCGACGACGTCGCGGCAGGACATCTCGTAGCCGCCCATGGCATTCGGGGGGTAGAGGTTGGACAGGACGAGGACGCGCACGTCAGGGCGCTCCCGTCCTCGTCCCCGGCCGCAGGCCCAGGTGAGCCGGCACCTGCCGCCACCAGAACCGGCGCAGGTCGCCGTTGCCCGCGAGGGCTGCGGCGCGTACGGCCCCGCCGGCGTTCGCTGCCTGCCACAGCGCGCCGCGTCCCGGGCCGAGGTAGCGGCGGGTCACGATGTTGGCGTTCGCGATCGCCACCCGCTGGCGCGCGAGCCCCCAGCGCTGGTCGCCGGAGGCGTTGCCGACGTGGCGGACGACGGCGTCCGGCGCGAGCCACACCTGCCAGCCGGCCCGGCGCGCGCGCCAGCACCACTCGAGGTCCTCGGCGTACATGAACAGCGACGGGTCGAGCGGACCGAGCGCGTCGACGGCGTCGCGGCGCAGCAGCACGGCGGCGCCGACGACCCAGCCGACCTCGTGCGGCCCGGTCGGGATGCGCCGCTCGACGGGGCGCAGGCCCGAGCGGAGCGCACCGCGTACGGTCGGCAGGTCGTGGCCCGAGGGCTCGACCTCCCCATCCGGCCGGAGCAGCGTGGGCGCCACGGCCGCGGCCTGCGGGTGCTGCTCGGCGACCGTCACGAGCCGGCGCAGCGCCCCGGCCTCCGGCCAGGCGTCGGAGTTGAGCGTGACGAACCAGGGTGCGTCGCTGCGCCCGAGCAGGGTGTTGACCCCGCTCGCGAAGCCGACGTTGTTCCCGACCTCGAGCTCGATCTCCGGGAAGCGGGAGGCGATCGCCGCCGCTGTGCCGTCGCCGGAGCCGTTGTCGCGGACCAGCACCCTCAGGTCGACGTCGACGCTTGCCGCCAGCAGCCGCTCGATCGCGGCGAGGGTCAGCTCGCGGGTGTTCCACGTGACGATGCCGACGTCGACGCGCGGCCGGGTCACCATCGACCGGAGGCTACCGACCTCATGCCCTCCCCGCTGATCATGGAGCCCTCCGCAGGGGGGAGCGGGGGGCGAGCCGGCCAGCCAGGCGGCCCGCCACGGCCACGGCGTGCACCGGAGCGAGCTGGCGGCGGCGCAGCGGTGGCCCGTCCGCGGCGACCGCGTCGACGACCATCCCGAGCGGCAGCACCAGCGCCCGGTCCCGCCACGGCGGCGGCCAGGCGTCCCGCGCGGCCAGCGCCGCCCAGCCGGCCCCCAGTCGCCGGTGCAGCCGCCAGGTCGAGGCCAGCGTCGTGCGGGGGGCGTGGGCAACGACGACGTCCGGCGCGTAGCCGATCGCGAGACCCGCTGCCGCCGCCCGGCGGCCCCACTCGAGGTCCCCGCTGGAGCGGAGCTCCGGGTCGAAGCGGCCGACCGCGTCGAGCACCTCGCGGTCCATCCACAGGTTGGCCGTCGCGGCGAAGCCCTGAGCCACCAGGCAGTCCTGCCGCAGGTAGACGGCCCGGTCGTAGCGCTCCCACACCGTCGGGTCGGGGGACCGGGTGGGCGTGACCGACCCACCGAAGAGCACAGCGGGAACGGCCATGCCGGTGCGCAGCCACGTCGGGGACGGCAGGCAGTCCGCGTCGGTGAACGCCAGCCGGTCGCCGGTGCACGCCTCGATCCCAGCGTTGCGGGCGGCGTAGGAGCCGCGGCGCGGCTCGACGACGACGACCGGCTGCACCCGGTGGGCGCGCGCGACCGCCACACTGTCGTCGGCGGAGCCGTTGTCGACCACGACGACCTCGACGTCCGGGTCGCCTTCCTGCGCGGCCAGGGCGTCCAGGCAGGCCGCGAGCCCCACCGCGTCGTCCCGCACCGGGACGATGACCGAGACGGCGGGCACGAGCGGAGGCTAGGCGGTGACGAGCGGGTCCGGCAGCGCCACCGCCGTGACGGTCGTCGTTCCGACCTACCGCCGCCCTGGCAGCCTCGCGCGGGCCCTCGCCGGCCTGGCGGCGCAGACGACGGCGTACGAGGTGGTCGTCGTCGACAACGACGCGGCACCGCACGAGCCGATCCGGCTGCCTGCCGGGATGTCCGGCCGGGTCGTGTGCGAGCCGACGCCGGGAGCAGCCGCCGCGCGCAACCGGGGCCTTTCCGAGACCCGGACCCCGCTGATGGCGATGCTCGACGACGACGTCGTGCCCGATCGTGGTTGGCTCGCGTCGCTGGCCGGTCCGGTGCTCGCCGGCGAGGCCGACCTGACCGGCGGGCGGGTCGTCCTGGACCCTGACGTGCCCCGCCCCCGCTGGCTCGCGCCCGCCCTGGAGGGTTACCTCACCGCGCTCGACCTCGGACCGGTTCCCCGCCCCCTCGACCCCCGGGAGTTCCTGCTGACCGCCTCACTGCTCACCCGGACCGACCTGCTTCGGCGTACGGGCGGGTTCGCGCTCGACCTGGGGCCGCGGCCGGGTCGTCAGCTCGTCGCCGACGACGTCCAGGTGGTGCGCGACCTGCGGGCTGCCGGCGCGCGGGCCCACTGGGTGCCGGCCGCGGTCGTCGTGCACGAGCTGCCCGCGTCCCGGCTGCGCCCGTCGTGGCTGCTCCGGCGGGCCTGGCTGCAGGGCCGCAGTGACTGGCGCGTGGACCGTGCCGAGCTCGCGGCGAGGCGCCTCGGCGGAGCCCGGGTGGCCCTGCACTGGCTGGCCCGCGAGCTGCGGCTGCGCGGCCAGGAGGGACCGGATGCGCGGACCGCCTTCCACGCCGCGTGCGACCTGGCCCGCACGGCTGGTGCGCTGGCCGAGGCGGCCTCCTGGCGGCGGGCCGCATGAGGCGCTTCCGGCCCGTCGTCCTCCTGCTCGCCGCGCTGGCCTTCGTCCTCGGCGCAGCGGTCGCGGGCGCCGTGACCGCGAGCGCCGCACCCACCTGGCAGAGCACCGCGGTGCTCGACGTCGACCAGCCCCTGGTGGTCGCGGCCGCCGACGACTCCGCCGTGCTCGACAAGCTCAGCCGCCTGCGCTTCAAGTACGCCGGGCTCGTCGGCACCGAGCGCCTCGCCCTGCCCGTCGCCGAGGAGCTCGGTGAGGACGTCGAGGACGTACGCGACCGGCTCGGCTCGTCGGCGGAGCCGGCCGACCTGCTGCTGCGCGTGACCGGGACCGCGGAGGACCCGGACACCGCCCGTCGCACCGCGGATGCCGCGGCGAGGGTGCTTGCCGACTTCGTGGAGAAGGAGCAGGTCGACGACCAGGTGCCCGCCCCGCAGCGGGTGGTCCTCGCGATTGTCGACGTGGCCGCGCCCGCCGAGCGGGTCGGCCCCGCCCGGGGGCAGATCCTCGTCAGCGCCGTGCTCGCTGGAGCCCTGCTCGCGGGCGCGGTCCTGCTCGTTGCGGCACTGAGCGGGCTGCGGGACCGGTAGTGCTGCTGCAGCTCGGCCTGCTGCTGGTCGTCGTCGCGATCCTGCTCGCCGGCGTGAGCCGGCCCTGGACCGCCGGGTTCGCGCCGCTGGCCGCGTCGATCGTCCTGCTGCCGGCCGACCTGGTCCTGCCCAACGGCGTCACGCCGCTGCCGACCCTGACCCGGGTCGTGGTGCTCGCCGTCGCGGCCGGGCTCCTCCTGCGCCACCGTCGGGTCTTCGGCCTCACCCCCGTGCACCTCGCCGGCGCGGCATTCGCCCTCACGACGCTGATCACCGGCGTGGTCCTCGCGCCTCCCGGCGTGCGCGCCAGGGACGCCGCTCTGGACTGGGTCTCCCTCGTCGAGCCGCTGGCGGTCTTCGTCGTCGCCCTCGCGGCGCTGCGGGCGGCCGACGACGGCGACGTGGCGCTGCGGGTGCTGCGCCGGGTCACCGTGGCAGCGGTGGTGATCGCCCTCCTGGAGCGGGCGAGCGGGGTCTCCTGGGGGCAGCTCCTCGGGAGCGACATCGGCCGGCTCGAGATCCGGGCCGGTGAGCCCCGCGTCCGGGTCGGCTCGGAGTTCGCCCTCGCCTTCGCCTGGACGCTGGGCGCCCTCCTGCCGGCGGCCCTGGCCGCGACGCCCCGCCGGCGCCTGACGCAGGTGGCGGTGTTCACCGGCTGCCTGCTCGCGGCGGTGTGGTCCTACAGCCGTACCGCCCCGATCGCGTTCGCCGCCGGGCTCGGCCTGCTGGTCCTCGGCAACCGGGACCGGCGCGTCGCCGTCGGTGCCGCCACCGCGGCCGCCGGCCTCGGGGCGGTCTTCCTCAGCGCGCCGGCGGTCTCGGTGCGCTTCGCTCGCGACATCGACGTCGGCGCGATCGCGGTACGCACCGAGCGGCTGCCCGTCGTCCTCGAGGCAGCGGCCGAGCGGCCGCTGCAGGGCATCGGGCTGTCGGGCACGAACGGGCTCGGCATCCCGACGACGGACAACTCCTTCGTGCTCGCCTACGTCGAGACCGGCGTGCTCGGTGCGGTGCTGCTGCTGCTGGCCGTCGGGTGCGGGCTCGTCTGCGCCGGGCGCGGCCTGCTCGCGCCGGCGGGGCCGCACCGGGCCAGCAGCGCCGCGGCGGTCGCGGGAGCCGCGGTGCTCGTGCTCGGCGGCGTGGTCTTCGACGCGCTGCAGGTACGCGGCACCGCCGACCTGCTCTGGCTGCTGCTCGCGGTCGGGGTGGCCGCCTCCGAGCGCTCTGCCGGCCGGCAGGCGCTCCTGCGGCCATGGCGGGACGTGCCCGCCGTACGCGGCGCGCTGGTAGCCGCAGCCCTCGTCACCGGGCTGGTCGTGGCGTACGCCTGGCCCGCCCACACGGCGATCACCGTGCGCTTCGAGACGCTCCCTTCCAGCCGGCTCGCCTCGGAGACCGACGACCCGGTGGACGAGGGCCGCCGGCTGGTCGCGACGACCTGTGCGGTCGCCGAGCAGTACTCCGGGCGGGACGACGGGGTGCGCCTGGACTGCCGTGACCTCAACGGAGCGGCCGGCCAGGGCGAGCTGCGGGTGCAGGCGGGCGGGCTGGAGCCGGCGGCCGGCGCCCTGGTCGAGATCGAGCAGATCGTGAGCGACCAGACGCGGGTGACCGACCTGCGGTTCCGGCTGGCGTCCGCGCCGGCGAGGGGGACACCCAGCCTGATCCGCACCGCGCCGGTGTGGCTGCCGCTGTCGGTCCTGCTGCTCGTCCTGCTGGTCCCCTCAGGGCCCCTGCGCCGCCTCGAGCACCGCCTTGCGGGCACGGGCGGCGGGCCGCGGGGCGTGGACGGCGAGGACGTCCGCCCGGGCCCGGGCGGCGAGGCCGGCCCGACGGGCCGGTTCCAGCAGGACGTCGACGAGCGCGCCGGCGAAGGCCTCCGGGGCCGCGACCACGAGCGCGTCTGAGCTCACCCCCTCGGCGCCTGCGGCCGTCGTCACCACGCACAGGCCCAGTGCTGCAGCCTCCAGCACCTTGATCTTGGGCCCGCTCGTGTCCGGGCACGGGAAGGCAAGGACGGCGGCCCGGCTGAGCACGTCGTCCGACCGCGAGACCGGGCCGAGGACCTCGACACCGCTGTCGAGGTGGGAGGCCACCCCCGGATCACCCCGGCCGGCCAGCAGGAGGCTCGCCCCCGCCACCGCCGCCCGCACGCGCGGCCAGTCGCGGAGCAGGCGGAGCAGCGCCACCCGGTTCGGCGGCCAGCGCCAGTCGGCCACCAGCGCCGCCACGGGTGCGTCCACGAGGGGGACCGGTTCGGGCGGCACCGGGAACGCCACCGGCACCGCCGTTCCCCCGGACCAGGCGGCTGTCCGGGCGGAGTAGGTGAGCACCCGTCCCAGGAACCGCGTGCGCAGCGCCCGCTCCGCCCGCAGGTCCTGCAGGTCGCGGGGCCGCGGACGGCCCGCCTCGGGCCGCAGCGCGGCGAGGTCCAGCGCGGTGACGTAGTGGAGGGTGGCCCACCCGCCCGCCGGCAGGGCAGGCGCCGACAGCGGGTCGTCGGCCACCGCCACCCCCTCGGGCTGCCAGCCCAGGCGGCGCACGTCGGTGCGGGGCCGCAGCACCGCCCGGCCCCGCGTCCGCCAGCCCGCCTCGGGCGGCAGCGGGAACCAGGTGCACCACGCCGGCAGGTCCGCCGGCTCCTCCGGCGCCCAGGAGGTGACGGCCACCTCGACGCCCTCGGCCCGCAGGCCCTCGCAGGTCGCGAGCAGCACCCGCCCGGCCGCGCTGCCCTGCTCTGATGGCAGGTGCCGGCTCAGGACGTCGACGCGCACGACTGCCACACCTGCTCGAGGAGCGCCGCGCTGCGGCCCCAGCTGTGCTCTGCGGCCACCCGGTCCCGGTTGGCCCGGCCCAGCCGGTGCCGGCGCTCCGGGTCGTCGAGCAGCTGCACGACGAGATCGGCCAGCTCCTGCGCCCCCCTCCCGACGAGGACCCCCTCGCCGCTCCCGATGCCCTGCGCGGCAAGCGGACTCCCGACCACCGGGAGCCCGGCCGCCATCGCCTCGAGCACCTTGTTCTTGACCCCCAGGCCGGACGACATCGGGGCGACGAAGACGGCTGCGCGCCGCAGGGCAGGCGTGACGTCCGGCACCGAGCCGGTCACCTCCGCGTCGAGCGCGCACACCTTGGCGGTCGGGTTGCGCCCGATCAGGAGCACGGACGCGGCAGGGACGCGGGCGCGCACGAGCGGGAGCACGTGGCGGACGAGGAGCTGAGCCGCCTGCACGTTGCTGGTCGCGTCGTAGGCACCGAGGAAGGCGAGCACTGGCGCGTCGGCGGGGGCTCCAGCGGCCGGCAGGTCGACGCCGTTCGGCACGACCCGGACCACCGCCCCCGGCACCTGCGCCCGCAGCAGGTCCGCGTCCTCGGCCGTGCGCACCACCACCGCCGCGAGCTGCGGGTAGTGCCGGGCCTCGTGCACCCGCACCCGCCGGGCCTGTCCGGTGTCCAGCAGCCGGGCGGCGCGGGAGCGGGCGCGGTTGGCGAGGTTGGCCGCCCACGGGTCGACCGCGTCGTGCACGGCCGGCACCCCCGAGAGGTGGCGGTGCAGCCCGGCCGTCCCCCACCCGAACAGGTGCACCACGTCCGGTCGCGCATGAGCGATCTCCGAGCGCAGGGCGGCGACCAGGTCGGGCCGGGCCACGTAGCCCACGTGCGCCGGCTCGGGACCGCTGCGCAGCCGGCGCCCCACGACGTCGACCGGCGCGGGAACCGACCGGCCGTACCAGCGCGCGGGCACCGGTAGCGTCGGCGGCCGGCCCCGGCGGGTGGGCGCACCGGCGCTGAGCAGCACCAGCTCGTGCCGGTCGGCGAGCTCCCGGAGGTGCGCGTGCAGGACGAGGCAGGCGCCGTCCCCGGCCCGCCACGGCTCCCAGGCCGAGACCACGACGACGCGCACGCGGGCGACCGTAGCCGCCCGCCCGTGTCCCTCTGCGTCGTCGTCGCCACGCGCAACCGTCCGGAGATGCTTGCCGGTCTGCTCGACGCCCTTCCGGCTGCCCTGCGTCCCCAGGACGCGGTCCTGGTGGTCGACTCGGCCAGCACCGACGAGGCGACGATGCGGCTGTGCGCCTCCCGCGGGGTACGCGCGCTGCGCCTCGACCGGCCGGGGACGTCGCGAGCCCGCAACGCCGGCTGGCGCGCCACGGGGGCTCCGCTCGTGGCGTTCACCGACGACGACTGCACGCCGCAGGCCGGGTGGGCGCAGGCCCTTGCCGACGCGCTGCAAGAGTGCGACGTCGTGACCGGCCGGGTCGTGCCCGACCGCGTCGTGGCCGCACCGGTCAGCCTGCTCGACGACCCGGTCGGCCGCGAGCTGTCGGCCCGGACCCCGATCGGCCACGGTGCCAACTGCGCGTTCCGGCGCGAGATCCTCGACGGGACGGGCGGCTTCGACGAGCGGCTCGGACCGGGCACCGCGGCCCGTGCGGGGGAGGACGCCGACCTGCTGCTGCGAGCCCTGCGGGCGGGAGCGCGCGGCCGGTACGAACCGGCGGCGGTCGTGGTGCACCGGCAGTGGCGCAGCCGCGGCCAGGCGCTGCGGCAGTCCTACTCCTACGGAGTCGGGCAGGGCGCGGCGCTGGTGCGCACCGGAGCCGGTACTCGGGAGGCGCTGCAGCAGGCGGCGTGGGAGGACGGGCTTCGGGCCGGGCTGTCGGACCTGCGGTCCGGCTACGTGACCGGGGCGATGGCCGGCCTGCTGCGCGGGACCGGAGCAGCGGTGGGCGCGACGTCGTCGCGGAACCGGTCATGAGCACGGGCGGAGCCGTGGTGGTCAACGGCCGCTTCCTGGCCCAGCAACCCGGTGGGCTGCAGCGGACGGCGCGCTCGCTGCTGCACGCCCTGCGCGGCTGCCTCGACCTCGAGGTGGTCGCTCCGTCGCCGGACCCGCTCGCTGACGTGGTGCTCCCCGTGCCGCAGGGCCGAGCCGGAGGCCAGCTGTGGGAGCAGCTCCTCCTGCCGCGGCACGCCCGCGGCCGGCGGGTCCTGTCGCTGGCCAACACGGCCCCCCTTCGGGGTCGCAACGCCGTCCTCGTGCACGACCTCGCCCCCCTCGTGGGGCCGGACTGGTTCACGCCGTCGATGCGCGCGTACGGCCGGCTGGTCCTCGCCGCAGCCCGCCGGGCCGACCTCCCGCTGACCGTGTCCCACGCCGTCGCCGGTGAGCTGCAGCACCGGGGGGTGTCCGTCGCCGGCGTCGTGCACCCGGCGGTCGACCCCTGCTTCCGCCCCGCGGCCCCGGGTGCGGTGGGCGAGGTCCGGCGGCGCTGCGGGCTGCACCGGGCGTACGCCGTGCTGCTCGGGTGGGCCGATCCGCGCAAGGACGCGCTGCTGGCCGTGCACGCCCACCTCCGGGCCTACGCGCAGGTCCCGCACGACCTGGTCCTGCTCGGCGGGACCCGCGGGGTCTTCGCACCCGTCCTGCTGCCGGAGGTCCCCTCGGTGCACCGCCTGGGGCACGTGAGCGACGCCGACGTGTGCGCCCTGCTGACCGGCGCGGCGGTGCTGCTCTTCCCGAGCCGGTACGAGGGGTTCGGGCTGCCACCGCTGGAGGCGCGCGCGGTGGGCACCCCCGCGCTGGTCGCCGACCTGCCGGTGCTGCGGGAGAGCAGCCGCGGCCAGGCGGCCTACCTGCCCGTCGGGGACGAGAGCGCCTGGGGGGCAGCACTCGTGGACGTGCTGCGCGCACCCAGGCCAGCGCCGGCGGCCGCCGACCGGACCTGGCAGCAGGCGGCTCAGGAAGTGGCCGCCCTGCTGCGCTGAACCAGCTCGTCCATCACCGCGTCGAGCCGGTGCACGTGCGGGTCCCACGACCGGGCTGCGGCGGCGGCCACGGCCGCGGGTCGCATCGCCTCGAGGTCCGGTCCTCCGCGCAGGACGCGGGCCATCTGCGCGGCCCAGGCACCGGGCTCGGGGGGCAGCAGCCAGCCGGTCCGGTCGTGCCCCACCGTCGTGCGCGGCCCGCCCGCGTCCACGGCGAGCACCGGTGTGCCGGCGGCCATCGCCTCGAGCACCACCATGCCGAAGTCCTCGTTGCGGGCCGGGAAGAGCAGCGCGGTCGCCGCGGCGTAGAGCTCGCGCAGCCGGGCGTCCGGCGGCGCGAGCTCGAAGGTCACCGGCAGCCCGGCGGCCCGCTCCCGCAACGCCGCCAGGTAGGGCCGGCTCTTCTCGTCGACCATCCCGGCGACGACGAGCCGGGCCGGTTGCGCCACCTCCCGCAGCGCCTCGATCGCCAGCTCGAGGTTCTTCTGCCACATGATCCGGCCGGCGCAGAGGAACAGCGGCTCCCGGTCCGCGCGCGACCCGGTGAACCAGGACGCGTCCACCCCCGGCTCCAGCACCTCCAGCGGCCCGTCCGGCCGCAGCCCGGCGGCCCGCACCCGCGCAAGGGTCTCGGTGCTGTTGACGAGCACGTGCCCGTACACCCGCCAGGCCCGCCGGTCGACCGCGTCGAAGGCCGGGCCGACGGTGGCGAGCGCCGCCCTCCTGGCCGATGAGTGCCGCCGCACGACGGCGTGCGCCGCTGGGTCGTGCAGGATCTTCAGTGGCGTGTGGCAGTAGGCCGCGACCGGACCGCGGGTCCGCAGGGCCACCAGGTCGCCGAGCCCCTCGGAGGAGACGAGCACGGCGTCGGCGGGCGGCAGCCGCGCGGTGGCGATCGTCGTGGCGGCCCGCACCAGCGGCCCGAGGGACCGGCGCACCGGCACCCGCGGCGACAGCTCGACCACCCGCAGCCCGGCCACCTCCGGATAGGTGCCGGCGGGATCGTGGTGGTGGGTGTAGACCGTCCAGTCGTGCCGGCTGCGGGTGACGACCTCCACGATCCACCGCTCCACGCCTGACCGCAGGTAGACCCACGGGTGGTAGAGCGCCAGCCTCACCGGCGCCGCCGGGCGCCCGCGACGACCAGCCCCGCCACCGTCCCCGCCGTACGCGTCAGCGACGTCGCCACCCCGAACCCGTAGCCGCGCCGCACGTCACCCGGCACCGGCGCCAGCCCCTGATCCCACAGCGCGGCGCGGGCCAGCCGGCGCCCGCGCGGCCCGCCGTTCCACACCGCCCGTGCACCGGCCCCCTTGCCGTAGCCCCAGTCCAGCCGCAGCAGCTCCCGGCGCTCCCGCCACTGCTCGTGGTGGGCGAGCAGCCCGGGGGCGTAGCGCCCGACGTGGCCGGCGACCAGCAGCCGGTCCAGCAGCTCGACGTCCTCGGCCGCGCAGAACCACGTCCCCGGGCCGAGCCGCTCGTCGAACCCGCCGACCCCGGCGAGCACGTCCTTGCGCACGACCAGGTTGGCGCTGACGCCGAGGACCTGCGGCGAGCGCCGGTCGAGCAGCGTCTCGGGCACGTCGGGGGTGACGGCCACCGGGCGCTCCACGCCGAGCTGCGCCGCCGGGACGGCCACCCGCCCGCAGGCGAACGCCACCCCCGCGACGGCCGGGTCCACGGCGTCCCGCCAGCCGGGGGCCACCCGGACGTCGTCGTCCACGAAGGCGACGAGCGCGCGCGAGGCGGCGCGCCAGCCGGCGTTCCTCGCCCGGCTGGCGCCCGGCAGCTCCAGCCGCAGCACCTGGGCCCCGCAGGTGACCGGGGTCCGGGAGGCGCTGTCGACGACCAGCAGCTCGTCCTGCGGCCGCAGCTGCGGCGCGAGGGCAGCCAGGCAGCCGCGAAGCTGCGCGGGCCGGTCCCGGGTGGGGACGACGACCGTCAGGCTCATGGGACGCGGGCGAGGACGCGGGCGTACGCGTCCTGCACGCGCCGCAGGCCGGCCGGCTCGCCGTGCTCCGGCGCCGCTGCGCTCGCCCCTGCCGCCAGCCGGCGCACCAGCGCGTCATCGGACAGGACCGCGCTCAGCGCAGCGGCGAGCGCCGCCACGTCCCCCGCGGGGGTGACCAGCCCGCAGGACCGGTCATGGGTGAGCTCGACCGCCCCCGCGTCGTCGCTGACCACGAGGGGTCTGCCGTGCACCAGCGCCTCGGCCAGGACCAGCGGGGAGCCCTCCGGCCGGCGCCGGGGCAGCGAGGGCAGCACCAGCGCCCGAGCCCTGGCGAGCAGCCGCGACACCTCGTCCCGGGCGAGCGTCCCCAGCAGGACGGCCCGCCCCTCGCGTACGGCCGGGGAGTCCGACAGCGCCGCCGCCGCGCCGCCGGAGCCCGCGAGGAGCAGCCGGGCACGGGGATGCCCAAGCCCGGAGAAGGCCTCCAGGAGCACGTGCACGCCCTTGTCGCGGTCCAGCCGGCCGACGAAGACGAGGTCGGCGCAGTCGGCTGCGGGGACGAGCGGCGCGACCGGCTCCGCGGCCCAGGGGCCGGCGTGCGCCACCTGCGGAAACCCTGCGGCCCGCAGCCTGGCAGCCAGTGCGCGGGAGACGGCGAGCACCTGGTCGACCTGCCTGCGGACAGCGGCCGCGTCGAGGGGCGCCCGCAGCCGCTGGTAGGCGCGCAGCGGACCGCCCCGGCCGTCCGCGTCACCGAGCAGCCGCCCGTCGTGGGCCGTCAGGACCCGCGGTACGCCCGGCGCGGCGCCCAGCACGGACACCGACAGCTCGCGGACCACGTTGTGGAAGTGCAGGACGTCCGGGCGCATCCGGCGCGCCGCCCTCGTCAGGGCGCTCCTCGCCACCGGGTCCCACGCGTCCAGCAGCCGGGCGCCGCCCGAGCGCGGGGGACGGGAGAAGACCTCGACGTCGTTGCCCGCCCGCCGCAGTGCCCCGACGAGCAGGTCCAGGTGCACCTCGGCCCCCGAGGAGCCCCCGGGCGGGCGGTCGTTCACGCACAGCACCTTCACGAGCCCAGCACCTTCACGAGCCCAGCAACCTTCACCGGCGCGGGATCACCGCGCGCGGCCGGCTGCCCCGAAGGTGGAGCGCAGCAGCACGCTGATGGTCGCGCCGAGGATGTGCAGGTCCAGTCCCGGCGTCCAGCCGTGCACGTACGCCAGGTCGAGATCGACCATCTCGCGGTAGCGCAGGGTGGCCCCTCCCGAGACCTGCCACAGGCCGGTCATGCCCGGGCGTACGAGGTGCCGCTCGCCCTCGCGGCAGCCGAACGCCTCGGCTTCGACCGGCAGCGGCCGGGGCCCGACGAGGCTCATCTCCCCGCGGAGCACGTTGACCAGCTGCGGCAGCTCGTCGATGCCGGTGCGCCGCAGGACCCGCCCGACCCTGGTCACCCTGGGGTCGTCGGCCATCTTGAACAGCAGCCCGTCGGAGGTGTTGTAGGCGGTCAGCAAGGGCTGCTCGTGCTCGGCACCGACCCGCATCGTGCGCAGCTTGAGGATGTCGAACGACTGGCCGCCCCGGCCGGTGCGGCGCTGCCGGTACAGCGCGGGGGACCCGTCGTCCAGCCGGATCGCCAGCAGCCCCAGCAGCAGCAGCGGAGCGGTGACCAGCAGCAGGAACCCGGACAGCAGGACGTCCATCGCCCGCTTCGCGGGCATGGCGGCCGGGCCGCGCAGGGGTCGCCCCAGCGGCAGGACGGCCATGCCGCCCACGCGCCGGCCGGTGCGCCCGTCGAGGAAGGCCTCGGACCTGGAGGGCACCACCGACACGTGGGCGGGAACGCCAAAGGACCGGCGCAGCCCACCGGAGGGCTTGCCGTCGCCGGGCAGCAGGAAGACGTGCTCACAGCCGCGGTCGCGGACGAGCTGAGCCAGCTCCTCCGGCTCACGGACTGCGCGCGCCCCGACGCTCAGGACCACCTGGAGGCCGAACTCGGGGTGGCCGGCGAGGGTGCGGGTGAGGGTGGCCGCGGGCTCGTCCTGGCCCACGACCAGCGCCCGCGCCAGGTCCTTGCCTGCTCGACGGCGCCGGACGACGACGAGCCAGGCGAGGACGCGCACGGCCAGGAGCGCCAGCAGGGAGGCGGCCGCCATGCGCACCGCGTCAGCCGGCGCGGTGAGCAGCGCCCCGACCAGGCCGGCCACCGCGAGGGGGCCGACGAGCAGCCGCGGCCACCAGCCCGTTCCGCGGGCCACCACCCGGTCCCTGTCGCGGTAGACCCGCCCCGAGCACAGCAGGGCAGCCGCGGTCAGCCCGACGAGCAGGGCCCGTTGCGGCGCCGGCAGCACGACGAGCGCGACCCCGGCGAGCACCAGGAGGTCCACCGCCGGAGCGACGAGGGCGGGATCCCCGGCGTGCACCGCACCGGCGAGCCGCACGGGCCATGGCCGGCGGGGCTCCGCCGGAGAGGGGGCGGGGCGCAGCAGCAGCCGCCGGTCGAGCGGCAGGACGGCCCGGCCGCCGCTGTCGAGAACCGGCTCGGCCGCAGCGGCGGAGGCGCTGCGCTGCAGGCTGCGCTGGTCGGCAAGCCGGGACATTTCGGGAGCCTATCGTTCCCCCGGCCTTGGCAGGGGAGCGCAGGCTGCTGCCGGATCGGGCGCCTCGGCAGCTACCAGCGGTGGGCGACGTGCACGACCAGCCGCTGGTTGCCGGCACCGGGTCCGGGCAGCACGAAGACCCGGAACGGCAGGCGGGCGCGCACGCCCAACCCGAACCTGGTTCCGCCCTCGGAGGTGCTGCTCAGCGCGACCTGGCGGAAGGTCCGCCAGCCGGAGACGTCGACCAGCTCCCGCCGGTCCGCAGGGCGGTACGCGGCGAGGGTGTCGTCCGGGCTCTCGACGTCGGTGCGCACGAGGACCTGCAGGACCGCACCGCCGCGCGGACGTCCGGGCTCCGCTGCCGCGACCTCGTCGACGTAGCGCACGTCGTAGCCGCCGGTGAGCGCCCCCCCGACGTCGATCACGAGCCGGTCGAAGCAGGCGTGCTCCCCGCCGCGGACGTCGGCGATCGGGGCCGACGACGCGCCGTAACCGCCCTTCGGCAGGGACCCCCAGTGCACCTCGCACGCGTTCTCGGCCCGCGCCCCGGCCGGGGAGACCAAGCCCAGCGCGGCGCTCATGACCAGGATGGCGAGCCCCGCCATCCCGGTCCGCACGAGGGTCCTCATCGCGTCCTCCCCAACCTCTCCGGCGGTATCCGGCCGTCTTCGGTTCACGGTGGCGCCTGCGGCGCCTGCGCACCACCCACCCCAGGTGGGAGATGCCGCTCACCCTGCAAACCTCTTGACGCCGCGGGCCTGCGCGGCTCACCCTGAGATCGAGCCCTGGAGGGGTCGTGGAGGACAGCGCGGGCGGCGCCGTGGCGTACGCGCGCGCGCCCGCGCCCCCCTACCTGTCCTGCCGGGAGAACCAGGCGTCGCCGCGCCGCTGGCCGCTGCAGGGGCCGTTGGTCACGGTGGGGCGGGCACCCGACGTGGACGTCGTGCTCGGCGAGGACCTGCTGGTCTCCCGGTTGCACACCACGCTCGAGCTCGTCGGCGGCGTGTGGACGATCGTCGACAACGGCCTGTCCCGCAACGGGACCTACGTCAACGGCCGCCGCCTCAGCGGCCGCCTCCCGCTGCACGACCGCGACGAGATCCGGCTGGGCGCGACCACCCTGACCTTCTGCGCCCCCGCGGAGGAGACCGGGGCGCACACCCTGGTGGGCCAGCCGCTGCCCGTACCCACCCACCTCACCCCGGCGCAGCGCAGCGTGGTGCTCGCCCTGTGCCGGCCCTACAAGAACGGCGACGCGTACGCGCTGCCGGCCACCAACCAGCAGATCGCCGACGAGCTGTTCCTCAGCGTCGACGCCGTGAAGACCCACCTTCGCGTGCTGTTCCACCGGCTGGACATCGACCACCTCCCACAGAACGCCAAGCGGGTGCGCCTCGCGGAGATGGCCCTGCTGTACGGGCTCATCTCCAAGCACGAGCTCTAGCCCGGACCGCCGCGGGCGCAGAAAGGTCGGTGCCGCGCGCGTGCGGCCTCCCGGCCCGGGGAAGCGACCCGGGCATGGAGCACTTCCCGATCGCGACCGTGGCCGAGCAGAGCGCCGACTTCCGCCGGGTCCTGTGGACCGGTGAGCACACCCAGCTGGTCATCATGACCATCCCGGTGGGCGGGGAGATCGGCGTCGAGAAGCACGACGAGAACGACCAGATCCTCAGCTTCGTCAGCGGGACGGGGGAGGCGACGGTGTCCGGGGAGAGCAGGCAGGTCGTTGCCGGCGACCTCGTCGTGGTGCCGGCCGGCACCACCCACAACTTCGTCAACAGCGGGCCGATCCCCCTGGTGCTCTACACCATGTACGGGCCGCCGGACCACGCTGACGCAGCTGTGCACGCCACCAAGGAGGAGGCAGAGCGTCTCGAGGCGGACGGGAAGGACGAGCCGCCGGCCTGACGGCCCGCCCGCTGCGGATGACCGCCCGCTGCGGCTGGCGGCCCGCCCGCGCTGTGGTCGACCGCGCCTCTGGCTCCGCTGCGCCGCCCCTGCTGTCCGCTGCCCCCGCCCCCCGCCCCCCCGCTGCCCCCGCCCCGCTGCCCGCTCCCGCTCGACCGCGCCTCTGCTGCCCGCTGCGCCCGGCCCGCTCCGCGCCCGCTGCCCGCTCCCGCTCGACCGCGCCTCTGCGCCTGCTCCGCCCGCTGTGCCCGCCCCGCTCCCGCTGCCCCCGCCCCGCGGACAAGATCTTCGGAACATCCTCAGCACCCCAGTGCTGGGGATTCTGCGATGATCCGCCAGGGTCGGGCCAGCCAGCCCGATGATCGGTCCAGGGTCGGGCCAGCCAGCCCGATGATCCGCCAGGGTCGGGCCAGCCAGCCCGATGATCGGGCCAGGGCCGGCCCAGCCAGCTCCGATGATCCGCTAGGGTCGGGCCAGCCAGCCCGATGATCGGGCCATGGGCGGGCCACCCGGCAGGATGATCCGACAGGCCCCACCCCCCACCCGCAACCGGCCGGCTACGGGTCGACGACGCGGATCCAGACCGCCCGCATCTGCTCGTACGACGCCTGCAGCACCGCCAGCCGCGGGTCCGGGCCGTCCAGGAGCCGGCCGGTCACGAGCGGGCGGAGTGGGGCGAGCCGGCTGTCCCCGAGCACCGTCTCGACCGCTGTCCGCTCCCCACCAGTGACGACGGCGTCCAGCGTCGCCGCCTCGGGGAGCAGAACGCGCACGGCGGTGTCGGCGAAGGCGTCCAGCGCGACGCGTACCTGTCCCTCCCGCCGCCGCGCGAAGCGCTGCTGCGACTGCCCGCCGGCCGCCGAGCGGCGGTGCACCTGCCGGGTGGTCACCTTCGAGGCGACCAGCCGGGGGCCGTCGAAGACCCCGCAGGCGCAGCCGCCGAGCCTGGCCAGCAGCACCCCCACCCGCCGGTCGCGCAGGACGTGCTCCACCAGCGCGCCGGTCAGCGGCGGGAACGGCACCTCGACCTCCGCGAGCGCGCCGTCCTCCGCGCCCAGCCGGACGGTCCGCTCGTCGAACTCTCGCACCACCGCACCGTGCCGGGCGGCAAACCCGTCGAGCCAGCGCTGCAGGCGCTCCGGCGACGTCGTGACCCACCGCCCGCCACCCGCCGCCGGGCGGCTCATCGAGCCGGAGCCTCCCGCCGCGACCCCACGCCGTCGGACTGCCAGCTCGCCCACAGGGCGGCGTAGCTGCCGCCCAGTGCGAGCAGCTCGTCGTGGCTGCCGAGCTCGCGGACCTGGCCGTCCTCGACCACCGCGACCCGGTCGGCGTCCGACGCGGTGTGCAGGCGGTGGGCGATGGCGACGACGGTACGACCGGCGACCACCGCCGACAGCGAGCGCTCCAGGTGGCGCGCCGCCCGCGGGTCCAGCAGCGACGTGGCCTCGTCGAGCACCAGGGTGTGCGGGTCGGCCAGCACGAGACGGGCCAGGGCGACCTGCTGCGCCTGCGCAGGGGTCAGCGTCCGCCCGCCCGAGCCGACCGCCGTCTCCAGCCGGCCGGGCAGCGAGTGCAGCCAGCCGCCGGCGTCGACCGCGGCGAGCGCGTCGTGCAGCTGCTCGTCGCTCGCCCCCGGCCGGGCAAGCCGCAGGTTGTCGGCCAGCGTGCCCACGAAGACGTGGTGCTCCTGCGTCACCAGTGAGACCTCGGTGCGCAGCCGCTCCAGGGGCAGGTCGAGCAGCGGCACGCCGCCGAGGGTGACGGTGCCGGTACGCGGACCGTGCACCCCCGCCAGGAGCCGCCCCAGCGTCGACTTGCCGGCCCCGCTCGGCCCCACCACGGCCAGCCGCTCACCGGGGCGGACCGCGAGGTCCAGCCCGTGCAGGACGTCGCGCCCCTCCCGGTAGGCGAAGCGCACGTCGTCGGCGACCAGCTGCTCGCCGGCCGGCTCGCTGCCGCTAGGGGTGCGGTCGTCCGGCACGTTGGCGACCCCGACGAGCCGGGCCAGTGACGACGCTCCGACCTGCAGCTCGTCGAGCCAGCCCAGCAGCCGGTCGAGCGGGTCGAGCAGCAGCTGGACGTAGAGGGCCACCGCCGTGACCTCCGACAGCGAGGCGAGGCCGCGGCTGTGGAGGTAGCCCCCGAGCAGCACCACGGCGACCAGCGGCAGGACGAACGACAGGTCCACCAGCGGGAACCACACCGTCCGCAGCCGCAGGGTGTAGCGCTCGGCTGCGTAGACCGTCGCGAGGTCGTCGTCGGTGCGCCGGCGGCGCTGCTCCTGGCGCTGCAACGCCTCCAGAGTCCTTGCTCCGTCGGCATTCTCAGCGAGCCCCGCGGTCAGCTGCGCGTACGTCGCCCGCTCGCGCAGGTAGCCGGCCGGCGCCCGGCGCAGGTACCACCGGGTCGAGAGCCACAGCACTGGCCCGGCCACGAGCATCGCGCTGGCCACCCGAGGCGAGACCACGAACGCCGCCGCGACGGTCAGCGCCGAGGTCACCGCCGCGATGAGGACCTCGGGCACGGCTGAGCGCACCGTACGCGCAAGGCTGTCGACGTCGGCGGTCGTGCGGCTCAGCAGGTCGCCGGCGCCGGCGCGCTCCACCGTCGAGAGCGGGAGGGAGACCACCGAGGTCAGGAAGTCCTCGCGCAGGTCGGCGAACACCTCTTCGGCGAGCACCAGCGACATCCGGCGTGACTGCCAGGTCAGTGCCGTGGCGCTCAGGACGCTGGCGGCGAGCAGGAGCGCGATGACGTCGACGTGGCCGCGCGTCGTCCCTTCCGAGACGGACTCGACCAGCTCGCCCAGCAGGGGCGGCGCCGCCAGCGTGGCGAGGGCCGCAGCCGCGTAGAGCAGCAGCGACCCGCCGAGGGCCCGCGGGTGCTTGCGCATCAGCCGGAGGGCGTACGCGCGGACGGCGCGGCTCGACGCGATCGGCAGGGTCGTGCTCATGCCGCCTCCTGCCCGCGCAGCACGACGGCCCGGTAGGCCGGGTCGTCCATCAGCTCCCGGTGCGTGCCGGTGGCGACGACCACGCCACGGACGAGCAGCGCCACCTCGTCCGCCCGGTCCAGCAGCAGCGGGCTGGTGCTGAGCAGCACGGTCGTCCGCCCCGCGCGCAGCCGGTGCAGCCGCTCGGCGATGCGGGCCTCGGTGTGGGCGTCCACCGCGCTGGTCGGCTCGTCGAGCACCAGCACCTCGGGGTCCGCCACCAGGGCGCGCACGAGAACCAGGCGCTGCCGCTGCCCGCCGGACAGCTGGCGCCCGCGCTCCTCCAGCACCGAGTCCAGGCCGTCCGGCAGCGCGTCGAGGACGTCGCTCGCGCAGGCCGCGTGCAGGGCGTTCTCGAGGGAGCCGGCGGTGGTGGGTCGCCCGTCGAGCTCGGCGCGCAGCACCCCGCTGAACATCAGCGACTCCGAGTCCACGACGAGCACCCGGCGCCGGACGGTCGCGAGCGGCAGCGCAGCCAGCCGGGTGCCGCCCAGCAGCACGTCGCCGTCGTCGACGTAGCGGCCGAGGCGGGCCGCGAGCGCCGCCGCTGCGCCCGCGTCCGGGCTCACCACGGCGGTCAGCCGGCCCGGCCGGACCGTCAGCCCGGAGCGCACGTCGCGAAGGACGGCGTCCGCAGGCGGCTCCTGCGCCGCCGCGAGCTCCGGGTCGGCGAGTGCCGGCGCGTACGACAGCAGCCGGAGAATCCTTCGGGCGGCGACCATGGCCCGGGTCAGCTTGTCGGCCGCCTCCGTAACGGTGCGCAACGGCGTCACGAGGAAGGCGGCGTAGCCGTAGAAGGCGACGAGGTCGCCGACCGAGATGCGGCCCTCGACGGCCAGGTGGGCGCCGAGCCAGGTCACGACGACGACGAAGGTCCCGGGGACCAGCACCTGGGCTGCGTCCAGCAGGGCCTGGCTCCTGGCGACCTGCGCGCCGGCGGCACGCACCTCCTGCGAAGCCGCGCGGTAGCGGGTCAGGAACGCCGCCTCCCCGCCGATCCCGCGCAGGACCCGCAGCCCGGACACCGTGTCCGACCCCAGATCGGTCAGCCGCCCGAGGACCTCGCGCTGGCGGGCCTGCCGGGCGTGCAGGGGACGCAGCGCCGGTCCGATGGCGAGCGTGAAGGCGGGCACGCCGAGGACCACGACCAGGCCGAGGGCGAGCGAGGACTGCAGCAGCAGCACCGAGACCAGCACGAAGGCGACCACGGCTCCGGTGCCGCGGGCGGTGATGTCGAGCGCGCGGGCGATGGCGACGGTGTCCGTGGCTCCGACGCTGACCACCTCACCGGTGGAGGTGTGCTCGCGCAGTGCGGAGCCGAGGCGGACGGTCTGCGCGTTGACCCACTGAGTCGTGCGGAACGCCGCCTGCAGCCAGTTGGCGACGGCGAACCGGTGCCGGGTGATGCCGGCGACCGCCTGCACGGCACCGATCACGACGAGGAGCAGCACCCAGTGCTCGAGCGCCTGACGGTTGCTGCCCGCGACGCCCTCGTCGATCGCCCGGCCGAGGACGTACGGGACGAGCGCCTGCCCGCCCATCCACAGCACCCCGAACACCGCTCCGCCGAGCACCGTCCACTTCTGCAACGCCGCCACGCGGAGCACGAAGCGGGCAGGGGAGCGCAGATCCGGGACACCCGGGTCGGCGAACGGCAGGGAGCGCACGCGGGCTCACGCTACGACCCGCGAGCCCCGACGGCGAAGGAGTTTCGCGGTCGGGGCTCACGGGGGGCAGGTCGTGCTCACTCGTGCCGGTCGGGATCTCCGGGAGAGGGCGGGCGCGGTCGCAGCGTCGCGACCAGCCCGGCGGCGCCCACCGCGAGCAGCAGGACGGGTCCGGCCCAGCGGCCCTCGAGCGACAGGCCGGTCAGGTCGGTCAGGAGGAACAGCCCGGCGACCAGTCCGATCAGCAGGCCGCCCATCAGCGACACGGCGTCCAGGTCGTGCCGCTCCCCGTCAGCGCTGTGCACGGCGCACCTCGATCTCGCCCAGGCCGACCCGCAGGCGCAGGTCGAGCACCGGCCCGCTGTCGGGACCGAGCTGCAGGACCTCGTCGTCGGCGATCTGGCGCCGCTCGGAGGTGCCCGAGCCGGCATCCTCGGTGGCGGAGATCACCTCGCCCAGGCCCACGTCGGGCGACACGCGCACCGGGAGGTCGTCGGGGACGAGCACCACGAGGCTGCCGAAGCCCACCTCGACGGCGATGCTGTCGACGGATCCGGGCTCGAGCTCCCGCAGGTCCAGCGTCGCCTCGCCGGCGCCCAGCTCGTACGACGTGACGCCGCTCGCGGCGGTGGGCACCCACAGGCGCTCGCCGGCGCCACCGGACAGGTTGTCCGCGGCTGTCGAGGCGGCCTGCGCACCCGCCAGCGCGACGGCCAGCAGGAGCCCGACGGCGATCAGCCAGCGGGCCCTGCCGTACCAGGTCCCGACCACGAGCCCGGCGCCCACGACGAGCATCGCGCCCGCCAGGACGCGCGGCCCCGTCAGCCCGTCGGCGCCCAGCTCGCGAAGCAGCAGCAGCAGGCCGGTGATTAGCGCCGCGGCGCTCAGCGTGAGCGGGCCGAGGCGGGAGCGCTGCCGCGACCGGGGTGCGGCCGACATCGCCGGCGGGGCGTAGGACTGCCCGGGGACGGGCGGCACCCCGTAGGCCGACGCCGGCGCGGCCGGGACCCAGGCGGCCGGCGCCTGCGGGACCTGGCCGGGGGAGCTCCGCCGCTCGCGGGCGACGAGGTAGACCAGTGCGGCGATCACGGCCAGCACGACCACCCCGGTCCCGTCGGCCAGCCCGAGGATCAGCAGCGTGATGATCAAGGTCAGCACGACACCCGCGACGCTGACGGAGGAGTCGGGCCGGCGCAGGTGCCGCTCGGCGAAGGAGGTCGGCGAGTCGGCCCGGGGGATCAGCAGCCAGGCCAGGGCGTACAGCGCGATGCCGGCTCCGCCGAACAGCGCGAGGGCGGCGAGAGCCACGCGCCACAGGACGGGGTCGCTGTCGGTGTAGCGGCCGAGGCCGGAGCAGACCCCGGCGACGATCTTGTCGTCAGGGTCGCGCACCAGCCGCGGCGGAGGAGGAGGAGGTGGAAGGGGCGGGTCCTGCAGTGTCTCGGTCATGGCGAGGACGATCGTCCCCCTGGACCGTCCGCACATCAGGGAAGGACCCTGGACCCCTTCTCAGGGTGGATCCCGGAGCCCGCCGCGCCGCCGGCGTGGAAACCTGCAGCGGTGAGCACGCTCGCGCCGCCGCCGGCCCCCCGCCGGGTGGTGCGCGACGTGGAGGACCGGCTCGTCGGGGGGGTGGCCGCCGGCATCGCCCGCCACCTCGGGCTCTCGGGCGTGGTCGTGCGCCTCGCCTTTGTGGCGCTGGTGCTCGCCGACGGGGTCGGCATCGCCATGTACGCCGCGTTCTGGCTGCTGCTGCCCCAGAGCGGGCTCCCCTCCTCGGATCCGGCCGGCGCCCGTGCGGCGGGTCAGGAGCGGGTGCGGCTGGTCGCGCTCGCCGCGGTCGTCGTCGGGGCGCTGCTGCTCCTGCAGTCGGTCGGCCTGTTCTCGCCGGTGCTCCTCCCGCTGGGCCTCGCCGGGGTGGGCGTCGCCCGGTCTGGCAGCAGGCGGAAGCGGCGCAGCGAGCGCGGTGGCGCAGTGCGGGCAGCCGCCGCTCCCGGCTGCTCGCCGTCGGCGCGGGCGCGGTGCTGCTGACGCTCGGGCTGACCGGCTTCCTCGCCACCATCGGCCAGCTCGGGCAGGCCCGTCGCGGGCTGCTGTCCACGGCCGTCGTCGTCCTCGGGCTCGCGGTGCTCACCGGCCCGTGGTGGCTGCGCATGACGGCGGACCTGCGGGCCGAGCGCCGCGAGCGCATCCGGTCGCAGGAGCGGGCGGAGGTCGCGGCGCACGTGCACGACTCTGTGCTGCAGACGCTCGCGCTGATCCGCCGCTCGGCGGAGGACCCCCGTGAGGTCACCCGCCTGGCGCGTACGCAGGAGCGCGAGCTGCGCGGCTGGCTCTACCGCCCGGCTCCCGCCGGTGAGGCCACCTTCGCCGCGGCGGTGCAGCAGGTGGCGGCGGAGGTGGAGGAGGCGCACGGCGTCACGGTGGAGACCGTGGTCGTGGGTGACGCGCCCACCTCTCCCGCGCTGCTGGCCGTCGTCGCCGCCACTCGCGAGGCGCTGGTCAACGCGGCGCTGCACTCCGGGGCCACCACGGTCTCGCTGTACGCCGAGGCCGGGCCGGAGCGGGTGGAGGTGTTCGTGCGCGACCGGGGGAGCGGGTTCACCCCCGAGGAGGTGCCGCCGGACCGGTTCGGCGAGGCCCAGTCGATCGTCGGGCGGATGGAGCGGCACGGGGGACGGGCCGTCCTGCGCAGCTCGCCCGGCACCGGCACCGAGGTGCACCTGGACGTACGCCATGCCTGAGCCGCCGGGGCGGCTTCGCGTCGTGCTCGTGGACGACCACCGGCTCTTCCGCGCGGGCGTGCGCAGCGAGCTCGTACGCGCCGACGTGCCGCTCGACGTGGTCGGCGAGGCGGAGACGGTGGCCGAAGCGGTCGCGCTCGTGCTCGAGCAGCAGCCGGACGTCGTCCTGCTCGACGTCCACATGCCCGACGGCGGCGGCCGTGCCGTGCTGGCCGGGGTCGGCAGCCGGGCGAGCGGCACCCGTTTCCTGGCCCTCTCGGTCTCGGACGCCGCGGAGGACGTGATCGGCGTGATCCGGGCCGGTGCAAGGGGCTACGTCACGAAGAGCATCTCGGCGGGTGAGCTCGCGGACGCGGTGCGCCGGGTCGCCGACGGGGACGCGGTCTTCTCACCGCGGCTGGCCGGGTTCGTGCTCGACGCCTTCTCCTCGAGCCCGCCGGTGCCGGACGAGGCGCCGGCCGCCGACTCGGCCGATCTCGACCGGCTGACCGCCCGCGAGCGGGACGTGCTGCGCCTGATCACCCGCGGATACACCTACAAGGAGGTCGCCGCGGAGCTGTACCTCTCGGTCAAGACCGTCGAGACCCACGTGTCCTCGGTGCTGCGCAAGCTGCAGCTGTCCAACCGTCGCGAGCTGTCGCGCTGGGCCGCCGACCGCCGCTTCGTCTGAGTCCCGCTACCGTCGCCCGCATGAGCGCCCGCACGGCCGCGGTCGTTCCGCGGGCCGCCCCCAGCCGTCCGGGGCTGGCCCGATGACCGACCTGCTCCTGGCCACGCTCACCCTTGTGGTCCTCGTGGCCGGTGCGCTGGCGGTGCTCGCGGCCCTGACCGTGGTCCCGTTCGTCGTGACGCTGCAGCTCGCCGAGGCGCGCCACTTCTCCCTCTTCCGGTGGGGGGCGATCTCGCTCGCGGGCTCGGTCTTCGGCCTCGTCGTGACCCTCCTCGTGCTGCGCGGCGGCGGGTCACCGGCGGTCGCGGCGGTGGGGCTGCTGCCGATCGTGGCCGGGCCGGCGCTGCTCCTCCTGCTGCCGCCGCGGGACCCGCTGGGAGGGCGCGCGGGGGGGCACCACTGACGTTCGCCGGCGCCGGATCACCCCGTCTTGACCACCTTGAACGCCTCGGCCAGCCGTTCCTCCCCGTAGCCGGCAGTCACCGCGTTGACCTTCAGCCAGGTCCGCAGCATGCCCTCGAGGTCCTCCATGTGGGCCGTCTGCGAGACGTGCGCCTTGAGCGCCGCGAGCTTGTGCTCGAAGGTGTCGGTGACGTCGACGTAGCGGTTGGCCGCGGCGCCCCACGTCATCACCCAGACCTCCAGCACGGTCCACGGCTCGAGCCCCTCGGCGGCCAGCTCGAGGTGGGCGAAGGGGTTGCGCGCGTCCGGGTAGACCGCGCTGATGGCCGCCTCGCCCGCCGCCAGGTGATCCGGGTGGGAGCCGGAGATGCGCTCCCAGTTGCGCTCCGGCGACTGGATGAGCATCCGCTGCGGGCGCTTTTGGCGGATGACGCGGGAGATGTCCCGCCGCAGCTCGATGCTCGGGACCAGCCTGCCGTCGGGGTAGCCGAGGAAGGTCACGTCCTCCACGCCGACCTCCTTGGCCGCCGCGCGCTGCTCGGCCTGCCGGATGCCGCCGATGGCGCTGCGCGGTACGGCCGGGTCGAACCCGCCTGCATCGCCGTCGGTGCACAGGCAGTACGCCACCTCGATCCCCGACGCCGTCCAGCTGGCGATGGTGCCGGCGGCGCCGAAGTCGACGTCATCCGGATGGGCGACGACGACGAGCGCACGCTCGACTGGAACCTCGGGCTGTGACATGCGAGCTCCCCTACCCGGGCCGGCTGCCCGTTCCCCGACATCCTGCGTCAGCAGCCGGGCAGCCGTACACCCGGGCTCAGGACAGGACGTCTCGCCGCTGCAGGTCGATCGCCGCGACGAGCGCCATGACCCCGACGACTGCGCCTCCCACCGCAGCCGACCTCGCGAGCCCGGAGGCGGCACTGCCGCCGGCGGCCACGGACTCCATCAGCAGGCCGGGAAACCACCTGCGGGCCCCCGACCAGGCCTCCTCCAGCAGGTGCTCGAACGGGCCGAACCACGCCAGCCCGATGCCCAGCCCGACCGGCACGGAGCGCACCAGCGTCCCGATCGCGGCGCCGAGCAGCCCGTAGCCGGACGCGGCACCGGCGGCCCGCAGGTAGTCGCCCCCCGCGGCAGCCAGCGCGTCTGCCGACGTCCACGCCTCCGTGGGGACGTCACGCAGCCCGGCGGCGACGAAGGCCGCCACCACGCTGGCCCCCAGCGCGAGCGCCAGCGCCGCCCAGGTCACCAGCAGGACCGCCAGCACCTGTCCGCCGAGCAGCCGCAGGCGGCGTGGCTCGCGAGTCAGCAGCACCCGCAGCGTGCCGCGGCTGTGCTCGCCCGCGGTCGTCGCGAGGAACAGCACCAGCACGAGCATCCCGAGCAGGCTGGAGGTCGCGGCGAAGCCGGCCGTCATGCCGTCCGGCAGCGCCAGCGCCGACAGCAGCAGGGCCGGGCGCTCGCCCCGCGCGGGCGGTTCCGCCCCCCGGTCCGCGGTGAGGAAGGCGATAGTCGTCGCGATCACCGCCAGCGCAGGGAGCAGGCCCAGCAGCGAGCCGAGCACGGTCGGGCGGCGCAGCACGAGCAGCTGGGCGCGTACGGGCCGGAGCAGGCCCCAGCCGGTCATCGCAGGCTCCCGGCGACCGAGTCGGCGAGCAGCGCGCCGTACTGCTCCTCGAGGGTGGAGCTCTCCCGGCGCAGCTCGATCAGGGTGATGCCCGCGTCCGAGGCCGTCCGGTTCAGCCGGGCCAGGACGGCGTCGGTCAGCGCCGACCCGCTCGGCGGCACCGCGTGCAGGCGGTCCCGGACAGGGCGCACCTGCAGGCCCTGCCGCGCCGCCAGCTCCTCGAGTCGCGGCAGGTCCCGGCTGTGCTCGCACCCGAGCACCACCTCGGAGCCGGTCAGCAGGTCGGCGGTGTGCCCCGACCACACCAGCCGCCCGGACTCGACCATCACCAGCCAGTCGCAGGCCTGCTGCACCTCGCCGAGCAGGTGCGAGGAGACGAGCACCGTCGGCCCGCCGTCGGCCAGTGAGCGCAGCAGGCCGCGCATGTCCCGGATGCCCTGCGGGTCAAGGCCGTTGGTGGGTCTCGTCGAGCACGAGCAGCCGCGGTGTGGGCAGGAGCGAGCGGCGATCCCGAGGCGTCGCTTCATCCCGAGGGAGTACGTCTTGTACGCGTCGTCGGCGCGGTCGGCCAGGCTGACCCGCTCGAGGCAGGCGTCGACCCGGGCCGCCGGGTAGCCGCCCAGGGTCGCCAGCACCCGCAGGTTGGCCCGCCCCGACAGGCCGGGGTAGAAGGCGGGCGCCTCGATCAGCGCACCCACGTCGGGCAGGTAGTCCTGCGGCCTGGACAGGTCATGGCCGAGCACCCGGCCGGTGCCGGAGGTCGGGCGCACCAGGCCGAGCAGCATGCGCAGGGTGGTCGACTTGCCGGCGCCGTTCGGGCCGACGAAGCCGGCGACGACGCCGGCGGGCAGGCTCAGGTCGAGGGCGTCGACGACGGTACGGCCGCCGTACGCCTTGGTCAGTCTGTCGGTCTGCACGACCGGTTCGCTTGTCATGGGACCAGCCTGGCGAGCCGGACCGGCGCCGTCATCGCCTGCAGGGAGGCTCCTGGCGTACTGCCTGAGGCGTAGTCGCCGAGGTGTCAGGACCATCCCGGGCGGACCAGCCCGCTCTCGTATGCGAGCACTACCAGCTGGGCACGGTCGCGTACGCCCAGCTTGACCATCGCGCGGCTCACGTGGGTCTTCGCGGTCGTGGGGCTGACGAAGAGCCGCTCGGCGATCTCGTCGTTGGACAGCCCGGTGCCGGCCAGGGCCACCACTTGGCGCTCGCGCTCGGTCAGCCGCTCCAGGACGTTCGACGGGGTCGGACTTCTCGCCCTGGAGGCGTACTCCTCGACGAGCCGGCGGGTCACGCTCGGTGAGAGCAGGGCGTCGCCGGCCGCCACGACGCGTACGGCTCGCAGCAGCTCGGCCGGCTCGCAGTCCTTGAGCAGGAAGCCGCCGGCGCCGGCACGCAGGGCTGCGAAGACGTACTCGTCGAGGGAGAACGTCGTCAGCACCAGGATGCGGGTCGCGGCCAGATCTGCGTCGGCGGCGATGCGCCGGGTCGCCGACAGCCCGTCCTCGACCGGCATGCGGATGTCCATGAGCACCACGTCGGGGCGCAGCGCGCGGCACAGGTCCACCGCCTGCGCCCCGTCGCCGGCCTCCCCCACGACCTCGAGCCCCTCTGTGGCGTCCAGCAGGGCCCGGAAGCCGGCCCGTACGAGCGCCTGGTCGTCGACGAGGAGGACCCGGATCATGCGGGTCGGTCGGCGGAGGTCAGCTGCAGGGGGATCTCCGCGCGCACCGCGAAGCCGCCCTCAGGTCGTGCGTCGGCCGTCAGCTGTCCGCCGAGGGCGAGGACCCGCTCGCGCATGCCGCGCACTCCGTTGCCCTCGAGAACCGGACCGGCGGCCACCCCGTCGTCGACCACCTCCACGGTGAGGGCGCTCCCGCCGTACGCGAGGCAGACCTGCGCAATGGCGGCCCGCGCGTGCCGCACGGTGTTGGTGAGGGCCTCCTGGACGAGCCGGTACGCCGCCAGCTCGACCTCGGGCGGCAGGGTCCGCACCTGCCCGCTGCGCGTCACCGTGACGGTCAGTGCGGGGCCGCTCGTGGAGCGCACGAGGGCGTCGACCTGGTGCAGCCCCGGGGTGGGTTCGAGTGGCAGGTCCTCCCCCTCGCGGCGCAGGGCGCCGACCGCAGCTCGAAGCTCGCGCATCCCCACGTCACTGGCGGCCGTGATGGCCTCCAGCGCGGTGCGCACCTGCTCCGGACGGCTGTCCATCAGGTGCAACGCGACGCCTGCCTGCACCCGGATGACGGAGATGCTGTGCGCGAGCACGTCGTGCAGCTCGCGGGCCATGACCAGCCGCTCCTCCACGGGCCGCTGCTGCTGCGCGAGCTCCTGCGCCTCGCGCAGCTCGGCCTGGCGGCGCCGGCGCAGCGAGATCAGCGCGACCACGACCGTGGCGAAGATGGCCGCACCGGGGTAGCCCAGGGAGAAGTAGGCGATCCCGGCCAGCACGCTCGCCCCGACCGTCAGCCAGGGTGCGCGGTGGCGCAGCGGGAGGGTCAGGGGGCCGGCGACGAGCAGCGCAGCCCGAGGGCGTCCAGGTCCGTGGCCGACTCGCCACGCTCGCCGCCGGCGTGGGCCGTGAACACCTGGAAGGCCGCCACCCCGGCGACCAGAGCGACCTCGCCCCAGATGTCCTCCCGCTTCACGACCAGCACGCTAGGCCGCGCGACGGGGGCTGTCGTCGTCCGGCGGGAGCAGCCCCGGGGCCTTCCTTCGGAGGACGTTGCGTGGCCGCTCGTCGTTGCCGCCCGCTCCTAGACTGGAGCAGTGAGCGCCTCCACAGTCAGCACGCCCGCGGTCGAGCGGCTGCTCGAGGGGCTCAACCCGCAGCAGCGGGCCGCGGTGGTCCACGAGGGCGGGCCGCTGCTGATCGTCGCCGGAGCGGGTTCGGGCAAGACCAAGGCCCTCACCTCGCGGATCGCCTACCTGCTGGCCGCTCGCGGGGTGCAGCCGGGCGAGATTCTGGCGATCACCTTCACCAACAAGGCCGCGGGGGAGATGAAGGAGCGGGTGGCCGGCCTGGTCGGCGGCCGCGCCCGGGCGATGTGGGTGCTGACGTTCCACTCCGCGTGCGTGCGCATCCTGCGCGCCGAGGCCAAGAAGCTGGGCTTCACGAGCACGTTCTCCATCTACGACGCGGCCGACTCGCAGCGCCTGATGACGCTGGTGTGCCGTGACCTCGACCTGGATCCCAAGCGCTTCCCGGCGCGCTCGCTGAGCAACCAGGTGAGCGACCTGAAGAACGAGCTCGTCGACTGGGAGAGCGCGCGGGATCAGGCCGAGACCGTCATGGCCAAGCAGGTCGCGGAGGTCTACGCGACCTACCAGGCCCGGCTGCGCGAGGCCAACGCCCTCGACTTCGACGACCTCATCATGACCGCAGTGGCTCTGCTGCAGGCGTTTCCGGACGTCGCGGAGCACTACCGGCGGCGGTTCCGGCACGTCCTGGTCGACGAGTACCAGGACACCAACCACGCGCAGTACGTCCTGGTGCGCGAGCTGGTGGGCGCGGGGCGGGTCGAGGCCGTGCCCCAGGCCGAGCTGTGCGTGGTCGGAGATGCCGACCAGTCGATCTACGCGTTCCGCGGCGCCGACATCCGCAACATCCTCGACTTCGAGCTGGACTACCCCGACGCGACCACCGTGCTCCTGGAGCAGAACTACCGCTCCACCCAGACGATCCTCAGCGCGGCCAACGCGGTCATCGCCAAGAACCCGGCCCGCAAGGACAAGCGGCTCTGGACCGATGCCGGTGACGGCGACAGGATCGTCGGCTACGTCGCGGACAACGAGCACGACGAGGCCGCCTTCGTGGCCGGCGAGGTCGACCGGCTCAGCGACGCGCACGGCGTACGCCCTCACCAGGTGGCGGTGTTCTACCGAACCAACGCCCAGTCCCGCTCCTTCGAGGAGGTCTTCATCCGGGTCGGCCTGCCGTACAAGGTGGTCGGGGGGGTGCGGTTCTACGAGCGCAAGGAGGTACGTGACGCGCTCGCCTACCTGCGCGTGCTGGCCAACCCGTCCGACACCGTCAGCCTGCGCCGGATCCTCAACACGCCTCGCCGCGGCATCGGCGACAAGGCCGAGCAGTGCCTGTCGCACTTCGCCGAGCGCGAGCGGGTGCCGTTCGGGGAGGCGCTGCGTCGGTGTGCCGAGGTCGGCGGCATGGCGGCCCGCAGCGCGAAGGCGGTCAGCGACTTCGCCGACCTGATGGACGAGCTGCGCGCGCTCGCGGTGGGCAACATGCCGCCGGCAGAGGTGCTCGAAGCGGTGCTGGACCGCACCGGCTACCTCGCGGAGCTGGCCGCCAGCACCGACCCCCAGGACGAGAGCCGGGTCGAGAACCTGTCCGAGCTCGTGGGTGTGGCGCGCGAGTTCAGCGAGCGGGTGCCCGACGGGGGCGTGACCGAGTTCCTGGAGCAGGTGTCCCTGGTGGCCGATGCCGACCAGGTGCCGGCGGAGCCGGCGGACGACGGCACGGGCGGCTCGGACGGGGTGGTCACCCTGATGACGCTGCACGCTGCGAAGGGCCTGGAGTACCCCGTCGTGTTCCTCACCGGGCTGGAGGACGGCGTCTTCCCGCACGAGCGGGTCTTCGGCGACAGCAAGGAGCTCGAGGAGGAGCGCCGGCTGGCGTACGTCGGCATCACCCGGGCCCGCCAGCGCCTCTACCTGTCCAGGGCGGCGATGCGCAGCGTGTGGGGACAGCTGCGCGCCAACCCCGCGTCGCGGTTCCTGGACGAGATCCCGGCCTCGCTCGTGGAGTGGCAGCGAGGGGAGTCCTCGGTCAGCGCGGCCCCTCCGGCGCTGAGCCGGGCGGCGGAGCGCGTGTCGGGTACGCCGCGCGGGCGCTCGGCCCCGGGCCTGCGGCCGATCCCGCTGCTGGAGATCGGTGACCGGGTGACCCACGACGCCTTCGGGCTCGGCACGGTGAGCGCGACGCGCGGGGCCGGTGACGGCGCGCAGGCGGAGGTGGACTTCGGCGGGGGCACGGGTGCCAAGTGGCTGCTGCTGCGGTACGCGCCGCTGGAGAAGCTGTAGCGGTTGGGCGGGGCTGGGCCTGGGGCTGGGGCTGGACCGGCGCAGCGACAGGCCAGGACGGCGCGCAGGCGCCATGCCGGAAGTGGCGAAGGCGCACACTCGCCCCATGACGACCGCACGGGGAGCGCAGCCGGTGCTGACGGGGTCGAAGGTCCTGCTCCGTCCCTGGACACCCGCCGATGCCGGGGACGTCTTCGCGGCCTGCCAGGACGTCGAGATCCAGCGGTGGACGACGATCCCGTCCCCGTACACCCAGGCGGATGCCGTTGCGTACGTCAGCGAGGTGGCTCCCGCGCTCTGGGCGCAGGGGGGCGCGGTGTTCGCCGTCATCGACAGAGCGACCGGCGCTCTGGCGGGGAGCATCGGCGCACACGGCATCCGCGACGGCGTCGCCCACGTCGGCTACTGGACCGTGCCGGCCGTACGCGGGCGGGGCCTTGCCAGTGACGCGCTGCGCACCCTCACCGGCTGGTTCCTGCGGGAGGGCGGCACCGCGCGTGTCGAGCTGGTCGTGGAGCCCACCAACGCCGGATCGGTCCGCGTCGCGGAGGCGGCGGGTTTCCTGAGGGAAGGGCTGCTGCGGCAGCGCTTGGTCCTTCGCGGACGCCGGGCCGATGTAGCCATGTACTCGATGCTGCCCACCGACATCGCAGCAGCCGGACTGTGAGCAGGGGGCGGTAGGCCGGGTCAGGTCGGCGGCATCGGCTGCCTCCACGCCTCTGCTGCCCGCCGGACCCTCCACAGATCTGGCTCGACCCTTGTGCTGCGGGCCATCGTGTGCTGGCGAAATCGCCTGGTGGCGAACCGGATTCGTCCTGTGGGCTGCTTGTCAGCTGCGGCAGGACCGAGTACATTCGAACACACGATCGAACAGCGGTCGGGTCTGGAGGGGGTGGTGTGGTGGCGGTGATCCTCGACCTCCCGCCCGCGCCGGTGGTCCTGTCGCCCCCTGCGCAGGCGCTGGTCGATGCGGTCGAAGCGGTCGGGGCACAAAGCCCGGCCGGGCTGCCCGAGGGGCAGGCGCTGGCGGAGGCCGCGGTGCTGCTCGGGCAGCTGGAGGCCTTGCACGCGGTGGTACTCGCCAGTCGCCGATGTTGACCGCCGCCAGCTGCACACCCTGCACGGCGCGGCCACCACCGGCTCGTGGGTCGCGGCGCAGCAGACCAGCCTGGACCGGGGCCAGGTCGCGCTGGCCCGGCGGCTGGGGACCTACCGACGCTGACCGCCGCGGTCACCACCGGCGCTCTGCCGGTGAGCGCGGCGCAACGGGTCGCCGCGGCCCTCGGGAAGCTCCGCCGGCACGTCGACCGCCCGGATGGGCTCATCGACGGTCAGGACGGCCGTGCGGTGGTGACCGCGGTCCTCGTCGACGGCATTCGCCAGCTGATCTGCGAGGCCCACGGTGGCCTGGACGAGCACAGCCCGCCGCTCGCTGAGCTGAGCGGGCAGCTGAGCGCGATCGCCGCCCAGCCGGACGGTGAGCTGGCCTGGTTGGAGGCCGGGCTGGTGCTGCTCGCCGCCCACCCGAACCGGCTCTGCTGCCCTCGGCGCTGGCCCGGCTGCTCGACGCGATCCTGCCAGGCGAGCTGGAACGCCGGGCCGCTGACGGGCACACCAACCGGGGATTCGGGTTGCGCCGCAACCCCCACGGCTCCGGATGGACGCTGCGCCACGCAGAGCTGGACCTCGAATGCGGGGAGCTGCTGTTCACCGTGCTGCAGGCCGAGCTCGCCGCCGATCCGGACAACCCGGTCGACACCGCGAAGTACGCCGAGCTGCGCATGGACGGCTGGACGTCGGCGGAGGACCTGCCCGCCTGCGGCGGCCCCCGTTCGGTCCGGCAACGCCACCACGACGCGCTCAAGAACGCCCTGCGGCGCTACCTCGACAGCGGGATCACCGGCCTGCGGGACAAGATCGTGCCGCACGTGAACGTCACCGTGGGGCTGGAGCTGCTCGCCGGTGCCCCCGGCGCCCTGCCGGCGACGGGTGGCTCCGGCACGAGCCTGCCGCGCAGCCTGGTGAGCCGATGGGTGTGTGACAGCACCCTCACCCGATTCGTGCTCAGCCTGGGCCGCAAGGTGATCGAGACCAGCCACACCGCCCGCACCCTCAAGCTCCACGAACGGCGGGCCAAGCTGATCGAGACCGGCGGTCGGTGCCAAGCCGCCGGCTGCCCCCGCGGCCCCGGGCACCGGCTCACCCCGCACCACGCCAACCCCTGGGCGACCTGCGGCTCGACCAGCCTCCAGGACACCGTCATGTTCTGCGAACAGACCCACCACCACCTGCACACCGGCCGGATCATCCGACTACGCGACGGCCGATGGCTGGGGCCGCGCTGCTGGGTCGACGGCCCCGATGGATGAGGTGCGGGGGTAGCGACGCGGGGAGGCACGTCCCGCCGCCGGTTCGGCCGTGCGCCGCCGCCGACGCGCCTCGCTCAGACGGTGATGCCCCGCGCGCGCAGCCAGGGGGCGGGGTTGATCGGCACGTCGTTGATGCGGATCTCGAAGTGCAGGTGCGGGCCGGTGGACTGGCCCGTGCTGCCCTCCTTGCCGATCTGCTGGCCGGCGTCGACCTTCTCACCCGGGTTGACCGACAGGACGCTCATGTGGGCGTAGACCGAGACGGTGCCGTCGCCGTGCAACAGGCGGATGGTTCGGCCGTAACCGTTCTCGCTCTTCGCGGACACCACCGTGGCGTCCGTGACCGCGCGGATCGGCGCACCCATGCCGGCCGCGAGGTCGATCCCGCCGTGCAGGCGTCCCCAGCGCCGACCGTACGGCGAGGTGAGGCGGCCGATGGCGGGCCGCACGAACTTGGCCCCGTTGACGACGACGGCCTCCACGGCCGAGTCCCGGTCGCGCGAGGCGCGCTCTGCCGGGCGGTTCGGGGCCGCGGGAGCCGGAGCTGCAGCCGCCGGAGCCGCCGGAGCGGCCAGAGGGGCCGGAGCGCCCGGCACTGCGGCCGCAGGGTCCGCAACCGGAGCCGGGGCTGCGGCGGCCGCTGGGGCGGCCGCGGCGGCCCCCTTCTGCAGGGCCGACATCAGCTCGAGGTTGGCGCTCGCAGGCGCAGCCAGGACAACCGGGCCCAGCACGTCCGCAGCACTCACCCGGGGCGCGCGCTCTGCCGCGGACGCGGGCAGGACAGCCAGGCCGGCGAAAGCGGCTCCGGCAGCGGCCAGGAGGACGCCGGGCAGCATCACTGCGCGGGTGCGGGAAGGGTCTCGAGGGGCGGCGTGGCGCGGCCGCGACTGCTGCGAGGGCAAGAGAGAGAGCTCCATCATCGGGGGGCAGGACAGCCGAAGGAAGCCCTCTACCGGGCTTCGGTTGGCTTCTTGCGTCGAGCTGGTGCTTCTACCGGCAACGGGAACATGGCGAGCCGGTTGTTACGCGGACGTTATCGCCAACTGCGTGTAAGAGCAAAAAGTCCGGGTGTGGGGTAGCTCATGACCCTGTCCGGAGCCGGAGCGGGTTGCCCCGACAGGCGGCACACCGCGGGCCGCCAGCTGGGTCACAGCGCGAACGGGACGGTCGCGGACCACCGTACCTGCCGCCGCTGCACTCGCTCGGGGCCCTCGGCCACCAGGCCGCGCAAGCGGCGCGCCACCTCTGCGGGCGAGGGCGTCACGATCGCGTCGACCACGCCGAGGGCAAGGCTGTCCGCAGGTGTGAGGCGCAGCAGGTCGGCGCACTGCGGCGGCGGGCGGCGCAACGTCGCCGCAGCGCCCTCGGGGCCGATCGCGGCGAGGTAGGCATCCGGCGTCATCAGCACCAGGTCGGCGGCGGCCGCGGCCACCGCTCCGCCCGATCCCCCCTCGCCGTGCACGAGGGCGAGCGTCGGCGCACGGCAGGTGAGCAGGGCATCCAGCGCCTCGCCGATGGCTGGTGCCAGCCCCGCCTTCTCCGCCGCCGGCCCCGGGTCGGCGCCCGGGGTGTCCACCAGCGAGAGCACCGGGATCCCCAGCCGGTCGGCGAGGCGGTAGCCCCGGGCCGCCAGCCGGTAGCCCTCCGGTGTCGGCCGCCCACCGATATCTCGGCGGCGACGGCCACTCCGACGACAGACGACGCCACCGGTCGTCGGGGCGTCGGCGACCGACAGGTGCGGCAGGCGCGCCTCGGCGAGCTCGAGAAGAGCCAAGCGGGCGCGGGGGATGCCGACCAGCGCGGCCACCCCCTCCTGCAGGCGGGTGCCCCCCCACCGGACCAGCGTCAGGAGCGGGACGCGCAGGCGTACCGCCTCCCGGGCTGCAGCCACGAGCGCCGTGGCGTCGTCCTCGCCGAAGCTGCCCCCGAAGACGCCGAAGTCCCAGACCGCGGCGATGATCCCGGAGCGCAGCCGCCACACGCCGACGGCCTGGCGCGGCGTGTAGCCCGGCCACGCGATCGGGTTGCGCCCGGCCGCGGGGACGTCCACGGCGCTGGCCCCCTCCAGCACGGGCAGGCGCCAGTCCGGGGTGTCGCTCATGGCCGCGTATCCTCCCAGGGGACAGCCAGCTTGCTTCTCCGGAGGCCACGTGAGCAGTACCGGCCGCATCCGCGTCGTCGTCGCGAAGCCCGGCCTGGACGGCCACGACCGCGGGGCCAAGGTGGTGGCGCGTGCGCTGCGCGACGCGGGCATGGAGGTGATCTACACCGGGCTGCACCAGACCCCGGAGCAGATCGTCGAGACCACCATCCAGGAGGACGCCGACTGCGTGGGCCTGTCCGTGCTGTCCGGGGCCCACATGACGCTGTTCGCCAAGGTGATGGAGCTGCTCGCGGAGCGCGGGGCGGAGGACGTCGTCGTGTTCGGCGGCGGGATCATCCCGGAGGACGACATCGCGCTGCTGGCCGACCTCGGGGTGGCCAAGGTGTTCACCCCCGGTGCGACCACGCAGTCGATCGTCGAGTGGGTGCGGGCCAACGTGGGGGCACCGGCGGCTACCTGAGGGGCCGGTCGTTACCCTCGCGGCACCCCGTTCCGCGCAGACAGGACGCCCTGTGGACCTGATGGAGTACCAGGCGAAGGAGCTCTTCGCCCAGCACGGCGTCCCCGTACTGCCCGGCGAGACGGTCGACACGGCCGAGGCGGCCCGCGGCGTCGCCGAGCGCATCGGCAAGCCCGTGGTCGTCAAGGCCCAGGTCAAGACCGGTGGGCGCGGCAAGGCCGGCGGGGTGAAGCTCGCGGGCACTCCCGACGAGGCGGTGGCGCGCGCGGGGGACATCCTGGGGCTCGACATCAAGGGCCACCTCGTCCGCAAGGTCCTCGTGACCGAGGCCAGCGACATCGACGTCGAGTACTACGTGGCGTTCCTGCTCGACCGCGCCCACCGCCGCTACCTCGCGATGGCCAGTGCGGAGGGCGGGATGGAGATCGAGCAGCTCGCCGTCGAGCGTCCGGAGGCACTGGCCCGGATCCCGATCGACCCGATCGGCGGGTGCGACCAGGGCACGGCCCGCGAGATCGTGGCGGCCGCGCGCATCCCGGCCGACGCGGCGGACGACGTCGCGCAGATCCTGCAGTCGATGTGGAAGGTCCTCGTCGAGGAGGAGGCCACGCTCGTCGAGATCAACCCGCTGTGCCGCACGCCGGACGGCCGCCTCGTCGCGCTGGACGGCAAGGTGACCCTGGACGGCAACGCCGAGTTCCGGCATCCGGAGGTCTTCGCCGCCTACGCCGACGTCGTGTCGGACGACGACCTCGAGGGGCGGGCCAGGAAGAAGGGCCTGAACTACGTCAAGCTCGACGGCTCGGTCGGGATCATCGGCAACGGCGCGGGCCTGGTGATGAGCACCCTCGACGTCGTGGCGTACGCCGGTGAGCAGCACGGCGGCGTGAAGCCGGCCAACTTCCTCGACATCGGGGGAGGAGCCTCCGCGCAGGTCATGGCTGACGGGCTGGCCATCATCCTGAGCGACCCGGACGTCCGCTCGGTCTTCGTCAACGTCTTCGGCGGGATCACGTCCTGCGACGCGGTCGCGAACGGCATCGTGCAGGCGCTGGCGATCCTGGAGCAGGGCGGTGACGGTGCCGGCGGCACGCCCCGCATCCCGCTCGTCGTCCGGCTGGACGGCAACAACGTCGAGGAGGGTCGGCGCATCCTGCACGAGGCTGCGCACCCCCTCGTCCTCGTGGTGGACACCATGGACGGAGCGGCAGCGAAGGCTGCCGAGCTGGCGAGCGGTGCCGCGGACGGGCAGGCCTGACCAGTGGCGATCTTCCTCTCCGCGGACAGCAAGGTCCTCGTCCAGGGCATCACCGGATCGGAGGGCACCAAGCACACGCGCCGGATGGTGGCCTCGGGCACGCAGGTCGTCGGCGGCGTCAACCCGAGAAAGGCCGGCAGCGACGTCGACGGCATCCCGGTCTTCGCCACCGTCGCGGAGGCGCGGGACCAGACCGGCGCCGACGTGACGGTCGTCTTCGTGCCGCCTGCCTTCGCCAAGGGCGCCGTGGTCGAGGCGATCGACGCGAGGATCCCGCTCGCCGTCGTCATCACCGAGGGCATCCCGGTGCACGACAGCGCCTGGTTCTGGGCCTACTCCCAGCAGCAGGGCGGCAGCACCCGCATTCTCGGCCCGAACTGCCCCGGCCTGATCAGCCCCGGCAGGAGCAACGCGGGCATCATCCCGGCCTCGATCGCCCCGAACCCCGGCCGCATCGGCCTGGTCAGCAAGAGCGGCACGCTGACCTACCAGATGATGTACGAGCTGAGGGACTTCGGCTTCTCGACCGCGATCGGCATCGGGGGCGACCCGGTCATCGGCACGACCCACATCGACGCGCTCGAGGCCTTCGAGGCCGATCCGGAGACCGATGCGATCGTGATGATCGGCGAGATCGGCGGTGACGCCGAGGAGCGCGCCGCCGACTTCATCGCCAGGTCGGTGTCCAAGCCCGTCGTCGGCTACGTGGCGGGGTTCACCGCGCCGGAGGGCAAGACCATGGGACATGCCGGGGCGATCGTCTCGGGCTCCTCGGGCACCGCAGCGGCCAAGCAGGAGGCGCTCGAGGCGGCCGGGGTGCAGGTGGGACGCACCCCGTCGGCAACCGCTGCGCTCATGCGGGAGATCATGAGTAGCCGGACGGCCAGCAGCCTGTAGCGCGAGGGCGGCCGCCCCCCAGCCGTCGGCGAGCCGCCACCGGCGGGGCGCATGCGGATGTCACAGTGCGGAAGCCATGACCGAGACCCTGTCGCGCCCGGCCGAGGGGCCTGCTCCCGAGCCGCCCGCCGGGGTGTCACTGGACGTGCTGCGCACCGGGGCGAGCGTGGCGCTGTGGACGACGGTGGTGGGGCTCCTGCTGGCCGGGTTGCCGGTGCTGCTCGCCTGGGCGGTCGAGGCGCGGTCGGGCACCGCCGCGTCGGACATGGTCCGCTCGGTCGGCCAGCTGTGGCTGCTCGCCCACGGCGTCTCCCTCGACGTGCCCGGCGGCCGGGTCGGGCTCACCCCGCTCGGGCTGTGCGCGCTGCCTCTCGTCCTGCTCCTGCGAGCCGGCGGGCGGATGGCCGGGCAGTGCCGCCCGGCCTCACCGCGCGCAGCGCTGTGGGCGGCGCTCGTCGTGGCCGTGCCCTACGCGCTCCTGACGGCCCTGGTGGCCGCGTTCTCCTCCACGGCCGCTGTGCGGCCCTCGACGGCGCAGGCCCTGCTCGGCGGCCTGCTGCTGGGGATGGTCGGCGCGGGGACCGGAGCGCTCCGTCGGGCCGGCCTGGGTGGCCGCGCCTGGGCACGCCTGCCGGCTCGCACGCGCCGGCTGTTGCCCGCCGTGGCCGGGGTGAGCGGTCTCGTGCTGGCCGCCGCTGCGCTGCTCGCAGGCGCGGCCCTCGCTGCGCACCTGTCCCGGGCCGCCGAGCTGGCGGCCGCCAGTGAACCGGGCGTGGTCGGCGGGCTGGCGCTGCTGCTGCTCGGGCTGACCTTCGTCCCCAACGCTGTCATCTGGGCGGGGAGCTGGCTGGCGGGGGTGGGTTTCGCTGTGGGAGTCGGCACCTCTGTCGCTCCGTCCGGATCGCAGATCGGGGCCGTCCCGGCCTTCCCGCTGCTGGCGGCGCTGCCGGAGGGCGCACCCCCCGGCTGGGTCGGCCCGGTGGCCCTGCTCGTCCCGTTCGCGGCCGGAGCGCTTGCCGGACGTCGGGTGCTGCGCGGGCTCGGCGGCTACGCGTCCCTGCCCCGCACGGTCGTGGAGGCTGCTCTGGTAGGGCCGGCCTGCGGCCTCGTCTGGGCTGGGCTCGCCTGGCTCGCGGGCGGTCCCCTGGGCGGCGACCGGCTGTCCGTGCTGGGCCCGGCGCCGCTGCGACTCGGTCTGACCGTCACGGGACTGGTCACCGCCGGAGCCGTCGGCGGCGCCCTGCTCCTGCGCCGCCGGCAGAGCGCCCTGCCACCGGCGGACGCGCCTGACCTCAGACCTTGACCACCACCGTCTGCAGGATCTTGTCCGCGAAGGTCTGCTTCTTGGCGTCCCACAGCGGCCACAGGTAGCCCACGTAGCAGGGGATGGCGTCCAGGAAGTGGACGAAGTAGCGGCCGATCGACAGCCCGGCGCCCACGACCTGCCCGTCCTGCTCGCGCAGCAGCTTGATGCGCATCTGCCGCTTGCCGATCGTCTGCCCCTTGCTGCCCTGGACCGCCAGCTGCCAGAACATGAAGGCGAAGGCGCCGATGTACGCGACGGCGACGATCAGCCCGCCGAGGGTGTCGTTGATGGCGCCGCCGATCAGGGCGCCGACCAGGAACCCGCCGAGGATGATCCCGAAGACCAGCGCGAAGTCGATCAGCCAGGCGACCACCCGGGTGCCCCAGTCGGCGAGGACGGGGCCTCCGGGAGGCTGGCCGTAGCCGCCCGGCGAGCCGTACGCGCCGGGCGCCCCGCCCGGCTGGCCGTAGCCGGGCTGGCCGCCGTAGCCGGGCTGCTGGGGCGCCTGCTGGGCGTAGCCGGGGGAAGAGCCATATCCGGGCTGGCCGCCGTACCCGGGCGACGAGCCGTAGGCGGGCTGCTGCGGCGGCGGCTGCTTGGTCAGGTCGGGGCCGGGAGCGGCGAAGGGGTCCTGCGGTCCGGTCATGGCGATCCTCCCCGGGGTCCGCCCTGCCCGGTGCCGTGGGCGCCGGCTAGCAGTGCGGTCGCGCGCATCCTTGCGCGGGCGGGCCCGTTCCGTCAGTGCTTTTTCCACAAAAGGTCGTGCGGGGGCCGCTCAGCGGGTGAGGTCGTCCTCAAGCTCCGCCCGGCACTGGTTGATCGCCGCCTGGTTGCCGGCAGCCGACTCGATGCAGTCCTGCAGCTTCTTGCCGGTGTCGCTGTTGAAGACCGACACCCCGACGGCGATCAGGGCGCCGGCGATCAGCAGGCCCAGGAGCCCCAGGATGATGCCGGCCAGCGCCATGCCGCCGTTGTTGGCCTCGCCCCGCTTGGCCCGCCCGCGTCCGACGATCCCCAGGACGATGGCGAGCAGCCCCAGCAGGATCCCACCCACGACGGTGATGGAGGTGAGCAGCGCGAGCAGGCCGAGGATCAGGGCCGCCACGCCGAGACCGTTGCGCCCGCCGGTCCGCGGCGGTGGAGCCCCGAAGCCGCCGCCGCCACCGGGAGGTGGTTCGCCGTAGGGCTGGGGACCGGGCTGGGCGCTGCCGTACGGCGCACCGCCCGAAGAGTCGCCGTAGCCGGGGGTCGGATCCCCTGGCTGGGCCGGGTAGCCGCCGGAGGGCGAGCCCTCGCCGGGCGTGCGGAACGGATCCTGCGGTGCGGTCACCAGGTGCCTCCTTGCGGCGGCCGGGAGGCCATCGGGTGTGGCAGGGGGTGCCACCGGTAGCGAGCCTGTACCCGTAGGGCCGGGGTAACAACGCGACGCGCCGTGCGGAGCGGCACGCAAGCCGGCCTCGGTAGCCTCTGCCGGGGAGGCCGCCCGCCCACGTCCCCCTCCCGCGACGCTGTCAGGAGATCGCCCTGTCCGCTCGACTGGTCGTGCTCGCCTCGGGTCACGGCAGCACCCTGCAGGGGCTCCTCGATGCCGCCGTCGACCGGGAGTACGGCGCGAGGGTCGTCGCGGTCGCCAGCGACCGGCCCGGCGCCTTCGCCCTCGAGCGGGCCGCGCAGGCCGGGGTGGCGGCCCTCACCGTGCCGCTCGCGGACGCGGCCGATCGGGATGCCTGGAACGCGGCACTCACCGAGGCCGTCGCCGCCCAGGAGCCGGACCTGGTCGTGTGTGCCGGCTTCATGCGGATCCTCGGCCCCGGCTTCCTCGGCCGGTTCCCGCAGCGGGTGGTCAACACCCACCCGGCGCTGCTGCCCGCCTTCCCGGGCGCGCACGCCGTCACGGACGCGCTGGCGTACGGCGTGAAGGTCTCCGGGGTGACCGTCCACCTGGTCGACGAGGGCGTGGACACCGGGCCGGTCGTGGCCCAGCGGTCGGTGCCGGTGCTCGACGGCGACGACGAAGCCACGCTGCTGCGCAGGATCCAGGACGTGGAGCGGCCGCTCCTCGTCGAGACGGTGGGCCGGCTGGCCCGGGAGGGCTGGACCGTGAAGGACAGGATCGTGAGGTTCCGGTGAGCGCGCGGACCGCAGTGCGCCGCGCGCTGATCAGCGTCTACGACAAGACCGGGCTGACCGAGCTCGGCAGGGGACTGGCCGCCGCCGGCGTCGAGATCGTCTCGACCGGCTCGACCGCCGGCGTCCTGCGCGCTGCCGGGCTCGCCGTCACGGCGGTGGACGAGCTCACCGGCTTCCCCGAGTGCCTGGACGGCCGTGTGAAGACGCTGCACCCCACGGTGCACGCCGGCATCCTGGCCGACCTGCGGCTGCCCGACCACGTGCGGCAGCTCGAGGAGCTCGGCATCGCGCCGTTCGAGCTGGTGGTCGTGAACCTCTACCCGTTCTCCCAGACCGTGGCCTCGGGCGCCGCGCCCGACGAGTGCGTGGAGCAGATCGACATCGGCGGGCCGACGATGGTCCGGGCCGCGGCCAAGAACTCCCCCTCGGTGGCGGTCGTCGTGGACCCGGCCGCCTACGGTGACCTGCTCACCGCCGTTGCCGAGGGAGGTACCACCCCCGAGCAGCGCGCCCGCCTGGCCGCGGCGGCGTTCGCGCACACCGCGGCGTACGACGTCGCCGTCGCCTCGTGGTTCTCGTCGGTCCACGCGCCGGCCGACGACCAGCCCTTCCCGGTCTTCCTCGGCGCGACCTTCCGGCGCGCCAGCGTGCTGCGGTACGGCGAGAACCCGCACCAGGCGGCGGCCCTCTACAGCGCGCCGGACGACGGCGACACCCTGGCCTCGGCCAGGCAGCTGCACGGGAAGGCGATGTCCTACAACAACTACGTGGACACCGATGCGGCCCTGCGGGCGGCGAACGACATGTCGGCCCCGTGCGTCGCGATCATCAAGCACGCCAACCCGTGCGGCATCGCCGTCGGGGCCGATCTGGCCGAGGCGCACCGCAAGGCGCACGCCTGCGACCCGGTCTCCGCGTTCGGCGGGGTTATCGCCGCCAACCGCCCGGTGCCGGTGGCCATGGCCGAGCAGGTCGCGGAGGTGTTCACCGAGGTCATCGTGGCCCCGGCCTACGAGGCGGGTGCCCTCGAGGTGCTCTCGCGCAAGCCGTCGATCCGTGTGCTGGAGACGACCGGTCACGCCGGGGGCGGCATCGAGATCCGGCAGGTCTGCGGGGGGCTGCTGCTGCAGCAGTCCGACGACCTCTCGGCGCCCGGCGACAGTCCGGGGGCGTGGGCGCTGCAGACCGGGGAGCCGGCCGCGCCGGATCTGCTCGAGCAGCTGGCGTTCGCCTGGCGGGCCGTGCGGGCGGTCAAGAGCAACGCCATCCTGCTGGCCTCCGCCGGCGCGACGGTGGGGATCGGCATGGGCCAGGTCAACCGGGTCGATGCCGCGAGGCTCGCGGTGGCCCGGGCCGGGGACCGGGCCGCCGGGTCGGTGGCGGCCTCCGATGCCTTCTTCCCCTTCGCGGACGGCCTGCAGGTGCTGCTCGACGCCGGCGTGCGCGCCGTCGTGCAGCCCGGCGGCTCGGTGCGCGATGCGGAAGTGGTCGCCGCGGCCGTTGCCGCCGGCGCGACCCTGTACTTCACCGGCACCCGCCACTTCGCCCACTGACCCGCGCCCACCGTGACCACCGACCGGGTCCCCAGCGACAGCGGAGACCTCACGCGCGCGGACTTCTCACGAGAGGGCCTGCGTGGCAGGCACTTCCTTGAGGCACGGCTCGTGGGGGCGGACTTCAGCGAGGCCGACCTGCACGGGGTCGTGTTCGAGCGGTGCGACCTGTCCGGCGCCGAGCTGACCTGCGCCGTCTTAGACAGCTGCGCCTTCCTGGGCTGCAGCTTCGAAGGGGCCCGGCTGTTCGGGTCGACGCTGCGCGCCTGCAAGCTCACCGGCTCGACCTTCCTGCGCTCGCACCTGCGGCCGCTGGTCGTCGAGGGCGGCGACTGGTCCTACGTCTCCCTCCGGGGGGCTGACCTGCGGGGGGTGGGGCTGACGGGGGTACGCCTGCCGGAGGCAGACCTGACCGAGGCCGACCTGGCGGGCTGCGACCTGTCGGGCAGCGACCTGTCCCGGTCGCGGCTGCGCGGGGTGCGCCTGCGGGGAGCGGACCTGCGGGGCGCGCGGCTCGACGGGTGCGACGTGGACGGCGTGGACTGGCAGGGGGTGCGCATCGACCTGAGCCAGGCGGTGCTGCTCGCGCGGGCCCGTGGAGCGGTGGTGGACGGCTGACCGGGTGGGCGCCGGCAACGGGCAACTAGGCTCGGCGACCGTGACCGCGCGCCTGCTGCCAGGAGCCCCCGTCGCCGAGGCCGTCTTCGGCGGGCTGCGCGCCCGCATCGCGGCGCTGGTCTCCGCCGGCCACCGCCCGGGGCTCGGCACGATCCTCGTCGGCGGCGACAGCGCCAGCGGTGGCTATGTGAGCATGAAGATGGCCAAGGCGCAGGAGCTGGGACTGTCCAGCCCGCACCGCCACCTGCCCGACGACGCGACGCAGGGCGACCTCGTCCGGGCGATAGGGGAGCTCAACGACGACCCGTCCGTCGACGCGATGCTCCTGCAGCACCCCACGCCGGCCGGGATCGACTTCGAGGCGGCGCTGCTCGAGATGGACCCGGACAAGGACGTCGATGGGCTGCACCCGCTCAACATGGGCCGCCTGGCCCTGGGGATGCCCGGGCCGGTGCCGTGCACACCGGCGGGCATCGAGGCCCTGCTCGCGCACCACGGCATCCCGGTGGCGGGCCAGGAGGTCTGCGTGCTCGGCAGGGGCACGACCCTCGGCCGGCCCCTGGCCCTGCTGCTCGCCCAGAAGCGCCCGACGGCCAACGCCGCGGTGACCGTCGTGCACACCGGGGTCCCGGACTGGCCGGTCTACACGCGGCGGGCCAAGATCGTGGTGGCCGCTGCCGGCGTGCCCGGCATCCTGCAGCCGGAGCACCTGACCCCGGGCGCGGTCGTGGTCGGGGGCGGGGTCCGCTACGAGGGCCGTCGGCTGCTGCCCGACGTGGACGAGGCCTGCAACGAGGTCGCCGGCGCCATCACGCCGCGCGTCGGCGGTGTGGGTCCGACGACGGTGGCGATGCTGTTCCGCAACTGCGTCGAGGCAGCGGAGCGCCGCAGGGGACTGCGCGACTGAGAGCGGCCGCGGGAGAGCCCCGCGGGACGGGGCGGGTCAGCCGGCCCGGTCCAACCCCGGCTCGAGGTCGGGAGGCAAGGGGCGGATCACTCCGGAGCTGACCACCTCGTTGGCGAGCCGCGCCCGGCGGTTGACCCCTTCCGGGATGCGGAACTTTCCGTACAGCCGGAGCAGGTGCTGCTTGACGGCGGCCTCGGTGACCACCAGCTCCTCGGCGATGTCCTTGGCCGTCGCGGGTGCGACGAAGGCGTCCTGGAGCAGGGCCGGCCGGCACAGGGCGTGCAGGACCTCGCACTCGCGCCGGGTCAGGTCAGGGACGGTGATGCGGCGCATCGGGATGGTCGGGTCAGCCTGTCCCTGGACGGTCAGCCCGCCGACGCGGGTCCGCGCCGCACCGAAGGAGACGACGTCGTTGTCCAGGAGCACCCGCCGGCCCACCGGTCGGCCGTTGACCCGGGTGCCGTTCGTGGAGAGACCGAGGTCGCTCACGTAGACGAAGCCGCCGCGCCGGACGAGCTCGGCGTGCAGCCGCGACACGCTCGGGTCCTCCAGCGAGATGTCCACCCCGTCGCCGCGACCGACGGTCGTCACGTCCCTTTTCAGGACGAACGTCTTCCCGGTGTCCTCGTGGGTCAGGGAAGGCCCGGTCGACGTGAGCACGGCGCGTCCTTGAGTCGGGGGCCCCGCATGCCAGCAGGCACGATGCGTTGCAGGAACCAGACTGTGGCTACCCGGGCTCGGATGGAGTACACCCGTGCGCCGCGAGGCTCCGGACCCGTTCCGGGGCTACCTTCTCCCGGTGGGGTGGAGACGAGCCGAGCGCCCACCCGGCGCCCGCCCGGCCAGCGTCGCGACGAAGAGCCTGCGACAGCTGCCCTCCCTCGTGGTTCTGGCGGCCGTGGTGGCCGGCCTCGCGCTCACGGCCGCCGTGGAAGCCCAACCCGGGGTCATCGTCGTCGGGCTGGCCCTGCTGCTGGCCGGAGCCCTGCGACTGAGTCTTCCTACCCGCAGAGCAGGTTGGCTCGTCGTGCGCACGCGCGGCCTGGATGCGACGTTCCTGCTCGTCGTCGGCTTCGCCCTGATCCTGCTGGCCACCACGATCCCGAATCTGTGAGCCGCACGCCGGCACCGGTCGCCGCCAGCGGGCCAAGGGGCCACTCGTAGGCTGGGGCCATGCCAGGGCTGACATCAGGACCCGTCACCGTCACCGTCACCGGAGCGGCCGGCCAGATCGGCTACGCGCTGCTCTTCCGGATCGCCGCCGGCCAGCTGCTCGGCCCCGACATCCCCGTCCGGCTCCGCCTGCTCGAGATCGAGCCGGCGCTGCGGGCGGCGGAGGGCACAGCGATGGAGCTGGAGGACTGCGCCTTCCCGCTCCTGGCCGGCATCGACATCACCGCGGACCCCGCGACCGCGTTCGCCGGAGCCAGCGTTGCGCTGCTCGTCGGCGCCCGCCCGCGTGCCGCGGGGATGGAGCGGGGCGACCTGCTCTCGGCCAACGGCGGCATCTTCGGCCCGCAGGGCAAGGCGCTCAACGAGGGTGCGGCCGAGGACATCCGCGTCCTCGTGGTCGGCAACCCGGCCAACACCAACGCGCTGATCGCCTCCTCGTCGGCGCCGGACATCCCCGCCGAGCGGTTCACCGCCATGACCCGCCTCGACCACAACCGGGCCCTGGCCCAGCTGGCCGGTCGTACCGGAACCGGTGTCGCCGACGTCGCCCGCGTGAGCATCTGGGGCAACCACTCCGCGACGCAGTACCCCGACTGGTCGCAGGCGACGATCGGCGGCAAGCCCGCGGCCGAGGTGGTGGGGGACGACGCGTGGCTGAAGGACACCTTCATCCCGACCGTGGCTCAGCGGGGCGCCGCCATCATCGAGACCCGCGGGTCGTCCTCCGCGGCGTCGGCGGCCAGTGCCGCGATCGACCACGTCCGGGACTGGGTGCACGGCACCCCGCAGGGCGACTGGGTGTCGGCCGCGCTGCCCTCCGACGGCTCCTACGGCGTTCCGGAGGGGCTGATCTCCTCGTTCCCGGTGACCTGCGAGGACGGCCGCTGGCAGATCGTGCAGGGACTGCAGATCGACGACTTCTCGCGTACGCGGATCGACGCCTCGGTGGCGGAGCTGGTCGAGGAGCGGGCCGCCGTGCGCGATCTCGGCCTGCTGTAGACCGAGCGCCCGCCGGCCTGGCCAGACCCCGTACGCACCTGACCGAGAAGGCAAGGAGAACCGTGGCGAAGATCAAGGTCGAGAACCCGATCGTCGAGATGGACGGCGACGAGATGACCCGCATTCTCTGGTTGTTCATCAAGGAGCAGCTGATCCTGCCCTACCTCGACGTCGACCTGAAGTACTACGACCTCGGCATCGAGTCGCGCGACGCCACCGACGACCAGGTCACCGTCGACAGCGCCCTGGCCACCCAGAGGTACGGCGTCGCGGTCAAGTGCGCCACGATCACCCCGGACGAGGCACGGGTCGCCGAGTTCGGCCTGAAGAAGATGTGGAAGTCGCCCAACGGCACGATCCGCAACATCCTCGGCGGCGTCATCTTCCGTGAGCCGATCGTCATCTCCAACATCCCGCGGCTGGTCCCCGGCTGGACCAAGCCGATCATCATCGGCCGTCATGCGTTCGGCGACCAGTACCGCGCCACCGACATGGTCGTGCCGGGCCCGGGGTCGCTCACGCTGACCTACACGCCGTCGGACGGCAGCGAGCCGGTCGCGCTGGACGTCTTCGACTTCCCGGGCGGCGGCGTCGCGATGGCGATGTACAACGTCGACGCGTCCATCCGGGACTTCGCCCGGGCCTCGCTGCGGTACGGGTTGGACCGGGGCCTGCCGGTCTACCTGTCCACGAAGAACACGATCATGAAGGCCTACGACGGCCGCTTCAAGGACCTGTTCGCGGAGGTCTTCGCGCAGGAGTTCGCCGCCGACTTCGAGAAGGCCGGGATCACCTACGAGCACCGGCTCATCGACGACATGGTGGCCGCCGCGCTGAAGTGGGAGGGCGGCTACGTCTGGGCGTGCAAGAACTACGACGGCGACGTCCAGTCCGACACCGTGGCGCAGGGCTTCGGCTCGCTGGGCCTCATGACCTCCGTCCTCCTGACCCCGGACGGCAGGACGGTCGAGGCCGAGGCCGCGCACGGCACGGTCACCCGGCACTTCCGCGAGCACCAGAAGGGCAACCCCACCTCCACCAACCCGATCGCGTCGATCTTCGCCTGGACGCGGGCCCTGAGCCACCGGGGGAAGATGGACTCGACTCCTGAGGTCACCCGGTTCGCCGAGACGCTGGAGCGGGTCTGCGTGCAGACCGTGGAGCAGGGGCTCATGACCAAGGACCTCGCCCTGCTCATCTCGCGGGACCAGCCCTACCTGACGACGCAGGAGTTCCTCGCGGCGATCGACGACAACCTCAAGAAGGAGATGGTCTGAGCACCGCCTTGCGGCACAGCTACGACTGCCCTGCGGACGTCGCTGCCACCTTCGCTGTGCTGTCCAGCGATGCGTGGGCGCACAGGAAGGCGGAGGTCCTGCGCGACGGCAGTCGGGTGGTGCACCGCGAGGAAGGCCCCGACGGTGGCGTGCGTCTGGCGGTGTCGCGCGAACTGCCCGCCGGCGTGCCCGGCTTCCTGCAGCGCTTCCTGCCTCCCGACAACCGGGTGCTGCAGAGCGACGAGTGGGGGCCGGAGCGGCCGGACGGCTCCCGGCACGCGACCTGGACCGCCGACATCCCGGGCGCGCCCGCCTCGGTGGGCGGCGCCATGCGCCTCGTCCCCGCTGACGCCGGCTGCACCTACGTCGTGGAGGGCACGGTCTCGGTGTCGGTCCCGCTGGTCGGCGGCAGGGCAGAGAAGTTCCTGCGCGACATGCTCGGCCGGCTGCTCGACAAGGAGGCCGATGTCCTGCGCACGATGGTGAGCGGCACGTGAACAGCGCCTCCGGTGACAAGATGCCGCCCATGGATCTCCAGCCGACCGCACGCCTCCGCGTGCTGAGCGGCATCCGGCCGACCGGCCAGAGCTTCCAGCTGGGCAACTACGTGGGTGCGGTCCGGCACTGGGCCGCGATGCAGGACGAGCACGAGTGCTTCTTCTTCCTGGCCGACCTGCATGCGCTCACCGAGGTCCCCGATCCGGACCGGCTCCGGGCGCGTACGCGGGAGTCGGTCGCCGAGCTGCTCGCGATGGGCGTCGACCCGTCCCGCAGCACCGTCTTCGCCCAGAGCCACCTCCCCCAGCACGTCGAGCTCGCGTGGGTGCTGGGGTGCCTCGCGGGTTTCGGCGAGGCCCAGCGCATGACGCAGTTCAAGGAGAAGGCCGCTGCGGGGACGCCCGCGAGCGTCGGCCTGTTCACCTACCCCGTCCTCCAGGCCGCCGACATCCTGATGTACCAGGCCAGTGCGGTTCCGATCGGGGAGGACCAGCGCCAGCACCTCGAGCTGACCCGTGACCTCGCCCAGCGGTTCAACGCCCGCTACGGCGAGACCTTCGCCCTCCCGCAGCCCTACGCGGCCCGCACCGGCGAGCGCATCAAGGACCTGCAGGACCCCGGACGCAAGATGAGCAAGGGCATCGGCGGCAACGGCACGGTGTGGGTGCTCGACGACCCGGGGACGGTCACGAAGAAGATCAAGAGCGCCGTGACGGACACCGGTCGGGAGGTCCTCGCCGGCGAGGACAAGGCGGGGATCACCAACCTGCTCACGATCCTGTCCGTCGCCACCGGCCGACCGGTCCGCGACCTCGAGCTCGCCTACGCCGGCAAGGGTTACGGCGACTTCAAGGCCGACGTGGCGCAGGCCGTCGTGGAGCTGTTCACACCCATCCGGGCGCGCTACGCGCAGCTCGCGGCCGACCCCGGTCACCTCGACGGCGTCCTCGCGCAGGGCGCCGCCCAGGCGGGCGCGGTGGCGGAGAAGACGATGGCGGACGTGCGCGAGCGCATCGGCCTGCTGGCTCCGGCGCGGCAGGCGTGCTGATGGCGCTGCGCGACTTCGGTGTCGCGTTCGGGATCCCCGAGCCGTGGACGAGCGAGCTGCAGAGCTGGCGGGAGCGGCTCGGAGACCCCAACGCCGGTGGCATCCCGCCGCACGTCACCCTGCTGCCGCCGACCGCGCTGCCTGAGGAGGCCCTGCCCGACGTCGAGGAGCACCTGCGTCAGGTGGCCGCGGCGGAGCGGCCGTTCTCGATGCACCTGCACGGCACAGCCACCTTCCGCCCGGTCTCGCCGGTGGTCTTCGTGCCCCTTGCGGAGGGAGTCTCGGACTGTCAGCGGGTGCAGTCCAAGGTGCGCACCGGCCCGCTCGCCCGGCCGCTGAGCTTCGCCTACCACCCCCACGTCACGGTCGCGCACGACCTCGACGAGCAGGCGCTGGACGAGGCCTTCCGCGCGCTCGAGGACTACGACGCGTGCTTCACCGTCTGGGGCTTCACGCTGTTCGAGCAGGACCGGCAGGGCATCTGGCGACCGCAGCGCGACTTCCCGTTCGGCGCGGCCGGCCTGCCGGGCCCGCTGGAACCGCACGGCCACCGGTGAGCTCCCCCGCTGCCGTGCTGGGGCGCGCCCGCGAGCGGCAACCCACCCTGGACCACGCGATCCGCGCCGTCGGGCGCTACCTGGCCGACAGCGGCGACCGGCAGGCGGCCTCGGTCACCTTCTTCGGCTTCCTGTCCTTCTTCCCCCTGCTGGCGCTCGCGGCCTCCCTGCTCGCGCTGTTCCTGGGCGACGAGGCGATCGGCACGGTCGTCCGCGAGGTGAACTCCTACGCGCCCGGACTGGCCGAGCAGCTGGACCTCGACGAGATCCTCCGGAAGAACACGAAGGTCGGGATCACCGGGCTGCTCGGCCTGACCGCGCTGCTCTACACCGGGCTGGGCTGGGTCGACGCGCTGCGCGAGGCCATCCGGGTGATCTGGCACCACAACGTCAAGGAAGGCAACTTCCTGGTCAAGAAGGCCAAGGACATCCTCATCCTCGCCGGGCTCGGCGTGACCGTGGTGCTCTCCGTGGGCGTCTCTGCGGCGACCGGCGCGTTCACCGAGTTCGCGCTCGACCTGATCGGGCTGGAGAAGACGGTTGCGGCGGTAGCCCTGGCTAAGGTCGTCGGGATCGCGCTGGGCCTGCTGACGAACACAGGGCTGTTCCTGTTCCTGTTCATGCGCCTGCCGAAGGTGCAGTCCCCCTTCCGCCGGGTCTTCCGGGCCGCCCTGCTCGCGGCTGTCCTGTTCGAGGTGCTCAAGCGGGTGGGCGCCATCTACATCGAGCGGACCACCGAGAACCCGCTGTACGGCGCCTTCGCCGTCATCGTCGGGCTGCTCGTGTGGATCAACATCGTGTCCCGGATGCTGCTGCTGTGCGCGGCGTGGGCGGTCACCGCTCCGTACGACTCCGACGTGGCCCCCTCCGGGACCGCGAGCGTGGAGCTGGCGTTGATGGCGGGTATTCCCCCGGAGCTCGCCGACGACGCACCGGTCGAGCCGGGGAGCTCGCCACCCGAGCCGCCGCCCGGCGCGGCAGCGGCGACCGGGGCGGTCGCCGGGCCGGCACCGGCGCCGCTGGCCGCCGACCCGAAGAGCCGCGCCGAGGCGCTGGTCCGCAAGGCCGCGCAGTTCAGCGCGGGCGCGATGGGGATGGCCGTGATGGCGGTGGTCATCTACGTGCTCAAGACCGGGAAGGGGATGCTGCGCCGCTAGCCGCGCGCGCGGGGAGGTGCCCGTACGACGCCGGCCACGACCGCCCTGCCGCCTACGGGCGCCCCGCCGGGCGCCGGCGCACCGCGCAGACCGCGGCGGCGGCCAGGCCCATCCCGACCAGGGTGAAGGGCAGGCCGGAAGCGCGGTCGGCGACGGCCCGCGCGGATCCGGTCACGCTGCCGTCGGCCACCGCCGCGAGCAGGTCGTCCTCGGTCTGCTCGTTCAGCGTCCCGACCGGTCGCACCTGCCCTGCCGCGAACCCCCAGTCGAGCAGCTTCGCCGCCTCGTCGAAGATCTTCGGCTGACCCTTCATGAGCGTGACGACCAGCCGCCGCCCGTCACGCTCCGCAGCTCCGACGTAGGTCGCCCGGGCGGCCGACGTGAAGCCGTTCTTGACCCCGATCGACCCCGGGTAGTCCTTGAGCATCTTGTTCTTGTTGACGATCTCGATCCGCGGCTTGCCGGGAGGGCCGCTGACGCTGCTGCGGCGGGTGCTCACGTAGCGGGCGAAGCGCTCGTCGCCGAGACCCGCGCGGGCGATGAGCGCCAGGTCGTAGGGCGAGCTGACCTGACCGGGCGCGTCCAGGCCGTGCGGGTTGACCGCCCGGGTGTCGAGCGCGCCCAGCTCGCGCGCCGTGTGGTTCATCAGGTCGGCGGTGGCCTGGCGTCCACCCGCGGCCGAGCCGAGCGTCAGCGCCGCGTCGTTGCCGGAGACCAGGAGCAGGGCCGCGAACAGCTCCTGCGCGGGGTAGCCCACCCCCTCGACCAGCCCCACCTTGCTGCCCTCGACGTTGATGTCGGAGAAGGTGGGCACGATCGGCTCCACCCGGTCGTGCAGCACCGGGAGGAGCGTCACGGCGGTGAGCATCTTCAGCGTGCTGGCCGGGGCGTAGAGACCGTGCGGGTCCCTCGCCGCGAGCACCTCCCCGCTGTCGAGGTCGGCGAGCAGCCAGCCGGCTGCCGCCACCTCGGGCAGGGTCGGGGCGTCCGCGTCGATGGCGATGCCGCTGGTCCCGAGGGCCTCGCCGCCGGCCACCTCCACCGCGGCGGGAGCAGCCCCGCCGGGTGCCGCCGCGGCGGGTGCCGCTGCGCCGAACGCGAGGGTTCCAGCGGCCAGCACCGAGGCCAGCACCGACGCGAGCCCGGGAAGCAAGGACATGATCCGGCGACGCTACCGGCAGGACGTCTCCTGGCCGGTCAACGACACTGGCCTCGTGCGCCTGACCCGCCGGACCGCGGCCTTCCTCGTCCTCGCCGGGCTGTGGCCGCTGCTGATCTGGCCCAACTTCGTCCGGGTGGTGGCGAGCGACGACCGCGCCTTCGACGACGGGCCGACCGCGTACCTGGTGGTGCACGTCGCGCTCGCCGGGGTGTCGATGTCGCTCGGTCTCGCGCTGGTCGTGCTCGGCGTGCGGACCTGGCGGCGTACGCCGGGCTGAGCGAGCCAGCCTGACCGGTCAGCGCCGCCGGAAGATCAGCGCGCGCTTGACCTCCTGGATCGCCTTGGTGATCTCGATGCCGCGCGGGCAGGCGTCGGTGCAGTTGAAGGTCGTACGGCAGCGCCAGACGCCCTCCTTGTCGTTGAGGATCTCGAGCCGCTCGTCCGCTCCCTCGTCGCGGCTGTCGAAGATGAAGCGGTGCGCCGCGACGATGGCCTGCGGACCGAAGTAGGCCTCGTCGTTCCAGAAGATCGGGCAGGACGTCGTGCACGCCGCGCACATGATGCACTTGGTGGTGTCATCGAAGCGCTCGCGCTGCTCGGCGGTCTGCAGCCGCTCGCGGGTCGGCTCGCGGCCGGAGTTGACGAGGAACGGCTGCACCGCCCGGAAGGCGGCGAAGAACGGCTCCATGTCGACGATGAGGTCCTTGAGCACCGGCAGGCCCTTGATCGGCTCGACGAGGATCTCGTCGCCGAGGTCCTTGACGAGCACCTTGCAGGCCAGGCGGTTCACGCCGTTCACCCGCATCGCGTCCGAGCCGCAGACGCCGTGGCCGCAGGAGCGGCGGAAGGACAGCGAGCCGTCCTGGTACCACTTGATCTGGTGCAGGGCGTCGATCAGGCGGTCGCTCTTCTCAACCGGCACCTCGAAGGTCTGCCAGTTGGCGTCGGGGTCGACCTCCGGGTCGTAGCGGCGGACCTTGATGCGCACCACCCGCAGGTGGTCGGCCACCGGCGACTGCTCGGACGGCGGGCGCTGCTCGATCACGGTCATGCGGTGGGTTCTCCGGTCATCAGTACTTGCGCTCCATCGGCTGGTAGCGGGTCTGGACGACGGGCTTGTAGTCCAGCCGCACGTCGGACTGGAAGTGGGTGGCACCGGTGGCGTCGGCCACCTTGTAGGCCATCGTGTGCCGCAGGAAGTTGACGTCGTCGCGGTGCGGGTAGTCCTCGCGGAAGTGCCCGCCGCGCGACTCGTTGCGGGCCTTCGCGGAGGCCACCAGGCACTCCGCCAGGTCGAGCAGGAAGCCGAGCTCGACCGCCTCGAGCAGCTCGGTGTTGTAGCGCCGCCCGCGGTCCGCGACCCCGACCCGCAGGTAGCGCTCCTTGAGGGCGGCGATGTCGATCTCGGCCTGCTTGAGGGTCGCCTCGGTGCGGTAGACCGACGCGTTGGTGTCCATCGTCTCCTGCAGGCCGGAGCGGATGGCGGCGACCAGCTCGGTGCCCCCGCCGTCGCGGAGGCGCTGCAGCAGCGCGAGCGTGTCCCTCTCCGGCTCCGGCGGCAGCTCGACGAAGTCCACGGAGTTGGCGTACGCCGCCGCCGACAGGCCACCTCGCCGGCCGAAGACGTTGATGTCGAGCAGGGAGTTGGTCCCGAGCCGGTTGGCTCCGTGCACCGACACGCAGGCGACCTCCCCGGCGGCGAACAGGCCCGGTACGACGTCGGTGTTGTTGCGCAGCACCTGGGCGTCGATGTTGGTCGGCACCCCGCCCATCGCGTAGTGCGCCGTGGGCTGGATGGGGATCGGCGCGGTGTAGGGCTCGATGCCGAGGTAGGTGCGGGCGAACTCGGTGATGTCAGGGAGCTTGGCGTCGAGCTGCTCCGGCGGCAGGTGGGTGAGGTCGAGGAAGACGTGGTCGCCGGCCGGCCCGCAGCCCCGGCCCTGGCGGATCTCGGTGTAGATGGCACGGGCGACCATGTCCCGCGGCGCCAGGTCCTTGATGGTCGGCGCATAGCGCTCCATGAAGCGCTCGCCGTCCTTGTTGCGCAGGATGCCGCCCTCGCCGCGCGCCCCCTCGGTGAGCAGGATGCCCATCTTCCAGATGCCCGTCGGGTGGAACTGGAAGAACTCCATGTCCTCGAGCGGCAGCCCCTTGCGGTAGACGATGCCCATGCCGTCACCGGTCAGCGTGTGGGCGTTCGAGGTGACCTTGAAGACCTTGCCGAAGCCGCCGGTCGCGAACAGCACCGCCTTGGTGTGGAACACGTGCGTCTCGCCGGTCCCGAGCTCGTAGGCGATGACGCCGCTGGTGACCCGCTCGGTGCCCCCACCCTCTGTGGGCACCTCGCTGAAGACCAGGTCCAGCACGTAGAACTCGTTGAAGAAGTCGATCTCGTGCTTGACGCACTGCTGGTAGAGCGTCTGCAGGATCATGTGGCCGGTGCGGTCCGCGGCGAAGCAGGACCGGCGTACGGCTGCCTGGCCGTGGCTGCGGGTGTGCCCGCCGAAGCGGCGCTGGTCGATCCGGCCCTCAGGGGTGCGGTTGAACGGCAGGCCCATCTTCTCCAGGTCGAGGACCGCGTCGATGGCCTCCTTGCACATCACCTCCGCGGCGTCCTGGTCGACCAGGTAGTCACCCCCCTTGACGGTGTCGAAGGTGTGCCACTCCCAGTTGTCCTCCTCCACGTTGGCCAGAGCCGCGCACATCCCGCCCTGGGCGGCGCCGGTGTGCGAGCGGGTCGGGTAGAGCTTGGTGAGCACGGCCGTACGCGAGCGCTGGCCCGCCTCGAGCGCGGCCCGCATGCCGGCGCCTCCGGCTCCGACGATGATCGTGTCGTAGCGGTGGAACTGGACCATGTCGCGCAGCTCCTCTAGCCGGAGATCTCGGGGTCGAACGTGAAGATCACCAGGGTGCCGAGCAGGAGCACCAGGAACGACGAGGTGTAGAGCAGCATCTTCAGCCAGAAGCGCGTGCCGTCGCGCTCGGCGTAGTCGTTGATGATGACGCGCAGTCCGTTGGTGCCGTGCAGCTGCGCGAGCCACAGCTGGGCAAGATCCCAGGTGCGCCAGAACGGTGACGCCCAGCGGCCCGCCACGAAGCCGAAGTTGATGCGCTGCACGCCGTCGTCGAGCAGCAGCATGATGAACAGGTGCCCGAGCACGAGGAAGACCAGCAGCAACCCCGACATGCGCATGAAGATCCACGCGTACATCTCGAAGTTGGTCCCCGTCCGGCGGGCGGAGGGACGCCGCGAGCGTGGGGCCTCGATGACGGGCCGGGACGGCGCGTCCGCCGAGACGCCGATCGTCGTCACGAGGCGCTGCCGAAGAGCTGGGCGAAGGTGTGCGAGACCATCCGGTAGGTGGCGCCGACCATGACCGGCACGAAGACCGCGAGCACCACCCAGGTCATCTGCTTCTGGTAGCGGGTGCCCTTCTCCCAGAAGTCGATGGCCATGACCCGCAACCCGTTGAGCGCGTGGAAGAGCACCGCACCGACCAGCCCCACCTCCATGAGGTTGACCAGCGGCGTCTTGTAGGTGTCCATGATGCGGTTGTAGGAGTCCGGCGAGACCCGCACGAGCGCGGTATCGAGGACGTGCGCGAAGAGGAAGAAGAAGATCAGGACGCCGGTGACGCGGTGCGCCACCCAGCTCCACATGCCCTCGCGGCCTCGGTAGAGCGTGCCTGCGGGTGCCTGCACGGGAAGCCTCCTCGGGACGGCGCGAACTGTTCGGGGACGAGGGGCCGCAGCGCCTGTCGAGCTACCTGTCCAGCCTAACCAGGGCAGTTCGGGCCGCCACCCGGGGACCTCGGCCGGGGATGTGAGTCCGGTCTCAGGCCGGTGAGAAGGAGGCGGTGATGCGGTCGAACTCCGCCCGCGCCGCCGCCCAGTCGTCCGACGCGCGCGTCTGGAAGAACAGCGAGTAGCCACGCCCGTTGACCACGAAGACCCGGCTCAGCGCGTGCAACGCCGACCCGCCGCTGGAGTAGGTGAACTCCCAGTCGGCAGCCTCGTAGCCGCGGTAGTCGAGCGGGACGATGCGGATCTCGGCGTAGTCGGGATGGGTACGCGCGAAGGACGCCGCCTGGTCCCGCCGGTCCTGCACGGCGTCAGCCTTCCCGCCGCCGGGAGCGGTGGTGGAGATGCGCACGGTCCGCCCGGTGCGGGCATCGCGGTACTGGGGGCTGCCCTCGAAGCTGCCGGCGGCGTAGGAGGGCGGAACGGCGCCGGAGTAGCCGTCCGCCGTGAACGGTCGCCACCCCGCGGGCACCGGCGCCACATCCGCGGCGAGCGCTGCGGCGGGCGGGCTGGCCGCGGGTGCCGACGGCGCCGCGGCGCCCGGGGCCGAGGGGCCGGTCGACGAGCCGCGGGCGGGAGCGCCGCTGGGGCCGGCGCTGCTGCGGGGAGCACCGGCGCTCGGGGAGGCAGCGGGGTTGCGTGAGCCCGAGCTGGACTCCAGCGCCAGCCCGAGACCCGCTGCACCGAGCAGCACCAGCAGTGCCAGCGCGACGAACGGGGCCGGGTTGCGACGGCGGGGGCCGCGGTCCACCGGTGGCCCGCCCCGGCGTACCAGTGGTGGGCGGGGCAGCTCCGGTTCGGCCTCAATGCGCGCCGCCGCCGCGGTGGCCGCCGGCGCCGCCGCCGCCGGCGTCGCCGCGGCCGGTGCCGCCGCGACCGGTGCGGCCGCGACCGGTGCGGCCGCGGCCGGTGCGGCTGCCTGTCGCAGGTCCTGCAGCGGCAGCGCCCTCGTGCGGTTGCTCTCGCGTCCGGCGTCGGGCGCGGGAACCGCGGAGGGGCCGAGGATGGGCCTCGCGGCGACCTGTCGCAGGGCGGTCCGGGCGGCCGCGGCATCGAGCCGCTGCGCCGGGTCGCGGGCGAGCAGTCCCTCCAGGACCGGCTCAAGCGGGCCGGCGGCGATGAACGGCGCATGCTCGCCGGTCACGACGGCCGTGACGGTGAGCAGCGGCTGCCCCGCGTCGAAGGGCGGGCGCCCCTCGACGGCCGTGAACAGCGTCGCCCCCAGCGACCACAGGTCGGACTCGGGTCCCGGAGGAAGCCCCTTGGCGCGTTCGGGCGCGATGTAGGAGGGCGAGCCGAGGAGCAGGCCGGTGCTGGTGAGGCTCGAGTCGCCCGAGGAGGACGCGATGCCGAAGTCGGTGAGCACCACGCGGCCGGAGGTGGCACCCTCGTCCGCGGCGATCAGCACGTTGCCGGGCTTGACGTCGCGGTGCACGATCCCCTGCGCGTGCGCCGCCTCGAGGGCGCCGAGCAGGGCCAGTCCGACCTGAGCGGTGCGCTGCGGCGTCAGCGGCCCGTCGGCCCGGATCACCTGCGACAGGGTCCGGGCCTCCACGAGTTCCATGACGAGGTAGGGCGAGCCGTCCTCCTCGACGACGTCGAAGACGGTCACGGCGCTCGGGTGGTCCAGCCGGGCGGCCGCGCGGGCCTCGCGCCGAGTCCGCTCCCGGAGCACCTCGCGGTCCTCGTCCGACAGGCCCTGGGGGAAGGTGACCTCCTTGACGGCCACCTCCCGGCCCAGCACGACGTCCTCGGCCCGCCAGACGGTGCCCATCCCGCCGGAGCCGAGGGGCGCGATCAGGCGGTAGCGACCGGCGACGAGCCGGGACTGCACACGGCTCGGCGGCTGCTCCACGAAACCGCCCTACCCCCTTCTGACCGGGACCAATGCCACAACGCTCGCGGTCGAGGTCGCGATCTGGCGACGGCCTAGCATCGGCCGGTACCTGCCTCCACGAAAGGGCCCGCCCCCATGACGCGCGCCTCCGAGTCCGGCTTCCCCATCCTGCCCGTCTACGGGCCGGACGAGGTGGCGGAGGGGCTGGCCGAGCGCCTCGGCAGACCAGGTGAGTTCCCTTACACGCGAGGCGTGTACGCGTCGATGTACACGGGGCGTCCCTGGACGATGCGGCAGTACGCCGGCTTCGGGACCGCCAAGGAGAGCAACGAGCGCTACCGGCACCTGGTCGCGCAGGGCACCGGCGGCCTGTCGGTGGCCTTCGACCTGCCGACGCAGATGGGCTACGACTCCGACGACCCGGTGGCGCAAGGCGAGGTCGGCAAGGTGGGTGTCGCGATCGACTCGATCGAGGACATGCGGATCCTGTTCGACTCGATCCCGCTCGACACGGTGTCGACCTCCATGACGATCAACGCCCCTGCGGCGGTCCTGCTGCTGCTCTACGCGCTGGTCGCGGAGGAGCAGGGAGTACCCGCGGACAAGCTGAACGGCACGATCCAGAACGACGTCCTCAAGGAGTACATCGCGCGGGGCACCTACATCTACCCGCCCCAGCAGTCGCTGCGGCTGATCACCGACATCTTCGGCTACTGCCGCAAGGAGATCCCGCGCTGGAACACGATCTCGATCTCGGGCTACCACATGGCCGAGGCCGGTGCGACACCTGTGCAGGAGATCGCGTTCACGCTCGCGGACGGTATCGAGTACGTCCGCGCGGCGATCGCGAGCGGCCAGGACGTCGACGACTTCGCCCCGCGACTGGCCTTCTTCTTCGTGTCCCGCACGACGATGCTCGAGGAGGTGGCCAAGTTCCGCGCCGCCCGGCGCATCTGGGCGCGGGTGATGAAGGAGGAGTTCGACGCGCGGGACCCCAAGTCGATGATGCTGCGCTTCCACACCCAGACGGCGGGGGTGCAGCTGACCGCGCAGCAGCCCGAGGTCAACCTCGTCCGGGTGGCGGTGCAGGGTCTGGCGGCGGTTCTGGGCGGGACGCAGTCTCTGCACACCAACTCCTACGACGAGGCGATCGCCCTGCCGACTGTGAAGGCGGCCACCCTCGCCCTGCGCACCCAGCAGGTCCTCGCCTACGAGACCGACGTGACCGCGACGGTGGACCCGTTCGCGGGGTCCTACGTCGTGGAGGCGATGACCGACGAGGTCGAGGCGGGGGCGCTGGCGCTGATGGCGCAGGTGGAGGAGATGGGTGGTGCGGTCGCCGCCATCGAGAAGGGCTTCCAGAAGAGCGAGATCGAGCAGGCTGCGTACGCCGTCGCGCTCGGCATCGACTCCGGCGAGCGTGTGGTGGTGGGGCTGAACCGCTACCGCAGCGAGAGCGAGGAGCGCTACGAGCCGCTACGCGTGGACCCGAACATCGAGGCCGAGCAGCGGGAGCGGCTGCGGGTGCTGCGCGGGCAGCGCAACCAGGCTGCGGTGGACTCGGCACTGACCGAGCTGCGCGAGGCCGCCGCCGGTACCGGCAACGTGCTCTACCCGATGCGGACGGCGCTGCGGGAGCGGGCGACGGTGGGCGAGGTGTGCAACTCCCTCCGGCAGGTCTGGGGGGTCTACACGCCTCAGGAGTTCCTGTCGACCTAGGGTTCCCACGTGCAGATCCCCTTCTCGGCCTCCCCCAGCTCGAGCCTCGGCATCGAGTGGGAGCTGCAGCTGGTCGACCTGCAGACCCGCCAGCTGACCAGCGGCAGCGAGCAGATCCTGCGCGAGCTGAGCCCGGACGGCGAGCACCCGACCGCCAAGCACGAGCTGCTGCAGTCGACGATCGAGGTCATCACGGCGGTCTGCTCCACCGTGGGTCAGGCCACGGACGACCTCCTGCGCACCGTCGCCGCGCTGCGCCCGCTCGCGCAGAAGCGAGGCCTCGGCCTGATGTGCACGGGCACCCACCCGTTCACCGACTGGAAGACCCAGCAGATCAGCGCCAACGACCGCTACACCAAGCTGGTGAACGACATGCAGTGGCTCGCCCGCCGGCTGCAGATCTTCGGGGTGCACGTGCACGTCGGCGTCCGCTCCGCCGACAAGGCGATCGCGATCGTGAACGCCCTGACGTCCTATATCCCGCACTTCCTCGCGCTGTCGGCCTCGTCGCCGTACTGGAAGGGCAGCGACACCGGCCTCGCCTCGGCGCGGTCGAAGGTCTTCGAGGGGCTGCCGACCGCCGGGCTGCCGCAGCAGCTCGCCGACTGGGGGCAGTTCGAGGGCTACATGGGGACCCTGATCAAGACAGGGACCATCTCCTCGATCAAGGAGGTGTGGTGGGACATCCGGCCGCACCCGACGTACGGCACCGTGGAGCTGCGCATCGCCGACGGCCTGCCGACCATCGCGGAGGTGGGCATGGTGGCGGCGCTGTCGCAGTGCCTCGTCGACACCTTCGACCGCGAGATCGACAAGGGCTACACCCTGCCCGTCCCACGCCGCTGGGTGGTGCAGGAGAACAAGTGGCGGGCCGCGCGGTACGGCCTGGACGCCGACATCATCGTCGGTGAGGACGGGCTGCAGCCGGTACGCGCCGCGCTGCGCGAGCTGGTCCAGGACATGCGCCCCTCCGCCGAGCGGCTGGGTTGCGTCGAGCAGCTGGCCGCGGTCGACCAGGTGCTCGAGCGCGGCGCCTCCTACCAGCGGCAGCGGGCGGTGGCCGCGGCGAGCGGCGGCGACCTGACGGCCGTCGTGGACAGCCTGCTGGACGAGTTCGAGGCCGGCAGCCCGATCTACCTCCCGGTCGCCGACCCGGCCGCCGTACGCGGCAACCTGGGCGCGGCCGGGGCCACAGCGTGATCGTCAAGCCCTCGCCCGACCCGCTGGCCGAGGCGTGGCTGGCCGAGCACCGCGCCGAGCTCGTCGCCGTGCGGCGCGACCTGCATGCCCACCCCGAGCTCGGGCGCGCGGAGCATCGCACCACCGCGCTGCTGGCCGAGCGGCTCACGGCGGAAGGGCTCTCGCCCAAGGTGCTGAGCACCGGCACCGGCCTGGTCTGCGACGTCGGACCCGGGAACGGCCGGGTCGTCCTGCTGCGCGCGGACATCGACGCCCTGCCGCTGGAGGACGAGAAGCCGGTCTCCTACCGGTCCACGGTGCCGGGGGTGTGCCATGCCTGCGGCCACGACGTCCACACGGCCGCGCTGCTCGGGGCCGGGCTGGCCCTGGCGAGGGGGAGCTTCGACGGCACTGTGCGGCTGGTCTTCCAGCCGGCGGAGGAGCTGATGCCCGGAGGGGCGCTGGACGTGATCGCCGACGGCTGGCTCGACGGCGTGTCCTCGGCGTTCGGGCTGCACTGCGACCCCGCGCTGGAGGTGGGCCGGGTCGGCCTGAAGTCGGGGCCGATCACCGCCGCTTCCGACCAGCTCGAGGTGCGGGTGACCGGCCCCGGCGGCCACACCTCGCGGCCGCAGAACACCGTCGACCTCGTCCACGTGCTCGCCACCGTCGCCACCGGGCTCCCGCAGGCGCTGTCGCGTCTGGTGGACCCCCGGGCCGGGCTCTGCCTGGTGTGGGGGCACGTGTCGGCGGGGGTGGCCGGCAACGCGATCCCCCGCTCCGGGACGCTGCGCGGGACGCTGCGGGTCCTCGACAAGGTCGCGTGGCAGGCCGCTCCCGCCCTGGTGCAGCGCGTCGTGGAGGGGCTGGCGGCGCCGTACGGGGCGCGGGTGGTGGTGAGCTACACGCGCGGCGTCCCGCCGGTGGTCAACGACCGGGGGGCCACGACGCTGCTCACCTCGGCGGTCAGGGCGGCCCTCGGATCCGGCGCCGCGGTGGCGGCCGTGCAGTCCCTCGGCGGCGAGGACTTCGCGTGGTTCCTCGACCGGGTGCCCGGCTCGATGGCCCGGCTCGGGGTCAAGCCCGCCGGACAGGAGCTCCCGCACGACCTGCACCAGGGGACCTTCGACGTCGACGAGGCGGCGCTGCCGGTCGCCGTCCGGGTGCTCGTCGGCGCCGCCCTCGCCGCACTGTCGGCTCCCTGAGCGCGGTGGCGCCGGCCGCACCGAAGGTGTGGCAGGTCTGGACGGCGCTCGGGCTCGTCTACGTGGTCTGGGGCTCGACCTACCTCGCGATCGCGTACGTGGTGCAGACCCTGCCGCCGCTGCTGTCCGCCGGTGTCCGGTACGGCGTCGCCGGGCTGCTGCTGGCCGGCTACCTCGCGCTGCGCCGGGGGCGCCGCGGTTTCCGGGCCACCCGGCGGCAGGTCGCCGGGGCCGGCGTCGTCGGCGTCCTGCTGCTGCTCGGCGGCAACGGGCTGGTGACGCTCGCGGAGCAGCAGGAGCTGCCCTCCAGCCTCGCCGCGCTGCTCGTCGCCGCGGTGCCGCTGTGGGTCGCCCTGCTGCGCGCCGGGACCGGGGACCGGCCGGCGGGCCGCACCCTCGTCGGCGTCGCGATCGGCTTCGCCGGGGTGGCGCTGCTCCTGCTGCCCGGCGCCCGTCCGGAAGGGGTGGCGCTGCTGCCCGCCCTCCTGGTGGTCTGCTCGAGCCTGCTGTGGTCGCTGGGCTCGTTCGCGGCGACGCGCCTGGACTCGCCCGCCGACGCGCTCCTGACGACGGTCGTGCAGATGCTGGCCGGCAGCGCCGCCCTCGCGCTGGCCGGCGGGCTGCGCGGGGAGGACGCCACTCCTGTCGAGGTCAGCGCGGTGTCGCTGCTCGCGCTCGCGTACCTCACGGTCTTCGGGTCGATCGTGGCCTTCACCGCCTACAGCTGGCTGCTCGGGGTCGCGCCGGTGTCGCAGGTCTCGACCTACGCCTACGTCAACCCGGTGGTGGCCGTGCTGCTCGGCGCCCTGATCGCCGGTGAGGCCGTCAGCCGGCTGACCGTCGTCGGCGGGCTCGTGACGGTGCTCGCGGTCGCGGTCGTCGTGTCGGAGGAGGGCCGGCGCCGTCGCCGGACGCCGCTCGAGGTCCCGGCGGACGCGCCTACGACGCCGCGGAGCGGCACGGCCGGTGCCGCAGCTCCGTGACGTAGTCGCCCGGCGCGCCCGCCGCCTCGGCCGCGTCGGCGAGCAGCCCGAGGTAGCGCGCCGACGGCAGCCCGCCCTCGTAGCCGTCGAGCACGTAGACCCAGCACAGCGCGTCGCCGTCAAGCGTGTGCACGCGTACGCGCAGCTTGCGGTAGATGCCGCGGTCGGCGCCCTCCCAGGCGTCGAGCTCCGCCGCGTCGGAGTCAGTCATGTCGTAGAGCCCGACGAAGACGTGTTCACCGGGCTCCTCGACGAGCGTGGCGAGGGAGCCCTCCCACCCGAGGTCGTCACCGCCGAACGTCAGCCGCCAGCCCTCGAGCCACCCCGTGCCGGCGACGGGGGAGTGCGGGCACCGCATGTGCATCTGGGCTGGATCCAGGTTGCTGCCGTACGCCGCGTAGAGCGCCATGGCGCGAGCCTACCGACGGTCAGTCCTTCAGCACGGCGCACGCGATGCGGGTACCGGAGTCTCCGGTCTTCTTCGTCGTGTCGTCGATCGAGGGGGTGTAGCGCTCGGGGATGTTGCCGAAGTTGTCCGGCTTCTCGTGGATGATCAGGGCGCTGCCGTCGTCGTCGAGCACCGCGTCGCGGGTCAGCCGGGAGCTCTCCACGACCATGCGCGCGCTGCCGTCGGCCCGCACCAGCAGGCCGGGCAGGTCGCCGTCGTGGTTGCCGTGCACCTGGTCGCCCTCCGCCACGTGACCGCCCGCCGACAGGAAGAACCCGGGCATCCCGGGGTTGGCCGGGTCGACGCCCCGCTGCTCGCACATCCCCGTCTGGTGCACGTGCAGGCCGTGCAGGCCCGGCTTGAGACCGTTGGTCTCCACGGTCACCGTGACGTACCCCTTGTCGGAGAAGGCCAGCTGGACGGTGCCGCGGGTCCCGCTGTTGGCGTCCTTGATGTCGGCGGTCACCTCCCCCGCCGACGTGTCGATGTCGTCGCTCCCGCCTCCGCAGCCGGTCAGCGTGAGGACGGACAGCACCAGGAGCAGCGCGGAACGGCGGGAACGGGACACGGGTTCTCCTGACAGTCGGTGCGGGATCTTGGCGCACCTGGTGGACCGGTGGCAAGCCAGGTGCGGCCGCGGGCGGGCGGTCAGGGGCTGCGGGAGAATGGGCTCATGACGCGCATCGCCATCGTCGGCGGGGGGCCGGCCGGCTACGAGGCCGCCCTGGTCGCGGTGCAGCTCGGCGCCTCGGTGACGCTCGTCGAGCGCGACGGCATGGGTGGCCGGTGCGTACTGTCGGACTGCGTGCCGTCCAAGGCGTTCATCGCCACGGGCGAGGCCATGACGCAGCTCGGCCACGCCGACCGGGTGGGGGTACGCGCCCTGGGCGAGGTCACCACCGCGGTCGAGGAGGTGCACGCCCGGGTGAAGGCGCTGGCCCTCGCGCAGTCGGCCGACATCACCCGTCGGCTCACCAGCGAGGGGGTGGAGCTGGTACTCGGGTCGGCCTGCCTCGCAGCGGCGCACACGCTTCAGGTGAGTCCGGTGGAGGGCCGGCCGAGGACTCTCGAGGCCGACGTCGTCCTGCTCGCCACCGGGGCGCGGCCGCGGATCCTCGCGGGCGCCGAGGTCGACGGCGAGCGCATCCTCGACTGGCGCCAGCTGTACGACCTCACCAGCCTGCCGGAGCACCTGGTCGTCATCGGCTCCGGCGTGACCGGTGCGGAGTTCGCCAACGCCTACCTCGCCGTCGGCTCGCAGGTCACCCTCGTGTCCAGCCGCGACCGGGTCCTGCCGGGGGAGGACAGCGACGCCGCGGAGCTCCTCCAGCACGTCTTCGAGCGGCGCGGGATGAACATCCGCCGCGGCCGGGCGGCGCGGGTCGAGCGCACCGGGAACGGCGTGCTCGTCCACCTGACCGACGGGACGACGGTGCCTGGCTCACACGCGCTGCTGACGGTCGGGTCGGTGCCGAACACCGCCGGGATGGGGCTGGCCGAGGCCGGGATCGACCTGGACGCCGCCAGTTTCGTACGCGTGGACCGCGTGTCCCGCACCAGCATCCCGGGGGTCTACGCCGCGGGCGACTGCACCGGGGTGCTGATGCTCGCCTCCGTGGCCGCGATGCAGGGCCGCATCGCCATGTGGCACGCCCTCGGGGAGGCGGTCGCCCCCCTGCGCCTCGGCACCGTCTCCGCCAACGTCTTCACCGACCCGCAGGTCGCCTCGGTAGGCGTCACCCAGTCGCAGTCCGAGTCGGGCGCGGTCGCCACCCAGACCGTGACCCTCCCGCTCGCGACGAACGCCAGGGCGAAGATGCTCGGCCTGACCGACGGCTTCGTGAAGATCTTCAGCCGACCCGGGACGGGCACCGTGCTCGGCGGCGTCGTCGTCGCGCCCAACGCCAGCGAGCTGGTTCTGTCGCTGTCCCTGGCGGTCCAGCACGGCCTGACGGTGGACCAGGTCGCCCACACGTTCACGATCTACCCATCGCTGTCCGGCTCGCTCGCCGAGGCCGCCCGGCAGCTGATGCTGCACGACGAGTGAGGGCAGGCGGCGCCGCACGTCCTGCTGAGCACGGAATGTGATGGGGTAGCGGCTCGGCGCGAAGGAGAGCTCGTGAAGGTGTTGATGATCGCGCCACCCGGCGCGGGCAAGGGGACGCAGGGCGTCGTCATCGCCAAGCACTTCGGCATCCCGCACATCGCGACCGGTGACCTGCTGCGCAGCCACGTGTCACGCGGCACCGAGCTCGGCCGGTCCGTCGAGCAGTACCTCGACCGCGGCGAGCTCGTGCCCGACGAGGTCGTGCTGACGATGGTGCGCGAGGCGCTCGACAGCGCGCGCGGCGGTGGCTACGTCCTCGACGGCGTGCCCCGCACGATGGAGCAGGCGAGGGCGCTCTACGAGATCGCAAAGGAGCTCGACATGACGGCCGACGTCGCGCTCCACCTGAAGGGCACCGACGACGAGCTCGTCCGCCGCCTGCTCGCGCGAGCCACCGAGCAGGGCCGCGCGGACGACACCGAGGACGTCATCCGCCGCCGGCTCGCGTTGTACTACGAGGTGACCCACCCGATCCTGGAGTGGTACGGCGAACGCGGGATCCTGGTCTCGGTGGACGCGATGCGGCCGGTCGAGGAGGTGGGCCAGCACATCCTGACCGCCCTCGAGGTCCTGCGGCAGGTGATCGACGGGAACCCGGACGCCCCGCGCACGGCGGTGGACCTCACCGGCCTGGGCGCTGCCTTCGGCGCCTCGTCGTAGCCAGGCTCAGTCCTTGATCTCGCACAGGGCCGCCCCGCTCGGAACGACCTCACCGACCACCGCCGCAAGCCCGGTGACGACCCCCGCCTTGTGCGCGGCGATCGGCTGCTCCATCTTCATCGCTTCGAGCATCACGACCAGCTGACCGGCCTCGACCGTCACGCCCTCCTCGACGGCCACCTTGACGATGGTCCCCTGCATGGGTGAGGTGAGCGCGTCGCCGGACGCCGCGCTGGCACCGGCTTTGCGCGGTGTCCGCTTCGTGGCCGTGCGGGGCGCCCCGCCCGTGCCGCCGCCCGTGCCGCGGCCGAGCCCGGCCGGAAGTCTCACCTCCAGCCGGCGCCCGCCGACCTCGACGACCACCGTCTGCCGCGGGTCATCGGGAGCCCCGTCGGCCACGGCGGAGCCGCCCTGGAAGGGGGGCAGGTCGTTGTCGAACTCGGTCTCGATCCACCGGTTGTGCACGGAGAAGGGCTCGGAGGTGAAGGCAGGGTCGCGGACCACCTTGCGGTGGAACGGCAGCAGGGTGGCCATCCCCTCCACCTGCATCTCCTCCAGAGCGCGACGGGACCGCTCGAGGGCCTCGGCGCGCGTCGCTCCGGTGACGATCAGCTTGGCCAGCAGCGAGTCGAACGCGCCGCCGACGGCGGAGCCCGACTCGACGCCGCTGTCCACGCGTACGCCCGGGCCCAGCGGCGGAACGAAGGCCGTGACGGTGCCCGGTGCAGGCAGGAACCCGCGGCCTGGGTCCTCGCCGTTGATCCGGAACTCGAAGGAGTGGCCACGTGGCGCGGGGTCGGCGAAGGTCAGCTCGAGGCCGTCGGCGATGCGGAACTGCTCCCGGACCAGGTCGACCCCGGTGACCTCCTCGGTGACGGGGTGCTCCACCTGCAGGCGGGTGTTGACCTCGAGGAAGGACAGCAGGCCGTCCTGGGCGATGAGGAACTCGCAGGTGCCCGCACCGACGTAGCACGCCGCCCGGATCACCTTCCTGGAGGCGTCGTAGAGCTGGTCCCGCTGCTCGTCGGTCAGGAAGGGGGCCGGTGCCTCCTCGACCACCTTCTGGTAGCGGCGCTGCAGGGAGCAGTCGCGGGTCCCGACCACGACGACGTTGCCGTGGCTGTCGGCCAGCACCTGCGTCTCGACGTGGCGCGGGCGGTCCAGGTAGCGCTCGACGAAGCACTCACCGCGGCCGAACGCGGCGACCGCCTCGCGCACTGCGGAGTCGTAGAGCTCGGGAACCTCCTCCCGGGTGCGGGCGATCTTCAGCCCCCGGCCGCCCCCGCCGAAGGCCGCCTTGATGGCGACGGGGAGCCCGTGCTCGTCGACGAACGCGAGGACCTCGTCCACGCCCTTCACCGGGTCGGCCGTGCCAGGGGTGAGCGGCGCCCCGATCTGAAGGGCGATGTGCCGCGCGGTGGTCTTGTCGCCGAGTGCGGCGATGGCCTCGGGGGAGGGGCCGATCCAGGTCGCGCCGGCGTCGATCACCGCGCCGGCGAACTCGGCGTTCTCCGACAGGAAGCCGTAGCCGGGGTGCACCGCGTCGGCGCCTGAGTCGGCCAGCGCCTTCAGCACCTTGTCGATGCGCAGGTAGGACTCGCCCGGGGTCGTCCCGCCGAGCGCGAACGCCTCGTCGGCGACACGGACGTGCAGGGCGTCGAGGTCGGGTTCGGCGTAGACCGCTACCGACACCAGCCCGGCGTCCCGGCAGGCGCGGGCGACGCGGACGGCGATCTCGCCGCGGTTCGCGATCAGGACCTTGCGCACGCGGGCAGCTCCTGAACGCAGAGAGGCGAGGGCAGCTCAGTCTACGAGCGGGCCTGTGCAGGCCCTGATCCGGTCAGCGCAGAATGCCGGTGTGGCCCAGGGAGTAGCGACCCGGCTGGGGATAGACGGTGAGCCCGTGCGGCCCTCGGCCCACGTCGATGGTGGCAGTGGTCTGGCCGGTGCCCAGGTCGAGCGCGTAGATCTGCGAGCCGTAACGCGAGGACAGCCACAGGGTGGAGCCGTCGAGGGACAGGTTGCCCATGTCGGGGCTTGCTCCGCCCGGCAGCGAGTGGGTGGCGCGCACGGTGCGGCTGGCGAGGTCGAGCACCGAGACGGTTCCGGCGCCGCGGTTGGTGACGTAGAGGTCGCGGCTGCTCCGGCTGGTGTAGAGCCCGTGCGCGCCCTTGCCGGTGGGGATGAAGCCGGTCGTCGTGAAGGTCGCGGCATCCAGCACCACGACGCCGCCCCGGTTCAGGTCGGCCACGTAGTAGACCGAGCCGTCCGGCGCGAGCTTGACGTCCTGGGGCTTGCTCCCCCGCGGCAGGTCAAGCGTCCGTAGCAGGGTCCGGCCCGCCGTGTGGACCTGGATCAGCTGACCGCTGAACTCGCAGCTGGCGACGAAGGTGCGCCCGTCCGCGGAGAAGTCCAGGTGGTTGACCCCCTTGCAGGGGGTGCTGACGGAGGCCCTGAGCTCCATCGTCTGCGGGTCCCGGAAGTCGATCCGCCGCAGGCGCTCGGCGATGACGAGAGCGTCCTTCCCGTCCGGGGTGAAGTACAGGTTGTACGGGTCGTCGACCTGGATCGTCTCGATCGCCGTCCCCGTCGCGGGGTCGATCTTCGTGAGGGTGTTGCTGGAGCTGCTGTTCACCCACAGCGTCGTGAGGTCGTAGGAGGGCACGACGTGCTGCGGCACGCGCCCGGCGGGGAAGGTGCGGATCACCGACGCCGTCCTGGGGTCGACGACGCTGACCGTGTGGGAGTCGCCGTTGGGCACGTAGATCAGCTCGGGGAAGCCCTGGACGGCGGGCGCCAGGCCCTGCCGGGTCGCCGCGTAGACGTCGTCGGGCTCGAGCGGCGGGGGCATGCCTGGGAGCAGGTCCGGCAGCACCGGCGCCGCAGCGGTGGATGGAGACGAACTGGCCGTGGCACCGGAGGAGGGCGCACCGGAAGGCGCACCGACCGGCGCGGTAGGCGGACCCTGCGGCCCGCAGGCCGTGGTCAGGCAGGCGACAGCCAGGACCAGAGCCAGGACACCACCGGACATGCTTCCAGGCTAGACAACTTCCCTGGGACGGCAGGTGGACGAGGATGTCGACCAGGGCGCGGGTAGGTGCTCGCGGCGACCGCGTGCTCTTCACGTCGTGCTCCCGACGACCAGCTCCCTCGGGCGCTCGCCGCGACCGTCGGCTTCTCTTCCTGCGCCGGGTGTGCATCGAGGCGCACGAGAGACCGGGCGCCTGCGTCCGCCCCAACTCTCCTCGGGGGTGCGGCCTGCAGGCCGCCCGGCTGACCACCTAGGGGGTCGCCCTGCAGGGCCCCTCAGCGAATGTTCCTGTGGACAGCGGGCTTTGGCTCGACATCCTGCCGAACACATGTACGATAGCTTCATGTCCAGCAGCCCCGGTGCCGCGTCCGATGCGGAGTCGAACGCGTTGCTGGACGGCTGCCTGGACAGCCTTCGGGCGGACGCCCGGCAGCTGGGCTCGCGGATCCGGGCGGTGGTGCGCCTGGCCGCGTTGAGCGGGACGGACGGCACCCGGCGGTTCTTGCCGTTGGAGCTCGCCGGGTCGTTGCGGGTCGGGCAGCTGACCGCGTCCCGTTGGCTGGATGAGGCCGAGCGGTATGCGGCGGCGTTGCCGGTGACGTTGGGGATGCTCGAGCGCGGGGAGCTGCTGACTGCGCAGGCCGCGGTGCTGCTGCACGTCACCTCCCACGCTCCGCAGGAGATCGCGGCGAAGGTCGAGGCGGAGGTGCTCCCCGACGGGGCACTGCTGTGCCCGGCGGATCTGCGCCGCCTGGTGTCCCGCACGCTGCTGCGGATCGAGGCCGAGCAGGACAGTCCAGCAGCGGCGGAGCAACGCCACGCCGATGCCGCCGCCGGGCGGCACACGTCTCACCGCCCAGAGCCGGACGGGCTGGGACTGGCCGGGGCGGTGCTGACCGCGGAGCAGCTGGCCAGCTGGAGCTCCGGTCTGGACACCCTGGAGAAGAAGGAGCGCATCTGCGACCGGCAGGCGGGGGTGGAGCGCACCGCGCAGCAGCGCCGGGCGGACCTGTTCGCCGCCCTCCCGGCGATGGTCCTCGCCGCCCAAGACGGCGCGGTCCCGGGTTGGGTGGCAGGTTCCAGTGTCGAGGTGCGCCCGCAGGTGGTGCTCAACGTGCTCGTGCCGATGAGCACCGTGCTGGAGCTGTCCCGCGAACCCGGCATGATGGACCGCTACGGTCCGCTCACCGCTGAGCACGTCCGGTTGCTGCGCCCCACCCTGCTGCGCCGGGTCCTCATCGACGAGGAGACCGGCCGGCCGTTGCACGTGCAGGACCGTCCAGAACCTGCCAGTCCCGACCCGATCGGGTTGCGGGAGCAGATCCTCAGGATGAACCGGCCCGAGGTGATCACCGACCGGGCGGAGCCGCAGCACGACCCGTCCGCCGCCCTCGCCCGCCTGGTGGACCTGCGGGACGTGCGCTGCGCCGCACCCGGGTGCGGCTCGACCCGCACCCACCGCGACCACCTGATCCCCTGGCCAGAAGGCCCGACCGCCGCGTGGAACCTCGGGCTGCTCTCCGCGCGCTGCCACGCCGCCAAGCACACCGACTGGGCCCTCGTGCGCCACCTTGACGGCAGCACCACCTGGACCAGCCCCTCGGGCGGACCTACACCCGACCCAGCCCGCACGCCCCGCCACCACGGGTCGACCCGGACGCCGAACCCCCACCACGACGACCACCACCCGTGGGACAGGCACCCCGCTGGATCGCCGCCGCCGATCCCGAGCTGGCACCCGCTGCGGAGGCGAGCCCGGAGGAGCCTGTCCAGCCGACGCTGCCGGTCGAGGACGACGAACCGCCCTTCTAGCGCGGGATCTACGAGGGCATGCCGGACGACCGCCAAGCGCCGGGACCCTGGGACGGCATCGGGCGCAGGCTCCACCGCGACCACCGCGACCACCGCGACGGCATCGGGCGCGAAGGTGAGCGCGATCCGTCAGCGGCCTGCTGGACCGCCGACAGGACGGCGACCAGGGCCGCCAGCTGAACGGGGGTCGGCTTCCCCCGCACGACGGTGAGCACGGGCTGGTCAGCAACGCTCACAGCGGGATGTTCCCGTGCCGCTTCGCCGGCAGCGCCTGCCGCTTGTTCTGCAGCAGGCGCAGCGCCTTGGCCACCTCGCGGCGGGTCTGCGAGGGCTCGATGACGGCGTCGACGAAGCCGCGCTCGGCTGCGAGGTAGGGCGTCGCGAAGGTGTCCTCGTACTGCCGGATGAACTCCTCGCGCAGCTTCTCCGGGTCGTCGGCGGCCGCGATCGCCTTGCGCTGGATGATGTTGACTGCCCCCTGCGCACCGACGACCGCGATCTGGGCGGTGGGCCAGGCCAGGTTGACGTCGGCTCCAAGGTGCTTGCTGCCCATGACGACGTAGGCCCCGCCGTAGGCCTTGCGGGTGATGACCGTGATCTTCGGCACGGTCGCCTCCGAGTAGGCGTAGAGCAGCTTGGCGCCCCGCCGGATGATGCCGGCGTGCTCCTGCCCGACGCCGGGCAGGAAGCCGGGCACGTCGCAGAAGGTCAGCAGTGCGACGCCGAACGCGTCGCAGGTGCGCACGAAGCGCGCGGCCTTCTCCGAGGCGTCGATGTCGAGGGTCCCGGCGAAGTGCATCGGGTTGTTGCCGACGACCCCGACCGTGCGCCCCTCCACCCGGCCGAACCCGCAGACGAGGTTCTGCGCCCACAGCTCCTGCACCTCGAGGAAGTCGCCGTCGTCGAGGACGTGCTCGATCACCCGGTGCATGTCGTACGGGGTGTTGCTGCTGTCCGGGATGAAGCCGTCCAGCTCGAGGTCGGGCTCCTCGGCGAGCGCGTCCGGGGCGTCCAGGACCGGAGCCCCGTCGAGGTTGTTGCTCGGGAGGTAGGCCAGCAGCGCCTTCACGGTGTCGAGCGCCTCCGCCTCGTCGGCGGTCATGAAGTGGGCGACGCCGCTCTTGGAGTTGTGGGCCCGGGCGCCGCCGAGGTCCTCCATGTCGATGACCTCGCCGGTCACCGTGCGGATGACGTCCGGTCCGGTGATGAACATCGCCGAGGCGCCGTCGACCATCACGGTGAAGTCGGTGAGCGCCGGGGAGTAGACGTGCCCTCCCGCGCAGCTGCCCAGGATCAGGCTGATCTGGGGGACGACGCCCGAGGCCATGACGTTGCGGTAGAAGATGTCGCCGTACAGCGCGAGACCCATGATCCCCTCCTGGATCCGCGCGCCGCTGCCCTCGTTGATGCCGACGACGGGGCAGCCCACCTTCAGCGCCAGGTCCATGACCTTGACGATCTTCTCGCCGTAGACCTCGCCGAGGGCGCCGCCGAAGACGAGCGCGTCCTGGCTGAAGACGCACACGGGGCGGCCGTCGACGGTGCCGAACCCGGTGATCACGCCGTCGCCGGTGGGGCGGGTCCTGTCGAGGCCGAAGTCGCGGGCCCGGTGGCGAGCCAGCGCGTCGGTCTCGGTGAAGCTGCCCTCGTCGAGCAAGGCCTCGATCCGCTCCCGGGCGGTGCTCTTGCCGAGCGCCCGGCGCCTCTCCAACGCGGCCTCGGAGCCTGGGCGCAGCGCCTCCGCGTTGCGCCGGCGGAGCTCGGCCAGCTTGCCGGCCGTCGTGTGCAGGTCGGGGGTGTCCAGGTCCGCGTCGTCCTCGGACGGCAGGGGGGCGGCGGTCACCTCGAGAGGTTACCGGCGGGCCTTCGGCCGGCCGCCTGGCACTCCCGCGCGGTGGCGCAGACTGGCGCGGTGGCGCACCCCTCGTCCTTCGGCGACCTCGAGCGGCCACCGCTGCGTGAGCGGTCCCTGCAGCGCGCGCTGGCTCCGGACGGCTGGCGCCTCGAGGTGGTCGAGCAGACCGATTCCACCAACGCGCGAGTCGCCGAGCGGGCGCTCGCGGGGGAACCCGCCGGGCTGGTCGTCGTCGCCGAGTTCCAGGAGGCCGGCCGCGGCCGCCTGGACCGAACCTGGGTGTCGCCACCGCGGGCCGGGCTGACCTTCTCCGTGCTCCTGCGGCCCGACCTGCCCCGGCAGCAGATGTCCTGGCTGCCGCTGCTGACCGGGCTCGCCGTCGCCACCGCGCTGCGGGACAACGCGGAGGTCGACGCGGTGCTCAAGTGGCCGAACGACGTCCTGGTCAGCGGTCGCAAGCTGTGCGGGGTGCTCGCCGAGATGCCGGTCCCTGGCGCGGCCGTGGTCGGAGTCGGCCTCAACGTGACGACCCGGGCGAGCGAGCTGCCGAACGAGCAGGCCACCTCACTGCGGCTGTGCGGCGCGGGCACGAGCGACCGCGCGACCGTGCTGCGCGCCGTGCTGCGGTCGCTGAGCCGGGTGCTGCGTGACGTGGGCGCCGCGCAGGCTGCATACCGGCAGCTGTGCAGCACCCTCGGTACGCAGGTGCGGATCGACCTGCCGGGTGGGTCCTCGGCCTCCGGCCGAGCCCAGGCCGTCGACGCGGCCGGTCACCTCGTGGTCGACGGAGTGACCCATGCAGCCGGTGACGTGGTCCACCTGCGGACGGTCACCCCTTGAGCGTCACGCGCTTGCTGTCCACGAACACCCGTGAGCCGTCCTCCGCCGCAGACCGGCCCGAGCACCTGCGCCGCCGGTCCGCGGGTCAGCGGCTTCGCGGTGGACACCGCCCCCCACAGGCTCTCGACCGGCGCACCCTCCACGAGCAGGCGAACCGCGGTCAGCTCGGGGTCGGCGGCGGTGACGGTGTGCACCAGCTGCTGGAGGGTCGCTGCCTCGAAGGCCGAGCCGCCGCCGTTCGTACGGGCCGTACGCGACAGGTCGACCACCGCGGTCGGGCCCTCGATCCTGACGCTGCGCAGCGAGGTGTCCTTCGCCCACAGCGAGGTGTAGTCCGGATCGCTGGGCTTGCCTGCGAGCATCACCTCGACGGCGTCGCGCACCGGTTCGGCAGTGGCCGGGCGGCGGACGAACTCCCGGTACAGCCTCGGCCCGCGGCGGTCCTGCGCACCGACCCAGTACACGGCGACAGCGTTGCGGGCGGCTCCCGAGCTCGCCTCGCCGCCGGCGGCTGCGGGAGAGCTCGGGGTGGGTGGCGTCGGCGTACCCGACGGCTCGGCGGCGGCGAGGCCGACAACGATGGCGTCGGGAGCTCGGACAGGACCCGGCCGTTCCCGCTGGAGCCGCAGCCGGTCAGCAGGACGACGGTCAGCAGGGTGGCAGGAACCGCGCGCACGCTGACCTCCCGGGTCCGGTCCGAAGTGGCCTCGTGCTCCTAGGACGCAGCGCCGGGTCGGGAGGTTGCTCCGGGAGCCGGAACCGTCCGGTCCGCGGCAGGTCCTGGCTCGTACGGCGGCCAGTCCCCCTGCGGCGGGGTGTGCGCGTCGAACCAGCGGTCCTGCGCACGCGCCCCGGCGCGCTCACCAGGCCCGCCCGCGTTGACGCCGACGCAGGTCATCACGGCGACCACCCCGGCCAGCACGATGACGAGCGCCGCGGGGATCCCGGGCGGCAGCACCGTGGCGGCGAGGACGAACGTGAGCCCCGCGGCCACGCGGATGACCATGTACGTCCTGAGCCGGGACCGCGCCATGTGCGCGACGGTACGCCGGGGAGGGGCGTCGGGCGATCCCGCACCTCCTAACCTCGACGGGTGGACCCCGGCGAGCTCGAGGAGGTGCTGCTCGGGGCGCCGTGCGAGCTGACCCGCGACGACGTGGCCGAGGCCGTCGGCCTGCCGGAGGAGGTCGCCCGCTCCTTCTGGACGGCGATGGGGTTCGCGGAGGTGCCGGCAGGCGAGCGGGCGTTCACTCGCCTGGACGTGGAGGCGCTGCGGCACGCCCTCGCCCTGCGCGACACCGGGCTGGTCGACCAGGACACGCTGCTGGTCCTCGCGAGGCTGATGGGGCAGGGGCTGGCACGCATGGCGGAGGCCCAGGTCGACGTCTTTCGCGACATGAGCGCCGGAAGAACGGTGCCCGAGACCGCGCAGGCCGCTGCGGAGGCCGCGGCCGAGGTGCTCCCGCGGCTCGAGCGGATCCTCGTGCACGTCTGGCGGCGGGAGTTCACGGCGGCCACCGCCCGGGCCTTCGTGGCCGCGACCGAGGACGGGCGGCCGCTGCGCTGCGTCGGCTTCGTGGACCTGGTGGACTTCACCCGGTCCACGCAGCACTGGGACGCGTCCACGTTGGAGCGGCTCCTGGAGCGGTTCGAGAGCCAGACGGCGTTGCGCGTGACGGCGCTCGGGGGCCAGGTGGTCAAGACCCTCGGGGACGCGGTGATGTTCACGACCGACGACCCGACCTCCGCCGTCGAGGTCGCCCTGCGCACCATCGAGGCGCACGCCGCGGACGACGAGCTGCCCGACGTACGCGCAGGCACCGCCTTCGGCACCGTGCTTCTCCGGGTCGGCGACGTCTTCGGCCAGCCGGTGAACATCGCGAGCCGGCTCACCGACGAGGCGCGCCCCAGAGCCCTGCTGGTCGACGAGCGGATGGCGCACGCCCTGGCCGAGGACGGGGCCTACGACCTGAAGCGCCTGCGCCGCAGGTCGGTACGGGGCTACCGGTCGCTGACGCCGTACCTGCTGCGGCGCGCAGGCTCCTGAGACCGCTCCGGCTCAGCCGCGCAGCGGCTGGTCCTGGACGTCCTCGAGGACGGCCTGCGCAGCGGGGGCGCCGTCGGCGGCGGCCTCCTCGACCTGAGCGGGCGCGGCCCAGACGAACCTGCGGTAGGACCAGAAGCGGAAGGTCGTCCCGAGCACCAGTCCGACGCCGTTGGCGGCGATGTTGTCGGCGAGCCGCGACTCGAAGCCGAGCACGTAGTGCGAGATCGCGAGGCACGACAGCGAGATGCCCAGCCCGATGGCGTTGAGGACGAAGAACAGGCCGTACTCGCGCCGGATCGTCGTCCGCTGGCGGTGCTTGAACGACCAGGCCCGGTTGAGCAGGAAGGCGTTCGTGGCCGCGAACAGCGTGGAGATGACCTTCGCGGTGAGCGGCTTGTCCAGAACCAGCAGGACCGCGTTGAAGATCACGATGTCGACCAGGAAGCTGAGGGCACCGACTGTGCCGAACTTCGACAGCTCCGCGAACAGCCCGCGGATGCGGGTGACAAGGGCCCGGATCACTCGCACGGGCAGCCCTTTGACGCGCGGTTCATCGAGCCAGCCTAGCGTCGGACGGGCAACGGGCGACCGACGAAGGGCAGCGCTGTGAGCTGGATCGACCTCGAGGGTGCCGCCAACGTGCGCGATGTCGGCGGCCTGCCGACGATCGACGGGCGCGCGACGAGGAGCGGCGTCCTGCTGCGGGGAGACAACCTGCAGGGGCTGACCCCTTCCGACGTGGCGCGGCTGACCGGCGACGTCGGCGTACGCACCGTCGTGGACCTGCGCACCACCGGGGAGCTGCGGCTGGAGGGCGAGGGCCCGCTGCGCCGTACCCCGGTCGCGCACCACCACGTCCCGCTCATCCCTGAGGCCGAGGACGAGCCGCTCGAGGACGAGGTCGACCGCGCGGTCCCGCATCGGCGGGATCGCGCGGGCAGCACGCTCACCGACATGACCGGCTACTACGTCGGCTACGTCGAGGACGCCCCCGCCAACCTGGCCCGCGCGCTGCGCATCCTCGCCGACCCGGCCACCGGAACGGCGGTGGTGCACTGCGCGGCGGGCAAGGACCGGACCGGCGTCGTCGTCGCCCTCGCGCTCTCCCTCGCCGGGGTGACGCGCGACGCGGTGGTGACCGACTACGTCCGCAGCGCCGACCGGATCGAGGCGGTCTTCGCGCGCCTGACGTCCTCCCCGACGTACGGCCCGAGCCTTGCGCACGTCCGCGCCGACGACCTGCGGCCCGAGGCCGGCTCGATGGAGCGCTTCCTCGACCACGTCGACCGGGCGTACGGCGGCCCGCACGGGCTGGCGATGAGCGTCGGCGTGGACGAGGAGACGGTGGCCCGCCTGAGCGCGCGGCTGGTGGGGACCTCCCCGCGAGCCCGCTAGGTTTGCCCCTGTGGATGCCCCTCCGGCCGTCGCCACCCGCGAGGTCGTGCCCCGCCCGGTCGTGCGGGGGGCGATGGGGCTTCCTGTCGTGGGCATGGTGGGCGGCGGCCAGCTGTCCCGGATGACCCATCAGGCGTCCATCGCGCTGGGCCTGTCGCTGCGGGTGCTCGCCGACGCCACGCACGACAGCGCCGCGCTGGTCGCGCAGGGCGTCAGCGTCGGCGAGCACACCTCGCTCGAGGACCTGCGCGCCTTCGCACGGGGCTGCGAGGTCGTCACGTTCGACCACGAGCACGTCCCCGAGGGGCTGCTCGAAGCGCTCGAGGCCGACGGGGTCACGATCCACCCCGGCTCGGCCGCGCTGCGGCACGCCCAGGACAAGGGAGTGATGCGGGAGCGGCTCGCGGCCCTCGGGATCCCCGTGCCGGCCTTCACCCCGGTGGCGACCGTGCGAGACATCGAGGGGTTCGCCCAGCACGTGGGCTGGCCGCTGGTGCTCAAGGCGGCCACCGGCGGCTACGACGGCCGCGGCGTCTGGGTGGTCGGCTCCGCCGCGGAGGCCGCGGAGGTGGTGGCCGCGGGCGTACGCCTGGTGGCCGAGGAGCTCGTCCCCCTGCAGCGTGAGCTGGCTGCGGTGGTCGCGCGCTCCCCGTACGGCCAGGGCGCCGCCTGGCCGGTCGTCGAGACCGTGCAGTCGGACGGCATCTGCGTCGAGGTCGTCTCGCCGGCCCCTGGCCTGCCGGAGGACCTGGCTCTGCAGGCTCAGGCTCTCGCCCTGCGCCTCGCCGACGAGCTCGCCGTGGTGGGCGTGCTCGCGGTCGAGCTGTTCCAGACCGAGGCCGGGCTGCTGGTCAACGAGCTCGCCATGCGGCCGCACAACTCGGCGCACTGGACGATCGAGGGGTCGCGCACCTCGCAGTTCGAGCAGCACCTGCGGGCCGTCCTCGACTACCCGTTCGGCGACACGACGGCCACCGCGCCGTGGGTCGTCATGGCGAACGTGCTCGGCGGGGAGGACCCCGACCCCGACCTCGACCGCCGGCTCCACCTGCTGTTCGGCCGCGACCCGGCGCTCAAGGTGCACCTGTACGGCAAGCAGGTCCGGCCGGGGCGCAAGATCGGCCATGTGACGGCCCTCGGCCCGGACCTGCGGGACGTACGGGCGCGCGCCCGCCGCGGGGCGGGCTACCTGCGCGACGGGCACTGGCCGGAGGTGGAGCAGCAGTGACCGCCGTGGTCGGGATCGTGATGGGCAGCGACTCGGACTGGCCGGTGATGCAGGCTGCCGCTGTGGCCCTGGCCGAGTTCGACGTCCCGCACGAGGTGCGGGTGCTGTCGGCCCACCGCACCCCGCAGGACATGCTCGCCTGGTCGAAGGACGCCGCCGGGCGCGGGCTGCGGGTGGTGATCGCGGGCGCCGGCGGGGCCGCGCACCTGCCCGGGATGATCGCGTCGGGAACGCCGCTGCCCGTGATCGGCGTGCCGGTGCCGCTTGCGCACCTGGACGGCATGGACTCGCTGCTGTCCATCGTGCAGATGCCGGCGGGGGTGCCGGTCGCGACCGTGTCGATCGGCGGCGCCCGCAACGCCGGGCTGCTCGCGGTGCGGATCCTCGCGGGCGGCGACCCGGAGCTCCTCGAGCGGATGCGCGCCTTCCAGTCCGCTCTGGCGGACGGCGCGCGGGCCAAGGATGCCGCCCTGCAGGCGCGGCTGCAGGCCTGATCCGGGCCGGTCAGGCCAGCGCGTCGTAGCCGCTGCGCAGCCGCGCGACGTCGCGGCGGCGCTGCTCGTACGTCGCGCCGATCGCGACCAGCAGCACGCCCACCGCTCCGAGCGACATCCAGCGGGGCAGCGCTGCCGCGTACGGCGCGAGCAGCTGCAGCGCGTCGACGGCGAGCACCGCGCCGCCGAGGCACAGCGGGGCCTGCAGCCGGAAGTAGGCCCCCGCGAGGAGCACCCCCAGGGCGGCCAGGCCGAGCAGCAGCGGCCGCTGCAGGGTGTCGTCGTCGAACGAGGCCACCAGGCTCGGGAGCAGCAGGAGCGACAGCCCAGGGCCGTACGCCGCCCAGGAACGCGTGCCGGGCACGGCGCAGGAGCGCAGGTGGCCGAGGATCAGGGCCACGGCGGCGAGCGGCAGGACGTACGGCTCCGGTGCGTCTACCCCGGCATCCGCCAGGCGCACCCAGGAGGAGGCGGACAGCAGCAGGCCGCCGGCCACGGCGACGCTGCGCCGGTCCGGTCGCAGCGCCGTGGCGATCGCGAGGAGACCGATGCCGGCCAGCACCCACGACAGCCAGCCGACGTCCCCCGAGGCCAGCACCACCGCGACGAAGGCAACCGGCACCGCAGCGGCTTCGGCGCCGAGCCGCCGGGCAGGCCGAAGGCCAGGGGCGGCGGCGAGGGCCAGCAGCGCCGCCACGGCGACGAGGAGCAGCCCGCCGATCTGGTCCGCCGCGAGCAGCTGGGCGGCACCGGCGGCGGCGAGCGCCGCAGACGCGAGGCCGCCGGCCAGCGCGACCGCCGTCCCCGAGGCGGGCACGGGAAGGCGCGGCGCGAGCGAAAGGCCGGCGACGAGCAGCGCGGCCAGCGGCAGCACGACCAGGGTCGCTTCGCGGTCGGCCGTGGCCCAGGCCGAGGTCAGCACCGTCACGGCCGCGCCGGCCGCGGTGAGCACCAGCCCGGCGTCCAGTCGCCGCGGCAGCAGCGCCGCACCGGCGCCGCCGAGCCCGGCGGCGAGCAGCAGCAGCAGGGCCAGGGACAGCGGGTAGCCCAGGTCGAGCCCGAGCGGCAGCAGCACGGCGGCGCCGGCGGCGAACGCGGCAGCGCCGAGGAGCGCGTGGCGCACCCGGTCCAGTGCGAGGCCCGCCGTGCCGGTGGTCAGGGCGGCCGCAGCCAGCACCACCATCGTGTCGACGGTCCCCTGCCAGTCCTGGCCCGGGCCGACCGCCTCGCGGGCGTCGGCGCCGGCCGGCAGGCTCCACGGGTCCGCGAGCCACCCGAGCGGCAGCAGCAGGCCCTCCGCCGCCCGCTCCCCGACCGACAGCACCGCGACGGCGGACACCAGGAGCGAGCCGCCGACCGGCCCGGCACGCCAGGGCCGCGGCAGCTGCGCGGCCAGGAGCGCCGCCAGCAGGCCGAGAGCCGCCGGCACGAGCGGGTGCTGGTCCTGCGGCAGAACGCCCCGGACGACGGTGAAGGCGGCGATCGCGACGAGGGGGACGGGCGCGCCGGCCAGCAGCGCGCGAAGGACGCGGTCGCGTACCAGCAGGGCGGAAGCCCCGAGGACGGCGGCGTGCGCGAGCACGGCGCCCGCGGCTCGTCCTGGACTTGGATCCTGCACAGCACCGAGGGAGATCAGCAGCCCCATGGCGGTGACGACGCTGCCGCAGGCGACGAGGGCGCCCCGGACGTCGACGGGGGCCCTGCTGCCCGCGGCGAATACGGCCAGGTCTGCGGCGGCCAGCCCGGCCAGGACCAGGCCCGCGGTGGCGGGCGAGGCGTCGTAGCGGATCAGCAGCAGCACGACCGGCAGCTGCGTCAGCACGACCGCGGCCATCCTCATGACCCGCAGCGGGACGAGACCGGAGTAGCCCCCGGCGGCCATCGCGAGCACGGCGGCGCTGCCCGCGGCGTAGGACAGCGGGTCGGAGCCGCCGGCCAGGCCGAGCTTGCGCAGGCCGTACGCATCGAGCGCCCCCAGGACCAGCGTGACCGCGCCGAGGGTCTCGGCGGTGGCGGTCAGCCCGCGGCGGAGCACGGCCGGCGCGGCGGCGCCGGCGGCAAGGGTGAGCAGCACCAGGACGGCTGCGCGGCCGCCCGCACCCAGCCGGTCGTACGTCACCGCAGCGAAGACGACCGCTGCCACCGCGAGGAGCAGCCCGCCGAGGCCGAGCAGGAGGTTCTGGATGCGCTGCGGGGTCCACTCCCGGCGCGGCGCCGGCGGGGCCGGGGGGATGCTCGCGGGCCCGGGGGAGAGGGAGTGCGCCGCGGCGGCGGCCGGCGGCTGCGTCGCGAACGGGCTGGGAGGCGTCGGCTGGGGCGGCAGGACCGCGTCGCCGTGGAGCACGGCCAGGAGCGCGCTGCGCTCGGCCAGCAGGTCGCTGCGCGCGGCGTCGAGGCGCAGCAGCTCGGTGTCGACCTGCCACAGGCGGGCCGCGGACGGGCCGTGCAGCGCCAGGCCGCAGGAGTCGCAGGCGGCTCGGCTGAGCATCGCCCGGCAGTCGGGGCATCGGGTGGGGTCGGGCAGCAGCACGGTGGCGTTCATGCGGGCAGCATCGACTCCTACGCAGCCTCGCGGTAGAGGAGTTCTACCTACCGGCGCTGTGTGCCTCACCCGGCACGCGGCGACCAGGCGCGCCTACGGCCGGCCGAGCGCCCGGTAGGTCCAGCCGGCCCCGCGCCACCGCTCCGGGTCGAGGGCGTTTCGGCCGTCGACGATGCGCCGCGCCGCGACGACGTCGGACAGCACCTCGGGGTCCATCTCGCGGAACTCCGACCACTCGGTCAGGTGCAGCACGATGTCGGCGTTGCGTGCTGCGCCGAGGGCGCTCTCGCGGTAGGCGAGCTGCGGGTGCTTCACCTTCGCGTTCTCCATCGCGGCCGGGTCGTACACGCACACCGCGGCGCCCTGACGCTGGATCGTCGCGGCGACGTCGAGCGCCGGGCTGTCGCGGATGTCGTCGCTGTTGGGCTTGAAGGCGGCCCCCAGCACGGCGACGTGCATGCCGGCGAAGCTGCCGCCGACCTCCTCCCGGGCGATCTGGACCATCCGGTCGCGGCGCCGCATGTTGATCGCGTCGACCTCCTTGAGGAACGACAGCGCCTGGTCGACGCCGAGCTCACCAGCCCTGGCCATGAACGCGCGGATGTCCTTGGGCAGGCAGCCGCCCCCGAACCCGAGCCCCGCGTGGAGGAACCGCCCGCCAATGCGGTCGTCGTACGACAGCGCCTTGCTCAGCATCGTCACGTCGCCGCCGGTCGCCTCGCAGACCTCCGCCATGGCGTTGATGAAGGAGATCTTCGTGGCGAGGAACGCGTTCGCGGCGACCTTGACGAGCTGCGCCGTCGCGAGGTCGGTGACGACGACCGGCGTCGGCCGGCCGATCACCGGGGCGAACGCCGCGCGCAGCTGCTCCTCCGCGCGTCTGCCACGGCCCGTCGCCGCCAACCCGAACACCAGCCGGTCGGGCGCGAGCGTGTCCTCCACCGCGAAGCCCTCGCGCAGGAACTCGGGATTCCACGCCAGCTCCAGCTCACCCCCGCGCTGCCGGCGCAGCGACTGCGAGAGGCGTTCGGCCGTCCCCGCCGGCACCGTGCTCTTGCCCACCAGCAGGCTGCCGCTGCGGGCGAGGGGGATCAGCGCGGCGAACGCGCTGTCGACGTAGCTCAGGTCAGCGGCGTACTCACCGATCTTCTGGGGGGTGCCCACGCACACGAAGTGCACGTCGCCGAACTCGGCCACCTCCTCGTACGAGGTGGTGAAGCGCAACCGGCCGCTGTCCAGGTTCTTCTGGAGCAGCTCGGGCAGCCCGGGCTCGAAGAACGGCACCGTCCCGGTCTGCAGCGACGTGACCCTAGCCTCCTTGATGTCCAGGCCGAGAACCTCGAAGCCCAGCTCGGCCATGCAGACCGCGTGCGTGGCACCGAGGTAGCCGGTGCCGATCACGGTCAGTCGCGGCTGCTCCGTCATCGTCGAAGGGTAGTGCGACCCGGTTCTACGATCGCCTCATGGCCGACACGTCTTTCCCCCTCTACGCACTGCCGGAGGAGCACGAGCTCCTGCGTGCCTCGGTACGCCAGCTGGCCGAGGACAAGATCGCGCCGCGGGCAGCGGAGATCGACGAGACCGAGCAGTACCCATGGGACGTCCACGCCGCGCTGAAGAGCGCGGACCTGCTCGCCGTGCACATCCCGGAGCAGTACGGCGGCGCCGGTGCCGACAAGATCGCGCACTGCATCGTCATCGAGGAGATCGCCCGGGTGTGCGCGTCGAGCAGCCTCATCCCGATGGTCAACAAGCTCGGCACGACCGGCCTGATCCTGTCGGGCTCCGAGGAGCTCAAGTCGACCTACCTGCCGCTCGTCGCGAGCGGCGAGGCGACGTTCTCCTACGCGCTGTCCGAGCGGGAGGCCGGCTCGGACGCGGCGGCCATGCGCACCCGGGCGGTGCGGGACGGGGACTCGTACGTGCTCAACGGCACCAAGGCGTGGATCACCGGCGCCGGTGTCAGCACCCACTACACGTTGATGGCGGTGACCGATCCGGGCGAGGCGGCTGCAGGCATCTCGGCGTTCGTCGTCGCCGCTGACGACCCGGGGTTCTCGGTCGGGCACAAGGAACGCAAGATGGGCGTCAGGGGATCGCCCACCTGCGAGATCTACGTCGAGAACTGCCGGATCCCTGCGGACCGCAGGATCGGGCCGGAGGGGACGGGGTTCAAGACCGCGCTGCGCACCCTGGACCACACCCGGCTCGGCATCGGTGCGCAGGCGGTCGGCATCGCGCAGGGAGCGCTGGACGCCGCGGTGGGCTACGTGAAGGAGCGGCGCCAGTTCGGCAGGGCGATCGCGGACTTCCAGGGCGTGCAGTTCCTGCTCGCAGACATGGCGATGCGGATCGAGGCGGCCCGCCAGCTCGTCTACGTCGCGGCGGCCAAGGCCGAGCGGGGCGCGGCGGACATGACCTTCAGCTCCGCGGCGGCCAAGTGCTTCGCCTCCGACACGGCGATGGCGGTGACGACGGACGCGGTGCAGCTGTTCGGCGGCGCCGGCTACACGCGGGACTTCCCGGTGGAGCGGATGATGCGCGACGCGAAGATCACCCAGATCTACGAGGGCACCAACCAGATCCAGCGGATGGTGATGGCCCGGCAGGTCCTGCGCTAGCTGTAACGACCAGCCCAGCCTCTCTCCGGCTGGGGTGCAGCGGGCGTGCGTCAGCGGGCGCGGCCGCGCCCGGCGGCCCGAGTCGGGGCCTGGCCGGCGCGGGCGGCGAGCTCGGCCCGCGTACGCGCCGGTGCGTTGCCGGTACGCCCCGCGCCGCGTCCGCCGGGCGTCCCGGAACGCACCGGTTTCGGCGCGGCGGTCTTCCCCGCCGCCGCAGCCGCGGCGCCCGGGGACCGAGGGGCTCCGCGTCGGCCGCCTCCGCGAGCGGGGACCTCGACGACCGGGGCGGGCTCCACGTGTCCAGCGGGCGGCCCGGTGAGGGCGAGGATCTCCCCGGCTCCCGGACGCACGGTGACGGTGGTGGGGCGTATTCCGGCCTGCCGAGTCAGGCTGCGCACCTCCTCGCCCTGGTCCGGCGTGGCCAGGGTGACGACGGTGCCACCGGCGCCGGCGCGGGCGGTCCGGCCGGAGCGGTGCAGGTACGCCTTGTGCTCGGTCGGCGGGTCCACGTGCACCACGAGGGCGATGTCGTCGACGTGGATGCCCCGTGCGGCGATGTCGGTCGCCACGAGCACCCGGGTGGTGCCGTCGGTGAAGGCGGACAGGTTGCGCTCGCGGGCACCCTGGCTGAGGTTGCCGTGCAGCTCCACAGCCGGGATGCCGGCGGCGGTGAGCTGCTTGGCCAGCTTCTTGGCGGTGTGCTTGGTGCGCAGGAAGAGCAGGCTGCGCTCCTGACCGGACGCCAGCTCGCGTACGACCGCCGGCTTGTCCGCCGCCGTCACCGCGAACACGTGGTGGGTCATCGTGCTGACGGGCGCCACCGCGGGGTCCACCGAGTGGGTCGTCGGCCGGTCCAGGTAGCGCTGCACGAGCACGTCGACGCCGTTGTCGAGGGTGGCCGAGAAGAGCATCCGCTGGCCGACTCTCGGCGTCCGGTCGAGCAGCCGCCGTACGGCGGGCAGGAAGCCGAGGTCGGCCATGTGGTCCGCCTCGTCGAGGATCGTGACCTCGACGCCCGACAGGTCGCACAGGCCCTGGCCGATCAGGTCCTCCAGCCGGCCGGGGCAGGCGATCAGGACGTCGACGCCCCGGCTCAGCGCCTGGACCTGCGGGTTCTGGCCGACGCCGCCGAACACGACCGTGCTCGTGAGACCGGCGGCGCGAGCCAGCGGCTGGACGACGGCGAAGACCTGGTTGGCCAGCTCCCGGGTCGGCACGAGGACCAGGCCGCGCGCCTGCCTGGGCCGCCGGGTGCCACCGCGGAGCCGGGCCACCATCGGAAGGCTGAAGGCGAGGGTCTTGCCGCTTCCGGTGCGGCCCCGGCCGAGGACGTCGCGCCCGGCCAGGGTGTCGGGCAGCGTCGCGACCTGGATGGGGAACGGCTCGCAGATGCCCTGGCGCAGCAGCGTGTCCACGAGGTCGGCGGGAACCCCGAGGCCGGTGAACGTCGGGCCCCCGGCTGAGGGCGGAGCTGACTGAGCGGGGAGAACGGGCTGTACGGGGCTCGAGCGTCGACGCCGGGGTGGCGGGGGCGTGGTCATGGGTCCTTCGGGAAAGGGGGGGCGTTCGTGGACGACAACGCGCAAGCGGCGCCGACGGCCCGCAGCAGCTCGAAGGCCAGGTGCAGGAGCACGGAAGGAGGGCGCCACTGTAGAGGCGCCGTCCTCCTGGCAACGCCGGCGCGACGCCGCTCGATACCGCCTCCGGGGGTGGGCTCGTCGCGCGAGCGCGCTCCGAGACACCCGTTCGCAGTGCAAAGGCACCCGTTCGGCCCTGATCGGGGGCGTGCCGGACAGCCGACACCAGGACCATGGACGAGGCGAACGACACGACGATGACCGAGACGAGCCGGGCCGGCGGGCCGATGTGCCGCAGCGCGCAGGAGCAGGATCTGCTGGTCGCGCGGACGAGCGCCCTGCTGCGCGCCCACATCCCGCTGTGCCTGCTGCTCGACATCGTCGACCGGGCGGAGCCGGACTCGGCCGGCTGCTTCGCGCGGGAGGGCGCAGACCTCGACTGGTTGCCCCGGCCGCGGCCCTCCTGAGGGTCAGCCGAGGAAGCGCACGCCTGCCAGGTCGCGTCCGCCGGCCGGCAGTCCCAGCGCAGCCGTGACCCGTTCGGCGGCAGCCACGGCGGGGAGATCGACCTCACCCGGTGCCGGCAGGAGCACCAGGGAGGCCCCTGCCCGGAGCCCGGAGAGGAGACCGGCCAGTCCGCTCGGGTCCGCGGGGTCGACCGCGACCAGCACCCGATCCGAGCCCGACAGGCCGAGGTCCGGGAGCGGCCCGAGCGGGCCACCACCCACCTCGATGCTCACCCGGCCCGGAGCACCGCCGCTCCAGTGGTCGGCGTAGGAGGGGGCCTCGCGGGCGTAGTCGGCGGCCGAGGTGGGCACCGACGGCAGCGGCGCCCCGAGCGGATGGCAGGACAGGGCGAGCACCTCGTCGATCCCGGCCGCCACCGCCGCCTCGGCGTGCTCCCCGACCACGAAGGCGGCGTCGCAGCCGGCCAGGCTGTCCACGTCGCCGGCCACCACCACGACGGCCCCCGTGGCGACCCCGGCGAGCAGCAGGGCGACCGCCTGCCAGTGCAGCGGCAGCAGCAGGCCCACCCGGGCCGGACTCCCGAGCCCGTCGACGAGCAGGTTGGCCGACTTGGCCACCCAGTTGGCGGTGGTGGCGCCGGATACCTCGACCCGCCCACCGCCTGGATACGCGACGCCGGCGTACATCGTCAGCAGCGGCGAGGCCGGCTCGCGCTGACCGGCCAGCCCGCCGGTGCAGGTCGTCAGGCTGCGCAGGGGTCCGCCGCCGCGGTCTTGACCTCCGGCGCGGGCGCTGCCGCCGCCGGTGGGGCCGAGGGCTTGGACGCGCCGACGGTGACCTTCTTGGCCCCCGCGTAGCCGGAGCCGACGACCACCTCGAGCGTCCTGCCCAGCGACGGTTCGAGCCGTGCGGTCGCGCCGGAGAGGGCGGCGACGAGCGTACGCGCGGCCTCGGCCCTGTCCGGACCGTGCAGGACGACGGTCCCCGCACCGGCTCCCGCGCGGTTGCCGGGGGTGCCGACCACCTGGAAGCCGGCCGCCTCCAGGTCGTCGTAGGCCTTGCGCCCGAGGCCGTTGACCGCAGCCCCGTTGAAGACCTTCACCTGGATCGCCGCAGAGGGGACGCTCAGCGGCTGGACTGCCTCGGCGGGCGCCTGCGGTGGCGGGGCGTCCGGGGCTGCGGGCGGCACGTCCCGCCGGAGCGAGTCGAACAGGGCCCGAGCGGCGGCGTCGTCGAGAAGCACCACGCTCTGCCCCTGCCGGCGCGCGGCGATGTCGCTGGTGGGGACGGTGGAGAAGATGACGTCTCCGGCGTCGAAGTTCTTGAAGCGCAGGGCGAGGTCGCGCAGGTCCTCGATCGACAGCTGCTCGTCCAGCTTCAGCGACTCCGTGGCGACGCTGATCACGCCGTTGAGCTTGAACGGGTTGAGCAGCGTGCCGGCAGACAGCGTCTTGCGCACGATGGCGCCGATGAACTGCTGCTGGCGCTCGATCCGGTCGATGTCCTGGCGCGGCAGGCCTGCGCGCTGGCGCACGAACGCCAGGGCCTGGTCACCCTTGATGGTCTGCCGGCCCGCCGGCAGGTCGATGCCCGACAGACCCTCCTTGGCCGGAGCGGACAGGCACACCTCCACGCCGCCGAGCGTGTTGACCATCTTCTGGAAGCCGTCGAAGTCGATCTCCATGTAGTGGTCGATCTGCAGGTCGGTCAGCTGCTCGATGGTCTGAATGAGCAGCGGCGGGCCGCCCTCGAAGAAGGCGACGTTGAGCTTGGTCGTGCGCTCCGGCACGACCTTGCCCGTCGTCGGGTTCACGTGCTCGGGGATCGGGACCCAGGAGTCGCGCGGGAAGCTGATCAGCTGCGCCTTGTCGGAGCTGCCGTAGAGGTGGGCCAGGATCACCGTGTCGGAGCGCTGGCCGGTCACGAAGTCCTTGCCGCGGCCCTGTGTCCCCTGGCCGGCCTTGAGGTCCTCGCGGCTGTCCGACCCCACGATGAGGATGTTCTGGGCCCCACGGCCCGTCGCCCCGGGACGGTCCTCGCCGAGCGAGCCGAACACGTCGATCCGGTTGATGTTGCCGTCGTAGTGGTTGAGAAGCGCGTAGCCGGCGCCGGCGGTCGCCAGCACCGCCACGGAGGTGACCACCGCGATCCAGGACAGGATCCGGACGCCGCGCCGGCGCGGCGGCGCCGGGGCCCGGCCGGGGACCGAACGCGGAGCGGCCGACGTGGCTCTGGCGTCACCGGGGCCGCGCGGGTTCAGGTGCGGCGGGAGCGGACGCGACGCACGAGCGGAGCCGGCGAACGGATCGGGTGCGTCCTGCCAGCCTGGGGGCGGGGCCACCGCTTCCTCCCGGTCGACGTGCGTGCTCCCCAGGAGACGCGGCGCGCTCCGGGAACGTTCCGTGCAGCGGGACCAGCGTACCGACCCTCAGGCGTCCGGGCCGTCGGGAGCACTAGCCTTCGCGCCATGAAGGCTCTGGTGCTGGCGGGCGGAGCGGGCACCCGGCTGCGCCCCATCACGCACACCAGTGCCAAGCAGCTGGTCCCTGTCGCCAACAAGCCGGTCCTGTTCTACGGCCTCGAGGCGATCCGGGACGCGGGCGTCACCGACGTCGGCATCATCGTCGGGGACACCCACGCCGAGATCGAGGCAGCGGTCGGCGACGGAGCCGCCCTCGACATCTCGGTCACCTACATCCGCCAGGGGGCCCCGCTCGGGCTGGCGCACTGCGTGCTCATCGCGCGCGACTTCCTCGGCGAGGAGGAGTTCGTCATGTACCTCGGCGACAACTTCCTCATCGGCGGCATCACGGCACTGGTGGACGAGTTCCGGGCCGGGTCCTGCGACGCGCAGATCCTGCTGACGAAGGTGGACAACCCCTCGCAGTTCGGCGTAGCCGAGCTCGGCCGCGACGGCCAGGTGGTCAGCCTGGTCGAGAAGCCGACGAACCCCACCAGCGACCTGGCGCTCGTGGGCGTCTACATGTTCCGCGCCGGCATCCACGAAGCCGTGCGCGCGATCAAGCCCTCGTGGCGCAGCGAGCTCGAGATCACCGACGCCCTGCAGTGGCTGATCGACTCCGGCCGCCAGGTGCGCCCCCACCTGGTGAGCGGCTACTGGAAGGACACCGGCCGGCTGGAGGACATGCTCGAGTGCAACCGCCAGGTTCTCGAGACGATCGAGCCCCGGGTGACCGGCTCGGTGGACGTCCACTCGCAGCTGATCGGCCGGGTGGTGGTCGAGGAGGGCGCTGTCATCGAGCGCTCCACGGTCCGCGGCCCGGCCATCATCGGGCGCGACAGCGTCGTGCGCGACACCTACGTCGGGCCGTTCACCTCCATCTACTTCGGCTGCACACTGGAGGACACCGAGATCGAGCACTCGATCGTGCTGGAGGAGTCGACGATCCGCGGGGTGTCGAGGATCGAGGACTCGCTGATCGGCAAGCAGGTGGAGGTCTCGCCGTCCTCCGCCCTCCCGCGGGCGCACCGGCTGATGCTCGGCGACCACAGCCGGGTCTCCATCGCCTGATGCGGCTCCCCTGATGCGCGTCCTCGTCACCGGAGGGGCCGGGTTCATCGGCTCCCACTACGTCCGCTCGGTGCTGAGCGACCGCTACCCCGCCTACGCGGGGGCCGAGGTCACCGTCTACGACAAGCTCACCTACGCGGGCAACCTCGCCAACCTCGCGCCGGTGAGCGAGAGCCCCCGCTACCGCTTCGTCCGGGGCGACCTGGTCGACGACGCGCTGCTGGACGAGGTCCTGCCCCGGCACGACGTCGTCGTCAACTTCGCGGCCGAGACCCACGTCGACCGCTCGATCCGCGGCGGGCACGAGTTCGTGGTGACCAACGTGCTCGGCGCGCAGGCGCTGTTCGCCGCCTGCCTGCGGGCCGGCACCGAGCGGGTCGTGCACATCGGGACCGACGAGGTCTACGGCTCGATCGAGCAGGGCGCCTGGACCGAGGACGCGCCGCTGCTGCCGAACAGCCCCTACTCGGCGGCCAAGGCGGGAGCGGAGATGCTCGCCCGCGCGTACGCCGTGACGTACGGCATGCACATCTCGACCACGCGGTGCAGCAACAACTACGGGCCCTACCAGTACCCCGAGAAGGTCATCCCGCTGTTCGTCACGAACCTGCTCGACGGGGGCAAGGTGCCGCTCTACGGCGACGGCGCCAACGTGCGCGACTGGCTGCACGTCGACGACCACTGCCGGGGCGTGCAGCTGGTCGCCGAGCAGGGGGAGGCCGCCCAGAGCTACAACATCGGCGGCGGACGGGAGCTGAGCAACCTCCAGCTGACCGGGCACCTGCTCGCCGCTCTCGGCGCGGACTGGGACCGGGTCGAGCGGGTCGAGGACCGCAAGGGCCACGACCTGCGCTACTGCGTCGACTACTCCAAGATCGCCGGGCTCGGCTACGCCCCGCAGCACTCCTTCGAGGAGGGGCTGGCCGAGACGGTCGCGTGGTACCGCGCGAACGAGGCGTGGTGGCGGCCGCTGCGCTCGGCGGGCCTGCCGCGGTGACCCTCGCCCTGCTCGTCCCGGGCGCCGGCGGCCAGCTCGGGTCGGCGCTGCTCGACGCGGTGCGCTCCGAGCGCAACACCTTCGCCCGGCCGCTGACCCGCGCGCAGCTCGACGTCACCGACCCGTTCGCGGTCAAGGACATGGTCGAGCTGTGGGCGCGGGTGGTGCGCTCGGACGGCCCGGAGCACCGGCTCGTCGTCGTCAACGCGACCGGCTACACCGCCGTGGACGACGCCGAGACCGACGAGGAGACGGCCTACGCCGTGAACGCCGTGGCCCCCGCCCTGCTGGCCCAGGCCTGCGCGTCAGCCGGGGCACGGCTGATCCACCTGAGCACCGACTACGTCTTCTCGGGCGATCGCGTCGCCGGCCCGCCCTACGAGGTGGACGACCCGACGGGCCCGCGCAGCGCGTACGGCCGCACGAAGCTCGCTGGGGAGCAGGCAGTGCTCGAGCTGCACCCGGCCGGGGGGTACGTCGTGCGGACGTCGTGGCTGTACGGCGGCACCGGGCACACGTTCGTGTCGACCATGGAGCGCCTCGCCGAGGGTGACCAGCCGGTCCCCGTGGTCGACGACCAGCGCGGCTCGCCGACGTGGAGCCGGGACCTGGCCGCAGGGCTGCTCTCTCTGGCGGGGTCGTCGGCGGCCCCCGGCACCTACCACGCCGCGGGCGGCGGCGACACGACCTGGCACGGCTTCGCACAGGCCGCCTTCGAGGAGGTGGGGGCCGACCCTGCACGGGTGCTGCGGACGACCAGTGCGGCCTTCCCGCGCCCGGCGCCGCGCCCGGCCTACAGCGTGCTGTCTCCCGCGTCCTGGCAGGGTGCGGGACTGCCGGTGCTGCCGCACTGGCGGGACGCCCTGCGCGGCTATTTCCGGGAGCGGCCCGCGGACGCTGCCCGGTGAGGGTGGGCCTGGACGCGACGCCTCTGCTCGGACGCCCCACCGGGGTGGGGCGCTACGTCAGTGGTCTGCTCGGCGGCCTGGCCGCGCTTCCCGACCCGCCGGAGCTGGTCCTGACCGCCTTCACCGTGCGCAACGCGTCCGACCTCGCTGCCCTGGCCGGCAGGGCCGGCGCCGCGAGCGCCCGCGTGAGCACCCGCCGGGCGCCGGCCCGGGCGCTGCGGGCCGCCTGGCAGCGAACCTCCCTGCCGCCGGTCGAGCTGCTCGTCGGGCGGGTCGACGTCTTCCACGGGACAAACTTCGTGCTCCCCCCCGCCCGGCATGCCGCCGGCGTGGTCACCGTGCACGACCTGACCTACGAGCGCTACCCCGACCTGGTGTCGGTGGCGAGCCGTAGGTATCGCGACATGGTGCCGCGCGCGCTCCAGCGGGCCCGGGTCGTCCTGACGCCGTCCCGGGCGGTTGCCGACGAGCTGACCGAGCACTACAGGCTGGACCAGGGGCGGGCGGTGGCCAGCGGCCTCGGGGTGGACCAGGCGTGGTTCGACGCGCTGCCGCTCGCACCCGCCGACCTGGCGGCGCTGGGTCTGCCTGAGCGCTACGTCCTGTTCGTCGGCAACCAGGAGCCGCGCAAGAACCTGGCGGCGCTGCTGGCGGCCCACGCCGCGCTGCGGGCAGACGAGGCGCACACGCCACCCCTCGTGCTCGTCGGCCCCCCCGGCTGGGGCGAGGACGTCGCTGCCTCCCCGAGCGTGGTGATCGCCGGCTACCTGGACGACGACGTCCTGCGCCGGGTCGTCGCGGGCGCAGCGTGCCTTGCCTACCCCTCGCGCTACGAGGGCTTCGGGTTGCCCCCGCTCGAGGCGCTCGCCTGCGGAACACCGGTGGTGGTCAGCGACCTGCCGGTGCTGCGCGAGGTGCTCGGGGAGCACGCCGCGTACGCGCCGGCGGGGAACGTGAACGACCTCGCGCACGCGCTGCGGCGCGTGCTCATCGGGACCACCGACCCGAGCCCGGGGCGGGCGTGGGCCGCACGGTGGACGTGGCGGCGCTGCGCTGAGATCACGATGGACGCCTACCGGGCAGCACGAGAGGCCGACGGAGGCGGCCCGCGGACCCCAGGGTGACGCCGAGAACGGCGCCCGCCACGACGTCTGAGGGGTAGTGGACGCCGAGCACCACCCGGGACAGCGCCATCGCCACCCCGACCGAGCGCCAGGGCAGGCGGGGGAGCAGCGGACCGAATGCGGTCACCGCGGCGAAGGTCGATGCGGCATGCGCGCTGGGGAACGACAGCGCGCTCGGCGTGCGGACCCGGGCCGGCAGGTCGGCGAGGTCCGGACGCGGCCGACGTACGACCCGCTTGACCGCGACGTTGCCGCCGTGCGCCGCGGCCACGGCCAGGCTCGCCTGGACCCACTGCCCCCTCCGAGGGGCGTCCAGCACCGCACCGGCCGCGCCGATCGCGAGCCACCCAAGGGCGTGCTCGCCGAAGTGCGACAGCCCCAGGGCTGCGTCCACCACGCTCCGGTGCACCGCCTGCCCGCGTACCGCCCGGTAGGCGGCGACGTCTGCGCCCAGCGCGGCCGATGTCCACGTCTCCTGCATCTGGCGCTCCCTGCGTCGTGGTGCGCCGCGACCCTAGTTCGGGCGGAACTCCCGCTGCCTCCCCACCTCCGGATGTAGCAGAGCGTCATCAAATCACGCGCTCGCTCAAGGGTCTTACGCCTGATGACGAAGACCTGTGGTGACGCAACGTCATCGTCTATCGGAGCCCGTCGATGCTCGACGGCCCCAGGAGGTCCCCCATGCGTGTCACTCCCGTCCTTCGCTCGCTGTACGGCCTCGTGAGCCTTCTCGCGGTGACGGTGGCCCTCCTGCTCGTCCCGGCCACCTCGGCCTCAGCGGCCGGTGAGGAGCAGGACTTCATCAACCGCCTCAACGCGTTGCGGGCCTCCGCGGGCCTGCCCGGCCTGACCGTGTACGGCGACCTCACGAACGTCGCCAGAGGGCAGTCGGTGCGGATGGGTCAGCAGAACCTGCTGTACCACAACCCCAACCTCACGACGGAGGTCACCAACTGGCTCTCGGTGGGGGAGAACGTCGGCTACGGCGGCTCCGTCGCCGCCATCCACGACGCCCTCGTCAACAGCCCCGGTCACCGCGCCAACATGCTGAGCTCGACGTTCACCCAGGTCGGCATCGGCACCTACTTCTCGTCGACCGGCCGGCTGTGGGTGACGCAGGTGTTCCGCAAGCCGCTCCTGGCCCTCGCACCGCAACCTGTCGGCTTCCCGCTGGGCGGTGCGATCGGCGCGACCTATCCGGCTGTCGCGGGGGTGCTCGGTGCGCCGACGAGCGGCGAGTACAACGTCCCTGGAGGTCGCGGCCAGAACTTCCAGCACGGCGAGATGCTCTGGTCCTGGGGCACGGGAGCCCGCGAAGTGCACGGTGGAATCCTGTCCCGCTACCGCGTGCTGGGGGGTCCTTGGTCGCCGCTGGCGCTTCCGACCACCCACGAGAACGCGACTCCCGACGGCTGGGGCCGGTACAACCACTTCCAGGGTGGCTCGATCTACTGGAGTCCTCCGACCGGCGCCTTCGAGGTCCGCGGGGGCATCCGGGGCACCTGGTCGCGACTGGGCTGGGAGCGCAGTGCGCTGGGCTATCCGGTGACCGACGAGCTCGGCACCCCGGACCGCATCGGTCGCTTCAACCACTTCGAGCGTGGGTCGATCTACTGGACGCCCGGGACCGGTGCCCGTGAGATCCGCGGCGCGATCCGCAACCACTGGGCAGCAATGGGCTGGGAGCGCGGCCTGGGCTATCCAGTCAGTGACGAGTACGACGTCCCGGGCGGGCGCCGCAGCGACTTCCAGCGCGGTTCGATCGTCTGGGACGCTCGCACCGGAGCCACCCGCGTGGCCTGACCACGTCCTCGACAGCCCGGCTCCGCGTCAGCGGAGCCGGGCTTCGTCGTCAAGATCTCAAGTCGGTCACGGAACGGGTCGAGACCGCAGCAGAACGTATCTTCACGCAGGCTACCTTCAGCCCCACCCGTCACTGCAGCACCATTGGTGCTGCCCCTCTGGGAGTTCTCACGGTGCGGATCCGACCACTGCTCGCTGCCCTGTCCGTCTTCGTCCCGGCCCTGCTGGCCCTGCCGGTGGCGACGTCACCGGCATCCGCCGCCCACCCGGTGCGGCCCGACGTCACCGTCCTGCCGGTGCAGGGCGTGGACGCTACGGCGCTGACAGACGTCGACCCTGGCGAGCCCGGCAGGCCGCTCGCCCTGACGAAGAAGCACCTCACCGGACGGTTCTCCATGCTCGGGGTCACGTGGGCGCGGGGCACCGGCAGCGGCGAGGTGACGACCAGGATTCGCACTCGGGAAAGCGGCCGCTGGTCGTCGTGGTCGGTCCTCGAGGTCGCGGGCGACGACGGCCCTGACGAGGTGGCCGCAGAGGCCCGACGGTCGCGGCGCACCGGGACGGAGCCATTGTGGGTGGGAGCCGCCGACGGGGTGCAGGTCCGGGTCGATGCCGAACCCGAGCAGGCCCCCCGCGACATCCGGGTCGAGCTGATCGACCCCGGCACGTCCAACGCCGACAGCACGCTGGGCCGCGTCCCGGCATCGTCGGCGGCAGCGGCCACCACCCGTCCGTCCATCATCACGCGGGCACAGTGGGGGGCGGACGAGCTCCTGCGGACCGGGTCCCCGTCGTACGCCTCGACGGTCAAGGTGGCCTACGTGCACCACACCGCGTCCAGCAACAGCTACACCGCCGAGCAGGCGGCGGCCCAGGTGCGCAGCTTCTACGCCTACCACACCCAGAGCCTGGGCTGGGACGACATCGGCTACAACTTCCTCGTGGACAAGTTCGGGCGGATCTACGAGGGCCGGTACGGCGGGGTCGACAAGGCGGTCATCGGCGCCCACGCCGGAGGCTTCAACAGCGCCACCGTGGGCGTGTCGATGATGGGGACCCACACCTCTCTAGCCCCGAGCGCGGCCACGCTCACCGCCGTGCAGGACCTCCTGGCCTGGAAGCTGTCGCTGTCCGGGCGCAACCCCCTCGGCAAGGACGTGCTCACCTCCGGCGGTGGGAGCACGGCTCGCTACCCGGCTGGCCAGCAGGTGACCGTCAACGTCATCTCCGGCCACCGGGACACCAACCTGACGGAGTGCCCGGGCGACGCGGGCTACAGCAAGTTGCCGGGGATCCGCCAGGGTGTGGCCGACCGCATCGCCCGCCTCAGCAAGACACCGATCGACCTCAAGCACGAGGCGCTCGGTGGTGACGCAGGCTTCCAGGGCCCCCCCATCACTCCAGAAGGAGCCGCCGTCGGCGGGCGCTACCGCCACTACCGCAATGGGTCGATCTACTGGTCCCCGGCCACCGGCGCACGAGAGGTGCACGGCGGGGTGTATGGCCGGTGGGCCGGCCTGAACTGGGAGCGGGGCTTCCTGGGCTTCCCGGTCACCGATGAGCTGGGGACGCCCGACGGGAAGGGCCGCTACAACCACTTCCAGGGGGGGTCGGTGTACTGGTCCACGACCACAGGTGCCTGGGAGGTCCACGGGGCCATCCAGCAGGCCTGGCGCCGGCTCGGCTGGGAGCAAGGCGTGCTGGGTTATCCGCTCACCAACGAGACGGGCACGCCGGATGGCCTGGGCCGCTACAACCACTTCCAGGGGGGGTCGGTGTACTGGTCCCCGACCACAGGTGCCTGGGAGGTCCGGGGGGCTATCCGGCAGCGCTGGGCCGAGCAGGGCTGGGAGCGCAGCAGCCTGGGTTACCCGACCAGCGACGAGTACTCCGTCCTCGGCGGGCGTCGCAGCAACTTCCAGCGTGGGTACATCACCTGGTCCGCCGCGACCGGTAGCACGAGCGTCACGATGCTGAAGTGAGCCGGATACGTCGGCTGCCTCCCGAGCGGAAGAGGATGCCTGCTGCATCCGTGCACCGCCGCAGCGTCTCGGTTCGGGCGGTCCTGGCCGCAGCGCTGCTCGTGCTCGTGGGAGGGGTGCCGCTGGTCAACGTCGCGGCGGCCGGCGACGTCGTCTACCGGCCCGCCGACGGCATGCTCACGTTCGACGGCCGGGGCTTCGGGCACGGGAGGGGCCTGAGCCAGTACGGCGCGCACGGCGCCGGTCTGCGCGGGCTTGGCTACGCGCAGATCCTGGCCCACTACTACCCCGGCACCGCGTTGGCGACCGCTGCCGGCGTCTCGCGGCGCGTACTGATCACGGGCGAGGACGCCGACGCCGTGGTCACCAACACCGCCGGGCTACGGGTGCGCAACGAGCCCAGTGGCGCCGTCCTCGACACCGGCGCGCGCGGGGATTGGGCACAGGTGCGCGTGCGGGCGGACGGTACGGTCCTGCGGGTCGAGGCCCTGCAGGGTGGTGGGTGGGTGGCGGCTTGGCCGCCGGTGACCGGCCCCGTGGTGCTGGAGGGGCCGGGCACCCTGCGCCTCGCGCATCCGGCGGAGCCGCGCACCTACCGCGGCGCGCTGCGCGCCGCCCTCAGCGCGGAGGGCACCAAGCCGCTCTACGTCGTCAACGTCGTTGGTCTGGACGACTACGTCCGCGGCGTCGTGCCTGCTGAGATGCCGTCCACGTGGCACCCCGAGGCGCTCAAGGCGCAGGCGGTCGCGGCCCGCTCCTACGGCTCGAAACCGTGCCCGCAGCCACGCTCCTATCCCACGACCAGCCTCTACGACGTGGTCGACACGACGTCCTGCCAGGTCTACCGGGGGGTGGGAGGCGAGGCGGTGAGCACCAACGCGGCCGTTGCGGCGACCGCGGGCCAGGTGCTGACCTACGGCCCCGACGTACTTCGCGCGGAGTTCTCGGCCGCGAACGGGGGCTGGTCGGTGGCCGCCGGCGGCCCGTACGTCGCGAGGGAGGACCCCTTCGACGGGGAAGGGGCTGCCGCCGTCGGCCATCCCGCAGTGCACCGGTGGACTGTGCGACGCCCGATCTCGGGACTGGAGACGGCCTTTGCGACCGGGACGCTGCGCGAGGTCCGCGTGCTGCAGCGGGATGGCCTGGGGGAGTGGGGCGGGCGCGTGCTGCGGGTCCGGCTTGTGGGGGACCTGCGCACGGTCGAGGTGACCGGGGAGCAGGTGCGCACTGCGGCCGGGCTGCGTAGCAGCTGGTTCGATCTGGCGGCGGTCTCGCCCATCGACTCCAAGCATGCCGCCCTGGGTGGCAGCGGCGGCTTCCTCGGCGCGCCGGTGGGCCCGGAGGCGGACGCCGTGGGAGGCCGGTTCCGCTACTACCAGGGCGGCGCGATCTACTGGTCAGCCGCCAGCGGGGTGCACGAGGTGCACGGGGCGATCCTGGGTCGCTGGGGAAGCCTTGGCTGGGAGCGTGGCGCCCTGGGCTTCCCGGTCACCGACGAGCTGGGCACGCCGGACGGCGTCGGCCGCTACAACCACTTCCAGGGCGGTTCGGTCTACTGGAGCCCCCGGTCGGACGCACGGGAGATCCGCGGGGCGATCCGCGGCACCTGGGGCCGGCTGGGCTGGGAGCGCGGGCCGCTGGCCTATCCGGTCACCGACGAGCAGGGCACGCCGGACGGCGTCGGCCGCTACAACCACTTCCAAGGCGGCTCGGTCTACTGGACGCCGTCGACCGGTGCACACGAGGTTCGGGGTGCGATCCGGCTGCGCTGGGCGTCTCTGGGCTGGGAGCGCAGCAGGCTGGGCTACCCGGTGAGCGACGAGTACGACGTGCCCGGCGGCCGGCAGAGCAGCTTCCAGCGCGGTCTGATCCGGTGGGACGCCTTCACCGGCGCGACGACGGTCGTACCCGGCTAGCCCCCTGGAGTGCCGGCCGTGACCGAAGCGGTCCCCACGATGCTGAGACGTGACGGGGAGCGGGGGATGCCGGGTACGGCCGCCCGTCGGTGCCAAGTGGCTAGTGGGCGGCGGTGACGGCGCGACCTGGGAACACGAAGCTGCGGAACGTCCAGAACCGAAACGCGGTGGCGAGGCCCATGCCGAGGATGTTGGCGGACACGTTGTCCGCGAGCGCGCTGCGCAGTCCGAACACCTCGCGGGAGACGACCAGGCAGGTCAGTTGGATGCCCGCGGCCAGCACGCTGAACAGCACGAACAGGGCGTACTCGCGCCAGGGCGAGTCGGTCCGGCGATCGCGCCAGGTGTAGTGGCGGCTGCCCGCGAACGCCACCCCGATCGCGGCCGCACTGGAGATCACTTTTGACCAGGCCGAGGGCAAGCCCGCGCCGAGGAGCAGAGCGTTGAAGACGGCGACGTCGGTCAGGTAGGCGGCCAGTCCCGTCACGGCGAAGCGGGTGACCTCGCCACCCGTGCCGGACTGCTGGTCGTCAGGGGTCGGCACGTCGGCAGACGCTACCGCGACGCCGGCCGGTGGGCACCGGCTGCTCCTCGGCCGGGTGCAGAACTGGCCTGCCGGAGGGGACGCGGGGGCTCTGCCGGTACGCTGCGGAGGTCCTTCGCCGAGCCGAGATGAGCGCATGAGCGTCCCGACCCGTTCCCGTGCTCGCGGCGGTCTCGATGACGCCCGGCCTCGGAGGTTGATGGACCTGCCCGCCGGCCTGCTCCGGGAGGCGCGGCCGAAGCAGTGGGTCAAGAACGTCCTGCTGTTCACCGCACCGGCCGCCGCAGGGGTGCTCCTGCAGGCCGACGTCCTGGTCTCGGTCCTCCTCGCGATCGTCGCGTTCTGCCTCACAGCCAGCGGCGTCTACTACGTCAACGACCTCGTCGATGTCGAGGCTGACCGGGCCCACCCGGTCAAGCGCAGGCGCCCGATCGCGGCGGGCGTGGTGCCGGTTCCGCTCGCCACCGTGGTGGCGATCCTGCTCTTCCTGGCCGGGATCGCGGTCGCGGCGCTGGTCAACCTGCAGCTGCTGATCGTGCTGCTGGTCTACGTCGTCATCACGATGACCTACTCGTTCCGCTTCAAGCACGTCCCGGTCGTCGACCTCGTCATGGTGTCGTCGGGGTTCCTGCTGCGGGCCGTGGCGGGCGGTGTCGCGGCCGACGTGCCGCTCTCCCCGCTGTTCCTGCTGGTCGCCGCCTTCGGGTCGCTGTTCATGGTGGCCGGCAAGCGGCACGGCGAGTTCATGGAGATGGGGGCTGAGCGGGCCTCCACGCGGGCCTCGCTGTCGTCCTACAGCGACGCCTACCTGCGCTACGTGTGGTCGATCGCCAGTGCCGTGACGATGCTGGGCTACAGCCTCTGGGCGTTCGAGCTGTCGCAGAGCCGCCCCTCCCCGATCTGGTACGAGCTGAGCGTCGCGCCGTTCGTGGTCGCGCTGCTGCGCTACGCCTACCTGGTGGAGGGCGGTCGCGGCGGTGAGCCCGAGGAGCTGGTCCTGTCCGACCGTCAGCTGCAGCTGTTCGGACTGGTGTGGGCGCTGCTGTTCTCCGCCGGCATCTACCTGAGCGGCTGATGAACGAGATCCTGCTCACGGGCTGGGGGCGGACGACGCCCACGCGGTCGCGGGTACACCTGCCGGCTGACACCGACGCCACCCTGCGGCTGATGGCCGACGGCAACGGCTCGCGCGGCCTGCTCGCGCGCGGGCTCGGCCGCGCGTACGGCGATGCGGCGCAGAACGCCGGCGGGGACGTGCTCGACATGACCTCGCTGGCCGGCATCCACGCGGTCGATGTGGACGCGGCGACGGTGGACGTCGACGCCGGCGTCAGCCTCGACACGCTGCTGCGGCACCTGGTCCCGCTCGGGCTCTTCGTGACCGTGTCCCCCGGGACCCGCTACGTCACGGTCGGCGGCGCCCTCGCGTGCGACATCCACGGCAAGAACCACCACCGGGAGGGCAGCTTCGCGCGGTCGGTCCTGTCCTTTGACCTGCTCACCCCCGACGGCGAGGTCCGGACCGTCACCGCCGACGCCGACCCCGAGGTGTTCTGGGCGACAGCGGGCGGGATGGGGCTCACCGGGGTCGTGCTGCGCGCGACGCTGAAGCTGCTGCGCATCGAGACGGCCATGGTGAGCGTGGACACCGAGCGCGCCGGCGACCTCGACGACGTCATGGCGCGAATGGAAGCCCGCGACGACGACTACCGCTACTCGGTGGCCTGGATCGACCTCCTCGCCTCGGGCGCCGCCATGGGCCGCTCCGTGCTCACCCGCGGTGACCACACGCCGCTGGCCGACCTGCCGGAGGGCAAACGGGCCAACGCCCTCGACTACGGCCCCAAGGCACTGCTGAGTGCACCCGCCTTCCTCCCGCCGGGGCTGCTCAACCGGCTGACCGTGCGGGCGTTCAACGAGCTGTGGTTCCGCAAGGCGCCCGTCTCCCAGATCGGCCACCCGGAGTCGATCGCCACCTTCTTCCACCCGCTGGACATGATCGGCGACTGGAACCGCATCTACGGCCGAGCGGGCTTCCTGCAGTACCAGTTCGTCGTCCCCTTCGGGCAGGAGGGCGCGATGCGGCAGATCGTCGAGGAGCTGGTCCGCCACCAGTGCCCGTCGTTCCTGGCGGTGCTCAAGCGCTTCGGCCCCGGCAACGGGCTGCTGTCCTTCCCGTCACCCGGCTGGACGCTCGCGCTGGACATCCCCGCAGCCATGGGCGGACTCGGCCCGCTGCTGGCGAGGCTCGACGAGCGGGTGGTCGACGCCGGGGGGCGCATCTACCTCGCCAAGGACTCCCGGCTGGCCCCCCACATGGTGCCGCGGATGTACCCCGAGCTGGACAGGTGGCGCGAGCTCCGTGAGCGGCTCGACCCGAAGCGCCGCATGACCTCCGACCTGGCCCGTCGCCTCCAGCTGCTCTGAGCGACAGGCCCGTCCTGCCGCTTCCCGCCCCGTCCGTCGAGGAGCTCCGCATGAGAAACGCCGTCGGTGACGTCCAGACCGTCCTCGTGCTGGGCGGTGGTTCCGACATCGGGTCGGCCATCGCCGCACGCCTGGTCCAGCAGGGGGCGCGGACGGTCGTGCTCGCCGGCCGCCGTCCCGAGGCCTACGCGCAGGCAGAGCAGTCGCTGCGCTCCGCGGGCGCCACGACGGTGCACCGGGTGTCCTTCGACGCCGACGACACCGACGGCCACCCGAAGGTCATCGCCGAGGTGGTCTCCACGGTCGGTGACCTCGACGTCACCGTCGTCGCCTTCGGCGTGCTCGGCGACCAGAGCGTGGACGAGCACGACCCGGCGGCCGCCGTGGCGGTGGCGCGCACCAACTACCTCGGTGCCGTGTCGGCCATGACGGTCGTCAGCCAGCAGCTGCGCACGCAGGGACACGGCGCGCTCGTCGTCCTGTCCTCGGTCGCCGGGGAGCGGGTGCGCCGCTCGAACTTCGTCTACGGCTCCACGAAGGCCGGGCTGGACGGCTTCGCCACCGGCCTCGCCGACGCGCTGCAGGGCACGGGAGCCCGCGTGCTGGTCGTACGCCCTGGCTTCGTCGTCAGCAAGATGACCGCGGGAATGGACAAGGCGCCGCTCAGCACCACCCCCGAAGCGGTGGCCGAGGTCGTCGTGAAGGGCCTCGCCGGCTCGGCCACCGTCGTGTGGGCGCCGGCAGCGCTGCGGCTGGTCATGAGCGCGCTGCGCCATGTTCCTCGTCCGGTGTTCCGGCGGCTGCCCGTCTGACCCGAGGCGGTTCGTTACCGCGGGGCGTCCACCGCGCCGCGGGCAGTGACGGTGATGGTCCCGCCCACGAAGTCCGTGCGACGGCCGTCGGAGACGGCGTACTCGTTGCTCGTGGGATACCCGAGGTAGCCCCTCTCCCAGCCGAGCTGTGCCCAGCGGTCGCGGGTGGGCGCCAGGATGCTGCGGGCGCCGGTGGTGGGGGTCCAGTACAGGGAGGCGTTCTTGGTGAAGTGGTTGTAGCGCCCGGTTCCGTCGGGGGTGGCGGTGCTGTCGGTGCTGGGGTAGCCCAGTGGCCCGGTCTCCCAGCCGCTGGCGGCCCAGGCCTGGCGCAGCGGGCCCAGGATGCTGCGGGCGCCGGTGGTGGGGGTCCAGTACAGGGAGGCGTTCTTGGTGAAGTGGTTGTAGCGCCCGGTTCCGTCGGGGGTGGCGGTGGTGTCGGTGCTGGGGTAGCCCAGTGGCCCGGTCTCCCAGCCGCTGGCGGCCCAGGCCTGGCGCAGCGGGCCCAGGATGCTGCGGGCGCCGGTGGTGGGGGTCCAGTACAGGGAGGCGTTCTTGGTGAAGTGGTTGTAGCGCCCGGTCCCGTCGGGGGTGGCGGTGGTGTCGGTGCTGGGGTAGCCCAGTGGCCCGGTCTCCCAGCCGCTGGCGGCCCAGGCCTGGCGCAGCGGGCCCAGGATGCTGCGGGCGCCGGTGGTGGGGGTCCAGTACAGGGAGGCGTTCTTGGTGAAGTGGTTGTAGCGCCCGGTCCCGTCGGGGGTCGCGGTGGTGTCGGTGCTGGGGTAACCCAGTGGGCCGGTCTCCCAGCCGCTGGCGGCCCAGGCCTGGCGCAGCGGGCCCAGGATGCTGCGCGCCCCGGTGGTGGGGGTCCAGTACAGGGAGGCGTTCTTGGTGAAGTGGTTGTAGCGCCCGGTCCCGTCGGGGGTGGCGGTGCTGTCGGTGGTGGGGTAACCCAGTGGGCCGGTCTCCCAGCCGCTGGCCGCCCAGGCCTGGCGCAGCGGGCCGAGGACGGTGCGCGCCCCGGTGCTGTCGGTCCAGTACACCGAGGCGTTCTTGGTGAAGTGGTTGTAGCGCCCGGTCCCGTCGGGGGTCGCGGTGGTGTCGGTGCTGGGGTAACCCAGTGGGCCGGTCTCCCAGCCGCTGGCGGCCCAGGCCTGGCGCAGCGGGCCGAGGATGCTGCGCGCCCGGTGGTGGGGGTCCAGTACAGGGAGGCGTTCTTGGTGAAGTGGTTGTAGCGCCCGGTCCCGTCGGGGGTGGCGGTGGTGTCGGTGGTGGGGTAGCCGAGCGGGCCGGTCTCCCAGCCGCTGGCCGCCCAGGCCTGGCGCAGCGGGCCGAGGACGGTGCGCGCCCCGGTGCTGTCGGTCCAGTACACCGAGGCGTTCTTGGTGAAGTGGTTGTAGCGCCCGGTCCCGTCGGGGGTTGCGGTGGTGTCGGTGGTGGGGTAGCCTGGCGCAGCGGGCCGAGTGGGCCGGTCTCCCAGCCGCTGGCCGCCCAGGCCTGGCGCAGCGGGCCGAGGACGGTGCGCGCCCCGGTGCTGTCGGTCCAGTACACCGAGGCGTTCTTGGTGAAGTGGTTGTAGCGCCCGGTCCCGTCGGGGGTTGCGGTGGTGTCGGTGGTGGGGTAACCCAGTGGGCCGGTCTCCCAGCCGCTGGCCGCCCAGGCCTGGCGCAGCGGGCCGAGAATCGTGCGCGCGGTGCTGTCGGTCCAGTACACCGAGGCGTTCTTGGTGAAGTGGTTGTAGCGGCCGGTCCCGTCCGGTGTCACAAGCTCGTCGATCACCGGGACGCCGAGCTCGCGGTGCCCCCCGGCTCTCAGGTAGGACTCGAGCAGCGGCCCGAGCAGGTACCGTGCTCCGGTCGAGGGCGTCCAGTACATGCGGCCGCGCTCGTAGGCCCGCCAGCGGACGTCGCCGTCGAACTGCTCGGCGCCGGTCGCGGCTCCCAGAGCCGCGCGCACACCCGCGTCGGAGGTGTAGCGCGAGTCGAGGGGAGACAGCCAGTACGAGGTCGTCTTGTTCGCACCCGGCCAGCTCAGGCTCACGTGCACGTGGTCGGTGTGGGGGTTCGCTCCCGTGTAAGGGCGCCATCCGGCATCGGCGTTGTAGGCCGACCACATGTGCCGGTTGTAGATCATGTACATGATCCCGAGCCGGCGCGCCAACGCGTAACGGTTGCCGCGGCTGTCGGTGGCCAACAGCCACTGGAACAGGTCGCGCGCCGCCGCGTCCTGAGCCGGGTCGTAGGCGTTGACCTTCCAGTCCCAGGCGCGCCCCTCCTTGTGCTCGCTCATCCCGCCCACGGAGCAGGCCCGGACGATGCCGTAGTCGCCGGTGCCCCGATAGGTCGCCAGCACGAGCGACCGGAGCGCGACGGTGCCCGCCTTGGCCGTGGGGCTGCAGGTGTCCTGGCCGTCGTAGCTCGCCAAGCCCTCGATGAACGAACCGAAGACAGGCGTCGGTGGCGCCGCGAGCGCCGGACCGGTGACGGCGGCAGCCGCGGTGACGGCGGCCAGCAGCCAGGTGACACGGGCGGAACGGCGAGGCACGTGCGCTCCCTCGGGGTGGTAGTCGGAATGTCCATCGGTCGCTCGGCGTGGCGTCCTGAGTCCGGCGGGAACCAGTACTATTGTGACGGGTTGGGCTAGTGTGACAGGTGTGAGGCGAACGCGCGAGGGGCTCAGGAAATCGGGAGCCCGCACCGATGCGATCCGCATGTTCCTGCTCGCCCGGACCTGCGTGTCGCTGCTCGTCGTCGTTGCCGTGACCGGTTGTGCGCAGGACCGGTCGCGACCGATCGCGGACAGCGGTCCTGCCGGTGCAGGGGCGACGCTGTTCCCGAGCGGCACGGCCTCGTCCGACGGCCCACGATTCGAGGCGCCGCCCCCGTCCGACCCCGTGCCCGCCGTGGGCCCGCGGACGAGCTCGCCGCCACTGGCCCCGCCACCCGGCCCGGCGGAGGTGCGCACCACCCCCACGGCATCGCCGGCACCCGGCACGCTGCAGACGGTCGACTGGCCGGCGCGGGTGCAAGGCGACGCCGGCTGCCCCGCCGCCCGGGCCGGTGCGGTGTCCTACGGCGACCTCGACGCCGACGGGATGGACGAAGCCGCCGTCCCGCTCACGTGCGGCCCGGATGGCGGGACTGCTGAAGTCCTGGTCTACGCCGGGAACGCCCGGTCGCAGCGCCTGCTCGGCTCGTCGCTCGCGGCGGCGGCGCGCGAGCAGGTGCACGCCGTGCAGTTCCGCGAGCGCCACCTCGTGGTGACCACGCTGGCGTACAGCTCGGACAACCGCAGCGGGAAGCCGGACACCGCGGTGACCACCCGGTGGATCGTCCGGTCCGGCGCCCTCGAGCGCACCGACCGCTGGACCGACCCGGCGTACGTGCTGGAGACCGACGAGGAGTAGGCGTGGACGCGGGCGCCGGGTGTCCCCGAGCGCTCCCGCCTCAACTGGCCGCCGGACCCTGCTGACGCCGCGGCGCCGCTGCTGGCAGCATCAGATCAGAGCCGACCTCGCGGGCGCTTTCCCGCCCGTCGCCCGCGACCGGGTCGGGGCGTCGCCCGCGCAGCCGCCGCCCGACGGCCGACACCGCAGTAGGCAGACCGATCGCGACGAGCAGTGCGGTGGCGTAACCGGCGAGCACCGTGTGCTTGACCAGTTCGTAGTACCCGTCACCGAGCAGGGCGACGACCACCTGGCTCAACGCGCCGGCCGCGAGCAGGTAGCACACCACGGCGGTCGAGCGGCGCTCGACCGTCCCGCGTCGCAGCGCCACCACAGCGCCCGCAACGGCCACGGCGAGCCACCCAAGCGGCAGAAGTGGCCAGGCGGTCGCGCCCAGGCCGCTCAGCAGGCGGGTCGCCGGATCCGGGCGGGGAGCGAGCAGCTCGCCCAGCGGGCGCAGCTCGCGGTAGTTCGACAGGTAGTCCACGCGCACCACAGCCACCGCACGGGCTCCCTCGCGAAGCATCGGCACCCAGTGCCGCGGAGAGGTCGCGAGATAGCCGAGGATGTCGCCGCGGGACACCGAGCTCTGGAAGGCCTGGTACTCCGGGTCGCTCTGCTTGCCGGCGGCGGCCGGATCGAAGAAGCCGGTGCCCTGGTAACGGGTCAGGCCCGGCGGCGCACCCAGCTTTCGAAGGGTGCCCGCGGGGTCGGCCGAGTCCGGCAGCAGCGTCTGGAAGGTCAGGTTGTGCACGTTGACCTGCGTGAAGAACACCGGCTGCTGCAGCAGGTTGGCACCGCTCGCGCCCACGACGGCCACGGCCGCCAGTGCGGGTGCGAGGCGTCCGGTCCAGGCGCCGGTCAGGCCGCCCAGCGGAACCCGGCGCAGCAGGAGCACGGGCACGAGGAGCAGGGCGAACGCGAAGGCCTGCGACTTCGCGAGGCTGAGGAAGACCCCGGCCGCGCTCAGCAGGACCAGGGCGGCTGCCGGCCGCGGACTGCGGACGTACCACGCCGCCGCGACGACCACGAGCAGGAGCCCGAGGAAGGTGGCCGGTTCACTGAACGGCGAGGTGAAGTAGGTGACGAAGCTGATGTCGGTGAGCAGGAGGCCGGCCAGGAGCACGGTCAGCACCCGTCGCGGGCGGCTGCCCGGAAGGGCGAGGAACATCAGAGCCAGCGCCGCTCCGAACACCAGGCTGTGCACCACGCCCAGCGCCCGCAGGTCGAACCCGCTCTGCGCGCCGTAGCGCAGCTGGTAGAGCTCCAGCGCCGGTGCGACCACCCACTGCTGCGAGCTGAAGTACTCCAGCGGGGCGGCGCAGCCGTACGGGACCGGCCGGTAGCCCACGATCAGCGGGTTGAACAGCACGTCCTCGCTCTTGAGCAGCCCGAACTCGCACATGAGGCGGAAGCCATCACCGTTGTCCGCGAGCCCGACGTCCGGGCCGACCAACAGCTGCAGGAGCGCAGCCAGGCTGGCCAGGGCACCCAGGCCGACTGCCACGGCTAGCTCACCGCGCCGACGGCGGCCGATCTCTCCCACTGCGCCATGATGCCGGAGTAGGTGCTGGGGAGCATCCCCCGCACGCCAGTGCGACTCCGGGTCGCGGAGCGTCGCCGCGGCAGTCCGGGTCGCTGCGGCTAGTCTGAGGCGCCGCGGACGCGCTGCTCGCTGGCGTGGCTGCACGCCACCGCCCATCGATGCACGCCCGCCGTGCCGGACTCGAGGTGCTCAGTGACCCCCCGTCCCGTGGAGGCCCCTCGGCCCCAGGTCGTCATCGTCGGCGCCGGCCCCGCGGGGTTGACCGCGGCCTACCAGCTCGTCAAGCACGACGTCGACGTCACGGTGCTCGAGGGCGACTCCATGGTCGGCGGCATCAGCCGGACCGCCGAGCGTGAGGGATGGCGCTTCGACATCGGCGGGCACCGCTTCTTCACCAAGGTGCCGGAGATCGAGGCGCTCTGGCACGAGATCCTGCCCGACGGCGACTTCATCATGCGACCGCGGATGTCGCGGATCTTCTACAACGGCAAGCTCTACGACTACCCGCTCAAGGCCACCAACGCGCTGCGCAACCTCGGCGTCCTGGAGGCCGTGCGCTGCGTCCTGTCCTACATCTGGGTGCGCCTGCACCCGCCAAAGGACCAGTCCAACTTCGAGAACTGGGTCGCGGCGCGCTTCGGCTGGCGGCTGTACCGGATCTTCTTCAAGACCTACACCGAGAAGGTGTGGGGCATGCCCGCGACAAAGATCCAGGCAGACTGGGCGGCACAGCGCATCAAGAACCTCAACCTGCTCAACGCGGTGCTGAACGCGGTCGTGCCTCGACGCAACCAGAAGGACATCGCCTCGCTGATCGAGGAGTTCCAGTACCCCAAGTACGGCCCCGGCATGATGTGGGACACCTGCGCGCGCAAGGTGACCGCCGCGGGAGGTGCCGTCGTCCTCGAGGAGAAGGTGCGCACGGTGCACCGGGAGCCGGGCAGGGGCGCCGTCGGCGTGACCACGGAGGTCATCGGCGGCTACGGTCCCGGAGCCGGTGCACCCGAGCCGAGCCGGACCGACCTGGGCAGCGTCCGTAACTACCCCGCCGACCACGTGGTGTCCTCGATGGCCCTGCCCTCGCTCGTGCTGGCGATGGACCCGCCCGCCCCGCAGCACGTCCAGGACGCTGCCCGGGCGCTGAGCTTCCGCGACTTCCTCACCGTGGCTCTGGTCGTCCCGGAGTCGGCAGGCTTTCCGGACAACTGGATCTACATCCACTCCCCGGAGGTGAACGTCGGGCGCATCCAGAACTACGGCTCCTGGTCGCCGTACCTCGTCAAGGAGGGACGCACCTGCCTGGGGCTGGAGTACTTCGTCACGGTCGGCGACCACCTGTGGACGATGGCCGACGACGACCTGGTCGCCCTGGGCACTCGGGAGCTGGCACAGCTGGGCCTGGTGAAGCCCGAGGACGTGGAACGGGCCTTCGTCGTGCGGATGCCGAAGGCCTACCCGGTCTACGACAGCACCTATGCCGCGTCCGTGGAGACCATCCGGGAGTGGCTTCGGGCGGAGGTCCCGAACGTCCACCCCGTCGGCCGCAACGGCATGCACCGCTACAACAACCAGGACCACTCGATGCTCACGGCGGTGCTCACCGCCGAGAACATTGCGACCGGCAGCACGCACGACGTGTGGACGGTCAACGTCGAGGCCGACTACCACGAACAGGGACCCAAGCCGCAGACGTCGCTGGCCGACGACAGTGACGCGCCTGCCGCCGCCTCGCCTCCAGGACGCACGAGTGCGGCATGATCGGTCCCGGCTTCGCCGCTCGCGCGCGCCCTGCTGACCGCTCGCCGCACGGTCGGTCGGCGCACTGACCCGCGGCTGCGCAGCGGCCGGCCTGGGGGTCCTCGTGCCGCTGTCGACTAGAGTTCGCCGTGCGATCAGCGCGGCTGCGGCCAGCGGCCGGCCGAGGACCTCGCCCGGCCGCAGTGCCCGCTCCAGGAGGAACGCATGACGACCACCGGGACGCCGCCGGGCGTCGCGGAGGTCCGCGGCCGCAGCCAGGTGGCAGAGCCGCGGCCGGGTACCGGTCGGCGCCCGCTGATGTCGCGGCGCGTGACGCTTGCTGTCCTGGGTCTGGCCGCGCTCGCGCTGCTGCTTCGCCTGGCCATGCTGATCAAGCCGTTGACCCTGGTCGATCGGCTGTTCGTGCCGGACGACGCCTACTACACGCTGGCCATCGCCCGGTCGCTGGCCGAGGGCCTGGGACCCTCGGCGGACGGCGGGGTCACCTTGACCACCGGCTTCCAGCCGCTGATCGCCTTTTTGATCGCGCCGGTCTTCTGGGTGACCGATGACCTCGGGGTGCCGCTACGGGCGCTCCTCGTCGTGCTCGCCCTCGCTGATGCGGTGACCGTCGTCCTGCTCGCCCGGCTTGCCGGCCGCCTCGCCGGGCCGGCTGCGGCGCTGGTCGCGGCGGCGCTGTGGGCGGTCTCGCCCTACGCGCTCTCGATCTCACTGAACGGGCTGGAGTCGGCGCTGGCCCTGACGATGACGCTCGCCCTGGTGGAGGTCTGGTGCCTGGCCCGGGAGAGGTCGGGTCTGCGGCTGTGGGCGCTCGCCGGGGCACTCGCCGGACTGGCGCTGCTGACGCGTGTGGACACCGCCTTCGTCGTGGTCCTCCTCGGTGTGCTCGAACTGGCCTCGCGCCGGGTCCGCCCGGTACTCCTGGCCGCTGGCACCGCTCTGCTCGTCGTGCTTCCCTGGTGGGCGTACTCGATCGTGCTGACCGGGTCGCCGGTCCCCGAGAGCGGCAAGGCCGTCCAGGAGATCGTCTCGGTGCACCGCGGTCTCGGGCTCGGCGTCACCGACAGCCTGGGCCTCGCGGTCGGTCGGGTGGTGGGCTCACCCGTGCTCGACCTGCCCGACCTGCGGGCCGTGCTGGACGACTCCCCCGCCCGGGCGGTGGCGTCAGCCGCTGGGCTGTGCGTCGCCCTCGGTGCCGCCGCGCTCTGGGCGGGCACCCGCAGGCGGAACGGCATCCGTCAGCTGCCCCTGCTCGCGCTCGGGTTGCACGCGGTCTCCCTGGTGCTCTTCTACACCTTCCTGGACGGGGCCCCCTGGTTCTACGACCGGTACCTCGTGCCGGTGGCCGCTGTCTGCGGCCTGGTGATCGCGGTCCTACTCGGCCAGCTGTGGTCGGCCGCTGCGGCCCGTCGACCAGGCGGTGCGCTGGGCGGTGTGTTCACCGCGGCCGTGCTGGCGGTGCTCGTGGTGCCCGCCGCGCAGACCGTCCGCCTACTGGATTCCGAGCCGGAGGGCAGCGTGGACGTCGGCTACGACGGCGCGAAGGGCTACGCGGAGGTGGCGCGGGAGGTGCTGGCGAAGCTACCCCCGGGTGCGGTGCTGGGATCCCTGCAGACCGGCGCGCTCGCCTACTTCGCGCCGAACGCCGCTCCGGGCCGGGTGCAGGTCGTCAACCTCGACGGCGTCGTCGACGGCAACGCCGGTGATGCCCTGGCCGACGACCGCCTGGCCGACTACCTGCACCAGCGCGGCGTCACGCACTTCGCCGACTGGCCGCTGAACTACTTCGTCCTGCAGTCCCACTCGACGGCGGCCGAGGTGGGCCAGGTACGGCTCGAGCCGATCGGCAAGGCGCGCCTGCAGGGCGGGGAGCGCTTCGAGATCTCGCGCGTCAGCTACCCCGGCGCCCCCTGACGCACCGCCCGGCGTGCCGCGGTCGCCCGGGCTGTGGCCAGGGCTGCTGGCCTAGACTCCGGCGCATGACGGGGCTCCGCCGGTGAGCGCACGCGGGGCGCTCGCCGAGATCTCCGCCTCGAAGGAGCTGCTGGCCAACCTCACGCTGCGTGAGCTGCGCGGCAAGTACAAGCGCACCGCTCTGGGTTGGGGCTGGTCGCTGCTGAACCCGCTCGCCCTGATGGCGACGTACTCCCTGGTGTTCAGCGTGCTGCTCAGAATCGAGCCGCCGCCGGGCAAGGACGGCCTGACCAGCTACCCGCTGTTCCTGCTGTGCGCCCTGCTGCCCTGGACCTTCGTGTCCAACACGATGACCGGGGCCATGGAGTCGCTGCTGCAGAACGCCAACCTCATCAAGAAGACGTACTTCCGTCGGGAGATCCTCGTCGTCGCGACCGTGCTGTCCTTTCTGGTCTCGTTCGGGACGGAGATGGCGGTCCTGGCGCTCGCCTTTCTCATCGTCGGGTCGATGGTCGTCCCCTGGCTTCCGGGGGTGGCGCTGCTGATGGCCCTGCTCACGCTGTTCGCGAGCGGCCTCGCCCTGCTCCTGGCGGTCGTGAACGTGTACTTCCGCGACGCGCGCTACCTGGTCGGGATCGCCTTGCAGCTGTGGTTCTACGCCAGCCCCATCCTCTACCCGATCGCCTACGTGAACGAGAACCTCCCCGGCTGGGCGGCGTCGTTGTACGAGGCCAACCCGATGGTGGGCTTCGTGGAGAGCTTTCGGGACCTGCTCTACGTGCAGCAGGCCCCCCCGCTCGCGACCGTGGGGTACCTCGTCGTCGTCTCGGCCGGCGTCTTCGCCCTGGGAGCCTGGTGCTTCTCCCGCCTCGAGGGACGCCTGGCGGAGGAGCTGTGAGCTCCGCGTCGCCGGCGGTGGTGGTCGACGCCGTCTCGAAGCGGTTCCGCGTCTACCACGAGCGCAACCAGAGCCTCAAGGCCGCGGTGATGCGCGGTGGCCGGGCCCGCTACGAGGAGTTCTGGGCGCTGCGGGACGTGAGCCTGGAGGTGCCCGTCGGGACGACCTTCGGCCTCATCGGGCACAACGGGTCGGGCAAGAGCACCCTGCTCAAGTGCATGGCGCGGATCCTGCGGCCGGACTCCGGTCGCATCACCGTCACCGGCAGCATGTCGGCTCTGCTGGAGCTGGGGGCCGGGTTCCATCCGGAGCTGTCCGGCCGGGACAACGTCTACCTCAACGGGTCGATCCTCGGGCTGTCCCGCAGGGAGCTCGACGAGCGCTTCGACGACATCGTCGAGTTCGCCGGGCTCGGGCAGTTCATCGACACACCGGTGAAGAACTACTCCTCCGGGATGTACGTCCGGCTGGGCTTCTCGATCGCCATTCACGTCGAGCCCGACGTGCTGCTCGTCGACGAGGTGCTGGCTGTCGGGGACGAGGCCTTCCAGCAGCGGTGCACCGAGAAGTTCGCGGACCTGAAGTACGAGGGGAGGACCGTCGTGCTCGTCAGCCATGCCCTGGACAGCGTCCGGCAGCTGTGCGACCGCGCGGCCTGGCTGGAGCACGGCCGGCTCAAGGATGTCGGGCCCCCGGGGGACCTTCTCGACGAGTACGTCGGTGGGCAGCGGGCGGAGCGCTCCACCGTCGAGACGGGCGGGAGCCGCTGGGGCCTCGGTGGCGCCCGCATCGACAAGGTCGAGCTGCTGCGGCCCGACGGCACGCCCACCACCGTGGCCCGCACCGGTGACAGCGTGCTGGTCCGGCTGCACTACACCTCGACGGCGCGCATCGAGCAGCCGGTGTTCGCCCTGGAGATCCACCACTCCTCGGGCGTGCAGGTCTCGGCGCCCAACACCTGGGAGGCGCGCAAGGTCCCCGACGTCCTGCCCCCCGCCGGGGTCGTCGAGCTCCGGGTGGACCGGCTGCTGCTGGTGCCGGGCGTCTACCACCTCAGCGCCTCGGTGGGCGACCCCTACGGCCGGCAGATCCAGGACTACCGCCACCACGCCCTGCGGTTCAGCGTGATGCACGGCAAGCCTCGGGAGAGCACCGGGCTGGTGTCCCTCGGCGGCGTGTGGACGCTGCGGGAGCCGGGTGCGCAGGAGGTCCGCGACACGGCCTGAGCGGTTCTGCGCCTGGCCCGTCGCCGGGCTCGCGCGCGCTCAGCGGTGTCGGAGGCGGTCGGCCACGCTGCGCGCGAGGTCCAGTGCCTCGCGGGTACGGGGCCGGGCGCGGCGGGCCAGCGCCAGCGCCAGCGCTGCGCGGTCTCGTACGGGCGCGCTGCCAGGGCTGCTGGCCATCCAGGCGAAACCGAGCTCGACCTCCACCCGGTAGACCTCGCGCCCCCACTCGGGCGGGCACCGGAACGACAGCCGGGGCCGCCGGCGGCGTCCGTGCAGCAGGTTGCCCGAGAGCATCTCGCCGTCGGAGTAGCCGAGCCGGGCATCGCCCTGCGGCCAGCCGACGTCCACGACCTGGTCGGGCCGGCCGTGCACGCCGAACCGCAGACGCATCCAGTCGAGCCGGACGAGCCCGGGCCCCGGGGGGAACCCGATCGCCACCGCCCGCAGCGGTTGGGCATCGACCTGCTGCCGCAGGTAGTACAGCCCGCCGCTGTTGGCGCGCAGCACCGTCTGGCGCCGGGGGAGCAGGCCCACGCCGTAGTCGACGTAGAGGGTCGCGTACGTGTCCCGGCCGCTGGTGAAGACCTGCGCGGGCAGGTCGCCGGAAGCCACCGCCGAGGCGGCCCGCGCCAGCGAGGGGTTGTGCAGCGCCGCCAGGCCGAAAGGCCAGTAGAGGCGGCTCATCGGCAGGTCCAAGAGCTGGAGCGGCGAGAGGTACTCCAGGCGGTTCCCAGCCATCCCGTCGAGCAGCCGATCGCTCGCCTGTGAACCGGAGTTCTCGTCGTGCGACCAGGATCCGAAGACGGTCGCCTCCTGCGTCGTCGGCTCGGTGACAAAGCGCAGCAAGGTGGTGAGCAGCAGTGGCCGGGCCGCACCCGTCAGGCTCTGGTGCTCCGGGCCGACCACCCCCCGGTAGCGCGCCCACTCGTCCTGGAAGGCCAGGATCCCGCGTTGCACGGCCTGGCGCTCCGCGTGCTGGCGCGGGTCGGCGCCCTGTGCCGACGTCACCGGCCTGCCGTGCTCGTCGAAGCCGCGCAGGGATCCGAGGTCGGGCATGCACAGCTGCTCGAGCACCTCCGGGCTGCGCACGATCCATGGCACGGCCGGCTCGGGCAGACCAAGGTCGCCCAGGAACCCCTCCGCCGCGACGCCGTCGAGGACGCGGGAGACCGCCGCGTCGTTGGTCAGCAGGTACAGCCCCCGGGTGCGCAACCGGCTGCCCTCGGCCCGCAGCGCGCGCTCCAGGGCCGCCTGGATGCTGGCCCCCCACCCGATGTCGACCAGCACCACCTCGCCGGCGTCCGCGCCGACCTGTCGTACGAGATGCTCGACCAGCCGCCGCCGCGCCTCGCCACAGTGGGCGGCGACTGCGGTACGCAGATCCGCGTCGCCGGACACCCGCCGCACGAAACGGGTCCGCAGCGCGGGGTCCTCGAGCCGGTCGCCGGCAAACGCGGCGAGTTCCGGCAGCTGCTGGATGCTCAGGCCGAGCCCTTCGCACGCCGCGGCAAGGGTCGGCGCCTGCCGGCGGTGCAGGAACATCTCGATCTCGTCTGCCGCACCGGTCACGACCGCGGCCTGGGTGCAGACGTAGCGCGAGACCCAGAGCGTGCCGGCTTCGACCCCGACGGGACGGTGCCGCCGCGCCGACTGAAGCAGCGGCGCCAGGAATGCCCCTTCCCGCATGAGGCAGAAGACCCGGGCGGCCCCCGCCTCGGCGCCCCGATCGTGCACCCACTCGGCGAAGCCGGTGAACACCGGGCCCAGGACCGCGGCCCCGGTCACCCAGCACGTCCGCTCCCGGGTGCCGCCGGTGGAGCCGTCAGCGCGGCGAAGGGCCTTGGCGCGCAGCGCGGCAAGCCCGAAGTCGTGGCCCGGCAGGCCCAGGGAAGTCCGCCGCCGGCCGCCGGCCTGCGCCCGGACCATCCCCTCACGTTCGAGGATCGCGGGAAGCGGCTCTGGCCGGGAGGGCAGGAGCGTGCCCTGGATGCCCACGTCCCCGGGCCGCGTGATGTCGGCGTCGAGGTCGTCCCCCAGGTGCACCACCTGGGAAGCGGGGACACCGAGGTCGTCGAGCACCACCCGGTAGAGCCCTGATCCCTTGTGCCGGCGGCTCTCGGACGAGACGAACACGCCGTCGAGTCTCAGGCTGAGGAAGGGCTTCCGGTCGAGCAGCCACCGCACCTGCGTGGCCGAGAAGTAGGTGTTGGAGATCAGGACCACGCGCAGGTTGCGGGAGCGCTGCAGCGCTGTCGCCAGCTCCAGCACGGCCAGGTCGGGGAACGTGATGGACCGTTCGACCTGCAGCTCCAGTTCGGACAGCACGGCAGCGGGGGCACCCCCGACCACGTGGGGCGGCATCTCGTCGTAGATCTCCACGAGCGACACCTCCGGGGTGGAGCGCTCGCGGACCCCCCTGGCTCTGGCCCGTTCCTCGGCGGCAGCCCGCAGCAGGGCGAACGCCTCCGCCGACAGCTGCAGGTGGCCGGCCTCCCGCAAGCACCGGCCGACCAGCACGAAGGCGTCGGCCGGCTCGGGCACCACACGCCACAGCAGCGTGTCGAAGACGTCCAGGGACAGGACCGTCACCTCCGCACGCTCGGCGAGCGCGCGGGCCCGGGCGACGAAGACGTCCGAGCTGCTCACCGGGGGGACGGTCTGGCTCGAGGCACCCTGTTCAGCCGCGCCGGGTCTTGCGGTAGGCCGAGCGCAGGGTCGCCTCGAGTGGCAGCCCGGTGCGGCTCTCCAGGCTGCGCACCGCCCGGGCCGGTCCGCGCAGGCGCTGAATGCCCGCCCGGTGGGCGAGCAGGGGACCGGGCGCGGGTGGCGACGTCGGCAGCGCCGCGTACGCGCACTGCACGTGCACGGTGTAGACGCTTCCGGGCAGGATGCTGGCGAGGTCGATCTCGAGGTTCGGGTCGTTCCCGTCGACGATCAGCACCTTCGGCCGCAGCCAGGAGCAGCGGGTGAGGCGAAGCCAGCCCAGCGTCTCGGGCGTGTCGAGCACGATGTCGACCGGCTCTGACGAACCCTGCACGGCGCACCGGAAGGACACCCAGTCGAAGCGGAGGACCGCAGGTGCGTTGACCGGGTCGAGCCGGACCTTGCGGATGGGGGTGCCGGTCAGGCTCGTGGAGACGTAGGTAAGTCCGTAACGGTTCCGCCGGGGCTCCAGGGACACCTTGCCGCGCTCGCTGTAGCCCGCTCCGGCATCGACGAACACCTCGAAAGGTCCGGCTTCGACGACGCTGCTCACGTCGTCGACGGACAGCCGCCCCATGGCCACTGCCTCAGCGGCGCGGGCCAGGTGCTCGTCCCGCAGCGCCGCCAGAGCGAACGGCCAGTAGAGCTCGCTCATCGGCACAGCGGCCAGTCCGGCCGGGTCCAGATGACGCACGGCACGGGTGATCGAACCGCCGACGATCGGTTCGGTCCCCTGCGAGCCGAAGTTCTCGTCGTGCACCCACGTGCCGAACATCCGGGCCTCGGACTCGGTCGGCGCGACGACGCAGCGGGTGAGGATGGCGCGCAGCAGCGGCGCGGACTCAGCCAGCAGAGGCAGCCGTCCGGGAAGAAGCGAGCGGTACCTGGCCCACTCCCGCTGGAAGGCGAAGTAGCCCTTCTGTGTCGCGTTCCGCTCGACGCTCTGGACCAGCTCGGTGTCGGCGCCGGCTGGCGCGAGGACCGGCTCGAGATCGGAGGTGAGGTCGATCTGCGACCCGAAGTCCGGCATGCAGATCTGCTCGAGGATCTCCGGGCTGCGCATGATGGCCGTGGCCTCAGTGTGCGGATCTCCGTGGACGACGAGGAAGCCGTCGAGGTCGACGCCTGCCATGACCTTGTCCAGCGCACCGCCGTGGGTGACCAGGTAGAGCCCCAGCGTCTCGACCGGAACTCCTTCCGCGCGCAGCATCTGCTGCAGCATCGACTGGATCGAGCCGGCCCAGCCGAGGTCGACCAGGACCAGCCGATTGCCCTCCGGAACCAGGGACTGGACGTACCGGAGGATGCGCCCTCGCAGGGCGCGGCTGCTGGCCACGATCTCCCCGCGGCGGGCGGGGTCCTCGGTGAGGGCGGTCAGCAGCTCGGATGCCAGCTGCGGGTCGTTCAAGCGCGCGTCGAGCCGGTTGGCGAAGCGGGGGAGGTCCTCCACGCGGACGCCGAGCGTCGTGGAGAACTCGCGCACGGTGGGCAGCCGGCGGCGGGTCAGCAGTGCGCGCAGCTCTGCCTGCGTAGCCTCGCGGATGCTCCCCCGCGCGCACAGCTGCCGCGACAGCCAGGCCTTCTCGGCCCGGACCGGCGGGTGGGGCAGGTAGTTGCCTGCGCCTTCGACGAGCTCGGCGAGGACGGCGCCCTCCCTCATGAGGCAGTGCACCGTGCTCACGCCTTCCTCGTGCGCCCGGCGCTGCACCCACTCGGCAAAGCCGGTCAGGATCGGGCCGACGTGAGCAGCGCCGTACCGCCAGAACGGCTGCAGGGTCTCGGGCAGCGCGGTGGCCGCTGTCCGGTGCACGACCTTGGACCGCAGCGCGGTGAGCCCCGCATCAGTCTGTCCGGGCCCCGGGTAGCCGTGCGCCCTCTCCCGCGCGACCACCTCACCGACGCTGTACGGGCGCCGCTCGAAGTACACGGTGCGGATCCCGAGGCGTCGAGGTGTGTCCACATCGGCCACCTGGTTGTCACCGAGGTGGACGACCTCGTGACCCTCCACCCCCATCTGGTGAAGGACGATGTCGAACAGCCCGGTGCCCTTGCCGACACCGTGGGCACTGCTGGCGTAGACGGCGTCGAGCGGCGGGAGCGCTGCCGGGTCGAGCAGGTTCCGCAGCTGCTCGACCGTGAAGTAGGTGTCCGAGACGACGACAATCCGCTTGCCCACCTCCTTCGCCGCGACGAGCAGGTCGACGACGTCGAGGTCGGGCAGCAGGAGCGTCTTCTCCACCTCCACCTCGACGGCCACCGCTTCGTCGATCGCGCTCTGCAGGCCGAGCACATGCGCCGGGATCTGCGCGTAGACCTGCCGCAGGTCGACCTCCTCGCCGCAGCCGGCTCGCCGCAGCACCTCCCTGGCCTGTGCCTCGGCGCGGGCGCGTACGTGGAAGAAGGTGTTCGGCGTGATGTGCCGGGCCAGCAGCCCGTGCTCCCGCAGACGCTCGCCGATGATCGGGAATGCGTGCATCGGCTCGTCGACGGTGCGCCACAGCAAGGTGTCGAAGACGTCCACCGACACGACCCGGACCGCCGGGTCGTCCAGAGCACGCAGCGCCTTCTCGAGGCGAGCGTCGGTGCTCACGCGCCCCGTTCCGCCGGGAATCGGGCCGGAAGCTGCTGGCGCGGACACGTCCGAACCTCCCAGGAACGACTGAGCGCGGCCTGCTCAGGCCGGAGCTCGCCCGCGGCACGGGTGACGGCACCGTAACATCGGCTTCCGCCCGATCCCGGGCGCGATGGGCGAGCCGAAGGAGCGCGCGATGTCGATGCCGCTGCTGCTGCACTCGCTGACCGAGCACCGAGACGTCATCTTCGACTGTCTCGAGGCGGTCGGTGCGAACACGGCGGTCGAGGTCGGCTCGGAGTTCGGCGGCTTCACGACCGCTCTCGCGCAGTGGGCGCAGCACCGCGGTGGGCTGGCCGCCTCCGTCGAGCCGTTCCCGGCCGACGCGATCCGGGAGCTGGCCGCCGGCAGCGAGCACTTCCGCCTCGTCGAGGGGCGAAGCCCGCACGCGCTGCGCGAGCTCGAGCCGGCCGATGCCTACATCGTGGACGGCGACCACACCTACTGGACGGTGCTCGGCGAGCTGCGGACCATCGCCGAGCTGGCGGGCGAGGGCCGTCCACACCCTCTGGTCGTCCTGCACGACGTGGGGTGGCCGTGCGGTCGCCGCGACACGTACTACGCACCCGAGGCCCTGCCGGCGGAGCACGTCCACCCCCACTCCTGGGAGCGGGGGGTCGTGCCCTGGAGCGGCGGCGTCGTCGAGGGCGGCTTCCGGGGTGAGGGCCAGTTCGCGGTGGCACTCGAGGAAGGGGGGCCGTGCAACGGTGTCCTCACCGCGGTGGAGGACTACCTCGCGGATCGGCCGGACCTGGCCTACGCGCAGGTGCCGTCCGTCTTCGGCCTCGGCGTGGTCTATCCCGGAGCGGGCGAATCGGGTCGCCGGCTCGCTGCGGTGCTGGCCCCCTACGACAGGAACCCGCACCTGGACCGGCTGGAGCAGAACCGGCTGGAGCTCTGGCTGCGGGTCGTCGAGTTTCAGGACCAGCTTCGAGCGGCGGCCGCACGCGAACGGCAGGAGCACGAGGCGCGTACCGTCCGGTCGCGCGTGCTGGTCCAGTACGCCGACCGGATTGCCTTCGCCGAGGCGGACAACGCCGCACTGCGACTCGAGCTGCAGCGCCGGTCGGTCCACGTCCGTACGTAGAGCCTGCCCCCGAGCGCGCGCTCAGTCCTGCGGGCGGTAGCGCAGCAGGACCGACGGCTCGAAGTACTTCGTGTCGTACGACAGCACGATCGGCTGCTCGACTTCTGGTCGCAGCGCGCGCAGCTGGGCTGCGAGGTCCCCGCACTGCCTCCCGAAGCTGCCGTACCCGTCGGCCCAGACCAGCCAGACGTTCTGACCGGGCCCGGCCAACTGGTCCAGGCTGCGGCTGAACGACTGCGGGTCCTCGGCGAAGATGCGGGCGGTGTAGTCGGTCCACTTCACCCGCCCGGGGGTGGAGCCCGACGGGAAGGTGACCTGGCGCAGGTCGGGCCGGAGCAACCGGTCCACGGGCGGCGCCAGCTGGTCCGGGCAGTACCCGACCACGTCGCCCGGTTGCGCCGCGCCGGATATCGCTGCCGCGATGGCCGGCGCGTGGGTGCGCTCGGAGGTGATGTTCGGGACGCTGCCGAGCACACCCAGCAGGACCAGTGCGGCGCTCAGCGCGAGCCGGAGCCATCTGGGAGATACCAGGCTCACGCCTGTCGCGACGAGCAGGAGGAACGGGACGAGCACGACAGCGAGGTAGCGGGACTCGAAGGACAGGGCCTTGAGCTTGCTGGCGGTGATCGCGAGGAGTAGGGTGCCGACCACCACTGCCGCCAGAGCGAGGCAGTGCCCTCGAGACGCCGCCTGCGGCGCCGGTCCGGGCCCGGTTGACGTGCTTCCCGGGCGCCGGCGTAGGAACGCCCAGCCGAGCAGGAGCAGGAACAGCAGGGCGAGGACGCGCCCGGCTGGGGCCGGCGGGAGGAGGTACCAGCGGGCCGAGTGGGTGTCCGCGAAGTAGTCGGGCAGGTCGAGCACGAACCGGTACGACGACGGGCTGCCCCACGGCGTCCCGGTGTGGCTGATCTGGAACAGGAACACGCGCAGCCAGGGGAGCATCAGAACGCCGCCAGCGGCGATCGCGGCGATGCCCCACAGCGGCGCCGCGCGGCGACCCCGCGAAGGCAGTGCCGGTTCTTTGCCCGCCGGTTCGGTGCCCGCCGGCCCCGTGCCGGGCGAACGGCGCCGGACTGCGCGTTCCGCGCCGTAGGTCGCGAGGAGAACGGCAACGACGGTGGCCAGCAGGTAGAACGACCAGTAGTGGGTGAGCATCAACAGGCCGCTGACCAGGCCGAGCAGCACGAGGCGCACGGGCGTCACCCGGTCCAGCACCGCCATCAGGGCCAGGTAGCCCACGGCGGTGAGCAGGATGAGCAGCGCGTACATCCGGGCCTGCGTGGCGTAGGTCACCGCAAACGGGGAGGTGGCCAGCAGCGCCGCCGCGGTCCAGGCGGCCCGGCTGCCGCTGAGCCGATGGGCAGCCAGCCAGATCACCGGCACAGCCGCGAGCACCACCAGCCCTGACAGCGAGCGCGCCGCGAGGTTGCCGGTCCCGAAGGCCGCCATCCAGAAGTGCAGGAGCACGTAGTGCAGGGGCGCCGAGTTGTCCTGCGCGAGGGCCTCGGGCATGTCGGTCAGTGGCAACCGGGCGATGTTGACGCTGAGCGCCTCGTCGAGCCAGAGCTCCACGCGCACGGTGAAGAACAGCACCAGGGCCACTGCCGCGATCCCAGCCGCACCGAGGAGCGCGGGCAGCCGGACGGGCCCGAGCCTCCTGCTCCTCGTCAGAAGCTGGCCGGGCGGGAACGCCGGGCTCGCGGTCCGCATGCCGGAGGGGCTCTCAAGCGTGCTCGACACCCGCGACACGCTACGGCACCGCCCGGCCGTTGCGCCCCTCGGGCGCCTGCCCGCGCCGCGGCGTCGCCCAGGTTCGGCGTCAGAGCTGCCAGCCGGCCGGCGCGAGCCACTGGCGCGCCCTCGCCGCCGGCTCCCGCGCCCGGATCAGCCGGGCGAGGGTCACCAGGCTCGGCAGCGCGAGCCGGACCACCGCGAGGACGACGACAACGATGAAGCCGGGCGAGTGCGGAGCCGGGTGCTGGTCCTGCACGAACGGGTGCCACAGCGGGCTCAGGGTCGGCACGAAGTGGCACTGGTAGTTGAGCGTGAGCGGCCCCTCCTCGCATCGCGCGAGGTTGACCATGCCGTACGCGGCCCCGCTGATCGCGATCCAGCCGCCCAGCACGACCAGACCCAGGTTCAGCAGGACGCCGCGGATCCGCTCCTGGCGCTGGTGCAGCCGCACCGCGAGGACCAACGCAGCCGGAACCGTCGCGATCAGGAAGAACCGCGGTCCCCAGAAGAACCCGCCGTCCCAGCCCCACCACCGGGCGTAGACGAGCACCAGGCCGAGAACGAAGGCGACGAGCAGGCGGTACGCCGACCACACCTCGGCCCCGACCCGCTGCAGGGCCTGGCGCGCCGGGACGAACAGCCCCGGGGTGAAGAACACCAGGCCCTTGCCAAACGACAGCGTCAGCGCGAGGACCCCGAACAGGAACGGGTAGCTGAACGATGGCAGCCCCGAGTAGGGGGTGCCGTTGTTGAAGCCGCGGTCCAGCGTGGCGTACGGCGCGGGCGTCCACTGCCCGGTGCGCACCTTGTTGTCGAGCAGGATCAGCGCGAGGGCGGCGACGGGGACGGCCAGGTACCGCAGCCGCCGGGTCACCACCGCGTGCACGGTCACCGCGAGCGCGCAACCGCCGAGAGCGGCCGGCATGTTGGCGACGCCCAGGATGATCAGGGGCCAGCCGAACCACCCCCGGCCGGTGACCACCGCGAGTATCCCGACCGTGACGAGCACGGCCGTGAAGGGCTCGAAGGTGATGTAGGCGGCGAGGTGGGAGGCGAACAGCGAGCCGGTGACCAGCAGGACCAGGAACGTCCGCAGCACCGCCCGGTCGACGCGGGAGCGCAGGAGCAGCCAGATGGCCAGAAGTCCCGCGGCGACGAGGAACCAGTTGTAGCGCGCCAGCCAGAACGACGGCGACTTGACGATCGACCCCAGGTACCACAGCGGGGACGCGATCAGTGTCCCGATCAACGGCCAGCGATCGGCCCATCCGGGGTCGACGTTCTGGAGGTCCCCGATCGCCCGGCCCGAGATGAAGGCCTCGATAATGTAGAAGCGGACGGTCCCGTCGTGCCACAGCAGAGAGCCGGGCGCCCACACCGGCCGCGGGGGTCCGGGTGGCAGGAAGAACAGCGCGATCATCCCGGCCCCGACGAGCGACCAGTCGAGCACCATCGGCACGGACCGCCATCGCGGACGCCACCGCGACTGGGGAGCGGGCGAGTCGCCCTGGTCTGGATCCGGCTCGACGGTTGCGGCGTCCTCCCCCGCGGCCTGTCCTTGCTCCGTGGGCTGCGCCGTCACTCGCGTCGACCTGTCGTGACAGGCGAGGGCGGCGCCGCGACCTGTGCGGCCTTCTTCATCTACTCGCTCCTCGCGCCACCGGGTGCCACCCTGTAGATCTTCCTGTCGGGAACCGCTGGTCGAGACGCTGCTCAGTCGGCGACGGTAGCAGTCCCGGCGCTGTCAGACCGGTCCTGCGGCCCCCGTCTCTGGCGTCAGGCGCCGGGTCGGCGGCCCGCCGGCTCCCCAGGGCCGGAACGCGGTCCGGGATCCCGGCCGCCGCCGATGTCCGCGCCGAGCCATGCCTCCACCGTCGTGCGCGCGACGACGGCGCTTCGCTGCACGGCCCGCCGTCGCACGAGGACCCCGGGCAGCAGCCGCAGGAACGAGGCCACCACCTGAAGGCGCAGGCGGGCTTCGCTTCGGCCGCCGGCTCCTGGCGGCACGGCCCGTACGGCTGCGGCCGCCGTGGAGAGCAGGTAGCGGCCCACCGACCGACGTACCAGCGGGAAGGAGGCGTTCTTGGTCAGTGTCAGCAGCCGGTTGCGCGCGTCGTGGAACACGTGCAGGACCGAGCCGCTGCCCACCGTGGCGGAGTGCTCGTGACGGGCGACGGCGCGTGGCTGGTAGCGGACCGTCCAGCCTGCGCGCCGCAGGCGCCAGCACAGGTCCACGTCCTCGTAGTACAGGAACCACGCGTCGTCGAAGATCCCCACCTGCCCGAGCGCCGCCGTGCGCAGGGCCAGTGACGCACCGCACCCGCCGAACACCTCCGCGGGCATGTCGTACCCGGTGTCGTCGGCGCGGCCGAAGCCGCGATCTGCCGCGTAGCCGTCCAGCGTGAGCACCGTGCCCGCGCTGTTGACGACGTCCGTGGTGGGGGTACCCGCAGGCAGCTCGAGCACCACCCGGGCACCGTTCGGTGGGACGGCGTGCTGGCGATCGGCGACGTGCAGGGTGGCCGCTCGCGGGGCCCGTACCTGAACCTCGACGCACACCGGGTGCTCCAGCCGGGCCGCATCGGTGCGCAGCGGAACCAGCAGCTCGATCGAGGGTCGGCACCAGCGCACCCCGTCGGCCGGTGCCGCCACCAGCAGCGGGTCCCACACCAGCTCGGCGGTGACGTCCTCCCCGTCCCGCGCGACGCTGACCAGGCCGAGGCGGTCCACCCCCTGGGCCCGGAGGGGGACGGACACGAACCTGGGCTCCAGCAGCAGCTTGCCGGCCACGGCACCCACGCTGGCGTTCTCGAAGGGCTCCAGCAGAGCGTGCAGCCACCCGGGCTGCACCACGGCGTCGTCGTTGAGCAGGACGACGTAGGGGCTCCGCGCCTGCCGCAGAGCCAGGTTGTTGCCGCCCGCGAAGCCGAGGTTGCGCGTCGACCGGATCAGCCGCACCCCGTCGGTGCGGCCGAGCACGACCGCGTCGGAGCCGTCGCCGGAGGCGTTGTCGACCACCCAGCAGGCGACCTGTCCCTGCCCGACCAGGTCCTGCGCTGCGACGGCGTCCAGGCAGCGGTCCAGCCTCCGGGCGCCGTTGTAGGTGACCACGAGGACGGTGACGAGCACCCCGTCGCGGTCCGAGGCGAACACCGTGGCAGCCAACCACAGCCCGCCCGGTCCGCCGGTGCTTGACGCGGACACAGCGGCAGCGCACCGTGGGCGGGGTGCACCCGCTGACGTCGGTGTTCCTGGCCGCGGCCGGGCTGCTGGCGCTCGCGGGTGGGACGAAGCTGGTGCGCTCGGCCGCCACCAGCCAGGCCCTGCGTCTGTCCGGTCTGCCGTCGCGGTCGTGGCTGGTGCGTCTCCTCGGTGCCGCGGAGGTGCTGGTGGCCGTGGCGGCCCTGCTGGAGGCGCCCTTCGCGGCGGCTGCGCTGGCGGCGACCTACGCGGCTTTCACCGTCTTCGTGGGCTCGGCGCTGCTGCGCGGGGTGCCGCTGGCCTCCTGCGGCTGCTTCGCTGAGCCGGACGTACCGCCGTCGCCTCTCCACGTCATCGTCACGTCGGTGCTCGCTATCAGCACCGGGGCGGTCGCGGCCGGGTCGGGCGGCGGGCTCAAGGACCTGCTGGACGGGCCGATGTTGATGGCGGCGGGTGTCGCGGGAAGCGCTGCCCTGGTCGGCTGGCTCACCTACCTGGCGCTCAGCGCCCTGCCGCGTCTGGCCGTGGAGCTGGGACACGATCCGCCCGCTCGGCCGCCCGGTCTCGCGGTACACCTACAAGGAGGCGCGTCGTGACCGCCCTCGTCGTCGGCCTCACCTTCGCCGTGCTTCTCCTCGGCGTGCTCGTTGCCGGCCTGCTCCGCAGCCACGCCGAGATCCTGCGCTCTCTGCACGAGCTCGGCGCCGGGCGGGAGGACACGGCGCCTCGGGGACCGGTGGACGTGCCGTTCGAGGTGCGCTCAGGCGTCGTCGGACCGGGCAGCTCCATGGGGATCGCGGCTCCCGACCTGGTCGGCGTGACCCCGTCGGAGGAGGCGGTGCTGGTCAGCATGTCGACCCGCGGCTCCGACACCCTGCTCGCCTTCTTGTCCAGCGGCTGCCTCACCTGCTTCACCTTCTGGGATGCCTTCGCGCCGGGCCGCGACCTAGGACTGCCCGCGGACACCCGGCTCGTGGTGGTCACGAAGGGGCGGGAGATGGAGAGCCAGTCCGCCATCCGCGACCTGGCGTCCCCCGGGGTTCCGGTCGTCATGTCGACGCAGGCCTGGGACGACTACGGCGTGCCCGGCAGCCCCTACTTCGTGCACGTCGACGGCGCCGCCGGCCGTGTGGCGGGAGAGGGATCCGCCACCGCCTGGGAGCAGGTCGTCCGCCTCGTGCGGGAGGCCACCGAGGACCGTGCGCTGACGTTGCGGCAGACAGGCGACGACGAGGACCGCGGTGACGGCGCGCACCGCGAAGCTCGCGCCGACCGGGAGCTGCTCCGCGCCGGCATCACGCCGGGGCACGACAGCCTCTACCCCGGCGGCGACGTGCCCGGCCAGGAAGAGGAGCGGCACTGATGGACCTGTCGATGTGGGCGCTGGTGGTAGGCGTGCCGACCGCGGTTCTGGCTGCACTGCGCTCGATGTGGTCGCCTTGAGGCGAGTCGATGCTCACGAGCATCACCCCGCTCGGTGAGCGGGGACGCGCCAGCCGCTGGTCCATCACCGCCACGGCGTACGTGCTCGGCTCGGTCGTCGGCGGAGCCGCGGTCGGGACGCTGGCCGGTGCACTCGGCTGGCTCCTGCCCCTCGAGGTGCCCGCTGTGGCGGCGGGGGCCTTGGTCCTGCTCACGGTCGCCGCGGTGCTCGCGGTGCTGGTCGAGCGCGGCCGGCTGCCCCAGGTGCCCACGGTGCGCCGGCAGGTCGACGAGGACTGGCTGCACCGCTACCGCGGGTGGGTGTACGGCGTCGGCTTCGGCGCGCAGCTCGGGGCTGCCCTCGTGACGATCGTGACCTCCCCGACCGTGCACCTCGCCCTTGCGCTGGCCCTCCTGACTGGCTCCCCCGCTGGTGGTGCGGTCCTGGGATCTTCTTTCGGCCTGGCGCGGGCCCTGCCGGTGCTCGGGATGCGCCGGGTCACGACGACGGAGCACCTCGCCACCTCGTCGCGCCGCCTCGCGTCGCGCGAGCGGACGGGTCGCGCCGCCGCCGCCGCCGGGCTTGCCGCCATCGCGGCCGCCAGTGCGGCGCAGCTCCTGGTGGGTGTCACGTGAAGGTGCGCGGCCACGGGATGGCCGTCGACGCCCCGCCAGGCTGGGAAGTCCGCATCAGGCGGCGCCTGCCCGAGAGCGGCGAGCCGGAGGCACGCCCGCGCCCGGTGCTGCACGCTGCGACAATCGCACTGCCCGAGGTGCGCGGCGACTTCGGCGGCAACGTGACCGGACTGATGACGCAGGACGACGTCTTCGTCTCGCTGTTCGAGTATGAGCCGTCCGCGGCCGCGACCCCACTGTTCGCTTCCCACAAGCGACCCGTTCCGACTCCGCAGGACTTCAGCCCCGCCGGGTTGCAGCGCAGCATCGCCGGTCAGTCGGGCCGGCAGTACTTCTTCCAGGAGTCGGGACGGGCCTTCTGCCTGTACGTCGTCCTGGGCAGCCACGCCCGCCGGGCCGTGCTGGTGCGCGCTGTCCGTGCGGTCCTCGACTCGCTCGAGCTCTCGGCAGGCGCGGACTCATGAGCTCGGACCTGTTGGTGCGCGACTCCGGCCGCACGTCCCCGACGCTCGTGGAGCGGGCGGCAGCGGCCCTCGACCGCGGCCCCAGCCGCCGGAGCTTCCTCGTCCGCATGGCGGTGGTGGGTTCCGCGCTGACCGTGTCTCCGCTGCGCTTCCTGCTGCGACCCGGCACCGCCTACGCAGCGGTCTGCGGTGTGGACTCCACCTGCTCGTCCGGCTACACCGCCTTCTGCTGCACGATCAACAACGGCATCAACCGGTGCCCCCCCGGCAGCCTCGTCGGGGGCTGGTGGAAGTCCGACAACTCCGGGTTCTGCTGCGGTAACGCGCGCTACTACATCGACTGCCACAGCTACTGCTCGTGCGGCTGCGAGGCTGGTCGCAACTTCTGCGGCGAGGGCTGCCGCAACTGTTCCTGCGGCTGCGGGCCGAGTGGCCAGTGCGACCAGCGCAGGGTGTGCTGCAACAACTTCCGCTACGGCCAGTGCAACCAGGGCATCTCCTGCACCGGTCCGGTGTGGTGCCGCGTCGTCACCTGCACCCCGCCGTGGCGGGTGCCGGCCTGGAGCTGCTCCACGACCAGCGCCCACGACCAGCGCACCAACGACCACGGCGCACCCTGCCTCGTCGACTGCACCGGCATAAACAACAAGTACACCGCCCTGGGCGGGCCGGGGTCGGTCCTGGGTGAGGCCATCACCCGCGAGCTGGCTCCTCCCGACGGCGTGGGTCGCTACACGCACTACGACCGCGGTTCGATCTACTGGCACCCCGCGATCGGCGCCTTCGCGGTCTGGGGGGCGATCCGGCAGAAGTGGCAGCAGCTGCGCTGGGAGACCGGCCCGCTGGGCTACCCGGTGACGGACGAGACGCCGACCCCGGACGGCGTGGGTCGCTACAACCACTTCCAGCGCGGTTCGATCTACTGGCACCCCGCGATCGGCGCCTTCGCGGTCTGGGGGGCGA
>JAUJOY010000001.1:918929-992523 GCA_030447385.1 Mycobacteriales bacterium
GTCGCTACAACCACTTCCAGCGCGGTTCGATCTACTGGCACCCCGCGATCGGCGCGTTCGCGGTCTGGGGGCCGATCCGGCTGAAGTGGCAGCAGCTGCGCTGGGAGACGGGGCCGCTGGGTTACCCGCTGACGGACGAGACGGCCACTCCGGACGGCGCGGGCCGTTACAACCACTTCCGGAGCGGCTCGATCTACTGGCACCCCTCCACGGGCGCCCACAACGTCCACGGCGCGATCCGCGACCGCTGGCAGCAGCTCGGGTGGGAGACCGGGCCGCTCGGCTACCCCGCCACCGACCAGACCGACACCCAGGACCGGGTCGGCCGCTTCAACGACTTCGTCGGCAGGGGATCGGCTACGGCGCCGGCTGCCTCGATCTACTGGTCGTCGACCACGGGAGCTCACAGCGTCTCAGGGCCAGTGCGTTCTGCGTGGCTAGAGCGTGGAGGAGCGTCAGGAGTGCTCGGCTTCCCCACCACCGAGCCCTTCCGCGATCCCGACGGCCTGACCCGCAGCACGTTCCAGCGCGGCTTCATCACCTACGACCCGGTCACCGGTGCGGTCGTGGTGAAGGAGGGCGGGAGCTAGCGTTTCGCTGCCGCGCCGCTAGCGTTCGCCAGTCGGCAGCTGATCAGCGAGCGGGAGACATGACAAACGCGTTCATCACCGGCATCACCGGCCAGGACGGGCTCTACCTGTCTGAGCTGCTGCTGGCCAAGGGCTACGAGGTCTACGGCCTCATCCGCGGCCAGAACAACCCCAAGTTCGACCTCGTGCGCCGGACGGTCCCCGACGTCCGCCTGCTCACCGGTGACCTCACGGACCTCTCCAGCCTGATGCGTGCCCTGAACGTCGCGCAGCCCGACGAGTTCTACAACCTCGGCGCCATCTCCTTCGTCGCCTACTCGTGGGAGAACGCCCACGTGACGACGGAGGTCACGGCCAAGGGGGTGCTCAACGCGCTGGAGGCGACGCGGCTGCACGCCGGAAGCGACGTGCGGTCGGTCCGCTTCTACCAGGCGTCGAGCTCGGAGATGTTCGGCAAGGTGCAGGACGTCCCGCAGAGCGAGTCGACGCTGCTGTGGCCGCGCTCCCCGTACGGCGTGGCCAAGGTCTTCGGGCACTACATGACCATCAACTACCGCGAGTCCTACGGCATGCACGCCTCGTCGGGGATCCTGTTCAACCACGAGTCCCCCAGGCGCGGCGAGGAGTTCGTGACGCGCAAGGTGACCCAGGCGGTGGCGCGCATCTCCCTCGGTCTGCAGGACCGGCTGGTCATGGGCAACCTCGACGCCCGCCGCGACTGGGGCTTCGCCGGTGACTACGTCGAGGCGATGTGGCGGATGCTGCAGCAGGACGAGGCCGACGACTACGTCATCTCGACAGGGGAGACGCACAGCATCGGTGAGCTGCTCGATGCTGCCTTCGGCGCCGTCGACATCGACGACTGGCAGCGCTACGTGCACCAGGACCCGGCCTTCTTCCGTCCGGCGGAGGTCGACCTGCTCATCGGTGACGCGAGCAAGGCACGCGACCGGCTCGGCTGGAAGCCCACCGTGACCTTCGGCCAGCTGATCGCGATGATGGTGGAGAGCGACCTGGCGGAGCAGAAGGCGCTGGCGGGTCGCTGAGCATGCAGACCGCGCTGGTCACCGGCATCACCGGGCAGGACGGCGGCTACCTCGCCGAGCGGATGATCGCGGACGGCTGGGCGGTGCACGGCCTCGTCCGCGCCGGGGAGGACCTCGCCGACGTGCAGCGGCGCTCGCCGGAGGCGGTCCTGCACGGGGGCGAGCTGACCGACGACGACGCGCTGGCCCGGGTGCTGGCCGAGTCGGACGCCGACGAGGTCTACCACCTCGCGGGGATCAGCTCGGTGGCCCTGTCCTGGAAGGAGCCGGTCCTCACGGCCGACGTCAACGCGCTCGGCACCGCGCGGCTGCTGGAGCTCACCTGGCAGCACCAGGAGCGCCGCGGCCGCCCGGTCCACTTCCTGCAGGCCTCCAGCGCCGAGATCTTCGGTTCGGCCGCGGCCGCCCCGCAGGACGAGCAGACGCCCGTACGCCCCACCTCGCCCTACGGGGCGGCGAAGGCCTTCGCGCATCACCTCGTCGGGGTCTATCGCGAGCGCGGGATGTTCGCGGTCTCGCTGCTGCTCTACAACCACGAGTCGGACCGGCGCCCGGAGTCGTTCGTCACGCGCAAGATCACCCAGGCTGCGGCCCGTATCGCCCTGGGCCTGCAGGACGAGCTCGTGCTGGGCAACCTCGACGTCCGTCGGGACTGGGGCTGGGCACCGGACTACGTCGACGCGATGATGCGCGCCCTGCGCCACACCCACCCCGACGACTACGTGATCGCGACCGGGAGGGCGCACAGCGTGGCGGACTTCGTCGCTGCGGCGTTCACCCGGGCGGGCGTGCCCGACTGGCGTAGCCACGTCCGGGTCGACGAGGAGTTCTTCCGGCCGGCCGACGCCGGCCTGCAGGTCGGCAACCCCGGCAAGGCGCAGCGGGAGCTGGGGTGGACGCCCCGGGTCCCCTTCGAGGAGCTGGTCGGGCGGATGGTCGACGCCGACCTCGCGCAGCTGCGGGTCCGGCGCGCGCCGGACCCCTCCTGACCTCCCTTCCGCAACCCGGCCGGAGCCGTACGCTGGCCGCGACAGCACTGCCGCCGGAGGGAGCTCTCGTGTCTGGCCGCGTGCTCGTCGACGCGACCGCGGTCCCCGCGGACCGCGGCGGGGTGGGGCGCTACGTGGACGGCCTGCTCGCCGCTCTGGCCGAGCGGCATGCCGACCTGGCCATCGTCTGCCAGCGCTCGGATGCCGAGCGGTACGGCCGCGTCGCCCCCGAGGCTCGCGTGATCGCCGGTCCGGCCGCCATCGCGCACCGGCCGGCTCGGCTCGCCTGGGAGCAGACCGGGCTGCCGCTCGTGGCCCAGCAGGTCGAGGCGGACGTCGTCCACTCCCCGCACTACACGATGCCGCTGCGGTCGGGCCGGCCCGTCGTCGTCACTGTGCACGACGCGACGTTCTTCACCGAGCCGAGCCTGCACAGCACGGTCAAGGGCACGTTCTTCCGGTCGGCGACCCGCACCGCGCTGCGCCGGTCGGCCCGCGTCGTGGTGCCGAGCAAGGCCACCCGCGACGAGGTCGTCCGGGTCCTCGACGCTGACGCGACGAAGATCGACGTGGCCTATCACGGGGTGGACCCCGCCACGTTCCGCCTGCCCACCGAGGCGGAGAAGTCGCGCGTGCAGGCCCGCCTGGGGCTGGGCAACCAGCCCTACATCGCCTTCCTCGGCATGCTCGAGCCGCGCAAGAACGTGCCCGCGCTGATCCGTGGGTGGGTGCAGGCCTTCGGCCAGCACCCGGAGCCCCCGGCGCTGGTGCTGGCCGGCGGGGCCGGCTGGGACGACCAGGTGGAGGGCACCGTGGCCGCCGTGCCCGCTCACCTGCGCGTCCTTCGGCCCGGCTACCTGCGCTTCACCGACCTGCCCGGCTACCTCGGGGGTGCGCGGATCGTCGCCTACCCGAGCCACGGGGAGGGCTTCGGGCTGCCGGTGCTGGAGGCGATGGCCTGCGGCGCCCCGGTGCTGACCACGCAGCGGCTCTCGCTGCCGGAGGTCGGCGGGGACGCCGTCGCCTACACCGAGCCCGACGACGCCTCGATCGCGGCGGCGCTCGGCGCGCTCTACGACGACGACGGCCGCCGGGCCACCCTCAGCGCTGCCGGCCACCAGCGCTCGCTGGAGTTCACCTGGGCCGCATCCGCGGAGGCGCATCTGGCCAGCTACCTGCGCGCCCTGGAGCAGTAGCCCGGCTCTCAGGGCACCAGCGTGCGATAGACCGCCAGCGTGCTGGTCGCCGCCTTCTCCCAGGTCATCCCGGCGGCGCGCTCGCGGGCCTGTGCGGACAGCTGCCGGCGCCGGCTCTCGTCGCCCAGCAGGTCATCGAGCGCGTCCGCGAGCGCCTGGGGATCGGTGGGGTCGACCAGCGCCCCGACCGCGAACTCGGCCATCGCGGTGCCGGCCGAGGTGACCGCCGGCGTGCCCTGGGCCATGGCCTCGAGCACGGGCAGCCCGAACCCCTCGCGCAGGGAGGGGAAGGCGAACAGCTCGGCCCCGGCGTAGAGGGCGTCCCGGTCCACGTCCGGGACGAAGCCGGTGACCCGCACCCGCGGGGTCCGGTCGAGCAGCGCCCCGAGGTCCTCCCCCCAGCCCTCCGGGCCGACGACCACCAGGTCGACGTCGGCCTGCAGCCGGCCGAACGCCCGCAGCAGGCCATCCAGGTTCTTGCGCGGCTCGCGGGTACCGGTCCACAGGATGTAGCGGCCTGGCACGGCGTACTTCTCCCGTACCCGCTGGATGTCCTCGGCGCCGGCCCGCCGGCTGTGGACGCCGTGGGGGACCACGTGGACCCGTTCCGGGGCGAGACCGGCGGCCAGGCAGTCGGAGCGAACGGCCTCGGACGGCACCAGGACCAGGTCCGCCTCGCTGCGGGCCAGCTCCAGTCCCCTGCGGAAGAAGCCGATCCCGCGTCGGGTGAAGTGGCTCGGATCGGACAGGAACGCCAGGTCGTGGACGGTCAGCACCAGGGGCGCCGACCGGGGCGGCACGGCCATCGTCGTGCCGTGCACCAGGTCGACCGGACCCGTGGCGCGCTGCACCGGGGGGCGGCGCCAGCGCTGCCAGGACTCGTAGAGGGCGAGCCGGGGCAGCGGCAGCTGGGCGACGGGCACCGTCGGCAGATAGGGCGTCGCCGGCGGCCGCGGGTGGCGCGCCGACACACCGACAACCTCCACCGACAGGGCGGTGAGCGCGCGCGCCGTGGCCAGAGCCGAGGCCGCGGTCCCGCCTGGGACCTCCTCCCAGCACTGCTCCAGGGTCATCGCGACTCTCATGGCGACGGCCCTGCCGCTGCGGTCACGTTCGCTAGGCTGCCACAGCAGTGGCCGGGTTCCCGAGGCCCGACCTGGCGGCGGAGGGTGGACCCGTGGACGACCCCGGGACACTGCGGGTCGTCGTGGTCACCTACTCCCCGGGCGCCTCGCTGAGGAGCTTCCTGAGCTCCCTGCGCGGCGCGACGACGCTGCCCTACACGGTCGTCCTGGCCGACAACGGCAGCACCGACGGAGCTCCTGCCGCGGCCGCCGGCCCCGGCGTGCGGCTGCTGGAGACGGGGAGCAACCTCGGGTACGGCGGCGCCGCCAACCTCGGTGCCCTGGGTGGGCATGAGCCGTGGCTCGTGGTGGCCAACCCCGACGTGGTCTGGGAGCCGGGGGCGCTGGACGAGCTGCTGGCAGGGGGGGCGCGGTGGCCTCGCGCGGGCTGCCTCGGCCCGGCGATCCGCACGCCGGCGGGGGAGCTCTACCCGTCCGCGCGGGCGTTCCCGTCCCTCGTCCGGGGCACCGGGCACGCGCTGTTCGGGTGGTGGTGGCCCACGAACCCCTGGACCCGTTCCTACCGGGACGAGGAAGGCCCGCCGAGGGAGGGGCCGACCGGGTGGCTGTCCGGCTCGCTGATGCTGCTGCGGCGTGAGGCGTTCGACGCGGTCGGCGGCTTCGACCCGTCGTACTTCATGTACTGCGAGGACATGGACCTGTGCCGCCGGCTGGCCGAGACCGGCTGGTCCAACGTCTACGTCCCGACGGCGGTCGTCACGCACGAGGGCGGCCAGGCGACGTCCCGGGTGGCCGCGGCGATGCTGCGCGAGCACCACAGGTCGCTCTACCGCTACCTGTCCCGTCAGTACTCCGCCCCGGTCCACGCGCCGCTGCGGATCGCGCTGGCCCTCGGGCTGCTGCTGCGCTACCTGCTCGCCGCCCGGGTGCGCTCCATGGGGGAGGGGGCCGCCCCCACCCGGTCCGCGGCCGTGCTCCAGAGCGCTGCCGTTCTCGACGAGGCCGACCGGAGAGCCTGATGCGCCACGCCCTCATCCTCGCCGGCGGGTCCGGAACCCGGCTGTGGCCCTTCTCCACGGCCGGGCTGCCCAAGCAGCTCGTGCCCTTGCTGCACGGCCGCTCCCTGCTCGACATCGCCGTGGAGCGGGCCACGTCGGTGGTGCCCGCCGCGCAGGTGTGGCTGGGGGCGGGCGAGCAGCTGCGCGCTGCGGTCTCGCAGGTCGAGGGGCTGCGCAGCGACCGGCTGATCGTGGAGCCGTCCGGCCGGGACACGCTCCCGGCGGTGACCCTCGGATGCGCGGTCATCGCGGCGCAGGACCCGGAGGCGGTCGTCGCGGTGCTCACCGCGGACCACCTCATCGAGCCGCTGTCCTCCTTCGCGGCCACGCTCGCTGCCGCCTTCTCCCTCGCCGAGGCCCGCGAGGACGCGCTCGTCACGTTCGGCGTCGTGCCCGACGGTGCGGCGACGGGCTTCGGCTACCTGGAGCTGGGTGATTCGCTGGCGGGCGGGGGGCAGGTGGTGACGTCGTTCCGGGAGAAGCCGACGCCCGCGGTCGCCGCCGGCTTCCTCGCCGCCGGTCCGCAGCGCTACCTCTGGAACTCGGGGATGTTCGTGTGGCAGGCAGGCGCGCTGCTGCGCGCGGTCGACACGTTCGTGCCGCAGGCGGGCGGGCTGCTCCGCGAGCTGGGGAGGGTCTACGGCACCCCGGCCTGGGACGACCTCGCGCGCGACGCCTGGCCGACGCTGCCTCGCCTGAGCATCGACTACGGCGTCATGGAACCGGCTTCGATCTCGCCGGACTTCACCGTCGCCGCCCTGCCCCTGCAGGCGGCATGGCTGGACGTCGGGTCCTGGCCGGCGTACGGGCAGGCGCTGCTCGCCGACGCGGACGGCAACCGGGTGGGAGCGGCGCGAGCGGTCCTGCACGGCAGCCGGGACAACGTCGTTGCGTCCTCGGACCCGGACCACCTCGTGACGCTCGTGGGCTGCGAGGGGCTCGTCGTCGTGCACACCCCGGCCGCGACCCTGGTCATGCCCGCCGCTGAGGCGCAGCGGGTCAAGGAGCTCCACGCCCGGGTGGCCTCCCTCGCGCCCGAGCTGGCCTGAGCCGCACCGTTTCGGGGCAGGGTTGCCTCATGCGCCCCGCTCTCCCCCTGCTCGCCTCCGGCTACCTGCTGTCCGTGCCCTTCACGGCCTACACGCCGGGCTTCCTCAGGCTGTGGCGACGGCGGGAGCCGGCGGTGTACGCCGCGGCTCAGCTCGGCGGGGTCCTCGTCGCGGCCGGCTGGGCCGTGAGGGGGAACCTTCTGGGGGCCGGTGTCAACGTGTTCTGGGTCGGCGGCCTCGCCGTTGCCTACGCCGTGGAAGGGCGCAAGCGCGCGCCGGGGTAGTCGTGCGGAGGCAGCTGCGCACGTAGCTCGGTCGATTGTGTGGATGACGGGAGGCGGTCCACAGCAGGCGCGAATCTGCGCCGACTACTCGCCGAGCGCCACCGTCAGCTCGGGCTCTGTGGCGCCGCGTACGTCGTCGACGCTCACGCCGGGCGCCGTCTCCCGCAGGACCAGGCCATCGGGCTCCACGTCGATCACCGCCAGGTCGGTGATGACCCGCTGCACGCAGGCCAGCCCGGTCAGCGGCAGCGAGCACGTCCGGACGATCTTGGGCGCCCCACCACGTGCCGTGTGCTCCATCATCACGAGCACCCGCTTCGCCCCGTGGACCAGGTCCATGGCGCCGCCCATCCCCTTCACCATCTTCCCGGGGATCATCCAGTTGGCCAGGTCACCGCGCTCGGAGACCTGCATCGCGCCGAGCACCGCCACGTCCACGTGGCCGCCCCGGATCATCGCGAACGAGGACGCCGAGTCGAAGTAGGAAGCCCCCGGCAGGACCGTCACGGTCTCCTTGCCGGCGTTGATGAGGTCGGGATCCACCTGCTCGTCGAGGGGGTAGGGGCCGACGCCGAGCACGCCGTTCTCGGAGTGCAGGACCACCGAGACGCCGGGCGGCACGTGGTTGGGCACCAGGGTCGGCAACCCGATGCCGAGGTTGACGTAGTGGCCGTCGATGAGCTCCCGGGCCACCCGGGCGGCCAGCTCGTCACGGGTCAGCGCCACTACAGCCCCCTGCCGGTCGGCACGGTCTCGTCCCCGCCGCCGGCCGGCACCGCCGGAGCGCCGGGCGCGCGTACGGTCCGCTTCTCGACCCGCTTCTCGACGTCGGGGACGTGCACCACCCGCTGCACGAAGATCCCGCTGGTGTGCACCTGCCCGGGATCGAGGACACCGGGCTCCACCAGCTCCTCCACCTCGGCGATGGTGATGCGCCCGGCAGCCGCGCACAGCGGGTTGAAGTTCTGGGCGGACCTCGCGTAGACGAGGTTGCCGTGCCGGTCACCGTAGCGGGCGTGCACCAGCGCGAAGTCGGTACGGATCCCCCGCTCCAGCACGTAGCGCTGGCCGTCGAACTCGCGGACCTCCTTGGGCTCCGAGGCCACCGCCACCCCGCCCGAGCCGTCGTAGCGCAGGGGCAGCCCTCCTTCGGCGACCTGCGTCCCGACCCCGGCAGGGGTGAAGAACGCCGGGATGCCGGCCCCTCCGGCCCGCAGCCGCTCGGCGAGGGTGCCCTGCGGCGTCAGCTCGACCTCGAGCTCCCCGCCGAGGAACTGCCGCTCGAACTCCTTGTTCTCCCCGACGTAGGAGCCGGTCGTACGCCGGATGCGCTTGGCCGACAGCAGCATCCCGAGCCCCCACTGGTCCACGCCGCAGTTGTTGCTGACGGTCTCGAGGTCGCTGACCCCGGCGTCGAGCAGGGCCTCGATGAGCGCCGTCGGAATGCCGCACAGGCCGAACCCACCCACCGCCAGTGACGAGCCGCTGCCGATGTCCGCCACCGCCTCGGCGGCGCTTCCGACGACCTTGTCCAACGCGGGTTCCCTTCTGCCGAACCACCTTCGACCCTAGTCGCAGAATGGGGCGGTGACCGCCCCGGCTGCGCTGCGCCCCGACGCCGTGACGGTCTGGCGGCCAGCCGCTCCCGTGGACGTCGCGCGCACGCTGGCGCCGCTGCGCCGGGGCGGCACCGACCCGACGCACCGCTCGTGCGGCGGGGTGGTCTGGCGGACGACGCTCCTGCCGTCCGGCGCCGCGACCTACCGGATCTCCCAGCGCGGGCTGCGCGAGATCTCCGTCGCGGCATGGGGCCCCGGGGCCGCCGAGATCGTCGCCGGGCTCCCCGACCTCCTCGGGGCCCGCGACGACGCGGACGGCTTCGACGCCCGCCATCCGCTGCTCGTGCGCAGCGCCGCACTCCACCCCGGCCTGCGCGTGCCCCGGACCGGTCGCGTGGTGGAGGCGCTCGTACCCGCGGTCCTCGAGCAGAAGGTCACCGGCCGAGAGGCCCGGGCATCCTTCCACCGCCTCGTCCTGCAGTACGGCGCTCCGGCACCCGGGCCGGCCCCTGAGGGGATGCGCCTACCCCCCTCGGCGGCCACCTGGCGGCGGATCCCGTCGTGGGAGTGGCACCGCGCCGGTGTCGGTCCGCAGCGCGCGCGCACCCTGTGCTGCGCGCTGCAGGACGCCGAAGGGCTCGAGCGGCTCGCGTTCCTCAGCCACGCCGAGGCCGTCCGTCGACTCTGCGCCCTGCCCGGCATCGGGCCGTGGACCGCGGCGGAGGTCGCCCAGCGGGCCCTCGGTGACACCGACGCCCTGAGCGTGGGCGACTACCACCTCTCGCAGTTCGTGGGCTGGGCGCTGGTCGGGCGCCCGCTCGGCGACGAGGCGATGGTCGCGCTGCTCGAGCCGTGGCGCCCGCACCGCTACCGGGTCGTACGCCTGCTCGAGTGCAGCGGGTTCGCCTCCCCGCGCTTCGGGCCGAGGGCGACGATCCAGGACCATCGCCACCACTAGCCCCTCATGGTGCACACTCCGACCCATGGCGCAGAACCCGTTCGACGACCCGGGCCTTCGGGCCAGCATGTCGCGCTACCTGTCGGCCGCAACCGCGCTGGAGGAAGCCGCCGAGCTCGGCGGTGAGGCGCGCGACCTCGTGGACCTGGCCGAGGCCAAGGCGCTGTCCGGCCTGATGCTGCGCAAACGCCTCGGCGAGCTGGGCTGGTCCCCACCGGCCGGGTCCAGTGCCCTCGCCCCTCGGGACGGCCACATCAGGGACGGCCAGACCCGGGATGTCCTGCAGCCGTAGGCACGCTGCCGGCGGCTCGGGAGAGGCTCAGAGCACCCGGCAGTAGTCGCCGGCCTCGCGCGGCTCCCGCTCCACGGGGGCTGCCGCCGGCTCGCCCACCGCGACGGCGCCCATCGGCTCCCACGAGCGGTCGAGGCCGAGCACGTCGCGTACGACGTCCGGGCAGAACAGCGTGCTGCCCACCCACGCGCTGCCCAGCCCCTCGGCGGCGAGCTGCACGAGCAGATTCTCGATGGCCGCGCCCATGGACAGCAGGAACATCCGCTCCTCACCCTGCGCCCGCCGGACGTCCGGGTAGTCGTGGGCGCCGGAGCGCACGAGGCAGGGCACCAGCAGGTACGGGGCCGCCCGCAGCACGTCGCCGCGCCGCAGCCGGGACGCGACCGCCGCTTCGTCGAGGCCGTCCGCCCGCAGGTCCTCCGCCCACCGCCGTGCCATGGCCTTGAGCAGGGCCGCCCTCCGCTGCTCCACGAGCACGAAGCGCCACGGCGTCGTGGAGTGCGGGGCAGGTGCGGTCAGGGCCGCGGTGACGGCCCGCAGGATGACCTGCCGGTCGACCGGGCGCGGCCCGAAGCGGCGGACCGTACGCCGCGCTGCCACCGCCTGCTGCGCGGCCTCCGCGGTCCCCGTCCGGAACCAGTCCTGCTCCGGCGGCCGGACCAGCGCGGCGGCGCTGCGCCCGTCGTCGGGCACCGCCAGCCCGCGCACGACCGCCACGGGGATCCCGGCCGCCTTGCCCTTCACCAGCTCGGCCGCCGCCGCGAGCTCGTCGGCGACCGCGATCTCGGTGACCTCGAGCAGGGCGCCGTGGGTGTCCCGGGTGCCGCGGGCGTCGCGCAGCGGCGCCAGTCCGGCCACGCCCAGCGCGAGGTCCACCTGCCCGGTCCGCCACGGCCGTCCCGCGGTGTCGCTCACGACCACGGCCACGCGGGCGCCACTGAGCACCGCCAGCCGGTCCCGCATCGCGCGGGCGCTCGCATCCGGGTCCGCCGGCAGCAGGGCGACCTCGTCCGGCCGCACGTTGCTCGCGTCGACCCCCGCGGCCGCCAGCACCATCCCGTGCCGGTTCTGGGCGATCACGGTGGAGCCGCGACGGGCCACGACGCGTACGGTCTCGTCCGCGATCGCCCGCTGCCTCGCGGCCTCCCGGTCCGCCCCCTCCGGCACGCTCACCAGCCGCCCCTCGGCCTTGCTCAGCACCTTGCTGGTGACGACGACGACGTCACCGTCCTGGAGCCGGATGGCGCCGGCGACGAGGGCGGCGACGTCGTCGCCCGGCCGCACCTCCGGCAGCCCCTCCACACCGATCACCCGGTAGTCAGGCACCGGCCAGCTCCAGCGCAGCCCGGGCCATGGCGGTCGTGGCTGCCAGGTCGCTCATGAGCAGCGGTACGGCGCGTACCCGCACGCCCGGCACGGTCGCCCCGGCGTCGGCGGTGTCCACGAGCCAGGCGTCCAGCAGGTCAGGGCCGTAGTTCCGGCCGACCGCCTCTGCGCTCGTCTCGACGCCGATCGCGGTCAGGCAGGCATCGGCCATGCCCCGCACCGGGGCCCCCCCGACGATGGGGGACACCCCCACCACCGGGCGGGCGGCCAGCGCGGCCGCGATCCCGGGGACCTGCAGGATCGTGCCGATGCTCACGACCGGGTTGCTCGGCGGGAGCAGCACGACGTCGGCCGCAGCGATCGCCTCCAGCACGCCCGGCGCCGGTGCCGAGCTCTCGGCACCGACCGCGACGATGGCCGTCGCGGGAAGCGCCGCCCGGTGCCGCACCCACCACTCCTGGAAGTGCAGGACCCGCTCGCCGCTGTCGGTGCGCACCCGCACGTGCGTCTCCACGCGGTCGTCACTCATCGGCAGGAGCGCCGCGCCGGGCTGCCAGCGCACGCAGAGGGCGGCGGTCACCTGGGACAGGGGGAACCCCGCGTCGAGCATCTGCCGGCGTACGAGATGGGTGGCGAGGTCGCGGTCACCGAGCCCGAACCAGGCGGCCGGCGCGTCGTAGGCCTCGAGCTCGCCCCTCGCCACGAAGGTCTCGTCCTGCCGGCCCCAGCCGCGCTGCTCGTCGATCGCCCCGCCGAGGGTGTACATCACCGTGTCGAGGTCCGGGCAGATGCGCAGGCCGTACAGCGTGATGTCGTCGCCGGTGTTCACGACGACGGTGAGCTCGGCGTCGGGCGCCGCGGCCTGCACGCCGCGCAGGAAGCGGGCGCCGCCGATGCCGCCGGCGAGGGCGACGATCCTCACGGAGGCGCCTGGTAGGTCCCACCGCTACGGCCGGACCGGTCGGCCAGCAGGCCGGCCACCGTGGCGACGGCGATCTCGGCCGGGGAGCGCGAGCCGATGTCGAGCCCGATCGGGCGGTGCACGCGCGCGACAACCTCCGGTGCCACCCCCCGGGCGGCCAGCGCGGCGACGTGCGGCGCGGTGTGCCGCGGGCTGCCCATGACGCCGACCCAGCGGGCCGGGAGCGCCAGGACCTCGGCGAGCACGTCCCCGAGCTCGGGCCGGTCGTGGTCGGTGACGACGACGTCGGTGGCGCCGTCGATGCCCGCCTCCGCCGCCGAGCCGACCAGGAGGACGCCGGCCAGCCCGGAGACGGGGTCGAGGAGCACGCAGTCGTAGCCCACGTGCGCCGCGAGGTGGACCAGCTGCTGCGCGACCGGCGACGCGAACACGGCGACGAGGCGGCGCTCGCCCGTAGGTGCCGGCACCTGCCCGTGCGCCATGGCGCAGGCGATGTCGTGCTCGTGCTCGTGCGGGGAGGCCATGGCAGCAGTCTGCCCTGCCCCTCCTCACCTCCTCCTTGCGCTGATCATGGGGTTGTTGCTGATCCACCACGCTCAGGCGGTGAGCAGGAGCTCCCTGATCAGCGGGGAAGGGGTACGCGGCGGCGCAGCAGCAGTGCGTGCAGCCCGACGGCCAGCACGGCCGCCAGCAGACCGGTGCCGACGACTGCCTGCGTCATGGAGGAGGCCGCCGGAGGCCGGTAGGCCGGGGTCGAGCCGACGACGGCGAGGGGAAGCGTCGAGTCCGTCTCCTCCGCCGACTTGCCCGGCAGCGTGACCTCGTAGACGTCGATGCCGCGGACGGCGTCGGCGGTGTAGACGATGTTGGTCTTCTTCCCCTGCATCCGGCCGTTCTTGTTGTACGAGGGCACCCAGTAGGCGTCCCAGACCTCGGTGGCACCGCTGGTCGCGTAGCCGATCTGCGTGATGTTCGCCGCGTCGTTCACGTCCAGGATGCGCAGGCCGGCGCCGTAGAACCCCTGCGCCACGAAGCCGCCCTGGTGCACGTCGAACCAGTGCGCGGAGCAGAAGCCCGCCACGGGAGTGGTCAGGCCGCCGCCGAAGTCCGAGATCGTCTTGGCGTCGAGCGGGACCACGGCCTCCGGCGTGCCGTCCAGCCGCTTGATGTGCCAGGTCTGGGTACTGCCCGCCTTGTCGCAGGCGATCTCGTCGCCGTTGTTGAAGTAGTCCTCCTCGGTGACCACGAGCACGTTGCCGTTCGCGATCGAGGGGAGCGCGTCCGGGCGGAACGCCGCGGCGTTGGGCTGCATGGAGTTGTGCAGGATGAAGTCGTTGAGGGGTGTCGTCCTCCCCGCGGGGCCCGTCGTGGTGAGCGCCTTCGGAGCCGTGGGAACCGTCACGTCGAAGGCCGCCGCGCCGCCGGACCCGGTGTGCCAGCCGATCCGGCGCTCGCCGATGGTGACGAAGTCCCAGTAGTGTCCGGCGCCCCGGGTGAACACCCCGTTCGGCTCGGCGGCCGGCGAGGGAACCCGGGCCACCACCTCCTTCGGGGCGTCGAGGTCGCTCAGGTCGAGGATCGAGAAGTCACCAGCAGGCTTGGCCCGCGTCCCGTTGCCGGCGGTGTAGGCGTAGGTGCAGTCCTGCTGGCTCAGGCACTGCACGGTGTGCGCGCTGGTGGTCGTCTTGACCCGGCCCCGGATCCTCGGGTCGTCGGGGTTCGTGACGTCCACGATCGCGACCTCGGGCCCGTCGTCCACGTTGACGTGCGTCGGGTCCTCGGGCGAGGCCTGGTACAGGTCGATGCCGGCGAGCACGAAGCGGGTGGTCGTGCCGTTCACGGTCCGCTCGCCGTAGGTCATCGCCTCGTTCTCGAACAGGGCGTTGACCAGCGTGCCGCGCGGCCTGGGCGCCCGGGGGTCGCTGATGTCCAGCACCGAGATCGTGTCCAGGCTCGAGACGTACGCGAACGGCGCCGAGGGCGAGAACTCCATCGAGATCGCCTGGGTCTCGGGGATGTTGGCCAGCAGCGCGACGTTGGGGCTGGTCACCACCGGCAGCCCGGAGCTGACGGTGCCCGCCGTTCCGGCAGGGCCCGTCCCGTGCGCGAAGGCAGCCGGTGCGCTGCTGACGGACAGGGCGAGGGCCACAGGTGCAGCGGCGAGAACCGTGACACGACGCATGAGCATCCCTACGGTCGAGGTCGGCGGTCGAAGAGTGATTCTCCGTTAACGGTCCTTCTCCTGCGTTACCCCGGGTGCGGAAGTCCTTACCCCCGTCGGCGCAGAGCCTCAGGGCTTCCGCGCGCGTTCCGTCCGAGCCGGACCCACGTGTACCCGCAGCCAGTCGTTCAGCGGCGTGACGGCCCGCCAGGCGCCGGCCACCACCTGCGCGGCCTGCGCCGTGTGCAGCCACTCGCCCGGCTCGAACCGGCGGTAGGCGAACAGCGTCTTGAGGGTCAGCAGGTCGGCCCGGGGGTGGTCGGCGCCGAACTCCGCCGGGACACGCTTCAGCCGCTCACCCTCGATCGTGAACCCGGCTGGGCGAAGGGTCGCGAGGATGTCGACGAGGGCGGTGCCGGCTGCGTCCTCGGCGGCCGCCGCCCGGAGCCGCCGGGCCTGGTCGGTGGTCAGCCCGTGCGCGCCCCCGGCGACCATCAGGCCCTCCGCGGACACCTGCACGTAGCGCCCGCCCTGCACGTCGTCACCGAGCGCCGCCGCCGCAGCGGTCTTGTACGGGGTCTTGTCCTTGCTGAACCGGACGTCGCGGTAGGGGCGGAAGAGCTTGGCCTGCCCGAACTCGGGCGCCAGGCTTGCCAGGAGGGCCAGCATCGGCCCCTTCACGGCCTCCTCGTAGATCACCTTGTGGTCGTTCCAGTAGGCCTTGCTGTTGTCCGCCACCAGGCCCTCGTAGAAGTCGAGCGCCTGCTCGGGGAAGCCCTCGAACGCCATGGCGCAGACAATGCCAGGCTGGCAGGGTGCGCCGTCCCCTCCTGCTGGCTGTCGCCGCGGTGCTGCTGACCGGCTGCGGCGCTCCGGGCAGCCCGCCGGCTGCTGCCCCCGCACTCACCGGAGCCGCCGCCCCGCCTGCGCCTGCACCCGCACCCGCCGCTCCCGCACCGGCGGCTCTGCCGCCCGCCCCGCCACCGCCGCCGGACGCGACGCAGTCGACCGCCCCGGTCCCGTCATCCCCTGGCGCCGACCCGTCGTGGGTGCTCGGGGCGGTCCCGCTCCCGCTGCGGGCGGACGGCTTCGGGCAGGTGCGGGAGACGCCGTCGGCCCTGCGGGACCGTCGCCTGACCCTGCCCGGCACCCTGCCCCCGCCGGACGGCCGGTTCCAGTCCACTGTCACCCCGATCACCGCGGCCGTCCGCTCGCGCATGGGCACGTCGTGGTTCCCCGGCTGCCCGGTGGGCCTGGCGGACCTGCGCTACCTCACCGTCTCCTTCCGCGGCTTCGACGGGGCGGCGCACACCGGTGAGCTCGTGGTCTCCGCCGCGGTGGCCGAGGACGTGGTCGAGGTGTTCCGCCGCCTGTTCGCGGCGGACTTCCCGATCGAGCAGATGCGCCTGGTGACGACGGCCGACCTCGAGGCGGCCCCCACCGGTGACGGCAACAACACCGCCTCCTACGTCTGTCGCAAGGCGCGTGGGCAGTCGACCTGGTCGCAGCACGCGTACGGGCTCGCCGTCGACGTCAACCCCTTCCACAACCCGCTGGTGAAGCGCGATCTGGTCCTTCCGGAGCTGGCCGGCGCCTACGCCGACCGCGGCCGGATCCGGCCAGGGATGCACCTCCCGGGAGGAGCAGCCGTACGTGCCTTCGCCGCCGTCGGCTGGGGCTGGGGCGGCAGCTGGCGCGGCAGCAAGGACTACATGCACTTCAGTGCGACCGGGAGATGACCCGCCCGGCAGCTCGCAGATCCCGAAAGAGGCTGCGCTGCAAGCGCTTCGCCCACACCTGCTCCTCCTCGACGGCAGCGTAGGGTCGAGGGGTGGACGGTGGCCTGCGGCGGGCCCTCGCGCGGGCCGAGGCCGGTAAGGCCCTCGACCTCGACGAGGCGACCGTCCTTCTCGGCGCACGGGGCGACGACCTCGACCGGCTGCTCGCGGTGGCGTCGCAGGTGCGCGACGCCGGCCTGGCGGATGCGGGACGGCCCGGCGTCGTCACGTACTCCCGCAAGGTGTTCCTCCCGCTCACCCGGCTGTGCCGCGACCGGTGCCACTACTGCACCTTTGCGACGGCGCCGGGGCGGCTGCCGTCGCCGTTCCTGAGCCTGGACGAGGTCGTCGCCGTCGCCCGCCGTGGGGCGGAGCTGGGCTGCAAGGAGGCGCTGTTCACCCTCGGCGACCGGCCGGAGGACCGCTGGGAAGCAGCCCGGTCGTGGCTGGACCAGGCCGGCTACGACAGCACGCTGTCCTACCTGCGCGCGTGCGCCATCGCCGTCCTCGAGCGGACCGGCCTGCTGCCGCACCTGAACCCGGGGGTGATGACGTGGAGCGAGCTCCAGCGGCTCAAGCCGGTGGCGGCGTCGCTGGGGATGATGGTCGAGACGACCGCGGACGTCGCCGCCCACCGGGGCAGCCCCGACAAGGACCCCGCCGTCCGGCTGCGGGTGCTCGAGGACGCCGGGCGCCTGTCGGTCCCCTTCACGACCGGCCTGCTCGTCGGCATCGGGGAGTCGGCGCGGGCGCGCGCCGAGACGGTGTTCGCGATCCGCGCGGCGCACCGCCGGCACGGTCACGTGCAGGAGGTGATCGTGCAGAACTTCCGGGCCAAGGACGACACCGCGATGCAGGCGAGGCCCGACCTCGGCCTGGAGGACTACGCCGCCACGATCGCCGTGACGCGCCTGGTGATGGGACCCCGGATGCGCGTGCAGGCGCCGCCCAACCTCGTCGCCCTCGACGAGACCCGGCTGCTGCTGCGGGCCGGGGTGGACGACTGGGGCGGCGTGTCACCGCTGACGCCCGACCACGTCAACCCCGAGCGGCCCTGGCCGCAGATCCCCCGGCTCGCCGCGGCGACGGCTCGCAGCGGGCTGCAGCTGCGGGAGCGCCTGGCCGCCCATCCTCCCTACCTGGCCGAGCCGTGGCTCGACCCGCGGCTGACCGCCCATGTCGACGCCCTCCGGCTGCCCAGCGGCCTGGCCGCGGACGTGCTGCCCACCGGCCACCCCTGGCAGGAGCCAGACGCCGGCCTGGTTCCCACGGGGCGACGCGACCTGCACGTCACGATCGACACGACGGGGCGCACGGGCGATCGACGCTCGGACTTCTTCGAGGTCTACGGCGACTGGGCCGCGGTCCGCGAGGCGGTGCCCGCAGCGCAGCCCCGGCTGGATGCCGACGTGCGGGCGGCGCTGCGCGTGGCCGCCGACGACCCGGCGGCGCTGTCCGCCGCGCAGGCGCTCGCGCTCATGACGGCGAAGGGCGCGGACCTCGACGCCGTCTGCGCGCTGGCCGACGACGTACGACGGGACACCGTCGGCGACGAGGTGACCTACGTGGTCAACCGCAACATCAACTTCACGAACGTCTGCTACACCGGCTGCCGCTTCTGCGCCTTCGCGCAGCGGCGCACCGACGCCGACGCCTACGCGCTGTCGCTGGACGAGGTGGCCGCCCGGGCGGCCGAGGCGTGGCAGGTGGGTGCGACCGAGGTCTGCATGCAGGGCGGCATCGACCCGCAGCTGTCGGGGACCGCCTACCTCGACCTGGCCCGCGCCGTGAAGCGAGCCGCCCCGAAGGTGCACCTGCACGCGTACAGCCCGATGGAGGTGGTGAACGGCGCCGCCCGAATGGCGCTGTCCGTCGCCGACTTCCTCCGCGCTGCCCGCGAGGCCGGCGTGGACAGCCTGCCCGGGACCGCGGCCGAGATCCTCGACGACGAGGTCCGGTGGGTGCTCACCAAGGGCAAGCTGCCCACCGCGCAGTGGATCGAGGTGGTGCAGACGGCGCACCGGCTCGGGATCCCGACGACCAGCACGATGATGTACGGGCACGTGGACCAGCCACACCACCGGGTGGCCCACCTCCAGCTGCTCGCCCGGCTGCAGGCCGAGACCGGGGGCTTCACGGAGTTCGTGCCGCTGCCGTTCGTGCACACCTCCGCTCCGCTCTACCTCGCGGGGGTGGCCCGTCCCGGGCCGACCGCCCGGGACAACCGCGCGGTGCACGCCGTCGCGCGGCTGGTCCTGCACGGCCGGATCGACCACGTGCAGTGCTCCTGGGTCAAGCTCGGCCCCGACGCCTGCGCGCAGGTGCTCGCCGGTGGTGTCGACGACCTCGGCGGGACCCTCATGGAGGAGACCATCAGCCGCATGGCCGGCTCCCGGCACGGTTCGCGCAGATCGGTGGGCGAGCTCGAAGCTCTGGTGCGCGCCAGCGGCCGCACGCCCCGGCAGCGCACCACCACGTACGGCGCGGTGCCCGCGGAGCGGCACGACGCCGCCCGTCGGCCGCGAAGCGCCGTTGTGCAGGCGTCACTGCCCTAAGTGTTCTGCGCCACTAGGCTGCGATCACCTCGAGCCTGGGAGTCGTTGTGCGAACCGCTGATGACCGCGACGCGCTGACGCGGCGGATCGAGTTGCTGGCGGCCGCGTCGGTCGACGAGCCGGAGGGGGAGGGTGCGGCCGTCGCCGCCCTGGTCGGGGCGCTGCGCGCGGAGATCGGCTCGGTCCGGGCAGAGCTCGGGTCGCTGCGCTCGGAGACGGGAGCCGTGCGGGGCGACCTCGACGCCCTCGGCGGCCGGCTGACCGGCTCCGTCGCCGCCAGCCGGAGCGAGACCGGCACGCTCGTCCGCCGCGTGGCGGAGCTGTCCACCCGCCTCGACGGCGTCGGCGGGCGTGTGGACGACGTGCGCAACGGCCTGCCCAGCCTGTCGCGGGAGCTGCGGGAGGGGCTCGAGCAGGTTCCCGTACGCACCAGCAACCGCCTCGACGAGCTGACCGCGCAGCTCAGCGGCGCCGTCGCCAGCCGCATCGAGGGTGTCGCTGACGACCTCTCCCGCGAGCTCAACGCCGGCCTCGACCGGGAGAGCCGTACGGCGGCCGAGACCCGGACCGCGATGGAGGACACCCGCGGTGTTCTCGAGGCGCGGCTGGCGGTGCTCGAGGACACCCTCGACGGGCTCTCGGAGCGGCTGGAGGCGCTGGCCCGGGACGGGGCGAGCACCACGACCGACCGCCTCGCCGGGCTGTCGCGCAGCGTCGAGGAGCTCGACCGCCGCATCGCGGACGAGGGTCGGGACAGCGCCGAGCTGCTCGTCGGACGGCTGCGCGACGTCACCGAGAGGCGCATCTCCGAGCTCGAGACGACGCTGTACGACCGCCTGTCCAGCGTCCTGCGGACTCGCAACGACGAGCTGCGGCGGGAGCTGCTCACCGCTCTCGAGAGGGCTCGCGAGGAGGCCCAGGACGACCGGCAGGCCGTGGCCGATCTGGCGGACACCATGCGCCGCGCGCTCGACGGCTTCGGCACGGCGCTCGACGGCTCGCTGCGCGGCCTCGGCGGTGTCGTCGCCGCGGCGCTCGGCGAGGGCCGCGAGGAGAGCCGCGCCGACCTCGGCGCGGTGCGCGAGACGTTCGGTGCGGCGCTTCGCGACCTGCGGACCGATCTGGCGCAACGCGAGGAGAGCGCTCAGGCCCGGGCCGCCGCGGCGCAACTCGCCGTGGACGCCAGGCTCGAGCAGGTGCGCGCACAGGTCACCACCGCCATGACGGTGATCCGCGCCGATGTGGCCACCGAGGTCGGCACGCTGACGCCGCGGGTGGACGAGCTGGTCGTGTCCGCCACCTCGGTCAGCGAGTCGCTGCGGCTGCTGCGCACGGACGTCGTCGGGACCGTCGAGGCTCTGCAGGACCGGCTCGTCACCGTCAACACCGACACCACCGAGGTCCTGCGCGGCGCGATGACCGAGACGCGTGCCGAGGTCGCCGGGATCACCCGCGCGCTGCGCGACGACCTGCTCGAGCGGATCGAGGAGAAGTACGCGGGCGTCGCCGGCCGGCTGTCCGAGCTCGCCGGGGCGCTCGCCGCGACCACGAACGCCACCCGCGACTCGGTCGAGCGGCTGGGCGCCCTCGCCGCGCTGAGCGAGGAGACGCGCACGGGCCTGGGGGACATCCAGCTGGCAGTGGTGGAGCGGGTCGTCGGCCTGGGCAGTGCGGTCGACGAGCGCGTCGCGGAGCTGGAGCGGGCGCTCAGCGAGCGCATCGCCCGGGTGGCGGCCGAGGTGGGTGCCGACGCGGCGAGCACCGCGCAGGCGGGTGAGCGCATCGCGGCACTGATGGCGATGGCCGAGCGTCAACGCGAGGAGATCGCCTCCGCCCTGGACGCCGTCCGCGACGACGTCGTGGATGCCGCCAGGGACCTGCGCAAGGAGCTGCTGCTGCGCACCGGCGAGCAGATCGCCGGCGTCACCGAGCGCCTCACGCGGCTCGACGGGACCTCCGCCGGTGTCGTGCAGCGGCTCGGCGCGCTCGACGCGATGGTCGCGCGCAGCGTCACCGTGGGCGAGCACGCCACCGCCGGGCTGGAGTCGGTGAACGGCGTCATGGTGGAGGTGAACGACACCATCGAGGGCTTCCGCGGGGAGTGGCCGACCCGCACCTTCGAGGTCGTCGAGGGCGCGAAGGCGGTGGCCGAGGGGGTGGTGCGTGAGGTCCGCGTCGAGGTGGAGGCCCAGCTCGAGCGCGTACGCCAGGAGCTGTCCCGGGCCGTCGGCGGCGTCACGCAGGCCAGCAGCGGCCTGAAGCAGGGCACCGACCGCCTCTCCCGCGCCGGTGCTGTGCTCGTGGAGTACCTCGAGCAGCGCGACCGGCTGCTGGAGGCAGAGCGCGACCGGGTGCTGGACGACGTGCTCGACACCTTCACCGAGGGACTGTCGGCACGCGACCGGGCGGTGCTGTCCAGCCGGGTCGGCGAGGCCGTAGCCCGCCGGCGGGACGTACGGGATGCGGAGCGCTACCGAAGCGCCGTCGGGAAGCCGGTGCCCCCGGTGGTGGACGACCTGCCTGACGAGCTGCGCGAGCTGGACCCGCCCGAGGACCCGCCGCAGCTCCCGGGCAGCGGCGCCGGGCGGGGGCGAAGCGGCGGGACCGCGGCCGGAACTCCGCCGCGGCGCAAGGCGGCAGCGGGCGCCGCAAAGGCGGCCCCCGCCAAGGCCGTTCCAGCGAGGGCGGCCCATGCCCAGGCGATCCCCGCCAAGGCCGCCCCCACCAAGGCCGCCCCCACCAAGGCCGCCCCCGCCAAGACGCAGGTGAAGCAGGGCCCCACCAGGCCGGCGAGGGCCGGCACGACGACGACCGCGTCGCCGGGCAAGGCGCCTCGGGCGAAGGCTCAGCCGGTCGAGGCGGCGCGACCTGCGGCTTCCGGGGCCGGTGCGTCCGCGGGCGCCACACGGGGGCGGTCGGCGACCAGGTCGGGTGGTGCCGCCCTGCTCGGCGCCGCGGCCGCTCCCGGCACCGTGAAGGCGGCTGCCGCCAGGAGCAGCGCGTCCACCCGCGGCGGCGCCGGCCCGGCGTTCCCTCCGGCAGCAGTGCCGACCCGCGTGCCGGCCAAGGGCAGCCCGGCTCGTGCCGGCACCACCGCTCCCGCCGCCTCCCGCGCGGGGGCCGCCCCTACCCGCCGCAGCGCGGCCGCGGAGGAGCGCACCGGGGCGGCCTCATCGAGAGGCTCGGCTGCCCGAGGAGCCAGCGCCACCGGCCGCCCGGCCGCTCGTAGGGCTTCTCCGGACGAGGCGGTGACGGTCACCAAGGTCACCGCGCCCTACGCCGCCGCCGGCCGCAGCGTCCCCTCCAAAGGCGCCACCGGCGGCACCGAGCCGCGTCCGCCGTCTCGACCGGCGCCGCGTGGAGCGCCGGCCCCGCCGCGGGAGCGCCGCGGGCGGCTCGAGGAGATGCCGCGGGTGCCCGGCCCGCAGGTAGCCCTGGACGCAGCCGCCCCGCCACCGCTGCGCCCGGCCCAGCCCCCGCAGCCGCCCAGGCGGCCGGCGCCGCCGCCCGCGCAGCCACCGGAGGCCCAGACCAGCTGGGCCCGACCCTTGGGGCCGGCGGACCTCGATGACGAGGACGACGACAGCGACGTGAGCCTGCGGACCCTGTTCCGCCGGCGCCGCTGAACCGGCCCTGCTGAACCGGCCGGCTGAACGGGCCCCGCTAGGCGGTGAGTTCCCGCCGATACCACCCACCGCCCTTGACGTGGGCCCAGGACACGCGTGTAATTACATCAGTGTCCTTCCCTCCGAGCAGCCGGCTCCGCAGCGTCCTGCCTGGTGACACCAATCGCGGGCCGACACCTGTCGGTTTCACCTCCGATCTGGTCGAGGAGACAAGATGAGCGAGCCGGTGCACATGGCCGCCCTGGCGAGCGGCGACGCCGTCCTGCTGTCGTGGCAGGAGCAGGCGCTGTGCGCCCAGACCGATCCGGAGGCCTTCTTCCCGGAGAAGGGCGGCTCGACGAGGGAGGCCAAGCGCATCTGCGTGGGCTGCGAGGTCAAGGGCGAGTGCCTGGAGTACGCCCTCGGTCAGGACGAGCGCTTCGGCATCTGGGGTGGGCTGTCCGAGCGGGAGCGCCGGCGCCTCAAGCGCGCCGTCGGCTGAGTCGGGCGGGCCGTCCCCCTCCCCGGCGCCGGCAGCCTCAGGACGGTGGCGGGTCGACCTCGTCGGGATCGAGGTGCAGCAGGCGGGCGATCTGGTCGACGACGACGTCGTGCACGAGGTCCGCGAGGTCCAGCCGGTCGGCGGCCCGCGCCTCCAGCGGCCGGCGGTAGACGACGACCCGCGCGACGGTCGTGCGGCCCTGGTCGTCCACCCCGGCGGGGAGCAGTCGCCCGAGCGGAACCGAGCCGCCGGAGGTCTGGTCCACCAGCACCCCCTCGTCGAGGGCGGCGTCGACCCCGAGGGAGACCGCGGGCACATCCTCCACCGCGAACTCGACGTCCTTCAGCTCGTTGGCCCAGCGCTGCTCGAGCTCCTCGACCGCGTCGAGGACGAGGTCGTCGAAGCGCTCGCCGCGGGTCTGCGAGACCGGCACCCGGATGTCCCGGCCCCCGACGTTGACGACCGGCGGGACGAGCCGCCCGCGCAGCCCCCGGCCGTGGCGGTCCCGCCGGCGGGGGCGACCTGCCGGTGCGTTCTCCACGGCCAGAAGAGTATCGGTCTGCGGCCGCCGGGAGCCGCCGCGAGGTCGGGGCGGCGCGTCGCTGGCCCGAACGTGCGCAGGCCGCTACCGTCCCGGCCGTGAGCTCTGTCCGGCGTTGCTCCCGTACGGCCTGCGGGCTTCCTGCTGTCGCGACGCTCACCTACGCCTACGCGGACCGGGCGGTCGTCGTGGGCCCACTGGCGATCTCCGCCGAGCCGCACTGCTACGACCTGTGCGAGGACCACGCGTCGGGCCTGACGGCCCCGCGCGGCTGGGAGGTCGTGCGGCACCAGCGCGAGCACGACGACGTCGTACGCGCCCGCAGCAGCAACGACCTCGAGGCGCTCGCCGACGCGGTGCGTGAGGCCGCGCGGCCCGCCCCGCACCCGGACCCGCCCAGCGGCGACGGCGGCACCGGGCGGCGGGGGCACCTGCGCGCGCTGCCCACCCCGGGCTGACCGGCCGCACGCGGCGGAGCCGCTGACCTCTAGGGTCCCCCTGTGACCCGCGACCTGTCGACCATCATCAAGGCCTACGACGTACGCGGCCTCGTGCCGCAGGAGCTCGACGCCGAGATCGCCCGGGCGCTGGGGGCGGCGTTCGCGCGGTTCGCCGGCGCCCCACGGATCGTCACCTCCCGGGACATGCGGGAGTCGGGCGTGGAGCTGGCCGCAGCCTTCGCGGAAGGGGTCACCAGCCAGGGGGTCGACGTCGTCGACGCCGGGCTGGGCTCGACCGACCTGCTCTACTACGCGGCCGGCACGATGGACATCCCGGGCGCGATGTTCACCGCCAGCCACAACCCGGCCCGCTACAACGGCATCAAGCTGTGCCTGTCCGGAGCGCGTCCGGTGGGTCAGGACAGCGGGCTGGCGCAGCTGCGCGAGGACGCGGAGGCCTACCTGGAGCAGGGCCTGCCCGCGTACGACGGGAAGAAGGGCACGGTCACCCAGGAGGACGTGCTGGCCGGCTACGCGGCGTACATGAAGAAGCTCGTCCCCGGCATCGAGGAGATCCGCCCGCTGAAGGTGGTGGTCGACGCCGGCAACGGCATGGGCGGCCACACGGTGCCGGCGGTCTTCGAGGGGCTGCCGCTGCAGACCACCGACCTCTACTTCGAGCTCGACGGCAACTTCCCGAACCACGAGGCCAACCCGATCGACCCGGCCAACACGGCCGACCTGCAGGCGCGCGTCCTCACGGAGGGTGCCGACCTCGGGCTGGCCTTCGACGGCGACGCCGACCGCTGCTTCGTCATCGACGAGCGCGGCGAGATCGTCAGCCCGTCGGTGCTCACGGCCCTGATCGCCGAGCGGGAGCTGAAGAAGGCGCCGGGCTCCACCGTGATCCACAACCTGATCACCTCCCGCGCCGTCCCCGAGGTGGTGACCGAGAACGGCGGCACCCCCGTCCGCACGCGGGTCGGCCACTCGTTCATCAAGGCCGAGATGGCGCGTACCGGAGCGATCTTCGGCGGGGAGCACTCCGGGCACTTCTACTTCGCCGAGTTCTGGAACGCCGACTCGGGCATGCTCGCCGCCCTGCACACGCTCGCGGCGCTCGGCACCTACGACGGGACGCTGTCCACCCTGCTCGCCTCCTACGCGCGCTACGCCGCCAGCGGTGAGATCAACTCCACCGTCGAGGACGCTCCGGCGAAGGTCGCACAGCTGAAGGAGAAGTACGCCGACCTCGAGCTCGACGAGATGGACGGCCTGACCGTCTCCTCACCGCAGAGCTGGTGGTTCAACGTGCGCGCCTCCAACACCGAGCCGCTGCTGCGGCTCAACGTCGAGGCGCCGGATGTCGCCACCATGGAGCGGGTCCGGGACGAGGCGCTCGCCGTCATCCGGGGCTGAGGCGGGGCCCAGGGCGCGGGGCTGAGGGCGCTGGGCTGAGGGCGCAGCATCCGCGGCGGAGACGACCGCAGCGCAATCGCCTGCTGCGTGGCATCATCGCCGCCATCGCGATCTTCGGAAGGCTTCGGCAGCTCGACGACAGCCTCGTCCCTGCCGGCGGCGAGGACAACGAGGCGACGCTGCTGGGGCTGGCCGTCGGGGGCCTCAACGTGATGGTGCTGAGCCTGGCGCTGGTCCCGGAGCCGTTCAACGCGCCGGTCGCACTGCTGCTCTCGCTGCCGCTGGCGGCGCCGTACGTGAACGTGTGGATCAACCGCTGGTTCGGCGAGTAGCGGGACCGGAGCCGCCGGTCAGCGGGCCGGACGGTGCCCGGCCGGTCCGTACCCCACCGGGCCGTACCCGGTCGTCGGAGCGGCCGTTCCTCGCCAGCGGGAGGTGCGCACCACCAGCCAGTGCGCCAGGGGCGGCGCGGCCAGCGCCCCACGCCGCCCGTTACCACGCCGATCAGGACCGCGAGCGGGAGGAATGCCAGCGCCGTCGCGAGCGGGTGCGCCACCTTCGAGCCCGCAGGCCGCGCCACAGGGCGACGGCACCAAAGACCAGGCCCAGCAGCGCGCCGAGCGCCAGAGCCGCGATCGCCCAGCCGAGCGAGGCCCAGCCGTCGTCGTCGTGCGGGCGGAACGGCAGCGCGACGAGGTAGGCCGTCGCGGCGCCTGCCAGCATGCCGAGGTCGCCCCAGAGCAGCGCGGTGACGTACGGCCCACGGCGGCCTCGCCCGGTCGTGGCGGTGGCCTGGGGCGGTCGCGGATCGGCCGGCGCGGGTGCGGGAGGTGTCATGACCGTGAGGGTGCTGCGCGGCGCCTGAGCCGATCTACTCAACGTCCGGCGGCGCGGTCGGCCGCCCGACCGGCTCACCTGCCCGTGCAGGGCGGCCTGCCCCTCCGCCCGCTCCTGCTCGCTAGGCTGCGGCCCATGAAGATCGACGCGGCCCTGCTCGACATCCTCGCCTGCCCGGCGTGCATCAGCCCGCTGCGGGCGGACGAGGCGGCCGAGGAGCTGGTGTGCACCGGCTGCGGGCTGGCCTACCCGGTGCGCGACGACATCCCGGTGCTGCTCGCGGACGAAGCACGCAAGCCCGCGTGACAGCGTCCCCCGGGGACGTGCTCGACGACGTCACGACGCTCGAGGGCGGGGATCCGGGCGGCATGCTGCTGGCCGTGGCGTCCGCTGCCGCGCAGATCCGCGAGGCCGCGGTCCTCGCCTCGGAGGCCGGTGTCGCCGTGCTCGGCGAGGAGGGCCGTCCACGCGCGGTCGTCGTCTGCGGCATGGGCGGCTCCGGGATCGCGGGCGACGTCCTCGCGGCGGTCGCGGGCATCGGCTCGCCCGTCCCGGTGTTCACGCACCGCGGCTACGGCCTGCCCGCCTGGGTGGGCCCGATGGACCTCGTCATGGCCGTGTCCTGCTCGGGAACCACCGAGGAGACGCTCTCCTCGCTCGAGGAGGCCGTCCGCCGGGGCTGCCGCCTGCTCGTCGTGGCGCGCTCCGGCTCCCCCGTCCACGACCTCGGACAGCGGGGCCGGGCGATCTTCGTGCCTGTCACGCAGGGCCGCCAGCAGCGCGCGAGCATGTGGGCGCTGTCCACGCCCCTCGTGCTCGCCGGGCACGCCCTCGGCCTGGTGAGCGCACCGCCCGAGGTGGTGGAGGAGGCCGCCGTCATGCTGGAGCAGGTGGCCGCCCGGTGCCGCCCCGACGCCGACTCGATGGTCAACCCGGCCAAGCGGCTGGCACTCGACCTCGACGGCGCGGTGCTGGCCGTGTGGGGCACGTCGCCGATGGCGGGTACAGCCGCGTACCGCTTCGCCTGCCAGCTCAACGAGAACGCCCAGCTGCCCGCCACCTGGGGGGTGCTGCCGGAGGCCAACCACAACCAGGTCGTCGCGTTCGACGGGCCGTTGGGCGCCCGGCCGTCCTCGTCCGCCGACGACTTCTTCCGCGACCGCGGCGACGACCCGGAGCCGGCTGCGCGGCTGTCCCTCGTGCTGCTGCGCGACAACGAGGAGCACCCGCAGGTCACCCGGCGGGCCGACGTCAGCGTCGAGCTGGCCCGGGAGCGGGACCTGCCGGTGGTGCAGCTGCAGGCCGAGGGGTCCTCGTCGTTCGCGCGCCTGGCCTCGCTGGTCGGGATGACCGACTACGCGAGCGTCTACCTGGCACTGCTGCACGGCACGGACCCCACACCCGTCGAGGCCATCGAGGCCCTCAAGCGAAGGATCGCCCCCGTCTCATGAGCGAGCGCCGAACGAGGACGACGACCGGCGGCAGGCCGACACCGTGAGCGCCGGTGGAGAGGGCCACGGCACGAAGGCGGTCGTGGCGGCGCTGATCGCCAACGCCGCGATCGCCGTCGCCAAGTTCGTCGGCTTCCTGGTCACGGGCTCGAGCGCGATGCTCGCCGAGTCGGTGCACTCGGTGGCCGACTCGGGCAATCAGGGGCTGCTGCTGCTCGGTGGCAAGCGGGCCAAGAAGGAGGCCGACGAGCAGCACCCGTTCGGCTACGGGAGGGAGCGCTACTTCTGGGCCTTCGTCGTCGCGCTGGTGCTGTTCAGCCTGGGCGGCCTGTTCTCGCTCTACGAGGGCTTCCACAAGTACGAGGAGGCGCACGACGGGGGCGAGCTGACGAGTCCCATCGTCGCGATCGTCATCCTCGTCTTCGCGATCATCGCCGAGGCGTTCTCCTTCCGGACCGCGATCGTCGAGTCGAAGAAGGTCAAGGGGGACCAGTCCTGGTGGCACTTCGTCCGCAGGGCCAAGAGCCCTGAGCTGCCGGTCGTCCTGCTCGAGGACCTCGGCGCCCTCGTGGGCCTGCTGCTCGCGCTCGTCGGTGTGGTGCTCGCCGCGCTCACCGGCGACCTCGTCTGGGACGCGCTCGGCACGATGGCCATCGGGATCCTGCTGCTCGTCATCGCCGTCTTCCTCGTGATCGAGATGAAGGGGCTGCTGATCGGAGAAGGTGGGACCGCCACCCAGGTCGGCCAGATCCGCACGGCTCTCGTGGACGGGTCTGCTGTGACCCGCATCATCCACCTCAAGACGGTGCACCTCGGCCCGGACGAGCTCCTGGTCGCGGCCAAGATCGCGGTCGCGCCGGACCTGTCCGTGGCCCAGCTGGCCGCCGCCATCAACGAGGCGGAGGGGCGCGTCCGCGGCGCGGTCCCGATCGCCCGCACGATCTACCTGGAGCCCGACCTCTACCGCACCCCGGCCTAGCTCGGACCCCCCGGCTGGGCTTCCTGCGGGGCGTGGGTGACACTGGAGGTGAAGTGACGCCCGCGTTCGTGAGGGCGTTCGGTCCTGGCGGTCCGGGAACGCGCCCCAGTACGACGTCCGGTCGAGGCGCGCGACGCCCGCACGAGCCCGCTGAAGGAACTCCCCTGTGCCCCACGACGGTGCGCTGCACCCGCATGCGGCGTTCTGGCAGCGGCCGCGGCCGCAGGCGCTGAGCCGCAGCCGGCGCTCGGTGCTGGGCATGGGCATCGCCCTGAGCCTCACCGTCGCCAGCGCCGCGACCGCCGAGGTCCCGGCTGGTCACGGCCGTGCGGCCGCTGGGGGCGCGCTCGGGGGGCCGGTGTCCAGCAACTGGGCCGACGAGGCGTCGAGGTCCTTTTCGGATGACCCGCTGCTGGCCGAGCTGACGGCGCCGCCCGCCTCCCCCGTCGCCGACGCGGCGGCGCTGGCCGCCATCGACACCCGCGTGGACATCAGCGGGATCCCGGTCCGGGTGCTCATGGCCTACCGCGCGGCCGCCGACCGCCTGCGGGCGGAGCAGCCGCGTTGCGCCCTGCCGTGGGGCATGCTGGCCGCCATCGGCCAGGTCGAGACCGGCCACGGCAGGTTCGGCGGTGCGGCCGTCGACGTCGACGGGCGCGTCCTGCCCGAGATCCTGGGGCCACGGCTGGACGGCGCCGGGCAGTTCGCGCAGATCCGCGACAGCGACGGCGGGCTCTACGACAGGGACCTCGAGTACGACCGGGCCGTCGGGCCGATGCAGTTCCTCCCGACCACGTGGGCGGCCGCGGGCGCCGACGGGGACGGCGACGCCCGCAACGACCCGCACGACATCGACGACGTGGCGCTCGCGGCGGGTCGCTACCTGTGCGCCGCCGGCTCGTTCGCCTCGCCGGCCGGCTCGGTGCAGGCGGTGTTCAGCTACAACCACTCCTACGAGTACGTCCGCCTCGTGATCACTCTCGCGGCCGGCTACTCGGGGCGCACGCCAGCGAGCTTCGGCATCGACCTGCTGCCCCCGCCACCGGGCGCCCCCCCGCCCCCGCCCCCGCCGGCTCCGGTGGTGGCCGCTGCGCCGGCGCCTCCGCCGCCCCCTCCGCCCCCTGCTCCGCGCCCGAAGGCCGCAGCGCCGGCCGCGGCGGCGCCTCAGGCACCGGCTGCGGCGCCCAAGCCCCCGCCCCCACCCCCGCCGGCGCAGCCTGCCCCGGTGGCGCCGGCTCCGGCCGCGGTCGCCCCCGCTCCTGCGGAGGCGACGACCTCACCCTCCCCGACGACCTGTCCCTCGCCCGGGCCCACCCCAGCACCCTCCCCGCCGTCCTCGTGCCCCTCGCCGAGCCCTTCACCCGCTCCCTGATCCTGGTGGCGGCGCTGTTGCGAGCGCTCGGTCCTGCCGTACGCTGGTAGGGCGATCTGCCACACCGGAGCCCCGGGGACTGGCGGTCCTGAGCCGCAGCCCGTGCCGATGCCGGCGCGTGGACTGCGCCGGCAGGACAGACCCCCCTTCGAGCAAAGGATGCGGCAGTGGCTTCGTACTCTCAAACGGCGGACTTCCGGGTCAAGGACCTCTCTCTCGCCGAGTTCGGGCGCAAGGAGATCCGGCTGGCGCAGCACGAGATGCCGGGCCTCATGGCCATGCGCGAGGAGTACGGCGACAGCAAGCCCCTGACCGGGGCGCGGATCACCGGCTCGCTCCACATGACGATCCAGACGGCGGTGCTGATCGAGACGCTCGTGGAGCTCGGGGCGCAGGTCCGCTGGGTGAGCTGCAACATCTTCTCCACGCAGGACCACGCCGCCGCCGCGGTCGCGGTCGGACCCGGCGGCACGGTCGACGAGCCCGCCGGCGTTCCTGTGTTCGCGTGGAAGGGCGAGACCCTGCAGGAGTACTGGTGGTGCACCGAGCAGGTCGTGCAGTGGCCCGACGGAGTTGGGCCCAACATGATCCTGGACGACGGCGGCGACGTGACGCTGCTGGTGCACAAGGGTGTGGAGTACGAGAAGGCCGGCGCCGTGCCGAGTGCGGACGAGCATGACTCCGAGGAGTACGCCGTCATCCTCGACACGCTGCGGCGCTCGTTCGACGAGGACCCCACCCGCTACACCCGGATCGCCGCCGGGATCCAGGGCGTCACGGAGGAGACCACCACCGGCGTCATGCGGCTGTACGAGTTCGCGCGCGCCGGCACGCTGCTGTTCCCGGCGATCAACGTCAACGACTCGGTGACCAAGAGCAAGTTCGACAACCTGTACGGCTGCCGGCACTCCTCGTGGACGGCATCAACCGGGCCACCGACGTGATGCTGGCCGGCAAGACCGCGCTGGTCTGCGGCTTCGGCGATGTCGGGAAGGGGTCCGCGGAGTCGCTGCGCGCGCAGGGCGCGCGCGTCATCGTCACCGAGATCGACCCGATCTGCGCGCTGCAAGCCGCGATGCAGGGCTACCAGGTCGCTACGCTCGACGACGTGGTCGAGACCGCCGACCTGTTCATCACCGCGACCGGCAACAAGGACATCATTCTGGCGGCCGACATGGCCCGGATGAAGCACCAGGCGATCGTCGGCAACATCGGGCACTTCGACAACGAGATCGACGTGTCAGGTCTGACCCGCACCCCGGGCATCACCCGGATCAACATCAAGCCGCAGGTCGACGAGTGGGTCTTCCCCGACGGCCACTCGATCATCCTGCTCAGCGAGGGCCGCCTGCTCAACCTCGGCAACGCCACCGGCCACCCGAGCTTCGTCATGAGCAACAGCTTCACCAACCAGGTGCTGGCGCAGATCGAGCTGTGGACCAAGAAGGACGACTACCCGCTGGGCGTCTACGTGCTGCCCAAGCACCTGGACGAGAAGGTCGCCCGGCTGCACCTGGACGCCCTCGGCGTACGCCTCACGGCATTGCGGAAGGACCAGGCGGAGTACATCGGCGTCGACGTCGGGGGCCCGTACAAGTCCGACGCCTACCGCTACTGACCGGCGTCGGGAGGGGTCTAGGTGGGCCGTGGTGGTCAGGGCCGGCCCAGTTTGCCAGCGCGCTCCACGACGCAGGCCACCTCGGCCGGGGTCGGGCCCCGGTCCAGGACGCCGTGGGCCGCTTGATCTTCTGGTTCGTGGGCTGGGCATCGACACGCCGGCGGGTCCTGTGCCAGACCACGAATCAGAAGATCATCCGGGTCGGGAGGCACTTGCGCGCACCGGTAAGCGGCGCGCCGGGACGCCGACCAGCTGCGGTGTCGAGACGTCCGGCTGATGCAGTGCGCCCGGCTCGCCCAGCGCACCCGGCGCGGCCACGACATCGACCGGCCGCGACCACGAGCACACCGGGCAGCGCCCGGTCCGCTCCCGGCACACCTGCGCCACCGCCGCCTGGACCGGACCGCAGACCCGCGCCCGGATCGAGACGATCCTGTGCGACGCCCGACTCCACCGGTCCGGCTCGACCCCCTCGCCCAGGTTCACGGCCGTGGAGAGCCTCACCGACAACATCACCACCGCCCGACGCCAGGCCCTCGCGGCCCGCGACTCCTCGTCGTGCTGCTCTGCCGACGCCACCCCGTGATGTGGCACCAAGGCCGACTCCAGCTCCACCAGCTGCACGCGCCCTGGCTTGGATCCGCCAGTCACGTGCCACCCGGGTCAGAAGGGTGCGACGAAGCCGCCAGGGCCGACCGCCGGCGGCGACTGCGGAGCCGGGCCGGAAGGTGCGGCAGCGGGCGCGGCACGCGGCTGCTCGGGTGCCTGCGCCGGCTGGTTGGGCGCCTGCGTCTCGGGTGCCTGCGCCTGTGAGCCCGGCGCCTGCGGTCCGGGTGCCTGGGGCTGCGGCCCGGGCGCCTGCGGGTCGGCCAGCTGCCGATGAGGCTGGCGCTGGCCCTGGACCCCGGGACCGGCGCCCTGCGACACCTCACCCGTGAAGGACCCCGCCATCGCGGAGGCACCTGCCTCCGGGGCGCCGGTGCCTTGCGAGAAGCGCTCGACCGCGGTGGCCCGGCTGTCCAGCCGCAGCGTCTCGCGGCGGCGGCGCTCGGCGAGCACCGCTGACAGCACCGCCCAGCCGGGCGTGCCAGGCGGCGGCGGGCCGACCGCGTCTGTCACCGCCCGAACCAGCCGACCGCCCAAGTCCGCACGAGCACTGTCGGTGAGCTGATCGGTCCGCGAGAGGAACTGGCGCACGGACAGGGCGAGGTTGTCGGAGAAGGCGGACAGGTCGAGGCCGGCGGCCCAACCGGCCAGCGGTGGCGGCATCCCGGCGACGGGGCCACCGCGTACCGAGATCCGTTCGCGCAGAACCACGGTCCCGGCGAGCAGGTCCCCGAGGCGCTTGCCCTGGTCATTGAGCAGCGAGGTGAGAACCGCGAGCGTGAACAGGCTGAGGCCGGGCCGCTCCAGGAAGGCACCGCACAGGCCGCGTACCAGGGCCTGCCGGAAGCCGATCGGCCCGCCGTCGTCGCGCACCACCCGCAGCCCCATGGCGGCCTTGCCCGGTGTCCGGCCGCGCAGCAGGGTCTCGAACGTCACCGGGTAGACGATCAGCACCGCCACCACCACGACGAGCCCCAGGGCCTGGACCGCCGCGTCCGACAGGTCGAGCGAGACCGCGGTGGACAGGGCGCTGAGCACGAGCAGCACCAGGCCCTGCAGCAGCGCGTCGATCACGCCGGCCAGCAGCCGTGACGGGAGCGCGGCCGGACGCAGGTCAAGGGCGACCGCCTCACCGGTGACGAGCTGGGACACCGCACTTCCTTCCCTCGAGGCCTCGGGCAGGGCGCACCCTCGACGGCACGGCGCCGGAGGCGCCCGGGCCCACCTAGTCTGCAACGCGTGGACCTGGACGCGTACGTCGCGGCGCACCGCAGCGAGTGGGCGCGCCTCGAGGACCTGCTGGACAAGGCCTCCCGGCCGCGCCGGCTGTCCGGCGCGCAGGTCGACGAGCTGGTCGACCTCTACCAGCGCACCGCGACCCACCTGTCGGTCGTGCAGAGCGCCGGGCGGGACGAGGTGCTCGTCGCCCGGCTGTCCTCGCTGGTGGCGCGGGCCCGGGGGGTGGTCGCCGGTGGGCGCCGCGCCGCGTGGTCGGACGCCGCCCGCTTCCTGCGGTCGGACTTCCCGGCGATCTGCTACCGGACGAGGTGGTGGTGGACCGGCTCGGCGCTGCTCTTCCTCGTGGTGGCGTTCGGCTTCGGCGGCTTCATCGCCACCAGCCCCGAGGCGCAGCTGGCCGTCGCTCCGCCCGAGGTCGTGCAGCGGCTGGTGCAGGAGGACTTCGAGAACTACTACAGCTCGGCGCCCGCGCAGGACTTCGCGGCGCGGGTGTTCACCAACAACGCCTACGTCGTCGCGCAGGCGATCGTCTTCGGGGTGCTGCTGGGCATCCCCGTGCTGTACGTCCTTGTCAGCAACGCGCTCAACGTCGGTGTCGCCGGCGGGTTGATGACGGCGAACGACCGCACCGGGCTCTTCTTCGGCCTCATCCTCCCGCACGGCCTGCTGGAGCTGACCGCGGTCTTCGTCGCCTGCGGGCTGGGCCTCAAGCTCGGCTGGACCGTGGTGGACCCGGGTCCGCGGACCCGGTCCCGGGCGCTGGCCGAGGAGGGACGGTCCCTCATCGCCGGAGCCCTGGGGCTGGCGCTCGTCCTCTTCGTGTCGGGCATCATCGAGGCGTTCGTCACGCCCTCGCCGCTGCCCACCTGGGCGCGCGTCGCCATCGGCGTGGTGGCCGAGATCGCCTTCTTGGCCTACGTGTTCGGACCCGGCCGGCGGTCGGTACGCGCGGGCGTGACCGGCGACCTGACGAGCGACCTGCGCGGGGACGCGCGCCCGGCGGCGGCGTAGGCCAGCTGCGGCAGCACCTCGCCCAGTGGGGCATCGAGGCGCAGCGCCGCGTACGCGTCCCCGCGGGTCGCCCCCTGCGTGACGATCGCCACCGGGACGCCGATCCTCGCCGCGCGCAGCACGAAGCGGTAGCCGGACATCACGGTGAGGGACGAGCCGAGCACCAGCAGCAGACGGGCGCGATGCACCAGGGTGACGCCGGCCTCGCCGCGGTCGCGCGGGACCGTCTCGCCGAAGAAGACGACGTCGGGCTTCAGCACGCCGCCGCAGGCGCCGCAGGCCACGACGCGGAAGGCCGTCACCGCCGCGTCCGGCAGCTCCACGTCGCCGTCGGGCTGGATCCGCCCGTCCGTGGGGACCCAGCGCGGGTTGGCCTCGCGCAGCCGCAGGTCGAGCTCGCTGCGCGCGCTGCGAACGCTGCAGGACAGGCACACCACCCGGGCGAGGTTGCCGTGCAGCTCGAGGACGTCGGTCGCGCCGGCGGCGGTGTGCAGGCCGTCGACGTTCTGGGTGAGGATGCCGGCGAGCAGCCCCTCGCGCTGCAGCGCGGTCACCGCGACGTGGCCGGCGTTGGGCGCCGCGTCGGCGACGGTCGGCCAGCCGAGGTGGCTTCGGGCCCAGTAGCGCTGCCTCGCCGCCGCGCCGCTGGTGAAGTCCGCGTAGGTCATCGGAGCGGACCGGCGGCGGGACCCGGTGGCGCCTCGGTAGTCCGGGATCCCGGAGTCCGTGGACAGCCCCGCGCCGGACAGGACCGCAACCTCCCCCTCGGCCACCAGCTCGGCCAGGGCGTCCGCGTCCATAGGCATCCGACCTAGGTTCCGGGCCGGGTCGGGACCGCCTGCCCCGAGAGCTCCGCGAGCCTCGTCATGCCGGCCTTGACATGGAGGCCGAACCGCTCCAGTGCCTGCATCATCCGTGGCTCGGCGGCGTGGTGGAGCACCCCCCGGAAGATGTTGAGGCGGGAGGCCTCGATCCACTCGCTCAGGTCGGGCTCGGCGGTCCAGGCCCGGGCCGCGGCCATGCTGGTGGCGAAGGTCGGCAGCCAGTCCTCGGCGGCATCGGGCAGCGGGTTGGGCGGGCAGAGCAGGTTCTTGGCGTCCTCGTCGCCGGGGCGGGTGGCCTCCAGGTAGCCGATCAGCGCCGCGTTGAACGTCGGCGAGCAGCTGCGCACCTGCTGGAGCGTGATCCGGTCTCCGTCGAAGATCGGTCGCGCCGGCGCCGACCGGAGCCCGGCGGCGGTGCAGTCGACATGCACCGCATCCGCGTCGGTCGGGACGGACCCGCCCTCGAGAACCAGCCGCTCCCGGTCGATCCGCAGCACCCGACCGAGCCGGACCACGTCGGACACCTGGCGCAGCTGCCCGAGCTCGGTCGAGCTCACGGTGGCGCACCGGAACATCGTGGGCGCCACCGAGGGGTCGATGCGCAGCAGCCGGCCGCCTGCTTCCAGCCGCCGGAACAGGTCCTCCACGGACCTGGCCCCGGCAAGGGCTTCCAGCTCCAGGGACAGCCCCTCCATCAGCGAGACGACCTGCTCGAGGGGCTGCCAGCCGGCGCGGTCCAGCAGCCACATGTCGCGCGGCCGGACCCAGCGCAGGCGCTGCGGCGCCACGCCCTGAGCGAGCAGCCACAGGCAGGCGTCGATCGACGTCTTGCCGGCGCCGAGGACGACGTACCTCGAGGCGGGCTCGCGCAGGTCGACCAGCTCGTTCACCGCCACGAAGCGCACCTCGGGGGAGACCGAGAACGACGGGACGTGGGTCGCGGGGACCTGCGCCTCGAGGTAGCTCGCGTCGACCACCTTGCGCCGCACCGTCACCTCGACGGCCCGGCCGGTCAGCCGCGACACCAGCCGGTGCCCTCCTCCGGAGCCGGGCACGTGGTCGTGCATGCCGAGGAAGCGGACCTGACCGGTCGGGAGCAGCACGTCGTCGAGGACCCGGACGAAGTAGTCGCAGATCTCGGCGGCGCCGGCGAGCTCGTACCAGCCCGCGTTGGGCCCGTCCCGGTCGATGCGGTCGGTCCCGAGCGGGGTCGAGTTGACGCCGTAGCACGCTGACGGCACGTGCAGCCGTACGAACGGGTAGGCGTCGTTCCAGTGGCCTCCGGGCCGGTGCCGGCGGTCGGCCAGGAGGACCTCGGCGTCGCAGGAGGCGACCAGCGCGTCGGTGAAGGCCATGCCCGAGGCACCGGCCCCGATCACGAGGTAGTCGGTCTCCAGACGGATCACCGGCCGAACCGTACGCCGCGACAGCCGGACGCAGAGCTAGAGCCGCCCGGCAGACTTCAGCGACAGGTAGGCGTCGGAGACGGCGGAGGCGAAGGAGTCCGGCGGCGCGTCGACGACCTCGACCCCGCGGCGGCGCAGCAGGGCGGTCAGCCGCCGGCGCTCCATGCGGGCGCGTTCGGCCGCGGCCGTGTCATACGCGGCTTCGACCGTGCGGGTGCTGTCGCCGGCCATCTGCTCGACCCGCGGGTCGGCGACGGCGGCGAGCAGGACCGTGTGGCGGGAGGTCAGGGAGTCGAGCACCGGGAGCAGCCCCTCCTCCAGCGGCGCCGTGTCGAGGGAGGTGAACAGCACCACCAGGGACCGCCGCCGGGTGCGCCGCAGGACCTCGGCGACCAGCCGCCGGCCGTCGCTCTCGACCAGCGCCGGCTCGAGGGTGGCCATGGCGTCGACCATGCGGGGGAGCAGCTCGGTGCGCGAGGCGCTCTCCACGGCCGCGCGTGGCTCGCGGTCGATCGCCAGCAGGTCCACCCGGTCGCCGGCGCGGGAGGCCAGCGCGCACAGCAGCAGCGCCGCGTCGAGTGACGCGTCGAGCCGCGGCACGTCCCCGACGCGCCCGGCCGAGGTACGGCTGGTGTCGACGACGAGCAGCAGCGTGCGGTCCCGCTCGGGGCGCCAGGTGCGTACGACCACGTCCTGCCGCCGCGCCGTCGCGCGCCAGTCGATGGAGCGGACGTCGTCGCCCTCGACGTAGTCGCGCAGGCTGTCGAACTCCGTGCCCTGCCCGCGGACCCGCACCGCCACCGCCCCGTCGAGCTGGCGCAGCCGGGCCAGCTTCTCCGGCAGGAACTTGCGCGACGTGAACGGCGGCTGCACGCGCAGGCGCCAGGGCAGCTCGTGGCGGCCCTGGCGGGCGCCGACCCGGAGCGGGCCCACCGAGCGGATGGTGATCCGGTCCGGTCGCCGGTCGCCGCGGCGGGTGGGCAGAAGGACCGTGGAGAGCAGCCGGCGCTCACCCGCGGGGATGTCGAGGCCGTGCGTACGCGGCGCCGCCCCCGCCGAGGGCACCCAGGCATCGCGCAGCACCCCGCGCATCCGCCGCGGGCCGCTGTTCGTGACCGACAGGCCCACGTCGGCCTGCTCGCCGAGGCGGCAGGCCGTGGCACCGGACCGGTGCAGCCGCAGCCCGGAGACCGGTGCGGCCAGCAGGACGTCCACCGCCACGACGGCCGCGAGCAGCAGCAGCCAGACCAGGACCGTCCAGGGCGAGGGGACGAGGAAGACCGCCGGCACGCCGAGCAGGGCGAGCAGCACCGCCCGCCCGGTGAGCGCCACGTGCTAGCGCGGGACGGGGACCGAGGACAGCACGCCGTCGAGCACGCCGTCGGGGGTCACGCCCTCGAGCTCGGCCTCCGCGCGCACGCTGACCCGGTGCCGAAGGGTCGGGCGGGCCAGCGCCTTCACGTCGTCAGGAGTGAGGTAGTCCCGCCCGGACAGCCATGCCCATGCCTTGGCCGTCGACAGCAGCGCGGTGGCCCCGCGAGGGGAGACGCCCAGGGACAGCGACGGGCTGGTCCGGGTCGCCCGGCACAGGTCGACCACGTACGCCATCACCTCGGGCGCGACCGTGACGCTGCGCACGGCTGCGCGGCCTGCCTCGAGCTCAGCCACCCCGGCGACCGGGCGCAGGCCGGCAGCCTGCAGGTCGCGGGGGTCGAAGCCGCTGTCGTGCGCGGCCAGGATCTTCACCTCGTCGTCGCGGCCGGGCAGCCCCACCGTCAGCTTGAGCAGGAAGCGGTCCAGCTGCGCCTCGGGCAGCGGGTAGGTGCCTTCGTACTCGACCGGGTTCTGCGTGGCGCAGACCACGAACGGGTCGGGCAGCAGCCGCGGGGTCCCGTCGACGCTGACCTGCCGCTCCTCCATCGCCTCGAGCAGCGAGGCCTGCGTCTTGGGCGGGGTGCGGTTGATCTCGTCCGCCAGCAGCAGGTTGGTGAAGACCGGGCCGGGGCGGAAGGTGAAGTCGGCGGCGCGGTTGTCGTAGACGAGCGAGCCGGTGATGTCGCCGGGCATCAGGTCGGGGGTGAACTGCACGCGCTTGGTGTCGAGCGACAGCGCCGCGGCGACGGCGCGGACGAGGAGCGTCTTGGCGACCCCGGGCACCCCCTCGAGCAGGACATGCCCGCGGCAGAGCAGGGCGATGGCCAGCCCGGTGACCACGGCGTCCTGTCCGACCACGGCCTTGGCGACCTCCTGGCGCAGCGCGACGAGGGCCTCCCGCGCACCGTCGGCGTCCACCCCCCGCCGGGTCCCGCGGGCACGGGCCGAGGTGGTGCGGGAGCCGTCCCCCCTCGCCGGAGCAGCCTTGCCGGGAGCCGCCCTGACCGCCGGGGTCCTCACCGGCGCCTTGGCCGGCGGCCTGGTGGCGCTCACCTTGGTGAGCAGGGCCTTCGCCGGCGCCTTCAGCGGGTTGGCCGCAGCGGGCTCGGCCGCAGAGGTCGGCGTGCCCACCGGTCCCGCGGGCGGCGGCGGGCCCTGCGGGGCGCCCGGATCCGGGTCGGGACCGGCACCCGGCGCGGCAGCCGGCGCAGCCGGCGCGGCAGACGGCTTGCTCTTGGGCAGCAGCGACGCAGCTCGACGTCGCACCGAGCGCCCGGGCGGTTCTGCTGCGGTCGTCACAGGCCGGTCATCTCCCTGCACAGCTACGTGGTGGTCAGGACGGACTCGAGCGTGCGCAGGTCGGTGACCAGCCGCACCAGCGCCGCGTCGTCGGGCGGCGCCCCACCGTACAGAAGGGCGTCGACCGCCCGAGGGTCGCGGCCTGTCCGCTCGGCGACCACGGCGACGAGCATCCGCCGGTCGGCTGCTGCGGGCAGGCCGACCCGGCGGGACAGGCGCTCGCGCGTTGCGGCGCGTACCGCCTCGGCGGCCGGGCCCTGAGCCTGCGCCGCGCGGTAGAGCCGGCTGCGGCCCTCCACCGTCTCGGCGGCGCGCACCACGACGGGCAGCGGCTCCTCCACCACCCGGCCGAGGCGGCGGGCGCGCCACAGGGCGAGCACGGCCACCACGACGAGCAGCTGAAGCGCCCCGAGCAGCAGCCCGTCCGGGAGCAGCTCGGACAGCGAGCGCCGCTCACCGTCCGGAACGGGGCGGCCGGGCCGCGGGACCAGCCACACGACGCCGCCGGCACCGCGACCCAGCAGGCCCAGCGCGAGAGCGGCGTTGCCCCGCTCGTCGAGCCGCGCGTTGGTGAGCAGGGTCCCGTCGCCGAGGACGGACGCGCGCGGCTCCGGCAGGTCGAGCAGGGTGGCCGCGCCCCGGGCGGCGTAGCACCCCGCCGCCCGGGTGCCGGGCTCCGGGCGGTAGGTGATGCCCCCCAGGTCGACCTCGCCGGCGCGGACCGCCAGGTCGAGGTCGCAGGCCGGCTGGCGCCGGTCCACCTCGGCCGCGCCGTCGGCCTCCACGGGCAGGCCGAGCTCCTCGAGCTGGTCGTTCCCCGCACCCACGACGACCAGGCGGGCATCCAGGCGGGCCAGCTGCCGCAGCTCGCCGGGTGCGAGGGCCTGGGGAACGGCGAGCACCACGGTGCGGTCGCGCAGATCCGAGCTGGCCACCGCCTCGACGGTGTCGGCCCTCGTCACCGCGATCCCCTGCTCGCGCAGGAGCTCGGCAACCGCCCGGGAGCCGCTCGGGGTGTAGGAGTCCGGGTCCAGACGCCCGGCGGAGCCGCCGCTGGACAGCAGGCCGAGCAGGGTCCCGGCGAGCACGAGGGCGAGCAGCGCGACGAGTGGTCCACGAGCCTGCCGGAAGCTGGACCGGACCGTCGGCCCGGTCGCGGTGGACCGCCGCTCGTTCAGGAGCGTCACGCGCTTCCCGCCTTCGCCGCCGGGCGCGCCCCGGGAATCTTGTCGTCGACCTGCACGAGAACGGCGTACGACGAGGCGTCGGCGGTGCGGCCGCCGTACCAGATCTCGTCGAACAGCAGTGCCGCCCGGCGCAGGTCCTCGGCCAGGGCAGGCATCGCCCGGCCGCCGTCGCGGGCGACCTCACCGGCCGTGCGCCCCGGCCGGGGGTCGAGCGCCCCTCGGGCCTCCAGGGTGCGGACGACAGCCCGCAGCCGCTCCCGGACCGCGTCGGCGAAGCGCCCCTGCGCCGCGGCCCGCTCGGCGAGCCTGCGGTGCTCGGCGGCCGACAGCGACGTCGTACCGGCGAACAGCGGCTGCGTGGCCGACCTGCTGCGCGCGAGCGGGCCGACGCGCGTCAGGACGACCGCCACAAACAGCCCCAGCAGCGTGAGCAGGGCGATCACCCCGAGGCTGCCGCCGGGGGCAACGCCTGCGGCGCGGTCGAACAGCTCGCCGATCTCACGCACGACCCGCCCGAGCAGCCGATAGACGAGCGGGGGCTGCGCCTCGTCGTACTCCCGACGCCGCAGCTCCTCGCGCGCCGCCTCCTGGGCGGCCTCGCGGGACAGCTCCGCCGCCGCGATCACGATGCTCCCGCCGCGCCCAACGCCGCGTTCGTCCCGGCGCTCATCGTCGGGCGTTGGCCGCCGCGGTCAGCGCGACGTCCAGCCCCTCGGCGCGCATCCGCCGGTCGACGTAGAGCAGCGCCCGGACGCCGGCGGTGAAGGGGGCCACCAGCGTCGAGGCGATGCCACCGCCGATCGCCGACAGCACCAGGGAGCGGGTGCCCAGCACGTCGGCCTCCGGGTCGATCAGGCCCGCCGGCGAGCCGGCGCCGACCACGGCGAAGGGAAGCTGCACGACCTGGGTGACGAACGCGCCCAGCAGGAAGGTCAGGGCGAGGATCCCGAAGACGCGCCACCAGTCCCGCTTCACGAGCGCCCCGGACCGGCGCAGGCTCGCCGCGATGCCGGTGCGCTCCAGCACCAGCACGCAGGGCGCGAGCGAGAGCCGGACGTAGGCGTAGGCGCAGCCGACGAACGACCCGAGGATCAGCGGGACACCGACGATGGCCAGCAGCGGCCCCCCGAGGGCGATGATCCCCGCGCCGGCCACCACACCGGCGGCGAGGATGCCGTAGACGATCAGCAGGACGAGCAGCGCCAGAACGATCAGTCGCACCAGCTGGGGACGGATCTGCCGCCAGGTCTGGCGAAAGGTCATCGGCTCCCCGAGGACGGCCTTCCCGACCACCGCGGTCAGGCCCCCGGTGAGGATCGCCCCCGACAGCAGCGCCAGGACGAGGGTGAGCAGCCCCCCTGCGGCCGCTCCTCCGAGAGCGCCCTCCAGGGCTGCCAGGTCGCCGTTCTCCAGCGCGACGGTGTCGACGGTGAGCAAGGGCTCGAAGGCCGTGACGAGCAGCGCCACGTTGATCAGCGTGGTCACGACGGCGACGGCAGCGGACAGGCCGAGCGCCGGCCTGGGGTAGCGCCGGATGATGCCGACCGCTCCGTCGAGCAACTCGCCGAGCCCCAGCGGGCGAAGCGGGACCACTCCGGGCTTCACCTCGGGCGGGCGCGGCCCCCACCCAGGGAACTGCTCCCCGACGTACGTCCCGCCCGGCAGCGAAGGCGAGCTCGAGGACGGTGGCGCGGGCGGGGCGGGAGGCGCCGCGGACGGCACCGAGGAGGCCTCGGAGGGGGGCGCGGCGGGCGGGATCGAGGGGGGCCAGGTCGAGGCCGCGGACGGGGGCGGACCCCAGCCGTCCGGGGCGGCCCAGCTCCCCGGCTCGCTCATGTGCTCCCCGCTCCGGTCCATGCGCGGCGCCACCGCCGTGCCCCGCCCATGCTTCCACGCGGCGAGGCGGACCTCGGCCGCGGCGCGGAACGGGTGCGACCATGGACAGATGCTGCGCAGGTCGAGCCGGTGAAGAGCCCCTCACCCGGGAAGGTGCTCGTCGTCGACGACGACCCCGCACTGGCGGAGATGCTCGGGATCGTGCTGCGGGGCGAGGGGTTGACGCCCGCCTTCGTTGCCGACGGGGACGCCGCCCTCGGTGCCTTCCGCCGCGAGCGTCCCGACCTGGTCCTGCTCGACCTGATGCTTCCCGGGACGGACGGGATCGAGGTGTGCCGGCAGATCCGCGCCGAGAGCGGCGTGCCGATCGTCATGCTCACCGCCCGCGGCGACACCCTCGACGTCGTCCTCGGCCTGGAGAGCGGGGCCGACGACTACGTCATCAAGCCGTTCAAGCCCAAGGAGCTGGTCGCCCGGCTGCGTGCCCGGCTGCGCCAGCGCGAGGACACCGAGCCGGAGACGCTGACCGTCGGGCCGCAGGACGACCTCGTGAGCATCGACGTGCCGGGGCACAAGGTGCTGCGGGACGGCACGCAGGTCCAGCTGACTCCGCTGGAGTTCGACCTGCTGGTGGCGCTGGCGCGCAAGCCCAACACCGTGTTCACCCGGGAGGTCCTGCTCGAGCAGGTGTGGCACTACCGCCACGCGGCGGACACGCGGCTGGTCAACGTCCACGTGCAGCGGCTGCGGGCCAAGGTCGAGCGCGACCCGGAGCGGCCGCGCGTCGTCATCACCGTGCGGGGGGTCGGCTACAAGGCGGGGCCCGACTGACCGCCGAGCTGCCGACCGTTCCCGCCGTCGCCCCTGCGCCGGTGGTCGAGCCCGTGCGTCCGGTCGAGCGCCCCCGACGGCGGATCGGGCTCCGGCCGCCACCGGGCGCGGTGTCGTGGCTGCCCTCGCTCGCCTCGGTAGCCAGCTCACGGTGGCGCCGGTCCCTGCAGGGCCGGGTCGTGGTCAGCACCCTGCTCGTCTCGAGCGTCGTGGTCGCGCTGTTCGCCTCGCTGCTGCTCGACTCGATCGGCCGCGGTCTGATCGAGGCCAAGACTCGCGTCTCCCTCGCGGAGGCCCGCTCCGGCGTCGTCTTCCTCGAGACGAGCATCGACACGACCGAGAACGTCCAGGCCGACCAGCAGGAGGCCCGCCTGCAGGACCTCTTCTCGCGGCTGTCGGGCCGCGGAGCGACCGGCAGCGCCTACCTCGTCCTCCTGGTCGGGCCGGCCGAGCGCAACGCGTTCGCCTCACCCGGCGTGGCGACCTCCGACGCACCGCCCGAGCTGGCGGCGCGGCTGGTGGCGGGGGCCGGACCCGCGTACGCCTTCGACGACGTGCCGGTCGAGGGGCGCCGGGAGCGCGGCCTGGTCGTCGGGTCCCTGGTGTCGGTGCCGGCGCTCGGCGAGTACCGCCTCTACCACCTGTTCCCCCTCACCTCCGAGCACGAGACGCAGAACCTCGTGCGCCGCACGGTCGCGCTGGCCGGCCTGCTGCTCGTCGGTCTGCTGGGGCTGATCACGGGGTTGGTGGCCCGGCAGGTGGTCGCGCCGGTGCGCATGGCGGCGCGTACGGCCGAGCGGCTCGCCGACGGCCTGCTCGACGAGCGGCTCCCGGTCCGGGGCGAGGACGAGATCGCCCGGCTGGGCTCGACGTTCAACTCCATGGCCGAGGCTCTGCAGCGTCAGATCCGCCAGCTGGAGGACCTGTCGCGGGTGCAGCAGCGCTTCGTCGCCGACGTCTCGCACGAGCTGCGCACCCCGCTGACCACCGTGCGGATGGCCGCCGACGTGCTCTTCGACGGCCGCGAGGACTACCCGCCGTCCGCGTCCCGCGCCGCCGAGCTGCTGCAGGCCGAGCTCGACCGGTTCGAGAGCATGCTCGCGGACCTGCTCGAGATCAGCCGGCACGACGCCGGAGCCGCGGCGCTCGATCCCACGCCGACCGACCTCGGGATGCTCGTGCGGCGGGTGCTCGCGGCCGCCGCACCGCTTGCCGAGCGCCGCGGCAGCGCCGTCGACCTGCGCCTGCCGGCCGCGCCGGTCGTCGCCGAGGTGGAGCCGCTGCGCATCGAGCGCGTCCTGCGCAACCTGGTCGTCAACGCCATCGAGCACGGCGAGGGCCGGCCGGTGGAGGTCGAGCTCGCCGCGACCGAGGACGTGGTCACCGTGTGTGTGCGGGACCACGGCGTCGGGCTGCAGCCGGGGCAGGCCGACCTGGTGTTCACCCGCTTCTGGCGCGGCGACCGCTCCCGCGCGCGCACCACCGGAGGTACCGGCCTCGGCCTGGCGATCGCCCTCGAGGACGTGCGCCTGCACGCCGGCTGGCTGCAGGCTGCCGGCTCGGCCGGCAAGGGCTCGGTCTTCCGGATGCAGCTGCCGCGCCACCCCGGTGTGGTGCTCCCGCAGACCCCGCTGGCGCTGCGGTCATGACGTCGCGAGGCACTGCGTCGGGGCTGCGGCGCCGGCGCCCGGCCTGGCTGCTGCTCGTCTCGCTCGTCCTGCTGGCGGGATGCGGGCTGCCGCTGCCGGAAGGGGTCCGCTCTGCCGGGCAGGTCCCGGCCGAGCAGCCGGAGCCGGGCGGCATCCAGGTGCTGCCGCCGGGGCCGCAGGAGGACGACACCGCGGTCGAGCTCGTCGAGGGCTTCCTGCGGGCGCAGAGCAGCCCAGGCGAGGCGCACGCGGTGGCTCGGCAGTTCCTCGCGCCGGGCACCACATGGGATGACCGAGGGCTCGTCCTGGTCTACCGCGCGAGCTCGCCGACCGTGGTGCCGGACCCGGCCCGGCCAGGCCAGGTGCTCACGCGCCTCGAGACCGTGGCGCGCATCTCCGACGACGGGTCCTACCGGCTCGAGCGCCGCACGCTCGCCGAGCCCTACACCGTCGGGCTCACCCCGCAGGGCGAGCTGCGCCTGACCAGCGTGCCGCAGGGGCTCCGGCTCAGCCCGGCGGACCGCGAGCTGTCGTTGCGGCCCTACCAGGTCCAGTTCCTCGGCCGCTCGGTCACCGGCGAGCCCACGGCGAGGCTCGTCCCGGACCGGGTCTTCCTCCCGGTCACGATCGACCCGGCGCAGGCCGTCGTCGAGGCCCTCCTGCGCGGGCCGTCGGAGCCGCTGCGCGGAGCCGCCGACAGCGCTGTACCCCCCGGGACGACGCTGCTCTCTCCGGTACGCGTCGAGGCGGACGTCGTCACCGTGGACCTGTCGCGGCAGGTCGCGGGTCTGGATGTGCGGGCCCGGCAGCGGCTGTCGGCGCAGCTGGTGTGGACGCTGCAGCCCGCGTACACCGGTCTGCGCCTGCTCGTCGAGGGGCAGCGGCTGGAGGTCGAGGGGGCCGACGAGGTGCAGGGGGTCGCGGACTGGCCCGGATACAAGCCGGCCGACGTCGCCTCGGACGCGCCGCTGCTCTACCTGCAGGAGCGCACGATCCGCAACCTCGACGGTGCGATCGAACGCAGCGAGGTCACCCGCAGCGGGATGCTGGCCGTCGACGAGGCCGCAGCCAGCCCGCTGCGCGGGGCGCTGGGCGTGCTCACCCGGAGGGCGGGCGGTCCGGACGAGGTGCGCACCGGCCTGCGCGCCGGGCCGTTCAGCTCGCCGCTGCTCACGCTCCCCGGCCTCGGCTCGCTGTCGTGGGGCTCGGGCGATCACGGTCTGTGGGTGCTGCAGCGGGGAGCGGCGCCCGGGATCTGGCTCGTCCCGGGTCCCGACGCGCCGGCAGGGGCTCGGCCGACGATGGTGCCGGTCGAGCGGCCGGCGGAGGTGGACGGGCCGCTCACCGACCTGCGGGTCTCCCGCGACGGCGCGCGCATCGCGCTGGTGTTCGGCACCGGCAAGGACCGGCGGCTGCACGTCGGCCGGATCGAGCCCGGACCGGCGGGGCTCCGGGTCGTGGGCATCGTCGCGGTGGCGCCCACCCTCGCCGACGTCACGGCCGTCGCGTGGGAGTCCGGCACCTCGCTGGCGGTGCTGGCCACCGATCCCAACACCGCCGGACTGCTGCCGGTGAGCGTTGCGGTCGACGGGTCCAGCTCGGCGCCGGTGCAGCGCGGCGGGCTGTCCGGCATCCCCGTCTCGCTCGCCGCCGCTCCCGGACGGCCGCTGACGGTGGCGACCGTGTCCGACGGCGTGTCCCGCCTGTTCAGGGACAACGGCACGGTCTTCCGGCTGCAGCAGGAGGGCGGGATGCCCTTCTACCCGGGCTGATCCACGCTCCTGGCGCCGGCGGCCCGGAGCGTCCACAGCCTCGTGGCCGCCCGTTGCCGGTCTCCGGTCGCGCAGGCACGCTGCCCCGATGTGGGCCGACCTGCTGGACCTCGTGCTGCCCCGGGAGTGCGCCGGCTGCCGCGCCTCCGGCCGCACGCTGTGCGGGCAGTGCCGGCGCGAGCTCGCCGTCCCGCCGTTCACCCACCTCCCGACGCCGTGCCCGCCAGGGCTGCCGACGCCGCGGCCGCCTTCTATGAGGGGCCCGTCCGGGAGATCCTGCTCGCACACAAGGAACGCGGCCGGCTGGGGCTGGCCAGGCCGCTCGGGACGGCGCTGGCCGCCGCCACACGTGCGGCAGCCGGCGACCTGCGCGGGGTCCTGCTCGTGCCGGTGCCGTCGAGCCCGGCCGCCGTACGCGCCCGCGGGCATGACCACGCCCGCCGGCTCGCGGCGGCCGCGGCCCGCGAGCTGGACCTACCTGTGGCCGCGCTGCTGGCCGTCGCGCGCCGCACCAGGGACCAGTCCGGCCTCACCGCGGCGGCCCGGGCGGCCAACCTCGACGGCGCGCTGCGCGCCCGGCGGCGGCTCGACGGTCGGCCCGTCGTGGTCCTGGACGACGTCGTGACGACCGGTGCGACGCTCGCCGAGGCCGGTCGGGCGCTGCGCGCCGCCGGTGCGGACGTACGTGCGGCCGCCGTCGTGGCCGCCACCGTGCGCCGGGCCCGAACCGGGAAGAACAGTTCGCTGTCCTCTCCCGCTACGGAGGTCTAGCGTCAGACCCCCGACACGAGGAGACCCGCGTGGACATCGTCGTCAAAGGCCGCAACGTCGAGGTTCCGGACCACTTCCGGGCGCGCGTCTCGGAGAAGCTGAGTCCGTGCGAACGCCTGGACTCCCGCGTCTTCCGCCTGGACGTCGAGCTCGCCCACGAGAAGAACCCCCGCCAGTCCGCCCACTGCCAGCGCGTCGAGATCACCTGCTACAGCAAGGGTCCGGTCATTCGCGCCGAAGCCCGGGCGGCCGACTTCTACGCCGCCCTCGACACCGCGACCCTCAAGCTGGAGGCCCGCCTGCGCAAGGCGCACGACCGGCGGCGCGTGCACCACGGCCGCCACACCCCCGCCTCGGTGGCTGAGGCCACGGCTGGCCTGGCCACCGATCTCGAGGTGCCGATCAACGGCCATGACGCCGAGGCCGCGCACGAGAGCGTCGCGGTGCTGGACCCGGCGCCGCGGGACGACACCGAGCTGCTGATCGTGCGCGACAAGACCCACCGCGCTGAGCCGATGGCCACCGCCGACGCACTGCACGAGATGGAGCTCGTCGGCCACGACTTCTTCCTGTTCTGCGACTCCGAGACCGGCCTGCCCAGCGTGGTGTACCGGCGGCACGGCTACGACTACGGCGTCCTGCGGCTCGCCTCCAGCTGAGGGCTGGGGCGGGCGGGCGGCCGCGGGTGGGGCCGCGGACCCATACGATCGCGGTGGATGCGCACCAGGCTTCGCGTCCGGAAGCACTTCAGGAGGACGCTGTGACCGAGAGCTCCGTTCCGGTGCAGGGGGACGCGGGCGAGCCCTTCAGCGGCGAGCCGATCCGCGTGCTCGTCGTCGACGACCACGCGCTGTTTCGCCGCGGCCTGCAGATGGTGCTCGAGCAGGAGCCCGACATCGACGTGATCGGTGAGGCCAGCGACGGCTCGGAGGCAGTGACCGCGGCCACCGAGATGCTGCCGGACATCGTGCTGATGGACGTGCGGATGCCCAAGCGCGGTGGCATCGACGCGTGCACGGTCATCCACGAGGTCGTCCCGTCCGCCAAGATCATCATGCTGACGATCTCGGACGAGGAGGCCGACCTCTACGAGGCGATCAAGGCCGGCGCCATGGGCTACCTGCTCAAGGAGATCTCCATCGAGGAGGTCGCAGCCGCGATCCGCGCCGTGCACGGCGGGCAGTCGCTCATCAGCCCGTCCATGGCGAGCAAGCTGCTCAACGAGTTCGCCACGATGATCAAGAAGACGGACGACCGTCAGCAGGTGCCGACACCCCGGCTGACCGATCGCGAGATGGAGGTCCTCAAGCTCGTCGCCAAGGGGATGAACAACCGCGACATCGCCAAGCAGCTGTTCATCAGCGAGAACACCGTGAAGAACCACATCCGCAACATCCTGGAGAAGTTGCAGCTCCACTCGCGGATGGAAGCGGTCGTCTACGCGGTGCGCGAGAAGCTGCTCGAGATCACCTGAGCCCCGAGCCGTGCGCTGAGCCCGCCGCGCCCGCCGCCTCGACGGCTCGCTGTTCTCGGTGCCGGCCGGCTGGGTGGGGCGGGCGCTGGTGGCACCGAGAACGCCGGCGGCACCGAGCACTGCGCGGACCCCACGCCGTCGGCCCCCTTCTCGGCGCGCTGCTGGGAGGTGACGTCGTCGACGTCGGTGAGCCGGCCCACCTGTGGCGTCCAGGGGCTGCGCATCCAGGGGCAGGGTTGCGGAGAACGCGGTTGTGGGAGCGCGCGGGCCTGGACCAGCGCGGGCTCGTCGCCCGGCCGCCACGGGCGCAGGTTGAGGCGGCCGGGTTGATCACGACAGGCTCCAAACCGCGCTCACCGTGCCGGGGCACGGCTGCCGCGCGCCAGCCGTTCGACCTCGGAGAGCGCCTACGATCGACACCGTGCGGCCGCAACCGGCCGCGCGAGCTCGTCCGAGGGAGATGCACCAGCCGTGGTCCTGCAGAAGCTCCTCCGCGCCGGCGAGGGCAAGACCCTGCGCCGGCTGAAGTCGGTCGCCGATGCGGTCAACCGCGTCGAGGAGGACTTCCTCGCGATGACCGACGCCGAGCTGCGGGCCGAGACGGACGTGTTCCGCGAGCGACTGAAGGACGGCGAGACCGTCGACGACGTCCTCGTCGAGGCGTTCGCCGTGGCGCGGGAGGCCGCGCGCCGCACGTTGGGACAGCGTCACTTCGACGTGCAGATCATGGGCGGCGCCGCGCTCCACATGGGCAACATCGCCGAGATGCGCACCGGCGAAGGCAAGACGCTCACCTCGACCCTGCCGGCCTACCTCAACGGCCTGTCCGGCGAGGGCGTCCACATCGTCACGACCAACGACTACCTCGCCCGCCGTGACGCCGAGTGGATGGGCCGGGTGCACCGGTTCCTCGGGCTGACGGTCGGCGTGATCCTCGCCAACGAGCGTCCCGACGTCCGCCGGCCGTCGTACGCCTGCGACATCACCTACGGCACCAACAACGAGTTCGGCTTCGACTACCTGCGCGACAACATGGCCTGGAGCGCCGGCGAGCTCGTCCAGCGCGGCCACCACTTCGCCATCGTCGACGAGGTCGACTCGATCCTCATCGACGAGGCGCGCACCCCGCTGATCATCAGCGGACCGGCCGACCAGGCGACGAAGTGGTACGAGGAGTTCGCCCGGATCATCCCGCGGCTCACGCGTGACGTGGACTACGAGGTCGACGAGAAGAAGCGCACCGTCGCGATCACCGAGTCAGGCGTCGCGGAGGTCGAGGACCAGCTCGGCATCGACAACCTCTACGAGGCGGTCAACACGCCGCTGGTCGGCTACCTCAACAACGCCCTCAAGGCCAAGGAGCTGTTCCGCAAGGACAAGGAGTACGTCGTCATCAACGGCGAGGTGCTCATCGTCGACGAGCACACCGGGCGCGTGCTCGCCGGCCGCCGCTACAACGAGGGCATGCACCAGGCCATCGAGGCGAAGGAGAAGGTGGCGATCAAGGACGAGAACCAGACCCTCGCCACGATCACGCTGCAGAACTACTTCCGGCTCTACGACAAGCTCAGCGGGATGACCGGTACGGCCGCGACCGAGGCCGCCGAGTTCAGCCAGACGTACGGCCTCGGCGTCGTTGAGATCCCGACCAACCGCGACCCGCGCCGCACCGACGAGCCCGACGTGGTGTTCAAGAGCGAGACGGCCAAGTTCGACGCGGTGGTCGAGGACATCGCCGAGAAGCACGAGGCCGGCCAGCCGGTCCTCGTCGGGACCATCTCGGTCGACAAGAGCGAGTACCTCTCGCAGCTGCTGCACAAGCGGGGCATCCCGCACGAGGTGCTCAACGCCAAGCAGCACGACCGGGAGGCGACGATCGTCGCGCAGGCGGGCCGCAAGGGTGCGGTGACGGTGGCGACCAACATGGCCGGACGCGGGACCGACATCATGCTCGGCGGCAACTCCGAGCACATCGCCGCGGACGAGCTGCGCCGGCGCGGGCTGTCGCCCGTCGACACCCCCGAGGAGTACGAGAAGGCCTGGCCGGAGGCGCTCGAGCAGGCGACGACCTCGGTGAAGACGGAGCACGACGAGGTCGTCGATGCCGGCGGGCTCTACGTGCTCGGCACCGAGCGGCACGAGTCGCGGCGTATCGACAACCAGCTGCGCGGGCGCTCGGGCCGCCAGGGCGACCCCGGCCTGTCGCGCTTCTACCTCTCGCTCGGCGATGACCTGATGCGGCTGTTCAACGCCGCCGCGGTCGAGATGATCATGGACCGGCTGAACATCCCGGACGACGTGCCGATCGAGTCCAAGATGGTCAGCCGGGCGATCCGGTCGGCGCAGACGCAGGTCGAGTCGCAGAACTTCGAGATCCGCAAGAACGTCCTGAAGTACGACGAGGTGCTCAACCGCCAGCGCACCGTGATCTACGACGAGCGGCGCAAGGTGCTCAACGGCGCCGACCTGCACGAGCAGATCGCCAACATGGTGGACGACGTCGTGGAGGGCTACGTCTTCGCGGCCACGGCGGAGGGCTACCCGGACGACTGGGACCTCGAGCAGCTGTGGACGGCGCTCAAGACGCTCTACCCGATCAGCCTGTCGCTGGAGTCCTACGACGAGAAGCGGGACGGCCTGTCGGCCGAGGCCATGATCGAGGACATCCGCGAGAACGCGCGTTCGGCGTACGCGGCGCGCGAGGCCTCGCTGGGGCTGGACATCAACGGCGAACCGGTGATGCGCGAGCTCGAGCGGCGGGTGCTGCTGTCGGTCATGGACCGGCAGTGGCGGGAGCACCTCTACGAGATGGACTACCTGCAGGAGGGCATCGGGCTGAGGGCGATGGGGCAGCGCGACCCGCTCGTGGAGTACCAGCGCGAGGGCTTCGACATGTTCCACGCCATGATGGACGCCATCAAGGAGGAGGCCGTCGGCTTCCTGTTCAACGTCGAGGTCGGCACCACCCCGACGGTCGCACCACCGCCCCCGACCGCCCTCGTGGCCACCGGACCCGGTGAGACCCCCGGCGAGGTGTTCGTCGAGCACCTGCCGCCGGCGCAGGCCGACGGGGCCGCTCCGCAGCCGCCCGCGACGGGAGCGCAGCCCGCGCCGCAGCCGGCCGGGACGGGAGCGCAGCCCGCGCCGCAGCCGGCCGGGACGGGAGCGCAGCCCGCGCCGCAGCCGGCCGGGACCGCGGGATCGCCGCCGGCCGCCGCGTCCGGAGCTCCCGTCCCGGTGTCCGAGCAGGCGCCGGTGGGCGTGGCGGGATCGCCCGTGCCGTCAGCGGCCCCGGCTGCGTTTGAGCCAGAGGTCTCCCTCGACGTCGAGCGGCCGGCGATGCCCACCCCGGTGGCCGGACCGGGGGCCGGCAAGGTGCAGCCACCGGCCGCCCCGGCGCGGCCGGTCGTCACGTCGGCGTCCAGCGGGGCAAGCATCCTGCCGGAGGCCTTCGGACGCCCGGAGCGGCCGACGCAGCTGCAGTACACCGCGCCCACCCTCGACGCCGCCCCCGGCTCCAGCGCGGTGACCACGACCGGCGGCCCCGCGGGCGAAGCGGCGGCTACGGGCACCCAGAGCCGCAACTCGTTGTGCGCCTGCGGGTCGGGGCGCAAGTTCAAGCGCTGCCACGGGGATCCGCGCAACACCTGATCCCCTCGTCCGGCAGCCCGGCTGGGTCTCCAGCCGGGCTCGGTCTCGACAGGCTGGGTGTCGACCCTGGCTGGTCTAGAGGCCGGCCACGTCGGTGCAGCACCACTGGTCGTCACCCCCCTCCATCCGCAGCGCCACGGCGGCGGCGCGGGAACCACGCCGGACGGTGGCGCACACCTCGGCCACCCCTTCTGGCCGCTCCTGGATGTGCAGGCTGCGCACCGCGTCGCTCGTCGGGCGCAGCCCGGTGGACGGTCGGCGCTCGGCAACGGCCAGCTCGAGGGTGGCGTACAGCTCCGGGCTCGTCCGGCGCCGCAGCTGCGCGAGCGGGCGCACCCCGGCGAGGACCTCCAGCAGGCCCTGCACCAGCGCCCGGGCCACCGGGCGCGATGGGGGCAGGTCGCCGAGTGCAGTGCGGTACCGGATCTGCTCGTCCTCCTCCTCGTCCGGCGCCGGGGCGGGCACGAGCCGCAGCGGAGGAAGTGCGCGCAGCGGCCCGAGGGGGGCGCGGCTGATCGCGGAACGCGGCGGGAGCTCGTCGTCGAACGGCGGCTCGCTGACCGGCACCGGCAGCAGGCGCAGGGTCGGGGGCGGCGCGGCGGGGGCGAGGGAGTGCTCGGGAGACAGGACGGACATCGAGAGGCCTTCCGGGAGCGAGGCGGGCAGGGCGGGAGAGGGCGGCGAAGGCGAGGTGGAGCGAGGCTCTTCGGGGTGGTACAGGAGGGGGTACGGGGAGGGCGTCCGGCATCGCACGCGCGCGATGGAGTGGCTCGAGCCGAGCCGAGCCGGTGCGGCCCGGCGGGCCGCGCGGGCTGCCCGGGGCTAGCCCGGGGGCGGCCGGGTCAGCCGCATCCCGGGGTGCACGAGGTGGGGGTCCGGGCCGATCACCTCGCGGTTGGCAGCCCACCACCTGGGCCACGTCTGTGCGATCCGGGAAGGCGTGACCTCGACGGCACCTTCTGCCTGCAGCTGTGCCCGGGCGATGTGCCACAGGCAGCCGCCGGCCGGCACGACCACAGGGCCGGCGCCGTCGGCGGGTGCGGGCTGACGGTCGGTCCGAGACGGCGCCGCGCCTCGGACTGCCGGCCAGTCCAGTCCGTCGGTGCGCCCGGGCGGGCCTGTGACCCGCGCGGCACCTTCGGGGGTGATGACTCCAGGGTCCACCGGGGCCAGGTCTGCCGCGGGTGTGCGCGAACCGGCCTCCGCAGCGGCCAGGGCCGACGAGGTGCCGGTCGCGGTGGCCGCCAGGGTGACGCCGAGCCCGAGCTCGATGATCCGGCGCAGGACCGCCGGCGTGACCAGGCGGGCGAGGGCGGCAGCGGTCCGGCCGACGGCGCCGGGCAGATCCGCAGCAGCACTGACCGCGACCATCACCGACAGCCAGATCACGAGCAGCCAGGCGAGGACGGTCGCCGCGGCCACGACCGGGGCTGTCGGGTCCGCGGAGGCGGAGACGGTCGACAGCGCGCGCACCGCGACGCCCGGCGCCTCCCCTGCAGCCGCCAGCAGCAGGCCGGAAGCTCCGACGACCGCTATGGCGTGGTGCTGCATCCCGGCCTCGTCATCCGTCATATTCGTTCGTTTGCTATGGCTTGCCTTCGTACGCGTTCAACGGACTCACGTCAAGGCGGGTTGCACAGCTTCCGCAGTCGCGACAGGCTGCCGGGGTGCGGTGGAAGACGCTGTTCGACGACCTCGAGGGGCAGTGGGAGGCCGCCGAGGCCGCTGCCCTGGTGGGAGAGGTGTCGGATCGGACGCGCCGGGAGCAGGCTCTGCTCCGCTTGGTGGACCGGCTGGGGCCGGCACTCGGCGCCGCGCTCACGGTCACTGTGCGGGGCGGGGTCGTGCGGGGGCGGCTGGTGGATCAGGGCTCCGACTGGCTCCTGCTCGAGGAGGCCGGCGGCCACGAGCTCCTCGTGCCGATCTCCGGGGTGCTGGGACTCGTCGGCCTCGGCGCCCGCTCGGCCAGCCCGGAGGCGGAGGGCCCCGTCGCCAAGCGGCTGGGTCTGGGCTGGGCGCTGCGCGGCCTGGCCCGCAGCCGCGCGGGAGTTGCGCTGCATCTGGTGGACGGCGCGATCGTGACGGGCACTCTGGACCGGGTCGGCGCTGATCACCTCGACCTCGCCGAGCACGGGCTGGCCGAGGCGCGGCGGGCGGCCGCGGTGCGACAGGTCCGGCTCGTCCCGCTCGCCGCTCTCTCCCACGTACGCAGCGGCTGAACGAGAGGCCCGGCTACTCCTCGAGCAGCTCCTCCCGGGTCGGCGGATGCGCCCTCGTGAAGGCCTTGGTCTCGTCGTAGCAGCGCTGGATGTAGTCCTCCAGCGCCGCCCGCTCCACCCGCCACTGCCCGCGCCCCCCCACCTTGATGGCAGCGAGGTCACCGGAGCGCACCAAGGCGTAGGTCTGGGAGGACGAGATGTTGAGGATCTCCGCGACGTCGCTTAGCTGCAGGAACCGCTCCGCCGCCATGCGCCGCTCCTCTCGCTGTCGTGCCGTCGGTGGACGGCGCTGGTTGCCGAACAGCTGCGTCCGGTGCCCGGATCTGCGGGCGCGAGCGGCGCCCGGCCGCCCTGCCGAGTGTGCCACCGGCGGCCGCCACTCCTGCCGCTCGTCCACAGGGCGAGGCGATCCTTCGGCCCGGCAGTTGCTGTGGACAAGGTCGCGCTGAGGGGTCGGGTGCGCTTCGATGTCCCTCCGCGTCCCCTGGAGCCGCCGCGGCGCCGGAAGGAGCTCGATGCCAACTGCGTCGGCGTCACCTGCCGCCCCGGGATCACCGGCGGCGCGCCGGCTCGCCGCCCCGGGCTGGCTCGACGGGCGGCTGGTGCTCGGCGTCCTGCTCGTCCTGCTCAGCGTGGTTCTGGGGGCTCGCGTCCTCGCGAACGCCGACCGCAGCCAGCTGGTCTGGGCGACCACCGCAGACCTGGCCGTCGGCGCTCAGCTGGAGCAGTCCGATGTGAGGGCGGTACGCGTACGGCTGTTCGACAGCGTCGACCGCTACCTCGACGCGACCCGTCCGCCCCCGGTCGGATACATGGTCCGGCGGGGCATCGGGGCCGGTGAGCTCCTGCCCGACGACGCCCTCGGGCTGCCGGAGGAGCAGGCGTTCCGGCTGGTGACGGTGCCCCTCGAGGCGGGTCACTTCCCACCCGACCTCGCCGACGAGCAGCAGGTCGACGTGTGGGTGACCCCGGCTCGACCGCCCGCGGCAGCCCCGGCCGCCGCGGGCGGGCCGCTCGCCCTCAGCGGCGCCCAGACGGTACTGCTCGGGGTCGGGGTGGCTCGCGGGCCGCCGGAGGACACCTTCAGCAGCGGGGCGACCACCTCGCCGGTGGTGCTCCGGGTGCGCCAGAACGACGTGGCGACCCTCGTGTCCGCGATGTCGCTCGGGCGCATCGACCTCGTGCGGGTGCCGCGCAACGGCGAGGTCTCCGGGACCAGGGCGCCACCGCCGGGGAGGGGCTGATGCGCGTGCCCGTCCTGACCGCCGTGTCGGACGCCGGGTGGGAGGCCGAGCTCGTCGCGGCGCTCGAGCGGGGTGAGCTCGGTCTGCAGGTGGTGCGGCGCTGCGTCGACCTGGCCGACCTGCTGGCCACCGCCGCGACCGGCCAGGCGCGGGCCGCGCTGCTGTCCGCAGACCTCCGGCGACTGGACCGCGAGGCTCTCGGGCGGCTGGCTCTGGACTCCGTCGCCGTGGTCGGTCTGGTCCCGCCGGAGGACGAGGCGGCAGAGCGGCGGCTGCGGCAGCTCGGGGTCCTGCACGTCCTGCCTTCTGACAGCGCGCCGGAGGAGGTGGCCGCCGTCGTGCAGCGTGCGGTCCGTACCACCGCTGCCCCGACGAGCGGCCAGCGCTCCGCCCTGTCCGAACCGCGGGCTGCGCTGTCGATGCCGGCAGCCGGAGCCGACGGCGGGCTCGTCGCCGGTGCAGCGGCGGCTCCCGAGCAGGGCACGGGCCGCCTGGTCGCGATCTGGGGTCCGACGGGTGCTCCCGGGCGTACCACCGTGGCGGTGACGCTGGCGTCCGAGCTCGCGGCGCTCGGCAGCCCCACGATGCTCCTCGACGCCGACGTGTACGGCGGCGTCGTCGCCCAGGTGCTGGGTCTGCTCGACGAGTCGGCCGGGCTTGCCGCGGCGGCTCGGCTGGCCAACGGCGGGCTGCTCGACGTCCCTGCGCTGGCGGAGCTCGCTCGCCAGGTCGCACCCAGCCTCCGGGTCCTGTCCGGGATCGCGAGGGCCGACCGCTGGCCCGAGCTGCGTCCGGCGGCGGTGGAGATCGTCCTGGACCTGGCCCGGTCGCTGGCGGTCACCACCGTCGTCGACTGCGGGTTCTGCCTGGAGCAGGACGAGGAGCTGGCGTACGACACCGCCGCCCCCCGCCGCAACGGCGCCACGCTGGCTGTGCTGCAGGCCGCGGACACCGTCTACGCCGTCGGCAGCGCCGACCCGGTGGGGCTGCAGCGGCTCGTCCGCGCACTCGCCGAGCTCGCGGATGCCGTGCCCGACGTGCATCCCCTCGTGATCGTCAACCGGCTGCGCGCCGGCGGGGTGCCGGGGGACCCGGCGAAGGAGATCCGGGCCGCGCTGTCGCGCTGCGCCGGCGTTCGCGAGGTGCTCTTCGTACCGCTGGACGTCGTGGGCGTCGACGAGGCCCTCGCCGCGGGCCGCACGCTGGGTGAGGCCGTTCCGTCCTCACCCGCCCGGCTCGCGCTGTCCGCGCTGGCAGCGAGCCTGCTCGGCCTGCCTCAGCAGGCGCCCCGCCGGTCCTTCCCCGCCGGCAGCCTCCGCAGGCGTCAGCCGCGGGTGTACTTGCCGAGCTCCTGACGGGCGACCGACCGCACGTGCACCTCGTCGGGGCCGTCCGCGAGCCGGAGCGTGCGCAGCGAGGCGTACATCCGCGCGAGCGGGAAGTCCTCGCTCACCCCCGCCCCGCCGTGCACCTGGATCGCCCGGTCCACCACCCGCAGCGCCACCCGCGGCGCGATCACCTTGATCGCCGCGATCTCCGAGCGGGCACCCTTCGCCCCGACCTTGTCGATGAGGTCGGCCGTCCTCAGCACCATCAGCCGGGCCTGGTCGATCTCCATCCGCGACTCGGCGATCTGCTCGCGCACCACCCCTTGCCGGGCCAGCTCCTGCCCGAAGGCCACCCGGGACAGCGCCCGCTCGCACATCAGCCTCAGCGCGCGCTCGGCCGCACCGAGCGCGCGCATGCAGTGGTGGATGCGGCCAGGCCCCAGCCGGGCCTGCGCGATCATGAAGCCGTCCCCCTCGCCGGCGATCAGGTTCGACGACGGCACCCGGACGTCGCGCAGCAGCACCTCGCCGTGGCCGTGCTGGTCCGCGTAGCCGAAGACCGGCAGCGCCCGCACCACCTCGACGCCCGGGGCGTCCACGGGGACGAGCACCATCGACTGCTGGCGGTGGACCGACTCCTGCGGGTCGGTCTTGCCCATGACGATCAGCACGCGGCAGCGCGGGTCGAGGACACCGGTGGTCCACCACTTGCGCCCCGAGATCACGTAGTCGTCGCCGTCGCGCGTGATCCGGGTGGCGATGTTGGTGGCGTCGGAGGAGGCCACGTCCGGCTCGGTCATCGCGAAGGCTGAGCGGATCGAGCCGTCCAGCAGGGGCTCGAGCCACTGCGACTTCTGCTCGGCGGTGCCGAACATGTGCAGCACCTCCATGTTGCCGGTGTTGGGCGCGTCGCAGTTGATGGCCTCGGGCGCGAGATGCGAGGACCAGCCGGTCAGCTCGGCGATCGCGGCGTACTCCACGTTGGTCAGCCCGGAGATGTCCGGGAGGAACAGGTTCCACAGCCCGCGCCGCCGCGCCTCGGCCTTGAGCTGCTCCACCACCGGCGGCAGCGTGTGGTCCTGCGGCCCCTTCGCGCGACGGTAGGCGTCGTACTCCTTCTCCGCGGGGAAGACCTGGGTGTCCATGAAGTCCTGCATGCGGGCCAGGAGGTCCAACGCCTTCGGCGAGTGGTCGAAGTCCACGGGCTGCCCTTCGAGAGCGAGGTTCTGGTGGCCCCAGTCTGCCTGGCGGCCCGGCGGCCGAAGCCGCGCACGGCGACCCGCCCGACCCCCCCAGGTGCGTCCCTTTCGCCAAAGACGCTGTGTGACGATGGTTTTCCGCCTGCGAACGGAGCTGTGCACCCATGTCTGACCGGCTGAGCCCGCTCGACGTCTCCTTCCTCTACATGGAGTCCGCGACGACCCCGATGCACGTGGGCGGGTTGGCGGTCTTCGACCCGCCCGAGGAGGGCTTCGACTACGAGTGCCTGGTACGCCTCATCAGCCAGCGCCTCGCGCTGGTGCCGCGCTACCGGCAGAAGGTCCGCTTCATCCCCGGCCGGATCGCCAACCCCGTCTGGATCGACGACGAGAACTTCGACGTGACCTACCACGTACGCCGCAGCGCCCTGCCCAAGCCGGGCAACGACGCGCAGCTGCGCGAGCTCGTCGGGCGCCTGCAGGGGCGGCGGCTGGACCGCCACCGCCCGCTGTGGGAGATCTACCTCGTCGAGGGGCTCGAGGGCGGCCGGGTCGCCGTCATCACCAAGACCCACCACGCGATGGTCGACGGGATCGCCGCGGTCGACATCGGCACGGTCATGCTCGACCTGACCCCGGAGCCGCGCGAGGTGCCGGGCGAGCGCTGGGCCCCCATGCCGGAGCCGGGATCGGCCGCGCTGGTCGCGGGCGCGGTCACCGACCTGGTGATGCGGCCGACGCAGGCCCTCGACACCGCCAGGTCCGCGGTCGTCGACGCGCGGGCGACCGCGGGGAAGGCAGCCGGGCTCGCGAGCGGCGTCCTGCAGTCCGTCGTCACCATGGCCCGGCCGGCACCCTCCTCGCCGCTCAACGTCCGCATCGGCGAGCAGCGCCGCTTCGGCACGGCCATCAGCGACCTCGACGACTACAAGCGGGTCCGCAAGTCGCACGGCGGCACCGTCAACGACGTCGTGCTCGCGACGGTGTCGGGTGCGCTGCGGGCGTGGTTGCTGACCCGCGGCGAGGCGGTCACACCGGCGACGACGATCCGGGCGATGGTCCCCGTGTCCGTACGCCCGGCGGGCAGCGCGGCCCAGATGGGCAACCGCGTCTCGTCGTACTTCGTCGACCTGCCGGTCGGCGAGACCAACGCCGTCATGCGCCTGCACCAGATCAGCCATGCGATGCGCGGCCACAAGGAGTCCGGGCAGGCGGTCGGCGCGGACGCGATCGTGCAGATGTCGGGCTTCGCACCGCCCACGATCCACTCCCTGGGCGCGCGGCTCGCCTCGGGCATGACCCGCCGGCTGTTCAACGTCGTGGTCACCAACGTGCCCGGTCCGCAGTTCCCGCTGTACGCCGCCGGCGCCCGGATGCTGTCCATGTACCCGGTCGTCCCGCTGGCCAAGGGACAGGCGGTGTCGATCGGGCTGACCTCCTACGACGGCGGCGTCTACTACGGCCTCAACGCCGACCGTGACGCGATGCCCGACGTGGACGTGCTGGCGGGGTTGATCGAGGAGTCGCTGGCGGAGCTGGTGGGAACGGCCGGCTGATGACGACCCGCGGGCTGGTTCTCGGCGCGGGCGGGGTGCTCGGCGCCGCCTGGTCGATCGGTGCCCTGGAGGCGCTGCGGCAGTACGACGGCTGGGACCCGCGCGGCGCCGAGGTCCTGGTCGGTACGTCCGCCGGCTCCGTGCTCGCCTCCTTCCTCGGCTGCGACACGTCGCTCCAGGTCCTGCTGGACCACCAGCGCGGCATCGTGTCCGCCGAGATGCCACACATCCGCTACGACCCCGACCGGGACTCCGGCGGGGGGCTGCCCCCTCTTCCCCGGCTCGGCATCGGCTCGGCGCGAGGGGTGCTGTCCACCGCGCTGCAGCCCTGGAAGGTCACCCCCATGGGCGCCCTTGCCGCCGTCCTGCCGCAGGGTCGCGGCTCGCTCGAGCCGGTGGGCGCCCTCGTCGACACCGTCTGCCCACGTGGCGCCTGGGCCGCGCATCCGCAGACGTGGGTCGTCGCCATGGACTACGACAACGGCCGGCGGGTGGCGTTCGGCCGCGACGGGGCTCCCCACGCCGCTCTGCGGGAGGCGGTCATGGCCTCCTGCGCCATCCCCGCCTGGTACACCCCGATCCGGATCGGGAGCCGGCGCTACGTCGACGGCGGCGCGTGCTCGCCGACCTCGCTGGACCTGGTGGCGAGCCTCCACCTCGACGAGGTGGTGGTGGTCTCCCCGATGACCTCCTTCGAGTACGACTCGCCGGAGACCGTCGCGGGTCGGCTCGAGCGGCGGCTCCGCCGCCGACTCACCAAGCGCCTGCTCGCCGAGGCCAGGAAGGTGGAGGCTGCCGGCACGAAGGTCACCCTGCTCGGTCCCGGTGCGGAGGACCTGGCCACGATCGGCACCAACCTCATGGACCCGAGGCGCCGCCGGCAGGTGCTGGAGACCTCCCTGCGCACCTCGCTCGCCGCCCTGCGCAGGTCCACGCTCGCCGCCAGCGCCTGAGGCGGCAGGCTGTCGCCATGCGCGTCTACCTCCCGTCCACGCTCGCCGGCCTGCGGGTGCTGCTCGATGACGGGGAGCTGGGTCCACCCCCGCTGCCCGCCTTCGCGGTCACCGGCGCGCTGCGCGAGTGGTACGCCGAGGGCGACGAGGAGGAGCTGGAGTACGCCGCACTGACCCTCGCCGCGCGCGCGTCCGTGCGGCTGCTCGACCGACAGCTGCTCGACGACCCGGCCGCCCCGGCGCGCCGGGTGGTGGTCGTCGCGGAGGTCGGCCGAGTGGAGCCCGCGCCCGAGGTGGAGCGCGCGGCCGTACGGGTCCCCGACCCCGTGCCCCTGCGGCTGGTGCAAGCGGTCCACGTGGACGACCCCGCGGCAGAGGACGACGTGCGCGCCGCCGCGGAGCAGCTGGTCGAGGCCGACCTCGGGGGCGAGGACGCCACGTTCGTCGTCGAGCAGGCGGAGGGCCACGAGCTCCAGTGGTACGCCGTCCAGGAGATCGGCCCCCTGCTGGAGCTGGAGTGATGGACCCGCTGCACTGATGACCCGCTGCACCGAGGGACCCGCTGGTGGGAGCGTGCGGAGCTGGCCGGGCTCGCGACGACGCGCCCACCTGAGCTACCGCTTCTTCGGCACGGCTCCCAGCTGCGGGCAGGTGTTGGCGACATCGCCGGTGGCCGGGCGGACGACCGTCTGGCTGGCCGGGGGAGTCGTGCCCTCCGACACCCACTCGGTCAGCCGCAGGAACGCCTCCCGGTAGCACGGCAGGATCGGCCGCAGGGTCGTCGGCTGGGCGTCGGCGAGTCCGTCGACGTGGTTGCCGTCCTCGACCACGTAGTAGCGGTGCAGCTTGCTCTTGCCGGCCGCCGCGATCATCGAGGTGTAGACGTCGGAGTCGGTCCGGATCGGCAGCAGCGCGTCGAGGTCGCCGTGCAGGGTCAGCATCGGCTTGCGGATGCGGCCGGTCAGGGAGACCGAGGCCACGGCGTCCTTCACCGCCTGCGGTCGGGACGCGAGTCGTACTCCGCGTCGCAGGCGGTCGCGGTGCCGGGGGCTCCGCCCGTGCGGCAGAACGGCGTGCCGGCCTTGGTGGGGCCGTCGTAGTCCGGGTCGAAGGCCTCGCGGTAGACCCGCTGGGTGAGGTCCCAGTAGACGGCGTAGTGGTCGGGCCACAGCGACTCCGACCCCGGCTCGAACCCGACGTCGTACATCCGCTGGGCAGCGCTCGGGTCCACCTGGGCCTGGGGGTACTCGCGCAGCGCCGTCGGCAGGTAGGTGAACAGGTTCGGCCCGTCCGGGCGCAGCAGCGTCCCCTCCCAGTCGACGCCGCCGTCGTAGAGCTCCGGCCGGTTCTCGAGCTGCCAGCGGGTGAGGTAGCCGCCGTTGGAGATGCCGGTCATCCAGGTGCGGCTCGGGCCGGCTCCGTAGCGCTGCGCCACCACCTGCGAAGCGGCCACGGTCAGCTCGGACACCCGATCGTGCCACTCGCGCAGGGCCTGCCCCGGGGCTGAACGAGCCCCGTTGTTGAAGAACGAGGTGCCGGTGTTGCCCTTGTCGGTCGAGGCGTAGGCGTAGCCCTGGGAGAGGACCCAGTCGCTGATGATGAAGTCGTTGGCGTACTGCTTGCGCACGCCGGGAGCACCGGTGATCACCAGCTGGCCGTTCCACCTGTCCGGCAGCCGGATCACGAACTGCGCATCGTGGTTCCAGGCGTGCGTCGGGTTGGTCGTCGAGTCGTCCGGGAAGTAGCCGTCGATCTGCATCCCCGCGCCGGCCGGCGGGTTCGTGGACTGCTTGGAGTGCAGCTGGGCCCAGTCGCTGGCGTCGCTGCGGCCCCGCGCGGCCAGCGTCGCCGCGGACAGGTCCGCGTGGCACTCCGCCCGCTGCCTCTCGGCCCCCGGACCGTGACCTGCGCGGCCGTGGCACAGTCGGCCGCCGCTGCGCCTGCCGAGGACGGCAGTGCCAGCAGGCAGCCGGAGATCATCGCGGCGGCGGCGACGGTCACGACAGCACCGGATGGACGATGGAACGGCACGGGCTGCACCTCTCTGCTCGAGAGCGTCAGCCTGACAACCGGGCCGGCCTGGCGCAACGGTGCTTCCGTACGTCCCTGTTGTCCCTGCGGTGTGCCTTTTCCCCCTACGCGCGCCGCCGCCCCGGCCGGGGCTGTCCGGCGCCGACCTAGAGTCGAGGAGTGGCCGAACCGACGTGGCGGTGGGGCGCGGTCGCCGCGGGGGTGGCTGCGCTGATGGCACTGCCCGCGCTGGCCGGCGCGCTTCCGGCTCGCGACTCGGGTCGCAGCGCCGAGGAGCTGCTCGCCAAGGTCCGCGCGTCCGGCACCGTCGGCTGGTCCGGGTACGGCGAGAGCCGCGGGACGCTCGTGCTGCCCGACGTCCGCGAGCTGTCCGATCTCGGGGACCTCGTGGGCGGCACCACCCGCGTGCGGGCGTGGTGGCGGGGGCCGCGCGAGTGGCGGGTCAACGCGCTCAGCCTCGTCGGCGAGACCGACACCACGCGCGACCGGGGCGGCGGGTGGACCTGGCACAGCGCCGACCGGCGGGCTCTCCGCCTCGTCGGGGACCTGGACGTACGCCTGCCCGCCGCCGCCGACCTGCTCGCGCCGACGCTCGGGCGCCGCCTCGCCGGGACCGAGGACGTGACCGTTCGCCGGCTGCCGGCGCGCCGGGTGGCGGGCATGTCGGCAGCCGGGTTGCGGCTGGTGCCGCGTCAGCCCGCGCTCACGACCGTGCACCGCGTGGACCTGTGGGTCGAGCCGGACAGCGGGCTTCCGCTGCAGGTGGAGGTCCGCGTGCCGGGGCACGGCGGCGCAGAAGGGGGAGAGACCGACGAGGGGGAGATCGCCCTGCAGGCGGGTCTGCTCGAGGTGGACCTGGCCCCACCCGCGCAGGAGCGCACGCGCTTCTCACCGCCCGCGCGGGCCCAGGTGACACGGGTGGACGCGCCGGACCTGGCGGCTGCGGCCGACCGCTTCGCGCCGTACGTCCTGCCCGACGAGCTGGCCGGTCTGCCGCGCCGGCCCCGCAGCGCCCTGTCCGTCGGCGGCGGCGTAGGCACCTACGGCGACGGCTTCACGGCGGTCGCGCTGGTGCCCCTGCCCGAGGACCTGGCCCGCAGCATCATCCGGCGGGTCGACCCCGGCGGGAACGCCGAGCAGGCTGCGGTCTCGACACCGCTGGTCTCCGGGCTCATCGGGCGCGACGGGCGCGGGCGGGCGTTCCTGGCCGCAGGGACCGTTCCGCCGTCCACGCTCTCCGCCGCGCTCGCCCAGCTGCGGGTCACACCACCTGCGCGGCGGACCCGATGATCCGTACCACCGCCCTGACCAAGCGGTACGGCAAGGTGACCGCGGTCGAGGACCTGGACCTGCATGTCGCCGAGGGCGACCGGTTCGGCTTCCTCGGGCCCAACGGCTCCGGCAAGACCACGACGGTCCGGATGCTGCTGGGCCTGGTGCTGCCGACCTCCGGCAGGGTCGGCCTGTTCGGCTCGTCGATCTGCCGGGACTCCCTCGCCCAGATCGGCTCCCTGGTGGAGGGACCGGCCTTTATCGGCCACCTGTCCGGCCGCGCCAACCTGCGGCTGTCCGACGCGGCCGGCCCCCGCGGCTCCCGGTCCAGCCGCAGGCGGCGGATCGAGGACGCGCTGGAGCAGGTGGGCCTGTCCGGGGTCGACCGCCGGCCGGTGAAGGCCTACAGCCTCGGCATGCGGCAGCGGCTCGGACTGGCCTCCGCGCTGCTGCGCCGCCCGCGGCTGCTGGTGCTGGACGAGCCGACCAACGGGCTCGACCCGCAGGGGATCCGCGAGGTGCGCGACCTGCTGCTGAAGCTGAACGCGGAGGGCACGACCCTGTTCCTGTCCAGCCACCTGCTGTCCGAGGTCGAGGCGCTGTGCAGCCGCATCGCCGTGCTCGACCGAGGGCGCATGGTCCTGCAGGACGACCTGTCGGCCTTCCGCAGGCCCACGGGCCTGATCGAGGTCCGCACCCCCGACCTCTACCAGGCCGAGCAGCTGCTGGGGAAGCGCGTGGAGGGCACGGCGCCCGACGGGTTGCTGCTCGTCCGCCATGACGACCCCGCGCAGCTCAACGTGCAGCTCGTCCGCAACGACATCCGGGTCGTGACGCTGCGCCCGCGGCTGCGCAGCCTGGAGGCGGCCGTGCTGGCCGCCACCGGGAACGGCTCGGACCGGCTGGCCGGGGCGAAGGACCCGCGGTGATCGGGGTGGAGCTCCGCAAGCTCGTGCGGCGACCGCGCACGTGGGTGAGCATCGCGCTGCTGGCAGCGCTGCCGACCCTCGTCGCGGTCTTCCTCGCGGTCAGCGACGTCGCCCCGCGCCCAGGCACCGGCCCGGCCTTCCTGTCTGCCGTGCTCGACAACGGCGCGCTCTTCCCGGCGGCCGCGCTCGCGATCGTGCTCCCGCTGTTCCTGCCGGTGGCGGTGGCCGTCGTCGCGGGCGACGCCATCGCCGGCGAGGCGCAGGACGGCACCCTGCGCTACCTGCTGATCCGGCCCGTCGGGCGCACCCACCTGCTCGTCGCCAAGTTGATCTCGGTCATGGCGTACACGCTGCTGGCGGTCCTGGTCGTCTCCGGGGTGGCCTACGTCGTGGGCACGCAGCTGTTCGGCAGCGGGCCGCTGCCGAGCGTCTCGGGCACCGAGCTCTCGACCGGCGCGGCCACCCTCCGGACGGTCCTCGCCGTGCTGTACGTCGGCTGGTCCATGCTGGGCGTTGCGGCCGTCGCGCTGTTCCTGTCGACCCTCACCGACTCGCCGCTGGCGGCCGCCCTCGGCGCGATCGCGCTGCTCGTGACCTCGGGGGTGCTCGTCGCGCTGGAGGCGGCCGCGGTGGTGCAGCCCTACCTCCCGACCCGCTACTGGCTGGCGTTCGTGGACCTGTTCCGCGACCCGGTCCTGACGCGGGACCTGCTGCGCGGGACGGCGCTGCAGGCTGTCTACATCGCGGTGTTCCTGGGTGCCGCCTGGGCGAACTTCACCACCAAGGACATCACCAGCTGAACCCGTCAACCCTGCGACAGCTCCCGGCAGTCCGAGGACGAGGGCTTGTCGATGTCCGCCGTGGACAGCGCCTGCAGGACCAGGCCGCGGACCAGAGGTGAGGTGGGCAGGCCACCGTGCGGCACGTTGACCGACGGGCACACGTCCTGCAGGGCGACGTTCACGGCCCCGTCGAGCCGGGCGGACTCCGGCGGGGTCACCGTCTCGTCCTGCTTCGTCCACACGGCCATCCACTGCGGCCCGTCCGGCGTCTCGTCGCCCTCGTTGAGCTCGTCCAGCAGCCCGCTGCCGGGGACGAGCTGCTGGCAGGCCGGTGGGCAGGCGCCAGGGGCGAGAGCCGCCGCCACCGCAGCGACGCGCGTGCCGTGGTGCGGGGACCCGAGGGTCACGACCCGGCGTACGCGCTCCGGGTGGTCCGCGGCCCAGATCCGGGCGATCACCCCGCCTGCGCTGTAGCCGAGCAGGTCGACCGACGGGCCGCCGGCCGCAGTCGCTGCGGCGTCGAGCAGGGCGGCCGACTCGCGCAGGTCGCCGGTCCCCTCGTCGGGCAGGCGGACGACGACGGCCGTGCGCCCGGCCGCGCGCAGCGTGACCGCCAGGGTCTCGAGCGCCGCCGTGGCCCCGCCGTATCCGGGGACGAGCAGCACCGGACCCAGATCGGACTGCGACGCCGCCTGGACCTGCTCACCGCCTCGTCCGCGAGCGAGCAGGCCGGCCACGACGAGGGCAGCCACGACCAGCGCGAGGACCTGGAGCAGGAGGCGCCGCGACGGGCTCATCCGCGGGGCATCCCGCCGCCGATGTGCATACCCGACGGTAACGCCGTGGCAGCATCGCAGTAGGGGCTTCGACTCGGGAAGGAGGACTGCGTGGACGCTGTGACCGTCGTCCCTCCTCCGGTCAACGAGCCGGTCCTGACCTACGCGCCGGGCAGCGCCGAGCGGACCTCGCTGCTCGCCCGGCTGAAGGAGCTCGCGGGCGAGCCGCTCGACCTGACCATGACGGTCGACGGGGAGCAGCGGCTCGGCGGCGGCGAGCCGATCGAGGTCGTGCAGCCGCACCACCACGCGGCCGTGCTCGGCACGACGCGGGAGGCCACGACGTCGGACGTGTCGGCGGCGGTGTCCGCGGCGCTGGCAGCCGCGCCCGCATGGCGCGACACCTCGTACGACGACCGCGCGGCCGTCCTGCTGCGGGCCGCCGACCTGCTGGCCGGTCCCTGGCGCGACACCCTCAACGCCGCCACCATGCTCGGGCAGAGCAAGACGGTGCAGCAGGCCGAGATCGACTCCGCCTGCGAGCTCATCGACTTCCTGCGCTTCAACGTCGCCTTCGGCGCTCAGGTGCTCGCCGAGCAGCCCGCCTCCAGCACGGGCGTGTGGAACCGGATGGACCACCGCCCACTGGAGGGCTTCGTCCTGGCGATCACGCCGTTCAACTTCACCGCCATCGCGGGCAACCTCCCGCTCGCCCCGGCCTTGATGGGCAACACGGTGGTGTGGAAGCCCTCGCCGACCCAGCAGTTCGCGGCGCACTTCACGATGCGGCTGCTCGAGGCAGCCGGGCTTCCGCCAGGGGTCGTCAACCTGGTCACCGGCAACGGCGCCGCGGTCTCGGAGGTGGCGGTGCCCCACCCCGAGCTCTCCGGCATCCACTTCACCGGCTCCACCGCGACGTTCCAGCACCTGTGGCAGGCGGTCGGCCGGGCCATCGCGTCCTACCGCAGCTATCCGCGGCTGGTCGGGGAGACCGGTGGCAAGGACTTCGTGCTCGCTCATCCGTCGGCTGACCCGGTGACCACCGAGGTGGCCCTCGTCCGGGGGGCCTTCGAGTACCAGGGGCAGAAGTGCTCGGCCGCCTCCCGCGCCTACCTCCCCCGCTCGCTGTGGGAGGGCGGTCTGCGCGATGCGCTCGCCGACCGGGTGCGCTCCCTGACGTACGGCGACGTCAGCGACCTGACGCACTTCGGCGGGGCCCTCATCGACCGTCCGGCCTTCGACCGGCTGGCCGGGGTGGTCCGTTCCGCGGCGGACGACCCCACCCTCGAGGTCCTCGCGGGGGGGCGGGCCGACGGCAGCGTGGGCTACTTCGTCGAGCCGACGGTCCTTGTGAGTGCCGAGCCCGGTCACGAGGTGCTCTCGCGCGAGTACTTCGGGCCGGTGCTCGGCGTCTACGTCTACGACGACGCCGACTGGGACAGCACGCTGGACCTGGTCGACCGGACCGCGCCGTACGCCCTGACCGGATCGGTGATCGCCGACGACCCGTACGCCGTGGCGCAGGCGCAGGCCCGGCTGCGCTTCACCGCCGGCAACTTCTACGTCAACGACAAGCCGACCGGGGCGGTCGTCGGGCAGCAGCCGTTCGGCGGGGCCCGGCAGAGCGGCACCAACGACAAGGCAGGGTCGGTCCTCAACCTGCTGAGGTGGGTCTCGCCGCGCACGCTCAAGACCACGTTCGTGCCGCCTCGCGGGCACGGCTACCCCTACATGGACTGACAGGCGCGGCCGTCCGCAGGACGATGAGGGACGCCCTTGGACGGGAGGTGGCACGTGACGACCGGACCGCTGGACCCACGCCTGGACCCGGACCGCTTCCGAGCGGAGGAGCCCGACGGCCCTGCGGTCGTCCCGGCTGTCGAGGGGTCCCTTCCTCTGGACCCGGCGCAGGACCCGGACCGCATCGTGCCCGACCTGCCGTCCGACGCTCCGCCGCCCGGGTCCGGGCGCGGCCGGGGGCAGAGCCTGCCCGACCTGCTGGGCAGCTCCCGGACCTACGAGGGGGAGCGCGACAACTTCCAGTGGGCGCGCGGCCTGCTCGCCGTCCTGGCCTTCCTCGGCCTCGTGACGTTCCTGTTCGACAGCGTGCTCACGCCGTAGCTCCTGACATCGCTGCGGGCCGGGGACTGCTTCCGCCCGCGGCCGGCGGCATGCGCAGGCCCCGGTGCGGCCGAGGCGGCCTGCAGAGGCGCCTGCGCCGGCCCCGCGGGTGAACCTTGCAAGAAGGCTCGTCTTCCTTGCAGGTCCGTCCGGACGGGCGGCGAACATGTCAGCAGAGGCACGACAGCCCCGGGCCACGGCCTGAAGGTCCGTTCCTTTTTCTGTGCATATGCCCTACTGTTCCGCTCCGAACAGCCCGCCCGAAAACATGCACGTGCCCCGAAAGTCCCCTGCACAAGGAAGTGGCTCATGCGACGACTTCGACTTCGTCCGAACGACGACTCCGGTTCGGCGGTCCTTGGCCTGGTCGCCACCATCGTGGTGGTGCTGATTGCGGCCGGGCTGCTCCAGCGCGCGGCCATGACCGCGAGCAGCATCAACGACAAGGCGAAGACCATCGCCTTGACCGGTCGTGGGATCAACGAATCCACGGACTCCATCATCCAGCTCAACCGCACCAACGAGCTGGCCGTCTCCATCCTCGGCTCGGCCAAGCCGCTCGAGGGCAAGCTCGCCGAGATCGTCACGCTCGCCCAGACGATCAACGGGCAGGCCGGCTCGATCAACGGCTCCGCCAAGACCATCAACGGCTCGGCGGTCAGCATCAACACCACTGCGGGCGGCATCGGCGGCAGCGCCGGTTCCATCAACGGCATCGCTGGACGCATCAACCAGAAGGCGAGCGGCATCAACGGTGAGGCGGCCGGCATCCTGGCGACGGCTCGGTCCATCGACCGCGGCGTCGCCCAGATCAACACCAACCTCGACGCGACGATCGCCATCGCCAACCAGATCCGCAGCGACACGACCAACCTGGTCACGCAGGCTGTGCGCGCCGAGGACAAGTCGGCCTGCATCGCCCGTCAGACCTCGATCGGCGGCGCGTCCGCTGGCAACTGCGACTAAGGGGACCTCTTCATGACAACTACTGCCTCTTTCGACCGCAACGCGCCGGCTACGTCGGAGCCTCGTGGTGGCCCCAAGACGACCTACTTCGACCGCTGGCTCAAGACCTGGGTGATCCTGCTCGCCCTCGTCATCGCCGTCGTCGTGGCCTACCTGGTGGTCATCACCAACTCGTTGGCCTCGATCAACAAGAACCTCGGTGTCGCCAGTTCGTCGGTGACCGGTGCGGGCGGCAACGTCCTCACGCTGCCGGACCAGATCCAGCGGGCCAACGAGAACCTGACCGGGATCGACTCGGCGCTCAAGCCGATCGACGCCGAGACCGACCAGATCATCCAGGCGCTCACCTCGATCAAGGGCGGGCTCGACTCCATCGACGGGTCCCTGAAGAACACCTCCGGGTCGCTCCAGAACACTGACGCGTCGCTGAGCACCACCGGCGGGTCGCTTGTCGACACGACGGGCTCGCTCGCCAACACGGATGAGGTCCTCGGCTCCATCCTGCGTCTGGCCTCGGGCATCCGGCTGCAGCTGGTCGACGCTGACGACCCGCCGGACCGGCTGGGTGTGCAGAACATCCACCGGCGCGTTGCCGTAGCCAACGATGTGCTGGCGCCGGCGCGCGTTGACACCTCGAACATCCTGAGGAACCTGGTGTCGGTCAACAACAGCCTCACGCAGATCTGCAACTCGAGGGCGCTGCAGACCACTGGTGGCCTGGTTGCGGGCGGCACGGGGCCGGCATGCAACCGCTGAGCCGACTGCGCGGCGGTCGTGAAGACGGGATCATCGCCACGCACATGGCGATCACGATCGCGTTCGCGCTCTTCGCAGTGACCCAGCTGACGCGGACGACGGTGGCCGCGCAGGAGATCGACTTCCGGGTGTCCGACATCGTCACCTCGGTGGCCACGGTCGATGAGGAGACCAAGACGGTGGCGATCCTGGACGAGACCGGTCAGATCACGACCGACATCCTCAACACCGCCAGGCCGCTGTCGGCACAGACCGTGCAGATCACCGAGGCGGCGCGCCAGATCGACGCCAACGTGAAGGACATCCTCGCCAGCGCCGTCTCGATCAACGAGAACGCGGGGGGCATCGGAGTGAGCGTGGGAGGGATCGGCTCGGACGTTCAGGGCATCAACGCGACGGCGAAGGAGATCAACGGCAACGCCAGGAACATTCTGGGCATGTTGCAGGCCTTGTCGCCGGTGGTCAACTCCATCAACGGAGGGCCGGGCTCCATCAACGGCGGGGTGCAGGGGATCAACGAGCGGGCAGATCGGGTCATCGACCTCTCGCGCGGGATCAAGGGTGACACCGGCAACATCCTGGGGAACGCCGTCCTCATCGACGAGAACGCCCTGGACATCTGCCGCAGCCGGGCTGTCGCCGGCTGTGCTGGCGACTGACCTGCAGCACCAGTAGAGCCCACCTCGGGTTCTGACCAACCAGACCGGGCACCGTCGCCATCTCGGGACGGTGCCCGGAGCTGTTTCTTGTCGGGTCGCGTGGATGCTGAAGCCACGGGTCTCTTCGCCGGTTAGGTCAGTGGCGGGTCGGCTCATCACCACCAGAGCCATCGCCACCGGAGCGGCTCATGAACCTTGTCAGCCCGGACCTTGTCCTCCGACCGGTCGACCAGCTCCTCCACCTGGTCCAGGAACGGGTCGGCGCCCCTGTACCGGCCCGACACATACTGCGTGATCGTTTTCGGGTCGCAGCCCCGCCAGCGAAGTCCGATGCAGACCAGGCGCACCGGCTGTGCCGTCAGCCGGGATTCATCTGTCGGCGCACCTGGAGGATGCCGTGTCCGGCTGTCACCCGTCCTCGGTGACAGTGACGACGTCCTTTCGGCTGCGAATCATGCCTGCGCGTTCTGCTCCGAAGGTGAGCGGGAGCCGCCTCTGAGGCCGGGTAGCTGGGTCCGTCGATGGTCAAGAGCAACAAAAGATCAGGTCCTACCGCCGACAGGCCATGATCGGGTGGCCTGCGCCGCTGGCCGATCCACTGGCCCCGCAGGTCCGCGCCATCGACCGGAAGCTGTCCGTCGCTCTCAGGCTCAGGCTCGTCCCTATAACGTGACGGCAAAGGTTCCCCCCACATCCGGGCCCACGCAAATAAGGGCTCTCCTGACGTTCATGTGGCCAGCGGGGGCCGGTAGCCGCCGAGGCTGAGCTGCGTGTCGGCGCTCGTGAAAACTGACCCCGTGTCGGTACCTGAAAGTTGACCCCCTCTCGACACCCTGGCTCAACCGAGCTGGGGAGGGAGCAGGTGCTTTCAGTGGAGAATTGGGCGGAGGTCCGGCGGCTGCATCGGGCCGAGGGCATGCCGATCAAGACGATCGCGCGGGTGATGGGGATCAGCAGGAACACGGTGCGGGCGGCGTTGCGCAGCGACGGGCCGCCGAAGTACCAGCGTGGCGTGCGCGGCTCGGTGGTGGACGAGGTCGAGCCGCGGATTAGGGAGCTGCTGCGGGCGTGGCCGACGATGCCGGCGACGGTGATCGCCGAGCGGGTCGGCTGGGACCGCTCGATCCGGGTGCTGTCGGACCGGGTCGCTGAGCTCCGGCCGGTCTATCTGCCCCCGGACCCGGCCGGGCGCACGACGTATCTGGCTGGGGAGATCGCGCAGTGCGACTTGTGGTTCCCGCCGATCACGCTGCCGGTGGGCTTCGGGCAGACCCGCGGCCCGACGCAGTTGCCGGTCCTGACGATGGTCACCGGCTACTCCCGTTGGGCGTCGGGCCTGCTGGTCCCGACCCGCGGCGCGGAGGACCTGTTCGCCGGGTCGTGGCAGTTGCTCAGTGAGCTCGCAGCGGTCCCGCGGGTGCTGGTCTGGGACGGCGAAGGCGCGATCGGCCGGTGGCGGGCCGGCAAGCCGGAGCTGACCGAAGCCTGCCACGGCTTCCGCGGCACGCGGCACGAGGCGCTGGTCTGCAAGCCGCGCGATCCGGAGGCCAAGGGGCTGGTCGAGCGGTTCCACGACTACCTCGAGCGCTCGTTCCTGCCCGGCCGCAGCTTCACCGGCCCGGGTGACTTCAACGACCAGCTCCGGCAGTGGCTGCAGCTGGTGAACACCCGTCCCAGGCGCGCGTCGGGCTGCGCGCCGACCGACCGGATCACCGCCGACCTGGCCGCGATGCTGGCGTTGCCGCCGGTCGCGCCGGTGACCGGCTGGCGGTTCACCACCCGGCTGGCCCGCGACCACTACGTCCGGCTGGACAGCAACGACTACTCGGTGCACCCGGCCGTGATCGGCCGCAGGGTCGACGTCCACGCCGACCTGGCCCGGGTCCGGGTGTTCTGCGAGGGCAACGTCGTCGCCGACCACGAACGCATCTGGGCCAAGCACCAGACGCTGAGCCTTGAGGAGCACGTCGCGGCCGCCAAGGCGCTGCGGACCTTGCGGGTCGGGCTGCTGCGCCCGGCACCGGTCCACGAGGTGCAGACCCGGGCGCTGAGCGACTACGACACCGCGCTCGGGTTGGCTGAGCCTGCTGTCGACGGAGGGGTGGCATGACCACCCGGACCGCCTCGACCAAGGCTGTCTCGAGCAGCAGCCGTGACCTGCCCGCTGAGGTCGCGTTCCTGACCCGGGCACTCAAGGCCCCGACGCTGCGGGAGGCCGTTCCGCGGCTGGTCGAACGGGCCCGCGCCGAGTCCTGGACCCA
>JAUJOY010000009.1 GCA_030447385.1 Mycobacteriales bacterium
CTGCGCCGCTCGATCGGCTGCGTCTTCCAGGACTTCCGCCTGCTGCCCAACAAGACGGTCTTCCAGAACGTCGCGTTCGCCCTCGAGGTCATCGGCAAGCCACGGCACGTCGTCGACAAGGTCGTGCCGGAGGTGCTCGAGCTGGTCGGGCTCGAGGGGAAGGCCAAGCGCATGCCGGACGAGCTGTCCGGCGGGGAGCAGCAGCGGGTCGCCGTCGCGCGCGCCTTCGTCAACCGGCCGATGATCTTGATCGCCGACGAGCCGACCGGCAACCTCGACCCCAACACCTCCGTCGGCATCATGAAGCTGCTGGACCGCATCAACCGCACCGGCACCACCGTCGTCATGGCCACCCATGACGCCGCGATCGTCAACTCCATGCGCCGCCGGGTCGTGGAGCTCGACGACGGCAAGGTCGTCCGTGACCAGGTCCGCGGCGTCTACGGCTCCGGCGGCTGACGACGCCCTCCTCCCGACCCAGACCGACCTCCCGTCCACTTCTCGAGGCAAGGACCACCCACCGTGCGCGCCCAGTTCGTGCTCAGCGAGATCGGCATCGGTCTGCGGCGCAACCTCACGATGACCTTCGCGGTCGTGCTGACCGTGGCCATCAGCCTCGCGCTGTTCGGCTCCGGCCTGCTCATCCGCAAGCAGGTCGAGACCATGAAGGACTTCTGGTACGACAAGGTCGAGGTGTCGGTCTACCTGTGCGGCGAGGCCAGCCGGGGAAGAAACTGCTCCGGCGGGCGCGTGAGCGAGGAGCAGCGCCAGCAGCTGCTGGCCGACCTCAAGGCGACGCCCGAGGTCCAGACGGTCTTCTACGAGTCGCAGGAGGAGTCCTACGCCCACTTCCGCGAGCAGTTCAAGGACTCGCCCGAGCTCGTGGACAACGTCAGCGCCGACGCGCTCCCCGAGTCCTTTCGCGTCAAGCTGACCGACCCCACGACGTTCGAGGTGGTGGCGCAGGCGTTCGAGGACCGCCCCGGGGTGGAGGAGGTGCAGGACCAGAAGGCCCTGCTCGAAGGCTTCTTCAACGTCCTCAACAAGCTGCAGCTGCTGGCGCTGATCATCGCCGGGGTGCAGATCGTGGCGGCGGCGCTGCTGATCAGCAACACGATCCGGGTCGCTGCGTTCAGCCGGCGCCGGGAGACCGGGATCATGCGCCTGGTCGGCGCGAGCAACCTCTACATCCAGCTGCCCTTCCTGCTCGAGGGCGTCCTGGCCGGCCTGGTCGGCGCCGGGTTCGCCGCGGGGGCGCTGGTGGCGCTCAAGGCCGTCCTCATCGACGGCCAGCTCAAGCCGACGTTCGCGTTCACCGCCTTCGTCGGCTGGGACGACGTCCTGGCGATCCTGCCGTGGCTGTTCCTCGCCGGCGCGTTGCTCGCCGGCCTCTCCTCCTTCGTCACCTTGCGGCGGCACCTGCGCGTCTGACGGCTCCAGGGCCGCACGCGTGGGAGCATGGCGCGTCCGTGTGGTACTGATGTTGCTGTGGAGACCTGTGTGACTGCTGGGGCCGCGCGCCGGGTCATCTCGGGCCGGCTCGTGCAGCTCACGGTGCTCTCGCTGCTCGTGCTCCCCCTGACCGTCGGGGCCAGCGCCGAGGCAGCCGCGCCGGCCCGCCCGACCCAGTCGCAGGAGGAGGCCCGACTGCGGGAGGCCGAGGCCGCCGGTGACCTCGAGGACTCCAGCCGGGAGGTCCAGGCGGCCGCGGTCGCCCTGCGCGACGTCGCCGTGCGGCTCCCGGTCGCCGAGCAGGCCGTGGCCCGCGCGAAGGGCGAGCAGGCTGGAGCCGAGGCCAAGCTCGTCGCCGCGCGCGCCGCTGTCGTGGCGGCGGAGCGCGTGCGCCGGGCCGCGCAGGCGAAGGTGGCCGAGGCGGGGGGCAGGGTCGAGCAGGGGCGGCAGGAGGTCGGGGCGCTGGCCCGGCACACCTACCAGCGCGGACGGCTCGGCCCGCTGCAGGACGTCATGGAGGCCGGCGAGCCGCAGGACGTCCTCGAGCGCGCGAGCATGCTCCGCTCGGTGTTCCGCCACCAGGACGGGATGCTGGAGCGCCTGACCAAGGACCGCCTCACGCTGGCCCGCACCGAGGCCGACCTCGCCGCTGAGGAGCGTGGCGTCCAGCGGGCGCGGCAGGCGGCTGCTGCGGGCGAGGAGCGTGCGCGGCAGGTGACTGCCGAGGCGGAGGCCGCCGCCGCCGAGGTCGCCGCGCTTCTCGCCAGCCGACGCCAGGCACTGCGCGTCGCCGAGGCCAACCGCGCCGAGGACCTGCGCGACTACCAGGCCGCGCAGGAGGCCTCTCGAGCGCTGGCCGAGCGGATCCGGAAGGCGGCCGCGGCTGCGGCCGCCGCCGAGGCCCGCCGGGTGGCCGAGGAGCGCCGCCAGGCCGAGGCCGAGGCCCGCCGGCAGGCCGAGGCCGCCGCGGCGCGGCAACGCGCCCTGCGGGCCGGCCGCCCGGCGCCACCGCCACCGCCACCGCCCGCTCCGCCGGCGCAGCGGGCGGCGCCGGAAGGCACGCGCACCGGGGACATGCTCTGGCCGGCCCCCGGCCGCCTGACCAGCCGCTACGGCAACCGCAGGCACCCGATCTACGGTGACACCCGCTTCCACGCCGGCATCGACATCGGCGGCGGGCTGGGCGCGCGCGTGAGTGCCGCGGACGGCGGCGTCGTCATCTTCTCCGGGCGGGCGAGCGGGTACGGCACGCTCGTCGTGGTCAGCCACGGCACGGTCAACGGGCGCAACCTGTCGACCGCGTACGCCCACATGGGATCCCTGACCGTCCGCGAGGGCCAGCGCGTGTCGCGCGGCCAGCAGGTGGGCTCGATCGGCAGCGAAGGCAACTCCACCGGCCCGCACCTGCACTTCGAGGTACGCGTCAACGGTGACCCGGTCGACCCGCTGGACTACGTCAGCCCGCCCTGATCCGGGCTCCTAGACTCGCCGCGTGACCAAGGGCTCGGCGGCGAGCCGCAACAAGGCCAAGGGGCCGCCTGACGGCGTGCGGGGCGGCAAGAACAAGCTGGTGGCCCAGAACAAGAAGGCCCGGCACGACTACACCATCGAGGACGTCTTCGAAGCGGGGATGGTGCTCACCGGCACCGAGGTCAAGTCGCTGCGGCAGGGGCGCTGCTCGCTGACCGACGCGTACGGCAGCGTGCAGGACGGCGAGGTCTACCTGCTCGGCGCCCACATCCCGGAGTACACCGAGGGGACGTGGAACAACCACGCTCCGCGCCGGGCCCGCAAGCTGCTGCTGCACAAGAAGGAGATCTCCGAGCTCCAGGTGCGCACCAGGGAGAGCGGGCTGGCCCTCGTCCCGCTGTCGCTGTACTTCAAGGACGGCCGGGCGAAGGTGGAGATCGCGCTGGGACGCGGGCGCAGGTCGCACGACAAGCGGCAGGTCCTCGCCGAGCGGGACGCCCAGAAGGAGATGCGCAACGCGCTCGGGCGGGCGATCAAGCAGGGTCGACGCTGAGGCTGGACGACGGCGCCGTCCCGGCGCTGTGGCGCTCCCTCGGTGTCCCGGGGCTGGTCGACCTGCACGTGCACTTCATGCCGGCGCGCGTCCTCGACAAGGTCTGGGCCTACTTCGATGCTGCCGGCCCCCTGGTGGGCGGGCCGTGGCCGATCCACTACCGCTACGGCGAGCAGGACCGGCTGGAGCGCCTTCGCAACCTGGGCGTACGCGCGTTCCCGTCCCTCGTCTACGCCCACCGGCCCGGGATGTCGGCCTGGCTCAACGCCTGGGCGGCCGACTTCGCCGCGGAGCACCCGGACGTGGTCCACACCGCGACCTTCTTCCCCGAGCCGGAGGCAGCGGCGTACGTCCGCCAGGCGCTGGCCGCCGGGGCGCGGATCTTCAAGGCCCACCTGCAGGTCGGGGCGTACGACCCGCGGGACCCGCTCCTCGACGAGGTCTGGGGTCTGCTCGCCGGAGCCGGGGTGCCCGTGGTCGTGCACTGCGGAGGGGGCCCGGTCCCGGGTCCGTTCACCGGCCCCGGGCCGATCGGCGAGGTGCTGGCCCGCCATCCCTGTCTCGTCCTGGTCGTGGCCCACATGGGGATGCCGGAGTACGCCGACTTCCTCGACCTGGCCGAGCGGTACGACCGGGTGCACCTCGACACGACGATGGCGTTCACGGACTTCACCGAGGCGCGCATGCCGTGGCCCCGCTCCCTGAGCCCGCGCCTGGTGGGGCTCGCCGACCGGATCGTGCTCGGCAGCGACTTCCCGAACACGCCCTACCCGTACGCCCACCAGGTCGAGGTGCTGGCGGCCCTCGACCTGGGGGATGCCTGGTTACGCGGCGTCCTGCATGACAACGGGGCGCGCCTGCTGGGGCTCCCGGCGGCGCGTTAGGCTGTGCGTCCGGCTGCAACCCTGCAGCCACGACCATGGGGGTGACAGGTCTCGACTCCGGATGTCGGGGCAGGGGAAGCGGGCCGAGGAAGGCGACGATGATCTCGTTAACCAACAACGTCGCACAACACACAAGCGCCGACAACAGTCCGCGCGCGTTCGCCCTTGCTGCCTAGGCAGTAGGTCGCGACGCTGTCAGCCCGGGAGAGCCTCCGGCCCGGGACCTGGCATCGACAGGAGGACCACCACCCGCTTCGGCCACGGGGGCGGGTGGTGAACCTTCGTGGCTGAGCCTGTTCCCGGCTTGCTGGCGTGACCGGGAGGGCTGAGAAAAGCACAGCCGGCTGCGCCCGGAGAAGCCCTGTTCAGGTACCGGAGGACGCGGGTTCGATTCCCGCCACCTCCACTCTCGACGAGGCCCCGCCCTGTCCCACGGGTCGGGGCCTCGTCATCTCCGGTTCAGGCCGAACCGGCCGCGCCGACCACCTCGCCGCCGTGGAGCTCGGACCCCGCGGCCAGGCCGGCACCGAGCACGGCGAGAAGCCGGGCGGCGTCCGCGGCGCCCAGCCGCACGGTGCCCACACACGCCGAGCCGCGCCAGGTGGACAGGACGAAGCACCCCTTCTCGGCGTGCCAGGAGACCCGGAGCGCCCGCTCGCCGCTGCGCGCATCGCCGAACCACTCGCCGTGCGGCGGGATCGGGACGACGCTCATGGCCTCAGAGTGAACCCCACGCGCCCCTGCTGGCAAGGGTGCTCCCGCCGCCTCGATAGCGTGGACCCGCAGTCCCGCAAGCAGTGCCGCACGCTGTGGAGGTCCCGTGCTCGACGCCGCCGGTCTCCGGGTGCTGGTGCAGGCCGGACTGGTCTCGCCCGTGCGCCCGGACCGGCTGGTCGGCATGGGTCTGGCGCTCGCCCGCTGGGGGGTGACCCCGGCCGCCGGCTGCGCGGTCGCGGCCGCCCGCCACGCCCACCGGCCGGCGCTCGTCGACGACGACGGGGACCTGACGTGGCGCGACCTGGACCGGCGCACCGACCGGATCGCGGGCGAGCTCCGGGCCCGCGGCCTGCGCGACGGGCAGGCGGCCGGCCTGCTCGCGCGCAACGGACGGGGTCTGGTGGAGGGCGCCATCGCCCTGTCCAAGGTCGGGGCCTGCGTGCTCTACCTCAACACCGGCAGCGCTGCCGGACCGCTGGAGCGGGTCCTCGACGCCGAGCAGGCCGCAGCGGTGCTCCACGACGAGGAGTTCGCCGATCTGCTCGCCGGCGCCCTCGTCGGACGTCTCGCGGTGACGACCGAGCAGCTGGCCTGGCTCGCTGTCCGCTCCACCCTCGGCCCGCCGCCCAAGCCGACGACCACGTCCCGCCAGGTCCTCCTGACCAGCGGGACCACAGGAGTGCCACGGGGAGCGGCTCGCGGCGGGGCGGGACCCGAGGACGTCGTCACCGCCCTCTCCCGGATCCCCCTGCGGGCCCGGGAGACGACGGTGGTCGCGGCACCGGCCTTTCACGCCTGGGGGCTGGGCCACCTCACCCTCGCCATGGTGCTGGGCTCGACGGTCGTCCTGCACCGCACGTTCGACCCGCATCGGGTGCTGACCGCTGTGCAGCAGCACCGCGCCACCGCGTTGATCGTCGTCCCGGTGATGCTCGACCGGCTGGTGCTCGCCGCCGCGACCGGGTCGTACGACGTGTCCAGCCTGCGGATCCTCGCCTCGAGCGGCAGCTCCCTGACCGTCGACCTCGTCCAGCGGGTGCACGACGTGTTCGGGCCGGTCCTCTACAACCTGTACGGCTCCACCGAGGTGGCCCACGCGGCGGTGGCCACCCCGCAGGACCTGGCGGCGGACCCCGCCACTGCCGGACGGCCGCCGCTCGGCGTACGGCTCCGCGTGGTCGACGACAGCGGCAGGGACGTCCCGCCGGGCACCCCGGGACGGATCTTCGCGGGCAGCTCCCTGTCCTTCTCCGGCTACACCGACGGCTCCGACAAGGACCGGCTCGACGGGTTGGTGTCGACGGGGGACCTCGGGGTCCTCGACGCCAGCGGACGGCTGCGGGTCCTCGGGCGGGACGACGACTTGGTGGTGATCGGCGGTGAGAACGTCCATCCGGCCTCGGTGGAGGACGTGCTCGCGGCCGATCCGTCGGTGGCCGAGGTGGCGGTCGTGGACGAGCCCGACCCGGTGTACGGCGTGCGCCTCGTCGCCCACGTCGTCCCGGCGCCCGGCGCCACGCTCGACGAGGAGCACCTGCAGGAGCTGGTGCGCAGCTCGGTCGCCCGCTTCGCGGTGCCACGCAGGTTCCGCCTGCTCGACGCGCTGCCGCGCAACGCGACCGGCAAGGTGCTGCGCCGCGAGCTGCGCGTGGCCGACCGCCGCGTCGGGCGGCCGACGTGACGGCCCCGGCGAGGCTGGACAAGCCGGAGGTCGACGACGAGGTCACGCCCGACCGGCCGTGGGTCGCGATCGTGTGGAACGACCCGATCAACCTCATGAGCTACGTGACCCACGTGCTCATGGAGCTGTTCGGCTATCCGAAGGCCAAGGCCGAGGCCATGATGCTCGACGTGCACCACAAGGGGCGGGCAGCGGTCAGCAGCGGGACCCGCGAGCAGATCGAGCACGACGTCGAGCGCCTGCACGCCAAGGGCCTGTGGGCCACGCTGCAGCAGGACTGATGCGCTTCGTCTGGTCGCGGGGCAGGCTCGAGGCACGGCTCGAGCCGGTCGAGGCGCAGGTGCTCCAGTCGCTGGCCGTCGACCTGCTGGAGCTGCTCGGGCCGCAGGACGCCACGGAGCAGGACCCGCTCGAGGCTCTGGTCGGCATGCAGTCCGGCCCGGTGGCGCGGCCCACCGACCCGGCGCTCGCGCGGCTGCTGCCGGACGCCTACCGCGAGGACGAGGACGCGGCCGGGGAGTTCCGCCGCTTCACCGAGCAGAGCCTGCGCAGCGGCAAGCGGGCGCACGCCGAGGCGCTGCGGAGGAGCCTCGCGCCGTACGTCAAGGGGCGGCGCATCCCCTTGGAGCGCGAGCTGGCCGACGCGTGGCTGGGCTGCCTGAACGACCTGCGGCTGGTGCTCGGCACGCGTCTCGAGGTCACCGAGGAGACCGAGCTCGACGTGCCGCCCGACGACCCCCGCGCGGAGGCGCTGTCCCTCTACGCCTGGCTGGGGTGGGTCCAGGAGTCGCTGCTCGCCGCCCTGTCGCGTCGGTAGCCTGCCTCGTGCTCGAGATCCCGCAGTCGATGGTGGACACGATCGTGGCGCACGCCCGCCGCGACCACCCGGACGAGTGCTGCGGGATCATCGCGGCCAAGGACGGCCGGCCCAGCCGGCTGTTCGAGATGCAGAACACCGAGCGGTCGCCGACCGGCTTCGAGTTCGACAGCGCCCAGTGGCTCTCCGTCCACCGGGACATCGACGAGGCCGACGAGGACTTCCACGTCGTCTACCACTCGCACACCATGACCGAGGCCTATCCGAGCCGGACCGACATCCGCTGGTCGCTCACGACGCCCTTCGCGCACTGGCTGCTCGTCTCGACCCGGTCCCCGGACGAGCTCGAGATGCGGGCCTACACGATCTCCGATGGGATCGTGCGCGAGGAGGAGGTGCGGGTGAGGGCCCCGGAAGCCGGAACAAGCGCCCCGTAGGACCCTGTTGAACGACCTGAGCAGTTCCGCCCATCCTGAGGAGATCCTCGCACCATGGCCATCGAGGTCCGCATCCCGACCATCCTGCGCTCCTACACCGGGGGGGAGAAGGCCGTACAGGGCTCCGGCGCGACCCTGACCGCCCTGCTCGACGACCTCGACAGCCGGCACAGCGGCCTCCGGGGACGCCTGATCACCGACGACGGTGCGCTGCACCGGTTCGTCAACGTCTACGTCAACGACGAGGACGTGCGCTTCCTCGGCGGGCTCGAGACTCAGCTGTCCGACGGCGACAACGTGACGGTGCTCCCGGCGGTCGCCGGCGGAGCCGACCCGGCAGAGATCGCGCGCGGCTGAGCGTGCGCTTCGACTCGCTGCTGGAGTCCGTCGGGCGTACGCCGCTCGTCGGGCTTCCGCGGCTGTCCCCGTCGCCGGACGTCCGGCTGTGGGCCAAGCTCGAGACCGACAACCCGACGGGGTCGGTGAAGGACCGCGCAGCGCTCTACATGATCGCCCAGGCGGAGAAGGAGGGCCTGCTGCGGCCGGGCGTGACCGTGCTGGAACCGACCTCCGGCAACACCGGCATCTCCCTGGCCATGGTCTGCCGGCTGCGGGGCTACCGGCTCATCTGCGTGATGCCGGAGAACACCTCGGTCGAGCGGCGGCAGCTCCTGACGATGTACGGCGCGGAGATCGTGACCTCGCCGGCCGCGGGTGGCTCCAACCAGGCCGTCGCGGTCGCCAAGCAGCTGTCCGCGGAGAACCCCGACTGGGTGATGCTCTACCAGTACGGCAACCCGGCCAACGCGCTGGCGCACTACGAGACGACCGGCCCGGAGATCCTCGAGGACCTGCCGACTCTCACCCACTTCGTCGCCGGCCTCGGCACGACCGGCACGCTCATGGGCACCGGCCGCTACCTGCGCGAGCACAAGCCGGGCGTGCGGATCATCGCCGCCGAGCCGCGCTACGGCGAGCTGGTCTACGGCCTGCGCAACATCGACGAGGGGTTCGTCCCCGAGCTCTACGACGGCTCGGTCTTGACCTCCCGATTCTCGGTGGGTCCGCGTGAGGCGTTGCGGCGCACGCGGCAGCTGGTCGAGGAGGAGGGCATCTTCGCCGGCATCTCGACGGGGGCGATCCTGCACGCGGCGCTCGGCGAGGCGATGAAGAGCGTGAAGGCGGGAGAGGTCGCCGACATCGCGTTCGTCGTGTGCGACGGGGGCTGGAAGTACCTGTCCACCGGTGCCTACGCGGGCACTCTGGAGGAGGCCGAGCAAGCCTTGGAGGGCCAGCTCTGGGCCTAGCGGGCCGGCTTGGGCCCGCCGAGCGCCTGCCGTGACCGGAACGGGTCTGGCACCGGGGCGGCGGTCAGCGACGCGCGCGGGCAGCTCGCCAGCGTGAGGCCCGCGACCCCGAGCACCTCGTCGCACAGGCGGTCGACGGTCAGCCCGCGGCTCGCTCCGGCGTCGGTGATGCTGGCCCGGTAGATGGTCACGTCGTACTTGTCCCAGGTGATGTGCAGCGACCCGAGCAGCACGGCGTTGCCGCGCATCCCGGACGGCCCGTCGAACGGCCCGCTGAAGCGCTTGATGTAGCCGACGCCGTGCTCCCAGCAGCCACCGACCGACACGTCGTGGTTCTGCAGCCACGCCACGATCTCGCGGGCCGCCCGCTCGTGGACCACGGCCGAGGGCCGGATGACGCGGTCCAGGTTGGGGTCACTGCGCACGTCCACGCTGCTCCTGTCCTGTGCTGTCCTTCCGGTTCTCGACAGAACGGCTCCTCTCCTTCAGCGACAGGAGGGCGTTCTTTGTAGTTCTCGGCAGCCCCGGTTCCGGGCCGCGCCTAGGGTGGCCGCTGTGACCGAGGGTGGCTGGGACGGATCGCCGGCAGACGCCCCGCTCGGCGTCTTCGACTCCGGGGTGGGCGGCCTGACCGTCGCCAGGGCGCTGCTCGACCAGCTGCCGGCCGAGCCGCTGCTCTACCTCGGCGACACCGCCCACGGACCGTACGGCCCGCTGCCGCTCGCGCAGGTGCGCCGCCACGCCCTCGCCGCCATGGACGAGCTGGTGGGCCAGGGCGTCAAGCTGCTCGTGATCGCCTGCAACAGCGCCAGCAGCGCCTGCCTGCGCGATGCCCGCGAGCGCTACGACATCCCGGTCGTCGAGGTGATCCTGCCGGCCGTGCGCCGCGCCGTCGCCGCCACGAGGAGCGGCCGGGTCGGCCTGCTCGGGACGCAGATCACCGTGGCCAGCCGGGCCTACGACGACGCCTTCGCCGCGGCGACGCACGTCACCCTGACCAGCGCGGCCTGCCCGCGGTTCGTCGACTTCGTGGAGCGGGGCGTGACGACGGGCCGGCAGCTGCTGCAGCTGGCCACCCACTACCTCGACCCGGTCCTGCGGGCCGACGTCGACACGCTCGTGCTGGGCTGCACGCACTACCCGCTCCTGACCGGCATGATCAGCCTGGTGGTGGGCGAGCAGGTGACGTTGGTCAACAGCGCGGAGGAGACCGCGAAGGACGTCTACCGCGTACTCGCCCGGGAGGGTCTCGGCCGGAATCCGGAGCGGCCCGCTCCACAGCACCGGTTCCTCGCGACGGGGGACGCCGAACCCTTCGCGCGCCTGGGCCGGCGGTTCCTCGGACCGGAGATCGGGCAGGTGACCACGATGCGGGCGTCCGCGTGAAGCTCACGGTCCTCGGGTGTGCCGGCACCTTCCCCCGACCCGACTCGCCCTGCTCGGGCTACCTGATCGAGCACGAGGGGTTCCGCCTCGTCGTCGACCTCGGATCGGGGGTCGTCGGCTCGTTGCAGAGCCACATCGGCCTGCTCGACGTCGACGCGGTCTACGTCAGCCATCTGCACGCCGACCACTGCCTCGACCTCGTGGCCTACTCCTACGCCCGCCGGCACCACCCCGACGGCATCCCGCCGCCGCTGCCGGTCTTCGGCCCGGCGGGCACGCAGGAGCGCATCCACCGTGCCTTCGAGGCTCGCCCTCCCCGGGACCTGGCCGAGGTGTACGACTTCCGCGAGGTCGCCCCGGGCAGCCGGGAGATCGGCCCGTTCTCGGTGACCAGTGCGCGCATGAACCACCCGATCGAGTGCCACGGCCTGCGCATCGAGGCGGGCGGACGGTCGCTCGTCTACTCGGGTGACACCGGTGAGAGCGAGGCGCTGGTGACCCTTGCCCGGGACTGCGACCTCCTGCTGTGCGAGGCGAGCTGGACCCACGGCCCGCAGCGGCCACCGGGCATCCACCTGTCGGGGTGCGAGGCCGGCGAGCACGCGGCCCGGGCCGGTGCCCGCCGGCTGCTGCTCACGCACCTCGTCGCCTGGACCGATCCGGACACCATCGTCGAGGAGGCCGGCGGGACGTTCGCCGGTCCGGTGGAGCTGGCCCGATGCGGTCAGGAGCACGACCTCGAACTAGGGTCGCCGGGTGACTCGACATGACGGCCGGGCTGCGGACCAGCTCCGGCCGGTGCTGCTCACCCGCGGCTGGCTGGACCACGCCGAGGGCTCCTGCCTGATCGAGTTCGGCCGCACCCGCGTGCTCGTCGCGGCCAGCGTGACGACCGGGGTGCCCCGCTGGCGCAAGGGCTCCGGCCTGGGCTGGGTGACCTCCGAGTACGCCATGCTGCCCCGCGCGACGCACACCCGCAGCGACCGCGAGTCGGTCAAGGGCCGGCTCGGGGGGCGCACCCACGAGATCAGCCGGCTGGTCGGCCGCAGCCTGCGGGCCTCGATCGACCTGTCGCTGCTCGGGGAGAACACCGTCGCAGTGGACTGCGACGTGCTCCAGGCCGACGGCGGTACGCGCACGGCGGCCATCACCGGCGCCTACGTTGCGCTGGCCGACGCGTGCGGCGGGCTCGCCCGGCCCGAGGCGATGGTGCGCAGCGTGGCCGCGGTCAGCGTCGGCATCGTCGACGGCACGCCCGTCCTCGACCTCGACTACCCGGAGGACGTCTCGGCCGGCACCGACATGAACGTCGTCGCGACCGGCGACGGGGAGCTCATCGAGGTGCAGGGCACTGCGGAGGGCGCCCCCTTCCGGCGCACGGAGCTGGACCAGCTGCTCGACCTCGCGCTCGGCGGGATCGCCCAGCTCACGGCGCTGCAGGCGACGGCGCTGGCCGAGCCGCTGCGGGCTCGGCACGGCGGCGACCCGCTGAAGCTGTGACCTCCGGCGTCCCGACCGTCCTGCTGGCAACGACCAACCCGGGCAAGGTCGCCGAGCTGGAGCGGATCCTCGCCGGCGCGGTGCGGCTCGTCGGGATCGAGGGCGCGTACGAGCCCGGGCCCGAGATCGGGGCCAGCTTCGCCGACAACGCGCTGGCCAAGGCGCGGGAGGCGGTGGCGCACACGGGACGGCCTGCGGTGGCCGACGACAGCGGGCTCGCCGTCGACGCGCTGTCCGGGATGCCGGGCATCCTGTCCGCCCGGTGGGCGGGACGGTTCGCGGTGGGCTCGCGCAAGGAGCGGGACCGGACCAACCTCGAGCTCCTGCTGGACCAGCTGGCCGACGTGCCGGACGGGCGGCGTGGCGCAGCCTTCGTCTGCGCGGCGGCGTACGCCCTTCCCGACGGCCGCAGCGAGGTCGTCCTCGGCGAGCTCCGTGGCACGCTCACCTGGGAGCCCAGAGGGACGAACGGCTTCGGCTACGACCCGCTGCTCGTCCCGCTCGGGAGCACGAGCACGACCGCCGAGCTGTCGGCGGAGGCCAAGGATGCGATCAGCCACCGGGGGATGGCTTTCCGCCTGCTCGCACCGCGGCTGCTGAGGGCGCTGGGCGCGCCATCCGCTCCCGCGACAGGATCCACAGCGCTTCCACGCCGTCTCGCCAGGTGAGCTTCTTGCCCTGCTCGCGGGTGCGCGCTCGATAGCTGATCGGCACCTCGAACGGGCGGATCCCGCGCCGCAGCAGCTTGCCGGTCACCTCGGCCTCCATGCCGAAGCCGGTGCTGCGGATGTCGAGGTCGCGGTAGAGGTCGAGCGGCAGGAGCTTGAAGCAGGTCTCCAGGTCGCTGATCCAGCAGTTGAAGGCGACGTTGGCGAACATGGTGACGGCCTTGTTGCCGAGGACGTACCAGAAGCTGAAGGCGGTGTTGCTGCCGAACGTGCGGGTGCCGTAGACGACGGTGGCCTCACCGGCCACCACGGGGGCCAGCAGGCGCGGGATCTCCTCCGGCGCGTACTCCAGGTCTGCGTCACAGATGATCATGTAGTCGCCGGTCGCGGCGGAAGCCGCCGTGCGGATCGCCGCGCCCTTGCCCCGGTTGACCGGATGGCGTACGAGGCGCACCCGCGGGTCGTCGACGGCGTCGAGCTGGGCGGAGGTTCCGTCGGTGCTGCCGTCGTCGACGACGACCACCTCGGCCGCGACATGGGCCGGGAAGTCCACGTGGAGCACCCGGGAAAGTGCCGACGCGACGGTGGCCGCCTCGTTGTAGACCGGGATGAGGATGGAGAGCCGCACTGCTAGACCACGAGCTGGGGGTGCTGACGGAACCAGGCGATGGTGCGGCACAGCCCCTCGTCCAGGTCCACCGCCGGCTCCCACCGCAGCTCGCGCTGGGCCAGCGTGATGTCGGGCTGGCGCACCGTCGGGTCGTCGACCGGCCGGTCGATGAACGCGATCTCGCTGCGGCTGCCGGTGAGCACCCGGATCCGCTCGGCCAGCGCCAGCATGGACAGCTCGTGGGGGTTGCCGATGTTCACCGGTCCGGGCAGGTCGCTGCGCAGGAGCAGCAGCAGGCCGTTCACCAGGTCGTCGACGTAGCAGACCGAACGGGTCTGCGCGCCGTCACCGGCCACCGTGATCGGCTCGCCCCTGAGCGCCTGGCGGATGAAGGTCGGGATGGCGCGCCCGTCGTTGGGGCGCATCCTCGGGCCGAAGGTGTTGAAGATCCGGACGATGGCGGTGTCGGTCCCGTGCGTGCGCCGGTACGCCATGGTCAGCGCTTCGGCGAAGCGCTTGGCCTCGTCGTACACCCCCCGCGGGCCGACCGGGTTGACGTGCCCCCAGTAGCTCTCGGGCTGGGGGTGCACCTGCGGGTCGCCGTAGGTCTCGCTCGTGGAGGCGAGCAGGAACCGGGCCCCCTTCTCCTTGGCCAGCCCGAGGGCGTGCAGCGTCCCGATCGAGCCGACCTTCATCGTCTCGATCGGCAGCTCGAGGTAGTCCACCGGCGAAGCGGGGCTGGCGAAGTGCAGGACCTGGTCGATCGGCCCGGGCACGTGGACGTACTCGGTGACGTCGGTCTTCACCAGCCGGAAGCGGTCGTGCTCGAGCAGGTGCGCCACGTTGGCCGGGGTGCCCGTGAGGAAGTTGTCGAGGGCGATGACCTCGTTCCCGGCGACGAGCAGCTGCTCACACAGGTGAGAGCCGAGGAACCCGGCACCGCCGGTCACCACTGTCCGCATCATGCCGCGAGGGTAGTTGGTGATGCTGCTGCGCCTGCGTGGTGCGCACGGGGGGACTCGAACCCCCACACCCTCGCGGGCACCAGGACCTAAACCTGGCGCGTCTGCCAGTTCCGCCACGTGCGCGCGGCAGGCAGCGTAGCGGGGACGCCCCTCCCGGGTGGACGCGCTAGCCGTCGAGGCCGAGGTCCCGGCGGAGCTTCGCGACGTGACCGGTCGCCTTGACGCCGTACGCCGCGCGCCGCACCGTCCCCTCCTCGTCGAGGACGAACGTCGAGCGGATCACGCCGACGACCGTCTTGCCGTAGAGGCTCTTCTCGCCGTAGGCGCCGTAGGAGGCCAGGACCTGTGTCGACGGGTCGGACAGGAGGGGGAAGGTCAGCCTTTGCTCGTCGCGGAACGCGGCCAGGGCCGCCGGGTGGTCCGGTGACAGGCCGAGGACCTCGTAGCCGGCCGCCTGCAGGCTCTGCAGGCTGTCGCGGAAGTCGCACGCCTGCGTGGTGCAGCCGGGGGTCGCGGCCTGGGGGTAGACGTAGAGGACGACCTTGCGGCCGCGCAGGCTGGTCAGGGCCAGGGCGCGACCGTCGGCGTCCGGCAGCGTGAACTCCGGTGCCGGATCCCCGAGAGCCAGCCGGGCAGGGGGTTTCACGCGCCTGCTCAGTGCCCGGCGCGGGCGAGGGCGGGCGCGCTTGACGTCGCCGGCGCGTGGTCGTGCAGCCCCCCGGCGCGGCGCAGGGCGCTGCCGCGGCTGATCGCGAGGACGACGAGGAAGACCAGCGCGTTGACGAGCACGATCGTCGTTCCGGACGGGATCTCGAGCTGGAACGACAGGTACATTCCGACGGCGCCGGCGGCCGAGCCCAGGCCGGTGGACAGCCACAGCATCCGGCTGAACGAGTCGGAGAGCATGCGCGCGACGACGGCCGGGATGACCAGGGTGGCGGCGACGAGGGTGACGCCCAGGATCTTCAGGGTGGCGAGCACGGACACCGACAGGACGAGCATGAGCAGGGCGTCCATGCGGCGGACGGGTACGCCCGAGACGTCGGCCACCTCGGGGTCGAACGTCGAGAACAGGAACGACCGGTAGAGGACCGTGAACAGCGAGGCGGCAAACAGCAGCGCGCCCGCGAGCAGCAGCAGGTCGCTGCGCGTGACGCCGTTGATGCTGCCGAACAGCAGCGCGTCGAACGCCGGGCCCTTGGTGCCGAACCGGGTGAGCAGAGCGACGCCGAGCGCGAAGGACGCCGTCGTGACGACGCCGATCGCCGCGTCGGCCCCGATCCGGCGGCTGCGCGTGATGGCGTTGATCGCCAGCGCCGAGGCCAGCCCCCAGGCGCCGGCGCCCAGGACGATCGGGATGCCCAGGAGCGGTGCCGCGGCGTAGCCACCGAAGATGGCGTGCGACAGGCCGTGGCCGATGTAGCTCATGCCGCGCAGGGTGATGAAGACCCCGATCAGGCCGCAGAGCGCGCCGGCCAGGACGGCGGCGACGAGTCCCTTGAGGAAGAAGTCGTAGCCGAACGGGTCGAGCAGGCTCTGCCAGAGCGTCATCCGGCGACCGGCTGGAGCGAGATGGGCTCTGCGGTGTCGACCACGACCGGCATGCCCAGGTGCTGGAGCACCTCCATGCGGGCGCCGAAGGTCTGCTCCAGCACATCGGGCACGATCACCTCGGACGGCGGCCCGTAGGCCACGACCCGGTGCTGCAGCGCAACCAGGTGCGGCAGGTGCGACGCCATGCCGTTGAGGTCGTGGGTCGTCAGGACGATCGCGAGCCCCTCCCGGTTGAGGTCTGCGAGCAGGTGGAGCACCTCGTGGCGGGTGCCGATGTCGACCCCGGAGGTCGGCTCGTCCATGAGCAGCAGCTGCGGGCGCCGCAGCAGTGCCCTGGCGATGAACATGCGCTGCTGCTGACCACCGGACAGCTCCCGGATGTGGCGGCCGGCCAGGTCGCCGATGCCGAGCCGCTCGAGGACGTCGGCCACGTCGGCTCGCTCCGCGGGGGTGGTCCACGGCATCAGCCGCCGAGTGGAGCGGGACATGAGGACGCACTCGCCGACGGTCACCGGGAAGTTCCAGTTGACCGTCTCGAGCTGCGGGACGTACGACACCGCGAGTCCGGGCCGCCGCTCGACGCGGCCCCGCTGGGGCCGGACGGTGCCCAGCAGCACCCGGAGCAGCGAGGTCTTCCCGCTGCCCGACGGCCCCACGATCCCGGTGAACTCGCCCGGCTGCACCGCGTAGTCGACGTCGAGCAGGACCGGCGACCGGTCGTAGCCGAAGCTCACGCCGGAGACCGTGATCAGCGGGCCCAGCTGCTGACCCGCCGCGGACTGACCGTCCGCGATCACCGCGACTGCCTGTCCCCGGCAGGCTGGTGGCGGAGGACGCACGCCAGGGTGGACAGGGCGACCTGGCGAAGGAGGATCCGCTCCGGGCCGGTCGCTACCACAGCCGCCAGGTTACGTCAGCACCCCTGTCGTTGCCACCTTTGTGCAACAGCGGGTTGCTCGCAGGCAGCCGCCGGCGAGAACGGGTGGGCAGGGACGTGAGGCAGAAGGGGCACCCGCGGTCGCCACCCGCGGCAGCCCGGCGTTCTCGGTGCCAGAGGTGCCCGGCTGACGGGTGCAGATGGCACCGAGATCGAGCCGCCGGGGGACCCGCCCGCCGCGGGTCTGATGCAGAGGGTGCGGGTGCGGTTCCTTCGGCGCCGGTGCGGGCAGGGGAGCGACAGGACAGAATCAGCACATTCGTGCTGACCCGGAGCTACAGGGAGCGGCAGCGTGGCGAGTTCGAACAGCAGCACCGGCCCGAAGAAGGGCCTTCCGCCGGCACGCAGCGCCCGGAGAGCTGCTCAGCAGCAGGCCGGGCAGCCGTCGGACGATCCGGAGGTGCTCGCCTCGGAGATCGAGAAGACGCGTGAGGACCTCGCGGAGACGCTCGACGCCATCGCGGACAAGGTGAGCCCGAAGCGCGTCACCCAGCGCACCAAGAAGAAGGTGGCCGACACCGCGAAGCAGGGCGTCCACGACGCCGCCGACTCGGTCAAGGAGAAGGCGGCCGGGGCGGGCGAGAGCCTCAAGGATGCAGCCGAGGCCTTGAAGGGGAAGGCCGCCGGGGCGGGGGAGAGCCTCAAGGAGGTCGCGGGCGGCACGGCCGACACGAGCACCCCGCAAGGCGTCCCGGACGTGGACGGCTCGATGACCTCGATCGAGGCTTCCGGGCAGTCGCAGACCGAGTTCGCGGTCGACGCCGTGCCGTCCAAGCCCGGGGCGGTGACCATCACGCCTGACGTGCAGCGACCGTCGGTGGCGCCCGTGACCGGCGACCTGAACACCGACCAGCCGCCGTCGCTGAAGCCCGGTGGCCAGGCGAGCCCGCTGGGACCCGTGGCGCAACCCAAGGGGCCGATGCTGGCGGGCGCCGCTGCCGCTGTGGCCGTCCTGCTCCTGCTGCTGCGCCGCCGCCGCCGCTGACGTGTTCCGGCGGGTGCCACCGGTCGTCGCCGGTCCGGGTCAGGAGTCGGTCTGGGACTACCCCCGCCCGCCACGCGTCGAGCGGTCGACCCGGCTCGTGACCGTGGTGCTCGGGGGCGTCGAGGTCTGCCGCACCACGCGCGGCATCCGTGTCCTCGAGACCAGCCATCCCCCAGGGTGGTACCTGCCCCGCGAGGACTGGTTGCCCGGCTCGCTCCACCCAGCCGGGGGGTCGTCGTTCTGTGAGTGGAAGGGCGTCGCGGCCTACCTCGACGTCGTGGCGGGCGACCGTCGGGAGTTCCGAGCAGCCTGGACCTACGACGACCCGGCGGAGGCCTTCTCGCTCCTGCGCGGAGCGGTCGCCGTCTACCCGGGGCGGATGGACGTCTGCACGGTCGACGGCGAGCCGGTACGGCCGCAGGAGGGCGGCTTCTACGGGGGCTGGGTCACGAGCGACGTCGTCGGCCCCTTCAAAGGCCCGCCGGGTACGTCCGGCTGGTGAGCCTCAGCCCTGGTGGGCCACCCCGTCGCGCAGCAGGCGGTCCACCTCCGCGCGGGAGAACCCCCAGTCCTTGAGCGCCTGCGCGGTGTCGGCTCCCGGCGTCGCGGGTCCCCGGCTGATCGCTCCCGGCGTACGCGACAGCCGGGGCGCCGGTGCGGGCTGGAGCACCGCGTCCCGCTCCACCAGCGATCCGCGGGCCGCCATGTGCGGGTGGTGCCGTACCTCCGCCATCGTCAGGACGGGGGTGACGCAGGCGTCCAATGGCGCGAACATTCGAGTCCACTCGTCCCGGGCGCGGGTCGCCACCGCTTCGCCGACTCGCCTTCGGAGCTCGGGCCACCGCGACCTGTCCCACTGCTCCGGCGCATCTGCCAGAGCAAGGACATCGACGACGATCGCCCAGAACTGCGGCTCGAGGGCACCGATCGCCAGATAGCCCCCGTCCGAGCAGCGGTAGGTGTCGTAGAACGGCGCCCCGCCGTCCAGCAGGTTGACGCCGCGCTCGTCCTGCCACGTGCCGTCGGCGCGCAGCCCCCAGGTCATCGCCATCAGGGTGCTGACCCCGTCGACCATCGCCGCGTCGACCACCTGCCCTGCCCCGCTTGTCCCGCGCTCGAGCAGGGCCGCGAGGACTCCCGTCACCAGCAGCATCGAGCCGCCGCCGAAGTCGGCAACGAGGTTCAGCGGCGGCACCGGCTTGCCGTCGCGCTCACCCACGCCGGCGAGCACGCCGCTGACCGCGAGGTAGTTGATGTCATGCCCAGCCCGATCCGAGAGCGGCCCTTGCTGTCCCCAGCCGGTCATGCGCCCGTAGACCAGCCGGGGGTTGCGGGCCAGGCAGGGCGCCGGCCCGATGCCGAGCCGCTCCGCGACGCCGGGCCGCATGCCCTCGACCAGGACGTCCGCCTCCTGCGCCAGCCGCAGCAGGATCTCGGCGGCCCCCGGGTGCCTCAGGTCCAGGGCCGCTGAGGGTCGTGAGCGGTTCAGGACGTCGTAGGACATCACGCCGAACCCGCCGCCGGGCCGGTCCACCCGGAGCACGTCCGCTCCGAGGTCGGCGAGCAGCATGCAGGCGTGCGGCACGGGTCCCAGGCCGGCCAGCTCGAGCACCCTGATCCCCCTCAGCGGTCCCTGCCGGGTCATGGGTCTCCATCGGGTAGGCGGCTGGTAGTCGCTGCCTCGGGAGCAGTACCCCGGGCGGGCTCCCGGCACGCGATGCCCTCAGGAGCCGCCAGCCGTCCTCATTGTTGAACGCGTTCAGATTTCTCTTGCCAGGATGTTGAGGAGGCCCTATGGTCCTGCTGTCTGAACGTGTTCAACTTGCCTCGAGGAGAACGTCATGAACGCACTGGTCCTGACCTACCTGGCCTACCTGCTGATCGCCGTGCCGATCACGCTGTGGGTCGGGAGCACGCTGCGCCGCAACGGCCGTGTCTTCCTGCTCGACGTCTTCGCGGGGGACGAGGAGCTGGCACAGGCCGTCAACCACCTGCTCGTCGTCGGCTTCTACCTGGTCAACCTGGGCTTCGTTTCGATCGCCCTCGAGACCAGCGACGCCGTGACCGGCGCGCAGTCGGCCATCGAGACGCTGTCGGTCAAGGTCGGCACCGTGGTGCTGGTGCTGGGCGTCATGCACTTCGCCAACCTGTTCGTGCTGAACAAGCTGCGCCGAAGGGCCCAGCTGCACAGCAGCACCCCCCCGCCCCCGCCCGCAGCCCCTGGCGCTGCCTGGTCGTCGAGCTTCACGCCGGCATGAGGCCCGGCGGCGTGCGCCGGCTCCGTACGCCGGCGACCGCCGTCCCGGGACCTACGGTGAGCACTGTGACCGCATCCCGTCGCGACCCCGGCCCTTCGCCGAGGGGCGAGCAGACCCGCGAGCTGATCGTGGCGACGGCACTGCGGCTTTTCCGGGAGCGGGGTTACGAGGCGACCACCATGCGGGCGATCGCGGCCGAGGCTCAGGTGTCCGTCGGCAACGCCTACTACTACTTCCCCAGCAAGCAGCACCTCGTGCAGGCCTACTACGGCCAGTCCCAGGGGGCACACGCCGCCGCGGCTCGCCCCTGCTTGGAGACTGAAAGTGCTTTCCAGGCCCGGCTGCACGGGGTGCTGCTCGCGCGCGTCGACACCATGCAGGACGAGAAGGGCTTCGCCGTCGACTTCTTCCGCTTCGCGGCCGATCCGCAGAGCCCGCTCAGCCCGTTCAGCAAGGAATCCGCGACAGCCCGGGAGATGTCGATCGGGCTGTACGAGGAGGTGGTCCACGGGGCGAAGGGGCTGAAGGTGCCGGCGGAGCTGCAGGAGTCACTGCCCGAGCTGCTCTGGCTCTACCAGATGGGCGTGGTGCTGTTCTGGATCCATGACACCTCCCCCGCCTCCGCGAAGACCTACGCGCTGGTCGAGCGCACGGTGCCGCTGGTCGGCAAGCTCGTCCACCTCACCCGCTACCGGCTGCTGCGTGGAGTGCTCAGCGACCTGCTGGACCTGCTCCGCGAGCTGGGTCCGATCCAAGGCTCTGCTCCTGGTCGGCTCACGGATCGCGAGCGACGATCAGCCCGATCTGAGTGAGCAGCTCGCGCGGCGTCAGCCCCTCCTGTGCCGCGGCCAGCGGGAGAAGGAGTGCCGAGAGGTTCAGCAGCCCGTAGTAGCCCTGCGCGAGCGCCCCCACCCCGTCGTCGTCGACCAGCTGCTGCAGGTAGGCGCCCACCGGCCGTGCGGAACCGGCCTCCATCTCGATCAGGTAGTCGGTGAGCGCTCCCACAGCGGCCGCCGTCGCCGCGCGGCTCTCCGGTGAGGTCACACCAGAAGGCTAATCGGGTGGTTCGTCGTGACCGGCCCCAGTGGCGATGAGTCAGAATCCGGGCAGGCAGAGTCGGGCGAGCGGATGCGCCCCGGAGGTGAGGGCAGGCGGATGGACGTCGATCCGGACGACCTCGAGATGGCGCCGGCCGCCCGGTACGCCGGACGCGTCGGGCTCTCGCTGGCCGTCGTCCTCGGAGCTGCCGTTCCCTATCTGCTGCTCTACCTGCTGGTGAGCCAGAGCTGGCAGCCGCTCGTGGACCTCGACATCACGGTCGAGGCTGACGCGCGCCGCGCCGTCCTCGACTCGGCGGTTCTGCGGAAGGCGGCGTTCGTCGCCACCCTCCTCGGGGGTGGAGGCGTACGCGCTGCGCTCACCCTCGCGCTGTGCGCCCTGCTGGTCGCCGCCCGCCGGCTCCGCCTTGCGGTCTTCCTCCTGGTCACCGTCACCGGCGGAGCCCTGCTGAACGTCCTGCTCAAGGCTCTCGCGAACCGGGCGCGCCCGCTGTTCCCCGACGCGCTCTCGGTGGAGACCAGCACCAGCTTCCCCTCCGGCCACACGATGGGGACGACCGTCCTCGTGGCGGGCCTGCTGGTGCTGGCCTGGCCGAGCCTCTCCCACCGGAGCCGAGCACTGGCGACGCTGCTGGCAGCCCTCGCCGTGTCGGCGGTGGCTGCCAGCCGCGTGCTGCTCGGTGTGCACTACCTGTCGGACGTGGTGGCCGCGGTCTTCGCGGCGATCGTGTGGGTCGCGGTGTCCACCGTCGCCTTCCTCGGCTGGCGAGCCGACCGGGGCAGGCGACAAGGGGTCAGAAGGCCGGTCGTGGCCGCGGGACCAGGACCGTCCGCCCCCGGCTGACCGTTCCCCGCCGACCGCCGAGGGAGAGCGAGACGAGGCTCGTCAGCAGGATGTAGCCCGGGCCGCCCACGGCCACCTGGGCCAGCACCTTGCCGGCCATCAGTCGGCGGCTGAGCGGCAGGACGACGGCCAGCACCGGCGTCCGGAGTCCAGCCCAGCGCTTCGCCGCGGCGCTGACCGCTGGGGGACGGCGACCGCCGGCCGTCGTCGGACGAAGCCCGGACGTGGTGATGCTGCTCATGTGAGCCCCCCGCGGCGGGACCATGCCCGCGCTGTTGCTGGGGAGAGGGGGGACGGAAGCTGCTGATGCTGAGAAGACCTATGCGGGAGGTCTTCACGGCGATGTGGTGGTGCATGACGGCAGGTGTTCGCCTGCGCTGCGCCTGATCTTCATGCCCTCAGGTCCGGCGGTCGGCAGCGGCCGTGCCGCCACGCCTCCGCAGGAAGCGCGAGCTACAGCGCGGTCCACGGCGTGGTGACCGTGACGCCGTCCGAGACGAGCAGGCGCATGCGCACGCGTCCCGCCTGCAGGTCCTGCACGAAGAAGACACCCGTCTCGTCCGGGTGCACGACCTGCTCGCCGCCGGCCGTCTCGACCACGACCGCGTCGGCGGCCGGCCCGATGACCTGGCCGGTCAGGGAGCGACGGCTGCCACGCGCGACCACCTGCAGCTCCAGCCCGACCATCGGCGCGTCGTAGGACAGCAGGCGGACCTCGTCCGTCCCTCGTACGCCGACGATCTCCTGACCCGGCTCCGCCGAGTCGTGCACCAGCACGGCGAGGTCGTCGTCGAGCGTGCGCATCGCGAAGGCGGCGCGCGCCAGCTCGTAGGTCATCGGTGGAGCCGGGTCGGCCTCTGCGGCCACCTTGCGCAGCCGGGCCAGCAGGGCGTCGTCCTCTGGGGTGTCGAGCACCACCTCCGACTTGTCGCTCATGACGTCGCTCCTTCGTTGCCCGTGTGAAGTCCGGCGAGCGACAAGCCGCGCTCGCGCGCGAGGGCTCGCAGTCGGTCCAGGCAGCGACCGCGGGTGGGTCCGATGCTGCCGATCGGCAGGTCGAGCGCGGCTGACACGTCGGCATAGCTCGGGGCAGGGTCCGCGAGCAGGATCCGCAGGAGCCGCTGGCACCGCGGCTGGAGTGCCTCGAAGCACTGCCACAGCTGCGCGTCGCGCTCCTCGGTGATCAGCCCCGAATCCAGAGGCGCGCCCGTGTCGGGAAGATCGAAGGCATCGTCGGTCTGCGTGGGCAGCTCCCGCCCGGAGCGGCGCAGCGTGCGCAGGCACTCGTGGCGTGCCGTCGTCGCGAGCCAGCCCGGCAGACGCTCCGGATCCTGGATCCGCCCGAGGTTCTCGACCAGTCGCAACCACGTCGTCTGCACGACGTCGGCGGCATCGGCGCCCCCCAGCCGGTGACCGCGGGCGACCGACCACAGCAGGTTGGTGAAGCGCTCGACGAGGGAGTTCCAGGCGGCGACGTCGCCGTCCTCTGCTGCGCGCAGAAGCTCGGTCACGCTGACCTGGGACACGGCGCCTCGCTCGGGACGGGGGGGCCATCCTGCTTCATGCCGCCCTGGGGATGCGGGCGGGGGTGGAGCGTGCTCGCAGCGGTGCCAGGAGCGGGACCCAGGACCGGCGGGCAAGGCCGGGGGAAGCGCGGGCGGGGCGGGGGTCACGGCGCTCCTTCCTGGGCACGTCGACAAGGGGAAGAGCAGCGGACAGAAACCGTGATACATGCTGCGGTGCAGCCGTAGGGTGTCCCCGCTCGCGGACAGACCCGGACGGGCCGACGGGAGAAGGGGCTCTGGCGTGACGAGCAAGGCCTCCCGCGGGACCGGCCCGGTCAGGGGCTGAGACATTCCTGCCGCCTGTGCGAGGCCCGCCGCGCGCCTTCCCGAGCCGGTCTCCGTCGTCGTGCTGACGTGGCATGCCTCCATGACGGCGGCCGTTCGAGCGCTAGCGCACGGGGCGGCGCGGCACTGCTGGCTGCTCGACTCCCCGTACTCGGTCTTTCGCTACCGGAGCGCGCACGGCGCCGTGCTCGGTGTCGCGTCTGTCGAGATCGGCACCGGGCCGACCGATGCGGCGGCCGAGGTGGGGCGTCTGTCGCTACTGCACCCGGATGCGGTGCTGCTGCTGCTCGGCCGGGCCCGTCCGGCGCGTGGCACCGCCGGAGCAGACGTGCTCGTCGCAGAGCTGCTCCTGGAGCCGGGGCGGCCCGGCGTCCGCGCCCACGCGGCCCGGAGCTCGCCGGACCTGGCTGCAGTGGCGCGGCGGCTGGCCCGCGCCAGCGCCGCGCCGACCGGCGCCCCGCCCGGCGGGCGCGGGGGCGGCGTCGTCGTCGGTGCGACGTGCGCCGACCAGGCCGCGCTGGCCGAGGCGGCAGAGCGCGAGCCGCTGGTGCTGGCCGTCGAGGAGCAGGGTCACGGCTTCGCATCCGCGCTGTCCGGTTGCGGTCGGATGAAGCGCCTCGTGGTCTGCGACCTCATCGACGGCGCTGCCGGCTCAGCTGCCGCTTTCGGCTTCGCCGTGCTGGAGGAGCAGCTGCGGCTCCTTCAGCTGGAGGCGCCGGAGCACGGAGGAGACGCCGCGGAGGGCCTCGCCGGGCCGGTGCCGGGCGGGGACGAGCTGTCGATGGCGGAGCGGGCCTCGCACTGGATCGACGCCGTCGCCGCCGACCCTCCACCGCTGGACGACGACGGCGTCTCCGCAGCCGCCCTGGCCCGCAGTGACTTCCTCACCGTCAACTCGCTGTTCTTCTACGAGCTCGCGCACGAGGTGGTGGCCCGGGTTGACGACGTGTCGCAGACCTGGGCGGGCCGCAGCCTGCGTGCGTACGGCCGCGAGTGCGCCCGGGCCATGGCCAGCCTCTGCGACGTGGCCCCGGTCCCGACCGGCTCCCCGGCCGACATGACGGTGCGCTTCCCGATCGAGGAGATGCTCCAGCGAAATGCCGCCGGGGCCGCGGTGATGCTGAGCGTGCCTGACGCCTGGCGCTGCCTGGACTCCAGCGTGCGCAACCGGATCCTGTGCGCTCTGGCTGGCCCTGTTGATGGCCCTCACCCGCCCACCGAGGTCGGGTGGCTCTGCCTCCTGGCACTGGTGTCCTCTGGGGAGCTCGCTGCGCCCGATCGGCAGCGCGTCGCGAGGGTGGTGGTCAGCAGCAGCTACGACCTGCTGGCGCGCGTGCGCGTGCCGCTCGCCCTGGTGCGGGACAAGGCGCTGGCCGACCTCGTCAGCGGGGTGACCGCCCGGCAGGACCTCGCGGCGCGCTACCTCTACCGGGACGGGACCCACCTGCCCGGGCAGCTGTCCGCCCACGACGACTACGAGGTGGGGCGGCAGCTGCACACCGCGTCCCGTGCCGGGTCGCACGGCGCCGGCGAGGCGCTCTCCCGGGCCAACCTCGCACGAGCCTCGGCCGCCCGGCGCGCGGGAGTTCTCATGGCGGCTCTGCTCATCGACGACCGCTACCTGCGCCTGGAGCTGCCGGCCGGCGAGCGGCGTGTGCTGGCGGCGAGCAGCCTGGCCGGCGACCTCGCCGACGTGCTGGCGCTCGCGGCCGGAAGGCTGCCGCCCCCGGTCGGCCGCGGTGAGCTCGCGGGCTATCTCGCGCACGACACCGTCGACCGGTTGCAGAGCCTGGCTCTGGAGCTGCCGGGCGATGAGGCGCGACTGTGGGCGGAGTTCATCGGGGTGCTGCGGCAGCGCGTCTGAGAGCCGACGCTACGAGGCCGCCCGTCGCCCGGTCTGCCGCCTATCTGACGTGTGCACTTACCGGCTGTTCGACCGGGAGTTATCGTCGCGGCGATGTGTCCCGGATGTGTAGGAAGCGGGTACGCGTGCCCTCGCAGCTGCGGCTCAGCCTGTACTGCCCTGGTTGACTGCCCGGCTACCACCTGCCCTACGTGGCCGGTGTGGCGAAGGGTCTCTTCGCCTCGCAGGACCTCAGCGTGTCGTTGCTCGAGCCGGAGGGCGGTCCCGACAACATCCGCCGTGTGGCCGAGGGCGGCGCCGACGCGTGCCTCACGAGCGTCAACCACTACGTCAACGCCCACCACGGCTCCGCCAGCCTGCCGGCGCGCTTCGTCGCGGTCGTGTCGCAGCGGCACCCGATCGCTGCCCTGGTCCGCAGTGACAGCCCGGCCAACGTGCCCGCCGACCTGAGCGGGCTGCGCCTGGCCGGGTCGAGAAGGGACACCCTCACGCGCGAGCTGCTGGCCGGTCTGAGCTACCTCGGGGTGCCACCTCCCACGCTGGTCGACGTCCCTTACGCCGAGGCGCCCGCGGCCCTCGGGAAGGGGACGGTCGACGCGGTCGCGGACTACGCGGACCTCGTCCCGCGCGTACGCCGCCAGTGCGGGCTGGAGGTCCGGGCGATCCGCGCCGGAGCAGCGGTCTACGCCACCGGTCTCGTCGCGGCCGACCGCCTCGAGGACGAGGTGGTCGCCGCCCTGCGCGCAGGTCTCGTCGAGGCACTCGAGCAGCAGCGGGCGAACCCGTCGCTCGCCCTCGACGACCTGGTCGCCCGCTACCCCGGCGTCTCCCGGGCGGAGGCCCTGGAGGGGTGGGCGTACGCCGAGAAGTGCATCTTCACGGGCGCACCGCTGGGTGAGATGACCGCGCACCGCTGGCAGCAGACGCTCGAGCACGTGACCTGCACGCACGGCTGGCCGGTGCCCGCCGCCGAGGAGCTCTACCGCCCCGCGTTCTGCACCGGCGCCCTTGCCCGAAGCCTGACAGGAGATCCTGCGTGAACCGCGTGCGCCTGGCCGCGCTCGGACTGAGCCTCGCGCTCGCCGCCTCGGCGTGCGGAGGCAACAGCTCCGAGACCGGTCGCTCCAGCCAGCCGTCGAGACGCTGACCTACCTCACGCCGGACTACAAGGTCGAGCCTGCGCAAGGCCGTCGCCATGTCGATCGACCGCAAGGCGCTCGTCGAGGGGGTTCTCGAAGGGCTGGCCACCACCGACCAGACCTTTGTCCCACCGACCTCCCTCGGGAAGTACACCGACATCATCGAGGGGCACGACCTCGACGAGAGGGCGGCCAAGGCGCTGCTGGACGAGGCCGGGTGGGTTCCGGGCAGCGACGGGCGAGGGCGACCTGTTCCTCGAGCAGGGGAGCCAGAACGAGGCCAACCCCGGCTTCCTGCCCGTCCTGCTCTTCTACACCGGCGGCTCAGGAGCCTCGGCGCCGTACCAGACGCTGTTCGCGCCGGGCAAGAAGTTCGACGAGCTGATCGAGCCCAGCCTGTCGGCGGCGGACCCGGACGTCGTGAGCGCGCCGTCGCCGACGCGATGCACGAGGCCATCGACGTGCAGGCGAGCGTCATCCCTCGCAGGCATCTTCCGCACCTACGGGATGCGCTCCCAGGTGCAGGGCTGCGTGCCGCACGGCGCGGCGCTGCACCTGCGGTGGGACGACGTGTGGGTGGCCGCCTCCTCAGCCGGGCCCGACAGGCGCCGGTGCGGGCTACGTCCTTCGGCGGCTCGCGCTGCTGGTGCCGACCCTGCTCGGCATCTCGATGGGCCGAGGCGCGCCCCTACCTGTCGCGGGCGCCGAAGCTCATGCTCTTCCCCGGGCTGGCCATCTTCCTGACGGCGTTGGCGTTCAACCTCGTGGGCGACGGCCTGCGTGATGCGCTTGACCCGAAGACCCGCCGGCTCTCGCGCCGCTGAGCGCCCTCATGCCAGGCAGCGCACGCGGACCTGCCGGCGGGACGGCCGGAAGGGCCGCCCCGGTAGGTGCGGGCTGCACATATTGTCGCGCCTGCTCCATCGGGTTACGGTCTCAGACTCGTCCGGTCACGGTGGGACGACGAGCCTCCTGGGGCGCAGCCTGCACCACCCGTCCGAGAGAGGATGGGCGCGGGCAGGACGGTCCGGAGTGGAGGGGGGTTCGTCGTCCCGCTCGCCGTTGCGGACGACGCGCTCACCCTGGACGTCGGACGCCGAAGCGCCGGCGGGCTGCCGAGAGGAACAGTGGCACGTCGTCCAGCGGACGCGGGGTCGAGGTGAAGCCCTGCAGCGGCGCACGGAAGCGGCCCTCCCAGTCGACCGCCGCCTCCCGCCACAGCCGGCGCAGCAGGGCGTAGCTCTCGATCGCCAGCGGGATGCCGGTGCGGATGTCCTGGCCGAACCACGGGTGGACCGGCGCGGTGTTGCCGCGGCCCAGCATGAGGTCCACCCGGCCGCCGGCCAGGTGCTGGAGCATCGCGAACGGCGGGTTGTGGTGCTTGTCGGTGGCGAAGACGTCGAGCCCCACCTCCTCGGTCTTGCCCGCGATGGCGACCATGGCGGCGATTCGCTGAGCCTCGGACGGCGCCCGTCCCCGTGGTGGGTCCGGTGTCTCGTCCCCGACGGTGAACACGCCGAACTGCATGTGCTCCCCCGGACATCTGCTTGCTCCTGCAGCTACGGGCACAACGGACTCGCCGCAGCGCGTATGCCCCCGCGGGTTGCACTGGGACCTGGTCGGGTAGCGGACCGCGAGGAGCACGCAGGCAACGCATCGAGGAGGAGCACATGGGCAGCGCCCACACCCCGGCCGACGACCTCGTCTACGACCTGGTCAGCATCCAGTACCACGCGTTGAAGGCTGCCCAGACGTACGCGAAGTACCTGGAGGACGCGAAGGGCCACGACGACGTCGAGGAGTTCCTGCGGGAGGCGCAGCAGCAGGATGCCCAGCGGGCCGAGCGCTGCCACGCGCTGCTGCGCGACCTCACCAAGGAGCATGGCATCGGCTGACGTGCCTGGACCGGTCCGGCTCCCGGCGAGGAAGGCAGGGACGTGGGGCGCATCCTTCTCGGCACCGCGTCATGGACGGACAAGACGCTGCTCGCCTCCGGCTGGTACCCCGAGGAGGCGAGCGATCCGGCGCAGCGCTTGGCGTACTACGCCGCGCAGTTCCCGCTCGTGGAGGTGGACTCGACCTACTACACGCCGCCCAACGAGCGGAACTCCTCGCTGTGGGCCGAGCGCACCCCCGCCGGGTTCGTCTTCGACGTCAAGGCCTACTCGCTGCTGACCCAGCACCCGACCCGCGTGGCCTCGCTCTACAAGGACCTGCGACCGGAGACGGCCAAGAAGAACATCTACCTCAAGGACCTGGAGCCGGCGGTTGTCGACGAGGTCTGGGAGCGGTTCCTGCGCGCGCTCGGCCCGCTGCACGACGCGGACCGGCTCGGTTCCCTGCTGTTCCAGTTCCCGCCGTGGTTCGGCATCTCGCGCCGCAACAAGCACTACCTGCTCGAGTGCAAGGAGCGCTGCGCGCCGTACCGGATGTGCGTGGAGCTGCGCAACACCTCGTGGGTGTCGGAGGAGAACCGCGAGGAGACGCTGGACTTCCTCACCTCCTACGGGCTCCCCTACGTGGTGGTCGACATGCCGCAGGGCTACCCCTCGTCGATCCCCCCGACCGTGGCGGCGACCGCCGACTCCGCGGTGGTGCGGTTCCACGGGCACAGCGACAAGTGGGAGAGCAAGGACATCTACGAGCGCTTCGGCTACCTCTACGCCGAGCAGGAGCTGCGGGAGTGGGCGCCGCGGATCGAGCAGCTGGCCGAGCAGGTGGCCGGGGACGTGCACGTGCTGACCAACAACTGCTACCGCGACTACGCCCAGGTCACCGCGCGGCAGCTGGCGCAGCAGCTGCCCGCCACCCGGCGCCGGGCCGGTGGCCCAGCAGCTGAGCCCGTGGCACCACGTGGCGCCTCCGGGTAGACCTGCCTCATGAGGTGGCTCGTCGTCGTGGTGCTGGTGGCCGGGTGCGCCGTGGCTCCAGCGGCGCCGCCCGTCGTCCCGCCGCCGCCGCTCCTCCCCTCGCCGTCACCGTCAGTGGTGGTGCCCTACCGGGTCGAGGTGCGTGCTGCGGTGGAGGGCTTCGCCGACGTCGTCGACGGCACACTGGGCGACCCCCGCGGCTGGCAGCGGGCGGGCTTTCGGCTGGTGCGCACCGAGGACGCGCCCTACACCGTCGTGCTCGCCGAGGCGAGGGAGACCGTACGGCTGTGCCTGCCGTACGACACCTACGGCACGTACTCCTGCCAGAACGGGCCGGTGGTCGTCCTCAACGCCGATCGCTGGCGCACCGCCACGCCGGAGTGGACCGGCGACCTCGCGACCTACCGGCAGATGCTGATCAACCATGAGGTCGGCACCTGCTCGGGCAGCGGCACCCGCCGGCTCCGCAGTGTCCCGTGCCCGGGCAGCCCGCCCTGGTGATGTCGCAGCAGAGCACCGAGCTGGACGGCTGCCTGCCCAATCCCTGGCCGCTCGCCGCGGAGGTCGAGCGGGCAGCGACGCACGACCTTCCCCTTGCTCCGCCCTGAAGCTGCCGGACGTGAGACGCACCTCACGGAAGTGCCGGGTCACGGGGGCCGTTGCACTCCGAAGATGAGTACCTCCTCCGATGCCGGCCGGGTCGCCGCGCTCGTGGGGCTCCTGTTCGGTTTGGCCGGCATGGGCAGCGCCGCCGTCGCGGTCACCCTGCCGGCCATCGCCGCGGACCTCGGCCTGTCGACCGGCGGTGCGTCGTGGATCATCAGCCTCTACGCGCTGATGCTGGCGGTGGCCACTGCCGTCTACGGCCGGGTCGCCGACCTCGCCGGCATCCGGCTGCCGCTTCTGGTCGGCGTGGGCCTCATGACGGCCGGCGCGCTGCTCGGTGCGCTCGCTCCGTCCTACGGGCTGCTGCTCGCCGCGCGGCTCCTGCAGGGGACCGGCGCCGCCGCGGTGCCGGTGCTCGGGATGGCCATCGTCAGTGCCCGCTACCACGGGGGCGTCCGCACGACGGCGCTCGGTCGTGTGGCAGGCACGGCCGCCGCCGTGAGCGCGCTGGGCCCGCTGGCGGGCGGACTGGTCGAGGATGCGCTCGGCTGGCGGGCGGTGGTCGCTCTTCCCGTGCTCGGGCTGCTCGTCGTCCCTGCCCTGTGGCGGGCGATCCCGACCGAGGGGACCGGCGCCCGTCTCGACGTGCTCGGGGCGGTCCTCGTCGCCGGGACCGCCACCGGGCTCGTGCTGCTCGTCCAGTCGCCGGCGTCGGGTGTGCTGGTGGCGACGGTGGGTGCTGTGCTGCTCGGGCTCGGCGTGCCGGCGGCGGCGGCCCGCGTACGCCGTCGGCCGCAGGGCTTCCTGCCGCTCGCCGTCGTCCGGGAGCCGGTGGTGGTGCGCAGCTCGCTCGCGGCGTCGGCCGTGCCGGCTGCGTGGTTCGCCCTGCTCATCGCCGTCCCGGCGGTTCTTGCCGCGCGGGGGTGGACGCCGCTGCACATCGGCCTCGCGCTGGTGCCGTCGGCGGTGACGGGCTTCCTCGCGCCGCGGCTGGCCGGTCCGGTGCTGGAGCGGCTCGGCCCGGCACGCTCTCTTGCGGTGTCGGGGCTGACCGCGGCCGTCGCGCTCGTTCTCGCGGCCGGCGGCGCCACGGCGGGCTCGGCTCCGCTGCTGGTGTCGGCGGTGATGCTCGTGACGTTCGCCTTCGGCCTGGGCCAGCCTGCGCTGATGGCCGCCGTGGGAGGAGCTGTGGCTGCGGACGTACGCGGTGTCGCCCTCGGGATCGCCACGCTGGTGTTCCTGGTGGGCGGCGGCGTCGGGTCGGCCGTCGTCGGCGGGTTCGGCGACCTCTTCGGCCTGAACCGGAGCCTGCTCCTGCTGGCCCTGCTGCCCGTGGTGGCCAGTCTCGGGCTCGTCTCGACGATCCGCGCCGAGCGCCTCGCGTACGCCCGCTGAGGCCTGGGACGAGATCGTCGAGCAGAAGCCCGACGAGCGCGTGGGCTGACCTCGCTTCACGTGAAGGGTGACCTTCGCAGGGGGCCCCACGGATGCCTGGCGCGGCGAGGTCCCGCCGCACGGAGCTCCGGGCAGCTACGCGGGGACGGAGAACGTGCCCAGCGCATCGGCGAGGACGGCCCCGTCCTGGCTGATCTCCCCCTCCACGATGAGCAGCCGCTTGCCGCGCTTGCGTACGCGGGCGGTCGCCTCGAGCCGGCCCGGCTTCCCCGGCTCGAGGTAGGTCACGGTGAGGGCGACCGTGACCGGACGCTCCCCACCCGCCTCGGCGACGGCCTCGCCCATGGCGACGTCGAGCATGGTCGCCATCAGCCCGCCGTGCACCGTCCCGTGCGGGTTGAGGTGCTCATCGACAGCGTCTACGACCACGCGGCCGTCGCTGATCTGCAGTGCGGAGTGCTCGCGAAAGCCCATCCCCGGCTGCTACCCGGCGGGTGCCCGACTAGACGAGATGGTCGGCATCCGGCTGATGCACCTGTGCTTCGGCCACGTCAGGCGGGGGAGCAGGCGCGGCGGGGGATGTCTGCTGCCCGCGTCGCCTCGCCGGCAGCACAGACCTGCTGCGCCTTCTGTCGGGTGTCTGCTCGCCCATTGAGGTCGTCATGTGCAGCCACCAGCCGCAGCGCCCGGCCGGCCGAGGCTTCGGACCGCGACGCCGCGCGCGCGCTCGCCGCCCATCAGGACCAGGCTGGAGCCTGCTGTGCAACGGCGTCATCGCCTTCGACGACCTGGGCGACTGCTGCCCGGCGGGCGGTCCCTTGCTCCCGCATCGGGTGCTGGCGGCAGCGGGCCGGGCTCGCTAGCCGCGTCGAGCCGACTTCCCCGCTGCCAGGAGGGCCGCACCGATGATGCCGGCCTCGTTGCGCAGCGCCGCCGGCCGCAGCGGCGGCCGCACGTCGAGCAGGTGCAGCCACTTGTCGGACTTCTTGCTGACCCCGCCGCCGAGGACGACGAGGTCCGGCCAGAGCAGCCGATCGACGAGCCGAAGGTAGCGCTCAACCCGCGACGCCCACTGCTGCCACGACAGCCCCTCGCGGTCGCGCGCCGAGTCCGACGCCTGCTGCTCGGCCACAGCGCCGTCCAGCTCGAGGTGCCCGAGCTCGGTGTTCGGCACGAGCCGGCCATCGAGCAGGAGGGCGCTGCCGATACCCGTGCCGAGGGTGAGCACGAGCACCGTTCCTGGGATGTCCCGCGCTGCTCCGTAGCGCGCCTCCGCCACGCCGGCCGCATCGGCGTCGTTGACGACAGCCGGCCGGCGGCCGGTGCGCTCCTCGACCAGTGCGACGACATCCGTGCCGATCCACGCGTCGTCGATGTTGGCCGCGGTGCGGACCACGCCGTGCATGACGACGGCCGGCAGGGTCAAGCCGAAGGTGCCTCCTGGAGCGCCTGCCTGCTCCAGCACCTGCGCGACGACGTCGCACACCGCATCCGGAGTCGCCGGCTGTGGCGTCGCGATGCGCACCCGTTCCGCGGCCAGAGCGCCGCGGTCCAGGTCGACCGGGGCGCCCTTGATCCCGCTGCCTCCGACGTCGATGCCGAACCCGCTGCTGCCGGGGGCCTTGTCCATGGTGCCGGTCTGCCCCGGACTCAGGACGTGAACACGGCGGCGGATCCCCCCAAGATCCTCGGAAGATCCCCAGCACCCAGGTGCTGGGGATGCTCCGAAGATCCCGGGCGGCCTGTCCAGGACGGGTCGGGCCGCCCAGCGCTGCCCGACGATCGGCTGCGTCGCGGGCGGGTTAGCCTCCGCCGGTGCTCGGCCGCCTCGACCTCGTGCCTGCGCTGACGCGTCCCGACCTGCTCGCCGGACCGGTCCAGGCGCTGTTGCAGCAGTGGCCGCGGGCGGCAGACGTGCTGGTCGCCGAGATCGACCCCGCTCTGGCGGACACCGAGGCGTTCTGCGCGGCGTACGCGGTCGACGTGGCGGCCTCGGGGAACTGCGTCGTCGTGGCAGCCCGCCGCGGCGGGAACGTCCGCCTCGCGGCCTGCCTCGTGCTCGCCACCACCCGCGTCGACGTCAACGGCGTCGTGCGCCGACGGCTCGACGCGCGGAAGGCGTCCTTCGCTCCGCTCGAGATGGCCGTGCAGGCCACGGGCATGGAGTACGGCGGCATCACGCCGGTCGGCCTCCCGGCCGACTGGCCGGTCCTCGTGGATGGTGCGGTCGCCACGGCCCCGCAGGTCGTCGTGGGCAGCGGGCTGCGTCGCTCCAAGATGGTCCTGTCCGGCCGCGCTCTCCTGGACCTTCCGGGCGTCGAGGTGCTGACCGGTCTCGGTCAGCCGGTGCCGTGAGTCCACGTCAGACCCGCGCACCCCGCTGTCTGGCCTCGGCCGACCGGCTCCAGGGAAGGGCCGGGATCGTGCCGTAGGGTCAGGGTGCGTCGACACCGGTCCTGAGCAGGCAGGGCGGCAGGTGCCGTCAGCAGGCTGGACGAAACTTGATCGACCGGGACGACCGCGCGCGTGTGAACAGGCAGGGCCGGCAGGCGCAGAGCCGCGCCGCCGGCATCCGGCTGCAGACCACCTCGATCGTGCTGGCGAGCCGGCGGTGCCTCGAGTCCTCAGCGCTGCTGCTCGCCGTGGAGCCAAGAGGGGAGATTCCTCGATGAAGGGTCCGGGGCTCGAGAACCGCACGGGCACATCCATACCGCAGGACGTCCCGGCGACCGCGGCGGCCCTCGCCTGGCTGCTGCGCCAGTCGCACATGATGCGCCCCGACGAGCTCGCGCAGCTCGCCGCGAGAGCGTGCCGCCTGCTGGGCGCCCGGGGCTGCCGGCTGTACCTCGTCACCCGGGACCAGCGCTGCCTGGCCAGGATCCCGGACCCGGCTGACGCCGCCGAGGCGGAGCGGGAGCTCACCCTGGACGGGACGGTTGCGGGGCGGGTCTTCCGCCACACCGAGGTGATCGCCAGCGCGGACGGGCAGCGGCTGTGGGTGCCGCTGCTGGACGGCACAGAGCGTCTCGGTGTGCTGGAGTTGCTGGTGGACGACGCGGCTCAGGCCGAGCGGCTGCGGGAACCGGCCCTGGCGGTGGCCGCGCTGCTCGCCGAGCTCGTGGTGAGCAAGGGGCAGTACACCGACGCGTTCGAGAGCGTCCGACGGGCACTGCCCATGGGGGTGGCGGCCGAGATGCTCTGGCGCCAGCTCCCGCCGTTGACCTTCGCCTCTGACCGGTTCGTCGTGACCGCGCAGCTCGAACCGTGGAGCGAGGTCGGCGGTGACGCGTTCGACTACAGCATCCACGGGGACATGCTGCGCCTCGCCGTGTTCGACGCCATGGGCCACGGCCTCGGAGCGACGCTGCTGGCCAGTGTGGCGCTCGCGGCCTACCGCAACGCCCGGCGGGCCGGTCAGGACCTCCTCGCCACCGCCACGACGATCGACGCGGTCCTCGCCGCGCAGTTCGGCACCGAGAGCTTCGTGACCGCCGTTCTTGCCGAGCTCGACCTCAGGACCGGCGTCGTCCGGACGCTGTGCGCCGCACACCCCGCACCACTGCTGGTACGCGGCGGCCGCTCTGTCGGCGAACTCGACACCGAGCCCGGGCTCCCTCTCGGGTTCGGCGGCCGAGACGACATGATCGTGACCGCCTCGCTGCAACCCGGCGACCGCATCCTGATGTTCAGCGACGGCGTCGTGGAGGCTCGATCCCCGGAGGGAGCCTTCTTCGGCACCGACCGGCTGATCGACCTCCTCGTCCGTGAGGAGTCGAGGCAGCAACCCCCGCCCGAGACCCTCCGCCGCCTGATCCTGGCCGTCCTGGATCACCAGCGCGGCGCTCTGCAGGACGACGCCACGCTGCTGCTGCTCGAGTGGGCCGGCGACAGCACGGCCCTCCTGCCTGAGCAGCAGGGCCGGAACATCTCGATCTAGGAGCCGGTTCCCGGTCACCCAGAGCGGCGAAAGCGGGGACGGAGGTGGCGATAATCCCGCCTGCGTCGTAACCTGCGGCCTGAATCGGTTGCGCTGCGTGACGAGGCCCTCGTCAGCACGCTCGGTCCGCACACAGGGAACGGCGACGTCAGACAGGACGATCCGGTGGAAGCAGTCTTCACGTACACCGCCGACCAGCTGCCCGAGGCCTGCGCCTGGGCCGGGACGCAGACCAGGTCGTGGGGCCTGCCGTCCGCGCACGTCCCCAGCTGGCTCGCGCAGGCCGCCAACCAGCTGGCGGACAGCGAGAGCGGCAAGGCCGTCCTCTGCTACGACCCCGAGGACCGCCTGCTGTCGTTCGACGTCTGGTCCGACGGCCGTCGCGTTTTCGGCATGGACGACTTCCTCTGAGGGACTGCCCCCGGCCCTGTGGCGGACCTCAGTCCTGAGGCGCCGCCGGGCCGGGGGGGCGGAGCGACGCGGGCAGCCTCCCGCTGCTGACCAGCTCCTCCGCGATGTCGGGCAGCCGGCGGTTGGTGGTCTGGCTGGCTCTGGCGAGCAGCTGGAACGCCCTGTCGCCGGTGACCTTGAACCGCTCCATGAGGATCCCCTTGGCCTGGCCGATGAGGTCACGGGTCTGCAACGCCGAACGCAGCTGCTCCTGCTGCTGCGCCCCGGCCATGGCGACAGCGGCGTGGGAGGCGAACAGCAGGGCCACGTGCTCGGACTCGTCGTCGAACGCGTCGACCTGCGGGCTGGCGAGGTTCAGCGCCCCCAGGTCGTCATCGTCGACGTAGAGCTGTACCGCCAGCATGCTGGCGATGCCGAGCTCATCGGCGCGTCTGGCGAAATCGGGCCAGCGCTGCTCGGCGCTCATGTCCGGCAGGCGAATGGTCCTCTGGTCGTAGAGGCTGTCCAGGCAGGGTCCCTGCGCGGCTTCGTACTGCGCGCGGTCGCCGGCGCGGGACAGCTGGTCGGTAGCTGCCAGCGTGCGCACCTCCTGGCGCTTCTTGACCGCGGAGATGCTCGCGTGCTCAGCGCCCGGCACCGTCCCCACCGCCGCATGAACGATCGCGGTCAGCGTGGCCTCCACGTCGTCCTCGGCCTCCAGGGACCTTGCCAGCGCGCCCAGCTGGTCCGCGAGCAGGTTCGGGCCGCTGGTCACTCCGGTGTCCCTGCTGGAGGGCCGCCCCTTGCTCTCGTGACCGCTCCGGCTCATCGCTCCTCCTCGCAGCTCCGGGCGACAGAGGTAGGCCTGGGCGCAAGCTGCTGAACATCCAGGCCCGACAAGCATGACGCATCCGGGCGGCCGCGGCGGCGCCCACTGACACAAGCGGGAAGGGCGGCACCAGACCCGGCGCCGACGCGGCCGCGGTGCCGCCGCCGGGGACTTGTACCGCGGACCCGCGGATGAGGACTCCCGCTGCTTTCGCTGCCGTGCCGGCGGACAGGAACACTTATATGGCAGCGCGCTAGGCGAGCGCCGGACAGTGACGAAGGCGCTACGGCATGCAATCTTCGCGGGATGACACCGTCAGATGAGGACGTCGCTGCTCTGGGGCGACGGCTGCTCGCGGGCTGGGAGCAGTCGACCAGGGGTCACTTCACCAGCAGGAAGGCGCGGCCGACGCATACGGCTGCCCTCGCGGTCGTCCACGGCCTCACCGCGCACACCCATGCCGTCAGCCGACGGGCCCTCGACCTGCTAGCCGCAGGCGACACGCTGGTGGCGATGCCACTGGTGTGCGCCGCCTATGAGGCGGCGATCACGGCTCAGTGGGTCGCGCAGACGCGAGACGGCGCACACGCGATGCTGAACGAGGATGTGCGGCAGCGGCGCAACCACGTCAGGCACCTCGATCAGGCGGCGTCCTCGGCTTTCCACGACACCGCCGCGGGTGTAGCCGAGAAGATCGTCCACGAACTCGACACCTCCGCCAGCGCCAGGACGTTTCAGTCGATCTGCCACGACCTACGGGCCGGGGGCTTCGACGCCTACATCGCCTACCGGGCGATGAGTCACCTGTCGCACGCGTCGCCGCTCGTCGTCGACCAGTATCTTGACCTCCTGGACGAGCCTCCACACCTGGCGCTGCGTGTCCAGGCGAAGCAGCCCGAAGCGGGGACGTGGACGTTCATGGTCGTGGCCTCGCTCGTCTGGGCCGGACGGGCGATGGACTACCTGGAGCAGGACAAGCGCCGCCGCTCGGAGCTGCGCGCCGCGGCGCGCATGCTCGACATCCCCGATGAGTTCCACCTCACGGAGGCCGCCGGCCTACGCGAATGGCAGACGCACCAGGGCCGAATACGCTGAGCCCCCGGCGGGACGGCCGGTTCCTCATCCTCGACGACGTCGCCGACGTGGTCGCGATGCTCGCGGGTCGCTGCGCCCGCGTCCGGAACGGGTCGCTGCCGGCGATGAAGGTCAGGCTGCGGCCAGCGGCGTGCGGGCCGGCAGGCTCGAGCAGCAGTGGCCCGCGGGCGACCACTGATCGGCTGTCCGCCGGCGCGCGACCAGCAGCGCATCGCGGTGCGACTTTGCGTGGCGGCGGACGGTTGCGCTGCGCTCGTTCGCCAACCGACCCCAGCAGGAGTGCGCCGCGGACGTCGCTGCGACCGACCCCGCGACGGGTGTGATGATCCCCGACTCCTATCTGCCGCCCGGTGCATCGTGGCCGCAGCGACCACGGAAGTGCCTCTTCGAGGTAGTGAAGTCGTCCGACACACGTCGAGCAAAATGACCTGCCGCCGGAACCGCCAGAAGCGGCGTGACAGGCTCGGTACCAACGTCGGACGCCAAACCTGCGGGTGTCGAGGGTTGGAGGGGATCAGCGACTGACGAGACCGCTCCACCCGCGCCCATGCCAGCCGGTTGACCGTTGTCGCGCCGATGAGCCGGGATTCCCGCTCGTACGGGCGACAGCTGCGTCGGTGTCCCTCGCGGGGGGGACCCGGTCCAGCGTGGTGCGCTCAGGCGATGCGTCGGATCCGGTGGACGGTGAGGCCGCGCTCGTCGAGCAGCTCGGGGATGCAGGCGGCGAACTGCGTCAGGTGCGGCGCCGCGAGGTGCGCGTCGAGGTCGGCGTCGGACTCCCACGGACGCCCGGCGGAGGACCAGGCTCACAGTACGGATCGAGTGCGACGGGGGCACACCCCACCCCTAGGTTCCCGACATGGTGACGACCGATCCGAGTCCGCGTCGAGAGGTGGCGTCCGGCATGGCCGAGGCGGCGGCCGCCTAGCTGGAGACGCTGGACAGCGGCCAGGGCGCCGTCGCGACCGGCACCGCACCCGCTGACGACGTTGCGGACGGGGAGCGGCGACGCTGGTTCTACACGCCGACGGACCACGGCGGACTGACGTTCCACGAACAGCGGCCTGCACAACAGCGGGCGGCGATGCGGCTGGTCGCCACAGGGCTGTCCAACCCCGCGTATGTCACGGTTGCGACGATCATGGGGCTGGAGAACGTCCTCGACCACACCGAGGGCTTCCGCGTCCATTTCGACCGCGAGCGCGGGCGTGACCCAGGGCTCTACTACCTGCGTGTCTTCGGCGAACCAGGTGGCGCCCGGCCCTGGGGCTGGCGGTTCGGCGGCCACCACGTGTCACTCAACAACCTAGTCGTCGACGGGCAGCTGGTGAGCACGACGCCATGCTTCCTGGGCGCCGACCCGGCCTCGGCCCCGCTGCTCGGCGGCGCCATCACCCGGCCGCTCGCCCGCGTGGAGGACTTGGCGCGCGACATCGTCCGGTCGTTGCCGGGCGAGCTGGCCGCGCGTGCACTGCTGCTCCCGCGCGCGCCGTCGGACCTCGTCACGGCCAACCGTACGCGGGTGTCGGAGGGGGACCGGGTGATCCCGCTGGCCCGGGTCTGGCGGGACGAGCGGCTTCCCGGCAGCGAGGAGCAGGCCAAGCTGCAGACGTTGAGCGACGAGATCGACGCCGCCGCCGGCTACAGCGACGCCGACCACGAGGCCGTGGCCTACACCTGCGCACCAAGAGGCGTGGCGGCCGCTGGGCTGGACGCCGAGCAGCGGCACATGCTCCGGGCACTGCTCGGGACCTACCTTGACCGGGTGCCGGCGGCGGTATCCCCCCTGTCGCGATACGACGATGACGCGGAGCTCGATGCCGTGCACCTGGCCTGGGCCGGTCCGACCGAGCCCGGGGCGCCGCACTACTACCGAGTGCAGGGGCCGCGGCTGCTCCTCGAGTGGGACAACACGCAGCGCGGCGCCAACCACGGGCACTCGGTCTGGCGTGACCCCGTCGGGGACTTCGGGCTTGACGTGCTGGCGCGGCACCGCGACGCGCACCACTAGATCGGAGGCGGCAGGCCGCTCGCCCGTTCACCCGAGGATCGAGTGGGCGACCGTGCGCATCGGATCAGGTCGATCGCCGCTCGGGCGTACTTCACGTCGTGGAGGTTGACGATCCGGCCCGACGCCTCTCCTGACGGCCCGCCTCAGCCAGTGCCTCGCGCATGAGGTCCGGTGTCTGCGCGTGGCTCGGGTGGTGCCAGCGGCCTCTGCCCGTTCATTGCCTATGGGCGCGCTCGGCCGGATGCTGTCGGCATGGACGCGCAGGTACGCGTTCCAGGCGGCACTGGCTTCATGGCGCACGACCGCAGCCGGCAAGGACGCGCCGCCAGTGACCGAGGTCGCGCCAGTGACCTCCGATGCCGCGTCAGCGCCTGAGGTACCGATCCGCATCGCGCCGGCGCCTGCTCTCGAAGGCGCAGGGGAGGTCTCGCTGGTGCAGCCGGAGCCCGCGGCGCAGTGGGAGGACCTCGCGCAGCGCCGTGCAGGGTAGATGGCCCGTGTCCAGGCGGTTGCGCTGAGGCAGGCCGCGCCGGTGCGAACCAGGGTCGCGCGGGTGCTGGGTGTACACACCGAGAGCGGGCCTGGCGCATCGGCGCCGACGGCGAGCAGAAGGTTGCTGGGCAGCTGGCCAAGCTGGCCAAGAAGGACCCCGCTGGCACTACCGGCACACCGTCCCGGTAGGGGTGAACGGCACCGACATCGACCAACTGGTTCTCGGGGGGCGGGGTGTTCAGCCTCGAGCGCCTCGAGGCGGTGTACGGCGCTGCCCGGCGCTCCACGACCTGGCAGCCGGCGACCTGAACAGACTGACCCGTTCGGGGCGCTGAACATCCTGAAACACATGATCTTGATTGGGGGACTCTGGGCCGTCACCGCATCCGGAGTAGGCCAGGTCAGCAGGGGTGCGCCGCCAGGGACTCGAACCCCGAACCCGCGGATGCTGCACAGCGTCTACGACCAGCCCGACGCCACCGCCGTGCACGAGCAGTACGACCGGGTCCTGGACGCCCTGGCCGACAAGCTCCCCGCGGTCGCTGAGCACCTGGACGCCGCCCGCGCCGACGTGCTCGCGTTCAGCGGCTTCCCGAAGGAGATCTGGCGCCAGATCTGGAGCAACAACCCCCAAGAACGCCTCAACCGAGAGATCCGCCGGCGCACCGACGTCGTCGGGATCTTCCCCGACCGCGCCAGCGTCATCCGCCTGGTCGGAGCGGTGCTCGCCGAGCAGCACGACGAGTGGATCGAAGGCCGCCGCTACTTCGGCCTGGACGTCCTACAACGGTCCCGGCTGACCCACATCAACAACCCGACATCTGAGGAGGTGAGCGAGCCGCTGACAACCGCGGCACTCAGCACCTAACCTGCCCCACCGGATCACCTGGTGGCCATCACGCCCACCACGTCCGAGGACTCGACCCCGAACGCCGAAGTAGCCGGGCGCCAGTAAGGCGAGAAGTCGATGATCGCCGGCGGCAGCCCGGCAGCGAACAGCACGTTCCCGCTGAGGTCACCGTGGATCAACTGAGAGACCAAGCCTGATGCGGGCGCTCGAAGTTGAGCTACCAGATCGGCCAGCAGCGGCTTCACCTCCCGGACCGGGTCCGGTGATCCCTCACCCCACGCGACCCGGTCGGCCACTGCCCACCGATGCCGACGACGCGCCAAGAAGTCCGGACAGCCCGCAGGACCGCATGGAAGGCCTCAGCGGCGGCCAGCAGCTCGCCCCACCGTCCTGCCGGTCCTGGCTGCCCCTCTACCCAAGCCGTCGCACACCACCCGCCTACGACCCACGACCCGTCGCGGGCCCGCAGCGGGCGGGCGATCCGGAACCCATCCCCCGAGATGCGGGACAGGATCTCGGCGCCCCAGACAGCTTCGTGCACATCATCAACCGGCTTGAGGACCGCACCGCCGATCCAGACGCTCGTTCCCGCCCCGCCGGCCAAGGCGACCGGCACCCCGGCGAGACCAAACGCGCGCTGGACGTGCGACGGCACGGCTGGCCAAACGGACACATCGAAAGCATGCACCGGAGCCGGACATAGGCCCGCTCCGCCACCCGATGACGACCAGGACGGTCCTCTGACCGGCCCGGCCCACCGGGCCACCGGCAGCGGGGTCGTTCCGGGCGGAGGGGCCGCCGTCCATAGGCGCCGCTCGGGACCACGGTGCTCGGCCGCAGCCACCCGGTTCACTGTGGCTCCCAGGCGTCCCCGGACGAGTTGAGTAGTGGCAGTGCCCCCATCTGTCGCGCAGCGAGTGGGGCCTACAGCTGCCGCGCCGGCTGCCGTTCGGGCGGTGCCGCCCCCCGCCAGCGCGCCGTGTCGTCCTCGTCACGTCGCCACTGGCAGTACGGAACCGGGCCGAGGCCGCCCGAGTGGGAGGACAAGCCGCGTTCGTGGAGGCGCAGGGCCGCATGCTCCCGCTCAGCGACACGTCCGCCCAGTTGCCGTCGAAGGCGTCCACCGGCACGCGCAGGGACCGGACGTGCGCTCGGGGGCCGCGGGCGCCCCAGCGCAGGAGGCGCCTGGCGGCGCACCTCGTAAGGGATGACCGGGGTTGAGCCCGCGTAGGGGTGGGGGCAAGTGCCTGTCGTCTGGACCTACAAGGCCTCCGTCCCCGGCCGACCCACCGCCCTGAAGCGCAGCACCCTACCGCCGATCTTGGGACTACCTGACCTCATTGGAATGGATCACCGCGAAGGAGAACCCCACCCTCATGGCCGGCCGCGACCGGCAAAGAGCCACACCCTGGTCGTCGTCGGGCAGGCGCGGTCCAGCAGCGGCCGGCGGGTCTTGCGGAGTCCACTGCACCTGACAGTTGGTGACCCAGCGGAAGCGGATGGGTGCTTTTCGTCATCGAACACCCGCGCCGGGTCGCGGACGCTGCCCGGATCTACAACGTCCCGAGGCGAGGGGCCAGGACGGGCCTGGGGAGTTCGGATGCTCTACGCAGCCGGGCGATCGCCGCCTGTAGCCGGAACCTCGAAGCGACCCAGATCCGACGATTCCTGTTGACGAAGGTTGCCAATCAGGGGGCTATCGGGTGTGTCGGTGCTGAGGCACCGGGTAACTGAACGTCGTGATTCGTCGCCTTTGTACCGCCGCCTGCGGGCTCTGCCTGGTCGTGAGCCCGGCCGTCTTCTCGGGCACGGCGGTGGCGTCAGATCAGGTGGATTCTACCGACAGCACCTCTCGCGCCAGCACCTCGTCTGACGGTGATGCGCGCCCCGAAGAAGGGACCGCGGAAGACAGTACAGCGAGCGACGGTGACGCGCGCGTCAGAGAACCGGGGCCAAGCCAGGCGTCAACCCGCACACGGCCGAGCGCAGCGCCAGCGGACAGGACCACCGCAGACGGGTCCACTGGCACCACCAGAAAGCGTTCGACCGCCACGCCAACCGGCACTACGTCAACCGGCACTACGTCAACCGGCACTACGTCAACCGGCACCACGTCAACCGGCACCACGTCAACCGGCACCACGTCAACGGGTACCCCGACCACCGGCACGCAGACCGGCGGAACCTCGGCCAGCGAGCTGACCACCGGCACCTCTCGCACGGACACATCCACCACCGGCAGTCAGGCCATCGGGACGTCGGCAACCGGCACCACATCGGTCCCGCCGCCGCTGGACAACCAGAGCGGTGCGGCGTCGCCAGCGGCTGCAGGAACGGCAACTCTCGGCGCGGGCTTGCCGCTCGCTGACGGGGCGGCGAGCAGCGCCAGCCCGATCAGCGCCCCCCAAGCGCCCCGTCCGCCGGTGGAGATCACCGCCCCGAGTGTGATCCGCGGATCGACCGCCGACGGGACCGACCGCCGGGTTGAAGAGTCGAGGTCCGCTCCGGCTGGCCGATCATCGATCCTAGCGCGAGGCGAGGTCGCGATGGATGTCGCCGGCGTACCGCTGCGCTTGCCGCTGAGCCTGGAGCTGCTGCCATGGCTGCTCGGCGCGGTCAGCGTCGGGAGCGCTGCCGCGGCCGTGCAGCGGCTGCGTACCGCCACGGGCTGAATGCCGTCGGGCAGCCCGCCCAAAATCTCGCAAACCCTTGACCCGTCGCTGGAAGAGTGAGTTGTGGCGAACGTTCTCGCTGACCCGGTCGCCCAACGGCGCCCCGCAGTTCCTCTGCCGCGCCGGGTCGGGTTGTCGGATGTCTCGCCACCTCCGCGTATTAGGGGTACATGGCTGCGCCGGCACGTCGAGGTGATGGTGTTGCTGCCGCTGGTCGCCGTTGTCACGGCTGTGCATGCCACCGGGATCGCGCGCTGGCCGGGCTTCAGCGATGACGAGGGCACGTACGTCGCGCAGGCGTGGGCGGTGCTGCACGGCCAGGGCCTGACCCACTACACCTACTGGTATGACCACCCGCCACTGGGCTGGTTGCAGCTGGCCGGGCTGCGCGGACTCGCCGGCCCCGTCCTGGACGACCTGTCAGCAGTTGCCGCGGGCCGGGTGCTCATGCTGGTACCGCTGGTGGCCAGCTGCACGCTGCTGTGGCTGTGGGCACGACGGCTGGGTCTTCGGGTGCCGGCTGCAGCGCTGGCGGTGGCCCTGTTCGGCCTGTCCCCGTTGTCGGTGGCCTTCTTGCGAGGTGTTTATCTGGACACGCTTGCGTTGCCGTGGATGCTGGGGGCCTTTGTGCTCGCGGCCACGCCGAAGCGACGGCTGTGGTCCTACGCGGGCAGTGGTGCCTGCTTCGGTGTTGCGGTCCTGACCAAGGAGACGATGCTGCTGCTCCTTCCAGCGCTGCTGCTGCAGGTCTGGCAGACCTGTGACCGGCGGACCCGCGCCTTCTGCGTGACCGCCTTCGGCAGTGTGCTCAGCGCCGTGGGACTGGCCTACCCGCTCTATGCGGCCTTGAAGGGCGAGCTGTTGCCTGGGCGCGACCACGTCAGCCTGCTCGCCGGCGTGGTGTTCCAGCTGTCCGGTCGCGCCGCGACGGGCTCACCGCTGGATCCCTCGTCGGCGTCGGCCGCCCTGGTGGACAGCTGGCTGGCCATCGACCCCTGGTTGCTCGCTGTCGGCGTCCTGTCAGTGCCGACCGCCCTGCTGGTCCGCCGCCTCCGACCGGTCACCCTCGCGCTGCTGGTGCTGGTCGTCGTGGGCCTGCGCCCGGGCTACCTGCCCCAGCCCTACGTCGTTGCGTTGCTGTGCCTGTGCGCGCTGGTTGCCGCCGGGTTGGCCGACACCGCGGTCGGAGCGGTCAGATCCGCCCCCGGGCAACCACGCCGGCTGGTGCGTCCGGTCGTGGCCCTGTTGGTCGTCGGCGGGCTCGGTGCCGCGCTTGCCCCGGACTGGGCCAGCGGGCTGCGTACGGCCACCACTGTCGATGCGAACGAAGCGGGACGGCAGGCTACCGCGTTCCTCGCGGAGCGGGTCGACCCGCGGGCACGGGTTCTCGTCGACGACAGCTACTACGCCGATCTGGTCGAGGTGGGCTTCCAGCCGCAGTTCGGGGTGGTCTGGTTCTACAAGCTCGATCAGGAGGCAGGGCTGGACCCGTCGGTCGCCGAACGGCTGCCCGGCGGCTGGCGCGAGTTCGATTACATCGTGTCGAGCCCCGTCCTGCGCTCGGCTCTGGAGCAGCAGCCCGACAGTCTCGAGGAAGTACGCCGGGCGCTGTCCTCATCCACCCCGCTGCAGATCTTCGGAACGGGCGATGGGCGGGTCGAGATCCGCCGCATCGTCGGTGAAGGTACCGGCTCGGGGGTGCCGAACCTTGCTGCGCCGTAGCGCCCTCGCTGTGCTGGCTGGCTGCTGCGCGCTGACCGCATGCGGCGGGAACAGCACGGAACGCAGCGAGCCGCAGCCGCTGCTGGTCGGGCTTGCCCGGCAGGCAGCAGCGGATTTCCTTGAGCGCTACGTGGACCCTGATGGCAGGGTGGTGCGCCGCGACCAGGGGGACGACACCGTCAGCGAGGGCCAGTCCTACGGGTTGCTGCTCGCCCAGGTGGCGGAGCGGCCCGACATCGAGCAGCGCATCAGTCAGTGGACGCAGCGGCTGCGCCGGCCGGACGGCCTGCTCTCCTTCCTCGCGGGCAGCGATGGCGCCGTGCTCGACCCCCAAGCCGCCAGTGATGGTGATCTCGTCGTGGCTTGGGCCTGGCGCCGCAGCGGCAGCGGGCCTGCTGGACCGCTTGCCGAGGCGGTCCTGCGGCAGGAGGTCGTAGAGCGAGGCGGGATGCGGTTGCTCTCCGCCGGCCCATGGGCCACCGGTGAACCGGCCACGCTCAACCCGTCCTACTGGGTGCTTCCGGCCTACGAGATCCTGGCGCGAGAGGACCCGTCATGGCAGGGGTTGGCCAAAGACTCTGCGCGGGCGCTGGACCGCCTCACGGGATCCGGTGCGCTCCTGCCCCCGGACTGGGCGCGGGCGGACGGTGCTGAGCTGTCACCCACTGCCGCGCCGAGCGGTGCTGTGCCTGAGCCGCGCTACGGCCTTGATGCTCAGCGCACGGTTGTTTGGCTCGCTGCGTCCTGCGACCCGAACGCGCGAGGCGCAGCGAGTGGCTGGTGGCCGTTGCTGCAGGACCCAGCGCGGTCCAAGGCGCTGGCCTTGAGCCTGGACGGTCGTGTGCTGGACGGCTCCGAGCACCCGCTGCCGCTGGTCGCTGCCGCGGCGGCGGCACACGCCGCCGGTGCGCCGCAGGACCGCGACCGGCTGCTGGACCGGGCCGCGGCGCAGGATCGGCGCGTGCCGACCTACTACGGCGCGGCGTGGGTGGCGCTGGGACGGGCACTGCTGCAGACCGACTTGCTGCACCGGTGCGAGCGGCCCTCATGAGCGACGTGGGCGGGGCCGTGCTGGCTGTGGTGCTGGCTGCTGTGTCACTGGGTCTGTTCGCCGTGGCCGTCAGCACGATGTGGTGGATGCTGCACGCCTGGCGGGACCCCGAGACGCTTGTCGAGACCGGCTTCGTGCAGGAGCCCGGTGAGCCCCAGCTGTCGTTCTCGCTGCTGGTGCCCGCGCGGCACGAGGAGGCTGTCCTCGAGCAGACGCTCGAGCAGCTGCGCCGCCTCGATCATCCCTCCTACGAGGTGCTTGCCATCGTGGGGCACGACGACCAGGGCACCGCTGACGTTGCGCGACGGGTGGCTGCCCGCGACGGGAAGGTACGTGTCGTCGTCGACCACAACTGGCCGAAGAACAAGCCGCTGGCGCTGAACACCGCCCTGGCGCACTGCCGCGGCGAGATCACCGGTGTGTTCGATGCCGAGGACGAAGTAGCCCCGCGGCTGCTGCGGGTAGTCGACGGTGTTTTTCGCGCCGAGCAGGCCGATGTGGTGCAGGGCGGGGTCCAGCTGGTCAACTTCCGTTCCTCCTGGTTCAGCCTGCGCAACTGCTTGGAGTACTTCTTCTACTTCCGCAGCAGGTTGCACCTTCAGGAGCGCCACGGGTTCATCCCGCTCGGCGGTAACACGGTCTTCATCCGCACAGCGCTGCTGCGTCAGGTCGGCGGCTGGGACCCCACCTGTTTGGCCGAGGACTGCGAGATCGGTGTTCGCCTGTCCACCATGGGCAGGCGGATCGCGGTCTGCTACGACGCGCATCTGGTCACGCGCGAAGAGACCCCCGACACGGTCGGCGCCCTGCTCAAGCAGCGCACCCGGTGGAACCAGGGGTTCCTGCAGGTCCTGCGCAAGGGCGACTGGCGGCAGTTGCCGACCCGGCGGCAGCGGTGGCTGGCCAGGTACACCCTCTGCCAGCCGTTCCTCCAGGCGTTTGCGGGCATCGCCATCCCGATCTCTGTGGCGACAGCGCTGTTCGCGGACGTGCCGATCGGGATCGCCATGCTCACCTTCCTGCCGGCGTTGCCGACCGTGGCGATGGTGGTCTTCGAGCTGGTCGGCTTACGGGAGTTCTGCCGGGTGTACTACCTGCGACCGCAGTTCAGCGACTACGCCAAGCTGGTGCTAGGGACGCCGCCATACCAGATCCTGCTGGCCGCGGCTGCACTGCGTGCGGTATGGCGGGAGGCGCGCGGGCACAGGGGCTGGGAGAAGACCTCGCACGCCGGTCTGCACCGAACCGCCGCCAGTAGCACGGTGGCGGCCGGCACCGGACCCGCCCCGCGATGACGACGACGTCCCGGCGGCCGACACCCAAGGAGCATCGATGGACGGTGACCGCGCCCGGCCGCAGTTCGCCGTCGTCCTGCGGGGCTACGACCGGCATCAGGTCGATGACTACGTGGCCAGGCTACTTGAGGATCTCGGGGAGGCCGAGCAACGGGCTCGGGTGGCTGAAAGGTCCGCCGGATCGGATGCAGGCAGGCTGCGGCAGGAGGCCGAGCAGCTGCTTCGGCGTTCCCGCCAGCACGCAGAGGACCAGGCCGAGCAGGTCCTCGCACAAGCGCGGGCCGATGCCGAGCGCATCGTGGCCTCCGCCCGGGAGGACGCCCGGCATGCACGCGAACTGCGCGTTGATCGAGCAGATGAGTGACGTGCTACGCGCGGACACCCGCAACTGCCCGGCGGCCGTGACAGTGACGTCGTGACCGGCGCGCAGCCCGCTGCGGACTTGTGTGTCGCCGGCCGCTACCGGCTCGCCCCCCACGGGCCAGGACGCGGCCAGCCCGCTCATGACGAGCTGCTCGACCGGCCGGTGCGCCTGCTGGCCGTCCCGGGCTTATCGGCCGGCGACTCGGTGGCGGTCCGGGAGGCGGCCCGGACCCGCCTGCGCGCCGTCGAGCGGTTGTCCAACGCCGGTGTGGTTCCCGTGATCGACGTGGTACGGGCCGGCGCCACCTGGGCCGTCGTCCCACCGGCGCCCGGGTGCCCGCTCCCCGAAGTCCCCGACACGGGCGGTGCCGCGCTTGGTGAGCACGCCGCTGACGACCTGTTGCGGGCGCTGGCTGCGCTGCACGAGCAGGGCCTGCCACACCGGGAGCTCTCAGCGTCCGCCTGCCTGCTCACTGAGAACGGCGCCCTCCTGGACGTGCCTGCGCTCGGCCCTGTCACCGGTGCACCCGCCACCCTGATGCGCACAGACCTCGACCGTCTAGCCGACATCGTCAGCGACCTGTGTCCAGAGCGTGCCAGCCGCCTGGGGCACCTGGTTGAGCTGCTCAACGACCCCTCGGTTCCGGACGCGGCCGAGGTCCTGCGCCGCTGGTCGGGTCCCGCCCAGGCTCGGCTGCCGGACCACCCACCGACCGCCGAGCTGGACATGCGGGCGATCAGCAGCACCATGCGCGGTGTGGTTCCTGACAGGGCCTGCCCGAACTGGGAGGCCGCCGACGGAGCGCATGGCGCGCCAAGGCGCACCGCCATGGTAGGTCGCGCGCGCGCCGTCGTCGAGAGCGTCGTTCTGCTCCTGATCTCCGTGGCGGCCGCGCTGCTGCTGGTTAACCTGCTCCTGGAGTAACGCCGCGCCCCCGGGCAAAAGCCGCGGAGCGGGCCACCGTCTGCCTCGTGCCGGACCCCCGTTTCGGCGGGCGCACCGCTGCCGCAGGCTGAGGAAACGAATCGAGCGCTCCAGTGTTCCGGCGTCACTGCCGACACAGCGGCATGCGATCCATGCCCCCCCGCTCCCGCGCTGCAGCGATGTTGACCTCAACGGCCTGCCTCACCGCGGTCCTTGCCGTGCTGCCGGCGATGTCAGCATCCGCGGACGCCGCACTTGAGATGGAGTCCGCCGCGCTCACCACCGGAGCCGGAACCACCTACGCCGACTCCACTGCCTCTGCAGCTCGCGCCCTGCTCATATGGTCCAACGGGACAGCTTCGGCGGCGTGGGCCACACCTACCACCACGCACGTGGTGGTGCGTGCGCGAGGCGACCAGTGCAAGGGCGCCCCGCGGCTTGAGCTGCGGGTGGACGGGGTCAGCCAGTCCACGACGTCGGTGAGCGCGACCAGCTGGACCGACTACGTCACCGCGGTACAACTGCCCTCCGGTACCCACCAGATCTCCGTCACCTATTCAAACGACTACCGCGCCAACCGCTGCGACCGGAACCTGCGTGTCGACCGCATCACCGCCATCGCCGCATCGACGGCCTCCCCGTCCCCGTCAACGTCACCCTCCCCAAGCCCATCAGCGTCCCCGGTCACCTCACCGTCAGCGACCACGTCAGTCTCCCCCACCACCTCACCCTCCGCGACTACGTCACCGTCCCCGACCACGTCAGTCTCCCCCACCACCTCACCCTCCGCGACCACGTCACCGTCCCCGACCACGTCAGTCTCCCCCACCACGTCACCGTCACCGGACAGCGGCAGCGTGAATGTGCTGTCAGGGGCCAGGCTCTACGTGGACCCGGCTTCGTCGGCTGCGCATGCCGCTGCTGGCCTGCGCAGCACCGACCCCACACGTGCGGCCCTGCTCGACAAGATCGCCGGGCAGTCGCAGGCCGACTGGATCGGCGACTGGGTGGCTGCGTCAGAGCTCGCGACCGTGGTCGATCGGCGTGTCGACGCCATCACCGCTGCCGGTGCGCTGCCGGTGCTCGTCGCCTACGCCATTCCTAGCCGTGACTGTGGCGGTTACTCCGCTGGCGGGATCGGGACGCCGGAGGGCTACCGGACGTGGGTGCGCGAGTTCGCCAAGGGGCTCGGGGGTCGCCGCAGCGTCGTCGTGCTCGAGCCGGACTCGCTGGCCTCGATCAGTTGCTTGTCGGCAGAGATGCAACAGACGCGGCTGGCCCTGCTCACCGATGCGGTCGCCGTCTTGACGGCCAGCGGTGCTCAGGTCTACCTCGACGCCGGGCACTCCGCCTGGGTGCCCGTAGAGACCATGGCTGCCCGCCTGACCGCCGCCGGAATCTCGGGCGCCCGCGGGTTCGCCCTCAACGTGTCGAACTTCCGCCTCACGTCCGACGAAGTCAGCTACGGCCGCTCTCTCTCACAGCGGCTCAACGGCAAGTCGTTCGTCGTCGACACCAGCCGCAACGGCCTGGGCCCGGCGAGCGGCACCGACGCCTGGTGCAACCCGTCGGGGCGGGCGCTGGGCGTCCGGCCGAACGTCGCCACCCAACTCGTCGAGGTGGACGCCTACCTCTGGATCAAGCGACCGGGAGAGTCCGACGGCACCTGCAACGGTGGTCCCACGGCCGGCGCGTGGTGGACCGACTACGCCGTCGGCCTCAGCGAACGGGCAGCCTGGTAGCCAGCGCCTGCCACCCCACCGCCCCGCCGAGCCCTCCAGATCCCGCTTAGAATGCCGCCGGTCAGCAAGGGCCCTCCGCCAGCCCAGCATCGGGTTCCACCATGACAGCACCGGCGGACCGTCCGATGCCGGTAATGGGCTGGAGGATGCCGACCGCAGGTCTTCCCGAGTTGCGTCAAGCGGCGTGGTGTACGACGGCCGCGACGATGAGCGTGTCGTGAGGACGTAGAAGACGGCCACCGCGTGATCCTTCAGAAGACCTCTCATAGTCGCCCTGAAGGAGAACCAGACGATGACCGTCCCGGCCAGTATCGACCCCTACGCTGTCGTGGATCGAACAGATCGACCGTGCCGAACCTGACCTTCTACCGGTGATGTTGAAGACGTTCGTCCAGGCTCTGATAGGTGAGGGAGCTCGTCTCAGCCTGTCATGCCGCTCAGCTGAGGTCGAGCTCGCCCGCGCCGAACAGCACCCTCACGTGCAGACCGAGCGGTGGCCGTAGTTCGCCGCCGCCGCGGTCGAGGCCGGGTTCGCCTCTGTGCATGGCCTGCGCCGGCTCAAGCTCGCGTCGATCCGCCGGGTCGCCCCCGAGCTCCTGATCACCGCCAAGACACCACGGTGGACACCCGCAGATGGACCCTACCGGCCGTACGCCAGCGGGGCGGTGATCGACAACGGTGGCGTCCGCTGGACGGCCGAGCAAGTGGGCGAGCGGGTCGCCGAGCTGTTCGGGCACCGGCATGGAGCGAGCCGGTGGCGCAGAACGGCATGGCCCGGCTGCGGTTCACCATGACGACACGGCCAGGGCGAGGGCCGGAGCATTCCGGCCAAACGCTGTTGGGCCCGCGCCTCCGCCGCTGATATAGCTCGGGGTGGCTGCCGTACCCACACCTCCGGAGGTGCGAGGAAGGGACCGTCAGGTTCCTCAACGTGAAGGTCGGCGTTGGAGCGCTGTGCCTTCCGGCACCCCCGGAGGTGGGTTTCGTGCCTGTTCATGCTGCCCCAGTGACGTCCTTGACGATCGTGGTGGCGATCGATGTGGGCAAGAACGAGTTCGCGGTGTCGGTCACCGACGCTGCTCGCCACCGGCTGCTCAGGCCGCTGCTCGGGTGCCCGATGACCTCGCCGTCGCTGCACGAGGTGCTCGGCAAGATCAGATGGCTGCTGCCGAGCGGTGCGGCGGTCAAGGTGGGGATCGAGGCGGCGGGGCACTACCACCTGTCACTGCTCCGCGTGGCGGCGTGGCCGGCAGGCTGGGAGCTGCTCGAGCTCAACCCCGCTCATGTCACTGAGCAGCGCAAGGTGCTCGGCAAGCGCACCCTCAAGACCGACGCGATTGACCTGGAGGCGATGACCGAGCTGCTGCTGGCCGGTCGTGGGCTGCCGATCACCGCGCGGGAGTCGGTGCTGGTCGAGCTGGCAGCGTGGTCAGCGCATCGGACCCGGCGGGTCCAGACCCGCAGCGCCACGAAGAACCAGCTGCTCGGGCAGCTCGACCGCAGCTTTCCCGGACTGACCTTGGCACTGCCCGACGTGCTCGGCACCAAGATCGGCCGGCTGGTCGCGGCCGAGTTCGCCGACCCGACCCGGCTGGTGGTCAGAGTTCGTGGGCGGCGGACTGGATCCGGTCGATCGCGGACTGCGCGAGCAGCGGGTCGGCCATCAGCGCAAGCCATTCGATCGGTTCGCGGTTGCTGGTCACGACGGTGGCGGCGGAGCGGTGCCGCTCGACGATCAACTCGTAGATGTCGGCGGTGTCCAGGGCGTCGAGGTTCTGCAGCGCGAAGTCGTCGACGAGGAGCAGGTCGACGCGCAGCAGCTTGCGTATCTCGGCTTCGTGGCTGTTGTCCAGCCGGCTGGCGCGCAGCCGCTTGAGGAGCCGGTCGCAGCGTTCGAAGTGGACGCTGAAGCGGCGTCGGACGGGGCGGCGTGCCCCAACCCGCGGCGGGCCAGCAGCTCATGCACCTTCACGACCGTCAGCTGCTCGGTCTTGAGCCGCGTCTCGATCTGCTCTTCTGGGCGACCAGCAGACCCCAGGCCTGTCCGCGACCGTCCGCCCTATGCGGCCGGACCCTCTCCACCCTTGAAGGCCATTACGGGCCGGCGTGACGTACGACTCTAACGTGAAGGCAAGCGCGATCAGCGCACAGACGATGACTGGAACACCGAGCTGGCTCAGCAGCGCCACAAGCAACTTGGTGAAGTCGGGGATGTCCGCAATCGACTGTTCGATGTCGCGGGAAATGGTACTCCCGGATCCATCGTCTAGCTCAGGCTTACCGCACATCAGCTTGGTCTTTGCCCCGAAGAGCTACTCGAAAGAAGAGCCCAAACAAGTAATGTCCGAAGACTATCACCAGCAACATACTTATCTGGCATTCCTAGGACCTCCTTCAAGGCTGCATGCCTCATGGGTGTCATGGGGCAGGGCTACACGCGCTGTCGCTGCCGCCACCGGTGGCGAAGAGGTTCCAGAAGGGCCTGGTAAGGAGCCCAAGCCGCAGCCGCTGGCACTACGGGTGGCCCGGGCCGCGAGTCAGTGCCCGCGAGATGAAGCTCCCAGAAGGATCCGCCATTGCCAACGCCACGTGGACGGAGCGGGACTTCACCGACGTCGACCGCGACGTATGGATGGCCGCGGGGTACGGCACCACGTCGCAGATCTGAGCCATGCGTGCGCGTTGGGGGTGATTCCGCCATGCTCGTCATCGAGGTGCATGGCAGGAAGGCGGGTCCTGGCTTCGTAGCAGCGAGCGCCGTCTTATCCCGTCTGCGCAAGGGGGCGTCGAGGTCGCATAGCGGGCTCACGCTTGAGCCGCGCTCAGCCGAAGGCGCGACGCGCGGCAGAAGCGGGCGTCCGAACGATGAGTTTGCTGCGCCGGGCTGCCACAATGACCAAGCTCCGGGTCCACACCAGCGCCGCGCTCGACGGCTACATCGCAGGCCCGAGTCCATAAGGCAGGACAACCCACTCGGCGGAGCGGCAGAGCGCTGCCGCAACGATTGTCCGCCACTGGCAAGCGCGCCTTACTTAGCNAACGGTGGTCGAGCAGGTGGAGGATCGGGCGTTGGATGACGCGCTCGCCCGGATCAGTGACTTGGCTGCCAGGTTGTGGGCGGTCCGCCAAGCCCACCGCCCGCAGGTGGCCGGATGGCTGCGGACCAAGACCCGTTGCGGGGGCTGCGGGCAGCCGGTTCCGTGCCTGACCTTGCGGGTCGCCGAGGGGCAGCCGGGTGTCATCGCCCCAAGAGTCCAGGCGACCAACGGGTCGACGTAGCCACCGAGCGCGTCCTGGTCACCGAAGTTGCGCGGCGACCAAGGCGCTTGACGAACGTCTTGCCGGCCGGTGCTGACGGCGAGTCCGGCGCAACAGGGCGCACCCCGTTCGTGGCCTGATGGGGGAGGGGTAGCGGCGGTCCAGTGCGGGAGGTTGAGATCGCGGACAGCCTGGCGTGCGGACGCCCAAGGTCCAGAGCGTGCTTTTCGTCGGGGCGCCTGTCGAGCAGGCGAACACGCCGGGCTCCTCCGCCGACGCGAGGCGCGGAAGCGGACCGGCTCAGGCTTTCTCGCAGGCGATGCCGTCCTTGTCGCCGTCACTGCCCCGGTTGGCTTCGTAGAGCTCGCTTGACCGCTCGAACGTCGTGACGGGTTTGGTGCTGCCGCTGACTTTGTCGACAGCCCCCGGCATCCCGACGCCGTGCGGGTACACCGTGCGCATCTCGGTGCAGTTGGCGAACCGCCGCGCCCCTGCGGGTGCTGGTGCCGCTGGGGGTGCTGGCACCGGGGGTGGTGCCGCCTTGGACGCTGCCGGTGGCGGGGCACTGCTCGTTGCCTGTGCTGGGAGGGCCGCGGTGGTGGGGCTGCCACCGGTCGGGGCCGGCTCGTTCGGGCAGGTGCTCAGCACACGTGCGATGGCATCCCGCTCGGCGGCGGTGATCCACAGGGCGTACTTGGCCTTCACCGCGGTCTGCCGGGCCACCATCGCGCATCGGTAGCCCTTGTTCGGTGGGAGCCAGGTGGCGGCGTCACCGTCGCTCTTGGAGGCGTTCGTCGGGCCGTCGACAGCGAGCAGGTTCAGCGGGTCGTTGGCGAACGCGAGTCGCTTGCCGGCGTCCCACTGCTGGGCGCCTTTCTGCCAGGCGTCGGACAGTGCGACGACGTGGTCGATCTGGATCGCGCTGGCGTCGGCCTTGGTGAAGGTGAGCATCTGGCCGGTGTAGGGGTCAGCGAGCTGGCCGGTGAGCACGACGCAGTCCCTGGTGCCGGCCTTGAACGTCTCCTGGGTCAGGTCGCGGGCGAGCATGTCGTTGCGGGTGTCGCAACCGTTGCGGTCGGTGTCGGCCCACGCCTGGCCGAACAGGTCGCGGTCGTAGCCGGTCTTGGGGGCACGTCCCTTGACCTCCAGCGTGGCGAGCAGCGCCAAGGCCGTGCTGGGCTGCGCCTGGGCGATGATCTGATCGGTCGTCGGTGGTTCCGGCGCCGGAGGCGGCTCCGGTGACGATGTTGGCGCAGGTTCGGCTGCCGGGGCGGCTGTAGGCGATAGCGTCGGCAGCGAGCTCGCGCGGCCTTCGGCTGCCGCCGAGGTCGTGTCCGGCTCGGTGGGCCTGGCGTTCGCGCACCCCCCGGCGAGGAACACAAGCAGGATGAAGGCGACTACGCCCGCCATCGACTTCGTGAACCGGGGTGAGGTCTTGCGTAGGTCGCCCGCCTTCAACGACGACGGATACACCGGGCCGGGTGGCGTGGGCGATCCTGGTGACCAGGGTGGCGCGGCGGGTCGCCCGTCGGCGTCCTGCCAGACCGACCAGCCCGGCGGGACCGGACCCCACGAGGCGTCAGGGACCCAGCCAGTGGAGGGCGACCACCCAAAAGGCGGCTCAGGCCACCTAGGCGGCGGGACCCAACGAGGGTGACCGTTTGGGCGGTTGCCGCTCACAGACGGACTCCCCATGCCTCAAGGGCCCTCAGGCTGACACCTGTCGTGTGCAACGTCAGCCGAACGGAGCAGTTGCTGGGCGATGACGCTCATAGGGGAACACGGACAGCAGAAGTAGCGCACCAGATGCGATTCGCACCGGATCACCTGAGGGACTGTCTGCCCTTCCTGGGAAGGGCCTTGTTGCGGCGCAAACGAGTCACCTGANACGCCGCCGTCCGCCTCGACTGAGCTGAGCGAACATCGCCAAGGCGGTTCCCGGCGCCCGGCGTGACTCCAGGGTCCTGAGCGAGCGCCGGACGCCGGCACGCCCTGCGACAGAAGCGCACGTTGGGCTGAAGCCTGTTCCGCTGGGCCAGCGCGACCTGGCCGACGGGATGTCGCTGGAGTGCCACCAGTGCGACAGCAGCGGAGACGAGACGGGTGCCCCGCGCGGGGCACCCTGCAGACCCGGATAAGGCCGGAACGGCAGGACAGAGTGCTAGAGGCGACTTGCGGGGTTTTGCCTCGTGGCCGCTCGGTTGCTGCCACGCTGGTGCCCCATCCCGTCGGCCACCGAGTGAGCTCTGTGCGCGCACCTGCCCCCACTCCCGCCGCCGTACATCCGCCGTCGGTCCGCGACGACGCGCGAGCCGGCCGGACGGCCGCTCGCGCGGCCATCGACAACCGGCGGTCGAGGACCGGTTCACGAGGGGGTTCGCCGACGCGGCGATCGACGAGCTCGGCCGGCTTATCGACGAGCTCCCGGCCAAGATCAAGGACAGCGTTTCGGGCGGTCGCGACGCCGCCGAGGCGCTCAGCACCGACCCGCTGCAGGGGATCGCCGAGATCGTTCAGAACGCCGACGACCAACTCGCAAGCACCGTGACCATCACGTGGGACGCTGAGACCCCCGCGCTGCTCATCGCGCACGACGGCACCCGCCTGCACCTGGCGGACCTGGTCGCGATGGTGCTGCCCTGGGTGTCGACCAAGCGCGGTGACAACCGGAGCACCGGCCGGTTCGGCATCGGTCTGAACACGCTGCGCACCATCGGCGACGGCCTGCACATCCACTGCCACCCATACCACGCAACGCTCAAGGGCGGCCGACTCACCGTCGCGGCACCTCTAATGAGCCACCTGGACGAGGAGGACCGCCCCCAAACCGTGCTCCGCATCCCCCTCGCCGCGGACGCCGACCTACAACCGGACGACATCCGGGCGTGGCTGCAGCAGTGGGGCAGCGCGGCCCTGCTCTTTCTGCGATCGGTCAGGACGGTGCGGCTACTCGGCCCGGATGGCGACATAGACGTCGAACTCTCGCTGTGGCGCCGTCCGCGGCGGCGCCGGCGGCTCGCCGTCGGGGGCACCTACTTCAAGGTTGACATCACCGAGGTCGTCGACGGCTCCGGGGACGGCCGGTGGCTCAGGTACGAGGCAGAACTTCCCAGCCCCGCCGGAGTCACCCGTGCCAAGAAGAGCACAGGCCCCACCACACCTGTCTCCGTCGCCGTCCCGACCGGTACGACAACGGGGGGCGGCGCCCTGCACGCAGGCCTGCCGGTCGTACGGACCGCGCTGCCGTGGTCGCTCAACGCGCAACTCGACCCCGATACGGCACGCGGCCATGTCCGCGACACCCGGTGGAACAGGGCGCTCCTGCGAATCGCGGTCGACTTCTGGGCGGCCGTCGCGGGTGACGTCCTGCGCACCCGTCCCGCCCTGGGCTGGCGTGCCGTGCCGCTCGACGAGGAGGTCCGCTGCCCGCAGGATCCCTGGCTCGAGGCAGAGCTGCGGGAGGCGCTACTCACGCGGGCACGGCCAGAACTGGCTCGGATCGCGGAGGTCCGCGTGGGGGCGTCGTCCGTGCCGCTGAAGAACCTCGGCTACGCCGACCCGCTGTTGCAGGACCTGCTCACGGACGACGACCTTCAGCGGCTGGCGCACGGCCGCACGGTCCTCCCCAGGGCTGCTCTAGGCGACGGGCAGCGCTGGTCCAGCGTCCTCGGCGAGCTGGGCGTCTCCTCACCGGTCGGCATCCGCGACGTCCTGTCGCTTACTGCCGACCGGCACCTGGGCCGGGATGCCGCCTGGTACGTCGCGGTGGCCGCCCGAGCGCTGGCTGCCGGCGCCGCCGAGGACCTCAAGCAGACCGCGTGCGTAGTGCTCGCCGACGGTCGCCGGGTCGTCCCTCCCGCCGTGGGCACGAGCCCCGTCCTCCTGACCGCCGACGTCAACCCAGCCAGCGCTGCAGTCCGTGCCGGTCTCGTCCGAGCGTTGGACCCTGCCTACGCATCCGCCAGCACGGATGCCGGCGCGGTCACCCAGTGGCTGGCTGGGATCGGCGCGTTCTCCGCCGCTCCTCCCACGCCAGACGACGTCGTGGCCCGCCTCGCGGAAGCAGGCTCGGCGGCACTGCGGGTCGACGACGGTGTGCTGACCGCCCTGCGCGACCTGTTTGAGCTGCTCCCCCACGACGCGCACGAGGCCTACGGGCGCAGGGTCGGCGCAGCCGTGGTCCTCGACGCCGAGTGCCGGGACGCGACCGGGCGCGTCCTTCGCGACCGCCGCGCCGCGATCGAGTGCTACCAGCACCGGCGCATCGACCGCGACAGCGATACCTGGGCGGCCGCGGCTGCCGACACGCCGCACGTGTGGTGGGTCGCCGGCCGATACGCCGACGTCCTGCGACACCCGGCTGGCCGCGGAGCGCTTGGGGCACAGAAGTTCCTGACGCTTCTCGGCGTCGAACGCGCCCCCCGCCTGCTCCCTCACCCGGATGGCGAACAAAAATACGACGGCCGCCGCGGCGTTAGGGTCTGGCACCAGGCCTCGCCGGCCACTCGCAAGGAGGAGCTCAGTCACACCCCGGACGGCCGGACGCACGTGCTCCAGGACCTGGTCTGCCCGGACCTCGAACGCGTAGTCGCCGACATTCGAGCGGATGCCAACCGGACGCGACGTCGGCGCCGCGCGGCCGCACTGCTCGCGACACTGCAGCGCTCGTGGGACCGCGCGTACGCCGAACGCGCTCAGGTGCAGGTCGTCAGTGCCTACCACCAGTGGAACTTCTTCGGCGTCACCGTCACCGCATGGTGGCTGGCCCGGTTGCGCGACGAGCCCTGGCTGCCCGACGCCGACGGGCGCCTATGCGCCCCTCGCGACCTCGTGCTGCCCAGCGCCGCCAATCGGGCCGTCTATGGCGACGCCGGGCACTACGCCGACGGCGCCCTCGTTCTCGACCTGCGTGACGACCTCGTCCGCGCACTCGGCATCACAGGTGACCCTCGGGTCAGCGACGTCCTCACGACCCTGCAGCAGGTGCGCGACGCCCATCCCAACGTCGCGTCCGCGGACGACCGAGACGACTGGGAAACCGCTGCTGCGGCGACCTACCCGATGTACGGCATCCTGGCCGACTGGCTGTCAGCCACGAAGCGCAGGCGGATGGACGTCCCGGCCGATCACGTACGCCAGGCTTTTTCAACCGGCCGCGGCCTTGTCCTCACCGACCACGGCTGGCGCCGGCCGCACGACGTCCTGTCCGGCCCGCCGGTTTTCGGCACCTTGCGGCCGTTCGCGCCCTACCAGCGCCAACTGCAGCCGCTGTGGAGCGAGCTACGCATCCGCCGTCCAGGCCTCGCCGACTGCGCGGACGTGCTGCGCGACCTGAGCCGACGCAAGCGGCGCTCCGAAGATGAGGCCGTGGAGCTGGAGACGCTCCGTATGCTCGACCGCTTGTTGGACACCATTCCGGCGCCGCCCGGCCTTCGCCGCCTGCCGATCCGGACGCCGAACGGCCCAACCGGTCGGCGGCCGGTGTACGCCGTCGACGACCCCGATCTCCGAGCGGCGCTCGAGGACCATGTGGCCGTCTGGGAGCCAGGGGGCGACCCCCGGCAGTTCGCCCGGCTGCTGCCCGCGCTCGGCATCACGGCGGTCAGACCGGACGACGTCGCCGCAGCCGACGACGCCTACGCTGCAGCCGACCCGGCAAGGTCCGCCCTGGCGCGGTCGGCGCTGTCGCTGCTGCTCGACGAGCTCGTGCGCGATGACCCTGCGCTGGCGGCGTCGGCCGATCGCGCGGCGGACCTCGCGCGTGACCTCTCGGTCCTCATCCACGACGACCTCCACGTCATAGCGTTACTCGCCGGCCATGGTCCGGTGCAGGTGCCGACGCGCGCGCACCTGGACCGCTCACGCGCTGTCCTGCACGTGCAGCAGGGCGAGCACGCCGGCGACTGGCAAGTTGGTGGGCGCGCGGTTGCCGCGCTGTTCGCCGAAGACCGGCAGAAGGTCGCCTACGCCTGGGCCGCGATGTGGGCGCGAGCCGAGGGGGGGAGCGCAAGCGCGCCCTGCGCCTCGCTGAGGAGCAGGCCGCCGCCAGGACGCAGGCCCTCATGTCGCTCCACCACGACATCGAGGCCGGCCTCAACCAGCTCGCACCGGCGTCGGTCCTCGGCAGGCGGATGACTGGCGCCGCGCCAGCCCTGCCCGCCGTGCCGCGCGTGCCGGCGGCACCGCCTCGGGTACTCATCGATCCGTCCGCCGCGGTCCCTGCGGCCGGATCCGGGACCCTCGTCAACCTCGGCGGCCGCGCCGAGACCCCGGTCGCACCCAAGCCGAATGGACGCCGAACCCGTGAGCCGTCGGATCGGCCACCCCCGGAGCGGAGCCGCGCGACGCCCCCAGCTGCCTACACCGACCGCGAGCGCGAGGACGCCGGTTTGGCTCTGCTGCGGAGCCTGCTCGAGCGGGGCGACCAGAAGCTCCAGGACCTTCGTCACCAACTGCTCGTCGGGGCGGACGCCATCGACAAGAGCAATCGCTTCTACGAACTCAAGGTGCACGCCGCCAGCGCGCCAAACACGGTGTCCCTGACGGCGAGCGAGATCGACCGTGCACGGGACCCTGACTTCTTCCTCGTCATTGTGTCGAACGTCGAGCAGGGCACCGGCACGCCGGAGGTGCGCTTCATCGCTGATCCGCTGCATCGTCTCGCTGCCGTGGACGACGGGTCTGTGACGCTGAGCGGTGTGCATCAGGCCGAGGCCTTCGTGTACCGGATGCCGTTGCTCGGACCCAGTGCTGACCAGGGTTTTCTCTCGTAGGACGCCTCCGGCCGCCGTCCCGACGGCGGTGTCCTGCGGCATCGCGCGCAGCGCTTCTGCCCGCACCGCAGATCTCCCCCGGTGGCCGCTCCGCGGCAGATGAGTGCGTTCGGGAGCGGCCCCTGGCCGAGCAGATCCGGCTTTCTGGACGGCTCGGGGGTGGCCAACAGTGACCGCTTCTGCTTGAGCGGATCTCCGTTCGCCGGCTGGACGGCCACTGGTCGTGTTCATCCCGGAGTTCGAAGGTGGACGGGCTGAACTGGGCAGGCAGTCCCAGATCAGACTGCCACAGCAAGGGCCGGCGAGCCGCGTGGTGCGTCAACTGCGGGAACCGTTCGCTTGTGCTCCGGCATCCCGGATGACGTCGCCGTCGCCCGCCTTTGTTGCTGCCGCGGCGTGAGCCCCAGCACGGCTGGCGCCCTCGATGTGCCCGGGCGTACTCCGCCGAGGTCTCCGTGGACGCCCAGTGCACCCGTCCTGCGACCGGCTCCTGGAACAACGCGTGCCCCGGTTGTGAACCGGGAGGAGACCGCGTCGATCGGATCACCCGAGACCCGTCGTGCTCCCCTGCCGCCTGCCTCGAACATGGAGTCGCCATCCAGCGCCTGCGGGAACACCGGCACGTCGAGCTCCTCTATGAGCGCCTGCACGGCCGGCTCGTTCGGCCAGAACCAGGTCGCGCCCAAGTCGACAACTCCCCCGTCGTTCAGGCTCAGCAGACGCCCGCCGACGCGTTCGCGCGCCTCGTATACGGCGACGCTGCAGCCTGCCGAGACCAGGTCGCGCGCTGCGGTGAGGCCGGCGATGCCGGCGCCAACGATGACAACGTCGTAGCGGTTCGCTGTCACTGTCAGCCTCCGTGTGCAGGACGATACGGAAGCGGGACTTGCCGATCGGAGGAGATCTACCGCTCGGCTCGCCCGCGTAAGGGCATCCGCTCGATCATCGACAGTACGCGGCTGGTGACGTCGACTGTCCCCTCTTCGGGTGGAGTCGTCGCGGCCATCCCGCCGACTCAGTCCTTGGCTGGCCGGGGCGCGCTGATCCTGCTCAGGCTGGGCGGAACGCTATGGCAGGCGCCAGCAGCGGTCCGGTCTAGTTGTCGCGTGACCACCCGTACTGCTTGTGCACCGTCGCGATGGTGATCTCGTACGAGGCGAAGAACTCCTCCCGGCCGCGCTCACGCG
>JAUJOY010000004.1:0-37465 GCA_030447385.1 Mycobacteriales bacterium
GCCTCCGGATCGTGGAACGCCGGGAGCGATCGCTCCGGCGCGGTGAACGGCCGGGGTGGTTCACCCGGGCTGCTGGACTGCCGAGAACTATGCCATTCGGGACGTTGCACCAGCAATAACCGAATCCGGGCTAGACGCACGGGACATCTAATAGCCAGATGCCTATATGCAAACTGCATATAGTCTGACCTGCGAGATTGAATCTGGTGGCCCTCAGGCAGGCTTTCTCAGCCCGGCGCGACGACCATGAAGCGCAGACGCTGGCCCGGACGTGCCTGCCCCGCCCGGTCCAGGTCACCGTCGGCCACGACAGCCACGACCGGGTAGCCACCGGTCAGCGGGTGGTCCGACAGGAACAGGGTCGGCCCCGCCCCTGGCGGCACCTGAAGGCTGCCCGGCGCCACCCCCTCGCTGGGCAGCTCCCCGTCGACCCGGCGCTCGAGAGCCGGACCGGTCAGGCGCAGGCCGACGCGGTTGCTGTCAGCGCTCACCGTCCACGCCGACGAGGTGAGCGTGTCGAGCGCTGCCGGCGTGAACCAGTCGTCGCGGGGCCCGAGCAGGACACCGAGCCTGAGGTCCCCCGCGGGCGGGAGCGCGACCGGAGCCCAGTCGACGCCGGGCAGCGACCCGGCGGGGCGGCCGACGGGCAGCCGCATCCCGGCCTGCAGCACTGGAGGTCCGAGTGCGGACAGCACGTCGGTGGACCGTGATCCGAGGACGGGCTCGACGACGATGCCCCCACGTACAGCCACGTAGGTCCGCACCCCCGATGTGGGGATGCCCAGTCGCAGCACCGCAGCGGCCGGGAGGCGGAGCAGGCAGCTGTGCCCCACCGGCCCGCCGTCGACCGTGGACCGCGGGTCGGCCCCGGTCAGGGCCAGCAGGGCGCCGGTCGCCGCCCGCAGCTCCAGCCCACCGAAGGTGACCTCCAGCGCGGCTGCCCCTTCCGGGTTGCCCACGAGGCGGTTCGCCAGGCGCAGCGCCGAGCGGTCGGCAGCGCCCGAAGCGCCGACCCCGATGCGGGCGTGCCCGGGCCGGCCGAGGTCCTGCACCGTCGTGAGCGGCCCAGGGATCAGGATCTCCAGCTCTGCCGTCACCGCAGCTCCACGAAGCGGACCCGGACCCCCGGCTCCAGCAGCGCAGGCGGCTCCCGCCGCAGGTCCCACATCGCCAGGTCCGTGCGCCCAAGGAGCTGCCAGCCGCCCGGGGACTCCCTCGGGTAGACGCCGGTGAACTCGCCGGCCAGCCCCACGGCTCCCGCGGGTACGCGGGTACGCGGGTGCGCGCGCCGGGGCACGTGCAGCCGGTGGTCGTCCCCGACGAGGTAGCCGAAGCCCGGTGCGAACCCGGCGAACGCGACCGTCCAGGTCTGCCCGGTGTGGGCTGCTACGACCTCGCGCTCGCGGAGCCCGGTCAGCTCCGCCACCTCGGCGAGATCCGGGCCGTCGTAGCTCGCCGGCACCTCGAGCAGGGCGCTGGCCCGCCGACCTCGCGGGCGGGGCTGAACCTGGACCAGGGCCTGCCGCACTGCGCGCACCGTGGTGCCGGCCGGGTCGATCCGCACGAGCAGGGTCCGCGCCGCCGGTACGAGGTCGACGACGCCCGCCAGGGGCTCGGCCACCAGCGCGGCGTGCAGTGCCAGCACCTCGTCGAGGGCGGCCAGCTCGACGAGCACCGCGGCGTCCCCGCAGGGCAGCAGCCTCAACCGGTGAACGCGCGCAGCACGACGCCGGCGTCCTCCAGAGCCGTCCGAACGGCCCGAGCGACGGCGACGGCGTGCGGGGAGTCCCCGTGCACGCACACCGACTCCGCGGCCAGCCGGAGCACCGAGCCGTCGACGGCCACGACATGTCCCTCGGTCACCATCCGCACCACCCGCGAGGCGATCTCCGCCGGGTCGTGCAGCACCGCTCCGGGCTCGCGTCGGGACACCAATGTGCCCGCCGGCGTGTAGGCCCGGTCGGCGAAGGCCTCCGGCACGCTGCGCAGCCCGGCGTCCGCGGCGTGTCGCAGCAGCGCCGACCCGGGCAGGCCGAGGACCGGGAGCCGCGGGTCGTACTCCTTCACCGCCCGTACGACCGCCGCCGCCTGCATCTCGTGCTGCACGACGGCTGAGTAGAGGGCCCCGTGCGGCTTGACGTAGGACACGGGGGTGCCCGCCACCCGCGCCAGCGCTTCCAGGGCGCCGATCTGGTAGAGGACGGCGTCGGTCAGCTCGCCCGGCTCCATGTCGAGGAAGCGCCGGCCGAAGCCGGGCAGGTCGGGGTAGCCCACCTGGGCGCCGACGACCACGCGGCGAGCGGCCGCCTGCTCGCAGGTCCGGCGAAGCGTGCTGGGATCACCGGCGTGGAACCCGCAGGCGACGTTGGCGCTGGTGACCAGGGCGAGCAGGGCCTGGTCGTCCCCGAGCACCCAACGCCCGAAGGACTCGCCGAGGTCGCTGTTGAGGTCCACGCAGGGGGCAGCGTTGCCTGAGCTCACCGGCACAGTCTGGCCGACCGGAGGGCGACGGGACCGCGGGTGGAGTCCTCAGGCGGCCCCGATCGGCGTGATCCAGGCCAGGTAGACGGTCCGGCCGCTGGGGGTCGGCTCGCTGTCGATGAGGAACTCGCACAGCACCTCGGTGCCGTCGGCCCGCAGCACCGGCAGCTCGAGAGCCACGCCCAGTGCGCGGGCGTCCCCGGTGCTCAGGTGCCTGCTGAAGCCGGCGACGTGCGCCTCCCGGAAGCGTGGCGGCACGATGGCGACCACCCGTCGCCCGACGAGGTCCTGCGCCGCCCAGCCGAGGACCTGCGCCAGCGGGCCGCTGACCGCGATCACGCGGTTGCCGTCGTCGACGGCGATGACGCCGACGGCGGACTCGGTGACCTTGCCGGCGTCCCAGCCGGACGGGACCCTGGCGCTGTCGACGACTTCCGTGAAGCGCTCGTCGTCTGCGCCCATCCAGGGCGCCGCCGGGGAGCCGGCGACCTGCGCGATGACCTGCTCGCAGGCCCAGTCCCGCACGGCGATGATCTCCGGCAGGCCCGGCCGCACCAGCAGCCGGTCCGCGTTGGCCAGGCGCTCGCCGGCGTCGAGCGCGTCCTGCAGCTGCGCGAAGCTCGCGGCCTGCTCCCGGCCTACGCGCACCGTCAGGTCCATCGTCGGCGGCACGGACGGCAGGGCACCGGGGTGGTACTGCGGAAGCGGGACAGCCGCCGCGCCGCTCTCCCGCGCCCGGCGGACCTCCTCGTCGAGGGCCGCGCCGATGGTGAAGCGGGCGGCGTCTGCCGCGGCCAGATCGGCCCAGGAGCCGTCGTGCTCTGCGGCGTCGGCCGCCGCATGGAGCAGGGCGAGCTCGCGCAGGAGGGCGTCGTGGTGCTCACGCGCAGCCAGCCACAGCGTCGCGGGCATGTCCCGCAGCACCACCGCCACCGCGTCCTGCACCGGCAGGCGGGTGCCGGTGAACTCCCCGAGCTGGCTCCACTCCGCCAGCAGCTGTTCCGGCGCCGCGTCGTTCGCGACGTCCTCCCCGCCGACGCAGAACCAGACGACCTTGCCCTCCTCGCCGAGGCTCTCGACCCCGTGCGCGAGGGCGACGGCCGCCACCAGCTCGAGGCCGCGGCCGGTGGTCGCGTGGTCGTCGTACGCGCGGGCCGAGGGCAGCGTCGGGTTGAAGTCGCGCACCTCCACGCGTACGTGGTCGCCGAACACCTTGACCCGGAACTCGATCGGGCTGTGGGCGTGCAGCAGCGCGTTGGTGACGAGCTCGCTGGCCGCGAGCGTGGCGCCGTCCACCCAGTCCGAGCGCCCGGCGTCGTCGAGCAGCCGGCGGACGAAGCGACGAGCCTGTCCGGCACTGGCGGGCGAGCCTGGCAGGCTGAGGCTGCGGTCGAGCGACGCCTCCGCCTGCACCGCACCTCCCTGAACGGCTACGCACCTGTGATCTTCCCCGACTGTAAGCCGACCGGTCGCTGCGCACGACGACACGTAGGGCAACCTGACGGCCATGGCTCTCACCCGGCGGCGGATGCACGGTCTCACCCCGACCCAGGTCTTCGACGTGCTGCGGGACGGCAAGAGCTACGAGCACTGGGTCGTCGGCACGAGGGCGATCCGGGACGTCGACCCCGGCTGGCCGGCGGAGGGCACCCGGCTGCACTACACCGTCGGCTACGCCCCGCTGCGCAAGGACGACGTGACGACCTGCCGGTCCTACCAACCGGACGTGCGGCTCGACCTGGAGGCGCGCGCCTGGCCGGCCGGTACGGCGTCGATCGTGCTGCGGTGCGACCCGGGCCAGGACGGCGTCCTCGTGAGCATCGACGAGAAGCCGATGCGCGGGCCGGCGAAGGTCCTGCACAACCCGGCGGCTGACCTGCTGATCAAGCTCCGGAACGTGGAGACGCTGCGGCGCCTCGAGCAGCAGGCTCGCCGCCACTGAGATGTCTGGTCGCCGCGAGGGCGAGCCGACCGGTGGTGCGGCTGCGCAGGGCGGCCCGCGCCGCGTTGGCGCCGCAGGCACCGTGCACGCCGCCGCCGGGGTGGGCCGAGGCCGACGCGAGGTAGAGACCGGCCACGGGTGTCTCCGGCCGGGCCAGCCCCGGTGTGGGGCGGAAGACCAGCTGCTGGTGCAGACCGGCGCTCCCGGCGTTGACCGCCCCGCCGACCAGGCTCTGGTTGGCGGCCTGGAGGTCGAGCGGGAACTGCGCGTGCCGGCCCACGACCAGCTCGCGGAAGCCAGGTGCGTAGTGCTCCATCTGCTGCTCCATGCGGTCGATGAAGCGGCGCCGGTCATCGGGTCCCCAGTCGCCCCGCAGCTCGCCGCCCACGTCCGCCCTGGGATGGCGGGGCACATGGGTGTAGCCCCACGCCGACTCGGTGCCGGCCGGTGACCTCGTCGGGTCGGTGGTCGTCATCTGCCCCACGAGCAGGAACGGCCGATCGGGCACCTGCCCCATCTCCAGCTGGTGGCTGTAGACCGCGAGGTCGTCCATGTCGCCACCGAGGTGCACGGTCCCGGCCCCGTGCGCCCCCTCCGCCCGCCAGGGGATGGGGGCGCGCAGGGCCCAGTCGAGCTTGACCGTGGCCTGATCCCACTCGAAGTGCGACAGGTCGTCGAGCAGGCGGGCCGGCAGGTTCTCGGCGCCGACGAGGTCGAGGTAGAGCTGCGGGGCCGGCACGTCGGCGAGCACCGCGCGAGCGACGTCGACGGTGCGCCCGTCCGCCAGCCGCACCGCCACTGCCCGGCGGTTGCGCACGACGATCTGCGACACCGGCGCGTTGCACTCGAGCCGTCCGCCCCTCGAGGTGAGCCGAGCCACCAGGGCGTCGGTGAGCCGCCCCGCGCCACCCTCGGGGACAGGGAAGCCCACGGACTGCCCGAGCATGGCGAGCAGCCAGCCGAACACCGCGCTGCCGGGGGCGCCGGGGGCCAGGTCGGTGTGGAGGGCGTTGCCGGCGAGCAGCAGCGGCGCGCCCTCGCCGGCGAACTGCTCGCTGCCGTGCCGGCGGACGGACAGCACGCTGAAGCGGGCGAACCGCAGGGCGTCGTTCATCCCCAGTGCGCGCAGGAGGCGCAGGCCGGCGCCCACCGGAGGGAAGGGGGAGAACAGCGCCTCTAGGAGCGCCGGAGACAGCCGCTGCCAGTCCTCGGCCATGTCCTGCCACGCCCGACCGTCGCCGGCGGCGAAGGAGTCGACGCTCGTCGCGGTCCTCGCCAGGTCGCGGCTGAGGACCGCGGTCCGGCCGTCGGGCAGGGGGTGGGCGAGGACGGTGGGGGCGTGCCGCCAGCGCAGGCCGTGCTCGTCGAGCCGGAGGCCGCGCAGCACTGGGGAGGCGATCCCGAGCGGGTAGAAGGCGCTGAACAGGTCGGTGCCGAACCCGGGCGCCGCCACCTCTGCGCTGCGCACGGCCCCTCCGGGCTCGGGCTGTGCCTCCAGGACCAGCACGCTCCACCCCGCGTCGACGAGCAGGTTGGCGGCCACCAGCCCGTTGGGACCCGCGCCGATCACCACGGCGTCGGTCACCGGGAGCTCCTCCTCGCCACGGTCAGCCGTCCGGCTGTGCGCCACTGGACAGCGCGGCGGCGACCGCCGCCTGCACCTGCACATAGCCGGCGGCCTCGCCCGTCAGCAGCAGCTGCGCCACGTCAGCCACCGCCGGCCAGGCCGCCGCAAGCTCCTCGCCCCAGAGGTGCTCGGTGACCGGGAACGCCCGGCCGGCGTGGCGGTAGGCGCCCTCGTCGTCCGGGAACTCGTTGAGCACCCCGCGGAGCTCCTCGTCGAAGGCGGCGTCGAGCGGACGGTCCCCCCAGCGCTGCCGCGCCTGAGCCCACGGGCCGCCGAAGATGATGAAGGCCCGGTGCTCCGGCTCCGCGCGCCACCAGGTCATCCCGTCGGTGTGCGAGCCGTCCGGGAGGGTCGTCGGGGTCAGCCACGCGCCGCCGCGAAGCCCAGCCGCGACGAGATGTCCGGCCTCGTGGAACGCCGTCGACTCGACTGCCCCCGTCACGCGGCGATCGTACGGCCGGCACGGGTGGCGCCGTCAGTCGCCGCCCTGGCCCTGCCCGGTGGAGGCCAGCCGCTGCCGGGTCTGGCGGTGGACCAGGACGGGCAGGAAGGTGCGCACGGGCGCGTCGGAGAACCGCGCCACGATCTCGGCGAAGTGCCGGTCCACGACGGATGCGGCGACGCGGTCCTCGAACTCGCGGTGCAGCGTGATCCGCACCGCCTCCAGCTGACGCCTCTCGTCCTCCACGGCCACAGCTGCTCCCTCCGGCGCCCGGTTCGTCGACGCAGCTCGCAGGCTGTACCGAGCAGATGAACGGAAGATGAACGCGGGCGGTCAGGTCCGAGACCGTCCGGACCGGGCGCTCCTAGGCTGCGCCGGGTGACTCGCCGGCTCGTCGTTCTCACCGCGCAGGCCGTCCCGGCGGGCGTGCTCGCGGTCCTCGGTGGCGCATTCGTGGCGCGCGACCAGAGCCTCTGGTACGACGAGCTGTTCACTGCCGAAGTGGCCGCGACCCCGCTCGGCGACCTCGTCCGGGCGGTGCTGGCCGGCGAGGGCACGACCGCGTACCTCGTCGGCGTCCCGCCGTCCTACAACGCGCCCTACTACGTCGTGGTGCACCTCTGGCTGGCGCTGACCCGGCTGCCCAACGACGCTCTCGGCCTGCGGCTGCTGTCGCTCGTCGCTGCCGTCGCCGCAGTCACGGTGCTGACCGCGGCTGTCGCCCGCCTCGCGGGCGGCGCGGTGGGCCTGACCGCGGGGCTGCTGGCGGCCACGAACCCGCTGGTCGTCGAGTACGCCGCGGAGGCCCGCGGCTACGGCCTGGCCATGCTCGCGGTCGCGGGAACGACGCTCGGCCTGGCGCGCTGGCTCGACGGCGGCCGGCTGCTGCTCTACGCCCTGGGAGCGACGGCGGCCGGCCTCGCGCACTGGTTCGCGCTGCCGGTGGTGGCGGGCCTCGCGCTGGCGGGCGTCCTGCTGCGACGGGGGCGGACGGGGCCCCTTGTTGCCGTCACGGCTCTCGCCGCCCTGCCGACGCTGCTGCTGGTGGGGCTGACGCAGGTGAACGGGATCGGGGACAGCGCGATCCAGATCCAGGGGGTGGGCCTCGCGGTTCCCGTCCGAGCCCTCTCGGCCTGGACGACCGGAAGCGTGCTGCTGCTGGTGGGCACGCTCCTCGCCGTGCTGCTGGGGGTGGCGCAGGTGCGGTCGGGGCAGGCGGCCGCCCGGCGTACGGCCGTGGTCGGGACCTGCTGGGTCGGCGTCCCGCTGGCCCTCGTCACCCTGGCCGAGCTGGTCCGGCCGGTGTTCGTGCCCCGCTACCTGCTCGCCGCCCTGCTCGGCCTCAGCGTGCTGGCGGCGCTCGGCACCGCGCGGCTCCCCCGTCCGTGGCACGCCGGGACCGCCGGCGTGCTCGTGGTGGCCTCACTCCTCGCGGCCTCGCACGTCTACTCCCGCCCCGTGCGGGAGGATGCCCGCGCAGCGGTGGCCTACCTCGCGGCGGCGCAGTCGACCGGCGAGCCGGTGGTCGCGGTGGACCGGCGGGCCGCGCTGGCCCTGGAGCACTACGCCGAGCGCGAGCAGCCCCGGCTGCTCGCCGACCTCGTGGTCCCTCCGAACGACCCGCCCCCCGGTGCGCGGACGGTCTGGCTGCTGCGCGAGACCTGGAAGGGCGCGCCGCTGCCGAGCGACGACGACGACATCCTGCGGGCCGGTGGGCTGCGGGTGACCGACGACCGGCTGTTCCCCGGCCGGCTCGGCACCTTCCTCGTTCAGCGCTGGTCGACCTGAGGCGGCGTTCAGTGCCGGCGGGCCGCCCAGACGAGGGTGCGCACCGAGTGGGCCGTACGCGCGCGCAGCGTCCAGGCCGACGCACCGAGCAGCCGGACGTCCCGGGGAACCGGGATGCTGGCCACCGGCAGCCGGGCCGCGCCTATCGCGGCCACCAGGCTGGGCGACCGGGTCGTGAGCACCAGGCTGCGGGCCGGGGCGTCCATCGCCACGAAGGCACCGGCGTCGGGCGGCAGCCCGGTGAGCCGCCCGAGGACCGCCCGATGCGCACGTCCGGCGAGCAGCCGCAGCGGCGGCTCGTAGGTCCCTCGTCGCCCCGCGAAGACGGCTCGGACGTCGCCGCGGGCCAGCCGGTCGAGCAGCACCGGTACGGCCTCCGGAGGGTCCTGAAGGTCGGCGTCGAGGCACACCCACGCCTGTGCGTCCGGCTCCGCCTGCAGTCCCACCTCCAGCGCCCGGTGCTGGCCGACGTTGCGCTCCAGAACGGTGACCGCCACCCGCGGATCGGCCGCCGCGAGCCGGGCGGCCAGGGCTGCGCTGCCGTCGGGGGAGGCGTCGATGACCAGCCGCAGCCGCCAGGACCTGTCCTCGAGGGCGCGCGCCAGCCGGGCGGTGAGCGGCTCCAGGGTCGCCTCGTTGCCGTAGACCGGCACCACGACGGCGACGCTCACGCGGCGCGCCAGCAGTGCTCGAGCCCGGTCGCGAGGTCGGTGACCGGTCGCCAGCCCAGCAGGTCCGCCGCGGCGGCCGGGTCGCAGGCCCAGCTCCCGGTGTCCCATGCCCTGGCGGGGTGGGCCCCCACCTCGACGCGCACCGCCCGCCCGCTGACCTGCTCCACGAGGCCGACGAGGTCCTCGTTGCTGGTCTGCAGCCCGGTGCCGATGTTGAGCACCGTGCCGGTCGGCAGCTCGTCCGCGGTCGCCGCGCGCACGCAGGCGTCGACCACGTCCGCGACGTAGACCCAGTCGCGGCGCAGGCCCGGACCGGTCAGCGGCAGGACCGAGCCGTTCCGGGCCGCCCGCAGCGCCGTCGGCACCAGCCGGCCGGCGTGATCGCCCGGCCCGTAGACCTGGAAGGCCCGGAGCACGGCCGAGCGCAGCCCCCGCTCGGCGGCGACCGCGCCGAGCAGCAGCGACCCGGCGGCCTTGGTGGCGCCGAAGAAGCCGCGCGGGCGCAGCGGCGCGTCCTCGGCCATGGGGCCCGCGGTGGCGGCGTACTCGGTCGAGGAGCCAAGCCGGACGACGGCCCGGCAGGTCCGGGGCACGGCCTCGACGAGGTGCAGGCCGGACAGGGTGTTCACCGCGGCGGTGGCCGCCCGCTCGGCCCGTGTGGCCCGCACCCTGGAGGCGGCGAGGTGGAAGGCGACGTCCGGGGCCGCGGCGCGGACGACCGCCGCGAGCGCCGCCGGGTCGCCGACGTCCACGGCGACCTGGCCGGTGCTGGTCGGACGTCCGGGGCGCACCGTGCCGACGACGTCCCACCCGTCGGCGGTCAGCCGGTCGCACAGGTGCGCCCCCACGAAGCCGCCGGCACCGACGACCAGTGCCCGGCTCACACCGGTTGCGGGACCCGCGCGGGCAGGACCGCGCGCACCAGCTCCGCGCGGTCGGCCAGCACCTGCTCGGGTCGGCGGAGGCGGGCGGCGGCGCAGCCGGAAAGGATCCGCGGCACCTCGACCGACAGGTCCCGTCCGGCTGTGTCTGCGTGGAACGACCTGCGCAGGAAGGTGAACTGGGCATCCAGGCGGGCAAGCTCGGCGGCGATCAGCCGGCTCGGTACAGGCGCTCCGGCATCCAGCCGGGTCAGCCCGGCCACCCCGAAGGGGACGGTCACCGCCCGGCGTACGGCCTCCACGGTGCCGTCGACCAGCGGCTCGAACAGGGTGTCGGCGCCCCGGTCGATGCGCAGGTCGTTCAGGCCGACGTAGACGCGGGCCAGCGGCCGGCGCACGAGGTCGGCTGCCCGGTCCACGGCGTCCTGGGTCTCGATGAGGATGCCCAGACCGCAGCGGCCGGCGGCCGCATCCAGTGCCAGGTCGACGTCGTCGGGCGTGCGCACCATGGGCAGCAGCACCTCGTCGGCCCCCAGCGCGACCGCGAGGTCGACCTCCTCCGCTGTCCAGGGGCCGGGGCCGTTGACACGGCACAGCACCCGGCCCGTGGTGGCGTAGCGGATCCGGGCGAGGTCAGCGGCGGTGTCCTCGTTGATCTGCGTGTCCGCACCATCTTGGCGCCGCGCCTTGTCACGCCGCTCCCAGTCGACGATGACGCCGGCCGCGCCCGCCGCATCGAGCGCCCGAGCCCGGGCCGGGTCGACGGTGAAGACGAAGAGGTCCACGACGCGATGTTAGGGCAGCCTTCCCTTACGTGAAGGTGGCCCGCGGGGGTCGGCGGCGGAGGGGGCGGCTCAGGGCGGGGGGCATGACATCCTCGGGAAGACCCGGCAGCATGGTCAACGGCGACCACGCGGGTCGGAGCACGAGGGAGGCCAGCCCGTGACCGCCCGCATGTCCGCGCTCGACAGCGCGCTGCACCAGCTCGCCGAGGCCGCGAAGCAGCTCGGGCTGGACGACGGCATGCACGCGATGCTCGCGACCCCCCGCCGGTCACTGGAGGTCGCGGTGCCGCTGCGCCGCGACGACGGGACGCTGCAGGTGCTGCACGGCTACCGCGTACAGCACAACCTCTCCCGCGGGCCGGCGAAGGGAGGGATCCGGTTCCACCCGCACACCGACCTCGACGAGGTGCGGGCGCTCGCGATGTGGATGACCTGGAAGTGCGCGCTGATCGGCATCCCGTACGGCGGCGCGAAGGGCGGCGTCGCGGTCGACCCGCGGCTGCTCTCGCGCAACGAGCTGGAGCGGGTCACCCGCCGCTACGCCAGCGAGATCATGCCGATCATCGGCCCGGAGAAGGACATCCCCGCGCCGGACGTCGGGACCGACGAGCAGACCATGGCCTGGATGATGGACACCTACTCCGTGAACAGCGGCTACACGGTCACGGGCGTGGTCACCGGCAAGCCGGTCTCGATCGGCGGCTCGGAGGGACGCGGGGGCGCCACCAGCCGCGGGGTCATGTACTCCGCCTTCTCCGCTCTGCGTGGGGCCGGCATCGACCACCGCGGCGCCACCGTCGCGGTGCAGGGCTTCGGCAAGGTGGGGGGTCTGGCGGCGCAGTTCCTGCACGACGCGGGCTGCCTGGTCGTGGCCGTGTCGGACTGGAAGGGCGGGGTCTACCGCGAGACGGGCCTGAACCCGGCCGCCCTGCGACGCCACCTCGACAGCGGCGCGGACACCGTCGTGGGCTTCCCGGGGACCGACACCATCACCAACGCCGAGCTGCTCGAGCTCGACGTCGACCTCCTCGTCCCGGCCGCCCTCGAGGGCGTGATCCACGACGGCAACGCCGACCGGATCCAGGCCTACTTCATCGTCGAGGGCGCCAACGGCCCGACCACACCGGATGCCGACGCGATCCTCGAGGGCAACAACGTGCTCGTGGTGCCCGACGTGCTCGCCAACGCCGGCGGCGTCGCGGTCTCCTACTTCGAGTGGGTGCAGGACCTGCAGGCCTACTTCTGGACCGAGGACGAGGTCAACGACCGGCTGAAGGTGCTCATGCAGACGGCGTACGACCAGGTCTCGACCTTGGCGCGTGAGCGCGGCGTCTCGCTGCGCACCGCGGCCCAGATGATCGGGGTGGGCCGTGTCGCGGAGGCCCACCGCACCCGCGGCCTCTACCCCTGAGCGCCACGACCGGCGGGCCGACACCCCCCTCGGGAGCCCGGTCGCGCCTCCACGGGAGCGGGCGGCGGCTGTGCTTTCATGGCCCGGCGCCGGAATCACACCGGTGTCACTTGCCGACCCACAGCCAGCAGGAGGCTCGATGAGCGGGTCCTCGACGCCCTCGTCCCTGCCCCAGCAGATTTCCTCCGTGCCCGACGGGCTGACCGAGCGGGAGGTCGCCGTCCTCGCCTTCGAGCGCCAGTGGTGGAAGTACGCTGGGGCCAAGGAGAGCGCGATCCGTGACCTGTTCGACATGAGCGCGACGCGCTACTACCAGGTGCTCAACGCGCTCATCGACCGGCCGGAGGCGCTCGTGGCGGACCCGATGCTCGTCAAGCGCCTGCGCCGCCTGCGCTCCACCCGGCAGCGGGCGCGGTCGGCGCGACGCCTCGGCGTCGACACCTGAGCCTGCCCCAGGTGAGCGCCAGCGGTGAGGGCGACCCGCCGGCGCCGCGGCCAGGGAGATCCGGTCGCCTGCGGGCACTGGCCGGGCCTGCGGTGGCTGTCACCGGAGTGCTGGTCGGCATCGTCAGCCTTCTGCTCGTGACCGACGACCCGTCCCAGCGGGTGGGCCCGGTGGTGCGCGCAGAGCAGGGGCCGCTGCTCCAGCCCGCGCCGGGCGAGGGCGAGGAGGCGCCGGCCGCCCCGCCGCCGCCCGCGCCGCCCGCCCCGGCGCCGGACTCGCTGCTTGCCCCAGCGCCGCCCACCCCTGTCCAGGTCCCCCTGCCGCCCCGCCCCGTCCCGACCGGCAGCGCTCCCGGCGCGGGCGGTGCGGTGGAGCGCCGGACGCCTGCCCCCGCGGCCTCCCGGCGGTCACTGGTCGTCCCGATCACCGTGCTCAACAACTCCAACCGGCCCGGTCTGGCGCAGCGCGCGGCTGCGCGGTTCGACCGAGGTGGCTGGCCGGTTGCCCTGACCGGCAACTTCCGGGGCCAGATCCCGGTCACGACCGTCTACTACGACCCCGGGCTGGAGGCCTCTGCGCGGGCCTTCGCCGGGAGCTTCGAGGGGATCGTGCGCGTACGCCCCCGGTTCGCGACGCTGCCGGCGCGTGGTGTGGTCGTCGTGCTCACGAGGGAGTTCGCCGCATGAACCGCCGCTCCGGGGTAAGAGGACGGTATGCGCCGGTTGCTGCTGCTCCTGCTGCTCGCCGCGGCGGGCTGCTCGTCGGATGGCGATGACACGGTGGGGACTGCGGCGCGTACCGAGCTGGTGATCGAGTTCTCCCGGGACCGCGGGGCGCCCGCGGAGCGGGTGATGCTCACCTGCGACCCGACCGGCGGGGACCACCCTGATGCGGAGCGCGCCTGCGCGGACCTGTCGGCGGCGCAGGCGCCCTTCGCGCCGCTGCCCGCCGACACGGTGTGCACGCAGATCTACGGCGGACCGCAGACCGCCACCATCACGGGCACCTACCGGGGGGAGCGGGTCCGACTGGAGCTGTCCCGCACGGACGGCTGCCGGATCGCGCAGTGGGACGGCCTCGGAGCGGTCCTGCCCCGCCTCGACGCGTGACGCCCGCCGGCGAGGCGGGGCTGGCCGCGCTGCGGAGCCGGCCCACCGAGGCCGTGCTCGCTCTGGACTACGACGGCACGCTGGCGCCGATCGTGGACCGCCCCTCCGAGGCCGTGCCGGCGGCAGGTGCGCTCGCGGCGCTGCAGGGCCTGGCCGGACGCGTACGCGCGATCGCCCTCGTCACCGGCCGCCCGGCCGACGTGGTCGTCGAGCTCGGGGCGCTGGTCGAGGTCCCGGGCCTGGTGGTCCTCGGGCAGTACGGCGCGCAGCGCTGGTCCGCGGGCTCGCTGGACAGCAACCCGCCGCTGCCGGGGATCGCGCAGGCCCGCGCTCTCCTGCCGCCGCTGCTGCGCCAGGAGGGTGCGGAGCTGGAGGACAAAGGACTGGCCCTGGTCGTGCACACCCGCACCTGTCCCGAGCCGGCCGACGCGCTCCGGCGGCTGGCACCCGCTGTGCAGCAGGCGGTCGAGGGACTGGGTCTGGAGGTGCATCCCGGCCGCTACGTGCTGGAGGTGCGGCCGCCGGGCTTCGACAAGCGCGGCGCCCTGCTCTCGCTCTGCCAGCCGCCGCCGTCGGCGGTGCTGTTCGCCGGTGACGACCTCGGGGACCTGCCGGCCTTCGACGCCGTCGACGAGCTGCGCGCCGCCGGCGTACCCGGCGTGCTCGTCTGCAGCAGCAGTCCCGAGGGGCCCGCGGCGCTGCGGGAGCGGGCCGACCTCGTCGTCGACGGCCCGGCCGGGGTCGTGTCCCTGCTGGCAGCCCTGCTCGACTGACAGGGGGACGACCGACGGGGGGCTACGACGGCCGGCTACGGCGCTGCCCGGCGCTGCGCGTACGCCGCCAGAGCCGCGACCTGTGCCGGGTCCAGCGACGGCCGCACCCGACCGACAGCGGCGTCGAGGTGGGCCGCCGTGACGGTGCTGGCCTGCATCGACTCCCGCATCGCGGTGAGGGCCGCCTCGCGGATCAGCGCGCTGCAGTCAGCCGCCGAGAACCCCTCGGTACGCGCACCGAGGGCATCGAGGTCGACGTCCGCGGCCAGGGGAACCGCTGCTGCCGCGGCCCGCAGGATGGCCGCGCGCGCCTGCTCATCCGGCGGCGGCACGTACACCAGCCGCTCGAGCCGCCCGGGGCGCAGCAGCGCCGGGTCGATCAGGTCGGGGCGGTTGGTCGCGCCGAGGACCACGACGTCGCGCAGCGACTCCACCCCGTCGAGCTCGGTGAGCAGCGCGGCGACGACCCGGTCGGTGGTCCCGCCGTCGCTCGCCTGCCCGCGTACCGGCGCGAGGGCATCGACCTCGTCGAGGAACACGATCGTCGGAGCGGAGTCGCGGGCGCGGCGGAACAGCTCGCGCACCGCCCGCTCGGACTCGCCGACCCACTTGCTGAGCAGCTCGGCGCCCTTGACCGACAGCACGTTCGCCTCACCGGAACCGGCGATCGCCTTGACCAGGAAGGTCTTCCCGCAGCCGGGTGGGCCGTACATCAGCAGGCCCCGCGGAGGGGAGACGCCGAGTCGCTCGAACGTGTCGGGGTAGCGCAGCGGCCAGAGCACCGCCTCGGTCAGGTCGGCCTTCACCTCGGTCATGTCGCCGACGTCGTCGAGGCTGATCTTCGCGATGTCGAGGGTGGAGCCCTCCATGCTCGTCGGGCGCACCACGTCCAGAGCCGCATCGAAGTCGGCCCGCGTCACCGTGGGAGAGGCCGGCTCGCCGCGCCGGCCGGCGGCGCGGAGCCCGGCCTCGCGGACGAGCGCGAGCACGTCGGCGGCGACGAAGCCCGGAGTGCGGGAGGCGATCTCGTCGAGGGCCACGTCGTCGGCGAGCGGCACGGCGCGCGTGGCCACCTCCAGCAGGCGCATCCGCTGGCTCCGGTCGGGCAACGGGATCGACAGCTCGTGGTCGAGCGTCCCGGGCGTGCGCAGCTCGCGGCTGACCCGTTCCGGGTGCGCGGTCGTGCAGACGACGGCGACCCGCCCGCCCTGCACCGCCTCACGCACCGCCTGCAGCAGGACCGGCAGGAGCGGCCCGCCCCCGTCGCGAGGTGCGAGAGCTTCGACGTCCACGATCAGGACGACCGACGGCGCTTCACGGGCCGCCCGGCGCAGGGTGTCGACGATCTGCCTCGCGGCGGTGTCGGCCTCCGTGGCCGCCAGGCTCGGCGCCCACAGGGACGTCAGCCGGGCACCGACCTGCCCGGTGACGGCCTCGACCAGGGCCGACTTCCCGGAGCCCGGCGCCCCGGTCAGCAGGACCCCCATGCCGGAGGACCCGCCGAGGCGCGCGAGCAGTTCCGAGTGGTGGAAGCCGAGGTCGAGCCACTCCTGCAGCGCGGCGCCCTGGCTCTCGAGGCCCGGCAGGTCGGCCAGGGTCCGGCCGGAGCCCTCCTCGCGGGGGGCCACAGCCGGCGTCGGGCCTCCCGTGGTGGTCGTGCCGCCGGCCCATCCGACCACCGTCCCCATCGTCACGAGCACCGGACCGGCCGGCTCCGCGTCCGTGATGTGCAGGATCTGGGTCGTCCAGCCCGGCCCGAGCTGGGCCGAGAGCCCAGCCCGCAGAGTGCCGAAGTCGGTCGGCGGGGCCAGGTCGCTCGGTCGCAGGGACACCTGGTCGCCCGGCATGACCACCTTGCCCAGCAGGGCGGTACGCAGCAGCGCCGGGTCAAGCGCCCGCGACACCGCATCGGGTGCGCTGACCGTGACCCGGGCCGCCTCCGCGCGCGGACCCGGCTCGACGATCACGGTGTCGCCGTCGCGCAGCCCGAGATTGGACAGGACCAGCTCGTCGACGAGCACCGTCCCGGGCGGCGCCCCCTCGGGCGCCGGCACCACCAGCGCGGCGCTCACCCGGGCGCCGCGCAGCCGGATCACGTCACCGTCGCGTACCCCCAGCCCGGACATCGCCTGGACCGGCATCCGGACGATGCCGTGCCGGTCGTAGCGGGCCGAGCCGGCCAGGAGAACGGTGAGGGTGAGCACGCGCGGAGCGTACGGAGGCCCGGCCCCAGCCCGCCCGCGGTTCTCGGTGCCGCCAGTGCCCGGTACGCGCCCGGACACGGCACCGAGAACGATGGGGGAGGTCCCGGTCGGCACGACCTCAGCCCGGCGGGAGCGCCGCCAGCTGGGCGTCGAGCCAGGCCTGAGGGGGCAGCGCGGTGGCGGCGGCGGCCAGACGGGCCGAGCGCTCGGCCCGCTGAGCCGGTGGCGTCGACAGCGCGTCGTGCAGCGCCTGCGCCGTCTGCACCACGTCGTAAGGGTTGACCAGGTGCGCGTCCGCACCGAGCTCGTCGGCCGCACCCGCCTGCCGGGACAGCACGAGCGAGACCCCCCGCGCGGACAGCACCGGGCCCTCCTTCGCCACGAGGTTCATCCCGTCCCGCAGGGGGTTCACCAGCAGCACGTCCGCGAGCGTGTAGGCCGCGAGTGAGCGCGGGTAGTCATCGCGCACCTCCAGCTGCACCGGAAGCCACCCGTCGAGGGCGAACTCCTCGTTGACCTCCCGCGCCACCCGCTGCACCTCACCCGTGTAGGCGCGGTACTCCGGCAGGTCGTGCCGCGAGGGGTACGCGAAGGCCAGGTGCACCACCTTGCGCCGCCACTGCGGCTGGATCCGCAGCAGCTCGCGGTAGGCCTCGAGCCCGCGCACGATGTTCTTGCTCAGCTCGGTGCGGTCGATCCGCAGGATCAGCTGGCAGCCGCCCACCTGCTCGCGCAGCAGCGGGAGCCGCCCCTGCACGTCAGGCTGCGCGGCGCGCTGCTGCAGCTCGGCCCGGTCGATGCCGAGCGGGTGCACCGACACCCGCGTCCTGTGCCCTTCGTGGGTCAGGACGTCGCCGGACAGGTCGGCGCCGAGCACGTCGACGCAGCAGCGGGCGAACGCCTCGGCCCAGCGGCGGGAGTGGAAGCCGACCGCGTCCGCTCCCAGCATGCCGAGCAGCACCTCCTGGGCGATCTCGTCCGGCAGCAGGCAGAAGTACTCCGGCGGTGCCCACGGCGTGTGGCTGAAGTGGCCGATCCGCAGGTCCGGCCGGCGCTCCCGCAGCTGCCGCGGGGTGAGCGCCAGGTGGTAGTCCTGCACGAGCACCGCCGCTCCGGGCGACGCCGCCTCGGCCAGCGCCTCGGTGAAGGCGGCGCCGTAGGCCCGGTAGGCGGCCCACTCGCGACGGGTGCGGCTGTCGAAGACCGGTGTGGTGGCGGTGTCGAACAGCAGGTGCGAGACGAACCACAAGGTGGCGTTGGCGACCCGGTTGTAGGCGCGGTCGAACGTCACCGGGTCCAGGTCCAGCATCTGCACGCCGGCCGGCACCTGCCCGTACCGCACCGCACGGCGGTCCGCGGCCGACAGCGCCGCGCAGACCCAGAGCGCCTCCCCGGCCGCGCAGGCGCCGGCTACCGCGGAGACGAGGCCGCCGGCTCCGCGCTGCGCGACCAGGTCGCCGCGGGCGTCCTCGCCGAAGGAGAGCGGGCCCCGGTTGGAGGCCAGCAGCAGCGGGGCGGTCACGTGCGCAGGCTAGCCACGCGACAGCGCCCGTACACTCCACGAGAACACCTCCAACTGCATACGCACGCTCATCCCGAGGGGCACCAGGGACACGGCCCGATGACGCCCCGGCAACCAGCGCTGCTGCGCCAGGTGCCAAGTCCGTCCCGCGCGAGACCCGACGCGGGAAAGATGAGGAGATCCACGTCGTGACCACGCTCGACCTCCCTGCTGCCTTCGCCGACTCCCCTGCCCGGGCGCTCGTCTGTCGCGAGTGCGGCCACGAGGTCGCACTGTCGCCGGTCCACGTCTGCGTGGAGTGCTTCGCGCCGCTCGAGGTGCTGTACGACCTCGACAAGCTCCGTTCGGTGACCCGCCAGGGCATCGAGGCCGGCCCGCACACCATCTGGCGCTACGCGGGCCTGCTACCCGCAGGCCAGGACCTCGCCACCCGGGTCGACCTCGGTGCGGGGATGACGCCGCTGCGCAAGGCGGACAACCTCGCCAGGGCGCTCGGCATGAGGACGCTGTGGGTCAAGGACGACAGCGCCAACCCGACGCACTCGTTCAAGGACCGGGTGGTCTCGGTGGCCCTGTCGGCGGCCCGGGCCTTCGGCTACACCACCGTCTCCTGCGCCTCGACGGGCAACCTCGCGAACAGCGTCGCCGCCCACGCCACTCAGGCCGGGCTGCGGGCGGTCGTGTTCATCCCGAACGACCTCGAGCAGGGCAAGGTCGTGCAGACCGCCGTCTACGGCCAGACGCTCGTCGCGATCGAGGGCAACTACGACGACGTCAACCGGCTCTGCAGCGAGATCGCCGAGAACGAGGAGTGGGCGTTCGTCAACGTCAACGTCCGCCCCTACTACGCCGAGGGATCCAAGACCCTCGGCTACGAGGTGGCCGAGCAGCTCGGCTGGCGCCTGCCGCAGCAGGTGGTCGTCCCGATGGCGTCCGGCTCGCTGCTCACCAAGATCGACAAGGCCTTCGGCGAGCTGACCAAGCTCGGCCTGGTGGAGGACGCGCCGGTGAAGGTGTACGGCGCGCAGGCCACCGGCTGCTCGCCGATCGCGACGGCGTTCGAGAACGGCTGGGACACCGTCCGCCCCGTCAAGCCGGACACCATCGCGAGGTCGCTGGCGATCGGCAACCCGGCCGACGGGCCGTACGCCCTCGACGCCGTGCGGCGCACCGGCGGGGCCATGGGCCACGTCTCCGACGAGCAGGTCGTGGAGGGCATCCGGCTGCTGGCCTCCACAGAGGGGCTGTTCGCCGAGACCGCCGGCGGGGTCACGGTCGCCACGCTGCGGCAGCTGCTCGAGCGCGGGCAGGTCGACCCGGACGCCGAGACGGTGCTCTACAACACCGGTGACGGGCTGAAGACCCTCGATGCGGTCGCCGGCGAGGTGGGTCCGACCGCGACGATCGCGCCGTCGTACAGCGCCTTCGTGAAGACCGGCCTGGCCTAGATGAGGGCGACCGCCGCGGGGTTCGTGTCGGTCGTGCTGCTGTGCGGCTGCACGGCCAACGACCCGACGCTGGACGTGCCGGCTGCGGGGCCGGTGGCTGCCGCACAGCGGATCACCGCCACCCTGGACGGCGTCGCGCTGACCCTCGAGGTGGCGGACGAGCCGGCCGAACGTGCGGTCGGCCTGATGCGGCGCACCTCGGTCCCGCCAGGGACCGGCATGGTGTTCCGCTACGACGCCCCGGTGAACGAGCGCTACTACATGTTCGACGTCCCGGTCCCGCTGCGCGCGGTGTTCCTGCGCGACGGCACGGTGGTCTCGTCGGTCCTCATGCCCCCGTGCACGGAGCCGGTTGCGAGCGCCTGCCCGCTGTACGGCGCGGAGGCGCCCTACGACACGGTGGTCGAGACCGCTCCGGAGACGCTTCCCGACGTGGCACCCGGGGACCGGTACGTCGTGACCGGTACCGCCTCCTAGGCTCGACGGGTGAGGACCCCGCGCGAGGCCATCCGCCACCAGATGCCCGCCGCCCGGGCGGACCTGGAGGCGCTCGTGCGCATCCCCACCGTCTCCTCGGATGCCATGCAGCGCGACGCGGTGAAGCGGGCGTGCGAGTCCGTCGGGCAGATGGCCAGCGGCGCGGGCGCCGCGCAGGTGCGGGTGCTGTCCGCGAGCGGCGGCGCCCCTGCGGTGGTGGCTACGTGGCCAGCTCCCGAGGGGGCACCGACCGTGCTGCTCTACGCGCATCTCGACGTGCAGCCGACCGGTCCGGTGCAGGAGTGGACCAGCCCGCCGTTCGAGCCGGAGGAGCGCAACGGCCGGCTCTACGGCCGCGGCGCGGCTGACGACAAGGCGGGCGTGCTGATGCACCTCGCCGTGCTGCGCGCCTTTGACGGCTGTCCACCTGTGGGGGTGGTGCTGTTCGTGGAGGGTGAGGAGGAGATCGGGTCACCGACTCTTCCGGCGCTGCTGGCCGAGCACCGCGACCTGCTGCGCGCAGACGTGATCGTCATCGCCGACTCGGCCAACGCCTCCGGCGACGTGCCGGCATTCACCACGAGCCTGCGCGGTCTGATCGACGTGCTCGTGGAGGTGCGCGTCCTGGAGCGGCCGGTGCACTCGGGCATGTTCGGTGGCGCGGTCCCCGACGCCCTCACCGCGCTGTGCCACCTGCTGGCCACCCTGCACGACCGTGCCGGGGCCGTGGCCGTCGCTGGGCTGCACGCGTCGGACTCGTCAGCACCGCAACCGGACGAGCAGGTGTTCCGCAGCGATGCCGGGCTGCTGCCGGGCGTGGAGCTGATCGGCCACGGGTCGCTGCCCGACCGGCTCTGGCACCAGCCGGCTCTGGCCGTCCTCGGCATGGACGCGCCGTCGACCGACGAGGCGTCCAACGTCCTGCTGCCCCGCGCCCGGGCGAAGGTCAGCCTGCGTCTGGCGCCCGGACAGGACGAGCACGACGCGCTTAAGGCCCTGACCGACCACCTCGTCGAGCACGCCGTCTGGGGCAGCGAGGTCGAGGTCAGCGCCGGGGCGGTTGGGGGTGCGTTCGCGCTCGAGACGACCGGTCCCGTCTACGACCTCGCCCGCACGGTCTTCGAGGAGGCGTACGGCAACGCGGCGGTGGAGACGGGTATCGGCGGCTCCATCCCGTTCATCGCGGAGTTCGCGAGGGCCTACCCCGGCGCGACGGTGCTCGTGACCGGCGTCGGTGATCCGGCCTCGCGGTGGCACGGCATCGACGAGAGCCTCGACCTCGCGATGTGGGAGCGGGCCTGCCTGGCTGAGGCGCTGCTGCTCGCGCGGCTGACGTGAGCGTCGAGGAGGGCCTGACCCGTCTCCTGGGTCGCTGGGCCGCTGGATCGGTCGTGGTGGGCAGTGCCCTGAGCGCGATCCCGGCCACGAGGGGCTTCGGCCGCCAGACGCTGGCCTGGGGCGTCGTCGACGGCGCCATCGCGTACGCCGGGATCCGCAAGCGCTCGAGCGCGGGCCCTACAGATCCCCGGCGCCTGCGGCGGATCCTGCTGCTCAACGCCGGGGCAGACGTCGGCTACCTCGTCGCTGCAGGGGCGCTGCTGCGCCGGCCGCGATGGCGCGGGGATGCTCTGGCAGTCCTGGTGCAGGGCGGGTTCCTGCTGGCGCTCGACGCCGGTGCAGCGGCTCGCCTGCGCTGAAGGGTCGCGGCACGTCCGGCGCCGCCCGTCAAACGTCACCACGGGTGAGGCCCGCCTGTGGGACACGTTACCTATGTCTCACCGGTGCGGTTGGTGCGCCCGGAGGCCTGAGGGCACACACCACCCGACATCATCCGCGCCCTCGGGCGCCTCACGGAGGGAACTACATGCGCAGAGCCCTCGCCACCGCGACCTTTGCCGGCGTCATCGTGCTCGTCCCGGTGACGGCCACGACGGCCTCTGCCGACCCGGGCACGGCTGTCGTCGCCCAGACCGGTACCGACAGAGACGAACCGGCTCTCCAGGACGGCAACGACGACACCGGGAAGTACGGGCTGATCGGCCTGTCGGGGCTGCTCGGCCTGTTCGGCTACAAGAAGTACAAGGACCACCGCGACACGCGGTCGGGCACCGACGGTACCGACGGCAGCTCCCGCCGGGTCTGACCCCTTCTTCCCTTCTTCTACCCACCTCAAGGAGAACTCCCATGCGCAAGACCCTGGCCGTCCTGGCCCTGACCGCCTCCCTCTCAGGCGGTGCCACGGTGCTCGCCACCACCACCGCGTATGCCGCTCCGGTCCCCGCCACCCAGGCCACGCCGGAGAACGCCGACAAGGACGACAGCGACAAGACCGGTCTGCTAGGTCTGCTCGGCCTGCTCGGCCTGGCCGGGCTCGCCAAGAAGAAGGAGCACGTGGACCACGGTCGGAACTAGCACCGGTCCTCGCCGGAGCCGGGGCGCCGCTGCGGCGCCCCGGCTTCTTCGCGTCCACCGGTGGGGCCCGCCGCGCGAGGCCACCAGCAGGGCCGGTTCCCGCGACGGCGGCTTGCACTCTCGTAGGCAGAGTGCTAAACCAGTGGGTAGCACTCTGACGTGTTGAGTGCCAGATCTGGCAGGTGAGACCGGCCGTCCGGTCGTCCGTCGCGGGCACCTCAGGATCAGCACGTCCCGACCGGGAGGACCCCATATATGTCAAAGATCATCGCCTTCGACGAGGAGGCCCGCCGCGGCCTCGAGCGCGGCATGAACCAGCTCGCCGACGCCGTCAAGGTCACCCTCGGCCCGAAGGGCCGCAACGTCGTCCTGGAGAAGAAGTGGGGCGCCCCCACGATCACCAACGACGGCGTCTCCATCGCCAAGGAGATCGAGCTCGAGGACCCCTACGAGAAGATCGGCGCCGAGCTCGTCAAGGAGGTCGCCAAGAAGACCGACGACGTCGCGGGTGACGGCACCACCACCGCCACCGTCCTCGCCCAGGCCCTGGTGCGCGAGGGCCTGCGCAACGTCGCCGCCGGCGCCAACCCGATGGCCCTGAAGAAGGGCATCGAGGCCGCCGTCGAGAGCGTCGTCGAGGCCATCGGCAACGCCGCGAAGGACGTCGAGACCAAGGAGCAGATCGCCTCCACCGCCTCCATCTCGGCGGCGGACTCCACTGTCGGCAACATCATCGCCGAGGCGATGGACAAGGTCGGCAAGGAAGGCGTCATCACCGTCGAGGAGAGCAACACCTTCGGCCTCGAGCTCGAGCTCACCGAGGGCATGCGCTTCGACAAGGGCTACATCAGCCCCTACTTCGTCACCGACCCCGAGCGGATGGAGACCGTCCTCGACGACCCCTACCTGCTCATCGTCAACGGCAAGATCAGCTCGGTGAAGGACCTGCTCCCGCTGCTGGAGAAGGTCATGCAGTCTGCGCGGCCGCTCGCGATCCTCGCCGAGGACGTCGAGGGCGAGGCGCTCGCGACCCTGGTGGTCAACAAGATCCGCGGCACCTTCAAGTCCGCCGCCGTCAAGGCGCCCGGGTTCGGTGACCGCCGCAAGGCCATGCTGCAGGACATCGCGATCCTGACCGGCGGCCAGGTCATCTCCGAGGAGGTCGGCCTCAAGCTCGACACCGCGGGCCTGGACCTGCTCGGCCGCGCCCGCAAGGTCGTCATCACCAAGGACGAGACGACCATCGTCGAGGGGGCCGGCGACGCCGACCAGATCGCCGGTCGCGTCAACCAGATCCGGGCCGAGATCGAGAAGAGCGACTCCGACTACGACCGCGAGAAGCTGCAGGAGCGCCTGGCCAAGCTGGCCGGCGGTGTTGCGGTCATCAAGGTCGGCGCGGCCACCGAGGTCGAGCTCAAGGAGCGCAAGCACCGCATCGAGGACGCTGTGCGCAACGCCAAGGCCGCTGTCGAGGAGGGGATCGTCGCCGGTGGTGGCGTCGCGCTCCTGCAGGCGGCGGTCAACGCGTTCGAGAAGCTGGATCTCACCGGTGACGAGGCCACCGGCGCCAACATCGTCAAGCTGGCGCTCGAGGCCCCGATCAAGCAGATCGCCATCAACGCCGGCCTCGAGGGCGGCGTCGTGGTGGAGAGGGTGCGCAACCTGCCCGTCGGTCAGGGCCTCAACGCCGCGACCGGCGAGTACGTCGACATGATCAAGGAGGGGATCATCGACCCCGCCAAGGTCACCCGGTCGGCGCTGCAGAACGCCGCCTCGATCGCCGCGCTGTTCCTGACCACCGAGTGCGTCATCGCCGACAAGCCCGAGAAGGCCGCGGCCGGCGCAGGGATGCCCGGTGGCGGCGGCGGCATGGGGGACATGGACTTCTAGGTCCGGCACCTCCGCCCGTACGACGGGGCGGTCACCCTTGCGGGTGGCCGCCCCGTCGGCTGTCCGGCACCAGCACCGGCACGTCGACCGGGACCTCGTCGCCGAGCCGGAAGCCCCCGAGCAGCGGCAGGTCGTCCCCGCTCCAGAAGCGGCCCGGGTCGTACCACTGCGGTGGCCGGTCCGGTGGCAGCAGCGACATGGCGGTGTAGGTACGGGCCAGCACCTCCGCGCAGTAGGCCGTGTCGATGCGGGCTGACTCGGCCGGCCGCTTCCCCACCGGCACCCGAGCACCGAGCCAGCCGGCCGCGAGACCCGCGGTCGTGGGGAAAGGTGTGCCGTCCAGGCGCGCGATCGTCTGCAGCACCGCGTCCTCCATGGCGGCCGTCACGTCGCCGCCGAGCTGGCGCAGCCAGGCCCGCTGGCCGTACCGGGTGGTCCAGGTGGTCACGGCGTCGTACAGGTCGTGCAGCTGCACGCCCCGGTGGTGGTCGCCCGACCACAGGTCCGGCAGCGACCGGCCGAGCTCGGCGTGCCACATCAGCGGCGGCAGGTCCTCCAGCACCACGGACATGCCGACGTGGTTGACCGGGCTGTTCGTAGTGACGCGGATGAGCCAGTCGGCGGCCGAGCTCCCGCGGAACAGCCACACGTCACCGGTCCGGGTCAGCTCGACGGCGTCGCTCAGCATCAGCCGGGTCCCCGCCGTACCCGGTGTCATGGCGGCAGTCTAGGAACGGGCAGACTGCCCTCATGCGCTGGTGGAAGGCCCTCGGACTGGCGGGCGTTGCGGGCGTGGCTGCTTCAGGAGCCGTGATGGTCCGCAGCGAGCGCCGCCGCCGCGCCTACACGCCCGATGAGGTGCACGCTCGGCTGCGGGAGCGGGCGCAGGAGCATGCCGGGCGCTCCTGACGGCGGCGTCAGCGAGCAGGATCGGCTCTGCCATCCTGTCCCCAGGACACAGGAGCACTGGAGGACGGCCGCACATGACGACGAACGGCGAGCAGGCGTACCAGCTCTACTCCGCGGCGGTAGGGCAGCCCGAGGGCACAGGCGACTGGCTGCAGATCACCCAGGAGCGGATCGACGCCTTCGCCGACGTCACCGACGACCACCAGTTCATCCACGTCGACCCGGAGGCGTGCAAGGAGCTCTCCCCGTGGGGAGTGCCGATCGCGCACGGCTTCCTGACGCTGTCCCTGCTCACCAAGCTGTCCGAGAGCATCCCCCAGGACGCCGGCCGGCTGCAGGGCATCCTCATGGGGGTCAACTACGGCTTCGAGAAGGTGCGGTTCGTCAGCCCGGTCAAGGTCGGCTCCCGCATCCGGGCCTCCAGCGTCCTTGCCGCTGTCGACGCCAAGGACGTCAACACGCTGCAGGTCACCCGCACGATGACGGTGGAGATCGAGGGCGAGGCCAAGCCGGCTCTCGTCGCGGACTGGGTCGCCCGGCTCGTCTACTCCTAGAGCGGTGACCGACCGGCAGGACGGCGAGCTCGAACAGCGCTACGCCGTGGCCGAGCGCAAGCTCGACGCCTACTACGACAAGCGGCGGCGGCGCGGCCCGCCGATCCTGCTCGGGACGTTGCTGGTCCTCACCCTCGCCGTCGGCGTGGTGGCGGCGGTGGACCTGCGCCGCCTGCAGACGCCCCGGGGCACCGCGCTGGCGTGGACCGGCGCCACCGTGTTCGGTGACTGCTCGGCCTACCTCGACCTGTCCGTCCCGGACGCGGGCGTTCTCGAGTCGCGCAGCGACGAGCAGCTGTGTCTTTCACTTCGCCAGCGCTCGGCCGCCAGCCGAGCGGCTGCCGCCCAGATCGGGATCGACCTGGTGGAGGTGCGGCAGGAGGGAGACCGGGCGACGGCCGTGCTGTCGGTACGCCGTCCCGGCCGCAACGACCAGGTGACGCTCCTGATGCGGCGGGAGGGAGGCGGCTGGGCGGTCCTGCGCACTCCCGCGGTGTGCCTGGCGCTCGGGTGCCCCTGAGCCGTCCTTCTGCCGGCTGACAGCTCCCAGCCTCGTCCGCACCGCCGCGAGCATGGTGACCGTCAGTCGCGCTGTCAACGTCCTAGCGCAGCACCTGGTCGCGGTTGGCCTGCCACCAGGTGAACAGGCTGCTCGAGTCGTTGTCGTCGCGGATGGCCAGCAGCGAGATGGCCCGGTCGTCGTACTGCCAGGCGAGCACGGCGTCGTCGTTGACGTTGACGTAGCAGGCGATGCGGCCACCGTCGATGCGCGTGCTCACGTGTCCCGTGCCGGCCGCGCCGCTGCCGCCGCGGAAGTCCGAGCACGGTGCGTCGGGGTAGCGCGGCTTGCCGACGTAGGCGCTGTCGAAGCCCGTGTCCATGGCCCGGGCGTCCGCCCACTGGACCGCGTGCACGCTCGCCACGCCCTCCGGCGTCCGGTCGCAGTTCAGCCGCGCCAGCTGCCCAGGCAGCCGCGGGAGCGGGGTGCACCCGCCGTACTCCTCGCGCAGCATCGCGGCGAGCCGCCGGTCCGCCTCGTCGAGCCCCGCCGCCGAGGCGCTGGGGGCGGCGGCCGGCCGGGTGTCCTCGACATCCGGCGGGGTGCTGAGGAGAACGCCCACAGCACCCGCGACGACCACGACGACCAGGCCCACCAGCAGCCGGGGAAGCCGAACCCGAGAGATCGCCACCCGTCGTGGGGGCACCGGCTCCGGGCGCGGTCTGGGAAGAGGGGCCGGGCTCGCGAAGACGGGCGTCTCGAGCGGGCCCTGCGCCGCACGTGACGGGGGCGCCGGCGGGGTCGCCGTCGCCGCCCGGAGCGCACGGGCCGCCGCGCCCGCGGTCGCCCAGCGCTCCTGCGGCGACTTGGCCAGGCAGCGCACCAGCACCGGCGGCACCCCGACCGGCAGGTCCGGCTGCAGCGAGCGAGCGCCCGGGACCGGGTGACCACGGTGTGCGGCGGCGATCTCGTACGGGTCGGTGCCGGGAAACGGTGGCTGGCCGGTCAGGCAGTGGTACAGCACGCAGCCGAACGCGTAGACGTCCGAGGCCGGGGTGCCCCGGTCCCCGCCGAGCTGCTCCGGCGCCATGTACTGCACCGTCCCGACGGTCGTGCCCGCGGTGGTCAGGCTGAGGGAGCCGTCGACCGGCTTGGCGAGGCCGAAGTCGCAGAGCACCGGATGCTGCTCGTCTCCCTCGAGCAGGATGTTCGAGGGCTTGACGTCGCGGTGGACCAGGCGGTTCTCGTGCAGCGCGTCGAGCGCCGCCGCGACCTGCTCCGCCAAGGCCACCGTGTGCGCGGGCGTCAGCCGCCGGGAGTCACTGAGACGTCGCGCCAGGTCGATGCCGTTCACCAGGCGCATGACCAGGAACAGCTGGCCGTCGCTCTCGCCGTAGTCGTGCACCGTGACGACACCGGGGTGGTGCAGGGCCGCCAGCACCTGCGCCTCCCGCCGGAACCGACCTGCGGCGGACGGGTCGTGCCGGGCCGACAGCGCCATGACCTTGAGCGCGACGTCGCGGCCGAGGTTCTCGTCGAGCGCCTGGTAGACCACGCCCATCCCACCCCGTCCGAGCTCCCGGACGATCCGGTAGTGCTCGGCGAAGACGTCGCCGTGCTGCATGGCCACCTCCCGTCCTCGCGTCGATGCGCGGTACATACTGCACGGCTCAGCTCCCGAGGCCTCCGACCGGAGCCACCGGAAGGCCGGTGCGGTGACAGGTCCAGAACGGGTCTGTGCCGAGGTCGGGCTCGACGAACATCGGGTGCGCGAACCGCTCGGTGCATGAGGTCTCGAGGCACGGCGGCCACGTCGGGTCGCCCAGGTGCACCGCCTCCTGCACGTCCTGCGCCAGCAGACCGAGCACGTACGGCGCGCCGGCCTCCCACTCGCTCAGCCACCAGGCGCGCTGCTCCACGGCGTCGTGCACGGCCTGCTCGTGAGCCCGCGTCCGCAGATCGCGGCGCACCGCGACGGCGGCCTCGACCAAGGCGGGGTGCACCCGCGCTCAGCCTCCGGACAGCACGTCGTCCGCGTCGACGATCGTGTAGGCGTAGCCCTGCTCGGCGAGGAACCGCTGGCGGTGGGCGGCGTAGTCCTGGTCGAGGGTGTCGCGGCTGACGACCGTGTAGAAGTGCGCCGTGCGCCCGTCCTCCTTCGGCCGCAGGACCCGGCCGAGGCGCTGCGCCTCCTCCTGCCGGCTGCCGAACGTCCCGGACACCTGGATGGCGATCGTGGCCTCGGGCAGGTCGATGGAGAAGTTCGCCACCTTGGACACGACCAGGCCGGGGATCTCCTTGCGCCGGAACGCGTCGTACAGGCGCTCTCGCTCGGCGTTCTTCGTCGAGCCCTGGATGACCGGCATGTCGAGTGCCTCGCCGAGCTCGTCGAGCTGGTCGAGGTAGGCGCCGATCACGAGCACCTGGTCGTCGTGGCGCTCCACCAGCTTGCGGATGACGGCGAGCTTGGTGTGCGCGGTGGACGCTATCCGGTAGCGGTCCTCCGGCTCGGCGGTCGCGTAGGTCAGCCTTTCCGCATCGGTCATGGTCACGCGGACCTCGGTGCAGTCCGCGGGCGCGATCCAGCCCTGCGACTCGATGTCCTTCCACGGCGCGTCGTAGCGCTTCGGCCCGATGAGGCTGAAGACGTCCCCTTCGCGTCCGTCCTCGCGCACCAGCGTCGCGGTGAGCCCGAGCCGGCGGCGGGACTGCAGGTCGGCCGTCATCCGGAACACCGGCGCCGGCAGCAGGTGCACCTCGTCGTAGACCACCAGCCCCCAGTCGCGTGCGCCGAACAGCTCGAGGTGGGCGTACTCGCCCTTCCGTCGGGTGGTCATGATCTGGTAGGTCGCGATGGTGACCGGCTTGATCTCCTTCTTCTCCCCGGAGTACTCGCCGATCTCCTCGTCGGTCAGCGTCGTCCGCTTGAGCAGCTCGGACCGCCACTGCCGACCCGACACGGTGTTGGTGACCAGGATCAGCGTGGTCGCGCCGGCCCGTGCCATGGCGGCCGCACCCACGATCGTCTTCCCGGCGCCGCAGGGCATTACCACGACGCCGGAGCCCCCGAGCCAGAAGCCGTCGACGGCGAGCTTCTGGTAGTCGCGCAGCTCCCAGCCCTCCTCCCGCATGAGGATCTCGTGGGCCTCGCCGTCGACGTAGCCGGCGAGGTCCTCCGCCGGCCAGCCGACCTTGAGCAGCGCCTGCTTGAGCCGGCCGCGCTCGGACGGGAAGGCGAGGCAGGTCTCGGGGTCCAGCCGGGCGCCGAGCATCGGGCTGACCTTCTTGTTGCGCACCACCTCCTCGAGCACGGCCCGGTCGGTCGTCCGCAGCACCAGCCCGTGGATGGGGTCGAGCTCGAGGCGCAGCCGGCCGTACCGGTCCATCGTGTCCGCCACGTCGACCAGCAGGGCGTGCGGCACGGTGTAGCGGCTGAAGCGCACGAGGGCGTCGACGACCTGCTCGGCGTCGTGGCCGGCGGCGCGCGCGTTCCACAGCCCGAGCGGGGTGAGCCGGTAGGTGTGCACGTGCTCCGGCGAGCGCTCCAGCTCGGCGAAGGGGGCGATGGCGGCCCGGCAGTCGGCCGCGAGCGGGTGGTCGATCTCGAGCAGGAGGGTCTTGTCGGACTGGACGATCAAAGGCCCGTCGGAGGGTGTCACCACATCAGTGTCCAACGCCGGTCCGCTCCGGCCGCATCCTGCTCAGCCATCGTCGACCGGTGCGACGCCGGTGATCCGGTGCAGGGCGAAGGTCCGGTTCTCCGACCGCAGGTGGTCCCAGGCCGCGAGGAAGCCGCCCCCGACGCTGCGCGGCTCGATCACCCGGGACGTGGCGCGGCCCTGCGCGTCGACGTAGCCGACCCACACCTGCCGCCGCTCCCGCGTGGCCTGCTGCAGGAAGGCGAGCGTGTCCGCGGTCGTGGACCGGGTGGTGGTGACCGGCGCGCGGCGGGCCGCTCTGGCCGCCAGGTCGCCTGCGCGCAGTGCGGCGATGGAGAGGCGGGCCTGCTCGGCGGGCAGAGCCGGCTCGGTGTAGCGCTGGGGCCGCGCCCGCAGCGGGGTGCGCCGGACGTCCGGGCGCGCGAGCAGCAGCGCACCGTCGGGCGCCTCCGCCGCCGGCGCGTGCCCCGCCGCGCGCAGGTCCTCGAGCACCAGGTCCAGCGGCTGCGTCGTCACGAGCACGGTGGGGGCCAGCCGTCGCAGCCGCAGCGGCGCGAGCCGCTTCGCCGCGAGCACCTCCGCGAGCAGCGCTTCGTCGTCGCACCGCAGGTAGGTGCTGGCGGCCCCCACCCGCATGCGGCCGTGGCGGCGGGCCACGTCGTCGACGAGGTAGGTCAGCGACTGCGGGACCGGGGTGCGCGACCGGGTGCGGAACAGCTCGTGCAGGTCGCCGGCGGTGCGCCCGGCATCCAGCGCCCGCCGCACGGTCGGCTCGCTGACCCGGAAGACGGTGGCACCGCCGGTGGACTCCACGTCGGCGACCAGAGCCATCTGCGCAGCCAGCTCGCGCTCGAGCGGCCCGGGGGCGACGACGGTGAGGTCGGGCTGGACCAGGACATGGTCGAGCGGCTCGGGCAGCAGGGCGGCCAGGAGCCGCGCGGCACCCCGCTCGTCACCGTCGAGCAGGACCCGGCTGTAGGACGCCAGCCCGCCCCGCCCGGTCAGGCCGAGGACCTCGGCCTCCTCGAGGGTCCACCGGTGCATCAGGTCACGCAGGCGGCCGCCGCGGCGCGGGGCGCTCCAGACCAGCAGGGCCAGCACGCTGGCGCGGGTCACGGTGTGCCCCGGCCGCGCGTCCAGCAGCACGTCCAGGATCCGGCGCCGCTCCTGCGGTGCCCCCGGCCGCTCGATCTCCGGCCCCAGTGCCGCCAGCACCTTGTCACGCTCGTCGCGCTCGCCCACCAGCGCCGGCAGCCGGGGCAGGTGGAGCCACGCGGTCGCGAGCGAGGCCCACCGCTGCTGCGGCGGCGAGCTGAGCCAGACGTCGTACGCGGGCGTCGGCACCCACTCGGGGTCGGTGCCGGGTGTCTGGTCGATCAGGCCGGCGGCGGAGGCGAGCTCGACCAGGAGGGCGGCCCGCGCCTCCACGACGTCCACCGCTGCGGCTGCCCGCTTGAGCTCGCGGACGCCCAGGCCACCGGCGCGCAGCACCGCAGGCGGACGAGCGGTCCAGGCTTCGAGCAGGGCCTCGACCTGGGTGACCACCGCCGCAGCGGCCTGAGCCGCCGCGGTGTCGACACCGCCCGGCCCGGCGCCCGCCGTGGCGAGCGCGGGCGGGTAGGGCTGCAGCGCCCCCAGCGCGGACGCTCCGCGCAGGGCCAGCCCGACCTCGCGCGGCAGCTCCACGGTGTCGGCGTCGATCGGGACGAGCAGGCCGCGGGCGAGCAGCCAGCGGACGGGTGAGTCCCCCGGGCTCGAGGTGGCCCGCCGGTTGGCGTCCTTGACCTGGCCGAGGGGCGGTCCGGAGGCCAGCGTCTCGAGGACCCGCAGCGCCGCGTCGTCGGCCGAGGCCAGCAGGGCCGCCAGGCGGGTGGTGTCGGCGAGCAGCTCGGCGATCCCGGCTGCACCGTCCACCCCGAGCGTCCGGGCGACCGGCTCCACGTCGCTCGTCCGCAGGCGGGCCAGCAGCGTCGCCGCCGGGCGGCCGAGGCCGGCCGCGGACGGCGCGACCACGTCGCGCACCGGCCCGAGGACCCGAAGGGAATCCGGTGGTCCCCAGACGAGGGCCAGGTCCTGCAGCCGCTCGATCCCCTCGCAGATGCGCTCCTTAGGTGCCGCGTCGCCGACGAGGCCGACGAGCGAGTCGTACGACGTCGTGTCCTCCCCGAGCACCAGCCCCTCGAGCAGGGCCAGCGCGAACGCGTCCACCTGCTCGAGCGCGCGCAGGACCGACAGGCGGACGGCGGCCCGGGCCGCGAGGACCCCGAGGTCGGAGGGGACCGGGACGGCCAGGTCGGGGCGGCCCGAGATCAGCCGGGCCAGCCGCTCGTCCGGCCAGCTGCGGAGCCAGTCCGCGAGGCTGCGCGCGGAGGAGTCCATCCGGCCAAGGCTAGTCGCCGGTTGGCCGTCGGGCTGGCCGGGAACGGGCCTGCCATGACCAGCTCGGAGAAGGATCTGCTGACCGCGGGCGAGGGGGTGGACGAGGGCTCGGCAGCCTCCACCGCCGAGGGCGCCGGGACCGCCTCCGGGGGCGGCGTCGGTCCAGCCCCGGCCGCGGGCGGGCAGACCGACCCGCAGCCGGCCCCACCGGACGAGGTCGGGACGGCCGACTCCCGCAAGGCTGCCGAGTCCGATCCCGGGCAGCAGCTCGAGGCCGGGGAGGGCTGAGCTCGACGCCAGTCGGCCCGGCCGCGCCTACTGTCGGGGCGTGCAGATCACCGTCGGCTTCGACCTGGACCTGACGCTGATCGACCCGCGGGCGGCCGTCGTCGCCGTGGCCGCGCAGGTGGCCCAGGAGGAGGGCGTCGAGGTCGACGGCGGGCTGTGGGCCTCGCGACTCGGTCCGCCGCTGGAGGTCGAGCTCGCGCACTGGGTGGCAGCGGAGCGGGTCGCCCCGGCAGCCGGGCGCTACCGCGAGCTGATGGCGGTGCTCGGCCCGTCGCGCATCACCCTGCTCCCCGGGGCGGCCGAGGCGGTGGCGGCCGTGCGTTCCTGCGGGGGCCGGGTCGTCGTCGTCACCGCCAAGTCCGAGGCGCTGGCCCGGCAGGCGCTGGGCGACCTCGGGCTCGAGGTCGACGCGGTGACCGGGTCGCTGTGGGCGGAGGGCAAGGCGCAGGCCCTGACCGCGGAGGGCGCGTCGGTCTACGTCGGGGACCACCCGGGTGACGTGCGCGCCGCGCGGGCGGCCGCGGTCCTCAGCGTCGGCGTGGCGACCGGGGGGTTCCCGCCCGAGGGCGCGGATGTCCTGCTGGACGACCTGACAGGCTTCCCCGACTGGTTCGCCGGTCACGTGCTGGACCTGCGTCTCACGGCGCTGGACAGCGCGCTGCGTGGCCTCGGCGGTCTGCTGGTCGCGTTCTCCGGTGGCGCCGACTCCGCGTTCCTCCTCGCGGCGGCGCGGCGGGCGCTCGGGCCCGATCGGGTCGTCGCCGCCACGGCGGTGAGCCCGTCACTGGCGGCGGACGAGCTCTCGGCCGCGGCTGCCTTCTGCGCGGTGCTCGGCGTCCGGCACGTGACGCCGGGTACCGAGGAGCTCGCGAAGGAGGGCTACGTCGCGAACGGCGCGGATCGTTGCTTCCACTGCAAGGCCACCCTGCTGGACACGCTGCGGCCGCTGGCCGAGTCCCTGCGACTGCCTGCCGTGGCCACCGGCACCAACGCCGACGACGCCGTAGCCGGGTTCCGTCCGGGCATACGGGCTGCGGCGGAGCGCGGGGCGCTGACGCCGCTGCTGGACGCCGGGCTGACCAAGGCGCAGGTGCGCGAGGCGAGCCGCCGGTGGGGGCTCGGAACGTCTGACAAGCCGGCCCTCGCCTGTCTGTCCAGCCGGATCGCGTACGGCGTGCCGGTGACGGTCGACGCGCTGGCGCGGGTCGACCGGGCGGAGCGGGCGCTGCGCGCACACCTCGGGACGGTCGTCGACGTGCGGGTACGCGACCTCGGAAGCGGGCAGGCGAGGGTCGAGCTGGACCCGGAGGCGCTGGAGCGCTGCGACGACGCGGCCATCGACCTCGTCCGGCGGGAGGGGTTCGCTCAGGTCTCGGCCCGGGTGTTCCGCTCCGGCTCGATGAACGACGCGCTGCGCGGGTCGGGACGCTGACGGCGCGAGCGAGCCCCCCGCAGCAGGCCCAGCAGCGACAGCGCCAGGCCGATCGGCATCAGCGACGCGACCAGCGTGGTCCACAGCGGGGCGTCCTGCCGGCCGAGCAGGAAGGGCACCAGGACCGCGACGATCCCGAGCACGCCGACCCCGAACACCAGGGCGCCGGCTCGCACGAGCCGCTCGCCCGGGCGCGGGGCCTCGGGTGCGCCGTGGCGCGGCCCGGTCGACGCGCGGTCGCGCACGGCCCTCCTTCGACGTCGGCTCGCAGGTCAGCGTAGGCGTGTCCGGCTAGCCTGAAACGACCGCGTCCCGCGCGACCAGACGTACAGCCCACCGAGATGACGAGGTCCCCGTGCCCACCGGCAAGGTCAAGTTCTACGACAAGGACAAGGGATTCGGCTTCGTGTCCCGCGACGACGGAGGCGACGTCTTCGTACCTCGCTCGGCGCTGCCCGCGGGGGTCGAGGAGCTCAAGGCCGGGGCACGTGTGGAGTTCGGGGTGGCTGCGGGGCAGCGCGGGGAGCAGGCCCTGGCGCTGACGGTTCTCGAGGCGCCGCCGACCCTCGCAACCGCGCGCCGGCAGCCCGAGGACCTGCAGAGCATGGTCGAGGACACCATCAAGCTGCTCGAGGCGAAGGTGCAGCCCTCACTGCGCCGCGGCAAGCACCCCGACCGTGAGACCGGCCGTCGCGTGGCTCAGATCCTGCGCGCGATCGCCACCGAGCTCGAGGGCCCCTGACGTCCGGCGGCAGGGCTAGCGCCGTGCGAGCAGGAAGGACCACTGGCCGGTGGGGGTCTCGCCGTTCAGCGAGCGCACGGTCAGCAGGAGCGAGCCTTCCGGCGGCAGGTTCGGCGCGGTGAAGGTGAAGTAGTGGCCGTCCTGCACCTCCGACTGCTGGGGCTGCGCCTCCTCCGCCGGTGCCTGCGGGTCGGACAGCTCGATGATCCAGCCGCCCTCCACGAGCTCCTTGCCGACGTCCACCCCGACCGGCTCGCCCGGCTCGACCTCCAGGACGGGCGCTCGCTGCTGGCGAACGGCGCAGTTGGCCTCGACCGTGGACTGCCCCTCGAAGCAGTACGTGTCGGCCTCGGCGTAGACGCTCCTGCCGGCGTTGACCACGGTCACCAGCGGGGTCGGCCGCTCGCAGCCGCTCAGCGCGACGAGACCGAGCGCGAGGCAGGCAGCCGGGCGGAGTCGACCGCGCAAGCTCACTCGTGCTCCACATCCTTCGGGCGCGCCGTGCCGGCACGGCGGAGTGGGAGACTGTGCAGGTGCCGGGTGTGAGACGCAGGTTGCGCGACGTCGGAAAGAAGGTAACCGGCGCCCTCGCAGCGCCCAAGGGGGAGCCCTCCCCGGGCACGCCGACCCCACCCCCTGACATGGCGCCGGAGGGTGCCGTGCCCGACCCCGCTGTGCCCGACCCCGCTGTGGAGGACCCGTCCGTCGTGAGCGCCGTGACCGATCTGCCGGCGGACCGCCCGCTGCTCGACCCGCAGTGCGCCGCCGCCCTCGACCTGGCCCGCGCTGCCGCCGTGGAGGAAGCCGGCCCGACCGCGGGCGCGCATCAGGGCGTCGAGGCCGAGGGCGAGCGCATCGCCACCCACTTCTTCGAGACCACCCAGTCGGGCTACGCCGGATGGCGCTGGGCGGTGACGGTGGCTCGGGCGGACGGGCAGGACCGGGTGACGGTCGACGAGGTGGTCCTGCTTCCCGGGCCGGACGCGCTGCTCGCTCCCGCCTGGGTGCCCTGGAGCGAGCGCATCGCCCCGGGGGACCTCACGCCCGGCGACCTGCTGCCCCCCCCACCTGACGATCCCCGCCTCGTCCCGGCCTACGCCGATGTCGACGCCGAGCGGCTGCCGTTCGACCTGCATCGCGAGCTGGGCCTCGGCCGGGCCCGGGTCCTGTCCGCGGAGGGCCGGGCGGACGCCGCCGATCGCTGGTACGACGGTCTCGGCGGTCCAGAGACCCCGCTCGCCAAGGCGGCGCCCGGGCGGTGCGCGGAGTGCGGCTTCCTGACGGGGCTGGCCGGCGCGCTGGGCCGGGTGTTCGGGGTCTGCGCCAACAAGATGGCTCCGGACGACGGCCGCGTCGTTGCGCTCGCCCACGGCTGCGGCGCGCACAGCGAGACCGTCCTCGAGGCGACCGAGTCCTCCTACGCCGGGATGGCCATCGAGGACGACGACTTCGAGGTGGTGGACCCGCTCGAGCAGGTCGACCTGGAGGTGCTCGACCTGGACGAGGACGGGGTGCTGATGGGCCTCGAAGAAGGGCCGTCCTGAACGTCGGTCGGTTCGGCGCGTCCGCGCGACGCGCAGCGACCGTGCCTTCCGGTCAGGAGTTGGACTGCAGGGCGTACGCGTCGTGCTCGCTCAGGTACTTCTCCATCCGGGCCTGCTCGGCGCGGCTCACCAGGGTGTACTCCTGCTGGTCCCGGATGCACTTCGCCAGCGTGAAGGCGGAGCTGACCAGGAACAGGCAGCCGATCGCGAGGAAGCCGCGGATCCAGCGGTCGACGGGCAGATAGGTGATGCCGATGCCGACCGCGATGCTTGCGACGCCGAAGCTGATGGCGGCCTGGGCGAAGAAGGCGGGGGTGTTGCGGGGCGGAAGCGGAGTCGATGTGGTCATGGATCGATCCTGTCCACGGTGGTCCTCGTCCGCATGAGTAGTGCTACCGGGATCTGGGGCCGGTGACCTGACTCAGCTCCCGGCGGCTCGGCGCTGGAGTCCGAAGGGATGATGGAGTGGTGAACATCCCCCTGGGCCAGCGGGTCTTCGATGCCTGCCACCTCACCGGCTCCTTCCAGCTCCGGTCAGGGGAGGTCAGCCGGCAGTACTTCGACAAGTACCTGTTCGAAGGGCAGCCGCTGCTTCTCCGGGAGGTCGGCGAGGCGATGGTCCGCCTCCTGCCGGGTCACTGCCAGGTGCTGGCCGGGATGGAGATGGGCGGCATCCCCATCGTCACGGTGATGTCGCAGCTGGCCGGCCTGCCGGCGGTGTTCGTCCGGAAGGAGGCGAAGGAGTACGGCACCCGAAAGAGCGTTGAGGGAGGCGCTGTCGACGGGTTGCGCGTCGTCGCTGTCGAGGACGTCGTGACGACCGCTGGCGCCTTGGTGAAGGGGTGCCTGGAGCTGCGCCGCGCGGGCGGACTGGTGGATGACGCCGTGTGCGCCGTCGATCGTGAACAAGGCGGACGGGAGAACCTGGCCGCTGTGGGCATCTCTTTGCGATCGGCGCTGACTCGTGCTGACCTCGTTCCGGTGGGCTCGGGATGATGAGCGGGCCTGTGCCCGGGGTTGTGCCCTGCAGGCGTGGGGCGCTGCTCGACGCCGATCCGGCCTTTCCGGCCGTGTAGGCCATCTGAACCCGGTCAGCTCACCCGAGCCGCCGTGACCAAGCGCCTGGCGTTGCAGTCCTTGTCCTGCTCCTC
>JAUJOY010000004.1:37565-53638 GCA_030447385.1 Mycobacteriales bacterium
GACCCGCCCATGCCGCCGCAGCGACCGCTGCCGGAACTGCCCCCGCCCGACAGCCCGTTCGACCAGCACAGTCCCCAGTAGCTCGCCGACGAGCTCCACCGGCACAGCCCCGACGACCCGACAACCCCTACGGGTGGACAGAGCCGAGCCTCAGTCCAGTCGCCGGCCCATGACCACGACGTCGGAGTAGGCGTAGCCCAGTGCCTCGTAGAAGGCACTCACCGCCGCGTTCTGCCGACGCACCATGAGCTGCACCTTCGGGATGTCGTGCGCGCGAAGCCAGTCCTCCCCGGCGCGCATCAGCTCAGGTCCCAGGCCGCGCCGCCGGGCGTCAGGCGCGACGGCGAGGTAGTAGACCCAGCCGCGGTGTCCGTCATGGCCGACCATCACGGTCCCGAGCAGCCGGTCGGCGCCGTCGTCCGCAGCGTCCAGCGCCGCCAGCACGGTGGAGGACGGACCGTCGATGGCCCGCCGCAGGTCGTCGTCGGGGTCGTTCCAGGAGCGCGTCAGTCCGGTCTCGTGCCAGAGCGCAACCGCCGAGCCGAACAAGGCGGGAGGCAGCTCCTCGATCCGCACCGGCGACGCCGCAGCGGGCACGCTCACCAGGCCGCCGGCGCGTAGTCCTTGAGGAAGCAGCCGTACAGGTCCTCACCGCGCTCACCACGAACGATCGGGTCGTACACCCGGGCCGCCCCGTCCACCAGGTCGAGCGGCGCATGGAACCCCTCCGAGTGCAGGCGGGCCTTGAGCGGGTGTGGCCGCTCGTCGGTGATCCAGCCGGTGTCGACAGCGGTCATGAGGATGCCGTCGGTGCGCATCTCCTCCGCACTGGTGCGCGTCAGCATGTTCAGCGCCGCCTTTGCCATGTTGGTGTGCGGGTGCCCCGCTCCCTTGTACCCGCGCCCGAACTGCCCCTCCACGGCCGAGACGTTCACGATGTAGGTCCGCCGCGCGGCCGAGGCGGCCATGCACGCGCGCAGCCGGCTCACGAGGACGAACGGCGCGGTCACGTTGCAGAGCTGGACCTCGAGCAGCTCCAGGGGATCGACCTCGTGCACCCGACGCGTCCAGCTGTTGACCGCCTCGAGGTCCGGCACCAACCCGCCGGCGTCGATGGCGGTCGCGTCCGCGACCCGGTCCAGGGAGGCCGAGCCACTGGTGAGGGCGAGGGCGGTCAGCGCGTGCGCGGACGCGGTCGTCGGTGGACCGGCGGACAGCGCGGGCGGGTGCCTGTCGTGCGAGTGGCCGAGGTCGACCACCTCCGGAAGGCCCCCTCCGGGCAGGGGGCCGGATTCGGCCGCGACCAGCTGCGCGTAGGCCCCGGGGGAGCGGCGCACCGTCTGTGCAGCGTTGTTGATGAGGATGTCGAGCGGCCCGCGACCGGCCACGGCGTCCGCCAGCGAGACGACCTGCGCCGGGTCGCGCAGGTCGATGCCGACGACCCGCAGCCGGTGCAGCCAGTCGCCGCTGTCCGGCATGGCCGAGAACCGGCGTACGGCATCGGCCGGGAAGCGGGTCGTGATCGTCGTGTCGGCGCCGTCGCGCAGGAGGCGCAGCGCGATGTGCATCCCGATCTTCGCGCGGCCGCCGGTGAGGAGCGCCCTCCGTCCGGCCAGATCGGTACGCGCCTCGCGCCGTGACCGGTGGAGCGCGGCGCAGGAGGGGCACAGCTGGTGGTAGAAGGCGTCGACCTCGGTGTAACGCTGCTTGCACGTGTAGCAGGCGCGGGCGTTGCGCAGCGTCCCTGCCAGTGCATCGGTCGTGCCTGTCGACAGCGAGAGCCCCCTCGTCTCGTCGTCGATCCGCCCCGGCGCGCCCGTCGCGGTGGCGGCGGTGACCGCCGCGTCGTGCGCCAGCCCGGCCGCCCGCCGCTCCCGCCGCCGCCGCTCCTTCACCGTCTTGAACAGCGCGGCCGTCGCCTCGCGCACGGCCACCGCATCGGGGTGGTCCACCGGCAGCCCGTCCAGCTCGTGGAAGACCTCGAGCGCCGTACGAAGCCGCTCCGGGTCGACCCCCGGCAGATCCGCGCCGCTCACCCGCCCAACACTAGGGGCGACGCCCCAGCACCCAGCCGGCCACGACCACGTGCCAGGCGTCCACGACCGTGAGCCCGAGGCGCTGCACGCCGCCGCTGCCCTCCACGAGCAACGTGCCGACGAGGGCGCCGGCCGACACGAGGCCGACCGCGGCGGAGGCCGCAGCGGCGGTCCGGTGCCCCGAGCGCCGCAGCGCCAGCGCAGCGACCAGCGGGGTCAGCGCCATGGCGACGTAGCCCGTGCCCGCGGCCACGCCGTGCAGCAGGTCCTGCGTCCCCCCTGGCTCGCGGGACAGCGGCAGTGCGGCCACGGCGACGGTGGCCAGCCCCGCCACCGTCACGACGGCCCGCAACCCCGCCGCCTCGAGCTCGCGTGCCACGACGACCGCCCACACCGGCAGAAGCACACCGAAGGCGACGAAGCACCCGGTCATGGCAGCCCGCGTCGGAGCGCCCTCGCGGGCCAGCTGGCTGATCGCGTCCTGCAGCGGGTCGTAGCCCTCGGTGAGGAGTCCGGTGACGACCCAGCCGCCGACGAAGGCCACCGGCGCCGCGATGCCGCACAGAGCGCCGGTGCGCCGCGACACCGTCACGAGCGCTGCGGGATCCCGGCAGCCTTGTCGCGGGCGATCGCCTCCTGACGCCGCCGGCAGTAGCGCACGCCGTACAGCCCGAGCACGATGCCGTAACCGCACATCGCGAGCCACCAGCCGCGGACCTCGGTCACGCCGGCGACCTTCAGGACCAGCAGGACGACCAGGGCGAGGGCCCACAGGGCGGTCCCGACCAGGACGACCCGACGGTCGTCGGTCTCGAGCGGCGGAGGGTCCGGCCGCGAGGAGACGCGCAGTGACATGTCCCCAGGTTACGCCGTGGCGCCTGCGCGGACCGGCTGCAGTGCTCTGGCACCCTGCAGAACATGACCATCCAGGAGAGCCCGCCGCGCAGCAGCATCGACCGCTACTTCTCCATCAGCGAGCGTGGTTCCAGCATCCGCCAGGAGATCCGCGGCGGCACGGCGACCTTCTTCACGATGGCCTACATCGTGGTGCTGAACCCGCTCATCATCGGCACCGTCCCCGACGTGGACGGGCGCGCGCTGGGTGTTCCGCAGGTCGCCGCGGTCACGGCGCTGGTGGCTGCCGTGATGACGATCCTCATGGGACTGGTCGGGCGCTACCCGTTCGCTCTCGCGACCGGGCTCGGGTTGAACGCCTTCGTCACCTTCTCCATCGCCTCGCAGATGAGCTGGGCCGACGCGATGGGGCTGGTCGTCCTCGAGGGCCTGCTCATCACCGTGCTCGTGCTGGCCGGCCTGCGGACCGTGATCTTCCATGCCATCCCGATGGAGCTCAAAACGGCGATCAGCGTCGGCATCGGGCTGTTCATCGCGCTGATCGGTCTGGTGGACGCGGGCTTCGTGCGGCGTACGGGCACCGGACCGGTACCCGTGCAGCTCGGCGTGGGCGGCAACCTGCAGGGGTGGCCGACCGTGGTGTTCGTGTTCGGCCTGCTGCTCACCGCCGTGCTCGTGGCGCGGCGCACCCGCGGCGCGATCCTGCTCGGCATCGTCGTCACCACGCTGGTGGCGATCCTCGTCGAGGCGGTCTTCGACATCGGGCCGTCGTTCGTGTCCCCGACGCAGATGGACCCCGGCGGCTGGCAGCTCAACGTCCCGAAGCTCCCCGAGCAGGTGGTCGACATGCCTGACCTCTCCCTCGTGGGCGCCTTCTCGCTGTTCGGCGGGTTCGCCCGGGTCGGCGTCCTCGCCGCTGTGCTGCTGGTGTTCACCCTCATGCTGGCCGACTTCTTCGACACGATGGGCACCGTCGTCGGGGTGGCTTCGGAGGCCGACCTGCTCGACGAGGAGGGGCGCCTCCCGGGTGCCGACCCCGTGCTGCTGGTCGACTCGCTGGCGGCCGTCGCCGGCGGGGCGGCATCGGCGTCCTCCGCTACCACCTACATCGAGTCGGCGGCAGGCGTCGGGGACGGGGCCCGTACCGGTCTGGCCAGCGTCGTCACCGGCGTGCTGTTCCTGGTCGCGCTGCTGCTGACACCGCTGGTCACGGTCGTGCCCTTCGAGGCCGCCTCCCCCGCGCTGGTGGTCGTCGGCTTCCTGCTGCTCACCCAGATCCGCAACATCGACTTCGACGACTACGCGATCGCGATCCCGGCCTTCCTGACCATCGTGCTGATGCCGTTCACCTACTCCATCACCAACGGCATCGGGGCGGGGTTCGTGTCGTACGCGCTGCTTCAGGCGACCCAGGGCAGGGCCCGCGAGGTCAGCCCGCTGCTCTGGGTCATCGCGGCCCTGTTCGTCGTCTACTTCGCGATCGACCCGATCGAGCGGGCACTCACCGGCTGACACCTCGGAAATAGTTAGCAATGCGAACGACTTGCAGCAGGTGTGCGCACCTCCGCCGAGACGGCTCTCGCCAGCTCGCTCCGCCTGGCCGTCATGCGCCTTGCCCGGCGGATGCGCTCGGAGCGCGCCGAGAGCTCCCTCACCCTGTCGCAGATCGCGGCGCTGGCAACACTCGAGCGGCACGGGCCGCTCACGCCCGGTGAGCTCGCGGCGCACGAGCGGGTGCAGCCGCCGTCGATGTCCCGCATCTGCGCGGCCCTCGAGGCGGACGGGCTGCTGACGCGCAGCGATCATCCGACCGACGGCCGCCAGGTGCTGCTCGCCGTCAGCCCCGAGGGCGCGGCCCTGCTGCGCGAGGACCGGCGCCGCCGCGAGGCCTGGCTGGCGCAGCGGCTCGGCGAGCTGCCCGCGGAGGAGCTCGCGGTGCTCCACCAGGCCGCGAAGATCCTCGACCGGCTGGCCGCCACGTGAGCACGTTCCGCTCGCTGAGGATCCGCAACTACCGGCTGTTCGCGGTCGGGCAGGTGGTGTCGCTGTCCGGGACCTGGGCGCAGCGCGTCGCCCAGAGCTGGCTGGTGCTCGAGCTGTCCGGCGACTCCGGCATCGCGCTCGGCGTCGCCACCGCCCTGCAGTTCCTGCCGGTCCTGCTGTTCGGGCTGTACGGCGGGGTGCTGGCCGACCGCTACGACAAGCACCGCCTGCTGCTCGGGGCGCAGGCGGTCATGGGGGTGCTCGCCCTCCTGCTCGCCGTGCTGGACCTGTCGGGGGTGGTGGCGCTGTGGCACGTCTTCGCGCTGGCCTTCGCCCTCGGGCTCGCGGCCGCGGTGGACACCCCGGTACGGCAGTCCTTCCTCGTCGAGATGGTCGGTGCGGAGGACCTGCCCAACGCCATCAGCCTGAACAGCGCGACCTTCAACTCCGCCCGCATCGTCGGCCCCGCGCTGGCGGGTGTGGCAATCGCCGCCTTCGGCACCGGCTGGGTGTTCCTCGCCAACGCGCTGAGCTATCTCGCCGTGATATCCGGCCTGCGGGCGATGCGCCGTGCGGACCTGCACCCCGCCGACCGGGTCGAGCGGGCCAAGGGCCAGCTGCGCGAGGGGCTGGCGTACGTCCGGGCCCGCTCGGACCTGCTCGTCCCGATGGTGCTGGTGTTCGTGGTGGGCACGTTCGGCCTCAACTTCCAGGTCACGCTCGCCCTGGTCGTCAAGGAGGTCTTCCAGCGCGGCGCGGGCGCGTACGGCCTGCTCTCGGCCATGCTCGCCGTCGGCTCCCTGCTGGGCGCGCTGCTCAGTGCCCGCCGCGTCGGCCCGCCCCGGCAGCGCACTCTGTTCCTGGCGGTGCTCGCGTTCGGGCTCCTCGAGGTGCTGGTCGGCCTCGCGCCGACCTTCGAGCTCATGGCCCTGCTGCTCGTGCCCACCGGGATCGCCGTGCTGACCTTCACCACGACGGCCAACGCGATCGTGCAGCTCGGCTCCGCCGCCCAGATGCGCGGCCGGGTGATGGCGCTCTACGTCCTGGTGTTCCTGGGCGGTACGCCGATCGGCGCGCCGCTCATCGGTGCGCTGGCCGAGGCGCTCGGCCCGCGCAGCAGCATCGTGCTGGGCGGCCTCGTCACCGCCCTGTCGGGGATCGTCGCGGCGGTGGTCATGACCCGGGTGCGGCAGCTGCGCCTGGAGCCGCACCTCGTGCGGCGGCGTCCGCACGTGCACGTCTTCCGCTGACGGCGGTGCCGGCGGGCTCAGCCGCGGGCCGCCCCGACGTGCTCCACCAGCACGATCTCGTCGTACGCGAGGGTCTTCGCCGTCGTCTCGGGCGGCGTCCAGCCCTGCGCCATCAGGCACCGGTACAGCGCCGAGCGCGCCTCCAGCACCCCCTCTGACGCCGTCAGGCTGCGAGCGAGCAGGTCCTCGTCGGCCTCCCCGCTGCGCATCCGCTCCTCCAGCGTGTCGCGCTCGATCAGCGCCTCGTGCAGGGAGCAGAAGTGCCCGAGCAGGACGATGTCGCGGTCGATTCTCATGGTGCTCCCGCAGACCGTTGCAGTGGATTGACGCATGTATATCGGCCATGTGGCGCAACGTCCTGAGCACTTCGGGTCATCTTTCTCCTAGTCCCCGCTCCGCCTCCTGCGCAGACGACGGGCGGTGCGCCCGACCGAGCCGGGGCGCGCCGCGGAGGCGAGGCAGGCCAGCACCACGGGGACGACCAGGACCATGACCCCGACGAGGGCGATCTGCACGTAGAGCGGCTTGCCGCCGAAGCGCGAAAAGATCGGTGCGACGAGCAGCATCAGGACCAGGGCCAGGGAGGTGTTCATCACCCGCGGCACCCACGCCTGCGGCAGCGGGTCGCTCAGGACAGCTGCCCGACCACGTGGTCGATGCACGCGGTGAGCGCCTCGACATCGGACGGCTCGACAGCCGGGAACATCGCGATGCGCAGCTGGTTGCGGCCGAGCTTGCGGTAGGGCTCGGTGTCGACGATCCCGGCCGCCCGCAGAGACCGGGCCACCGCAGCCGCGTCCACACCGTCGTCGAGGTCGATGGTCCCGATCACCTGCGACCGCATCTGCGGCTGCACGACGAAGGGCGAGGTGTAGGAGGTCTTCTCCGCCCAGGTGTAGAGGCGGGACGAGGAGTCGGCCGTCCGGGCCACCGCCCAGTCGAGCCCACCCTGCCCGTTCATCCAGTCCACCTGCTCGGCCATCAGCAGGATCGTGGCGAGCGCGGGCGTGTTGTAGGTCTGGTCCAGCCGCGAGTTGTCCAGCGCGATGCTCAGGTCGTACGACGCGGGCACCCACCGGCCGCTGCCCTTCACCGCCGCGATGCGCTCCAGCGCCGCCGGGGACATCAGCGCGATCCACAGTCCCCCGTCGGAGGCGAAGCACTTCTGCGGCGAGAAGTAGTAGACGTCGAACTCGGCTGCGGACACCGGCAGCCCGCCCGCGCCGCTGGTGGCGTCGACCGCCACGAGCGCGCCGCCGTCGGCGCCCTCGACCCGCCGGACGGGCATCATGACACCGGTCGAGGTCTCGTTGTGGGTCAGCGCGTACAGGTCGATCCCCACCTCGGCGACCGCCTCCGGATGGCTGCCCGGATCGCTCGCGATCACCGAGGGGTCCTCGAGGAACGGCGCCTGGCGCGCCGCCAGGGCGAACTTCGAGCTGAACTCCCCGAACGACAGGTGCTGCGAGCGGCGACAGATCAGCCCGAAGGTCGCGATGTCCCAGAACTCGGTCGCCCCACCGTTGCCGAGCACCACCTCGTACCCGTCGGGGAGGGCGAACAGCTCCCGCAGGCCGCGTCGCAGCCGGCGTACCTGCGCCCGCACCGGCTCCTGCCGGTGGGAGGTGCCGAGGTAGCTGCGGCCCGTCGCGAGGAGCGCGTCGAGCTGGGCCGGCCGGACCTTCGACGGCCCGGCTCCGAAGCGTCCGTCCGACGGGAGCAGCGAGCTGGGGATGGACACGTCCGGGTGGCGGGCGCTCACCCGCTCAGACCTGGTTCCCGGCCGGCAACGTCCCGCTCTCGACCTCCGACACCGGGCGCGGGCCAGGGCCGACGTAGCGCGCAGAGGGCCGCACGAGCTTGTTGAGCTCCTTCTGCTCGAGGATGTGCGCGCTCCATCCGGCGGTGCGCGCGCAGGTGAACATCGAGGTGAACATGTGGGCCGGCACCTCGGCGAAGTCCAGGACGACCGCCGACCAGAACTCCACGTTGGTGCGCAGCGCCCGGTCGGGGTAGCGCTCGGTCAGCTCCTCGATGGCGGCCTTCTCGAGGGCCTTGGCGACCTCGTAGCGGTGCGAGCCCAGCTCCTTGGCGGTGCGCCGCAGCACACGGGCACGCGGGTCCTCGGCCCGGTAGACGCGGTGCCCGAAGCCCATGAGCCGCTCCTTGCGGTCGAGGACCCCCTTGACGTAGCCCGTCGGGTCGCCGGACTTGTCGACCTCGTCCAGCATCGTGAGCACCCGGCTCGGGGCCCCGCCGTGCAGCGGACCGGACAGCGCGCCGATGGCACCGGAGATGGAGGCCGCCGCGTCGGCGCCGGTCGACGCGATCACCCTCGCGGCGAACGTCGAGGCGTTCATGCCGTGCTCGGCGGCCGAGACGAAGTAGGCGTCGACGGCCTTCGTGTGCGCCGGGTCCGGCTCGCCCTTCCAGCGGATCATGAAGCGCTCGACGATCGTCTCGGCCTTGTCCACCTCGCGCTGCGGGATCATCGGCCGCCCCAGTCCCCGCGCGGACTGCGCCACGAAGGCCAGCGCCATCACGGACGTGCGCGCCAGGTCGTCGCGGATCTGCGCCACGTCGATGTCGAACATCTGCTGCAGGCCCCACGCCGGGGCGAGCATCGCGATCGCGGACTGCACGTCGACCCGGATGTCGCCCGAGTGGACCGGCAGCGGGAAGGGCTCGGCGGGTGGCAGGCCAGGGTTGAACTTGCCGTCGACCAGCAGCCCCCAGACGTTGCCGAAGCTGACGGTGCCGACGAGGTCCTCGATGTCGACGCCGCGGTAGCGCAGGGCGCTGCCCTCCCGGTCGGGCTCGGCGATCGCGGACTCGAAGGCGACGACGCCGTCGAGCCCGGGCTGGAACGCCGTCTGCTCAGCCATGTCGCGGCTCCCTGTGCTGCTGCGTCTGGAGGTGCACTGCACGCCCATCTTGCCGTGCCCGCCTCCGGGGGGTCGCCCCGCCCGCGGCTAGCCTTGGCCCGCGTGGGTGACCAGCGCGACCTGACGGCCCTGCGCCGCGAGTACGCCCGGGCCGGGCTGTCGGAGTCCGACCTCGCGCCCACGTGGCTGGAGCAGTTCGCCCGCTGGTTCGCCGACGCTGCGCCACTGGGCGAGCCCAACGCCGTCGTCCTGGCCACGGCGACGGCGCAGGGGGTGCCGAGCGCCCGCACCGTCCTGCTCAAGGCCTACGACGACCGCGGTCTCGTCGTGTTCACCAACCTGACCTCCCGCAAGGGGAGGGAGGCGCTCGGCAATCCGCGCGCCACGCTGCTGTTCTCCTGGGTCGACCTCGAGCGGCAGGTGACCATCGAGGGAACCGTGGAGCAGGTGTCACGGGCGCAGACGGAGGCCTACTTCCGGTCCCGCCCGCTCGGCGCGCAGGTGGCGGCGTGGGCCTCGCGGCAGTCGGAGGTCGTGGCGGACCGATCGGTGCTGGAGCGCCGGCAGGCCGAGCTCGCGGAGCGCTTCGGCGAGTCGGTGCCCGTGCCGCCGTTCTGGGGCGGGCTGCGGGTCGTGCCGTCCGTCGTGGAGTTCTGGCAGGGCCGCCGGGACCGGCTGCACGACCGCCTGCGCTACACGCGGGCGGAGGACGGCGGCTGGGTCCTGGAGCGGCTCGCTCCGTGACGCGTCCCACCGTCGAGAGCTCCCGCGGGATGCTCGCCCGGTTGCGAGGGGCCACGCTGGACCTCGCGCCGCTGCGGGAGTCCCCGGCGTACCGCCGGCTGCTCCTCGGGGACGCCGTCTCGGTCGTCGGCACCCAAGTCACGATGGTCGCGGTGCCGATCCAGGTCTACGCGCAGACCCGCTCGGCCGCCGCCGTCGGCCTGGTCGGGCTGGCCGGCCTGGTGCCGCTGATCGTCTTCGGGCTCTACGGCGGGGCGATCGCCGACGCCGTCGACCGCCGCCGGCTCGTGCTCGTCACCACCGTCGGGCAGCTGCTCCTGTCCCTCGTCCTGGTCGCCCAGGCGGTGGCCGGGCTGGGCTCCACCCTCCTGCTGTACGCCGTCGTCGCCGGTCAGGCGGCGATCTTCGCGGTCGACTCCCCGGCCCGCCAGGCTCTGGTCCCGCGGCTGCTGCCCGCGGCGCTGCTGCCGGCGGCGAACGCGCTCAAGCAGGTCGAGTTCAACCTGGGGGTCACGATCGGACCGCTGCTTGCAGGGGTGCTCGTCGCGAGGTTCGGCTACGAGGCGGCGTACGCGCTCGACGTCCTGTCGTTCCTCGTCGCGGTCGCCGCGGTCCGCGGGCTGCCGGCGATGCCTCCCGCCGGCGGGGGGAGGCGCGCCGGGGTGAGCAGCGTGCTGGAGGGCCTCGCGTTCCTGCGTACCCGCCAGGTCCTGCTCATGACGTTCGTGGTCGACCTCGTCGCCATGGTCTTCGCGATGCCGCGGGCGCTGTTCCCGGCACTGGCCGAGCAGGTGTACGGCGGCGGCCCGCAGACCGCGGGGATGCTCTACTCGGCGCTGGCCGCCGGTGCGCTCGTCGGTGCGCTGTTCTCGGGCTGGTTCGGGCGGGTCCACCGGCACGGGGTGGCGGTGCTGGCCGCCATCGCGGCGTGGGGGCTGTCGGTGACGTTGTTCGGCCTGACCGACGTGCTCTGGCTGGGGCTGCTGTGCCTGGCCGGAGCCGGCATGGCCGACATGGTCTCCGCCGTCTTCCGGATCGCGATCCTGCAGGCCGCCGCCCCGGACGAGATGCGGGGCCGGCTGGGCGGCGTGTTCATCGTGGTCGTCGCCGGTGGACCCCGGCTCGGGGACGTCCGCGCCGGTGGCGGCGCGGAGCTGGTCGGGCTGCAGGGCGCCTCGGTCGCCGGCGGGCTGGCCGTGCTCGGCATCACCGGGGTGGTGGCGGCGACGGCTCGGGGCTTCCGCTCCTACGACGCCCGGCAGCCGCCGCGCTGAGGCCGTGCACGCCGCCTCGTGCGCGGGTAGGGCTGCGCCATGCCCGCAGCTCCCGAGTGGCCCACGGCAGCGGCGTTCGTGCCCGCCACCGGCGACCTGGGGGCGCTGCGTGACGCCGCGGCCGGCTGCCGCGGCTGCCCGCTGTTCGAGAACGCGACGCAGACCGTCTTCGGCCGCGGGACGCCGCACGCGCGCATGGTTCTGGTGGGCGAGCAGCCGGGTGACGTCGAGGACCAGAAGGGAGTCCCGTTCGTGGGGCCGGCCGGTCACCTGCTCGTGCAGGCGCTGGACGAAGCCGGCGTGGACCGGGGCAGCGTCTGGGTGACCAACGCGGTCAAGCACTTCAAGTTCACGACCCGCGGGAAGCGGCGCATCCACGCGACGCCGGACACCTTCGAGGTGGCTGCCTGCCGGCCGTGGCTCGTGGCGGAGCTCGCGAGGCTCCGGCCGGAGGTCGTCGTGCTGCTCGGCGCGACAGCCGGCAAGGCGGTCTTCGGCCCCTCCTTCCGCGTCACGCAGAGCCGGGGCGCGCCGCTGGACTGGCCGGACGTCCCAGAGCTCGCCACCGCGTGGGAGCGGCGCCCGGTGGCGCTGGCCACGATCCACCCGTCGGCGGTGCTGCGCGCGGGCGACGCGCGGGCCGAGGCCTATGCCGGGCTGGTCGCCGACCTGCGGGTCGCGGGCGGCGCGCTGAGCTGACCGGGCTCAGCCGGGCAGGGTCAGCCAGGTGCTGCGGGCCAGCGCCACGAGGGTTCCACCGGCGTCGTACAGGGCCGTGCCGGTGAAGGTCTTGCGGCCCTCCCGGCCCGTAGTCCACCCGACGACGGCGTGCGGCTCGCCAGGTGCGACCCGGCGGCGCGGCTCGAGCGCCATGCGGCCCAGCACCATCGGCCGGCCGGGGACGTCCGCCGACCAGCCGCCGGGGCAGTCCAGGGCCGCCCAGAGCATCGCGGGGTCATCGTCAGCGGGCGTCCAGACGGTCGCGACGCGGCCCCCGCCGACCGGGCCCGGCCGCAGCCCGAGGGCGTCCGGCGGCTCGCGGTCGGTGCCGCAGACGAAGCACCCCGGAAAGGGATGCGCGGCCCACCCCGGGAAGGTGCTGGCGGCGGCCTCCTCGACGCCCGCCGGCTCCGCAGGGACCAGGTCCACCTGCGACGGGACCGCCTCGGCGACGAGCATCTCCCCGGAGTAGAGCCGGGCGCTGCCCTGCGAGGCGTCCACCCGCAGGTCGACCTCCAGGGGCGGAGGGTGGCGCAGCGTCACCTCGACCGCTTCGGCACCGACGTACGCCGCCAGGCGGCCGCAGGCCACGCCGCCGTTGGCCGATCCGGGTGGCCCGCGGAAGCGGGCGGACAGGCGCATGCCGACAGTCTGCCGCCGCACCGGTGTCGAGGGCGCTACATCGACGCATGGTGACCCTGCTGCGGTCTGCGCTCCCCATTCAGGCCCCGAAGCCGCCCGGGCGGGTTTGTTCCGCGGTTCTGGACATCTGCGTCGGGTCCGTTCCGCCGCCGAAACATCAAGCCTGAAGTTCGGGGAATCCTCCGCAGCACACCCGGTTGCCGTGGACGCACCGGCTCACCCCTGATCCGAGGAGACAACAATGTCCGCACCGCTCGCTCTCGACCTCGAGGGACCGGTGACCGACGGCTTCCGAACCGTCGCCACCTTCGTGCCCAAGCTCCTGGGCTGCCTGCTCATCCTGGTCATCGGCTACTTCGTGGCCAAGCTCATCGCCAAGGTGGTGGACAAGCTCCTCGAGCGGGCCGGGTTCGACCGGGCCGTGGAGAAGGGCGGAATCAAGAAGGCGCTCGCGAAGAGCCAGTACGACGCCAGCGACATCGTCGCCAAGCTCGTCTTCTTCGCGATCTTCATCCCGTTCCTGTCCGCCGCGATCGGCGTGCTGGGCATCGCCGCGCTCACCGCGCCGCTGACGGAGTTCATCTCGCTGATCCCGCGGATCATCGTCGCCATCGTGCTGATCGTCATCGGCGCGGTGCTCGCGGGTGCGGCCAAGAGCTTCATCCAGAACGCCCTCGGCGGCCTGTCGTACGGCAAGGTGCTGGCGACTCTCGCGAGCGTGCTCATTCTGCTGGGCTTCATCAAGTCCGCTCTGGACCAGGTCGGCATCGCCACCACCGTGACCGGCCCGCTGCTGTACGCGATCCTGGGCACCGTCGCAGGTGTCGTCATCGTGGGCGCCGGTGGTGGCCTCATCAAGCCGATGCAGAGCCGCTGGGAGTCGATGCTCAACAACGCCGCGATCGAGAAGGACAAGATCAAGCAGGAGGCCTCCTCCTCGTCCTCCTCCGCACAGCAGCCCTACCCGGCCGAGCCGAGCTACGGCACCACGTCGCCGGCCCCGGGTCCGGTGCAGGTCAGCCCGCCCCCGGCCGGCACGGACGCGCCGACGACCTCGTACGACGTCCGGCGCTAGGCCGCCTCGCGCCAGGCGCACCTCGTTCGACCGGAGCCCGGCTTCCTTCGGGGAGCCGGGCTCCTGGCTGTTGCGCGGCAGGTGCCCCCGGAGAGAATCGAACTCCCGACGCCCTCCTTAGGACGGAGGCGCTCTATCCACTGAGCTACGGAGGCGGCCGGGCCAGCCTAGCCTCGGGCACCGGGTCGGACGGGAGTCTTCGAGGCGCGAAGGGAGGGACGGGCGGTGGACGATGCGGAGGTGCCAGCGACCCCGCGGCGGCGACGCCGGGCAGTGGGCCCGCCTGGTTCGCGCCCGGCCGCTGCGGACGACGGCCCGGGGGCCTGGACGGACACGGCGCCGCCCGATCCGGATGCGGTCGAGCCGGACGAGGACGAGCGCCTGCGGCGGGAGGTCCCGCCGCATCACCTCAGCTGAGCGTCGGCCTCCAGGGTGCGGGCGCCGGAGGGGGTTGCTCGACGCCGCAGAACGCGCAGCGGGATGCGGCCGCGGGGATCGCGGACAGGCACTCCGGGCACTGCGTGGTGGTCGAGGCCACCTCAGGCTCGGTCTTGAAGCGGTCCAGCAGGCGCTGCATCGGCTGCAGGACGACGAAGTAGACGATGGCCGCGATGATCACGAAGTTGAGCAACGCCGTGAGCACGCTGCCGTAAAGGAGCTGCACGCCGGGCTCGTCATCGCTGCAGGGGCCCTTCAGGCAGGCCGACAGCTGGTCGAAGCTGCGGTCGCCGAACAGCCCGAGCAGCGGAGTGACCACCCCGGTGACGAAAGAGGTGACGACCGCCCCGAAGGCGGTGCCGATGACGACGGCGACGGCCAGGTCGACGACGTTTCCGCGCAGCAGGAACTTCCGAAACCCTTCCACGGGGGGCTCCTCACTGGGTGTGCAGCCGGCGAGGCCGCTGTCGGCGACGAGTGTGTCTCGTGCGCTACCGCGGCAGGACGACCACGAAGAGCCGGCTCGTGACGGCCGCGGCCGCCAGCCGGGCCGCGGTGGGGCGGTCTGCCGACACGACCACGAGCGTGCCCTCGCCGGGGTCGTCGCGCACGGCCGGCACCGACAGGACCCGGACCGCGGTGGCGACGACCGCCGCGGCCGGTCCGCCCTCCGCAGAGGCGGCCAGGAGGTCGACGCGGTCCCCCGGCTGCACCAGGGCTGCCACCAGCGGCTCGGCGACCCGGACGGGGACGGCGACCTCGCTGCCGGCCCGGCCTGCCGCGCCGCCCCCACCGGTCGGCAGCAGGGCGGCGCCCAGGAGGCGCACGTCGGTCAGCGGCTCGCCCCGGCGCACCGGTCCGGCGGCGAGCCGGCCCACGGCCGCAGCCGTGTCCCGCAGGGCCCCCTCCGGCACCAGTGCCTGCGGGACAGCCACAGCGACCAGGTCCTCCGGCAGCAGCGCCTTTCCGGCGGCCAGGTCCTGAGCGGCCGTGAGGACGAGGGTGCGAGGCTCCTGTGGCGGGGCCGCCGCCGTCAGGCCGGCGGCGGCGGCAGCCGCCAGGCCCGCCGCCAGCAGGATCCGGTGCCGGGCCAGCGCCCGCTCGAGCTCGCGGACCGAGAGCCGGCCGCTGGACCGGGAGCCGCCGACCGGAGCCCTCACGGCAGCGTCAGGTCGTGCTCGATGCCGTCGAGGGCGGAGCCGCAGGCACACGAACGGTCGAGGGGCAGGGCGGCCACGACCCCGAGCAGCAGGTCCCGCAGCCGCTCTGTGTTGTCGGCGAAGACGCGGAACACCTCGGCCTGGCTGACGCCGCTCCCGCCCTCCACCCCGGCGTCCAGGTCGGTGACGAGCGCGATCGCGGTGTAGCACAGCGCCAGCTCACGGGCCAGCACGGCCTCGGGGTGACCGGTCATGTTGACGACGGCCCAGCCCTGCGCGGCGAACCACTGCGACTCCGCCCTGGTCGAGAACCGCGGCCCCTCGACGACCACCATCGTCCCGCCGTCGGTCACCGGCCACCCGGCGTCGCCGGCCAGCCGCACGGCCACGCCGCGGCCGGTCGGGCAGTAGGGGTCGGCGAACCCGACGTGCACCGCGCCGGTGTCGAAGTAGGTCTGCTCCCGGCCGGAGGTGCGGTCGACGAGCTGGTCGCAGACCACGAGCGCACCCGGGCCGAGCTCGGGTCGCAGCCCGCCGACCGCGCACGGCGCGAGCACCTGGCCCACGCCCAGGCTGCGCAGCGCCCAGAGGTTCGCCCGGTAGGGGATCCGGTGCGGCGGGAAGCGGTGGTCCGCGCCGTGCCGCGGCACGAACGCGACCGAGCGGCCGCCGAGGCTGCCGACCACCAGCGGATCGCTGGGCGGGCCGTAGGGCGTGTCCACCTCGACCTCGACGGCGTCCTGCAGGAAGGCGTAGAAGCCCGACCCGCCGATGACCCCGATCTGCGCGGTCTCCCGCACGGCGCACCTCCTCGTCGAAGGAGGCCGACCCTAGGGCCGAGGCGGACGCGCTACCGCGGCCACTGCGCCGTCCACAGGACCGTCAGGCGCTCTTGCGCCCAGCGCCGGAGGGCTCCCTGGAGGGGCCGCCGCGGCCCTCGCCGCCGGCGGCCCTGCCGCTCGAGCCGCTGCCCGAGCCGCTGCCCGAGGCCTTGCCGCCGCTCGAGCCGCC
>JAUJOY010000004.1:53738-130164 GCA_030447385.1 Mycobacteriales bacterium
TCGCGGGCTTGTCGCGGCTGTCGTTCTTGTAGAAGCCCGACCCCTTGAACACCACACCCACGGCGCTGAACACCTTGCGCAGCCGGCCGGAGCACGCCGGGCACTCGGACAGCGCTGCGTCGGTGAACGACTGGACGGCTTCCAGACGCTCGCCGCACGCGGTGCAGGCGTACTGGTAGGTGGGCACGGGTCGTCCTCCGGAGGTTGGCACTCGGCTGCGGTGAGTGCCAGTGTGCGGCACCGGGGCCCGGCGCGTCCAACACCTGTGGCGGCAGCTGCTGCCTCTGCCACCCCGAGGGTCCTACCCTTCGGGCGTGACCACGCCACTGCGCGCCGACCTGGTGTGCGAGGGCGGCGGCGTGAAGGGCATCGGGCTCGTCGGGGGGGTGACCGTGCTCGCCGAGGCCGGCTACACCTTCCCCCGCGTCGCCGGCTCCTCCGCGGGCGCCATCGCGGGGTGCCTGGTCGCTGCGCTCCAGCAGGCGGGTGAGCCGTTGACCCGGCTGGAGGACCTCGTCCGCTCGGTCGACTACCGCCGGTTCCGCGACGTCGACCTCCTCGGGCGGCTGCCGCTGGTCGGGCGGGCGCTCGCGGTGCTCGCGCACGACGGCCTCTACGAGGGCAGGTACCTCGAGCAGTTCCTGCGCGGTGCGCTGGACGACCTGGGGATCTCCACGTTCGGTGACCTGCGCATCCCGTCCGACGACGAGAGCGCCGAGGGGTTGCCGGATCAGCACGCGTACCGGCTCGTGGTCACCGTGTCGGACCTGTCGCGGCAGCGGCTGATCCGTCTGCCGTGGGACCTGCCGCAGTACGACGTGGAGCCCGACCACTACTCCGTCGCGAGGGCGGTGCGCGCGAGCGCCGCCATCCCGTTCTTCTTCCGCCCCGTGCGCCAGCCCACGCCTGCGGGGGACGCGACGTGGGTGGACGGCGGGCTGCTGAGCAACTTCCCGATCGAGCTGTTCGACCGGTCCGACAGCCTGGAGCCGCGCTGGCCGACGTTCGGCGTACGGCTGACGACGCGGCCCCCGAGCCCCCCGGCCACCCGGCGGGTCGAGGGCCCACTGGGCATCGGGCTGGCGGCGCTCGACACGCTGCTGACCGACCAGGGCAGCAGCTACCTGGAAGCGCCGTGCACGGTGCAGCGCACGGTGTTCATCCCGACCAGCGGGGTCTCCGTCGTCGAGTTCGACCTCGACCGGGCCGCGCAGGAGCGGCTCTACCAGGCCGGGCGCGAGGCTGCGGCGCAGTTCCTGCGGACGTGGGACTTCGGTCGTTACGTCGCGCTGTGCCGGAGGGCGGGCTAGACCGGCACCGCGACGTCGAGTCGGCCGGTCGCGACGTCGTACATCGTCCCCAGCACGGGCAGCCCCGGCGGCAGGTAGGGCGAGCTGCGGATCCGCTGCACGTCCCGGGCGAGGACTGCGCGTGGGTCCCTCACCGTCCGGAACTCCAGGCTTCGCGTGTCCATCCCGGACTGCTCCTGGATCTGCTGGTGGACCTGCTCGTCGGTCACCTTCGCCATGCGGCAGTCCGTGTGGGCCACGACCATGACCCGGTCGACGCCCAGCAGGTGCACGGCCAGGACGAGGGTGCGCAGCACGTCGTCGGTCACCCGGGCCCCGGCGTTGCGCAGGATCTTGGCGTCGCCGTTGGACAGGCCGAGCATCAGCAGCGGCTCGATCCGGGAGTCCATGCAGGTGATGACGGCAAGACCTCGCGCCGCCCTGCCCTCGAGCCGGCCCCCTCGAAAGCGCGCGGCGTATCCCGCGTTCGCGGAGAGCAGGTCGTCAAAGCCCTTGGACACTGGTATCTCCTGTCAGGTCGTACGCGGGGAGCCGCACCAGTCCGAGCCCGGGCAGGACGACGGCACTCACCGGCACGTCGTGCGGCTCCACCGGCAGCGTGTCGACGAGGTCGCCGTCGTGCAGGGCAGCCACGACGAGCGCCGACGTGCGGGTCAGCGCCCGATCGTAGGAGCCTCCGCCGCGGCCGAGCCTCGTACCCGTGCGGTCGACCGCCAGCGCAGGCACGACCACGACGCAGCACTCGGCGACGGCTTCGCGGCCGAGGCGCGGCCCGGGCGGTTCGGGCAGCCCGCGCCGACCGGGGACCAACGTGCCGTCGTAGCGGGCCCAGTCGAGGTCGCCATCGGGCAGCAGCACCGGGAGCAGCACCGGCACCGCAGCCTCCCTCAGAGCCGACAGCAGGGCCACCGTGGCGGGCTCGGTGCCGACCGAGGCATACGCCGCCACCGGCCCCACAGCTGTCGGCAGCAGCGCCTGCACGAGGACCCGCTCGGCGCCTGCCCGCTGCTGCGGGCTCATGCCCGCACGCCTCGCCAGCGCCTCCCGGCGTAGACCTGCCTTGGTGGTGCCCACGGGGTGGAGCATCCCAGGACGAGGCGGGCGACCCGCTCCCCGTAGGGTCGCGGCCATGACCGGGACCCAGCGCGTCACCAAGGCAGTCATCCCCGCGGCCGGGCTCGGCACCCGGTTCCTGCCCGCCACGAAAGCCTCTCCCAAGGAGATGCTGCCCGTGGTCGACAAGCCGGCCATCCAGTACGTCGTGGAGGAGGCTGCGCGCGCTGGTCTGGACGACGTCCTCATGGTGACGGGGCGCAACAAGCGGCCGCTGGAGGACCACTTCGACCGCGCGGTGGAGCTCGAGCACACCCTCGAGCTCAAGGGGGACAAGGACAAGCTCAGCCTCGTGCACGAGGCCAGCGAGCTGGCGACCATCCACTACGTGCGGCAGGGCGACCCGAGGGGCCTCGGGCACGCCGTGCTCGCGGCGGCGCAGCACGTGGGCGACGAGCCGTTCGCGGTGCTGCTGGGCGATGACCTCATCGACGCGCGGGACCCGCTGCTCGAGCTGATGATCGAGGTGCAGGAGCGTGAGGGAGGCAGCGTCGTGGCGCTCATGGAGGTGCCGCCCGAGTCGATCTCGCTCTACGGATGTGCAGCCGTGGAGGAGGTCGAGGGCGACGTCTGGCGGGTCACCGACCTGATCGAGAAGCCCCCGGCGGACGAGGCGCCCAGCAACCTGGCCGTCATCGGGCGCTACGTGCTCTCGCCGACGGTGTTCGAGGTGCTCCGCCGGACCGAGCCCGGGCGCGGCGGCGAGATCCAGCTCACCGACGCGATCTGCAGCCTTATCGCCAGCGAGCCGGTGCACGGGGTGGTGTTCCGCGGACGGCGCTACGACACCGGCGACCGGCTGGACTACCTGAAGGCGGTCGTGCGCCTCGCGGCCGACCGGGAGGACCTCGGCCCGCCCCTCCTCGACTGGCTGCAGACCTGGCTCCCGGAGCGCCGCCAGCAGGACGCCGCGGCGCCCCCGGACGGCGGAGCATGCTGAGCGTCAACGCTCATCTGGAGCGGATCCTGTCGGTCATCGAACCGCTGGCGCCGCTCGATCTCGGGCTGATGGACGCGCACGGCTGCGTGCTCATCGAGGACCTCGTGGCCAAGGATCCCCTGCCCGGCTTCGACAACAGCGCCGTCGACGGCTACGCCGTCAGGATGGAGGACGTCGCCGCGGCGAGCGAGTTCGCGCCGGTCTTCCTGCCGGTGACCGGTGACGTGGCGGCCGGCCCGGCCTCCCCGCTGCGCGTCCAGCCCGGCCTGTGCGTACGCATCATGACCGGAGCCATGGTTCCGGCCGGTGCCGACACCGTGATCCCCCTGGAGTGGACCGACGGCGGGGTCGCGATGGTGCGCATCATGCGGGCCCCGACCGAGGGCGCCAACATCCGCCGCACCGGTGAGGACGTGGTCGCGGGTGAGACGGTGCTCCCTGCCGGCGCGCACCTCGGCGCCGTGCAGATCGGGCTCGCGGCGGCGGTCGGCCGCTCGCGGCTGCTGGTGCGCCCGCGCCCGCGCGTCGTCGTCGTCTCGACCGGCAGCGAGCTCACCGAGGCGGGGCAGCCGCTGACGCCCGGCCGGATCGTCGACAGCAACAGCCCCGCCCTGACAGCAGCGGCGATCGAGGCGGGCGCCATCGCCTACCGGGTCGGGATCGTGCCGGACGACGCGCGCACCCTCGCCGCCACGCTCGAGGACCAGCTCGTACGCGCCGACGTCCTCGTCACGAGCGGCGGCGTGTCGGTGGGCGCGTACGACGTCGTGAAGGAGGTGCTCTCGCGGCTCGGCACCGTGGCCTTCGACAAGGTCGCGATGTCACCCGGGATGCCGCAGGGCTTCGGCACCATCGGCGTCGACAACACCCCCGTCTTCGGCCTGCCCGGCAACCCGGTCAGCGCGCTGGTGAGCTTCGAGGCGTTCGTCCGTCCGGCGCTGCGCAAGATGCTCGGCGCGACGCCGATCGAGCGCCCGCGGGTCCGGGCCGTCACCGCCAAGGACCTCACCAGCCCGCCCGGCAAGCGCTCCTTCCTGCGCGTCTGGCTCGAGGTGAAGAAGGGCGCGTACGTCGTCACCCCCGTGTCCGGGACCGGCTCGCACCTGCTCGCGGGCCTGGCGAGGGCCAACGCCCTCGCGATCGTCCCGGAGGACGTGGAGAAGGTGCCCGCAGGCGGGGCGGTCGACGTCCTCGTCCTGGAGCGGCGCGGACGATGAGCGAGCCGCAGCTGACGCACCTCGACGAGTCCGGCGCGGCCCGCATGGTCGACGTCGCGGACAAGGACGTCACGGTGCGTTCGGCGACCGCGACCGGCCGGGTCGACCTGTCCCCGCAGTGCGTCGCCCTTCTGCGCGGGGAGGGGATGCCCAAGGGCGACGCGCTCGCGGTCGCCCGCGTCGCCGGGATCCTGGGGGCCAAGCGGACCCCCGACCTCATCCCGCTGTGCCACCCGATCTCGCTGTCCGGCGTCACCCTCGACCTCGACGTCGACGACGCGGGCGTGGCCGTGCGCGCCACCGCCCGCTCCACCGACCGCACGGGTGTCGAGATGGAGGCCCTGACCGCCGTCTGCGTCGCCTGCCTCACCCTGGTGGACATGACCAAGGCGGTCGACCCGCGCTCGGTCATCAGCGCCGTCCGCGTCGAGACCAAGACCGGCGGAAAGACCGGCGCCTGGACGCGATGACGCCGCCCCCGATCGTGCCCCTGCCCGGCCTGCCTGCCGGGGCACGGGCCCTGGTCATCACCGTGTCCGACCGCTCGGCGCGCGGGGAGAGGGCGGACACCTCGGGGCCGCTCCTGGCCGGGCTGCTGAGCGGCCTGGGCCTGTCAGTGGAGGACGTCGTGGTGGTGCCCGACGAGGTGCCCGCGGTGCAGCAGGCGTTGCGGGATGCGGCGGCTGCGGCGTACGACCTGGTGGTCACCACGGGAGGCACCGGGCTCTCGCCCCGCGACGTGACGCCGGAGGCGACCGCCCCGCTCCTGGAACGGCCCGCACCCGGGCTCGCGGAGGCGCTGCGCCGGCAGGGCGCGGAGGCCGTCCCGACGGCCATCCTGTCCCGGGGGGTCGCCGGCACGCTGGGCCCGAGCCTGGTCGTCAACCTCCCCGGCTCGACCGGCGGGGTCCGGGACGGCGTCGCGGTGCTGGCGCCGGTGCTGGCCCATGCGCTCGCGCAGCTGCGGGGCGGTGGGGACCACACGTGAGCCCGCCCGGGTGGCCCGCCCGGCTGGCGCACCGCGACGTGACCGTCCGGCCGCTGCGCGCGCGCGACGCGGTGGCCTGGTCGGAGGTCCGGGTGCGCAACGAGCAGTGGCTGGCCCCGTGGGAGGGCCGGGCCCCGACGCAGCCGGCCGCGTCCTGGCGGGAGCGCAACAGCACCGCGGTCTTCTCGGTGATGCTGAGACAGCAGCGCCGGGAGGCCCGGGCGGGCCGGCTGCTGCCCTTCGCTGTCGAGCTCGAGGGGCGGCTCGCCGGTCACATCACCGTCGGCGGCGTGACGCGCGGCGCCTTCGACAGCGCCCACGTGGGCTACTGGATCGACCAGCGGGTGTCCGGCCGTGGGGTCATGACCACCGCCCTCGCCTTGGTCCTCGACCACTGCTTCGGCCCGGCGCGGCTGCACCGCGTGGAGGCCAACGTCCGGCCCGAGAACGCCGCGTCGCTGCGGGTGCTGGACAAGCTCGGCTTCCTGCCGGAGGGCCTGCACCGGCGCTACCTGTTCATCGACGAGGCGTGGCGCGACCACCTGGCATTCGCCCTGCTGGTCGAGGAGGTGCCCGATGGTGTGCTGCGCACGCTGCTGCGCCGAGGAGGTCGCTGACCGGCCGCGCTGGAAGTCATGCGCGGAAAGTCCCCGTCCTGCTGCGGCGCGCCGTCGCGACGCGTCGCAGCCCTCTCACTACCTTCGGGAACCGTGGGCAGCGGGCTGATCCTCCTCGTCATCGTCGGCGCGTGGCTCGTCGTCCTGGTGCCGATGGTGCTGCGCTCGCACGAGTCCACGGCCGCGCAGAACACCGTGGACAAGTTCCACGACGCGATGCGCGTGCTGTCCCGGCGCCACCCGGCGCCTGACCCGGACGGGGCCGCGGACCGCGAGGCCGAGGACGAGCCCGCGGCCCGTCCCGCCACGTCCAGACGGCTCGCGCGCCCGGACCAGCAGGACCGGGCGGGGGGCGGACGTACGCCCGCGACGCGCCCGGCCTCCTTCCGTCGCCTCCCCGACCCGGAGCCGGCCGCGCCTTCGAGCGGGATGTCGGCGGCGACGCGGCGGCGGGTCCTGCTGGCGCTGCTCCTGGCGGTCCTGCTGACGATGGTCGGCGCGTTGATGGGGCCGGTCTGGCTGTGGGCACCGCAGATCGTGGTGGACCTGCTGCTCGTGGCCTTCGTGGTCCACCTGCGCGCCATGACCCTGCGGATCCAGCGCGAGCGGCGGGCGGCGCGCGAGCGCGCCCGGGCCGCGGCGATGCGCCGAGCTGCGCGGCCGCAGCGTGCCGCGCCCACGGCCGGTCCCGCCGCCCCCGTTGCTCCTCCCGCCGCCCCCACCTCGGGCCCGGCCGCCGCACGCACGCCTCGACCAGCCACGTCCGCGGGCCGGGAAGGTCGCTCGCCCGAAATCGTCGTGCGGCCGGCGCGCCCGATGCGCGTCGCCGGCGTCCCCGACCGCATGCCACCGCGCTGGGCGGTGCTCGGCACGCCGCTGCCCGGGCGGCCCGTCGTGGAGGAGGAGGTGGGCGAGGGGCGACCGCGCGGGGCGCAGGGTGCTGCGTGGCTGCCCGTGCCGGTACCGCCGCCCATCTACCTGAGCGCCGCTCCCGGAAGGCCCCGGACCTCGAGCCGCCCCACGCCGGAGCGCTCCGACGGTGTCGCGGCGGCCGAGCGCAGTCTGGGGATCGACGACCAGGGACCCGAGCTCGGCCAGATCCTGGGACGGCGCACGGCGGTCAACGACTAGCCGCGGGCGGCTGGTAGCGTGCCCGCTCGCGGGGCTGTGGCGCAGTCTGGTAGCGCACCTCGTTCGCATCGAGGGGGTCAGGGGTTCGAATCCCCTCAGCTCCACCCGTCGCATCCACCGGTGGCTTGTCCGCCCGTCCGCCGGCGGGTTGGGCAACGCCGGGCTAGATCCAGCTGGTGAACCACATCCGGCTGCGCCACTGGTCGTAGGACAGGGTCTGGGCCGCCAGCACGGGGTAGAGGTAGGCGAAGTTGACGACGACGAGGGCCACGTAGCTCCCGACTGCGGCCGCCGAGACCTGCCGCCGGAGCGCCGAGGCGCCCGCGCCGCCGAAGGCCCAGCCGGCCAGCAGCGCGAGCCCGAGGCACATGAACGGGACCGCGGGCAGGACGTAGAAGACGAACATCGTGCGCCCGTCGAGGTCGTCGCGGATCCAGGGCACGATCGCCGTCAGAACCATGACCAGCACGGTGGCAGCCCGCCAGTCGCGTCTGGACAGCCACAGCCACAGCAGCGCGAGCAGGGCCGGGATCATCGCCCACCAGATCGCCGGAGTGCCGATGGCGAGCACCTCGCGGGAGCAGGTGGCGACGACGCAGCCGTACTCGCCGGGGCCGATGTCGGCCGGGTAGTAGTAGGAGATCGGCCGGGCGAGCAGCAGCCAGCCCGCCGGATGCGACTGGTAGGGGTGCGAGGCCACCAGGGAGTCGTGGAAGGTGAAGATCTCCCGGTGGTACTGCGCCCACGAGCGCAGCCCCTCCGGGAGCAGCCCGACCAGCCCGTCCGCCGGATGGCTCTGCGCCCACTGCCGGTCCCAGCCGTTGTCGCTGAGGAACCACCCGGCCCAGGACAGGACGTAGACGGCCGCCGGCACGACGAGCAGGACCACCAGGAGCCCGGCAGCACTGCGGCGAAGGGTGGAGCGCACCGGCGCCCGCACCCCGGCGGTGCGCCGCGCGCCCACCTCCCAGGCGAACGCGAGCAGCACGAGCACGGCCACGTAGTAGACCGCGCTCCACTTGGTGGCCAGCGCCGCCCCGAGGCACAGGCCGGCGCCGAGCAGCCACGGCCGCATGCCCAGCCGCGGGCCCCATCTGCGGGCCAGCTGCTCGTCCTCGGTGGTGGCCAGCCGGCGGCGTACGGCGTCGCGGTCGGCCACCAGGCAGGCGAAGGCGGCGAGCACCCACCAGGCCAGGAAGATGTCGAGCATCGCCACGCGGCTCTGCACGAAGTGCAGGCCGTCCAGGGCCAGCAGGAGCCCGGCGAGGCAGCCGAGCAGCGTCGAACCGGTCATCCGGCGCGTGACCCGGACCAGGACCACCACCATGAGCGTCCCGACGACCGCGGCCGCGACCCGCCAGCCGAACTCGTTCACCCCGAACACGCGCATCCCGAGGGCGATCAGCCACTTCCCGAGGGGCGGGTGGACGATGAAGCCGGCCTCCCCGGTCGGGGTGCAGCGCATCGCCACCCCAGGTTCGTCCGGCGCGCTCTCGGTGCCCACCTCGACGCCGAAGCGCAGGAGGTTCTGCGCATCGCACGCGTAGTAGATCTCGTCGAAGATCCGCCCGGCCGGGATGTCCAGGCGGACCACGCGCAGGACCCCGGCGATCAGGCCGACGAGCAGCGTCGCGAGCCAGCCGCCCCGCCCGGGAGTCGGCGGCAGGATGCGCGTGCGCCACGGCGCCGCCAGTGGCGCCGGCTGCGGCGCCGGCTGGGGCGCCGGGCTCGGCGCAGCGGCGTCGAGCGTCGCAGTCATGCCTCCCACCCTAGAAGGCGGGCGGCGCCCCGAAGGGCCCTCTGCACGACACTGGGGCATGCCTCTCGTCGTTGCCGGCGCACCGATCGGCCAGGCCGCTGACGCGAGCCCCCGGCTCGCCGCCGCGCTGGAGGCCGCAGAGGTTATCGCCGCGGAGGACACCCGGCGGCTGCACCGGTTGTGCGCCGACCTGGGGATCTCGCTGACCGGCCGGGTCGTGAGCTACTTCGACGGCAACGAGCAGCAGCGCACAGCCGGACTGCTGGAGGCGCTGCGGGCCGGGCAGCGCGTCGTGCTCGTCACCGACGCGGGGATGCCCATGGTGTCCGACCCCGGTTACCGGCTCGTCGCGGCCGCCGCCGCGGAGGACCTGCCGGTCACCTGCGTCCCGGGGCCGTCCGCGGTGACGGCGGCGCTGGCCCTCAGCGGGCTCCCTACGGACCGCTTCTGCTTCGAGGGGTTCCTGCCGCGAAAGCCCGGCGAGCGCCGGGCCCGGCTGCGCGAGCTGCAGGCCGAGCGGCGGACCTGCGTGCTGTTCGAGGCGCCGCACCGCCTCGCGGACGCACTTGCCGACATGTCCTCGGTCCTCGGGCCGCAGCGCCGGGCGGTCGTGTGCCGCGAACTGACCAAGACCTACGAGGAGGTCGTACGCGGGACGCTGGCCGAGCTGGTCGCCTGGGCCGAGGCAGGCGTACGCGGTGAGGTGACGCTGGTGCTCCAAGGCGCTGCCCCGCCGCGGGTCGAGCTGACACCGCAGGCGCTGGCCGCGCTGGTCGGGCGCCGCGAGGAGGCCGGCCTCACCCGCAAGGAGGCCCTCGCCGCCGTGGCCGCCGAGACCGGGCGGCCCAAGCGCGAGGTCTACGACGCGGTCGTGGCCGCGAAGCCGTCGCGCTGACCCACCCCCGCGCTGATCGTGGGGTTGTTGCCCACCTGCTGAGCCCGCCGGTCGGGCACGAACTCCATGATCGGCGGGGGTTCTGGGGGCGGAACTAGGCTCCCCCGCATGTCCCGCCACATCCTGACCGCCGTCGCCTGGCCCTACGCCAACGGACCGCGTCACATCGGCCACGTCGCCGGTTTCGGCGTGCCCTCGGACGTGTTCAGCCGCTACCAGCGGATGGCCGGCAACTCCGTGCTGATGGTCAGCGGGACCGACGAGCACGGCACGCCGATCCAGGTGCAGGCGGACCGCGAGGGGCTCAGCGCGCGAGAGCTCGCCGACCGCTACAACCGCGTGATCGCCGAGGACCTGCAGGGCCTCGGGCTGTCCTACGACCTGTTCACGCGCACGACGACGCGCAACCACTACTCCGTCGTGCAGACCATCTTCACGGCCCTCCACGACAACGGCTACATCGTGGAAAGGCCTCAGCTGTCGGCAATCTCACCGTCCACCGGCCGGGGGCTCCCCGACCGCTACGTCGAGGGGACCTGCCCGATCTGCGGGTACGACGGCGCCCGCGGCGACCAGTGCGACAGCTGCGGCAACCAGCTCGACCCGCAGGACCTTCTCTCCCCCCGTAGCAAGATCGACGGCGAGATCCCGGTGTTCGTCGAGAGCGCGCAGTTCTTCCTGGAGCTCCCGGCGTTCGCCGAGGCACTCGGCGGGTGGCTGCAGACGCGCACCGACTGGCGCCCGAACGTCCTCAAGTTCAGCCAGAACCTGCTGAAGGACCTGCGCCCGCGGGCCATCACCCGCGACCTCGACTGGGGCGTGCCCATTCCACTGCCCGGGTGGTCCGAGCGCGAGGACAAGCGGCTCTACGTCTGGTTCGACGCGGTCATCGGCTACCTGTCGGCGTCGGTCGAGTGGGCCCGGCGCACCGGCGACCCGGATGCGTGGCGAGCGTTCTGGCAGCCGGGCGCGGACACCGGCTCCTACTACTTCATGGGCAAGGACAACGTCGTCTTCCACTCGGTCATCTGGCCGGCGCTGCTGCTCGGGGCGAGCGGGAGGCCGACCGGCGCGCCTGGGGCCTACGGCGAGCTCGCGCTGCCGGACGAGGTGGTCAGCAGCGAGTTCCTCACCATGGAGGGGCGCAAGTTCTCCTCGTCCCGCAGCGTCGTGATCTACGTGCGCGACTTCCTCGAGCGCTACGGCGCCGACGCCCTGCGCTACTACCTCGCGGCGGCCGGGCCGGAGAGCAGCGACACCGACTTCACGTGGGAGCACTTCGTCACCCGCAACAACACCGAGCTGGTCGCCGGCTGGGGCAACCTGGTCAACCGCACCGTGTCGATGGTCGAGAAGAACCTCGGCGCCATCCCGCCGGCGGAGGAGCTGCTCGGTCCCGACCAGGAGGCGCTCGCGGCGTCCGCGGCCGCCTTCGCCCCGATCGGCGCGCTGCTCGGCAGGTCACAGCAGAAGGCAGCCCTCACCGAGGCGATGAGGGTGGTGACCGACGCCAACCGCTACCTGTCCGACCAGGCGCCGTGGAAGCTCTCGCACGACCCCGCCCGGCGCGACACCGTCCTGCACGTCGCGCTGCAGCTGGTCGACGACGCCAAGACGCTGCTCACGCCGTTCCTGCCGAACAGCTCGGAGAAGGTGCACCGCATGCTCGGTGGCACCGCGGCCTGGAGCGGCTGGCCGGAGCTGCGTGAGGTCGAGGACCTCGACGGCGGACCCGGCTACCCGGTGCTCATGGGGGACTACGACACCGAGGCGGTCTGGGAGAGCCGGCCGATCCGGGTCGGGCAGCGGCTGGACAAGCCGGTGCCGCTGTTCGCCAAGCTCGACCCGTCGGTCGTCGGGGACGAGCTGCGGCGGCTGGAGGAAGCAGCGGGCAGGCCGGAGAGGGACAGGGCATGAGGCGCGGCGAGCCCCGGGACGGCGCGCCGCCGCCGCTGCCCGAGCCGCTGGCGGTCGAGGTGCTCGACAGCCACGCCCACCTCGACATCATGGGTGTCGACGTCGAGGAGGCTCTGCTCGCCGCGAGGTCGGTCGGGATCGGCGTCGTCGTGCAGGTCGGGGTGGACGTCGCCTCGAGCCACTGGTCCGCGGAGCTGGCCACGCGCTACGAGCAGGTGCACGCGGCCGTTGCCCTGCACCCCAACGAGGCGGGCCGCGGCGCCGCCACCGACGAGGCACTGCGGGAGATCGAGCGGCTCGCCGGGCTGGACCACGTCAAGGCGGTCGGGGAGACCGGCCTCGACCACTACCGCACCGAGGCGGCAGAGGGCCACCGCCTGCAGGAGGAGAGCTTCCGGGCGCACATCGCGATCGCCAAGCGCACCGGCAAGGCGCTGGTCGTGCACGACCGGGACGCCCACGACGACGTCCTGCGGGTGCTGGCTGAGGAGGGCCCGCCGGAGCGGGTGGTCTTCCACTGCTTCTCCGGGGACGCCGCCATGGCCCGCACCTGCGCCGACCGCGGCTACTACCTCAGCTTCGCGGGGCCGGTCACCTTCAGGGCCAACGACGACCTGCGGGCCGCGGCGCAGGCCGCGCCGGTCGAGCTGCTGCTGGTGGAGACCGACGCGCCGTTCCTCACCCCGATGCCGTTTCGCGGGCGGCCGAACGCGCCCTACCTCGTCCCGCTCACCGTCCGCTCGCTGGCCCAGACGAAGGGGCTGGAGGTCGACGAGCTGTGCTCCGCCCTCGCCGAGAACGGGCGACGCGCGTTCGGGTACTAGGACCTACGACCACGTCGGAGCCCGGGGACGTTGGAGTAGGGGCACGTCCGGGTGTCGGGACACGATCCACAGTCGTGGGCGGGCTCACAATTGTCGACATCAAGCTCGCCTGACCTGCGGTTTCGCCCCCACTTCGGGCTCCAGGCGGGGCTCGAAGCGCCACCAGGGCCCCACTGGCAGTTGTCCTAGAGCGTTCTGCCCCTTACGTTCCCCTGTCAACGCCGGGAACGTGGACGTCTGTCCGGCCGCGACCCCCTGCCGGACGAAGGCCCGAGAGGCGGGGAGTGGCGGCTGTCCGCCTGCCCGGGAAGCGCGAGCCTCGGAGCAACGTGAGTCGCAGATCCTCGTCCCGGCACGCCGCACCGTCGCGGCTGCGCAGCCGGGAGACGGCCGTACCTGTCCTGATCGCGGCTGTGCTGGGCGCCAACGTCACCGCCGGAACGGCGTGGGTGGCGAGCTCCAAGACGGTGACCCTGTCGGTCGACGGGCAGCTGCGGCAGGTCGACTTCCGGGGAAGCACCGTCGGGGACCTGCTCGCCGCGGCCGGCCTGTCGGTCGGGGAGCACGACCTGCTCGTGCCTGCCGCGTCCGCGGCACTGGAGGACGGGGCGAAGGTCGCCGTGCGCCGCGGCCGGGAGATCGAGCTCGTGGTCGACGGGCAGCCGCGGCGGGTATGGGTGACCGCTGCCTCCGTCGACGAGGCGCTGGCGCAGGTCGGGCTGCGGGAGGAGAACCTGGCGCTGTCGGCCTCGCGCTCGCGCGCGATCCCGCTGGACGGCTTCCGCCTGCAGGTGATCACGAGCAAGCGCATCACGGTGCTGGCCGACAACGCCGCGCAGGAGCGGGAGACCACCGCCGCCACCGTTGCCGAGGCCCTGGCCGAGCTGGGTCTGGTGGCCGACGGCGACGACCGGCTGTCGGCGCTGCGCACGGACCCGGTCACCGAGGGCATGTCGGTGCGCCTCGTCCGGGTCGTCGTCGAGCGGATCGAGGAGCAGGCTGCGGTCCCGTTGGAGACCGTGCAGCGGCGGGACCCCGCCCTGCCCGTCGGCCAGACCAAGGAGCTCACCGCCGGCAAGGAGGGGCTCATCCGGCGCACCGTCGAGCGGGTGATCGCGGACGGGGTGCTCGAGAAGAGCACGGTGCTCTCGGCCACTGCGGTCTCCGCCCCCGTCTCCCGCGTCGTCGCGGTGGGGACGAAGCCGCGCACCGCCAGCGCGCCGGCCCCGGCCTCGGCTCCCGCTCCGGCCCGCCGCGGCACCGCAGGCGCCGCCTCGCTGAACTGGGCCGCTCTGGCTCGCTGCGAGTCGGGCGGCAACCCCCGAGCGCTGAGCCCCGGCGGCAGGTACCGCGGGCTGTACCAGTTCTCGCTCGCCACCTGGCGCGGCATCGGTGGCAGCGGGGACCCCATCGACAACACCCCCGAGGAGCAGACCTACCGGGCCAAGCTGCTCTACCAGCGCAGCGGCGCCGGTCAGTGGCCGCACTGCGGCCCGCGCCTGTTCAGCTAGCGCGAGCCGGGTGGCGGCGGACGCGCTCCTCAGTGCTGCCGACGTCCGAGCCCTGGCGGCTCGGCTGGGGCTGCGACCGACCAAGACGCTCGGGCAGAACTTCGTCGTCGATCCCAACACGGTCCGGCGCCTCGTGCGCACCGCGGGAGTCGGCCCGGGCGACGTCGTCGTGGAGGTCGGCCCCGGGCTCGGGTCGTTGACGCTCGGGCTGCTCCAGGCGGCGGACCGGGTCGTTGCCGTCGAGGTCGATCCGCTGCTCGCGGCCGAGCTCCCCTCCACGGTCCTGGCGCGGCTGCCGGAGCACGCCGACCGGCTGCAGGTCGTGGCGCAGGATGCGCTCACGGTGGCGGCGCTGCCCGGCCCGCCGCCCACCGCGCTGGTCGCGAACCTCCCGTACAACGTGGCCGTCCCCGTCCTGCTGCGCATGCTCGAGCAGCTGCCGACGCTGCGCAGGGGGCTGGTGATGGTGCAGGCCGAGGTCGCGGATCGGCTCGTGGCGGCACCGGGCACGCGCACCTACGGCATCCCGTCGGTGAAGGCGGCCTGGTACGCCCAGCTCCGCCGGGCAGGGTCGGTCGGCCGCACCGTCTTCTGGCCCGTGCCGAACGTGGACTCCGGGCTGGTCTCCTTCTTGCGGCGGGACCCGCCGCAGGGGGACCGGGCAGCCACCTTCGCGGTCATCGATGCGGCGTTCGCCCAGCGGCGCAAGACGCTGCGGGCGGCCCTCGCCGGGTGGGCCGGCTCCCCCGACGCCGCCGAGCAGCGGCTGCGCGCTGCCGGGATCGACCCGGGTGCGCGCGGTGAGGTGCTCGGTGTCGCGGAGTTCGCCCGCCTCGCCGCCACCCCCGTAGGCTGAGCGACGTCCCCGTCGAGCTCTGGAGCCCTTCTGCCCCCCCGTCGCGCCGCGGACAGGTCCGTCACCGTCCGCGCGCCGGCGAAGGTCAACCTGCACCTGGCCGTGGGACAGCTGCGGGAGGACGGCTACCACCACCTCACCACCGTCTTCCAGGCCGTGAGCCTGTACGACGAGGTCACCGTGACCCGGTCCAGCTCGCTCACGGTGACCGTCGAGGGGGAGGGCGCGGACCTCGTACCTCCCGACCAGAGCAACCTCGCGGCGCGCGCCGTCGAGCTGCTCGCCGCGCGCAGCGGACACGAGGCGCGCGTGGCGATCTCCATCCGCAAGGGCATCCCGGTCGCGGGCGGCTGCGCGGGCGGCTCGGCCGACGCTGCCGCCGCCCTGGTCGCGGCCGACGCGCTGTGGGGCACCGAGTGGACGCGGGACCAGCTCGCGGCGGCGGGCGCCGAGCTCGGCAGCGACGTCCCCTTCGCCCTGCACGGCGGTACGGCGCTCGGCACCGGACGCGGCGAGCGGCTCACGCCGGTGCTCGAGCAGGGGACCTACTCCTGGGTGCTCGCCCTGTCCTCGCCCGGCCTGTCCACCCCGGCGGTCTACGCCGAGCTGGACCGCCAGCGCTGCGCCGGACCCGTCGGGCTGGTGCCCGACCCGGCGGAGGTGCTGGCGGCGCTGCGGCAGGGCGACGCGGCAGCGCTGGGCGCGGCTCTCGCGAACGACCTGCAGCCCGCGGCGCTGGCTCTGCAGCCCGGGCTGCGCTCGCTGCTCGAGACGGCTCGCTCGATCGGCGCCCTCGGCGCCATCGTGTCCGGCTCGGGACCCACGGTCGCCGTGCTCGCCCGCGACGCCGACCACGCGGACTCCCTCGCCGCGGCCCTGTCGGCCAGGGGCTGGGCCCGGGTCCGCCGGGCCGACGGCCCCGTGCCGGGGGCCCGGGTGGTCGAGGCGCGCTAGCCTCGATCTTTCGTGATCTTGGGGACGGTGTCGTCGGCGCTGGTGGTCATGGGCTTGATTGGAGAGCGTGGGTGACCGCCGCATCTGCCGCGGTTTCCTGGTCCTGGTCGTCGTGGTGGTGCTGGGGTTCAGGTTCCGAGCGCGCTGAGCCGGTCGTGACCGGTCAGCAGGATCGCCGTCCAGGGCCAGCCGCGAGGCAGTCGCAGGAACTCACGACGGCCGGTGCGTAGGAGCCTGCCGGCGATGTTGAGCAGCCGTAGGCGCAGCCGTTTGGGTTCCCAGATCCGGGCGGGGCGGCCGTCCAGCGCGAGGTGCTGGGTCCAGGTGAGCAGGTCCGCGGCGAGCTGCACGATCTCCAGCCAGATCTGGTTGGCGTCGAAGTCGTGCAGTGGCAGGTTACGCAATCCGGTGTCTTTCAGGCAGCGGATCCGGTCCTCGGCGCGGGCCCGCAGCCGGTGCTGCACTTCCAGCTCGGGGAGCCGGCCGCCGGCGACGTTGGTCGCGAACACTGTGATCCGCCAGCCGTCGGCGTCGGTGATCCGCAGCTGCGCCCCTGGGTGCGGCCGTTCCCGCCGGGCGATGATCCGCATCCCAGTTGGCCAGGGCTTGCCCGTTCCCGCGGGAACGTGCCGGGTCAGCTCGGCGACCTGCGCCCCGTACCGCGGATGTCCGTCGGCGTCCAGCGCCGCCTTCCACGCCTGCCGCGGCAACGCGTCCAACGCCTCCAGCACCGTCGGCCAGCCGGCGATGCCCACCGAGTACTGCAGATTCAGACCTGTGCAGGTGCTCGACGAAGCGGTGCGTGCCGGCGCCGCTGTCCCCGCGAACCAGCACCCGGGCCCGCCGCTCGGCGGGGAGCTGCGCGAGCGCGTCGGTGAGCACCGCGATGTGATCGGCGGCGTTGTTCGCCGTCGCTCTGCCCGGCCGCAGCAGAGCGGCCAGGCACTCCCCGGTCCCGCCCGGCCCGTGGTCCAAGAAGGCCAGCAGCGGAGCGAACCCGAACCCGCGCTTGAACGTCGGTTGCGCGCCTTCCTTCTCCGAGTGCGCGTCGATCAGCGTCGCGTCCAGATCCACCATCAGCGGCGCGTCCGGGACCACCGGCGACGCGATCTGCCACACCACTGCCCGCGCGGTCGCCCGTGCCGCCCGCAGCGCGGCCAGCGCCACCGGTGCGTCGGCGGCCAGTTGCGCGATCAACCGCGACACCGTCGGATCAGAGGCAACCTGGCCGAACAACTGCTGCTGCGCCCGCACCACAGCGATGTCGGCCAAGCAGTCACCGCCCAGCGCCACCGCAACGGCCACATCCAGCACGATCTTGCCCGGGTCGTGCTGAGCCCGCGAGGACCGCCACGGCGCGAGCTGCTGGCTCAACGCCTTGCGCAGGCCACTGACCCCAGCGGCCTGCACCAACAGCGAGCCGCCGGCTGAGGAGATCAACGACTCGCCGCCGACAACTACCCGCAGCCTCTGCGCCCGCCCGTTACTGTTCACCCACGGAGTGCCTCTCCCGCTCGAGAACCTGTAGCCGTCGCAAGCAACAGGATCCCAAGCAGGACAGGCACTTCCGTACTTTCACAGCCCGTGTCGCGTGAAAGATCAGCGATCAGACGAAAGATCGAGGCTAGTGGCCGTCAACCTGCTCAACCTCGAGAACGTCACGGTCGCCCACGGCACGACGGCACGCGACTGCTGCTCGACGGCGTCTCCCTCGGCGTCGGCACCGGCGACCGCATCGGCGTCGTCGGCCGCAACGGCGGCGGCAAGACCACCCTGCTGCGCACCCTCGTCCAGGACGAGGAGCCGCACGCCGGGCGCGTCACGCACGCCGGCGGCCTGCGGGTGGGGATGCTGCGCCAGGACGTCTCGATCGACCCCGCGCTCAGCGCCCACTCGGCCATCCTCGGGACCTCGGCCGAGCACACCTGGGCCGGCGACGCGCGGATCCGCGAGGTGCTCGACGGCCTCGGGCTGCACACCATCGGCCTGGACAGCCCGCTGTCCACGATGTCCGGGGGCGAGCGCCGCCGGGTCGCGCTCGCCGCCCTGCTCGTGCAGGAGTGGGACCTGCTGGTGCTCGACGAGCCCACCAACCACCTCGACGTCGAGGGGGTCGCGTGGCTCGCGGCCCACCTGCTGCAGCGCCGGGCCGCCGCGGCGCACCTGGTGGTCACCCACGACCGGTGGTTCCTCGACGAGGTCAACACCACGACCTGGGAGGTGCACGACGGACTCGTCGACTCCTACGACGGCGGCTACTCCGCGTACGTCCTCGCGCGCGCGGAGCGCGACCGGATGGCGTCGACCGCCGAGCAGAAGAGGCTCCAGCTGGTGAAGAAGGAGCTGGCCTGGCTGCGCCGGGGACCGCCGGCGCGCACGTCCAAGCCGCAGTTCCGCATCGACGCCGCCAACGCCCTCATCGCCGACGAGCCTCCGGCCCGGGACGACGTCGCCCTGCAGCGCTTCTCGGCGGCGCGGCTGGGCAAGACGGTGTACGAGCTGCACGAGGTCTCGCTGGCCTTCGGGCCCAAGGTGCTGCTCGACCGGGTCGCCTGGAACCTCGGCCCGGGTGACCGGGTCGGCGTCGTCGGGGTCAACGGGGCCGGCAAGTCGACCCTGCTGCGCCTGCTCGTCGGCGAGCAGGAGCCGGACTCCGGGCGCGTGGTGGTCGGGCAGACGGTGCGGCCGGCCTACCTCTCGCAGGAGGTGAGCGAGCTCGACCCGGAGCTGCGGGTGCTGGAGGCCGTCGAGGAGATCGCCAAGGTGGTCGACCTCGGCGGCGGCAAGACGATCGGCGCGTCGAGCCTGGCCGACCGGTTCGGCTTCACCGGCAACGCCCAGTGGACGCGGGTCGGCGACCTGTCCGGTGGCGAGCGCCGCCGGCTGCAGATCCTGCGGCTGCTCATGGGCGAGCCCAACGTGCTGCTGCTCGACGAGCCCACCAACGACCTCGACATCGACACCCTGAACGCGCTGGAGGACCTGCTCGACGGCTGGCCGGGGACGCTGGTCGTGGTCAGCCACGACCGCTACTTCCTCGAGCGGGTCACGACGGTGTCGGCCTCGCTGATGGGCGACGGGTCGGTGGCCGCGCTGCCGGGTGGGGTCGAGGAGTACCTCGCCACGCGCCGGCGGGCGGCACCGGCCGCCGCGGCGAAGCCCAGGGGCGGCGGGGACTCGCGCAGCGCCCGCAAGGAGCTCAGCCGGGTGGAGCGCGAGATCGGTCGCATCGACACGCGGGAGACCACGCTGCAGGCCGAGCTCGCCGAGAAGGCAGCCGACTACGAGGCCGTGGCCGCGCTCGCCGAGCAGCTGCGCCTCCTGCAGGCCGACAAGGCCGCCCTGGAGGACAGCTGGCTGGCCCTCAGCGAGGCACTGGAGGGCTGAGCGGCACGGGTGGGCCGAGCGGCACATCTGGGCCGGGCGGCACTGCTGGGCCGGGCATCTCGACATCCTGCGCCGGCTCGGGTCGCCACACCTGGTCGCGGGGCGGGACGCGCGTCGTCGTGCGGCCCCGCTCCTGCAGCAGCTCGCCGAGCGTCGCCGCGTCCCGCAGCGCCGCGCCTCCCGGGTCGTTGTTGGTGTAGACGTACACGTCCTGCTCGTCGTCCCAGGTCTCGCACAGCAGGTCGGCCCAGCGGGCGAGCACCGGGCGCTCGTAGGGCCACACCTGCTCACCTCCGCCGAGGTGCAGGCGCAGGTAGCCCCAGGACGCCGTGCGCCACAGCGGCGCCACCGGCTGCGACCCGCGGTCGGCCCAGCAGAGCGCGGCGCCGCGACGGGTGAGCACGTCGCGCAGATCGGCGTTCCACCAGGACGCGTGGCGCGGCTCGACGACCACGCGGGTGCCGGACGGGAAGCACGCCAGGCAGTCGTCCAGCAGCGCTGGGTCGGCCTGCAGGTCCGGCGGAAGCTGGAGCAGGACGGTCCCGAGCCGGGAGCCGAGACCGGCCACCCGGTCCATCAGCCGCTGCACCGGCTCCTGCGGCTCACGCAGGCGCCGGATGTGGGACAGGAAGCGGGAGGCCTTGACGGTGACGACGTAGTCGGCCGGTGTCCGGGCGGCCCACGCCTCGAAGACCGACCGCTCCGGCAGGCGGTAGAAGGTGTTGTTCACCTCGACCGTGGCGAAGGCGGCAGCATGGTGCTCGAGCCACAGCCGCTGCGGGACGGCGCGGGGGTAGAAGGCGCCCCGCCAGTCGCGGTACTGCCATCCGGAGGTGCCGATGCGCATGGGCATGCGCCCGGTCTACCCGGCGCCGGCGGTCCCGACGATCATTCGCAGACGTGCCGCTTCGTCCGTGGAGGAGCGGGTACCAAGCGGGCCCACCCGTCTCTCGAGGAGATCATCATGGAGAACCGGTCGACAGCATGGTGGCGCTCGGCTTCGGCATTCTCTACGCGCTCGTCGGCCTGGCCGGCTTTCTCGTCAGCGGCGACGTGCCGTTCGTGGGCGAGCGGGGTGAGCCGCTGATCGCCTTCGACGTCAACGGGCTGCACAACATCGTCCACCTGCTGATCGGCGTGGCGCTGATCGCCGCGTCGAGGCGCACGGCGAGCGCCCGCGGGGCCAACCTGGCCATCGGCGGGACCTACCTGGTGCTGGGACTGCTGGGTCCGGTCATCGACGACACCGCGGTGGACGTCATCGGGCTCAACGGCGCCGACCACGTCCTGCACCTGGTGTCGGGAGCCGCCCTGCTCGCTGTCGGTCTGCTGGCCGACAAGCGTTCGCGCACCGGGGTCTAGCTCAGTCGCCGGAGGGCGCACGCGAGCTCAGCACGGGTGCGGTCTCGAGCGCCGACAGCCCGTTCCAGGCGAGGTTGACCAGGTGGGCCGCCACCTCGTCGCGGCCCGGCGTGCGGTGGTCGAGCCACCACTGCCCGACCAGGGCGACCTGGCCGACGAGGGCCTGGGAGTAGAGGCCGGCGAGCGTGGTCTGGAAGCCCCGCACGGCGAACTCGGCGGCCAGGATGTGCTCCACCTGGCGGGCGATGTCGCTGATGATCGTGGCGAAGCCGCCGGTGTCGGTCAGGGGCACGGGCGACTCGCGGACGAGGATGCGGAACCCGTCGGCGTGGTCCTCGACGTAGGCCAGCAGCGCCAGGGTGGCCTGCTCCAGCAGCCTCTTGGGCGAGCTGCCCGACAGCGCAGCGGTGAAGGACGTGAGCAGCCGCTGCACCTCCCGGTCGACGACGACCGCGTACAGGCCCTCCTTGGCGCCGAAGTGCTCGTACACCACGGGCTTGGAGACCCCGGCCCGCAGCGCGATCTCCTCCACGGAGGTTCCCTCATAGCCGCGTGCCGCGAACAGCGAGCGACCCACGTCGAGCAGCTGCTCTCGTCGCTGCGTCCCGGTCATGCGCACCCGGCGTACCGGCTGCGGCGCGGGCGGCGTCAGGAGGCCTTCGCCGCCCGACGGGCGTCGAGGCGGTCGGGCCTGGCCCAGCGCACGTCGGTGGCCCAGCCGAGCTTCTCGAAGCCCCGGATCAGCTCGGCGCTCGTGTCGAGCTGCCAGCGGTCGACGCCGTGCCGCGCGCAGGTGGGGTCGGCGTGGTGCAGGTTGTGCCAGCTCTCGCCCATCGAGATCAGCGCGAGCGGCCACACGTTGCGCGACTGGTCGCGGGTGAGGAAGGGCCGGTCGCCGATGGCGTGGCAGATCGAGTTGATCGACCACGTGACGTGGTGCAGGACGCACATGCGCACGATCGACGCCCAGAAGAACGCCGACAGGGCGCCGCTCCACGCGGACTCGCCGACGGCAGCTGCCCAGGCGCCGCCGAGCAGCGCCGGCAGGCCGAGCGAGAGCACCACCCACACCGGGAACAGCCGGTTGACCAGGTGGACGTCCCGATCGGCCAGCAGGTCCGGCGCGAACCGCTTCTGGTCGGTCTGCTCGAGGTCGAACAACCAGCCGATGTGGGCGTGCCACAGGCCCTTGCACAGCGCCCCGAAGCTGGTGCCGTATCGCCACGGCGAGTGCGGGTCGCCCTCCTTGTCGGAGTAGGCGTGGTGGCGGCGGTGGTCGGCCACCCAGCGGGTGACCGGACCCTCGACCGCGAGGCTGCCGGCGATCGCCAGCGCGATCCGCAGCGGCCGTCCGGCCTTGAACGAGCCGTGGGTGAAGTAGCGGTGGAAGCCGACGGTGATGCCGTGCCCGCTGACCGCGTAGAAGACCGTGGAGAGCACGACGTCACGCCACGACAGGCCCTGCCCCCACAGCACCACCCCGCTCGCCAGCACCGCCAGCAGCGGCACCGCGATGAAGGCCGCCAGCGCCACCTGCTCGAGCCGGGCCCACAGGCGGGTGCGCGGGATGTCCTGCAGCGGGCGTGCCTCGTCGGCCTCGTAGTCGATCGTCGTGACGGGGGCGTCCAGGCTCGGGGAAGCAGTCAAGGCAGGGGTCCTCACGACGGCGGCGGCTACGCCACCGTAACCTACGCTCCCGTAGCCTGCGGCGGGTGCAAGACTCTGACTGCCCGGGGCACCTCTCTCGGACGACCTTCGGCTGTGGGGTAACGGCAACCTGCTGGCTTTTGGTGCCATGCGATCCTGGTTCGAATCCAGGCAGCCGAGCTGAGGAGCGTGCTTCGTGACCGACGCCCGCCCGGCGGCCGTCGTCGTCCTCGCCGCCGGCGAGGGCACCCGCATGAGAAGTGCCACCACCCCGAAGGTCCTGCACGAGCTGTGCGGCCGCAGCATGCTCGGTCACGTCGTCAGCGCCGCGCGCGAGCTGCAGCCCGAGCACCTGGTCGTCGTCGTGGGCCACGCCCGCGAGCAGGTGACCGCTCATCTGGCCGCGGTCGACCCGGACGCGCGCGCGGTCGTGCAGGAGCAGCAGCTCGGCACCGGTCACGCCGTACGCGTGGCGCTGGACACGCTGCCGGGGCTGTCGGGGACCGTGCTGGTCCTGCCGGGGGACGCGCCGCTGCTACCCGCGAGCACGCTGGGCGACCTGCTGACGACGCATGCGCTGGCGAGCGCGGCCACCACGCTGCTGACCGCCGAGATGAGCGACCCGACCGGCTACGGCCGCGTCGTGCGCACCGGTGGCTCGGTGGCCGCGGTCGTGGAGCACAAGGACGCCGACGACGCGACCCTGTCGCTTCGTGAGGTCGCGACGAGCGTCTACGCCTTCGACGCCGAGCAGCTGGTGGCTGCCCTCGGGCGCTTGACGACCGACAACGCGCAGGGCGAGGAATACCTCACCGACGTCGTCGGCCTGCACCGCCGCGCCGGGCTGACCGTCGCGGCGCACCTCGCCGAGCCGGCCACCGACACCATGGGCGTCAACGACCGCGTGCAGCTCGCACGGGCCCGGGAGCTGCTGCGCGACCGGATCCTCGAGCGGCACCAGCGAGCCGGCGTGACGGTGGTGGACCCGCACACGACCTGGGTCGACGTCGACGTCGTGCTCGAGCCGGACGTGACGATCCACCCGGGCAGTCAGCTGCACGGGAGCACCCGCGTGGCCGCCGCCGCAGTGGTCGGACCCGACACGACGCTGCACGACACCGAGGTCGGCACGCAGGCGCGCGTGGTGAGGTCGCACTGCCTCGGCGCCGTCGTGGGCGCGGGCGCAGACGTGGGCCCCTACACCTACCTGCGCCCGGGTGCCCGGCTCGGCGTCCAGACCAAGGCCGGAGCCTTCGTGGAGATCAAGGCGAGCTCGATCGGCGACCGCAGCAAGGTCCCGCACCTGTCCTACGTCGGTGACGCGGTCATCGGCGAGCGCAGCAACATCGGCGCCGCCACCGTGTTCGTCAACTACGACGGCGTCGACAAGCACGAGACCACCGTCGGCGACGACGTCCGCGTCGGCAGCGACACGATGCTCGTCGCTCCGGTGAGCGTCGGGGACGGCGCCTACACCGCAGCCGGCTCCGTGATCACCGAGGACGTACCGCCGGGGGCGCTCGGCGTGGGACGTTCTCGGCAGCGCAACATCGAGGGCTGGGTCGCCCGCAAGCGGCCCGCCGACCAGGGGAAGCAGCCATGAACGGTTTCACCATCTCGAGCAGCAAGAACCTCATGCTGTTCTCGGGGCGCGCCTTCCCCGAGCTCGCCGACGACATCGGCAAGGACCTGGGCGTCCTGCCGGTCCCGACGAGCGCGTACGACTTCGCCAACGGCGAGATCTTCGTGCGCTTCGAGGAGTCGGTGCGCGGCTCGGACGCCTTCGTGGTGCAGAGCGTCACCACACCGGTCAACACCTGGATCATGGAGACGCTGCTCATGGTCGACGCGCTCAAGCGCGCCTCGGCCAAGCGCATCACGGTCGTGATGCCGTTCTACCCGTACGCCCGTCAGGACAAGAAGCACCGGGGCCGCGAGCCGATCAGCGCGCGGCTGATCGCCGACATGTTCAAGACCGCCGGCGCCAACCGCCTCATGACCGTCGACCTGCACACCGCGCAGATCCAGGGCTTCTTCGACGGGCCGGTGGACCACCTGTTCGCGCTGCCGCTGCTCGCCGACCACGTCCAGGCGCAGTACGGCGACCGCGACCTCGTCGTGGTGTCGCCCGACGCCGGCCGGGTGCGGGTCGCCGAGCGCTGGACCGACCGGCTCGGCTGCGGGCTGGCGATCATCCACAAGCGGCGCGACCCGAAGGTGCCCAACGAGGTCAAGGTCGGCGAGGTCGTCGGCCAGGTCACTGGCAAGACCTGCATCCTCGTCGACGACATGATCGACACCGGCGGGACGATCACCAAGGCGGCCGAGCTGCTGTTCGAGAACGGCGCCGCCGAGGTCGTCGTCACGGCCACGCACGGCGTGCTGTCCGGGCCGGCGATGGATCGCCTCAAGAACAGCCGCACCGTCGAGGTGGTCGTCACCAACACGCTGCCCATCGGCAACCACCAGCGCTTCGACGGCCTCACCGTGCTGTCCATCGCCCCGCTGATCGCCCGCGCGATCAGCGAGGTCTTCGAGGACGGCTCGGTGACCAGCCTGTTCGACGGCGCCGCCTGACTAGCTCGCTGCCCCGCCCGACCCCTTCCCCCTCGCGCTGATCATGGAGTCCGTTCGCGCCTGCTGAGCGTGACGGGCAACAACTCCATGATCGGCGCCGGGGTGGCCGGGGTGGCGGGGGCGCGGCCGGGGCGGGGAGCCGTGGCGCCGACGACGCCGGCCAGGATGAGCGCGGTCCCGGCGTACTGCACGGGGGTCGGCGTCTCGGACAGCACCACTGCGGCGATGACCAGCGCCCCGACCGGCTGGGCGAGCAGCAGGACGCTGGTCACGGCCGCCGGCAGGCGGGGCAGCGAGCTGGAGATGAGCATCCAGCCGAGCACCTGAGCCGTGAGGGCCAGCACCGCGAGCCACCCCAGCGCGGTCCAGCCCGGAAGGACCAGCTCGCCGAGCGCCAGGCCGAGCAGCGCGGCGGAGGCGGTCGCGGACGCGGTCGCCCACAGCAGCGGCCCGGCGAGGCGGCGCAGGTCGGACGAGCCCTGGCGCAGGACGAGCAGGAACAGCGCGTACGCGACGGAGGTCGCGAGGCCGAGCAGCACCCCGAGCCTGGGGTCGCAGCCGTAGGTCGCTCCGCCCAGCGCGCCCGAGACGAGGGCGACGCCCAGCAGCAGCACCGGGATCGAGGCGAGCAGCCGGGGTGCCGGGCGCTCGCCCAGCAGCCACCACGCGACCGCGGCGACCACGAGCACCTGCAGGTTGCCGAGCACCGTCGCGAGCCCCGCCCCGACTGCCGCGATCACGTGGTGCCAGAGCACGAGGTCGACGGCGAAGAAGACGCCCGCGAGCGCGCCGACCTGCCGCGTGCGCACGGGCAGCGGGCCGAGGCGGCGGTCCTCACGCCGCGCCAGGAGGGCCAGCAGCGGCAGCGCGAGCAGGCAGCGCAGCGTGGCCGCCGTGGCGGGCGGCACGTCCGCGAGCCGCACCAGCGGACCGGACCACGCGATGCACAGGGCTCCGAGCAGGGCCACGAGCACCGGGCGCGAGCCGCGGGTGTCCATGCGCTTCCTCTTCTCGCTCTCAGGGGTGTCCGGGCGCTACGCTGCTGACAGAACCAGATGAAGTGTCAGGAGTCAACATGGATCTCGCCCATGACGCGGCGCAGTCGCTGTCCCTGGCGGTGGACCTGGTCAACAGCCGGGTCAACGCAGCCGAGCTGCTGCCGTCCCTGGCGGCGCTGCGCGCCTTCCTCGACGAGCACGAGGTCAGCGGCTCGCGCTCGCTGTCGACCGACGACCTGGCCGAGGTGCATGCGCTCCGGATCCGGCTGCGCGCGGTGTGGGAGGCGCGCGACATGCGTACGGCCGCGGCGGTCGTCAACGGGCTCGTGGCCGAGGCGGGGGCGCTGCCGCAGCTGACCGACCACGACGGCCACGGCTGGCACCTGCACTGGACCGCCCCGTCCGCCCGGGTCGGCAGCCGCCTCGCGGCCGACGCGGGGATGGGTCTTGCGGAGGTGCTGCGCGACGACGGCGCCGCGCGGCTGCGCGGCTGCGAGGCGCCCGGCTGCGATGCGGTCTTCGTGGACCTGTCGCGCAACCGGTCGCGTCGCTACTGCGACACCGGCAACTGCGGCAACCGGCTGCACGTCGCGGCCTACCGCGCGCGCCTGCGGACCGTGGACGGCCCGGCTGGGCCGGCGGACGACGCCGACGCCGGCAGCGCCGACACCGGACGCGGCTAGAGTTCGTCCTGCGCGTCGCCGCGCCCCCTGCCGCCGGCTCGTCCTGGCAGCTCACTGTTCCGTGCCTGTCCACACCGTGTTCTCAGGAGTCCCGCCGTGTCCGAGGTCCGCATCGCCGCCGAGCCACGCACCGAGTTCGGCAAGGGCCCCTCGCGACGCATCCGCCGGGCCAACAAGGTGCCGGCGGTCCTGTACGGCCACGGCGAGCAGCCGCGCCACTTCTCGCTGCCGGGCCACGAGCTGATGCTGGCGCTCAAGCACGACGCCAATGCGCTGCTCACGCTGCAGACCGAGTCCGGCGACCAGCTGGCCCTGCCCAAGAGCATCGTGCGCGACCCCATCAAGGGTCACCTCGAGCACGTGGACCTCGTGGCGGTGCGCCGCGGCGAGAGGGTCACCGTCGAGGTGCCGATCACGCTGATCGGCGAGGCCGCTCCGGACACGCTCGTCGAGCAGCAGACGGTGACCCTGACGATCTCGGCCGACGCGACGGCCCTGCCCGACCACCTCGACCTCGACATCGCGGGCAGGCGCGCCGGCACCAGCCTTGCCGCCTCGGACGTCAGGCTCCCCTCCGGCACCACGCTGGTGCAGGACCCGGAGCACGTCATCGTCGCCTTCCTCGGCGTCCCGACCGAGGAGGAGCTCGAGGCCGAGCTGGCCGAGGCCGAGGCCGAGCTGGGTTCGGGGCAGGCCGGTGCGGAGGCGATCGCCGAGGCGGAGGCCCTCGAGGACGGCAGCGAGAGCGACAAGGCCGGCGAGGGCGACGAGGTCGGCGAGACCGAGGCGCCGAAGTCCGAGACCCCTGCCGAGTAGGTGCCCGAGGACCTCTGGCTCGTCGTCGGGCTGGGCAACCCGGGTCCGTCCTACGCCGGTCACCGGCACAACGTGGGCTTCATGGTCCTCGACCTGCTCGCCGGGCGCGTCGGTGCCCGCTACAAGGCCCACAAGGGCCGGGCCGACGTCGTCGAGGGCCGGCTCGCCGGCGCGCGCGCCGTGCTGGCCAAGCCGAAGAGCTACATGAACGCCTCCGGCGGACCGGTCGCCGGCCTGCGCGACTACTTCTCCGTCCCGGTCCCCCGGATCGTCGTGGTGCACGACGAGCTCGACATCCCCTACGGCACGCTGCGCCTCAAGACAGGTGGCGGTGACAACGGCCACAACGGCCTGCGCTCCCTGACGAGCTCCCTGGGCAGCCGGGACTACCTGCGGGTCCGGGTGGGCATCGGCCGGCCACCGGGTCGCCAGGACCCGGCCGACCACGTGCTCAGGGACTTCTCCGCCGCCGAGCGCAAGGAGCTCGGCTTCCACGTCGACCGGGCCGCCGACGCGGTGGAGGCCCTGCTGAGCGGACCCCTCGAGGCCGCCCAGAACGTCTTCCACGTCGACCCCGCCTGACCGGCCCGGCGCAGCCCGCCCCGCCCGCGGTCCCCTGCGCTGTTCTCGGTGCCACGGCTGCCGCACCGAGCGTGCGCCTGGCACCGGGATCGGGAGTCGGCGACGATGGGAGGCGTGCCCGCGCCCCTCGCTGCCCTGCTCGTCGTGCTGTCCTCCGCGGCCGTGCTGGTGCTGGAGGTCCTCGTCAGCCGGCTCGTCGCGCCGTACGTGGGGCTGACCCTCGAGACCTACACAGCGGCCATCGGCGTGGCGCTCGCCGCCATCGCGGCCGGTGCGGCGGCGGGCGGGCGGCTCGCCGACTCGGTCGACCCGCGCAGGTGGCTGGGGCCGGCGGTCGCCCTGGGCGGCGTGCTGCTGCTCGCCGCCCGGCCGACGGTCTTCCTGGTAGGTGAGGCGTTCCGCGGCGGGGGCCCGGTCGGAACGGTCGTCCTGGTGCTGGTGGCCGTGGGACCCGCGGCGCTCCTGCTGTCGACGGTGACGCCCGGGGTGGTCAAGCTGCGGCTGCGCACGCTGGCCGAGACCGGCCAGACGGTGGGCCGGCTGTCGGCCGCGGGCACGCTCGGGGCCCTCGCCGGCACCTTCCTGACCGGCTTCGTCCTGCTGGCGGCTCTTCCGACCTCGACCCTGCTGCTCACCACCGGGGTGCTGCTCGTCGTCACCGGGCTGGTCGTCGCCGTGGTGCTCGGGAGGCCGATCGAGCCGGTGCCTCCTCCCCAGCTGGCCGGGCTCGCGGTCGTGGCCGTTCTCGCGGCGGGCTGGCTCGTCACGGCCGACAGCACCTGCGAGGTCGAGACCCGCTACTACTGCGCCACCGTCGTGCAGGACCCGGCCCGGGCGAGCGGCCGCACCCTCGTCCTCGACGGGCTGCGCCACTCCTACGTCGACCTCGGGAACCCGGCCCACCTCGAGTTCGCCTACACCAGGCGCATCGCCGACGTCCTGGCGGTGCAGCCGCCGGGCCCGCTGGACGTCCTGCATCTGGGCGGGGGCGGCTTCTCCGTGCCGCGTCACCTCGCCGCGGTGCGTCCCGGATCGCGCAGCACCGTGCTGGAGGTGGACCCGCTGATCCCGCAGATCGGCCGCGACCGGCTCGGACTGGTCACCGGCACCGACCTCGCCGTCGTCGTGGGTGACGCCCGGACCTCCATCGCCGCGCAGCCGGCCGGGTCGTACGACGTGGTCGTCGGCGACGCGTTCGGCAGCCTCGCGGTGCCGTGGCACCTCACGACGGCGCAGATGGTCGCGGAGGTGCGCAGGGTGCTGCGCCCGGGCGGGGTCTACGTGCTCAACGTCATCGACTACCCTCCACTGGCGTTCGTGCGGGCCGAGACCGCCACCCTGCTCGGGGCTTTCGACGACGTGGCGCTGATGGCGCTGCCGACCTCGCTCGCCGGAGAGGGCGGCGGCAACCTCGTCCTGGTCGCCTCCGACCGCCCGCTGCCGGTCGACCGCCTGGGCGAGCTCGCGGCCCAGCGGGGGGAGCGGGACTCGGTACTCGGGCGGGCGGGCTCGGTCGAGTTCGCCGGGGACGCCCAGGTGCTGACCGACGACGACGCGCCGGTCGACCAGCTGCTCACGCCGTACTCCGTCCAGCGCTCCTGACCTCCGCCCTCCCGACCGACGGGCTCCACACCACCCGCCCGCCTAGGCCTATAGCTACTTCGACCTGAAGAAGTCGAAGCGAAACGGCTGTAGGACAGCGTTTTCGTTCGGCGCGGCAACCGTTTTGGCGGTCTGAGTGGCGAGATCATGTTCGTGGCGGGTCGGGCGAGCGTGGGGAGCGGCTTGTGCTGCGGACACGAGCGGTGGATGTGAGCTTGTGGCAGGCGGTGTTGCCGCTGGAGGTGCTGCGGCTGCCGGACGAACTGGCCCGGGTGGACGCGCTGCTGGATGACCCGGTGTTCTTCGCGCCGTTCGTGCCGTTCTTCGACCCGCGGGTGGGCCGGCCGTCCACGCCGATGGAGGTCTACCTGCGGATGATGTTCTTGAAGTTCCGCTATCGGCTGGGCTACGAGAGCCTTGTGCCGGGAGGTCGGTGACTCGATCACCTGGCGCAGGTTCTGTCGGATCCCGCTCGATGGGAAGGTTCCGCACCCGACGACGTTGATGAAGCTCACCACTCGCTGCGGCACGGCCGCGGTCGACGGCTGCAACGAGGTTCTGCTGGCGAAGGCGGCCCAGGCCAAGCTGCTGCGCACCAACCGGCTGCGGGCCGACACCACGGTGGTCCCCGCGGATGTGGCCTACCCGACCGATTCGGGGTTGCTGGCCAAAGCGATCCGGCGGATCGCGGCCACCGGCCGGCGGATCCAGGCTGCCGGTGGGGCAACGCGCACGTCGGTGCGGGACCGCAGCCGGGCGGCTGGGAAGCGGGCGCACGGGATCGCCGCGAAACTGCGGATGCGCAGCGCGCAAGGCAAGGACGAAGTCCACGCGGTCGTGAAGCGGATCACCGGTGAGCTCGCGCAGTTGGCGGTACGCGCCGCCGATGGCGCCGAAAGGCTGCTGAGCAACGCCCGGCGCGCGCTGCGAAGGACGCAGACCAAGGCGCAGGCGCTGGCCGCGGTCGGTGTTCAGGACGCCGCTGCGGGTCGACGTCGCGGTCGGTTGCGGCGGGCGGTCAACGACCTGACCGCTTTGCTGCAGGCGTGCTCGACCACAACCTCGAACAGGGCAACCCGCCCGACGCGCCGCAGCTGGCCCCCGCGGTCGAGCGGGTCAAGCGCCGCACCGGACGAAAGCCGCGGACGGTGACCGCCGACCGGGGTTACGGCGAGAAGAGCGTCGAGGACGACCTGCACGACGCCGGGGTGCGCCACGTCGTCATCCCCCGCAAGGGCAAGCCAGGCAAGGCCAGGCAAGCCGAGGAACGACGGCCCGCGTTCCGCAAGACGATCAAGTGGAGAACCGGCAGCGAGGGCCGGATCAGCAGCCTCAAACGCGGCTACGGCTGGGACCGCACCCGCCTGGACGGCACCGAAGGAGCCCGGATCTGGACCGGACAGGCCGTCCTGGCCCACAACCTGGTCAAGATCGGAGCCCTGGCCGGCTAACGGAACGAGTTGGAAGACCAACAAGTCCCAGTCCCGGACGCCGCCAGGCCTCAATCACCAGCCAGGGACTTCTTCAGGTCGAAGTAGCTAGGCTGGAGGGCGCCTTCCCACCCCCGGCTGCGGCCGCGCGGGGCCGATCGTGCTGCCCATCTGCCGATGCCGAAGAGGTCTCCCGTGTCGCTCGCCGGACTGCTCGAGGTCGTCGCAGCCGATCCCGCGCTGCAGCGCGTGCTGCAGACGCCGACGCTGCCGACGCTGGACCTGACCGGCCCGCCAGGGCTGCGGCCGCTCCTGCTGGCCACGCTGGTGAAGCGGGGCCGGACGGTGCTGGCGGTGACCGCGACCGGACGGGAGGCCGAGGACCTGACGGCGGCGCTGAACAGCCTGCTCGACGGTGACCGCGTGGCGCTCTACCCGAGCTGGGAGACCCTCCCGCACGAGCGGCTCAGCCCCCGCGCCGACACCGTGGGCCGCCGCCTCGCCGTGCTCCGCCGCCTGAAGCACCCGAGCAAGGACGACCCGGCCACCGGTCCGCTCGACGTGGTCGTCGCGCCGGTCCGCAGCATCCTGCAGCCCCAGGTCCCGGACCTCGGGGACCTCGAGCCGCTGCAGCTGCTGGAGGGGCAGGACGTCGACGGGGGCCTGGACGCCGCGGTGCGGCGTCTGGTCGACCTGGCCTACGCCCGCGTCGAGCTGGTCGAGAAGCGCGGCGAGTTCGCCGTACGCGGCGGCATCCTCGACGTCTTCCCGCCGACGGAGGAGCACCCGGTCCGGGTCGAGTGGTGGGGCGACACGCTCGAGGAGGTGCGGCCGTTCTCGGTGGCCGACCAGCGCAGCCTGCCGCGTCCAGCCGGCTCCGACGCGCACGGCCTGTGGGCGCCGCCCTGCCGCGAGCTGCTGCTCACCCCGCAGGTGCGCGAGCGGGCGCGGGCGCTCGCCACCCGCCATCCGAGCTGACCGAGATCTGCGACCGGATCGCCGACGGCAACCCGGTCGAGGGGATGGAGGCGCTGGCCCCGGTCCTCGTCGACGAGCTCCGCCTGCTGGTGGACGAGCTGCCGGCGCAGTCCAGCGTCGTCATCTGCGACCCGGAGAAGGTGCGCACCCGCGCACACGACCTGGTGCGCACCAGCCAGGAGTTCCTCGAGGCGTCCTGGGCGACGGCCGCCACGGGCGGGGTGGCGCCGATCGACCTGGGCGCGGCCGCGTACAAGACCCTGCTCGAGGTACGCGCGCACGCCGCCTCGATCGACCTGCCGTGGTGGTCGCTGAGCCCGTTCACGGCCGACGAGGACCTCGACGACGACGCCGTCGTGCTCGCCGCGGCGCCGCCGCCTGCCTACCGCGGGGAGGTCGAGCGCGCCGTCGCCGACCTGGCCCGGTGGACGAGCGAGGACTGGCGCGTGGTCGTCACGACCGAGGGCCACGGCCCGGGGCAGCGGCTGCTCGAGCTGCTCTCCGACGCCGGGGTGCCGGCCCGGCTCGACGAGCACCTCCCGGCGACGCCGAGCCGCGGCGTCGTGCACCTGTCGACCGGCTGCCTGCAGACGGGCTTTCGCAGCGACCTGCTGCGCACCGTGCTGCTCACCGAGTCCGACCTGACCGGCACCAGGGGAGCCGGGGCGAAGGACGTCAGCAAGCGGATGCCGAGCCGGCGCCGCAACGCGGTCGACCCGGTGCAGCTGCAGACGGGCGACCTCGTCGTGCACGAGCACCACGGCGTGTCCCGCTACCTCGAGATGGTCCAGCGCACCGTGCAGGGCGCGACCCGCGAGTACCTCATCCTGGAGTTCGCGCCGAGCAAGCGGGGCCAGCCGGGCGACCGCGTCTTCGTCCCTACCGACCAGCTCGACCTGGTCACCCGCTACGTGGGCGGGGAGGCGCCCAGCCTGGACAGGCTCGGCGGCGGTGACTGGACCAAGCGCAAGGGCCGCGCCAGGAAGGCCGTGAAGGAGATCGCCGCCGGCCTGATCCAGCTCTACAGCGCGCGGATGGCCGCGCCCGGGCACGCCTTCGCTCCGGACACCCCCTGGCAGCGCGAGCTCGAGGACGCCTTCCCGTGGGTCGAGACGCCCGACCAGCTCGAGGCGATCACGGAGGTGAAGCAGGACATGGAGAAGCCGGTCCCGATGGACCGGGTCATCATGGGCGACGTCGGCTACGGCAAGACCGAGATCGCCGTACGCGCCGCGTTCAAGGCCGTCCAGGACGGCAAGCAGGTGGCGATCCTCGTCCCGACCACCCTGCTCGTGCAGCAGCACTACAACACCTTCCGGGACCGCTTCCAGCAGTTCCCCGTGACCGTGCGCGCGGTCAGCCGCTTCAACTCCGACCGGGAGCAGAAGGAGGTGCTCGACGGAGTCACCAGCGGTGCGGTGGATGTCGTCATCGGCACGCACCGCCTGCTGAGCAAGGACACCCGGTTTCACGACCTGGGGCTCGTCGTGGTCGACGAGGAGCAGCGCTTCGGGGTGGAGCACAAGGAGTTCCTCAAGCAGATGCGCACAGCGGTGGACGTGCTGACGATGAGCGCCACGCCCATCCCGCGCACCCTCGAGATGAGCCTCACCGGCATCCGCGAGATGTCGACGATCCTGACCCCGCCGGAGGAGCGGCACCCGGTCCTGACCTTTGTCGGCGTCTACGACGAGAGGCAGATCGCCGCGGCCATCCGGCGCGAGCTGCTGCGCGAGGGGCAGGTGTTCTTCCTGCACAACCGGGTCGAGTCGATCGACCGGGTGGCGGCGCGCCTGCGGATGCTCGTCCCGGAGGCCCGCGTGGCGACGGGGCACGGGCAGATGCACGAGGAGACGCTCGAGCAGGTCATGGTCGGGTTCTGGGAGAAGGACTACGACGTCCTCGTCTGCACGACGATCGTCGAGTCCGGGCTCGACATCCCCAACGCCAACACGCTGATCGTCGACAAGGCCGACGCCTTCGGCCTGTCCCAGCTGCACCAGATCCGGGGGAGGGTCGGCCGTGGGCGCGAGCGGGCGTACGCCTACTTCACCTACCCGCCGGACAGGCCGCTGACCGAGCTGGCCCACGACCGGCTGGCCACGATCGCGCAGAACACCGAGATCGGTGCCGGCATGGCGGTCGCGATGAAGGACCTCGAGATCCGCGGCGCCGGCAACCTGCTGGGCGGTGAGCAGTCCGGCCACATCGCGAGCGTCGGCTTCGACCTCTACATGCGGCTCGTGGGTGAGGCGGTCTCGGACTTCAAGCGGGGCGGGGCGGGTGTGGACGGGCAGGGCGAGGCCGAGCAGCTCCCCGAGACGAAGGTGGACCTTCCGGTCGACGCGCACCTGCCGCACGGCTACATCCCCGAGGAGCGGCTGCGCCTCGAGGCCTACCGCCGGCTGGCAGCCGCCTACGACGACGCCGCGATCGCGGCCGCGCGCGACGAGCTGGTCGACCGCTACGGCCCCCTGCCCGACCCGGTGGAGCGGCTGCTGGCGGTGGCGTCGTTCCGGGCGTACGCGCGGCCGCTCGGGCTGACCGAGGTCGTCGTGCAGGGCAGCGCGATCCGCTTCGCCCCGCTGCCGCTGCGCGAGTCGCAGACGATGCGCCTGCAGCGGGTCTACCCGCGCTCGATCGTCAAGCCGCAGTCCTCGACCGTGCTGGTCCCCCGCCCGACCACGGCCCGGTTCGGCGGCACACCGCTGCGCGACGTCGAGCTGCTCGACTGGTGCCGCCAGCTGCTCGAGGCCGTGGTGGGCGACAGCATCCCCGCCGCGGCCGCCGCCGTGGTGCGGTGACCAGCCTGCCGGTCTGGCAATCTGTATCCCTCACCCGCCTTTCCGGAAGGACCGCGTCCTCGTGACCCGCATCCCCCGCCGGCTCGCCGTCGCCGGCGTGGCCGCGCTCCTGCTGACCGGCTGCGGCGGCCAGCTGCGACCCGGCGCCGCCGCCCTGGTGGGCGAGGAGCGGATCACCTCCGAGACCCTGCGTCAGGTGGTGGAGCGCAGCCTCGCCGACCCGCAGGCCGCTTCCCAGTTCGGCGCCGACTCGGCCGGCTTCCACCGCCAGGCCCTGTCCCGGCTCATCAACCGGGTGGTCCTGCGCCAGGCCGCGCAGGACCGCGGCGTCACCGTCATCGACGAGCAGGTGCAGGCCCAGATCGACCAGTTCGTGGCCCAGGTGGGCAGCCGCGAGGAGCTCGAGCAGCAGGCCGCCCAGAGCGGCATCGCGCGCGAGGACCTGATGCCGTTCGTCCGCGACATCGTGCTCGACGAGCGGCTCGGCGAGGAGCTCACCGAGGGGGTGCCCGTGAGCGAGGCCGAGCTTCGGGCGGTCTACGACGAGAACCTCGCGAAGTACGACCAGGTGCGCTCCCGGCACATCCTCGTCCGGGACGAGCAGACCGCGCGCAACCTGCTCGAGCAGGTGCGCATCGACCCGAGCCGGTTCTCCTCGCTGGCCGCGCAGTTCTCCATCGACACCTCCAACAAGGACCAGGGCGGCGACCTCGGCCTCGCCGGCCGGGGCCAGTTCGTCCCGCCGTTCGAGCAGGTGCTGTTCGCGACGCCGCCCGGCACGTTCGGCATCGCGCAGACCGACTTCGGCTGGCACGTGATCGCGGTGCTCGACCGGCAGACGACCACGCTCGGGCAGGCAACCCCGGAGCTGCGACGCACCGTCCTGCAGGACCGGCGCCGGGAGGCCACGAGCAGCCTGCTGCGCGAGACCGCCGACCGGATCGGCGTGCGCGTCAACCCGCGCTTCGGCCGCTGGGCCAGCGAGGAGGGAGCCGTGGTGCCGGTCGACAGCCCGAACGGCGTGCTCACCCCGGCCCCCTCCGGCACCGAGGACGAGGCTCCGCTCGGCCGCGTCGAGCGCGGCGGTCAGGAGCCGGCGCCTCCTGCGCCCTCACCCGCGACGCGCTAGTGGCGGGGCGGGTCCTGCTCGTCGTCTGCTCGCCCCGCATCCCGCCCGGCCTGCTCTCCTGGCCGGCCTGGGAGGCGCTGCGCTCGGGACCGGTGTGGACCGCGGAGGCCGCCCACCCCCAGTTGCCCTTCCTGGCCGCGGCGGGCGTGGCGGTGACGGTCGTGCCGGCTTCCGAGCCCGCCGACCTGCACGAGCGCGCGGCCGGTGGCGAGACCGTCGTCTGGCTCGCGCCGGATGCCGCGCTCGTCCGCGACGTCGGTGCGCGGGCCGTCGCCGGCGGCGCACCCGTCGAGCTCGTGCACGGCTCCTACGACCCGGCCGGGGCACGGCTGCTCGACGTCGTGGCCGTCATGGACCGCCTGCGCTCCCCAGGTGGATGCCCGTGGGACGCCCGGCAGACCCACGACAGCCTCCGCACGTACCTGCTGGAGGAGACCTACGAGGCCTACCAGGCGATCGAGGACGGGGATCTGGCGGGGCTGCGCGAGGAGCTCGGCGACGTGCTGCTGCAGGTCGTGTTCCACGCCCGCCTCGCGCAGGAGGAGGAGCCCGCCTGGTCGATAGACGACGTGGCCGGGGACCTCGTCGACAAGCTCGTGCGCCGGCACCCGCACGTGTTCGCCGGCGCCGGGGTGGAGGATCTCGAGGGCACCTGGGAGGCGCAGAAGGCTGCGGAGAAGGGGCGGACGTCGGTCACCGACGGCGTCGCGCTGTCCCAGCCGGCACTGGCCCTCGCGGCCAAGCTGCAGCGGCGGGCCGTCCGGCTCGGTGCCCCGCTGCCGGCGTACGACGGGCTCGGCGGCCAGCTGTGGGACGTCGTTGCCCGGTGCCGGGAGGCGGGGGGCGATCCGGAGGAGCTCCTTCGAAGGACCGCCCGCGCGTTCCGGGACCGGCTGGCCGCGGTGGAGGCCGACCTGCTCGCCGAGGGGGTCGAGCCGGGCAGCCTGACCCCTGACCAGTGGAGGACGCGCTGGAGCTGATGCTCCGCCTCGCGGCGGCAGGTCCGGCGCCATGGCTGCTGGGGGCTGCGGGGCGCCTCCCGGGCGAGCGGGGAGTGCGCACGTAGGCTCGGGCCACGCTCCAGACCCCCAGCTGCAGGAGAACCGTGCCCGTCATCGAGGCCGTCGGTGCCCGCGAGATCCTCGACTCGCGCGGCAACCCCACCGTCGAGGTCGAGGTCGCCCTCGACGACGGCACGCTCAGCCGCGCGGCCGTGCCGAGCGGCGCGAGCACCGGGGCGTACGAAGCGGTCGAGCTGCGCGACGGCGACGCCGGCCGCTACGGCGGGAGGGGCGTCTCCCGGGCCGTCGACGCGGTGCTCGACACGATCGGCCCCGAGCTGCTCGGCATCGAGGCCACCGAGCAGCGTCTTGTCGACCAGACGCTGCTCGACCTCGACGGGACCCCCGACAAGAGCCGGCTCGGCGCCAACGCGCTGCTCGGGGTCAGCCTGGCGGTGGCCAAGGCGGCGGCCGACTCCAGCGGGCTGCCGCTGTTCCGCTACGTGGGCGGCCCCAACGCCCACCTGCTGCCGGTGCCGATGCTCAACATCCTCAACGGCGGCGCGCACGCCGACACCAACGTGGACGTGCAGGAGTTCATGATCGCGCCGATCGGCGCCGCGACCTTCTCCGAGGCGCTGCGCTGGGGGGCGCAGACCTACCACTCGCTTCAGGCCGTCCTGAAGGGCAGGGGGCTCGCCACCGGCGTCGGCGACGAGGGGGGCTTCGCACCGGACCTGCCGAGCAACCGCGACGCCCTCGACCTGATCCTCGAGGCGATCAGCGCGGCCGGGTTCACCCCGGGCCGTGACATCGCCCTGGCCCTGGACGTCGCCGCGAGCGAGTTCCACGACGACAGCGGCTACACCTTCGAGGGCCAGAGCAAGACCAGCGACGAGATGACCGCCTACTACGACGAGCTCGTCGCGACCTACCCGATCGTGTCCATCGAGGATCCGCTGGACGAGAGCGACTGGCCGGGGTGGGAGCGACTGACCGCCGTCCTCGGTGGCCGCGTCCAGATCGTGGGTGACGACCTGTTCGTCACCCACCCCAAGCGGCTGGCCCAGGGGATCGGCACCGGCTGCGCCAACGCGCTGCTGGTCAAGGTCAACCAGATCGGCACGCTGACCGAGACGCTGGACGCGGTCGACCTCGCCCACCGCAGCGGCTACCGCACGATGATGAGCCACCGCTCCGGGGAGACCGAGGACACGACGATCGCCGACCTCGCCGTGGCCACCAACTGCGGGCAGATCAAGTCCGGTGCCCCAGCCCGTTCGGAGCGGGTGGCGAAGTACAACCAGCTGCTGCGGATCGAGGAGGAGCTCGACGACGCCGCGCGCTACGCCGGAGCGGTCGCCTTCCCGCGCTTCACCCCTGGCAGCGGCGCGATCTAGCCGTGAGCACTCCTCGCCGCCCCTCGGGAGGACGTTCCCCCGCCGGCCGGACGAGCGCCGCCCGGCGGGCCGGGCGGACGCGCGCCCGCACCACCACGACGCGTACGCCCTCGCGCGTCACCGCCGCAGGCGAGCCGTCGGCGCCCGCCCCCCGGCCGGGGGTGCGCCGTTCGAGCCAGCGGACCACACGTACCGCCATCCTGGGGCTGGTGGCGGCCGCGCTGGTCGTCAGCGGCGCGCTGCCGCTGCAGGAATACCTCGCCCAGCGCTCCGAGATCGCCAAGCTCGAGCAGCGGCAGGACGCCGTCCGGGAGCGGGTGGCCGCACTGGAGGCGGAGCGGCAGCGGCTGCAGGACCCGGCCTACGTCGCCGCCGAGGCCCGGCGGCGGCTGCACTTCGTGCTCCCGGGCGAGACGGCCTACATCCTGCTCGGGGCGCCACCGGCGCCCGTGCAGGCCGAGGAGCCCAGCAAGGTGCCCGGCAGCCCGGTGGGCGCCTCGGCTCCGTGGTACTCCCAGCTGTGGGGGAGTGTGCGCACGGCCGACCGCCCGCCGGCGGCGCGGTGAGCGAGCCCGACCCGCGGGACGTGCGGGCGGTGGGTCTGCAGCTCGGCCGCCCCCCGCGCGCGATGACCTGCGTCGCGCACCGCTGCGCCTGCGGACTGCCCGACGTCGTGGAGACCCGCCCGCGCCTCGCCGACGGCTCGCCCTTCCCCACCCTCTACTACCTGACCTGCCCGCGGCTGGCCTCCGCGATCGGGACCCTCGAGTCCTCCGGGCTCATGAAGGAGCAGACGGCCAGGCTCGCCGGCGATCCCGACCTCGCGGCCCGCTACCGCGCCGCCGCGCAGGACTACATCGCCCGCCGCGACCGCCACGAGGTCCTCGACGGGGTTCCGGCCCAGGGCGGCATGCCCCTGCGCGTGAAGTGCCTCCACGTCCTCGTCGCGCACTCGCTGGCGGCTGGGCCGGGGGTCAACCCGTTCGGCGACGAGGCGCTGGCGCGCATCCCGGAGTGGGGCCGCTCGGGGGCCTGCGTCGACCCCGACGACCCGCTGGCCGTACCGGACAGGCGACGGGCCCGCAGCAGGTCCGGCTCGTGAGGGTGGCCGCCGTCGACTGCGGCACCAACTCGGTCCGTCTGCTGGTCGCGGACGTCGACGGGGACACCAAGCTCGACCTGCACCGCGAGATGCGCGTCGTCCGGCTCGGGCAGGGCGTCGACCGCTCGGGGGAGCTGGCCGGCGAGGCGCTCGAGCGCACGAGGCTCGCGCTGCTCCACTACGCGAGCGTCTGCGCCGAGCTGGGCGTCCGGCGCAGCCGGATGGTGGCCACCAGCGCCACCCGCGACGCCCGCAACCGCGACGAGTTCTCCGCGATGGTGCGCGGCGTCCTCGGGGTGGAGCCGGAGGTCGTCAGCGGGAACGAGGAGGCGGCGCTGTCCTTCTCCGGCGCGACCCGCGGCTTGTCGCCGGACGGCGCGCCCTTCCTGGTGATCGACATCGGCGGCGGGTCCACCGAGCTGGTCCTCGGCTCCGCTGACGTGCAGGCCGCGCGATCGGTCGACATCGGCTGCGTCCGACTGACCGAGCGCCACCTGGCGGGCGACCCGCCGACCGCCGACCAGGTGCGGGCGGCCGAGGCCGACGTCGACGTGGCGCTGGCGCTCGTGCGCGAGGTCGTGCCGGTGGACCAGGCCGCCACCGCCGTCGGTGTGGCCGGGTCGGTGACGACGGTGGCGGCGATCGCGCTGGGCCTTCCCGCGTACGACCCCGAGCGCATCCACCTGTCGCGCATCCCGGCCGAGCAGGTGGCCGAGGTGTCCCGGCGGCTGCTGGCGATGCCGCGGCAGCAGCGGGCCGCGCTGCCGGTGATGCATCCCGGGCGGGTCGACGTCATCGGGGCCGGGGCGCTCGTCCTCGCGGTGCTGGTGGACCGCCTCGGCCTGCCGGACGTGCTCGTCAGCGAGGCCGACATCCTCGACGGCATCGCCTGGTCGATCCCGCTTCCGTGATCGCGCCTGGCTCGGGTCACCCGAACGACCTGGCGGACCCCGCCACGCCGGTGGCCCACCACGGGGCCGACGTGGCGCGACTGGCCGACAGCGCGCCGACCCTCGCCGACCTCGACGCCCGCTCGTCGGTCTGCCGCGCCTGCCCGCGCCTCGTCCAGTGGCGGGAGGAGGTGGCGCGGACCCGGCGCGCGTCGTTCGCGGACCAGACCTACTGGGGACGCCCCGTGACCGGCTGGGGAGCCCCGTCCCCGGCGATCGTCGTCGTCGGGCTGGCTCCGGCGGCCCACGGCGGCAACCGCACCGGCCGCATCTTCACCGGTGACCGCAGCGGCGACTGGCTGTTCGCCGCGCTGCACCGGGCCGGGCTCGCCCGTCGCCCGGAGTCGATCGCCGCAGGGGACGGCCAGGTGCTGCACGAGCTGCGCCTGACCCTTCCGGTGCGCTGCGCCCCACCGGCCAACCGCCCCACCACTGCGGAACGGGACACCTGCAGCCGGTGGCTCCTGGCGGAGTGGCGCTTCCTGCGGCCCAGCGTGCGCGCGGTCGTGGTCCTCGGCGGGTACGGCTGGGGCGCTCTGTGGCCCGTCCTTCGCGCGTCGGGGGAGAGGCTCCCCGCACCCTTGCCGGTCTTCGGCCACGGCGTCGAGGTGGCCCTGCCCGACGGGCCCACCGTGCTCGGCTGCTACCACGTGAGCCAGCAGAACACCTTCACCGGCCGGCTGACCGAGCCGATGCTCGACAAGGTGTTCCTGCGGGCGAGGCAGCTCGCCGACGCGGCGGAGGGGAGCTAGTCGGAGCCGCACCAGTTGGTGCTTGGGCACAACAGGGCAGCAGCTCCTATGGGCGGAAGCAACAAGATCCCAGATCGGTGTCCGCTCTGTGCGCAACTGCGGCTTATGGCCGCTAGCCAGTAACGCAATGAGCCCATAGGGTCACATCCAGTGAGGCGGATCCCCGCCCTGCTCGGCCGCTTGGAGGTGGACAATGCTCGGAACCACCTGGGGCTGAGCCCGGTCCTCCCGGCCTCACCCCGAGGCCGAGGCCTCCCGCGCCCGCAGCCACGACTGCGCCTCCAGGGCGGCCATCGGCGAGGCGTGCAAGAACCCCTGCACCTGGTCCACGCCCAGGTGGCGCAGGATGCTCAGCTGGTCGTGGTGCTCGACGCCTTCGGCGACCACCGTCAGGCCCAGCGTGTGGGCGATGTCCACCACGGCGCGGACCACGGCGCGGTCGGCCGCCCCGTCGGCCAGCCCCTCCACGAATCCCTTGTCGATCTTCACCTCGTCCACCGGCAGTCCCTTGAGGTAGGTCAGGGACGAGTAGCCGGTGCCGAAGTCGTCCACCGAGAGCCGGACGCCGACCGAGCGGAGCTCGGTCATCCGGGAGATCGCGAGCTCGGCGTCGTGCACGAGCACGCCCTCGGTGAGCTCGAGGGTCAGCAGGTCCGGCGGTACGCCCGCCGCGCTGACGGCGGCGGCCACCTCGGTCACGAAAGCCGGGTCGAGCAAGGTGACGGCGCTGACGTTGACCGCGACGCCGATGCCGGGCAGGCCGGGTCGTTGCCAGGTCCGGCACGCCGTCAGGCTCTGCTTCAGCACACTCGCCGTGAGTGGGCCCATGAGCCCGGAGGCCTCGGCGAGGGGGACGAACTCGTCGGGACCGATGTCGCCGAGCGCCGGATGGGTCCAGCGGGCCAGCGCCTCCGCCCCGGTGACCCGTCCGTGAACCGTGTCCACCTTGGGCTGGAAGGCCACGCCGATGCCCCCTGCGGCCAGGGCGTCCCGGAGGGCCATCACCACCGCGAGCTTGCGCTGTCCCTGCACCTCGTAGGCCGGCTCCCACACGACCGGCCCGCCGCCGGCGTGCCGGGCGCTGTACATCGCCGTCTCCGCCCTGCGTACGAGTGTGGCGGCGTCGTGGCCGGCGTCCGGTGCGACCGCGCAGCCGACCGAGAGGCGCACGTGGGTGCCGACCGGCCCGAGCTGGGCGCTGCCCTCGACCTGCGCGCGCAGTCCCAGGCAGAACATCGCCGGCTCCGGCCCGGCCTCGCCGGCCGGCACGGCGACCCCGAAGCGCCCGCCGCCGATCCGGCCGACGAGCGCGTCGGGCACCGCCCGCCGCAACCGGCTGGTGACCTCGGCCAGCAGCTCGTCGCCGACGACGTGGCCGAGCGTGTCGTTCACCTCGCGGAAGGAGTCGACGGCGAGCGCGACGACCACGACCCGCCGCCCGGTGCTCTCGACGAGCTCGGCGATCCGGCGCCGCGTCTCGTTGAGGTTCGGCAGTCCGGTCAGCGGGTCGGTGCTCGCGGCGCGCTCCAGGTCGGCGAGGAGGCGGCCCCGCTCGAGCGCCGTGGCCAGCTCGGCACCCGTGGTCTCCAGCAGGCGCAGGTCACCCATGTCGAAGCCCCGGACGGTCCCGAGCCGCTCCTCCGCGGTCAGGACCCCCATCAGCCCCCCGGTCCCGACGAGCGGCGTGGCCATCCGCTGGGACTCCCCGGAGCGTCCCCTCCCGCCGAGGGAGGGAGCCCCGGTCGAGGCGACCTGCTCGGCGACCGACATCAGGCTTGTCGGCTTCTGCTCGCTGTCGGCCTCGGACACCACCAGGTGGCGCCAGCTGCCCGCGTCCGGGTCGCGCACCGCCAGGTCGAGGTAGCGGCTGTGCAGCAGCTCGCGGATCTGCTCCAGCACCGAGAACGCCTGCGGGGTGCTCACGTCGACCGGCCCGAGGTCCTTGACGAACGCGTAGAGCCGCTCGGTGCTCTGCTCGCGCGCGGACTGCCGGCGGTGGCCCCGGTACGCAAGGGCCAGGCAGGCGGCGAGCGCGAGGGTCACGACGATCGTCGCTGGGTCGAACCAGGCCGCCGACACCGCGACGACGGTCAGGCCGGTGAACACGGTCGACGTCACGAGGATGACCCACAGCTGCTGGAGCAGCTCCCGGGCGGCCGGCTGGCGCCCCAGCAGGGCGAGGTTGGCGTGCAGGGCGAGGTTGACGACGAGATCCCCGAGCAGGAGGCCGAGGTACAGCGCCACCCAGAGCATCGGGCCCGGCTCTGCCTCTCGGGGCACCATCGCGACCGCGGTGGCGGCCAGCCCCACCTCGAAGGCGGCCCCGCCCAGGTTGTAGACCACCTTCATGGGCGAGAGCCGGCGCAGCGCGATGCTGTCGATCAGCACGGCCAGCAGGCGCCACATCAGGTGCACGCCCGGCGCCACCAGCAGGACGCCGAGCGCCAGCGGCAGCTGGGTGAGCGTGATGCTGATCGAGTCCCGGCGCAGCTCGTAGTCGAGCGGGCGGTGCGCCGCCGCGAGGTAGAGCGGGAGCAGGACCACCGCGGGGAAGGCGAACACCGGCGTGCCCGGCAGGTCCGCCCGCAGGACGAGGAGGACCCCGGCGCCCAGCAGGCTCAGCGAGATGGCGAGGACACCCGCCCGCCGGAGCACCCCGGCGCGCTGCTCGCCGCAGGGCGGGGTCACACCGCCTCCCGCGGACGCGCGCCGGAGGCGCTGCCGGCGGGCCTGCCGACCCGCAGGACGAGCGGGACGAGCGCGAGCCCGACCAGCGCGCAGACGGCCACGGGCAACCGTGGCCCGGTCAGCTCTGCCAGTGCACCGACGAGCAGCAGGACCACCCCCTGGAGAACCGCCAGAGCGGTCCCGGCGATGCCGTACGCCCGGCCACGCAGCTCGGCGGGGACGGCCTGCACGTAGGCCGCACCGGCGATGAGCTGCAGGGCGTTGCCCGTACCGGCCACGACCCAGGCCACCGTCAGCAGGACCCAGGAGTCGAGAACCGGGGTCAGCAGCAACGACAGGCTGCTCAGCAGCAGCAGGGGCACGAAGAGCCGCTGCCGCCGCTCCGCCGGCACGCGCACCAGCAGGAAGGAGCCGAGCAGGAATCCGAGGGGCACCGCCGCGGTGAGGACGCCGGCCACCAGCGCCCCCTGCCCGGCCTCGTCCGCCACGGCCACGGCAAGGCCCTCGGGGGCGATGACGACCGCCGCGCTGAGCAGCCCCCAGCCGAGCAGGCCGCGCAGGGTGGGGCTGCCGGCCACCAGGCGGGCCCCCTGCCCCACGTCGTGCAGGACCGAGCCCGGCTCCGCTGCGGCTCGGCGGCCGCGCTCGCGTACGCCCACGGCCAGCAGCAGGGCGGAGCCGGCGAAGGTGAGGGAGTTGGCCAGCAGAGCCCCCTGGACGCCGATCAGGGCGACCAGCGCCCCGCCGGCGAGGAACCCGGCGACCTGCGCCGCCTGGTTCACCGTCTGGCTGAGCGTGTTGGCGACGACGTAGGCGTCCCCCTCGAGGACGTCGGCGACCAGTGCGCTTCTGGCGGCCTCGAACGGCGGGCTGAGCAGCCCCACCGCCGCCAGCACGGCGAAGATCAGCCACAGCGGGATCCCCGGCAGGACGAGCAGGGCGATCAGCACCATCCGCAGCAGGTCCATCACGATCATGAGCCGCCGGCGGGAGCAGCGGTCGGACAGCACGGACAGCACCGGCCCGCCCAGCAGCCACGTCAGGTAGGAGCAGGCGTACGTCGCCGACGCGGCGAAGGCCGACCCGGAGCGCTCGAAGACGAGCAGGGCGACCGCGATGCGGGCCAGCTGGTCGCCGACTGCCGACAGCCCCCCGCCGACGAACATGGCCCGGAACTCCCGGTCGCGCAGCACGTGGCCGACCGTCGGCCGCTGCGGGATCGCCGAGTCCACCGGGCCAGTGTGGCTGATGAGGCAGCTCTTGTGCACGGGCGTAGGTTCGGCACGGCCCCCGTAGCCCAATCCGGCAGTGGCGAGCCACTTAAAATGGCTGAGTTGTGGGTTCGAGTCCCACCGGGGGCACCACCGGCCGAACGGCAGCCTCGATGGGCCCAGGTGGGCACAGATCGGCTCCCCGGGGCGTTGTACCGTCTGCACAGCCCCGTCCGTGGGCTGAGCAGAGGAGGACCACCGGACATGCGCAGCATGCAGTCCAACAACCCCGTCTTCGCGCGCAGCGAGCCGCTCGCGCGCAGCCTGCAGCCGGGCGTCGGATTCCACGAGCCCGCTCCCACGCCGCAGGACGTCGCCGACATCTACGGCACGCCCCAGCGCATGACGCTCGACGACGTCATCGTCAAGACCGGCCTGCTGCTCGGCATCATCCTGGTGACCGGTGCGGCTGCCTGGGTCCTCGATGTGGGCTTCGGCGTGGCCGCGATCGCCGGCCTCGTGGGGTTCGCCCTCGCGATGGTCAACATCTTCAAGAAGCAGGTCAGCCCGCCGCTGGTGATGGCCTACGCCGCCACGCAGGGGCTGTTCATCGGCGCGATCAGCCACATCTACGCAGGGGCCTTCGGCGGCGGCATCGTCACCCAGGCGGTGCTGGGCACCGCGGCGGTCTTCGCCGCCGTGCTGGTCGGATACAAGTCCGGCCGCCTGCGCAACACCCCGCGATTCCAGAAGGTCGTGACCTTCGGCCTGATCGGCATGGTCGGACTCGTCGTCGTCAACTTCCTGTTCGGGATGTTCGGCGACGGGGACGCGCTCGGCATCCGCGGCGAGAACCTCCCGCTGTCGATCCTGGTCAGCGTCGCGCTGATCACCTTCGGAGCCCTCACCTTCGTGATGGACTTCGACCAGGCCGACAAGATGGTCGCTGCGGGTGTGCCGGAGAAGGAGTCCTGGCGGGTCAGCTTCGGCCTCGTCGTGGGACTGGTGTTCCTCTACCTCGAGATCCTGCGGCTGCTGAGCTACCTGCAGGGCCGCGACTAGCAGCCCCTGCGCATGTGCCCGCGGGCCGTCACCCTCCAGGGTGGCGGCCCGCAGGCGTTTCCCCGGCCGGAAGGGGCCGCTCGGTGACCGCTGAGCCGGCCACGGCCGCGGGGCTGCTGCGCCGCGAGAGCTGCCTGCTGGTCCAGCGCCTGCGGCTCTGGGCGCCGGCGCGGTTCGCCGCGGCCGCCGCGCCCTGGGGCACGCGGGCGGACGTCGTCCACCACCTGGCGCAGTCCCTGGCCGACCTCGCCGCGGCGGCCGAGGGCGGTCCCGCCCGACCGCTGCCGCGCCCGGACACCGATCTCGCGCTGCCCGACCAGCTCGCGGTGACTGCCGACGACCTGGTGCGCGCGGTCACCTCCGCCCAGGTCGCGCTCCTCGCGACCGCGCACCTGCTGCTCCACCGCACCGAGCTGCTGCAGGACGAGGTCCCGGCCGGCCTCGCTGCCGCGCTCGGCGTGGACGACGCGGTTGCTGTCGGGCGGAACGCGTGCAACCGTTGGGCACCGGGCACGCTCGGCACCTGACCCTCCCGTACGTCCGTGCCCACTCTCCCCCAGGAGCCCGCATGTCCCGCCGGCCCGTGCTTCTCGCGGTGGCTGCCGCTGCCTCGATCGGCTTCTCGAGCGTCCTCGCCGCGCCGGGCCTGGCCGCGGACGGGGCGATCCACCCGGGGGTCATGACCTACACCGAGGGTGCCCAGTGCACGGCCAACTTCGTCTTCCGGGACGCGGTCAGCACCTACATCGGCCAGGCGGCGCACTGCTCAGGGACCGGACAGGCCACGGACACCAACGGGTGTCTCGCCGAGTCGCTGCCGCTCGGCACGCAGGTCGAGATCGACGGAGCCAGCCGGCCCGGCACGCTGGTCTACAACTCCTGGCTGGCGATGGGGGAGGCCGACGAGACCGACCAGGACGCCTGCGCGTACAACGACTTCGCCCTGGTCAGGATCGATCCGGCGGACGTGTCGAGGGTCAGCCCGACGATCCCGGTGCTCGGCGGCCCGAACGGCATCGACACCGACGGCGTCGCGGAAGGCGAGAGCGTCTACTCCTACGGCAACTCCAGCCTGCGCGCCGGGATCAGCCAGCTCAGCCCCAAGGAGGGCATCAGCCTCGGCACCACGGGCAACGGCTGGACCCATCCGGTCTACACGGTGACGCCGGGCATCCCCGGCGACTCCGGCAGCCCGTTCGTCAACGCCGACGGGCAGGCGCTCGGCGTCCTGTCGACGCTGAGCATCGCGCCCACACCGCTGAGCAACAACGTCAGCGACCTGGCGAAGATGCTGGCGTACGCCAACGCCCACGGCGCCCCGGGGGTGCGCCTGCTGGACGGGAGCACGCCCGACCTGAGCATCCCGATCCTGCGGGGCCTGCTCGGCTGAGCTCGCCGGGCGGGGGAGCTAGCTGAGGCGCTCCAGGACCATGGCCATCCCCATCCCGCCGCCGACGCACATCGTCTCGAGGCCCCAGGTCTTGTCGGCGCTCTGCAGGCCGTTGATCAGCGTGCCGGTGATGCGGGCTCCGGTGCAGCCGAAGGGGTGGCCCAGCGCGATCGCCCCGCCGTGGACGTTGAGCTTGTCGAGCGGGATGCCCAGGTCCTGGTAGGACGGGATCACCTGCGCCGCGAAGGCCTCGTTGATCTCGAACAGGTCGATGTCGTCGATCGTCTTCCCGGCGCGCCGGAGCGCGGCGCGGGTGGCGTCCACCGGCCCGAGCCCCATGATCTCCGGGGACAGCGCGGTGACCGCTGTCGAGACGACGCGGGCGAGGGGGGCAATGCCCAGCTCGGCGGCCTTGGTGTCGCTCATGACGACCAGTGCAGCGGCGCCGTCGTTGAGCGGGCAGGCGTTGCCGGCCGTCACCCGGCCGTCCGGGCGGAAGACGGGCTTCAGGCCGGCCAGCCCCTCCACGGTGGTGCCGGGGCGCGGGCCGTCGTCGGTGCTCACGACGTTGCCGCTGGGGGTGGTGACGGGGGTGATCTCCCGCTCGAAGAAGCCGTTGGCGATCGCCTTCTCGGCCAGCTGCTGCGAGCGGGCGGCGAACTCGTCCATCTCCTCGCGGCTGATGCCCTTGAGCTGCGCGACGTTCTCGGCGGTCTGCCCCATGGCGATGTAGACGTCGGGAAGCTCACCGCTCTCGCGCGGGTCCGACCAGCCGTCGACGCCGCCCTCGGCGAACCGGGCGGTGCGGGCCTGCGCCTCGTCGAAGATCGGGTTGGTCAGCACCTGACCCGCGATCATGTCGCTGTTGCCGGAGACGAAGCGGCTCACGGTCTCGACACCCGCCGAGATGAAGACGTCGCCCTCGCCGGCCGAGATCGCGTGCAGTGCCATCCGGGTGGTCTGCAGCGAGGACGAGCAGTAGCGCGTGATGGTCGTGCCGGGCAGGAAGTCCATCCCCAGGCTGATGGCGACGACCCGGCCCATGTTCATGCCCTGCTCACCCCCCGGCAGCCCGCACCCGAGCATCAGGTCGTCGATCTCTCGCGGGTCCAGGGCGGGGACCTTGTCCAGCGCCGCCCGGACGATCGAGGTGGCCAGGTCGTCGGGGCGGACCTCGGTGAGCGAGCCCTTGAAGGCCCGGCCGATGGGTGAGCGGGCGGTCGCGACGATCACGGCTTCGGGCACGGTGCTCTCCAGGGTGTCAGGGGTTCTCGCGGTCGTTCCCGCTCCCGAGGATACCGAACGGCGTTCTACTGGCCGGTCTCGCTTCCCAGCTCGGCCGGATCGGTCGGACCCTCCGGTGCGCCGCGGCCGACGAGCGGCAGCCGGCGGCGCAGCCGGGCCAGCCGGCCGGCGCCCGCGCGCAGCGGGTCGACCTCGACACCGGGCTCCCGCGACGCCACCCGCGCGGCGAGCTCGACATCCTGGACCGAGTCGCTGATCGGCACGCTGACGGCGATGGTGACGCCGAGGCCCTCGAGGACGCTGGGCAGCAGCACGTCGACCATCCGCCGGTATCCCTCGGCGGAGGGGTGGAAGCGGTCCGCGCTCCACAGCTGCGGCTGCTCGGAGAAGTCGCGCACCAGCAGGTCGCCGAGCGAGACCGCGATGCCGTTGGCCCCCACTGCCGCGACGGTCTGCGCCGCCGCGAGCCGCCGGCTCCAGTGGGCGGCGATCGTGCGCAGGGGCTGCATCAGCGGCTTGACCGTGCCGAGGTCAGGGCAGGTGCCGACCACGACCACCGCGTCCGCCGCCCGCAGCACGCGGACGGCCCGGGCCAGGTCCTGAGCCGCCGCGCCGATGGGCACCCGGTGGGTCACGTCGTTCGCGCCGATGATGATCACTGCGGCGTCCACCCGCCGCCGCACGGCCCGACCCACCTGCACGTCCAGGTCCGCCGAGCGGGCACCCGTGACCGCCACGACATCCAGGTCGACCCGCCGGCCGAGGTCCCTGGCGACGCCTCCGGCCAGGAGAGCGCCCGGCGTCTGGTCGGGGCGCTCGCAGCCGAGGCCGGCCGCTGCCGAGTCGCCCATCACGACGAGGTGCAGCGGCTTCTCGCCCCGTCGCCCGCGGCCGTAGGAGCGGGCCGGCCGCGGAGCCTGCGCCGTCGGGGTGCCGATCGTCTTGCGGGCCAGCTTGGCCTCGGTCGCGAGCAGCGCGTACGTCACTCCGGCCAGCCCACCGAAGGCGCCGCCGCCGTACGCCGCCTTGACCGCGACGAAGCGCGCCCGGCGACCAGGCCGCGGGAAGCCGGCACCCACGCGGCCTCCTCCCGCTACGGTCGTCGGAGACAGAAACGTACCTGGCCGCCCCCCGTCGGGAGCCCCGTTCCTGCTGCTGGGAGGTCTTCTCGTGCAGGTCAGCGACTCGCTTCTGGATCTCGTCGGCAACACCCCGCTGGTCCGGCTCGGGACGATGGCCGCCGGCCTCGCGCCGCAGGTGCTCGCCAAGGTGGAGTACTTCAACCCGGGCGGCTCGGTGAAGGACCGCATCGCGCTCGCGATGGTCGAGCAGGCCGAGCGGGACGGGCTGATCGGCCCTGGCGGCACGATCGTCGAGCCCACCAGCGGCAACACCGGCGTGGGCCTTGCGATCGTCGCGAACTCGCGCGGCTACTCCTGCATCTTCGTCATGCCGGACAAGATGAGCGCCGAGAAGATCGCGGTGCTGCGGGCGTACGGGGCGCAGGTCGTCATCTGCCCGACCGCCGTCGCGCCGGAGCACCCGGACAGCTACTACTCGGTGTCCCGGCGCCTGGCCGCCGAGACGCCCGGCGGGTGGAACCCGAACCAGTACGCCAACCCGCTGAACCCGGCGGCGCACTACGCGACGACGGGTCCGGAGATCTGGGCGCAGACCGACGGGCGGATCACGCACTTCGTGACCGGCGTCGGCACCGGCGGGACCATCAGCGGCACCGGCCGCTATCTCAAGGAGGTCTCGGGCGGCCGGGTGCAGGTGATCGGAGCCGACCCCGAGGGCTCGGTCTACTCCGGCGGCACGGGCCGTCCCTACCTCGTCGAGGGGGTAGGTGAGGACTTCTGGCCGGCGACCTACGACACCACGATCGCCGACCGGATCCTCGCCGTCAGCGACCGCGACTCCTTCCTCACGACGCGCCGCCTGGCCCGCGAGGAGTCGCTGCTCGTGGGCGGCTCCGGCGGCCTCGCCGTCGCCGCTGCACTGCGCCTGGCCGCCGGGCTCGGCGAGGACGACGTCGTCGTCGTGCTGCTCCCGGACTCCGGCCGTGGCTACCTGTCGAAGATCTACAACGACGAGTGGATGGCGGACTTCGGCTTCCTCACCGTGGACGACTCCCAGCCGACCGTGGGCGAGGTCCTGCAGCGCAAGGACAGCGGCCTTCCGGACCTGGTGCACGTCCACCCGGAGGAGACGGTCGGCTCGGCCATCTCGATCCTGCGGGAGTACGGCGTGAGCCAGATGCCGGTCGTGCAGGAGGAGCCGCCCGTGATGGCGGCCGAGGTGGTCGGCGCGGTCGTCGAGCGCGAGCTGCTCGCCGCCGTGTTCGCCGACCGGGCCGCCCTGGAGGCCCCGCTGTCGCAGCACCTCGGGCCGGCGCTGCCGACGGTCGGCTCCGGCGAGGCGCTGGGAGTCGCGATGGCCGCGCTGGAGTCCGCCTCGGCGATGCTCGTGCTCGACGCGGGCAAGCCGGTCGGCATCCTCACCCGCTCGGACCTGCTGGGCTTCCTGTCCCACGGCTGAGCCGGACGTAGGGCCCCCCTGCGGTGGCGGCCCGGACACGTACGGTCGGGGAATGGACACCGGCAACGGGCACGGCTTCGAGACGCTTGCGATCCACGCCGGGCAGGACCCCGACCCGACGACCGGCGCCGTGGTCGTCCCGATCTACCAGACCTCCACCTACGTCCAGTCCGCGGTCGGGGTGCACCAGGGCTACGAGTACTCCCGCAGCGGCAACCCGACCCGTACCGCGCTGGAGACCTGCCTGGCGGCGCTCGAGGGCGGGCGGACCGGCCTGGCCTTCGCCAGCGGGCTGGCGGCCGAGGACTGCCTCCTGCGCACCGTCACCGGGCCGGGCGCTCACGTGGTGGTGCCCGACGACGCGTACGGCGGGACCTACCGGCTGTTCGCGCGGGTGCTGTCGCGCTGGGGGGTGGAGCACACGCCGGTACGCCTCGGGGACCTGGACGCGGTACGCGCGGCGATCCGCCCGACGACGGCGCTGGTGTGGTGCGAGACGCCCACCAACCCGCTCCTCGGGCTGGCCGACATCGCCGGGCTCGCCGCCGTCGCGCACGAGGCGGGGGCGCGGCTGGTGGTGGACAACACGTTTGCGAGCCCCTACCTGCAGCAGCCGCTCGCGCTCGGTGCCGACGTGGTCGTCCACTCCACGACGAAGTACCTCGGCGGGCACAGCGACGTCGTCGGCGGGGCGCTGGTCACCTCCGACGCCGCGCTCGGGGAGGAGCTGGCGTACGCCCAGAACGCGATGGGCGGGGTGGCCGGGGCGTTCGACAGCTGGCTGGTGCTGCGCGGGGTGAAGACGCTCGGCGTGCGGATGGACCGGCACTGCGACAACGCCGCGCGGGTCGTGGACCTGCTGGTCGCGCACCCCAAGGTGGCCGGCGTCCTCTACCCCGGGCTGCCCGACCATCCGGGGCACGACGTCGCCGCCCGGCAGATGAGCGGGTACGGCGGGATGGTCAGCTTCCGCCTCGCGGGCGGGGAGGCCGCGGCGCTGGAGGTCTGCGGCCGGACGTCGGTGTTCCTGCTCGGCGAGTCGCTCGGCGGCGTGGAGTCGCTCATCGAGCACCCTGCGCGCATGACCCACGCCGGCGTGGCGGGCTCGGCGCTCGAGGTGCCCGGCGACCTGGTGCGGCTGTCGGTCGGGATCGAGACGGCGCAGGACCTGCTGGCCGACCTCGAGCAGGCGCTCGCCGGTGCCTGAGAGCCCTCCGACTTGACCCGCAGCACGCAGATGCCGACGCTGAGTGCATGACGTCCCCGGTGCCGCCCCGCCGCCGCTCCCCTCGCTGGCTGGTGGAGGCGACGGCCTGGGGCCTGGGCGCCGCCCTGGTGCTCGGCGCGGGCGTGGTCCTGTCGGTCGACAAGGCGCCGGCGATGCCCGCCGAGGTCGAGACGACGCCGATGGTCTCCCTGCCGTCGCCGATCCCCAGCCCGAGCGCCGAGCCGCCCCCGCCACCCGAGCCGCAGCTGCCGCTGCCGGCCTCGCCGGACTCGCGGGCAGCGCCGACCTTCCGATCGGCTGCCCAGCCCGACCTCGACGTGGCGAGCATCCTGGGTCCGCCGCCGGGTCCGCAGAACGATCCGCGCCCGCTGCGCACCGCCGCCCCCGCTGACCGCTACGCCTTCCTGGTCGGCGTCACCGACTACCGGCCGCCGACCAAGGACACCATCGGCAGCGCCAACGACGTGGCGTTCATCGCCGGCCAGCTCACGGCCAACGGCTGGCTCCCGCAGAACATCCGGGTTATCACCAACGGACAGGTCACCGGCGCGGCGATCCGCGAGGGGATGGCGTGGCTCGCGCAGAAGTCCGTGCCCGGGACCTTCGCGCTGTTCCACTACTCGGGCCACGTGAAGCAGAAGGGCGGCACCCGGGAGGCGCTGTGGCCGGTGGACCGGGCCTTCGTCGACGACCGGGACGTCACGGCGGCGCTCAGCAAGGCGCAGGGCCGGCTCTGGGTCGACATCGCCGGCTGCGAGGCGGGCAGCTTCATGGACGGGCTGCCGAGCGAGCGCGTCCTGTTCAGCGGCAGCAGCAAGGGCACGGAGAAGTCCTACGAGTACCCCCGCTGGGCCATGTCGGTCTGGTCGGGGCTGCTGTTCGACGTCGGGCTGCGGCAGAAGGACGCCGACGCCGACAAGAACGGCCGGACGACGATCGGCGAGACGCTGCGCTACTCGCAGTACTACGCGCAGGCCATCACGCTGGGCCAGAAGCCGTACGGCCGGCAGACCCCGCAGTTCGCCGGCGCCCCCGACCTGGGCTGGACGCTGTCGGACCCCCCTGCCTGACCCCGGACCGCGCTCCAACCGCAGACGTGGGGATCAGCGCGAACGTCGGCCGCGGCGGGCGCGCAGGTAGTCGCTCACGACGTACTCCCCGAGCCGCTGCGGGTCCGGGGCGAACACGCGTCCGCCGTTGCGGGCGGCGAGGTGCTCGACGAACTCCACCAGCCGGGGCTCGTCGTCCAGCATGAACACGTTGATCGTGGCGCCGCGGCGGGTGACGCGTTCCACCTCGGCCATGGTCAGCTCGAGCGTCTCCGGCAGCGGCGGCCAGCAGAACAGCGGGGCCCCCGAGCGGGTGAGGTGGGCGGTCGGCTCCCCGTCGGTGACGACGAGCACCACCGGCTCGGCCTCGGGGTGCCTGCCCAGGTGCCGCGCCGCCAGCACCAGCGCGTGCTGCAGGTTGGTGCCCTGCACGCGCTGCGCGTCGAGCCCGGCGAACTGCTCGGGGGACAGCACGCGGGCCACGTCGCTGAAGCCGATGATCTCGATGGCGTCCTGCGGGTACTTCGTCGTGACCAGCGAGTGCAGGGCCAGCGCGGTCTGCTTGGCCATCCCCCACGCGCCGCGCAGCTCCATCGAGAACGACAGGTCGACCAGCAGCGCCACCGCCGCGCAGGTGCGCCGCTCGGTCTCGACGACCTCGAAGTCGTCGACGGACAGCCGCAGCGCCGGGCGCGGGCTCCCCGGTGAGGGCACGGCGCTGCGCTGCACGGCGTTGCGGACCGTACGGACGACGTCGAGCGGCTGCTCGTCGCCGAACTGCCAGGCCCGGCTCGCGCCCGTGGTCTCACCCGCTGCGCCCGCGTCGCGTACGTCGTGCCCGCCACGGCCGGCGGCCTCGAGCCGACTGAAGACCTTGCGCAGGGCCGTGGCACCCACCCGCCGTACGGCGCGGGGGCTGAGCTCGAGCTGCCCGCGGGCGTCCCTCGTCAGGTAGCCCTGCTCGAGCAGCTCCCGCTCGATCCGGCGCAGCGCAGCCACGTCGTCCACCGCGCCCCGACCGAGGGCCCGCTGCACCGCGGCCTCGTCGATGTCGGCCAGCGACGCGCCCGCGTAGTCCTGGCCGAGCGCGGCCTCCAGGTCGTCGAGGTCGGCCAGCTCCTCGAGGACCGTCGTCGCCTCGCCCATCCCCATCGGCGACTCGCCGCGCATCGGCTCCCTGCCCTGCCACGGCAGGTCCGGACGGGCCCCGCGCAGGGCGTCCCCGAGCTGGGCGAGCTGGGCGCCGAGGTCGAGGTCCATCGTGGCCTGCATGAGCTCACCGAGCTCCTGGCGCTGCTGGGGCGTGAGGGAGTTCATCAGCCGCTGCTGGGCGGCCGCGCGCCGGGCCAGGTCGTCGACGAGCTCGTCGAGCGTCTGCGGCTGGGACGGGAAGAACTCGCCGTGCTTTGCCATGAACGCGTCGAACTGCTCCTGCGTGTGCTGGCCCTTGCTGTCCGCCTCCAGCATCGCGTTGAGGTCGGCGACCATGTCCTTGACGGCCTGCAGGTCCTCGACAGAGGTGTTCTGCAGCGCCGACTTCATGCCCGCGAACTGGCTGTCGAGCACCTCCTTGCGCAGCAGGTCCCCGATCTGCTCGTACGCCGCCAGCGCCTCCGGGCTGCGCCAGTCGTAGGGCTGGAGCTGCTGCACCGCCCGCGCCACCTGCGGGGGCAGCGTGTCGAGCTCCATCTCGCGCAGCCGCGCGTCATCGGACGGGTCCGGGAACAGCGCGGCCCGCTCGAGCTCCAGCGCCGCGTCGAGCAGCGCCTGGACCTCCTCCAGCGTGCCGTCCAGGCGGCCCTTGCGGCGGGCCTCGCGCTGCCGCTTGGCCACCGCCCGGCGCAGGTCGTCCAGCCCCCGCATCCCCTCCGCGCCCCTGCGCAGGAGGTCGCGAAGAGCCTGCCGCGCACTGGCACCGTCGAGCACCGACGCGCCGATCTCGTCCAGGACGGCCGCGACGTCGTACGGCGGCTCGAGCGGGTCACGCCCCCCGCTCCACGACCCGTAGCGGTACGCCCCGCCTGTGCTGTCAGGGCGCGCCATCTCAGCCGCCGTACACCGTGCGTCCCGCGACCTCGTCCTTCGCGAGGCGGCGGTTGAGGTGCAGTCCCTCCAGTGCGAGCTCCACGGCGGCCGCCGCGAGGCCCGGCGACTCCTGCTCGATGCCGAGCCGCTTCAGCAGCTCGGCGAGGCCCGGGATGGTGCCGAGCCGGGACAGCAGCTCGGCAGCCGGCACCAGGTCGCCGGTCTCGACGGTGGCGCCCTCGTCGAAGCGGCGCTGCAGCCCGGACAGGTCGAGGCCGGCGAGCAGCGCACGGAACGTGTCGGCGGTGGCGCGGCGCAGCAGGTGGGCCAGGACCTCCAGCTCGCGTCCTTCCTCGGCCGCCTCGAACTCCACCTTGCCGCGCGCGGCGGCGACGGCTGCCGGCAGGTCGCAGACCCGCGCGACAGCGGCCGCCTCGCCCGTGACGGCGGCCCGGCGTACGGCAGAAGCCGCGACCGTCTCGGTGGCGGCCACGGCGAAGCGGGCGCTCACACCTGAGCGCTGGTCGACCTGCGGCGAGTCGCGGACCAGCCTGGTCCAGCGGGCGACGATCTGGAGCAGGTGGTCGGGCAGGACGATAGGCGTCCCGGGCCAGTCCAGCACCGCCTCCTGCCGGATCAGGCGCACCTCGTCGGCCAGCTGCAGGGGGTAGTGCGTGCGCACCTCGGCGCCGAACCGGTCCTTGAGCGGGGTGATGATCCGGCCGCGGTTGGTGTAGTCCTCGGGGTTGGCGCTCGCGACGAGCAGCAGGTCGAGCGGCAGCCGGAGGGTGTAGCCGCGCACCTGGATGTCGCGCTCCTCGAGCACGTTGAGCAGCGACACCTGGATCCGCTCGGCCAGGTCGGGCAGCTCGTTGACGCTGAAGATGCCGCGGTTGGTGCGCGGGACCAGCCCGTAGTGCACGGTCTCCGGGTCGCCGAGCGTGCGCCCCTCGGCGATCTTGATCGGGTCGACGTCGCCGATGAGGTCGCCGACGCTGGTGTCCGGCGTGGCGAGCTTCTCGCCGTACCGGTCGTGCCGGGACTTCCAGGCGACCGGCAGGTCCTCGCCCCGGTCGGCGAGCAGCCGCCGGCAGCGCCCGCACACCGGGGCGTACGGGTGGTCGTTGATCTCGCAGCCGGCGACCACCGGCGTCCAGGCGTCGAGCAGGCCCACGAGGGTGCGGATCAGCCGGGTCTTGCCCTGCCCGCGCTCACCGAGCAGGACGAGGTCGTGACCGGCCAGCAGCGCCCGCTCGACCTGCGGGAGCACCGTGTCGTCGAAGCCGACGATGCCCGGGAAGGCGCTCCGGCCGCCGGCGAGCCGGGCCAGCAGGTTGTCGCGCAGCTCGACCTTGACCGTCTTGTGCACGTGGCCGCCGGCCCGCAGATCGCCGACAGTCGTGGGGTCCGGGGCAGGCCGAGTCACCGTCCGACACTACGTCCGGGGTCAGCGGCGCGCACGGGCGGCGGCAGGTGGAGGATGGCGTCATGTCGCGCTTCGGGGACGGCCTGGCCACCGGTGGGGACCTGTTCGTGCTGGCCGACTCGGCGGCCGGTGCGGCCCTCGACTCGTTCGGGGGACGGGTCCCCGATCTGGTGTGCGTCTTCGTCAGCGGCGGGACGCCGGACGAGGTCGCTGCGGTCGGGCTGCAGGTGTCGGCAGCCACCGGCGCCGGGACGATCCTCGGCTGCAGCGCGGGCGGCGTCATCGGCGGCTCGAGGGGTGTGGAGGGACGGGCCGCGGTCAGCGTGTTCGCCGCGCTCCTGCCCGGCGTGGGCCTGCGGTCGTTCCACCTCGAGGTCCTGCCGGCGCAGGAGGGGTCGGCCGTCGTGGGCCTGCCCGAGCCGCAGGGGGACGAGATCGCCGTGCTGCTGTCGGACCCCTACAGCTTCCCGGCCGATGGCTTCCTCACGCAGGTCAACGCCGGGCGGCCGGGGCTGGCCGTCGTCGGCGGTCAGGCGGGGGGTGCCCGGGGCGCCGGCTCCACGCGCCTGATCCTGGACGGCCGGATCGTGGACCGGGGCGCGGTGGGCGTCCTGCTGCAGAACTCGGGCGCGCTCTCCATCGTCAGCCAGGGCTGCCGGGCGGTGGGTCCCGCCATGACAGTGACCGCCGCGGCCGGCAACGTCGTGAGCGGGCTCGCCGGGGAGCCCGCGCTGCGGCGCATCGAGCGGGTGCTGGCGGACCTGGCTCCGGAGGACCAGGCGCTGGCCTCCGCCGGGCTGCAGCTCGGGATCGCCATGGACGAGTACGCCGAGGACCACGACTTCCTCGTCCGCCCCATCCTCGGCGCGGACCGGGCGACCGGCCAGGTGGCCGTCGGCGATGTCGTCGAGGTGGGCTGCACCGTCCGCCTGCAGGTCCGCGACGCCGACACGGCCGACGCGGCGCTGCGCTCGGCGCTGGCGGCCTACCGGCGGGACAGCGCAGACAGCCCGGCGGGTGGGGCGCTGCTGTTCTCCTGCAACGGCCGGGGGGCGCACCTTTTCGGCGAGTCCTTCGGCGGCGCCGACCACGACCCGTCCCTCGTGCGTACGCAGCTCGCCGCCGCGGCGGTCGGCGGCTTCTTCGCCGGCGGCGAGTTGGGCCCGGTCGCGGGGCGGAACCACCTGCACGGCTTCACCGCCAGCGTCCTGGCCTTTCCTGGCTGATGGCCGCCCAGCCCGTGGACAGCCAGCCCGTGGACGACCAGCCGGGGGTGCTGGCCCTCGACATCGGCGGCACGAAGATCGCTGCAGCGCTGGTGTCCGCCGACGGTGCCGTGGTGCGCACAGTCCGCGGACCGACGGCGGCCGACCCGTGGCCGGTTGTCGCGGCGCTGCTGGAGGAGGTGCGCGCGGGCGCCGGCATCGCGGGCGTGGGCGTCGGCTGCGGGGGGCCGATGTCGTGGCCCTCCGGCGTGGTCTCGCCACTGAACATCGCCGGCTGGCGGGGCTTCCCGTTGCGCGAGCGGCTCGCCGAGGCCTATCCCGGGATGCCGGTGCGCCTGCACAACGATGCGGCCGCGGTCGCCGTCGGCGAGCACTGGCGGGGCGCGGGGCGGGACGTGGACAACGTGCTCGGCATGGTCGTCTCCACCGGAGTGGGCGGCGGCCTCGTGCTCGGCGGCCGCCTGATCGACGGCGCCACGGGTAATGCCGGGCACATCGGCCATGTGGTCGTCGAGCCGGACGGCCCCGCCTGCGCGTGCGGCGGCCGCGGCTGCCTGGAAGCCGTCGCGCGCGGACCGGCCGTCGTGGCCTGGGCCCGGGTGCGCGGCTCGGCGGCGGCGGACGGGCGGGCACTGGCCGCGCTTGCAGCGGGTGGGGATCACGTGGCCCTGGCGGCGCTCGAGCGCGCGGGTACCGCCGTCGGCGTCGGGATCGCTTCCGCAGCAGCCCTTCTGGATGTCACGGTGGTGGCGCTGGGAGGCGGCTTCGCCAACAGCGGGCCGCCGTTCTGGGAGCCGCTCCAGAAGGCGTTCGCCCTGCACGCCCGGCTCGGGTTCCTCGGCGACACCCGCGTCGTGCCCGCGGCGTTGGGCAACGACGCGGGGCTCGTCGGCGCAGCGGCACTGGTGCTCGCGGGCGAGCGCTACTGGTCCGCCGGCTGACCGACGTGAGCGATCCGCTGCCGCAGGTCGGGCTGTCCGAGGTGCGTGCCGCGCGGATCCTGCTCGAAGGCGTCTCGCGCAGCACCCCCCTCGCCGGCCTGCGGGGCCTGTCCGAGCAGGTCGGCGGACCGGTGCTGCTCAAGTGCGAGAACCTCCAGCGCACCGGCTCGTTCAAGATCCGGGGGGCGTACGTCCGGATCGCCCGGCTGACCGACGAGGAGCGCGCCGGCGGGGTGGTGGCCGCGAGCGCCGGCAACCACGCGCAGGGGGTGGCGCTGGCGGCGACCCTGCTCGGGTGCCGCTCGACGGTGTTCATGCCGGAGGCCGCGCCGCTGCCCAAAGTCGCCGCCACCAAGGGCTACGGCGCGCAGGTGCGGCTGACCGGCCGCACCCTCGACGAGGCACTGCGGGCGGCCCGGGCCTTCGCGCGAGAGACCGGTGCGGTGCTCATCCACCCCTTCGACCACGCCGACGTGATCGCCGGGCAGGGGACCGTCGGGCTGGAGATCCTCGAGCAGTGCCCGGACGTGCGGACGGTGCTCGTCTGCACCGGCGGCGGCGGGCTGGTGGCGGGCATCGCGGTGGCCGTGAAGGCGCTGCGTCCCGATGTGCGGGTCGTGGGCGTGCAGGCCGCGGGCGCGGCCTCGTTCGGGCCCTCGCTGGCGGCCGGCGGGCCGGTGCCGCTGGCGAGCATGGTGACCATGGCCGACGGGATCGCGGTCGGCTGTCCCGGCGAGGTGACGTTCCCGCTGGTCCGCGACCTCGTGGACGACGTCGTCACCGTGGACGACGACGCGCTGTCGCGGGCGCTGCTGCTCCTGCTCGAGCGGGCGAAGATGGTCGTGGAGCCGGCCGGGGCGGCGGGGGTCGCCGCGCTCATGGAGGCGCCGCGCTCGTTCGCGCCACCCGTGGTCGTCGTCGTGTCCGGCGGCAACATCGACCCGCTGCTGCTCAGCAAGGTGATCCGGCACGGGCTGGTGGCCGCCGGCCGCTTCCTCGCCCTCAAGGTCCGCGTGCCCGACCGGCCGGGCGAGCTGGCCCGGATGCTTGGGGTGCTCGGCGACGCGGGGGCCAACGTCCTCGAGGTCGAGCACTTGCGTACCGGCCCTGATCTGCACCTGGAGGAGGTCGAGATCGAGATCGAGCTGGAGACCCGCGGGCCCGACCACGGCCGGGAGGTCCGGGCCGCACTGGAGGCGGCCTCCTACCGCCACACCCTGCGCTGATCCGCGCAGAGCAGGGCGCACGGGGGCTCAGAGGTTGCCGCGCCGCTCCTGCTCCCGCTCGATCGCCTCGAACAGCGCCTTGAAGTTGCCCTTGCCGAAGCCGAGGGAGCCGTGCCGCTCGATGAGCTCGAAGAAGACCGTGGGCCGGTCCTGCACCGGCGCGGTGAAGATCTGCAGCAGGTAGCCGTCCTCGTCGCGGTCCACGAGGATCCGCCGCGCCCGCAGCTCCTCCATCGGAGCGCGTACGGTGCCGACCCGCTCCACCAGCTCGGCGTCGTAGTAGGAGTCCGGTGTCTCGAGGAAGTCCACGCCGCGGGCGCGCATCTCGTCGACGCTGCGCAGGATGTCGTTGGTGGCCAGGGCGATGTGCTGCACCCCGGGCCCGCCGTAGAACTCGAGGTACTCCTGGATCTGCGAGGTGCGCCGGCCGAGGGCAGGCTCGTTGAGCGGGAACTTCACCTTGCGGGAGCCGTCCGCGACGACCTTGCTCATGAGCGCGGAGTAGTCCGTGGCGATGTCGTCGCCGACGAACTCCTTCATGTTGGTGAAGCCCATGACCCGCTGGTAGAAGCCGACCCAGCGGTCCATCTGGCCCAGCTCGACGTTGCCGACGACGTGGTCGACCGCCTGGAACAGCCGCTTCTGCGGCGGCGCGACCAGGGGGGCGCGGGCCACGAACCCGGGCAGGAACGGGCCGCGGTAGTCGCCGCGCTCGACCAGGGTGTGCCGCGTCTCGCCGTAGGTCGCGATGGCGGCGAGCACGACCGGCCCGTCAGCGTCCTCGACGGCCTCCGGCTCGGCCAGGCCCCTCGCACCGCGCTGCACCGCGGTGCGGTACGCCGCAGCCGCATCCGGTACGCGCAGCGCGATGTCGACCACGCCGTCCCCGTGGCGGGCCACGTGCTCCCCGAGATCGGTGCCCGCGCGTACCGGGCCCGCGACCACGAATCGCGCGCCGCCGGACTCGAGGACGTACTCCGCGACGTCGCGCGAGCCGGTCTCGGGACCGCGGTAGGCGCTCACGCGCATGCCGAAGGCCGTGGCGTACCAGTGCGCTGCCTGACGGGCGTTGCCGACGGCGAAGCGCACGTAGTCGACGCCGGCGACCGGGAAGGGATCCTGCACGGCGGCTTCCTGCGGCGCGGCGCTCGGCGACGTCATGACGCCCTATCCGGTGTAGGGCTCCGCCGAGAGCAGCTCGACGGTCATCGAGCCGCCACTGGGCAAGGTGTAGGCGACGCGGTCCCCGGCGCGCGCGCCGGTGAGGGCGAGCCCCAGCGGGCTGTTGGCGGAGTAGACCGGGACGCTGGCCTTGTCCTCACGCGAACCGATCAGGAAGCGCTCGCTGTCGCCGTCGTCGTAGCGCACCTCGACCACCATGCCCGGACCGGCGACCCCCGCCTCCTGCGGCGCCTCGCCGACCTTGGCGTCGCGCAGCAGCTGGGTGAGCTGGCGGATCCGGGCCTCGAGCTTGCCCTGCTCGTCCTTGGCGGCGTGGTACCCGCCGTTCTCCTTGAGGTCGCCCTCCTCCCGCGCCGCTTCGATCTTGGCCACGATGTCGGCACGGCGGGGGCCCTTGGCCTCCGCCAGCTCAGCCGACAGTCGGTCGTGTGCCTCCTGGGTGAGCCAGGTGCTCTGATGTGCGGCGTCCGTGCTCACGCGCGTCCTCGCAGTCCTCGTCGGGGCAAGCCAGCAATGCTACGGCGCCACCTCCTCCCGCGAGATGGGCTTCGCCCGGCAGCCCGCCAGCTCCCCGGTCACCGGGCGCGCAGTGGTGGACAGGGCGAACGAGCCCCGCGCCGTACGCGAGCGCGTCCCTTCCGCGTCCAGCACCGCGATGTCGCGGCCGACCTCCGCGCCGTCCGCGCTGCGCGCGCGGATCACGCAGTACGCCGTGCCGCCCGGCTGCTTGGCGACCTCCACGTCTAGGACGACCTGGCCATCGGAGACCACGGAGTAGGACACGACGCGGCCTTTCAGCGAGTCCCCGGTCAGGCGGGTGAGCCCCAGCACGAGGACGGCACCGACCAGCCCGACGAACAGCACCGCGAGGAGCACGGCGAGCAGGCGCTGACTCAGACGCGGAGACCTGGACGGGGCGGTCACGGGACTCCTGGGGTGGGCGGCGGTGTTGGGGATACGCGACGATGGTGCCGCCACGATGGTGCCTCGAAGCGGACAGGAAGGCCTCCCGGTGGGTGAGAGCGGGCAGCTGCGGCTGATGTGCGTGCACGCGCACCCGGACGACGAGTCGAGCAAGGGCGCCGCGACCATGGCCCGCTACGCCGACGAGGGCGTCGACGTCCTCGTCGTCACCCTGACCGACGGCTCGCGCGGCTCGGTGCTCAACCCGGCGCTGGACCGGCCGGAGGTGGTGGCCGACATCACCGCCATCCGCGCCGCGGAGATGGAGCGGGCCCGCGAGATCCTCGGGGTGCGCCAGGTGTTCCTGGGCTTCGTCGACTCCGGCCTGCCCGAGGGCGACCCGCTGCCCCCGCTCCCGGAGGGCTGCTTCGCGCTCGGGGACCTGGAGGAGCAGACGGAGGCGCTGGTCCGGGTGGTGCGCGAGCAGCGGCCGCACGTCATGACGACCTACGACGAGCACGGCGGCTACCCCCATCCCGACCACGTGCGCTGCCACGAGGTGTCGGTCGCTGCCTTCGAGGCCGCCGGCGACCCGGACCGCTTCCCGGACGCAGGGGATCCCTGGCAGCCGCTGAAGCTGTACTACAACCTGACCTTCCACAAGAGCCGCCTGCAGAAGCTGCACGACGCGATGCTGGCGGCGAAGGTCGACTCGCCCTACACCGACTGGCTGACCGGCTGGGAGGACAAGCCGGGTGACGCGGAGCGGCTGACCACCTCCGTTCCGTGCTCGCAGTGGTTCCCGGTCCGCGACGCCGCGCTGCTCGCACACGCCACGCAGGTGGACCCCACCGGCCGCTGGTTCGCGTGCCCGTTGGAGCTGCAGCAGGAGACCTGGCCCTACGAGGACTTCGAGCTGGCCCGGTCGGTCGTGGACTCGTCGCTGCCCGAGGACGACCTGTTCGCCGGCGTACGCGACCGCGTCTGCAGCCAGGCGCGGACGTGAGCACGGCGCTTCTCGCGCTGGAGCCCGAGAAGGTCGGAGCCGGTCCACTGGGGCTGCTCGTGGTCGTGCTGATGGGCATCGCCACGGTGCTGCTGATCCGCAGCATGAACACCCGCATCAAGGGCCTTCCGAAGGAGTTTCCGCCGCGTGATGCGCCGGGCGCGGATCCTCCGGCGGAGGACGAGCCCGACAACAAGGCCTGAGCTTCATTCGTCCGGGGCGCGGCCACGGTCCTTCTTCAGCTGCGAGCGTTGACGCTTCCCCTCCAGCCGGCGTTCCTGGGATCCCGCGGTGGGCCGGGTCGGCCGTCGCCTGCGCGGCGGGGGCGCGGCGGCATCGCGCAGCATCTGAATCAGGCGCTGCTCGGCCGCCTCGCGGTTCTGCAGCTGGCTGCGGTGCTCGCTCGCGGCCACGGTGACCACGCCGTCCACCAGCCGGTCAGCGAGCCGCTCGAGGATGCGAGCGCGCAGGTGCTCGGGCAGTGAGGCCGACGAGGTGACGCAGAACGACAGCTCGGCCCGGCTGTCGGTGGTGTTGACGCCCTGGCCGCCGGGTCCCGAGGATCGCGAGAAGCGCCACGACAGCTCCGTCTCGGGCACGGTCCACCGCGGCGACACGATCAACGGACCGGGCACTGCTCCATGGTGCCAGTCCCCGGTGCGAGGGCCGGGCGGTCATGCCCGGACAAGGTGGGAATGGGACTGACACAGGAGCCCTTACCGCCAGGGAGGTTTGCCTGTCGGGAACCCCCGGTGGGCGTTTGCGCGGGCCCGCATCGGCAAAGGCTGCGGAGGTGGCGCGCATCGCCGGTCGACGCCTCACCCCCTATCCGGAGGAGACCCATGATTGACACCAGCAGCCTCGCGAGCCTGTCCGGCAAGACCGTCGTCGGATCCGACGGCGAGAGGATCGGCCAGGTGGCCGACGTCTACGAGTCCACCGCGGACGGCGGCGGAACGTTCGCGACGGTCAACACCGGCCTGTTCGGCACCGGCGCGAGCTTCTTCCCGCTCGATGCTGCGGAGCTGAGAGGCGACGAGGTCGCCGTGCCCTACACCAGGGACTTCGTCAAGGGGGCACCTCGGGTCGAGAACGACGAGGAGCTGACCGAGCCGGAGGAGCAGCGCCTGTTCGACTACTACGCGTCCGGCGCGTCGTCCGGTACCGATACCTCCTCCCAGAGCGAGGACTTCTCCGGCACCGCCGGCCACGACACGAGCGACCCGAGCGGCCCGGCCACCGACAACGAGATGACGGGCTCGCAGGAGCGGCTGCAGGTGGGCACTGAGCGGGACGGGGTCGGTTGGGCGCGGCTGCGCAAGCGCGTCATCACCGAGACCCAGATCGAGACCGCGGCGGTGCCGGTCGGCTCCCAGGAGGTTCGGGACCCGCACGAGCAGAACGAGCCCGTGCCGGCGGAGCGCGTGCGCCTCGACACCGAGACGGTGACCGGGCAGTCGCAGGTCTCGGACGAGGTCCGCACGGAGCAGATCGACGTCGGCGGCGACCCGCAGGGCGGCATGCCGTACGGCAGCGAGAACGCCCAGCAGCGCAGCGGGTTCGACGCCGAGCCGCGCCACTAGCTCGTACCGTCCCGGTTCCACCTGCCGCTGCCGCCCACCACCTCCGTCGACCGGGCGACCGAGCACGCCGACACCGAGCCGCGCCAGGATGAGCTGTGCCCAATCGCCTCGCCGAGTCCACCAGCCCCTACCTCCAGCAGCACCGGGACAACCCGGTTCACTGGGTGGAGTGGGGGGCGGAGGCCTTCGCCGAAGCCGTGCGCCGGGACGTCCCGATCCTGCTGAGCATCGGCTACTCGGCCTGTCACTGGTGCCATGTGATGGCGCACGAGTCCTTCGAGGACGAGGCGACCGCCGCGTACATGAACGAGCACTTCGTCAACGTCAAGGTCGACCGCGAGGAGCGACCTGACGTCGACGCGGTGTACATGGAGGTCGTCCAGGCGATGACCGGGCACGGCGGCTGGCCGATGACCAGCTTCCTCACGCCCAGAGGAGAGCCCTTCTTCTGCGGGACCTACTGGCCGCTGGAGCGCAGGCACGGGATGCCGGCCTTCCGGGAGGTCCTGGAGTCGGTCGTGCAGACCTGGCAGACCCGCCGCGCCGATGTCGAGCGCGCGGGCGCCGACGTCGTGCAGCGGCTGAGCCGGCCCCCGGGCGGCGCCACCGCCGAGATCACCGGCGACCTGCTCGACTCGGCCCTCTCGTCGCTGCGCGCCGGCTACGACGGGGTGCACGGCGGCTTCGGCGGCGCCCCGAAGTTCCCGCCGTCGATGGTCCTGGAGTTCCTGCTGCGGCATGGCGCCCGTACCGGCAACGGGCTGGAGCTGGCCGCCCACACCTGCCGGGCGATGGCCGGCGGCGGGATGTACGACCAGCTGGCCGGCGGCTTCGCGCGCTACTCCGTCGACGCGCAGTGGGTGGTGCCGCACTTCGAGAAGATGCTGTACGACAACGCGCTGCTGCTGCGGGTCTACACGCACCTGTGGCGCTCCACCGCAGCCGCCGGTGCGCGGCGGGTGGCTCTGGAGACGGCCGACTTCCTGCTGCGGGACCTGGCGACGGCGCAAGGGGGCTTCGCTTCCGCCCTGGACGCCGACACCGAGGGCGAGGAGGGGCTCACCTACGTCTGGACGCCGCAGCAGCTCGTGGACGCGCTCGGGGAGGAGGACGGCCGCTGGGCGGCCGAGCAGTTCGAGGTGACGGCGGAGGGCACCTTCGAGCACGGCTCCAGCGTCCTGCAGCGGCTGCTGGAGCCCGACGACCCGCAGCGGTACGAGCGCGTGCGGGCCCGCCTGCTGGAGGTCCGGGCCGCTCGGCCGCAGCCGGCGCGGGACGACAAGGTCGTGGCGGCCTGGAACGGCCTCGCGATCGCGGCGCTCGCCGAGTCCGGCGTGCTCTTCGACCGACCCGACCACCTGGACGCTGCCCGCTCCTGCGCCGAGCTGCTGCAGGACGTCCACACGGTGGACGGGCGCCTGCTGCGCACGTCCCGGGACGGACGCGCCGGGCGCAACGTCGGGGTGCTCGAGGACCACGCCGACGTGGCGGAGGGGCTCCTCGCGCTGTTCTCTGCCACGGGGGAGCTGACCTATCTCGAGCGCGCGCGGCAGCTGCTCGACGTCGTCCTGGAGCACTTCCCGGACGGGACCGGCGGCTTCTTCGACACCGCGGATGACGCCGAGCAGCTGATCCGCCGTCCGCAGGACCCCACCGACAGCGCGACGCCGTCAGGCCTGGCCGCGGCGTCCGGCGCGCTGCTCAGCTACGCGGCGATGACGGGGGCCGAGCGCTACCGCGGGGCAGCCGAGAGCGCCCTGTCGAGCCTCGCGCCGCTGCTGGCCCGACACGCGCGATTCGCCGGCTGGGCCGCGGCCGTGGGGGAGGCGCTGCTGGCCGGACCGGCTGAGGTCGTCGTCCTCGACCGGCCGGACCTGCTGCGCACGGCGTGGCTGGGTACGTCCCCCGGGGCGGTGGTGGTCACCGCCGGGCCGCTCGCCCAGGGCCGCGAGCCCGGCGTCGCGTACGTCTGCCGTGGCTTCGTCTGCGAGCTGCCGACCTCGGAGGTGGCGCGGCTGCAGGACCAGCTGCAGGTGGCTCAGGCGCACCGGTAGCGCACGAGCCGCTCGAGCGGCCCCTCGGTCGGCACCGGCAGCTGGACTGCCCGCTCCCGCCCCTCGACGTCGCGCACGCGGACGGCGAGCGTCCCGTCCGGCAAGGCGCTGGAGGGCGTCCCCACGGCGAGGGCTTCGCAGCGGGGGGTGAGGTCGATCTGGACCGTCACCCGGCCGTCGCCGTCGAGGGTGCGCGGGTGCTGCCCCGGCGAGTCGGCACCGGCGACCTGGAGCCGGACGCCGTCCACCCCGCTGGCCCCCACGGTCGCGAGCCGGATCCGCAGCCGCACGAAGCTCTGGTGGCTCAGTGCCGACCCCTCGAGCTGCTCGACCGTCAGCGTCAGAGGTGGCGGGGGCTCTGGCGCACGACAACCGCGGTCGCGACGAGCACGAGCAGGAGCGCCCCGACCAGCGCCGGGGCTCGCCGGCCGCTGCCCGGATCGGCCTCCAGCACATCGGCCTGCTCCGCCACCTCTCCACGGTAGACCCGGTGCGCGCGCCGTGAACCGTTCCCGGGGCCGTGTGCGACAGGAGGGTGGAAAGCAGCACCGATGACTCTGGGGGACCACCGATGCACCGCACCGCTCGTTCGCTCGCCACCGCCGCCTGCCTCGCGATCAGCGCCTCCGCGGCCCTGACCGCCACCGCAGCACCCGCCACCGCGGGGCCGGCCGGCCACGCCCGCGCCGAGGGCGCCCTGATCCGCTACGGGGAGGCGCTGCCCGACGGCGCCCGGGCCCGCGTGAAGGCCGTCTACGACGGCGCCGGCCGCACGCACGTGCAGCTGCAGGTGTGGGGGCTCGCGCCCAACACCGAGTACGGCGCGCACGCCCACACCAACGCGTGCGGCGCCACCGGCGCGGCGGCCGGGCCGCACTTCCAGAACTCGGTCGACCCGACGAGCCCGTCGACCGACCCGCGGTATGCCAACCCGACCAACGAGATCTGGCTCGACCTGACGACCAACGCCGCCGGTCACGGCGTCGCGACCACGCGGGTTCCTTGGCAGTTCGAGCCCACCCGCCGGGCCAAGTCGGTCATTCTCCACGTCGAGCACACCCACACCGGCCCGCAGGACTCCGGCGTCGCGGGGGCCCGGCTGGGGTGCCTGACCGTCCCGTTCTAGTGCTCGCGACATTGGGGGGTGTTGCCGTGGCGGAGCGCAGCGGCGTCGGGGACGGCGACCTCGACGACGCCCAACTCCTGCAGGCTGTGGCGGCGGACTCGCGGGACGCGCTCGGCGTGCTCTACCGCCGGCACGCGCCGTGGCTGGTGCTCCGGCTGCAGCGCCGGTGCGCCGACCGGTCCGTCGTGGACGAGGTCCTGCAGGACACCTTCGTGGCCGTCTGGCAGGGCGCGGCCCGGTGGAACGGACAGGGCGAGGTCGCGGCGTGGATGTGGGGGATCGCGATCCGCCGCCTGATCGACGCCCTTCGTCGGTCGCCGCGTCCGGTCGTGCTGCTCGGCGACCTGGGGGCGGAGGTGGCTGGACGGCACGCGGTCGCGGAGTCGGCCGAGGAGCTCGTCCTGCTCGGTGTCGAGCACGGCGACCTGGCGGGGGCGCTCAACCGGCTCTCCCCGGAGCTTCGAGCCGTCGTGCAGAGCACCGTGCTTGACGGGCTCACCACCCGCGAGGCGGCCCGGCTGCTCGGCATCCCCGCCGGAACGGTCAAGACCCGCATGATGCGCGCCCGCGCGGCGCTGCGAGAGGACCTGGCATGAGCAGCACCTGGCACCTCGAGGAGGACGTCCTCGACCGCTACGTCGGCGGCATCGCTCCGCCCGCGCTGGCCGCCTCCGTCGAGGCGCACGTCGTGGGCTGCGCAACCTGTCGTGAGCGGCTGGTCCCGGCGGTCGAACCGCCGCGGCTCGACCGGGTCTGGGAGGAGGTCCTGGAGCGGGTCGACGCCCCCGCGCCTGGACCGGTGGAACGGCTGCTGCTGCGGCTCGGCGTGCGGGACGACACGGCGCGGCTGCTCGCCGCCACGCCCTCCCTGCGCGGCGCGTGGTTCCTCAGCCTGCTCGCCGTTCTCGGGCTCGCGCTGCTGTCGGCGCACGCGACCGACCGCGGGGTCGTGGTGTTCCTGGCCCTCGCGCCGCTGCTGCCGGTCGCCGGGGTGGCCATGTCCTACTCGCCGCTGACCGACCCGGTGCACGAGCTCGCGACGGCGGCGCCGTACTCCTCGCTCCGACTGCTGGTCGTGCGCAGCGCCGCGGTCCTCACCGCGACGGTCCTGCTCGCCGGCGCCGCCGCGATGCTGCTGCCGGGCGCCTCCTGGCTGGCGGTCGCCTGGCTGCTGCCGGCGCTGGCTCTGACGGCCGGCACCCTCGCCCTGTCCACCTGGTTCGAGCCGTTGCACAGTGCGCTGGGGCTCGCCACGCTCTGGCTGGCCGTGACCGCGCCGGCGTTCGCCCCGGGTTCCGACCCGCTTCTGGTTGTCCGTTCCGGCGCGCAGCTGGTCTGCCTCGCCGTTCTCGTCGTCGCGCTCGGCACGGTTGCCGTGCGGCGTGACGCCTTTTCGCTGTCGAGAGGGAGGTCGGTATGAGCGCGGTACGCGCACAGGGACTGGTCAAGGCGTACGGCAGGAAGCGCGCCCTGGACGGGCTGAGCCTCACGGCCGGTACCGGCGTGACGGGACTTCTGGGCCCCAACGGTGCAGGCAAGACGACCCTCCTACGGACCGTGGCCACCGTGCTGGCACCCGACGAGGGTCAGCTGCGCCTGCTCGGGAGGGACACCTCGGACCCGAAGGAGCGCGTCGAGATCCGGCGCCGGCTGGGCTACCTGCCGCAGGAGCCGGGCTTCCACCGGTCGTTCAGCACCTTCGAGATGGTCGACTACGTCGCCGTTCTGAAGGAGCAGACCGAGCGGCGCGCCCGCCACGACGAGGTCCGGCGGGTGCTCGAGCTCGTCGGCCTGCAGGACGTCAGCAGCAAGAAGGTGCGGGCGCTGTCCGGCGGGATGCGCCGCCGGCTGGGCCTGGCGCAGGCGCTGCTCGGCGAGCCGGAGCTGCTCGTCCTGGACGAGCCGACAGCCGGCCTCGACCCCGAGCAGCGGATGCGCTTCCGGGACCTGATGTCACGTGCCGGTGAGGACCGCGCCGTCCTGCTGTCGACGCATCAGACCGAGGACGTCGCCGCGCTGTGCTCCTCCGTGGTCGTCGTCGACCGCGGCCGGACGCTGTTCACGGGGACCGTGCCGTCACTCGTCGCCGTCGCGGCCGGCCGGGTCTGGGTGGACGAGGTGCGCGACGCCTCCGCTCTCGCGGGTTGGCGGCTCGGGTCCGGGCTGTTCCACCACGTCGGCAACCCGCCGTCGGGCGCGCAGCTCGTCGATGCGACCCTCGAGGACGCCTACCTGCTGCTGCTGGGTGGCCAGCCGGCGCCGGTGGCGGCATGACCGTCGCCCTGCCGCAGCAGCGTGCGGACCGCGCTTCTCGGGACGGCTTCTCGCCGGTCCCGTCCCTGCGGGTGGCGGCCGCGCTCGCCGTGCCTGAGGCATGGCGGATCGTCCGCCACCCGGTCGCGCTGGTGGGCCTCACCCTGCACCTCGTGCTGTTCGCGTCCGTCGCGGACAACGGGCCGCGCGACGCGTTCGACGTGATGTCGACCGCGTCGACCTTCTTCTACGGCGTGTTCGTCTTCTTCGCCGCCAACCTGGTCGCGTCCCGGACCCGACGGGAGGGCAGCCGCGAGCTGCTCGCCCCTCTGGCGGCGGGCGAGCACGAGCGGACCCTCGCGCTGTGTCTGGCGTCGCTCGGGCCCACCCTGCTGAACGCCGTGTTCAACGCGGGCGGATATCTGATGCTCGAGCTGCGCGGGCTGTTCGAGGTGCACCCGACGTTCTGGCACATCGCCCAGGGACCGCTCACTGTGCTCGGCGCGGCGCTGCTCGGCATCATGGTCGCGCGGTGGGCGCCCTACCCGGGCATGGCGCTCGTGGTCATGGTCGCGATGTTCGCGTGGAACATCTGGGTGAGCAACGACGGGGACGGCGACGGGGGGCTCCTCGGGACCTACGTGTCCTGGGCCGTGTACGGGCCTGGAACGGCGTGGTACGGGCTGTATCCCGGCTCGCCGGCCTGGCATGTCGCCTATCTGGCCTCGCTCTGCGGCATGGCGGCTGCGGGGGCGCTGCTGCGTACCACGCCGCACCGCTGGCGGGTGCTGTCGCTGGGCGCCGTAGCCACCGGCTGCGCCGTCGCCACCGGGTGGGCGCAGCTGCCATGACGCTCCTCGTGCCGACGTCCGCCGTCCTCGAGAGCCGCCCTGCGCGCGAGTGGCCGGCTGCCGTTCAGCTTGCCCGGAGCGAGGCCTGGCGGATCGTCCGGCACCCGATAGCCCTGGCGGGCCTGGCCCTCAACGTCGGGGTCATCGTCGCGGTCGGCGGCGACGGTGGCCGGTCGACGTTCTCCGGCGTCACCACAGGCTCCACGTTCTATGCCGGCGTGTTCACCTACTTCGCCGCCAACCTGGTCACGACACGGGAACGGCGCTCGGGGGCCGAGGAGCTGCTTGCGCCGCTGCCGGCCGGGCCGCACGCGCGGACGATCGCCCTGTGCCTGGCGGCGCTCGGCCCCGCACTGCTCAATGCCGCTCTGGTCACGCTGGCGTTCGCAGCGTTCGCGATGCGCGACATGTTTGTCGTGACGCCGTCGTTCTGGCACGTCGCGCAAGGCCCGCTCACCGTGCTCGGTGGGGCGCTGCTCGGCGTGCTGGTCGGGCGCTGGGCCCCCTTCGCCGGAGTCGCCCTGGTCGTCATGGTGGTGATGGTCGCGTTCAACGTGGCCGTCAGCAACGCCGCCGAGCAGTACCGCAGCCTGGGCACGGAGGTCAGCTGGGCGCGGTGGGGTCCGAACAACGAGGGCGACGGGTGGTACGGCTACTACCCCGGTTCGGTTGCCTGGCACGACGCGTACCTGCTCGCGCTCTGCGGCATGGCCGCAGCTGGGGCGCTGCTGCGCACGGCCGCAGCGCGGCTGCCCGTCCTGCTGGCCGGCGCCCTGCTGACGGCGGCCATGCTGGCCACCGGCTGGGCGCAGCTGCCATGACCGACCGGGTGCGGTACGGCTGGCTGGCGCTGCCGCGCCCCTCGGTCCTCGGCGGCTGCGCTGCAGCCGGGCTGCTCGGTGTGGCCGCGTGGCGGGCGCTGGACGAGCCGACGGGTGCGCTGATGGTCCTGCGGGGCACGGCCGTGCTCCTCGCCTGCGCGGTGGCCTTCGCGGTGGACGACCCGGCGGGGGACGTGCTGGCCGCCTCTCCCACCCCGCTGCGGCGGCGGTTCGGGATGCGCATCCTGCTGGCTGGGGCACTCGCGCTGGCCGTGTGGTGTGCACTGCTGCTGCTCGCTCAGGCTGCCGGTGGGCAGCCTCCGGCGGCGGCGCTCAGCTTGGAGGCACTGACCCTCACCGCCGTCGGCCTGGCGGCCGGCCTCGCCTTCCAGACGTGGCGCGGGATCGGCTCGCCCGGCATCCTCGCTGCCCCGGCGGTGGCGGGGGCGGTGCTGGCGAGCTTCGCGCTGCCCGCCAAGTGGGCGCTGCTCGCGCCGGGACCTGGCCTTCCCGGCTGGCAGGAGGCGCACCAGCGATGGGCGGCGGTGCTCGTGGTCGCCGTGGCCGTGGGCGTGCTCGCCACCCGGGACCGCGCGGCTCGGCGCGGCGGGGTGCCGGTGACCCGGAACGCTCAGGCAGCGCCGTACGTCGCGAACGACACGGCCAGGTAGTGGGTGACGAAGGCCAGCAGGGTGAAGGAGTGGAAGACCTCGTGGAAGCCGAACCAGCTGGGCGAGGGGTTCGGCCGGCGAAGGGCGTAGACGACGGCGCCCGCGCTGTAGAACAGGCCGCCCGCGAGCAGGAGGACGACCACTGCCCATCCCCCCGCGTCCTGCAGCTGCGGCAGCACCGCCAGGGACACCCAGCCGAGCCCGAGATACAGCGCGACGAACAGCCATCGGGCCGGCCGGCGTACGGCGTTGCGCAGCACCACACCGAGCAGCGCACCGCCCCAGACCACGCCGAAGACCACCCAGCGGGTGCGGCCCTCCAGCAGGAGCAGCGCGAACGGGGTGTAGGTGCCCGCGATGAGGATGAAGATCATCGAGTGGTCGAGGCGCTTCATCACCTCGCGTGAGCGGCCCTCCCACGGCCCGCGGTGGTAGGCGGCCGAGGTCCCGAACAGCAGGGCCACGCTGACCGCGTAGACGGCGGCGGCGGTACGGGCCACCGCGCCCTCGGCCAGACACACCAGGACGGTCCCGGTCACCAGGGAGATGGCGAAGGCGGCCTCGTGCAGGACCCCTCGCAGACGAGGCTGAATCACCGCCGCGATCTCGCTCATCTTGGCCTCTACGTTGTCGTTCACGGGTCTCCTGCCGGTGGACGAGGTGCCGGATCTCACAGCGTATTGCCAGCTAACGCTGGGTAATCTTGCCTCAACTTCCGGTCGGACGTGCCGGCATCAGAACGCCCTCCGGAGCTCCTCGACGGAGAGGCGAACATGACAACCGTGACCCCGATCGCGGGGCTGGGGCAGGCTCCGACCCGCAACGCCCGGCTGATCGAGTGGGTGCGCAGCATCGCCTCGCTGACCCAGCCGGACCGGGTCCACTGGTGCGACGGCTCCGAGCAGGAGTGGCAGGAGCTCACCGGCCAGCTCGTGGAGAAGGGGACGTTCCGGCGGCTCGACCAGGGCAAGCGCCCGAACAGCTTCTACGCCACGTCCGACCCGAGTGACGTCGCCCGGGTGGAGGACCGCACCTTCATCTGCTCCGAGGCGGAGGGCGACGCAGGGCCCACCAACAACTGGCGGGCCCCGGACGAGATGCGGGCCACGCTGCAGCCGCTGTTCCGGGGCTGCATGCGCGGCCGGACGATGTACGTCGTCCCGTTCTGCATGGGGCCCCTCGGTGGGGCGATCTCCCAGCTCGGCGTGGAGATCACCGACTCCGCGTACGTAGCGGTGTCCATGCGGATCATGACCCGGATGGGGACCGCCGCGCTCGAGCAGATCGGCGAGCACGGCTCCTTCGTCCCCGCCGTGCACAGCGTGGGGGCGCCGCTGGAGCCCGGCTCGGCGGACGTGCCGTGGCCGTGCAACGAGACCAAGTACATCGTCCACTACCCGGAGACCCGCGAGATCTGGTCCTACGGCTCGGGCTACGGCGGCAACGCCCTGCTCGGCAAGAAGTGCTTCGCGCTGCGGATCGCCTCGGTCATGGGACGTGACGAGGGCTGGATGGCCGAGCACATGCTCATCCTCAAGCTCACGCCGCCGGACGGGAGGCCGCACTACGTGACGGCGGCCTTCCCGAGCGCCTGCGGGAAGACCAACCTGGCGATGCTGGCCCCCACGCTGCCGGGTTGGAAGGTCGAGACGGTCGGTGACGACATCGCCTGGATGCGCTTCGGCCCCGACGGGCGGCTCTACGCCATCAACCCCGAGGCGGGCTTCTTCGGGGTCGCGCCCGGGACCGGCGCAGACACCAACGCCAACGCCGTCGGCACCTTCACGAGCAACAGCATCTTCACCAACGTCGCCCTCACCGACGACGGCGACGTGTGGTGGGAGGGGCTGACGCCGGAGCCGCCGGCGGGGCTGACGGACTGGCGGGGCAACCGCTGGACCCCGGACGGCGGTACGCCCGCCGCGCACCCCAACTCCCGCTTCACCACTCCTGCCGGCCAGTGCCCGACGATCGCGCCCGAGTGGGAGGACCCGGACGGCGTCCCCATCTCGGCGATCCTGTTCGGCGGCCGCCGCGCCACGGCGGTCCCCCTCGTGGCCGAGTCCTTCGACTGGCAGCACGGGACGTTCCTCGGCGCGTCCGTCGCCTCGGAGACGACCGCCGCCGCGGCCGGCGCCACCGGCGCGCTGCGCCACGACCCGTTCGCCATGCTGCCGTTCTGCGGGTACCACATGGGCGACTACATCGGGCACTGGCTCGAGATGGGCCGTACGGCGCAGGCTCGGGGCGAGGACGCCCGGCTGCCGCGCCTCTACTACGTCAACTGGTTCCGCAAGGGTCCGGACGGCAGGTGGCTGTGGCCGGGCTTCGGGGAGAACAGCCGGGTCCTGAAGTGGATCGTCGAGCGGCTCGAGGGCACCGCCGAAGGGGTGGAGACCCCGATCGGGGTGCTCCCGACTGCGGACGCGCTGGATCTGGAAGGGCTCGACCTGCCCGCCCGCGACCTTGAGCTGCTGCTGTCGGTCGACCGCGAGGTGTGGCGGCAGGAGGCGGAGCTGATGCCGGAGTACTTCGCGCAGTTCGGCGAGCGGTTGCCGCAGGCGATCTCCGACGAGATCGCCGCCCTGAGCGAGCGGCTGACCAGGGAGGGCTAGCCCTTCCATCCCCGGCACCGCCGCACGCAGTTGCAGGGCGCGATCCGGGAGGTGACCGCACTCGGCGACCGGCTCGGCGGGTGGCTCGACAGCGGCCTGGGTGAGCTCGCCGCCCATGGCGGTGGGCAGGTCCACGCGGCGTCCGGTGACGGCCAGGAGGTGCCGGTCCGGGTGTGGCTCTGCGACGCCACCACCTGCGACGCGACCACCTGCGGCGGGACCACCGCCGGCGCTTCGGTTGCGCCTCGCGAAGCGGCTGCGCGAGCTGCCCGCGGTGCGCGATGCGGTCGTGGACGGCACGCTCGGGCGGGAGCAGGCCGCGGTGCTGACCCGCCTGGTCGGCCCGATCCAGCCCGATGAGCCTGGCGGCTCCACGCCTGGCTTCGACCCGCCAGTCACAGCCCACCGCTGCTCGTGTGAGGCACGAGTCCGGCACCTGCCCCGCTGGTTCCACCGGGCCGCACGCCAAGAGGGACCGAGCATCCGCTCGGCCCCTCTTGACGTCAGGTCAGATGTCGTACGGCTGGAGGTACTCGCTGGTTAGGGTGCCTCCTGCCCCGGGCCGAGGGTGGCGCAGACGAACAGCAGCGGCTCGCCGGGAACCCCGATCCTGAAGAAGCCTTCGGGGCAGATCTGGTTCGGGTCGTTGTTCTCGGTCTCCGGCAGCAGAACCACGCAGAGGAAGATCAACGGGTTCTCGGTCGAGACGATGCGCAGCTCACCCTCGGGACACTGTGCGGGACCGGTCGTCGGTGGGGTGCTCGGCGGGGTCGTGCCGCCGCCGCCGCCGCCGCCGCCGCCGCCGCCGCCGCCGTTGTTGCCGTTGTTGCCGTTGTTGCCGTTGTTGCCGTTGTTGCCGTTGTTGCCGTTG
>JAUJOY010000004.1:130264-188553 GCA_030447385.1 Mycobacteriales bacterium
GTTGCCGTTGCCGTTGCCGTTGTTGCCCCCGTCCTCGTCCTGGCCGCAACCAGGAGGCGGAGTCTCTCCAGCACGCTCGGTCGGCGGCGGACAGGCGTTGCCCTTGCCGTCATTGCCGCCTCCGCCGTCACCCGGACCGGTGGCGAGGGCGGCGGTGCTGGGAACGATCAGTGCTGCTGCCGCAAAGAGCATCGCGATCTGTCGACGCATGTGTCCTCCATGTTTGCCGCGGCGTGCGGCGGACGGCGCGAACTCGGTGGAGCCCGCACATCGGTGTCTGTCTGCTACGGGTCAGGGAGCGTCGGGCCGCCTGTTCCCCTGCAAAATGGGCATAACGGCACCCGAAGGTGACACTGCGCTTACCCACGGACTTCTGTGCACGTTTGGGCGAATCTCGCCGTGGCCTCCGCCTGGGCAGGCGACCCGCAGGCGAGGTTCGCCTTCCTGACCCGGATACGCTCCCGGCAGCCGGGTGTTGCTGATGCGGTTCCGGACGGAGGCACGCGTGGGTCTGCGTGACGTCGCCTATGGCCTGTACGAGCGCCGGCTCGCCTCCGCGCTGCAGCGGGCCGGCGCGCCCGTGCCCAAGCACGTCGGCGTCATCCTCGACGGCAACCGCCGGTGGGCGCGCGCGACCGGTCAGCGCAACGTCACCGACGGTCACCAGCGCGGGGCCGACAAGATCGCCGACCTGCTGGCGTGGTGCGACGAGGCAGGCGTGGAGCTGGTCACGCTGTGGCTGCTGTCCACCGACAACCTGAGCCGACCGGCGGCCGAGCTGGAGCCGCTGCTGCGGATCATCGAGGCGGTCGTCACGGACCTGGCTCAGCCCCAGAACCGGTGGACCCTCAACGTCGTCGGGGCGCTCGACCTCCTGCCCGACTCGTCCGGCCGGATCCTCAAGGAGGCAGCCGCGGGCACCGCGGGACGACCGGGCGTCGAGGTCAACGTCGCCATCGGCTACGGCGGACGGCGGGAGATCGCCGACGCCGTCCGGTCGATGCTGCAGGCGCACGCGGCGGCGGGCGCCACGCTCGAGGAGGTGGCGGAGTTCCTCGACGTGGAGCACATCGCCGAGCACCTCTACACGCGGGGACAGCCCGACCCGGACCTCGTGATCCGCACCAGCGGCGAGCAGCGGCTCGGCGGCTTCCTGCTCTGGCAGAGCGCCCACAGCGAGTTCTACTTCTGCGAGGCCTACTGGCCCGACTTCCGCCGGGTGGACTTCCTGCGGGCGCTGCGCGCGTACGCCGCCCGGCAGCGCCGCTTCGGCACCTGAGCCACCCCCGGCCTCCCCCTGACGTTTCACCCGATGCGCCGCCGCGTGTCGCGCAGGCGGGGGGTCGGCGGGGTTCTAGCGTTCCCGGTACGGTCGGCATCCCGCCGCGCCGCTCCGGAGGCCCGATGCGCACCTGTGTGGGACGGGGCCGGCGCCCGGCCCTCGCGGCCCGGCTCCGGTCCGAGCAGCTCGGCGCGCAGGGAGCTCCCCATGACGACGTTCGTCCTCGACACCTCCGTCCTGCTGTCCGACCCCGGGGCGGTGGCCCGGTTCGCCGAGCACGACGTCGTGCTGCCGCTGGTGGTGGTGAGCGAGCTCGAGGGCAAGCGTGACCACCCGGAGCTGGGCTGGTTCGCCCGGCAGGCGCTGCGCATGCTGGACGACCTGCGCATCGAGCACCGCCGCCTCGACTTCCCGATCCCCATCGCGCAGGGGACGCTGCGGGTCGAGCTCAACCACGTCGACACCTCGGTGCTGCCGGCGGGCGTGCGCGGCTCGGACGGCGACAGTCGCATCCTCGCGGTCGCGGCCAACCTGGCCGCGGACGGGATCGACGTCGTCCTGGTCTCCAAGGACCTCCCGCTGCGGGTGAAGGCGGCTGCCATCGGCGTGCACGCCCAGGAGTACCGCGCCGAGCTCGCCGTCGACTGCGGCTGGACCGGGATGGACGAGCTCGAGGTCGCCGCCGCGGACCTGGACCGGCTCTACGGCGACGGGCGCGTCGACCTCGAGCAGGCCCGCGAGCTGCCGACCCACACCGGCCTGGTGCTGCTGTCCGAGCGCGGCAGCGGACTGGGCCGGGTGGCGCCGGACAAGTCGGTCCGGCTCGTGCGCGGGGACCGTGACGCCTTCGGCGTGCATGGGCGCTCGGCCGAGCAGCGCGTGGCCATCGACCTGCTGCTCGACCCGGAGGTCGGGATCGTCTCCCTCGGCGGCCGCGCCGGTACGGGCAAGTCGGCCCTTGCGCTGTGCGCCGGGCTCGAGTCGGTCCTGGAGCGCCGGGCGCACAAGAAGGTCGTCGTCTTCCGGCCGCTGTACGCCGTCGGCGGTCAGGACCTCGGCTACCTGCCCGGCGACAGCGCCGAGAAGATGGGTCCCTGGGCGCAGGCGGTCTTCGACACGCTCGGCGCGCTGGTCGCGGCGGAGGTCGTCGAGGAGGTGCTGGCGCGCGGGCTGCTCGAGGTCCTGCCGCTGACGCACATCCGCGGCCGGTCGCTGCACGACTCGTTCGTCATCGTGGACGAGGCGCAGTCGCTCGAGCGCGGCGTCCTGCTGACGGTCCTGTCCCGGCTCGGGCAGGGCTCGCGGGTCGTGCTGACCCATGACGTCGCGCAGCGCGACAACCTGCGCGTGGGGCGCCACGACGGGGTGGCCGCGGTCATCGAGGCGCTGAAGGGGCACCCGCTGTTCGCCCACGTCACGCTGACCCGCTCCGAGCGGTCACCGATCGCCGCGCTGGTGACCGAGATGCTGGAGGACCTGCCGCTGTAGCCGGCGCTCAGTCTTCGTCCTCCTCCTGCGGCTGGCGGGCGCCGGCCGGCAGGTCGTGCTCGACCCGCTCCCCCGAGCCGACCAGCGCCACGTCACCGCCCCCACCGACGCTGACGTCGGCGCACACCTCGACCCGCTCGTCGAGGACCGCCCGCCGCACCCGCGCGCCGCGGCGTACGACCGCGTTGTGCAGCAGGACGCTGTCCACGACCTCCGCCCCGGCCTCCACGACGACGCCGGGCGACAGGACGCAGCGGCGTACGGTTCCCGCGACGTCGCAGCCGGGGGACAGCAGCGCGTCCTCGAGCCTCGCCTGGGGGCGCACCCGCGCTGCCGGCCGGTCGCCGCCGACGGTGGTCAGGGGCCAGGAGCGGTTTCCCGGGTCGTAGGGCGGGTCCGCCGCGACCAGGTCCATGTGCGCCGACCAGTAGGACTCGATGGTGCCGAGGTCGCGCCAGTAGCCGACGAGGCGGTGCTGACGGGCGCGGTCGTCGTCCACGAGGCGCGGCAGCAGGTCGTCCCCGAGATCCTCCAGCCCGTCCTTGCCTGCGGCCTCCCCGAGCTCGTCGAGCAGGTCGAGGACCGGCAGCGGGGTGAAGACGAAGACCTCGTTGGTCACCAGGTTGCCGGTGGGCTCGTCCGGCTTGTACGCGTAGCCGGTGATCCGCTCGCCGTCGGCCTCGACCACGCCGTAGCGCGAGGCGTCCGCCGGGTCCACCTGCGTCGTCACCATCGTGACGAGGGCCTCGGAGGCGAGGTGAGCGCGGACGACCTCCTCGTAGTCAAGGGCGTAGACGGCGTCGGCGCTGACCACCACGAGCGCCTCCGGAGCGAACTCGCGGATCAGCTCGGTGTGCCGCCACAGCGCGTCGGCTGTGCCCTGGTGCCAGCCCTGCTTGTCCGAGCCGGACTCGAGGCGGGGGTGGAGCACGAGCAGGCCCCCGCGCGTGCGGTCGAGGTCCCACGGCCGGCCGTTAGCGAGCTGGTCGGACAGGGAGACCGGGTTGTTCTGCTCGATCACCCAGACGTCGGACAGGCCCGAGTGCAGGCAGTTGGTGAGCGGCACGTCGACGAGGCGGTAGTGCCCGCCGTACGGCATCGCCGGCTTCGCGCGGTTGCGGGTCAGCAGCTCGAGCCGGCCGCCGGCTCCTCCTGCAAGGACGACGACGAGGGTCCGGGGCTGCACCATGCAGGGATACCTCTCCCATACGCGCAGTCGGAACCCGCCGCAGGCGCCGCTGCTACCTCTGCCCGGGTGGCCGGGTCATGGACAGCACGTCCAGCGCCTCGTCCAGCTGTGCCTGCGTGAGGACGCCCCTGTCGACGAAGCCGGACTCGAGGACCACCTGGCGGATGGTCTTGCGCTCCTTCAGCGACTGCTTGGCGACCTGCGCGGCGGCCTCGTAACCGAGGTAGGCGTTCAGCGGCGTGACGATCGAGGGCGAGGACTCCGCCAGCTCCCGGCAGCGCTCCTCGTTCGCGACGATGCCGTCCACCGTGCGGTCGGCGAGCAGCCGGCTGATGCTGGCCAGCAGCCGGATGGACTCCAGCAGGTTGCGGGCCATCACGGGCAGCATCACGTTGAGCTCGAAGTTTCCGGAGGCGCCCGCGAAGGCGATGGCCGCGTCGTTGCCGATCACCTGCGCCACGACCATGCAGGTCGCCTCCGGGATCACCGGGTTGACCTTGCCCGGCATGATCGAGCTGCCCGGCTGCAGGTCCGGCAGCTGCAGCTCGCCGAGACCGGCCCGCGGGCCCGACCCCATCCACCGCAGGTCGTTGGCGATCTTGTAGAGGCCCACCGCGACGGTGCGCAGCTGGCCGCTCGCCTCGACCAGCGCATCCCGTGCCCCCTGCGCCTCGAAGTGGTCGCGCGCCTCGGTGAGGGGCAGCCCGGTGGCCGCAGCCACCTCCTCGATCACCCGCGCGCTGAAGCCGGGCGGGGTGTTGATGCCGGTGCCCACGGCCGTCCCCCCGAGGGGCAGCTCGGCCAGCCGCGGCAGGCACGCCTCGAGCCGCTCGATCCCGTACCGCACCTGGGCGGCGTAGCCACCGAACTCCTGCCCGAGCGTGACCGGCGTGGCGTCCATCAGGTGCGTCCGCCCGGCCTTCACCACCCGCGCCCACTGCGTGCTCTTGCGCTCGAGCGCCTCGGCGAGATGGGCCAGGGCGGGCAGCAGGTCGCGGACGACCGCGGACGTCGCGGCGATGTGGATGCTGCTGGGGAAGACGTCGTTGCTGGACTGGCTGGCGTTGACGTGGTCGTTGGGATGCACGGGCGCGCCGAGCCTCTCGGTGGCGAGCGTGGCGAGCACCTCGTTGATGTTCATGTTGCTGCTGGTGCCCGACCCGGTCTGGAAGACGTCGATGGGGAACTCGCCGTCCCAGTCGCCGGCGGCGACCTCCTGCGCCGCCTCCTCGATCGCGGCGGCCTTGTCCGGAGCCAGCACACCGAGCTCGCGGTTGACCGTGGCGGCGGCGGCCTTGATGCGGGCGAGGGCCTGGATGTGCGCCCGCTCGAGGCGCTGCCCGCTGACCGGGAAGTTCTCGACGGCCCGCTGGGTCTGCGCCCGGTACTTCGCCGCCGCCGGGACCTGGACCTCACCCATGCTGTCCTGCTCGGTGCGCCACTCCCCGCCGCTGCCGGTGCTGTTCGTCATGCGGGCCATCCTGCCCGGCGCGGCCCGGCGCGGCGCGGCTACGTCCGCGGCCGGCTCAGAGGTCGACGTCGACGACGACCGGGGCGTGGTCGGAGGCGCCTTTGCCCTTACGGGCCTCCCGGTCCACCCACGCGTCGCGCACCTGGACGGCTCGGGTCGCGAGGACGTAGTCGATCCGCATCCCGAGGTTCTTGTGCATCATCCCGGCGCGGTAGTCCCAGTAGGTGAAGGGGACTTCGCCCTTGCCGGGTCGGGCCTGCACGTCCACCAGCCCCCAGTCGAGCAGGGACTGCAGCGCCGCGCGCTCCGCCGCAGTGACGTGGGTGCTCTCGCGGAACGCCGTGATGTCCCACACGTCCTCGTCCCGCAGGGCGATGTTCATGTCGCCCATGACGACCAGCGGGACGGCCGGGTCGGCCTGCTCCAGCCGCTCGCGCAGGGACTGCAGCCAGGCGAGCTTGTACGCGTAGTGCGGGTCGTCGAGCGAGCGGCCGTTCGGCACGTACACCGACAGCGTCTGCAGCGGACCGCAGCGGGCCGACGCGAACCGGGGCTCGGGGTGCCCGTCGAGGACGAGCGACACCTCCGACAGGCCCAGCCGTGACAGGACCGCGACACCGTTCCAGCGGCCGTCCCCGGCGTGGGCCGACTCGTAGCCGAGCGCGCTCAGCTCGATGTGGGGGAAGCCGGCGTCCGCGCACTTGGTCTCCTGCAGCGCGACGACGTCCGGAGCGACCTCCTCCAGCCAGGGCAGCAGCCGGGGGAGCCGGGCGCCGATCGAGTTGACGTTCCAGGTGGCGAGACGCACGTACGCAGCTAGTTAGTGGTGCTCGAAGTCGATCGCGGCGTAGGCCCGCAGCTTGGTCAGCCGGTGCTGGCTCGTGACCCGGCGGATCGTGCCGGACTTGCTGCGCATGACGAGCGACTCGGTGGTTGCGCGGCCGCCGCGGTAGCGCACGCCGTGCAGCAGCTCGCCGTCGGTGATGCCGGTGGCCACGAAGAAGACGTTGTCGCTGGACACGAGGTCGTCGGTGTCGAGGATCTTGTCGACGTCGAGCCCGGCCGCCGCGGCGTTCTCGTACTCGCTGTCGGTCTTCGGCATGAGCTTGCCCTGGATCGTGCCGCCGAGGCACTTGACCGCGCAGGCGGTGATGATGCCCTCGGGGGTGCCGCCGATGCCCATCATGAGGTCGATGCCGGTGCCCTCCGAGCAGGCCATGACCGCGCCGGCGACGTCGCCGTCGGTGATGAACTTGATGCGCGCGCCGGCCTCGCGGACCTGGCGCACCAGCTCGTCGTGGCGCGGCCGGTCCAGGATGCAGACCGTGACGTCCTCGACGGCGCCGCCCTTGGCCTTGGCGACGGCCTGGATGTTGAAGGCGGGGGGAGCGGTGATGTCGACGACGTCGGCCGCATCCGAGCCGGTCACGAGCTTGTCCATGTAGAAGACCGAGCTGGGGTCGTACATCGTGCCGCGCTCGGCCACGGCCATGACGGCGATCGCGTTGGGCATGCCGTTGGCCATCAGCGTGGTGCCGTCGATCGGGTCGACGGCCACGTCGCACTCCGGGCCGTCACCGCAGCCGACCTCCTCACCGTTGAACAGCATGGGCGCCTCGTCCTTCTCGCCCTCGCCGATCACGACGACGCCGCGCATCGACACCGTGCCGATGAGCTTGCGCATGGCGTCCACCGCCGCGCCGTCGCCGCCGTTCTTGTCCCCGCGGCCGACCCAGCGGCCGCCGGCCATGGCCGCCGCCTCGGTGACGCGCACCAGCTCCATGGCGAGGTTGCGGTCGGGGATCTCGGGTGTCGTCGCGTGCTCGCTGCTGCTCATGGCCGCACCCTAGTGGCCAGAGCAGGGTGGCACAGTGAGCGGGTGTCGCGACGTGACTTCGACCCGGCCGCGCTCGGCAGCCAGATGTACCCGCTGCTCAACAGCGTCGTGGTGCCGCGGCCGATCGCCTGGGTGACGACCCGGTCGGACCAGGGCGTGGACAACCTCGCGCCGCACTCCTACTTCACCATCTCCTCGATCGAGCCGCCGGTCGTGCAGTTCACCTCGGTCGGCCACAAGGACTCGCTGCGCAACGCCGTGGCGACAGGTGAGTTCGTGGTCAGCCTGTGCCCGGAGCACCTGCAGGAGCAGGTCAACCTCACCGCGACCGACTTCCCCGCCGACACCAGCGAGTACGACGCGGTGGGACTCACCCGCGAGCCGAGCGCCCGCGTGGCGCCCTGCCGTGTGGCCGAGTCCCCGTTGGCGCTGGAGTGCCGCGTGGTTGGCACGAGGGAGTTCGGCGGCGCGTCGACGGTCGTGTTCGGGGAGGTCGTGTGGGTCGCCTTGGACGAGGACGTGCTGCGCAACGGGCGTCCCGACATCGACCTGCTGCGCCCGCTGGCCCGCCTCGGTGGCAACCAGTGGAGCACCATCGGCCAGGTCAGCGAGCACCGGCGCGTCCCCTTCTCGGAGCTCCCCTCATGACGTCCCCGGCGGTGCCGCGCATGAGCGGGCGGGCCGCGATGACCCGTACGGCGCTGCTTGCAGCGGCCCGCGAGGCGTTCACCACCTCGGGCTTCGCGGAGGCCTCGATCGCCGACGTCGTGGCGGGTGCCGGCGCCAGCGTGGGCAGCCTCTACCACCACTTCGGCGGCAAGGGTGAGCTCTACCTCGCGCTGTTCGAGGAGTACCAGCAGCGCCAGGAGGTGCGCGCGGTGCAGGCCGTGCGCGCGGCCCGCCTGCAGGGCGAGGACGAGCCGGTCGCTCTGTTCGTGGCCGGGAGCAGGGCCTACCTCGACGGCTGCTGGGCAGAGCGTGACCTCGCCCGGCTGTTCCTCGCCGGCGGTGGCCCGCCGGGGTTCGAGCTGGTCGCACGGCGCCGCTACCGGGAGTGGACCCGGCGCAACGCCACGCTGCTGCGTCACGGTCCCGACGACGCCGGTGAGCCGTGGGGGGACGCCCTCGTGCTCGTGCTCACGACCGTGGTCAGCGAGGCCGGCCACGAGGTCGCGGTCTGCGAGACCGGGGACGCGGCCCGCAAGCTTGCCGGCGACGTGCTCGCCCTGATCGGGCGGATCGCCGCGGCGCCATGACGGCCCACGAGGACCTGCTCTCCCGGCGGGCCGACTACCCGATCCTCGGGAGGAGGACCTACCTGGCCAGCCACACCCTCGGCGCGATGCACCGCCGCACACCCGAGCGGCTCGCGGAGTTCGCCGGGCAGTGGGCCGAGCAGGGCGTCGTGGCCTGGCAGGACTGGGCGCCGGAGGTGGAGCGGATCGCCGACCTCGTCGGCTCGCTCGTCGGCGCACCCGCCGGCACGACCGTGCTGCGGCAGAACGTCGCCGACCTGCTCGGTGACCTCGTCGCCAGCCTGGACTGGCGGGGCAGGCGCAACCGCGTGGTCACCAGTGCCCTGGAGTGGCCCGGGAGCCTGTACACGTGGTCGCAGATCGGCCGGCTCGGCGGGGAGGCGGTCGTCGTACCCGCCGACGCGGACGGTCTGGCCTTCGACCTCGAGCGGATGCTCGACTCGGTCGACGAGCGGACGCTGCTCGTCGAGTGCAGCCACGTCCTTTTCCGCACCTCGACGATCGTGGACGTGCGCCCGCTCGTCGCCAGAGCCCATGACGTCGGTGCTCTCGTCGTCGTCGACGGCTACCAGGCCGCGGGCACGCTGCCGGTGGACGTCGTCGCCCTCGGCGTCGACGCCTACCTCGGGGGTTCGGTGAAGTACCTGTCCGGGGGGCCGGGAAACGGCTGGATGTACGCAGCGCCGGACGTCAGCGCCCGGCTCGAGCCGGTGACCGCCGGCTGGTTCGGGCAGACGGCGCCTTTCGCATTCGACCCCGACATCGCCTACGCGAGCGGGGTCCGGCGCTTCGCCGGCGGCACGCCCGGAGTGCCTTCGGCGTACGCCGCGGAGCCGGCGTACCAGGCGCTGGCCGACATCGGCCTGCGGCGCATCCGCGAGCGGTCGGTCTCCCTGACCCAGCCGCTGCTCGAAGGCGCGCTCGAGCGCGGCTTCTCCGTCCGGTCGCCGCACGACCCGGACCGGCGCGGCGGCCACGTCAGCATCGACCCCGGCCGCGGCGGAGTCAGCAGTGGGCAGGTGCACGACCGGCTTCTCGAGCGGGGCATCGTCGTCGACCACCGGCCCGGTGTCGGGATCCGCGTCTCGCCGCACTTCTACAACACCCTCGACGAGGCGCTGGGTGTCCTGGACGCGATGAGCGAGGTCCTGGCGGGTCGATGAGCCGCACCTGCGGGACAATGCAGGGGTGACGACCGAGGTGGTGACGAAGAAGAGGCGTGGCCGCGAGACCGCCACCGACATGGTCCGCTCGCTGGGCCTGGTGCTGATCGGCGTCGTGGTCGTCTGGTACTTCGCGCAGCCGCCGGCCAGCGACGTGCGGGCGCTGCGGGTCGTCGATCCGAGCGCGGACATCCGGGCGTTCTCCGCCGAGGTACCCGCAGCGCCGGTGCCCGGTGCGCTGCCCGACCGGTGGCGCCCCACCTCGTCCGTCCGCACGCAGGGGCCCATGATCCGCGTCGGCTACGTCACCCCCGCCGACCAGTACGCCGAGTACGCCGCCTCCACCGAGCCCGCCGCGACCTTCCTGCCGGCGCTCATCGGGCGCGCTGAGCGCCTCGGCCAGGTGGACGTGGGTGGCGCCACGTGGGAGCAGTACCGCGACGCGGACGGGTCGCTGTCGCTCGCCCGGGAGTACGGCGCGGTCACCGTGGTCGTCGGCAGCACCCGCAGCACGGCGCGCCTCGAGGAGCTACGCGTCCTCGCCGGGGCGCTCACTTCCGGTTGACAGCGCGGCGTCGAGGCGCGCCCTCGCGCCGTCCAGCCAGGACTGGCAGATCCGGGCCAGCTCCTCGCCCCGCTCCCACAGCGCCAGTGACTGCTCGAGGGTCGCGCCCCCCTGCTCGAGCTGGCGCACCACCTCGGCCAGCTCGTTCCGTGCCTGCTCGTAGGACGGGGCGGAGGGCGAGGTCACGGGGAGAACGTACGGCTCAGTCGGTGGTGACCAGCAGCGTGCCGGATGCGAGGCGCACCTGCAGGTCCGAGCCGGGGGGCACCGCGTCCGCGTCGCGGACCACCCTGCCGTCCTCGTCCTGCACGACGGCGTAGCCGCGGTCGAGCGTGGCCTGCGGGCTGAGCGCGACCACCCGCGCCAGCACGTGGTCCAGGTCGTGCTGCGCAGCCGTCAGGCGTGCTCCGGTGCATCGTCGCGCCCGCTCGCGCAGCGCGAGCACGTCCGCTGCACGGACGTGGACCAGGGTGAAGGGGTCGGCGAGCACGGGGCGGCTCCGCAGCGCCTCGAGCCCTGCCTGCTCGCGGTCCATCTGGCCGGCGGTCACCCGGCGCCCGCGGTCGCGCAGCTGGCGGATCCGGGTGCTCTCCTCGTGCACGTCAGGCACGACCCGCTTGCCGGCGTCGGTCGGCGTGGAGCAGCGCAGGTCGGCCACGAGATCGAGCAGCGGGCTGTCGGGCTCGTGGCCGATCGCGCTGATGACGGGGGTGAGGCAGGCGACGACGGCGCGGCAGAGGGCCTCGTCGCTGAACGGCAGGAGGTCCTCGACGCTCCCGCCGCCGCGGGCGATGACGATCACGTCGACGCAGCTGTGGCGGTCCAGCTCGCCCAGGGCCTCGATCACCTGCCCGGCGGCGAGGTGGCCCTGGACGGCGACCTCGCGTACCTCGAACTCGACGGCGGGCCAGCGCCGGCGGGCGTTCTCGAGGACGTCGCGCTCCGCGGCGCTGGCGCGGCCGGTGATGAGCCCGACGCGGCGGGGGAGGAAGGGCAGCCGCTGCTTGCGGTCGGCGGCGAACAGCCCCTCCGCGCCGAGGAGCACCTTGAGCCGCTCGAGCCGCGCGAGCAGCTCACCCACCCCCACCGGCCGGATCTCCAGGGCTGCGAGGCTCAGCGTGCCGCGGCCGGTGTAGAAGTCCGGCTGAGCGTGCACGACGACCCGGTCGCCCTCGCGCAGCGGCGGCACCACCGCCTCGCAGACCTGGCGCGAGCAGGTCACCGACAGGCTCATGTCGGCGACCGGGTCACGAAGGGTCAGGTAGACGGTGCCCGGCCGCCGGGAGACCTGGGTGACCTGCCCCTCGACCCAGACGCGCCCGAGTCGCGCCACCCACTCGGAGATCGACCTCGCGACGGTGCGCACCGGCAGCGGCGACTCAGCGCTGTTCGGCAGTCCCATGCGGACGAGGGTAGGTCGGCCGGAACGGCCCGAGCCGGCTCAGCGGCGGGACGTCAGGTGCGGGGAGATCAGGTCCGGGGCTGGGCGGGGTTGGTGGGCACGCCCTGCGACGGCGGGTTCGTCGCCGGGCCGACCGTGGCGGGGCTCACCTTCGACCCGCCCTGGGCCGCACCCGCCTTGGCCGGCTCGGGGGCATCCGGGCCGCCGCCGCCTAGCGGGGCGGTCGGGTCGTTCGCCAGCTTGGCGATGCGGTTGTCGAGCATCGTCACGATCGGCAGCCGGTCGGCGTGGGCCTTCTCGTAGTCACGGATCTGGATCAGCTGCGGCAGGTCCAGGCTGCGCATCCGGCCGCGCAGCGATCCCAGCGTCAGGTGGTCGTAGTCCGGCAGCGGCAGCTGGTCGTGCGTGAGGACCTCACCCCCGAGGGTGGAGGAGACCCTCTCGACCGTCTCGACGATGTCGGCGGAGGCGGCCGTGTCGATGCGCGTCGTGTCGGGCTCGGGAGCCTTCGGGGTGGGCACGCCCTTGGGCTGCTCGTCCTCCGGGACCTCCTGCGCCTCGTCGGCGACGCTGTCGAGGGCGCCCGCCGCACGGTCGACTCCGCCTGCGGCGGTGCGGGTGGCGGTGCCCGCGGCGTCGCGGGTGCGCGCGCCGACCCGGCGCACGAGGGCGGTCACGCCCTCGGCGGCGTCCTCGAGCGCGTCCTCGACCAGGTCGTACGGCTCGGCCAGCGACGTGCCCTGCAGGACATCCTCCACGCGGTCCTCGAGGTCGTCGAGGGAGGACCCGCGCAGCTTGGCCAGCAGCTCCTCGCCGCGCCGCGCCAGCATCTCGTACTCGCGCCGGGCGCCGTCCAGGCCGGTGACCGCGGTGCTCAAGGCGAGCACCGGAAGGTGCACGGCCTTTGCCGGAAGGCTGCGCATCCCGTCGAGAACGGTGGGCACGATGCCGATCGCGGCAGCGACGGGAGTCGGGACGGGGCTGGGCATTGGGCGGAGCCTCCAGGCAGCGGCGAACGGGACGTTGATCGCAAGCCTGCCCGTACCGGCCCCCGTCACACGCAGCGAGAGCGAGCTCACCCGGCCCGCACGCGCGGCACACGTATCCTGGACAGCATGGCGGAGAGGCGGGTCCTGGTCGCCAAGCCGCGCGGCTACTGCGCCGGTGTCGACCGGGCCGTGCTCACGGTGGAGAAGGCGCTCGAGGTCTACGGGCCGCCGGTCTACGTGCGCAAGCAGATCGTGCACAACGCCCACGTCGTGCGCACCCTCGAGGCGCAGGGTGCGGTCTTCGTGGAGGAGACCGAGCAGGTGCCCGAGGGCGCGACGGTGGTGTTCTCGGCCCACGGCGTGGCGCCGACCGTGCACGTCGAGGCGCAGCAGCGGGGGCTCAAGACCATCGACGCCACCTGTCCGCTGGTGAGCAAGGTCCACATGGAGGCCAAGCGGTTCGCCGCGGAGGACCTCGACATCGTGCTCATCGGGCACGAGGGCCACGAGGAGGTCGTCGGGACCACGGGTCAGGCGCCGGAGCACATGCACCTCGTCGACGGCGTCGACGAGGCCGCACAGGTCGAGGTGCGCGACCCGGCGCGCGTCGGCTACCTGTCGCAGACGACGCTGTCGGTCGACGAGACCAACCTGACGGTCGAGGCGCTGCGCCGGCGCTTCCCGCTCCTGCAGGGTCCACCGTCCGCCGACATCTGCTACGCCACGTCCAACCGGCAGACCGCCGTCAAGGAGATCGCCATGTCCTGCGAGCTGATGCTTGTCGTGGGATCGGCCAACTCCTCCAACTCGGTCCGCCTCGTCGAGGTGGCCCTGGAGGCCGGGTCCCGCGCGGCTCATCTCGTCGACGACGCCTCGGAGATCGACGAGGCGTGGCTGGAGGGAGTGCGCACCGTGGGCCTCACCAGCGGCGCGTCCGTGCCCGAGTTGCTGGTCCAGGAGGTCATGGCCTGGCTCGCGGCACGCGGCTACGCCGACGTCGTGGAGGTCGAGTCGGCCCGGGAGAGCCTGCTGTTCGCCCTGCCACCGGAGCTGCGGCGGGACCTGCGTACTGCCGGCATCAGCCTGGGCGACGCCTGAGACACCTGCCCGCCGTCCGTCGGTGGCTCGTCAGGCCCGGCCCCTGCTGGATAGGGTCCGCACCGCGGCGATGACGAGAGCCAGCCCGGTGGCGGCGAGGAGCACCGGGGCACCGAGCACCAGCGCGTTGGCCATCTCCAGGGCCTGGGTGGTGAGGAACGAGCCGGCTCCAGAGGTGCGCTCCAGTGCCCCGCCGATGAAGGCCAGCACGACGTAGACGAGGGGCGGCATCACCACGGCGGCCTTGAGGTCCTCGCGGTGGACGAGCAGCGCGGCAAGAGCGCAGCCGGTGATGAACGCCAACGCGAACACCAGCCGCAGTCCGGGGCCGGTGAGCACGTCGTAGGTCGCGCCGCCGAGGCCGAGGACCAGGGCGATGCAGACGGCGCCGGTCGCGGTCAGCCCGCGCCGGTCGCCGACGGCCACGTGGTGCGAGCTCCGCTCGTTGATGCCGGCTCCCGCCGTCACGGGATCTGACGGGGGGATGGCAGGAGTCGGGCGGCTCGTGTCACCTCGCGGACGCTACTCCCGTCCGGCGCTGCGGAGGCTGCGTTTAGCCTGTCAGCCGTGAGCGACCTCGGAGCTGTGCAGGGCTACGACGCGGAGCGGGTGGCCGCCGCGGCCCGGGCGCACGACCCTGGGCTTCCGGAGGAGCTCGCGCTGGAGATGGCGACGTACGCCGGCGAGCACCTGCAGACGATGGACTGTCTGGATGCGCCGGCGTTGGCCCGCCGCCTGATGGCCGACAACCCGGCGGCCGGCGCCACTCCCGCGGCGGTCGTGGCGAGGGCAGCGGTGGACTTCTGCAGCGAGAAAGGCATCACGCCGTAGCTGTCCTGTCTTCGCCGGCGCCGTCAGTAGCGCCGGAAGGGGAAGAGGCGGCGCGGCGCGGGCGGGGGCTCGGGCGGGGACTCCGGGACCACGGGCTCAGGTGCCGGGCGCGGGATGGAGTAGGGCGAGGGCCGCGTGCGGACCGCCGGGCGGGTTCGGGGCGGAAGGGGATCGGAGGACCGCGCCGGTCGCGGCGCCGGGGCGACCTCGACGACCTTCGGGCCGCTCGGCGGCGCGGGACGTGCGCGCGCGGCGGCTCCGCCCTCCACGGTCCGGGGGAAGTTGGGAGCCGCCCGACGGACCGGGGTACCAGCGCCTGCGGGGCTGTCCGCCGGCTCGCGCCCGATGGGCGACGGCTTCCCCGTCGCGGTGGCGCCGCGAGCGGGCGTGGTGCGGGTGCCGGGGGCTGCCCTGGAGGCGGCGGCCCTGGCGGCGGGGGTCTTGGCGGCGGGGGTCTTGGCGGCGGGGGACTTGGCGCCGGGGGACTTGGCAGCGGGAGTTGCAGCAGCAGGGCGCTGCCTCGCGGGGGTGGCCTTCTTCGGGACAACCTTCGTCTGGCGCCGGGCCGGGGAGGTGGCCGACCGGGGTTGTTCGTCGTGCGCCGTGCCCGTGGCGGGCAGCCCGTCGTCCGCTGGTGACCCCTCCGCGAACGCCGCGTCTCCCGGCGCCCCTTCAGCCAGCGCCGCGTCCTGCGGCGTCCCGCCTTCGACAGGCACCCCGTCACTCGTGCTCTCCTGGGCGCCGCCGCTCGACGCGGGGGTGGCGTCGGCTTCGACGGATCCCTCGTCGTAGGAGTCCGCGGCCGCCGGCGGTTCGGGAGGGCGCCCCGCCTCCACTCCCTCCGGCAGCTCGCCGGGAGCTCCACCGAGGTGTCCTTCCGCCGATCGGGCGGCGGCGTCCGGACCGCGGTCAAGGCTCGGGGCCGGGCCGCCGGTCAGGGCGGGAGCAGGCTGGTCCTCGCCGGAGCCGCCCCGGTTCCGGCGGGTGATCCAGGCCCGGTCCGCTGTCGCCTTGTCGGTGGAGCTCCCGCGACTCAGCGCGGATCGCAGGTCGGTGACCACGGCTTCGGCGATGACGCGGGCCGTCGCCTGCACACCACCCGGGGAGGAGCTCGCGGCAGTGTCGGAAGCGCTGCCGTGGGAGGCTGCCGCAGTCGCCGGCGAGGTCGCCGAGGCGCCCACCAGCTCCCCCAGCCGGTCCAGCCGGTCACTGAGCGCTGTGCGGTGCTCCGCCATCCGCTCGAGCAGCGTTGCGCGGTCCCTACCGCCGGCTTCCACGGCGAGGGCCGCACTGGCCGTGACGGCAGCCAGCTCAGCACTCAGCTCCTCGCGCATCCGCCCCAGCTGGCCCGCCACTCCTGCCCGAACCGCGTCCAGGCCTTCGTGCATGCGCACGAGGAGATCGGCTGCCTGGGTCGCTGACTCCGCTGCCCACGTCGCCTGACGGTTCTCGAGGGCGAGCACGGCGTCCAGGACCCGGTTGGTGGTGTCCTCGAGCTGCAGGAGCCGCGTCCCGGTGGCCACCCGTTCGCTCGTGACGGTCGTCAGCAGGTCGGAGATGGCTTCGACGAGTCGCTCGTCCCGCCGGTCCAGAGCTGCCTCGAGCCGGCCCAGCGACTCGGCACGCACCCGCGAGGCTTCGGCCGGGTCCACCCCCCGGCGGAGCATGGCGACGTCCTCGGCCAGAAGCCGGATCTGCTCGCGGCTGCCTTCCACGTCGTCCGGGATCAGCGTCTCCATGCGGGTGGCCACAGCGGCGAGAGCGTCTTCCATCCCGGTGATGCGTGACTCCACGACCATGCGCGTGCCGACGGCGGCGGCCTGGGTGGCGGCGGCCGCGTCGGTCTGGGTCTCCAGGCCTGCTCTCAGGCTGCGATGCAGGTCGGCGGTCGCGGCTTCGAGTCGGGCCACCGCACGATCGTCGAGCGCCCGGGCCACCTGGTCCAGCCGGGACTCGAACCTCGCCGAGATGTCCACGAGCCCGTTGTGCAGGGCTCGGCTGAACTCGGTGTGCAGGACCTCCAGTCGGCGGTGCAGAGCGGACAACGATGTGGTGCCGGTGTCGGCCCCTGGGCCGTCCGGCGGTGCCGAGGCGCGACCTGCGCGTGGCTCCGAGTCGGCCGACTTCATCAGTCTCACAACAGGCCCTCCTGAATCACGCGAGCCGGGCTGAGGTCCCGAGCTTCGACGGCAGAGGGCGGGAAGGTCAGGGCCGGCGACTTCCTGATCCGTCGCGTCCGCGTCCGTTCTCAGCTGCGGGCGTTGCGTCTGGCTCTGGAACGACGCCACTGTACGGGGATGTGGGCAATGCTGGACATTCCGCACACCGCCGCGGCGGTCACTCCTGTGGCGCGGCCCGCGAGGCAGCCCGGAATACCGGAACCTCGCAGGGGCGGGGCACGGGGCTAGCCGGCCTCGGGCACCCTCGTCAAGGTGGGCAGCAGCTCGGGCGCACTGAGCGGTCTCGGCAGCTCCTCGACCGGACGCGGCGGCACCGGAGCCTCGGCCGCGCCCTGCAGGTCGGCGATCCTCCTGGCGGCGGGGAGCAGCGTGCGCTCCAGCGACGCGACGGTCTTGTTGAAGTCAGCGACCGCGGTCCCCAGCGAGCGGCCGAGCTTGTCCACGTGGTCGCCCAGAGTGCCCAGACGGGCGTAGAGCTCCTGGCCGGCGGTGACCACCGCGCGGGCGTTCTCGGTCAGCGACTCCTGCTGCCAGGCATGGGCCACCGTGCGCAGGAGGGAGATCAGGGTGGTCGGCGTCGCCAGGTGAACGCGCCGGGCGTAGGCGTGCTCGAGCAACGACGGGTCGTGCTCCAGGGCGGGGGCGAGGAAGGCCTCTCCCGGCACGAACAGCACGACGAACTCGGGGCTGTCGCGGCACGCCGCCCAGTAGGCCTTGTCCGCCAGCCGGTCGACGTGCTGTCGCAGATGGCGGGCATGGGCAGCCATGCGCTCGTGCGCACGCTTCTCGTCGTCACTCTCGAGCGACTCGAGATAGGCCGCCAGTGTGACCTTGGCGTCGACGACGAGGCTCCGGCCCCCGGTGAGGCGAACCACCAGGTCGGGGCGCTGCACTGCGCCGTCGGCCGTGGGTAGCGACGCCTGCTCGGTGAAGTCGCAGCGGTCCACCATCCCGGCGTACTCCACGCAGCGACGCAGCTGCATCTCCCCCCACCGCCCGCGTGCCTGTGGACGGCGCAGGGCGTCGACGAGCGAGGCCGTCTCACGGCCGAGCAGCTCAGAGGTGCGCCGCACTCCGGAGACCTGCTCCTGCAGCTGGGCGTGCGCCCGCTCCCTGCTGAGCTCCAGCCCGCGCAGCTGCGCCTCCACGAGGGCCAGGTGCTCGCGCAGAGGGTGGACGAGCTGCTCGACGGCGCGGCGCTGGCCGTCGAGCTCGCGGTCGGCCGCACTGCGCGTATCCGTCAGGGCACGTGCCGCCAGCCCCTCGAAGGAGGACAGCAGCACCCGCTCGTCGCGGCGGACGAGCAGCCGCCCGAGAAGGAGCCCGAGCAGGAGCCCGGCGAGAAGGGCGAGAAGTGCGGACATGGGAGGACCGTCGCAGCCGGGTCCGACAGAACGCCGCGCCGGTAGCGTCGTACGTCGTGAGTCTCTCGCTGGGGATCGTCGGCCTGCCCAACGTCGGCAAGAGCACGCTGTTCAACGCGCTGACCAAGAACGACGTGCTCGCCGCCAACTACCCGTTCGCGACGATCGAGCCCAACGTCGGTGTGGTCGGGGTGCCGGACGGCCGTCTGCCGCGGCTCGCGCAGGTCTTCGGGTCGCAGAAGATCATCCCGGCGACGGTCGACTTCGTGGACATCGCGGGGATCGTCAAGGGAGCCAGTGAGGGGGCCGGCCTCGGCAACAAGTTCCTCGCCACGATCCGCGACAGCGACGCGATCTGCCAGGTGATCCGGGTCTTCCAGGACGACGACGTGGTGCACGTCGACGGGCGGGTGTCCCCGCGCGACGACATCGACACCATCAACACCGAGCTGATCCTGGCCGACCTGCAGACGCTCGAGAAGGCCCTGCCGCGCCTCGAGAAGGAGGCGCGGATCAAAAAGGACGCCGTGCCGCAGCTCGAGGCCGTGCGTGAGGCGCAGAAGGTGCTCGACAGCGGGTCGACCGTGTTCTCGGCCGGCCTGGAGCGGGGACCCCTTCGGGACCTTCACCTGCTGACCGCGAAGCCGTTCCTCTACGTGTTCAACCTCGACGAGGACGAGCTGACCGACGCCGATCTGCGTGCCGAGCTCGGGGCGCTCGTTGCGCCGGCCGAAGCGGTGCTCCTCGACGCGAAGGTCGAGATGGAGCTCATCGAGATGCCCGACGAGGACGCGCTCGAGCTCCTTCAGTCGATGGGGCAGGACGAGAGCGGCCTGCACCAGCTGGCGCGGATCGGCTTCGACACCCTGGGGCTGCAGACCTACCTCACGGCTGGGCCGAAGGAGTCCCGGGCCTGGACGATCCGCAAGGGGGCGACAGCCCCGGAAGCCGCAGGCGTCATCCACACCGACTTCCAGCGCGGGTTCATCAAGGCGGAGGTGATCGCCTTCGACGACCTGATCGAGGCGGGCTCCACTCAGGCGGCGCGGGCTGCCGGAAAGGCGCGCATGGAGGGCAAGGACTACGTCATGCAGGACGGGGACGTCGTGGAGTTCCGCTTCAACGTGTAGAACGCGCTAAACCTGCAGGTCAGAGGCCTAAGACCCCTCGTTAGTCCGCACACGGTCCGCAAGAATCGGGAGCACTCCGGCCAGAAGTTCGCCCGCGGCCCGTCGGGTGCGGTCCTCCGCGGTCGGCCACAGGTGGGCGTAGGTGTTCAGCGTCGTGGTCGCCTTTGCGTGCCCGAGAGCCCGCTGGACGGTCACGACGTCGCAGCCCGCGGCGATCAACCCGCTGGCGTAGAAGTGCCGCAGATCGTGCAGCGTGACGCCGGTGACGCCGGCCCGCGCGCAGGCCTGCCGCCACTGGTGGCCGACCGTGTTCTGGTGCGGCGGCTGACCCGGCGTCGCCTCGAACATCCACCGGGACGGGTCATCGCCCGGCCGGTGCGCCGCGACGTGCCGGCTGAGCAGCTCGAGCAGCTCGTCGGGCAGGAACACCGACCGCTCGCTGCCGTACTTCGGAGCGCGCACCTCGACGGCCCCGCCCGGGGCCCGCTGCACCTGCCTGCGCACGAGCAGGACCCGGCGCAGGTAGTCCACGTCGCCGACCTGCAGGCCGGCGGCCTCACCCAGCCGCAGCCCCGCGAAGGCGGCGAGCGCGACGAGCGCCCGGAAGCGCTCGTCGGCCGCGCCGATGATGGCGCCGACCTGATCGCTTGTGGGCAGAGCCTCGGCCCGCCGGAGCCGCGGCAGGGTGACCGAGTCGCTGGGGTCGTGGGCGATGACGCGGTCGCGGACGGCCGCCCGCAGCACGGCCCGGACGTTGTTGACGCGCGTCCGGATGGTCCCCGACGCGAGGCCACGCGTGGTCATCTGCTTGATCCACTGCTCGACGTGGGACCGGCGCAGCTCGGCCAGGGGCAGCTGCGCGAAGGGCACGCCTGCCGCTGCAAGGTCCATCGCGAGGACGGTGGTGGCCTCCCAGACCTGCCGGGCGGCCCACTCGGCGTAGAAGGTCTCGAAGGTGACCCGGCCGGCCTTCGGGTCGACGTACTGACCCGTGACGACGCTGGCCGTGACCTCGTCGAGCCAGCGCTGGGCGTCGAGCTTGCGGGCGAAGTGCCGCGAGTGCTCCTTGTCGGCCGCGTCCCGGTAGCGGGCGCGTCACCGCCCGTCCGGGCGTTTCGCAAGGCTGGCCACGGCGGGACCTCCCGTTGCTGTGCCGGTGTTGGAGTGTGCGGCGCGATTCGTCCAGCGTCCAGCCCATGGAGCAGCTCAAGGCGCGAGAGCAGCGCGCGTACGTTCCGCCAGGCCCTGAGGTGCGGGGGAGTGTCCGAACGGGGCAGGGGGCAGGGTCGTCTTCTTGAGCGGCTTCGCCGGCAAGGTCCTGAGCCTTCTGACCCGAGCGTCCGGGGACCGCTGAGTTGACGCCGCCAGAGGTCCCTCAAGCAGGCCGATCGGGCGTACACTGAGGGCGCTCTCCAGCTCGCGTGGCTGGGATGCACGTCAAGAAGCTGGCGCGCAGGGCCGGGATCTGGGATCCCGCCAAGGTGGTCCCCCTTGACCGGAGTGACCTGCATCCGTCGCGTGACGGGGAAGCGAAGCGCCGCAGCTTGAGCCTGATCACCAACGCCAGTACGCACGGTCCGGGTGATGCCCGCGTTCTCACCTCCGCCGGGGCCCTGCAGGCTCTGGGCCTGATCGACCTGTCCACCGAGACGAGCGGGTCGTTTCTGCTCCGGGTGTGCGAGCTGGTGAAGATCGTCGTGCCCGGTGCGCAGGAGGTCTCCGTGTCGCTGCTGCAAGGCGGCAAGGCGAGCACGCCGGCTTCCACGGGGCCGCTTGCCACGACCTTGGATGAGCAGCAGTACCAGATCGGGCACGGCCCGTGCCTTGCCGCCGCTGAGGGTGGTGAGGTCCAGCGCATAGATGACCTGCGCAACGAGCCGCGCTGGCCGGACTACTTGCGGCGGGCGGTCGATGTTGGGCTCGGCAGCTCGCTGTCCATCCCGGTGCCCGTCCAGACAGGGGTGGCGGCGGCCTTGAACCTGTACAGCACAACTGCGAGGGCCTTCACCGCCGAGGATGTCGAGACGGCGCAGAACTTCGCTGCCTACGCCGGCGTCGCTTTCGGCAACCTGCAGGCCGTGCAGACGAGCAAGCAGCTCGCTGAGCAGCTGCGTACAGCGATGGAGTCGCGCGCGGTGATCGAGCAGGCGAAGGGCGTGCTGATGGCTGGGCGCCGGTGCTCCGCGGCCGACGCCTTCACCATCCTCGTCGAGCTGTCCCAGACGACGAACAAGAAGCTCCGTGTCGTCGCGCAGAGCGTCGTCGACGCCACCTCGGACGGCCTAGGTCGCGAAGACCCGCCGTAAGCAGGTGCCGGCGGCAGTCCGGTCCGTGACCTGGCGCTCCCACCCTTCGGTGGTCCGCATGGGGGAGCGCCCCGCCAGTCCGTTGACCGTGGGTTGCCCGCCCTGCCGTGGGTAGGGGCCGCCCATGCAGCCGCTACCCGAGGTCCGCGCGGCCGCTGATGCGCTCGCCGCACTCACCGGTGACCTGGACGTGCTGCGTGGGTTGGAGATCCTGTCCGAGGCCGCGGTGGCGCTGATCCCGTCGGTCATCGGCGTCAGCCTCACGATCGTCGTCGATGATGAGCCGTTCACCGTGACCGCAACAGATGAGGCCACCGCCGCTGTTGATGCTGTGCAGTACCTGGACGGCGGTCCCTGCCTGGATGCGGCAACCGATCAGGACGCGATCATGGTCGGGGACCTCCTCGACGAGGAGCGCTGGCAGCTCTACCGGCACGCCGCATCGGCAAGCGGTGTCCGGGCGTCGCTGTCGCTACCGCTGGGCGGCGCCGGCGGCCCGATCCCCGGCGCGATCAACCTTTACGCCTCCGAGCCGGATGCCTTCAAGGGCAAGGAAAAATTGCTCGCCGAGGCGTTTCAGACCTCGGCGAAGGACTTCATCACCAACGCCGACCTGTCGTTCATGACGCGTGAGGCGGCCCGGCGCCTGCCTGAGCAGATGGAAGACAAAGCCAAGGTCGACCAAGCCACCGGGATGCTGTCGGTGATGCTCGGCTGGTCACCGGACGAAGCAAGGACCCGCCTCCGATCCGCAGCAGGCAAGGCCGGGACGCCTGTCGCCAAGGTCGCTGACCTGCTGATCACAATGACGACCGCGTAGCGCTGCCCGGAACGGCTCCCCTCTGTGTCAAGAGGGGGCTGTCGGGCGAGCGCTGGAAGGCGCTGGAGCAGGCGGGCGCGCGACCGTTGCGACGAGGAGCTTGGGCGTAGCCTGGGTCGCGGCGGGTCCGGGAAGTGACTTTTCCGAAGTGCTGGCCATCGGGGATCGGTCAGCCGCGCTGGACTTTGTAGCCGCTCCCGAGTGTCCTCCCGGGCCAGCTGCCTTGCGTTCGGCGTCGGCAGCCAATGTCCGGGTAGACCGCGTCGGACAGGCGGCGCTTCAGGCAGCGCAGCACCGGGTGGCTGTTCTTGCGCATCGTGGCGCTGAGCCGGGAAGGTGTCGATGCCGAACACGCGCCGGCCCCCGGACCAGAGGTCGAAGGAACAGCAGGCGGTCCTCGGGGTCGTCGCCGCCTTAAGTGGCGCCCATCCATGTGTTCTCGGCGACCGAGAACCGAGTCTCAGATCGAAATTCTCCGGACCTGGTGCTCTGGCATGGCGAAGAGCGCACCCGGACGGAGGCGGTCATCGCGGCTACGAGCCACCTGGTCCGGCTCCGGTAGCGGCTGGCCGTACCGCGGACAGGTCGCCGGGGAGCGACGTTGACGAGGATTAGCCCCGAGCACCATGCGATGCCGACGTGCGCCGGCGAAAACCTGGTTCGGCTTCGCGTCTCCGACGCGGGGCGACTACGGGGCCGTGCAAGCGGGCACAGCAGCGGGATGACTCCTTCAGCCCTGTCCTCGCTGACCGACCGCATCGACCCGGACGTCGCCGCTGCGAGCGTCGGGGGCCTGTCCGTCGCCCTCGGCGCACTGGCCGTCGTGGCCCCCCAGCCGACCGCTTCGGTCTTCGGCCTGCGTACCGGAGGCCCTGCCGTGCCCCTGCTGGTGCGGATGGTCGGCGTGCGCAACGCGATGGGTGGCGTGCGCACGCTGCAGGCAGACGACAGCGACCGCAGCCGTGCGCTTCAGGCCGGGCTGGTACTGGGCGCGGTCGACGCAAGCGCCGTGCTGCTCGCGGCCCGCCAGGGCGTGCTCAGCAAGAGGGCGGCGGCCGGGGTGCTCGCGTTGCTGGCGGTGATCGCCGTGCTCGGTGTCGCCGCCGCCCGGGACTGAGCCCACCGCCCGCCCGGGACACCTCAGCGCAGCAGCTCGGCCAACACGGAGTCGATCCGGAACGGCGCCTACGGGCGGTCGGAGGCCACTGGCGGGCCACTACGGCAACCGAGCTGGAAGTGGGCGTCAGAACGGCTCCGGGATGGTCTCAGCGTCGGCGGCCGGGGGGCGGAGTGTGCACTTGCGGCGCCGTGCGTGGGACGCCTACCGCCAGGACCGACTGCATCCTCGGCCCCCAACCGCGCTTCCTCGACGAGTTGCGCGGTGCGCGCCAAGGCACAGGTGTAGCACCCGCTTCAGACTCGGGGATGCTCCCGCCTCGCCTGGTCTGAGCATGCCTGCGTTATGCCTTGATCGTTGCCGCCTCTGGGTTTGACCATCCCGTGAGGTTCAGCGGCGGACAGGCGAGCGTGATGAGCTGGCGCTCTAGCGCATCCGCGTCCTCGCTCACGACCCGCACGCATGTTCCTACGCGGCCCGACGCCGACCGGTTCAGCGGGGTTGGCCCTGATGGGTCTGAACGCGCGGCCGTTGAGGGCCGTAAGAACCTGCAACCCAGCGCTCACGCCGGTGCCGAAGTGGCTGATCACCGGCCATGCAGCTCCGAGTTCGCACCTCCCGACAGGAGCACGATGCGCACGAAGCTGAGCTACACCGTCCTGACCCTGCTCGTGGCAGGGGCCCGGCCGTCGCCTCCTCCGTCGCCGCATCGGCAGCCCACCGCTACAACGTCGAGACCGGCAAGGCCAGTGCAAGTTTACCTCCGCGAGCGCGACCGACAACGTCAACGACCCCGCCAAGGAGCACTCGGAGAACTCCAAGGACGGGATGGACCGCGCCGCCGACCGCAGTCCCGCCATCTCCGGCGACAGCAGCGCCCGCACCTGCGCCCGCCGCATACCCCGCAGCAGCAGCGCCCCCGGCCCTCACCGACCGGGGGCGCTCGCCCGTCCTCGCCGCCATCCACGCCATGACCTCGAGGGCTGCATCCCGCCCCGTTCTCCTGCTTCGCTGCAGGCCGGCGAGGCCTTCGAGAGTCGCCGCTCGGCCTGGATCAACGGCGTGATCCGGGGATCAGTGGGGCAGAACCAGCCCGTGGACAGTGGTGAACGAATCATCGCCGGCCGCTACCGGCTCCACGAGCGGCTGGGGTCGGGCGGCATGGGCACGGTGTGGCGGGGCGAGGACGTGGTCCTCGGGCGCCAGGTCGCCGTCAAGGAGGTCACGTTCCCCCCGGGCGTGAGTGATGAGGCGCTGGACATGCTCCGCGAGCGGACCCGGCGGGAGGCGCGTGCTGCCGCTCAACTCGACCACCCCGGCGTCGTCACCGTCCACGACGTCGTCGAGGAGGGCGTCGCGATCTACCTGGTGATGCAGTACGTCCCGGCTCGGACCCTGTCGGAGGTGATCAGCCGTGACGGTCCGCTGTCACCGCAGCACACGGCACGGGTCGGGCTCGCGGTGCTCGACGCGCTGCGCGCCGCGCACGCGCGCGGCATCGTCCACCGCGACGTGAAGCCCTCGAACGTGCTGATGTGCCTGCCCAGCGAGGACGCGGTGTCGCGCGTCGTGCTCACCGACTTCGGGATCGCCTCAGCGCCGGGGGACTCACGTCTCACCTCGACGGGGATGGTGCTCGGGTCCCCGGGGTACATCGCCCCGGAGCGCGCACAAGGTGACGTCCCCGTGCCGGCGTCAGACCTGTGGTCGCTGGGCGCGACCCTGTTCACGGCCGTCGAGGGCCACCCGCCGTACGACGCTGGCGACCCGATGGCCACGCTGACCGCGATCATGGTCGGCGAGCACGCGCCCTTCGTCCGGGCGGGCCCGCTCGAGCCGGTACTGAGGGGCCTGCTCGAGCGTGACCCCTGCCAGCGGCTCACCGCGGCCGAGGCAGCGTCGTTGCTTGGCGAGCTCGCGCGATCCTCCGAGGACGCTGCGGCGACGGCGCGCCTCGCTGTGCCTGCCGGCGCGGTGAACCCCGGCGCGTCCGCAGGCACCATCGTGCTCCCCGTGCCGCCGCGCCCGCCGGTCGTCGACCCGGCCAGTCACGCGGCGCCGACCGCGAACGCCGTCCGGGCAGCCGCTGGACCGGCAGCGGTTTCTCCGGTGCGCCCACTGCGGCCGCGGTTGCAGCCCCGCCGCCCGAGGCGGCTGCCGTGGGCGGCCGTGGGCGCCGCTGCCGTTCTCGTGCTCGCCGTCCCGCTCGTGCGCGCTGCGGGCGAGGACTCGGCCCAGCGCGGTGAGAGCCCCCCGGTCTCTCAGGCGTCACCGCAGCCGACGGCGGTCGCACCGGCCCTGCCGCCGCTGCCCGCCACCGCCAAAAAGCCTGCCGAGCAGCTGCAAGTGACCGTTACCGCCCTTGGTGACCTGGTAGGGCGGGAGGCCGACGCGGCGGGACCGGATGCGGACGAGGCGCTCTTCGCTCTGCGCCGGGCGCAGGGGCTGGACGGGGCTCAGCGGCGCTCGGCCGCGATCGTGGCGCAGACACAGGTTGCGGCTTCCGTTTCCGGGGGCCGCCTGGACGGCCAGGTCGGTCAGCGGCTGCAGGACGTGCTCGCTGCCGTCGCGCGTCCCGAGCGGCTCGTCGACCTGGTCTCCCTCGTCGACGTCGACGAGGCGGCGATCGGTCCAGGCGGACCGCAGCTGTTCCGACCGCTGTTCGAGCTTGACCACGTGGTGCCGGCGGACCGGACGGCGGCAGCGGCCTCCGCCCTGGTCGAGATGGTGCGGACCGGCGCGCGGCAAGGACAGCTGAGCCAGGCGTTCGCCATGGCAGCGCTCCCCATGCTCGAACAATTGACGGACCCGGCGCCCTACCGGGCCCTGCGCACGCTTGTGAGCGACGCCGAGCGCGACCCCCGCAGCGTCGGGCCCGCGCGCCGGCAGGTCCTCGCGTCGCTGCGCGAGATGACGACACTGCCGGTGTTCCCGCAGGCCAACAAGGCCCTCGAGCTGCTCGACCTGGCTCGGCAGGACGGCCAGGTGAGCCGGGGGTTCCGCGATCGGGCGAGCCCAGTCCTTGACGCACTCGTGCGTTGACCCGGCACCTGCACGTCGCAATCAACTGCAATGCCCGGATGAAAGAAGCGCAGTCGCCGCTTGACCAAGCCTGTCGGATCGTTGACGGTCGCAGTCGGAAACAGCATCTCAAGGCGCTGCGCGCCCGGCAGTCGCGCCCGGTCGAACCGCCGCCGGCACGTCAGGTGACGGTGCTGAGCCGGGCGATGATGGCGCCGATGTACTGACGCCGGAAAGCGGTCATCTCCTCGGGGAACGGAGGCAGCAGAAGCGTGCCCGCGGCGGTCAGCCGATCCGCCTCGTCCAACGCTTCCAGCCAGCGGCGGGCCCGGACGACGTCCTTGCGCTGCAGGCGCAGGTGCAGCGTGGTCTGCTGCTGGTGTCGTCGTGCCGCCGCAACGGTCTGGTCGAACATCTGTCGGCGGGCGTCGTGGAACTGGCCGTTCGCCGCGTCGACCTGCCGCGCCAGCCCCACCAGGGTGGTCTCGTCCCGTGACGCGGTGCCGGCGTCGGCAGCGGCGCCGACGCTGAGCAACGTGAGCTGCAGATCCCGGACCAGATCCTCGGTGTGGGCACGGCTGTCGAGCATTGCCTGCACGTCGATCTCGAGATCGACGTCGATTCCCGCCCGGGTGTCCGGCTCGACGGGCCAGGGTTCGTCGGTCCACAGCTTGACGAGGTCGTCGGGACCGGCGGTGTCGGTGTGGGCGGAGGCACTGTCCACCTGCGCCCAGACGCGCTTCCCTCCGTCCAGCAGCGCCTCGGCGCCCCAGCTCTCGCTCAGCCGCGCGACGAGCGGGAGGCCGCGGCCGCACAGGGACGTCGGGGACGACGGCGACCAGTGCGGCAGGACGTGCGAGCCGTCGGCCACCGCTATCCGCACGCCCTCGCCCTCGAGCTCGACGGTCAAGGTCATCTCGGTCCGCGCGTGCATGACTGCGTTCGCGACCAGCTCGGTCATGACGAGCACGACGTCCTCGGTCAGGTCCGTGCGGCCGACCTCGCTGAGGTACTGCCGTACCGCGACCCGTCCAGCGTGCGCGCTGGAGGACGACGGCGGGAGCCGGACCTGCACGTCTTGCTCCTACTCGACGGCCGCTGGACAGGTCGTCGATGCTACGGCCAGCGACGCGGCCACAGCGACCCAACAGGGTGAACCGCCCTGGTGACCCTCGGCGTCCGGCGTCCCCAAGCAGGGGGCATCGTGGGCGGGCTTCCTGACCGCACAGGCTCGGTGTGCGTCGGCCCCGGCGGCCTCCCGGTCACCCCCAGCCGTAGCCTGGACCCGGGCCGTGGGCCCGTCCGGTGCCCGGGCCGAACGGCCCGCGACCGCGGGCTGGCCCGAAGCCGGCGGCAACGAGAGGGATCGTCCGTGACCGAGCGCACCGCATGGGTCAGCCAAGTGCCGCTCCAGGACGTCCACCCCGACGTCGCAGCGCGAGCCGGCGACCTCGGGTACGCCGGCAGGTACGTCCCCACCGACGGCACCGACCAGCCGATCGCCGGGGACTTCTACGACGTCCTCACCCTCGGGGAGGACCTGATCGCGCTGTGCGTCGGCGACGTCGCCGGCCACGGACCGAAGGTCCTCCCGCAGATGCAGACGCTCCGCGAGGCCGTCAGGGACACCGTGCTGCGCGAGACCGGGCCAGTCGCGGTCGTCGCCGCGCTCGACGCCTACTGGGAGAGCTTGGGCATCGAGACTCTCGCGACGCTGTGGTACGGCGAGTACCGACCGAGCACCGGCGAGCTCACCTACGTCAGCGCCGGGCACCCGCCGCCGGTCCTGACCGTGCACGGCGACCCGACCCGTCTGCTCGCGCTGGCGTCCGCGCCGCCGCTGGGCGTGGGCCTGGCGCACAAGCACGCCGCGAACAACGCCGAGGTCCTGCCGGTCGGATCGGTGCTGGTCGCCTACAGCGACGGTCTGGTCGAGCGCCGCAGGATCGACATCGAGGAGCAGATTGCCGCGCTGCAGCAGGTCGTCACCGTGGCGTGCGACCCCGCTCGGTCCGGTAGTGCCCGCGAGATCGCCGCCGAGATCCTCAACTCGCTCGTGCCCGACCCCGACCGTGCCGAGGACGACGTGTGCGTGCTCGTCGTCGTCCGCCGCGAGCCAGCCGAGGCCGCCTGACTGCCGGCTGCCCCGCGGACCCCGGCTTTGCCGGAGGTCCGGAGGCGGGTGCAACTCGCCCGCACCCGCTGGAGCGTCTGACCCTTCTCACCCCGCTGCTCCCGAACGCCCTCGCGGGGCACAAGCGACTCGAGTGCATGAGCTCGCGCAGACCCCTCGGCGAACAGAGGAGCACCCGGGCGTGTGCACGCAAGCGCTCAGCCAATCCACCCCGAGCAGGAGCGCCCGTTCCGTAAGGGGGCCCGGGTGAGCGCACCCGCCAGGGTGCGATCAGGAAGCCCCGGCTTCGCGCCGCCGCTGATGAAGCCGGGCACGCAGCGGCGTCCATAAGACCTGGTTGGCCAGAAACGCTCCCGAACGCACTCATCTGCTGCGAGCCGCACGGGTGGCCGTGACGTCACACAAGCTGACCCTTGAGCGGCCGTCGCCGCAGTCCACCCCCTCCCCTCCCGGACATCTGGCACGCATCGTGAACATGTGCCATGCTCCGGCTATGGATGCCACGCTTGTGCTCGGTCAGCAGGGCCGCCTGGTGATCCCGGCGGAGGTGCGCACTGCCCTAGGCCTGGCTCCTGGTGATCGTCTGCACCTGCACGTCTCCGGCCAGCGGCTTGTGCTGGAGCGACAGCAGGACGCCGCGGCGGAACTGCGCGGGCTTGCGGCGCGCGTCCCTCGCAGCCGCTCGCTCGTGGAGGAGCTTCTGGCCGAGCGGCGGATGGCTGCGGCCTCCGAATGACGGTCTTGGACGCCTCGGCGGTCCTTGCCTTGGTGCACGACGAACCGGGTGCCGACGTCGTGTCCGACGAGCTCGCCTCGGCAGTCCTAGGAGCGGCGAATCTGGCGGAGGTGATCGGCAAGCTCGTCGATGCGGATGTCGACGTCAGCCGGGTCCGTGAGCTGCTCGCTGCTGCGGGAGTGAGGATCGAGCCGGTCTTCGAGGAGGACGCCGAGCTGGCTGGCTCGATGCGTGCCCTCCCCGGCGGGCGAGCCTTGTCGCTCGGAGACCGATGCTGCCTGGCCCTCGCGCTGCGCAGCACTCCGGCGGAGGTCCTGACCGCCGACCGCGCGTGGGCTGACCTTGACCTCCCGATCCACGTGCGCCTGCTCCGCTAGCTGACCCGGGAAGGGGACGCGGGCGAGATCATTCCGTTGAGCTAGCGCGCACCGCGCGCACGTCGGGATGGCGGGCGACTGCGTTCTCGTGTTGTTGCGGGGGTGTCTCGTCGGTCTCGTCCGGAGGTTGCCCCACGGACGGCGAGGCCCTGCACGAGACGTCTTTGACGGCCAGTTCGATGCGGGCCGAAGTCTTGCCGACGTGGTGCGGGAAGAGCCGAGCAAGTTAATGGTCAGGTGACCGGACCGTCCGCTGCGCGTCCGGCCCGTTCCCCCCGCCCAGGGCCGCGCCGGTGGTCGCGGGCAAGGGTCCGGCCGGCCCGGGCGAGGCCGGCGGCACACCGGAAGGGGCCCGGGCGGAGAAACTTCAGCAGATCTTCTGTCACAGCACCCTGCCTGACCGCACCTTCTGTAGGTAGGGACTACCCCGTCCCGCGGGGGAGGAGCGCGGTATGGATGATCACGACGGGCTGGCGGAGCTGCCGGTGCAGCTGCCGGTTGAAGGTGCGCTGTCCGCGTGGGACGCGCGGGGGCGCCTTCGTCCGGGACCGGGCGCACCGCTTTCCTGGTCGCCGCAACGCACTGAAGGTGCTCTATGACGATGTGGAGGTCGCCTCGGTGCGGGCAGCGGCGCAGCTGGCCGGGCTGACCCCGACTGGCTTCGTCGCAGCCGCCGGCTTGGCGCTGTCCGGATCCGGGGTCGCCCCGGCGACGTCGGCGGACAGGGCGCTGCTGGCCGAGCTGCTGCAGGGCCGCACGGCGCTGGGCCGGTACGGGGTGAACCTGAACCAGGCGGTCGCGGCGCTCAACAGCGGCGCCGGCGCGCCGGTGTGGCTGCTGCAGGCCGTCAATGGTTGTGCGCGGGCCAGTGAGCGGATGGACCGGGCCACCGTCGTGCTGTCCCGCCGCCTCGGCTGAGCACAGGCGGAACGCCCAGCGGCACTCAGATGATCGGGAAGGTGTGCCGGCGAGGGACCGACACCCGCCGGTTGTTGGGCTACCTGTTCACCGAGGGCCTGGCTGGTGAGCACGGCCTGGACTCCGAGCACCGCGACGCCCGGGTCATCGCCGGCTACCAGACACCCAGCGGGCTCGAGCCCGAGCCTGCGCTGAACGGGCGGGCCGACGTCTCTCGGCTGGCTGCGCTGCTGGACGCGCCGGTGCGGGCCGGCGGGGTCGGTAAGGACGCCAAGGCGACCTATCACCTGGCGATCAGCGCGGCCCCGACCGACCGGCTGCTGTCCGACGCCCAGTGGGCCGACATCGCCGCGCACTACCTCGACCGGCTCGGACTGGCCACGCACGGTGACAGCGGCGCGGTGCGCTGGGTCGCGGTGCGGCACGCCGACAACCACGTGCACGTCGTGGCCACCCTGGTCCGACAGGACGGCCGGCGGTGTTCCCGCACCACGACTTCTACCGGGCCCGTGAGGCGAGCCTGGCGATCGAGAAGCAGTACGGGCTGACCCCGACCAGCCCGGTGGACCGCACGGCTCTCCCGGAGATCACGCGCGGCGAGCGACGCAAGCACCAGGCGGCGGTGCGAGCCCGGGCGAAGGCGGGACTGCCACCGTCGACCGGACCGGACCGGACCGGGACGTGCTGCGGCCCGCGTGCGCTCGGCGCTGGCCGGTTCCCAGGGCTGGGAGGAGTTCGCCGACCGGCTCCGACGCTCCGGGGTGGTGGTCCGTGAGCGCTACAGCACCCGCAACCCGGGTGAGATCACCGGCTACGCCGTGGCGCTCCTGCCGCACGGGACCACCGGTGAGGCCAGTGTCTGGTTCGGCGGTGGGAAGCTCGCCCCCGACCTGAGCCTGCCCCAGCTCCAGGCGCGCTGGCACGACGACAGCCCGGCCGGCAGGGCGTCGGACGCCGAACGGGCCACCGGCCTGCTCGTAGGCCGGGCAGCAGCACCGGCGGCCGGTGGACAGACGGGAACCTGACCCAGTTGGAACGACGGCGGCTGTGGCTGTCCGCCCAGCAGGCGGCGCGGGAGGCCACCGAGCAGATCCGGGCCGGCAGCAGCCCATCTGCCAGCCAGGCCCAGCAACCAGCGCGCAAGCGGCGGCCACGGCGGCCAGCGAGATGCTGCACGCCGTCAGCTTCCTGGTCGAGCGAAAGCACCACGGGCCGCTGCGCGCCGCCGGTGACTGCTACGACCGAGCCGCCCGGGACCTGCACCGCCAGATCGCGCCTCCGACCGCCCTCAGCCGAACGACCCGCCACGCAGCTGGCGCCCTGCTCAACGCCCGGATCGTCAAGCGAGCCGACACCCGACAGCTGCTCGCGCTGATCTCAGAACTGACGGCGCTCTGCCAGACGGTGGCGGTCCTACGCCAGACGCAGGGACGGGCCGCGCAGGCGCGGGCTGCGCGGCAGGCGGCCGAGCATCTCACCGCCGAACACGGCCGCCGCATGACCGCAGACATCCGCTGCCGTCCCAGTGGCCGCCTCGACGAGGGCGACCTGGTCGCCAAGCGTCGGGGTACCGCCGCCGCCGTTCGTCCCGACCAGCGCCCAGACGCGGCGGCCCTCAACCGCCCGGTGACTCCAGGGGTGGTGCGGGCGGCGCCGGTGCCCGCAGCTCGGCCAGCACCAGGCCGAGTCGCCCGCAGAGCTCGTTCAGAGCCACCTTCTGCGCCCACGGCGCGTCGACGGCTTGCTCGCTGCGGCGCCACCAGATCGCCTCGAGCAGCTGCCCGAGGTCGCAGCCCACCCCCGCCTCGGGCTCGGTCGGGAACAGGTACGGCCCCATCAACGGCGCCCACGCCATCAACGCATCGAGCAGAAGCAGCTGCACCGAGACCGGCAGGTCTGGCTCCAGGGCCAGCCAGGACAGCACGGCATGATCCTGGCGCGGCGTCGCCAGCGAATCGGACGGCCACTCATCACCGGGCGGCGGGACAGTCGGGTCCTTCACGGAGAGCTCCTTCCACGGGACACTCAGCCTCGCCCTCCGAGAACCCCGGCAAGACCCGCGAACCCGGAACTGTGGACGGCGCCGCCCCACGAGGTGGGGATCCGGGTCTTGCCAGACCGTGCTCAGTACGCCCGAGTGGGGACAGCACCCTTGCCCGGGCCGAGAAAAGTCTTGCCCGATGGAGCGCGCGGCCCATCTGCCGGCGGCCCTGTGCGCCCAGAAGCCGATCCTTCAACGGGCCGTACGAGCCGGGGACCGCACTGGCGCTGCCATGCCCACGATGCCGCCGAGATCTCTCGCTGGCGGACTTGTCACCGCTGGCAGCGCGACACAACGACGACGACAAGCGGGTCGTCCGCTCAGCACCCCGAACCACGGCCTGGACGGGCGCCAGAAGGGTTGCGGGTGAGCAGGCAAATTGCGATACCCCGGTACGGTAACCGTCTCATTCAGTCCGCAAAAGTCCGCAGCAGCCACAGCACAGCACCGCACCAGACAATCTCCACATCCCTAAACGCGCAGGTCAGAGGGGGTGCCGCTGTTCTGCCCCGCTGGCTGAGCCACGCTTTGCGACGTTACGCTTCAACGTCTGAGGTGGTCGCAACCGCAGGTGGTGGGGCTTGACGACCAGCTCATTCATCTATCAGTACCTACGGGGCGCTGCCGGCGGTGGGACGTCGCTGGCCGAGTGGTACGGCGCCTGAGGCGTCGGTCCTGCCGGGTTCGGACCGCCGGCCATGCTCGCGCTGACCGCCGACGACGTCCAGGGCTGCGCGGTCGGCCCTTGGGGCGGAGGTGCCGTGGCTGTCGGGCTGCGGCCAGCGCACCGAGCGCCTCGAAGACATCGTCAACAAGCACCCGTCCTTCGACTCCCGCAACTACGGGTTCCCCAGGCTCGGCATGCTCGTCCGCAGCCTGGACTTCGTGGACGTGAAGAGCGTTGCCGGCTCCGAAGGGACCGCGCAGCCGTGGGTCTGCCTTCGCCCACCATCAGGTACGTGATCCCCCGTCACCGGACGAGAGGCAGGACCGCCTCAGGCCTGCCGGTTCAGGGCACCACGTCCGGGACGATGTGCTGGCTCTCCTTCGCCGGGCGTACGTAGTCGTCGCAGATCGGTGGCGCGCGGCGGCAGCTCGGGCGCCTCGGGGGTGAGGTCCGCGTAGGGCACCTGGCTGAGCAGGTGGGTCATCACGTTGAGCCGCGCCCGCTTCTTCACCTCGGCCTCGACGACCCACCACGGCGCCTCGGGGATGTCGGTAACGGCGAACATCGCGTCCTTGGCCCGGGAGAAGTCGACCCATCGGTTGCGCGCCTCGAGGTCCATCGGGCTGAGCTTCCAGCGCTTGGTCGGGTCCTTGACGCGCGCCTGGAACCGCTTCTCCTGCTCCCCGTCGCTGACCGAGAACCAGTACTTGATGAGCGTGATCCCGCTGCGCACCAGCATCCGCTCGAACTCAGGGCACGCGCGCAGGAACTCCTGGTACTCCTGCTCGGTGGCGAAGCCCATCACGCGCTCGACGCCGGCGCGGTTGTACCAGGACCGGTCGAACAGCACCATCTCCCCGGCTGCCGGCAGATGGGCGACGTAGCGCTGGAAGTACCACTGGCTCTTCTCCCGCTCGGTGGGCGCGGCGAGCGCCACCACCCGCGCGGCGCGGGGTTGAGGCTCTCGGTGATGCGCTGGATCGCCCCACCCTTGCCGGCGGCGTCACGACCCTCGAACAGCACCACGACGCGCAGACCTTCGGCCCGGATGTACTCCTGCTGCTTGACGAGCTCCACCTGCAGTCGCGCGAGCTCCTTCTCGTAGTACTTCTTGTCCACCTTCGCCGTCGAGTGCGGGGTCTCCTCGACCGAGGGCGTAGGTCCCGCCTGTGTCGTCATGGGCCTCAACCTGGCCGCTCCCCGCCGACTCCAAACAAGCTTCGCCCCCGCACTGGGGGGAACAGCGTGTGCATGGGCATCTTCGGCAAGGACAAGGACGACGACCCGAGCACCGGTTCGGGTCGAGGCGGGACCCTCGGGACCCCCACCCACGACAAGGTCGAGGACGTCCCGGACAGCGGCGCGGACTCCATGGTTGTCAGCGGCGGTGGGGTCGCGACCCCGTCGGACGACGACGCCACGGCCGCCGGAGAGCGCGGCCTCGGCTGATGTCGGAACGCGTCGGCCCGCGCCCGGGGAAGGGGTCCCCGGAGCCGGCCGGCGAGGTGCCTCGCGGCGACGACGACCCCACACCTGCCGCTGCGCAGCGGGACGACGAGTGGGCAGCGGCGGACGCGCTGCTGCTCGGCCAGCCCACCGTGCTGGGGGAGCCCGGCGCCGAGCGCCGATAGGCAGTAGAGCCCGCACCCGTTGGTCCCCGCGGCCCGGGAGCCCGCCTGGACAGCCGACCGCCCGCGCCGTGGAATCTCGCGGGCCTCGGCTGCCTTGACGTGGGGGGCGCCCACCGCGGGACGAAGGGGTCGGCATGAGCCGGAGCTACGGCGAGATCGCCTTCACGCCGGCGGTGAGCGAGGTCCAGGCCTACTACGGCAGCCAGGAGTTCTTCCTCCGCCAGCGGTCGCGCCGTGCGGGCTCCGACACCCCCGACCCGCTGACCGACCGGGAGCGGGAGTTCCTGTCCGAGCGGGACGGCTTCTACCTCGCGACGCTAAGTGAGAGCGGCTGGCCGTACGTGCAGTTCCGCGGCGGTCCGGAGGGTTTCCTGCACGTCGTGGACGACCACACGCTCGGGTGGGCGGACTTCCGCGGCAACCAGCAGTACGTCTCGACCGGCAACCTCGCGGGCAACGACCGGGTGTCGCTGATCGCGGTGGACTACGCCCGCCGCCGCCGGTTGAAGCTGTTCGGGCGGGCGCGGGTCACGACGCTGGAGCAGGACGCCGCGCTGGCGCGCTCGCTCGCCGAGCCGGAGTACGACGCGGTCGTCGAGCGCGCGGTGCTCGTACGCGTCGAGGCCTTCGACTGGAACTGCCCGCAGCACATCACCCCTCGCTTCTCCGCCGGGGAGATCGCACCGGTCGTGACGAAGCTGCAGGACACCATTGCTGCGCTGCAGGAGGAGAACACCCGGCTGCGCAAGCAGCTTCACAGTCCGCACTGAGCCCGCACGACGCGGAACGGCCCCCTGCCGGAACCGGCTGCTGCCCGGAGCCGGCTCAGGGGCCGTCCTGCGCGACGCGGGTGCGCAGGCTCAGCCGACCCGGCCCACGGTGTAGGAGCTGGTGTAGATCCTCTGGCGGGTGACGGTGGTACCGGTCCGGCGGGCGACCCACATGGTCCCGTCCCCCGCGTAGATGCCCAGGTGGGACACGACGCCGTTCGTCCGGAAGATGATCAGGTCGCCGAGCTGCTCGCTGCCGCGAGGCACCGGACGCGCCGCGGCCGCCTGCGCCCTCGAGGTGCGCGGCAGGGACACCCCCAGCCGGGCGTAGACGTACTGCACGAAGCCCGAGCAGTCGAAGGAGCTCGGCCCGGTCGCCCCGTAGCGGTAGGGCTTGCCCGCGTGCCGTGCGGCCTCGGCCACCGCGGCCGCACCGAGCGACGAGCCAGGAGCCGCGACGACGCGGTCGGCGCTGCGGGAGGCACGCGCGGCGACCCGCCCGTCGAGGGCCGCCCATGTGCGCGGGCCGACGATGCCGTCGGCCACGAGACCGCGCGCCGACTGGAAGGACACCACAGCCGCGCGGGTGCGCGAGCCGAAGATGCCGTCATCGGTCAGCCCGCCGAGACGGCGCTGGAGGTCGGCCACCGTGGCGCCCCGACTGCCGCTGCGCAGGGTGGGCAGGCCGACGCCGGCGGTCGCTGTCGCCGTCGGCGCGGGAGGCGCGGCCGCCGGGCTCGGCGCGGACGGCACCGGGTGTGCCGACGCCGACGGCGCCGTCAGCGCGGTGAGCGGGAAGGCGACGGCGGTGGAGAGGCCGGCGGTGTAGCTGATGTGTCGCAAGCGCGACGGCTTGACATGGCGACCACGAGCACGCAAGGAAGAACCTCCATACGCCTCCGGGGTTAGCTGTCGGGTTCGGGCAGGAGCAGCCCGGTCACGGTCGTGACTTCACCCCAGAGGACGCGAGGTCCTCGCAGTGCCTGGTTCCCCCGGTCCGTCCGAGAAACGTGCGGCCTGCCGACGCCGGACAGGACTCGGCGAGGAGCGTCAGCAGGAGCCTCCGGCGGAGGCGGCTCACACCGTACCTGCCCGTGGCGAATGTGCACCGATGGTGACGGGAATCACGATTGTCCACATCTGGTATCGCGAAGGCAGCCCGCGTAGGCCCGGGGGCGGGTTGCGGCGAGGCCTCAGGCGTTCTGGCGGCTGGACTTCTCGCTGTCGGCGAGCCGGCCGAGCCGGTCCGCAGTCGTCCGCCCCCCGGCGGCGGCCCGGGCGACGTCCACCGCGTCCTCGAGCTGCGCCTTGGGAGCAGCCGTGCGAGCGGCAGTACGCGTCTCGATCGAGTCCACGCGGTCGGCGAGCTTGGACTCCTCGGCCTCGATCTTGGCCTTCATCTCGCGTTCCACTGCCGCGGTGCGTGCCTTCGCCTTGGCCTGTGCGGCCTCGTCCGCCTTCCGGCGCTCGGCCTGCTGCCGAGTCCGCAGTGCGGAGGCGTCGGACTGCGCCTTCTTCTGCGCCTCCTTGCGCTGCTGGTCCGCCTCGCGCTTGGACTCGGTCAGCGCGGCTTCGGCCTCCTGCTTGCGTGCCCCGGCCTTCTCCTCCAGCGTGACCGCCACCTCGAGGACCTCTGTCCGCCGGGAGAGCGTGGCTCCCCTGCGGGCGAGCGCCTGGTCGCCGATCAGCTTGCCGACGGTCGAGTCGAGGGTGCCCACGGCCTTCTCGAAGCCCAGCCTCAGGCTCGACTCCTCGTCGAGGAAGCGCCCGACCAGCTGGGTCTGGACGACGGTGAGCGGCAGTCGCAGCGCGGTGTACTCCAGGCTCGCGACGGCTCGGGGGACGGTCAGGACGTTCATGGGTTTCTCCTGGTCTGTGCGGTGGTCTGTGCGGTGGTCGCGGGTCGCGGGTCGCGGGTCGCGGGTCGCGGGTGGTCGGTCAGCGGGTCTGCTCGGTGAGGCGCTCGGCGTCCTTCCTGGCGCGTGCGGCGGCGGCCTCGGCAGCCTCGGCGCTGGCGCGCTCCCGCGCGTACTCGGCAGAAGCTGCCCGCTCGCGCCGGGCCGCCTCGCTCTGCTCCTGCTCGGCCTCGACAGCCGTCTCGCGCAGCTGCTCGCGCGCCTCGGCGTCGATGCGCTCCTGCTCGTCGATGCGCTCCTGCTCGGTCCGGGCCTGCGCCCGCAAGTGCTCGGCCCGGCCGGCGTGCAGGGCCTGCTCCTCGCGCGTCTGCGCGGCTGTCTGCGCCGCAGCCCGCTCCCGCTCGGCCGCGGCCCGTTCACGGGACAGGACCTGCGCAGCCTCCGCCGCCTCCGCCTGCGCGATGGCGTCCTTGGTGCTGGCGTCCTTGCGGGCGGCCGCCTCGGCCTGCTGCAGCTGTCCCTCGGCGGCGAGCGAGTCGTTGCCGAGGACAGCTCCGGTGACCTCCTTCGCCTTTCCTGCAAGCGTCGCCCCGAGGCCCTTGCGCGCCTCGTCTGCGGTGTGGTCGGTCATGCGCGCTCTCCTATCTTTCGCGGTGGTTCGTCACCCTCGGCCTGCCCGACGCTGCTGATCGGTAGCCGCATCCGGGCAGTGAGGCGGGTCACGCGGTGCGCGCGCAGGAGATGCAGGTCCGGCTGGCCGGGCGGGCCGCGAGCCGCTCGGAACCGATCGGCCGGCCGCACCGCAGGCACTTTCCGTACGTGCCCTCGCTCACCTGCTGCAGGGCGCGCTCGACGTCGTCGAGGCGGCGCCGGGCCTGCTCCAGCAGGGCGCGGACCTGGGCGCGCTCCCACGCGACCGTCGCGCCTTCGGGGTCGTGCTCGTCGTCGGCGTTGGCGGACTCGGACGCGGCGATCATCGACGCGAGGTCCTCGGTCAGTGACTGGACCGAGTCGAGGGCGCGCCGGCGCTCCGCGGCCAGCGCCGACGTGTCGTCCATGTCCGCGGTGTACCCGCGGGTGAGGCCAGCCGGGCGCTCAGGCGAACAGGGTCAGCGAGCTGCGCTCGAGCTCGAGCAGGAAGCTCTTGCGGGCGGTCCCGCCGGCGTAGCCGGTGAGCGAGCCGTCGGCTCCGAGGACGCGGTGGCACGGGACGATGATGCAGACCGGGTTGCGGCCGTTCGCCGCGCCGACCGCGCGGACGGCTGTCGGACGCCCCACCGCCGCCGCCAGCTCGGTGTAGGTGCAGGTCGAGCCGTAGGGCACGGCCTGCAACGCGGCCCACACCGCTCGCTGGAACGCGGTGCCGGACAGCGACAGCGGGACGTCGAAGGTCTCCAGGGTCCCGTCGAAGTAGGCAGCGAGCTGCTCGCGCACCGCTGGCAGCACGGCGTCGTTGCGGCTGCCGAACGCCGCGGCGGCCGGCAGGTGGCGCTGTTCGTGCTGGTAGAGCCCGATCAGTGCAGCGTCCTGGGCCACCAGCGTCAGGAAGCCCACCGGGCTGTCGACGACGGTGTGGCGGCGCATCGCGGTCACGCTCCGAGCTGCCCGCGCCGGCGAAGCCCCGGCTGGCCGAGGTCGGCCCGCTGCCCGTCGGAGGCACCAGCCGCGTGGGCGCGGCTGCTTCTCGCGGTCCGCCCGCTCCAGGGCCCGCGCCACGAGCCGCGCGCCTCGGACGTCGAGGAGTAGAAGGACTGCACCCGCTCTGCCTTGGCTCGAAGGACCAGCGCCGCGGAGGTGTCGCCCGCCGGCACCGGCGACTCGACGACGGCCCGCTCCCTCGCGGCCTGCAGCCTGGCACCCACGGCCTGCACCCACCCGTCGTAGAACGACAGCCGCCAGGTCTGCCCGGCGACGCCGGCGGCCCGGTGCTCGCCGCGGTCCATGCGGCGCTGGGCGGCCGAGACCATCTGCACCGCGAGCGAGGCCCACAGCCGCTCGACGACCTCGAGGTCGGTGCGGTGCCCGAAGCCGAGGACGTAGGTGCTGTCGTGCGCCACGTTGACCATCACGTCGTTGGCCTGCGCGACCACGGAGTAGAGCAGCACGCGGTGCCGGTTGCCCCGCTTGCCGCGCGCGCCCATCTCGACGCGCTCCTGGACCAGCGGCTCCCCGCCGCCGCGCGAGCGCTGCTCCTGCTGACGCCTTCGCGCGAGCTCCAGGTCCACGGCGTACGCGGTGGCGAGCTGCTGCGCCCGCTCGACGAACGCCGAGGCCTCGTGCTCGTTGTCGGTGCCCTCCGCCTGAGCCAGCAGCTTGCCGATCCGGTCGACCAGCCGGTCCTCGCCCGGCTCGCTCGCAGGGCTGGTCACAGCATCCCCACCTTGACGTCGTGCGTGCCGTACTCCACCCGGAGCGCGAAGGCGGCGTGCGCGCCCAGCACCGCCTCCGCCAGGAGCAGCACCAGAGCGGGGAAGGGGGCGCGATGCCCGTGCGCGCGGCCGCTCGCCTGACCGACGTGGTGCGCGAGCTCGTGCAGCAGAACCGTCTCGCGCAGCGCCCACGGCTCGCCGTGCTGCGGCACCGGCAGCGCGATGACGCCCGGCGCCTCCCAGTGGGCGCGGCCGGCGCCCCGCCGAGTCCGCAGCCCGGGCGCCGGGACCTTCCCGACCACCTCGACCACCCCGGGCAGCGCGAGGACCCCGGTCACGTAGTCCGCCGCCGCCGACAGCGAGCCCAGCCGCCGCTCCGCCGGCAGCAGCAGGCTGCTGCCGCCGACGCTGGCCAGCGCAGCGCCCTGGCGCGCGGCGTCCAGGCGGGCCGCCCAGGCATCCTCCGCCCGGTAGACCCGGGAGCGCTGCGCGTCACGGGCCGGCGCGGGCGCCGACGTGGACGCGGGAGGCACGGGTCGACGGTAGGCGATCCCCGTGGCGCCGGCGCCTGTCTGCGGCGCGGACTGTGTGCGGCGGGAGCGGCCACCGCCCCGGCTGTGGACAGGCGCGGGAGGTCGGGTCCCGCGATCCTCGGCGTGCGGGTGCGCAGGCGCGCCCGTAGCCTCCGCAGGTGTCCCGCTCCCGCCTGGTCCTGGCCCTGCTCGTCGCGCTGCCGGCGTGGGCGATCGCCGGGCTGGGGCTGGCGCACCCGGTCCTCCTGACGCCGGAGACCGCCGAGCGCTGGCGGTTCGCGCACCTCGCGCTGCTGCCCGTCTTCCCGCTGGTGGCCGCGTCGCTGTGGGCAGTGCTGCGGGCCGAGCCCGGCGCAGCGTCCTGGGCGGCCAGGGGCCTCGCGCTCGCGTACGCCGTGCTCTACGGCGCGCTCGACTCGATCGCCGGCATCGGAGCGCCGCAGCAGGTAATCCGCGGCGCGGAGCGGGGCGACCCGCGGGTGCCCATCGAGGACCTGTTCGAGATCGGCGACATCCTTGGCCGGCTGGGGGTCTACGCGCTGGCGGCCGCGGCGGCGCTCACCGCCCTGGTGCTCTTCGCACGCTTCCGCAGCCCGTTGTCGCTCGCCGGCGGCGCCGTCGTGGTGGTCGCCTGCTACCCGTTCCTTCGGCACCACGTCTTCCCGCCGCGGGGGGTGCTGGCGATGGTGGCGATCGGGTTGGGCCTGGCCCTGCTGGAGCTCTCCCGTCGCCCTACCGCCGTACGAGGCTGATCAGCTCGCCCGGGCCGTAGGTGAGGCAGATCCCGCCCGCCGTCGCGCTGACCAGCATGGCGATGACGACCATCGCGGCGTAGCGGCGCCAGCCGGTCTGCACTCCCGGCATCGCGCTGGGCAGGTAGGCCAGCGGCAGCAGGGAGGTGCGGCCCGCGGTCAGCTCGGCCCAGTGCGGGTCCAGCTCGGCGTCGGCCGGCACCGCAGGCACCTCGTCGTACTCCGGGCGCAGGTCCACCCCGTCACGGTAGGCGGCCGCGGCCCGCTCGGCATCCGGGCGGCGCTACGGCGGCCGGACCAGGTCGGCAGCCACCTCGGCGAGCGACCGGGCGCCGGCGAGGCCCATGACCAAGGCCAGGTCGGAGGTCAGCGCCGTCAGGCACTCCTCGACGCCGGCGGCCCCGGCGGCGGCCAGCCCCCACAGGACCGGCCGGCCCACCAGCACCGCGCTCGCGCCGATCGCCAGGGCGCACAGGACGTCGAGCCCCGACCGGATGCCGCCGTCGACCAGCACGAGCCCCCGACCGCCGACGGTCCGGGCGACCTCGGGCAGCGCCGCCGCGGAGCTGATCGCCCGGTCGAGCTGCCGACCGCCGTGGTTGCTCACCACCACCCCCGTGGCGCCCGCGTCCAGGCACGCGGCCGCGTCGTCACCGCGAAGGACACCCTTGACGAGGACCGGCAGCCCGCTGGCTGCAGTCAGCTCCTCGATCGTCTCCAGGCCGGCGGAGGGGTCCTGCTCCGCGCCCGGATCGACCTCACCCTGACCGAGCAGGTCCAGCCGGGACGAGCCGGGTCGCGGCCCGAGGTAGGGCACGTCGCCGGTGAGCACCACCGCGCTCGCGCCGGCGGCCGCGGCCCGCTGCACCAGGCCGCGGGTGCGCCCGCGGTCGCGCATGACGTACGCCTGGAACCACCACGGCCCGCACGGCACCTGCTCGAGCGGCAGGGATGCCCTGGTGGACAGCACCAGCAGGCCGCCGGCCGCTGCCACGCCCCGGGCGGTGGCCGCCTCGCCCTCGGGATGTGCCAGTGCGTGGGCTGCCGTCGGTCCGGCGAGCACCGGCGTGCGCAGCCGGCTGCCGAGCAGCTCGACTGCGGTGTCGACGAGCGACACGTCCCGCAGGACCCGCGGGCGCAACCGCAGGCCCTGCCAGGAGGGCTCGGCCTCGGCGGCCGTGACCCCCTCGCCGGCGCCAGCCCCGTAGTAGCGCGCCACTGCCTCCGGCAATCGCCGCGCCGCGACGGCCTGCTGCGCGGCCAGCGTGGGGTGCACGGGCCTAGTGTGCCGTCGTGGAGCCGGTGGCGGTCGTGGGCGCGGCCGTGCTGCGGGAGGGACGTGTTCTGGCATCCCGGCGCACCGAGCCACCCGGGCTCGCGGGGCTGTGGGAGTTCCCCGGCGGCAAGGTGGAGGCCGGTGAGAGCGACGTGGACGCGCTGCGACGCGAGCTGCGCGAGGAACTGCACGTCGAGGCCGAGGTGGGTGCACGGCTCGGCGGCGACCTGGCCATCGGGGACACCGCGGTGCTGCGGGTCTACCTGTGCTCGCTGCTGTCCGGGGAGCCCCGGCTGGTCGACCACGACGAGCACCGCTGGCTGGCAGCAGAAGAGCTCGGCGACGTCGCCTGGATACCGGTCGACCTGCCTCTGGTGGACCTGCTCGCCGAGCACCTGCGCACCCGCTCGAACGGGACGGGTTAGCGCGCAGCGCCCTTGAGGCTCCTGGTTGAGGGCCCGGCCGGGTCGCTCACCACGCACAGCACCTCACGGTCGGACTGCGCGTTCCACGTCGACTCCGTGGGCTGGAACGTGTAGAACTCGAGCGTCGACTCGCTCACGGGCTTGCCGACGTAGGTGGCGAACTCGGCGGTGCAGCGCTCGTCCGCCGCCGCCGTCACCGCCGCCCCCCCGGGGAAGGGGCCGTCGGGCAGGTCGAACCGGGCGTAGACCTCAGCTTCGTGCGGCTGGTTGCACGGCACGGAGGCCACCTCCTCCGCCTCCTTCTCGCCGCCCCCGGGCTCCTTCAGGCAGTCCCCGAGCTGGATCGAGAAGGCGCCGCGCGCCCCCGCGCTCGGCGCCGAGGTGGCGGGGTCCTTCGCGGCCTCCGGGGTCTCCGAGCACGCAACCAGGCCTGCGGTCAGGACCAGGATGGCGAGGGGCATTCGGGGGCGCATGGAGGTTCTCCGTGGACGGCAGCGGCCGGACAGGTGCGCACCGAGACGGTAGCCGAACGGCGTCCCTCGTCCCAGCCGCCCGTAGACTGGGCCGGCCGGCCTTCCCTGCTCGGCCATCTTCTCAGCCGATCATCGGAGTACCGCTGTGCCCACGCGCGACGACATCCGCAACGTGGCGATCATCGCGCACGTCGACCACGGCAAGACGACCCTCGTCGACGGGATGCTCCTGCAGTCCGGTGCCTACACCGCCCACCAGCAGGAGGAGGGCGCGGTCACCGAGCGGGTCATGGACTCGATGGACCTCGAGCGCGAGAAGGGCATCACCATCCTCGCGAAGAACACCGCGGTCCGCCGCAAGGACCTGCTCATCAACATCATCGACACTCCCGGCCACGCCGACTTCGGCGGCGAGGTCGAGCGCGGGCTGTCGATGGTGGACGGGGTCGCCCTGCTCGTCGACGCCTCCGAGGGACCCCTTCCGCAGACCCGGTTCGTCCTGCGCAAGGCGCTGGCCCAGAACATGCCGGTCATCCTCATCATCAACAAGGTGGACCGCGCCGACGCCCGGATCGCCGAGGTCGTCGACGAGACCTACGAGCTGTTCCTCGACCTCGACGCCACCGAGGGCCAGATCGACTTCCCGATCGTCTACTGCCAGGCCAAGACCGGGCAGGCCTCGCTCACCCGGCCGGCCGACGGGACCAGCCCCGACAGCCCCGACCTCGAGCCGCTGTTCCAGGTCATCCGCGACACGATTCCCCCGCCGGCGTACGAGGAGGGTGCGCCGCTGCAGGCGCACGTCACCAACCTGGACGCCTCCCCCTACCTCGGTCGTCTCGCGCTGTGCCGCATCTACAACGGCACGATGCAGAAGGGGCAGACGGTCGCCTGGTGCAAGAAGGACGGCACCGTCGAGAACGTCAAGCTGACCGAGCTGCTCGGGACGGAGGCGCTCGAGCGGGTCTCCATCCCGTCGGCCGGCCCGGGCGAGATCGTGGCCATCGCCGGCATCCCCGAGATCTACATCGGCGAGACGCTCGCGGACCCCGAGGACCCGCGCCCGCTTCCGCTGATGAACATCGACGAGCCGAGCATCTCGATGACGATCGGCATCAACACCGGCCCGATGGCGGGCCGCAGCGGCAAGAAGCTGACCGCCCGCCAGGTCAAGGACCGGCTCGACAAGGAGCTGGTCGGCAACGTCTCGATCCGGGTGCTGCCGACAGAGCGCCCCGACACCTGGGAGGTGCAGGGCCGCGGCGAGCTGCAGCTGGCGATCCTCGTGGAGGTCATGCGCCGGGAGGGCTTCGAGCTCACCGTCGGCAAGCCGCAGGTGGTGACCCGGCTGGTGGACGGCGCGATCCACGAGCCGATGGAGCGGCTCACCATCGACACGCCCAGCGACTACCAGGGCGTGCTGATCCAGCTCATGGCGCTGCGCAAGGGCCGGCTGGAGCAGATGGTCGACCACGGCACCGGCTGGACCCGGATGGAGTACATCGTGCCCGCGCGCGGGCTCATCGGCTTCCGTACCGAGTTCCTCACCGAGACCAGGGGCACCGGGCTGCTGCACCACGTCCACGAGCGGTACGAGCCGTGGCACGGCGACATCCGTACGCGCCCGTCGGGCTCCCTGGTCGCCGACCGCAGCGGCCCGACGACCGGCTTCGCGCTGGCCAACCTGCAGGAGCGCGGCACGCTGTTCGTGCCGCCCGGCACGGAGGTCTACGAGGGCATGGTCGTGGGGGAGAACTCCCGCAGCGACGACATGGACGTCAACGCGACCAAGGAGAAGAAGCTCACCAACATGCGCCAGAGCTCCTCGGACGTGCTCGTGCCGCTCATCCCGCACAAGCAGCTCAGCCTGGAGCAGGCGCTGGAGTTCTGCCGCGAGGACGAGTGCGTGGAGGTGACGCCCGCGACGGTCCGCATCCGCAAGGTGATCCTCGACCAGGGCCAGCGGGCGCGTACCGGGCGCAACAAGGCCAGGGCCGCGCTCGCCTAGCCGTTTCGGGGGAGCTGCCCCGGCTATCGTTCGAGCATGTGCCCGGCCGGCGCGGTGCGAGCTGTCGAGGCGGTCCGCCTTCTGTGCCCTGGGGCGCGCTCATGACGCCGGGCCGGCGGCTGGTGGCAGGGCAGCTCGTCGTCGCCACGCCGCAGTTCGGCGACCCCAACTTCGCGAAGACGGTGGTCCTGCTCCTGCGTGCCGACCCGGAGGACGGCGCGCTCGGGTTGGTCCTCAACCGGCCGACCGGCACCGATGTCGCCGAGGTGCTGCCGCAGTGGGCGGACCTGGCGGCCACCCCGCCGGCGGTCTTCCGCGGCGGCCCGGTCCAGCCGGCGGCCGCCATCTGCCTGGGGCGCGGGCGCCCAGGCGGGACGGCCGTGTCGTCGTTCGCGCGACTCGAGGGGCTGCCGGACGGCTCGCTCGGCACGGTCGACCTCGACTGCGCGCCGCACGAGCTGCAGGGGGCGGTGAGCGAGGTGCGCCTGTTCGCGGGCTACGCCGGCTGGGCTGCGGGACAGCTCGAGTCAGAGGTGGACGAGGGCGCGTGGTGGGTGCTCGACGCGCTTCCCGCGGATGCCTTCGCCGTGCAGCCCGAGCTGCTGTGGAAGCAGGTGCTGCTGCGCCAGGGTCCACCGATCGCGTTCGCGGCGAACTACCCGGCGGACCCCAAGCTCAACTGAGCCCGGGTCCGCAGCCACCGGACCAGGTCGGACGCGACGCCCGAGAGGCCCTTGTAGTCCAGCGTCGCCGCCGTCATCGACGCGACGGCATCCGCGAGGACCGCGCACTGCCTGCCCGGCAGCGCGGGCAGCGGCACGAGGTGCGGCCGGATCGTGAACAGCGCCCGGCCCAGCCGCGGCAGGGGGATGCTCGTCTGGCGCTCCACCCGCAGCCACCACTGCGCGGGGTCCGCCGGCTGGGCACCCTGCGGGGCATCCGGAGCCGAAGGGTCCCTGTCGAGGCGCCCGTCCGGGTCCAGCCCCCAGATGTGCTGACGCAGTGGGCCCTTCGTGAGCAGAGCCTCGCTCAGTGCGGGCGCTGCCCGCTGCAGCCGCTCGGCGTCGGCGACCGGTGCGTGCAGCTCCAGCAGCGACGCCCCGGCGCGCTGCCGGGGCGGCCACCCGCTGGGGAAGCACACCGCGAGCAGCTCGCAGGCCAGCACGCCGTCGCCCCGGCGGCGCAGCACGACCAGGTCGTCGGAGCAGGCGAGCAGCCAGCCGACGGTCAGCAGCTCGAGCCCGGTCAGCTCGAGGAGCCGCGCGGCGGCGAGCTCCGACGCCCCGTCGCCGACCCGCCGTGCGGTGGCGGCGGTCAGGTCCAGCTCCACGCCCAGCATCGGCACCTCGACGCGGGATCCCCGCCGCGGCAGCGAGATCAGGTCCCACGCTGCCCGCACGGCTGCGGCCAGCCCGGCGTCGTCGGGCTCGCGGCCCTCGCGTACCAGCACGCCGCCGCGGTCGCTCGCGAGCCGCTCCAGCCGCCGGGCCAGTGCCGCGGGCCAGGCGTCGTCGAGCTCGACACCCGGGAAGCCGTGGACCGGGCGGGGCGCCGGCACGACGCGGTACGGGGCCGCGACCGGGAACGGCGCGACCGCCGGCGGAAGCGCCGGCGGCGACGGGGTGCGCGGTCGGTCGGCAACCACCCCGGCAGGATCCCACGGCGCGGGCGGGCGGTGCCCCAGCCGGCGCGGTCGCCGTAGGGTCCCGGCATGACCGATGCCACCCTGCCCTCACCCGAGCCCGGCGAGCGCCTCGAGCAGGACGTCGAGGCCGCCGTGCTCGCGGAGGCCGCGACGGCCGTCGACGAGGCTGCGCTGACCGTCGACATGGCGCCGCTCGACTCGCCGCGCCGGCTGCTGCTCGTGCACGCCCACCCCGACGACGAGACGATCAGCACCGGCGCGACGATGGCGAAGTACGCGGCGCAGAACGTCCTCGTCACCCTCGTGACCTGCACGCTGGGGGAGGAGGGCGAGGTGCTCGTCCCAGGGCTCGAGCACCTCGCTGCGGACAGCGACGACGCGCTCGGCGCCCACCGGCAGGAGGAGCTCGCGGCCGCCATGGAGGCGCTTCGGGTGACCGACCACCGGTTCCTCGGCGGACCCGGTCGCTGGCGGGACAGCGGCATGATCGGGACGCCGTCGAACGATCGCCCCGACTGCTTCTGGCAGGCCGAGATCGAGGAGGCCGTCGGCGAGCTCGTGTCCATCCTGCGGGAGGTGCGCCCGCAGGTCGTCGTGACCTACGACGACAACGGCGGGTACGGACATCCGGACCACATCCAGGCGCACCGGGTGACCGTGGCGGCCTTCGAGGCGTCCGGCAACCCCGCGTACCACCCGGAGCTCGGCGAGGCGTGGGCTCCCAGCAAGCTCTACTGGACCGCGATCCCCAAGAGCGTCCTGCAGGCCGGGATCGACCTGCTTCGCGACAGCGGCAGCACCGACTTCTTCGGCGTCGAGTCGGCCGACGACCTGCCGTTCGGCGTGACGGACGAGGTCGTGACGACCGAGATCGACGCGCGCGACCACCTCGACGCCAAGGTCGCCGCGATGCGTGCCCACCGCACGCAGATCGAGGTGGACGGACCGTTCTTCGCCCTGTCCGACCACGTCGGCCAGCGGGCGTTCGGGATGGAGTACTACATCCTCGGCCGCGGGGAGCTGGCTGCCGGAGCGGGCTCGGCCGACCGGGAGCAGGACCTGTTCGCGGGCGTCGGCGAGGCCTGAGCCATGGGACGCCCCGCTGGTGATCTTCTGGGACGTGGATCCGCACCGGACACGCCGGCGTGTCGTTGACCAACCGCGATCGGTTGATTCTCGGAGTGTGGGCGCATCGGGAGCTTCCCGGACCGCCTTCATAGCCCGAACGGGTGATGTTCACTCTCCGTAGTGACTACCCGTCGGGTAGGCGGGACACTGGGCGCAGGGACGAGGCGGCTGCCTCGGCCCGCGCCATGTCTGGAGGGGTTTCGTGACCGAGCCTGCACCCGCGCGTCGCACCGGAGGAACCGGAAGCGGCAGGCTCGACAGCCTGATCGCCGCGGAGGGCGGGGTGCTGCGCATGGCGTCGGCCGACGTCGGGTCCACTCGCGAGGCCCGGCGGCGCGCCAGGTGGGTCAAGCTGGCCGTGCTCGTCTGGCTGATGGTGGCGGTGCTGTGGTCACGCGCGGTGACCTATGACGGGAGCGGCTTCGTCCCGTTCCCGTCCATCGACCCCTTCCTGCTGACCATCATCATCTTCTTCACTCTGCTGGTCGGCCTGGCCGTGGGGCAGCAGGTGCTGTCCGGCCGCTCGCCGCACGTGGTCTACCGCCCGGAGCAGATCTCCACGACCCTCGACGACGTCGTCGGCATCGACGGGGTCAAGGACGACGTCGTCCGCTCGCTCAACCTCTTCCTGGCGCACAAGACCTTCCGCGACGAGATGGGGGGTACGCCGCGCCGGGGCCTGCTGTTCGAGGGATCGCCGGGCACCGGCAAGACCCACCTCGCCCGCGCCATGGCGCGCGAGGCCGGCGTGCCGTTCCTGTTCGTCAGCGCCACCAGCTTCCAGTCCATGTGGTACGGCGCCTCGGCCAAGAAGATCCGGTCCTACTTCAAGGCGCTGCGCAAGGCCGCCCGCAAGGAGGGCGGGGCGATCGGCTTCATCGAGGAGATCGACGCGATCGCGATGTCCCGCGGCGGCGTCTCCTCGGGGATGACCGCGCACCCGGCCACCACCCTCGCGGGCTGCCACGCCACGGCCTGCCTGCCCACGGTCTACGCCGCGGCGGCCGGCGGCGCGTCGTCCCCCGGGACGCAGACCTCGGCCTTCATGAGCGAGGGCACCGGTGGGGTCGTCAACGAGCTGCTGGTGCAGATGCAGTCCTTCGACAACCCGACCGGCAGCCAGCGCCTGCGCGGGTGGTGCGTGGACGTCCTCAACCTGTTCCTGCCGCCGCACCGCCAGCTGCGCCGCCCGAAGACGGTGCCCACGAACCTCCTGCTGATCGCCGCCACCAACCGTGCGGACAGCCTGGATCCGGCCCTTCTGCGGCCAGGTCGCTTCGACCGGCGGATCACCTTCGAGATGCCCGCGAAGGCGGGGCGTCGCGAGCTGATCGACCACTTCCTCGCCCGGAAGGCCCATGCCGAGGAGCTCGACCAGGACGACCTGCGTGACGTGCTGGCGGGCGTGACGCAGGGCTACAGCCCGGTGCGCATCGAGCACCTGCTGGACGAGGCGCTGGTCAACGCCGTGCGTCGCGGCGCGAGCTCCCTGACCTGGAGCGACCTGGAGCAGGCCCGTCTCGTCGAGGAGGTCGGGATGGGTCAGCCGGTCGGCTACACCGACCACGAGCGCCGGCTCATCGCGACGCACGAGTCCGGGCACGCCACAGCGGCCTGGCTGACCGCGCCGGAGCGCCGGCTCGAGGTGCTCACCATCGTCAAGCGACGCAGCGCCCTCGGCCTGCTCGCCCACGGCGACCGGGAGGACGTCTTCACCCGCTCGCGCAAGGAGATGCAGGCGCTGGTGAAGATCGCCCTCGCCGGGCAGTGCGCGGAGGAGATCTTCTTCGGCGACGTCTCCACCGGTCCGGGTGGGGACCTGCTCTACGCCACGAACGCCGCGGCCGAGATGGTCGGCGCGCACGGCATGGAGGGGAGCCTGCTGTCCTACGCGGCCATCTCGAACAGCTCCTTCTCCGACACCAACATCGTCGGCCGGGTGCTCGCCGACGACAGGGGGCGCGACGCGGTCGAGGCGCTGCTGCAGAAGCAGAAGCGCGAGGTGAAGGCGCTTCTCGAGGCTCACCGTCATCTGGTGGAGGCACTTCGCGATGCCCTGCTTGACCGCGAGGAGCTCGTCGGCAGGGAGATCACCGACGTCCTGGAGCAGGCGGCGGCCGCCCCTCGCGTCGTCGACCTGACCGTGCGCGCGGAGGTCCCGCAGGGCTGAGCGTGGCAGGCTGGACGGGTGCCGGAGGCTGAGACTGCCGCGGAAGGGCGCGCCGCGCAGTCGCCGGCCGGGGAGCGGCTCCCCGGGCAGGCGCCTGACGAGGACGACCCGGCGTTCCGGGTCCTCGCGTACGGCCTGGTGCTGATCCTGTCCGTGCAGCTCGCGGTGTGGGGCGCGTTCCTCGTGCCGTTCCGCATCGGGGCCACCATCGTGCCGCTGTGCTGGGTCCTCGCCGTCGTGGGCAACGCGGTGCTGGGCTACGCGGGCGGCCGGGTGGCCGGGCCGCGCGGTGCAGCCGTCCCCGGCCTCGTGTGGCTGCTGATCACCTTTCCGCTCGGGATGAAGCGGGGTGAGGGTGACCTGGTGGTGACCGGCACGCTGACCGGCAGCGCCTTCCTGGTGCTCGGGGCGCTGGCCAGCGCCACTGCCTACGGGGTGGTGCTGGCCCGCTCGCTGCGCACGCGCGCGGCGGGGTCCTGACGCGGGCTTCACCTCGACCCGTCCTCCGCCGAACTGTCGGGTGTGGAACCCGTCGCTGCTGTGCCTCAACCCGCCCGTGAGCTCGTGCTCGTCCGGCTGGCCGGCTGCCGCTACGCGCTGCCCATGGCGGCGGTGGCCGAGGTCGGCCGGCCGCCGGGCCTGACGCGGGTGCCGGGGCTTCCCGAGTGGGTCGCCGGGGTGGCCAACTGGCGCGGCCGGGTCCTGGCGGTCCTCGACCTGCGCAGCCTGCTCGCCGCAGAGGCGGCTCTGCTCGGCCGGCGCGGACGGCTCGTGGTGCTCTCGCAGGGAGGCATCCGGGTCGGCCTGCTCGTCGAGAGCGTGACGGGCGGGGCGGTGGTCGACCCGGCCGCGCTGGAGCAGCCGCTCGCCTCGCTGCCCGCCTCGGCCGGCTCCCTGCTGGCCGGGCAGGTTCCCGACGCCGAGGGGCCCTACGGCGTGCTCGACGTCGAGGCGGTCTTCGCGCTGTCCTCGACGCTGCCGCGGACCCGGCGGGCCGGTTGAGCAGCGCGCGAAGCACCGCGCGCTTCAGGTAGCGCCGGCATCGGCCGACGACGACAGCACGACCGACACGAAAGGCAGCCCGGTGGACCTGTCCGTACGGCTCGCGCGGGCCGCTGCGGTCACGACGTGGCTGATGCTCGCGACGTCCGTGGTCGCGGTGACGCTGATGGACCGCCTGGCGGCACCTGCCGGTGCCGCCGTCCATGCCTGGGCCTTCTACGGCTGGTCGCTTCTCGCGCTGGCGGTGGCGGCGCTGCTGAGCGCCCTGCCGGTGCTCGCGCGGCACGTCGTGCTTGCGGCGTCGAGCATCTCGGCGATCCGGGCGGGGCTCCTGATCCTCCTCGCGGTCTGGGCGAGCGCCGCTGTGGCGCTCAGCGGCGGCCTTCGCGGCCCGCTGTGGGTCTGCCTGTTCGGCGTCGTCCTCGTCGGCTCGCTGTGCCTGTCGCGCTGGGAGTCGACGGCGCTGGCGGGGCTCTCGACGGTCGGTCTGCTGCTCGCCGCCGTCCTCTCACACACCGTGGAGCGCGCCTCGCTCGGCACCCTGCTGCTGCTCGGGACGTTGCTGCCGGTCTTCGGATGGTGCGCCGCATGGATGTCGGAGACGGTGCGCGAGGTCAGCGAGCGGGCGCGCACGGACCGGGAGAGCCTGCAGGTCCGGGTGGACGAGCTCTCGGCCTACCTCGAGCGCGCCGCGGACGGCGACCTGGCGCTGGAGGTCGACCCCGCGGACGACAACCGGCAGCTGCACTCCCTGAGCACCGCCTTCAGCCACACCATCGGCAACCTGCGGCTGCTCGTCGGCCAGGTCCGCAGCGGCGGCGAGCAGATCGGCGCCAGCGCCGGCGAGCTCCTCGCGACCGCGGAGGAGCACGCGGCGTCGGCCACGCAGCAGTCCTCCGCGGTGTCCGAGACGACCTCGACGATCGAGGAGCTGGCCGCCACGGCCGCCCAGATCGCCGAGACCTCGGAGGCGGTGGCTCGCTACGCGGCCGAGACGCTGCGCTACGCCGAGCAGGGCCGGGCGGCGGTGTCGGCGTCGGTCGAGTCGATGGACAACATCGCCGGACGCGTCGACTCGATCGCCTCGCGCGCGCTGTCTCTGGGGGAGAAGAGCCACGAGATCGGCCGCATCCTCGACGTCATCGACGACCTCGCCGACCAGACCAACCTGCTGGCCCTCAACGCCGCGATCGAGGCTGCCCGTGCGGGCGAGCACGGTCGCGGGTTCGCCGTCGTCGCCTCGGAGGTGCGCAAGCTGGCCGAGCGCTCGCAGGAGTCGGCCGGGCAGATCCAGGCCATCGTGGGGGAGATCCAGGCGGAGACCAACAGCACCATCATCGCCTCCGAGGAAGGTGCCAAGGAGGTACGCGCAGGAACCGAGCTCGCTCAGGGCGTCGTCGAGGCGCTGGAGCGGATCAGCGGGATGGTCGACGAGACCACGACCGCTGCCAAGGAGATCTCGATCGCCACCCAGCAGCAGCGCTCGGCCTCCGACCAGGTGGTCGCCGCCATGACCCAGGTGTCCGACGTGAGCCGGCAGTACGCCGTCGGCTCCCGCCAGTCCGCCGCGGCCGCCGCCCAGCTCAACGTGCTCGCCGCCGAGCTGCGCGCCTCCATCGCGCAGTTCAAGGTCTCCTGACCCGCAGTGGCCCGACGGGCTCGGCTACAGCGTGCGTCCGGTACCGCCGACCCCTCCGTCATGACGGGGTTGTCGACGTGACGGCGTGGGGGGACGATCCCGAGCTGCTCGCGACCTTCCGCGCGGAGGTCGAGGAGCGGCTCGCCTCCCTGCAGGCGGGCCTGCTCGCGCTGGAGACCGCCACCGCCCCGCGCAAGGTCGTCGCCGGGCTCTTCCGCGACGCGCACACGGTCAAGGGATCGGCCCGGATGCTCGGGCTGCAGGGCGTGCTGCGGGTGTCGCACTCGATGGAGGACCTGCTCGGTGCCCTGCGCGACGGCCGGTTCGCCGTGCGCAGCGACCTCGTCGACCTGCTGCTCGCCTCCTGCGACGCCATCGACCGCGCGCTGCCGGGCGGTCCGCTCGACGAGGCGGCCCTCGAGCCGCTGATCGCCGCCCTCGCGCAGGCCGTCGACGGAGCCTGCCCGGTGGCGGTCCCCGCCCTCGGCGCGCCGCCGCCACCCGCCGCGGCTCCTGACGCGCCTGCAGTCCCCGCGCCGGCCGCGCCGCGTGTGGTCGTGCCCGCTCAGGGCGGCCGGGGCGGGAGCGGGACGCCGGCAGCGGGCCTGCTCGATGCGGCTGAGCCGTCCGGCCACGTGGTGCGCGCGGGCACCGACTCCGTACGCGTGGCCGCCGGCAAGGTCTACGAGCTCCTCGACGTGGTCGGCGAGGCCGACCTCGGAGCCCGCCGGATCGAGCAGATCACCGGCAGCCTGCTCGCCCTCGCCCTCGAGCAGAACCGCTGGGCGCAGACGCTGCGCTCGGCCGGCCTGCACTCCGGCACGACCCTGCCCGCCGACGTCGCTCTCGCCCTGCACCGCATGACCGGTGCGGGGGAGGAGATGTCCACGGCCGTACGCGGCCTTCGCGAGCTCGTCGAGGGACATCGCGCGGGGATGGCGCTGGTCCGTGACGGGACGATGGGCCTGGCGATGGTGCCGGTGCGCCGGGCATTCGCCGCGCTGCCGCGCATCGTCCGTGACGTGGCGACCGCCACCGGCAAGACGGTGCGCCTCGACAGCGCCGGCGAGGACGTCGAGCTGGACAAGAAGGTGCTGGACGGGGTCGCAGGCGCGCTCAAGCACCTCGTCGTCAACGCCGTCGACCACGGCTGCGAGGACCCGGGGACGAGGGCGACGGCCGGCAAGCCCGGCGAGGCGGTCGTCCGCGTGACCGCGCGCAGCGTGGCGGGGACCGTGGTCCTCGAGGTCAGCGACGACGGCGCGGGGGTGGACGAGGACCGCGTACGCGCCAGAGCGATCGAGCTCGGCCTGCTGCCCGCGGATGCCACGCTGTCGGGCACCCACCTGCTCGAGCTGCTGTTCACACCCGCGTTCTCCACCGCGGCCGAGGTGACCCAGACCTCCGGCCGGGGGGTCGGCCTGGACGTCGTGCGCGATGCGGTCGAGGAGCTCGGCGGCTCGGTCGAGGTCCGCAGCGAGCGCGGCGTCGGCACGTCGTTCGTGCTCACCCTGCCCGTGACGCTGGGGGTGCTGCGGTGCCTGCTCGCCCGCGTCGGGGACGAGCGCTACGCGATCCCGGTTCCCGGCGTCGTCGAGTCGCTGTCCCTGCGCGACACCGAGGTCCACGTGCTCGCCGGCGCACCGGTCGTGATCCGGCACGGCGTCTGCATCCCGTTGCTCGACCTCGGCGCTGCGCTGGGGCTGCGGCGTAGCCCAGGAGATGCGCCGCGGGCCGCGCTGGTGGTGCGGCACGTGGGCGGCGCCGGCTCGCAGGTCGCCTGGGCGGTCGACCGGCTCGAGGGGGAGCGCGAGCTGGTGGTCAAGGACCTGGACGCCTTCCTGGGAAGGATCCCCGCGATCGCGGGCGCCACCATCGACAGCGACGGCAGCGTCGTCTGCCTGCTGGACCTGCGCGAGCTCGCCGAGCGCGCCGTCGGGCCCTCCCCGGGGATGGCCGCCGTCGCGGCGCACTACCCCGACAGCCTGCGCAGGCCGGTCGCTGCCCGCCGGGCCCGGGTGCTCGTCGTGGAGGACAGCGTCGGGGTGCGCGAGCTGGAGCGGGTGATCCTGGAAGGCGCCGGCTACCAGGTGGAGACGGCCGTGGACGGCCTCGACGGGGCCTCGCGGCTGCGGGACGACCCGGCGGACCTGGTGCTCTCCGACGTCGAGATGCCGGGCATGGACGGCTTCGCGCTCACGAGGACGATCCGGCGTACGCCCGGCTGGGAGAACGTCCCGGTGATCATCATGACCTCCCGCGGGGAGGACCACGCGAGGCAGGCCGGGCTCGACGCCGGCTGCTCGGCGTACCTGCTCAAGAACGAGTTCGACCAGGACCAGCTCGTCGAGACCGTCCGCAGATTGGTAGGCAGGTAGACATGGCCAAGATCGTGATCGCCGACGACAGCCCGACGCTGCGCCGCATCGTCACCAGCGTCCTCACCCGGGAGGGCCACGAGGTGATCGCGACCGAGGACGGCATCGGCGCCGTGCAGGCGGTGTTCGCCGAGCAGCCCGATGCGGTCGTGCTCGACGTCCAGATGCCGCGGGTGTCGGGCTTCATCGCCGCCCGGCTGCTCAAGGACGACTGGCAGACCGCTGACATCCCGGTCGTCATGCTCACCTCGCTGGCCGCGGCCAGCGACCGCTACTGGGCGGGGCAGGCGGGCGTGGACCGCTACCTGACCAAGGACTTCGAGGCCGGCGACCTGGCCGCGACCATCGACGAGGTGCTGCTCTCGGCGAGAGCCCAGCGCGGCGGGCGCCCGCCGCTGCGGCCCGATCCGCAGGAGCTGGCCGAGGAGGACGTCCTGTCGCGGGTGTGCGACCTGCTGGACCGCAAGCTGTTCGAGAGCTCGGTCGCGCAGTCGGTGTCACGGCCATCGCCGCCACCGCCAACGGCATCGAGGGCTCGGTCGCCGCGCTGCTCGGCGTCCTGCAGCGCTTCGTCGGCTACCACCTCGCGGCGGTGCTCCTCGGCAGGGAACGTGAGGCCTACGTGGCCGTCGGCGCGCCCACCGCACAGGAGCACTACGACGCGTTCCTGGCCGCCGCGGCGGATGCGCTGAGCTCGTACGGCGGCGAGCGGCTCGGGGTCGCGGAGCTGTCCACCCGCGTCGCGCATGCAGGTGGGGAGGTCGTCGACGACGTCGAGGACCTGCCCAACCCCGACGCCGTCGGCATGTCGACCTACCTGTCGATGCCGCTGCGCGGTCACGGCGGCGCCGTCGTCGGGGTGCTCGCGCTGTCCAGCGCCGTGAAGAACGCCTTCGGCGAGACGGCCCTGTCCACGCTCAAGCTCGTCGCGGAGCCGGCGGCGATCGTCATCGACAACGCGCGGCTGTCGGGGGCTCGTACGCCGCTGTAATCGGGAGATCCGGGTAGATTTTCCGGTGTCGGCGGCGCGTGCCGCTCTCGTCCCTGGAGCTCGTGCCCGTGCCCGGTGTGCCCCGTCCGGTCCTGCTGGCTGGCGCCGGGCTCCTCGGCATCGTCGCGGTGGGCCTCGCCCTGGCGGTGGCCGTGCCTGGTGAGCGGGTTCCGTCCGGCGTCAGCGTCAGCGGCGTCGAGGTCGGTGGGCTGAGCCGGGCGGAGGCCGGGGCGCGGCTGCGGGAGGGCCTGCAGGAGCGGGCCACGGCCCCGGTCCAGCTGCGCGCGGCGGGGGAGGCCCTGACCCTGGAGCCGGCCGTGTCCGGGCTCTCGCTGGACCTGCCCGCGACCGTCGAGCGCGCAGTGTCCGGCGGTCCGCTCGGCCGGGCAGCCGCTCTGGTGGGTGCCGACCGTGAGGTGTCACCTGTCGTCGAGGTCGACGAGGTCGCCCTGTCCGCCCAGCTGAAGCAGGTCGCCGCCGGGTTCGACCGCCAGCCGGTGGACGGGTCGATCACCTTCAACGAGGAGGCCGCGCCGGTGCCGGTGCAGCCGGTGGTCGGTCGGATGCTGGACGTCGAGGGCGCCGCGGACGCCGTACGCGAGGGCTGGCTCGACAACGCAGCTGAGCGCATCGAGGTGCCGGTCGAGCTGCGTCAGCCACGGACGAGTGCCGAGGAGGTGCAGCGGGCGCTGGATGAGGTGGCTCAGCCCGCGGTCGCCGGGGCGATCACCGTGGACGTCGAGGGCAAGCCGCTCGTCGTCGAGCCGCGCGACGTCGCGAAGGCGCTGCGCCTGGAACCGGATCCCGGCGGAAAGCTCGTCCCCCGCCTGGTTGAGCCGGACCTGTACGAGCAGGTGCGCTTCCGTCTGCGCGCCGTCGGTGAGCCGCCGGTGGATGCGACGTTCGACGTCTCCAGCGGGACGCCGGTGCTGGTGCCGTCGAAGGACGGGCGCAGCGTGTCGCCGCCTGATCTCGCGCGGGCGGTGCAGGGTGTCCTGACGGCGCCGGCGCCGCGCACCGCTTCTGCGCCGCTCAGCGTCGTCGCGGCCCGCGTTCCCACAGCGCTCGCCGGCACCCTTGGCGTACGCGAGATGATCGGCACCTTCACCACGAGGCACCCCTGCTGCCGCCCGCGGGTCCAGAACATCCACCGCATCGCCGACATCCTCGACGGCTACGTCGTGCTGCCCGGGGAGGAGTTCAACCTCAACGCGGTCGTAGGCCCGCGGGACGAGGCACGCGGCTTCCTGCCTGCCCCGCAGATCCTCGAGGGCGAGTTCGTGGACGCCGTCGGCGGGGGGATCTCGCAGTTCGCGACGACCCTGTTCAATGCCGTGTTCTTCAGCGGGCTCCAGGACGTCACGCACACCCCGCACAGCTACTACATCAGCCGTTACCCGCCCGGGCGCGAGGCCACCGTGTCGTTCCCGAAGCCGGACCTGATCTTCAAGAACGACAGCCCGAACGGGGTGCTCATCGACACCTCCCACACCGGCACCTCCATCACGGTGACCTTCTGGGGCACCAAGCGCTTCGACGAGGTGAAGGCGCTGGCCGGCCCGCGGACGCGGCTGCGCGACTTCGAGACGAGGTACGTGCAGCGCCCCGACTGCACCCGGACAGCGGGTGAGAGGGGGTTCGACATCGCCGTGACGCGGGTGTTCGTCGACGGCGGGGTCGAGGTGCGGCGGGAGGAGTTCCAGACGCGCTACCTGCCCGAGCCGCGGTTCATCTGCGGCCCGCCGCCCCGGTCGAAGGCGCGGCGTCCCTCGCCGTCGCCTGGCGGGACCCGCGGGCCCGCCTCGCCTGCGCCCGCTTCGCCCGCACCCGCACCGTCCGGCTGACCCCGGCGTCCCCCCCC
>JAUJOY010000004.1:188653-189940 GCA_030447385.1 Mycobacteriales bacterium
CTGCGCCCGCTTCGCCCGCACCCGCACCGTCCGGCTGACCCCGGCGTCCCCCCCCCGCCGCCGCCCCCGCTTCGCCCGCACCCGCACCGTCCGGCTGACCCCCGGCGTCCCCCCCCCGCCCCGCCACCCGCCCCCGCCGCAGCCCGCCGCAGCCCGCCGCGCCCGCCGGCCCCCGCCCCCGCCCCCGCCCCCGCCCCAAGATCTTCGGAACTTCCCCAGCACCGGGGTGCTGTGGAAGTTCCGAAGATCTTGTGGGGGCTGCTCTGCTCATCCACAGCTCGAGGTGCAGGTCTGGCCAGGAGTACCGGACGGCTCGGACGGTGAGCCCGTGACGGCAGCGATGATGTCCCCGCCCCGCCCGGCGAGCTGGCCGCAACGGCTCGAGGAGCAGGACCAGGTGATCAGCCGTCGTCAGGCCAGGCTCGGTGGCCTCAGCGAGGACCAGTGGCAGTGGCGGCTGGACAGCGGTCGCTGGCAGGCGGTGCTGCCCGGGATCGCCGTCGCCCACTCGGGCGCACCCACCCCACGGCAGCGTGCCTGGGCCGCCGTCCTGTGCGCGGGGCGCGGCGGGGCCCTCTCCGCGGACGCGGCGCTGGTCGAGTGGGGCATGCGCCTGCCGACCCCGGACGTCCTCCACGTCGCGATCCCCGAGAAGCGCAGAGTCGTGAGCCGGGACCCGGTGCGGGCGCCGGAGCCAGTACGGGTGGAGGCGCACCGCGTACGCCATCTCCCCCAGCTGGTCCATCCGGCGCGCCAGCCACCTGTCATCCGCGTGGCGCCGGCCATCCTGCATGCTGCCGCCTGGGCTCCCAGCGATCGGGCCGCGGAGTGGCGGGTGGCTGCCGCCGTGCAGCAACGGCTCGTGCGCCCGCCCGATCTGAGGCGGGCCCTCGCGAAGATGCCACGACTGCGCCGTCGCAACCTGCTCGGGGCGGTTCTGCACGATGTCGAGCACGGCGCGCACGCGGCGAGCGAGATCGCCTTCCTGCGCATGCTCCGCAGCCACGGGTTGCCGCTGCCCGATCGGCTCCAGCGGCCGATCCGGTACGGCTCCGTGCGCTACCTGGACGCGTGGTGGGAACGGCAACGGGTCACGGTCGAGATCGACGGGGCGCACCACCGGCTGGTCGGGACGTGGGACGACGACGCGCTGCGGGGCAACGACGTCGTTCTCGCTGAGCGGCACGACCGCGTCCTGCTGCTGCGCCTGACGACCGGGAGCCTCCGCCACGACCAGCCGCGGGTGGCGGCGCAGCTTCTGACCGCGCTGACCTGAGTCCAGATCGT
>JAUJOY010000004.1:190040-293149 GCA_030447385.1 Mycobacteriales bacterium
CGACTGGCCGCGCCGACCTGACGCCACGTCGACTGGCCGCGCCGACCTGACGCCACGTCGACTGGCCGCGCCGACCTGACGCCAGATCGCACACCGGCGCTGACCTGACCTGCCGTGTCCGCTTCGCGGCTGTCCACGTCCACGCCCGCGCTGCTTCGGCTGTCCACGTCCTCACGTCCCTCATCGGAAGATCCACAGCACCGGGGTGCTGGGGATCTACCGAAGATCTTGAGGGAGCCCGGAGGGGGAGCCTTGTGCGGCCGGCGCGGGCGGCGGGCGGCGGCGGGGAGCGGCGGGCGGCGGCGGCGGCGGGGAGCGGCGGGCAGCGGCGGACGGCGGCAGGCGGCGGGCAGGGGCAGGGGCAGGGGAACTGCCCCCGCGCCGTCCCCACCCACGTGCGCGCCTCAGATCAGCGCCCACTCCTGCCCGGCAGGCGTGTCCTTGACGCTCACGCCGAGAGCGGCGAGCTCGTCGCGCAGCCGGTCGGAGTCGCCGAAGCTCCGAGCGGCCCGCGCTGCGGCCCGCGCCGACAGCAGCTCGGCCGCACCGGGCGGCAGCGCAGCCACTGCAACCTGCTGCCCCACGAGTCGGGCCAGGTCGAGCCCGAGCAGCGCATCCGCCCAGGCGAACGTCTCGAACTTCGCGCCCGGGCCGACGGCCTCGGCCTTCTCCAGCCGACGCAGCACCTGCAGCGCCCGCGGGGTGTCGAGGTCGTCCTCGAACGCCTGGAGCACGGCGGCCGACCAGTCTTCGGCCAGCGCCTCCGAGGGATGCTCGGCCCAGGCCGCGACAGCCGTACGCCATCGCGACAGCGTGCGGTCCGCCCCCTCGATGGCGTCCCACGACAGGTTGGCCTGCTGGCGGTAGCGCGAGGACAGAAAGGCCAGCCGCAGCGCCAGCGGGTCGTAGCCACGCGCCACCACGTCCGAGACGAGCACGACGTTGCCGGTCGACTTGGCCATCTTGCGGCCCTCGAACAGCAGGTGCTCGGCATGGACCCAGTGGCGCACGACCTCCGGCCCGGAAGCCCCCTCCGACCCGGAAGGCCCCTTCGACCCGGAAGCCCCCTCCGACCCGGAAACGACCTCCGACCCGGAAGCCCCCTCCGACCCGGAAGCCCCCTCCTCCCCCGTCGCGAGACCCACCGCGCAGTTGCTCTGCGCCCGCTCGTCCTCGTGATGCGGGAAGCGCAGGTCGATCCCGCCGGTGTGCAGGTCGATGACCGGGCCGAGAAGCTCCAGCGACATTGCCGAGCACTCGATGTGCCAGCCCGGGAACCCGAAGCCCCACGGCGAGTCCCATACCATCTCGCGTGCCTTCCCGGCCCGCTTCCACAGCGCCCAGTCGGCGTGGAACCGCTTGCCGGCAACCAGCGCCTCCGCGTCACCGCGGTGCCCCGCCCGCAGGTCCTCCAGCCGGTTGCCCGACAACCCGCCGTACCCGTCGTAGGACTGCGCGGCGAAGTAGACCGAGCCGTCTGCGCCCACGTACGCGTGCCCCGCGTCCACCAGCCGTGAGATCAGCGCGATCATCGACGGGATCCACTCCGACGCACGCGGATAGGCATCGGCCGGACGCACGTTCAGCAGCGCGAGGTCGGCGTGGAAGGCGCTCTCGTAGAACCGGGCGAGGGCGAACGGGCTCTTGTCCTCCAGCCGCGCCTGCGCCAGCAGCTTGTCCTCGCCGTCGGCGTCGATCGCCCCGTCATCGACCAGATGCCCCACGTCGGTGATGTTCTGGACGAGCTGCACCCGCAGCCCGCGGCGCTCGGCCGTGCGCCGGATCAGGTCGCTCAGCAGGAACGTCCGCAGGTTGCCGACGTGGGCGTAGCGGTAGACCGTCGGTCCGCAGGCGTAGATCGTCAGCCGGCCGGGCGTGGCCGGCCGCACCTCGCGCACGGTCTTGCTCTGGGTGTCGGTCAGGCGCAGCACGGGCCGAACAGTACGTCCGGCCTCAGTTCAGCTGGGCGCGGGCGAGGCGCGCGGCCCGGCGGGCGTACGTCTTCTCCTCGGCGTCGGCGACGACGAGCGCGTAGGTCTCCAGCTCCTGTGCCCCGCCGAGGTGGTCGCCGAGCCGGACCAGCAGCTCGCCGCGCTCGCGCCGCAGCTGCACCGGATGACGCGGGAGCAGCAGCGAGAGCTGCACCGCCCACAGCCGCGTGGCGGCGGTCGGAAGGGTCCGCGGCTGGCGGCCGGTCAGGGCGCGCACGTTGTTGAGCAGGCGCAACAGCAGGTCGGTCGCCGGCAGCGGCGCGAAGAACTCGGCGGGCACCGGCCGCCCGTCCGGACCCCTCAGCTGGCTCCGGTCGACCAGCCGACCCCCGGAGAACGGGTCGACGAGGACGTGCTCGCCGGTGGGGTTCCCGATGCCGACGAGCACGTGACCCGGCAGCCCCACCGCGTACGCCGGGATCTCCAGCCGCTTCGCGACCTCCAGCCACACGACCGACAGCAGCAGGGGCAGGCCGCGGCCGCGACGGAGCACCTCGTGCAGCAGCGACGAGCGCAGCTCGTCGTAGCTCCCGCCCTCGAAGCCGGCCTGCTCCCCGAGCGTGCGCCGCAACCCCTCCCCGGCCGCTGCCGGAGGACTGCCGGGCGGGACCCGCGTCCGGGCGCTCGCGGCCAGCGCGTCGAGCACCGCCAGGGCGGCGTCGAGATCGAGGTCCGGGTCGACCTCGCAGCCGATCAGCAGGCACGCGAGCCCGACGTCGACCGGGTCTGCCCGCACCACGCTCGCGAAGCGCGCGCGGTTGGGGCTCAGCTCCCCGCTCACCGGCGCTGCGGGGGCGGCGGTACGCGCTTGGCAGCCACCACGTCGCTGGTCCTCACGGTGTGCTCCTGCCCATGCCTGTCCCGGACACCCACCGACTGCTCGTCCCAGTGGAGCAGCTCGCCGAGGAGGTCCGCGTAGCGCCCGTCCGGGAGCCGCCGCCGAACGACGACCCGCATGCCCACGTCCGCGGGCCCAGCCGTGAGCGCGTAGCGCACCCCGGGTGGCTCGGATGGGGTCACGGCTGGGAGACTAGGCGTCTGTCATCCAGGAAGGAACGTCCGACGTGACCTACGTCATCGCCGAGCCGTGCGTCGACCTCAAGGACAAGGCCTGCATCGAGGAGTGCCCTGTCGACTGCATCTACGAGGGCAAGCGCTCGCTCTACATCCACCCCGACGAGTGCGTCGACTGCGGTGCCTGTGAGCCGGTCTGCCCGGTTGAGGCGATCTTCTACGAGGACGACACGCCCCCGCAGTGGAAGGACTACTACCGGGCCAACGTCGACTTCTTCACCGAGACGACCAGCATCGGCTCGCCAGGTGGGGCCAGCAAGGTCGGCCCCGTCGACGTCGACCACCCGGTGATCATGACTGTCCCGCTGGGCAAGAACCTCGAAGGCCACTGACTTCTTGCCCACCGCTTCCGCGCCGTCCACCCGTCCGGGGTGGGCGGCGCGCGCGTCTTTGCCCGTCTTCCCGTGGGACCGCCTCGCGCCGTACGCCGAGCGCGCCCGGCGGCACCCCGACGGCATCGTCGACCTCTCGGTAGGCACCCCGGTCGACAGCACACCCGAGGTCGTCCAGCAGGCACTGCGGGCTGCGGCCGACGCCCCCGGCTACCCGCTCACGGTCGGGACGCCGGAGCTGCGCGCGGCCCTGGTGCGCTGGGCCCGCTGCCGGCTCGGCGCCGAGGTGGCCGCGACGCAGGTGGTGGCCAGCATCGGCAGCAAGGAGACGGTCTCCCTGCTGCCCTGCCTGCTCGGGCTCTCACCGGGCTCCACAGTGCTGATCCCCGAGCTCGCGTATCCGACCTACGACGTGGGCGCCCGCCTCGCCGGCTGCACGCCCGTCCCCACCGACGACCCGACCGCCTGCGACCCGGCGGGCGTGGGTCTGCTCTGGCTCAACTCCCCGTCCAACCCCACCGGCGAGGTGCTGTCCGCGGACCGGCTCCGGGAGGTCGTGGCGTGGGGCCGCCGGCACGGGGTCCTGGTCGCCAGCGACGAGTGCTACCTCGAGCTCGGGTGGGAGGTGGAGCCGCTGTCGGTGCTCCACCCCTCGATCTGCGGGGACAGCACCGACGGCGTCCTCGCCGTCCACTCGCTGTCCAAGCGCAGCAACCTGGCCGGCTACCGGGCCGGCTGCACGATCGGCGATGCCGGCGCGGTGGCCGCGATCGTGGAGGCCCGCAAGCACCTCGGGCTCCTCGTGCCCTCGCCGGTGCAGGCCGCTCTGGTCGCCGCACTCGCCGACGAGGAGCACGTACGCGCGCAGCGGGCGCTCTACGCGAACCGTCGCGAGGTGCTGCTGCCGGCGGTGCGGGCGGCCGGCTTCCGGGTGGAGCACTCCGAGGCCGGGCTCTACCTGTGGGGCACCCGCGACGAGGAGTGCTGGCAGACGGTGGAGGCGCTGGCCTCGGCGGGGGTGCTGGTGGCCCCGGGCGAGTTCTACGGTGCTGCGGGTTCCCGGCACGTCCGCTTTGCCCTCACCGCCTCGGACGAGCGCATCGCCGCCGGCGCCCAGCGGTTGCGCTCGCTGGGGCGCTCCCCCGGATCCGTAGGCTGCCCGCCATGAGTCACAGCGAGATCGCCCCCGCCATCGACGAGCTCTGGGAGCGTCGCGCCGACCTGACCCCAGCCGACCAGGACGCGCGCGCGCAGGTGATCGCCGCTGTCGACCTCCTCGACGCGGGAGTCGCCCGGGTCGCGCAGGTGGTCGACGGGCAGGTCGTCGTCGACGAGCGCGCGAAGCGCTCGATCCTGCTGGCGTTCCGGGTGCTCGAGATGACGGAGTCCACGGCGGGCGACTTCCGCTACTGCGACCGGCTGCCCCTCAAGACGCGATTCGAGGGGGTACGCGTGGTTCCCGGCGCCATCGCGCGCTGGGGCTCGCACTTCGAGCCCGGCGTCGTGCTGATGCCGAGCTACACCAACATCGGCGGCTACGTCGGCGCGGGCTCGATGGTGGACACGTGGGCGACGGTGGGGAGCTGCGCGCAGGTCGGCGCGAACGTCCACCTGTCCGGCGGGGTCGGCATCGGCGGGGTCCTCGAACCCGCCCAGGCGGCCCCTGTCGTGGTCGAGGACGAGGCGTTCGTCGGCTCGCGGTCGATGATCGTCGAAGGCGCCCGCGTACGCACCGGAGCCAAGCTCGGCGCGGGCTCGATCCTCACCGCGAGCACCCGCGTCTTCGAGGCGGACACCGGCAAGGAGCTGGCCCGCGGCGAGGCGCCGGAGCGCGCCGTGTGTGTGGGCTCCAGCCGCGTGAAGTCCTTCCCGGGGGGCGAGTTCGGGATGCCGTGCCTGCTCGTCCTGCGCTACCTCGAGCCGGGCCAGGTGCACGACAAGCTCGCCCTCAACGACGTGCTCCGCGAGCACGGGGTCGCCCCCTGAAACCGGTTCGCCGGCAACCAGCCTCAGCCCGCTCCCGCAGGCGCGGCCCGGTCCTCCTGCACCGCTGCGACCAGGGGGTGCCGGCGCAGCAGGTCAAGGCCGAGCGCGTCCACGAGCAGAGCTGTCTGCGCGCTCTCGTGCAGCTGCCTGAAGAGCCGCCCGTGGGGACCCAGATCGCGCAGCACCTCCCCCTCCGCCTGACCGACGCGGTCCCGCTGCCCTGCGATCTCGTGGTCCAGCAGCTCGTTCTCCGGTTGCCAGCTGACGGACAGGGTCACGATCACCGGCCTGTCCACAGCGCCAGGGTCGGCGGGCGAGACCGAGGGAGGGCCCGACGGCGCGGCGGAGGTGGCCGGCAGCACCGGCGCGACGTCGTCCGACCCCCCTCGCCCGTCAGCAGCGCACGCGGTGAGGGCTGCCCCTACCGTGAGTGCGGCGACCGCACCCCGACCGAGCCGGCAGCACCGCGGAGCGGAGGACCCGGCTGAGGCCTCCGCTCCGCCGTCGCTCACGGGTTGTTCACTCGCTCGAGCACGTTCTTGCTCTCGAGCACAGCGCTGCGGGTGCGGTTCGGGTCCAGGCGCAGGGCCTCGGCGTCGACCAGGACCGCGAGGAACGTCCGGTCCACGACGCCGTCGAAGTCGGTGTCCACGAGCTGGTCGAGCTCGTACGTCCCGTTGGCGAAGTTCAACCAGGCCGCCAGCAGCTGCGCGTCGAAGATGTCGTCCGCCGAGCTGGACGTCGCGGTCTTCAGCACCGCGGCGGCGTCGGCGGACGACGTCAGCGGACGAGCCTCGTCGAAGACCGAGGACATGTGACGCCCGATCGCGAGGTAGCACTGCAGCGTGGCCGTCGTGAAGTCCGTGCTCCGCTTCGCGCGGTACTCCGCGCTCCAGTAGCCCGAGCTCCGAACGAGCGTGGCGTTCCCCGTGATGACCACCGGGACGCTGTCCGACACCGACCCGCCGTCGTCGTCGTCGCGCACCGTGAGACCCACCTGGTAGAGGCAGGCGCGGGTGAAGGCGTGGCTCACGCTGTCGCTGACCGTGCGCGGCTGCACGGTGGGACTGGGCAGCGCGTCGAGCGTCGGCGGGTTCACCAGTGAGGTGCTCGACGACGTCGTGCCGTTCCCGAAGCTCCAGGCCAGCGTGAGGTCGTCGCTGCCGGGATCAGCGGCGCCGGCATCCAGAGCGACGTTCTGGCCCGCGTGCGCGACAACCGTGGGGACGCCGTTCACCTGCACGGCGCTGCCGTCGTCGATGGCCGTGGCGGGGGCGACGTTCGAGACGGTGAGGGCGGAACCGCTGCCCGTGCCCGAGTCCTTGTCGGTGACGGTGACCGTGATCGGGAAGCCCGCCCCAGCCGTGTTGTCGCCGTACCGGTAGGAGCCCGTGACGGTTCCCCGACGAGGTGCGCCGGGACCACCCACGTCCGTGACGGTGAGGGCGGGCGCCGACACCTCGTTCCCCGGCTGCCCGGAGGGGACGCCCCAGTCGATCGTGGCGACGTGGGTGTCCAGCCAGCCCGGGTCGCTGAAGCCGGCGGTGACGGTGACCGTACCTCCCTCCGAGATGACGACAACCTGCGCCGGATCGATCGACACCGCGGGGGGGACGTTGGCGACGTCCAGCGAGAACGTCGTCGTGCCGGTCTCTCCCTTGTCGTCGGTGGCCGTGATCGTCACCACCTGGGAGTGGGCCGGTCCGTCAGCCGGACGCCAGGCCACGACCAGGCACCGCCGGTACGGGTGACCGCGCCCACGGAGGCGGTCATGGCGCTCAGGGGGTCCCCCTCGGGATCGGTGACCGAGCCGGTGGCGGTGGCGACGGAACCCTCGTCGACGCCTGGCGCCCCCGCGTCGGCAGCGAGCGCAGGAGGAAGGTTCGGGGCCTGCAGGCCGGCCAGCAGGTCCAGCCGCGGGGTCGTGCCGGTGGCCGGCGGCGTGCTCATGTCCGTGGCGTAGGTGATCGGAACGCCCGTGCTGGTCATGTCGGCGAGCAGCTCGGCGACGGTGCGGGTGGGGTAGGCCTCGCGCAGGACCGCGAAGGCGCCCGCGACGTGCGGCGCCGCCATCGAGGTGCCGGTCTTGCTGCCCCAGCCGTCGTCGACGACCGAGGAGTTGACGCCCTGGCCGGGCGCGAAGATGTCCAGGAGCGGGCCGCGGTTGCTGCTGGCGGACACGGTGTCGTCGTCGGCGTTGTTGCCGACCGTGACGGCGGTCGAGATGCACCCCGGCGCGCCCACCGCGTTGAGGAACGAGGTGTTCCCGGAGGCGATGACGGTCGCGATGCCCGCACCGAGCAGCGTGTCGACGGCCGTCTTCCGGGCGTCCCCGTCGCAGGCGGTCGCGTTGCTGCCACCGCCGAGGCTCATATTGACGGCGCTGATGTTCCAGGCGGCGTTGGCCGCGTGCAGTGCGGCGACCCGGTTGAGCCCCGCGATCTGGTCCGACGCGTACGTGAGGATGCAGGGCGCCGGTGAGGTGCCGCAGTCGGTGGCGCTGTCGAAGCGCGTGAACACCTGGATGGCGACGATGCCGGCGTCGGGGGCGACCCCGTTGCCTGGGGCCCCGGTGACACCGGTCGCGTCCCCGGTGGCGATGCCGGCGACGTGGGTGCCGTGGTCGCAGCGGCTCGCGATGGCCGCGCACTGCGCGTTGCCGTCGATGTCGGCGCTGCCGGCGGCGGTCGACGAGGTCACCTGCGCCGGGCACAGGCTGAACTCGTCGGTGCTGTTCGACGGGGTCGAGTAGCAGGCCTGGGACAGGATCCGGGTGCTCGCCGCGGTCCCGTTGTTGTCCTGGAAGTACGGGTGGTCCGCGTCGATGCCGGTGTCGAGAATCGCGACGGTTCGGCCGGCTCCGGTGAAGCCCAGCGACTGCACGTCGTCACCGTTGATCACGGGGAGGGTCGACGCAAGGCTCGGCGGCTCGGCGACGTCCTCGGACACCCGGAGCACGTGCGGGTTGCGCCCGAGGGCGCGCAGGGCCCCGCCGTCGCCGCGGAGCGCGACGTAGGGCAGGACGTCGAAGGCCCGGATCTGGGTCGCTCCGCCGCGGCCAGCCTCGGCGGCGACCCCCTGGCCGTTGCGGCTGGTGTCGATCTCGGCGATCACCCGCAGCGGACCCTCGCGGTCCGCCCGCTGGGCCAGCGCCTCCGCGCTGCGCCCCCTGTCGGGTGGGTCACCCGCCCCGACAGGCGCACCCGGCCGCTCCGGAACTGCTGCGGCGGCCGTTGACGGGAGCGCCGGCAGGAGAAGGGCGACCGCGGCGGTGACCGTGACCGCAGCGGTTCTGGCGTGCGGCGCACGGCGCCGGCGCGGGGCAGACGTGGTCAACATGTGTTTCCCCCCAGGGACAAGAGCTCAGCGGCACCCGACGCACAGCCATCCCGATGAGCCGGCGGCAGCGCGCAGTGATACGTGCTGACGACGCGCCGCCGCGGAGGCCCGAGGCGGGGCTTCTTCCGTACGCTGGGCGTCATGAGCACACCTGCAGCCCTGTCCGGAGCCGCCCCGTGAGCCTTCGGCTCGACAGCGACCCGATCGACCTCACCGCTGCCCTGGTGGACATCCCCAGCGTCTCCGGGAGCGAAGTGCGGCTGGCCGACCTCGTCGAGGACGCCCTGATCACGCAGCCGCACCTGTCGGTCGTCCGGGACGGCAACAACGTCGTCGCCCGCACCAGCTTCCGCCGGACGCGCCGGGTCCTTCTCGCCGGTCACCTCGACACGGTGCCGATCGCGGACAACGTACCGAGCCGCCGGGACGGTGACCGGCTGTACGGCTGCGGGACCTCGGACATGAAGAGCGGCGACGCGGTGCTGCTGCACCTCGCCGCGACGCTGACGCACCCCGCGTACGACCTGACCTACGTGCTCTACGACAACGAGGAGGTGGAGGCGGACCGCAACGGCCTGAAGCGGCTCGTCGACACCCGGCGCGACCTGCTCGAGGCCGACCTGGCGATCCTGATGGAGCCCACCAACGGCCAGGTCGAGGCGGGCTGCCAGGGCACGCTGCGCGTGCGGGTGACGGTGCCAGGGCGGCGGGCCCACAGCGCCCGTGGCTGGCTCGGCGAGAACGCCATCCATGCAGCGGCCCCGCTGCTGACCCGGCTCGTCCGCTACGACCCGCGCAGCGTCGAGATCGACGGCTGCACCTACCGGGAGGGTCTCAACGCGGTGCACATCGAGGGCGGTGTGGCCGGCAACGTGATCCCGGACGCGTGCGCGCTGACGGTCAACTTCCGCTTCGCCCCCGACCGCTCCGAGCAGGAGGCACTCGGGCACGTACGCGAGGTGCTGGAGCCCTACGAGGTCGAGTTCCTGGACTCGGCACCCGGGGCGCTGCCAGGGCTGAGCGCACCGGCAGCGGCGCACTTCATCACCGCCATGGGCGGTGCACCGGCGGCGAAGTACGGGTGGACCGACGTGGCCAGGTTCGCCGCGCTCGGCATCCCCGCCGTCAACTTCGGCCCGGGCGACCCCAACCTCGCGCACACCCGGGAGGAGTCGGTCGACCTCGCGCTGATCTCCTCGACCACGCAGGCGCTGCGCAGCTACCTGTCCTGACGTGCCGCCGGCCAGGGCAGGGGAGTCGCGATGACGCTGACCGACCGGATCCCGGGTCGCCCGGAGCCGGACGCGGTGTTCGACGCCTTCCTGGCGTGGACGGGGGAGCAGGGCTTCACGCTCTACCCGGCGCAGACCGAGGCCCTTCTGGAGGTCGTGACGGGCTCGCACGTCATCCTCTCCACGCCCACGGGTTCCGGGAAGTCCCTCGTGGCCGCAGGCGCGCAGTTCGCGGCGCTCGCGGAGGGCAGGCGCAGCTTCTACACCGCTCCCATCAAGGCGCTCGTCAGCGAGAAGTTCTTCGCCCTGTGCGCGACGTTCGGCGCGCAGAACGTCGGCATGATGACCGGCGACGCGACCGTCAACGGCGGTGCGCCGGTGATCTGCTGCACCGCGGAGATCCTCGCCAACCTGGCGCTGCGTGAAGGCGCGGCGGCCGACGTCGGGCTTGCGGTGATGGACGAGTTCCACTACTACGCCGATCCCGAGCGCGGCTGGGCCTGGCAGGTGCCGCTGCTCGAGCTGACGAAGACGCAGTTCGTGCTGATGTCGGCGACGCTCGGTGACGTCACGCGCCTGCGCGACGGGCTCACCCGGCGTACCGGTCGGGACACAGCCGTGGTGACCAGCACCGAGCGGCCGGTGCCGCTGTCGTTCTCGTACGTCGTGACACCGCTGCACGAGACGCTCGAGGAGCTGCTGACCACCCACCAGGCGCCGGTCTACGTCGTGCACTTCACCCAGGCTGCGGCCGTCGAGCAGGCGCAGGCGCTGATGAGCATCAACGTCTGCACCCGCGAGGAGAAGGACGCCATCGCCACGCTGATCGGCGACTTCCGCTTCACCGCCGGCTTCGGCAAGACGCTGACGCGGCTGGTGCGCCACGGGATCGGCGTGCACCACGCCGGGATGCTGCCGAAGTACCGGCGGCTGGTGGAGCTGCTCGCGCAGGCCGGCCTGCTGAAGGTGGTCTGCGGCACGGACACCCTCGGCGTGGGCATCAACGTGCCGATCCGCACGGTGCTGTTCACCGGCCTGACGAAGTACGACGGGGTGCGCACCCGGCACCTCAAGGCGCGCGAGTTCCACCAGATCGCCGGTCGCGCCGGCCGGGCCGGCTACGACACCGCCGGGTCCGTGGTGGTGCAGGCACCCGAGCACGACGTGGAGAACGCCAAGCGCATCGCCAAGGCGGGGGACGACCCGAAGAAGCTTAAGCGGGTCGAGCGCAAGAAGGCGCCCGAGGGGTTCGTCTCCTGGGGGCAGCCCACGTTCGAGCGGCTGGTGGCTGCGGAGCCGGAGGTGCTCACGTCGAGCTTCCAGGTGTCACACGCGATGCTGCTCAACGTCGTGCAGCGCAGGGGGGACTTCTTCGCCGCCATGCGCCACCTGCTGCTCGACAACGACGAACCGCGGCCGAGCCAGCGGCGGCTCATCCGCAAGGCGATCCACGTCTACCGGGCGCTGCTGCGCGCCGCGGTGGTGGAGCGCCTCGACACCCCGGACGAGCACGGCCGGACCGTCCGGCTGACCGTGGAGCTGCAGCCGGACTTCGCGCTGGACCAGCCGCTGTCCCCCTTCGCCGTCGCCGCTCTGGAGCTGCTGGACCCGGAGAGCGCGACCTACGCGCTGGATGTGCTGTCGATCGTCGAGGCGACGCTCGACGACCCCCGCCAGGTGCTCGCCGCACAGCGCAGCAAGGCTCGGGGGGAGGCTGTCGCCGAGATGAAGCAGCAGGGCATCGAGTACGACGAGCGGATGGAGCTGCTCGAGGAGATTCGCCATCCGCGGCCGCTGGCCGACATGCTGGAAGCGGCGTTCGAGATCTACCGGGCGGGCCACCCGTGGGTCGCGGACGAGGAGCTCTCGCCGAAGTCGATCGCCCGCGACCTGTCCGAACGGGCGATGACCTTCGTGGAGTACGTCGGCTTCTACGGCCTGGCCCGTTCCGAGGGGCTGGTGCTGCGCTACCTGGCGGATGCCTATCAGGCGCTGCGTCGGACGGTTCCGGCGGCGAAGCGGACGGAGGCGCTGGAGGACCTGCTGGCCTGGGTGGGTGAGCTGGTCCGCCAGGTGGACTCGAGCCTGCTCGAGGAGTGGGAGGCGCTGCGCTCCCCGGGCGAACCGGTCCCGGCGGCGCAGCCGCTGGACGAGAAGCCGCCGCCGGTCACCGCCAACGGGCGCGCCTTCCGCGTGCTGGTGCGCAACGCGGTGTTCCGCCGGGTCGAGCTGATGGCGCTGCGGCGGTGGGTCGACCTCGGGGAGCTCGACCCCGACTTCGGCCAGGACGCGTGGGAGGCGGCTATCCGGGCCTACTTCACCGAGCACGACGAGGTGGGCACCGGACCCGACGCCAGGGGACCGCAGCTGTTCTCCGTCACCCGGGAGCCGGGGCGGTGGCTGGTGCGCCAGACGATCGACGACCCGAGAGGCCACCGCGACTGGGTGCTCGACGCGAGCGTGGACCTCACCGCCTCGGATGAGGCGGGCACGGCGGTGCTGGTGGTCACGGCGGTGCACGAGCTGCGGTGAGCGGGGCGGGCGGCTGCCCGGTGACCGGTGTCACCCGGGCGAGGTGTTCAGGTTCGGCGGGCGGGCTCCGACAACGACAGAGACCCCTTCCTCTCACGTGAGGCGCGCTCGTGCCCCCAGCCTGCCTTTCCTCGTCCCTCCGGATCCTCGGAGCGCTCGTCGCCCTGCTGATCGTCGGGGGCATCCTGACCCCCGCCGCTGCCTCCGCCCAGCCCGGGCCCCCCGCTGACGGGATCCGGTCGGGGCGCGTGATCCTCACGCTGGACAGCTCCTCGGCCGAGGTGCGGTCACGGGTGACCGGCCGGGCCGCCGCGTTCGGCGCTCGGACGACCCGCACGTACGACCGCCTGCCCTACGTCGCGCTGGAGGCCTCGGAGGAGGCGCTGCGCCAGCTGCGGGCGACGCCGGGCGTGACGGCGGTGCAGCGGGACGACAAGCACCGGGCGGACCTGACCACCAGCACCTCGCTCGTGGGGGCGAACGCCGCGTGGAACGCCGGCTTCACCGGCAGCGGCCAGGTCGTGGCCGTGCTGGACACCGGGGTGGAGTCCGCTCACCCCCTGCTGACCGGCAAGGTCGTCAGCGAGGCCTGCTTCGCCTCGAGCGGCAGCTGCCCCAACGGCGGAACCACCCAGGTCGGCGCCGGTGCGGCCGCCCCGTGCACCTACGACCTGGGGGCGTGTCCGCACGGCACGCACGTCGCGGGCATCGTCGCCGGATCGAGCTCCACCCTTGCCGGTGTCGCCCGTGGCGCCCGGGTCGCCGCCGTGCAGGTGTTCAGCCGGGAGACCACGGAGTGTGGCGGGACGGTGCCCCTCTGCGCCGTGGCCTGGACGAGCGACCTTATCGCCGCCCTGGACCACGTCGCCCGCCTGCGCCAGACCCTGCCGATCGCCGCGGTCAACATGAGCCTTGGGGGGGGGCGCTACACCGGGACCTGCGACGGGGACCAGCCCGCGCTGACGACGGCGATCAGCAACCTGCGCAGCCTCGGCGTGGTGACCGTCGTCTCCTCCGGCAACGAGGCCTACCTCGACGCCGTCTCCTCACCGGCCTGCGTGTCCTCCGCCGTGGCGGTGGGCGCCTCCACGCGCGCCGACGGCGTCGCCAGCTTCAGCAACTCCTCGTCCAAGCTCGCCCTGCTGGCGCCCGGCGATCGCATCCTCTCCTCGTGGACGCTGAGCCGCCAGGCGTACGCCAGCGGCACCTCTCAGGCGGCGCCGCACGTCGCCGGCGCGGTGGCCCTGCTGCGGCAGGCGCGCACCACCGCCACCGCGAGCGAGATCGTCAGCGCCCTGGTCACCACCGGGCCGGCTCTCACCGACTCCCGCAACGGCCGCACCACCCGCCGGCTGCAGGTCGACGCGGCGCTCGGGGTGCTGCTCAAGCCGATCGACGCGAAGTACGCCCTGCTCGGCGGCGGCGCCGGGTTCCTCGGCTCGCCCGTAGCCCCTGAGGCGGACGCGGTCGGCGGGCGCTACCGCAGCTACGCCGGCGGCGCGATCTACTGGTCCCCGGCGAGCGGCGCCTACGAGGTGCACGGCGGGATCCTCGGCAGGTGGGCCGGCCTGGGACGTGAGCGCGGACCCCTCGCCTACCCCGTCACCGACGAGCTTCCGACGCCGGACCGGCTCGGCCGCTACAACCACTTCCAGGGCGGCTCGATCTACTGGACGCCCTGGACCGGTGCGCAGGAGGTCCGCGGTGGGATCCGTTGGCGGTGGGCGGGCATGGGCTGGGAGCGAAGCGCGCTGGGCTACCCGATGACGAACGAGCTCGGCACCCCTGACGGCGTCGGGCGCTTCAACCACTTCCAGCACGGCTCGGTCTACTGGACGCCGTCCACCGGCGCGCAGGAGGTGCGCGGCGCGATCCGCGCCCGCTGGGCCTCCCTGGGCTGGGAGCGCAGCGGCCTGCGCTACCCCATCAGCGGCGAGTACGACGTGCCGGGCGGGCGCCGCAGCGACTTCCAGGGCGGTGCCATCGTCTGGGATGCCAGTACGGGCGCCACCACCGTGCTCGCGCGGTAAGGCCCCCATGTGAGGAGGAAGCCGCCGGATAGGTTGGAGCTCATGGCCGCTTCCATCGATCCCGAGCGGCTGCCGCGGGACGGCGCCGTCTCCGCCAACGGCCGCAGCCGCGACGGCAGGACCCCGGAGAAGCAGCGCGGCCCGGTCACGCTGCGGCGCAACCAGGTGCAGGCGACCACCACCGACCAGCGGCTGCTGGACATCCGGGGGCCGTCGGACTGGGTGCACACCGACCCGTGGCGGGTCCTGCGCATCCAGACCGAGTTCGTGGAGGGCTTCGGCCTGCTGGCGGAGCTCCCGCGGGCCGTGAGCGTCTTCGGCAGCGCCCGCACGCCGCGGGACGCACCGGACTACGCCACGGGACGAGAGCTCGGCGGCGCCTTGGCCGCTGCCGGATGGGCCGTCATCACCGGCGGCGGCCCAGGGGTGATGGAGGCAGCCAACCGTGGGGCCTCGGAGGCGGGCGGCCTCAGCGTCGGCCTCGGCATCGAGCTGCCCTTCGAGCAGCGGCTCAACGACTGGGTCGACATCGGGCTGGAGTTCCGCTACTTCTTCGCCCGCAAGACGATGTTCGTGAAGTACGCGCAGGCCTTCGTCATCCTCCCCGGCGGCTTCGGCACGATGGACGAGCTGTTCGAGGCGCTGACCCTCGTGCAGACCCGCAAGGTCAACGAGTTCCCCGTGATCCTTCTGGGCCGCGACTTCTGGGAGCCGCTGGTCGACTGGCTGCGCACGTCGCTGGTGCCCCGCGGCCTCATCTCACCCGAGGACGTCGACCTGTTCCACGTCACCGACGACGTGGCGGAGGCCGTCCGGCGCATCGACGAGGCCTACGCCGCGCGCAGCAACCAGCCGCCGGTCGCGACCGGGGACGAGCTCCCCGGCTCGACCGACGACTGATGGCGGCCATCTGCGTCTACTGCGCGTCCAGCACCCGGATCGACCCGGCGTTCGTCTCCCTCGCGGCCGAGGTCGGTGCCGAGCTGGCCCGGCGGGGGCACGAGCTCGTCTCCGGCGGCGGCGACCTGTCGATGATGGGCGCGGTGGCCCGGTCGGCCAGGGCCGGCGGCGCCCGCACGATCGGGGTGATCCCGCACGCCCTGCTCGAGCTCGAGGTGGGTGACCAGGCGGCCGACGAGCTGCTCGTCGTCGACGACATGCGCACCCGCAAGGCGCTGATGGACTCCCGCTCCGATGCCTTTCTCGCGCTGCCCGGCGGGCTCGGCACGCTCGAGGAGCTGTTCGAGGTCTGGACCTCGCGCACCCTCGGCCTGCACGCCAAGCCGGTCGTCGTGCTCGATCTCGACGGGCTGTACGCCCCGCTGAAGGCGCAGGTCGCCCTGATGGTCGCGCGCGGCTTCGTCCGCCAGGAGGCTGCGGATGCGCTGGTCTGGACCGGCTCGGCGGTCGAGGCGGTGGACGCCGTGGAGGCCGAGCTGCGCTGCCCCCGGCTGCTGCGCCCCACGCCCGCCGAGGTGCTGGAGAGCGAGCCCGGTGACGCCGGCAGCTGAGCGGGCTCGGCTGCGGGTGGCCCGCGCGTGGCGACGTGGGACCATGCCCTCGTGGTGACCGTCCTCGCGATCCTGGGTGTTCTGGCGGTCCTGTTCGTCGCAGCCGTCCTCGCCACCCGGGAGGGACCGGAGCTGGCCGACGCCCCGCGCGACGCGCCCGACCTGGCCCTGCCGGTCGGTCCGCTGAGCGCCGACGACGTCGCGGAGGTCCGCTTCGACCTGGCGCTGCGGGGCTACCGGATGAGCGAGGTCGACGAGGTCCTCGACCGCCTGGCCGCCGAGCTGCGCGCCAGGGACGAGCGGATCGCCGCCCTGGAGGCCCACCTCCCCGAGCAGGCCGGCCCGGTCCGCCCGACCCCTTCTCCGGTCGAGGAACCGCGTCCTTCGGACCCGTCGCCGACCCTGACCGAGTCGGATCGGTGAACCGGACCCTGGTCCTGCGGGTGGACGTCGAGGCCTCTGTGGAGCAGACGTGGGCCGGTGCCGTCGACTGGTCCGGCCAGCACGTCTGGATGCTCGGCACGACGGTCCGGCCGACCCGGCAGGGCGGCCAGGGGGTCGGCGGGGGCGTGGAGGCCTTCAGCGGCATCGGCCGCCTGGGCTTCCTCGACACGATGGACATCACGGTGTGGGAGCCGCCGCACCGCTGCCACGTGCTGCACACCGGACGGGTGGTGCGCGGGACCGGCGCCTTCGAGGTCGAGCCGCGGGGGGACGGCCGCGCGACGTTCGTCTGGCGTGAGGACCTCGACCTGCCACTGGGGCTGCTCGGCCGGGTGGGCTGGCGGCTCGTCGGCCCGCTGTTCACCGCCGGTGTACGGATCTCGCTGCGCCGCTTCGCGCGCTGGGTCGAGGCCGGCCGGCCGACCCCGAAGGCCGCCTGACCCGGCCCTGACCCCCACCGGGCCGCGCGCTCAGCGCCCCTCGAACACCGGCACCTGCTTGGCGAGGAACGCCCGCACCGCCGCGGCGTGGTCGAGCGTCGCGCCGGCGCGGGTCTGCAGCTCGTCCTCCTTCTGCAGCGCCTGCTCCAGCGTCGAGGAGGCGGCGTACGCGATCGACTCCGAGATGCACGCGTACGCGGCCGTCGGCCCCGCCGCGAGCCGCGTCGCGAGCTCGAGGGCCATCGGCAGCACCTGCTCGGTCGCCACCGCCGCGTTGAGCAGCCCCATCTCCAGGGCCTGCTCAGCGGTGAACGGCTCGGCGAGCAGCAGCAGCGCCGTCGCCCGGCCGGCGCCGACCAGCCGCGGCAGCGTCCAGGAGAGCCCGGAGTCCGCGGCCAGCCCGATGCCTGCGAAGGCCGTCGTGTAGCGGGTGCCGGCCGCGCCGATCCGCAGGTCGAGGGCGCAGGCGAGCCCCAGCCCCGCGCCGGCGGCGGTGCCGTTGAGGGCGGCCACCGCCGGCTTGCCGAGCGAGCTCAGCAGGGTCACGAGCGGGTTGAAGTGCTCCCGCACCGTGCGCAGCGGCGCGTCGTCGCCCGCCTGCAGCAGCTCGGCGTGCTCGCGCAGGTCCTGGCCGACGCAGAAGGCCCGCCCGGATCCGGTCAGCACCAGCGCGCGGACCGCGTCGTCGTCACGGACCGCGGTGACCGCCTCGAGCAGCGCGAGCTTCATGGGGGTGGTGAGGGCGTTCATCCCCTCCGGCCGGTTCATCGTGATCACGGCGACGGAGCCGGTGCGCTCCAGCAGGACGGTGTCGCTCACGGTTCGCCTTCTGTCCTCGCGCGGGCGGGCGGCGCAGGTGGCTGCCAGGCCGAGGATGACACGGGTCGCGCAGCGCCTGCGCCGCGGCTGGAGGTCCCCTCTTCCCTGCCGAGCGCCTCGTACGGGACAATGGACGCTCCACAGGCGTACGGCCCCGTCCGGGAGGCCGTTGCGGAGCAAGGACGGGGAGGTTGGTCCATGGCGGCCATGAAGCCGCGGACGGGTGACGGTCCGCTGGAAGTCACCAAGGAGGGCCGCGGCATCGTCATGCGCGTGCCGCTCGAGGGTGGTGGCCGGCTGGTCGTCGAGCTCAACGCCGAAGAGGTCGAGGCTCTGGGCAACGCCCTCAAGGCTGTCCTGGCCTAGCGGTGCCGACTGCCCGCCGGACGCGCGCAGCTGCGACTTCGTTCCCGGCAGTGCCGCTGCCCGCTGTCCGGCTGGCGGCCGACCTGCCGGCGGCACCCGTCGTCGCTGTGCCCACCCGGCCCGGCGAGGGGGGAGCGCAGCTCTGCGGCGCGCTTGCGGTCGAGGGGCTCGATGCGGCCCGCCTGGTCTCGGCCGAGTCGGCGAAGGGGGAGCCCGGCGAGCTCGTGGCGGCGCCCGGTCCGGGCGGAGCTGCGCCGGAGCGGGTGCTGCTCGTGGGCGTGGGCTCAGCCTCCCCGGCGGATCTGCGCAAGGCCGGCGCGGCGCTCGCCCGGCGGGCCAAGGACGCGGACTCGCTCGCGATCGACCTGCGCTCGCTGGAGGTCGACGGGTCCGGGCTGCGGGCGCTGGCCGAGGGCCTGCTGCTGGCGTCCTACTCGTACTCGCTGAAGCGGGAGCCGAAGGAGCGGGCACTCTCGACGGTCACCCTCGTCGGCCCGACGCTGCAGGCCGACCTCGACACCGCGATCTGCGTCGTCCGGGCCACCGCCGCGGCGCGCGACCTGGTCAACACGCCGTCCCTGCGCAAGACCCCGGACTGGCTCGCCGAGGCGGCCCGCGCTCTGCTGACCGGGCTGTCGGTGACGGTCCGCGACGAGAAGGAGCTGGCCCGGCGCGGCTTCGGGGGCATCGTCGCCGTGGGTCAGGGCTCCACCCGCCCGCCCCGCCTGATCGAGGCGGTCTACGACGGAGGCGGCTCGCGGCACGTCGTCCTGGTCGGCAAGGGGATCACGTTCGACACCGGTGGCCTGTCGCTCAAGCCCACCGAGGGCATGCTCGCGATGAAGACCGACATGGGGGGAGCCGCCGCGGTCCTCGCCACCCTGCGGGCCGTGGCCGACCTCGCGCTGCCCCTGAAGGTGACGGTGCTCGCCGCTGCGGCCGAGAACATGCCGAGCGGCACGGCCCAGCGGCCCGGTGACGTCCTCACGCAGTACGGCGGCCGCACGGTCGAGGTGCTCAACACCGACGCGGAGGGGCGCCTGGTCCTGGCCGACGCCCTCGCGTACGCCGACCGCGAGCTCGCGCCGGACGTCCTGGTCAACGTGGCGACGCTGACCGGCGCGATGCCGGTGGCGCTCGGCAGGCGCTACGCCGGGATGTTCGCCTCCTCCGACGAGCTGGCCAGGCAGCTGGAGCGGGCCTCCGCCGCGTCGGGAGAGCCGCTGTGGCGGATGCCGCTGGTGGAGGACTACCGCGCCGCGCTGGACTCGCCGATCGCCGACCTGCGCAACATCGGGGCCCCCCGCCTCAAGCTGCAGGGCGGCTCGATCACGGCGGCGCTGTTCCTGCGCGAGTTCACCGGCGGCCGGCCCTGGGCCCACCTCGACATCGCCGGCCCGGCCCGGTCGGGCGCCGACGAGGACGAGCTCACCAAGGGCGGCACCGGCTACGGCGTCCGGCTGCTGACGGCGTGGCTGACGGCGCTGGCCGCCGAGCCGGCCGCGCATACGTCCCGACTCCGCAGAAGCGCCTGATGTACGGCCTCACGGTCCGCTGGTCCCTGTCGGGCACGCCTCCCGGCACCGAGGACCGGCTGCGCGACTACGTCCACGAGACGTCCCTCGCCCGCTTCAGCGGGATGCCGGGGCTGGTCCAGAAGACGTGGCAGCTCGCCGACCGCGGCTTCTTCTCGGGGGTCTACATCTGGTCGACGGCACAGGCGCGGGCGCAGTTCCTCGAGAGCTTCCGGGCCAACCCCAGTCCGGTGAGCAACCTGGTGGGCTCCGACCCCGACGTCGTGCAGGAGTGGGATCTCGTCGCCGTCGCCGTGGGCGGGGACGGGCCGCTCGACGGGCCGGCCGCGTAGCCCCGGCCGGGCCTCGAGCGCGAGCGGCCGCAGCCACTACGGTGAAGGGCACCACAGGAGAGCCCGGACCTCGAGCAGGGAGCGTCGTGTCGTCAAGCACCGGTGATGGAGCGGAACTGGAGTTCGCCGTGATGGGCGGAGCCATCCTGATGACCCTCTTCGGCATCGCGGTGATCGCCTTCGATGCGCTGTTCAGCGTCGAGCTGATCCCGCACAGCACCGGACTGGCGAGCGGGATCATGATCGCCTGCGCGGTCGTCGGGACCCTTGTCGGGAAGGCCCTGGCCCGCGGTCGCGGATAGGCAGGTCGTCCGGGGTGGTCAGCAGGTCCGGGCCGCGACCAGCAGCCCCGTCCCGACGGGCAGCGCCGCGGTCACGAACCGGCCGTCGTCGCGCACCGTCTTGGCCAGCTCGCGCAGGGCCACGGTCTCCGGGTCGCGCGCCGCGGGCTCGGCGATCCGGCCACCGGCCAGGGCCCCCGCGAAGACGATCACCCCAGCGGGCCGCAGCAGGCGGGCCGCGGCCTCGAGGTAGTCCGGGTTCTCCGACTTCGCGGCGTCGCAGAACAGCAGGTCGTACGCCGCGTCGGACAGCCGGGGCAGCACGTCGAGCGCGCGCCCCGCGATCAGGCGGGCCCGACCAGCGGGCACCCCTGCCTCGGCCAGCGATGCCTTGGCGAGGCGCTGGTGCTCGCTCTCGCTGTCGACGCTGGTCAGGATCCCGCCCGGGCGCATCCCCCGCAGCAGCCACAGCGAGGAGACGCCGGCACCCGTGCCGAGCTCGACGACGGCCTTGCCGTTGGCGGCCGCCGCGAGCAGGGCGAGCACCGCCCCGGTCAAGGCGTCGACCGCCGCCACGCCGACCTCCGCCGCCCGCTGCCGAGCCGCGAGCATCGCGGGGTCCTCGGGCTGCCACGCTGCGGCCCAGTCGGCGAAGGCGCTGTCGGAGCGCCCGCGCGGGCTCCCCCGGTTGTCCTGGGCCGACCTGTCCTGTGCCGACCTGTCCTGCGTGCCACCGGCTCGGCCCGCGGCGGGCCTGTCCCCGCCGCCCGCGCCGCTGTTGCTGCCTCCGGAGTCGATGACGGCCTCCCTGCGCTCGCGGGTCCGCCGACCCGGGTCCGCGCGACCCTATCCGTGCCTTCGGGGAACGGGGACCGCAGGCACCGCGTTGCCCGAAGAGGAGCCGAACCGGGCTTCACGCCCACCACACAGGAGGCCGGGCACCATGACGCCGACCAGGGTGCTCGACGCGCCCGGACCGTCGACGAGCGTGGAAGAGGTCTCGATGCCGCTGCCGGTGCCCGCCACGGGCCCGTGGTCGCCCGCCGCGCCGGAGGCCTGGTCCCCGCCATCGTGGGACGAGGTCGTGCGCAACCACTCGGCGCGGGTCTACCGCCTGGCCTACCGCCTCACCGGCAACCCCCATGACGCCGAGGACCTCACGCAGGAGGTCTTCGTCCGCGTCTTCCGGTCCCTGTCGAGCTACACCCCTGGCACGTTCGAGGGCTGGCTGCACCGGATCACGACCAACCTGTTCCTCGACCTCGTGCGCCGCCGTGCCCGCATCCGCTTCGACGCCCTGCCCGACGACGCCGAGCGGCTGGCCAGCGGCGAGCGCGGACCGGCCCAGGTCTACGAGGACACGCACTTCGACGCCGACGTGCAGGCCGCCCTGGACGCCCTGCCACCGGACTTCCGCGCCGCAGTCGTCCTGTGCGACCTCGAGGGGTTGTCCTACGAGGAGATCGCGGCGACCCTGGGCATCAAGATCGGCACCGTGCGCAGCCGCATCCACCGTGGCCGCTCGCAGCTGCGGGCCGCCCTCGCCCACCGCGCTCCGGTCGCGGACCCGTCGTGAGCGGCGGAGGCGTGCGGTGAAGGACTGCCTCGGGGATGTGGTGGCGGCGCTCGTGGACGGCGAGCTCGACCACCCCGAGCGCGAACGCGCCCAGCGCCACCTCGCCCACTGCGAGAGCTGCCGCGCGGAGGTCGACGGGCAGCGGCGGCTCAAGGCCCGCCTGTCGGGTCTCGCCCCCGACGTGCCCCCGCTGGACCAGCTGCTCACCGCCCGGCTGCTGCATCTGAGCACGACCGACAGCGGCCCACGCCGGCCCGGCCCCACGGCTCCCGGAGCCGGTCGTCCGGCCGGTCGTCCCCTCAGTCGCCCGGTCGGCCGCGGCGCCGAGTCGCGGCGTCCGCCCGGTCAGGGCCAGCGGCGCAGGCGCACCGCCGCGGGCACCGCGCTGGCCGCCGCTCTCGGTCTCAGCGCGGCCTTCGCCCTCGGCAGCCCGCAGTCGCGGCCGCCGTCCACGCCACTGGATCCCGGCGCCGACTCCTTCGTCGTGGAGTTCGTGAACACCACCGCCGACGTGCCCACGGCCCGCCGGACCTCTCTGACCAACGGGGGCGTCGGGAGCGGCCGGTGAGGCACCGCCTGCTCGTCGTGCTCGTGGGTGCGGGGGTCGTGCTCGGCGGCCTGCCGGCGGCGGCCGCTCCCGCAGCGACGGCCTCGACCCGTCCGGAGCAGGAAGCTCTCGGGCTGCTCGAGTCCGCCGCCCGCGCCGGCCGGGTTCTCACCTACAGCGGGACCCAGTACCTCGCCACCTGGCGGGGCCGGGACACCGCCGCCCTGGTGCAGGTCGCGCACGATCCCGTCGACGGCCCGGTCGTCACGCCGGCAGCGCCGGCAGCAGCGAGCGACCCGCTTCCGATCACCTCGGCGGCCACGCTCGACCCGCGGCTGCTCGGCCGGCTCGCGAGCACCTACGACCTCGTCCTGCTCGACGCCGACCGCTGCGCCGGACGTCCGGCGGACGTCGTGGAGGCACGGCGGCCGCAGGGCGCCGTGGCGGGCCGGTTCTGGGTCGACCGGCTCACCGGGCTGCTGCTGCGCCGGGACGTGTTCGACGAGCACGGCTCCCGGATCTCCAGCAGCGCGTTCCTCGACGTCGAGGTGGCGGGGGACGCCGAGGCGGCGGGGGTGGGGGAGCCCGCACCGCAGGCCGGGGCGGCCGGCTCCGGACCCGGGGGCTCCCCGGAGCCGCTCGCCGAGGCCGCCTCGCGGCTGCGAGCGGCCGGCTGGGAGGTGCCTGAGGCGCTGCCGCTGGGCTTCGGCCTGTTCGACACCCGGCTCGAGTCGCCCTCGCCCGGGCAGGAGGTCCTGCACCTGGCCTACTCCGACGGGCTGTCCACCGTGTCGCTGTTCGCTCAGCCCGGGCAGCTCGGCACCGAGCCTCCCGAAGGCTTCACGCTGGAGTCGGCCGGGGGCCGTCCGGTCTGGAAGCGTCATGAGGCGCCGGAGCGCGTGGTCTGGAGCGGGAACGGCCGCGTCTGGACCTTGATCTCCGACGCGCCGCCGGCGGCGGTGCGAACCGCAGTGGCCGCCCTGCCCCGCGACCCGGCGCCGCGGACCGACCTGCTGGCGCGGCTCGGGCGGGGTCTGACACGGCTCGCCGGCATGGTCGTGGGGTCGGGCTGACGGTCCGCCCCTGCCCGCCGCGTCGGCTGACGCAGACTTCACACCCGACGGGGAAGACTGAGGCGTACGCGCCCGTCCCGCCCGCATGTCTGCTCCCCCGGAGGATCCGATGACCGACTCCCGCCCCGAGTCCGGCCCGAACACCGGCGCGCCCGGGGGCGGGACGCAGGCCCCCCCGCCGAGCCCGTGGTGGTCCCGGCCCGACGACCAGTGGGGCGCCCCGGCCGCGGAGCAGCAGCCAGGAGCGGTGCAGGCCCCGCCCCAGCCGCCCTACGGCTCGCCCTCGTACGGCGGCTACGGCAGCTCTGCCGACCGCACCACCGGGCGCCCGGGCGCTCACCCAGACGACCCCTGGAGCCGGCCGTCGACGCGGGCCACGTTCCCCTCTGGGGCGCAGCCGTGGGATCCGGCCTCCGACACGATCGGCGGACCGGCGCCGCGGGCCGCGAAGGAGCGCCGAGGTGGGCTCGGCATGGCAGCGGCGGTCCTCGCGACCGCGCTCGTCGCCGGGTCGGCCGGTGGCGTGCTCGGCGCGCGCACGCAGGGCGAGGGGACGCTGCTCGACCCGGGTGCGAGCCTGGGCAGCGGCAGCAGCACCTCCTCCGCGCCGCTGGATCGCGCACCGGAGTCGATCGCCGGCATCGCGGCCAAGGTGATGGAGAGCACCGTCAGCATCAGCGTCGCCGGACGGGAGGGACGCGGGACCGGCTCGGGGGTGGTGATCCGCGGCGACGGCTACATCCTCACCAACAACCACGTCGTCGAGTCCGCAGCCAACGGCGGCCAGATCACCGTCACCTTCGACAACGCCCAGCAGGAGCTGCCGGCTCAGATCGTCGGGCTCGACCCGGTCACCGACCTCGCGGTCATCCAGGTGAAGTCGGGCAGGCCGCTGGCGGCCGCGCAGCTCGGCGAGTCCCGGGCGCTGGTCGTCGGCGACCCGGTCATCGCGATCGGCTCACCGCTCGGCCTGTCGGGCACCGTGACCTCCGGAATCGTCAGCGCGCTGAACCGCACCGTGAACACCCCGAGCCGGGACGGCACGAGCAACCCGCTGTTCAACGCCATCCAGACCGACGCCGCCATCAACCCGGGCAACTCCGGTGGCGCGCTCGTCAACGCGCGCGGGGAGGTCATCGGGATCAACTCCGCCATCGCCACCCTGGGCGGCGGCGGGATGTTCGGGGGGGAGCAGTCCGGCGGCAGCATCGGCGTGGGCTTCGCCATCCCCATCGACGAGGCGCGGTCGGTCGCCGAGGAGATCATCCGCACCGGGAGGGCGACTCACCCCAGCATCGGCATCTCGGCGACCACCGTCTCGAGCGACTCGGACCGCAAGGGCGCCCTGGTCCGCGCCCTGACCCCCGGAGGCGCGGCCGTCGCAGCCGGCCTGCAGCCCAACGACCTGATCGTCGCGCTGGACGACACCGAGGTCACCAGCGTCGACGAGCTCATCCTGGCGACCCGGGAGCACAGGATCGGCGACCGCGTCACGATCACCTACGTCCGCAACGGGCAGACCCGCAAGACGCAGGTGGTGCTGCAGGACCTCAAGCGCTGAGCGAGCCGTAGGCTGGGCGGACTCGGGAGGTGGGCGATGTTCGACAATCTGGGCTGGGGCGAGCTGGTGGTGCTGCTCGTGCTCGGGTTGTTCGTGTTCGGCCCTGACCGGCTGCCGGGCCTTGCCGCTGATGCCGGCCGGACGCTGCGCAAGGTCCGGACGTACGTCAAGGGCATGACCGACGACCTCAAGAGCGAGCTCGGCCCCGAGCTCGGCGATGTCGACCTCGCCTCGCTGCACCCGCGCACGTTCGTGCAGAAGCACCTGTTCCACGACGACGAGGACGACGCTCCGGCACCCCGGCGCAGCGCGGCGCTGGCGCCGGGCGAGTCCGCGCCGTGGGACCCGGACACCACCTGAGCTCCACCGGGAGAAACGCCCGCTCCTCGGGTACGTTGCGCCAGCATCCTGATCGGGAGGGCACGTGAGGTGCCCCGCCCCGCAGCGCAGAGGGGAGGAGACGCACCGATGACTGCTCCGCAGCCGACGACGGTGCGCCACCTCCTGGGCCACATCTACGGCCAGCCGCTAGGCCGTTGTTGACGTCTCGACGAGGTCGGCTCCGTCCAGAGCTGATCGTTCACCCTGGTTCAGGGTGCGTCCTTCTCTCGCTGGGGCAACCACGTCCGGCCCGCCTCCTCGGACGTCGATCCGCTCGCGCCCGTCCTGCCGGGCGGGTCCCGTTCCCGCCGTGCGTCCAGCCTGCGGCGGTCCCGTCGCGCGCTCCCCACCTCACCCCCGAGGATCCGTCGTGCGCCGTCCCCTGATCGGCCTGCTCGCCCTCGTCCCGGTGCTGCTCGCGGGCTGCGGCTCCTCGTCCAGCGGGTCAGCGCGGGGCGAGGAGCTGCCGGCCACGCTGCGGGTGGGCATCATCCCCAACGTCGCGCCCGACTCGCAGCGCGCCGCGTACGCCCCCTTCGGCGAGGACCTGGCCCGGCGGCTGGGGGTGGAGGTCGAGCTGTTCGTCGCCACCAACTACGCCGGCGTCGTCACGGCGCTGGCCGCCGGCCGGGTCGACATCGCCTACCTGGGCGGGCTGACCTACGCAGAGGCCGAGCGGCAGGTGCCGCTCACCCCGCTGGTCACCGAGGTGGACCAGGAGACGCACACGTCCCGCTACCTGTCGGCCGTCGTCGTCCCCGCCGGATCGGCTGCCCGGTCGGTCGAGGACGTCGTGAAGGCAGGTGGCAGCTTCGCCTTCGGGGACCCGAGCTCGACCTCGGGCTCGCTCTACCCCCGGCTGATGCTGGACGCGGCGGGGGCCCGCTGCTCACCGACCACGCTCGAGGACTGCCCGCCACTGACGTCGGTGCGCTTCACCGGTGGGCACGACGCCACGGCACTGGCCGTGGCAGGTGGCCGCGCGGACGCCGGCGGCCTGGAGCTGCGGGTGCTGAACCGGCTCAGAGCCAAGGGCGGTGTCCCGCCCGACGCGCTGCGCGTCGTCGGCACCCGTGAGGTCATGGGCTACCCGTGGGTGGGCCGCACCGCCCTGGGTGCGGGTGCGCTGGACAGGGTCCGGCAGGCCTTCCTCACCCTCGACGACCCGAAGCTGCTGGACCTGCTGCGCGCGGAGCGCTACGTCACGGTGCAGCCGTCGGACTACGACGAGGTACGCCGCGAGGCGGCCCGGCTGGGACTGCTGCGATGAGCTCGAGCGACGACCGGCCCGCCGTCCAGGTGCGCGGCCTGACCGTCCACCACCTGCGCGCAGGGACGCCCTGCCTCCAGGAGGTGGACCTCACGGTCGGGCGCGAGGAGTCGGTCGTCCTGCTGGGCCGTAGCGGCGCCGGCAAGACGACGCTGCTGCACGCCCTGCTCGGCGCCGGACCCCGCACCGCCGGATCGGTGCTCGTCGAAGGGCTCGACCCGTTCGACCTGACCACCCGCACAGCCGTCCGCCGGCGGACCGGGATCGTCCTGCAGGGCGGTGATCTGGTGCCGGGGCTGCGCGCGCGTACCGCCGCGGTCACCGGCAGCAGCCACCTGCTCGGCCGGGCCGGCTGGTGGGCCCTGGCGCGGGGGCGCACGCCCCGGGCGCTGGTCGGCCGCCTCCACGCGCTCGCCACCGAGCAGGGGGTCGAGCACCTGCTGGAACGCTCCGTGGGGGAGCTGTCCGGCGGGGAGCGCCAGCGGATCGCGCTGCTCAGGGCGCTGCTCGCCGAGCCCGCCCTGCTGCTGGCCGACGAGCCCACGGCCGGGCTCGACCCGAGGGCGGCGGACGCTGCCGTCGACGCCCTGCTCGCGCAGCGGACCGCCCTGGTGGTCACCACCCACGACCCGGTGGTGGCGACGCGGTTCCCGCGGGTGGTCGCGCTGCTGGACGGCCGGGTCGTCCACGACGGGGAGCCGCTGCCGCCCGCCGGGATGCGGGCGCTGTACGCAGGAGCCGGGACATGACCACGAGGCTGACCCGCACGCCGTCCGCGCCGCCGGGCGCACTCGCCTCGACGCCGCCGCCGGCCCGCCGGTCGGCGTCGGCCTGGGGCGGCAGCCTCGGGCTGCTGTTCGTCGCGGTCTGGGCGCTGCACGGCGCGCAGCTGGGCCGGCTCGGCGACCTCGACGTGCGCGGGGTGCAGGTGCTGGCCGGCGTCCTGCGCCCCGACCTGTCGGCGCCCGTCCTCGCGGGGGTGGCGAAGGCGGCGGCGGCCACCGTCCAGATCGCGATCGCCGGGCTGCTGCTGTCGGTGCTGGCGGCGGCTCCGCTCGCCCTGCTGATGGCCGGCAGCAGCCGCGTCGCGCCGCTGGCGCGCAGCGCGGCTCGGATGCTGGCCGCGCTGCTGCGCGGCATCCCCGAGCTGGTCTACGCACTGGTCTTCGTCTCGATCGTCGGCCTCGGTCCCGTCGCCGGCACCTGCGCGGTGGCGGTGCACGGCGCCGGGCTGCTCGCCAAGCTCTGGGCCGAGCAGCTCGAGGCGGTGGACGACCGACCGGTGACGGCGGCCCGCCTGTCCGGGGCCGGCCGAGGGGCGGTGGTCGCACTGGCGGTCCTGCCGCAGGCGCGGCCGGGCCTGCTGTCACTGCTGCTCTACCAGCTGGAGTGCAACATCCGGACGGCCACGGTGCTCGGCATCGTCGGCGCGGGCGGCCTCGGGCAGGCCATCGACCTGTCGCTGCGGCTGTTCGACTACGGCCAGCTCGGCACGCTCGTCGCGACGGTGCTGGTCCTCGTGCTGGGGGTCGACGCGCTGTCGCGACGCCTGCGGGCCCGCTGGGGCGCCGACGCCCGTCCCGAGACCGGGACCTGAGCCGGGACCGGAGGGCGAGTGGGTCAGGCGGGTCGGGCGGGGGACAGGCCCAGCGACATCCCGGCGAGCCCGCGGGGCTTGCCGGTCAGCGCCTGCGTGACGTCGAGCAGCACCCTGCTGGCCGGGGCGGACGGGTCGTCCAGCACCAGGGGACGTCCGCTGTCGCCACCCTCGCGCAGGCGCACGTCGATCGGCACCCGGCCCAGCAGCGGAACCTCGGCCCCGAGCCGGGTGCTCAGCGAGCTCGCCACGGCCTGCCCACCGCCGGAGCCGAACACGTCGATCTGCTCGTCGCAGTGCGGGCAGCTCAGGTAGCTCATGTTCTCGACGACGCCGGCGATGCGCTGGTGGGTCTGCAGGGCGATGGAGCCGGCCCGCTCGGCCACCTCCTGGGCGGCCAGCTGCGGCGTGGTGACCACGAGGATCTCCGCGCTGGGGACCAGCTGAGCCACCGAGATGGCCACGTCGCCCGTACCTGGCGGGAGGTCCATCAGCAGGACGTCGAGGTCGCCCCAGTAGACGTCGGACAGGAACTGCTGCAGCGCCCGGTGCAGCATCGGCCCCCGCCAGACGACCGGGGTGTTGTCCTTGGTGAACATGCCGATCGAGATGACCTTCACGCCGTGCGCCGAGGGCGGCATGATCATGGACTCGACCTGGGTGGGACGGCTCCGGACGCCGAGCATCCGCGGGATCGAGAAGCCGTAGATGTCGGCGTCGAGGACCCCGACCGACAGGCCCCGCTGCGCCATGGCCACCGCGAGGTTGACGGTGACGCTGGACTTGCCCACCCCGCCTTTGCCTGAGGCGACGGCGAAGACGCGGGTGAGGCTGCCGGGCAGCGCGAACGGGATGTCGCGCTGCGGGTTGTCGCCGCGGAGCTGGGTCTGGAGCGCCTGGCGCTGCTCGGTGCTCATGACGTCGAGCTCTACCTCCACCCCCCGAACGCCGGGCAGCCGGCCGACCGCTGCGGTGATGTCCCTGGTGAGGGTGTCCTTCATCGGGCAGCCGCTGACGGTGAGGAAGATGGCGACCTTCGCCGTGCCGTCGGGGCCGACCTGCGCTGACTTGATCATGCCGAGCTCGGTGAGCGGGCGGCGGATCTCCGGGTCGATCACCGTCGCCAGCGCGGCCGTCAGCTGCGCGTCGGTGGGCAGGGCAGCGGGCAACTCAGTCCTTGCTGGCAGGGTTGGCCGGTCAGCCGCGGGCAGCCCCCATCCTACGTCCGGGGCGTGCGGAGGCCGCGGGGCGCAGTCGCACCCTTGTCCCGGTATGTGACGATGACCGCATGCGTCTCCTTCGACCGGCACTGCTGCTCACGTTCCTGCTCGTGCTGCTCGCGACGACCGTGCCTGGGCAGGCCGCCCCCTCGTCGCGGACGACATCGATCGACCGGTCGCTGTCCGCGATCTCCAACATCCAGGGCGTGGACTACAGCAACGTGCACCGCCCCCCGGCGCTTCTGGCCTCAGACGTGCAGCGACTGCGCAGCATCGGCGTGAACCACATCAACTTCTACGTGTACCTGTTCGTCGACAGCCCGACCTCCTCGGAGGTGCGCCGCGGCCCCACGACGCCGACCGACACCGAGCTCGGCACGTTGATCGACCTGGCGCATCGGTCGGGTATGAGGGTGACGGTCTCCCCGCTGCCGTGGTGGGACGGGGGTGGAGGCGAGCTGGCCGCCAACTGGCGGGGTCTGTTCCGGCCGGAGGACCCGGACGCCTTCTTCGACTCGTGGCGCTTCTTCACCAACCACTACGCGGCCCTGTCGGAGCGCCACGACGTGGAGATGTTCAGCATCGGCAGCGAGCAGAACAGCCTGCAGCACCAGGCGCAGCAGTGGCGGCGGACCGCTGCCGAGGCCCGCCAGCACTTCTCCGGCCCGCTGACCTACATGGCCACAGCGGGTGACGCGCTCGAGGCGGTTCCGTTCTGGGACGCCCTGGATGTGGTGTCGGTCGCGGCGTACTTCTCGGTCTCCCAAGCTGCGCATCCCACCTATCGCGAGGTGCGCGCGGCCTGGGAGCAGGTGGTGATCCCTCGGATGCGCCACATCGCTGCGGGCACCGGGAAGAAGGTGCTGATCGCCGAGACCGGGTTCGTCAACGCCACGTACTTCGGCAGGTTCCCCTACGAGCCCAGACCGTCGCCCATCCCGGCGCCGCAGGCGCAGGCCGATGCCTACGCGGCCGTCCTCGACGTGCTCGCAGCCACGCCCGGCCGTTCGGACTTCCTGCTGGGCATCGGCTGGTGGGACTGGGACCCCTACAGCACCAGTCCGGGGCAGGCCACCTTCAGCCCCCGCGGCAAGCCGGCGGAGTGCGTGCTGGCCCGCACCTGGGGCTCAGGTGTCGTGAAGACCGCCGGTGGCCTGCTGCCCTGCGGGACGCGCTGACCTGCCAGCGGGCCGGCCGGACTCACCCCAGCGCGGCGATCGCCTTCGCGGTCGCGAGGACGTGACGCGCGCTGTCGACGTGCAGGTTCTCGATCATGCGGCCGTCGACCGTGGCCACGCCTTTGCCCTCCCGGCCGGCCTGCTCGAAGGCGGCGATCACCCGCGAGGCCTGCTCGACCTCCGCCTCCGTCGGCGCGAAGGCGCGGTTGGCCACCTCGACCTGCGCCGGATGCACCAGCGTCTTGCCGTCGAAGCCGAGCTGGGCGCCCTGCAGGCACTCCGACGCGAGGCCGGCCAGGTCCTTCACGTCGTTGTAGACCCCGTCGAGGATGGCCTTGCCGGCCTCGCGAGCCGCGAGCAGCGCCGTGGCCAGGTGCGGCAGCAGGGGCTCCCGTCCGGGAACCAGGGCGGCCCGCAGCTCCTTGGCCAGGTCGTTGGTGCCGAGGACGAGGACGTCGACCTCGGGATGCCTGGCGATCTCCCGCGCTGAGAAGATCGCGGTCGGGGTCTCGACCATCGCCCAGATGCGGGTCCCGCCGGCCAGGGACGCGACCTCGTCCAGGTGCGCGGCACAGGGGACCTTGGGGACGACCACCGCGGCAGGTCCGGCGGCGGACGCGGCAACGAGGTCGTCGCGACCCCACGGCGTGTCCAGCCCGTTGCAGCGGATCGTCAGCTCGCGGCGGCCGTACGCGCCGCTGCCGACCGCGGCGCACGCCTGCGCGCGAGCCTCCGCCTTGGCCTCCGGTGCCACGGCGTCCTCGAGGTCGAAGATGATCGCGTCCGCCGGGATCGTCTTGGCCTTCTCGAGCGCCCGGGCGTTGGAGGCCGGCATGTAGAGCACCGACCGCCGCGGGACGAGGGCGGTCACAGGTCGCTCACAGCGGGCTCACAGGCGGTACGCCTGCGCGAGCGCCGGATCACGGGACGCCAGCCGCGTGGCCAGCTCCAGCACCACCCTGCACTGCTTGAAGGTCGCGTCGTCCTGCATCTTCCCGTCGAGCATCACGGCGCCGCTGCCGTCCTCGCCCATCGCCGCCACGACCCGCTTCGCCCAGGCGACATCCTCGGGAGCGGGGCTGAAGACCTTCTTCGCGATGTCGATCTGCACCGGGTGCAGCGACCACGCGCCGACGCACCCCAGCAGGTAGGCGTTGCGGAACTGGTCCTCGCAGGCCACGACGTCCTCGATGTCACCGAACGGGCCGTAGTAGGGGAAGATCGCGTGCATCGCGCAGGCGTCCACCATCCGGCTGACGGTGTAGTGCCACAGGTCCTGCTGGTAGGTCGGGCGCGGGGCGTCGTCGCCGGTCGGGTCCGCGCGTACGAGGTAGCCGGGGTGACCCCCGCCCACCCTGGTGGTCTTCATCCGGCGGTCGGCCGCGAGGTCGGCCGGGCCCAGCGAGATCCCCTGCATGCGCGGCGAGGCCCCGCAGATCTGCTCGACGTTGGCGACGCCGCGCGCGGTCTCGAGCAGCGCGTGCACCAGGAGCGGACGGCGGACGCCCGCCTTCGCCTCGAGCTGGGCGAGCAGCCGGTCGACGTAGTGGATGTCCTCCGGCCCCTCGACCTTCGGCACCATGACGACGTCGAGCCGGTCGCCGATCTCGGTCACCAGCGTCGTGAGGTCATCGAGCGCCCAGGGGCTGTCCAGGCTGTTGATCCGGGTCCACAGCTGGGTGTCGCCGAGCTCCGCCGTCCTGCCGACCTCGACCAGACCGGCGCGGGCGGCCTCCTTCGCGGAGGCCTGGACGGCGTCCTCGAGGTTGCCCAGCAGGACGTCCACGCGCGGAGCGAGAGCCGGCACCTTGGCGACCATCTTCGCGTTAGACGGGTCGAAGAAGTGGATCATCCGGGAGGGCCGCCAGGGCACGTCCCGCAGGGGTTCGGGGGCGCCGACGGCGAGGGGGCGGAAGAAGTCCTTGGCGCTGCGCACGGACCCCACGGTAGGCCGCGCCTGTCCGGTCCCCTCACCTGCATCCGCACCTACGATGAGCAGATGGCGTCGGTCCTGAGCCCCGCTGAGCTCACAGCGTGGCGGACCTTCCTGCGGGCCCACGCCACGGTGGTGCGCCGCCTCGAGGCCGAGCTCCTGCTGGAGCACGCACTGCCGCTCGCGTTCTACGACGTGCTGGTGCAGCTGTCCGAGGCGCCCGACCGCCGGCTGAGGATGACCGAGCTGGCCGAGCGGGTGCTGCTGTCGAGGTCCGGGCTGACCCGGCTCGCGGACCGGCTCGAGCGCGACGGGCTGATCGAGCGGCGGCCGTGCCCCAGCGACGCGCGCGGCACCCTTGCGGTGCTGACCGATGCCGGCCTGGCCCGCCTGCGCGAGGCCTGGCCCACCCATGCCCGCGGCGTCGCCGAGCACGTCACCGGCCGGCTGTCCGCCGACGAGGTGGTCCTGCTGGCCGAGCTGCTCGGCAAGCTGGTCGAGGGCGGCGCGTCCGCGGCGGTGGACTCCTGAGCTCTCGCTCGGCGGTCCTTCGGGACGCGGTCGGCATCGGCCTGGCGGTGGGTGCCTTCGGGCTGTCCTTTGGTGCGGCCGCCGTCACCGCAGGGCTGTCGACGGTGCAGGCGTGCGCGCTGTCGCTGCTGCTGTTCACCGGTGCCTCACAGTTCGCGCTCGTCGGGGTGCTGGGCGCGGGCGGGAGCGTCGTTGCGGGAGTCGCGAGCGCGCTGCTGCTCGGCGCCCGCAACACCCTCTACGCGGTCCGGCTGGGGACGCTGATCCCGGTCCGCGGGCCGCGGCGGCTGCTGGCCGCCCAGCTCACGATCGACGAGACCACCGGCATGGCGACGGCGGCGCCGGAGGGACTGGCGCAGACGGCGTTCTGGGCGACCGGCGCAAGCGTGTACGTCCTGTGGAACCTCGCGACGCTGGCCGGCGCCGTGGGTGCTGCGCGACTGGGCGACCCGCTCGCGCTCGGCCTGGACGCGGCGGTGCCCGCGGCCTTCCTCGCGCTGCTGGCGCCGCAGGTGCGCCGGCGCGACACGCTGGCCCTCGCCGCAGGAGGCGGGCTGCTCGCCGCGGTCGCGATCCCGGCCACGCCTGCAGGGGTGCCGGTGCTGCTCGCCGCCCTCGCGGTGCTGCCGCTGCTCGCCAGGCGGCGGCCGTCGGCGTCCGCGGCGCCGTGATCTGGGCGGCGATCCTCGGCGCGTCGCTGGGCTGCTTCCTGCTCAAGCTGGCCGGGTGGTCGCTGCCCGCGCGATGGCTCGAGCAGGAGCGCCTGCAGCGGGCCGCGGTCCTGCTGCCGGTGCCGCTGCTGGCCGCGCTCGTGGTCGTGCAGGCCTTCGGGGGCGACCGGGCTCTGGTGCTCGACGCGCGGGCGGCCGGTCTCGCGGTGGCCCTCGGGCTGGTTCTCCTGCGCGCGCCGTTCCTCGTGATCGTCCTCGCCGCGGCGGCGACCGCCGCAGCCCTGCGCGCCCTCTAGTCCGACTCGTCCTCGCCGACGAACGGCTCCCCGAGCCCGGCCTTCGCGACGCTCTGCTCCTCGACCCGAAGGCCCGCCCGCCGCTTCTTGCGCTCCGCCCTGCGCTCGCGCTCCTCGCGCTTGCGGGTCGCGGCGTGGTCGTGCTGCGCCTGCTCGGCGCTGAGCTCCACGGTGCGCGCCCGCGCCACGACCTCCTCGGTCATCTCGCGCAGCTGGTCGCGCAGGTACTCGCGGGTGGCCACCTCCCCGAGCGCCTGGCGCAGGCTCGCCACCTCACGGGTGAGGTACTCCACGTCGGCCTGCAGGCGGTCACTGGTCGCGCGGTCCTCCTCCAGGCTGATCCGGTCCCGGTCGGCCTGGCGGTTCTGGGCCAGCAGGATGAGCGGGGCTGCGTACGACGCCTGCAGGGACAGCAGCAGCGTCAGGAAGGTGAAGGTGTAGGGGTCGAAGGCGATCGGCGTCACGTTGATGACGATCCAGAAGATGATGAAGACCGTCATGTAGACCAGGAAGCGGGCGGTCCCGAGGAAGCGCGCGATCCGTTCCGACACCCGCCCGAACGCCTCCGGGTCGTAGTGCGGGCGGCGGGCGCCGCGTTCCATCGGGGTGTCGAGGCGCACCCGCCGCGGGGTGCGCTCAGCCATGGCTGGTCCTCGAGTCCCGCCAGCCCGAGGGGAGGACGTGGTCCAGCACGTCGTCCACCGTGACCGCACCGAGCAGCCGCTGCTCGGAGTCAACGACGGGCACCGCCACCAGGTTGTACGACGCGAGGTGGCGCGTCACGTCCGCCAGCGGGCAGTCCGCCGGAAGCGGGTCGATGTCGGTGTCCACCACCGCCGAGATCAGCGCTGAGGGCGGTTCGCGCAGCATCCGCTGGAAGTGCGCCGTGCCGAGGAAGCGCCCGGTCGGAGTCTCGTACGGCGGGCGCACGACGTAGACCTGCGCGGCCAGCGCGGGGGAGAGGTCGGAGTTGCGGATGCGGGCCAGCGCCTCGGCGACGGTGGCGTTCGGCGGCAGGATCACGGGCTCGGGCGTCATGAGCCCGCCGGCGGTGTCGTCGCTGTAGGCCAGCAGGTTGCGTACGGGCGCCGCCTCGTCGGGCTCCATGAGCTGGAGCAGCCGCTCGGCCTCTGCGGCGGGCAGCTCCCCCAGGAGGTCGGCGGCGTCGTCGGGGGCCATCGCCTCGAGCACGTCGGCGGCCCGCTCGTCCTCGAGCCCGCCGAGCAGCTCGACCTGCTCGTCCTCGCTCATCTCCTCGAGCACGTCGGCGAGGCGCTCGTCGTCCAGCGCGGCCGCGATCTCGGCCCGGCGCTTGCCGGTGAGGTCGTGCATGACCCCTGCCAGGTCCGCCGGGCGCAGCTTCTCGAACACGGCCAGGAGGTTGGCGGCGCCCTGCCCGTCCTCGGGCAGGGAGAACCCGCTGACCTCGTTCCAGTCCACCTGCAGGACCTCGCCCCGCCGGCGGCCGCGCAGCCCGGAGCCGCCGGTCCTTCGGACCGCGACCCGGTTGACCAGCCAGTCGCCCGTACGCACCCGCTCCATCCCCATGTCGAGGACGGTCACCTGCTCACCGGTCGACAGCAGCGTGACGTGGCGGTCCAGCAGCTCGGCCAGGACGAGGGTCTCGCCGGGCCGCTTGTCGAACCGGCGCAGGCTCACCGTGCCGCTGGCCAGGACCACCGCCTCCGGGTCGATCGTCGTCACGCGCCCGATCGGGACGAAGATCCGCCGGCGCGCCTGGATCTCCACGGCGACGCCGAGCACGCGAGGCGCGTCCGTGCCGATCCGCAGAGCCACGACGACGTCCCGCACCCGGCCGACCTGGTCCCCGTTGGGGTCGAAGACGGGCAGCCCAGCGAGGCGCGCGACGTAGACGCGGGTGCTGGTGCTCACGCGGCGGAGGCTACCGCCGGGGGGGTTGACGGGACCGGCCACGGAGCATGGGGTCCGCAGCCGCCACCCGCCCGCCGTCTCTCGAGGAGCTCCATGACCGTCCTGGACCGTTTCCGGCTCGACGACCGCGTCGTCATCGTCACCGGCGCCTCCTCGGGCCTCGGGGTGGCGTTCGCGCAGGCCTTCGCCGAGGCGGGTGCGGATCTCGTGCTGGGAGCGCGGCGGGTGGACCGGCTGCCGGACACCGGCAGGCTGGTGGAGGCCGCCGGCCGGCGCTACACCCACCTGCAGACCGACGTCACGGATCCCGAGCAGTGCAAGGCCCTGGTGCAGCAGGCGGTCGACACGTTCGGCCGGGTCGACGTCCTGGTGAACAACGCGGGCCTCGGCTGGGCTCAGCCGGCGACCCGCGAGACGCCGGCGGAGTTCCTGCGGGTGCTGGACGTCAACCTGAACGGCGCCTACTGGATGGCGCAGGCCTTCGTGCACGCGGCCACAGAGGGCGGCTCGATCGTCAACATCTCCAGCGTGCTCGGTCTGCACCCTGGCGCCTTGCCCCAGGCGGCCTACGCGGCCTCCAAGGCCGGCCTGATCGGGCTCACCCGCGACCTGGCGGCCCAGTGGACCGGCCGCAAGTCGATCCGGGTCAACGCCCTGGCGCCGGGCTACTTCCCGACCGAGATGACCGACCAGATGGACGCGAAGGAGGCCGAGCTCGTGAAGGCGATCACCCCCGCCGGGCGGCTCGGCGACCCGATGGAGCTGGCGGCAGTCGGCGTCTTCCTGGCCAGCGACGCCGCGTCGTACGTCACCGGCGTCACCCTCCCCGTCGACGGCGGCATGACGATGCCGTAGGGCCGGGGTGCTGGACCGCTGAGAGCTCGACCCCTGTGGTGGCCGGGCCCCGTGCCGGTGTGGTTCGATCCCGCGCATGTCACCCGTCGAATGCCTGCTCGACCCCTTCTGGGTGGGCCGCCGCGGGGACCTCTTCGACGAGACCTGTACGCCCTAGCTGCCGGTTCCGGAGCACCTTCGCACTCCGCACGCTGCTCAGCGTCCGCTCGCCCGACCCTTCCCCGCACGCACCCACACCAGGAGAACGCATGTCTGTCACCGACGAGCTGCTCGCGAACGCCGAGCGCTACGCCGAGAGCTTCGACAAGGGCGACCTGCCCATGCCGCCCGCCAAGCAGATCGCGGTCGTCGCCTGCATGGACGCCCGGCTCAACCCGTACGGTCTGCTGGGTCTGTCCGAGGGCGACGCGCACGTCATCCGCAACGCCGGCGGCGTCGTCACCCAGGACGAGCTCCGCTCGCTGGCCATCAGCCAGCGGCTGCTCGGCACGAAGGAGATCGTGCTTCTCCACCACACCGACTGCGGGATGCTGACCTTCACCGACCAGCAGTTCCGCGACGACATCGCCGCTGACACCGGCGTACGCCCGAGCTGGGCCGCGGAGGCGTTCACCGACCTCGAGACCGACGTGCGCCAGAGCATGGCCCGCATCCACGCCGAACCGTCGATCCCCAAGAAGGACGCGGTCCGCGGCTTCATCTACGACGTGAAGAGCGGCAAGCTCAGCGAGGTCATGCCTGCCTGAGCCCGATCGGGGTGAAGCGCAGCACGGTGCTCTCGCGCGCCCAGCGGCCGGCTGGGTCGGACCGGTCCTGGGAGTTCAGCCGCGAGGCAGCGAGCAGCGGCGCCACCTCCTGCCATGCCGGGCTTCCCGAAGCGATCCGGTCGACGTCGGCCTCCCACTCCACCACCCGGCCGGACTGGCTCGCCGCGGAGCGCACCGTCACGAGCGCCCGCCCACCCGTCACGGGGAGGGGCTGCTCCTGACCGTCGCCGACGACGTACATCCGGTCCTCGTGCCACAGGTGCCACAGCAGCGCGGGCGCCTCGCCGGGAGCGGACACCCACACGACGCCGGAGCGCCGGGTCGCCTCGGCCACGAGCGTGCGGGTCGCCACGGTGGTGATGCTGGCACAGGGCTGGCCCGCTCCCCGCCGGCGCCCCTGGCAGGCTGGAGCGGGTGACGGCGTCGACGAGGCAGCGCGGGGACCTGCCCGCCGTGGGCCGCCCGGCCGGCAGCGACCTGGCGCTGCTGGCGGTGGCCCTGGCCGCCGTGAGCACGTCCGGCCCGCTGATCGCGGCCACGGTCGCCCCGGCGCTCGCGATCGCGTTCTGGCGCAACGCCATGGCCGCAGGGGTGCTGCTGCCGGTGGTCCTGCTGCGCTGCCGCGCCGAGCTGCGCTCGCTGGACCGTCGGGAGTGGCGGCTCGCCGGCCTCGCCGGCGTCCTGCTCGCCCTGCACTTCGCGACCTGGATCCCCTCGTTGAGCTTCACGTCGGTCGCCTCCGCCACGGCCCTCGTCGCGACCCAGCCGGTGTGGGCGGCGCTGCTGTCCGGCCTGCGCGGCGTACCCGTGGGACGCGCGGTCTGGGTCGGCATCGGCGTCGCGATGAGCGGGGCGCTCCTGCTGACCGGTGCCGACCTCCAGGTGAGCAGCCGGGCGCTGATCGGCGACGGCCTGGCCCTGCTCGGCGGTGCGTTCGCGGCGATGTACATGACGGCCGGGAGCGAGGTGCGCCGCAGCGTGTCCACCACGACCTACACGGCGCTGTGCTACACGACCACCGCCGCGGTCCTGCTGGTCGTGTGCCTGGTGGGGCGCCAGTCCCTGACCGGGTACGACGCCGAGGACTGGCTGCGCCTCGTGGCCCTCACCGCGGGGGCGCAGCTGCTCGGGCACTCGTTGTTCAACCGGGTGCTCAAGACGACCAGCCCCACCGTCGTGAGCCTGTCGATCCTGCTCGAGATCCCTGGCGCGGCGCTCATCGCGGCGGTGTTCCTCGATCAGCGCCCGCCGCTGCTCGCGATCCCCGCAGCGGTCCTGCTGGTGAGCGGGCTGGGGCTGGTCATCCGGGCCGGCAGCCGCGCGACCGCACCGAGCGTGCCGGTCGAGTAGCCGCTGGGGGAGGTTCCCGCGGGCCGGCGCTCAGGCCACCGTGCGCAGGTCGCCGCCCGGGTCGGCGAGCACCGCCCGGTCCACCGGTCGCCCGATCAGGCGCAGCGCCCGCCGCAGGTCGCGGCCGTTGTCGACGGTCGCGACCGCGCGCAGCACCGCGTCGCGCAGGAAGAACGCCGCGAACGGCTCGGGCCGCACCACGAGCTCGTCGTCCGGGCCGTGCTCGCCGGCGTACTGCAGGTAGTGGCCGTACTGGTGCGACCAGAACCAGTCCTGCTGCGGCGATGGCATCGGCAGGCCGACGACCGCGTGCGCAACCCGCTTTCCCTGGGCCACGGCGGAGCTGTAGTGCTCCGTCCGCCGCGGCTGCGGCGCGCCGGGGGCGGTCACTGCGGCGACGTCACCCGCCGCGTAGATGCCCGGCACGTCGCTGCGCTGCTCGGCGTCCACCGCGACGCCGCCCGCCGCGAGGGTCAGCGGCGCGCGGGTCAGCCAGTCCAGGACCGGTCGTGCCCCCACCCCCACCACGACGACGTCGGCCTCGAGCACCCGGCCGTCGGCCAGGCGTACCCGCTCCGCGTGCCCAGCTCCCTCGATCGCCGCGACGCCGGTACCGCTGATCACGTCGACGCCGTGCTCGGTGTGCCAGCCGCGGACCAGCGCGCTCAGCTGCGGCCCGAGCGCGGTCCACAGCGGGCCGGGCAGCGGGTCGACCGCGCTCACGCAGAGCCCGAGTGTCGACAGGGTGGCCGCGACCTCGCACCCGACGAGCCCGGTCCCGACGACCACGGCGCGTCCGCCAGGGCGGGCCGCGGCGGCCAGCGCCTCGGCCTCGTCCACCGTGCGCAGCGAGAAGACCCCGCCGAGGTCCAGCCCATCGATCCTCGGCCGCACGTTGGCGCTGCCCGTCGCGACGACCAGTGCGTCGTACGCGAGCGTCTCGCCGTTCGCGAGGTGCACCCTGCGCAGGGCGCTGTCCACGTCGACGGCCCGGACGCCGAGCCGCAGGTCGACGTCGGCATCGGGATAGGCCGTGGCCGGCGCGACCAGCAGCCGGTCGAGCGTCACCTCGCCGGCGAGGTAGCCCTTGCTCAGCTCCGGGCGCTCGTAGGGCAGGTGCGGCTCGGCGCCGACCAGCGTCACGGGCTCGGAGTAGCCGAGGCGGCGCAGCTCGAGCGCCGCGTGCGCACCCGCGAGGCTCGCCCCGACGACGACGACGCCGTCGCCGCTCACCGCTCCAGCTCGAGGGCGCCGTCCACGAGGCGGGCCTGCCAGATGCCGAGCGGCCTCATCGCCGGGCCGTCGAGGACCGCCCCGGTCTTGAGGTCGAACTTCGCGAAGTGGCACGGGCACACCACCGCACCGCCCTCGAGCTCGCCGTCGGCGAGGGAGCACGCCGCGTGGGTGCACTCGTCGTCGAAGGCGTAGACCTGGCCGTCGACGACGGTCACCCCCACCTCCGCCCCGTCCACCTCGACGGTAGTGAGGTCGCCCTCCGCCGGTGCGTCGAAGCCGTCCACGCGATGCGTCGCCACGACGCCTCCTGTCTGAAGTTGGGGCTGGATCGGGGGGTCGATCCGACGGGCGTGCCCGCGGCTCGTGCGCCGGCGCCAGTGGATCTAGCTCGGAGGGCGCCCGCCCAGGCGGCGCACACTACCGGCCTGGGTGGTCTCGGCCTCGTCGTCACGCAGCGCCGCCTTCAGGCTCGGAGTGCCCTGAAGCACGACGATGTCGGCCGGCATCTCGATGCCCGCCTCGTCCAGCGCCACCTTGATCTGCGTCAGGACGCGGTCGCGCGCCTGCAGCACGAGCGCCTGCTGCGGGGCGGTCCAGAACAGGACCTGCAGGTCGACGGTGCTCGGACCGAGCTCGCCGACGAGGACGAGCGGCGCAGGCTCGGCCAGCACCTCGTCGAGGCCGCGCAGGACGTCGAGCACGACCCGGTGCGCGCGGTCGACGTCGCTCTCGTACGCGATGCCGACCACCGCTTCGGTCCGGATCGCGCCGTAGGCGGTCTGGACGACGAGCTGGTTCTTGTACACGGTCGCGTTGGGGATGAGGACCTTGCGGCCCTCGTAGGTGCGCAGGACGGTCTCACGGAGGTTGATCTCGACGACGGTGCCGCGCGTGCCCTCGATGTCGACCTCGTCGCCCATCCGGAACGGCGACCGGAACAGCAGCAGGATGCCCGCGAGCAGGTTCTCGAGGATGTCCCGGAAGGCGAAGCCGACCGCGATGCTGAAGAAGCCGAGGCTCCCGAGCACGTTCACCGGCTGAACCGTCGGGAAGACGATGGTGGCCGCCGTGAGCACTGCGAGCAGGCCGAAGCCGAGCCGCACCACACGGCTCATGACGTTGGCGAAGCTGGGACGGTCCAGCCGGCACCACCGTCGTCGTACCCCGGCGCCGAGGACCCGGCCGACGCCGTAGAGCAGCAGCGCGACCGCCACCGCCACGCCGACGCGTGGCGCGGCGTCGCCGAGCGTGTCGAGCACGATGGATCCTTCCCGGCCGGCGTCGACCGGAGCCCTTCCCCCGGCCCCGGCGTGTGCCCGTGACGATTCTGTGACAGCCGGGTGCCGTCGCCGGCCGGGGGTACCGGTCGAAGGAGCGAAGGGGGAAGGGATGCTGCCCGAGCAGCTCGGCGCCGGCTGGGAGCGACTGGCCGTGGTGCTGGTCTCCGCGCCCCTCGTGTACGCCTCGGTGATCGCCCTCTCCCGGCTCGCGGGAGCGCGCTCGCTGGCGAAGATGTCCACCTTCGACTTCGCGGCGACCGTGGCGGTCGGCTCGACTGTGGCGAGCACGGCGACCGGCAACGTCCCGCTCAGCGTCGGGGTCTTGGCGCTGGCCTTCCTGTTCGGGCTCCAGTACGCGATCGCCTCGTTGCGGCGCCGGGGCCTGCTCTACGGCCTGGTCGACAACCGGCCGGTGCCGCTGATGGCCGGCCCGCAGATCCTGGAGGCCAACCTGCAGCACGCGCGCGTCAGCCGGGAGGAGCGGTGGGGCCAGCTGCGGCTCGCCGGGGTGCGCCACCGGCAGCAGGTGCACGCCGTTGTGCTCGAGACGAGCGGCGACGTCAGCGTCATCCGCACCGGAGAGCCGCTCGATGATCAGCTGCTGGACGGGGTCCGGGGCGCGGAGGCACTGCGCCGGTGAGGGGTCGCTGGGAACGGTGGCGCGAGAGCGTGCGGTCCGGCTTCTGGGCGGTGCCGGGCGGCTGCGTGACGGCAGCGGTGCTGCTGGCGCTCCTGCTCGTGGAGGTCGACCACCGGCTGCAGTCCTCGTTCGCGCTCACCTTCGGCGCGGGCCCCGACGGTGCCCGCGAGGTCCTCAGCGCGATCACGACCGCGATGATCACCTTCACCGGGCTGGTCTTCTCGATCACGGTCCTGGCGCTGCAGCTGACCAGCAGCCAGTTCTCTCCGCGGGTGCTGCGCACGTTCCTGCGCGACCGGCTGACGCAGTACGCACTGGGAGTGTTCACGGCCACGTTCGTCTACGCGGTGATGGTGCTGCGAACCGTCCGCAGCGGCGAGGACCGGTTCGTGCCGGCGGTCGCCACAACTCTCGCTCTGGCTCTGCTGCTGCTCAGCGTGGCTCTGTTCGTCACCTACATCCACCACATCGCCACCTCGCTCCAGGTCTCCTCCGTCATCGCGGCGATCGGCACCGAGACGCGCGCCACCATCGACCGGCGCTTCCCCCCGGGGCGGGACCAGCCGATCGGAGCCCGAGCGCTGCCGCCGGACGCGGTGCCGGCCCTCGTCGTGCCGGCACGGCGCAGCGGGGTGGTCACCGCGGTCGACGAGCAGGCGCTCGTCCGCGCGGCGCGGGACGCCGACGTCGTCCTGCGCATGCAGGTCCGCCTCGGTCGCTACGTCCCCGAGGGTGCCCCGCTGCTGGAGGTCTCGGGCGAGGCCTCGCGCCTCGACGTGCCTGCCGTCCTCGCCGCGGTCAACCAGGAGCGGAACCGCACCCTCCAGGCCGACGTGGCGTTCGGGTTCCGCCAGCTCGTCGACATCGCCCAGCGCGCCCTGTCCCCGGGCATCAACGACCCGACGACCGCCGTGCAGGTCGTCGACGAGGAGCACGACCTGCTGAGGCGCCTCGCGACCCGGCCCTTGCGCACCGGCGTCCACACCGACGAGCACGGGCAGGTCCGGCTGGTCCTGCCGGCCGATGCGCTCGAGGACTACCTGGCCCTGGCCCTCGAGGAGATCGAACGGGACGGCGCAGACATGCCGCGGGTGCGCGTGCGGGTGGAGGAGCTGCTCGACGACGTCGAGGCGGCCGCCCTGCCCGGGCACCGGACAGCGTTGATCCGGTGGCGCGGCGAGCGGGAGCGCAGGACGCGGGCGGCGCGGACCGGCTGACGTGGGGCCGGTCAGGCGCGGTTGCGGCTGCGGCCGCTGACTCCCTCCGCTACACCGATGAGCAGGACGGCGGCGACGACCGCGACGATGAACCCGAGGACGTTGAGCTCGAAGATCCCTCCGGTGCCGAGGAGGTTCGCGACGAGCCCGCCGATCACGGACCCCGCGAGGCCGAGCAGGAGGGTCGCGACGACGCTGAGGTTCTGCTTGCCGGGCTTGATGAGGCGGGCGAGCACGCCGATGACGAGTCCGGCGACGATGAAGCCGATCATGGTGGGTCCCTTCGGTGGTGTCGTGAGACGGGGGCGGCCGGCCGGGCGGGCGCCGGATGGGTCAGGCGGTCGAACGGGACCTGACGTGCGAGACGACCTTGACGGCGAGCACGATCAGGCCGAGAACGAGCACGACGTGGATCAGCGCGCCGACGACGTTCAGGACGAGCCCGAGCAGCCAGATGGCGAGCAGGACTCCTATGATCGTCCAGAGCATGCGGTGCTTCCTTCCGTTGGTCGTTGCGGGCGGGGTCTACCCGGTCTGGGACGGTTGCCCGTCGAGCCACGACGCGGGCGCCGAGGTCGCCACGGCTGGTGGCCTCAGGACGTAGCCCTGCGCGCGGGCTGCGCCGCCCGGGCGGACCCGGGCGCCGGTCGGTCGCCGGCATGCACCGAGGCTGCCCACTGGATGGCCTTGCACGCTCCTGTCGCGCGATCTACGGAGGGTTGTCAACAGACCGTCACGGCAGCGGGCGGGCAGCCTCCCTCCGCACAGCGCCACCCGACGGGGACCGCCGCTTCGACCCGGGCTGACTAGGACAACCGGCTCCAACGGGTCATCGCCAGAAGCCGCCCCTGACGGCACGCTGCGACAGGGACACGCGGTGTCACCCGATCGGGGGTTCAGATGGACAGGTCCAGAGCGGCCGGCAGATGCCGGGCCCCCATGGCGGCGGCGCTGTCCCCCCGGCTGCTGTGGCAGTGACCCCTTCGCGCAGGGGACGGCTGGTGCGGGCCGTCTGCGCGGGGACCGCGGTCGCCGGTGTCGCCTTGCTGGTCCTCACCGGGGTCCTCGCAGGCTGGGGCGGCGGCTCCTGGGGCCTGCTTCTCGCACTCGGTGCGGCGCTGGCCGCCATCGAGCTGTTCCCGGTCCAGCTGACCCACCGCGGCGAGTCCGAGGCCCTTCACCTGGAGGAGGCGTTCTTCGTCCCGTTGGCCTTCCTGCTCGGCCCCCTGCCGACGATGGTCGTCATCGGCATGGCCGCCGCGCTGGCCAGCGCCGCCTCCAAGCGCCGGTCGGTGCACAAGGCGCTGTTCAACGTCGGGATGATCCTGTTCTCGACCGCCGCAGGCCTGGCGACCGCGAGCGCCCTCGGGCTGACCCGGGAGGCGCTGGACGCACGGGACGTCCTTGCGGTGCTGGTCGGCGGGTTGGTGTTCTGCGCCATCACAGCGACCGCCGTGGCGGGGGTCATCTCCCTGGCCGAGGGCAGCCGGTTCCGCCCGGTCCTGCTGGACGGGGCTGTGGTGCGGGCGGCCACCTGGGTCGGCTCCCTCTCGCTCGGCGTGCTTGTCCTGCTGGCCGCCGAGCAGCGGCCGGTGGCTGTTCTCGCGGCGGCGGTGCCCGTGGTGGTCCTGCAGTTCGCCTTCTCGGGGGCCATGCGGCAGTGGCAGGAACGCCGGCGTACCGAGGCGCTGTACGAGGCTGCCGGTCGCATCCACGCCAGGGTGGGCGTGCAGGGGGTACGGACGGAGCTGGCGGATGCGGCCGCCGTGCTGCTGGTGGCCGGAGCGGCGCAGGTCGTGGACGCGGGTACGCCGCCCCACGAGGGAGCGCTTCGTGCCGAGGTGGACGCGACCCTCGCCGTGGAGGTCTGGGACCGGGGAAGCGGCGGCGCGTGGACAGGGGGCGACGCGACCTGCCTGCAGGCGCTGGCGGTCATCGCCGGTGGGTTGCTTGCCAACGCCCGGCTCTACGAGCAGCTGCACACCGTCACGAGCAGCCTCGGTGAGGGCGTCCTCGCCTGCAACCCGTCCGGCGTCGTGACCTTCGCCAACCCCGCGGCCGACAGCATGCTGGGGTGGGCACCCGGGACGCTCGTGGGCCAGCAGCTGGCCGCGACCGTCGACCCGGACAGGCGGCAGGCCGTATCCGTCCGCGGCGGCGAGTGGGTGCACCTGGCCCGGCTGCGTTGCGGCGCCACGGTCCGCCTCGACGAGTACACGGTGAAGCGGCGCGACGGCAGCTCACTCGACGTCGCGCTGACGGCCTCCCCGGTGCAGCAGGAGGGGGACATGGTGGGCGCGGTCGTCGCGCTGCGCGACGTGACCGAGCGCAAGGCGCTGGAGCGCCAGCTGGTGCACCAGGCCTTCCACGACCAGCTGACCGGGCTGCCGAGCCGCGGGCTGTTCCTCGACCGCCTGGAGCACGCGCGCAGCCGGGCCGCTGAGGACGGCTCGACGCAGGCTGTCCTGTTCCTCGACGTCGACCGGTTCAAGCTGATCAACGACAGCCTCGGCCACCGCGTGGGCGACGACGTCCTGTGCACGGTGGCCTCCCGGCTCGTCGGTGCCGTCCGGGCGGGGGACACGGTGGCCCGCTTCGGCGGCGACGAGTTCACCGTGCTGCTCGAGGAGCTGGCCGGCCCGGCGGAGGCGACCGCGACTGCCGAGCGGATTCTGCAGTCGCTGCGGCGGCCGCTGGTCGCTGGGGACCGCGAGATCGTCCTGTCGGTCAGCATCGGTGTCGCGGTGGCTGCCTCCGGGGACGCGCCGACGGACCTGCTGGCGGCGGCCGACATCGCCATGTACGACGCGAAGCGGGCCGGAAAGAACAGGTTCTGCACCGCGGCGGCGAACGCCGACGAGCTGGCCCTGGCACGGCTGGACCTGGAGACGCAGCTGCGCCGGGCCATCACGGCCGGCGAGCTGGAGCTGCACTACCAGCCGGTGCTGCAGGCGCACAGTGGCCGGCTGTACGGCTTCGAGGCCCTGGTCCGCTGGCGGCACCCAGAGCTCGGACTGCTCGGTCCGGCGCAGTTCATGGAGCTCGCCGAGGATACCGGGCTCGTGCTCCCCCTGGGCGAGTGGGTCCTCGAGCGGGCCTGCCGGACGGCCCGGGAGTGGCGGGACGCGCATCCGGGCGAGAACACGGTCATGGCGGTCAACCTGTCCGCGCGGCAGTTCCAGGATCCTGACCTCGGCGACCGGGTGGCCTCGATGCTCGACGCCGTCGGGCTGGAGCCGACCGCGCTGGTGCTGGAGATCACCGAAACGGTGGTCATGGGGGACACGGAGCGGACGCTGGCCACCCTGAGCGCGCTCAAGCGGCTCGGCGTGCGGCTCGCCATCGACGACTTCGGGACCGGCTACTCCTCGCTGAGCTACCTCAAGCGCTTCCCGGTCGACGTGGTGAAGATCGACAAGTCGTTCGTCGACGGGCTGGGCGACAACCCGGTGGACCGCGAGATCGTCGCCGCGGTGATCCGGCTGGCCGCCGCGGTGGGCATGCAGACGGTGGCCGAGGGCGTAGAGACGCCGGAGCAGCTCGAGGAGCTCCAGCAGCTGGGCTGCTCCCTGGTGCAGGGCTACCTGCTCGCCCGCCCGCAGCCGCTGGTCGACCTGGAGCGCGCACTCGGTCCCACCCTGGTCCTGCCCGCCCCCCGGGGATCGGGCACGGCCTGGCTGGATGCGCGCCCGTCTGCCCTACGGCTGTGAGCGTGAGCGGGCTCACGCGGCTGCGCCCGGCTTCGTCCACGACGGCGGTGGGACACTGGCGGGGACACCCGCGGTGGCGGCGCGGCCACCCGTACGTCGAGGAGATCCCATGCCACGACTCGCCAGCACCGACGGGCTCTCGGAGATCCAGCAGGAGATCCTCGGCACCGTGAGGGCGTTCGTCGAGAAGGAGATCCTGCCCTACGCCACGGAGCTCGAGCACAAGGACGAGTTCCCCGACGCGATCGTCGACGGCATGAAGGAGATGGGCCTGTTCGGGCTCATGATCCCCGAGGAGCACGGCGGCCTCGGGGAGTCGCTGCTGACCTACGCCCTGGTCGTGGAGCAGATCGCCCGCGGCTGGATGAGCGTCTCCGGCGTCATCAACACCCACTTCATCGTGGCCTATCTGCTGATGCACCACGGGACCCCGGAGCAGAAGGCGCGGCTGCTCCCGCTTATGGCGAGCGGTGAGCTGCGCGGCGGCTTCTCGATGTCCGAGCCCGGCTGCGGCTCGGACGTGGCGGCGATCTCGAGCAAGGGGGTGCGCGACGGCGACACCTACGTGCTCGACGGGCAGAAGATGTGGCTGACCAACGGGGCCCGCGCGGGACTGATCGCGACCTTGGTCAAGACCGATGAGGGCGCGGACTCGGTCTACAAGAACATGACGACGTTCCTGGTCGAGAAGGAGCCGGGCTTCGGGCAGACCGCGCAGGGCGTCACCATCCCGGGGAAGATCGACAAGATGGGCTACAAGGGGGTCGAGACGACCGAGATGGTCCTTGACGGCGCCCGGGTCCCGGCCAGCGCGATCCTCGGCGGCGAGGCAGGCAGGGGGCGCGGCTTCTACCAGATGATGGACGGCGTCGAGGTGGGCCGGGTCAACGTCGCGGCCCGCGCCTGCGGCATCTCCATCCGTGCCTTCGAGCTCGCGATCGCGTACGCGCAGCAGCGCTCCACCTTCGGCAAGCCGATCGCGCAGCACCAGGCGATCTCGTTCAAGCTGGCCGAGATGGCGACCAAGGTGGAGGCCGCCCACCTGCTCATGGTCAACGCCGCGCGGCTCAAGGACGCCGGCAAGCGCAACGACGTCGAGGCCGGGATGGCCAAGCTGCTCGCCAGCGAGTACTGCGTCGAGGTGACCCAGGAGTCGTTCCGCATCCATGGCGGCTACGGCTACTCCAAGGAGTACGAGATCGAGCGCCTCATGCGCGAGGCGCCCTTCCTGCTCATCGGCGAGGGGACCAGCGAGATCCAGAAGACGATCATCAGCCGGGGCCTGCTTCAGGACTACCCCCTGCGCTGACCCGCCTGGCAAGGTGGCAGGAAGGTCGCGTCGCGATGCCCCTCGACCCGGACAGCGTGCTCCTGCAGGTGGAGGCCCACCTGCTGGCCGCACTCGGCTCGGACAGCGGCCGGGCGGGCGTGTCCTTCCTCGGGGCCGAGCGCATCGACGTGCTGCGCTTCGGGCCCGATCCCGAGGGGCTGGTCCGCTACGCGACGCTCGGCATGTCACGGGCGCCGATGGGGGACCCGGGCGCGCAGCTCGTCCTCGGCGAGGGTCCCCGCGCCGAGCTGCTGCTGTCGGTCCGCGACCTGCACGACAGCGTGCTGCGCCGCCTGGCCATCCTCGCCGCCAGCCCCGCAGTCGAGGGGGTCGTGCTGGCACCGGGAGCGGGCCTGGACCTGGGCGAGCCGCTGTGGGACGCGAGCCCGTTCCGCGCGGTGCTGGTCGCGGAGCCGGGGGGGCTGGTACCCGACCTCGAGCTCGACGGCTCCCAGCGGGTGCGCTTCCTCCCGCTGCTGCCGATGACCGACAACGAGGCGGCCTGGAAGCGGGTGCACGGCGCGGACGCCCTGCAGCGGCGCTGGCTCGAGCAGGGCTGCGACCTGCGGGACCCGCGCCGCCCCGAGGTCGAGCTGCGGGTGTCGTGAGCGGGCCACCGCTGGTCGAGCGCCTGCGCGCTCAGGCCCGCCACTGCCAGCGCGCGGGGAGCCCGCTGACCGCCGCGATCCTCTCCGGTGCCGCGGACGACATGGCCGCGGGAGGTCCCACCGCGGCGCTGCTCGACCCGCTCGAGGACGACCCCCCGGGCACGGTCCCCGCACTGCGCCTCGCGGGGGCGCTGCACCGGCTGGTGCTGGAGCGCCGCGCACCCGCGCTGGCCGTGCACTACCCCTCGGTCGGCGGCAGCCTCGGCGACGTGTGGCCGCCTGCGCGCGCCGTGATCGAGGAGCAGCTCGACACCCTCCGGGAGCTGGTGAGCCGCCCGGTCCAGACCAACGAGGTGGGACGCAGCAGCGCGCTGCTCGGCGGCCTGCTGCACGTCGCCCGGGAGACCGGCCTGCCGGTGCGCCTGCTCGAGATCGGTGCCAGCGGCGGGCTGAACCTGCTCTTCGACCGCTACGGGCACGAGGTCGCCGACGCGGTCGTGCTGGGTGACCCGTCCAGTCCGGTGCGCCTGCGCGAGCGCTGGCAGGGCACCCTCCCGCCGTACCACTCCAGGCTCGAGACGGCAGAGCGGGCCGGCTGCGACCCCTGCCCCCTCGACCCCGCCAGCACCGAGGACCGGCTGACGCTCACGTCGTACGTGTGGGCGGACCAGGTGGAGCGCTTCGAGCGGCTGCGGGCGGCCCTGCAGGTGGCGGCGGCCTCACCGGTGCGAGTCGAGCCGCTGCCCGCGTCAGCGTTCCTGCAGCGGGAGCTGGCCCGGCCTCGCGCCGGGCTCGCCACCGTCGTGTGGCACTCCGTGGTGCGCCAGTACCTCGAGCCGGCCGAGCGCGAGCGGGTCTCCACCCTGCTCGCCGGGGCCGGCGGGCGGGCGAGCCCGCAGGCGCCGCTCGCCCACCTGTCCATGGAGCCCGAGCGCGCCGGCGCCGGGTCGTTCGACTTCCGGGTGAGCCTCACGTCCTGGCCCGGCGGGCGTACCCGCCTGCTCGGGGAGTGCGAGGGGCACGGGCCCCCGCTCGTCTGGCGCTGACGGTGCAGGCGGACAGTGGTGGGAGGGCCAGAGCCCGTACCGACGAAGGAGTGCACGTGCAGTTCGGCCGCTACTACGAGGAGTTCGAGGTCGGCGCGGTCTACAAGCACTGGCCGGGCAAGACCGTCACGGAGTACGACGACCACCTGTTCTGCCTGCTCACCATGAACCACCACCCGCTCCACCTCGACGCCAACTACGCAGCCACCACCCAGCAGGGGCGCAACGTCGTCGTCGGCAACTACGTCTACTCGCTGCTGCTCGGCATGTCGGTCGCCGACGTCTCGGGCAAGGCGATCGCCAACCTCGAGGTGGAGAGCCTGAAGCACGTCTTCCCGACCTTCCACGGTGACACCATCTACGGCGAGACCGAGGTCCTCGACAAGACCGAGTCGAAGAGCAAGGCCGACAGGGGGGTCGTCTCCGTGCAGACCCGTGGCTACAACCAGGACGGTGTCGTCGTGTGCGTCTTCCGACGCAAGGTGATGGTTCCGAAGCGCCCGGCCGGAGGGGTGCCGGACGGCGGCGAGCAGCCGGGCCGTCCCGTCCCGGTGTGAAGCGGACCGCCATGTGGTCCGGGCCGATTGTGCGCAGCCGCAGACGGGAATAGCCTGAGGCATGACCACACTCGTCGTCCTCACCGTCGTCATCCTCGTCGTGGCTGCCCTGCTCGTGGCGGGTGGAGCGCTGGACCGGCCCCGCCGGGTCGCCCGCCGGGAGCGCCGCGTGGTGGAGCCCCGCACCCGTGTGGTGGAGCGCCCGGCCCGTCGCGTGGTCGTCGAGGAGGAGGTGCCCGCGCGCGAGGTCGTACGCGAGGAGCGCCGGATCGTCGAGTAGCCCTCGCGGGCACTTGACCTTCTCCTTCCAGCGGCGGACCGTCGACGCGTGACCCCGCCCACCTGCCCCCGGTGCGGTGCGGACCTGCGACCGCCGAGCCTGATGTCCAGCACCTGGGACTGCGAGCGGCACGGGCCGGTGGCTCCGCTGCACGTCCTCAGCCGGGTCAGCCCGGACGTCGTGGCCCAGGTGGCCGCGCGCAGCGGGGTTCCGCTGTGGACGCCGTGGCCGCTGCTGCCCGGGTGGACGGTGACCGGGCTCGCGCAGGCCGGCGACGAGCGTGCGCCCAGCCGGGCAGCCGTGCTGGCGCTGTCCGGCCCCTGCCCGCTCGGCGGGCCGGCCGACCTGCTGCTGGTGGCCGAGGAGCCGGGCGTGGGACTCGGCGCGCGCTACGCCGGCATCGAGTCGCTCGACCCGGGGGACGTCGTCGCGGGACCGCCCGAGGCCAAGGTCGAGGCTGCCGGGCACCCCACGGCGCTGTGGCGCAGCGACAGCGCCGGCGACCGGGTGGCCTTCGTCGGGGAGGCGCTCGGGATCTGGCTGTGGGCGGTCCTCTGGCCGCCGGCCGCGGAGCTGGTGCTGCTCGAGCACGTGATCCTGCACGACCTGCGTGCCGGTGGTCCTGCCCTGCTGGACCTGCCGGTGGGCGCCCCCAGCAGCAGGCTGGCCTGACCCCGACCCGCCGCGCCCGCCGGATCGACCTGCACACGCACTCAACCGCGTCCGACGGCACGACGCCGCCGGCGCAGCTCGTCCGGCAGGCAGCGGCCGCCGGGTTGGACGTGCTCGCCATCACCGACCACGACACGACCTCGGGCTGGGCGGCAGCAGCATCCGCGCTCCCGCCCGGGCTGTCACTGGTGCGCGGCGCCGAGATCTCCTGCGTACGCGGCGGCATCAGCCTGCATCTGCTCGCCTACCTGTTCGACCCCGCGGAGCCGGTCCTGGCCGGCGCTCTGGCGCGGCTGCGCGCGGCCAGGGCGGGCCGGGCGCGGCGCATGGCCGAGCTGCTGGAGGCCGGCGGCACGGGGGTGACCTGGGAGCGGGTGCAGCAGCTGGCGGAGGGGACCGTGGGCCGCCCGCACCTGGCGAGCGCGCTGATCGAGCAGGGGCACGTCGGCTCGATGGCGGAGGCGTTCACGCCGGAGTGGATCGGCTCCGGCGGCCGCTTCTGGGTGCCCAAGGCCGAGCTCGACGCGGTGGAGGCGGTACGGCTGGTGGTCGGCGCCGGGGGCGTCGCGGTGTTCGCGCACCCCGCCGCCGCGGCCCGCGGCCCGACCGTGGGGGACGACGTCGTCGCCGAGCTGGCGCGGGCGGGGCTGGCCGGCCTCGAGGTGGAGCATCCCGACCACGACGACCGCGCCCGCGTACGCCTCCACGCGCTGGCAGGGGAGCTGGAACTGCTCGTGACGGGCAGCAGCGACTTCCACGGCGGCCGCAAGCCGGTGGCGCTGGGGGAGCACGTGACGGCGGAGCCCGCCTACGAGCGGCTGGTGGCCGGCGCCTCCGGCGTGCCGGTGCTCGCCGCCTGACCCATCGCCTTCGGCATCGCCCGCGCAGCCCACAGGCGCGCAGACCTCCGGGCAGGATGAGCTCATGCGACGTCTGCCCGCCCTCCTGCTCGTGCTCGGAGCAGTCCTCGGCGGCACCGCCGCTGCCGCCGCAGCCGAGGTGGACGAGGTGGTGCGGGGCCTGCGCGAGCAGCCGCTCTACGTCGACCCGGACAGCACCGTCCAGCCGGACGCCGGCGTCGTGCTCGACGCGCTGGAGGAGGCAGCCGTGCCGATCTACGTCGTCGTCGTTCCGCAGGCGGATGCCGCTGCGCAGGAGCTGGGCATCGACGGGCTGGTGCTGCGGATCGTGGAGCGGCTCGATCGGCCGGACGCCGTGGTGCTGGTCGTGACCGACGGGGAGGAGCTGCAGGTCAGCGGCGGCATCCCCGGCGTGGACGCGGTGGCGGCGCTCGACCGGGTGCTGAGGGCGCGCCTGGAGCAGCCCTTCACCTCCCAGACCCTCACCGGCGCCCTGGTCGACTTCACCGAGCAGGTCAGCGCCGACGCGCCGCGGGCCGGCGGCGTCAGCCGCCGGACCGTCGGGCTCACGGGTCTGGTGGCGGTGGCGGTGCTGACCGCGGGCTGGCTGTACGTGCGAGCACAGCGCCGGGTCCTGGACCCCGCTCCGCTTCCCGGCGCGCACCGGCCCGAGGACCCGGCCGGCTGGCAGGGTGCGCGGGCACCGGATCAGGGAATCGTGGAGCCATGATGCGCCTACGACGTTCCGCGCCGCCGGCTCTGGCGCTGCTCGGGCTGCTCGTCCTGGCAGCGCCCGCCGCCGCCGTCGACTCGGGGGAGGTGGTGGAGCAGCTGCTCGACCGCCCGGTCTACGTCGAGCCCGGCGCGCCGTACGCCGTCGACGAGCCGCGCGTACGCCAGGTCGTCTCGAACGCGCGTACGCCGGTCTACGTCGCTGTCGTGACCGAGGCGACGGTGAACCGGGCGGGCGGCCCGGCCGCCCTGGTCGAGCGGATCGGGGTGGGGACGAAGAACAGCTCGTCGTCCGTCCTCGTCATCAGCGACCGGGCAGGCACACCCGTGCTCCGCGCTGCGAGCGGACGCCAGGCCCGGGCCGCCGGCGTCGATGCGGGCGCCGCGATCGACCGGGTCCTGCGCGGCAGCGGCGGACGGTTCGACTCGGCGGCCGCGACGGCGGCGGTCGTGCAGTTCGTCGGGATCCTCGACCAGCAGGCCTCGACCGGCCCCGGCCGGACCCTCGACGACAGCAGCGGATCCGGCGGCGGGGGTGGTGGTGGCAGCGGCGCGTTGCTCGGTCTGCTGGTCCTCGGGGGTGCCGGGGCCGGGGTGATGCTGCTGCGCCGCAACAACAAGCGCCGCCTGAAGTCCCTCGAGGCCGACCGCGCCGACGTCGAGTCGCTGTACGGCCGGCTCGGCAGCGACGTCTCCACGCTGGCGCCCGGGGACGACGACGTAGCGCGGCAGGCGCTCGCCGACGCGGCTGAGCGCTACAACGCCACCGGGGCGCTCATGGCCAAGGCGGACACCCCCGGCGAGTTCGCCGCGGCTCGGCGGACGGCGGCCGAGGGGCTCGCGGCGGCTCGCGTCGTGCGGGAGCGGCTCGGGCTCGACCCGGGTCCGGACGTCCCGCTGCCACCGGGCTCCGGTCCGCAGCTCGAGGCGCCCGCGCGGGTCCAGGTGGGTGAGGAGGAGTACGAGGGCTCACCCACGTACGAGCCCGGGCGGGGCCACTACTACGGCGGCGGGATGCTCGGCGGGCGGATGGTCCCCGGCGGCTGGTACGCCGTCCCGTTCTGGGAGACTCTGCTGCTCGGCAGCATCCTCAGCGGCGGGCTCGGAGGAGGCTTCGGCGGGTTCGGCGGCGGTTACGAGCGCGGCTACGAGGAAGGCGTCGAGGACGCCACCGATGTCGGCTGGGGTGAGGGCGGCGGCGGTGGGTTCGAGTGGGGCGGCGGCAGCATCGGCGGCGGCGACTGGGGCGGCGGTGGCGGCGGCGGTGGCGGCGGCGGTAGCTGGTAGCCCTGCGGGCGGCGCGTGACAGGCTCCTGCGCATGAGCCGGACCCGCTGGACGAGCGCGCGAGCCGACAGCTTCACCGAGTCGGTGATCCGCGAGATGACCCGCCTGTGCACCGCCTCCGGCGGGGTCAACCTGGCCCAGGGCTTCCCCGACTTCCCGTGCCCCCAGGAGCTCAAGGACGCGGCGAAGGCGGCCCTCGACAACGACGTCAACCAGTACGCCGTGACCTGGGGCGCCAAGGACTTCCGCGACGGCATCGCGGCCAAGGTGGCCGCCACGTACCCCGGGTGGACGGTCGACCCGGAGACCGAGCTCTGCGTGACCTGCGGGTCGACCGAGGCGATGATCGCCAGCCTGCTCGCCACGGTCGACCCGGGCGAGGAGGTGGTCGTCTTCGAGCCGTTCTACGAGAACTACGGCCCCGACGCGGTGCTGAGCGGCGCCGTGCCGCGCTACGTGACCTTGCATGCGCCGGACTGGTCGATCGACGAGGCGGAGCTGCGCGCGGCCTTCTCCGGCCGGACCAGGGCGATCATCGTCAACACCCCGCACAACCCCACCGGCAAGGTGTTCTCCCGCGCCGAGCTCGACCTGATCAGCGAGCTGTGCCAGACCCACGACGCGCTGTGCCTGACCGACGAGATCTACGAGCACATCGTCTACGACGCGGAGCACGTGCCGCCCGCGAGGGTGCCCGGCCTCGAGGACCGCACCATCACCATCAACGCCATGTCGAAGACCTACGCGGTCACCGGCTGGCGGGTCGGCTGGACGATCGCCACGCCTGCCATCACCGGCGCCATCCGCAAGGTGCACGACTTCCTGACGGTCGGCGCCCCCGCCCCGCTGCAGGCGGCGGGGGCGGCGGCCATGGCGCTTCCGGCCGACTACTACGCCGCCACGGCCGCGGCCTACCGCGAGCGCAGGGACCTGCTGTGCCAGGTGCTGGACCGCGCCGGCTTCACCTTCCGGGTGCCCGACGGTGCCTACTACGTGCTCTGCACGACCGGTGCGCTCGACCCGGCGCAGGACAGCAGCGCGTTCGCCCGGCGGATCGTGGTGGACCCTGGGGTCGCCGCCGTGCCAGGGACGTCCTTCTACGCCGAGCCCGCGCACGGCGCCGGCCTGCTGCGCTTCGCCTTCCCCAAGCGCCTCGAGACGCTCCAAGCCGCCGGCGAGCGGCTCGCGCGGCTGGGCTGAGCTCCTGTCCGGTCAGGTGGCGGGGGCCCACTCCCACCGCAGGAACTGCTCGGTCACGCGCATCCCGGCCTTCTCGTACAGCGCTACCGCCCCCGTGGGATTGGCGGCGTCGACGCCGAGGACGGTTGCCGGCAGGCCGCGCTGGGCGTGGCGGCGGAAGCACTCGTGCAGCAGGGCGGTGCCGAGGCCCTTCCCGCGGAAGTCCGGGGAGACCGCCAGCTGGCGCACGAAGCCGTAGTCGCCGACGTCCTGGCTCATGGCCGCCCCCGCCGGCTTGCCCTTCTGCCACGCGACCACGCACATCGCGGCGTCGAAGCGCGGAGTGTCCAGCAGGAAGGCCGACCACTGCTCCAGCGTGCGCGGACGCTGCCCGCCGATCTCCAGGAAGCAGGTCTCGATCAGCTCGTGCACGCTCGCATCGTCCGGGCTGCGCTCGAAGGAGCGCACGTCGACCTCGGCGGGCCAGCGCGGCTGCGGCGTGGCGGAGCCCAGCTCGATCCGCATCCGCCAGAACTGCCGGGTGGGGGTCCAGCCACGCCGTCGCAGCCGCTCGGCCACTTCGGTGTCGGCGGCCGGAAGGTGGTGCTCGAGCGGGCTGCCGCGCTCCTGCAACCAGGCGAGCAGCCGGTCCTGGACGTCGCCCGCACGCGCCGCCGGCGCGGTCACGGTGTCGGCACTGCCATGCGCATCCACCACGGCATAGCCGATCACGCTGCCGGCCTGCTCGACGACCAGCGTCGACGTGCTGAGGTCGAACCCGGCCTCCTCCCAGTCACCGGTGATGTCGCTCTCGTCGGTGTCCCGCGCACCGCGGATCGCCTCGTCGTAGAGCCAGTACAGCTCCAGGATCGAGGCCAGGTCGGCGTGCGAGGCGGGGCGGGTCAGCACGTCGCTCCGTCTGCCGGTGCCGGTCACGCCGAGGCGTCTTGGAGGGCGCGTGCGGCCCGGCGCTGGGCGGCCTCGCGCGCGCTGCGCTCGTGCGCCAGTAGCGGCCCCGCGTCGCTGCGCAGTGTCGACCCGGCGGCGGTCAGCGCCACCACTCCGCTGGGCCCCCGGTCGAGGAGCCGGACCTTGAGCGAACGCTCGAGTCGTTGCACTCGCTTGGTCAGCGTGGGCGAGGTGATGTGCAGCCGCGCCGCCGCGCGGCCGTAGTGACCTTCCTCGATCAGGACGAGGAAGCTCTCGACGCAGACCAGATCAAGGTGCACCAGCACGTCCTTCCCCCGCCGCGCACCCTGCCAGCGCGGTGGTGTTCGCGCAATCAGATTGATCGTCAAGAGGCGGTTCGTCAAAGGAACCGCACCTTGCGGGTCCTTCGCGGCCCGCGGGACCGTCCCCGTGCGCGAACCCGGATGCCGCGGAAGCGGGCAGCGAGACGACGACATCAGGCGCAGGGAGTTCTGTCATGGCGCACGGTTCTGCAGGTCTCGGTGAGACCACCCCGCAGTCGACCTTCTACGACCAGGGCCGGTTCGGGCGCCTGTTCCCGACGCTGCCGCCCTTCGCCGAGGACACCCCGATGATCCGCAGCGCCCTGACCGCGCTGGGGGCGGCCGGCGGGCTCATGGACGCCGCTGACGACCTGTCCGACCCGATCTCCCTTGTGGTGGACCCGGCGGCGAGCGCCGGCAACCCCAACAACCCGACGATGCCTGCGGGGATGACCTTCCTCGGCCAGTTCCTCGACCACGACATGACGTTCGACCCGACCTCCAGCCTGGCCCGCCAGCAGGACCCGGAGTCGATCCGCAACTTCCGGATCCCCGCGCTGGATCTCGACAGCGTCTACGGCAGCGGTCCAGGCGCCTCACGGCACCTCTACGACGCGACGGTCGACGGCGGCCAGACGACGCTGCTCACCGAGCAGATCCCCGGTTCGGGCGCGGTGTCCATCGACGGGTCCGCCCGTCACGACCTGCCCCGCAACAGCCAGCAGACCGCGCTGCTCGGCGACCCCCGCAACGACGAGCACCTGATCCTGTCGCAGTTCCACGTGGCGATGCTGCGCTTCCACAACCGGGTCGTGGACGACGTGAAGGCCGCGTTCGGCGCCGGCCACACGCCGTCGGAGATCTTCCGGGAGGCGCAGCGGATCGTGCGGTGGCACTACCAGTGGATCGTGCTGCACGAGTTCCTCGAGGCGACGGTCGGCCCGGCGATGCGCGACCGCGTCCTGGCTGCGCCGCGTCACTACCGCTGGCGCAACTCGCCGTTCATCCCCGTCGAGTTCTCCGTCGGCGCGTACCGCTTCGGTCACTCGCAGGTCCGGCCGAGCTACCGGGCCAACTTCGCCAAGAACGCGACCGATTCGACGCAGCAGTTCTTCGCCCTGATCTTCGATCCGTCGGCTCCGCCCGGCGACGACCCGCCGGACCTTCGCGGCGGGAGGCGGGCGCCGCGACGGTTCGTCGACTGGCAGACCTTCTTCGACTTCGGCGACGGCCACGTGCGGCCGAACAAGAAGATCGACACCACGCTGTCGTCCGTGCTGTTCGCACTGATGGGGCAGCCGCCGGGTGAGGCCACCTCTCTGGCCACGCGCAACCTGCTGTGCAACCTGACGATGAAGGTGCCCTCGGGACAGAAGGTCGCCAAGGCGATGGACCTGGAGGAGCTCGATCCGCACGAGCTGAAGGACCTCAAGGACTTCCACCTGCAAGGACGCACGCCGCTGTGGTTCTACGTGCTGCGGGAGGCACAGGTGCAGGCCGCGGGTGAACGGCTCGGCAAGGTCGGCGGGCGGCTGGTGGCGGGGGTGATCATCGGCCTGGTCCGCGGTGACCACCAGTCCTACCTGCGTCAGGACCCCGGGTGGACCCCGACGTACGGGCCGGGCGGCTCGTTCACGATCGCCGACCTGCTGCGGGCCGCCGGAGTGGTGGCCGCCGTTCCGCCGCCCCCCTGACCGCGGCGGAACCAGGTCTCCAGGCACCTCTCAGAGCAGCCCCATCCGGGCCCGACCCGACTTGAGGTGCGGCCCGTGCCGCAGCGACTCCGGGGCGATCAGCAGGCCGCTGCGAAAGGCCAGACCGGCGGCGGTGGCGGCCACGTCGGTCGTCGGCAGCCCAGGGAGGCGGTAGAGCCGCCGCGCCCAGCGCGGCAGCATCGCAAAGGCCGCGGAGGCCAGCGCAACCCACGCTGCGCGCGCAGGAGTGCCGAGCTGCACCTTCGTCGGCATGGGCGGCCACAGCAGGAACGTGACCGTCTCGCGGGCGGCCTGGGTCACCCTCAGCTGCGGGCGCATGTCGCGCAGATAGGCACCCATCTGCGCGGCGGAGGCGGGCACCGTCGCCGGGTCGAGCCCCACGAGTGCGGCACCGACCGTCTGCTCGGCGTAGTAGCGGTCCCGGTCCGCGGGGGACACCCGCAAGCCGCACCGCACCGCCGTGGACAGGAACGACTCGACCTCGACGCAGTGCACCCAGCGCAGCAGATCGGGGTCGTCCACGCGATAGGCCACGCCTGATTCGGGCTCGATGCCACCGAGCCGCCGGTGGACGCCGCGCACCCGGGCGCCGGCGCGATGCGCCTCCTGCGTCGTGCCGTACGTCGTGACGCCGACGTAGTCGGCCGTACGGAACAGCCGTCCCCAGGGGTCGGCCCGGAAGTCGCTGTGCTGGATGACGCCGGACATCGCAAGCGGGTGCACCGCCTGCAGCAGCAGGGCCCGCAGCCCGGCCAGGGCCATCGACGGGTCGGCATGGACCCGCCAGGTGACGCTGTCCGGTCCGTACAGGCCTGGGTCCGGGCAGGGTTCAGGCTGCTCGCTCATGTCTCCAGGGTGGCATCTGCTGACGGCGCCCGCCCGGTGGCGGCCGCCCAGGTGCTGTTCGCCCCGGCGGAACGGGGCACCGGTGCGCCCGTCGGTCTCACCCAGCGGCCGATCGGGGGCTGCTCAGCCCTAGGCTCACCCGTGTGTCCTACGTCGTGATCAATGTCCTGACCGTTCCGGAGGGTGCCGGGAGCACCCTCGAGGAGCGGTTCGCCGCCCGTCAGGGAGCCGTCGACAGCGCGCCGGGCTTCGAGCACTTCGAGCTGCTACGGCCGGTGGAGGGCACCGAGGACTACCTCGTCTACACGCGCTGGCGCAGCGAGGAGGACTTCCGCGCGTGGCGCGAGTCGCAGGCGTTCGGGCAGGGGCACGCCGGAGCCGCCGGACGGCCCGAAGGCGCCCGTCCGGCGGCTACCGGATCCAGCATCTGGGCCTTCCAGGTGGTTCAGCACTCGTCCGGGGCCTGAGCCCCGGCCCTCTGGACGGTCTGCAGGAAGTCCAGCAGGGCGGCTGCTGTCGCGCCCGGCTGCTCGGCTGCGGGGGAGTGGGCCGCCCCCTGCACGACGACATGAGCGGCACCGAGCCGCCTCGCCATCTGCTCCTGCAGGGCGGGGGTCCACGCGTCGTCGGCCGCACCGTGCATCACCAGCAGCGGCACCCTCGCGGCGCGCAACTCCTCGACCCGGTCCGGCTCGGTCGTGAGGGCATCGGCCATGCCCAGGAGCGCCTGTGGGCTGGATGCGAGCATCCGGTCCCGCAGAAAGCCCTGAAGCGACGCGTCCAGCGCCAGGTGGCGGGCGTCCTGGGCGTTCAGGGCATCCATCGCGGCGACCACAACCGGTATCCCGCCCTGCTGCAGCAGCGGGCGCAGCAGCGACAGGATCTCGACCCGAGGACCCGTGAGACCGGCTGGGCCGGATCCGAGGAGCGTGAGCGTACGAAATGCCGCCGGCCGGCACAGCAGCGCTGCTCGAGCGACCAACCCGCCGAAGCTGTGACCCACCACGTGCACAGGCCCGCCACCGAGCACGTCGATGACGGCGAGCAGGTCGGCACCGAGCGCGGCGGTCGTGTAGGCACCGGGGTCGTCGCGGCCCGGCGACTGGAACTGCCCCCGCTGGTCGAGGGCGATGACCGGATGACCTGCTTCGGCGAGGGGCGCGAGCAGCAGGCGGAAGTCCTCCTTGCTCCCGGTGTAGCCGGGTACGAGCAGGACCGGGTCCCCGCAGCGGTCGCCGGCGGGCTCCCGGCGCAGCACCGCCAGCGGCCCGCCCGGTACGTCCAGCGCCTCGAACCGCACCGCTGGGTCCTCGAGCAGGGGGTGCAGGGCCACGCGCGCAAGGTTAGGTCCCGGCGGCGGGGTTCATGGCTTGCCGTGACGTCGGGTGCACGACGACGTCGCAGACGGCCCCGTCGTGCAGCCGCGCGGTCATGTACGTGCAGACCGGCTGGCGTCGGCGGTCGGTCGGGGACCCCGGGTTGAGCAGTCGCATCCCGCTCGGCGTGACGGTGTCCCAGGGGATGTGGCTGTGGCCGAACACGAGCAGGTCGGTGTCCGGGTGCGCGAGGTCGGCCCGGGCCTCCCGTCCGGCGCGTCCGCCGGTCTGGTGGACGACGGCGACGCGTACGCCCTCGAGCACCACCCGAGCCACCTCAGGAAGCCGGGCCCGCAGAGCGGCCCCATCGTTGTTGCCCCAGCAGCCGAGGACCTCGGCCCGCTCCTCGAGCCGGTCCAGCAGATCGGCGCTCACCCAGTCCCCCGCGTGCACGACGAGATCCGCAGCGTCCACCTCCCGCCACACCTGCGCCGGCAGGTCCTTGGCCCGGCTCGGCAGATGGGTGTCGGCGATCAGCAGCAGGCGCACGCCTTCAGTGTGGTGCCCGCCTCCGCACGGTTCTGCAGGGGTTCACAGCCTCGCGAGGACGTCGTCGACGGGCACGTCGTCGAGGACCATGTCGGTCAGCCCGGCCAGCCGGCCGCACTCGACGCAGCGGGCAGCGACGACCACCCAGCGCACGGACGCGCCGCCCGGCATGTGCAGCCCCACGCCGATCTCGGCGATGGAGTGCCCGCAGCCGCGGCAGGCGAACATCGGCGGGTGCGTCCAGCGCGCTGCCGAGTCGAGCAGCGAGACGCTGCAGCCGCAGGCAAGGCAGCGCCGTCGCGCGATGCCGAGCGCGGCGTCCGCCTCGACGTAGCACCAGGTCGGCTGCTCGCTGCCGTGCTCGCCGCAGCCCAGCACGACCACGTCGTGCACCTGCGGAGCTCCTGGCAGCTCGTGCAACCAGGAGCTGAGGTCTGCGAGGTCCTCAGCCGTACTCGCCCCCGACACCGTCCGCAGCACCATGGTCGTGATGTCGGCAGGCGGTGCGGTCGACCTGAAGGCCGCGGGCCCGGCTACTCCGGCGCGGCGGCTGTCGTCGTCCCGCCGTCGGCGTCACCGGCGTTGCGCCCGCGGCCCCGCCCTCCTCGTCGTCGCCGGGGACGCGCAGCAGCGTCGCCGGCCTCACCGCCGGTACCGGCCGCGTCCGTTGCGGGCGCGGTCGTGGCGGCGCCGCTGTCGCCCGGCTCGCCGGCGCTTCCCCCACCGCGCGTACGCCGGCGGGTGCTCCCGCTGCGCTTGGGCAGCGCGGGCGCGTCATCCGCACCGGCCCCTGCACCGCCGCCGTCGCGACCGCCGTCGTGGGCGGCCCTGCGTACGCCGGATCGCCCGCCGCTCCGGCCGGCGTCACGGCCACCGGAAGCCGCCGGCCGCCGCCGGCCGGTCTCGCCGAGGTCCTCGACCTGCTCGGCGTCGAGCCCCGCCCGGACCCGCGCCGAACGCGGCAGCGTGCCCTTCGTGCCGATCGGGATGTCCTGGTCGGCGAACAGGTGGGGGGAGGAGCTGTAGGTCTCGACCGGCTCCGGGAAGGTCAGGTCGAGCGCCTTGTTGATCAGCCCCCACTTGGGGCTGTCGTCCCAGTCGACGAACGTGACGGCCACGCCGTTGGCACCCGCCCGGCCCGTGCGCCCGATGCGGTGCAGGAAGACCTTCTCGTCCTCCGGGCACTGGTAGTTGACGACGTGCGTCACGTCCTGCACGTCGATGCCGCGGGCCGCGACGTCGGTGGCGACGAGCACGTCGATCTTGCCGGAGCGAAACGCGCGCAGCGCCTGCTCGCGGGCGCCCTGCCCGAGGTCGCCGTGCACGGCGGCGGCGGCGAAGCCGCGGTCGACCAGGTCGGCGGCGACCTTGTCGCAGGTGCGCTTGGTGCGGCAGAACACCATCGTCAGTCCGCGACCCTCGGACTGCAGGATGCGGGCGAGGATCTCGCCCTTGTCCATCGAGTGCGCCCGGTAGACGAAGATCCGGGTGTTGGGAACGGTGCGGTTCTCGTCCGGCTCCTCGGCCCGGATGTGGGTCGGCTGCTTCATGAAGCGGCGCGCCATCGCCACCACCGGACCGGGCATGGTGGCTGAGAAGAGCATCGTCTGCCGCTCGCCGTGGATCTGCTCGAGGATCCGCTCGACGTCGGGCAGGAAGCCGAGGTCGAGCATCTCGTCGGCCTCGTCGAGGACGAGGACGCCCACGGCGTTGAGGTTGAGGTGCCCCTGACGGGCGAGGTCGAGCAGGCGGCCGGGGGTGCCCACGACCACGTCGACACCCTTGCGCAGCGTCTCGACCTGGGGCTCGAAGGCGCGCCCGCCGTAGATGGTGACGACGCGGATGCTGCGTACGCTGCCGGCGTTCTCGAGGTCCTTGGCCACCTGGACCGCGAGCTCGCGGGTGGGGACGACCACGAGTGCCTGGGGGATCCCCGTGGCGCCCTCGGCCTTGCTCGCGACGCGCTGCAGGAGCGGGATGCCGAAGCCCAGCGTCTTGCCGGTGCCGGTGCGGGCCTGGCCGATGAGGTCGTGGCCCGAGAGCGCGATCGGCAGGGTCATCGTCTGGATGGCGAACGGGCTGGAGATACCCATCTTCGTGAGCGCCTCGACGGTCTCGGGGCGCGCTCCGAGGGCGGCGAAGCCGTTGTCCGTGGCGCTGTCGGCGGTGGTGCTGGTGGGGGTCAGGGGGCTGCCTCTCGTGCGGTCGCGTCGACCGACGACAGGAGCGGGCTCGCAGCGGACAGGTCTTGCTCTGCCGAAGCAGGGGGACCGGCCGGCGCGCCGCGGGAACACGGTCAACGCACAGGGTCGGGAGCGGCGAGCGCCACTCCTTGACGGGGGACTCTACCGCTCGGCCTGCCCCGGTCCCGGTGCGGCAGGATCAGCAGCATGACCGAAGGGCTCGACCAGGCCACGATCGACCTGCTGGGGGTGCTCGCGTACGGCGAGCTGACGGCCTTCGAGCGGCTCGCGAGTGACGCCCAGCTCGCGCCGACCATCGCCGACAAGCACGCGCTCGCGTCCATGGCGGCGGCGGAGTTCGAGCACTACCGGCGGCTGCACGACCACCTGCGCAGGTCGGGCATCGAGCCCGAAAAGGCGATGGCGCCGTTCGTGCGCCCGCTGGATGAGTTCCACGACTCCACCCCCCCGAACGACTGGCTGGAGGGACTGATCAAGGCGTACGTGGGGGACGGCCTCGCCAGCGACTTCTACCGCGAGGTGGCGGCGTTCGTCACCGACGCCGCCACCAGGGAGCTGATCCTCGAGGTGCTCGCGGACTCCGGCCAGGCATCGTTCGCCGTCGCCAAGGTGGGGGCGGCGATCGAGGCCGATCCCGCCGTCGCCGGGCGGCTGGCCCTGTGGGCCCGGCGCCTGGTCGGCGAGGCCCTCATCCAGGCACAGCGCGTGGCTGTCGATCACGACGCCCTCACCGAGCTGCTGGTGGGCGGCAGCGGTGACCTGGCCGGGATCGGCCGGCTGCTGACCCGCCTCACCGACAACCACACCGCCCGGATGCAGACGCTGGGTCTGCAGCCCTGACCGGTCGAGCAGAACCCCGGGCACGCGCGAAGGCCGGCCTCCGAGACGGAGGCCGGCCTTCGCGAGGAGCGGGAGCAGCTACGCGTTGATGCGGCGCCGCGAGCCCTTCTTGGTGACGGCGTTGTAGACGAGGAGCGCGATCACGGCCCCGATGATGGCGCCGATGATGCCGCTCGGCTGCAGGGCGCCCTCGTTGACGTCCTTGCCGAAGATGAGGTAGCCCAGGAACCCGCCGACGAACGAGCCGACGATGCCCAGCAGGATCGTCATCGGAACGCTCATCGCGTCCTTGCCAGGCACCAGAGCCCGGGCGACGAAACCGGCGATGGCCCCGACGATCAGCATGGTGAGAATAAAACCGAGCATGGTGTGCCTCCTCGAATGGTGAGCCGGGAACGCCCGGTCAGAGGATCATTTGCCCTCCGGTAGGACCACTCGAACCTCGCGAGAGCGCCCGCCCCGCGCACTTGACGCTTGTGCCCGCCAATGTCGGGAAAGTCACAGCGCGGCGAAGCCCACCCGCCGCTGCTCGCTCTCGGCGATCTCCACGTAGGCCAGCTTGTCGGCCGGGATGAGCACCCGGCGGCCCTTCTCGTCCACCAGCGTCAGGACGCCGAGGTCCGCCTTCAGCGCGTCCGACACCGCCTTCGCGATGTCGTCCGGCGCCTGCCCGCTCTCCAGAACGAGCTCGCGCGCCGCGTGCTGCACGCCGATCTTGACCTCCACGAAGGCTCCTCGTCGCCAGGGGGTATGTCGCCGGACCTCAGGCTAGTGCGTGGTGCCGGCGCCGGCCGGGCCGTCCGCCGTGGGCAGAACGCCGTCAGGTTGCCCGCGGCGAGCCCGAGATGCCGCGCCAGGCCAGCCCCATGAGCAGCTCCACGGCTCGCTCCTTGGGGATGCGGTCCGGGGAGGTGAGCCACCACCGGGCTCCGACCTCCATGAGGCCGGACAGCCCGATGGACAGCAGCTGCGCCTCCTCGGCGCGGTAGCCCGTGTCGTGCGCGATCGTCTCGGCGATGGCGTCGACGCAGCCCTGCGTCATCCGCTCCACCCGCTCGCGTACGGCCGGATCGTTGCGCAGGTCGCTCTCGAAGACCAGCCGGAACGCCCCCTCGCCGGGGGTGCCCTCGCCGTCCACGAAGTCGAAGTAGGCACCGACCGAGGCGGCCACCCGCTGCTTGTTGTCGGTGGTGGAGTCGAGCGCCTCGCGCACCTTGCAGACGAGCACTTCGGCGTGCTGGTCGAGCAGGGCGAGGTAGAGCTCCAGCTTGCTCGGGAAGTGCTGGTACAGCACCGGCTTGCTCACCCCGGCGCGCTCGGCGATGTCGTCCATGGCGGCCTGGTGGTAGCCCTGCGCCACGAAGATCTCCTGCGCCGCCCCCAGCAGCTGCACCCGGCGGGCCTTGCGGGGCAGCCGCGTCCCCCGGGGCGCGACGATGCGGGCCTCGGAGTCCACGGGCGTCGCGCTCATGCGCGCAACCCTAGCGGCGCAGCGCCCCTCGCGGGCGCGGCCTCCGGGCGCTCAGTCCTGCCCCGACAGCTCCCTGGAGCCGTGGCGCGTACGGCGTGCGTCGATCACCCGGTCGGGGTTGCGCCGGAGGTAGTCCCCCTCGAGCTCGGTCATGCGCATGGTGTGGAACTGCAGGGCGTCCTCGCTGCCGTGCAGGAAAGTGTCGTGTCGCGTCTCGTGCAGGTGCTTGAGCTCGCGTTCGAGCGCCTCGTCGGACAGCTGGTCGGCGGGCACTCCGGTCACGGTTCCTCCTGCGGGTTGCGGGTCGCCCCTACCCGGGTATCGGGGGCTCCATGACTGAGACTGCACCTGGCGTCAACACCCCGTCCGCGCTGATCCTCGATGTCGACGGGACCCTGCTGGACACCGTCTACCTGCACGTCCTCGCGTGGTGGGAGTCCTTCCTCGCGGAGGGCTACGAGGTCTCCTGCTTCGACATCCACCGCGCGATCGGCCGGTCGTCCGAGGAGCTCGTCGAGGCGCTGATCGGCACCTCGGCCGAGGGGGTGACCAAAGGGCACAGCGGGCGCTGGGCGCCGCTGCGCGAGCGGTGCATCCCCTTCCACGACGTTCCGGAGCTCATCCGGACCGTTGCGGGGCGCGGCGTGAAGGTCGTCTACTGCACCAGCGGCAGCGAGGACGACGTCGCCGACTTCCGCGAGAAGATCGGCTGTGACGACGTCATCGCCGCGGTTGTCGACTCCGGCGACGTGGAGCACAGCAAGCCGGCGCCGGACATCGTCAGGGCGGCCCTGGACGCCGTGGGTGTGGCGCCGGAGCGGGCCGTGATGCTGGGCGACACGGTGTACGACGTCCGCGCCGCCGCTGCTGCCGGCGTCCCGTGCATCGGCCTGATGTGCGGCGGGATCGGGGAGCGGGAGCTGCTGGACGCGGGCGCCGTCGCCGTCTACGGCAACCCCTCGGAGCTGCTCCAGGAGCTCGACGAGTCGCCGGTCGGCCGGCTGCTGGGCTGATCCGGCACACGGGAGCCGGCCGGCTCAGCGCTTCTGCATCGCGTCCAGGCAGATCGCGAGCGCGATCGCGAGCCGCGCGTCATACCTCTGGTCCTGCAGCTCGAGGACGTAGCGGTCCCGGATGCCCCACAGCCGGGTGTGGGTCAGCACCGGCTGCCCGCCCGCCGACACCCCGTCGAAGTGGAAGACCCACGGCACCGGCAGGTCACCGAGATAGGGCACGAGGCCCCAGAGCCGGCGCAGCAGCGCGATGGCCACGCTGCGTTCCTGCACGACGACCTGAGGCAGCCCCGCCTGCTCGATCTCCCACGTGGAGCGCAGCAGGCTGGCCGCGCCCTTCTTGCGCAGCACGCCGACGACCTGCCCGCTGGGGTCGGCGACGGTCATGGTCGAGCGCACGTCGATCCTGCGGTCCGCGCGGATCGTCAGGACGGGACGGGTCGCCTCCTCGTCGCCGTAGAGCGTGAAGGACTCCTTGAACGCCATCCGCTTCTGCTTGGCGAAGGCGATCAGCGCCCCCGGCTGACCTGACGCGTCCCCGAACACGCGGTAGGTGTTCTGGAACGGCGTGATCTTCTGGCGCACGTGGAAGCGCGCGGTGGGTGCCTGCGTGGTGGTCACGGCTCTCCTCGGCTCGTTCGCCGTCAGCCTGCCGCGTCCAGTGCCGCACGTCAGCCGCATCCCGGAGTTGATGCGGCCGGCAGGCGCAGGCGGGGAAGCCGTCGGCCCGCACACCTGCGATGCTGCCTCCGTCTCGGCACAGGCCGCCCGCCGGCGCCGGACGCACGACGGCGGAACCGCCGGAGGACTCGAGAGGTGCTACGTGACCGACGCCCTGACCCACTCTGCCGCCGACCTGTCCCTGCGGGCAGCGGGCGACGCCCCGGGGGACCTGGCGGCGCTCGTCGACGCCGCCGCCCGCACCTACGAGCTCGACCGGGCGCACGTCTTCCACTCCTGGTCCGCGCAGCGGCAGATCACGCCGATGGTCATCGCGGCGGCAGCCGGGTCCTACGTCTGGGACGGGCAGGGCAGGCGGCTGCTCGACTTCTCCAGCCAGCTGGTCAACACCAACATCGGCCACCAGCACCCGCGGGTCGTCGCCGCGATCCAGGAGCAGGCGGGGCGGATGTGCACCATCGCGCCGCAGCACGCGAACGACCAGCGCAGCGAGGCGGCGCGGCTCATCACCGAGGTGGCCCCCGGCGACCGCCTCACGAAGGTGTTCTTCACCAATGCCGGCGCGGAGGCGGTGGAGCACGCGGTGCGGATGGCGCGGCTGCACACCGGACGGCCCAAGGTCCTCGCCACCTACCGCAGCTATCACGGCGGCACCCACCTGGCGATCAACCTCACCGGGGACGCGCGGCGCTGGGCCAGCGACACGGGCACGGCGGGGGCCGTGCACTTCTTCGGCCCGTTCCTCTACCGCTCCCCGTTCTCCGCGAGCAGCACCGAGGAGGAGTGCGTGCGGGCGCTGGAGCACCTCGAGGCGGTGATCCTGGCCGAGGGGGCGCAGACCCTCGCCGCGATCATCCTTGAGTCGGTACCGGGCTCGGTGGGCGTGATGCCACCGCCACCGGGATACCTGACGGGGGTACGGCGCCTCTGCGACCGGTACGGGATCGTCTTCATCGCCGACGAGGTGATGGCAGGCTTCGGGCGTACCGGCCGGTGGTTCGCCGTCGACCACGACGGTGTCGTTCCGGACCTCATCACCTTCGCGAAGGGGGTGAACTCCGGGTACGTGCCACTCGGGGGGGTTCTGCTCGACGAGAGCATCGCCGAGACCTTCGCCGAGCGCCCCTACCCCGGTGGGCTCACCTACTCCGGGCACCCGTTGGCCTGCGCCGCGGCCGTAGCCACGATCTCCGCGATGCGGGAGGAGCGGATCGTCGAGAACGCCGCGCACATCGGACACAGCGTGCTCGGGCCGGGGCTCCGCGAGCTCGCCGAGAAGCACCCGAGCGTGGGGGACGTGCGCGGGGTCGGCGTCTTCTGGGCGCTGGAGCTCGTGCGTGACCGCGCCACCAAGGAACCGCTGGTGCCGGCCGGGGCCGTCGGCGCAGCCAACGCACCGATGGCCGAGCTCACAAAGGCGTGCAAGGACGCCGGGCTGCTGCCCTTCGTGGCGGCGAACCGGGTGCATGTCGTCCCGCCGTGCACCGTGTCGGTCGAGGAGGCCCGAGAGGGCCTCGCCCTTCTCGACGAGGCGCTGACCGTCGCCGACGCCCACACCGGCTGAGGGCCCGCCGCCCCCCCACTACAGCAGCGGGGCGAACAGGTCCCCGTGGCGCGCCACGCGGCCGAGGACGTCGTCGCTGGTGAACACCAGGTCGTCGGCGCGGCGGCACCCCTCGACCTCCTCCCACGTGATCGGCGTGGACACGGTGGGCCGGGGCCTCGCCCGCAGCGAGTAGACGCTGACGGTCGTCTTGGCCGCGCTGTTCTGCGACCAGTCGACGAGGACCTTGCCCGGCCGCAGCGACTTCGTCATGCGGTGCACGACCAGGTCGGGGTGCTCCTTCTCGAGCCGCTGCGCGACGCCCTTCGCGTAGGCCGAGGTCTGCTCGCTGGAGTCGAAGCCGTCCGCCCGGGCGTAGAGCTGCATCCCCTTGCTGCCACTGGTCTTCGCCAGCGGCGACAGCCCGTCGGCCTCGAGCAGGGGCCGGAGCAGCTGGGCCACCTGGCAGCACTCGACGATCGTGGCCGGCTCGCCGGGGTCGAGGTCGAACACGATCAGGTCCGGCCCGTCCCGGTCCACCCGCCACATGTGCGTGTGCAGCTCGAGGCTCGCCAGGTTGGCGGTCCACACCAGCGTCGCGAGGTCCTGCACGACCACGTAGTCGATCGTCTCGCGGTTCTTGCTCGACCCGGGCGAGGGGAGGTTCACGGTGCGCACCCACGGCGGTGTCCCTCGCGGCGCGTTCTTCTCGAAGAAGACCTGGCCCTGCACGCCGTCGGGGTAGCGCTTGCGCGTCACCGCGCGCTCGGCCAGGTGCGGGAGCAGTACGGGGGCCACGCGGGTGTAGTAGTCGAGCACCTGGCCCTTGGTGAAGCCGACCTCCGGGTAGAGCACCTTCTCGAGGTTGGACAGCACCACCGAGATGCCCTCCACGTCTACGGCGATCTTCGTCATTCGCGCACGACCTCGTCCGGCGGCACGTCCTCGCGCAGCCCCTTGAAGGACGGGTGCCGCAGCCGGCCGTCCCGCGTCCACTCGGTGTACTCCACGTCGCACACCAGCTCCGGCTCGACCCAGACGGCGTGCCGGGCGTGCTCGCGCGGCACCGGTGTGGCGAAGGGCGACCCGGTCCGGCGCAGGAGCTCGAGCCGCCGCCCCAGGTCCGCCAGGGTGGCGGCGCTGAAGCCGGTTCCGACGTGGCCGGCGTACTCCAGGCCGTGCCCGGCGTGCAGGCCCAGCAGGAGGGAGCCGATCCGGCCGGACCGCCCGCCGTCCCCCGGCTTCCAGCCCGCGATGACCGCGGACGTCCGCCGCACGTGCTTGACCTTGAGCCAGCAGTCGCTGCGGCGGCCCGGGAGGTAGCCGCTGTCACGGCGCTTCATGACGACGCCCTCGAGCCCCTGCTTCCGGGTGGCGGCCAGGACCGCCTGGCCCCCGCCGTGAAAGGCCGGTGGCACCTGCCAGTGCTCGCCCTGCAGGCCGAGCTCCTCCAGAGCGGCCCGGCGCTCGTCGTAGGTGCGCTGCAGCAGGGACCTGCCGCCGGAGTGCAGCAGGTCGAAGACCAGCAGCTGCACGGGCGTCGACCGGAGCAGCGCCGCGCCGGGTCGGACGACGTGCATGCGAGCCTGCAGGAGGCCGAAGTCGGTGCGGCCCTGCGCGTTGAACGCGACCACCTCGCCGTCGAGCAGGACCTGCCGCGAGCCCAGCTGCAGCCCCAGGCCCCGCAGCTCCGGGTAGGAGGCGGTCACGTCGTTGCCGTTGCGGGAGGTCACCGTCAGGCGGCCGCCGCCGACGGCGACGAGCGCGCGTACCCCGTCCCACTTCACCTCGTACGCCCACGCGTCGTCGTCCGCGGGAAGCGTGCCGGTCGTCGCGAGCATCGGGCGCAGGTCGCGCGGCAGCGGGGCCCAGCCCGGCGGTGGTGGATCCATGCGGTGCACCATCCAGTCCCGGTCGCCGGTGCGGAAGAAGACGTAGCGGCCCGAGACGCGCGAGCCGGACAGCACCACCTTCACCTCGCCCGGCGCCCACTTCTCCAGCAGGTACGTGCCGCTGTCCCAGATGGTGACCTGCCCGCCGCCGTACTGCCCCTTCGGGATGTCGCCGGCGAAGGTCGCGTAGGACAGCGGGTGGTCCTCGGTCTGCTTCGCGAGGTGGTTCGTGGCCGGGTCCAGCGGAAGCCCCTTCGGCACCGCCCACGACACCAGGACCCCGTCGCGCTCGAGCCGGACGTCCCAGTGCAGCGCGGTCGCGTGGTGCTCCTGCACGACGAAGGTGTTGCCCCTGCCGGACTGCTCGTCGCCCGTGTGGTCGACCACCTCGGCCGGGCCCGGCGGCGAGTCGTCGGCGGGCGCCGGCACCGGCTCGGGCGTGGACGCCGGCTTGCGCTTGGCGCGGTAGGTGTCGAGCGGCACGAGGTGGTCCTACCCCTGCGGCTGGATCACCCTCGTGGACCGCGCGCCGAACTATTAGGACCCTCTACGCTGATCACTCAGCGGGCAGCGGGTAGGGGAGGCGTCGTGAGGTCGATCTGGAAGGGCGCCATCAGCTTCGGGCTGGTGACGATCCCGGTGAAGCTGTACAGCGCGACGGAGACCAAGGACGTCTCCTTCCACCAGGTCCGCCGCTCTGACGGCAGCCGCATCAAGTACAAGCGCGTGGCGGCCGTGGACGGCGAGGAGGTCGCGTACGGCGACATCGCCAAGGGCTTCGAGCTCTCCAGCGGCGAGACCGTCGTCCTCAGCGACGAGGACTTCCGCGACCTGCCGCTGACCACGAGCCGCGCGATCGACGTGCTGCAGTTCGTGCCGCTCGAGGAGCTCGACCCCATCTTCTTCGAGAAGAGCTACTACCTCGAGCCGGACAAGGCGGGGGTCAAGCCGTACGTCCTGCTCCGCGATGCGCTCGGGAAGTCAGGTCGGGTCGCGATCGTCAAGGTGGCGCTGCGCAACCGGGAGTCGCTCGCCGCGCTGCGCGTGCGCAACGGGGTGTTCGTCCTCGAGACGATGCTGTGGCCGGACGAGGTGCGCACCCCCGACTTCGGCTTCCTGAACGAGGACGTCGAGGTCCGGCCACAGGAGCTCGAGATGGCCGGCAGCCTCATCGAGACCCTCACCGGCGAGTTCGACCCCGGCGAGTACAAGGACAGCTACCGCGAGGCGCTCCAGGCCGTCATCGAGGCCAAGGTCGAGGGACGCGAGGTCGTGCAGCCCGCCTCCTCGCAGCCGACCTCCGGCTCGGTGGTGGACCTGATGGCGGCCCTGCGCGCCAGCGTGGAGGCGGCCAAGCAGGGCCGGACGGACAGCGGGACCGCCGCATCGGCGGGCTCCGAGGAGGACCCCGAGAAGGACGTGGCGACGGAGGCCGACTCCGGCTCCGGCTCGGCTCGGAAGGGGCCGTCGAGGAGCGCTCCTGCGAAGAAGGCTCCCGCCCGCAAGAAGGCGGCCGCGGCCGACGGCGCCGGGGAGAAGGCCCGGCCGAAGAAGGCCGCCGGCGACACGTCCAAGCCGGCGAAGCGCACCGCCCGCAAGTCCGCGTGAGGCCCCGGACGGCGCGCCGGTGAGGGGCACGGTCTGCCTCCAGGGGGGCGGCGAGTTCTCCCCCTCCTGCGTGGACATGGACGCCGACCTCGTCGCCCGCGCCGGCGGGGGCCCGGTCGTGGTGACCGCGCTCGCCGGCGCTCCGGGGCAGGACTACCGCACCGCCACGGCGAACGGCGTCCGCCACTTCGCCACGGTCGGGGCGACGGCGGTCGTGGGGGCGCCCGACGTGCGCGAGAACCCCGAGGATGCGCTGGCGGTGCTGCGGACGGCCCGCCTGCTCGTACTGCCCGGAGGCTCCCCGGCGCGCCTGCTGGCGGCACTTCGGTCCAGCGGCGCCGGCCAGGTGGTGGCGGACCTGCTGGACAGCGACGGCGTCGTGATGGGAGCGAGTGCCGGGGCGATGGTGCTGTGCGACTGGACGGTGCTGCCGGACCGGGGGATGCGGGTCGTGGCGGGTCTCGGCGTCGTACCGCAGACCGTGGTCGTACCGCACTGGAGCGGCGGTCGGGAGGACTGGCTGGCGGCCGTCGACGCCGCGGTTGCGCCGCAGGTGAGCGTTCTCGGTCTGCCGGAGGAGTCCGGCGTCGTGGTGGACCGCACCGGGCTTCTGGCCGTCGGCCGGTCTCCGTCCGCGCTGCTTCGACAGGGGGTCGAGCTGGCCGTGGGTTCGCGGGTGGAAGCGGCATGACGCGTCGTGGCCGGGGATCGCGGCGGCCGCGCGCAGTCCGAACCGTACGGGCCGTTGGGGGTGGCGTTGGGCTGTCCGGCCCCCGCGATGCGATGCTCGCCCTGCGGAGGACGTCGACATGCAGTGGAGGGAGGGGCACGTGAGCCAGGACAACAACCCGTCAGGTCCGACTCGGCCCTCGGGCGGCAGCGGCGGCGGGCCGATGGCGGAACGGATGCAGGCCCTGCTCTCCCGTGCAGCAGAGGAGCAGCTGAGCGAGCAGCGGCAGGTGTCGTCCGTGCTCGCCGACCTGCGCCAGCTCGTCGCCGGCCTCAGTGAGCAGCTGCGCGGGACGGCCTCGTCCGAACGCGTGGAGAGCCTCGCGGGCGAGGTGAGCGCGCTGGTGACCGAGCTGCGCGCCTCGAGCGCGGTCCTGGGGGAGCGGCTCGACGGCGTCGGTCGGCGCATCGACGAGCAGGCTGCCGCCACCTCCGGGATCGCCACGGGCAGCGGTGCGGGCAGCGCGGGCGTCGAGCAGCGCGTCGCCGAGCTGGGCTCGCAGGTCACGGCGCAGGAAGGGGCGCTGAGCCAGCTGCAGGACTCGCTCGCCCCGCTCTCCACGACCCCTGACACCCTGTCGGCGTTGCAGGGCGACATCGCGGGGATGCAGGAGCGCCTGCAGGCCCTCGGTGACACCCTGACCGCCGTCGGGCAGATGACGCAGGTGCGCAGCGATCTGGGGGTGCTGCGCGGCGACGTCCAGCAGCTCGGCGCGCGGCTGGCGCAGATGGAGGTCCCGACGACGGACGCGATCGCCGCCGCCGTGCGGCCGCAGACCGAGCACCTGGTGGGCGAGCTCGCGCCGCGAGTCGCCGACCTGGTGCTGAGCCGGGTGTCCGCCACCCTGGTCGAGCAGGTGGCCAGCAGCGTGACCGCCGCCGTGCAGAGCGGGCTGACGGAGCGGGTACGCGCCGCGACCGCGGACAGCGAGCTGCGGATCAGCGCGCACGTCGACGAGGCGATCCTGGCGCTGGCGGAGGCGCTGCTGCGCCGCCGCCGGAGCAGCCGCGGCTCCGTCCTCGCGGGAGTGACGGACCCGGCCGCCGCGGTGCCGGAGGCCGAGCCCGCGGAGGAGCTCGAGCTGCCCGCATACGCAGTGGCAGTCGGTGCGCAGGCTGCAGCCGCTGATGCAGGCGGGCCTGGAGCGGACGGCGACGTCGAGGACGCCCCGCAGCGCGGCCTGGGCGCCGCGGCCCCTGCCGAGGACGAGGACCCGGCTGACCAGGACGTCGCCGAGGACACGGCTTCCGCCGCAGCCGCGGCCGACGACCCGGCCGACGCCGACGCCGGACCGGACGTGGTGGCGCAGGTCGAGCGAGGCGGCGCGGAGGACGACGACGTGGGCGCCGACGCCCAGGGCGGGGGCCCACACGGCGACGACCGTGCTGCGCAGGACCGTGCTGCGCAGGACCTGGCCGCGCAGGACCCGGTGGCCGAGGATCCGGCAGCCGAGGACCTGGTGCCGGAGGACCTGGCGCCCGAGGACACGGCAGCTCAGGACCTGGCGCCGGAGGACCTGGCGCCGGAGGACACGGCACCGGAGGACACGGCGTCCGAGGACCTGGCGCCGGAGGACACGGCGTCCGAGGAGCTGGCGCCCGAGGACGCCGCGCCCGAGGAGGACCGGCTGGACCTGGACGATGACGGGCAGCGCAGCCAGGCACCCTCGGGCCCGTCGCGGCAGCCGGAGCGCGCGGACCGAGCCGAGCCTCCGGCGGAGGCCCCGCGGGTCTCGGCTCGCACCGCGCTGGAGGAGCTCCTCGCGGGACGTCAGGCCTGGGGCTACCGGGCCGAGACGGCCGCCACCGCCGGGCCCCCCACGGCCGGCGCCGGCGTGGACAGTGCGGCGCTGGTCGACACCTCCAAGGCTCCCGCCCCGCGGGTCTACACGCGCTCGCGGCTCACCTCGCCCGATCCCGACAACGAGACCGCAACCGCCACGCAGGCCCAGCCGGATGCGGAGGCCGGTACCGGTCGCGTTCTGGACGAGGACTGGTTCGACGAGGAGCACGACGGCCCACGCCGCCGGCCGTGGTGGCGCCCCGGCGGATGATCCCCGGCTGACTCGCGCCTGCGAGCGCACAGGAGGCCGGGCCGCAACGGCCCGGCCTCCCGCGTACGCCCTCTTGTAGGTCCTGCGTGCGGCCGCCAGCCGCGGGGGCTGACGGCAGGTGCTACTTGAAGACGTCCTTGACCTTCTCGCCGGCCTGCTTGAGGTTGCCCGAAGCCTGGTCCTTGTGACCCTCGGCCTCGAGGTTCTCGTCACCGGTGGCGCGCCCGACGTGCTCCTTGCCCTGGCCGGAGACTTCCTGGGCCTTGTTCTTGATCTTGTCCGTGGCACTCACGATGAGGCCTCCCTTCGACGACAGATCTGTGCCCTGAAGCCGGCACGGCACACCTGCGGGGAAGCGGCGCGGGGAATCGCGGGCTCGCTGGCAGGCTTGCAGAACGAGGTAGTGCCGCCGATCCGAAGGAGTTCCTGTGCCGATGCCCCCGTTGGTCGAGCCGGCCGCCGAGCTGAGCCGCCAGGAGGTCATGCGCTACAGCCGCCACCTGATCATCCCCGACGTGGCGATGGACGGGCAGAAGCGCCTGAAGAACGCCAAGGTCCTCGCTGTCGGCGCCGGTGGGCTCGGCAGCCCCACGCTCATGTACCTCGCCGCCGCGGGTGTCGGCACCCTGGGCATCGTCGACTTCGACGTGGTCGACGAGAGCAACCTGCAGCGCCAGGTCATCCACGGGCAGAGCGACATCGGCCGCCCGAAGGCCGAGAGCGCCCGCGACTCGGTACGCGAGATCAACCCGCTGATCGAGGTGGTGCTCCACCAGGAGCGGCTCGACAGCAGCAACGTGATGGACATCTTCGCGCAGTACGACCTCATCGTCGACGGCACGGACAACTTCGCGACGCGCTACATGGTCAACGACGCGGCGTTCCTCCTCGGCAAGCCCTACGTCTGGGGCTCGATCTACCGCTTCGACGGGCAGGCGTCGGTCTTCTGGCCGACCGCTCCCGGGGGTCAGGCGCCCTGCTACCGCTGCCTCTACCCCGAGCCGCCGCCGCCGGGCATGGTCCCCTCGTGTGCGGAGGGCGGTGTGCTCGGCATCCTGTGCGCGTCCATCGGCGCGATCCAGACCACCGAGGCGATCAAGCTGCTGACCGGCATCGGCGAGCCGCTCGTCGGCTCCCTGATGGTCTACGACGCGCTCGACATGGAGTACCGCAAGATCAAGGTCCGCAAGGACCCTGAGTGCCCGCTGTGCGGCAAGAAGCCCACGATCCGCGAGCTGATCGACTACGACGCGTTCTGCGGCGTGGTCTCCGAGGCGGCGCAGGACGCGGCCGCGGGCAGCACCATCCTCGCGACCGAGCTGAAGACGAAGATGGACGCCGGGGAGGACTTCCTGCTCGTGGACGTCCGCGAGCCGGCCGAGTTCGAGATCGTGCGCATCCCCGGCGCGGTCCTCATCCCCAAGGGCGACATCCTCAACGGGTCGGCCCTGTCGGATCTGCCGCAGGACAGGCAGATCGTCCTGCACTGCAAGAGCGGCGTCCGGTCCGCGGAGGCGCTGGCCGCGCTCAAGGCCGCCGGCCTCACCAACAGCGTCCACGTGCAGGGCGGCGTGCTGGCCTGGGCGGCGCAGGTCGACCCGAGCCTGCCGACGTACTGATCCTGCCGGCCCGCCCGCCGGCCGGTCTGCCCGCCCCGCCGCCCGCCCCGCCCCGCCCGGCCGGCCGGCCGCCGGCCCGCCCCGCCGCCGCACGATCGCGCGCCCGCCCCGCCGGCCCGCCCCGCCGCCGCACTGCGGGGGGGCGGGGTGGCAGCAGGGGGGAGGCGTTCTCGCGGGGCTAGCGCGGGGAGGGCTGGCCCATCAGGATTCCGTCGAGCCCGGAGAAGGCCGAGCCGACCACCATCGAGCCCTCGCCGATCGTCAGCTCCCGGATCTGCTGGTCGTGGGCGCTGCCCCGCATCTTGAGCATCAGGATGCCGCGCTTGAGCTCGCTGTCGACCTCGACGTAGCGCAGGACCAGGATCACGTCGATCAGCCCGGATATGTGGCTCTCGGTCACCGAGGTCCCGCCGATCAGGTGCGTCGCCGAGGCGGTCATCAGCGAGGCCACGGCGATCTGCTTCACGTAGGACGTCAGGCCGATGACGAACTCGCGGTAGGCCACCGGCGAGCCCAGCCGCTCCAGCGCCGAGAGGCTGTCGACGATCAGCCGGGACGGCCGGTGCCCGTCGACGAGGTCGCGGATCTGGACCAGGTGGTCGTCGAGCGAGGCCACCTCCGGGTAGAGCGACACGATGCGCAGGAGCCCCTGCTCCTCGTATGCCCGCAGGTCGTGCCCCCAGCTCTGGCCGTTGCGGTAGATCTGGTCGTGCGTCTCCTCGTACGCCAGGAACAGCACCCGCTCGCCCCGGCTGGCGCTGTCCGCGGCGAACTGCGTGGCGATGAGCGTCTTGCCGGTGCCGGTCGGCCCGGACACCAGGGTGCTGGACCCCCGGAAGAGGCCGCCGTGCGCCAGCCGGTCGATGCCCTCGTTGCCGGTGGAGACGCGCTCCTCGTGAGCGTCGGGAGCGGCGGTGGGCGCGCCGACCGGCAGGACGACCAGACCCTTTCCCGGCAGCACGGTGAACGCGACGTCGCCCTTGTGGTGCATGGCGCCCCGCATCTTGAGCACCTCGACGGTGCGCCGCCGGAAGGCGCCCTCGCGCACGTTGCGCAGCAGGACGACGTTGTCGGCGACGAACTCCTCGATGCCGTAGCGGGACAGGGTGCCGCCGGGGTCACCGGGCGTCTCGACGGTCAGCAGCATCGTCAGGCCCATCGCGCGCAGGCTGGCGATGAGGGTGCGCAGCCGCTGGCGGGTGGCCGCCCCGTCCTCGTGCAGGGCGAGCACGGCGTTGAGGCTGTCCAGCACCAGCCGCTCCCCACCGGTGGCGTCCACGGCGTGCCCGATCTGCGCCGTCAGCGTCTCCAGGCTGTACGGGGAGGTGCCGGCCGCCGTCGACAGCGGCGAGGCGTCCACGAAGCGCCAGTCGCCCGCGGCCTCCCACGCCGGGACGTCCCAGCCGAGGGTGGCGAGGTTGGCGCGCAGGTCGGCCGCGGGCTCCTCGAGCGTGACGAACACCCCTGGCTCGCCGCGGCGCACCCCCTCGGCGAGGAACTGCCCGGCGAACACGGTCTTCGCGCTGCCTGCCTGCCCGGCCACCACGGTCGCCCGCCGCGCGGGCAGCCCGCCCATCGCGACGTGATCGAAGCCGGGGATGCCGGTCAGCAGCTTGGGGACCGACCCACCGCGCTCGTGGCCGTCCCCGCCGAGGTCGAGCAAAGCGTGCCGTCCGCCAGGGTCGCTGGCCGCCTCCCCCGCAGGGCTCACCCCGTCTCCTCCATGTCCGGTGCGATCTGCCCCGGCGGCCGGGCCGCCGCATCGTCCTCGACAGGGGCGAGCGCGCCGCGCGGGAGGCGGAACCAGGCGGTCTTGCCGCCCTCGTCGTGCGGCTCCATCGCGGACTCCCCGGCCAGCGCCCGCACCAGCAAGAGCCCCCATCCCCCTTCGCGCTGCACGTAGGGCTGCTGCTCGGGACGGGTCAGGTTCAGGTCGTGGACGGTCACCAGGACCGAGTCGTCGGTGACGGTCAGGCCGAGCACGAGGGGGGTGCGGGCGTGCAGCACCGCGTTGGTGACCAGCTCGGAGGTGAGCAGCAGGAGCGCGTCGTGGATCTCGGGCGGGAGCGAGGGGGCGTGCCCGGCGACGAACTCGCGTGCCTCGCGGACCAGACGCGGCAGTGGCTCGAGCCGGACGTGGTAGGTGGCCTGCACCGCGTCACCGGCCTGCAGGGCGGAGGAGAGCACACGCTGGCAGCTCACCGCGTGCCTCCTTCGCACTCGCCGGGACGCTCGGGCGCCTGCCATCGGCTGTGATACCCCACACTCGCATGCGTGACGCCACGAGGTGCCAGTGCCTCGGCCGGGCTCGCGGTGCGGGGCCGGTCGGCAGCGCCGCCCACGGCGTACGCCCGGCTCGTCCTCGACGTCGTCGACCGGATCCCGCGCGGCAAGGTGATGACGTACGGCGACGTCGCCGAGATGCTCGGCCGCGGCTCCCCGCGCACCGTCGGGACGGTGCTCACCAACCACGGCCGCGAGGTCCCGTGGCAGCGGGTCGTGCAGGCCTCCGGGCGGCCCGCCGAGCCTTACCTGCAGGAGGCGCTGGCACTGCTCGTCGCGGAGGGCTGCCCCGTTGTCGGGGAACGGGTCGACCTGGCAGCGGCGCGCTGGGACGGTCGACCAGGCGCAGAATCGTCAGAGGTACGTGGTGGACTGCCTCGTCGTGAGCCCCCTCGTTCGGCGCCCCCCAGCGGCTGAGCCCGCGGCGTACCGCCTCGTGCGCACGCCGCCGCCCGCGCGCCGCCCGATGGTGCCCGACCCCGACCAGGCGGCGGTGCTGGCGCACGGGGGCGGGCCGCTGCTGGTGCTCGCCGGGCCCGGCACGGGCAAGACCACGACCCTGGTCGAGGCTGTGGCCCGCCGGGTCGAGGGCGGGCTCCCGCTCGACCAGGTGCTGGTGCTGACCTTCAGCCGGAAGGCGGCGGAGGAGCTCCGCGGCCGCATCACGACCCGGCTCGCCGCCGCCGGCGCGGGCCCGTCGGCCTGGACCTTCCACGCCTTCTGCTACGCCTTGGTGCGCCAGCACCAGCCCCCGGAGCGCTACGCGGAGCCGCTGCGGCTGCTCTCGACCCCGGAGCAGGACGTCGCGCTGCGCGAGCTCCTGCGCGGGTCGCGGGATCTCGGCCAGGTGTGGCCGGACACCCTGCGGACCTGCCTGACGACCCGCGGGCTGGCGGAGGAGGTCCGGGGGCTGCTCTCGCGGTCCCGCGAGCTGGGCCTGGACCCCGAGGACCTGGCGCGAGTGGCCGAGCGGGAGGGCCGGGAGGACTGGGCCGCCCTCGCGGGGTTCTTCGCGGACTACCTCGACGTGCTCGACGCGCAAGGCGCGCTGGACTACGCCGAGCTGGTCCAGCGCGCGGTGCTGCTGGCCGAGGACCCCGAGATCGGGACGTCGCTGCGCAGCCGGTTCCGGGCGGTCTTCGTCGACGAGTACCAGGACACCGACCCGGCGCAGGAGCGGCTGCTGCAGGCGCTGGCCGGGGCCGGTGGCGATCTCGTGGTCGTCGGCGACCCGGACCAGGCGATCTACGCCTTCCGCGGGGCCGACGTCTCCGGGCTGCTGCAGTTCCCTGACCGCTTCCCGAGGGTCGACGGCACTCCCGCGCCGGTCGTGGCGCTGCGCACGAGCCGCCGGGCCGGCGCCGAGCTGCTGCAGGCCTCCCGCCTGGTCGCAGCGCGGCTGCCGGCGCCGGGCCTGCCGGTGGATCGGGTCCGCGCGCACCGTGCGCTGCAGCCGGCCGGCGCCGGCCGGGACGGCGTCGTCGAGGCCCACACGTTCCCGTCGGCCGGCGCCGAGGCCGACGCGATCGCCGAGCTGCTGCGCCGCGAGCACCTCGAGCGCGCGACCGAGTGGTCGCGCATGGCCGTCCTCGTCCGCTCAGGAGCCCGATCGATCCCGCTGCTGCGGCGGGTGCTGAGCGCTGCGGGCGTGCCGCTGGAGGTGGCCGGGGACGAGCTCGCGCTGGCGCGTGAGCCGGCGGTGGCGCCGCTGCTGCTGGCACTGCGGGTGGCGGCCGACCCGGCGTCCCTGACCGTCGAGGCCGCCCGCCAGCTGCTGCTCTCGCCGCTCGGCGGCGCGGAGCCGTCGGGCCTGCGCCGCCTGGGGCGGGTGCTGCGCGCGCTCGACGCCGAGGCGGCGGCCGCGGCCAGCGCCACGGGGGAGGTGCCCAACCGCCTCGCGGCGCCGTCCGCATCGCTGCTGCGGGAGGCGGTGGCCGAGCCCGGCGTGCTGCTGGCGGTCGACCCGCGTACCGCCCGGCCGGCCCTTCGGTTGGCCGCCCTGCTGTCTCGGGCCCGCCAGGCCCTCGCCGCGGGGCCGGAGGAGGCGCTGTGGGAGCTGTGGTCAGGCAGCCCCTGGCCGGAGCGGCTGGAGGCGGCCTCGCGCAGCGGCGGTCCGGCCGGGCGGTCCGCCGACCGCGACCTCGACGCCGTGGTCGGGCTGTTCGCCAGCATCGGCCGGGCGGTCGAGCGCCGCCGGGTCGCCGGGGTCGGCCCCCTGCTCGATGAGATCGAGGCGCAGCAGATCCCCGGCGACACCCTGGCCGAGCAGGGCGTGCGCGGGCAGGCGGTGCGGCTGCTCACCGCCCATCGCAGCAAGGGCCTGGAGTGGGACGTCGTCGTCGTGGCGGGCGTCCAGGAAGGACGCTGGCCGGACCTGCGCCGCCGGTCGACGCTGCTCGAGCCGGAGCGCCTCGCGCCGCCGGGCGAGCCGGAGCTCCGTGCGCCGGCCGGGCGGGCCGAGCTGCTGGTGGACGAGCGGCGGCTGTTCTACGTCGCGCTCACCCGGGCCCGCCGGCGCGTGGTGGTCACCGCCGTGGCCGGCGTGGAGGAGGAGGGTGAGCGTCCCAGCCGGTTCCTGTCCGAGCTCGGCGTGCAGGTGCAGGCCCACCTCGAGCGCACGGCGCGCCCGCTGTCCCTTCGCGCCCTGGTGGCCGCCCTGCGGCGCATGTCGGTCGATCCGGCGGCCACCCCCGCCGCCCGCCGGGCCGCGGCCGGTCGGATCGCCGCGCTGGCGGCCGCGTCCGACGCGCAGGGGCAGCCGCTCGTTCCCGCGGCTCACCCGTCGAGCTGGTGGGGCCTTGCGCCGGTGACCGAGAGCGACACCCCCGTACACCCGCCGGAGGCTCCGGTCCCCCTTTCGGGCACGTCGCTGGCGGGGTTGCAGGAGTGCCCGCTGCGGTGGTTCCTGGAGCACGAGGTGCACGCCGAGCAGGCCACCAGCTCGGCGATGGGGTTCGGCGGCGTGGTGCACGCCCTCGCGGACGAGGTGGCCAGGGGACGTACACCGGCCGACCTCGACGTGCTCGTCGAGCGGCTGGACACCGTGTGGACACAGCTGGCCTACGACGCCCCGTGGCAGTCCGTGCAGCAGCACGACCAGGCGCGGAATGCGCTGCAGCGCTTCCTGCGCTGGCACGCCGCTGCCCGCGACCGCGAGCTCGTGGCCACCGAGGTGGGCTTCGCCGTCGAGATCACCGTGCCCGGGGGGACGGTCCTGCTGCGGGGCTTCATGGACCGGGTGGAGCTCGACCGGGACGGCCGGGTGCACGTCGTGGACCTGAAGACCGGCAAGCAGCCCTTCTCCCAGAAAGCGATCTCGGCGCACGCGCAGCTCGGCACCTACCAGCTGGCCGCGCGCGCCGGAGCTCTGGACGAGGTGCTCCCGGCGCGGCCCGAGGTCGGCGGGGCCGAGCTCGTGATGCTGCGGGTCGACAGCGCCGGGGGGCCCAAGGTGCAGGGGCAGCCGGCGCTCGAGCCGTCCCCGAGCTGGGTCGAGGAGCTGCTGGACACCGCGGTGCGGCGGCTGCTCGGGGAGCGCTTCCCGCCGACACCGCAGGAGCGCTGCGGGCGCTGCCCGTTCCGGACGTGCTGCCCCGCGCAGCCCGAGGGACGGCAGGTGGTCCCGTGAAGCCGTCGGACCTGCGGGACCTGCTGGGGATCGACTTCTCCGACCAGCAGCTGCGGGCCGCCGCCGCCCCGCTCGCCCCTGGGCTCGTCGTCGCGGGCGCAGGGTCGGGCAAGACGAGCGTGATGGCCGCCCGGGTGGTCTGGCTCGTGGCGACCGGACAGGTCCGGCCCGAGGAGGTGCTCGGCCTGACCTTCACCAACAAGGCGGCCGCGGAGCTGGCCGATCGGCTGCGCGGGGCGCTGCGGCGGGCTGGGAGGCCGGCGGTCACCGGCGGGATGCCGCCGAGCCCGGCCGGCGCGCCGGCTGCCGAGCAGACGGAGCGGCCGGCCACCCCCGGCGGCCCCGAGGAGCTGGATGAGCCGGGCGTCTCCACCTATCACGCCTTCGCCGGCCGGCTCGTCGCCGAGCACGGCCTGCGGCTGGGCGTCGAGCCGCGCTCGCGACTGCTGGCCGACGCCACCCGCTACCAGCTCGCCGCGCGCGTCCTGCGCCGGCACCGCGGCCCGATCTCGGCGCTGACCAGCCCGCTGTGGATGCTGGTCGAGGACCTCGTCAGCCTCGAGGGGGAGCTGTCCGAGCACCTGGTCGCGCCCGAGGAGCTGGACGCCTTCGACGCGCGGTGGCTAGCTCTCGTCGAGCAGGCCTGCGTGGAGCTGGACGGTCAGAAGGGGTGCAAGGGCCACTGCGACGACCTGCGCGCCATGGTCCTCGCCTCCCGGCGGCGAAGCGAGCTGAGCAGCCTGGTCCGGAGCTACCGCGCCGCGAAGGCCGAGCTCGACGCGGTGGACTTCGGCGACCAGGTCGCCCTCGCCGCCCGGCTGGCCGAGACGGTGCCGGAGGTGGGGGCAGCCGAGCGGGAGCGGTTCCGGGTGGTGCTGCTGGACGAGTACCAGGACACCAGCGTCGCGCAGCGGCGGATGCTCGTGGGCCTGTTCGGGGGCGGGCACCCGGTCACCGCCGTGGGCGATCCGTGCCAGGCGATCTACGGCTGGCGTGGCGCCTCGGTGTCCAACCTCGACGGCTTCCCCCAGCACTTCGCGGCCCGGGACGGGACGGCGGCCGCCTGCTTCGACCTCGCCGTCAACCACCGCTCCGGCGGTCGCCTGCTGCAGCTCGCCAACGCCCTGGCCTCCCCCTTGCGCCGGCGTCACCGGGTGGTCGAGCTGCAGGCGCCTGCGGCGAAGGCCGACGCCGGCGAGGTCGTCGTCGCCCTGCACACCACCTGGTCGCAGGAGTGCGCGTGGGTTGCGGCACAGGTCCGGGCCGCGGTCGAGCGGGGCACACCGCCGGGTGAGTGCGCCGTTCTCGTGCGCGCCCGCAGCGACTTCGCCGATCTCTACGCGGCACTGACCGCCGCCGATCTGCCTGTCGAGGTGGTGGGGCTGGGCGGACTGCTGGCGCTGCCCGAGGTGGCCGACCTGGTGGCGGTGCTGCAGGTGCTCGAGGACCCGACCGCCAACGCCGCCCTGCTGCGCGTGCTCACCGGGCCGAGGTGGCGGCTCGGCAGCCGCGACCTGGCTGTCCTCGGGCGCCGGGCGAAGGAGCTGCTGAAGGCGGACGACCCGACCTCAGGCGCCGCAGCGACCTCGCTGGAGCAGGCGGTCGCGGGGGTGGATCCCTGCGACGTGGTCGCGCTGCACGACGCGCTCGACCGGCCCGGACAGCAGGGCTGGTCGGCGGAGGCGCATCGCCGCGTGAGCGCGCTGAGCGAGGAGCTGCGCCTGCTGCGCTCCTTCCGCGACGAGCCGCTGCTCGACCTCGTCCACCGCGTGGTGGGGACGACCGGGCTGGACGTCGAGCTGTCCGCCTCACCCGAGGCCGTCCGCGCCCGCCGCCGCGAGTCCCTGTCGGCGTTCCTCGACGTCGTCGCCGACTTCCACGACCTCGACGGGGAGAGCAGCCTGACCTCCTTCCTGGCGTTCCTGCGCGCAGCCGAGCAGCACGAGCGCGGCCTCGACGCGGTCACTCCCTCGGGCGGCGATGCGGTGCAGCTGCTCACCTCCCACCGGGCGAAGGGACTGGAGTGGGACGTCGTCGCCTGCCCCGACCTGACGGCCAGGGTCTTCCCGTCGACGACCCTGCGCGGCCGCTGGACCACCAGCGGCGCCGTCCTGCCGGGGCCGCTGCGCGGCGATTCCGGCGATCAGCCCCTGCTGCGGACCTACGGCAAGAGCGGCGTCGCCGACTACGACCAGGAGTGCCGTGACCACCTCGAACGCGAGGAGCGGCGGCTCGGCTACGTCGCCTTCACCCGTGCGCGGCACCTGCTGATCGGCAGCGGCCACTGGTGGGGCGCGACTCAGAAGAAGCCCCGTGGGCCCTCGCCGTTCCTGCACGAGCTCCAGGCCCATGCCGAGGGCGGCGGCGGCTCGGTCGCGCTGTGGGCGCAGGTACCGCTCGAGAAGAGCAACCCCGCGCTGGCCTCCCCCGCCGTGCACGCCTGGCCGGCCCCTTACGACGCGGAGCCCCACCGGCGCCGGCTCGAGGCTGCCGAAGCGGTGCTGGGGGACCTGGCGGCGCTTCACGCGGGCAGGGCGCTGCCCGAGGACGACCGGGCAGCCCTCCGCGCGGCCGAGCGCGAGCAGCTCGGGCGCTACGACTCGGAGGCGGCTCTCCTGCTGGCGGAGGAGCGCTCCGGCCGCCGGGCGGTGCGCGAGGTCGAGCTCCCGGCCTCGCTCACGGCCAGCCAGCTGCTTCGGCTGCAGGCTGAACCGGAGGCGTTCGCGCGGGAGCTGGCCCGGCCACTGCCGCGGCGTCCCGTCCCGGCGGCCCGGCGGGGGACCCGGTTCCACGCCTGGGTGGAGACGCAGTTCGGGTCGCGGCCGCTGCTCGACCCCGACGAGCTGCCCGGTGCGGAGGACGACGGGTTCGCCGACGACGCCGAGCTGGCTCAGCTGCAGCAGGCCTTCCTGGCGAGCCCCTACGGCTCCCGGCCGCCGCATGCGGTGGAGGCCGCGTTCGCTCTACCTCTCGCCGGCCGGGTGGTGCGCGGACGCATCGACGGCGTCTACGACCTCGGCGGGGGACGGTGGGAGGTCGTCGACTGGAAGACGGGAGTGGAGAGCGCCGACCCGCTGCAGCTCGCCGTCTACCGGCTGGCCTGGTCACGGCTCACCGGGGCCGACCCCGCCGCCGTGTCCGCCGCCTTCCTCTACGTCCGCACCGGCCAGGTGGTCCGCTTCTCGCAGGAGCTGCCCGGCGAGGACGAGCTCGCCGCCCTGCTGACGGGCCAGGTCGAGGTCGAGGCGTTGACGCTGATGTGAGCGGAGGGGACCAGACGCGGCCGTCTCCGCCGGGTCCCGATATGGCCCGGAAGGATCATGGCGCCCCGTCACATGTCGTAACAGAGTGCTGGCATGGGGTGGGAGCTGGCCGCGGGCCTGAACGTGCTGATTGCAACCTGCTACGTCCTGATCTCCTCGCTGATCCTGCTCGGACTGATCCGTACGCGGCAGCTGGCGACCAACCCGCTTGCCGTGGCGACGTCCGCGATCTTCACCACCTGCGCGGTGCACCACGGCCACCACGCGGCCCACCTGCTTCTGGCCTTCGGCGACGCCGGCCATGCCGAGCAGCTGGACGCGGTGCGGGCGGTCTTCGGCGAGTGGCACACCGTCCTGATCGACGGCATCGGCGCGGCGGTTGCGGTGACCTACCTCGGGCTGCGGCACAGCTACAAGGCCCTGCTGAACACCCCGGCGATGTTCGACGACGCCGTGCGGATCGCGGCGGAGCAGCAGCTGCGTCGGCTCGCGTACACCGACCTGCTCACCGGCATCCCGAACCGGGCCGCCTACCAGCAGTACGCGGACGGCCTCCCGGTGGACGGGCGTCCGGTCGTCGTGCTGTTCCTCGATCTCGACAGCTTCAAGGGGGTCAACGACCGGCACGGCCACGACGCCGGGGACCGCCTCCTGCGGGAGGTGGCGCAGCGCATGGAAGCGATGCTGCGTCCGGACGAGGCGGTGTTCCGGCTGGGCGGGGACGAGTTCGTCCTCGTCGGCCTGGGCTACGACGACGCCGCCGCGGAGGAGCTGGTCGAGCGCACCCGCGCCGCCATCGGAGCGCCGATCGCGGTCCGGGACGGCGTCGTGAGCGTGGACGCCAGCATCGGCGTCGCCGCCGGCACGGCCGACGACGGCATCGACCGCCTGCTGCGCGACGCCGACGCGGCGATGTACGCGATGAAGGGACACGGCCGGCAGATCCTTCTCCCGGTGGCCCGGTTCCCCGGCCCGCAGCCGGCGCAGGCCCCCGCCCGCAGCTGACGGTGCGTCAGGACCCGAGCTGCACCAGCAGCGCGCGGTGGTCCGACACGGCCAGCTCCGGGTTCTCGACCGCAAGGACGCTCGGCAGGGAGCCCGAGGCCAGCACGTGGTCCAGCTGGATGCGTGGCTCCCATGCCGGATAGGTCACCGCCTGCGCCAGCGACCGCCACCGGCTCAGGACTCGCGGGAAGGGCGGGGGCATGTTCAGGTCACCCAGCAGGACTCGTGGCCCGGGGAGCCGGGCCAGGTCCGCGGTCAGCGTCCGGAGCTGGACGCCGTTCCACACGGGCACGAACGACAGGTGCGTGGTGGCCACCGTCACCACCCCGATCGGGGTCTCGACCACCGCTGCAAGCCCCACCCGTGGCTCGTCCTTCAGCCAGATCACCTGCCGGCTGCCGGGCAGCACGACCGGCGAGCGCACCGACGCCGCCGCGAGCCGGGTGACGTGCCAGGACCGCACCGGCCAGCGCGACACCAGACCGATGCCGTACGCCGGCTCGGCGCCGTCGTCGTCGCTGTCCGTGCCGGCCCGCCAGTCGAAGCCGGGAGTGCCGATCAGCGCGGGGACGAACTTCCAGTAGGGCGCCTCCATGGCCTCGGCAACCGACCGGGTCAGGTCCGCGCTGTGCGAGCGTGGCTGCGCCCGGTCGACCTCCTGAAGGCCGACCACGTCCGCTCGCAGCTCCCACACCGCTTCGACAAGCCGGGCGGGGGTCACCGAGCCGTCCGCGAGGGACATGCCGTTCAACAGGTTCAGGGTCGCCAGGCGCACCCGGTGACGCTAGTGCAGGTCCCGGCGCTGGAAGAGCGCGACGCCCACGATCACCAGGACCGCGGTGACGCCGCCGAGGACGGCCGCGCCGTGCAGGTTCGACAGCAGCACCTCCCGCCCGCTGTCGATGTACGCGCCGCGCTCGTCGACGTACCCCTCGTTGAACAGGTAGATCTTGTGCCCGCCGTTCAGCAGGAGCGCCGCCGCGTTGTCGGTCAGCAGCCACTCCTGCCAGGAGGGACGGAAGCCGCGTACGGCGCTCTCGACGACGGCGAAGTAGACGAAGCCGACGCCCAGCGCCGCCGCTGTGTTGCGGACGAGGTTGGCGATCCCGAACCCCAGCAGGCCGGCGAAGACGGCCAGCGCGATGGCCCGCCCCTGCTGGCCGAGCAGGTCGGGGTAGAAGTCCTTCGGCAGCCGGCCCGTCCGGCCGAGGGTGCGCGCCATGACGAGGGCGGTGCCCCACCACAGCGCTTGGCTGATCAGGGCCAGCAGCGCGCAGGCGCCCACCAGCACGCCCAGCTTGACCCGCATCACCTTCAGCCGCCGGGGTTCCCAGAACAGCAGCGCCACCATCGAGCGGCTCGACCACTCGGCCCCGACATAGGTCGCCCCGATCACAAAGGCGAGCGCGGCCACGGCCACCGCCACCGCCACCGCGCCCGACGGCAGGTCGCCGGCGAGGACGAACGGCCGCTTGTCCAGGAACTCCTCCACCGGGAAGCTCTCGGCGGTGGCCTGTGGCCCGCAGACCTCCTCGACGGGCACGTCCGCCGGGAGGCCCTGGCTGAACGCCCCGGGATTGGTGAGGCACTGCTCGCGGAAGCGGTTCTGCTCCGCGACGATCTCGGCGACGTTGCGCTGGGCGGCCGCCAGCTGTTCCGGGGTGGTCTTGCTGAAGCCCTGCGTGGAGGCCAGGACGATCGCGAGGGCGTAGCCGAGCAGCGCGAGCAGCAGCAGGACCTGGAGGAAGCGGCGGGACCGGAAGCGGCGCAGCTCCGAGCGCAGCAGCGAGCCACGGGCCGTCGAAGGCGTGGGCGGCACGACGACGGCGGGCGGCGCCGCAAGGTCGGTCACGGCTGGTCCTGCGTGAGCTCGAGGAAGATGCTCTCGAGGTCGGCGGCGACCGGCGAGAGCTCGGTCAGGTAGAGCCGCTGGCGCACCAGCGCGCGGGTGATGTCGGCCGGGTCCGTGACCCCCCGCACCCGAAGGCCGTCCCCGTCCGCGCTGACCGAGAAGCCCGCCTCGTCGAGAACCTCCTGCGCACGGCGCTGGTCCGGCACGCGCACGCGCATCTCCGCGCCCCCGCCGCCGGCCAGGACGGAGTGCACGGGTCCGGCGGCGACGCACCTGCCCCGGGCCAGGATCGTCACCGAGTCGCAGACCTGCTGCACCTCGGCCAGCAGGTGGCTGGACAGGAAGACCGTCGTCCGCCCGTCGCGGCCGAGCCGCTGGATCAGCTCACGGACCTCCCGGATCCCCGCCGGGTCCAGCCCGTTGCTGGGCTCGTCGAGGATGAGCAGCCGGGGCTGCTTGAGCAGCGCCGCGGCGATGCCCAGGCGCTGCTTCATGCCGAGCGAGTAGCCCTTGAACCGGTCGTCGCCCCGGTCCCGCAGACCCACGAGCTCCAGGCACTCCTCGACGCGCAGCCGTGAGCTCCCCGCGACGTCCGCGAGCAGCCGCAGGTTCAGCCGGCCGGTGAAGTTCGGGAAGAACAAGGGCGTCTCCACCAGCGCCCCGACCTGGCTGATGACGGCCGGAAGAGCCTGCGGCACAGGCTGGCCGAACAGGCGCAGCGAACCGGAGTCCGGACGCACCAGGCCGAGCAGCATCCGGATCGTCGTGGTCTTGCCCGAGCCGTTGGGGCCGAGGAAGCCGTGCACGCCGGCGTCCTCCACCACCAGGTCCAGGCTGCTGAGCGCGCGTTCCGGCGGCCGGCCCCTGCGTCGATAGCTCTTCTGGGCCCCCGTCACCTCGATGACCGTCATGCGCTTCGACTTCCCCCCGCAGTGCGGCGTCGCGGATCAGGACCGGCTGCACCGTGTCACACCGCAGGAGTGCTGCAGGCTCAACCGAGGAAGAACGCCGAGCCGGACTCGCTGCTGCGGGCGTCGAGCACCTGGTCGTTCAGCCGCACCGCCGCGACCGGGTCGAGGAAGACCCTCGCCCGGGGGTCGTCCAGGACGAGGTCGTCGGGATCGGGATGCTCGGCGAGAGTCATCTGCAGGCCCGGCGTGTCGAAGGGCTTCGCGATGCGCAGCGCCAGGTCGCCCGAGGCACCTGACTGCTCGCGCAGCCGTGCGATCATCGCCGCCGCCGAGTCGGTCAGGGTGAGCATGGGCGCCTCCGGAGGGGACGAGGGGAGGACCTTCGTCACCCTCGTCGGGTCCGGCGCGGGCGTCAAGGCCTTCCGCGGCCGGGTACGGGCTCGCGGGCGACAATGTCGGGATGTCGAGGCTTGCTGCTGGTCCCGGGTCGGGCACGCACGAGGTGGTCAACCAGCCGCCGCCGCTCGTCGGGCACGACGTGGCGGCCGACCCGGCCCTGCTCGAAGGGCTGGAGCGCGAAGGTGCCGGCTGGCACGCGGGAGACCTGCACCGCCTCGGGCGGCTGGCGGGCAGCGAACGGGCGCAGCGCTGGGCGGAGCAGGCCAACGCCTGCCCGCCGGTGCTGCGAACGCACGACCGCTACGGCTCCCGCATCGACGAGGTCGAGTTCCATCCGGCCTGGCACTCGCTGCTCGAGGTGGCTGTCGAGGAGGGGCTCGCCGGAGCCGCCTGGTCCGATCCCCGCCCGGGTGCCCACGTGGCCCGGGCGGCGGGCTTCTACGTCTGGGGTCAGGTGGAGGCCGGCCATGGCTGCCCGGTCTCCATGACCTACGCCGCGGTGCCGGCGCTGCGCAGGGCGCCTGCCCTGTCGGCGGTGTACGAGCCGCTGCTCACCAGCCGGGTCTACGAGCCGGGCCTGCGCCCCCCGACGGACAAGCGCGGCCTCCTCGCCGGGATGGGGATGACCGAGAAGCAGGGGGGCTCGGACGTCCGCGGCAGCACCACGACCGCCGAGCCCGCGGCCGACGGCACCTGGCTGCTGCGGGGGCACAAGTGGTTCACCAGCGCCCCGATGAGCGACCTGTTCCTGGTCCTCGCGCAGGTGGCCACGGGAGCGGGGGAGCAGCGCCTGTCGTGCTTCCTCGTCCCGCGGGTGCTGCCGGACGGGAGCCGCAATCCCTTCCGGATCCAGCGGCTCAAGGACAAGCTCGGCAACCGCAGCAACGCCTCGTCGGAGCCGGAGTTCGACGGCACCGTGGGCTGGCTGGTCGGTGAGGAGGGGCGGGGTGTGCGCACCATCGTGGAGATGGTGGCGACAACGCGGCTGGACTGCGTGGTCGGCAGCGCCGCCGGGATGCGAGCGGCGGTCGTCCAGGCCATCCACCACGCGCGTCACCGCGACGCGTTCGGCAGCCGGCTGGTCGACAAGCCGCTGATGCGAAACGTGCTCGCCGACCTCACCCTCGAGAGCGAGGCCGCGTCCATGCTCATGCTGCGCCTCGCCGGGGCCGTCGACCGGGCGCAGCGCGGTTCCGCCGATGAGCGGGCGTTCGCCCGGATCGCGACTCCTGTCGGCAAGTACTGGGTCTGCAAGCGGGCGCCGGCGGTCGCCGCCGAGGCGCTGGAGTGCCTCGGCGGCAACGGCTACGTCGAGGAGTCGGGCATGCCGCGCCTCTATCGCGAGGCGCCGCTCAACTCGCTGTGGGAGGGCTCGGGCAACGTCATCGCGCTGGACGTCCTGCGCGCCATGACCAGGGAGCCGGCTGCTGTCGACGCCTTCTTCGCCGAGGTGGACCGGGCGCGCGGCGCCGACCCGCGCCTCGACGACGCGGTCCTCGGACTGCGCGCCGGGCTGGCGGAGCGGGACGACCTGGAGGCCCGCGCCCGGCGGCTGGTGGAGCGGATGGCGCTGGTGCTGCAGGGCTCGCTGCTCGTACGCCATGCGCCGCCGGCCGTCGCCGACGCGTTCTGCGCCAGCCGGCTGGCCGGCAACTGGGGGCACGCGTTCGGCACCCTGCCCGCGGTGGCCGACACGGGGGCGATCCTCGCCCGCGCGTGCCTCGAGGATCCGCCTACTTCGTGAGGTGCACCATCGCCTGCGCGGCGAGGAAGTACCTGTTCTTGCCGAGATCGGACACCGTACGGATGCGGAAGGCCTTGCGCAGAGCCTCGGCGTCCTCCTCGGTGACCCCGGTCAGGGCGCTCACCGGCGCTGCCAGGACCTCCTCGAGGGTGGACGACTCGTAGGCCTGATCGAGGTACTTGGACAGGTCGACGGAGACGGTCACGTGGAGCTCCTCGCTGACCGGCAGGGTGCACGGCCGACATGAACCCTGACGCAGTCGCGCCGCCCGCGCCAGAGCACCCAGCGCGGTCGCTGGGCAGGTGAGGACTGAGCGGCGACGGGGATCCGGGCGTACTAGCGTCGGACTGTGCCGCCTGCCTCCCGTACACCGTCCGCCGTCCGCCCCCGCCGCGCCGCTTCCAAGGCCCCGACCGGCGCTGCCCGGCCGTCCTACCTGGTCGAGCGGGCCACCCTCGGCAACGGCCTGCGGGTCGTCGTCAGCGGCGACCCCTCGAGCCCCGTGGTCGCGGTCGCCGTCTACTACGACGTCGGGATGCGCAGCGAGCCGCAAGGGCGCACCGGCTTCGCGCACCTGTTCGAGCACCTGATGTTCCAGGGCTCGGCGAGCCTGGGCAAGACCGAGCACTTCACCTACGTGCAGGGCAACGGCGGGACCCTCAACGGCTCCACGCACGTGGACTACACCAACTACTACGAGGTCATGCCGAGCAGCGCCACCGAGCTGGCGCTGTTCCTCGAGGCGGACCGGATGCGCAGCGTCGCGGTGACCCAGGAGAACCTGGACAACCAGATCGCCGTCGTGCAGAACGAGATCCGGGTCAACGTCCTCAACCAGCCCTACGGCGGCTTCCCCTGGCTGAAGATCCCGCCTGTGCTGTTCGGGCAGTTCGCCAACAGTCACAACGGCTACGGCGACTTCGTCGACCTGGAGAGCTCGACCCTGGAGGACGCCCGCGGCTTCTTCGAGCGCTACTACGCGCCGGGCAACGCGGTGCTGGTCGTGGCCGGCGACGTCGACCCGGCGCAGGTGCTCGCCTGGACCGAGCAGCACTTCGGCGACATCCCCGCCCGGGCGGTGCCCGATCGACCCTCCTTCGCCGAGCCGTGGCCGACGAAGGAGCGGCGGGACGTGGCGTACGACGAGCTCGCCCCGGCGCCCGCGGTGGCCCTCGCCTGGCGCGTGCCGGACCCGGCGGACCTGGCGACCTACCTGCCCTACATCGTGCTCGCCGAGGTCCTCACCGACGGCGACGCGTCTCGGCTGCAGGAGCGGATGCTGCTGAAGGACCGGTCGGCCACCAGCGTCGGCGGCTACCTCGGCCTGCTCGGCGACCCGCTCGATGCGCGCGATCCGACGCCGTTCCTGCTGGAGGTGCACCACCCGCAGGAGACCTCCGTCGACACGGTGCTCACGGCGGTGGAGGAGGAGCTGACGCGCCTGGCGAGCGAGGGCCTGAGCGCTCCTGAGCTCGACCGGACCGTCGCCCGCATGACGTCGCGCTACCTGCGCGAGGTCGACTCGGTGCTGGGCCGGGCCACGACGATGGCGGTGTTCGAGCAGCAGCGCGGGCGCGCCGAGCTCGTCAACGAGCTGCCCGACCTGCTGCGCCAGGTGAGCGCGGAGGCGGTGCAGGCGGCGGCCGCCACGCTGACCCCGCAGACCCGCACCGTGCTCGAGCTGCGCCCGGGGAAGGCGGCATGAGCACCGCCCCGTCCTTCCAGCCGGCCGCAGCGGCCCCGGCCGCGCGCTCGGCTGCGCGGCCGATCCCCGCCCTGGGGGCGCCTCGCAAGGCCAGGCTGCCGAGCGTGGCGGACCGCACGCTCGACAACGGCCTCCGGGTGCTGGCCGTCCGTCGCCCCGGTGTCCCGCTGGCCGAGCTGCGGCTCCGGGTCCCCTTCGCGGCGCCGCCCGGCCGCGGCGGGCGGGCCCACACCGCGCGGGCCCACCTCCTGGGCGACACGCTCCTGTCGGGCACGGACCGGCGTACGGCGGCTCAGCTGGCCGCCGACGTGCAGGCCGTCGGTGGGCAGCTGTCCTCGAGCACCGACGCCGACCGCCTCGGCATCGGGGGCTCGGTGCTCGTGTCCGGCCTGCCGGGCCTGCTCGAGATCCTCGGAGAGGTGCTCACCTCGGCGAGCTACCCGAAGCGCGAAGTGGTCGGCGAGCGGGACCGGCTCGTGCAGGAGCTCGCCATCCACCGCAGCCAGGCGTCCGTGGTGGCCCGGGAGGCGCTGATGGGGCGGCTCTACGGCGAGCACCCGTACGGCAGGGAGCTGCCCTCCGCGCAGGAGGTGCAGGCCGTCGCTCCGGGCCAGCTCCGCGCGCTGCACGCCCGCCGGCTGGCGCCCGCCGGCAGCATCCTGACGGTGGTGGGTGACCTGCAGCCCAGCAGGGCGATCGGGCTCGTGGAGAAGGCGCTCGCGGCGTGGACCGCCACCGGCGAGGCGGCGAGGACGCCGGCGCTGCCCCCGCCGGTGGACCGTCCGGCGCTGCTGCTCGACCGGCCCGGCGCGGTCCAGACGACCATCCGGATGGGGGGCGTGGCGCCGTCGCGCAGCGATGCGGACTACGCCGCCTTCGGCCTGGTCAACCTGGTGTTCGGCGGCTACTTCTCCTCCCGCTGGGTGGCCAACATCCGCGAGGACAAGGGCTACACCTACAGCCCGCACGCCCAGGTGGAGCACCCGCCGGCCGGCTCGCGGGTGAGCATCAGCGCGGACGTCTCCACCCCGACGACCGCTGCTGCGCTGCTAGAGACGCTGTACGAGCTGGGGCGCGCGTCCCTGCTGCCGGTGTCGCAGGGCGAGCTGGACCAGGCCCGCCGCTACGCGATCGGGTCGCTCGCGCTGAGCACCTCGACGCAGGCCGGGCTCGCCTCGACGCTCTCGCAGCTGGCGGGCAGCGGCCTCGGGGTCGACTGGCTGCGCGACTACCCGGCGCAGCTGGCCGCGGTCACGGTCGAGGACGCCCTCGTCGCGGGAGGCCGCTACCTGGCGCCGAGCGCCTTGACGACGGTCCTGGTGGGAGACGTGGCGCAGGTGGAGCGGCCGCTGCGCGCGCTGGTCGACCTCGAGCTGGGGTGAGCGGCACTCCGGCCCTCGCCCGGGCCGGGGCCGACCTCGACGCCGCCACCCGGGACGACCCCGCTGCCCTGGCGCTGGCCTGGGAGCAGGCCCGGGTGCTGGTCGTGTCCGCCGGGCTGGTGGCCGTCCTCGACGACAGCCGGCCCCGGCTGCTGCTCGTGCCCGCCTCGCAGGCCCCCGAGGGGGAGCGGGTCTACCTCGGCCGCGACGCGGAGGGTCCGTTGTTCGCCGTCAGCGCGACCCTGCCGGATCTGCCGGGGGTGCGCGTGGCGGGACTGCGCGACGTGGGCGCCCTGCTCGACGATCGTGACGCCGGGCTCCTCGCGCACGCGGTAGGGGTCACCAACTGGCACAGCGCCCACCCGCACTGCGCCCGGTGCGGCGCCCCCACCTTCCCGGTGCGTGGGGGAGCGGTCCGCCGGTGCACCGCCGACGGGAGTGAGCACTTCCCGCGTACCGACCCGGCGGTCATCATGCTCGTCCACGACGGCGCGGAGCGGTGCGTGCTCGGCCGCCAGGCCAGCTGGCCGGTCGGCCGCTTCTCCACCCTGGCCGGCTTCGTCGAGCCGGGGGAGAGTGCGGAGCGCGCGGTCGTGCGGGAGGTGGCCGAGGAGACGGGCGTGCAGGTGGAGGACGTCCGCTACGTCGCCAGCCAGCCGTGGCCCTTCCCGTCCAGCCTCATGCTGGGCTTCACCGCCCGGTGCGCCCCCGACGCGGAACCCCGTCCGGCCGACGGCGAGCTGGCCGAGGCCCGCTGGTTCTCCCGGGCCGAGCTGCGAGCAGCCGGGACGTGGAGCAGCGCCGGCTCCGGGCTGCAGACCCCCTCGAACGTGTCGATAGCGGCCCACCTGATCCGGTCCTGGCTGGACCAGGACTGACGTGCGTGCGCAGGGGCAGGAAGGTCCCATGGTCGGGACGGTCGAGGACAGGGCACGGCAGGCGCACCGCAGCGACACCGTCGAGGGGCTCGCCCGGGTCGGCATCGCCGCGCGGGGGCTGGTCTGGCTCGTCGTCGGGCTGCTGGGGCTGGCCGTGGTCCTCGGCGGCGACGAGCAGACCGACAAGGGCGGCGCGCTTCGGGCCATCGCCGACCGGCCGCTCGGCGACCTGCTCCTGGTCGTGCTGGTCGTGGGGTTCCTCGGCTACGCCGCGTGGCAGCTGCTGTCCGCCGCGGTCGGGCACCGCGACACCGACGGGGCCAAGCGGTGGGGCAAGCGGGGCGTCTCCCTCGGGAAGGGACTGCTCTACGCGGCGCTGGCCCTCAGCACCCTGCGCTTCCTGCTGCGCGGCACCGCGGCGCCGGACCAGACCGGGTCGCTCACCGCACGGCTGATGAGCCAGCCGGGAGGACGCACCCTCATCGGCCTGATCGGGGTCGGGCTCCTCGTCGCCGGTGTGGTCATCGCGGTCCGGGCGCTGCGGGAGAAGCACACCAAGCGGCTGAAGCAGTACCGCCTCCCGCGGTCGTTGAGGCGTCCGGCCGTCGTGCTCGGCATCGCCGGGCTGGTGGGGCACGGCGCGGTGTTCGCGCTGATCGGCAGCTTCCTCGTCCAGGCCGCCTGGCAGTTCGACGCGGCGCAGGCCAAGGGACTGGACGCCGCGCTGCAGGCGCTGGCCCAGCAGCCGTACGGCCGGTTCCTGCTCGCAGTGGCCGTGGCCGGGATGCTGTGCTACGCGATGTGGTCGTTCGTCGAGGCGGCCTACCGGCGGATCTGAGCCTGGAGCTCAGCGCCGTCCGGCCAGCTCGGGCGGAAGGGGGACGGCCGGATCGGTCGCCGACTTCACGATCTCGCGGGACAGGTCGTGCACCTTGCGCCCGCGGGAGCGGGCGACCTTGCGCAGGCGCTCGAAGGCCTGCCGCGGGGAGCTGTGCTGGCGCTCGGTGAGCACGCCGATCGCCTGCTCGACCACCACGCGGGCGGCCAGCGCGTGCTCGAGCTGCTGGACGGAGATGCGCAGCTTGGTGACCTCGTCCACCGGGCCGTCGACCTTCGCCGGACGCGCCCCCGGCTTGAGCTCGCCGGCGAGCAGGTCGGCCAGCACCATGGCGCTGGTCAGGTCGCCGACCGCGTGCTCGCCGACCGACCAGCCGCCCTCTGCGGAGCGCTGGATGACCAGCCCCTCCTGCATGAGCGGGCCGAGGTGGGTGGCCAGCACGTCGGCCAGGCGGCACAGGACCTCGAGGGTCTCGTCGTCGACGTCGACGCAGCCGCGGTCGATCCCGCAGAGGGTCGCGACGACCTGCCCACTGGGGTCGCAGATCGGGACGCCGACGTAGGACCGGATCCCGAGCTCTTCGCGCTTGGGCGCGTCGCGGTAGGCCGGGTCGTTGGCGGCGTCGGTCGTCCGGCTGGGCGCCCCGGCCAGCAGGCGGTGGCACAGCGAGTCCGTGCGCGCGGCGGTCAGGCCCGCGGCGACCCCGGGCCACTCCGTGTTGCCGACGCGGACGCGTTCGAAGGTGAAGGTGTCCCTGGTCAGTCCGCCGAGGAAGACGATCTCCATCCCGAGCAGGCAGGCGGCAGTGGACATGACGGCGTCGATCGCGGGGTGACTCGAGAGCTCGAGGGTCACGACGACGCTCCTTCCAGTGCGGGCCAGTGCCTGGAACTGCCGCTACGCACAGTACGCGGGCCATTGTCCACCGGAGAGGGGGCCCCTGTCAGGTGGTCCCCGTTCCGACGGCCGGTGCAAGGCGCGACTTCACCTGGGCCAGGCTCGGGTTCGTGAGCGCCGAGCCGTCCGGGAACACCACGGTCGGAACGGTCATGTTGCCGCCGTTCACGCTCTGGACGTACTCGGCGGCGGCGGGCTCCTGCTCGATGTCCACCACCGAGTAGGACACCCCCTCCCGGTCCAGCTGCTTCATCAGCCGGTGGCAGTAGCCGCACCACTGGGTGCTGTAGATCGTGAGCGGCTCGGGCATGCGGGGAGCTCCTTCGACGGCAACCGGTGCCCCCCCGTCAACAGGATGCATGTCTACCCGCTTCCCGCGCCGCCGGCTGGGAGACTGCCGCCGTGGACGACGAGCGCACCGCGGACCGCATCCTGGCGGCCCTCGACGAGGACCAGCGCGAGGCGGCCCGTGCCGTGACCGGCCCGGTGTGCATCCTGGCCGGCGCCGGCACCGGCAAGACGCGCACCATCACCTCGCGGGCGGCCTACGCCGTGGCCTCCGGCGCCGTGCAGCCCGGCTCGATGCTGGCCGTCACCTTCACGGCGCGGGCGGCTGGTGAGATGCGCACGCGGCTTCGGGCGCTCGGCGCCGAAGGGGTGCAGGCGCGCACGTTCCACTCCGCGGCTCGACGGCAGCTCGGCTACTTCTGGCCACGGGTGATCGGTGGGGCCCCGCCCAGGCTGGTGGACAACACCTTCGGCCTGGTCGCCGCCGCCGCCTCCCGGGCACGGCTGAGCCCGGGCACGAGCGAGATCCGCGACCTGCTGAGCGAGCTGGAGTGGGCAGCGAGCACGCTGGTCGGGCCGGAGGACTACCCGCAGGCCGCAGCGCAGGCCGGCCGCCAGGGGCCGTACGACGAAGCTGTGGTGGCGCAGGTCTACGACGCCTACGTCCAGCTCAAGCAGGCGCAGGGGGTCGCCGACTTCAGCGACCTGCTGATGCTCACTGCGGGTGCGCTCGAGGAGCACGCCGGGGTGGCCGAGGAGTTCCGGGCCCGCTACCGCTCCTTCGTCGTCGACGAGTACCAGGACGTCACGCCGCTGCAGCAGCGCCTGCTCGACGCCTGGCTCGGCGGTCGCGACGACCTGTGCGTGGTGGGCGACGCCTCGCAGACCATCTACTCCTTCACGGGCGCCTCCGCCGACTACCTGCTGCGGTTCGGTCGCCGCTACCCGCACGCCAGGCAGGTACGGCTGGTGCGCGACTACCGCTCGACGCCCCAGGTGGTGACCCTGGCCAACGCCGTGATCGCCCAGGCGGCCGTGCGCTCCGCCCGGCTCGAGCTGGTCGCGCAGCGGTCACCCGGGCCGCCCCCGAGCTTCTGCGAGCACGACGACGCCCGCCGCCGAGGCCGCGTGCGTGGCCGACCGCTGCCGGGAGCTGCTTGCGGGCGGCACCCCGGCCAGCGAGATCGCCGTCCTCTACCGCGTCAACGCGCAGAGCGCGGGCTACGAGGCCGCGCTCGGTGACGCCGGCGTCCCCTACCTCGTACGCGGTGGGGCCCGCTTCTTCGACCGCGAGGAGGTGCGCAAGGCCGTGCTGCTGCTGCGGGGGGCAGGCCGCGCCGCGGACGACGACGCGCCCGTGGGCCTGGCCGACCTGGTCGCGGACGTCCTTCGGTCCGGGCTGTCCTGGACGGTGGACCCCCCCGCAGGTGCCGGTGCGACGCGCGAGCGGTGGGAGTCGCTGGCCGCGCTGCACCGGCTGGCCGGCGACCTGGCCCGCGACCAGCCGGAGGCCGGGCTGCGCGAGCTGGTCGCCGAGCTCGAGGAGCGGGCCTCGGCCCAGCACGCGCCCGCCGTGGAGGGCGTCACCCTGGCCTCGCTGCACGCCGCGAAGGGGCTGGAGTGGGACGCGGTCTTCCTGGTGGGCCTGGCCGACGGCACCCTGCCGCTGGCGCTGGCGGACAGCCCGGCAGAGATCGAGGAGGAGCGGCGGCTGCTCTACGTCGGCGTGACCCGGGCGCGTTCCCGGCTGTTCCTGTCGTGGGCTCTGGCGCGCTCGCCCGGTGGGCGCGGGAGCCGCCGCCCGTCCCGCTTCCTCGACGGGCTGCACGCGGTCGCACGTCCGGCTCCGCCTCCCGGACGAGGCGGCGGTGCCGGCCGGCGCGACCGGGCCGGCACGCCGGCGTGCCGGGTGTGCCGCGCCCCCCTCACCGCAGCCGTCGACCGCAAGCTCGGCCGCTGCGGGCACTGCCCGGCGGACCGGGACGAGGCGCTGTTCGAGGCCCTGCGCTCATGGCGCTCGGAACGAGCCAAAGCCCTGAGCCAGCCGGCATTCTGCGTGTTCACCGACGCGACGCTGACGGCCATCGCCGAGCAGCGCCCGGGCACGGCGGCCGCCCTGGTCGCCATCCCCGGCATAGGGCAGGCAAAGCTGGACCGCTTCGGTGACGAGGTGCTCGCTCTGGTGGGCTCGAGCGACCCGACCTGAGCCGGCGAGAACTAATCCCTTGCGCGCTTCCGGACAGGCCTCTACCGTGCTCCTGCCGGTGCTCTCCGGCGTGAGGGGTCAGGAGGTGGACGACATGGGAACTCTGACGTGCATGCCGGCCTCCGCCCGCGCTGCCGGCGCCAGCCGCCTGCGTCGCACCCCGGCGCCGAACACCGCCGCGCACGCCACCGGTCTGTCCATCTCCGGTACGGCGGTCGCCGCTCCCAGCGCACAGGTCACCCTCCTGTTCGCCGCCGGCTACCTCGCCGACCCGGGTTCCCCTCCTCGAGGTGCACCGGTCTGACCCCAGACCGATCAGCGCCTCGAGGCCGCGGAACCCGAACCGGGATCCGCGGCCTCCTTGCGTTTCCGGGCTGCATTTCCTGGAGCTCTGCCCGCTCTGTCCACTGCCAGCTCCCCTCCGGGCCACCGCCCACGAATGACCCCCAGGCCTACCGGCCGACCACGAAGAAGGTGAACCACGGTGCTCGCCACTCCCGACCTGAACCCGACCTCCGCTGCACCCTCCGACCCGGTCCTGCCCTGCTGGACGGCGGACCCCGACCTGTGGTTCGCCGAGTCGCCCCAGTCCGTCGAGGACGCCAAGGCGCTCTGCGTCCCGTGCCCGCTGCGGGAGGCGTGCCTGGCCGGTGCTCTCGAGCGGCGCGAGCCGTGGGGCGTCTGGGGCGGCCAGCTGGTCGTGCAGGGCGTCGTCGTCCCGCGCAAGCGGCCGAGGGGCCGGCCCCGCAAGGTCGACCTCGCAGCCTGATGTCCCTCCCCGTACCTCCCCCTTCCACGTCTGGAGAAGATCCCGTGTACCCCGCCCATCCCTCGGTGACGCTCGCCCGCGAGCAGCGCGAGCGGGAGCAGCGGGCGGCCGAGCACGTCCTGGCCGCCCGACTCGTACGCCTGCGCCGGCTGGACCGCCGAGCCGCGGCCGCCTCCGCGCGCGCCCGGCTGGCACGTCTGGCGCTGCAGTAACCCGACGGCCCAGGTGGCTCTCCCGATGAACGGGGGAGCCGCCTGTGCCGCCTCGACCTAGGCTCTGCGGGTGCCCTTGCCTTCGCGCGACCTGACCAGCGACGTCATCGTGCGCTCGGGGCTGGCCACGGCGGGGCTGCGTGATCGCGCGCTCGACGTGCTGCTCGACCCGTCCCTCGCACACGTCGTCGACCTCGTCTGCTGGCCCGAGAAGGGCATGGTGCACGTCGCCGACAGCCAGGGTCACGCCGCGCTGGCGGCGGACGGGACCACCGAGGTGCTCGCCGGACGGAACCCCGTCGCGCTGCAGGACCCGCTCTCCGACGACGGATACCCCTACGCCGCCGTGCGTCTGCACTCGCTGTTCGCCGACCCGCGGGCGCCAGACCTCGCGGTGGTGCACACCGGGGCGCACCACTGGCCCGAGCGCGGCGGCCATCTCGGCGAGCACGGCTCGCTCAACGCGCTGCAGTCGCGAGCGCCGTTCCTGCTCTCGGGAAGGGGCGTACGCGAGCGCGGCGTCGTGGACCGGGTGGCTCGCACCGTCGACATCGGCGCCACCCTCGTCCACCTGGCCGGCGGCTCGTACGACGAGATGGACGGCGTCCCCGTCGACCTCGCGATCCCGGCGGCGCGGCACGTCGTCGGCCTGCTGTGGGACGGCGCGCCCTGCGGGGAGCTCCTGGAACGCGCTGCGGGCGGTGAGCTGCCCCATGTCGCCCGGCTGCTGGAGCGGGGCTGTGCGCTGCGCGGCGGGGCCATCGCTGAGTTCCCGAGCGTGACCCTGGTCAACCACACGAGCGCGCTCACCGGGCTCGGACCGGGTCGCCACGGCATCGTCAACAACGCCTTCTTCGACCGCGTGGCCGGGGAGCAGGTCGTGCCGAACTCCTCAACCTCCTGGCACCGCGCGATGGAGTGCCTGCGGCCGGGCGTGCGTACGGTCTTCGAGCGCCTTCCCGCCGGAACTCTCAGCGCCTGCGTCAACGACCCGGTGGACCGCGGTGCGACCTACAGCACCTTCGCCCTCATCCGCGCGGCCGGCATCGGCGGCACCGGCACGCTGTCCTCGATGCTGCCTCCCGCGGTGGACGACCCGCACGCCAGCCGTGAGCACGTCGTGGCCGACGGCGACTACGCCTGGTCGACCCAGGTGGACGCGAGCGGGCTCGAGCAGGTGCTCGAGCTGTGGGGTGCGGAGGTGCCACCCCGGCTGACCTGGTGGAACACCACCCTCACGGACTCCGGGCACCACGCCGGGGGCCCCGGATCCCGCATCTCCCGGGCCTCCCTGCAGGACGCGGACCGGCGCCTCGGGGTCTGGCTGGACCTGGTCGAGGAGCGCGGTCTGCTCGACGACACCGTGGTGCTGCTCACAGCAGACCACGGGATGCAGGCCGCCCACCCGGCGTGCACCGGCGACTGGGACAAGGCGCTGACCGCCGCCGGTGTGCCCTTCCGGGACGAGGCGTACGGCTTCATCTACCTCGGGGATGACGTCCTCGACGGCTAGGGCCCGCAGCCGCCCTGACCTGCGCTTCTGCGTGCCGCGTGGTGACGTCGCGTTCGGCTCGTGACGTCCTCGGTACGCAGGTCTGCGGACCTCTTGCGGACTGGCTGCGGACTGGGGGCGGACGGGAGGCTGTGCGCGAGGCCATGTCGACCCGCCGCGACGTTCGGGACTGCCACGCCTGGCTCGGCGCTCCGGGACCGAGGCCTGTGAGCTTCTGGTGGGGCTTGAAAACGCCCGCTCGGCAGAGCTGGCGTGTGGTGAGTGCCGTCTTGTCGGGCGAAATCATCTGGTGAAGAACTCATCGTATGACGAGTTATGCGATCGAGATCGCCGATCTCCGGGTGTGCCGCGGCGGCCGGGACGTGTTGCACGGGCTGGGCTTCACCGTCGGGCGCGGCAGCGTCACCGGGCTGCTCGGGCCGAGCGGCGGCGGCAAGACCACCGTGAT
>JAUJOY010000004.1:293249-300792 GCA_030447385.1 Mycobacteriales bacterium
TCGGGGTGCAGGCGGGCGTCCGCGGACGGGTGAAGGTGCTCGGCGAGCCGGCCGGGTCACCCACGCTGCGGGCACGCATCGGCTACGTCACGCAGAGCCCAGCGGTGTACGCGGACCTGACTGTGCGGACCAACCTGGACTACTCGCCGCCATCCTCGGTGCCGACGGCGGACGGGTGCAGACCGTCATGCGCGACGTCGCGCTGCACGACGCCGCGCAGCCGGTCGGCACGCTGTCCGGCGGTCAGCGCGCCCGCGTCTCGCTGGCAGCCGCGCTGCTGGTCGGCCTGAGCTGCTGGTGCTCGACGAGCCCACCGTCGGGCTCGACCCAGTGCTGCGCCGCGATCTGTGGGCGATGTTCGGCGAGCTCGCCCGCCGGCGGCACCACGCTGCTGGTCAGCAGTCACGTCATCGACGAAGCCGTCCGCTGCGACCGCCTGCTGCTGCTGCGTGATGGCCGGCTCGTTGCCGACGACACCGTGGCAGGGCTCCTGGAGCGGACCGCGACCTCCGACGTAGAAGCTGCCTTCCTCGCCCTGGCCGAAGAGGCCTCCGCATGACCGCCCGCGCCACGCTCGCCACCGCCCGCCGGGTGCTCCTCCAGCTGCGCAGCGACCACCGCACCCTGGCGCTGCTGCTGGTCGTGCCGGTGGTGCTGCTGGTCCTACTGCGTTACGTCTTCCAAGACGCACCGGCGACCTTCGACCGGATTGGCGGACCGCTGCTCGCGCTGTTCCCGTTCACGACGATGTTCCTCGTGACGTCGGTGGCGATGCTGCGCGAGCGGACGTCCGGCACCCTTGAGCGGCTGCTGTCCATGCCCGTCGGCAAGGGCGACCTGCTGACCGGGTACGCGCTCGCCTTCGGCCTCGTCTCTGTCGTTCAGACTGGCCTGGCGTGCGCGGTCGGGCTCGGGCCGCTCGGGCTCGACGTGCGCGGCTCGCCGTCGCTGGTCGTCGTGCTGGCCGTGCTCAACGCGTTGCTCGGCACGGCGCTGGGGCTGCTGCTGTCCGCCTTCGCGCGCACCGAGTTCCAGGCGGTGCAGTTTCTGCCAGCCGTCGTGCTCCCTCAGGTGCTGCTGTGCGCGGGCTCTTCGTGCCGCGCGAGGCCATGGCGGCGCCGCTGCGGTGGCTGTCGGACGTGTTCCCGCTGACTTACGCAGTGGACGGGATGCAGCGCGTAGCAGCCTCCTCGGACGTGACCTCTCACCTGCTCCTCGACCTCGGCGTCGTCGCCGGCTGCGTTGCCCTCTTCGTCAGCCTTGGCGCCGCGACCCTCCCCCGTCGCAGCGGGTGACGGCGCGCAGCGGCCGGCGCCCCGGCCAGAGCGGGACCCGGGAGGCGATCCTCGCCGCCGCCCGCGAGAGCTTCGGCTCCGCGGGCTACAGCGGCACGACGATCCGCGGGGTCGCGCGGGCGGCGGGGGTCGACCCGGCGCTGGTGCACCACTTCTTCGGCAGCAAGGAGGGGCTGTTCGGCGCCGCGATGGAGCTTCCTTTCGACCCCGCCGTCGTCGTCGCCGGACTACTCGAAGGCGGGACGGACGGCCTCGGCGAACGGATCGTGCGCACCTTCCTCGATCTGGGCCGGCACGCCAGGGCAGGGGCCGCTGCTCGCTCTGCTGCGCAGTGCGGTGACCGACGAGAAGGCGGCGTCCTCCCTGCGCGCCTTCCTGTCCCGCGTGCTGCTCACGCCGCTGGCAAGGGCCGCCAGCGCCGACCGCCCCGAGATGCGCGCCGGCCTCGTCGGCTCACAGATGGTCGGCCTGGCCGTCGCCCGCTATGTCGTCCGCCTCGACCCGGTTGCGTCCGCGGACCCCGACGACCTGGCGCCGGCGGTCGGGCCGACTCTGGATCGCTACCTCACCGGACCGCTGGACTGAGGTGTCGTGGCGGCGCCCAGGACGCTCTATGCCTTCGACGTCACCGCCCGCCACGTACTCGCCGCCGCTGACCACCGGGAGCTCGTTCACCGGCCTCAGGTCAGCGCGCTGTCGCTGTCCGCGGCGTTCGCGCCCAGCGGGCCACGGAGGGGAGCCGCTCTGCTCGGCGACGGTCACCGGTCTTCTGAGCGACGGCGTGGCGACCGTTCATGCTCGATGCGGACGTGCATCGCGGCGCCTCGCCCGCCCATCCGCTGTCGGTTCCGGCGGGGACCTCAGGCTGGTGCTGCCGCCGCCCCTTCCGACACCAGGTCTCTCGTCGTCGCGGTCGCTCTACTGCTTGATCTCCGCCGCCTCGGCGAGGGCTGCGACGCGGGCGAGGCTGGCCTCCATGTTGGCCCGGAGGCCGGCGCGCCGGTCCTTCAGGCCGTAGAGGGTGCCGATGATGAACCAGCCGAAGCGCTGGACCGGCGAGGTGACTTCGTAGGACTGCCGGACCAGAGTCCCGTCGGGGTGCGGCTCGAGGTCGTATCGCCACACGATCGTGCCGGCACCCTTCTCCGTGCGGGACACGGCGAAGGCGCAGCCGGGCTCGACCACCGTGACCACGGGTGGTTCGTCCAGGCCGGGCCGCGCCCCACCTTGTTCTTCGCCGCGAAGCGGGCGCCGACGACGGGTCCGGTCGCGCCGTCCTCCCAGGTGCACTGCACTACCTCTGGGCTGTACTCCGGCGTCCTCGTGACGTCGGAGACCAGGCGGTACACGGAGTCCGTTGAGGCGTGTACCACGCGCACGACCTCGTCACGGTCCAGGTTCTGCATCATCAGGGTCTCCTCGGGTTGGTGGAGTAGCGGTTGAACCACAGGTCGAACACGGGGTCGGTGAGTCGGGTGAAGCGGCCGTCGCCGAAGGAAGCGCCCGGCTCGTTCGCCAACTGCTGGGTCATCAGCCCGGACAACAGGACCGTCCAGGTGGCCAGGGCGTCCTCGGCAGTGGCCTCAGGCCGCAGCTCACCGGCGTCGACGGCGGCCTGGAACTCGATCACCGCGGTCTGCATGCTGCGATGGGAAAGTGCCATGACCTCGGCTGACGGCGCGAAGCCGGGCACGACCCGCCAGTGCTGGAGCTGCGCCAGGGCGGGGTTGTCGACGGCCCAGCGGACGTAGCCCCTGCCGAAGGCGCGTAGCCGGGCGACTCCGGACGGCAGCGTTCCCGCCGCCGCGGACGCCGTGGCGACCGCCGACTGCACGGCGCGCGCGAACAGGGCGTCGTAGAGCTCGTGCAGGCCCGCCGGGAAGTACTTATAGAGCGACGGGGCGCGCATGCCGAGCCGACGCGCGACCTCGCTGACCGACAGGGCGCCCACACCCTGCTCGGTCATGACGTCGACGGCGTGGTCGAGCGCCTCGTCGATCGTCGCCAGCCGGCGCAGGGCCCGGCGGTCACTCGGTTCCACCACAGTCTGGCTAGGGGGTGTAGCCACAGCGAGAGGCTATAGCCGCCGACCGGTCTGCGCAAGAGCCCGCGGCAGCGGATCGCTCGGCGCCAGAGCGCGACCATCAACCTCGTCCGGGACCGGCCGGAACAGCTCAAGCTCGTTCGAAGCGCCAAGCGCGTTCTCCGGGTCGACGCGCGACCGCGCCGCCCGGGACATCCACTCGTGCCTGACCGGGAGACGAACCCGGGGCCGTCCAGAAGCGCCTACCTGGACACGCACCAGACGTGGACGGGGCGATGGACCTCGGGGTGCACCTGCTCGCGTGGTGCAACCTGCTGTGCGCGACGCGACACTCCCGCCGCCCGCCGTGCTCGCGCTGCGCCGTTAGCAGCTGGCGAGCAGTCGGCGGGCCTCGGCCGCGGTCCCGAAGCAGCCGGCCTGCTCCGCGCGTTCGGCCACGTCCGCGCAGAGCTGGGTGACGCGCGAGCGGTCGCCGGTGCTGCCGCGCCGGTGCAGCACGCTCGCGAGCTCGACCTCGTGCGGCAGCATGAGCACCGGCAGTGCCGCCGCGCGGAGCTGCTCGACCGCGTCCTCGAGCAGCGCGACGGCCTCGTCGTGCCGTGCGAGCACCGATGCGCACAGCCCGAGCGGCGCGGTGAGCGGACCGCTGATCCCGGTGTACCAGTGCGCCCACCGCGAGCGGTGCGGCGCGATCACCCGCTCGGCGTCGGCGGCGAGCTCTGCCGCGCGGCAGCGGAAGGCTGTGCGGGCGAGCACCGCGGGCCCGAAGTACGGGAACTGCTCCTCGAGCAGGCCGGACGGCGTGAGCTGGTAGCGGCGCGCAGTCTCGAGTGCGGCCTCGCACCCACCTCTGTCGGCCAGCGCGAGCACTGCGGTGCCCGGCCAGCACCGGGCCCCCGGGAACTGGTCGGCGAACTGCTCGGCCGCCTCGGCCAGGGCACCGACGCGGTAGTCCTGCACGACCGCGACCGCCCCGATGACCGACGCCCACCAGTTGAGCCGATCAGGCTCACCGGCGACCTCCCCGAGCGCGAGGCACACGTCGTTCTCTGCGAGCGCCACCGCCGGCGGCTGCTCCGCGGCGATGAAGCGCACCGCCAGCGTGCGCGCCACCCACTGCAGTGCGGGCGAGCCCGCGTGGGACGCCTTGAGCAGCTCGCGCTGGTGCACCCGGGCGGCACGCACGTCGCCTCGAGCCAGGTCGGCGGCGGTCCAGAACAGCCTCGTCATGCTGATGAGCGCCGGGTCGGCGAGCCCGTCGGCGAGCTGCGCGGCCTCGGTGATGAGGTCGAGCCACCCGTCGAGGTCGACCGGGTCGTAGGACGGGGCGAGCACGTGCGTCAGGACGGCCGCGAGGGTCGGCGGATCCCCGACCTCCCGCGCCAGCGCCACGGCCTCGGCCGCGAGCTCTCGGGGGCGGCGGGTACCACCCCACGTGAGTTCGCTGGCCAGGAGCGCCAGCAGCCGCGCGCGGGTGGGTGTCCGCTCCGTCCCGGCTGCCTCGAGCGCCTGCTCGACCAGCGCCACCCTCTCGGCATCGACCGCCCCGATCTGCGAGGAGTAGCCGCGTTGGTTGGCGAGCACTCCCGCCACCAAGACGTCGACGTTCCCGCCGTCGCGCGCCCGGCGGCAGACGTCGAGCAGCGTCTGGCGGAAGCCGGCGATCCCCTGGTCGCGCTGTGCCCGACCGAGTCCGAGACCCGCGGTCAGGGCTGCCCCGGCGTCCCCGTGGCCCGCATCCTCGACGAGCTCCAAGGCGTGCCGGAACCACAGCTCGGCGTCGGCGGGAGCACGGCGGTCGAGGCTCTGCTGGCCGGCGGCGAGCGTGTAGTGCACGGCGCGCTGCGCGTCGTCACCGCCGGGTCCTGCCTCCAGCAGGTGGTGCGCCACGCTGACGACGTCGCCCGGCCGCAGCCGTTCGAGCACATCGGCGACCTGCCGGTGCACCCGACGCCGGCGGGTCGCGGACAGCTCCTCGTACAGGGTGGTGCGGACCAGGGCGTGGCTGAAGCGGTAGTGGTCGGCCTGCGTCTCGTGCAGCAGGCGGGCCCGTACGCCCTCGTCGAGGGCCTCGCACACGGCGTCCTTGTCCAGGCCGCTGACGTGGGCGAGGACGTCGAGCGAGGCCTCCCTGCCGACGACCGCCGCCACGGCCAGCACCCGGTTCGCCTCCACGCTCAGCCGTGACACGCGCCGGCCGACCACGTCGCGGACGCCCTCTGGGATGTCGATGTCGACGATGTCCGGCACGAGCCAGCGGTTGTCGACGCGTCGCACGACGCCGGACTCGACCAGGTGCCGAAGCACCTCGCCCACGAAGAACGGGTTGCCCTCGGTCTCGGCCCGCAGCAGTGCAGCCAGGGAACGCGCGGGGTCGTCGAGCGGGTGCCCGGCCGCCTCCTGCATGACCTCCAGCACGTCCCGGTCGTTGAGGCCGAGCAGCGGGAGCCGGACCACCTCCGGCAGCCGGCGCAGGTCGGCCAGTGCGCCGACCAGCGGGTGCGCGCGGTCGACATCGCTGTCCCGGTAGGTGCCGACGACCAGAACCCTGGCGTCGGGTTCCTCGCCGATCCGGCGTAGCACGTGCAGCAGCAGCTGCAGCGTCGGCCGGGTCGACCAGTGCAGGTCGTCCAGGACCAGCAGCAGCCCTTGCGCACGGGACGCCGCCGTCACCCAGGACGTCACCGCCTCGAACAGCCGGTACCCTCCGACCGCATGTCGGTGGCGATCGGGCCTTGGCCGTCGCCGGCAAGCCCGCCGAGCTCCGGGACCAAGCGAACCAGCTCGCCCGGGAGCCGGCCGAGCTCCGCGTCGCCGCCCAGGCCGTGCACGTAGCCCGTCAGCGCCTCGACGAAGGGCTGGTACGGCACCGACAGGCCCTCGTCGCAGCGCCCGAACAGCACGACCCCCCCGTCGGCGTGCACCTCCCGGGCCAACTCCGCGGCAGTGCGCGTCTTGCCGATCCCCGGCTCGCCGGCCAGCAGAACGGCGCGGGAACCACCCGACCGGGCGGTCTTCCACGCCTGCCGCAGGTCGTCGAGCAGTCCCGCCCGCCCCACGTAGGACACCGCCGGGGTCGCGGCGAGCAGGGCCGGCAGAGGCAGCTGGGTAGCGGGGGATGCGAGCGGCTCCCACAGGACGCGGCACGCGGCGACGGGCTCCGGCAGCCCACGCAGCTCCAGCGCTCCCACCGGCTCGAAGGAGACGCTGCTGCGGCCCCGGGCGAGCAGGCGGACGAGCTCGGCCACGAGGACCTCCCCGCCCGCAGCGGCCGCGCACAACCGTGCCGCCTCGACGACCGGCGTGCCGAACAGGTCTCCCTCCGCCTCGCGCACGTCGCCAGCGGAGACACCGATCCGCAGCGTCAGCTGGTGATCGGCCGGAGCCGAGGAGGCGGCCTGCGCCATCGCCTGCTGCAGGCGCACGGCGGCGCCCACGGCGTCGACGGCGGAGCCGAAGCACGCCATCTCGCCGTCGCCGAGGCTCTTCACGACCCGTCCGTGAGCGGCCTCGACGACCGCCCGCGCCACCTCACTGTGCCGGCGGAGCAGCCCATCGGCCACGTCATCCCCAACGGCCGCCCGCTGCGCGGTCGACGCGACGAGGTCCGTGAAGACGATGATCTGCGTACTCAGCTCCCGCATCACAGGCGGCAGCGGCTTAGGCCGTCGTGGGCGAGGCGTCGGACGCGGCGGCGGCCGAACCGCGGTGCGCGCCGTAGACCGCCCGCAGGCTGTCGTGCAGCCGCGGTCTGGAGGCAAGCAGCGCCGCGAGCTGCGGGTAGTCCACGCGCAGCGCACGCACCGGCGTGGACGACACGACGCTGGCCGACCGCAGGCTGCGGCTCAGCAGCGCCATCTCCCCCGTGACGGCACCCGGCTCGAGCACCGCCCGCTCCACCCCCGACGCGCAGACCACCGCCCGGCCCTCCAGCAGCACGTAGCAGGCATCCGCAGGCGTGCCCTCGTGCACGAACGTCCACTGGGCGGGCACGGACGTCACCCGCCCCGCGCGCGCCAAAGCGGCCAGGTCGTCCGCCCCGCAACCAGCGAAGGCAGGGAACCGCCCGAGGACCTGCGCCAACTCCCGGTGCTCTCGACTCATCACACGAATCCCCCTCCACACGCCCGGTTCGACCGGGAACGCTCCCACAGACAGCCGCGCGCGTCTCGTGCCCGGCGGCGGCGCGTTCGGATGTGGTCTC
>JAUJOY010000013.1 GCA_030447385.1 Mycobacteriales bacterium
CAGCCGCCGTAGTAGCGCTTGCCGGGGTAGCCCTCGGCGTACTTGTTGGACAGCGTCGAGCCGAGGGCGGCCAGCACGGCGGGGCTGGTGAAGTTCTCGCTGGCGATGAGCTGCAGGCCGCCGCGCAGCCGGGTGAGCTCCTCGAGCACGACCTGCGCGATCTCGGGGTCCACCTGCTGCAGGGCGTCGAAGTCCGGTCCCCAGAAGGTCATGGCGGGTGCTCCTTCGCTCGTGCCCGGCGTCGGGCGCAGCCTAGCGGGGCTGCAGACGCGGACCGCGGACGCCGGTCAGGAGGTCGAGCGGGCCGCGCAGCCCGTCCGCGACGAGGTCCCCGCACACGGCGAAGGCCGAGGCCGGGGCGTTGTAGGGGTCGCGCAGGTCGTCGTCGCGGGGCCGGTCCGGCGGCACGAGCCCGCGCCGCGCCACCGCGGCCTGGACCAGGCCCCTGGCCCGGGTGACCAGGTCGTCCTGCGGCAGCGCCCGCGGGTCGACGGTCGTCACCAGGCGGGCGAACTCGCGCAGCGTGAAGCTGCGGGCGGCGGCCCGGGGGTGCAGGACGACCGCCGCCGCCCGGTGCTCGCGGGTCGCACCCAGCACGAGGTCGGCTCCCGCGACGTGCTGGGCCACCAGCTCGCGCGCCCGGAAGTCGCCGCCGTCGACGCCGTAGCTCTCGAGGGTGCGCAGCGCGTAGGGCTCCATGGGCGAGCCCGTGTGCCCCCAGGTCCCGGCGGACTCGATGACGAAGCGGTTCGCCTGCTCGCCCAGCCGGCTCTGGAGCCCGGCGAGCATGAGGCGCTCCGCGATGGGCGAGCGGCAGATGTTCCCGGTGCACACGTGCAGGACACGGAACACCTCGCCGCTCACGAGGCGGCCTCCAGATCGGGCAGGAGGGCCCGCAGGTCCTCGGCCGGCAGCGCTCCTGCCCGGCGCACCCGCGGGTGCGGCCCGGTGAGGTCGACGATCGTCGAGGGCGCGGGCGTGCCGCTGCTCCCGCCGTCGAGGTAGACCGCCACGGCCGAGCCGAGCTGCTCCTGCGCCTCGGCGGCGGTGGTCGCCGGCGGGCGTCCGGTGCGGTTGGCGCTGCTGACCGCGAGCGGGCCGGTCTCCGCGAGCACCGCGAGCGTCACGGGGTGCAGCGGCATGCGCACGGCGACCGTCCCCCGTGTCTCGCCGAGGTCCCAGGCCAGGGAGGGGGCGGCGCGGACGACCAGGGTGAGGGGGCCTGGCCAGAAGGACTCGACCAGGGCCCGCATCGTGCCGCTGACGTGCTCGGCCAGGCCGTCGATGCCCCGCCAGCTCCCGACCAGCACGGGCACCGGCATGTCCCGGCCGCGGCCCTTCGCGGCGAGCAGCCGAGTGACCGCCGGCGGCGAGAACGCGTCCGCGGCGAGACCGTAGACGGTGTCGGTGGGCACGACGGCCAGGTCCCCGCGACGCAGCGCAGCCACCGCCGCGGCCACCCCGGCGTCGGCGTCGTCCCGGACGTCGTGGGTGGTCAGGGTGACCACCGCGCGGTCACGAAGCGGTCCCGTCCGGCCAGGTCCACGTGGTCGGTGACCCCCCTCCAGCCGGCCGACTGCGCGAACACCTGCGGCGCCGTCGAGCCCTGCCGGTCGGAGTGCTCGACGACGACGAGCCCGCCCGGACGCAGCAGGCGGCTCGCGGCCCGCTCCACCAGGCGGATCACCGCGAGACCGTCCTCCCCGGCCCACAGCGCGATCCCCGGGTCGTGGTCGAGCACCTCGGGGTCGGGCACGTGCGCCTCGTCGTTCGCGACGTACGGCGGGTTGCTCACGACCAGGTCGAACGAGCCCTCGAGCCCAGGTAGGCAGTCCTGCACGTCTCCCAGGTGCAGGTGCACCTCCGGGTCGCCGGCCCGCACCCGCTTGGCGGCGTTGCGCCGCGTCCAGGCGAGAGCCCCGTCATCCCGCTCGACGGCGTGCACGGTGGCACCGGGGATCTCGTTGGCGAGGGCGAACGCGATCGTGCCGCTTCCGGCGCACAGGTCCGCGCACAGCGGCGAGGTCCAGCCTTCCTCGCGCACTGCGTCGACCGCCCACTGCACCACCGACTCGGTCTCGGGGCGGGGGACGAACACCCCGGGCCCCACATCCAGCTCGAGGTGGCGGAACCCGACGGTGCCGGTGAGGTGCTGGAGCGGGACCCGCGCGGCGCGCCTGCCGACCAGCTCCTCGAAGGCGGCCGCCTGCGCGGGATCGAGCGCATCGCGCATCAGCAGGTCCGAAGGATGGGCGAGGCCGAGCACGTGCATCGCCAGCGCGCGGGCGTCGTGCTCGGGCGAGTCCACGCCCGCCTCCAGCAGGCGGGCGGCTGCGGCCCGGACCGCCGGCCGCAGCGGACAGCTCGCGGTGCTCGTCACGACGATGCGCCCTGCAGCTTGGCGGCGGTGTCGGCGTCGAGAAGTGACTGGATCACCGGGTCGAGGTCACCGTCGAGGACCGCCGAGAGGTTGTTGGCCTTGTAGCCGCTGCGGTGGTCGGCCACGCGGTTGTCGGGGTAGTTGTAGGTGCGCACCTTCTCGCTGCGGTCCACGGTGCGGACCTGCGAGCCGCGTACGGCACTGTCCCTCGCCGCCTGCTCCTCCAGAGCCAGCGCGAGCAGTCGGGCCCGCAGGACCCGCATGCCGGCCTCCTTGTTCTGCAGCTGGCTCTTCTCGTTCTGCATGGCCACGGTGACCCCTGTCGGCAGGTGCGTGATGCGTACGGCGGAGTCGGTGGTGTTGACGCTCTGGCCGCCCGGCCCGGACGAGCGGTAGACGTCGATGCGCAGGTCGTTCTGGTCGATCGTCACATCCACCTCCTCGGCCTCGGGGAGCACGAGGACGCCGACCGCGGAGGTGTGGATGCGGCCCGAGCTCTCGGTGACGGGCACGCGCTGGACGCGGTGGACGCCGCCCTCGTACTTCAGCCGGCCGTAGACCGGGTCGGCCGGGTTGCGGCTCTTGACCGCCAGCGCGATGTCCTTGTAGCCGCCCATCTCGCCCTCCGTGGCGCTGATGAGCTCGGTCTGCCAGCCGCGCTGCTCGGCGTAGCGGGTGTACATGCGCACGAGATCTCCTGCGAACAGGGCTGATTCGTCCCCGCCCTCCCCCGCCTTGACCTCGAGCAGGCAGTTCTTGGCGTCGGCGGGGTCCCTCGGAACGAGCAGGTCGCGGATCCGCACGTCCACCTCGGCCAGCTGCCCCTCCAGCTGGCTTGCCAGCTCGGCCATCTCGTGGTCCTCCGCCGCCATCTCGCGCGCGTCGGCAAGATCGGCGGCCAGCGCCTCCTGCTCCCGGATGGCCGCCACCAGCGGGCCCAGCTCGGCGTAGCGCCGGCCCAGCTCGCGCGCCCGTGACTGGTCGGCGTGCACCGCGGGGTCGGCCAGCACAGCCTCGAGCTCAGCGTGCTCCGCGAGGGCGTTGTCGGTGGGGGTTCCGACGCTCTCGGGCACGGGGACTGCTCCTTCTGGACTTGCCGACGTTCGCTGGCCGCTGCGGCTGGGGGGTGGGCACGACAGCGGCGCCCGCCCCTCCAGGAGGGTCGGGCGCCGCGAGGTCGCTACTTGGAGCGCTTGCCGAAGCGCTGCTCGAACCGGGCGACGCGTCCGCCGGTGTCCAGGATCTTCTGCTTGCCGGTGTAGAAGGGGTGGCACTGCGAGCAGACGTCGGCGTTGATGACGCCGCTCTTCTCGGTGCTCTTGGTCGTGAAGGTGCTGCCGCAGGTGCAGGTCACCGTCGTCTCGACGTACGAGGGGTGGATGTCGGCCTTCATGGTGGTGCCTCTCGGTCAGGGGAGCCGCCGGGTCCGCAGCAACGCGGGGAACCGGTGCTCGTGCGGGACCAGTGTGCCAGAACAGCGCCGCTGTCCCCTCAACCAGCGATGATCCCGCAGCCGGCGCTGCGCCCCGCACTGATCATGGAGTTCGTGCTCACCCGCGGCACGCTCAGCGGGTGGGCAGCAACTCCATGGTCGGCACAGAGGTGCGGGCAGCGCCGATCTAGGTGTCCTGGTCGACCGTCGTCTTCTGGATCTGCATGAGGAACTCGACGTTGGTGCGCGTCGACTTCATCTTGCTCAGCAGCAGCTCCAGCGAGGCCGTCCAGTCCAGCGCGTGCAGCACCCGACGCAGCTGCAGGACGATCCGCAGCTCCTCGGGGGCCAGCAGGATCTCCTCCTTGCGCGTGCCGGAGGCGTCCACGTCGATCGCGGGGAAGATCCGCTTGTCCGCCAGCCGCCGGTCGAGCTTGAGCTCGGCGTTGCCGGTCCCCTTGAACTCCTCGAAGATCACCGTGTCCATCGCCGAGCCGGTCTCGACCAGGGCGGTGGCGAAGATGGTCAGCGAGCCGCCGTGCTCGATGTTGCGCGCTGCGCCGAGGAAGCGCTTGGGCGGGTAGAGCGCCGCCGAGTCGACACCGCCGGTGAGGATGCGACCCGATGCCGGTGCACCGAGGTTGTAGGCGCGGCCCAGGCGGGTGATCGAGTCGAGCAGCACGACCACGTCGTGGCCGAGCTCCACGAGGCGCTTGGCGCGCTCGATCGACAGCTCGGCCACCGTGATGTGGTCCTGCGGCGGCCGGTCGAAGGTCGAGGCGATGACCTCGCCCTTCA
>JAUJOY010000005.1:0-68218 GCA_030447385.1 Mycobacteriales bacterium
AGCCAAAGGAAAGCCGATGGACCGGATCCTGCGGGCGTAGCGGCGCTTCTGGACGGCTGCCACGCGGCCCCACCGGCGTGAGAGGACGCTCACCCGGCCAGCCGGATGGCCTTGTCCGTGGTTGGCACCGGTGCGGGTGCGGTCGGTCGCACGAAGGCGGTTGACTGGATCGATGACGCACAAGCCGACTTGCCCACCGAAGGCTGCCCGCGGGGACAAGGTCGCGGTGCTTTCGCCGTCCTTCGCGGCACCTGCTGTCGCGCCAGCGGTTCACGAGCAGGCAATGACTCGGCTCATCGAGGTCACTGGGCTCGTGCCTGTCGAGTACCCGACCACCCGCCGTCTCAACGCCTCACCCCGTGCCCGCGCCGCGGACTTCAACGCCGCTCTGGCTGACCCCGAGGTCCGCGCGGTTCTTGCGACCAGCGGCGGCGAGGACCAGATCACGATCATCCAGCACCTCGACGCCGACCTGCTTCGGGCCGACCCGAAGCCCTTCTTGGGCTACAGCGACAACACCAACCTGCTGAACTGGTGCTGGACCAACGGGGTCGCCGCGTTCCACGGCGGATCGACGCAGGTCCACCTCGGGCCCGGACCGGCGGTCGACGCGGTCCATGCGCTCTCGCTTCGCGCTGCGCTCCTGGAGGGCGTCCGGCTGCAGGTCACCGAGCCCGGGGAGTCCGAAGACAACGGCAAGGACTGGCAGGACCCCGCGGCCCTGCACGAGTACGGCGAGCGGGAGCCAACCGAGCCTTGGGTGTGGGCCGGACCCGCCAGATCCGTGACCGGGCCAACCTGGGGCGGCTGCGCGGAGGTTCTGCAGTGGATCTTGACAGCCGGACGCTTCCCGGCCGACCCGGACGTCCTTGACGGCGGGGTCCTGCTCCTGGAGACCTCCGATGAACTCATTCCCGCACGCGAGCTCGGGTGGATCGTTCGGGCGCTCGGAGAGCGGGGCTTGTTGTCGGCCGTGGACGCCGTGATCGCGGCCCGCCCGCCCGCGACGAACCTTCAGACGCAGCGCGACGCACAGGAGCGCGCTGAGCATCGGCAGCGGCAGCGCGATGCGGTCATCGACGTGATCGAGCGGTACAACAGTGACGCTGTCGTCGTCGTGGGCGTGCCATTCGGCCACACACGGCCGCAGTGGATCCTCCCGTACGGCGGGGAGATCACCTTGGACGGCACGTCCAAGTCGATCTGGGCCGACTACTCATGAGAACCGTTGCTTCCTGGGACGGATGACCGCACCCGCCCGGATGCGAGCAGAGGAGCTTCGCCACCCCGCGGCCGCCGCTCCGTGGCTGCGGACAGGCCCTGTGCGGCCAGAAGACGGGCGACCGTCGCGAGGAACGGCGCCTACGGCTGCCCTCGGTGTGCCCGAGCGGTAGCGGGGCGCGGACCCGGTCGAACTCAGCGAGCCGGTCGCGGGTGCCGAGCGCCATCGTGACGAAGACGAGCACCTCGAAGTGCAGGCCGAGCACGGCCGGGTCGAGCACCGCGTGTTAGCCGGTGATGGGCCCCGGAGCCCTCCAGTACACGCAGCCGGCGATGGCATGGTGACAGGCTCAGCCGAACCGGCTCAGCGACCTCAGTGACCGTCGAGCGGCCGTCGTTGACGCTCAGCAAGGATCTGCCGGTCGATCGCGTCTACACCGAGAGTCTTCCACGCCATGACGCATTGAGGCTGATATTGGGAGCACATGCCGATCCTTCACGCCTAGCCTTCGCGCACAGCACTCGACCACAACAGGAGCTTTCTTGCCCACCGCCCGGCCCTTCGCCCAGGTCGACGTCTTCTCCGCCACGCCCTACCTCGGCAACCCCGTCGCCGTCGTGCTCGACGGCACGTCGCTCCACGACGAGCAGATGCAGCGCGTCGTACGCTGGACGAACCTGTCGGAGACGACATTCGTGCTGCCGCCGACTGACCCGGCGGCGGACTACCGACTTCGCATTTTGACGCCGGGCGGCGAGCTGCCGTTCGCCGGCCACCCGACGCTCGGATCCGCGCACGCCTGGCTGGAGCACGGGGGGCAGCCCCAGCGCGCGGGCGTGGTGGTGCAGCAGTGCGCGGCCGGGCTCGTCCAGGTCCGACTTGGTGACGTGCTGTCCTTCGCCGCGCCACCGACCCGGCGCACCGGTCACCTCGAGCAGGAGTACTTGGACGAGGTGGTGACTGCTTTCGGGATCCGCCACTAGCAGGTCCTGTCCCACCAGTGGGTCGACAACGGCCCTGGGTGGGCGGTCGTGCGGCTCGCGACAGCGCAGGAGGTCCTTGACCTCGAGCCGGACCTCAGCCGCATACCGACGGCGATGGTCGGTGCCATCGGGGCGTACCCGCAGGGCGCCGAGCACGCGTTCGAGATGCGGACGTTCGCGCCCGGCGTCGGCGTCGCGGAGGACCCGGTGTGCGGGAGCATGAACGCCTCCGTCGGGCAGTGGCTCACCCGCAGCGGCGCCGCGCCCGGCACGTTCAAGGTCTCCCAGGGCGCCCGCCTCGGCCGCGCCGGCGACATCACCATCACGGCGGAAGCCGACGGCACCGTCTGGGTTGGTGGCGGCACCACGACCTGCTTCCGCGGTACCGCCACCGTCTGATCGCATCGCCCCACCCAGCCCACACCCGCCGGCCCCGACGAGGCTTCGCCATCAGCCCTGCCCTGCTCCTGCGGCAGGGCCTGCCCTCGTGCCGCAACGGAGGTGCTGCCTTGCCCGTCGAGCTGGTCGTCGCCTTCTGGGCGGTGAGCGCACTGTTCGTCGTGAGGCCCGACGCCGACTGGGCCTACGCCATCACCGCCGGGCTGCAGCACCGCAGCGTCCCGCCCGCCGTCGGCGGGATGCTCGCCGGGCACCTGGCCGCGACCGACGCCGTCGCGGCCGGTGGCGGCCTGCTGTCACGCGCGCCCGGCCTGCTGACCCCACTGACACTCACCGCGCCCTGTACCTGGTGCACCTGGGCCAGCGAGCGCTCGGCGTGCCCGCTGACCTGCATCCTCCCGGACGCCGACTGACCATGTCGTGGGAAGGCAGGCACGGACCGGCTTCGCCGTGTCAGGGCTCAACCCGAAGGTGTTCCTGCTGTTCGTCGCGCTGCTGCCTCAGTTCACGGACGCGAACACGGGCCTGCCGGTGCCAGCACAGCTGCTGGCACTCGCGTGCGTGCACCTGGCCAGCAGCGCAGTCGTCTACACCGCAGTGGCAGCGGCGTAACGCTGCTCCTCGGGCAGGTTCCGCATGAGCATGTCGACGCCGACGCCGAGCCGCTGCCGCGTGCCGCGTGCCGCGGAGCCGATGTGGACATGAACACGACACCGCAACACCCAGGAGGACGACAGTGATCACCCGAGACGACGTGCTCGCCGCGCAGCAGCGCATCCATGGACGACGGGTCCGTCGCACGCCGGGGATCGCCGTCGACCCCGGCACGAGCAACCTGTGGCTCAAGTGCGAGTTCCTACAGCTCGCAGGCGTTTTCAAGACCCGTGGCGCGTTCAACCGCATCCTGGCCGGCCTCGAGACCCGCACCCTCGACCCGGCCCGCGGCATCGTCACTGCCTCCGGTGGCAACGCCGGACTGGCGAACGCCTACGCCGCCGCTCAGGTCGGCGTACCTGCGACCGTCTTCGTCCCCGAAACCGCCCCGGCCGTCAAGGTCGCCCGGCTCCGCAAGTACGGCGCGGCCGTGCAGCAGGTAGGGCGCGAGTACGCCGAGGCGTACGCCGCGGCCATCGAGTTCTCCGACCACGCCGGCGCCCTGTTCTGCCACGCCTACGACCAGCCAGAGATCGCCGCCGGCGCCGGCACCATCGGCGAGGAGATCCTCACCGACATCCCCGACGTCGACACGATCGTCGTCGCCGTCGGTGGCGGCGGGCTGTTCGCCGGCATCGCCGCCGCAGCCGGGGGCCGCGCCCGTGTCGTCGCCGTCGAACCGGTCCTGATCCCTACCCTGCACGCAGCCCTACAGGGCAGGGCAGCCCGTCGACATCCCCGTCTCTGGAGTCGCCGCCGACGCCCTCGGCGCGAGACGCATCGGCAGCATCGCCTTCAACGTCGCCCAGCGCACCGACCCCGTCAGCGTCCTCGTCGACGACGACGCCATCATCACCGCCCGCTCAGCCCTGTGGCAGAACTACCGCATGGCGGTCGAGCACGGCGCCGCCGCCGCGTACGCCGGACTCACCAGCGGCGCCTACCAGCCCGGACCAGGTGAGCGCGTCGCCGTCGTCGTCTGCGGCGCCAACACCGACACGACGACGCTGAGATAAGGACATGCTCACCCAAGGAGCAGAAGACCGGATGCGCCCGCCCCGAGCGGCGCTTCTGGGCGGCTGTCAGGAATTCAGGGCGGGCTGGGGATGAAGTGTTCAGAGGTCCGTCTTCGGTACGCGAACCTTCGCCACCGCCGCCTTCAGGCCGTAGGGGTGGGGGTGCACGCCGTCGGCGAAGCTCATCACCTCAACCTCGACGGAGGCTAGTCGAAGCAGAACGAAGTCGTCCCCGTCTGGTCCGTCAGGAAAGAACGCCGACAGCCCCGGCTCCCACAGCGAGCGCCGCAGGTGGATCTCCGTCACGACGACGGCTGCCGCGAGGACCGTGGCGTAAGCGAAGTTCGTCCGGTCCTCCACGGCGTAAGCGACACGAGGCGCCGAAGCGATCTCGCGAGCCTTGCGGGACCGAGGGCTCGTGCCGATCCAGACAGTTGCGTCGTCGTCCACCTTCAGGTGTTGCACCAGACGCAACCCCGGTCCGCTACCGGCCGCGGTGGCGAGGAAGCCGTACGCGTGGGACCGGAGCGTCCGCAGCGCGACCTCCATGACGTCCATGCGAGGACCCTACGCAGCAAGGCCTCCGCGGTCCCGCGGCCGAGGGCTTCGTGCACGGCCCCGGGGCCGGGTGGAACACATGCCGCAACGGCGCCTATGGCCGGATGCGAGACCCTGACTACGGCTGACGGATGAGGCCGAGCTCGGGTTGGATCGCGGTGGGTGCGGTTCCCGGCGGGTGGCGTCTGCCGCCGCGTTGCGCACCGACGCCGGCGAGGACGACGAGCGCGATGCCGGTGAGCTGGACGGCTGACGGCTGTTGGCTCAGGACGATCAACCCGAGGAGCAGTTCGATCGCCGGCTCCAGGGACATCAGGGTTCCGAAGGCGGTGTGCGTCATGCGACGCAGCGCGAGCATCTCGAGCGCGAACGGCAGGACGGGAAGCAGCGGGCGAGGCCGGCCGCGGCTGCGAGAACGCCGATGGTGACGTGGCCCGCAGCCTGCGGGATGCCGACCACCGCCGCGGTCGCGGCCGCGAGCGGAACGGTGATGGCCAGCCCGGTGACGCCGGTGAAGCGGTCACCGACGTGCTGTGTGAGGAGGATGTAGGTGGCCCATCCCACTGCACCTAGCGCAGCGAAGCCAACGCCGACCGGGTCGGTGTTGCCGTGCCAGGGCTCCTAAGCAGGACGACTCCGAGGAGCGCCAGCGCCGGCCAGGTCAGGGCCGAGCTGCTGTGACTGCGTACCGCTGCCACGGTCAGCGGGCCGAGGAACTCGACCGCCACCGCGGTGCCGAGGTCGATCCGTCCAGCGCGGCGAGGAACGCGACGGTCATCAGGCCGGTGGCGATGCCGAGGCCGGCGAGCGCCGGCATGTCGCGTTGGCGGATCGAGCGCAGCGGTGGCCGGGCCAGTGCCAGGAAGACCAGGGCGCCCATGCTCAGCCGCAGCCACGCCGTGCCCGCAGGACCGACAGTCGGTATGAGACTCACCGAGAAGGCGGAGCCCAGCTGCACCGACAGCATCCCCCGACCGCCAGCGCCCACGGGGGCACCGGAGCAGCCGCCGAAGCGCCTCCGGTCACGGCCGCTCCCGCCGGTTCATCCAGGCACCGAGCGCGGCCAGCCGTCGTCGTTGCTGCGCGGCGGCATGCCCGTCCAGACCTCGGCCGCGCCGGGTCAGACGGTCGGCGACGCGGCGCGGTGCTCGACGGGCTTGTGGTCGTCGTACTTGAACTTCGCGTCCACCCGCAGCACGGCCAGCCGGACGCCGCGGATGTTCGCCAGCATGCGGCCGTACGGGGCCGCGTCGACGGCCACCGGCCGGTGACATCCCTCGGGCTGCATGTCGGCGAGCTGAGCGGTGAGGATCTCGGCCTTGCCCTGCGCGTCGTCGACCACCGTCGGCCGGCACACGAACTGCACCGCGGCGTAGTAGCTGGTCGGCACACCATCCTCGTCCGGAACGCCTGCACCGGCTCGCCAGTAGCCCGGAACGTAGGCGTAGTCGCCGATGACGACGAGGCGCACCTCGGCGGTCGCTTCCAGGTGCGGCCAGACCGGGTTGGGCCGAGCCGCGTGGAGCAGCAACTCGTCACCGGCGAGGGTGAAGTGCGTGGGCAGGACCAGCGGCGCCTGGGCCGGGTCGACGTTGTTGACGGCCAGGATCCCGAAGCGGTCGGTCGACGCGAGCCACCGCTGTCACTCAACCCGGTCGATCGCGGCGTCACACGGGTGGACAAGCACGTCAGCGCTCCTCGGTCGGCGTGGCGGTCAGCAGCCAGCGGACGACACGCACCGCCGCGCCCATCAGGTACTCCTCGACGCGGCGGCGCTAGGCACCGACGGCTCCTCGCCGCGCGCCGAGAACACCCGGCTCGAACACAACCGACGAGAACCTCGCCGACTCTGTCCCGACGTTGACATAGGCGTGCGGCACACCGCCCGAGTGGTGGCCGCGTCCCCGACACTGAGCCCCACCGGGCCGCTCGAGGCGCCTCAAGCGGCCCGTACAGGTCGAGGACGTCGGCGCGCAGCGCCTGAACGCGCGCACCAGTCTGGACCATGCACGCAGTCTCACACCGCCGGGGCCGCCCGACACCAGGAAGTTAACGACGCATCCGTTCCCGGCGCTGCGGTGCGTGGGACGACGCAGCGCCGGCCGCCGCAGCAGCCGGACTACAGGAATGTCCGAGCCAGGCGCGGGGCGGTACGGGGCGGCGTCCGCGGCACTGCCCGCCGCTTCGCCTCGTGTCAGGGCCGCGCCAGCGCGGATCGGGCGCTTCGACGCGGGGCCCCCGCTCCCATGTCTGAGACAGTCTTGCGGTGGACCTTCCGATGACGGCCTTCGTGCCGGTCGCTGCGCTGCTGATCGTTGTGCCGGGACCGGACGTGCTGCTGGTGGTCCGCAACGCGGTGCTGGGGCGCGTCGCCGGGATCGCCACGGTGCTCGGCACGCTCGGGGGCCTCGTCGTGCACGGCGCCGCAGCCGCGGTCGGCCTGTCCACGCTGATCGCGGCCAGCGCCACGGCCTTCACGGCCGTCAAGCTCCTCGGAGCCGCGTACCTGGTGTACCTCGGCGTGCAGGTGCTGTGGGCGGCGCGGCCTCGCAGCAGCCGCAGGACGGGGCACCTGCACACCGGGGAGACCGGACCCGTAGAACCAGCGGAAGGGTCGCTGCCCTTCGGGAAGGCGCTGCGCCAGGGCTTGCTGACGAACGTGCTCAACCCGAAGGTCGCGGTGTTCTTCCTGGCCTTCCTGCCGCAGTTCGTCGCTCCCGGATCCCCTGTGGCAACCACGACCGCGCTGCTCGCGGCTGTCTTCGTCGCGATGACCGCGGTCTACCTGCTGACGCTCGTTGCGCTGACCGCGCACGCCGCCGCGCTCCTAGCCCGCCCGGCCGTCCGCCGGTCGCTCGACCGGGTCGCCGGCGCCGTGCTGGTCGGCTTCGGTGTCCGACTGGCCACCACCCGCTGACACGAGGGTCCTCGAGACGGCATCCGACATCACCGGTCAGCCACACCAGCGGCGTGCAACGGCTTCAGCAGCGAAGCGACGGTGCAGCGTGGCGGACTCACCACCAGCTGCGCTGCAGTTCCTCATCGCGGATAGCGAGTGGCGATCGCGCTTCGCGGGCCGTCCAGCGAGCGCAAGGTCGTCCTGCCCACCTGCAGCGTCCTTGTCGTCCCGGCGCGGCCAGGAGCACCGCCATCCTCTCCCGCGGGCTCGTCGACCCTCATGCTGGAGCCCACCGGAACCCCTATCCACGGGCGACGCCGTCGACGTGCTCGACCATGTCGATGCGAACACGGGGTCACGCAGTCGCCTGAGGCAGACGTGGAGCCCATCGAGTGCCGACAGCGCCGTCACGACGCTTCCTCAGGGGCAGCGTGTCTCGGCGTATAGATCTCGGCGGCAAAGGGACCACCGTCGACGGCCACAGGCCGTAACGGCGGCGCCTATGGACGGCGGCTGCTCACCAGGCCGCGGTGCGGATGAGTTGTCGGTGCTGTCCTCGGCGGCCGCGTCTGCCTGTCGGCATGCTGTCCTGAAGGTCCGCGCACAGCGCCGGCGGGGGACCGACATCCGTTGAGGTGCGCTCAGGCCGAGACCAACGTCAGCAAGGCGGCGGCGACGTCGCCGGGCGGTACGTGGCGGGTGAACGCCGTGGTTGCGCCTGCGTCGAGCAGCTGACCGACCCGATCGTCGTTGCCGACCTGCGCCGTGACCAGCGAGCTCGGCGCGAAGTTGCGGCTCCGTCGGACCGCGTCCTCACCCGGCACCATCTCCAGCGAGTCCTCAACCAAGATCAGATCGGGCTGCTCCGCGATGGCCAGGCCCACCGCGTCCGCGCCATTGCAGACCCGGGCGACGACGCGCAGCCCGCCCCCCTTCAGGGTCGCGAACAGCTTGTCCAGGAACCAGGTTTGCGGTGCGCGAGCACGACTCGCCGGTCCGCCGTCGCCTGGAGTGGGCCGCCGCTGGCCTGCAGCTGTCGTGCACCCGCGCGATCAACGCCTGGTGCTCCCGGCGAGCGATCTGCATCGCGCGGGCCGACTCCCACCGCATCTCGCGGCTCAGGGCCGTCGCCGTAGCTGCCTGCTCGCCCATCCGGCGGGCGGTGTTGAACCTCTCGACCGCCCGAAGCTGCTGCTCGATCAGGTCGAGGTCGCTGCGCGGGCGCCAGTGGGGTGCGGACGGCACCCGAGCGGGTCGGGCGGCGTCGTCGTTCGTCAACGGCATCATGTCCCAAGCGGCAGGACGCGCCGGGCGCGTTCGCCTCGTTGCAGCAAGGATCTGAACGACGGCTGGTGGCTCAACCGGCTAGTTGGAGCGTGGCTGGGGCTGCCCGCCTGTCCACCGGAAGCAAGGCGCCACTCAGAGCGTCACCCACGGGCGCGGCAGGACCGTTGTGGACTGTCGTGTCGTCGCTGCGCCGTGCGGCGTGCACAGGTGGAGCCAGCCTCAGGCGCGAGAGCAGCGCGCGGACGTTCCGTCGAGTCCTCGCGGAGGCGCAGGCGAGTGGTGGCACGGGGCAGGGGCGGGCCGGGAGCCGAAGCCGCCGGAGCTATGGGACAGGGCCCCAGCCGGCTTCCTGGCCGCTGCGGGCCTGCACGCGGTGGCTGAGCCGGACCCGGCCGTGCTCGGGGTCCGGCGGGTCAGACGCCGAGCAGGCTCGCCATCAGCCAGAAGACGGCGAAGATCAAGGCGATCAGGGCAACCGACTTCCCAGCGTCGGGCCAGTCGATGTTGCGGATCCAGGACGTCATGAACACCTCTCCGGTGCAGCCGGCCTCGTCGCGAGACCGGACGACTGTCGGCATGACGGATGTGGCAAGCACGGGCGGTTCGAGTAGCGGGGATGTCCCGGGCATCCCCGCTCAAACGCGCATGTCACCAGCTGGGCGCTCCTGACGTAGAGGGCGTGTGAGGCCGTGCAAGCGCGAGCGCAGCGGGTCCACCCGATCACGCGCAGGTGGCGCCGAGGGCTCTACGCGGTCTCGCTGAAGAAGCGCCAGATGGTGCTGGTGGCGTCGAGGGCCCCGTTGGGGCCGCCGAGTTCCGGTGTGAACCAGATGTGCCCACCGCCCTGGACGGTGATCAGGCTGACCGTGGTGTCGTTGGCGCAGCCCTGCCACAACTGGGTCGTCACAGCTCCGGTGACCTTCGGCGGTTGTGGCGGCGGGCAGCTGTCGATCTCAGCCCAGCGTTGGATCATGGCCGGTGTCGACGGATACATGGCAGCAGCGGCTTCGACGGCGTCGGGTTTGCCGCCCTCGTACGGGAGCAGCGGGTCGGCGGTGCCGTGGATCTCCAGCACCGAGACCGGCCGGGAGGGTTGACAGGCTGCTGCGCGGACCGCACCGGCCACCGACGCCACAGCGCGCACCCGATCGGCCCGCTCGCAGGCGAAGCGGTAGGCCATCATCGCCCCGTTCGAAGCGCCGGTCACGAAGACCCTCTCCGGGTCGACGGCGTAGTCCCGCTGGAGCCGGTCGAGCATCTGGGTCAGGAAGCCCACGTCGTCGGGGTTGCGCTCGGGTGCCGACCCGCAGCAGCTCCCGGCGTTCCACTCCGTCCGGGTGCCTTCCGGATAGGCGACGATGAACTCACCCAGCGAGGCCTGCTTGTCGAAGCTGGTGATCCTGACGGCATCCTGAGCGGTGTTGGCGCCGCCGTGCAGGACCAGCACGAGCGGGGCCGGCCGACCGCGGTCCAGCGTCGGCGGGACGAAGACCCGGTAGGTACGTGGCACGCCATCGATGATGAGCGAATCGTTCTGCACGGCAGGCGGCGGGGCCGGGGCGGTACCTCCGCCACACCCAGCCGCCAGCAGCGCCGCGAGCATCGACGCCGCAAGCCACCGCAGGCCTGAGTCTGCCCGCAGGTCGGCGCGGCGCTGCCCAGATCGCGCCCTCAAGCCGTCTCCTCGCCCACATCCGCCGGCCGGCATCCAGCAACCAACGTGGACCGTCCAACAGAGCGAGTCAAGACACCGGGCTGCGCAACCGCGCGCGGAATCTCAGACTCTCCTCACAACCGGGTGACAGCGACCCCGCTCGAGCACTCGCCCCAGCGCGACGGGTTGAGGGGCCGCTCCCCGTTGGCCACCTGAGCTCCGTTCCGGGCGCCAGAGCAAGAAGCGGCGGCGACGAACGGACCGGCGCCTATGGACTGCCGCGCCGGCAGGAACACCGCGACTCTCACCAGGTGTGCTGGCAAGAGGAACGGCCCTACCTCTATCGACCGTGGCGGGGCAGCCACGCTGTGTCACCACGGGTGCCAGCCGGCCAGCCGTCGCCGGCATCAGCTTGCCGAGCGTCCGCCGCAGTCGCGCCTTTCGGCACTGCCAGGTAGCGGTGGAAAGTTCTCCTCAGGCGGCCCGCCCAGGCGCGTCCATCCATCACACGCTGGTAGGCGACCCTCGCCCGCCTGCTGGCAGCGGTAGGCGACTTGGCGGCTGCGACCCAGTCGCAGTAGCGGGCTTGATCCTCGACACTCAATTGCTCCCACGCCCGCTGTGTCCATGGCCACTCAAGGACCAGCTCGGCAAGCGGCTGCGGCACCTTCTCGTGCGTCACGTAGCGGACGATACTGCGGCACGCCAGCGCGCTGCTGCTGCATTTCCGCAGAGGAAGTCCTCGTTCCCCTCGTGTGCACGGCGCCCGTACCGCGGCGCGCTGTAGCAGTCGGCGCGGGGCACTACCACGAACGGCGGTCACGCACGCCCTCCCACCCGAAGCCTGGTCACCGCTGCCAGACGACTACACCATCAAGATCATGAGCATCGGGCTAGCCCACCGGGATGGCAGCGTTCATGCTGTCCGTATGACCAGGCCAACCAAGTACGCGGTGAGCCTCGACGAGCTCGTTGCCAACGCGAAGGTGCCGCCCGACCAGCAGGTCGAGGAGCACGACGCTGTCGAGCGCCCCGAGCACGACGAGGCTGCCGGACATCTTCCAGGGAACTTACGGCCCTACGCCGCCGGCTAGCTCCGGCGGGCAGCCTCGTCACGAGGCGTCTGCTTCCGCCGTGTGCGACTGCATCGAGCTCTCCCGCGGCTGGCCGTACCGGCGCCTATGGGCGGCAACTCCTCCGCTCGGAGCGACCGCACGGCGGCACGAGCGGACACGCCACAGCCCACTGGGCCCGCTCAGAAGAGCGTAAGGTCGTCGTTCGCGACGACCGGGGCGGAGCACAGGGACAGCGACGTCGAACCCTCCAGGCGGCTCGCGGGCTTCCCAACGCGACCGCTGCTGATGAGGCTGCGCACCGCGGCCAGCACCTGACCCTTCTTGTAGACGGTCTTCAGGTTCGTCCAGTCCCGAAGCTCATCGAGCGTCTGCGCCCCGTCGGCCGGTCGGACCAGCAGGATCCGCTCGAGCGGCACCGCGTACGGCGTCGTCTCGATCTCGAGCAGCATCTGGCCTGGGTCGCGTGGGTCGCGGTACCGGACGCTGTGGACTGGGTCGACGGCCCACATCGCGTCCTTCATCTTCTCTACGCCCTTGACGTTGGACGTCGCGAACAGCAACCACAACTCGTGCCCGCCCTCGTCCTGCATCTCGAAAGCCAGGCTGTAGTCGAAACCGGCTAGACGCAGCGACTCCTTGTATGCGTCAACGAGGTAGTCGAGCTTCCGGTCAGACGGCTGGTCGAACACGCCTTGCCAGTGCGTGCCGCCGAAGGCTGCATCTCCGTTTGCCCTGTGCGTATCCCGCTGCCCATGACGAGTCAGGAACTGAGGCTGGAAGGTCAGCAGCACTTCCGACGACTTGTTGCGGGCCACCAGTTGCAGCAAAGTGAAGGGGATGTCAGGTCCGCCGTAGCTGTCCAGGACGACGAACATCGGGTTGCCCGGCGCGTCGCAGTCGTTCAGCGCATCGGCGAGAACATCTGCGCAGTCGCCAGCGAGCACAGGGTGGATGCGCAGCCCCACAGGCACCGTGGGCATGCCGCAGGTCGCGGCGGCGAGCTCGGCCTGCAGGCGGTCGGCCCGGTCCTGGCGCTCCTCGACCAGCACGATGTGTGCCTGGCGGCCGGCCAGCGCGTCCGGGTATTGGCAGAACGTCTGCAGCGCGATGATCGGGCTGCCGGGCTCGCCTGCCTCGTACACGCCGGGTCCGGAGAAGCCCTCGGCGTAGGTGACCCGCGAGTTCCATCTGAGCAGGATCGGCAGCCATGCCTGCAGGTACCTGCGAAGCAGGTCATGCTTTGCACCTGTGTGGCCTTCGCGGGGCCACACGGTGTCCTTGGGCGTTGCCACGCGGCAAAGTCTGCACAAACAGGACGCGACGCGAAGCGGATCCGCCAGATCAGGCCGTGCGCGTCACCGCTGGCATCTCGTCCCACACACGACCGTCCAGGTGGCGCCCGGCTGACTTGGGCGTACGGCCGCCCCACTGCTTGAAGAAGAACGGCACCTGCGCGTCGCGGCATTGGTCTCGAACACCCGCCGGCCAGCTCGGCGACATCGGTCGGTGCCCCCGACCAGACTCGCCGCCGGCGATGACCCAGCCTATGCCGCGCAGGTCCAGGTCTTTCAGGGGCCCGAGCAGCGGCTCGCATGACAGGAAGCGCACGGTTGCGGGCACCTCCCGCAAGTCGTCGATGCGAGACATCGCCTCCTCAGTCTCGACCGAGACGCCCATCCACAGGTTCGCTGGCCACTCCAGCTCGGGTGCGAGCTTGCGCAGCCGGACCGAGCGCTTGGTGAGAAGTTGGTAGGTGTGCTGTGGCGTGTCGGCGATGACCGCGAACACCTCACGTACGAACGAGAGCGGCACCTTGGCGTGGAACAAATCGCTCATGCTGTTGACGAAGACGATGCGCGGCTGGCGCCATCCGTAGGGCACGCGCAGCGCTGAGGCATGCACTGCGACACCGAAGCCCGGGCCGCTGGTGCGCGGATCCCCATCCGTCTGATACTTCGCGGCGCCCATGGCCTTCAGGCGCCTGGACAGCGTCAGGGCGTAGCAGTTGTCGCAGCCGAGCGAGACGCGGTCGCAGCCAGTGGTGGGATTCCAGGTGGCTTCGGTCCACTCGATGGCGGAGCCGTCAGCCACGGGTCCTCGTCCTCTCTAGCGCAACATCTGGATCGCGCGCGCGTGCGGCGCAGTAGGCGGCGCCCACTCTTCCGCATCGCGGGCTGCGCCAGGCGTCGTGATCGCCCGACTCGCTGGACGGGATGCTTGGCACAGTGCCGACCGTCTCATCGCCCTCCGACAGAACTCGGACACACGTTCGAGGAACAATAGGCCGGACGCAAGTCCGGTCGTCGTCTCTGCGCCGTCACCTCAGGCTGCGGCCCCCGCGGCGCCGGTGCTGACCGACGTCGAGCACACCCGCCGTCGCCGACGCACACCCTGCGGGTCCGCGAGAACAAGCAGCGCTGACCCGCCCGATCCAGGTGCCTGCACCCGCCCCTGTGCCCTCTCCCCCCGCAGGCGTTCGAGCCTTCCGTCGCGCGTTGGCGCTTCCACCGCTGTCAGCTCGTCGGCCCCCTGGTCAGGCCGCGAGACAGGCTTGCTTCGTATGAACCCTTCTTCATCGTCTCGGGCACCGCCGGAGTGCCCCTCCAGCGGACCAGAGGTCTGCTACTGCCAGCGGTGCTTGACCGCCTCCCTGAGCACCCACCCGAGCAGCCGAAGCGGCGCCTATGGACGGCAGCGGACGCGGCTCACCGCCTCCGACACCAGCGGTAACAACCCCCGGAGACCCAGTGTGGTGCGAGCAGCGGCTCGTCGGCGTCGAGCACGAGCTGGTAGATCGTGAAGCCGTCCGATCCCGCCTCTGGGAAGCCAGCGTCAGGCGTGCTGGTAGCACCGTGCCGGGGGTGGGGGCGGGGTCGAATATGGATCGGCCTGATCCGCGGGACGAACCGGACAGTCACGGCTCCGGCCGGTCCCGCGGCGGGCTGACCACCAAGACCCACGCCGTCGACAGACGGGCGCGGTCGGCCGCTGGTTGTGTTCGTTGGACCCGGGCAGGCGGGGGACCGTCCGATGCTCGGACCGCTGCCTGACCTGCCTGAACGTCCCGAGGATCGGACCGGGCCGGGCACGCACCCGCCCGGATGCGTTGCTGGCTGACAAGACCTACTCAGCCCGGGCGCACCAAGAGCACTTGAGTAGCAGGGCCATCACCACGGTCCTCCCGGAGCGTGCTGACCAGATCGGTCACCGGCAGCGATGCGGCAGCGCCCAGCCGGCTTCGACCTGGTGTCCGCGCAGTCTCCCGCGCTGCTCCGCACTCCAAGTGCGGACGCCGAGCGATCACTGCTTGCCGCCGCGGCGTCCGGCGGAACCCTGCTCGTGGTGCACCACGCCGACATCACATCGACGTGAAGCTTGCGGAGGACCACGGGTTCGACCCCGCCGACTACGTGAGCCCTTCGGACGTCGCCGCCCTGCCGAATCAGGCTCGGAGCCTCAGTGTGGCCGGTCCTGCGGGATCTGCGTCGCGGCCGGCACGACCGTACGGCTGCCCTTGGCGCTCTGGAAGCTCCGGTAGAAAGACTGGGTCGCGTTCGGGTCCTCGCGGTCGGACAGGAAGAACGTGTCGAACTGGATGTGCTCCGGCGTGAGGTCGACCACGGAGTAGCCGTGCGAGTCGAGCTCGACCTCCTTGATGTGCCGGTTGGCCGCCTTGATCTCCTGCTCTACCACGAGCGAGGTGGTGCGAGGTGGCGTACGGGTGATCTCGTTGAGGTTGTCAGACGTCACCGAGGTGCAGACGAACTCGATTCCGGCGCTGGGCGACAGCTCGGTCGGGCTGCCGAGATAGGTGCCCGCATCGATCGGCAGGTCTGCAGCTCAGATCGAGTGGATGTCGCCGGTGAGGAAGACGGCGTCACCGACGCCACTGTCCAGGGCAAACTTCAGCACCCGCTGGCGGTTCGCGGTGTAGCCGTCCCACGGGTCGACGAGCACCGAGAAGCCGCTCTGCGGCACGGTTGGCACCGGCTCAGGAGCCCGCTGCAACACGGCGAAAGCGGCGGCGAGGTCCGTCGGGAGCGGCGGGGTCTTCACTGGCATGATCTGCACGCTGTTGCCGAACAGCCGCCAGGCCGGTGAGCCCGCCGCGGACAGGCCCTGCTCGAGGAACGCCTGCTGCGCCGGGCCGGTCATCGTGCGGTTCGGGTCGTCGATCGCCGCACCGTCAGTCGCCGGGGCCTGCTGGTCGCGGTACTGCCGGAGGTCGAGCATGGTGAGGTCTGCCAGCGCGCCGAAGCGCAGCCGTCGGTAGATGCGCGTCTCGCTCTCGGAGCGGCTGTCGGGAAGGCGGATTGGCATCCACTCGTCATAGGCCTGGTAGGACCGGTTGCGGCGCGGGACGAAGGGCCCCTCGGTCTCCTCCTGGTGGTTCTCGGCGCCCTCGCGCCACGTGTCGTTGGTGACCTCGTGATCATCCCAGGTGGTGATGAAGGCGTACTTGCGGTGCAGCGCCGCCAGGTCGGGGTCCGACTTGTAGAGCGCGTGCCTGCGGCGGTAGTCCGACAGGGTCACAATCTCGACCGAGGGGTCGTGATCGCGCCTGCCGACGAGGGTCGCCGGGCCGTAGCGGTCCTCGCCGTTTCCGTACTCGTACAGGTGATCGCCGAGGTGCAAGACGAAGTCGAGGTCGTCGCGCCGCAAGATGGCGGTAGGCCGAGAAGTAGCCGCCGGTGTAGTTGGAGCAGCTGACCATGCCGAAGCGCAGCCGGTCGTTGGCGGCGTCAGGGGCAGGGGCGGTACGAGTGCTGCCGGTCGGGCTCGACGCCTTGAGCGCCGTGAAGCCGTAGAAGTAGGCGCGTCCGGGCTGCAGCCCGCGGACGTCCACCTTGACGGTGTGGTCGGTCAATGGGCTGGTCGTGACCGTTCCTCGCCGCACGGCGCGCTTGAGGGCCGCGTCCTCGGCGACCACCCACGTCACCTTGGTGGGGGTGCCTGCACCAGAGCCTGGTGTCGCCAGCCGGGACGGCGTGACGCGGGTCCAGATCACCACCGCATCCGGCAGCGGATCGCCGGAGGCGACGCCGTACTGGAATACGGCGCCTGGTTCTACGGCCAGGGCGGCCGAGAACGCGGGGCCGGTGAGGGCGCTGCCCACGCCGGTCGCGGCGGCGGCGCCGGCCGCGCCTTTCAGGAAGGTTCGGCGGTCCACAGGGCTCATGAAAAGTCAGGGTAGGAAGATGAGGGAACAGCCCCGTGGACGCAGGATGAACGCTCGGGTGTCACCGCGCCACCCCACCACGTCGCCAAACGGTCAACCACGGTTCACCTGCGCGAGGGCAGGTGCCGCCCCCGGGACGGGAAAGCCTCCCGGAGACGCCCCCTGATCCGAGGAGCCCTTTTCCGTGGACCTGGACCGCCGATCGTTCCTGCGCAGCACCGCCCTCGCCGTCGGGGTGACCTCCCTGGGTCCGCCGTTCTGGCGGAGCGCCTACGCCGCCAAGCCGGTGCCGGGCGACGGGCCGTACGGGCCGCTGCTAGGCCCGGACGAAAACGGCGTGCTGTTGCCCGAGGGCTTCATGAGCCGGATCCTGGCGACGTCCGGCTCGCTCGTGGCCGGGACGCTCTACCCGTGGCATCCCGCGCCCGACGGCGGCGCGGTGTTCCCCCAGCCCGACGGCGGCTGGGTCTACACCTCCAACAGCGAGATCCCGTCGGGAGGTGGGGCCGGCGCGCTGCGATTCAACGGGGCCGGCGAGATCGCCGGGGCCTACCGGATCCTCACCGGGACGTCAGTGAACTGCGCCGGTGGGCCGACCCCCCGGGGGACCTGGCTGTCCTGCGAGGAGAACCCGTTCGGCCAGGTCTACGAGTGCGACGTCACCGGCCCGTCCCAAGGCATCGTTCGGCCCGCGCTCGGGATGTTCGCCCACGAGGCCGTGACTGTCGACCCCGGTCGCGGTCAGCTGTACCTCACCGAGGACACCAGGGACGGCCGCTTCTACCGGTTCACACCAGTCGCCTATCCGGACCTGAGCTCCGGCCTGCTCGAGGTGCTGTTCGCCGACCCCGTCGGCGTGGTGAGCTGGCAGCCAGCGCTCGCTCCGGGGAGCCCGCAGTCCCAGAACCGGCTCGCCGGCGCAAAGGTCTTCAACGGCGGGGAAGGTGTCTGGTTCGACAGCGACCACGTCTACTTCACGACCAAGGGCGACAACCGCGTGTGGGACCTCGACGTCGCCGCCCAACGCCTGTCGGTGCTGTACGACGCGGCCGACCGAGCCGCCCGCGGTCAGGACGCGCCCCTCACCGGGGTCGACAACATTGTGGCCTCCCGGTCCGGCGACATCTTCGTCGGCGAGGACGGCGGCAACCTCGAAGTCGTCGTGATCAGCACCGAGGGGCAGGTCGCGCCGGTCGTCCGCCTTGACGGGCACGACATCAGCGAGGTCACCGGACCCGCCTTCAGCCCGGACGGCTCCCGGCTGTATTTCTCCTCCCAGCGCGGCACCGACGGTCGTGGCGTGACCTTCGAGGTCAAGGGTCCGTTCCGGACCCGGCGGCGTCCGCGCCGCTGAGCACCGGCGCGGCCGATGGGCGCATCACCGCCGCCAGCGCCGTCATGATGGGGACATTTGCTCACCACCGGCGGACTCCTCGGCACCGGTGGGCTCGGCCACCTGATGGTCGAGGAGCTACGCGCGACCCGAGGAGTGCGCGCTGCGGGCCTACCGGGTTGACGCCCTCCACCGCCGCCCGCTCATCTAACCCGCCTGGAGGCGACCGCAACCTGCGCGCCTGAGGCGCGGCCTACGCGAGGTTCACGCGGTGTTGTTCGGTGCGTCCCCTAGCCCCCTACACGCCGACGCCTGGGCGCTATGGACTGCACGGCATCCAACCTGGCCGCGGCGCGCGGTCTCGACCCTGGGAGCTGACATGAGCGCACACAGCGAGCCCGACGGACGACCCGGCCTGACCCGGCGACAGGTCCTGCTGCGCGGGGCCGGGGTCACCGCCGGCGCTCTCGTTGGGTCGACTGTCGGCGGGGCGTGGGCCTGGGCGGCGCCGCCGCCAGTGGCCCGGGCTGTGCGGGACCCGTTCACCCTGGGCGTCGCCTCCGGCGAGCCCGCGCCGGACGGGGTCGTGTTGTGGACTCGCCTGGCTTCCAGCCCAGCCGCGGAGGACGGGCGGGGCGGTATGCCCGCCCGTCCCGTCCCGGTGCAGTGGCAGATCGCCGAGGACGAGGGCTTCGGCCCGCGTCGTCGCAAGAGGGACCGAGCTTGCCAGGCCGGAACTTGGCCACTCGGTGCACGCCGAGGTCGCGGGGCTGCGCCCTGGCGCCGAGTACTTCTACCGCTTCAAGGCCGGCCCCGAGCTCAGCCCGGTGGGGCGGACGAGAACCGCACCGGCCGGGGCGCCCGGGTCGACAGCTTGGCGTTCGCGTTCACCTCATGCCAGGCGTACACGTCGGGCCTGTACACCGCGCACCGCCGGATGGCCGAGGAGGACCTGGACTTGGTCGTGCAGCTCGGCGACTACATCTACGAGGGGGCCCCGAACCCGTCGCAGTTCCGCGTGCACGAGGGCCAGGGCGAACCTATGACGCTGGGGGGTTACCGCAACCGCCATGCCCAGTACAAGTCCGACACCGACCTCCAGGCCGCGCACGCCGCCTTCGCGTGGGTGGTGGTGCTCGACGACCACGAGATCGACAACAACTGGGCCGATGAGGTGCCGCAGGATCCGGACAAGCAGTCGCGGGAGGCCTTCCTGGCACGTCGCAAGGCCGCGCTCCAGGCGTACTACGAGCACATGCCACTGCGTCGGGCCTCGATCCCGAGCGGGATCGACATCCAGCTCTACCGCCGGCTGCCCTTTGGCGACCTGCTCGACCTGCACGTGCTCGACACGCGTCAGTATCGCAGCGACCAGTCGACGACAGCCCGCCTCGATCCGAGCCGTACGATCCTCGGCGACGAGCAGGAGCGGTGGCTGCGGCACGCTCTCGCCGGCCCGACCGCCCGCTGGAACGTCCTCGCCCAGCAGGTCTTCTTCTCCCAGCGGGACTTCACCGCTGGGCCGGCGGCCTCCTACAGCAACGACGCCTGGGACGGCTACGTCGCCGACCGCGACGGCCTGCGTGACCACCTCGCAACCACCGGCACGAGCAATCCGGTGGTCATCACCGGCGACGTGCACGCCAACTACGTGTGCGACGTCAAGGCTGACTTCAACGACCCGAGCTCGCGGACCGTCGCCAGCGAGCTGGTCGGCACTTCCATTTCGACGGGCGGTGACGGCCGCGACCAGAACCCCGGCGACGCCGTGCAGCTGGCCGAGAACCCGCACATCCGCTTCATCAACCGCAACCGCGGCTACGTGCGCAACACCCTCACCCCGAGCGGGTGGACCGCCGACTTCCGCATCGTCGACAGCGTCACCACGCCCGATGCAAAGGCGCGCACCCGCGCTACGTACGTCATCGAGAACGGGCGTCCCGGGGCGGTCCCTGCCTAATTTCGCGCCCAGCGTGCCGAACACGCCGGAAAGGCACGGGCCCGGTCGCTCGCCGGGTCAAGGGAACACGCGGATGCCTCGTGCCGGCCAAGCGTCCGAGCCCGCTCAGGGTGTCTCCGCGGCACAGGCTCTCGAGCAGCGCGCCTGCGCCTGAACGTGCAGGGTCGGCGGCGGGATCCTGTCGGTAATGCTCGGCTGGTCGCCGGACGAAGCACGGGTCCGCCCATGCGCCGCGGCAAGCAAGGCCGGGACGCCGGTCGCCACGGTCGCCGACGTCCTGATCACAATGACGACCGCGCAGCGCTGCCCGGATCGGCGCCTATGCGTGGGCTTCTCCCGGAGCGCTGCGCTGTCTGTCAGCCGGCGGAGCCCGGCCCGTGGAGCTTCCTGGCGAGCACACCTAGGCGGCTACGTGCGCCAATGCGGCGTCCCGGCCCCAGCGATGGCGGGTGGCCTACGCCCCGGTTTCCGACCTGTCGCGTGGGTCTGTATCCGCACCCCGGCTCGGCAGGTCGTCGTTGCCCTCGAACAGGCCGGACACGATCGTGCGCGGCTGCAGCTGCCGGAGCTCCATGCCGAGATCATCGAGGTCGGGACCGAGGTCCTGCTTGAGGTCGTTGGTCAGGCGATCGAACAGCGTTCGGCCCCGGCGCAGCTTTCGGCCGAGGTCCGCAGCCAGAGAAGGAAGCCGGTCGGGCCCGAAGACGAACAGCGCGAGCACCAGCAGCGCAGCCGCCTCGCCCAGCCCAAGGTGGTCGAACACCCTCACAGGCTAGGCGCCTCATCACCGCGTTGGCGGTGGCGGACCACTTTCGACGGTAACGGTTCACGTGCCGGTCATCTGCGTGTCGGGCCCCTTTGGGCGGTGGACGAAGCCGTTGTCTGCGACCGCCCGTTGCTCGCTGCCTTTCCACCAGTGGACCGGCAGGTCGAGGCTCGTCTCACCGACCGTCTGAAGCGGCAGCATCACTGGGCGTTCGCCTGGCGCTCACGCTGTCGTAGTCCCTCGTTCAGGCGCCCAACGTCCGCTACAGGCCTGTCTCTCTTCGAGGAGCATCGTGTCCAGTCCGCCAGGTCTTCCCGTCCAGCGCGCCCCGGGCCGGGGGGTGATCGTCACCGCAGCTGGCCCGAGGATGCGCCCGGTGTTGCACGACCTCGCGTTGCCGACCTTCCGACGCTATGCCGAGGCGCGGGGGTGGTCAGTCGTCGCGGAGGACCTCGGAGCTGACGGCAATGGCGCTGATCTGGGCGCACAGCGTGCCAAGTGGGCGAAGGTGCGCATGCTCCGGCGGGCGCTCGCCGAGCATCCGTTTGCGCTCTGGATCGATGCTGACGTGCTCGTGCTGCGCACCGACGACGACATCACGACCCACCTGCGCCCCGGCGACTTCCAGGCTCTGGTGCTGGAGCAGGTTCCTGCTGAGCACCGGGTCAATCCGAACACCGGCGTGTGGCTGCTCCGTGCCTGCCCTCAGGCACAGGCCTTCTTCGACACGGTGGAGGCAGCGGGGTCGCAGCCGGGTCCGTGGGCTGATCAGGGGGCAGTGCTGGCCGCACTGGGCTGGGACCGAGGGGATGCGGACTACCGGTGGGCACGGCCCGGTCCCGGCAACGCGCACACTGCCAGGACGGCATGGCTGCCACCAGGCTGGAACACGCCCTACCTAGGCCCCCGGGACGACCACGAGTCGTTCAACAGCGCGGCGAGTTCCTACGCTGACCGTCCGCGGGTCGACCATCCTCATGCGCTGCACTTCATGGGCATGACGCTGGAGGCACGTCATCGTGCGATGGCCAGCGTGGCGGCGGCGCGGGCTGCGCCCGAACCGGCGTGAGGGTTCCAGAGCCAGCCGATCCACCTCAGCGGTGCTTCACAGAGGGCACCGCCGCGGTTGCGCTCGTGGCCTTGATCAACACCGGCCCGTACCTGCCATGGGGTCGAGGGGTGATGCGTCCGGGCGGGCTCGTGACGGTGTGCAACGACATCGTGCTGCACAACCGACATCGCGTTGTGGAGCTCGGCGGCGGGGTGAGCACCGTCCTGCTCGCACGACTGCTCCGACAGCTCTGGCCGACGGGAGACGTGCGGCAGGTGGTGGTCGAGCACGACCCGGTATGGGCGGGATGGGTGCAGAGTCAGCTCGATCGTGAGGAGCTGGGACGTCGTGTCGCCGTCGTGCGCGCGCCCCTCGGTCCACACCCGCTGGGAGCGAGTGGCCTGCACTGGTACGACGACATCGCCCTCGAGGATGGTCTGGACCGGGTGCTGGGCGGGGAGCTCATCGACCTGCTGGTCGTCGACGGTCCTCCGGCCGACACCTCCGAGAAGGACCTCGCCCGCTACCCTGCACTTCCGGTCTTCGCCTCGCGCCTCGCGCCTGGTGCCACTGTGGTGCTGGACGACGTCGAGCGCCCAGGCGAGCAGGAGGTGCTGCGCCGCTGGGAGGACGAGTACCCGCTGGCGTTCGAGCGCCGGAGCAACACGGCGGGCGTCGCGCTTGGCCGGGTTCTGGCCGCGGAGTCTTGACCTCGGCTTTCCGCGCGTGTTCAGCGCAGGCGTCTGCACCCCGCGGCCGTTGCCGCCCCGCACCGAGCCTCTTGGAGGCCGAACGGGCAGCGTGCTGGCTGCGCCCGTCCCTCGCGTCTGGGTGAGGAGGGACGGAAGCGGTCGTCCCAACTCCTGAGCCTGCTGTCGGTCGATCCAGCCGGCGGCGGCGAGCGTGGTGCGGTCCGACCCCGACATTTCGAGAACTGCCAGATCCCTGTTCATGAGCGGTACACCCGGCTCGGGCAACCTGCCAGCGTCCTACCGCACTTCTCAGGAGGTCCCAGGTGCCCCGACTCTCGTGCTCCCTCCTCGTGGCCGGCCGCCTGGCCCTGGCCCTGGCCGCTGTCGGCATGATGATGCTGGGCAGTCCGGGCATCGCGTCGGCGCACGGGAGGCCGCCGTTGTCGGGCAATGGCGAGCAGCAGTCCCAGCGCACGGTCGAGATCCAGATCCTGGGCCTGAACGAGACGCACGGTCAGCTCGATCCGCTCCGACGGAACGGCCAGCTTGCTGGCGGCGCTGGTGTGCTGGCGACGTACCTGAAGCAGGAGGAGGCGGAGATCCCGCGGACGCTGATCCTGGACTCCGGGGACTTCATGCAGGGACCGGTGATCTCGTCGTTCTTTGAGGGCGCGTCCACCGTGGAGGTCTTCAACGCCATCGGCGTCGATGCGGTTGCCGTCGGAAACCACGAGTTCGACTACGGGCAGCAGGTACTGGACGAGCGGATCGCGCAGGCGCAGTTCCCGTTCCTGGCGGTGAACATCGTGGACGAGTCGACCGGGACCACGCCCGAAGGCTTCGAGCCGTACGTCGTCAAGAAGTTGCAGGGCGTCAAGGTCGGTGTGATCGGCGTGGCCAACCCGGACACGAAGAACGTGACGCTGCCCTCCGCCACCGAGGGGCTGCGCTTCCTGGACCTCGCCCAAAGCGCGCAGGCCGTGAATGCCGCAGTCGAACAGCTGCGGGCGAAGAAGGTCGAGACGATCGTCGTGCTCGCGCATCAGGGCCTGACGACTCAGAGCGAGGGGGCACTGGCCGAGCTGGTGTCGCAGCTGTCCGGGGAGGTGGACCTCGTGCTGGGCGGTCACATCCCGCTGGAGTTCGACACGGTCATCCACGGGATCCCCGTGGTGCAGCCGTTCGGCAACACCCGCGGCTACGCCGACGTCACGCTCACCGTCGACCGGAAGACACGGGACGTGGTGGACGTGGTCACCGAGCTCGACGCCACCTTCGTCGCCGGTGTGAGCCCCGACCCCGAGGTCCAAGCCATCGTCGACCGGTACCGCGCTGCGCTGGGCGAGGAGCTGGGCAAGACAGTCGGCACCGCGACCACGTCCATCACCCGCACCCGCGACGCGGAATCCGAGATGGGCAACTTCGTCACCGACGCCATGCGCACCCACGTTGCCGGGGTGGACGTCGCTCTCACGAACGCCGGAGGGCTGCGGGCCGACATCGACGCCGGCCCGATCACGCTCGAGGAGGTCTACGCGGTGCTGCCCTTCAACAACACCCTGGTCACCATGAATCTGACCGGCAGCCAGGTGAGGCAGGTACTCGAGGAAGGGGCGGGGAGCCGCTTCGGCGTGGTGCAGGTCTCCGGTCTGGCCTGGTCCTTCAACCCCTCGTTGCCGTTCGGCAGCCGGGTCACGTCGGTCACGCTGCCCACCGGCGTGCCGATCGACCTGACACGGACCTACCGGGTGGCGACGAACAACTTCATGGCCGCCGGTGGTGATCAGTTTGCGACCTTGACCAAGGGGACCGACACCGTGGACACGGGGATCAACCTGGTGGACAACGTCGTCCGCTACCTGCAGGCGAACTCACCGGTGGACCCGCAGGTCGAGGGTCGGCTCACTCTCCGGTGACCGAGGTCCTTCGGCCGCCGGTCCCTCACACCGCGGCTTTGTGCGCTGTTCATCGAACACGCGTGCACATGTCCGGTGCTGGCAGCACTACAGGGGCAGGGTGCAGCCATGCGAGTGGCGATCGTCACCGAGTCCTTCCTTCCGCAGGTCAACGGCGTCACCAACTCCGTGCTTCGGGTGTGCGAGCAGATGGAGCGCCGGGGCCACGAGGTCCTCGTGGTCGCGCCAGGTCCCGGACCCGGGACGTACGCTGGGGCGCGGGTGATCAGAACCCCGTCCATCCCGCTGCCCTGCTACCGCGACTTCCGGATCGCCCGCCCGTGGGCCGGGATGGAGCGAGCGCTCGAGAGCTTCCACCCCGACGTGGTGCACCTCGCGAGCCCCACCGTCTTGGGTGCGCAGGCCGGCTTCGTCGCCCGACGGATGAGGTTGCCCGTGGTCGCGGTCTACCAGACAGATCTCGCCGGATTCGCCTCCCGCTACCGCCTCGGCGGCGCGAACCGGGCCGTCTGGAGCTGGTTGCGCACGGTGCACAGCGTGGCGGCGCGCACCCTCGCCCCCAGCCGGCACGCGGTGGACGTGCTGACCGCGCAAGGCGTCGAGCACGTCGTGCACTGGGCCCGCGGCGTCGACATGCAGCGCTTCACCCCAGCTGCTCGTTGCAGCGCCTGGCGGGCGAGCATCGCTGCCGAGGGCGAGGTGGTCGTCGGCTACGTCGGGCGTCTGGGAGCTGAGAAGGAGGTGGAGCTGCTGGCCGCGTTGGCCGACGTACCCCGGGTGCGTCTGGTCGTCGTCGGCGACGGACCTCAACGCGGGGCCCTGCAGCGCAAGCTCCCCAGCGCGCACTTCCTCGGCTTCCAGAGCGGGCCACAGCTGTCGGCGGCGTACGCCTCCCTAGACGTGTTCGTGCACACCGGCGCGCACGAGACGTTCTGCCAGGCCGCCCAGGAGGCCCTCGCCTCGGGTGTGCCTGTCGTCGCTCCGGCCGCCGGCGGCCTGCTCGACCTGGTCCAGACAGGGGACAACGGACTGCACTTCCGCCCCGGCTCGGCGGCTGACCTGCGGCGGCAGGTCGTCCGCCTGGTCGAGGACGAACCGGGTCGGCACCTGATGGGCCGGGCCGCGGAGAGATCGGTGCAGGGCCGCACGTGGGAAGTCATCGGCGACCAGCTGATCGGTCAACTACCAGGAGGTGGTCGCATGAGCCGGATCGTGCAGCTCGCCAACTTCGCCTCCCCGGCGTCGGGCGGCCTGCGCACGACGCTCGCTCACCTGGCGCACGGTTATGCGCAGGCCGGTCACGAGGTCGTCCAGATCGTGCCTGGCGCACGAGCGACCAAGGAACGTACGCCCTGGGGCTGCCGTGTGACCCTCGTCGGGCCAGAGATGCCCGGTACCGGGTACCGCCTCCTTCTCGACCGAGCCGAGGTGCTGCGACGGCTGGAGGAGCTGGAACCAGATCGGGTCGAGGTCCACGACCGGACGACGCTGCGTCCGGTGGGCCGCTGGGCCGCCCGGCGCGGGGTCCCTTCGCTCGTCGTGAGCCACGAGCGCCTGGACCGGTGGCTTCGGCAGTGGCTTTCTGCGCGACTGCCGCTAGATCGTTGGGCCGACCGGTCGAACATGGCGCTCGCCGCGAGCTTCGACCAGGTGGTGTGCACCACCGCATGGGCCGAGCAGGAGTTTTTCCGGATCGGCGTGAGCCGGCTGCGGCGCGTCCCGCTCGGTGTCGACCTGGACCGCTTCCGCCCCAACGACTCCGCGCGCAGCGAGTTGTGCTCGGACGGGGAGGCGCTGCTCGTCATGGCCGGCAGGTTGTCCAGGGAGAAGCGTCCAGACCTGGCGGTCGGTGCTGCGCGGGAGCTGCTGCGCCGCAAGGTCCGGGTCCGCCTGCTCATCGCCGGCGACGGTCCGTTGCGATCCTCGGTCAGGCAACTGGCGGACGGGATGCCCGTGGAGCTGCTCGGCTTCGTGTCCGACCGGCCGCGCCTCGCCCAGCTGCTGGGGGCGGCCGATGTGGTGGTCGCACCCGGGCCGGTGGAGACGTTCGGGCTCGCGGCGCTGGAGGCGCTGGCCTGCGGCAGCCCCGTGGTGGCCAATGCGCACTCCGCACTGCCCGAGGTGCTCGGAGAAGCCGGTAGGGCGGCCGCGTCCACGCCCCGCTGCTTCGCCGACGCGGTGCAGCAGCTGCTCGCGCTCGACGTCGCCGACCGGCGCGCGCTCGCCCGCCGCCGCGCGGAGGAGTTCCCGTGGTCGAGGACGACGGAGGGCTTCCTGCGCGCGCACGACCTGCCCGTCGGGCCGGTGCCTGGCGTGAGCCGGATCCCGCTGCCCGCTCCCTGAGCAACCTCACCGCGGGCTGTTCACCGGTCCTTCATGCGACCCACCTCGAGCCGTGGCCTCGCGAGCAGTTCGCCCTCCCGACCATGATCGGCGTGACCCTCGCTACTGCTGCCGCTGCCGACCTCGGGCGACCTCGTCGACTCGTTGGCCTCGGTGACAGCACCAGCTGTGGACAGGGGGTAGGGGTACACGTGCCGCTGAACCGCACCTGGCCGGCGCTAGGTTCTCCCGTCCGTAGGTGAGCATCGTGCACGCCGAAGATGAACAGGCCAGCCCACAGCGCCCTGGCTGTTCACGGACCGCACATGGACGCGCCGTGCTCGGTTCACTGCTGTCGCGCGGACGAGCCGCAGCCTGATCCCGACGCAGCGCCGACAGCCTGGAGCACACATGCGGAACGTGGCCCCTCCGTGGCCGGAAGTGACAGCTGGGGACGAGCGCTACCCCCGACCGGACCTCGTACGTCCATACTGGACGGACCTGTGCGGGCTCTGGGGGTTCGCCGAGGATCCGGAGGACCGGGGGCTGCGCGAGCGCTGGCAGGACCGCAGCGACCCGTACGACCGGTCGATCGTGGTTCCGTTCCCGCCGGAATCGACCCTGTCCGGGATCGCCGACGGCGAGCCGAAGCCGATCGTCTGGTACCGGCGGAGTGTTCATCGCGACGCATCGCTGGCGCTGTCCGACAGCGAGCGGCTCGTCCTGCACTTCGGCGCCGTGGACTACCGCGCGACTGTCTGGGTGAACGGTCAGCGCGTCGGGGAGCACGAAGGAGGTCACACGCCGTTCAGCCTCGACGTGAGTGATGCGCTCGCTCTGCATCCCGACGTGCTCGTCGTGGTTGTACGCGCGGAGGACCCACCCGCGGACGCCGACCAGCCTCGCGGCAAGCAGACCTCGATGCGGTGGGCGGCCGGGCTGTTCCACGAGCGCACCACCGGCATCTGGCAGCCGGTGTGGCTCGAGCGACGCCCGCAGCTCGCGCTGGAACGACTGGCCTGGACACCGGACGTGCCGGCCGCCCGCATCCGCCTGGCGGTGCAGCTGACCGCTGTGCCTGCCCGGCCGTTGGTCCTCGGGGTGACCCTGCGGCTCGGCGACGAGATCCTCGCGGAGCAGACACTGCGCCTGTGCGCGCAGTCCGGTGAGCTGGAGCTGACCCTGGAAGCAGCTGCTGACGGGCGGCAGCTGGCTCGGCTGCTGTGGTCCCCGGAACAGCCGACGCTGCTCGACGCCGACGTGCGCCTGAGTGAGTGCAGGCGGGAGCTCGACCGGGTGCGGAGCTACACCGGGCTGCGGAGCGTGGAGGTCTTCGACAGCCGGTTCCTGCTCAACGGGCGCGTGTACCCGATCCGTGGGGTCCTCGGCCAGGGCTACTGGCCCGACTCGCACCTGGCCGCGCCCAGTTCGGCTGCGCTGCGACGGGAGGTCTCATCAAGGAGCTGGGGTTCAACACGGTCCGCATCCACCAGAAGGTCGAGGACCCGCGCTTCCTGTACTGGTGTGACCGCCTCGGCCTGCTCGTGTGGACCGAGATGCCCAGCGCCTCCCGGTTCACGCCCACCGCGGTCCAGCGGGTGACGCGGGAGTGGCTGGAGGTCCTGCAGCGCGACGCCAGCCACCCCTCGATCGTCACCTGGGTCCCGCTCAACGAGAGCTGGGGCGTTCCCAGCCTGACCGGGGAGCCTGCCCAACGCCAGTACGTCGCGGCTTTGGCCGCACTGACCCGGGCCGTGGACCCGACCAGACTCGTGGTGTCGAACGACGGCTGGGAGCACGTCGACAGTGACATCGTCACCGTGCACGACTACCACCAGGATGCGGAGGTACTCCAGGCGCGCTACGGCACCGAGAGTGCCGCCGCCGCGGTGGTCCAGGAGGGCCGTCCATGGCGGCGGCGCATCTGCCTGGTCGGCCGGCCCCACGCCGGCCGCCCCGTCATGCTCAGCGAGTTCGGTGGGATCAGCAGCGCGCGGATATTGGGCTGGGGCTACGGCAGCGCGGACGACGACCACGTGTTGCGGCAGCGGCTCGAGCTGCTCTTCCACGCCGTGCGTTCATCGGCGTCACTGGCTGGCTTCTGCTACACCCAGCTCACGGACACCGCGACGGAGACGAACGGATTGCTGGACGCAGCACGGCACCCCAAGCTGGCGATCGCCGTCCTCCGCGCGATGATCGAAGGTGAGCCGGTGGAGGCGGAGTCGGCTGCGGCACCCATCCGTCCCGAGACACTCGGCGCGACCGGACCCACCCAGAACCCGGCTATCAGCCTGCGTGACACAGGGGACAGCACAGGCCCCGGCACCGGTCCCGACGAGGCTGACTCCAGAGGTCGACCACCAGGTCCGGCTCACGAACAGTCGGCCGCAGATCGCGCTCCCCAAGCTCGACGAGGCTTGCCGGACATCGCGCTCCTGGACGCCCCTGCCAATTTCGCGCTTCAGCGCGCGGAACACATCCGCCGATAAACGACTTCCCGGTTCCCGGAATCGAGTACCCAGCCAACTGGAACCAGTCCGATCAGGTCGTCGACGCGCGCGGCATCGTCAACACCGAGCAGCAGTAGCAACACACCATCGGCGGCCCGCACCACCGCCGTGGGGGGCTACGTCAGACACGCCGTTCATCACCGGCAGAGACCGCTGGAGTGGCACTCCCCATGCGCACGGTCCGTGCTCCGCCCACCTTCCACGGCGTGTACGGCGAGACACAGGGCTCGCTGCCTTAACTCAACTTAACTCGACACCCTCGCGGGGCCCGAAAGGGTGTCGGGGCCGCGTCAGGTCAGGCGGGCACCGATCGGCACTTCGCTTTCGGCCTGCGCCACCGCTGCGCTGCTGCGCACACCCGAGTCGGCAACCTCGGTTGAGATCTCATGCTCGTTGCGGAGCTGGGCGTAGGGGAGTGGGTGGGCGCTCGCGCGCACTGGAGCAGCTCGACGTCGACGGGCCTGGGCGAAGTCGACCATCCCGGCGAGGCAGCGTTGCCCCTCCTTGATCAGCAGAACCCCGGCGGTCATGGCGATCACCGGTGCGCGGTGATCGACGCAGGGGGACGGCGACGGCAAAGTCACTCTCACTCGCAGATCAACACGCGACGAGCTACACCACTCCCGGGAACGGTTCGGGCCGGTGCGCAGCTGCTGGCTGCCCCGACCCGGGCCGGTGTTCGCCGGCTCGATGCCGGGTACCAGTGCCGTCGTCAAGCGTTCGCCACTCGGCCCGTTCCCCACGATCTGGGGTGCGCCGGACGCCGCCGCGACCCCGGACTTGGCTGCGCCGCGGCGGGGGGTCCTCAGCTGCCGTCCCCGAAGTTCTTGTTGTTGGCGCCAGCGCGCTTCTCGAAGGGTCCGTAGATGGCGTAGGTGACGGCCCGTGCCTCGGGGACCCCGCCGGGCAGGTTGCCCCGCGAACCCTGCTGGTTGACGTAGAGCGTCTGGCCGTCCGGGTCGAAACACGCCCCGCAGAACTCCGTGTCGTTGGTGATGGTCAGGGCGAAGTTGTAGATCTCGCCGTCCTGCGTGACACCACGGATGAACTGCTCCCCGGGTGAGTCCTCGCACAGGAGGATGTCCTGGGTCTGCGGCACGATGGTGATGTTGTCCGGGTTCTCGAGCGTGTTGCGGTCGGTCGATACGTAGATGAGCGTGAGCACTTCACGGCCGGGGTCGTACTCCCAGACCTGCCCCAGGTTCGCCGGCCCGCCCTCGGTGCAGTCGAAGTAGACCTTGAAGCCACCGCCTTGGGAGGAGGCCCACATGCCCTCCTGGCGGTCGAAGTAGGCGGCCCCGCGGTCGATGGCCTGGATGCGTGTGGGGGTGAAGCCGGGCGTGCGGTCGCGGCGGTTGTCGGTGTCGTCGTCGTGGTCGGGCTCGGGGACCGGCACCCACTCCACGGGAAAGGAGGCACCCGGCGTCACCACCACGTCCATGTTCATGCGCGGCGCGCCCTTGACCGCCAGAGCCTGCAGGGGGCCGGTCGTCTCCGCCAGGCTGCCCGACTGCCCGACCCGCTCGTCGGGGATGTAGCGGTACAGGCACGAGCCGATCTGCCCCACCACGGGGTCCGGCTGGATCCGGCGGTCCTCGGTCTGGTACAAGATCCCGGCGCGCCACACGGTGGCCTCGTGGACGAAGCGCCCCATCTGCGGGATCGGCACCGCGACGACCGGTCCGTCGGCTATGGCGTCGACCTCGAAGTTGTAGCCGTGCTTCTTGCCGTTGGGGCTTCGCTTGACGACCTCCTCGCAGGTCATCCACTTCTGGAACGGCAGCTCGCCGCCGGCGCAGTTCGTCGACGTGCCGCCGAGGATCGCGAAGCGGTCCACGACGGTGTACTCGTAGAGCTCCTGTCCCGTCTGCGGGTCGCGCTCGCCAGTCGTGCGTCGCTCGACGACAATCTTCGTGTTGCCGCCGAAGGCGGTCTCGTCGTACTCGAAGCCCGCACCGGTGACGACCTTGATCTCGCCGGGACGCTCGCGGTTCTCGTGGTTGCGGATCAAGATGGTGCGGTCGCCGCGCCCGTGCACACCTCCACCGGCGTCCGGGAAGGCCCCCATAGCATCGAAGATGCCCGGGGTCGGCCGTCCGTCCCGCATGGGGATGCCCTGCTGGTCGATGATCTGGTAGTTGAACGCGGCCGGAAGGGCGAGGTCGCCCTTGGGAACCAGGGGGCCGTAGCCGGCGGACGCGCTCGGCGGCGCCCCCGCGGCGGTCCTCATCGCCAAAGCCTGCAGCGGACTGGAGAACACCACGCTACCGCCCGTCACAGCGGCGGCACGCAAGAAGTTCCGTCGATCGAGCATCGGTCTGTCTCCTTCGTCCGGACGGTCCAATCAGTCACCACCCGGCAGGTAACCCCTCGGAAACCAGCTGTCGACCTGCGGACGACGGTGCTGTGAACTTCAGCGCCGACCCCAACAATCTCCCATGCTGCGTGCCAGCCGGGTACCACCTGCGCAACCGACCGTGGACGGCAAGCAAGGTCCACCACGCGCCGCCACCGTCCGCGAGGAGCCTGCATGACCGTCCGCAGCCGGTCCCTCGTCATGCTGTACGGCCAACTGGGCGGCGAGGTCGGCCGCACATGCCACGGCTGCTCGCTGCGACCAGTCCAGGGCCCATCCGATGGCCTCCAGGCCACCGGCCAGGACCGCGCCACGTCTGAGCGGATCCGCTGGATGCTCCTGTGGACTGGCAATCGACCTGAGCGAGAGCACTGCTCTCGGGTGCTGTTGCAGCGTTGCGGAGATCTCGCAGACGATGTAGCGCTTGAGGCAGCGGATGATCTCTGTCTTGCTTTCGTGCGCATGCTTGAGGAGCGGGACCGGGTGACCGACCACGTCCAGGACCTGGCACGCACGGGCGACTCGCTCGACGATCGCCGCTGCCCGCGCACACCGGGCGACGCTCGCGGACGGAAGTGACGCAGCCGCGTCAGCTGGGACGGCCCGACTCTGCCGTTCCTGAGTGCCGGCAGTGGACGGCGCGGCTCTGCAGGTCGGCATCTGACACGGGGGCCCGGGTCCAGCTCCGCGCGGCAGCAGTGCCGCTTCGTGCCAGGCGTCGGGCACGGCCACCTCCGAGTGGCGGTTGTTCTACGCCGTGCGGGAGAAGCTGCCCGAGATCACCTGATCCTGCCAGGAGAGGGGCCCCACCCCATTGTCAACGCCGTCAACGCGCCGGGATCGTCACCTCGTAGATCTGCCGGCCGCCCTCGTCGTGCAGCCGCACCGTCAGTGAGGCTGCGGCCGCATCCGCGAAGACGCTGCCGTACAGCCGCTGGTTGAGCTGCAGGAAGCGCTGCTGTGGCCCGAAGGTGGGGGAGAGGGGCGGGGGGCGCTGCGCGGGTTCGCGCCGATGGGAGATCCGACGAACTCCCAGAAGCCGCGCTGCGGGTACTCGATCGCCTGGCCCCAGTGCACGTCGGCGGTCAACCACACGAAGTTCTGCACGCCCGCGTCCCGGAAGGTGTCGAGGATGACGCCGAGCTCGTGCTCGTAGGAGACGTAGTCGTCCTGGGGTCCCTGCGCGGAGCGCAGGATGGACAGCGGACTTGAGGTGACCAGCACCTTCCAGGTGGCGGTCGAGCCGGTGACGCCCGCCAGAAGCCAGTCGCGTTGCTCCCGGCCGAGCAGCGACTTGCCCGGACCGTCCGGCGCGCCCACCGGGTCGGAGTACTGCCGGCCGTCCAGGACGAAGACCTCCACCTCGCGACCCCAACGGATCGAGCGGTAGATGCGCTCGGGACCGACCGACAGCGGCCAGTACTCGTGGAAGGTCCGCCGCCCCAACGGCATCAACGGCTCGTCGGGGCCTCGGAAGTCGTTCGTCACCTCGTGGTCGTCCCAGTTGACGATGAGCGGGAGGCGAGCGCCTGGAAGAAGCCGTCCTCGCGGAGCGTACTTCGCTAGGCGGAAGAAGCCGTCCTCGCGGTTCGCCGTTGAAGATGAAGAACGCCGGGTCCTGGGCGAGCATCGCGCTCGCGGAGGGTTGCGCAGGCCCTGGCCGACGTCACCGCCCCAGGTGAACAGCATCGCGCGCGTCGTTCGCCGGTGGCTGCGCCACCCGGCCCCGCGTGGCTGCTGTCGGCGTAGATGTGTGTCGCCGTTGAAGCCGGTCCCCGCCCTTGCGCACCCGGTCGGCAGAACGCCGGGTCCTGGGCGAGATCTGCGCGCTGGTGGCCGTCACGTCGCCGGCCACCGTGCGTGGGTCAGTCGCAGTCCGCCATCCCTGCGCGGCAGCGGCCTCCGCTCGGCGATGGCGACCGGCAAGGCGAGCGCGCCGAGGGTGAAGGAAGGACCGGCGGGACGGCGTGACTGCACCGGTGTCGGCGGCGCGGTCATGATGAGACTCCTTCCGGATGCCGTGCCCGCGGTGCCCTTCGAAGGGATGAACAGCCGGCGAGCTGCCGACCCGGGGCCGGACACCGACCTGATCCAGCACATCGCGCGCGTCGCGCAACGGCCGGTGCTCGTCAAGTGGGGACGGGCTTGTTCTTGGCGGCGAAGGCGTTCTTCTTGCCTTCGCCGTCATCGAGGTTGCAGGCGCAGGGGCCCCGGGGTCAAGACGCAGCGCCCGCAAGCGAAGCGAGGACGAACGGTCTTGACGCCGGGGTAGCGCCTGCTACGTCGGTGTGGTGAGCGGCTGGTGTGGGCACGGCGTCGGGGCGGCTGTCGATGCTCCGCCCTTCTGGTTTGCGCGAGTCGGAATCGCAAGTCGCTGATACGCAGGCTGTTGCCCCTGACTTAAGGCGCCCGCCGCCTGCAGGGCCGGCGGGGATCGGTCCTGCGGCGGCGGTGCCGAAGTCCGGGCAGCGGTCATCGACCCGCCGCAGCCCGGGAAGAACCGTCATGCTGATGGTCAGTCGCCTGCGGTCATCTCAGCCCACCGGCCAGCGAGGCTCGCGGGCGACCGCCCCTGGTTCATCCTGAGCCGCCGGTAGCGGCTGCTCGGGCGGCGGTGCGCGCTGGCGGCATCGGTCGCCGCCCGACGCGCCACCGTGACCCGTGCGGGTCCGCTCGCCCCGCCATGCCGGTCTTGGTGATCCCCGCGGTGGCCGAGCGCCGTCTCCGGGCACCAGCCCGGTGAACGCCATGAACCCCCGCGCGGGGTCGCATGCCCACCGCGGCCACGATGCTCAACGCCCCCAGGTAGCCGACCGCGTGGTAGGCCGCCGGCAAGTGCGCCGGATCGCCGACCTCAGGGACCTGCGCAGCCGCGCAGGTCCTCGCAGAAGGAACCGCGACCGGCGGTAGTGCTCGACGGCGTGAACCGCTGCGCAGCCAGGTGTCGTGCTTCCGGTCCAGTGCGACCCGTCGCGGTCATGCCCGTGAGCAACCGGCGCTGCGCCCGCTGCAGGTCGTCCTTCCTTGAGGTCACGCACGCCTCGATCTGCGGCGGGGATGTGCACCGCGGTGCCCGAGGAACAGCATCGCCAGGCTCCGCCGCGTCCCGCCGGTCGGTCTTGACCTTGTCCCCCGACGCCCTGGGTATCAACGACGGTGCGATCACCTCACGGCACCCCGCTGGTGCGCAGCGACCGACGAACCCGGCAGCCTCGTAGCAGACCTTGATCCGCGAGGGATGAACACCGGCGCACGGCGACGTCATCGGGACCGATCCGCTGCAGCACCGCGGCCGGCGGAGACACCGGTGATCGAGTCCTGATCGCGACATGGATCGGATCGCGCTAACAATCGGCATGGCGGCCGGCCTCCTTCCGCCGGCCACGTCCTCCCTCAGCCTGGACGACCCACGTCCCAACGCAAAGTCAACGGGGCCGGCGTTCCTTCTGGACGGTTCGGCGGCAGGTACCTGCCTACCAGGGAAAACGACTGCTCGACTTCTCACTACGTCGGACAACGCCACCTACACCCACCGCCTTTCCTGCACCGTGCTCGACACGACGTGGGGCTGAAGCGCGATGCCCGCTAGTAGAGCCCTCCGTCGTCGTCCTCATCCCGACTGTCGTCGTTTTCCACCTCGGGGTCCCCTCCACCGCCGCTGCCCCCGTCATCGCCGCAGCCGACCAGCGGCAGGAGCGGCACGGCGAGCAGTAGCCCGATCAGCACCGCCCGCTTCGTTTTGAACGTCAGCTTCGCAAGGCTCGTCATGCCGATGCCGTACCCCGAGACTGGCCGAGGCAACAAGCGGCGCGACTGGGCACGACCCTCAGTCGCCGCTGCCCGGCATCGGAGGAAGCTGAAGAATGGCACGTGGCCGACGATGCTGTAGGAGCAGCCCTAGAGGCCGCCGGAACGGAAGGCGGCGGCGAGGACTAACAGCAGCGCCGTGCACGTAAGCCCCGTGCCAGGCCGCACGCGTCAGCAGGGCGACTCGGCGTGAGGGTCGGCAGGGGGCGCTGTGCTTTCCTGAGACGTGATCGCTGGTACTCGGCCGCCGGTGCGGTTGTTGAGCGTGCCCTACGACTCGGGAATGTTTGGGGTGCGGATGGGAGCGGGCCCTCTGGCGCTGTCGCAAGCCGGGGCGGCGCAGCGGCTCCGCGAACTGGGTCACGCGGTGGAGGAGCAGCGGTCGAGCCGTCGTCGGGCTGGCGTGCCGAGTTGCGTACGGCGTTCGAGTTGCACCACGTGATCGCCAGAGCTGTTACCGCGGCGCGGAGCGCAGGGCAGGTACCGCTGATGCTGTCCGGCAACTGCAAGGCGACGGTCGGAGTCCTGGCCGGGATGAGCCAACCCGGGCGAAGGCTGGGGTTGGTCTGGCTGGACGCTCACGGCGACTTCAACACCCCTATAGTTGGATACGACTGGGTTCCTCGACGGGCAGGGCCTGGCGATGGCCGTCGGCCGGTGCTGGCAGGGAGCGACCGCGCGCCTCACCGGCTTCACACCGCTACAGGAGCGCCACGTCCTGTTGGCTGGGGCACGCAGCCTCGATGACGCCGAGAGAAGCAGCACTGGCAGTCTCCGAGGTGGCCTGGCTGCGGCCGGAGCAAGCGCGGGACCCGGAGACGGTCGGCGCCGCCCTGGACGAGTTGGCAGGCGCCGTGGACGGCGTGCACTTCCACGTCGACCTCGACGTGCACGACCCGTCGATCGCGCCGGCCAACAGCTATGCAGTCCCGGGTGGCCTTTCCGCCGACGCCGTTCAGGCGCTGCTGCGCCGTACCGTCGACCGCCTCCCGATCGTCTCGGCGACACTCGCCTCTTACGACCCCAGCATCGATCCCGCCGGGCGGATGCGGGACACCGCCCTGGAACTGCTCGAGGCCCTCGCCGCCTCGGGGACGACGCCCGGTCGTGCTCGACCAGGGCGCAGAGGCTCGCCGTGACGACGGCAGCCGGCCCGGTGCGGGTACCGGCCCCGGCTCGCAGGGTCCGGTGCCGCCGGCAGTTAGGTCCTGCCAGCGCTAACGGCTCCTGCGGGGAGCCCGTCTCGGCGAAACCGAGGACCGCCGGGCACCCATGGCCGCCGGCGCCCGCAACGGCGCCTATGGACGGCCACGTTGAGGCAGTGCCACCCGCGGCGCCACCGGCCGCGCGCCGACTGGGAGGCTGGATGCGCAGCAACTGCTCCCCGGCGCCGGCGGGTGAACCGTGACGCCAGCGCCTGGCGCCGCGCGGTGGTGGCCGCCGGGCACGTCCACGGCGGCCGTCCAGGACGGCGCTGAACAACGCGGGCTTGCTGCATGGCGGGATCGTCACGAGGTTGCTCGACGCCGCCTGCTACCTCGCACAGCTCCCCGACCTGGGGCTCGAGCCGCTCCTGTTGCGGCGGCGTGAGGTGCGTGAAGCCGACGAAGCACAACGAACGGCCCTCGTCTGGCGGGAGACCAGTAGCGCCCTCTCAGCCATCCTGTTGATCCAGGTAGTCGTACTCAGGCGAGGTCCCCCGATCCCGCTGACACTGGCGGCATGACGACGAACAACAACACCGGGAGCGCGGGCGCTGTGGCACTCGTCCTGGCCGGTGCCGCCGCACTCGCGTACGGCATTGCTCGATGGATGGTGAGTGGCTGCTGTGGCAGTACCGAGCCGCCGCAGGACCGGTACTTGCTGCTGGGGATCCTTGCTGCCTCAGCCTCCGGGCGCCTACCTGATCTTCACCGCGGCACGTGATCGATGAGCATCTCGGGCAGGGAGCGCGGCCGGCTCACTCGTCGCTCATCACCCACCCACTTGTCTGTCGCTGCGGCACAAACCGGCATCTGCGCCAGCGGCGCAGCAGCAGGCAGCACCGCCAGAACGACCTCGACGACGCCCGGCCAGTTGCCGAACTGCGCATTCGCACTCAGGACGAGCCGGGGCACTCGCGCACGACCGGCCGTTGAGCACGGGAGTCGTGCGGAGTGAAACCCTTGAGCATGAACATCTGGCTGATGCGATTCGTCATCGCCAGTTGCAGCAGCAGCGCGATGCCGGCGCTCCGTTGGACGTTGATGACCTCCAGCGTGTCCGGCCGCGGTGTGCAGGTGCCCGTCGGCGGCTGCGCGGCCGCGTGAGGCGTTCCCGCCTTGTCGGGCTCACCGCAGCTCTGGGCCTGTGCACCGGCGGGGCCAGCGCCTGCGGCGGCGCAGCCACCCCGGTCGCGGGGCCGCCGGCGCCGACGCCCTCGGCGACGACGCTGCCGTGCGCCGACGCGACCGAGCTCGATCTCGGGAGCCCCTACACCTACGCCGCACGCGGACCGGCCTACTTCACCACCAGCGGCGGCACCGTCTACCTGGTCGCCCGGCACTTCTCGCAGGGGGGTCCGCTGGACCCGCGGCGTCCGCGGACGCTGTTCTCCCTTGGTCCGGGCAGTACGCCGCCCGTCGTCAACAACCAGGCCGCGACCGTCGCCGGGACGCTTCGTGAGGTCCAGGCGGGGATGAACCAGTGGGTACCGGTTGATCTCCCAGCTGGGCGGTGGTGGGTGCTCTCCAGCAGCGGCGGCGACGTGCGAGTCGCCTCCTGCCGACCCGGCGGGGTGCTGGCCCCGGAGCCGGTAGGTTGATCACCTGCCGCCTCAGCGGGAGCGGCAACGCGCACGCCGGTCGCCTGCAGGTGGTAGAGCGGGCCCCGCAGCAACACCGCGTCCACCAAGCCGTGACCCGGGGCGAGCTGCTGGGGCACGTGCGAAGCGGGCGCGATCGCCCGGGGTCGATGGACGCCAGGTGCTCGACATGACCAGGAGCCAGACCCGGGCCCACCACCGACGTCAGCGACAATATGCGGGGTGGCGCCGGCAAGAGGCGAAGCAAGATCTCCTTGGTCCTCTCGAACTACACGAGAGCCATAGCCTCTGCGAGGCGGCCGACCGCACGCCCGGCGCAGATGCGCCGGCATCTCCGAAAGGTCGGTGTTCGCCCGCTCACGGGCCTCGATGATCACCGCAGCCGTCCACGTCATCAGCGCAAGCGAACTCGCCTGGCCCGGACTGCCGCATCCGTCACGGCGCTTCTGGACGGACATCGCGACCGGGTGACGCGACCTTGCGGCGCGGCGGCTCGTCGGCCGGGTCGATGTTAGAACGGCTCGGCCGATCGCTAGAAGACCGGGATGCCGACTCTCCGCAACGCCTCATCCGAGGGCCGGGGGCTCGAGTGCACAGCGCAGGCCGGCAGGGGGATGACGCCAGAATCTGGTCGCGCTCAGGTGCTTGCGGTGATGAGACGCAAGGCGCCGTCGCGCTCAGCCTGCTCGCGCAAGTGTCCGTACGCCCGGTCCCACGCCCCGCTTGCCAAATCGTCTTCGAGACGGTCGAGGCCGCGCTGCACCGCGGCCGGGTCGGTCAGGACCAAACCGGACGTAGCGGCGCGGACCTCCGGGCGCAGGAAAGCCTCGGGACGGGCGTAGAACGCCTCGCCGAACCCGTCGGTGCAGTCCCGCGGCACTGGCACCACGTCGACGCGGACTTCGGCACTGCCCTGCGCGAGGGCGTCCGTCACCTGCTTGAGCGTGGGAACCGCGTCTGCTCGACGACGACGACCTCCGGGATGTAGTCGGTCAACCAGAACTGTTGCAGCGCCGAGGCGTCGAGGGTGAGCACGACGACCGGCCCGCGGCTCACCCGTCGCATCTCACGCAGACCCTGCTCGACGTCGCCCCACTGGTGCACTGTCAGCATTGCCATGGCGGCGTCGAAGCTGTCGTCGTCGAACGGCAGGCGCTCCGCGACCGCGTCAACAGCGGGCGCCGCTCCGACCGGCCGCTGGGCACGCATCGCGGCCGACGGCTCGACAGCCAGCACGTACCGGTCGGCGGGCTCGTAGGACCCGGCTCCAGCGCCGACGTTGAGCACGGTCCGGCTGGTGCCGAGCGCCGCATGCACCCGAGCCGCGATCCGCGCGTCCGGCCGGCGTACCAGTGCGTAACCCGCGCCGTTCTGTTCGTAGTCGAAGTCACCGGCCGGACGTCCGCGGATCGACATGGCCCATATGGAACCACCGGCCTCAGGACGCCTGTTGACGATGTCGTGACCACCGGCGGGGTGCTCATAAAGGCTGCTGCTGCTTACCTCGCCACGCAAGGCATCGCCCGTCGCGCCACGCTGAGCCAGAGGACCTCACCTGAGCACTCGCCCGTCGCGTCCGAATCGGCGCCGGCGGTGCAGGTGACCTGAGACGGTAAGCAGTCGCCGGGGCACTTGGCGGGCGTTGTCGACGAACGCCGTGTCGCTCATCGAGGACGCCGCGCCACTGCTCGAAGCGTCACCGGCGCGAGCGAGGTCGTTGCTGATTCTGGCCGAGGAGGCGATCGGCAAGGCCACGGCCCTGTACGAGCTGGCGAGGGGCCCCGGACCACCGGCCGTTCACTAGGCCGAGGCAGGACCCGTTCAGCGGGCGCGGACCCGGTCGTAGATGCCGCGGCCAGCCGCCCACAGCAGCAGCCAGCACCACGGCCACAGCACCACTCCGCCTACGCCGTCGTTGAGCCCGCCGAAGGGCCCGGTCGGCTCGTCCATGCCCAGGCCCGTGCTCAGGCTGGACAGCCCCAGCACCGCCAGCAGCACCGCCGCCGCCCCTGCCCACCACGACCCCACTGGGCCACCCCAGCGACGCTCGGTCGGGCTGAGCAGTGTCAGCGGCGCCAGCGCCAGCACCAGCGCCGCGCCCAGGTACCCGCCGGCGGAGGTGAGGTAGTCGGCTCGGTCGGCCCGCTCGCCGAACAGCTGGACCACACCGCGCCGTACCCGACCACCAAGCCGTTGAGCGCCGTCGCCACCACAGCCACCCGCCACTGCACCCGGCGGCCCGGCCCCAGCCAGCGCCCCCGTCCCGGCCCCCGACAGGCCGGGACGCTGGGGAGGGCCCGGCAGCTGCGGGCAGGGCATCGCTCATCGCGTGCGGCCGCAGTCGGCTGGCTGCCGGCGGATACCGGGTGCCCGGGGAGGTCGCAACGTGTCGCGAGCGCCGTAGCGGCTTCTGGACGGCAGGAGGGCCGGCGGGGCCGGGTCCTGGTCGTCGTCCCGCGGTTCGCGGGGGACATGTATCCCCGTACGGCTGGAGAGCACGCGTCTGGGAGTTGACGTGGCGGAGTATGAACGAGTGGAACTACTCGGGCGCTGCGACGTCCACCGCGCGACGCTGGCGCTCGGAAAACGACCATGCACACCCCGAGGCGGGCATGCCCATGTCAACCGAAGCCCACGCGGACGCTCGTCCCGGCCAGTTCTGGAGCCGATGGCGGACCGGCGGCGGCGCGCTGTTCCTCGCGCTCGTCGTCACGTTGAGTGGGTGCGGGCCTGGGCGGCCGTCGCAGGCCGAGCTCACCCGGGCGCAGCAGGAGTCGCAGGAGCGACTGCAGGCCTTGCGCGACGCGCTGCAGGAGCAATTTCAGGTCGGGACGGGCGCTGGTGCGTGGCGCGTGTCACCCCTGAGCGGCACAGGCCAGCAGTGCCAGGAAGGTGTGCAGGACGGCAAGCGCTCCGACCCGTTCGAGCTGCGCTGCTCGCTACGCCGTCTGGTGCTGCTCGAGCCCGCGGGCAACGGCACCGACCTGAGCGCAGTCAAAGCGGCCCTCGATGCGGTCGGGGCGGGCGAGGTGGCGGGATTTGGATTGGCCCCGGTGGTGCCTGCTGCCGGGCCGGCGGTCAAAGGCTCCTACGAGCTGCGGGCGCGCCCGCAGCTGATGGTGCAGGCGGTGGTGCTCCGACCCGGCAGGGGCGGGCGGGAGCTGATCTTGCTGGAGCCCGACACTGACCTGGTTGACGGCAGCGGCGCCCCGGTCACGGCGGAACAGGCGGTCAAGGGCAGCACCGGGCACCTGGTCGCGCTGCTGCTGCAGGACTTCTACGTCAGCTGACCGAACCGGGCACGGCGGCGGCCCCGGAGGAGCGGATGCGCCCGCCCCGAGCGGCGCCTATGAACGGCAAGGAAGCGCGCGCGGTCAGCGGCAAAAGCGGACGGCGCACGCCGACGTCGCCGGGCCTGGCGCGGCCTGCTAGTCGAGCCCGCGGTCCGGCGTGGTCCAAGGCGGCCACTGGCCGGGCTACTGTCCGAGCTGACGGGTCAAGAAGGAGGGCGACGTGAGGCTGTTCCGCCGCTCACCTGCGCCGCCGGTGCTGCTGCCAGGGCCTGAGGCGCCTGTCGAGGAGCACCTCGATGCGATCCTCGCTGCCACGCCGGGGGCGGTTTACGCGCTCGTGCGCGCGCTCGCCGCCCGTCCGCTGTGGCAGGCGTGCCGCAACCTGCCGCCCGATGCCGTGGACCCGACCACCGGCCTGCTCCTGCGGTCCGTGGAGATCCAGATCGCCTCGACGACCATGCCGGACGGCACCCAGGGCGCGAACGTCTCGACGACACCCGAGCTCGTGATCGCTCGGCATCCGGACGGCGTTCCCTTCGCTCGACCTGGCGGAGAGCTCCTCGCCGAGGTCGTGGCCGCCCCCGACCTCACCGGGCTCGTGCTCAATCCTGCATCCCGCCACCAGGTTCTCGTCAAGCAGTGGATTGCTGACGGGCTCGCTGGCCGCACCACCTGAGCGCCGCTCACCCAGCCCTGCTTACCCTCTCGAGCTCGAGCGCCATGCGGCAGAAGCGGACGTCGCGCCGAGGCCGTCTCCGAGAATCTCGACGGCCGAGCGTCAGAAGCGACTCCTCACCGGGTGCTCCACTCAGCGGTCCTCTCGCGGAACGGCTCTAGTGCCTGGTGTCGACGAGCCGAACGACCGGCGTGTCGCACGGGAATCTGTGGTGGGGTGCGTCCGTTCGCAAGGCATGCAGGCGCAACGAGCACGGCGGCTCGTCCTTGTCTGCCTGGTGGCGGCACTGGTGGCCGGCTGCACCGGGTCGACGGCGCCGCAGGAGCGCGGCATCACAGTGCCCACGGAAGCGGGAACCGCGCCCGGCCAGGGCGACGGCGCTCCGGCGATCGGCCAGTTGGTGGTCACCGGGCGACTGCTCGCCGCCGACGGCACGCCACTGGCCGCGCGCCCGATGCTGCTGAGCCGCGAACTGCTGCTGCGCGACGTGATCGCCGACGGCCTGCTGGCTGCCGGGTCCGGCTTCATCACCCTGCTCAGTTGCTTCGACCCCGAGGGCAGCGTGATCAACGCCTGCCGGCCGGGGACGTTCACCGCGACGACGGACGCCAGCGGCGGCTTCGCGCTGCGCCTGTCAGCGGACGAGCGGTTGTCGGCGCTGGGCGGCGAGCGCGATTTCGCCGTCGACGCAGCGGTGCCGGGCGGCGGTGGCGTGCGCGCCGTCTTCCCCGTCGACTCCGCACTGGTCGACGTTCCCGACCTGTCCGTCTGGGACGCCGCGGCGGCCGTCTCGGCCGATTCGGCGGCGCAGCGGGTCACCTGGGCGGCCCTGCCCGCGCCGGTTGCGTCACAGATCGAGTACGCGGTCACCTTCACCGACGCCGGCCGGGGGCTGCGGCTCACCCGCACGAGCTCCGGTGTCGAGGCCGCCGTCGACGCGCGGCTGCTCGAGGACAGCACCGGCGTCCTTGAGCTCGCGGCGCAGGGGACATCGACGCCGGCTCCCGCCGTCGCCCTGTCGTGGGCAGCCGCGCCCTTTGCCTATGCCGGCTCGGCCGGGGCGCCACCGAGCCGCGGCGCCGGGTGCACAGTCTCGGTCGAGACGCTGTCGGACGCTGGCGCGGCCGGGTGCTGGCTCACCGACGGGACCTTCGACGACAGCTTCCCGGGTGAGCGCCCGCGGCAGTGCGTCGCCGAGGCCGATTCCGCGCTACGCCGGTGTGCGACCGCCGCCGTCACCCGAACGGTCGTCGACCTCGAGACGGTGCAGGACGTCGGGTTGGTCGTCCTGCGCGGCGGCTGCAACGGCTGCCGGGTCGAGGTCTCCGAAGACGGCGTCGCTTGGCGGCAGGTGGACGCCGACGTCGACGGCTCCGGCGGGGAACGGCTGCTGCGCCCGGCACCGGGAACCCGAGCCCGCCTGGTGCGGCTGAGCGTCGGCAGCCGCTTGGTCCCCCGTCCGGTGGAGGTCGAGCTGATGCCGATCAAGCCGCTGCTGCCGATCAAGCCGCTCGAGCCCGGCCCACTGCCGGACCTGTCAACTGTTCCATCGCTGCCGACGCCACTCGGGCCGGTGCCGCTGCCCCAGCCGGTCGTGCCCGGGCCGCCGGCGCTGGTCTTCCCGCGGGCGGTGCCGGCGCTGCCGTCCACCGGGCTGCCTGAGACCTACGGCGGCGACCTGTCCGGGGTGACGGAGGTATCGGTCTGGCCGCCGACCGCAGCCGAGCGGGCGGCGCAAGCGGACACGTCTTTTGCGGACACGTTTTTTGCGGGTGCGGACGACGGGAGCCCGCCCCTTGGGCTCGTTGTGCTGGCGACCGCGCTCCTGGCAACGGCGGGCACCGCCGTCGCGCTGACCGGCCGCCGAGCTCGCAGGCCCGCGGCCGCCGCAGGGCCACCTTGACCTCGGAAAGCGGGTCGGACTGTTCGCGAGCTGGACGCCGCCGTGGGCCGCGACGGGCGCCTGCCAGGCCGACTGCGGCGCATCGCTCCACAGGTTCCTGGCTCTCGCCGTCGCCCGCTTCTCGGCATGGGCGGGCGTCTCAGACGTCCAGCAACCGTCCATATGACCGGCTCTGCACGGCCAAGCACCGCTCGCCAACGCACTCATCTGCCGCAGCGTTCGCGATGTCCTAAGGCCTCCACCGCTCCATAGGCGATGCTCCGGAACACCGATCAGTGCAGCCTCCTTCGAACCGGTTGCCTGTGGGGCCGATCGGCCGGACGCTGTTGGGCATGGACGAGCAGGTCGTGCGGTGGCGCAAGTACGGCATGGACCGGCTGTACGTGAGCGCTGGCGATGGCACCAAGCTCGGACACCACGATCTGCTGACCGGGCTGGACCACCTTGCTAGGCGTTCCAGGCAGCCCTTGCGGCATGGCGCACGACCGCAGCTAGCAAGGACGGGCCGCCGGTGGTCGAGGTCGAGCCAGTGACCTCCGATGCCGCGTCACCGCCCCTTGAGGTACCGGTCCACGTCGCGCCGGCGCCTGCTGTCGAAGGCAGGGTCGGGGCTTGGGTGGTGCAGCCCGAGCGTGCGGCGCAGTGGGAGGACCTCGCACAGCGCCGTGCAGGGGAGATGGCTCGTGTCCAGGCAGTCGCGCTGAAGCAGGTCGCGCCGGTGCGGACCCTCGTGGCGCGGGCGCTGGGTGTACACACCGACGAGCGGGCCTGGCGCATCGGCGCCGACGGCGAGCAGAAGGTTGCTGGACAGCTGGCCAAGAAGGACCCTCGCTGGCACTACCTGCACGCAATCCCGGTGGGGGTAAACGGCGCCGACATCGACCACCTGGTCATTGGTCCGGGCGGGGTGTTCAGCCTGAGCGCCAAGCACCACTCGGGCGGCAACGTCTGGGTCGGCGGCAACACGCTGATGATCAACGGGCAGCGGCAGCCCTACATCCGCAACAGCCAGCACGAGGCTCAGCGGGCGAGCAAGCTGCTGACCGCGGCTTGCGGCTTCCTCGTGCTGGTCATAGGCATGGTGGTGCCGGTCGGGGCGAACAACGTCACGATCAAGACCCCGTCGGCCGACGTGCACGTCGTCAACCGGATGGCACTGTCCCGGTGGCTTCGCGCCCGCCCCGAGGTGCTCAGCCTCGAGCACCTCGAGGCGGTCTACGGCGCTGCCCGGCGCTCCACGACCTGGCAGCAGCCACCTGAACGACTGGTCAATCGAGCCCTGAACGAGTGGCCTCGTCACCTGCTTACGCCGGCGGTCGGCGTCCGGCGTCCTCGGAGGATGAGCGCACCGAGGCTTGCAAACGGCGGCTGGGCCCTGGTCACCCACGACGTCCGTGACTAGTGGTGTGTCGCGCAAATGAGTGTTGGGTTAGGCGGTATCCTCATGTGTGACCGCAGGAGCAGCGCCCTTGATGATGTCGACCACTCAGCGCCGCGTGCTCGAGCGGGTGGCGAAGTCCAAGACGGCGGCGCATTCGTGAGGTCGTGCGGGCATCGGTGCTGCTCGATGCCGCCGCGGGAGTGCCGAACACCGCGATCGCGTCGCGCCATCAGGTCACGGCTGTCTCGGTGCGCAAGTGGCGCGCGCAGTTCCAGCAGCAGGGACTGACGGACTGGGGCAAGGTCGCCCCCGGACGCGGCCGCAAGCCCTCGATCCCGGCGGAGACGATCGCGCGGATCGTGGAGCTGACCACGACCACCAGACCGGCGGGGCACGCACTGGTCGAGCCGAAGGATGGCCGAGCAGGTCGGGGTCAGCAAGGACACGGTGCAGCGGGTGTGGTCCGAGCTCGGTCTGCAACCGCACCGGGTGACCACGTTCAAGGTCAGCAACGACCCGCACTTCACCGACAAGCTCATCGACATCGTCGGGCTCTACCTCGACCCGCCGGAACGCGCGGTCGTGCTGTGCATGGACGAGAAGAGCCAGATCCAGGCCCTGGACCGGACCCAGGCCACCCTGTCGATGACCAAGGGCCGGGCCGGCACCATGACCCACGACTACAAGCGCAACGGGACCACCACCCTGTTCGCCGCGCTGGACGTGCTCACCGGCCGGGTCATCGGTCAGTGCCTGCCACGGCACCGGCACCAGGAGTTCCTGGCGTTCCTGGCGTTCCTCAAGACCATTGACTCCGAGGTCCCCAAGGGCCTGCAGGTCCACGTCATCCTGGACAACTACAGCACCCACAAGCACGCCGAGGTGCAACGCTGGCTGAGCAGACACAAGCGGTTCCACCTGCACTTCACCCCGACCAGCAGCAGCTGGCTCAACCAGGTCGAGAACTGGTTTGGCACCCTCACCGACAAGAATCTGCGCCGCGGGGTGTTCGGCAGCGTCAACGAACTCATCGTCAGCATCGAGGAGTTCCTCGAAGTCACCAACGACAACCCGAAGCCCTACATCTGGACCGCTACCGCCGAATCCATCCTCGCCAAAGTCGCACGCGCACGCAGCAGCCTCCAGCAAGTAGTCAGCCAATAAAGCGACGCACCACTAGCTGGACAGGGGGGTGGGCACAGCACCGCCACCAGCTCTTTTCTCGCCACCCCTGAACGGCGGGCGAGCAGCCTGTTGACACTGCGCAACCTTCCAGAACCCGTGCTCGCTGACCCTGCTGATCCGCCGGTGCACTGACTGTCAGGTGCAGCAGGCCCCCTCTGCCTCCTGGCTGCGCCGTCAGGGCACGACCAAGGGCGCACGGGGGTAGGAGTCGCAGCGAACGCGCAGGGAGTCGGCCACAGCCCCCGGGCCGCGACACTGGCGGCGTGTGCGACAGGCGCAGGTTTGACGCCGGTCTCTGACCGGCCCGGTTGCCCAGGAGCTCAGACGCGACCATGCCGAAATCACCGGAGGTGGGCGAGGTGAAGCATGATCCACGATGCGCTGAACACATCCTGAACACATGATCTTGCTTGTCAGGACTCTGAGCGCCCACCGCATCGGGAGAAAGGCCAGGTCAGCAGGGGTGCGCCGCCAGGGACTCGAACCCCGAACCCGCGGATTAAGAGTCCGCTGCTCTGCCAATTGAGCTAGCGGCGCGCATTGGTGCAGGCGTGAACGATAGCAGCCGGTCAGTCCTCGGTTCCCGGTGGCGGGGGCGCCGCGCCGGTGCTCAGCGGGCGCAGCCCCTCGGCCTGCCGGGCCTCGCGCAGGAGCGTCGCGAACTCCTCCGGATGGGCCTCGGCCAGCGCGTCCTGAGCCACTCGTCGGGCGCGCCGCTCGCGGACCTCGAGGTCACCGCTGCCCACCGCCCCGAGCCGCGGCCGACGCGGGCCGGCAGCTGCCGGCGGCGCAGCCGGTGCCGCGGGCGCCTGGATCCGCGTGACGGTGGCGGCGCGTTTGCGAGCCGGCGCCGCCGCAGCGGTCCGGCACACCTGGCAGGTGGGAGCAGCACCGTCGAACTCGGCTGCGGTGCGCACCTTCCGGCACCTGTCGCACTTCCGCCAGCCGCTCACGAGCTCCCTCAACCGATGCGTGGGCTACGTGCCCACCGTACGACGTGAGGAGCTGCCCTTGGGGGGACACTGTGTGCGGTGGCATGGTTCGTCGTCGAGCAGGATCGGTCAGGGAGGACGTCGTGAGCGACCCGGTGCAGAGCACGATGCAGGACGCGCAGCTGACGATCACCAGCATGCTGCGGCACGGCGCACGGGTCTACGCCGAGAGCGTGGTCCGCACGTTCGAGGGCGACAGCGTGCGGGCCGCGACGTACGCCCAGGTGGCGGAGCGCGCGGCCCGCCTGGCCGGAGCGCTGACCGGCCTGGGCGTCGCCCAGGGGGAGCGGGTCGGCACCTTCCTGTGGAACACCCAGGAGCACCTCGAGGCTTACCTGGCGGTGCCCTCGATGGGAGCCGTCCTGCACACGCTCAACCTTCGGCTGTTCCCGGAGCAGCTGGCCTACGTCGTGAACCACGGCCAGGACAAGGTGGTGATCGTCGACGCCACCGTGCTGCCGCTGCTCGCGAAGGTGGCGGCCGAGCTGAAGACGGTGGAGCACTACGTGCTCATCGGCGAGGGTGACGCGAGCGGACTGGGTGACGTGCCGGTGCACCGGTACGAGGACCTGCTCGCCGCCGCCGCCCCGACGTTCGACTGGCCCGAGCTGGACGAGCGCACCCCGATGTCGATGTGCTACACGAGCGGGACCACCGGCAACCCCAAGGGCGTCGTCTACAGCCACCGCTCCACCTACCTGCACTCGCTCGCGAGCAACACCGGCAACGTGTTCGGGCTGCGCGAGAGCGACACCGTCCTGCCGGTCGTCCCGATGTTCCACGCCAACGCCTGGGGGCTGGCCTACTCCGGCTGGCTGGCGGGTGCGGACTTCGTGCTGCCGGGCCGCTTCCTGCAGGCCGAGCCCCTCGCCCGGATGATCTCCGAGCTGAAGCCGACGGTCGCCGGCGCGGTGCCCACCATCTGGAACGACCTGCTGGCCCACGTCGACGCCCACCCGACCGACCTCACCTCGCTGCGGCTGGTGGCATGCGGCGGCTCGGCCGTACCCCTCAAGCTCATGCAGCGCTTCGAGAACGACCACGGGATGCACATCGTGCAGGCATGGGGGATGACCGAGACCTCCCCGCTCGCAGCGGTGGCGCACGTCCCGAAAGGGGTTCCCGATGAGGACCACTGGCTGTGGCGGTCGCGCACCGGCCGCATCTGCGCCGGTGTCGACCTGCGGATCGTCGACGACCAGGGGACGGTCCTGCCGTGGGACGGCGTCGCGGTCGGCGAGATCCAGGTCCGGGGCCCCTGGGTGACCGGCTCCTACCACCTCGACCCCGACCCGGCGAAGTTCGACGACGGCTGGCTGCGCACGGGCGACGTCGCCGCGGTCTTCCCCAACGGCACGATGCAGATCACGGACCGGAGCAAGGACGTCATCAAGTCCGGCGGGGAGTGGATCAGCTCGGTGGAGCTGGAGAACACGCTGATGGGGCACCCGGACGTCTTCGAGGCAGCCGTCGTCGCGGTGCCGGACGAGAAGTGGGACGAGCGCCCGCTTGCCTGCGTCGTCCTGCGGCCGCAGGCGCAGGTGGGCCCCGCCGAGCTCAGCGAGTTCCTGACCGGCAAGGTCGCCAAGTGGTGGCTCCCCGAGCGCTGGGCCCTGATCGAAGCGGTCCCGAAGACGAGCGTCGGCAAGTTCGACAAGAAGGTCCTGCGCAAGCAGTACGCCGACGGCGAGCTCTCGGTCGAGCAGCTCGGGAGCCGCTGACCCTTCGCTCACCCCGGCCGAGTGAACGCTCGTTAGCCTGGGCGGATGCAGGACACCTTGTACGAGGCGGAGCACGCTGCGTACCGCGACTCCGTCCGGGCCTTCCTCGCTCGCCACGTGGTCCCCTTCCACGCCCAGTGGGAGGAGGACGGAGTCGTCGACCGCGGCGTCTGGATCGAGGCCGGGCGGCACGGGCTGCTCGGGACGGACGTCCCCGAGGAGTACGGCGGCGGCGGCATCGAGGACTTCCGCTACCACTGCGTGCTCAGTGAGGAGATCACCCGCGTCGGCGCGAGCGGCCTCGGCTTCACGCTGCACAACGACGTGGTGGCGCCGTACCTGCTCGACCTGACCACCGACGAGCAGAAGTCGCGGTGGCTGCCGCCGTTCGTCCGCGGGGAGATGATCACGGCGATCGCGATGACCGAGCCGGGCGCCGGCTCGGACCTGCAGGCGGTGCGGACGTCGGCCCGTCGGGACGGCACCGACTGGTTGCTGTCCGGATCGAAGACGTTCGTCACCAACGGCATCTGCGCCGACCTCGTGCTCGTCGTCGCGCGCACCGATCCCGATGCCGGTGCGCGGGGCTTCTCGCTGCTGGCGGTCGAGCGCGGCATGCAGGGCTTCGAGCGTGGCCGCAACCTGGTCAAGATGGGGATGAAGGCGCAGGACACCGCCGAGCTGTTCTTCGACGAGGTGCGCGTGCCGGCGGCCAACCTCGTGGGGAGGGAGGGCGGTGGCTTCGTCCACCTCATGGACAGGCTGCCGCAGGAGCGGCTGTCCATCGCGGTGGTCGCGGTCGCGGCGGCGCAGCGGGTCTTCGAGCTGACGCTGGCATACTGCAAGGAGCGCACGGCCTTCGGCCAGCCCATCGGCAGCTTCCAGCACAACCGCTTCGTGCTCGCCGAGATGGCGACCGAGCTCGAGATCGCCCGGCACTACCTGACCAAGTCGGTCCTCGAGCACAACGCGGGGCGCTTCACCGTGCAGGACGCCGCCATGGCCAAGTGGTGGACCACCGAGCTGCAGAAGCGCGTCCTCGACTCGTGCGTGCAGCTGCACGGCGGCTACGGCTACATGCTGGAGCATCCCGTGGCCAAGGCGTACGTGGACGGCCGCGTGCAGACGATCTACGGGGGAACGACCGAGGTGATGAAGGAGATCATCGGTCGCTCGCTCGGGGTCTGAGACCTCCCCCCGCCGGCTAGCTCCGGGGGTTGAGGACTCCGGAGGTGCCTCGGGACAGCAGCGCCGCCAGGGTCATGCGGCGCAGCAGGTGGGCCCGGACCTCGGGGGTGACATCCAGGGAGCTGACCGCGCTGCCGTTGAGCAGCGCCAGCCCGAGGACCGCGACGCTTCGTGCCTGCGCCGGGTCGAGGTCCGCACGCAGCGGGATCAGCGCGGCCGCCCACTCGTCCTCGTACGCCTTCATCCGCCGGCGCAGGGACAGCCGGTCGTTCTCCGACAGCGCCCGCGTCTCGCGTCCCCACACGGCGATGAGCGGCCGCTGCGTCACGGCGAAGTCCACGTGCAGGTCCACGAGCGCCTCGAGGGCGGCCAGCGGCTCGCGGTGCAGCGCCGGGATGCTGTGCGCGCCGTCCAGCAGCCGGGTCATGCCGCGGTCGACGAGCACCTCGAGCAGGGCCTGCTTGCCGGGGAAGTGCCGGTAGATGCCCGGACCGCTGATCCCGGCCGCGGCGCCGATGTCGTCGATCCCGACGTCGTGGTAGCCGCGCTCGGCGAACAGCTCGGCGGCGGCGTCCAGCAGCTGCTCGCGACGAGGCTGCGCCGAAGTCGTGGTCACCTGCGAAAGGCTAGCGAGCCGCCCGGCACGACCGCCAAGGGGGAGGTGCCGAGCTCTCGGGGGACAGGGTGCGGCTACTGCAGCTCCTCGCCGGTCGCCTTGGCCGCCTCGGTGTCGGTGCTCGCACCGCCCGCCTCCCGCTTGAAGGCGCCCTCCACCTCGAGGTTGCTGTCGGTCTGCTCGGAGACCTGCTCGGCCAGCGCGTCGTCGTCGAGACCTTCCCCTGCGGGCCGGGTGGTGCCGGCGTCGGTGGCGGGCTGCTCGCTCATGCGGGGGTGCCTTCTTCCTGGTCAGGTCGTTCCTGGTGTGGTGGGTCCGCGCGTCGGAGCCGGGTCCGGTCCAGCGACCCTTACCCGCGGCGCAGCCCGGCACCCGTGACCAGCGCCAGCTCCAGCCGTCGAGCCGGGTCCTCGAGCTGCTCCCCGAACAGCTCGCGCAGCTGGCCGACCCGGTAGCGCACCGTCTGCGGGTGGATCCCCAAGTCGGCCGCGACCCGCTGGCGGTCGCCGTGGTGGGCCAGCCAGGACCGCAGCGTCTCGGTCATCCGCTCGCGCGCCGACTCGGTCAGGCCCTCCAGCGGTGCCAGCCGGACAGCGCCCAGCTCGGACAGCGCGAGCAGGTCGGCGTGCACGACGAGCACGGCCAGGTGGTCCTCCACCCGCAGCGGCTGCTCGTACGGAAGAAGGCCCGCGACCTGCAGCGCCAGGGCCCGCACGGCCAGCGCAGCGGCCACCCGGACCTCGCGCCACGGGCGCACCGGAGCGAGCACCGCAGGGCCCGTGGCGGCCAGCATCGCGCCCAGCCGCTCGCCCCGACCCGGCCCGTCGACGTCCGGCAGCAGGACGAGGGCCCGCCCTGCGCCGGCGCTCTCGCCCGGTAGCAGCAGGCTGCGCTCGTCCCAGCGGGCGGCGAGCCGGCGGGCGTCGGGGTCGCTGAGCAGCGCGGGGGTCAAGGTGGCGGACGGCGTCCAGCCGGCGACCGTCACGGCCTCGTCGACGACCGCCGCCGTCGCCTCGGCCAGCAGCAGGCGCGCCAGCGCCTCCCGCCGGCGCTCCCGCTCGCTGACCAGGGACGACTGCTCCGCGGCGTGCCCGGCGGCGCTGGCCGAGGAGATCTCGTCGATGTAGGCGAACACACCGGCGGCCAGCTGGACCAGCAGCTCCGGGGGCAGCCCCTCCCGCAGCCCCAGCTCGGCCAAGCGGCTCCAGGTCACCCTCGCTCCGACGCGGTACGCCGCGAGCAGCGCGTCCAGGGGCCGGCCCACGCGCGCCTCGCCCCGGCCCAGCTCGACGTAGAGCTCGCGGCTGGCCGCGGCCCGTCCGGGACCGGTCGTGCCGGCCGACCCCGCGAGCTCCAGGAAGCGGGTCAGCGCCTCCTGCACCCCGAGGCGGATCCCGCGGCCGAAAGCCCCTTCGAGCGGCCGGGCGTAGGCCGGGACCTCGGCGCCGATCGCGCCCAGCACCTCGTCGGCCAGGGCGGGGAGACCGGCGCGCAGCCTTGCGGTGACGTCGGGCGGCAGGCGCAGAGCCGCCGGGGGCTCCACAGCAGTCATGGGCAGATGTTGTCACGAGAACACAACTTCTGGCCCCGAACTGTACGCACTTCGGGCAAGCGCTGAGGGGGATGCTGCGGCAGGCTCAACGCAGCCGCCTCCCCTCGATCCCAGGAGCAGTGTTGACGCTCATCGACGACCGTAATCTGGACGACGCCGCCGAGGCGGCGACCGCAGACCAGCCGATGGCGGCTGGTGAGGCCGCGCCGGGCACCAAGCGCCGCCCCGGCTGGGAGCAGGCCCTGGTCTACGTCGTGGTCGGGCTCCCGGTGCTCGGGCTGATCGTGGGGGTGGTCCTCGCGATCAACTACGGCGGGATCAGCTGGACCGACGCGGGCATCGCCTTCTTCTTCTACCTGCTGAGCGGGTTCGGCATCACCGTCGGGTTCCACCGGTTCTTCACCCACCAGTCCTTCAAGACCAACCGGCCGCTGAAGATCTTCCTCGCCGTCGCCGGGTCGCTCGCGCTGGAGGGGCCGGTCATCCGCTGGGTGGCCGACCACCGCAAGCACCACGCGTTCAGCGACGCCGAGGGCGACCCGCACTCCCCGTGGCGCTTCGGCAACAGCACCTGGGGCCTGCTCAAGGGCCTCGCCTGGGCGCACACCGGCTGGCTGTTCGACCGCGAGCAGACCTCGGCCCGCCGCTGGGCACCGGACCTGATCGCCGACCGCGACATCATGAAGATCAACAAGCTGTTCCCGGTGATCGCGCTGTCCAGCCTGCTGGCCCCGACGTTGATGGGCTTCGCGCTGACGGGCACGGCCAAGGGCGCCTTCACCGCGTACATCTGGGGTGGGCTCGTCCGCATCCTCGTCGTCCACCACGTGACCTGGTCGGTCAACAGCCTGTGCCACGTCATCGGCGAGCGGCCGTACAAGACGATGGACAAGGCCAGCAACGTCAGCTGGCTCGCGATTGTGTCGTTCGGCGAGAGCTGGCACAACCTGCACCACGCCGACCCCAAGTGCGCCCGGCACGGCGTCGAGAAGGGCCAGATCGACACCTCGGCCGCGGTGATCCGGATGTTCGAGAAGGCCGGCTGGGCGACCGACGTCCGGTGGCCCACCGAGAAGCGCATGGCACGGCTGCGCAAGGACCCGGCCGCGGCGGCCTGAGCGCACCGCTCCCGGTCCTGGTCGGGAGGCTTCGAAGCACGTCCGCCGATAGACTGGCGGACGTGCTTCGCCGGTTCCTGACCCCGAGTTGGCTCCTTCGGCACACCCTGCTCGTCGTCGCGCTCGTGCTCCTCGGCCGCATCGGCTGGTGGCAGCTGCAGACGGCGCGGGCGGAGGGCGACTGGCAGAACTACGGCTACGCGCTGCAGTGGTGGCTGTTCGGCGGCTTCGCGGTCTTCCTGTGGGTCAAGGTGATCCTCGACGACCTCGACCCGTCGCGGCTGGCCGAGCCCGAGCCGCACCGGTCCCCGACGGCAGTCCAGGAGGCCGCGGTGCCGCAGGAGGACGAGGACGAGGAGCTGGCGGAGTACAACCGGCGGCTGGCGTGGCTCGCCGAGAACTCCGGACGGTGAGTGCTCCTGGAGTGGCCGGCTCGTTGAAGCGCTTCCGCGTGCTCGCCGTTCTCGTGGGCACCGGGCTGCTGGTGCTCGTCTTCGTGGCCATGCCGCTGCGCTACCTCGGCGACCGGCCGGCGTTCTCGCACGCCTTCAGCCCGCTGCACGGCTTCGTGTTCCTGGTCTACCTGGCCGCGGTGGCCGACCTCGGCCGGCGGGCCCGCTGGTCGCTGCGCCGGATGGTGCTGGTCATGCTCGCCGGGACGGTGCCGTTCCTGTCGTTCGTGGTGGAGCGCCGCGTGACCGCCGAGCTGGGCGAGCCCGCCGCGGCCTGAGCGGGAGGACCTGGGCTCAGGCGGACCGGGCGCCGTGCAGCTGCAGTGCGAGGTGCACCTGCAGCGCCCCGTCCCCCGACCGCCAGCCCTCCCCCATCAGCGAGGTGACCCGCTCCAGCCGCTGGTAGAGCGTGTTGACGTGCACGAACAGCTCCTGCGCGGTGCGGGTGAGGCTGCCGCCCGAGCCGTAGTAGGCCAGCAGCGTGCGGGCCAGGTCACTGCCCCGCTCGCGGTCGTAGTCCAGCAGCGGCCCGACGGTGCGGCGCACGAACCGGTCCACCTCCTCCTCGCCGGACGCGCTCAGCAGGAGCCCGTAGACGCCGAGCTCCTGCCTGGCCGCGGCCGAACCCGTGCGGCCCAGTGACACGAGGACGTCGCAGCAGCGGCATGCCTCCCGGTAGAGCTCGGCGAGCTCCTGCGCCCCGCTCCCCGGACCGGCGGCGCCGACGGTCACCGGGCAGTCGACGGCGAGCTTCAGCCGGGCCGCCACTGATGCGGCCGCCGCGGACGCATCGTCGGCGGCCACCAGCAGCACCAGGTCGCCACGGTGCTGCCCGCTCATGCCGCCCGGCCCGTGCGCCGCCCGCGCGGCCTGCCACGCCGTGACCGCCCGCTCCTCGTCCGTGACCCGCGCGACGACGACGACGTAGGAGCGGGTGAGGTCGACCCCGACGTGGGAAGCCCTGCGCTGCAGGCTGTCGGGGTGGCGCGGGGGGACCGCGAACAGGTCGTCGTAGAGGTCGCCGCGCACCCGGTGCTCGGCCTCCGCGACCGACCGGTCCTTGAGCAGCAGCAGCGCGAGGACGACTTGCCGCCCGCTCCAGCGTGTGCACCTCCGGCTCGTCCAGCGAGCGGCCAGAGGACACGACCGCGCCAAGGGTCTCGGTGCCCGCGAAGACCGGCGCGACCATGGCGGGTGTGCCGTCCGGCCGGTCGAAGGCGGTCGGCCGGCGTCCGCGTACGGTCGGCAGCGCCTCGGCCGCCAGCACGGCCGACTCCTCGACCTGCGGACCGGCCTGGACCAGCAGCTGCCCGTTGGCGTCGGCGACCAGCAGCGAACCGCCGAGGACTTCGATGACGGCCTCGGCCACCTCGAGCAGCCCACCTCCGCCGAGCAGGACGGCGGACAGCCGCTCGTGCTCCGCGGCCGTGCGCTCCACCGCCGCGCTGTGCATCTGGAGCAGCCGGCTGGCGCTCTTGAGGTCCTCGAGCGCGCTCGTGAGCTCCTCGAACAGGGAGGCGTTCTCGATGGCGATGGCGGCGTGGTCGGCGAGCGAGAGCAGCAGCGCGACCTCGTCGCTGCGAAACGGCCGCTCGCGCCGATTGGCCGCGTAGAGCACCCCGATCGCCCGCTCGCCGAGCCGGAGCGGGACGCCCAGGATCGCGACCAGCCCCTCGCCGGCCACCGTCTCGTCGATGGTGTGCACGAAGCGGGCGTCGGCGAGGTAGTCCGAGGTGGCGTAGGGCGTGCAGGTCGCCGCGACGAGGCCCCCGAGACCTGCGCCGAGCGGGAGCAGCACCTGCTTGAAGGCGTCGGTGAGGATGCCGTCGGTGACGCGCATGTACGTCGCATTGCGCTCCGGGTCACTCAGCGTCAGGTAGGCGACGTCGGTCCCCAGCAGCTTGCGGGCGCGGCGCACGATCGCCTGCAGGACCTGCTCCAGCCCGTGCAGGGAGGACAGGTCGCTCGCGCTGGCGTAGAGCGCCGCCAGCTGCTGCTCGCGCCGCCGCTGCTCCTCCAGCAGGGCGCACCTGCAGCGCGGAGGTGAGAGCGGCATGCAGCCCGGTGCGCGCTGTCGGGTCCGCCAGCTCGAGCACCCGGGTCAGCTCCGCAGCCGGCGCCTCGCGCGCGAGCAGCAGCAGGAGGGCCGCCGACGCGCTGGCCGCCTCCTCCAGCGCGTCCTCGGCGCGCATCCCCCCGCCCACCGGGACCCCCTCGGGGAGGCCCAGGGAGCTGGCGTGCCGGCGCGACTCCCCCCTCATCCGCGGGGAGGGTGGCAGAACGGGCTCACCCGAGGCATGGAGCATTCCTACACCCTCAGGGCCCACGCGCAAGGCCGGCCTGGGCTCACCGGGCGCTCCAGCCGCCGTCCAGGACGAAGGAGGAGCCATTGGCGTACGCCGCGGAATCCGCGCACAGATACGCCGCCAGATCGGCGACTTCAGCCGGTTCGATCAGCCGTTTGACCGCCGAGGACGCCAGCATGACGCGCTCCACCACCTCCGACTCGGGGATGCCACGGGTCGCGGCCTGAGCCGCGACCTGGCCTTCGACCAGTGGAGTTCGCACATATCCCGGGCAGATGGTGTTGGAGGTGACGCCACGTCCGCCGGCCTCCAGGGCCAGCACCTTGGAGAGCCCCTCCAGGCCGTGCTTGGCGGCGACGTACGCCGACTTGTGCGGCGAGGCGCGCAGCCCGTGCACCGAGGAGATGTGCACGAGCCGCCCCCAGCCCCGGGCGTACATGTGTGGCAGCACCGCACGGGCCAGCTCGAAGGGCGCCTGCAGCATCACCCGCAGGATCAGCGCGAACCGCTCGGGCGGGAAGTCCTCGACCGGCGCCACGTGCTGCAGGCCGGCGTTGTTGACGAGCACGTCGACGTGCCCGGCGGGGCCGTCCGGCGCGCACAGCGCCTGCACAGCCTGCGGCTCGGCAAGGTCGACGACCAGGGGCTGCCCGCCCACAGCGGTGGCGACCCGCTCCGCCGCCGTGCGGTCGCGGTCGAGGACCAGGACTGCGGCGCCGGCCGCGGCCAGCCGCTCGGCGCACGCGGCGCCGATCCCGCTGCCCGCACCGGTCACCAGGGCGCACCGGCCGGACAGGTCCAGGCCACTGCCCGCCGCCGCCGGTGCTGGGCCGCTCATGGTGCTCCTCCGGATGGATCCCGACGCGCAGTGTGAGATCGCCGATCCCCGCGACCAAGGGGTGGAATCTCCACTCCGCAGGGCATCACGGCGTGCGAGACGCACAGTGACCCGCGTCACCGAACGTGATTCGCTCCCGGCGAGCCGGCGAGTGAGAGGAGGCCCGGTGCTCGAGGTCGACGACCTGAGAGTCACCTACGGCGGCGCCGTGCAGGCGCTGCGCGGGCTGACCCTGCGGGTTCCCGACGGGGAGGTCGTCGCCGTGCTCGGGAGCAACGGGGCCGGCAAGACCACCCTGCTGCGCACCATCTGCAACACCCTCAAGCTGCACCGCGGCAAGATCGAGACCGGCACGATCACCTTCGACGGGCGCCCCATCGCCGGGCGCGACACGTCGTCGATCGTCGCCTCCGGCCTGGTCCAGGTCCCGGAGGGCCGGCGCATCTTCAGCCGCCTGACGGTCGAGGAGAACCTGCGCGCCGGGGGGATGGGCAGCAAGGACAAGGCCGCCAAGGCCGCGGCGCAGGACCGGGTGTACGACCTGTTCCCGGTGCTCGCCGAGCGGCGCACGCAGCGCGGTGGGCTGCTGTCGGGGGGCGAGCAGCAGATGCTGGCCATCGGCCGTGCGCTCATGGGGGCGCCCAGGATGCTGCTGCTCGACGAGCCGTCGCTGGGCCTCGCTCCTCGGATCATCGGCCAGATCGGGGAGATCATCCGGGAGATCAACACGCAGGGCACCTCCGTCCTGCTCGTGGAGCAGAACGCCACGATGGCGCTGCGGGTGGCCGACTCGGCCTATGTCCTCGACGTCGGCAAGGTGTCGCTGGAGGGTCCGGCGCAGGAGCTCGCGGCGACGGACGCGGTGCAGCGGCTCTACCTCGGCCACGGCGCCGGGCAGGAGCGCGAGGTCCAGCTGGCGGTGGCCCGCAGCACCAAGACCCTGTCCAGGTGGACCTCGTGAGCGTCGACGTCACCTCCGCCGCAGGGTCGTCCGCGGCGGAGCGGGGCGTGCCGCCGCTGGAGGTCCGCAACGTCACGGTGCGCTTCGGCGCGCTGGCCGCCCTGGCCGACGTGTCCTTCACCGTCGCGCCCGGCACCGTGCACGCGATCATCGGCCCCAACGGCGCCGGCAAGTCGACGCTGTTCAACGTGCTGTCCGGGGTCTACCGGGCGACCGAGGGAGAGGTCCGCTTCGGCACGAACGTCCTGACCGGCATGCGCCCGCACCGGATCGCTCAGCTGCGGATCGCCAGGGCGTTCCAGAACATCGCGCTGTCGGGCAGCCAGTCGGTGGTCGAGAACCTCATGCTCGGCCGGCACCACCTCACCAAGGCCGGCTTCCTGTCCGCGGGTCTGCGGCTCCCGCGGGCCACCCGGGAGGGCGAGCTGCACGGTCGCCGGGTGCGCGAGATCGCCGAGTTCCTCGGGCTCGGCGACAAGCTCGACATCCCGGTGGGCGTGCTGTCCTACGGCGACCAGAAGCGGGTGGAGGTCGCCCGGGCGCTGTGCACCGAGCCGGACCTGCTCCTGCTGGACGAGCCGGTGGCCGGGATGAACGCCGAGGAGACCCGGCGGATGGCCGCCGCGGTGCTCGAGATCCGGGACGCGCTCGGGATCTCGGTGGTGCTCGTGGAGCACGACATGGGCATGGTCATGGGCATCGCCGACCGCGTGACGGTGCTCGACTTCGGCCGGCTCATCGCCGACGGCACCCCCGCCCAGGTGCAGGCCGACCCGGAGGTCATCCGCGCCTACCTCGGATCCGGCGACGAGGGCGCTGCCGGTGCTGCCGGAATGGACGGGTCCGCGACATGACGACCTTCCTGACCCTGCTGCTCAACGGCCTGTCGCTCGGCGCGATCTACGCGCTGATCGCGCTGGGGTTCGCGGTCATCTTCAAGGCAAGCGAGGTCGTCAGCTTCATGCACGGCTCAAGGGGGCCGGAGTGAATGCGATCGCGCTCACGGTCGCCCCGACCCAGACGGCCTCTGCGGCGGGCGAGGCTGCGGCGCAGGGCCTGGACGTGCCCATCATCGGCAGCAACCCGGTCTTTGCTCCCGGCCTGCTCAAGGGCCCGGCGGCCGCGGCCCTGAAGAAGAACCTCATCATCGCGTCGCCGAGCAACACCTTCGACAAGCACCCCGAGCTGCTTCAGGAGTACACCGCGAAGTACCCGAACGTCACCTCCCCGAGCAACGGCGTCATCGTCGGGACCGGTATGTCCGACATCATGGCCCAGATCCTCGAGAAGGCTTGTGAGGACGGGGACCTGACGCCTGAGGGCGTGCTGAAGGCGAAGACCTCGCTGGACAACGTCGAGACAGGCGGGCTGATCGTGCCCCTCGACTTCTCCAAGGTCGGCGAGAGCCCGAGCCGCAAGAACTTCATCGTCCAGCCGGCGGACGTGCCCGGTGGAGCGAAGGCGCTCACCGACGCCATCGAGACGCCTGACGTGGCCGGGCTCACCGGCGGCTGATCCTGCCCAGCTCTCCGGCCGGCGTCCCTGCTCCGCGGGGCGCCGGCCGTGCTGCGTCGGCCGGAGCTAGGGGCTCGGCGTGGGTGACGGCGGGGGAGCTGCCGACTCCTCCGGCAGGATCGGGTCGAGAGCTCCGGGAAGGCTCGAGCTCGAGGGTGACGGCGCGGGTGACGCGCTCGCGCCGCCCGGGGGAGCCTTCGGGCTCGCCGTCGCCGTCGGGGTGGACGCCGCGCGTACGGGCTTCGGCGACGGGGAGGGGGAGACGGCTGACGGGGAGGGGGAGGGGGAGGGCGAGCCGGTCGGCGACGCGGCGGGCACCAGGCCCACCCCCCACTTCTGCGGGGACTGGCCGGCGTAGCGGGCGGCGACCGTCAGGACCACGCGCACGTAGTCGTAGGAGTGGTTGTAGCGGAAGACCGCGGCGATGGTGCCCGCCGGCCGGTCCACCCGGCCGCCGCCGCTGCAGAGGTAGCGGCCGGCGGCCAGCGCCGCGTCGTCGAGGTCGTGCGGGTCGCGCCGCCCGTCGCCGTCCCCGTCGGCCCCGCTGCGCGCCCAGGTGGACGGGATGAACTGCATGGGGCCGACCGCCCGGTCCAGGGCGGTGTCGCCGTCGAGCGCGCCGTCGTCGCTGTCGCGGATGAGGGCGAACGCGCCGGAGCCGTCGAGCCTCGGGCCGAGCACCGGGGGGCTGACCCGGCCCTCGGCGTCGACGGACCCGCCGTGCACCGCCCCGTGGTCGGACTCGACGTAGCCGATGGCTGCCACCAGCGGCCAGGGCAGCCGGCAGCCGGGATCCTCGGATGCCATGCGTGCGGTCGCGGCGCGGTAGGCGGCCAGGGCGCGGGCCGGGATGCCGGCCACGGTCAGGGTGGTGGGCACCGGCGCGAGGATGGGTGCGGAGGTCGACGCCGGCGGGGGCAGGACCGGTCCCTTGACCGCGACGGGACGGATCCGGTCCGAGGAGCGCAGCAGCTGCGCTGCCGAGCCCAGCTCCGTCCCGCCCGTATCGCCCGCACCGGTCGGGGTGGAGTCGGAGCGCCCCCCGGCGGGTGCGACGGACGCGGTCGCCACGGCGAGCAGCCACGCCGCGACGAGGCTGCGCTGCGCGTACCGCCGGGCCGTAGCCATGAACTCGTCTCGGAAGGAGGAGGGAGCAGGTGGTGTTGCTGTTGTGACTTGTGGGGTCGTGCGTGATCGTTCCCTCCGCTCCGGGCCCGGTCAACCGGCCTCGAGTGTCACGGCGCCACGCAGATCTGCGTACGGTGCCGTGGACCCCGAGCTGGGCGCCGCCTGAGACAGTGCTCCGCACGGTGTCAGCACGAGTCGATCCGGTCTGCGCCACCCCCCCGCGGTCCACGAACAGGAAGGCTTGCCCAGGTGTTCAGGCGCATCGCCGTGGTCAACCGGGGTGAGCCGGCCCTGCGGCTGATCCGGGCGGTGCGCGAGCTCAACGAGCAGCACGGCTACGGGATCCGGGTGATCGCGCTGCACACCGACGCCGAGCGCCGGGCGAGCTTCGTGCGTGCCGCCGACGAGGCTGTGGTCCTGCGCGGGACCGGGTCCGGCAGCCCCTACCTGAACCACGACGAGCTGCGCCGGGCGCTCTCCACGAGCCGGGCCGACGCGGCGTGGGTGGGATGGGGGTTCGTCGCGGAGGATCCCGCCTTCGCCGAGCTGTGCGCCGACATCGGGGTGGCCTTTGTCGGGCCGCCCGCGGAGGCCATGCGGCGGCTCGGGGACAAGGTCGAGGCCAAGCTGCTGGCGGAGAAGACCGGCGTGCCGGTGGCGCCCTGGAGCGGCGGCGCGGTCGAGAACGCGGAGGACGCCCTGCGCCATGCCGGCTCTATCGGCTACCCGCTCATCGTCAAGGCCCGCAGCGGTGGTGGGGGGCGCGGCATCCGGATCGTGCGCACCGAGGTCGAGCTGGCGGGGGCGCTGCACAGCACCCAGGCCGAGGCGCAGCGCACCTTCGGCGACCCGGTCGTCTTCCTCGAGCGCCTCGTGGAGGGCGGGCGGCACATCGAGGTGCAGGTGATCGCCGACTCGCACGGCGCGGTGTGGGCGCCAGGGGTGCGGGACTGCTCGGTGCAGCGGCGGAACCAGAAGCTTCTCGAGGAGTCCAGCTCGCCGGCGCTGGACGCCGACCAGGTGGCAGACCTGCGGGTGTCCGCGATCGCGCTGGTGAAGGCGGCCGGCTACGTCGGTGCCGGAACCGTGGAGTTCCTCTACCAGCCGACCGAGAAGGTCTTCACCTTCCTGGAGGTCAACACCAGGCTGCAGGTCGAGCACCCGGTGACCGAGCAGACCACCGGGCTCGACCTCGTCAAGCTGCAGATCCATGTCGCCGATGGCGGGCGGCTCGAGGGCGAGCCGCCGACGGAGTTCGGCCACGCGGTGGAGGCGAGGCTCAACGCCGAGGACGCCGATGCCGACTTCGCGCCGGCGCCAGGCGTGGTGGAGCTGCTGCACCTGCCCTCCGGCCCCGGGGTGCGGGTCGACACCGGGATCGGGCTCGGCGACGTCATCCCCCCCGACTACGACTCGATGGTCGCGAAGATCATCGCGTGGGGGCGGGACCGGCCGGAGGCGATGGCCCGGCTGCGTTGCGCACTGCGCGAGACCACCGTGGTGCTGCGCGGCGGGACGACGACCAAGTCGTTCCTGCTGGAGCTCCTGGACCGTCCGGAGGTGGTCGCCGGGACCGCGGACACCGCGTGGCTCGACCGGGTCGGAGCCCTCGCTCCGGCCGAGCCGGTGCGGCTCGCCCACGTCTCGTTCCTGCACGTGGCGATCGACGTCTACGACGCGGAGGAGGCGCTGGAACGGGCAGCTTTCCTGGCCTCCGCGCGGGGCGGCCGGCCACGGGCGAGCTCCGACGTCGGCCGGACAGTGGAGCTCGGCTACCGCGGACAGACCTACCGGCTCGAGGTCGCGAAGGTCGCCCGCGACCGCTACCACGTGGAGCTCGACGGGCACGTCGTCGACGTCGACGTCGACCGGCTCAGCGCGCTGGAGAGCCGGCTGACCGTGGCAGCCAACCGGTTCCACGTCGTGGCCGTGCGCGGGGCGACCGACCACCTGGTGGAGGTGGACGGCGCCAGTCACCGGATCTCCCGGGACGAGGCAGGGGTGGTGCGCGCTCCGGCCCCCGCCGTCGTCGTCGCGGTCCGGGTCGAGGCCGGGCAGGAGGTCGAGGCCGGGCAGACCGTCCTGGTGCTCGAGAGCATGAAGATGGAGACCCCGGTGCGGGCGCCGTCCGCCGGACGGGTGCGCGAGATCCTCGTCGCGGTCAACTCGCAGGTCGATGCCGGGGCCGCGCTGCTGCGTCTGGAGCGCGGCGGGGAGGAGGCCGCGGTCGACGACGGCGAGCGGGTCGTCTTCCCCCCGATGGTCGGCCTGGACAACGGCGGACGGAGCACGGCCCTCTCCCTGCTCGGGGGGCTGCAGGCCCTGATCACCGGCTACGACGTCAGCGCGGCCAGGGGCCGGCTGCTCGTCGCCGACTACGGCCGGGCGCGCAGCGAGCTCCCGGTGGACGACGCCGAGCTGCTGCACGCCGAGCTCTCCCTGCTGACGACCTTCGCCGACCTGTGCGAGCTCTCGCGCAACCGGCCGACCAGCGCGGAGGAGGAGTCCGACGTGCAGGTGCACAGCCCGCGCGAGTACTTCCACTCCTACCTGCACTCGCTGGACCTGGAGCGGGAGGCGCTGCCGGAGACCTTCCGGGCGCGCCTCGCCCGCGTACTTCTCCACTACGGCGTCACCGCCCTGGAGCCGGACCCCGCCCTGGAGCAGGCCGTCCACCGGATCTTCCTGGCCCAGCAGCGCGCCTCCAGCCAGCTGCCCGCGGTCACCGCACTGCTCGAGAGGTGGCTGCACGCAGGCGACCTGGCCGCCGGTCCCTCCCGTTCCGAGGTCGGCGAGGTGCTCGACCGCATCGTCGTCGCCACCCAGCTGCGCTACCCGGCCGTCGGTGACCTCGCCCGCGCGGTGCGCTTCCGGCGGTTCGACCAGCTCCTGGTGCAGCAGTCCCGCCAGGAGATGTACGAGGAGGCCGAGCGACTGCTCGCCGCGCTGTCCGACCGACCCCAGGCCGCCGACGACGCCGAGCGGATCGCCTCGCTGGTGGCGAGCCCCGAGCCGCTGCTGCAGCTGCTCGGGCAGCGATTCCGCTCCTCCAGCACGGTCCCTGAACCCATCCTCGAAGTGCTGACGCGTCGCTACTACCGCCGCCGCCACCTCCAGAACGTGCGTTCCTTCCGGCTGGACGGGTCCCCGTGCGTGACGGGCGACTACGAGCTCGGCGGTGAGCAGCTGCACCTGGTCGCGCTGATGACCGACCGGCAGCACCTCGATGAGGCCCTGTCTGCCCTGACGACGCTGGTGCGCGACGTCGGGGATCCGGCCAACCTCGTGGTCGACCTCTACCTGTCCTGGCCGGAGCGGCCGGCCGACGCCGACGCGGTGGAGGACGAGCTGCGCTCCGCGCTGGAGCTGGTGCTCCCGCTGCGCCGCGGCCGGCGCGTGACCGTGACGGTGTGCACCCCCGGCGGCGAGGTCGAGCACGTCACGTTCCGGCCCTCAGCCGGCGGGCTGGCCGAGGAACGGGTCATCCGCGGGATCCACCCGCTGACCGGCCAGCGGCTGAACATGTGGCGGCTCAAGAACTTCGACGGCGTACGCCTGCCGTCCGCGGAGGACACCTACCTGTTCCACGTGGTCGCGAAGGAGAACCCGGCCGACGAGCGCCTCATCGCCATGGCGGAGGTGCGTGACCTCACCCCGCAGCGCGACGCGGCCGGGGAGATCATCGGCTTCCCGACGGTGGAGCGGCTGCTGGCGGCCTGCCTCGACGGCATCCGCCGGGCGCAGTCGCAGCGCGGCGTCCACCGGCGGCTGGACCACAACCGCATCTTCCTCTACGCCTGGCCCTCGCTGGAGATCCCGCTGTCGGAGGTGGCGAGCTTCGCGCGTACGACCGCGGCCTTGACCGTGGGAGCGGGACTCGAGGAGATCGTGCTGCTGGCGCGGCTGCAGGAGGAGCCGGGGGTCGAGCCGCGTCAGGTCGCGCTGCGCTTCTCCTACCGGCCCGGCGCCGGTGTCGGCATGACCGTGACCGACCCGCCCACCGAGCCGCTGCGCCCGCTCGACGAGTACACCCAGAAGGTGCTGCGCTCCCGTGCCCGCGGCGCGGTCTACCCGTACGAGCTGACGCCGTTGCTGGCCGGTCCGGGAGGCAGCTTCGTCGAGCACGACCTGGACCCCGACGGCCGGCTCGTACCGGTGGACCGGCCGCCGGGGCACAACCGGTGCGGCATCGTCGCCGGGCTCGTGAGCAGCCCGTCGGCGCGGCACCCCGAGGGCATGACGCGGGTCGCGCTCTTCGGTGACCCGACCAAGGCGCTCGGCACCGTCGCCGAACCGGAGTGCGCGCTGTTGATCGCCGCGCTCGACCTCGCGGAGGAGCGCGGGCTTCCCGTCGAGTGGTTCGCCCTGTCCTCCGGTGCCCGGATTTCGATGGACAGCGGCACCGAGAACATGGACTGGGTGGCCCGCGTGCTGCGCCGGTTGATCACGTTCACCCAGGGCGGCGGGGAGGTCAACGTCGTCGTCGCGGGGATCAACGTGGGCGCGCAGCCCTACTGGAATGCCGAGGCCACCATGCTGCTGCACACCAAGGGCATCCTGGTGATGACGCCGGACAGCGCGATGGTGCTCACCGGCAAGCACTCCCTCGACTACTCCGGTGGCGTCTCGGCCGAGGACAACTTCGGGATCGGCGGCTATGACCGCGTCATGGGCCCCAACGGGCAGGCGCAGTACTGGGCGCCCAACCTGACGGCGGCGTGCGAGGTGCTGTTCGCCCACTACGAGCACACCTACGTCGCGCCGGGGGAGCGCTGGCCCCGTCCGGCCGGGACGGCGGACCCGCGGGACCGCGACGTGCGCACCTCCCCGCACCACCACCCGTCGAGCGACTTCACGACGGTCGGCGACATCTTCTCCGACGTCGCGAACCCGGAGCGCAAGAAGCCTTTCGACATCCGTACCGTCATGCGCGCGGTCGTCGACCTCGACCACCCGGTGCTGGAGCGCTGGGCCGGCATGGCGGACGCGGAGACGACCGTCGTCCACGACGCGCACCTGGGCGGACATCCGGTGACCGTGCTCGGCATCGAGTCGCGGCCCATGCAGCGACGCGGCCGCTTCCCCGCCGACGGGCCCGACCAGTGGACCGCCGGCACGCTGTTCCCGCGCTCGTCGAAGAAGGCTGCCCGGGCCATCAACGCCAGCAGTGGCAACCGCCCGCTGGTCATCCTTGCCAACCTGTCCGGCTTCGACGGCTCGCCGGAGTCGCTGCGCAACATGCAGCTGGAGTACGGCGCTGAGATCGGTCGCGCCATCGTCAACTTCGACGGGCCGATCGTGTTCTGCGTCATCTCGCGTTACCACGGCGGTGCCTTCGTCGTCTTCTCCGGAGCGCTGCACGACAACATGGAGGTGCTTGCGGTCGAGGGCTCGTTCGCCTCCGTGATCGGTGGCGCCCCCGCGGCGGCGGTCGTCTTCTCCGGGGAGGTCAACCGGCGTACGGCCGACGACCCGCGCGTACTCGAGCTGGAGGCAGCTCTCACCGCGGCGGACGAGGTCGAGCAGGCTCACCTGCGGATCGAGGTGGCTGACCTGCGCAAGACGGTGCGCTCGGAGAAGCTCGGCGAGGTGGCCGCGGAGTTCGAGCGGATCCACAACATCGAGCGGGCGCTGAAGGTCGGCTCGGTGCACGCCATCCTCCCTGCGGCCGAGCTGCGGCCGCGGCTCATCGAGGCCGTCGAGCGGGGGATGGAGCGGGCGTCGTCCGGGTGAGCGACGCCGCCCAGGCAAGCGAGGTCGTCGATGCCGCCGGTCCGGCGCTCACGACGCTGCTGTGCGACGCCGACGGGAACCTCTTCCCCTCGGAGGAGCCGGCCTTCGCCGCAGGCACCGAGGTGACGAACGCTTTTCTGGCCTCCTTCGGCATCTCGCGCCGGTACACCTCCGAGGAGCTGCGGCGAGGTGCACCCGGTCAGGCCTTCCGGAGCACCACCCTGGACCTCGCCGTTCGGCACGGGATCGCGCTCGAGCCGGCGCTGTTCGCCGGTCGTCGAGACGATGTCGGCGGAGGCGGCAGCCGTGTGCTCACGGCCCTGGAGCTCGAGCAGTGGGTCGAGAAGGAGCTGCATGAGGTGACCCGTCACCTCGGCGCAGTGCTGCGTCCCGACCCGCAGGTTCTCGAGCCGCTCACCCGTCTCGCCGGCTGCTACCGGCTGGCGGCGGTCAGCTCTAGCGCGCATGCGCGGCTGGCTGCCTGCTTCCGAGCCACGGGTCTGGACGGGCTGCTGCCGGAGGTCGTCCGGTTCAGCGCCGAGGACTCCCTGACGGTCCCGACGAGCAAGCCCGACGCGGCGATCTACCTGCACGCGTGCGCCGCGCTGGGCATTGCGCCTCGAAACGGGCTGGCGGTGGAGGACTCCGCCGTCGGTGCCCGGGCGGCTGTTGCCGCCGGGATCCCGACGGTGGGGAACGTGCAGTTCGTGCCGCTGGCCGAGCGCGAGGAGCGGAGGCGACAGCTGTACGAGGTGGGGGTCGTCGACGTCGTCGCCTCGTGGGCTGAGCTCGAGCAACGGCTTCCGGCGGACCTTCGCGGGAGGCGCATCGCCTGACGGTGGGACTTCTCGGTGCCGCCAGTACCCGACCCGCGCTCCGACATGACACCGAGAACGATGGGGAAGGGGCTGGCCACCGGCACCGGCCACAGCTTTGTCGTCAGGGGCAGCTCGGCAGAAAGTCGGCCTCCAGGGTTCAGACGGCCGGTCGGCTCCGCCGAAGGGAGTAGGGCCCAGTAGTTCCTCCGACCTAGAAGGAATGACTCGTGTCCTCTCTGATCTCCCTCGCCGCAGCCAAGGCCAAGCTGGCCGCCGTCGTCGCGGGCACCGCGCTAGCCAGCGCCGCCGCTGTCGGTGGTGGCGGCACCCTCGTCTTCCAGAACGTCGCCGACGAGGTTCCGATCGTCGTCGAGGAGCCGGTGGTGACGGACCCGG
>JAUJOY010000005.1:68318-279653 GCA_030447385.1 Mycobacteriales bacterium
TGGTGACCGACCCGGTGGTGACCGACCCGGTGGTGACCGACCCGGTGGTGACCGACCCGGTGGTGACCGAGCCGGTGGTGACCGAGCCGGTGGTGACGGATCCGGTGGTGACCGAGCCGGTGGTGACCGAGCCGGTGGTGACGGATCCGGTGGTGACGGATCCGGTGGTGACCGACCCGGTGGTGACCGACCCAGTGGTCAAGCAGGCGAACCCCCGCGCGGTCGCGAACCACAGCGACGGCAAGGGCCGTGACGACGAGCGTGCCTCGATCCGCGGGGGCGGCACACGGGACCCGCACGCAGCCAGGAGCACCACCGCCGGGACCCGTACCGCCAAGGCCGGGCAGAGCCGGAAGTAGCCCGTACGACCTCGCCCCGCTCCTGCCCAGGAGCGGGGCGAGGTGCTGCCCGCACTCCTTCGTTGCGCCGATCATGGAACTTGTGCGCGAGTCGTCAGCGTGGCAGGGAGCAGCAACTCCATGATCGGCGGGGACGTTGTGGGGTGAGTGACGGGGCTCGAACCCGCGACAACCGGGATCACAACCCGGTGCTCTACCAGCTGAGCTACACCCACCATGGTGCGGCCCGAATCATACCGGGGCGGGACCGCCGCCCGGCTCCGGCGGCGAGGGCTGCGGAGCCCCCGCCGGCGAGAGCGTCGGGACCGGCTCGCCCACCAGCGCCGCAGCCAGGGCGGCCGCCTCCTCGCTCGTCGGCCCGGGCGGGGGCACGAACAGCGCCGACCGGTAGTAGCGCAGCTCCTGCACAGACTCGAGGATGTCGGCCAGCGCGCGATGCCCCCCACCCTTCTTCGGGGCGGCGAAGTAGACCCGCGGGTACCACCGCCGGGCGAGCTCCTTCACCGAGCTGACGTCGACCATCCGGTAGTGCAGCCACGTGTCCAGGCCCGGCATGTCACGCGCGAGGAAGCCCCGGTCGGTGGCGATGGAGTTGCCGCACAGCGGCGCCCGCATCGGCTCCGGGACCCACTCCCGCACGTACGCCAGGACGAGCTGCTCGGCCTCCTGCACGGTCAGCGTCGAGTCGAGCACCTCGTCGGTCAGCCCCGACGTGGCGTGCATCTCGCGCACGATGTCGGGCATGCGCGTCAGCTGCTCGGCACTGGCCCCGATCACCACGTCGACACCCTCACCCAGCACGTTCAGCTCGGAGTCGGTGACCAGGGCGGCGATCTCGATCAGCAGGTCGTTGCCGAGGTCGAGCCCTGTCATCTCGCAGTCGATCCACACCAGCCGGTCGCCCATGCGCGCAGGTTACGTGGCGGCGACCGCCGCCTCCCCTGCCAGTATCGCGGCATGCACGGGTACCGCTTCGCCGTCCTGCTCGCCCTCGCGGGCTGCTCGACCGCCACGAGCTGCCCCCTCGTCGGCTGCGTCTCGCAGCTGACCGTTGCGCTGCCCGACGGCGCCACCTCGGGCCGCGCCTGCGTCGAGGACGTCTGCACCAGCACCGTCGTCGACGGGGCGCTGCTCGTCTCGCTCAGCCGGCGGTCCGAGGGGACGACCACCACCGTGCGGGTGACCTTGGGCGACAGCTCCACGACGTACGAGGGGCAGGTCGACCTCGTCCGCACCCGGCCCAACGGCCCGAGCTGCCCACCGGTCTGCGTCAGTGGGAAGGCGGCGGTGGACCTCCTCACCGGGACGGTCCGCACCGCGCGCTGACGGCACGGCGGCGGCTAGGGTCCGCCGCAACGACCCGTTCAGGAGGGACCACCGGTGGCGAGGACGGCAGCCGAGCTCGGCGAGGCCTACGCGATGTCCGGACCCGCGCTCGAGCTGGGCACGGTGGTGGTGGACGGCAGGGCCGTCCCGGACGCGCGGGTGCGGATGCCGCTGTCGATGCTCAACCGGCACGGGCTGGTGGCCGGCGCCACGGGAACGGGCAAGACCAAGACGCTCCAGCTCATGGCGGAGCAGATGTCCACCGCGGGCATCCCCGTCTTCCTGGCCGACATCAAGGGCGACGTGTCGGGTGTGGCGGCCCCGGGGGTCGACAGCCCCCGCATCGCCGAACGCGCCACGGACACGGGGACGGCATGGACGCCGGCCGCCTTCCCCGCCGAGTTCCTCGCCCTCGGCGGTCTCGGGACGGGTGTCCCGGTGCGCGCGACGATCACCTCGTTCGGGCCGGTCCTGCTCAGCAAGGTGCTCGGGCTCAACGACACCCAGGAGTCGAGCCTCGGCCTGGTGTTTCACTTCGCCGACAAGGCAGGCCTGCCGCTGCTGGACCTCAAGGACCTGCGGGCGGTCATCAGCCACCTCGTCAGCGACGAGGGCAAGGCCGACCTGAAGGGACTCGGCGGCCTGTCGACGACCACCGCCGGCGTGATCCTGCGCGAGCTGATCGGCCTGGAGGAGCAGGGCGGCGACGTGTTCTTCGGTGAGCCGGAGTTCGACACCGCCGACCTGCTGCGCACCGAGCCCGACGGCCGCGGCGTGCTCACGGTGATGGGGCTCAGCGCCGTCCAGGACAAGCCCCAGCTGTTCAGCACCTTCCTCATGTGGCTGCTCGCCGACCTGTTCCACGACCTGCCGGAGGTCGGCGATGTGGAGCAGCCCAAGCTGGTGTTCTTCTTCGACGAGGCGCACCTGCTGTTCGACGACGCGAGCGAGGGGTTCCTCGACGCCATCGCCCGGACGGTGCGGCTGATCCGTTCGAAGGGCGTCGGCGTCTTCTTCGTCACCCAGACCCCGAAGGACGTTCCCGCGGAGGTGCTGGCGCAGCTGGGCAACCGGGTCCAGCACGCGCTGCGGGCCTTCACGCCCGACGACGCCAAGGCGCTGAAGGCGACGGTCGGGACATTCCCGAGAAGCGAGATGTACGACCTCAGCGAGCTGCTCACGTCGATGGGCATCGGTGAGGCCGCCGTGACGATCCTGACCGAACGCGGCACGCCGACTCCGGTCGCGTGGACCCGGCTGCGTCCGCCTGCCTCCTCCATGGCGCCGCTCGATCCCGCCCGGCAGAAGGAGATGGTGGACGCCTCTGCGCTGCTGGCGGAGTACGGCGAGAGTGTCGACCGCGACTCGGCGTACGAGCGGCTGCTGGCCAGGGTGGCACCCGAGCAGCCGGCAGCTGAGCAGGAGCCCGGCCCGGAAGCGCAGCCGAGGCAGGACGAGCCCCCCGAGCCGCCGGACCGCGACGAGGAGGGAGTCGTGGCCAAGGCTCTCGGCAGCAGCGTCTTCCGCAGCTTTGCGCGTTCGGCCGCGAGCGCCGCCGGCCGGGAGATCAGCCGGTCGCTGTTCGGCACGACTCCGCGTCGTCGCCGCTCGACCCGCCGTCGCCGCTAGGTCGGGCTGGTGGCCCTGCCTGCGGCTGTGCCCGCGCTGCTGAGGCCGGACGTCGCGGGGCTCCGGCACATGAAGCGGCGGGCGACCGGCCTGCTGGTCCTCACCGCGGCGGTGTTCCTGCTCACCTTCGCCCTGCCCGACACGACGCCCGTCGGCTTCCTCCGAGCCGGTGCGGAGGCCGGGATGGTCGGTGGGCTGGCCGACTGGTTCGCCGTCACCGCGCTGTTCCGCCATCCGCTGGGGCTGCGCATTCCGCACACCGCCCTCATCCCGCGCCAGAAGGACGAGCTGGCCACCAAGCTCGGCGAGTTCGTCACCGGGAACTTCCTGACGCCCGACGCGGTCGCCGACCAGCTCGCCGAGGTGGGGCTGGTACGCCGCCTCGCCGAGCGGTTGGCCGACCCGGAGGTCGCTGCGGTCGTCGGCCGCGAGCTCGCGGCCGGTGTCGCCGCCCTGCTCGACGCCGTCGACGAGCGGGCGCTGACCGCGTACGTCCTGGAATGGGCACGGCGCGACCTCGAGCGCCGGTCGTACACGCCGGTGCTCGGCTCGTTCCTCGCCCGCGCGGTGGAGGGGCGGGGGCAGCGCCCGCTGGTGGACGTGTGCCTGACCCGGCTGCACGCCTACATCCGCAGGAACCGCTCCGAGCTGCACCCGCAGGTCAAGCGCTTCATCGAGGAGCAGGGCGTGCTCGGCTGGCTGGTCGCCACGGACAAGCGGGTCGACCGGCTGCTCGAGGTCACGCTCACGCGCCTCGCCGAGGTGGAGGCCGATCCGCAGCACCCCCTGCGGCTGTGGATCGACGGTCTGCTCGCCTCGCTGGCCGACGACCTGCGCTACAACGCCGACACCGCGCGCGCGGTGGATGCCCAGCTGCGGGTCCTGCTCGAGGACGTCCACCTGCAGTCGCTGCTGCACACGGTCCTGCAGGACGTGCTCGGCTCGCTGCGCCTGTCGCTGGGGGAGCTGGACGGCGGCCTGCCCGACCGGATGACGCAGCTGGTCCTTGGGACAGGACGCCGCATCTCGACCTCGCCGGAGCTGGAGCAGCGGCTGGAGCAGCGCCTGCAGCAGGGGGTGCGCTACGCCGTCGAGCACTACGGCAGCACCGTCGTGTCGCTCATCCAGCGCACCGTCGCGCAGTGGGACGGCCGGGACGCCGCCGCGCGGATCGAGGCGGCGGTGGGGCGGGACCTGCAGTTCATCCGCATCAACGGCACGGTCGTCGGCGCGCTGGCCGGGGTCGTGCTGCACACCGTGGCACTGGCTCTGGGCTGAGCGCCTCGACGCGTTCCCCGCTTCCGGCCGGCAGGCCCTACCCTCCACGAACCAATCCTGATCAAGGAGAGCCTCATGAAGGTCATCTACCTGCTGCTCTACATCGTCGCAGCGGTCTGCTTCGGCCTCGCGGCCTTCGCCGCCGGCCGCTCGACTGTCGGGTCGAAGGTCGGGGGCCGCGGCGGCAACGTCAACCTGGTGGCGGCCGGTCTGCTCGCGTGGGTGCTGGTGCCCCTGCTCCAGCAGCTGCAGCTCGTCGACGACTGACAGTGCCTGCGCCCGCGGACCAGTTCGGCGCGCCCGGCAGGATTCGAACCTGCGACCAAGTGCTTAGAAGGCACCTGCTCTATCCCCTGAGCTACGGGCGCTGGGTGCTGACAGCAACGTGAGCGAAACACCGGTCGACGTCTCTGGCGGGCGTCGAGCAGGTTAGCGCGGGCGCCCCCCTGCGGCCGGGGCCCGTGGCGTCCACAGGCGACGGTTCTCCACAGCTGGACCGGTTCTCCGGGACAGGCCCGGTACGCGGGAGCAGGGTCGTCCCGACCGGCGGACCCGCTGCCGGCGCGTCCTCCCGGAGGCAGACCGTGCACGAGCCCCTCATCACCGTCGTCGGCAACGTCGGAGCCCCGCCGCGGATGCGGATCGTCGCGGGTGGCGCCGTCGTCACCGACTTCCGCATCGCCTCGACGCCGCGCAAGCACGACCGGGCCACCGGCCAGTGGTCGGACGGCGAGACCATCTGGTTCGGCATCACCTGCTGGCGCGGGCTCGCGGAGAACGTCGCCGCCTCGCTGCAGAAGGGGGACCGGGTGGTCGTGACGGGGCGACTCGGGGCGCACACCTGGGAGACCGAGCAGGGCGAGAAGCGCAGCGGGCTGGAGATCGACGCGAGCACCGTGGGGCTGGACCTGCTGCGCGGCAAGGCGGTGCAGGAGCGGTCCGTGCCGCTCACGGTGACCTCCGACCCCGGTCGGCCGCTCGAGCGGGACGAGGACGGTCCCGAGACCGACGACGAGCTCGCGGACCCCGGCGAGGACGGGGTCTGCCTCGGGCAGCCGTCCCGGGCTGCCTGACACGCCTTCCTCGTCGCGAGTGGGTGCTCTGGCGGGCTCGGCTGCCCGGCTGCCAGCGGCTCCGCCGGAGGGCTCTCCCGTAGGCTTTCCGGCCATGGCGCAGTTCATCTACTCGATGCAGAAGGTCCGCAAGGCGGTCGGCGACAAGGTCATCCTCGATGACGTGACGCTGGCTTTCCTGCCCGGCGCGAAGATCGGCGTGGTCGGGCCGAACGGCGCCGGCAAGTCGACCGTCCTCAAGATGATGGCCGGGCTGGACCAGCCCTCCAACGGCGACGCGCTGCTCACCCCCGGCTACAGCGTCGGCATGCTCTTGCAGGAGCCGGTCCTGGACGAGAGCAAGACCGTGCGGGAGAACGTCGAGGAGGGCGTCAAGGCGATCCGTGACGTGATGGTGCGCTACGAGGAGCTCAACGAGAAGATGGGCGCCCCGGACGCCGACTTCGAGGCGATACTGGCCGAGCAGTCACCGCTGCTGGACCAGATCGAGGCGGCCGGGGCCTGGGAGCTCGACAGCCAGATAGAGCAGGCGATGGATGCCCTGCGCTGCCCGCCGCCGGAGGAGCAGGTCGATCACCTGTCCGGCGGCGAGAAACGCCGGGTGGCGCTGTGCCGGCTGCTGCTGCAGGCTCCCGACCTGCTGCTGCTCGACGAGCCGACCAACCACCTCGACGCCGAGAGCGTGGAGTGGCTCGAGCACCACCTGTCCCGCTACGCCGGCGCCGTGCTCGCGGTCACCCACGACCGCTACTTCCTCGACAACGTCGCGCAGTGGATCCTCGAGCTCGACCGCGGGCGCGCCTACCCGTACGAAGGCAACTACTCGACCTACCTGGAGAAGAAGCAGGAGCGCCTCGCCGTCCAGGGCAAGAAGGACGCCAAGCTCTCCAAGCGCCTCAAGGACGAGCTCGAGTGGGTCCGCCAGAACGCCAAGGGCCGCCAGACCAAGAGCAAGAGCCGGCTGGCCCGTTACGAGGAGATGGCGGCCGAGGCGGAGAAGACCCGCAAGCTCGACTTCGAGGAGATCCAGATCCCGGCCGGCCCGCGCCTCGGCAACGTCGTGATCGAGGCACAGGAGCTGCGCAAGGGCTTCGACGACCGGGTCCTCATCGACGGCCTGACCTTCGACCTGCCGCGCGGCGGCATCGTCGGGATCATCGGGCCCAACGGCGTCGGCAAGACCACGCTGTTCAAGACCATCGTCGGGTTCGAGAAGCCCGACGGCGGCTCGATCCGGGTGGGCGAGACCGTGAAGCTGTCCTACGTCGACCAGAGCCGGGGCGGCATCGACCCGGAGAAGACGGTGTGGGAGACGGTCTCCGAGGGGCTCGACTACATCCAGGTCGGCGCACAGGAGATGCCCAGCCGTGCCTACATCGGCGCCTTCGGCTTCAAGGGGCCCGACCAGCAGAAGAAGGCCGGCGTGCTGTCCGGCGGCGAGCGCAACCGGCTCAACCTCGCGCTGACGCTCAAGGAGGGCGGCAACGTCCTGCTGCTCGACGAGCCGACCAACGACCTCGACGTCGAGACCCTCGGCTCGCTGGAGAACGCGCTGCTCGAGTTCCCCGGCTGCGCGGTGGTGATCAGCCACGACCGGTGGTTCCTGGACCGCGTCGCCACGCACATCCTCGCGTGGGAGGGCACCGACGACAACCCCGCGGCGTGGTACTGGTTCGAGGGCAACTTCGAGTCCTACGAGAAGAACAAGATCGGCCGCCTCGGGCAGGACGCGGCCCGGCCGCACCGGGTCACCTACCGCAAGCTCACCCGCGACTGAGCGCCGGCCCGGACAGCGCACAGCAGGGGAGCAGCGCGCTCGCGACCGCCTGCTTGGCCCTCACGGTCGTCCTGAGCCTGGTGGTGCTGTTCGCCCCTCGCAGCGTGGGGACCCCGGTGTTCCCCGGCGCCGACAAGGTCGTGCACCTGCTGCTGTTCGCCGCCCTCGCCGCCACGACCCGCTGGCGCTTCGGCCCGGCCGGCGCCGGACTGGGAGCCGTCGCCGCCTACGCGGTGCTGAGCGAGGTGGTGCAGGCCAGCATGCTGGCGGATCGCAGCGGGGACGCGTACGACGTCCTGGCCGACCTGCTCGGCACGGCGGCGGGGTGGCTGCTGGCCCGCCGGCTGGCCCGCTGACTCGCTGGCGGAAGCCGGCCACCAACGGTTGCTGCTCAGCCGGCCGGGCCTGTCGGCTTCTGCTCGGGCAGCCCGGACGCGGCCGACGCGGCCGACGCGGCCGACGCGGCAGCAGCACCGGCCGCCACCTCGGAGCGCTGCTCCGGCACCGACACGGCCTCGCGGACGCGAGGTGAGGGCTCGACCCGCAGGGGCCGGGCTAGCCAGGCGGGCAGCCACCAGTTCCACTCGCCGAGCAGCGCGACGAGGGCCGGCACCAGCAGAGCGCGCACGATGGTCGCGTCGATGAGGATGCCGACGCCGAGAGCCGTAGCGAGCACCTTCACCTCCGTCCCGGGCGCAGTGGCCAGCGCGCTGAAGGCGAGGAACAGGATCAGTGCGGCGCACGTGACCAGACGCCCGGTGCGGCCGAGCCCCTCGATGATCGCGGTACGCGTCGAACCCGCCTTGTCGTACTCCTCGCGCATGCGGGCCAGGATGAAGACCTCGTAGTCCATCGACAGCCCGAACAGGAACGCGAAGATCAGCACCGGCAGCCAGAAGGCCACCGCCCCGGTCGCTGCGATGTCGAAGACCTGCTCGGAGCCCTGGCCCATCTGCCAGAACAGCACCACGAAGCCGAAGGTCGCCGCGACCGACAGCACGTTGAGCAGCACCGCCTTGAGCGGCAGCAGCAGGGAGCGGAACGCGCGTACGAGCAGCAGGAAGGTCGTGAGCGCGATCAGCGCGATGACCAGTGGGAAGCGTTTGAAGACGGCGTCGCTGTAGTCGAGGACCGTCGCCCCCGGACCCGCGACCCCCACCACGCCGTCGATGTCGTCGACGACGTCGCGGATGCGGTCCACGACCGCAGCGGCCTGCATGTCGACCAGCTCGCGCTCAGGCAGGACCTGCACCACGGCCGAGCCCGGCTTGCGCCATGTGGGGTCGTCCGGGAAGACGGCGAAGGCGACCCCCTCGATGTCGCTGACCCGCCGAACGACCTGCTCTGCCGTCGCCTCGGCCTCGGCGCCGCGCACGAGGATCTCGAGCGGCGTGACGATCCCGGCTGGGACGCCTCCAGCGCGCAGGTCGGCGAGCGTCTCGACCGTGGGCCCCTGCTGGGCCAGCGACTCGGTGCGCGACTGGCCGACCCGGATGTCGAACACGGGGGCCACGAGCAGGGCGAGCAGGACGAAGCCGGCGCCTGCGGCCAGCCACCGGCGGCGGGTGAGCGCCCGGGCCCAGGCCGACCAGGCGCGCGAGGCGCTGTTCTCGTGGCGCACCTTCGGCCAGTCGACCCTCGGGCCGATGCTGACGAGCAGCGCCGGCAGCAGGGTGAGCACGACCAGCGAGCTGACGATCGGGATGAGCATTCCGCCGACACCCATGCTGCGCAGGAACGGCACGGGCACGACGATGAGCGCGACGAGCGAGATGGCGACGGTGGCCGCCGACGCCACCACGGCACTGCCCGCCGTGCGCATCGCCTCGACCACGGCCGCGCCGTTGTCGCGGCCGTGCTCCCGCTCCTCCCGCCAGCGCGTGACGACCAGCAGGGAGTAGTCGATCGCGACCCCGAGCCCGACCAGGGCGATGAGGAACTGCACCACGAAGCTGACGTCGGTCAGGTAGGTGACGGCGAGCACGCACAGGAACGTGGACAGGATCGACACCAGCGCGATCACCAGCGGCACGAACGCCATGAAGGAGGCGAAGACGAACAGCAGCACGATGAGTGCGCCGAAGGCGCCGAGCAGCGTCTCGGACAGCACGCTCGGGGGGTCACCGCCCTCGGAGCTCTCGGCGTTGCCCTCCGACAGCTCGACGTAGCCGGTGGTCCGGACGTCGAAGCCGGTCGCCTGCTCCTGCGCAGCGAGCAGCTCCTTGGCCTTGCGGAACGCCGGCTCGAAGGTGAAGCTCGTGAACTTCTCGTCGACCACCACGCCGTACGCGGTGCGGCCGTCGTCGGTGACGAACTCCCCGGAGTCGGTGTTGCCGCCCCAGACCACGCGGTACTGCGGGAAGTCCCGCTGCACCGCGCGGAAGATCCCGTCGACCTCGGCCTGCTCGGCCGACACCGTGGTCCCGGAGGGCACCGTGACGGCGATGATCGTCGTCCCCTCGTCCGGACCGCTGCCGTAGGTCTCGAGCAGCTGCTTCTCCGTCTCGTAGCCCTGCTGACCGGGCAGCGAGAAGTCAAAGGACAGCCGGTCGACCGTGGTGCCGGAGGTGGCACCGCCGGCGAGCATCGCGACGAGCCAGAAGAGGGCGACCAGCCCCTTGTGCCGCAGGACGAACCGAGCCAGAGCCACCATCACCGACCACCCCCCCGACGCACCCCCGCGCGCCTTCGCGCCGACTGTAGAACGCGGCGCCAGTCGATTACGGCGATGTGCGAGAAGTCACTGAGGTCAGCTCAGGAGGCTGTCCCGCGTCGGCGGCGTGTTGACCAGTGAGTAGGCCGCCCGCTCGACGTGCTCCCAGATCGCGGCCCGGTCCGGCTCGGCGATGTCGAGGGTGTCCAGAGCGGCCCGCATCAGGGCGAGCCAGGCGTCGCGCTCCCGCTCACCGACCTGCCACGCGACGTGCCGCATCCGCAGCCGGGGGTGTCCGCGCTGCTCGGAGTAGGTGGTGGGACCTCCCCAGTACTGCACGAGGAACATGCGCAGCCGCTCCTCGGCCGGGCCGAGGTCCTCGGGATAGAGCGGGCGCAGCACCGGGTCGGTGGCCACCCCGGCGTAGAAGGCCCCGACGAGCCGGCGGAACACCGGCTCCCCCCCGACCCGGTCGTACAGGCTGCTCTCCACCGCCCCATCGTAGGTGCGGCTGCGCAGCTCAGGCGCCGCGCTCGGCCACCTGGCGCCCGGCGCCGCTGCGCTGCGCCGCCCCCGCGATGTTGGCGACCATCCCGCCGAAGACGATGCCGTGGAAGGGCGCCACCCCCCACCAGTACGCGTGGCCGGCCAGACCCCGCGGGTGGAACAGCGCGCGCTGGACGAACACCGTCCTCCCGTCGTCCTCCTCGATCCCGAGCTCCAGCCAGGCCGTCCCGGGCAGCTTCATCTCGGCCCGGAGCCGGAGCAGCTTCTGGTCGACGATCTCCTCCACCCGCCAGAAGTCCAGAGACTCACCGACGTAGAGCTCGTCCGGGTCCCGCCGCCCCCGGCGCAACCCCACGCCGCCGAACAGCCGGTCCACCTGGCCGCGCACCGCCCAGGCGAGGGGGAAGGAGTACCAGCCGTGCTCGCCGCCGATCCCCTCGATCACGCGCCACAGGTCCTGCGGCTCGGCGTCCACGGGGGCGCGGCGCAGGTCCTCGTACAGCGACCCGCCGGCCCAGCCCGGGTCGGTCGGCAACGGGTCCGAGGGCGCACCCGGCCAGGCAGCCGCCGACCAGCGCGTCTCGACGGCTGCCTGCTTGATGCGGGCCAGAGCCTGTCGCACCGCCTCCTCGAAACCGAGCAGACCACCGGGCGGGTCGGGCACCAAAGCCTGGATGTCGTTCTCGGAGCACACGACCTCGTTGACCAGCGAGCGCACCAGCGGCTTCGCCAGCGCGGCCGGCACGGGCGTCACGATGTTCACCCAGTGCCCCGACAGGCGGGGGGTGAGGAAGGGCACCGGCACGATGAGCCGCTTGCGCAGACCGGCGACCGCGGCGTAGCGCTGCATCATCTCGAGGTAGGTGAGGATCTCCGGGCCGCCGATGTCGAAGCGGCGCGACAGCCCGTCCGGAAGCGTCGCGCTGGCCACGAGGTAGTGCAGGACGTCGCGCACGGCGATCGGCTGGATGCGGCTGTGCACCCACCGGGGCGTGATCATCGCGGGCAGCCGCTCGGTCAGGTAGCGCAGCATCTCGAAGGACGCCGAGCCGCTGCCGAGGATGACCGCCGCCTGAAGGACCACCGTGGGCACACCGCTGTCGAGCAGCAGCTGACCGACCTCCGCGCGGGAGGCGAGATGCGGGGAGAGCTCCTCGTGCGGGGGGATGAGCCCGCCCAGGTAGACGATGCGGGCGACCCCCGCCTTCGACGCCGCCGCTCCGAAGGCCCTGGCCGCCCTGCGGTCGGTCTCCTCGAACTCCAGGCCCTCACCGATCGAGTGGACGAGGTAGTACGCCACGTCGACGCCGTCCAGCGCGTCCGCCAGCTGCGCGTTCCCCTCGCCGGACCCCCGCCCCGCACCGAGGACGTCCGCCTCCACGACGCGGACCTGCCCGGCCCACGGCACGTCGCGCAGGCGCCCGGCCGTGCGCGTCATCGCCCGCACGCGATGCCCCTCCGCGAGAAGGCGCGGAACCAGCCGTCCGCCGATGTAGCCGGTCGAGCCGGTGACGAGCACGGTCAGGGGAGGGGAGCTCACCTGCGCAGTGTCCTACCGCTGCGGCGGTCCTGCCGACTGAGGGGCCGGGGGTTCGGCGACCGGCGGCACACCCTCCGACGGATCGGGCGGTACGACGACCGGCACCGCCGACGGCTCGGTGCGCAACCACACCGACCGCTGCGGGGAGGGGATGACGATCCCCTCCTGCTCGAAGGCGTCCCGAAGCCGGCGGCGCAGCTCGCGCGCGACCGTCTCCTGCTCGAGCGGGGTCGTCCGGACCACGAGCCGGATGGCGCCGCCGTCGATGCCGAGGTCCTCGACGCCGCACACCTCGGGCTCCTCGAGGACGAAGGCTCCCACCGCGTCGCCCTTCCAGACCTCGTCGGCGACCTTCTTGATGCACGCCCTGGCGGCCTCGACGTCGGTGCCGTCCGCGATCGAGACGTCGAGCAAGGCGCGCGACCAACCCTGGCTCCTGTTGCCCACGCGCAGGATCTCGCCGTTGCGGACGTGCCAGACCGTCCCGTCGGTGCTGCGGAGCCGGGTCGTGCGCAGGCCGACCGTCTCGACGACCCCGGTGGCCGCTCCCGCGTCGATGACGTCACCGACCCCGTACTGGTCCTCCAGGATCACGAAGATCCCGGTGAGGAAGTCCTTCACGAGGTTCTGCGCGCCGAAGCCGACGGCAACGCCGAGGATTCCGGCGGAGGCGATGATCGGCCCGAGGTCCACCCCCAGCTCTCCGAGCACGGTGGTGAAGGCGATCCCGAAGATGACAGCGGACGCGATGGAGCGCAGGACGCTGCCCACCGTCTCCGCCCGCTGCCGCCGGCGCTCGGCGGCGATGGCGGGCGCCGAGTCCATCAGACGCTGGCGCAGGTTCTCCGGCACGGCCGGGGTGGAGATGGCCCGCTGCACGAGCTTGCGGATGGCGCGGTGGACGAGGGCCCGCAGGATCACGGCGACGACGACGACGAGGGCGATGCGCAGACTCGCGGCGCCCCAGGTGGACACCTCGTTCCGGACGACGTCCCACAGGCTCCGACCGGCGGCAGGCTCGGGTGCAGCCGTGGAGCCGGGCAGGTGCATCGCCCGACAATAGGACCCGACAAGAGGACCACGCGGCGGTGCAGAGCAGGGCTCGGAAAGGGCACGGCGCGTCGGGCCGCGCCGCGTTCAGCGCAAGGACGTGGCGGATCCCGGTTCCGTCGGTCAGACTCCTGCCGGAGGAGGACGGCATGGCGAGCACGGACACGGCAGCCCTGGTGCTGAACGCGACGTACGAGCCGCTGTGCGTGGTGTCGGGCCGACGCGCTGCCGTACTGGTCCTGACCGCGAAGGCTGTCCCGGTCGCCGTGGGGGACGGGGTGCTGCACAGCGAGCGGACGACCCTGGCCGTGCCCGCTGTCGTACGGCTCGCCCGGTTCGTCCGCGTCCCCTACCGGCCCGCGGTCCCCCTGACGCGCAAGGCGGTCTTCGCCCGCGACGGCGGGCGCTGTCTCTACTGCGGTGGTGCGGCGACCAGCCTGGACCACGTCGTGCCCAAGAGCCGCGGCGGGCCGCACACGTGGGAGAACGTCGTGTCGGCGTGCGGACGCTGCAACCACCTCAAGGCCGACCGCGGGATCGCGGAGCTGGGGTGGCGGCTGCGGGCCAAGCCGACCGTCCCCACCGGAGCCGCCTGGCGCGTGGTGGGAGCCCGGCGGATGGACCCACGCTGGCAGCCCTACCTCGACGGGGAGCCTGCCGACGACGCCGAACTGGTCTGGGAAGAACCGGCCTGACCCGTCCCGGCTACCGTCGCGGCATGACCTCGCTGCACGACCTGTCGGCGCTCGAGCAGGCCGCGGCCATCCGCAGTGGCTCCACCTGTGCGCTCGACCTGGTCGACCACTACGCCGAGCGGATCGAGCGCCTCGACGCCTCGGTGGGCGCTTTCGTCACCCGGACGCTGGACGCGGCGAGGGCGCAGGCGAAGGAGGCCGACGCGGCGGTTGCTGCGGGCGACGACCTGCCGCCGCTGCACGGTGTGCCCATCGGCATCAAGGACCTCAACCTAACTGCAGGGGTGCGCACCCGGTTGGGCTCGCCGGTGTTCGGCGACTTCGTCCCGCCGCTGTCGGACTTCGTCGTGGACAAGCTGTGCGCGGCCGGCACGGTCAGCCTGGGCAAGACCAACACCCCCGAGTTCGGCCTGCCCTGCTACACCGAACCGGAGGGCCTGGCGCCCGCGCGCACGCCGTGGGACCTCTCGCGCTCGGCAGGCGGGTCCAGCGGTGGCGCCGCAGCGGCGGTGGCCGCGGGGTTACTGCCCTTCGCGCAGGGCAGCGACGGCGGTGGCTCGATCCGGATCCCGGCGAGCGTCTGCGGGCTGTTCGGCCTGAAGCCCGCCCGCGGCCGGATCAGCGCGGGGCCGATCGTCGGGGACATCAGCGGGCTGGCGACCAACGGCCCGCTCACGCGTACGGTCCGGGACGCCGCGGCGATGCTGGACGCGATGGCCGGGCCGATGCCGGGCGATCCGCACTGGGCGCCGCCGCCGGCGCAGACGTTCCTGTCGGCCTGCGAGCAGGAGCCGGGCCGCCTCCGGGTCGGCCGCTACCGCGACAACGGACTGCTGGGCTACGGGCTGCACCCGGAGGTGCTCGCCGCCTACGAGTCGGCCACGGCGCTGCTGTCCGAGCTGGGGCACGACGTGGAGGACGTCGCGGCTCCCTTCGACCCTGGGCTGCTGCCGTCGTTCGAGACCGTGTGGTCGGTCAGCGCCGCCGGGGTGCCCGTCGACCCGGCGCGCGAGCCCGAGCTGCGTCCGCTGACGCGGTGGCTGCGGGAGCGGGGACGCGCGACCAGCGCCACGCAGTACACCGGCGCGCTGTCGGCGATGCAGCTGGCCGCGCGGCGGGCGGTGACGGCGACAGCGGCGTACGACGTGGTGCTCACCCCTACCCTCGCGCAGCTGCCGGCTCCGCTCGGGTGGTTCCAGGATGCCGGGGGACCGCGGGAGGAGTTCGACCGGATGGTCGCCTGGACGCCGTTCACCGCGCCCTACAACACCAGCGGGCAGCCGGCGGTCAACGTGCCGCTGCACTCCACGCCGGACGGGCTGCCGGTGGGCGTGATGCTCGTCGGCCGGCCGGCGGACGAGCTGACGCTCCTGCGGCTGTCGGCTTCGCTCGAGCAGGCGAGGCCGTGGCGCGACCGCCACCCGGCGATGTGGTGAGCTCGCCCGCGCTGGAGCAGCTCGCGGAGGCGTACGGGGTGGCCACCTCCTACGAGGACTTCGCCGGCAGGCGCGTCGACGTCGCGCCCGCCGCGGTGGGAGCCGCCCTCGCGGCGCTGGGCGTGATGGCCGACGGCCCGCGGGCCGTGACCGACGCGCTCGCCGAGGTGGCGGCCGCGCCGTGGCGGCGGCTGGTCCCGCCGACCGTGGTGGTGGTGGACGGCTCGTCAGAGGTGACCGTGCATGCGCCCGAGAACACAGCCGTCCGGCTCGAGATCGAGCTCGAGGACGGCAGCCGCCGCGTCGTGCCGGCCGAAGGGGCGGTGACGCAGCGGCGGGAAGGCGCGGTCCGCAGGGTGGTCCCGCTGCCCGACCTCCCGTACGGCTGGCACCGGCTGCACGCGAGCGCCGGGGACCAGAGCGCAGCGGCCGTGCTCGTGGTCTCCCCTGGGAAGGTCGAGCTGCCGGCCGGGCTGCAGCGCGCCTGGGGCTGGATGGTGCAGCTCTACAGCCTGCGCAGCGCACAGTCCTGGGCGATGGGCGACTACGCCGACCTGCGGACGGTGGTCGAGCGCAGCGCCGCGGACGGCGCCGGCGTCGTGCTGCTCAACCCGATCCACGCCGAGACCCCTGTGCCGCCGATCGACCCCTCGCCCTACTCCCCGTCGAGCCGCCGGTTCCGCTCGCCGCTGTACCTGCACATCGAGGACGTCCCGGAGTACGCCTCGGCGCCCGCCTCCGTGCGCGCGAGCATCGACGCGTGCCGCCCGGCGGCCGAGCCCGACCGCATCCCGCGCGACCCGGTGTGGCAGGCCAAGCTGGCAGCGCTCGGGCAGCTGTGGCCGACCGACCGGAGGGAGGCGCTCGCCGGCTGGCGGGAGGCGCAGGGCGCACCGCTCGAGGAGCTCGCGCTGTTCTGCGCGCTCGCGGAGGAGCACGGGGTGCCGTGGCAGGACTGGCCCGAGGACCAGCGGCGCCCCGACGCCGCCGGCATCGCCGCTGCGAAGGCTCGCCACGAGGACCGGATCGCCTTCTGGTGCTGGGTCCAGCTGCTGGTCGACGAGCAGCTCGCGGGTGCCGGCGACGGGCTGCCCTTCGGCGTGATCCACGACCTGGCGGTCGGGGTGGACGCCGGTGGGGCCGACGCCTGGGCGCTGCAGGACGCGCTGGCACTGAACACCACGGTCGGCGCCCCGCCGGACTCGTTCAACCAGCAGGGCCAGAACTGGGGGCTCCCGCCGTGGCGCCCGGACCGGCTGGCCGAGCTCGGCTACCTGCCGTTCCGCGACGTGGTGCGGGGGGTGCTGCGCCATGCGGGTGGTCTGCGGATCGACCACGTCATGGGGCTCTTCCGCCTCTGGTGGGTGCCGTCCGGAGCCTCCGCCGCCGACGGGACCTACGTCTCCTACGACGCCGACGCGCTCCTTGCGATCCTCACGCTGGAGGCCACGCGCGCGGGGGCCCTGGTCGTCGGCGAGGACCTCGGCACGGTGGAGGAGCGGGTCCGGTCGAGCCTCGCAGCGGCCGGCGTCCTCGGCAGCTCGGTGCTGTGGTTCGAGACCGAGGCCGAGGACTTCCTGCCGCCCGAGCGCTGGCGCGAGCTCAGCCTGGCCACGGTGACCACCCACGACCTGCCGACCGCGGCCGGGTTCCTGGCGGAGGAGCACGTACGCGTACGCGAGGAGCTCGGCCAGCTGGGCCTGCCGGTCGAGCAGGAGCGTGAGCGCGTACGGCAGGAGCGGGCGGCGCTCCTGCGCCGGCTGGAGGACTCCGGGCTGCTGGCCGCGCACGGTGGAGATCCGGTGCTCGCCATGCACGCCATGCTTCCCGCCTCCCCGAGCCGGCTCGTGCTGGCGGCCCTCGGTGACGCCGTCGGCGACCTGCGGCAGCCCAACCTGCCGGGCACGGTCGAGGAGTACCCCAACTGGCGGCTGCCCGTGGCCGATGCGGCCGGCCGGCCGATCGGGCTGGAGGAGCTGCTGGAGTCCCCGGGCGTGCGGCGGCTGACGGCGCTGCTGGCTGAGGGGGTCGCAGCCCGCAGACCGCCGGTCCGCTAGCGTGCGCGCCGTGACTTCCCTCCTCCGCTGCCGCCCGCGCGTCCTGCTGCTGATCGTCACAGCGGCCGCCCTGACGGCGTGCGGAAGCGGCGACGAGAGCGCCACCAACCAGCTCGGCTACCGCAACGGCGCCGGTCCCGAGTCGCCCGAGCTGAGCCTGTTCCAGGCCCTCGCCATGTACGTCATCGTCCCCGCGGCCATCTTCGGCGGCGTGGCCCTGCTGGTCTGGCTCCCCGGCATGATCCGGGGCACCAGCTACCGCCCCGGCCGCGGCTGGTCGTCACCTCCGCTGTGGTTCGCCGGACCGGCCAACCCCACTTCAGCGGTGGAGTCGGCCGACCCGAAGGGCATGCAGAGGGGCGGTGCAAGTGGCAGCTGGTGAGGGCCTGACCCCCCGGCAGCAGGAGCGCATCGAGCAGGCTGTGGACAGCTGCCGTTCGGACAACGGCCTGGACGTCTCGGTGCTCGTCGGAGACCTGGAGATCTCCGACCTCGGGCAGTTCCGGTCCGCATCGGAGCGGCTGCACGCCGGGCTGGGCGAGCGCAGTCGTTCCGCCGTCCTCCTGGTCGTGGCGCCCGGCCAGCGGCGGATGGAGATCGTGACCGGGCCAGGCGTGCGCCGCCGGGTGCCCGACCGCGTCTGCGCCGCCGCCGTCGTCGCGATGAAGGGCGCGTTCGCGCGCGGGAACCTCGCCGGCGGGATCGTGGACGCGCTGAAGCAGATCGCCGCCTCGGCCGGCAAGGGCGAGCCGCTCGCCCTCGAGGCGCCGCAGGCCGCGGAGTCGTCCAGCTCCCACTGAGACCGGGCGGCGTGCCCGCTCAGGCCTGCCCGTCCCGCTCCCGGGCGCGCAGAGCGCGTACGACGCCGTCGCGACCCTCCAGGAGCAGGCGGGAGAGCGCCGGGTGCACCTCCTGCGACGCGAGGTAGGCATCGGTGCGCTCCACCACCCGGGTCTCGACGACCAGCGTGGGGTAGAGCCCGACCACGATGTTCTGGGCGATCTCGCCGGAGCGCTCCTCCCAGACCCGCGCCACGCTGTCGAAGTAGGTCTCGATATAGGGCTCGCCGAGCTCGAGCTGCTCGGGGTGCCAGAACCCGGCGATCACCGCGGACTGCACCGCGTTGGCGACCGTCTCGTCCTCGACGGCCAGGCGCCAGGCCTCCGCCTTGGCCTCTGGCGTCGGCCGCAGCGCCCGCGCGGTGGCGGCGTGGCGCTCACCGGCCGCGGTCCGGTCGCGCCCCAGCTCGGCGTCGATGTCGGCGTCGCCCGCCCGTCCGAGGGCGACCAGGCGCAGCAGCAGGGTCCAGCGCAGGTCCGTGTCGACCTCCAGCCCGGGCACCTCCTGCGACCCGTCGAGCAGCCCCTGGAGCAGGCTCAGGTGCCCGGGCGTCGACGCGCTGGAGGCGAGGGCCCGCGTCCACGCGAGCTGCAGGTCGCTCCCGGGCTCGGCCGCGCGCATCGCGTCGTGCGCGGCGTCGGCCAGGGCGGCGCGTCCCGTCGGTGCCCAGTCCGGGTCGGCGTACATCGTCACGGCCGAGCCGAGCTGGCGCAGCAGGGACTGGACGACGCCGATGTCGCTCTCACCGCCGATGCCGGCCAGCACCGTCGCCAGGTAGCTGCGCGTCGGCAGCTCCGCGTCCCGGGTCATGTCCCACACCGCCGCCCAGCACAGCGCCCGTGGCAGCGAGTCGGCGAAGTCGCCGACGTGGCCGGTCAGCGTCGCGAGCGATCGCTCGTCCAGCCGGATCTTGGCGAAGGTCAGGTCGTCGTCGTTGACGAGCACCAGGTCGGGCTGGGTGCGCCCGACGAGGGCCGGCACCTCCGTGCGCGCCCCCACCACGTCGAGCTCCTCCCGGAACGTGCGGACGAGCGCGCCGTCGACCAGGTTGTAGCAGCCGACCGCGACGCGGTGCGGGCGCAGCGTCGGCCACGCCTCGGGCGCCTCCTGCACGATCGCGAAGCTGGAGAAGACCCCGCTCCCGTCGGCCTCGAACGCGGTGCGCAGGGTGTTGCAGCCGGCGGTCTCCAGCCACTGCGCAGACCAGTCGGACAGGTCGCGGCCGCTGGACTTCTCGAGCGCCGCGAGCAGGTCGGCGAGCACCGTGTTGGCGTACTCGTGGTCGACGAAGTAGCTCCGCAGGGCCGCGAGGAAGGCGTCCTGGCCGACCCAGGCCACCAGCTGCTTGAGCACCGAAGCGCCCTTGGCGTAGGTGATCCCGTCGAAGTTCACGTTGACGGCTTCGATGTCGGGGATGTCCGCGGCGATGGGGTGCGTCGAGGGCAGCTGGTCCTGCCGGTAGGCCCACGTCTTCTCGGTGTTGGCGAAGGTCGTCCAGGCGTTGGTCCAGCGCGTCACCGAGGCCTGGCACAGCACGGACATGTAGGTCGCGAAGGACTCGTTGAGCCACAGGTCGTCCCACCACCGCATGGTCACGAGGTCGCCGAACCACATGTGGGCCATCTCGTGCAGGATCGTCTCCGCGCGCCGCTCGTAGGCGGCGTCGGTCACCTTGGAGCGGAACAGGTAGTCCTCGAGGAACGTGACGGCCGCGGCGTTCTCCATGGCGCCCGCGTTGAACTCCGGCACGAACAGCTGGTCGTACTTGCCGAACGGGTAGCGGTAGCCGAAGACCCGGTGGTAGAAGTCGAACCCCTGCCGCGTGACGGCGAAGAGCTCGTCGGCGTCGAGGTGCTGGACGAGCGAGGCGCGGCAGTAGATCGCCAGCGGGATGCCGTCGTGCTCGGAGCGCTCGCAGGCGTACGGGCCCGCGACCAGCGCCGTGATGTAGGTCGACATGCGGGCCGTCGGCGCGAACACCCACGTGCCCGCCTCCCCCGCGGACGGCTGCGCGGTGCCCGGCCCGTTGCTGACGACCACCCAGTCGCGGGGCGCCTGCACCGTGAAGCGGAACTCCGCCTTGAGGTCCGGCTGGTCGAAGCAGGCGTACATCCGGTGCGCGTCGAAGGTCTCGAACTGCGTGTAGAGGTAGACCGCGTCGTCCACCGGGTCGACGAAGCGGTGCAGCCCCTCGCCCGTGCGCATGTAGGCCCCGTCCGCACGCACGACGAGCTCGTTGTCGGCCCCCAGTCCGGTCAGCGTGATCCGGTTGCCGTCGAAGACCTCGGCCGGGTCGAGCGCCGTCCCGTTGAGGACCACCTCGTGCACCCTGGGCGCGGTGAGGTCCAGGTGGGTGCCGGCACCGGGCTGGGAGCAGGAGAAGCGCACCGTGGAGGTGGTGGCGAAGGTCGTCTCGCCTGGGGCGCCCGCGCCGTCGGTCAGGTCGAGCTCGACGTCGTAGGACGACACCTGCAGGAGCCGGGCGCGCTCGTCGGCCTCGTTCCGGTGCAGGTTGTTGGCGCTCACGCAGCAGGGCCCTTCGTCGTACCGGGTGGGGAAACTCACTCTTCCACGCACGTCGAGGCGGTTGGCTCTGCCCGCCCCGAGGTGTAGCGCGGGTCTGCCCGGACAGGAAGCCAGTCATGGCCGACAGAACGAAGGTGGACTTCTGGTTCGACCCGCTGTGCCCCTGGGCGTGGATCACCTCGCGGTGGATGCTCGAGGTGGAGCAGGTCCGCACGATCGAGCTGTCGTGGCACGTGATGAGCCTCGCGCTGCTCAACGACGCAGAGGCCTCGAGCACGAAGTGGGGCCCGGTGCGGGTGCTGATCGCCGCTTCGGCAGCGCACGGGGAGGAGGTGGTCCTGCCGCTCTACACGGCGTACGGCGAGCGGATCCACACCGGCCTGCCCGACAGGACCGAGATCGACCGGGCACTGCACGAGCAGGCACTGGCCGCGGCCGGGCTGCCTCCCGACCTGGCCGCCGCAGCCGGGGACCCCTCCCACGACGAGGCGCTGACCAAGAGCCACCACGAGGGGATGGACTCGGTCGGCATGGAGGTGGGCACCCCGGTCATCCACGTCGAGGGCGTCGCGTTCTTCGGGCCGGTGCTGTCGCGCATCCCGCGCGGCGAGCAGGCCGGGACGGTGTGGGACGGCGCCCGCATGCTGGCCGGCTTCCCGCACTTCTACGAGCTCAAGCGGTCCCGCACCGAGAGCCCGCAGCTCGACTGACGGAGGGAGCAGCGGTGCAGGCACGCGAGGCGTTCTATCTGGGCGGGAGGTGGGCGCCGGCGCGCGGTCGTGCGCCGATCCCCGTCATCGACCCGGCGACGGAGCAGCAGGTGTCGTCGGTACCGGCCGGGGAGGCGGAGGACATCGATGCGGCCGTGGCGGCGGCCCGCAGCGCGTTCGAGGCCTGGGCGGGCCGCTCCCCGAAGGACAGGGCGGCGCTGCTCGCGGCGGCGGCGGACGCGCTGGAGGCGCGCACCGACGAGGTCGCGCTGACCATCTCGACGGAGATGGGTACACCGCTCGGCTTCAGCAAGGCGGTGCAGGTCGGCAACCCCGTACGCGTGCTGCGGTCCTACGCCGAGATCCTCGCGGCCTACTCCTTCGAGGAGCGGATCGCCAACTCTCTCGTGGTGAAGGAGCCGATCGGCGTCGTCGGCGCGATCACCCCCTGGAACTACCCGCTGCACCAGGTGGTGGCGAAGGTGGCGGCGGCGCTGGCCGCGGGCTGCACCGTGGTGCTCAAGCCGTCGGAGGTCGCGCCGCTGTCCGCGTTCGCGCTCGCCGAGATCTTCGACGACATCGGCCTGCGCGCAGGGGTGTTCAACCTCGTCACCGGGCTCGGTCCGCTCGTGGGTGAGGCGCTCGTACGCCATCCGGACGTCGACATGGTCTCCTTCACCGGCTCCACGGCGGCCGGCAAGCGGGTCATGGCGCTGGCGGCGGAGACGGTCAAGAAGGTCTCCCTGGAGCTCGGCGGCAAGAGCGCGTTCGTCGTCCTCGACGACGCCGACCTCCCCAAGGCGGTCAAGGTCGGGCTCGCCAACTGCTTCATCAACGGCGGCCAGACCTGCACGGCGTGGACGCGGATGCTGGTCCCCGCAGCGCGCTACGAGGAGGCTCTGGATCTGCTCGAGGCGGGTGCGGCGAAGTACCCCGTGGGTGCGCCGACCGAGGAGGGAACGCGGGTCGGCCCGCTCGCCAACGCCCGGCAGTACGAGAAGGTCGTCGGCTACATCGAGGAGGCGCTCGCCTCGGGGGCGACGGTGGTCGCCGGCGGTCCGGAGCGGCCCGAGGGTCGCGACACCGGCTACTACGTGAGGCCGACGGTGCTGGCCGGTGTCGCGCCCGGGTCGCGGGTCGAGCAGGAGGAGGTCTTCGGCCCCGTGCTGGCCGTGATCCCGTACGACACGGAGGACGACGCCGTCGCGATCGCCAACGGCACGCCGTACGGCCTCGCGGGTGGGGTGTTCTCGGGCGACCAGGAGCGGGCGGTCCGCTTCGCCCGCCGGATGCGCACCGGGATGGTGGACGTCAACGGCGGGCGCTTCAACCCCCTGGCCCCCTTCGGCGGCTACAAGCAGAGCGGCAACGGGCGCGAGCTCGGGGAGTACGGCCTGGAGGAGTTCCTCGAGGTGAAGTCCCTCCAGCTCTGACCCGCCTCAACTTCTGCGCTGATCTTCGCCTTCTCGGGCTGATGCAGGCGTGCCGGTCCCCTACGAGGCGAAGTCAGCGCACGTCGGGTGGGGAGTCGCGGTCGCGGAGGTGAGGGCGGTCCTGTCAGACCACGATCCGCATCGGTACGCCCAGCGCGTCCACCTCGTCGCCCAGCACCTCCGCCTCCCCGCGCAGCCAGCGCGCCGCGCTCCACGCGCAGGCCACCGCGTCCAGGCAGTCATCCGGCTGCGCCCGCCCGGGCCGGGGTTGGGGGAGCGCGAGCGAGGGGAGCCAGGAGCGCAGCACGTCGAGCCGCGCCGCACGACCGGCCGGCGTCCGCTTCGGTGGCAGCGACCGGCCGCCGAGCCGGCGCAGGGAGACCTCGGGGTGCGCCTCGACCACCCGCGCCGCGACGGCCGGTGCGGACCGGACCAGCGCGTCCACCTCCGCGACCCTCGCCAGCAGGTGGAAGGTCTGGATGCTCACACCGACCGAGCCGGCTGCCCGCGACAGGATCGTCGCCTCCGCCTGCGTCGCCGCCTCGAGGACCACGCGCGGCGGGGTCAGGAACACCGACGAGCGCCGGTCGCCCAGCACCACTCTCGCCTCGAGGTCGGCTCCCCGCCGACGAGCTCCGGCCGGCAGCCCGATCGGGATGTCGACCGCGACGACGGCGGCGTCCAGCGCGAGCAGGTCCGCGAACGAGCCCGCGTGCCAGCGGACGCTGCCTGCCTCGACGAGCGCCCCGACCCAGCTCCCGGGGCAGCCGTCCACGCCGAGGACCGCCGTCACGCGGGAAAGGCTGCCACCCCGCTTCGACAAGCCGCCCCTGGCACCGGGAGACTGAGCCGATGCGCGTACACCTCGGCTCCGACCATGCCGGCTTCGAGCTCAAGGAGGCGGTGGTCCGGCGGCTGACCGAGCTCGGTCACGAGCCCGTGGACCACGGTCCGCAGGAGTACGACGCGGTGGACGACTACCCGCCGTTCGTCCTGCGTGCCGCGGCAGCGACCGCCGCGGAGCCGGACAGCCTGGGCATCGTGCTGGGCGGTTCCGGGAACGGCGAGGCGATCGCGGCCAACAAGGTGGCCGGCATCCGGTGCGCGCTGGCATGGAGCAACGAGCTGGCGCAGCTGGCTCGGGAGCACAACGACGCCAACGTCGTCAGCCTCGGCGCCCGCATGCACGACGAGGCCACGGCGCTCGGCATCGTGGAGACGTTCCTCACGACGGACTACAGCAACGAGGACCGGCACAGCCGCCGGATCGCGATGCTCACGGAGTACGAGGGCACCGGCGACCTGCCACCGCTGCCCTAGCCGCGCAAGACACACGTCCCGCGACCACCAGCCGGACGCTCGGACAGGAGCCGGCACCGGTGCCAGAGGGCCACACGATCCACCGGCTGGCGCGCCAGCACACCCCGCTGCTGGTGGGCGGCGTCGTCTCGGCCAGCAGCCCGCAGGGCCGCTTCGCCGAGGGTGCGCAGGTGCTGCACGGGCGGACCGTCGTGGGCATCGAGCCGTACGGCAAGCACCTGTTCTACGGCTTCACGGGCGAGGTGCTGCTGCACGTGCACCTCGGGCTGTACGGCGGATGGACCGTCGGCAGCGGCCCCCCACCGCAGCCGCGCGGAGCACTGCGGCTGCGGCTGGTGGCGGGGGAGCACTGGCTCGACCTGCGCGGGCCGACGGCCTGCGAGCTCTACACCACGGCCGACCGCGACGCCGTCGTCGCCCGGCTGGGCCCCGACCCGCTGCGCCGCGACGCCGACCCCGCGCGGGCCTGGGCCCGGATCCGCGCCAGCCGCACCGCCGTCGGGAGCCTGCTCATGGACCAGTCGGTGCTGTCCGGCGTCGGCAACGTCTACCGGGCCGAGGTCCTCTACCGGGCGGGGCTCTCACCGTTCCGGGCCGGCCGGGAGGTGCCGGAGCGGCTCTGGGAGGAGCTGTGGGCCGACCTTCGGATGCTGATGCGGGCGGGGGTGCGGGCCGGGCACATCGTCACGACCGCACGGGAGGACCGGTCCCGGCGCTCTGGTCCGCCGCGTCTGGAGGACCGCTTCTACGTCTACCGCCGCACCGGGCTGCCGTGCCGGCGGTGCGGCGCTGAGGTGCGCACCGAGGTCATGGCGACCCGCAACCTCTACTGGTGCCCGGGCTGCCAGCCGTCCTCCCGGCCCAGGGCAGGATCCAGCGCGTAACCTGCGTTCATCATGATCTCGGCGATCCCCTCGCGGTGGTTCGCGTTGCCGCGGGGTCTGCGACCGGTCGCGCTGGCGCTGCCGAGTGCGGTCACCCGCCTGCGCCGCAACCCGCCTCAGGAGTCCGCGGCCCTCGTCGGGCTCGTCCTGCTCGCGGTCGGCGGGATTCTCCTCGGCCGGGTCGCTGGCCCGGAGTGGGCGCCGCCGGGGATCGAGGTCCTCCCGCTCCTCGGCGGAGGCCTGCTGCTGCGGCGGGCGGCGATGCGCCGGCTCATCGCGGTGGTGGCGCTGTGCCTCGCGTACGCGGTCATGGACCTCGGCATGGACGTCGTCCGGCCGGGCGCCCTGCTCGTCGTGCTCGTCACGGCGGCCGTCTCCTACGAGTTCGCCCGCTCCCGGGAGGAGACCGGGCTTCCCGGCTCGTCCGGCGACGCGCTGGTGATGGGGCTTCGGGACCGGCTGGCGCGCCAGGGCGCACTGCCGAGGCTGCCCGCCGGGTGGCGGGCGGAGGCGGTGCTGCGCCCCGCCGGTGACGGGCCGTTCGCCGGCGACTTCGTGGTGAGCGCCCTGACCGGATCGGGTCGTCGGCTCGAGCTGAGCCTCGTCGACGTCTCCGGCAAGGGCGTGACCGCCGGAACCCGCGCGCTCCTGCTCTCCGGCGCTCTGGGCGGGCTGCTCGGCTCGCTCCGCCCGCAGGACTACCTCCCCGCCGCCAACCGCTACCTCGACCGCCAGGAGTGGGAGGAGGGCTTCGCCACGGCCGTCCACCTAGTGCTCGACCTCGACAGCGGCGCGTTCTCGGTGGAGTCGGCCGGACATCCGCCGGTCGCGCACTTCGACGCGAGCACAGGGCGGTGGCGCCTGCTCAGCTGCGAGGGCATGGCGCTCGGGATCGTGCCGGAGGTGTCCTACGTCCCCGAGACCGGCCGGCTGGACCGGGGCGACGCGCTCCTGCTCTACACCGACGGCCTCATCGAGCTCCCCGGCCGCGACCTGTCCGTCGGCATCGACAAGCTGCTCGGCGAGGCCGAGCGGCTCGTGCCGCTCGGCTTCGTGGGGGGCGGCGAGCGGCTCGTGTCCCGGGTGGCGGAGGGCAGCAGCGACGACCGCGGCCTCGTGCTCCTCTGGCGCAGCTGAGCCGGCTCAGACCCGCAGCGGCGCCAGCCTGGCGACCGGCAGGCGCTGCGTCTGGAGCGTGGCCGGCCGGTCCCGCAGAGTCGCGAGGACGCTGAGGTAGTCCACCCGATGCATCAGCACCTGCCCCATGCTCGCCAGGTGGGACGTCTCCTCCTGGACGTCGATCAGCCGCCCACCGCCGGCCAGCAGGCGCGCACCCAGCTCGACCAGGGCCACCTTGGAGGCGTCCCGCACGCGGTGGAACATCGACTCCCCACAGAAGACCTGCCCGACGAGCACGCCGTACAGCCCTCCGACGAGGGCCTGTCCTGCCCAGACCTCGACGCTGTGCGCCCCACCGGCGCGGTGCAGCTCGCCGTAGGCCTGCTGCATCCGCGGGGTGATCCAGGTCCCCTCGGCCCGGTCCGCGCAGCCGGCGACGACGTGGTCGAAGGCCGTGTCGACCGTGGCGGTCCAGCCGCACGAGCGCAGCCGCGCCCGCAGCGAGCGGCGCACCACCACGCCGTCGGGCAGCAGGACCGCCCGAGGCTCGGGCGAGCACCAGGGCACCAGGCCGTCGTTGCCGGGCAGCAGCGGCACGTCACCGCGGCGCACGAGCCGCCGCGCGGAGCGCTCGAGCTTCTTCGCGTCCTCCCCGGTGGAGGGCCACGGGAAGCACCCCGCGCGGTAGGCCGAAGCGAGGGTCGGCGCGTCGAGCGTCCCCCCGAGCGCCACCAGGCCGCGCCGGGCGTGGGCGATCTCCACGCTCGCGAACGGATCGTCGCAGGCCACGGACCCACGGTAGGGGCGCGCACGATCTCCGGGACGCCGCACGGAGGCGTGCAGCCGCATCTAGGCTTCACCTGACCCCCCGATCGCGATCCCGGACGGAGGAGGAGCGCCCATGTCCACGGACACCCTCCCGGAGCAGCCCCGTCCGGTTCTGGTTGCCGCCGACGGTCTCGACGACGTCCTCGCCGTGCTCACGGCGCTGGTCGCCGGGGACTTCTCGGTACGCGCGCAGCCCGGCATCGGCATGGCCGGCCTGCTCGCCGACCGGGTCAACGCCCTGGCCACGATGCAGGAGCGCCGCAAGCGCGAGCTCGTGCGCGCCAGCCAGGTCATCGGCCGCGAGGGGCGCATGACGGAGCGGCTCGACGAGGCGGCCTCCGATGGCGACTGGTCCACCGGTGCGGCCGCGGTCAACCGGCTGATCGACGACCTGGTCCGCCCGACGACGGAGGTGGCCCGCGTCATCGCGGCCGTCGCGGAGGGTGACCTGTCCCAGCAGATGGCGCTGGACATCGCCGGCCAGCCGGTCAAGGGGGAGTTCCTGCGGATCGGCACGACGGTCAACACGATGGTCGACCAGCTGTCGAGCTTCGCCGACGAGGTGACCCGCGTGGCGCGGGAGGTCGGGACCGAGGGCAAGCTCGGGGGCCAGGCGCGCGTGCGGGGGGCCTCCGGGGTGTGGCGCGACCTCACCGAGTCGGTTAACTCCATGGCCGGCAACCTGACCAGCCAGGTCCGCAACATCGCCCAGGTGACGACGGCGGTGGCCCAGGGCGACCTGTCGCAGAAGATCACGGTCGACGCGCAGGGCGAGATCCTCGAGCTCAAGAGCACCGTCAACACGATGGTCGACCAGCTGTCGAGCTTCGCCGCCGAGGTCACCCGCGTCGCCCGCGAGGTCGGCACCGAGGGCCGGCTCGGCGGGCAGGCGCAGGTGCGCGGGGTGTCGGGCACCTGGCGCGACCTGACCGACTCGGTCAACTCCATGGCCGTCAACCTGACCGACCAGGTCCGCAACATCGCCCAGGTCGCGACCGCCGTCGCGCGCGGCGACCTGTCGCAGAAGATCACCGTCGAGGCCAAGGGCGAGGTCGCCGCCCTCGCGCAGACGCTCAACACGATGGTCGACCAGCTGTCGAGCTTCGCCGACGAGGTCACCCGCGTCGCGCGGGAGGTCGGCACCGAGGGCAAGCTCGGCGGCCAGGCCGACGTGCCGGGCGTCGGCGGCACGTGGAAGGACCTCACCGACTCGGTGAACTCCATGGCGGGCAACCTGACCAGCCAGGTCCGCAACATCGCCCAGATCGTCACGGCGGTGGCCAGGGGCGACCTGTCGCAGAAGATCACTGTCGACGCGGCGGGTGAGGTCGCCTCGCTGGCCGACACCATCAACAGCCTCACCGACACCCTGGAGCTGTTCGCCGAGCAGGTCACCACGGTGGCCCGCGAGGTCGGCACCGAGGGCAAGCTCGGCGGACAGGCCGAGGTCCCCGGCGTGGCCGGCACCTGGAAGGACCTCACCGACAACGTCAACTCGATGGCGTCCAACCTGACCGCGCAGGTACGCGACATCGCCCAGGTCACGACGGCAGTGGCCCGCGGCGACCTGTCGCAGAAGGTCAGCGTCGACGTCAAGGGCGAGACGCTCGAGCTGAAGTCCACGATCAACACGATGGTCGACCAGCTCTCGCGCTTCGCCGACGAGGTCACCCGCGTGGCCCGCGAGGTCGGCACGGAGGGCAAGCTCGGCGGCCAGGCCACGGTGACCGGGGTGTCCGGCACCTGGAAGGACCTCACCGACAACGTCAACTTCATGGCCGGCAACCTGACCGGCCAGGTCCGCAACATCGCCCAGGTCGCGACTGCGGTCGCGAAGGGCGACCTCTCGCAGAAGATCACGGTTGACGCCAAGGGCGAGGTCGCCACCCTCGCGCAGACGCTCAACACCATGGTCGACCAGCTGTCGAGCTTCGCCGACGAGGTCACCCGCGTGGCCCGCGAGGTCGGCACCGAGGGCAAGCTCGGCGGCCAGGCGACGGTGGCCGGGGTGTCCGGCACCTGGCGCGACCTGACCGACAACGTCAACTCGATGGCCGGCAACCTCACCAGCCAGGTGCGCAACATCGCCCAGGTGACCACTGCCGTGGCTCAGGGCGACCTCTCGCAGAAGATCACCGTTGACGCCAAGGGCGAGGTCGCGGCGCTCGCGCAGACCATCAACACGATGGTCGACCAGCTGTCGAGCTTCGCCGACGAGGTCACCCGTGTCGCCCGCGAAGTGGGCACGGAGGGCAAGCTCGCGGGTCAGGCGCAGGTGAAGGGCGTGAGCGGCACCTGGCGCCACCTGACCGACAACGTCAACTCGATGGCGGCGAACCTCACCGGCCAGGTGCGCAACATCGCCCAGGTGGCGACGGCGGTGGCCCGCGGCGACCTGAGCCAGAAGATCACCGTCGACGCGCAGGGTGAGATCCTCGAGCTGAAGAACACCGTCAACACGATGGTCGACCAGCTGTCGAGCTTCGCCGACGAGGTCACCCGGGTGGCCCGCGAGGTCGGCACCGAGGGCAAGCTCGCCGGCCAGGCCCAGGTGAAGGGCGTGAGCGGCACCTGGCGCGACCTCACCGACTCGGTGAACTTCATGGCCTCCAACCTGACCAGCCAGGTCCGCAACATCGCCCTCGTCACCACGGCCGTCGCGCAGGGCGACCTGAGCCAGAAGATCACCGTCGACGCGCACGGCGAGATCCTCGACCTCAAGAGCACCGTCAACACCATGGTCGACCAGCTGTCGGCCTTCGCGGCCGAGGTCACCCGCGTGGCCCGGGAGGTCGGCACCGAGGGCAAGCTCGGCGGTCAGGCCGAGGTGGCCGGCGTGAGCGGCACCTGGCGCCACCTGACCGAGAACGTCAACCAGCTCGCCGGCAACCTCACCACGCAGGTGCGTGCCATCGCCGAGGTGTCCACCGCTGTGACCCGCGGCGACCTGACCCGGTCGGTCAACGTCGAGGCCCAGGGCGAGGTCGCCGAGCTCAAGGACAACATCAACCAGATGATCGCGAACCTGCGGTCCACCACCGAGATCAACGCCCAGCAGGACTGGCTCAAGTCCAACCTCGCCCGGCTCGGCGGGCGGCTGCAGGGCCAGCGCGACCTCGACGCCGTCACCCAGATGATCATGAGCGAGGTGACCCCGGTCGTCGAGGCCGTGCAGGGCGCCTTCTACCTGGCCGACAGCCCCGACGGCCGGCTCGCGCTGCGCCGTGCCGCCTCGTACGGCGCGGGGCCCAACGACGACGGGCGCGTGTTCCTGGCCGGTGAGGGGCTCGTGGGACAGGCCGCGGTCGAGAAGCGGCCGATCCGGGTGAGCAAGGTGCCGGCGGACTACCTGCGGGTGCGCTCGGGGCTCGGTGAGGCGGCGGCCGCCGACCTGTACGTCCTGCCGGTGCTGTTCGAGGAGCAGGTGCTCGGGGTCATCGAGCTCGCCTCGTTCGGCCGGTTCGACGAGGTGCACGCCGGCTTCCTCGAGCAGCTGGTCGAGACCATCGGCGTGGTGCTCAACACGATCATCGCCAACGTTCGCACCGAGGAGCTGCTGGCCCAGTCGCAGCGCCTCGCGCGCGAGCTGCAGGTCCAGTCGGTCGAGCTGCAGCGCACCAACGCCGAGCTCGAGGACCGCACCCGCCTGCTCACCGAGCAGTCCCGCGACCTCGAGATCAAGAACCGTGAGATCGAGATGGCCCGCCTGGGGCTGGAGGACAAGGCGGAGCAGCTCGCCCTGTCCAGCCAGTACAAGTCCGAGTTCCTCGCCAACATGAGCCACGAGCTGCGTACGCCGCTCAACAGCCTGCTGATCCTCGCCAAGCTGCTCAGCGACAACCCGCAGGACAACCTGACGGACAAGCAGATCGAGTTCGCCCGCACGATCTACAACGCCGGCAGCGACCTGCTCAGCCTCATCAACGACATCCTCGACCTGTCCAAGGTCGAGGCCGGGAAGATGGACGTCCGGCCGGCTCCGGTCGTGCTGACCGAGGTCTGCGAGTACGTCTGCAACAGCTTCGGCACCCTGGCCGAGCAGCAGTCGCTCGAGCTCGTCGTCGAGCTCGAGGACGGGCTGCCGCCTGCCGTCGTCACCGACGAGCAGCGCCTCCAGCAGGTGCTGAAGAACCTGCTGTCCAACGCGCTGAAGTTCACCGAGGAGGGCAGCGTCCGACTCGTGGTGCGCCGCGCGCCGCAGGACCTGCTGTTCGCGACGCCGACGCTGAACGACGCGGAGATGGTGGTCGCGTTCAGCGTCGCCGACACGGGGATCGGCGTGCCGCCGGAGAAGCTGCGGCTGATCTTCGAGGCCTTCCAGCAGGCGGACGGCACCACCAGCCGGCGCTACGGCGGGACCGGGCTCGGCCTGTCCATCTCGCGCGAGATCGCCCGCCTGCTCGGGGGAGCCATCGCGGTGACGAGCGAGATGGGGGTCGGCAGCACCTTCACGCTCTACATCCCCTCGAACTACCCCTTCCCGCAGGCCGAGGCGCCGCGCGAGATCGGGGCCGGCACGGAGACGCTGCCGCCGGTGCCGATGCTGACGATGGCGCCGGCGCTGACCGCCGCCTCCGGGGCCGTCCCGGCGGGTGGCGACGACTGCCTGTCCGGGGCGACCGTGCTGGTCGTCGACGACGACGTGCGCAACGTGTTCGCGCTCACCAGTGCTCTCGAGCTGCACGGCATGCAGGTGCTCTACGCCGACAACGGCAGCGACGGCATCGCCCTGCTCGGGAGGCGGCCCGACGTGGACCTGGTGCTGATGGACGTGATGATGCCGGGCATGGACGGCAACGAGGCGACGGAGCGGATCCGGCGCATGCCGGAGTACGCCGACCTGCCCGTCGTGTTCCTCACCGCGAAGGCGATGCCGGGAGACCGTGACCGCAGCTTCGCCGCCGGCGCGTCGGACTACGTCACCAAGCCGGTCGACCTCGACCGGCTGCTCGCGGTCATGCGCACCTGGCTCGCTCCCCGCGCCGGCACCGGCTCGTGATGCCCGCAACCGGTTCCCGGTCCGCCAGGATCCTCATGGTCGACGACCGGCCGGAGAACCTCCTGGCGCTCGAGGCGATCCTGCAGGGCCTCGGGCACGAGCTGCTCAAGGCCACCTCCGGGGAGGAGGCGCTCAAGCGGCTGCTCGGCGAGGACGTGGCGGTGATCCTGCTCGACGTGCAGATGCCGGGCATGGACGGGTTCGAGACCGCCGCCCACATCAAGAAGCGGGAGAAGACCCGCGACATCCCGATCCTGTTCCTGACCGCCATCGACGGCGAGGCCCACCAGGCCTTTCGCGGATACGCCGCCGGCGCCGTCGACTACCTGTCCAAGCCCTTCGACCCGTGGGTGCTCAAGGCCAAGGTCGGGGTGTTCATCGAGCTGTACGAGCGGCGCAGCGAGCTGGCCGCCCAGGCCGAGGCGCTGCGCCAGCAGCTCGCCCGCTACGACTCGGGTGCGCTGGGGGAGCTGAGCCAGCAGGTGTGCGACGCGCTCGACCGGGCCCGGGCCGCAGCCGGCTCTCCGCAGGCGGTGCGGCTGCTCGAGGAGGCAGCGGTCGCCGCCCGCACGCTGCGGCAGGCGCTCCCCTCCGGATCGCCGACGGCCCCCGCGCAGGCCGGCGCACCGTCGCAGCTCCCGGCCCCCCGATGAATCCGCGCCGCCGATGACCACGGCGCCGCCGAGGGTGCCCATCCTCACGAGGCTCTCGGCGGAGGACCGCTCCCCGGGGGCTGCCCGCCGGGTCGTGCAGGACGCGCTCATGCGCAGCGGCCTCGAGGTCGTGCTCGACGACGCGCTGCTGCTCGTGACCGAGCTGGTGACCAACGCCGTGGTGCACGCCGGCACCGAGGTCGAGCTGCAGGTAGAGGTCGGCGTGGGCAGCGTGCGGATCGAGGTGGTCGACCACGGAGCCGGCGCCCCGCCCCTGCTCACCGCGGCCCCGGCCGCCGACCGCGAGGGCGGGCGGGGCATCTTCCTGCTCGACAAGCTCGCGCAGGAGTGGGGGACCCGGCACTTCCCCGGCGGCAAGTCCGTGTGGTTCACCCTCGGCGTCAGCGAGCTGGTCGGGCCGCGCCCCCGCCCGCTGCGGGCCCCGGCGCGGGGCTCGGTCCCCAGCCCGCCGGTGGTGTCGTGGCTGCTGGGCCTGCCCGCCGACCTCGAGGAGCGCCTCAGCCCGGCCGAGCTGCTCGGGGAGCTGCTGCACCGCCTGTGCGGGGCGATGAACCTGGCCGACGGGTGGCTGTTCGCCGAGACGGTGCTCGACTCCGAGCAGTGGGCGGCCCTCGTCGCGCACGACCCGACGGCCTCGCCGCCGGCGGGCGAGGCCGTGCGCCGGATGGCCCGCGAGGGCACCGACCAGGTGCTGGTCGACGGGCGGGGGCTGCTGGTGCTGCCGCTGCGCCGGCGCACCGGCGTGTTCGGCGCCCTCGTCATCGAGAACGCCGACCACATCGACGAGACCGGGATCGCGCTGGCCCGGCTGGTGGGTGACCGCATGGGCGTCGTCCTGCGTGACGACCGCTCCCACGCCGCCCAGCTGCGCGACCGCGGTTCGCTGGCCCTTCTCGCCGAGGCAAGCGAGCTGTTCGCCGGCACGCTCGACGTGACGCTCGCGGTGACCCTCGCGGCCCAGCTCGTGGTGCCGCGCTTCGCCACCTGGGCCGGCGTCTACACCGCCGAGGAGCACGGCGTGCACCTGGCCGCGGTCGCGCACCAGGACGAGGACGGGCTGGTGCACCTGCGGGCGGGGCTGGAGGGCCCCGGCGCGCAGCTGCTCGCTGAGCAGCTGGTGCGCGAGCTCGGGGAGCAGCCGTCACTGCTTGGTGCCTCCGAGGTGCCGACCGAGCTGTCCGGGCACGTCGGCGAGGTGCTGGCCGTGCCGCTGGTCGCGCGCCGCCGGCTGCTCGGCGTCCTGCTGGTCGGCCGGCGCGCCGGGACCGCCTACGCCCGCGACGACAGCGGGCTGCTGCTCGACCTGGCCCGGCGGGCGGCGCTCGCTGTCGACAACGCCCGGCTGTACGAGGAGCGCGCCGCGGTCGCGAAGGCGCTGCAGACCTCGCTGCTCCCGCCCGCGCTGCCGACGGTGCCGTATGTGCAGTTCGGGGCCCGCTACGCCGCCGCCGGTGAGGGCAACGAGGTCGGTGGCGACTTCTACGACGTGTTCGGTCTGCTGGACGGCCAGTGGTCGGTGGCCATCGGCGATGTCTGCGGCAAGGGTCCTGAGGCGGCGGCCATCACCGGCCTCGCCCGCAACGTCATGCGCCTGCTGGGCCGGGAGGGCCGCCAGCCGCAGGCGGTGCTCCGGCGTCTCAACTCCGCGATCCTCGAGCTCGGCGAGCGCGGCCGGTTCTGCACCGCCAGCCTCGCGACCGTGTCCCCGGTCAGCGGTGGCCTCCAGGTCCGGCTCTCCTGTGCAGGGCACCCGCAGCCCGTGCTGGTTCAGGCCGACGGCACGGTGTCGTTCGTCGGCACGAGCGGCAGCCTGCTCGGCGTGATGAGGGACATCGACGTCGCGGTCGACGAGCTGTTCCTGCGCCCGGGCGACGCGCTGGTCTTCTACACCGACGGCGTCACCGAGCGGCGCAGCGGGAACCGCATGTTCGGCGAGGACAGCCTGCTGGCCTGCTGCGCGGCGGCCGCGGGGCAGTCGGCCGACGAGTTCGCCGGCCACCTCGAAGCCGTGGTGCGCGACTTCGGCCGTGAGGCCTCCCGCGACGACCTCGCGGTGCTCGTCGTGCGCGCCACCGGCTGAGGGTTCACCCGCGGCGAGGGGCCCTGCCGGTCGCCGCGGCTCGGAGCGCTCTCAGCCGGCCGTCAGCATGTGGCGCAGCAGCAGCAGCTGGGTGATCGCGAGGGGCTCGCTGCGCTGGCCGTCGCCGGCGTCCCCGAGGTCCTCGGGAAGCGGCATGTCCAGGTCGAGCTCCTCCCAGATCGCCTCCTCCAGCGGGCGCACGTCCTCGCGCGGGACGTAGCCGTGCACGTGCAGGGCGTCGACCGGGCGGCCGTCGTCGTCGCGGAGCATCTTGAGGTGCATCGCGTGACTGCGGCTGTTCGTCAGCACCTCGGACAGGTCCGGGTGGCGGATCGTGGGACGCAGCAGCAGCTCGGCCGACAGCGGCTCGTCCGGGTCGTCCCTGCCGGGGATCGGCGCGAAGCGCACGACGATGTCGGCGAACTGCTTCTGCGACTGGATGTGCTCCTCGGACTCGGGCGCGCGCCGCTCCAGCTCCTTGCGGACGGTCTCCTCGTCGTAGCCGCGCTTGCTGGTGTCGCGCGCGAGCTTCCAGGCGACCCGGATGTCCTCCGGCGGGTCGAGGTAGACCGCGACGTCGAAGCAGGCCCGCAGCAGCTTGCTCTGCAGCGGCAGCAGCCCCTCGATGATCACGTACTCGCGCGGCTCGACGAGCTCCGGACGCACGAGCTCACCACTGCTGTGGTCGTAGACCGGCTTGAGGATCGGCTGACCCGTGGCCAGCAGCTGCAGGTGCTGGGCCATGATGTCCATGTAGTTGCAGTCCGGGTGCAGGGGCGTGAACGGCTTGTCCTTGCGCTCCGTGCGGTCGTAGCGGTGGTAGTCGTCCACGCAGACCGCGGTCACCCGGTCCTCGCCGAGTGCCTTGACCAGGCCCTTCGTCAGGGTGGTCTTGCCCGCGGCGCTGTCGCCGGCGATGGCCAGCATGACCGGACGCGTGTTGGGCATCCCCGCACGTTGCAGCTTGAGTTCCTTGTCGGGCATCGCAGACTCCCTGGCTCTTCGCGGGTCGCACCGGACGGGCGAGAGTCGCACGGTAGAGCTCGCCGGACCGGTCGAACGTCCCCCACGCAGGGGGTAGAGCGGGTGAGGTGGCCGTACAGTCGGCCGGTGAGCGTGCGCCCGGTGCGAGTGCTCCTGGTGGATGACCACGAAGTCGTGCGCCAGGGCCTGACGGCGATGCTCGCGCGCTATGCACAGCGGATCCGCATCGTCGGGGAGGCGGACAGCGCCGAGCAGGCCGAGCGCTTGGCCCTCAACCTGCAGCCCGACGTCGTGCTGTGCGACGTGCGGCTCGGCGGAGCGAGCGGGCTCGACGTGTGCGAGCGCCTCGCCACGCGGCTGCCCTCCGCCCGGGTGGTGATGCTGAGCGTGCACGACGAGCCGCAGTACCTCTACCAGGCCCTGCGGGCGGGCGCCGCCGGCTATCTGCTCAAGCGCGTACGCGGCGAGGAGCTCGCGAGCCAGATCGAGCGGGCAGCCGCGGGCGAGACGGTCATCGACGCGACCCTTGCCGGTCGGGTCGCTCTGCACGCGGCGCGCCTGGACAGCGGCGAGTTCTGGCCCGGCGCCGCGATGGGCCTGACCCAGCGCGAGAGCGAGGTGCTCGAGCTCATCGTGGCCGGCCTGTCCAACCGCGCGGTCGCGAGCAAGCTGCTGCTGGGGGAGGAGACGGTCAAGACCCACCTGCGCGGGCTCTACCGCAAGCTCGACGTCAACGACCGGGCAGGCGCCGTGACCGTGGCGCTTCGGGAAGGGCTCTTCCGGTAAGTCCGGTTGCCATGAGCAGCTCGCGTCCGGCGGTGTCCAGTGAGGAGGTTCTCGTGACCCGGTCGAGGCCCGACGGTCCGCCGGACGTCCTGGCGAGGGAGGACCTGCTCCAGCACGTTCTCGACCTCACCGTCGAGATCGGCGACGTGCGGGCGCTGGCCGGGGCGGTGGCCGAGCTGGTGCGGCGCACCACCGGCGTGGACGTCGCGTTCGTGTTCGTCCTCGACGACGACGACCGCCAGCTGACCTTGACCGGGGCCACCAGCCCGTTCGAGTCCGCCGTCGGAACCGTCCACCTGCCCCTCGGGGAGGGCGTGAGCGGGTGGGTGGCCAGCCGCGGCACCCCGGTGGTGCTCGCCGACAAGCTGGACGACGCCCGCTGGCGCCGCTTCCCGCAGCTGCGCGGCGAGGACTTCACCTCGATGGCATCGGTCCCCATGGACACCTCCAGCGGTGAGGTCGTCGGCGTGCTCAACGTCCACACGGTGCAGCGGCGGGAGTGGGACGACGGGGACGTCGCGCTGCTGCACTCCACCGCACGGATGGTGGCCGGTGCGGTGCAGACCGCTCGGCTGCTGCGGCACCTGGACCTGCGCCGCCTCGAGCAGCAGGCGCTGTGCTCGCGCCTGGTCGACGTGCAGGAGCAGGAGCGGGCGCGGCTCGCCGGCGAGCTCCACGACGGCGTGGCGCAGCGCATCGCGGCGCTGTCGTTCCACCTGTCCGCCGCGCAGGAGGCGCTGCCCGATGTGGCCGCGGTGAGCGCCCAGCTGCGCCGGGCCGCGGAGCTGGTGGACCTGACCGCAGCGGAGACCCGCTCGGCCGTACGCGCCCTGCGCCCGCCGCTGCTCGACGACCTCGGCCTCGCCGCGAGCCTGCACGCCCTCGCCCGCGACGTCGTCGGCGTCGAGGTCGACGTCAACGTGGTGCCCGTGCCGCTGACACCGGTGCAGGAGACGGCGCTCTACCGCATCACGCAGGAGGCGCTGCACAACGTCGTCAAGCACGCCGGGGCGAGAAGTGTGCGGGTGCGGCTGCGCCGGGACGGGCGCTCGGCGGTCCTCGAGGTCAAGGACGACGGATGCGGGGTCCTGCCGGAGTCCTCGGATCCGGGCGGGCACGGGCTCACGAGCATGCGCGACCGGGCTCGGCTGCTCGGCGCCACTCTCGACGTCGCCGGCCGGCCGGGACAGGGCACCACCGTGCGGGTGTCCGTACCGCTCTGAGTCCCCGCGCCGCGAGCCCGGTGCTGGGGGATCAGCGCTTGAGCACCTCGGAGTTGGCGCGTACGCGGTCGTCGAGAGCCGTCTGGCCGTCCTTCCACTTGTCCGGGTCGCCGGCCCAGGCGCGCAGCGCGCCGTCGACGAGCGCGCGGCCGAAGGAGAACGTGATGCCCCACGGGGTCGACTCCGCGGCAATGGCCTTCAGGTGTCGGGTCGCCACTTCGGCAGCCTGACCGCCGGACAGGAAGGCGATTCCGGGGACCGACTCGGGCACCCGCTGGGTCAGCACGCGCACAGTCGCGGCGGCCACCTCGGAGGCCTCGGGCTGGTCGGAGAAGCCCAGACCGGCGACCACCATGTTCGGCTTGAGCACGATGCCCGCGGGGTCGACGCCCTGGGCGGCGAGCTCGGCGAAGACCTTCTCGAGCACCCCCGAGGTCACCTCCTCGCAGCGCTCGAGCGCGTGGTCGCCGTCCATGAGCACCTCGGGCTCGACGATCGGCACGACGCCTGCCTCCTGGCACAGGGCGGCGTAGCGGGCGAGGGCGTGGGCGTTGACGTGGATGGCCCGGTCGGTGGGCAGCGAGGCGTCGAGCTTGAGCGCGGCACGCCACTTGGCGAACGCCGCGCCGCGCGATGCGTAGTCCTGCATCCGCTCGCGCAGCCCGTCAAGGCCCTCGGTGATGGTCTCGCCGGGCGCGAAGGCGAGGGGCTTGGCGCCGGTGTCGACCTTGATCCCCGGCAGGACGCCCGCGTCCGCGCAGGCCTGCGGGACGGTGCGGCCGTCCGAGAGCTCCTGGTTGAAGGTCTCGTCGGCGAGGATGATGCCGCTGACCGACTCCGAAAGGCCGGGCGTCGTGAGCAGCATCTCGCGGTAGTCGCGGCGGGCCTCGGGAGTCGGTTCGACGCCGACCTTCTCCAGGCGCTGCGACATGGTCCCGGGACTCTCGTCCGCGGCCAGGATCCCCCGGGGCGGAGCGACGAGAGCGCGGGCGGTGCTGTGGAGCTTCTCGGTGTGCTCGGATGTCATTGCTCTCCTCGGGGTGCTAGCTGTTCCCATGGGGCAGCGGGGGGGCCGCCCGGCTCTCCTGCGCTGTGCGGAGGCTAGGCGGATCGCCCGGACCGTACCTCCCCCGGGGGGTGGAGCGCCCGGGGGAAGGGGCTGCACCGCGCGGGGCGCGGAAGTGGCCGTCGGGCGAGGTGATCAGGTGCCGTACGAACAGCTGCGCCGTGCGCGGGCAGGCCTCATGGCTCACGAGGTGCCAGGGGCGGACCAGGGGCAGGTCGGGGACCCGCACGATGCGCAACGCGCTCTCCGCCAGCAGCAGGTGCACGGCGTCCTCGGACACCAGCGCGATCCCCAGTCCGGCTACCGCGCCGGCGATGACGGCGCCGCTGCTCCCCATGTGCAGCAACGGCGGGCGCAGGCCCTGCGACTCCAGCAGGTCCTCCATCGTCACCCGGGTGCCGGAGCCGAGCTCCCGGACGAGCCAGGTGCTGCGAGCGAGGTCGACCTCGACATGCGGTGCCGCGACGGCCAGCAGCCGGTTGCGGCGCAGTCCCCTCGTGACGGCGTCGTCCACCCCCGCCGGCGGTCGGCCCGCCAGGACCACATCGGCCTCGTGCGCGCTGAAGGCCGTCCAGGCGGAGCGGCTGTCGGACACCTCGAGGTGCACCGTGACCTGTGGGTGCTCGGCCCGGAACCCGGCCAGAAGCTGGGGGAGCACCTGCTCGGCGGCGGTGGTGACGGCCGCGATGCGTACCGTGCCCTGCTCCGGATCGGCCCCACCGGCGGCCGCCGCGGAGCCCTCCGCGAGCAGCCCCAGCACCCGTCGGGCGTACGGCGCGAAGATCACCCCGGCAGCTGAGCACCGCACGCCTCGGCCGTCCCGCTCGAGCAGGGCGACGCCGACCTGCCGGCTCAGCGCGCTCACCGCAGCGGAGACGGCGGATTCGGTGACGACCAGGTTGGCGGCCGCGTCCCGAACCGAGCCGGTGCCCGCCACGGTCAGGAAGCTGCGCAGCTGCGCGACCGTCACGGCCGGGATCGAGGATGAAGTCATCGCTCAAGAGTGCCGCAGGAAGGCTTGATTGACGATGGGGGGTGCAGGGGCCATGGTCGTCCATGACCAGAGGAGACAAGTCATGACCGTGACGGACGACCCGAAGACCGAAGCCCCCAAGACCGTCAAGAAGAAGCGCGACGACGCGGAGCGGTTCAAGTCCGGCGTCATCCCGTACGCCGAGATGGGCTATTGGGAGCCGGACTACGAGATCAAGGTCACAGATGTCCTGTGTGCCTTCCGCATCACCCCGCAGCCGGGCGTGCCGCCGGAGGAGGCGGGTGCCGCCGTCGCCGGCGAGTCGTCCACCGCCACGTGGACCGTGGTCTGGACTGACCGGCTCACCACACACACGCACTACCAGGCCAAGTGCTACAAGGTCGACCCGGTCAACGGCCGCGACGACCAGTGGATCGCCTACATCGCCTACGACATCGACCTGTTCGAAGAGGGTTCCATCGCGAACCTCACCTCCTCGATCATCGGCAACGTCTTCGGCTTCAAGGCCCTCAAGGCGCTTCGTCTCGAGGACATGCGCATCCCGGTGGCCTACACCAAGACCTTCCAGGGCCCGGCCCACGGGATCGTCGTGGAGCGCGAGTACCTCGGCAAGTTCGGCCGCCCCCTGCTGGGCGCCACGACCAAGCCCAAGCTCGGCCTGTCGGCCCGCAACTACGGGCGTGTGGTCTATGAGGCCTGCCGCGGCGGGCTCGACTTCACCAAGGACGACGAGAACATCAACTCCCAGCCGTTCATGCGCTGGCGTGACCGCTTCCTCTACTCGATGGAGGGGGTCAACCGGGCGCAGGCCGAGACCGGTGAGGTCAAGGGGCACTACCTCAACGTCACGGCCGCGACGATGGAGGAGATGTACGAGCGCGCCGAGTTCGCCAAGGCGCTCGGCAGCGTCATCATCATGATCGACCTGACCGTCGGCTACACCGCCATCCAGTCGATGGCGAAGTGGGCCCGTGCCAACGGGGTCCTGCTGCACCTGCACCGCGCCGGGCACGGGACCTACACCCGCCAGAAGGACCACGGCGTGTCGTTCCGGGTCATCGCCAAGTGGATGCGCCTCGCCGGCGTCGACCACATCCACGCCGGCACGGTCGTCGGCAAGCTCGAGGGTGACCCGATGGCCACCGCGGGCTTCTACGACACGCTCCGCAAGGACCAGGTGGAGGTCGACCTCAGCAAGGGCCTGTTCTTCGAGCAGGACTGGGGCCGGATGGGCGCGTGCATGCCGGTGGCCTCCGGCGGTATCCACGCCGGCCAGATGCACCAGCTGCTGCACTACCTGGGTGAAGACGTCATCCTGCAGTTCGGTGGCGGCACCATCGGCCACCCGATGGGCATCGCCGCCGGCGCGGAGGCCAACCGCGTCGCCCTCGAGGCCATGGTCAAGGCGCGCAACGAGGGCCGGGACTACATGAAGGAGGGCCGCGACATCCTCAAGCTCGCTGCCAAGAGCAACGCCGCCCTCGACGCCGCTCTCGACCTGTGGGGCGACATCACCTTCGACTACACGTCCACCGACGTGCCCGACGTCGTCGCCACGCCGACTCAGTCCTGAGAGGACACGAAACCATGCGTATCACCCAAGGACAGTTCTCCTACCTTCCCGAGCTCACCGACGAGGAGATCTCCGCGCAGGTGCAGTACGCCCTCGATCGAGAGTGGCCGCTGTCGATCGAGTACACCGACGACCCGCATCCCCGCAACACCTACTGGGAGATGCACGACCTGCCGATGTTCGACCTGAAGGACGCGGCCGGGGTCGTCAAGGAGATCAACGAGGCCCGCAAGCAGCACCCGGAGCACTACATCCGGGTCAACGCCTATGACGCGACCCTGTCTCGGCAGACGGTCGCGATGTCCTACATCGTCCAGCGGCCCAGCGAGGAGCCGGGCTTCCGTCTCGAGCGCACCGAGGACAGCAACCGCCAGATCCGCTACACCACGCACGCCTACGTCACCGACGTGCCCACCGGACAGCGGTACAAGCAGAACCAGCAGTGAAGGAGCAGGAGGGCCCGGGCGGACCGCCGAAGCCGAAGCGAGCGGGCTTCGGCGGCCGCCCGGCCTCCTCCTCCTCCTCGTCCGAGGAGTCGGGGGAGGACGGGGGGGAGCCCCAGGAGCCCGCTGAGGAGCTCCTGGCCGACGACGCCACCATCGACCTCGTCGCCGATCGCGCCAAGGCCGGGGTGGACGAGGTGCTCGCCGAGCTCGACCGCGAGCTGGTCGGCCTGCTCCCGGTCAAGCAGCGCATCTCCGAGATCGCCGCGCTGCTGCTCGTCGACAGGGCACGCCGGCGCTTCGGGCTGGAGTCCGAGCGGCCCAACCTGCACATGAGCTTCACCGGCAGCCCGGGCACCGGCAAGACGACCGTGGCCATGCGCATGGCGTCCCTGCTGCACCGGCTCGGCTACCTGCGGCGCGGCCACCTGGTCGCGGTCACCCGTGACGACCTGGTCGGGCAGTACGTCGGTCACACGGCGCCGAAGACCAAGGACGTCGTCAAGCGGGCGATGGGTGGACTGCTGTTCATCGACGAGGCCTACTACCTCTACCGCCCGGAGAACGAGCGGGACTACGGCCAGGAGTCCATCGAGATCCTGCTGCAGGTCATGGAGAACGACCGCGACGACCTGGTCGTGGTGCTGGCTGGCTACGCCGACCGCATGGACGTGTTCTTCAAGTCCAACCCCGGCATGAGCTCGCGCGTCGGGCACCACCTGGACTTCCCGGAGTACGACGTGAAGGAGCTGCTCGACATCTCCGGCCTGATCCTGGCGAAGCAGAACTTCCGGCTCGACCCCGAGGCCGAGCCGGTGCTTCGTGACTACCTGACGCGCCGTCGTGAGCAGCCCCGCTTCGCCAATGCCCGCAGCGTGCGCAACGCGCTGGAGCGGGCCCGGCTGCGCCAGGCTCGTCGCCTGGTGACCGCGGAGGGCGACGTGAGCAAGGACGACCTCGTCACGCTGATCGCGGACGACTTCCTCGGCAGCCGCGTCTTCGATGGCGAGCCTGACGACGAGTCCGACACGGATGCGGCCGGGAGGCCGGCCGAGGAGTCGGCCGAGGAACCGGTCAAGGAATCGGCCGGCGGCTGAGCGGGCGGCACGCCGGCTCAGCCCGCACGAGCAGGAGGCACGTGAACCAGCCTGGTCCCGTCCGCGAGATCGACGCCGTGCAGGCCGCGGCGCTCGCGGACAGCGGCCGGGTCCTGCTGCTCGACGTCCGGGAGGACGACGAGTGGACGGCGGGGCACGCCCCGGGGGCGGTGCACACCGCCCTGGGGCTGCTCAACCCGTTTGCCGTCCCCCGGGACCGGCCGATCATCGCGGTGTGCCGGGTGGGCTCCCGCTCGCACGTGGCCGCGCAGGCGATGGCGGCCGCCGGAGTGGACGTCCAGAACCTCCGTGGCGGCATGAAGGCCTGGGCCGCGGCGGGGCTGCCCGTCGTACGCGCTCCCGGCGGCCCCGGCGTGATCCTCTGACGGCCGGACGCCGGGATGGCGGAAGCACCGATCCGGAGGCCGTCGCCGGGGCGGGCCTTCGTGAGCGCCGGATCCGGGGAGCCGTCCTGATCGCCGGGGCGGTGCTTCTCGCGCTGCTGGTCGAGGGCGGCGTCCTGCCGTACTACTGGTTCGTCGCGCTGGCCGGGCTCACCTACCTCGCCGCCGCGGCGCTGAGCCGGAGCCGCGGCAGCCTGTGGGCCCCCGGGCTGATGATCACGCTCGTGGGGTTCACGCTGGTGCTCTGGCTGCGCGACGGCCGCCCGGTCGACAGCTTCCAGCTGATCGCGCTCACCGCTCTGGCGCTGGGCCTCGGCGGGGTGCTCGCCGCGCTGCTCGGGTCCACCCGCGGGCTGGTCGTCTCGCCGATGAGCATCGCCCTGCCGGTGGTGCTGTTCGGCGGCTTCGCGCTGCTCGATCAGCAGCGGGTGGAACCGTTCACGCAGTCGACGTGGGTCTACGTGATCGCGCTGATCGCATGGGGTGCATACGAGCTGCGACCGGGGAGACCCTGACCGCGGAGGCATCGGGTCTCTCCCGGCGCGGCGGCGGGAGCCGACGCGGAGGCGTCGCGTACGGAAGGTGCAGCCATGCGATCGATGCAGGGACGGGTCGTCGTTCTCACCGGAGCAAGCGCCGGCATCGGCCGGGCCGCCGCGCAGCGGCTGGTGCGGGCCGGCGCCGTCGTCGTGGGCTGCGCCCGCGAGGAGTCGCGGCTGCGGATCGCGGCGCAGGACGTCGGGATGCAGGCCTACCCGTGTGACGTCGGGGTGCCCGAGGAGCGCGAGGGGCTGATCGAGTCGGTGCTGGCGCAGCACGGCCGCATCGACGTGCTGGTGAACAACGCCAGCCTTGGCTGGGTGGGGCTGGTCGAGCAGATGGAGGCCGACGACGTGGCCCGCCTCTACACCACCAACGTGATCGCCATGGTCGACCTCACGCGGCGGGTGCTGCCCGGCATGCTGGCCCGCGGCGACGGCGACGTGGTCATGGTCTCCTCGGGCGCGGCGTTCGTGGCCCTGCCGCCCCTCACGGTCTACTCCTCGACGAAGTACGCCATCGACGGCTTCGTCGAGGGGCTGCGCCGGGAGGTGCTCGGGCGCGGGGTGCGGGTGCACAGCGTCAACCCAGGGCCGGTGCGTACGGAGTGGCTCGCCCGCTCCGCGGGCTACCAGCCGGAGGAGGGCGACAGCGAGCAGCGGCCGTCTCCCGGTGCCCGCCGGGTCGGTCGAGCGCGCGTCTGGGGCGCCTGCTCGGCGCCTGCTCGGCGTGCAGCCGCTGCGGGCCGCCGTCGACATCGGGGTCGGGCTCACCTCGGGCCGGCTCGCGTCCCGTGGCCGGCGGATGGCGGCGGTGCGCGCCGCGCCCCTACCCGACGGCGGGCGGCCGCCGGCAGGGCGCCCGGCGGATCAGCTCTCCTGAGGCGGGCTCGGCCCCGGGAGGTGGTGGGCGAGGTCGGCGTGGTGGTCCTGCCCGTCGTCGTTGCGCGGGCTGACGTGAATGGTGGCGCCGACCAGTCGCGGCACGTCGTGGAGCAGCCGGTGCTGCGCCGTGTTGGCGATCGCGTGCGCCTCGACGAGGCTGAGGGTGCTGTCCACGACGAGGCCGGTCTCCGCGCGTACGCGGTGCCCGACCCACCGCAGCCGCAGGTCGTCGACGTCATGGACACCCGGCACGGAGCGCAGGACCTGCTCGGCCGCGTCGACGAGCTCGGGGTCCACCGCGTCCATCAACCGGCGGTAGATGTCGGAGGCGGCCCCCTTCAGGACGAACAGGATCGCCACCGTGATGCCCAGACCGATGATCGGGTCGGCGAGCGGGTAGCCCGCGAGGACGCCGAGCGCCGCGCCCACGACGGCGAGCGAGGTGAACCCGTCGGTGCGGGCGTGCAGCCCGTCCGCCACCAGCGCGGCTGAGCCGATCTTGCGTCCCACCCGGATCCGGTAGACCGCGACGAGCTCGTTGCCGGCGAAGCCGATCAGCCCGGCGACGAGGACCCAGCCGACGTCGGTGATGGGCTTGGGGTCGATCAGCCGGTGGACCGACTCGTAGCCCGCGACCACCGCTGACAGCGTGATCATGACGACGACGAAGACGCCGGCCAGGTCCTCGGCCCGGCCGAACCCGTAGGTGTAGCTGCGGGTCGCCGCCCGCCGGCCGAGGACGAACGCGATCCACAGGGGGAAGGCGGTGAGGGCGTCGGAGAAGTTGTGGATCGTGTCCGCGAGCAGAGCCGCGGACCCGCTGATCGCCACCACGACGCCCTGGAGCAGCGCGGTCGCGCCCAGGGCGACCAGACTGATCTTCAGCGCCCGGATCCCCTGGGCGCTGGACTCGAGCGCCGAGTCGACCGAGTCGGCCGCGTCGTGGCTGTGCGGGCGGAAGATCGAGGCGAGCCAGCCCTTCACGCCAGCGGGGTGCTCGTGGCTGTGGTCGTGGTCGTCGGCGTGGTCGTGCCCAGGGCTGCCGGCGTCCTCGTGCTGGTGCTCGCCGTCGTCCCCGCGGCTGGCGGGGCGGGGCGATGTGGGCAAGGGAGCGTCCCGGGTTCGGTGGTGCGGCGGCAGGAGGCGGCGGGTCGCCGCGTGGGTACTGCCGTTCCCGGCTGTGCCCCCGCCATGCCAGCGGGGTCGGGGTGCTCGCTAGGCCCGCAGCGCCTCCACGGGGGGCAGCTCAGGAGCGCACCCGCAGCCGCCCTCGGGGGAGCCCTCCTCCATGAGCGTCTCGATCCGGGCATGCACGCTCTCGAGCTGCTTGAGGAAGTTGCCGCAGTCCTCGAGCTGCTGGCGTACGGAGACGATCTTGGCCTCGACGAGCCCCCGCAGCTGCAGCCGGGTGACCGAGCAGACACCGCCCGCCCACACGTCGACCAGCGAGTGGATGTCCTCGAGGCTGAGGCCTAGTCGCTTGGCCCGGCCGATGAACTGCGCGCGGTCGACGTCGCGCTGGGTGTAGAGCCGGTAGCCGCCGGGCGACCGCTCCGGGGGCTCGAGCAGTCCGAGCTCCTCGTAGTAGCGCAGGGCGGCGGTCGTGAAGCCGGTGCGTGCCGCGAGCTCTGCGATCCGGAACTTCTCCATGGCCTCTCCCTCGTCTGCCTTCCTCATCCTAGGAACGCCTGCCTGGCGGCGCATCTTCGCGGCGCGCGATCAGTCGACCACCACCCCGTGGCTCGCCGGGGTGGTGGTCGTCTCCTGCCGGAGCTCAGCCGCAGCCGCAGCCGCAGCTCCCGTCGCCCTTCTTCGTCGGAGCCGCCGCTGACTCGTCGGCGGTGGCGCCGCAGCCGCAGCCGCAGCTGCCGTCGCCCTTCTTCGTCGGAGCCGCCGCTGACTCGTCGGCCGTGGCGCCGCAGCCGCAGCCGCAGCTGCCGTCACCCTTGCTGGTCACTGCGGTCGTGGTGGGCTCGTTGGCGCCACCGCAGCCGCAGCCGCAGTCAGACTTCTGCTGCGTCTGGTCCGAGACGGTCATGTTCTTGCCTCTCGCTGGGGGGTGCGGCCGGGGACGGCCGCCGGACTAGATGCCCGCAACATCTACTGTCAACCTTCAAGCTGGCGGAAGGTCAAGCGCTTCTCGCCGCGGGCGGCGTGAGCCTCGCCACGTGGCCGCCCTTGGCCCGCCGCTGCTCCCGCTACGGTCGCCGGGTGGAGCAGCGGGTCAGCCTGATCACCCTCGGCGTCGAGGACGTACGACGCTCGCGAGCCTTCTACGAGCAGCTGGGCTGGCGGGGGCAGGAGGTTGAGGGGACGGTCTTCTTCCAGCTCGGCGGGCTGGCCCTGGTGCTGTGGGGCCGCGACCTGCTCGCCGAGGACTGCGGCGTACCGGATGGCCTCGGCGGCGCTGCCCTCGCGCACAACGTCCGCAGCCGCGCGGAGGTCGACCGGGTCCTGAGCGCGGCGGGCACCGCGGGAGCGAGCATCTCCCGGGCCGCCCGGGACACCTTCTACGGCGGCTATGCCGGGTGCTTCCGCGACCTCGACGGGCACGTGTGGGAGATCGCGTACAACCCCGGATTCCCCCTGGCCGACGACGGCTCGATCACGGTTCCCGACTTCGGGAGCTAGTGGGACGGCGGCTCACGCGGCGCCGAGGGCGTCGTTCGGCGGGAGGCGCGCTGCGCGTACGGCGTGACGCCGGCCAACCTCGCGGTGGCCCTCCTGGCACCTGCTTGGTGCCCGCTAGGCAGCGCCCGGCCACCAGAGCGCGACGGCGGTGTGGGGTTGCGCGGGCAGCGCACGCAGGAACTGCTCGATCTCAGGATCGCGCCCCGGACCGACGTGGAGGCGCCGACGCACGAACGCGACGAACTCCGCTGTGACCTCCCGCTTGGTGAGCGGCAGGCAGACGTCCTCCCGTTCCACGTCGAGGCCCAGCTCCTCGAGCACGGCGAAGGCCTCGTCAGCCACGAGCCAGTCCGGGCGCTCTGTACCGTGGAAACTCCGCCAGAGCGGGTGAATGCCGAACAGCGGCGGGTGCTCCGAGACCTCGAGAACCACCCTGCGCCGCGCATGCGAGGTCAGCGCCAGGAGGAAGTCCTCGATCTGCTCCACGCCGTAGACCGCGTGGTGGCAGACGGCGACATCCGCGGGCTCGACCTCGACGGCGACCTCCGGCCACGACCCGAGCACCGGGCGCGGGACCACCCCGCACTCCCGCGCGCTGACCTCGAACTGCTCGAGCATGCCGGGGTGGGGGTCGACACCGACGATGGTGCCGGCCTTCGGGGCGAGCCCGAGGCTGCTGGCGCCTCCACCCACCCCGACGTCGAGCACCGTGCCCCCCTCTGGCAGCGCCTCCAGCGCCCGCCGGCGCGAGGGGCGCACCGGCTGCTGGGCGTCCTGCTCGGGCCGCCACCGGAACATCTCCGGTTCGAGCAGCGCCTGCGGCTCGGGCGCCGCGTCGAGGATGCTCTGCGGCACGGCCCGGTCGAGGACCGACTGCCGCCACCGGTCGGCGGCGCCCAGGTCGTGCCGGCGGATGTTGGTCGTCATGTCGGGGAAGCTAGCCGACGGCGTTGGCGCTCATCCGGGTCACAGCGGGATCCCGGGCGTCGGGTACTGCGGCATCGCGGCCGTGCGGAGCTCGAGGATCTTGACGTGCACGAACTGCGCCTCGGGCAGCCGCTCGAACCGGGAGAGGGGCTCGTCGCGTTGGGCCACCGAGTCCAGCTTGACGGTCCCGTAGCCGAGCATCCTGCCCAGCGGCGTCTCCTCCACGTCGATGAAGGTGACCGCGGTGAGCGCCATCGACGGGCTGTGCTTGGTGAGGACGCCGTACAGGCGGTAGATCCGCTTGCGGCTGACGACGAGGCGGTCGGTGTACCAGTCGGCCACGTCCTCGAGGAACCACAGGGCCAGGACGACGGCGACGACGACCGCGCCGATGCCGCTCGCGATGAGCAGCGGCAGGGTCAGGAGGCCCGCGAGGAGCAACGAGCGCTTCAGCACCGAGGGGAACCGCGCGCGCGCCCAGGCGAGGACGCTGAGCACGAACAGGAGCAGCACCCAGGGCGTGGCGACGTCGGTCCACAGCACCGTCAGGCCCGCGATGGAGCGCAGCCCAGGCGAGAAGAGGGTGATCGGGTGGCGCCGTACGTCCAGCACGACGGTGTCGCCCACCGCAAGGCTCGGATATCTGGCCAGCGGCGCCCATGGCAGGGAGCGCAGTCGGCTCGACCAGAGGTCGGACATCGTCGGCTCCTCGGCGGATGGGCTGGTTCTCGCCACGGTAGTTCGTACCGGCGCTGGACCGAGTCGCCACGCCGCGCTGAGATCGCCGCGCCGACACGTCTGCGGTTGCGGAGGGTTCCGTGCAGCGGGCGCTAGATTTCGGAAGCCGCCGCCCGCGCGGAGGCGTCCCGCGGCTCGTGAACACCCCAGGGGTGAGGAACGATGAACTTCAAGGCGATCGTCGTCGTGCTGCTGTTCGTCGTGGTCCTCGCCGGCGCGACGGGCGGCGAGGAGTCGGTGCAGCGCGTCGGGGATGCGCTGGGCCAGCTCTTCCACTGGGTCAACGTCGCCTTCAACGCCATGACCGACTGAGCTGTACCCGGCCGGCGGCGCGCACGCTTCGCGCTGTGCACGCGCACGGAGCCGGCTGCCGGGGCGGCGAGGTGGCGACCTCCACGGCCCCGAGGCGCGGCGGTGCCTGCGCCGGGCCCGCCACGGCGATCTGCTGCCGTAGCACGGCCCGGCCGTTAGGGTCCTGAGGCAGCGGTACCGACGGGCTTCCTCCCAGGACATGCCCCCCACCGCACGAGCTCCTTCGTGCTTGCCGGGGTCCTGTCTTGTCGCTGCTGCGCGCCGATGCCGTCGCCGTGGCGGCGCTTGCCCTGGAAGGCACCCTCGGGGTGCGCACCGGGGAGCAGATGCGGCACGTCAGCGGACGTCGGGCCTCGGAGTCGGAGATGCGCAGCTGGGACCGCAGCCTCCCCGTCCTCGCCCAGGACCTCATCAGCGCTGGCCTCGGACGCGTCGAGATGATCGTCGAGCATGCGCTACCGCTGAGCAGCAAGCGGATCGACGTCGTCCTGGCGGGTCAGCACCCACGTACGCGGAAGCCCTCGTACCTGGTCGTCGAGCTCAAGCAGTGGAGTGCTGCGCGCCGCTGGGAGGGCGAGCCCGGCCTGGTGGCGCTCGCGGCCTACGGCAACCGACCGGTTCTGCATCCGGTCGAGCAGGTGCGGGGCTACTGCCAGTACCTGGTCGACTTCACCCGGGCGCTGCACGACCTGCCGGGCTCGGTGCGCGGTGCGGCCTACCTGCACAACGCCCTCGACGAGAGGGCCGTCGACGAGCTGCGGGACTACCCCCAGGACTCCTACGGCCGGCTCTTCACCGGGACGGATCGGGCTCGTTGGCTCGAGCACCTCACGAGTCTGTTCGACCCGGATGTGGCGGGAGCGCCGTACGCGGACCTCCTGCTCAACTCGGCCTCTGCCCCCTCGAAGCAGCTGCTCACGGTGGCTGCCCAGGAGGTGCAGGAGCGGGAGCAGTTCATCCTGCTGGGTGAGCAGAAGGTGGCATACGAGCTCGTCCTGCACGAGGTGGCGAAGGCTCGGCGGTCCGACCACAAGAGCGTCGTGCTCGTCACCGGCGGCCCTGGCAGCGGCAAGAGCGTGATCGCCCTGTCGCTGCTCGGTGAGCTCGCTCGACGAGGTCGAACGGTGGTGCACGCGACCGGATCCCGGTCCTTCACCCAGACGCTCCGCAAGGTCGCCGGCCACCGGTCGATCAGCACCAAGTCGCTCTTCAAGTACTTCAACGACTTCATGACAGCCGAGCGGAACGGGCTCGACGTGCTGATCCTCGACGAGGCCCATCGCATCCGTGAGAGCTCCGTCGACCGCTGGACGCCGAAGGACCTGCGGCAGGTACCGCGTACGCAGATCGACGAGCTGATGGCGGCCGCGCGTGTACCGGTCTTCCTGCTCGACCAGCACCAGGTCGTGCGACCGGGCGAGCTCGGCACCAGCGAGGACATCGAGCGGCACGCGGCGTCGCTCGGACTGCCGGTCCACCGCATCGACCTGGACGTCCAGTTCCGCTGCGGCGGCAGCGCCGCGTACGTCACCTGGGTGCTGCGGCTGCTCGGCCTGGCCCCTGGAGGCCCGCTGCGCTGGCAGCCTGATGGCGCCTTCCAGGTGGAGACGGCGCCATCACCGGCCGACCTCGAGCAACGGCTGCGAGAGAGGCTCGCGGCGGGGTTCGGTGCGCGGATGACCGCCGGGTACTGCTGGCCATGGAGCAACCCGCGGGACGACGGGAGCCTGGTGCCGGACGTCGCTGTGGGTTCCTGGGCGAAGCCGTGGAACCTGCGGGGAGATCGGGCTGTCGGCGACGCACCTCCGGCTGCGCTGTGGGCCAGTGCCGAGGGTGGCTTCGAGCAGGTGGGCTGCGTCTACACCGCGCAGGGCTTCGAGTACCACTGGAACGGCGTGCTGCTGGGACCGGACTTCGTGTGGCGGACAGACCGCTGGGTCACCGTCCGCTCGGCGAACAGGGACCCTGACTTCCGCAACCGCAGCAAGGTCGGCGACGACGAGTTTGAACGCCTCGTGCGCAACGTCTACAAGGTGCTGCTCACGCGCGGCATGGTGGGCACCGTCATCACCTCCGTGGACCCCGAGACGCAGGCACTGCTCGAGCGCCTCGTCGAGGTGCGCAGCGCGGTGGCGGCGGAGTAGGGCTGGTGGATCTGCCGTCGGCTAGGTCTGCTGCTCGGCAAGGTCGGTCAGCGCATCCGTCAGGAGGGTGACGAGGGCCTCGAGCTGCACGTCGACCGCCGAGGTCAGCTCGTCCTCAGAGCCGTCCAGGGCACGTGCCGCGAGCCCGGCCTTCTCGTCGATGAGCTCGGCGATGCGGGCGTCGATGGTCTGGGCGGCGATGATCCGCCAGGCGGTCACCGGCTGGTCCTGGCCGATCCGGTGCACGCGGTCGATGGCCTGCGTCTGCTCGGCGTTGGTCCAGGAGAGCTCGGCGAGCACCACGTCGGAGGCGACCTGCAGGTTGAGCCCGACGCCGGCTGCGGTGAGGGAGCACACCACCACGGCGACCTCAGGGTCATCCAGGAAAGCAGCGATGGCCTGCTGTCGAACCCGTGGCGTCTGGTCGCCGCGGATCGACGAGCAACGGATGCCGCGCTGCGCGAACGTCTGCTCGGCCGCGTCCATCACGTCCACGTGCTTGGCGAAGAAGACGACCTTCCCGACGCTGCGTGCCAGCTGCGCCGTGTAGTCGGCCGCAAGCACCGCCTTGGCCTGGCCGATGCGGCGCATCATGCTGAAGACGTTCTCGCCGCTCTGCGTCTCGTCGCTGTCCTGGCGCTCCCAGGTGGCGACCTTTCGCACCAGCGCATGGTCGATGCCCTGCACGGGCACTGCGGGCGAGCGAGCCTCGAGCGCGCTCTGGTAGCGCTTCACGAGGCGTCGGGCCAGCAGGCGCTCGGCCTCCCGGATCGACCGGCCCACACTCCCCTCGAGCTCGACCGGCAGGTCGGCCACCCGACGGGCAGGGATGTCCGCCGCGACGTCGACCTTGCGCCGCCGCACGATGCCCAGCTCGATGACGGCCGACCGGGCGGCCGGGTAGAACTCGGACTCGGCCGGGGTGAACCCGTTCTCCTCCAGCGCCTGCATCAGTCCCGGTCCCGGCTCGTCGTTCTTGATCCATCCGAGGAACTCCCAGATGGCCAGGAAGTCCTCGATGTCGTTGATCAGCGGTGTTCCGGTCAGCGCCATCAGCAGCGGTCGTACCGTGCGCGAACGGATCCGCTCGGACAGCTGCAGCACGTTCTGCGAGCGCTGCGAGGCCTTGTTCTTGATGAAGTGCGCCTCGTCGACCACCATCCCGCGGAACCCGAGCGTCCCGAGCCAGCCGACGTGCCGGTCCAGCACGTCGTAGTTGACGACGACCACGTCGGAGAAGGCGTCGACGGTGTTGCCGTCACCGTGGACCACGGTGACGGGCCGGTGCGGTGTCCACATCCCGACCTCGCGCGCCCAGTTGGCCTTGACGACGTTCGGGACGACGGCCAGCAGCGGGTACGCGCGCGCGGCCTCGGCCGCCAGGAGCGCCTGAGCGGTCTTGCCTAGCCCCGGTTCGTCGGCCAGCAGGAACGTCCGGTGGCCGGCACCGGCGGCGGCAACCACCTGCGCCTGGTGCGGCATGAGCGTCCGCCCCCCCGGGACCGGTAGCGGGGACGGCTGGGGGAGCGCCATGCAGGACGGCGCCCCGCCGGAGGCCGTCTCGAACGAGCGCAGCAGGGGGGCGAGCAGCTCCCACGTCACCAGGAGTCGTGGCCGGCGGGGGGGCGGCGGCGCGGAGAAGTCAGGCTCGAGGAACGGGTTGGCCAGCTGCCGGGAGATGACCGACTGGGGGACGACCTGACGCTCGGCGCCGGGCGAGGGCGAGACGGGTAGGACGGGCTCCGGGCGTACCGGCTCTGACGGTTGCTCGGTACCCGCCGCGATGCGCATCTCGCGCAGGACGGTCCTGGTCGAAGGGAGCAGCTCGGCGTCCTCGGCGAGCAGCGCGAGCAGGGAGCTGTCCCGCGGGGCCGTACGCGCAAGGACCGTCGCCACCCCCTCCAGCCGCTTGAGCTGCTCGGTCCGGCGGGCCTCGCTGAGGTCGTCCGTCTGGATCCGGCGGCGCTCCTCGCGGACCAGCAGCGCGACCGCTTGGAACATGCTGCGCGTCGCGGGTCGGACCCGGCCGCGCTGGACCGCGAGCTCGACGTCGCGCACAGCACGCGCGAGCACCGGGATCATGCCCTGCTCGCGGGACTGCCGCGCCGCAGATCCGGTGCCCCGGGGCTGACGCCGGTCTCGCGCGGTCATGCACCTCTCCTCTTCCGCCGGCGCCGGGATGGCGCGGACCGACTACCTCCCACGCCAGCCAACGAGTCCCTCATGTCGTCGTCGATCGCCACCAGGTCCAGCCGTGCCAGAAGCAGGTCGTGCCGGCGGAGCCGCCAGAACGTCAACGGCAGCGGCCCAGTTCACCGTGGAGTACGGGACCGCTCTCGGCACCTGGCTGGTGGCGACCGCCCGTCCGCAGGCGAGAGATGGCCGACGGCCTTCCGTCGTCCACGCCTCGCGACTCACCCACGGAGATCACCTGGCCGGTCAAGGCAGTCGCGAACCTCGCTGCCGGCTCACGTGTCCGAGGACTCGCGTGAACAGCCTAACCGGCCGACCCTCGCTGCGCTGCCCGCTGTTCGAGTACGTCCCCGCAGAGCCTTTACGGCGGATCATTGCGAACAGTTGTCGCGCCAGCGGTGAGCGGGCGGTTCTAGGCTGCGGCGCATGCCCGTGCGCACCGTCGTGGACCGGGGCCCCAAGGGGAAGAAGGCGGTCGCGTTCGCCCTCGAATGGCCGGGCTGGAGTCGGGGAGCGAAGACCCCCGAGCTCGCGCTGGAGCTGCTGGAGAGCTACCGGGCGCGTTACCGGCTCGTGGCCGTGGCAGCCGGGATGGGCGACGAGTTCGACGCAGCAGGTGCCCTCCAGGTCGTCGAGGACCGAGTCGGCACGAGCTCGACTGACTTCTGGGGCATCTCGTTCTCGCCGTCGTCCCACGAGTCGGAGCCGCTAGACGAGGCGGAGTTGGAGCGCAAGATGGGACTGTTGCGCGCCTGCTGGCACGTTTTCGATGCCGTGGCGGCACGTGTATCGCCCGAGATGCGCAAGGGCCCCCGTGGAGGGGGCAGGGACCGGGACCAGATCGTCCGCCACACGCTGCGCGTCGAGAGTGAGGACTTCGCGAAGCGCGTGGGGCTGCGGATGGCGCAGGAGAGCGCGCTCACGCCGGAGGCGCTTCGCAGGTACCGGGAGGCCTACGTCGCGGCGATGCGGACGTACAACAGCGGCGAGGGCAAGCGCATGCGGTCATGGAACCTGCCGTTCCTCATCCGCCACAGCGCCTTCCACACCATGGACCACGCGTGGGAGATGGAGGACAAGGACCTGACCGGCCGCTGATCGACGGCCGGGACACGGAGCCTTCCACGAGCGAGCAGCGCCTCGGCGGCCGACCGGTCGCCGCGCGGCAGCCGCGGCCGGCGTCGCTGGCCAGGGCCATCCCGGCCAGAGCCGGCAGGTCGGGTCGTGAGCCACCCTCTTCAACACCTGGGAGGCGCAGTCCGGCAGCGAGCGTTCAGACCGCGCACACCTCTCGACGATCCGGCGCTGCTGTGCGGGTCGTTCGGGGATGGTCGTGAAGTTCACCGCGTGCGCGCGGATCGCCGCGCCCTGATCCGCCTGCCTTCGAGAGCACACAGCACCGGGGCCGATGTTCCTGGCCGAACGCACCAGCGCCGGATGGGAACGGCGACCGTGGCACAGTGGTGTCGGCGCGCATCTTCGCTACGCCCGTGCCCGCTGCAAGGTGTAGCCCATGTGCACGACCGCTCCGAGACGCGAGCGTCCGCAGATGATCGGCGGGCTGTTGCGGCGTCGCACGTGGCGTAGCCGAGGCCATGGGGCGGTGGCCGGCCTCGCTGGCCTCGTCCTGGCGCTGCTCCCGCCGCCCGCGTGGGCGGCCGAAGATGTGCCCCGGCTCGACCTCGCGGCCGCCCAGCGTGCGCTGGTCACCGAGCAGGTCTACGCGGCGCCCGGCGCGGTCGCGACCTTCGATCCCGCGCGCGTGCTGCCGGAGCTGCCCTCCGACGCACGGGTGCTGATCGGGCCGCCGCGGTCGCTGGAGGAGCGAAGCAACTTCTACGACACCGTCTACGGCCCGATGACGACCTGGGCAGATGAGCGGGAAGTGCGGCTGGTCCTCGTCACCGGACTCCAGGCGAGGTGCCCGGTCTCGGAACGGTGACGCAGGACGAGTTGCCGGAGATGCGGCTGCTGCTGGCCCAGAGCGATGTCACCGAGTCGCTGCGCTACGCGGCGCGAAGCCTGAGCGGGACCGAACCGATCGACGACAGCCCCACCCCGGACGAGCGCGTTCCGCCGGACCCGGCCCTCGTGGCCGAGGTGGTCGCCGGCCTGCGGGCCGCCCCGCGCTGGTCCGCGCCCGGGATCATGGTGGACCTGAGCCGCTCCAGCGCCCCGGGCGGACCTGGTTCCCGGCTTGTCCATGCGCGTTGCCTTCCTGCCCCTGCTCCCGCGCGGTACGCCGTACCCGGATCTGCTGCCCGCCTTGCAGATGCAGTTCCCCGGCGAGCTGGTGGTGGTGGCCCGCGGCGCCTGGCTGGAGGCGGCCGGCCCAGGCCAGACCGAGATCACCTCGGCACGCAACTACGTGCTCGGCGCTTACCGCAAGCAGCTGCTGGAACGCGCGGCCGCCTCCCCGCAGGTGGTGCGGCTGTTCCTCGAGCGGCTCGGCGAGCTGCGTTACGGGGACGCCTTCCGGCGACCGCCGGTTGCGCCGGTCACCGAGGAGCAGCTGCTGGAGCGGCTGGCGCCGTGGACAGCACTGGCGCTCGCGCTGCTGCTGGGCGGTGGATCGGTGCTCACCTGGCTGCGCCTGCGGGTACGACGTCGGCTGGCCGCTGCCCGGGCCTACCGCCACGATCACGCCGACGTGTTCGCCCGACTCAGCCGGCTCAGCGCCGATCTGCTGCGGGCGCGGCAGGGCGGAGGCCTCGTTGCCGGCGCGGCCGAGCGGCACGCCACCGCCCTGCACCTGTTCGACCAGGCCGAGAGCTCGCGCGAGCCGGACGTGCTCGCCGCAGCAGACGCAGCCGTACGCGAGGCCGAGAGGCTGCTGATGGCGGCCCGGCGGTGAGCCGCACCGCCCGCCGCGCCGCGAACCGCGCGAGGGGAGTACGTCGTCGCGAAGCCGTGCGGTTGCAGAGCGTGCCCGCGGCGCCGCCGCGCCGGATGCGGCGGGTCCTTCCCTTGCTGGTTCCGGTCGTCGCGGTCGCTCTTCTCGGCTGGTCGAACGTGGGCTACCTGATCACGGCACCCGAGGCGCGGACGGCCGCGGCGGCGCTTCGCAGCTCGACCGTGTACGTCACCCCGGGCGAGCAGGAGGTGCTGGACGCCCCACGGGTGGAACAGGTGATCGGGGACCGACCGATCGTCGTGGCCGTGCTCGCGGACACCTACGACGGTGACCACCTCGATGCCTGCAAGGTGGTGGCGCGGCTGCAGCCGCGCACCATCGTGCTGGCCTACCTCGGCAGCGAGCGCGGTGCCTACCCCGCGATCTGCGCCACCGACCGCTTTCCCGAGCCCGAGAACGTGAAGGACTCGAATCTCGAAGACGTCAGCAGGACGGACACGTGGCTGGCCGGCATCGCCAGAACCGCGCAGCAGGCGTCGCAGTTCCGGGTCAATGGCCGCCAGGCCGACCGGACGCCCGAGATCGAGGAGCTGGTGCTCGCCTTCGACGTCCGAGCCGTCCTCGACTATCCCGCCGGTGTCCCGACGCGGAAGGCGGGGGCCGATCCGCGCACCTGGGCTGCCGTGCTCGCCGAGCTCGCCGCCCTGGTGGTCGTGCTTGCGTCGGCCTTCGCCGCCCTGCGCTGGCTGGCGCGCCGGTGGCGAGAGTGGTTGCAGAAGCGGTACGCGCTGCGCGACCGCAAGCTGGAGCTGGACGCGCGGCTCTCGCAGGTCGCCCATCAGATGGTCAACACGCGCCCGGAGCTCTGGCGCGATGATCCGGCGGAGGCGGTACGCCACGCCGAGGCAGCCGAGCGCTACGTGCTGGCACTCGCCGCCTTCGAGGCGGCGCGCCGTCCGGACGAGCTCGATGCGGCCGAGGAGGCCCTGCGCCGGGTCGACCAGGCCCTTGCGAGGGCGCGAGCATGACCCTGTGGCTGATCGCGGCGGCGCTGTTGGCGGCGGGGCCGTCGTGCCCGTTGTCAGCGGCTGGCGACCGGGCGATTCGGCCGGTCCGCGGGCGCATGCGCGGTCGGCGCACGCCCGGCTCGGTCACGAGCTCGCGACAGGTCCGGTGCCGAGCGGGGACGAGCGCGAACGACTCGTCGCCGAGGCGGCTGAGCGCTGGACGACCAGCGGCGCGATTCTTGCCCAGGCCCGCTCAGCGCGGCAGTTCCGGCTTGCCGAGCGACTTGCGGGGGAGGGCTTGGAGCGCCTGCGCCGGGCCGACGGAAGCTGTTAGCCGCACGAATCTCGACGACCAGACTGGGCTTCCGCAGCTGAGAAGCACACGACGGCCGTGATCCATGCTGTTGGACCGCGGGCGCTGAATCGAAGGCACGAGTTGAGTAGGGCTACTCACGCTGACCGTCGACCACAGCGACACGATGCACAGATGTGGACGTCAGCACTGAGATGGTCCCCGCCCGACGCGGGAGTCACCGATGAGTTCTGACGGCGTGAGCTCCTTCGTCGAGCTGCTCCTGTTCCTGTTCGCGCTCAGCCTCGCGGTCAGCGTCGCGTTGATGGCGCTGCTCGTCGTGCTCGTCGTCACGGGTGCGCTGCTGGCCGTCCTGGGTCTGTCTCGACGACGACGCTGGCTGACGGTGGCTGGCACCCTGCTGGCGGGTGTGTCAGTCGCCTTGTTCCGCTACCTGAGCACGACCTAGTCCGATGGTCACGCTGCCCGGCAGGTCGAGCACCAGCTGAGTCCATCAGGCTCTGCCGCTAGCGGGCTGGCGGAGGGAGCCCAGCGGCCGCGTCAGCGCGATCTTCTGCTGGCGGGCCAGGGCGGCCGCGGAGCGTGCCTGCACGGTCCGGCGGGCTGTCGAGCATTACCCGGTCCCGACGCGCGGGGGCTCAGCTGGTCGAGTCGACCGCGCGGCGCGCCTGCAGCAGCCCGCTTGTTGATATGTTCGGTGGCCTCACTTACTGCGCGAGGGGGGGACATGCCGACACGCCGTTGAGCCTTCCCCTGCATCCGTCCGGTCGGGCGGACTTTCCCCCTCGCGAGGGCGGTGTCCAGACTGGGCTGAACCCTGTCGGGCGCTCCTCGCGATCACGTCGATGCCCTCGCACGTCGGTCCCCTGAGGAGCCACCATGACTGCCCTGAACAGCACGACCGTGCCCGGCTACCGAACCGCCCTGTCCGCGATCGTCAAGGATCTGATCGCCCCCGCCGCCGTCGAGATCGACCGCACAGGGGCGTACCCGAAAGCAGCGCTCGACGCCCTTCGTGAGGCCGGCGTCCTCAGCGTCCTCAGCGCCACGGAGGTGGGCGGTGGGGGCGGCTCGTTGGCTGATGTCGCTGAGGTGGTCGAGGCCATCGCTGCGGTCTGCGGCTCGACCGCGATGGTCGTGCTCATGCACTTCGCCGGGACGGCCGCGATCGAGGCGCACGGTCCGCGTGAGGTTCGGGAGGCGATCGCCGCCGGCCGCCACGTCACGACGCTGGCCTTGTCCGAGGCGGGCTCGCGCAGCCACTTCTGGGCGCCGATGAGCTCTGCCACCCGGGTCGGTGACAGCTTCCGGCTGGACGCCGCGAAGAGCTGGGTCACCTCAGCCGGGGAGGCCGACAGCTACGTCTGGTCCAGCACCCCGGTGAGCGCCGCGGGTCCCATGACGCTGTGGCTCGTCCCGGCTGGTGCGCCGGGACTGCGGGTCGCCGGTGGCTTCGACGGCGTCGGCCTGCGCGGCAACGGCTCCAAGCCGGTGGCGGGGGAGGGTGTGCTCGTGCCCGAGTCGGCGCGGCTGGGTGAGGACGGCGAAGGACTGGACATCGCTCTCGCGACCGCGCTGCCGGCGTTCCTGATCGGTAACGCGGCCTTCTCGGTCGGGTTGATGGGGGCGATGGTCGCTGAGGCTGCGGCTCACCTGACGCGGACACGGCTGACGCACCTGGATGTGTCGCTGGCCGAGCAGCCGGTCAGCCGGGCCGAGTTCGCGCGGCTGCGTACCCGCTGCGACGAGGCCCGGGCCTTCCTCGCTGACACACTGCTCGCGGTGGGCTCAGGGCGCGCCGACGCCACCCTGCGGGTTCTGCAGGTCAAGGCGGTCGCCGCGGAGGCCTCCACACAGGTCGCGGACGGTGTCCTCCGGCTGTGCGGAGGGGCGGCGTTCCGCAAGGAGCTCGGGGTGGAGCGGCGCTTCCGCGACTCACTGGCCGCCCGGGTGATGGCGCCGACGACCGCGGCGCTGCAGGACTTCGTCGGCCGCGCGAGCCTGGGCCAGCCGCTGTTCGACGAAGTGCCGGCCTGATGCCCGGGACGACCCTGCTGATGGGAGCGGTCGCGTACGACCCGAAGGTCGTCACGATCTGGGAGGGCTTCCGCCACTACCTGGCCGGAAAGGGGCTGCCGTTCGACTTCGTCCTCTACTCGCACTACGAGCGGCAGGTCGAGGATCTGGTCGACGGGCGGCTCGACGCGGCGTGGAACTCACCGCTGGCCTGGCTGCGAGCCCAGCGCCTTGCGGCAGCCCGCGGCCGGACGGTGCGCTCCGCCGTGATGCGCGACACCGACCAGGACCTCACCTCGGTCGTCGTGGTCCGCGCCGACTCGGCGTACGCCGGCCTGGGCGACCTGCAGGGCCAGGTGATGGGGGTCGGCGCGGTCGACTCGCCGCAGGCCACACTGATCCCGCTGTCGCACTTGCGCGCGGCCGGCATTCGCCCTGACGAGGACGTCGTCGTGCACCGATTCGACGTCGGTGTCGGGCTGCACGGCGATCACATCGGAGGTGAGCGGGACGCCGCGCGCGCGTTGGTCGCAGGCGAGGTCGAGGCCGCGTGCATGATCGACGGCAACCACCTGCTGTTCTCCCAGGAGGGGACGCTGCCTGCGGGCGCGACCCGCGTCCTGGCGCAGACCGAGCCGTACGACCACTGCAACATGACGCTGGTCGACACCGCCCCGACGGATCTGGCGGAGGAGTTCGTCGAGCTGCTGCTGGCGATGTCGTACGCGGATCCGCAGGTGCGCCCGCTGCTGGACCTCGAAGGACTGAAGGTGTGGCGGCCAGGGCGCGACATCGGCTACACGGCGCTGGACAGGGCGGTGACGCAAACCGGGTTCTACGACGAGCGGGGCGGGCTGACGGCGAAGGAGTACATCCCCTGAACAACAGCGCAGCCGAGCTCGACCTCGGCACCCTCGGGTTCGACCACGGTGCCCACCTGCTCGTCGGCCGGGCCCTGCGCGCCCTGCCCGCCGCAGGAGTGCTGCGGGTCGTCGGCAGCGATCCGGCGCTCGGGGTGCATCTGCGGGCCTGGTGCCGCGGCGCCGGCCACGTCTTCTCCGACGAGCCGGCGGAGAGCTACCAGATCGCGCGGGGTCTTGCGGAGCAGCAGCGCTGGACCGGCGCCGAGCGCGCCGGGGGCGCGGCGCCAACGGACATCGTGCGCCGGCCGCCCGCGCACTGGGGGCTGGCCGCCCGAGGCGCCCTCGTGGAGGCCGGCGGACCCGGTCCGTCGTTCGACCTCGACGACCGGGACGTGGTCTGGGCCGACCTGGCCCCGCGCCTCTACGCCCATGCGGCGGCCGCGCAGTGGGACCCGGCCACCGCCGTCGACTGGGGCGCCGGCACCGATCTGCCCGACGACATCGAGACCGCCGTCGTCCAGGTGATGACCTACCTGGTCGAGAACGAGCAGGCCGCGATGGTCATCCCGGCCCGGCTGCTGGCCCGGGTGCACCCGCACTTCCGAGAGGTGCAGCAGCTGCTGGCCGTGCAGGCCGCCGACGAGGCGCGGCACCTGGAGGTGTTCACCCGGCGCGCGCTGTCGACCGGCCGCCCGATGGGCACCTCATCGGCCGGCGGTCGGGAGTCGCTGAACACGCTGCTCATGGAGCCAGACTTCTCCCTCGCCTCGTTTCTGCTGTCGGTGCTCGGCGAGGGCAGCTTCCTGTCGCTGCTGGGCTTCCTCGACGAGCACGCGCCCGACCCGGTGACCCGGCAGGTCACCCGCCTGGCGCGGGTGGACGAGGCGCGGCACGTCGCCTTCGGGGTGGCCCACCTCGAGCACCAGGCAGCGCTCGACCCGACGCTGAAGGGACGCCTGCGGGCCGCGGTCGAGCGACGGCACGACTCCCTGACCGACACGGCGGGGCTCAACGCGGACGTCTTCGACGCGCTGATCATCCTGGCCGCGGGATCGTGGGAACCGGAGGCCATCCGCCGCGGGCACGCTGCCGTCCGGGCGCTGCACGACGCCATGGATGAGGGCCGTCGGCAGCGCCTGACCCGGCTCGGCTTCCCGGCCGACGAGGCCGCCGAGCTGTCCGCCCTGCACACCCGCAACTTCATGTGATTTCGTTGGTCTCGCAGGCGCCCTAGCCGGTGCGGACGTCAGGGCGAACCTGTCGCGCATCAGAGGGTCGCTCGACCGGGGCACGGCGATACCGTGCGTCTTGTGGAGCAGCCAGCACTGTCCCTTGCCGCTCGCCGATGCTGTCATCTTTCTGATCGGCTTCCTGGAGCTGAATGACGAGGAGGTGCTGAGCGACCCGGACATGTCGTCGCCGCCCTGGAGGGCGCGAGCTTTGAAACTCAGGAGTTACCGCGGGAGCAAAGGTGGGCCTGTCGGAGCGCGCGGGACAGCTCGCCGCCCAGGCCGAGCGGCGGCAACAAGATCCGGACGCCGTCGCCTTTCTGCGGAACTTCAGCACTGCAACAGGGCTGTTCGACGAGGCAGACTCCTGACAGGCGGTTGTGCCACCCCGCCAGGGCGCAGGCGTCAGTCAGGCGCGGACAATGCGGTCGGCAGGTTCAGCGCGATCCTCCGCCTGCCACAGAGCATCTCCCGTGGGCACACGCGGGCGGGTAGAAGGAGCGGCGCATGCTCGAGTTCGGTCACCGCAAGGACCATCTCCGACTTGAAGCGGTGGAACGCAACGACGACGACTTCATTCTGGAGGCCCGTGTGCGGGTCGATCACTTCACCGCACGCAGCGGCTGCAACGTCACGCTCGAGCAGATCCAGCTGTGGGGGGCGCAGCTTGAAGAAATCCACCAGACGCTGACCGGAGAGGCTGTGCTGGCCAGGCCAGCATTCCGCATCGCCGTGTCGGGAGACGGAGCGGGTCACGTGACGGTCCACGGCGAGCTCGACAGCTACAAGGGGTGGGGTCACGGGGAGCGTGCGGTGCTCCAGTTCACACTGCCGCCGCTGGATCAGACCTACCTGCCGGCAGCCATCGCATGGGTCGACCGCGTTGTCGTGATGGAGCAGGCGACCGGCGGATGCCGCGACGAGTGAGTCGGGTGCTCACCAGAGCGAGATCGAGCGGGACCGCCACCGGGACAACCTCCGACCAGGAGGAAGCCGCTCGGCCCGCCATAGGTGCGCCCTTAGCCTCGATCCACCGACGATCTTGATGCGTCGAGCGTGGCGTAACGCGAAGATGCCCTTGTCCGGCAACAGAATCGGGCTTGCTGAAGGACCGATCTGACTGCCTCACGAAGGGCATCTCGCGGATGCGACTGTCTCACACCTGCTCGGTGGCGGCGGCGAGCTTCGATGAGCCGAATCTGGTGTCGGCCGCCGGACTGATCCCGGTGCTGCGTCTTGCCAGCGACGCCGGGCTCGGCGAGCTGGCCGGGCAACTGCTGACGGTGCCGACGGACAAGGGCGCGAACGCCGGCGGCAAGGTCACCGCGCTGGTGGCCGGGATGCTCGCCGGCGCCGACTCGATCGATGACATGGCGCTGCTGCGGCACGGCGCGATGGGCAAGCTGTTCGACCAGCCCTACGCCCCGTCGACGCTGGGTTCGTTCCTGCGCTCGTTCACCTTCGGCCACGTCCGCCAGCTCGACGCGGTCGCATCGCCCCGACCGGCCTGGCCAAGCGCACCGATCTGCTGCCGGGGCTGGACGGGACGGTGCTGGTCGATGCGACGACTCGATCGTCGAGGTGCACGGGCATGCCAAGCAGGGCGCCGGCTTCGGCTACACCCGAGTGCGCGGGTTGAACATGCTGCTGGCCACGGCCAGCACCGCCTCGGCCGCGCCGGTGGTCGTCGCGCAGCGGCTGCGCAAGGGCTCGTGCGGATCACCGCGCGGCGCGAAGCGGCTGGTTGACGCGCTGAGACAGTCCGTTCGCTGCGTCCCGACCGGGCACCGGACCGGTGCTGGTGCGGGCGGACTCGGCCTTCTACGGCAGCCCCACGATCGGCGCTGCGGTCCGTGCCGGCGCGCAGGTCTCCGTGACGGTCCGATGACCCCGAACATCAAAGCCGCCATCGCGAGCATCGCCGACGACGCGTGGACCACGATCGAGTACACCGACGCGATCCGCGACGAGGACACCGGCGAGCTGATCTCCAGCGCTGAGGTCGCCGAGGTCGGGTTCACCGCGTTCGCCTCCGGCAACAAGGCCGACCGGGTGCCCGGACGGCTGGTCGTGCGCCGAATACCGGACTTCAACGCCCCCGCCGATCCGAACCAGGCTTCGCTGTTCGAGCTCTGGCGCTTCCACGCCTTCTTCTACCACCAGCGACCCCGAGGTCCTGAACACGGTCGCGGCGGACAAGACCCACCGCGCACACGCGATCATCGAGCAGGTCCACGCCGACCTCAAGAACAGCGCCCTGGCGCACCTTCCATCAGGGAAGTTCCACGCCAACAGCGCCTGGCTCGTCCTGGCCGTCATGGCGTTCAACCTCACCCGCGCTGCCGGCACTTGGCCGGCGGCCGGTCGCACGTGCGACGACCGGCACCATCCGACGAACCCTGATCAGCGTCCCAGCCCGGATCGCGTCCGCACGAAGACGACTGCACCTGCCCAAGAACTGGCCCTGGGAGACGCAGTGGACAGAGGTGTTCACCCGCACCTGCGGCCCTCCCCGCGCAGCGACTTCCTGACCACCCGCCGCACCGGCACAACAAGGACCTGGACAACCCGACAACCGCGGTCGGTCGATCAGACACGCCCACACCGCCGACCCGCCACTCAAGATCACCTAGGCGCGGCGTCCCAGCCCGTCGGTGGATCGGGCTTAGACCGGCTGTGCGCCGGGCCGGCCCTCCTCGATGACGTAGCTGGCCCTCGTCCGGACCGGGGCCCCCGCCGGCTCACGAAGTCGACGACTCGGAAGTCGACGGTCCAGTCTGTGGCGGTGACGGTGTTGCTTACGTAGCCCCGGTTGCGGTTGACGAACGTGATGTGCGCGTTCTCGCCGAGCTGTGCTTCGTCATCGGGCTCGATGTCCTGGCCGTCACCGCCTGAGGAGATCGACGTCCCGACCAGCTCGGTGGCCACCGTTGCCGATGTCGGGTCGTTGAAGTCAGCCTTGACGTCGCAGACGTAGTTGGCGTGCACGTCACCAGTGAGCAGCACCGGGTTAGGGTGCCGGCTCGGACAAGGTGGTCACGCAGACCGTCGCGCTCGATGACGTAGTTGTCCCAGGCGTCGTTGCTGAAAGCAGTGCCCGGCCCGGCTAGTTGGTCCCGTTGGGAGAAGAACACCTGTTGTGCCAGCACGTTCCACTGGGCGGTCGGTCCGGCCAGGCCCTGGCGCAACCAGCTCCCCTGCTCGGCACCGAGAAGGGTGCGGCCAGGATCGGTACGCTGCGCGTCGGCGGCCTGGTCGCTGCGGTACTGGCGGGTGTCGAGCACGTGGAAGTCAACGAGCCTGCCGAAGGTCAGCCGTCGATAGAGCTGGATGTCGATTCCCCGCGGCAGCGACGACCGGCGCAGGGGCAGATGCTCGTAGTAGGCCTGGAAGGCCGCCGCCCGGCGGGCCAGGAAAACCTGCGCTGGCTGCCTCTGCAGGTCCTGCGGCATCTCATCCGCCCAGTTGTTGTTCAACTCGTGGTCGTCGAACACCACGATCCACGGGAACGCGGCATGGCAGGCTTGCAGGTCGGTGTCGGTCTTGTACTGGGCGTGCCGGCGACGGTAGTCATCCAGGCTGACCGCTTCCCCTTTCCCCTCGTGCTGCCGTGGCGGATCCGACGTCGGTGCCCCCTCGTAGATGTAGTCGCCGAGCTGCACCACCAAGTCCAGATCCTCCTCAGCCATGTGCGCATGGGCCGTGAAGAACCCACCGGCGAAGCTCTGGCACGACGTGAACGCGAATGCCAGCCGGTCCACGCGTGCGCCAGGGGCCGGGGCGGTCTTCGTCCGACCGACCGGGCTGATCTCCGAGCCGGCCCGGAAGCGGTAGAAGTACTCCGCCGCAGGGCGCAGGCCGCTCACTTCGGCGTGCACCGAGTGCGCGAGCTCCGGCCGTGCCAGCTCAGTGCCCTCGGCCACCACCTGACGGAAGCGCTCGTCGTCCGCCACCTGCCACTCAACGGGCACCGGCCGGTCGGGCATCCCCCTCGCCCGTCCTCGGCGAAGGGACGCGGCGCCAGCCGCGTCCAGAGCACCACCCCATCGGACAGTGGATCACCCGAAGCGACCCCGAGCGCGAACGGGGCCCGGACGGAAACCAGGCTGGACTGCCCCGACCTCGACCGCCCGAGCAGCGCCGCGGCGCCGAGCGTGCCTGCCCCGGCGGCGCCGTCCACCAGCAGCTGGCGCCGCGACAACGACCCTCGGCTTCGCGGGAAAGCGACTGGTTCGGGCATCGGCAACGTCCCACATGTGAGAGTTGAGCGTCCACTTCTCCCGAGAGAGAGAGGATCGGGCGGTCCCAGACACCATCTAAGCCCCCTGAGCCAAACAGGAGGCGCCGGCTGCTTCACGGCACAGAGCTGGGGGCAGGACGTTCCGAGTGAACTACTCGCCGACGATCATGTCGCTGTCCGCGCCGCTGACGTCTGTGCGTGCCAGTTACCAGGACGACGATCTTGCGGCTGCTCCTAGGCAGGCCGAACGAGCCGATCGGCAAATGAGCACACCTAGACGACGCTATTCGGCGGTGACGAGCGCCTTCACGCTCTCGTACTCCTCCCGGCACGCGGGGCAGCCGACCAGGTGCGCCTGCATGCCCGGGACGGTGGCGTCGGCGTGACCGCCGAGCACCTGGGCGTCGGGAGCGGTCAAGCTCGTCGAAGCACACCTCACGGGAGACTTCAGGCTCGCCGGCTCCCAGAAGGCTGCGCAGCCACGACGCCGGCCGCGATCTCGTCGCGCGCGGCGACCTCAGCCGCGCAGACGAACCGCTCGTCGCGTTCTTCCTCCGCGCCGGCTCACTCGCCGCCGTCCTGACGGTCAACAACGGCAAGCAGCTGCGCCGCGCGCAGCACCTGATCGGCCATCCGGTCGACCCGGCGGTGCTGGCCGACCCCCGGCGTCGACCTGCGCCAGGTCGCGCCGCTGGTCACCGCCGGCCACGACCCCCACCCCAACCGAGAAGGCGAGTCGCGTGAGGCCGTTCGACCAGATCCCCAAGCTCGAGCGCGTCACCGCCTTCGACGCGCCGGCAGGTGTGCTGGACACACTCTCGGGCGTCATCTCCCGTCCTGACCGGCTTCGAGCTGCGCTGGCCGGGGAGTCGTTCGGGCACTCCGCCCACCCGATGCTGGTCCAGATCCCGATCGGCGCCTAGGTCTCCGCCGGGTGGCTCGACTGCCTGCCGCGGACCGAGAAGTCGGCGACGGTCCTCACCGCGGTCGGCATCGCGTCCGCGCTCCCGGCGGTCGCCGCGGGCCTGGTCGACTACGGCACGCTGGACCGTCAGACCAGGCGCATCGCCGTCGTCCACTCCGCCGCGAACACGATCAGCCTGATCTGCCAGACCCTGTCCCTGCGCGACCGCATGACCGGCCGGTTGCGCCGCGGCCAGTGGATCGGGCTCGCCGGGACGATCACGCTGTCCGTCGGCGGGGTGCTCGGCGGGCATCTGGCCCACAAGCTCCCCGCCCGACGCGTCTGAGCAGCACGCCGCGACGCCTGGAAGGCGCCATGAGCGCGGGCACGTCGATGCGCGGGTACTCCTACCGGGGTGCAAGCTGTGCTGCTGATCCTGCTCCTCGTTGCCGCATGTGGATCAGCGCCCGCCCAGACGGTGCCTCTTTCGTACTCTCTGTCCGGCTCAGGCCCAGTCGTGGTGCTGCTGCACGGTCACCCGCAGACCGCAGCGTCCTGGCGGGAAGTCGTTCCCGCCCTGGCTCGCAACTACCGGGTCCTGGTTGTCGACCAGCGCGGCCAGGGCGCCTCCCCGGCGCCCGACGTCGGCTATGACGCGCGTACCCGAGCCGGTGACCTTGCCGCCCTGATGCGCCGGCTGGACGTGCGGAGCGCAGCCGTGGTCGGAACCGACCTGGGGGCGCACACGGCGTACGCATTGGCCGCTGACCACCCAGACCTGGTCATGCGACTGGTCGTTCTCGAGGCCGTCCTGCCGGGGACCCATGCCGCGGCCGGGCCGCTGTCCGCGCCACACATCGCCCGGCACGCGAACGTGCAAACCATGGTGCAGCGCACCCGAGGACACGAGGACACGCACGTACGCGACTTCGTCTGCGCCGGGCGCGACCCCTGTCCCTACCCACCGGACCTGCTCACCGAGGCTGCGCAGTCGCTACGTCAACCAGGCCACCTGGCCGGGGCCTTCCGGCCGTACACGCCGCTGGCGCAGGCAGCGGACAAGCCGTCCCGGCTCGACGTCCCCGTGCTCGCGGTAGGTGGAGAGCGCGGTGTCGGTTCCCTACCGGCGCAGAGCCTGCGGGAGGTCGCGGCTGATGTGACCGAGGTGGTGGTCCCGGGAGCGACCCACTGGCTCGCAGAGGAGCACCCGGCCCAGCTGCTGGCCGCCCTCGAGCCGTTCCTGGCGCGCATGGATCAACGCTCGTCCGCTCCAGCCAGATAAGCGGGTCAGCTGATCCCGTGGAGCGCATATGCGCAGGTCAAGTGATGCCTCGTGGTGTCCCGTCAAGATCGTCGTGACGCCTCATGGCAGCCAGTTCTGGCACGTGGCTGGCACACCGCCGCCGCGGCTGCCGGTTGTGGCTCAGCCCGTCAAGACGGGGCCCGCCTCCTCCGTCGCCGGAGGTGGTGCAGGGCATCTGCGGCGACACGCGCCGGCCGCAACCCAGCGACGATCTCTCCGGTCCATCGTTGTGCCGCTCCTACGACCAGCCCGCCCTTACGCGGACAACGTCGACGCCACCGTCCGCGCGGCCCTCCGCCACATCGCCCTCGGGCCTCACGCGACTACCCCTGGGTGCCGCCAGTTGGGTCGCCGACGAGATCGTCGGCTCGTGAGTCCGACCTGCAACGCGGTGGAGCGTCGCCTCCAGGTGGCCTCGGGTGACAGCTCGAGGGAGCGGCCGATCTCGCTGCCGTCCGGGCCGAAGACCACCAGCGTTGGGATGCTGCGGATCTGCAGCAGCTCGGTGATCCGCGTATTGGCGTCGATGTCGCAGGAGCCGAAGAGCACGTCGCCCGTGTGCGCTGCTGCCGCGGCCTCGAACACTGGCGTGAACTGCGGCACGGCCCGCACCAGGCGGCCCAGAAGGCGACGACCGTGAACCCGCCTGCGGTCAGCGCGTGGAAGTTCTCGTCGGTGATGGCCAGGACCGACGAGTGGCCGTGCCGGGCCTGAGGGCCGACTCTGCCGGGGTCGGGGCGGGGGTGGCTGACGGCGGCTGAACATCAGGTGCTCCTCATGACGGTTGCGGCAACCTCGGGGTCTGGGGACATCCGGCCCAAGGGGGCCAGTACCAGGACCTCCCCTGTCGTGATGGACGCTCTGCGCGCGCCGGCGGATGTCGGCGCCGGAGGAGCTCCAGCAGCGCGTGTGGGTCTGCTGCGGCTGCCGCTGTTGGGCATTGCCGTCCTACGGCGGGGCTCGGCCCTGACACGGTCGACGGCGTTTGCGGTGGGAAGGACGACAAGCCACCTCTACTTCCCGTGCAACCAGGTAGGTCGTGTCGCCCGGCGCCTGCACCACATCTCCAGGAGGCCTTCTGCGCGCCGTCCTCGGCGCGCGCGCGCCCTGGCAGATCCAGCCGTGCGTGGGACAGGCGCCCCCAAGCGTGCCGCTCGTAGAACGTCTCGATTCCAGCGTCTCCCGGGGCACACCGGTTCGGTGCAGCGTTGTCTCCCGCGGCTTCCTGGTGCGATCGACGCGCTCATGAGTGTTCGGCCTGCCGAGGGGCGGCGAGCATCGGAGAAAGTCGCGGGCGAGTTCACGAGCCGCCGCGGCGGCCATAGCCGCGTGTGTGCGGCGCAGGACGTCCAGGCGGCGACGCGGCCCATCTGGCCATCCCGCGCCCCGTCGGCGCGGGCCAGGAACTCCTCCCGCAGCCTCCTCGCCGCGTTCCGCGCGTCACCTGGCGGACGATCCTGTCGCCCGCCATAGCGAGCAAAGCCGCGCTGGCGGGCGTGAGCCGGTAACGCCGGCACGGGCAGGAAGAGCCGCGCGCAGCCGAGGACGCGCTCAGCAGACATGGGCGCCTCCAGGCGGAGAGCAGGCGGCCGGACGGCCCGCCTGTCGTCACCGCATGGTCTGGACGGCGCGCGCCCGAAGCGCGCACCGCGAACGATAACGCCCACCGGATGATCTCGCCAGCGGATCGCCTCCCTGGGTTGCCTGACCCTGGCCGGGCAGGTGCAGCCTGCGGCTGTCGGGAAGTGCTGGACCAGAGGTTCCAGTTCAGGGACCTGTGCTGCGCCACCTACGAAGCCTGGCTGCGAATCAGTGCCTTCCGCACCTCATCCATAGGCGATGCTCCGGACGGTCAGGTTCGAGTTGCTGTTCGAGCGGCGCCGCACACCGGGCAAGACGCAACGGATGGACGTCTTCGGGATCTGACCGGCTGGGAAGATGCCCTGGTAGGGGCGGGGGCGGCTCAGCGGCCGTCGGGCCCGGAACTCCGGCTGAGCGTCCTGATGCTGCATCCGCGTCCACAAGATGAGCGAGCGAGCTCCGGTCAGCCCCAGAAGACGCAGGTCGGGTCGCGGTCGATCTCCATCAGCAGATCCTCGACGTGCGCGGATCGCGGCAGCCGGTCGTAGAGGTGGAAGCGCAGGTTGGGGTCGCGCCAGTACAGCGTCCACGTCTTGGCCGCCTTGGCGTACCGCAGCCTGGCGATGGGGAGGCTGGTCCACTCTCGGCCCGACGTCGTCCCGCAGGGCGGCCGACGTTCGATGATCGTCAAGTGTCGCGCTCCCGTCTCGCACTCGACTCGGACCTGGTGTCGAGCCCGTTCAGGCACGCGCGCTGCGCACCCCCGCTGAACCCGTGCCACGTCCAGGCAGCGCCGCTCGGGCCGGCGGCGCACAGCCGGCACCGTGGGCGCCGGTGTTGGTGCAGGATCGATGATCGAGCCCGCACGGGACGTCTGACACAGGACGTGAGGCGCAATGACGGGAGTCTCATGAAGCAGCAGCTGCTGCGGGTGCAGAACTTCACCGTCTCCGGCGACGGCTTCGGCGCCGGCGAGCCGCAGAGCCTGGAGCGCCCGTTCGGGCACGCCGAACCCAGCGCCTTCTTCGCATGGGCGGGTGCCACGGCGAGCTGGCCGAACCGGACCGAACCTGGCGGCAGCCGGGGTATCGACGACTACTTCACCCGGGACTTCAGCCGCAACATCGGGGCGGAGATCGTGGGCCGCAACAAGTTCAGCCCGCTGCGAGGCCCGTGGCAGGACGAGGAGTGGAAGGGCTGGTGGGGTGATGAGCCGCCGTTCGGCACCCCCGTCTTCGTCCTGACTCACCACTCGCGGCCCTCCTTCAGCCTCGGCGCCACCACCTTCCACTTCGTCTCGGGCGAGCCGACTGACGTCCTCGCACGCGCCCGTGCCGCTGCCGACGGACGAGACGTACGGTTAGGCGGCGGCGCGCAGACCATCCGCGAGTTCCTCGACGCCGACCTTGTGGACACCCTGCACGTCGCGGTCTGCCCGATCCGTCTCGGATCGGGCAGTCGACTGTGGCAGTCACCGACGGAGCTCGACGACCGCTTTCACCGCGAAGAGGTACCCAGCCCAGCCGGCGTCGTCCACCACTTGCTCTGGCGACGCTGAACGTCAGGTGAGTGCCGGCACCCGCAGTGCACGGGACCGACGCCCGTGGGCGCCGCTCTGACCCTGTCCGCGGGGCCTGGGGGGCGGGGCAGGTGGAGGCAGCCGGCTCACTGGTTCGCCTGCCCGCGGCACGTCGGACGCGGCGCGGCCGGGGAATGCGGGTTCGTCATCCCGCCCGGCTGGCGTGCGCAAGCTCTACGACCGCCCAGGCGACGTCATCACCGGCGAGCAGGACGAGGTCGTTGTGGTCAGCACCGCTGATCGGCACCAGCCGGTGGAGTCTGGCCGCGGCGGCCGCCACGCGCCGGCTCTGCTCCGGGGGGACGATCGAGTCCGCGGTGCCGTAGATGACCGTGGTCAGCGCGTTCACCTCAGTGATGCGCTTGGCGACCGGGTACCGGTCCCTCAACAGGGCTCGCACCGGCAGCAACGGGTAGTGGACGCTGCCGGCGGCCGCCAGGTCCTCGAACGGTGACCGCAGGACAAGCCCCGCCGGGGGGTGCTCCCTCGCCAACTCGGTCACGACGGCAGCGCCCAGGCTCTCGCCGAAGTACAGGAGTCGATCGGCCGGCACCCCCGCGACCTCCAGCAGGAAACGGCGGGCCGCGCGGACGTCGAGGGCCAGGCCCTGCTCGCTGGGACTCCCAGGGTTGCCGCCGTAGCCGCGGTAGTCGAACAGCAGCACCGACAAGCCATGCTCGGCGAGCGCGCGTGCCAGCGGCGCGCGCAGCTCGCGAGACCCGCCGTTGCCACTGGCGACCAACACGGCCGGCGCTTCGGCCGCCGCCGCAGGTAGGTACCAGGCGCCGAGCTGCAACCCGTCGTCGGTCTCGAGCACGACGTCCAAGGCTCCGGGCAGGACCGCCGCTGCCCTTGGTACCGGCTCCCGGTCCGGTAGGTACACCAGGTGTCGCTGGAAGGCCCAAAGCGCAGCGACCACCAGCACGGCGACCACCAGCACACCCGCCGTGAGGAGGACCGCCAGCCGTGCCACGAGACCAGCATGCCCTGCGCTGCGCCCTCTCCAGCTCATCGCGCGCCCGTCCAGCGGCGCCGCTCTGCATGCGGGGCGACGATCGGGAGCCGGCACCACCCGGGCGACGAGCGCGTGAGTTCGTCCGCCTGGACCAACGTCAGTCAGGCGTGTGGCACACGGCCTCCACGTTGTTGCCGTCGGGGTCGCGCACGAATCCGCCGTAGTAGTTCGGGTGGTACTCCGGCCACGGGCGCGGCTCGTGCAGTACCTCGGCGCCCGCAGCACGCCCCGCCTCGACGAACGCGCGTACCGCAGCCCGGTCGGGCGCCGGGAAGGCGACGCGTGTCTCGCGGAAGCCCTGACCAGTCCTCTGCGGGCCGAGCCAGAAGCCAGGCATCGGCGGCACGCCGTACCCGACGGTGTCGCCGAAGTCCATGAGGCAGCGACCGCCGATGGTCGGGAGCACGGCGTCGTAGAACGCGCGGCTCACGCTCACGTCCGCGCACTGGAGAGAGAGGTGGTCGAGCACGGTGTCTCCTTTCGCGTCGACGGGGGACGTCATCCATGTGCGGTCATAACGACGCACCGCGCTGGACGGTGCCGGCAACGCGGCGAACAGCCCGGTGAGCGGGTCGAACAGCGGGCGCGAGGTCGAGAAGAAGCTGAGCAGGAGCGTCAGTGGGGTGTCCGGCCCCGGAATGAAGACGTCGACGAGCCTCACCCTCACGCAGGCCGCCAGTCGACGCTGGCGTGCGCAGTGGCCGGACATCCGGTCGATCCGGGATTACGTCTCGCGATGCGGCGTACTACCTCGTCCTGGCAGGCGGGGCGGAGCAGCCGCGTCCTTGCGCGGCTCGACAGGTCCGTGCGGATCCACAGCGTCCACCTGTTCGACGCGCGCGCCGTGACCTCCTGGCCCGCGACCGTCGCGTCTGGGTGGGGTGCAGTGTCCGCAACGACGCCTGGGACGCCGCCGAGGTCTAGCCGCGGCCGAACAACGACCTGCTGCCGCTCCGGCCCGGACCTGCAGATCGTCGCCCGCGACCACCCTGCCCAGAGCCGGCGCGGCGGCCGTCTTCCTGTAAGTGTGGTTGAGAGGCGTCCAGTACCGGCCCATCCATCGAGTTCTGGATGGCGAATGGATGGGATACGCGATCCCTGCGACGCTCCGCGGACCTGCAAGCCCCTGACCTGGGCCTTTGACTGAGCGGGCGACGGGAATCGAACCCGCGTAGCCAGTTTGGAAGATTGACGACATTTCGGAGCATCGTCGCAGGTCAGAGGCACCGTTACCACCTCGGCGAGGGCCTCTGTGGGCTCCACGTGGGTTAGCCAGTCCGGGATGACTTCCGGCGAGGGCGGATCGGGACGACCACTGCGTTGGTGGCGAGACCGTCGAGGGCCCTCGCGATCTCGACGTCGCGGTGGCTGCTGGCGTGCTGGTAGATCAGGGCTGCGGCGGGGGATGAGTGCCCCAGGCGGTGCATCAGCTCGGCGGTGCTGGCGCCGGTGGCCGCCGCCAGGGTCGCTCCGGTGTGGCGCAGCTCGTGGACCCGCACCGGCGCCAGCTCGCAGGCTGTGGCGGCGCGGCGGAAGGTGCTGTGGAAGTTCGAGACCGTTAGGAAACTTCCGTTGCTGGTGCCAAAGACGAGGGCGTCTACGTCCTCGGCGACGTGGGCCTCCAGATGCGCGGTGAGCCGGGTCGCCACCGACGGGGGAAGGGCCACCGTCCTGCGCCCCGCCTCGGTCTTGGGTGGCCCCACGACCCACTCGCCGGAGATGCGTCGGACGCTGCGGGTAACGGTGACCGCCTCACCCGTCGGCGCGACGTCGCGGCGACGCAGGGCGGTCGCCTCCCCGAACCGCAGGCCACCGAAGGCCATCACCTGCACCAGGGCCTGGTAGCGGGCCGGGATCTTTGATGTCACCGCGTGCACCTCGCCGGCCGTCAGGGCTCGCGAGGGCCGGGCGGACTTCGGCACCCCTGCCGACCGCACCCGGCACGGGTTGATCGTGATGGCCTCGTCGCCGACGGCGACGTTGAGTAGGGCTCGGAGCAGCCGGTAGGCCTGCACGAGGGCGGTCGGCTTCACGGTCTGTGTGGCCGCTTCGTGCCACTGACGGACCCGCTGAGGCGTGATGTCACCGACGGGCACCTGGGACCAGGTTTTGCGGAGGTGGACCCGCCAGACGGCCTCGTAGAGCTCCCTCGTGCTCGCCCTGAGGTCGGTCCGGACCAGGTAGTCCATCGCGTACTCGCCGACCGTCCGTTCGCCGGCCTCCGGTGCCCGCCAGGCCCTGCGGACCACGTCGGCCTGGGCGGTGGCCAACCACAGCCGGGCGTCGGTCTTGGTGTCGAAGGTCTTCGACCGGCGCTGGCTGTCCGGGCCGGTGTAGCGCGCCCGCCAGCGCCCCGAGTCCAGCCGCTCGACATGCCCGAAGCTGCTGGTCCGTGGCTTGGTGCTCATCGGGCGCCCCCCGCGTGTCGGAAGTCAGAAGTCGTTGATGTCACCAGTGTCGTCCTCCGTGCCGACGCTGAGCGAGAGACCTGTGGACCGCTGACTGGAGCGGGTAATCGCGACTCGTCAGGAGGCGCGGTGGCGGGGCTCTTGGCGGCTGGCCGTGATGTAGGCGTCGAGGTCGTTGCTGTCGATGCGGAGGTGCTTGCCGAGCTTGACGACGGCGATGCGTCGCTCGGCCCGGAGTCGGCGGATGAAGCGGACGCTGGTGCCGAGCCGGTCGGCGGCTTGTTCGACGGTGAGCAACATGGGGAGTCTCCTCGTGGCGTGGAAGCGGGTGGTGGAGGGGGCGAGATCCGTTGATCTCACAGCTGCGTTGGGGCGACAACTGGCTCGGTCTTGCCGGCCGATCGCCGCAGCTGCGCGGTGAGAACCGTCCTGGATCGGGGCGAACTGCAGGGCACTGTCTGGTGCTGTGCTGCTGGCCAGCGGCGCCTCCCAGGTGTTATCCGATCGTGACCAAATCGCCCAGGGTCAGGCTGCGTGCTCTCCACTGCTACAGGTGTCATCCCGGACCGGAAATCGGACACGAGGCCGGAAGAATCTGCTCGGCGCACGGATCCGGCCGGGGTCGGGGCGGTCCGTGGAGGACCCGGGGGTGGGCCGGGTTCAGCGGCTGCGTCCGGGCCCGCGGGGTGGTTCGGGGCCGCGGTAGGGCGGGGGCAGGTCCGGGCCGGGCCGCGTGGGGCGGTCCGCCCCTCGGGTGGCGAGGGCGTGGAGCGCAGCGGCGGTGCTTGGGGTGGGTCGGGTAAGGCCGGTGCCGTCCCAGGTGTCGGCCCAGGCTCGCCGGACGGCCGCGCTGCTGCCGGCGGCGTTGTCGCGTTCGCGGGCCTGGTGCTCGGCGCGGAGGGTGAGCCGGTCGATCTCGGCCTCCACCGGGCTCTGCAGCCGTTGGAGCTGCCCCAGTTGCTGCTGCGCGCTGTTGACGGCGGTGGTGAGGGTGTCGCGGCGGTGCTGTCGGGCCCAGCGCGGCAGGGCGGCGAGCTGCTGCTGGGCCTGCTCGAGGGTCTGCTGGAGCTGGCCCTGTCGGCCGTGGAGCTGCTCGCGTACGGCTCGCCGGTCGGAGAGTTCCTGCAGGGTCCGCCGATACTCCGGGGGTAGCGGCTGCGGCTGGGCGGCGCGGCGCCTCGCCTCGGCCTGGGCGGCCTGCCGTCGGGCAGTCTCGGCGGCAGCGCGGGCAAGGTCGGCACCGGCTACGCGGGCGCTGGCCAGGACGGTGTGTGCGGCGTCCTGCGCGCCGCTCTGCTGCGCCGCGGTCCGCAGGACCCACATGGTCTGCTCCCGCAGGTCCACGTCGTCGCCTACGTGTCCGTCACGGCCAGCTCCGTGGCCGTGGCCGTGCTGGTGCTCCGGGTCGTGGGTGGGGTCGGGGGTGACGTAGGCGTGGTTGCCGTGCCGACCACGGGTCATCGCGACGTAGAGGTGCTCGCGGTCCATTCCGGGTCGGACCAGCACCAGGCCGAGGTCGGCGGTGGCACCTTGGGCGCTGTCGATAGTGCTGGCCCAGCCGTACTCGACATGCTCGAGGTAGTCGGCGGGCAGGATCACCCGGCCCCGGCCGGTCAGGTCTTCGACGAACAGCCCTCCGGCGGATCCGGGGCCCAGGACCCGGAACCGGTCGCCGTTGCGGACATGCTCCGCGTCGTGCCCGGACACCTGCCCAGGGTCTCCCGAAGCGTGGGCGGCGGCGAGGGTGAGGCGCCGGTTGTTGCGGCGGGTCCGGAGCAGGTCGCCGGCCTGCCAGTCACGCTCACCGGCCCTCGTGACGGGTCCGTGTACCTGCCCGGTAGCGAGGGCGGCAGCGCGGGCGCGGGTGTTGAGCGCATCGACGTCGAGCCGGGTGCGGGCCAGCATCAGCGCGTCCTGGCCGGCGGCGCGGGAGCGAGTCCAGTGCGTGAAGACCTGGTCGAGTGCGGTGTCGCCATCGGCGCAGGGGTGCAGCCGGTCATACGCGCCATAGACCCCGAGGACTGCGGGGTCGCCCCTGCGCAGGTCCAGGCTGGCCTGGCGTTCCCAGTCTGAGGTGAATCGGTGGATCTGGCCGAGCTCGAGCCCATGGCCGGCGTGCGCGAGGGCGGCGAGCATCCCGCCAGGACCGTTGATCACCCCGATCTGCCCGGGGTCCCCGACCAGCACGACCTTCGTAGCGGCCGCGGCGGCGAGCCGGGTCACGGTGTCTAGGTCCAGGGTGCTGGCCATCGAGGCCTCGTCCAGGATCAGCACGGTCCGCTCATGGAGCCTGCTCCAGGCCTGCTCGGCGGGTGGGAGCTGGTGCAGCCGGGTCTGGTTGTGCAGCCACTTGGCGAGGGTGTCGGTCCGGCTACCGGTCGCCGCGGCGAGTTCGGCGGCGGCCCGCGCCGACGGGGCCAACCCGATCACGCGGTACCCGGACTGCTCCCAGGCCTGCGATGCGGCGCCCAGGGTGCTGGTCTTGCCGGCCCCGGCGGGGGCGGTCAGGACGGACAGGAAGTCCCCACCGCCGGTCAACCGGCCCAGCGCGTACTGCTGATCAGGGTCCAGCCTGCCGGCCTGGGCGGCGGCGAGCTTGACCCGCTCGTCCGGGACCCGCCCGTAACCGCCGAGCCGGCCCTGGCGGGCGAGGGCCAGGATCCGGGCCTCGGCGCTCAGGACCTGCACGGTGGCGTAGCGGGCATCCGACGCCCGTGGCGTCCCGCCGCGCACGGGCGCGCCGACCGGCACCGCCTCCACCAGAGCCAGGGCCTGGTCGGTGAGCGCCTCCACCTTGGCGACGACTTCGCTGGCGGTCAGTCCGCTGGTCGGCAGGTGGGCGGCAACCTGGCCGGCGACGTCGGCGCGGGAGAACACCGCTTGGCGCTGCCCGGCGGCTTGCAACGCCGCCAGCACTCGCGCGGTCTCGTCGTGCCCGTTCGAGCCCGCGGACTGAGCAGGGACGACGGCGTTGAGCGGCCCGACGGCGCGCAGTACCTGCTCGGGGGTCCAGCCGGCCCGTGCGGCTTCGGCGGTCCAGCCCTGCTGCAACGACTGGGGTTCGGGGTGGGTCTTGCCGGGCCGGGTCTTCAGCACGGCGGTCTTGACTACCGCCGCGCGCTCGGCCCGGCTCAGGGTCCGGCCGAGGAGCCTTTCGTATTCGATGATCTTCGGCGCGGCCTCGGCGTCAATGGCTGTGGTTCTTTTGCTCCACAACTTGCACAAGTCAGTGGGCATGCCAAGAATCTCCGCCTGGCCGTGCTCATTCACGTCACCGAACTGCACGTCCAGGCGCTGGTGGAGTTCATTCCTGAGGGCGGCTTGGTAGATCATGCCGGCGCTTTTCTTGTGACCGAACAGGTCTTTGGCGTCCAGCGTCCGCCACGTCCCGTCGGTGCACCGGACCTTGTTCACGACCAGCGCGTGGGTGTGCTCGAGGGTCCCTTCTCGGCTGGTCCGATGGTCGAACAGCGCCACCGCCAACCCGTCCGACGTGATCTGCTCGACCCCGTTCGTGCCCCGTCGTGACCGCGACGCGTACGTGTCCAGATACGCCAGGCCGGCCTGGACGGCGGCCTGGTGTGAGGCCTTGACTGCGGCCGCGACCTCGCCACTCCCCATTGCCCACAGGGCACTACAGGTCTTCGGGGCGCTGAACGTCAGGTCGAACCCAGTCACCCCGTCCTTGCGCCACACACCCGAGGCGCTGCCCGGTGCTCGGGTGCAGGGCGCGGGCGAACAGCGCCTCGCCTGCTGCTCGCTCACCACCAAGCCCGGCTCCAGGCCCACAGCCGCCAGCCCACGGCCGTGCCAGCGGCCGGGTGCCTCGCCGTGGCCGAGGTAGTAGTCCGTCGCCTGGCAGGCCACCCTGGGGTGTAGTACCGCCACGACCCGCACCCGATCTTCGCCGACGAAAGCACCCCGACACCTCCAACCCATGTCACCCCTGAACGCCACCACCGTACATTCGAAGAATGCACATGTCTGCTGCTATGGGGTTAGTTTTTGGGCGGAACGTTGAATAGGGACAAGCGCGGTGAGGTGCGGTCACAAAAGGTCACTTAAGGTTAGTCGGGGGAGGGGAAGAATTTTTCGGTGCGTGTGGCGAGGGATCGGCGGATGGGCTCCCGATGATCGGAGTGATCGACGTCGGGGAGGTCCAAGGAGTCCGCGGTCGTTCGCCCAGGTAGCACTTCTCCTGCAGAGTCCCCTGTGAGGTGACAAGCGGCACTACGCGCTTCTTGGTGCCATGCTGCCAAGGTGCTCGAGCGACTGCGCCGGCTCAAGGCGCGACGGCGTGCGGCCGTCGACTGGGCGCCGATGGCGGCAGAGATCTCGCGGGCGAAGCAACAGCGAGTCGAGGCCGTTGCAGCGGGCGGGCAGGAAGCGACGGTCGAAAGGCTGGAAGCCCTGCTTTTTCGCCACGATCCGATCGGCATCAACTTCGGAGACAACACCGACGAGTACCGCGCCGAGGCTGAGACGATCGCGCTGCGGCGAGGTGAAGTCAGTAGCGTCCAGGACGTCCAACGAGTAGTACACGAGGAGTTTGTGCGGTGGTTCTCCGCGGACATTGGGACCGCCCGATCGCTACGGGGCCATCGCACGTGAGATCGGGAACTTGATCACAGTTGACGACGTGTAGCGGCCCGTATCACTCGAAGCGGCAGTCGCGGGCTTCCATCCAGGCAGCCAGCGCGTGTCCACCGTCCGCGAGCGGCGCGTCACCATTGAGGAGAGGGCTGCGGATGTGGTCCTGTCCAATGCAGGTCACCACCGCAAGCAGCCTTGCCGCGACCGGCCGCATCGTCGTGAAAGGCGGCGGTGGGACCGCCCATGGTCATCCAGTCCGAGCGCTCACCATCCTCGTCTATGGCCAGCCCCGCGACCAGGCGGGCGACCTCCGGTTGGGACTGCTCCACGGCCAGCACGGAGTTCTGCTTCCTGCGTCTGGAGTCGAAGGAGGAGCCAGCAACGACGCGCACTGACCTAGCCCGAGCCAGGGCGGCCGCGAGTTCGGCCGCGTCTCTGCCTGTGCCCACGGAGTTGGAGGCTATCGCCTGTTGCGTGCTTGATCTCGAAGGATGAGAGCGGCACCTACCTTCGAACGGCACCCATCTTCGGTGCCGCTCCATCAAGAGCACGATGCACCCCGCGCGGCGGGCCTGGCGCGTATCCTCACGCACCGTGCGCACCGCGAGCCGCTGCCTGGCTGCCACCATCGCCGTCGGGCTGACCCTGTCGTGTTCCTCGCAAAGCAACAGCGGCCCAAGCGATCGCGAAGCAGCGCCGGGGGCGAGCCCATCCGCTTCGGCTACTCCTTCGTCGTCGGCGGTGACGACTTTCCAAGCCCCGGACGCGTTCTTCACCGCCGATTTCATTGGTGAGCCGCGGAGGGTGAGGAATCGGCTACGGGCGCGGGTGGGAGGGCCTACCTGATCATCATCTACTTGGACGAGGCCGACGATCAGGTGTTGGGGGTCACGTTCTCGGACCTTCGCCTCTCGACCTATCCCCATGGACGCGTTTCTAGATCGCGCACTGGCTGGCATCGCCGCCCAGAACGGCGGCACCGTCGCGTCACAGCAGAGGGTTGCTTTCGCGGGAACGACCGCTGTGGATGGCGTCATCACAACCGCAGACGCGGTGCAACACGTCCGCGCAGCGCTCCTGCCCCCGGGCCACGGCTACACGCTTTCGCAATTCGGACCCCGGGCAGCCCGAGGTCGCAGGAGTTCGAGCGACTCCTGTCCTCGTTCAGGCACTTGCCCGTAACGCGATAGGTGCCCGGCTGCCACAGCCTGCCGTGCAGGTCCGAGACGCCTTCCGACGTGTCGACGCCTGATCAGGCGTCGGCTTCGAGGAACAGCGAGTAACGCGTGCTAGACCCTCGACACATCACCCACATAACGCCGGGTTATCCGACGTGGCCGTCCCACGGGCTCGTACTAAGACGTACCTATGAAGTCTCTTAGGGGTACACTTCTTCTCGGAGAGAGAGGTGTCATGACGCCTGATGCGGCCGAGCCTGTTGCTGGCCCCGCTACCGGCTGCCTTCACGTTCTCGCAGGCACGGGCGCTGGGCACGCCCGTCCGATCCCTCTATGCCTTGCGGGACGCTGGCCTAATCGAGGCTCTCGGTCGAGGCCTGTACTCGCGTGCCGATGCTGACCCTGCGGATCTCACGTTGCTGGCGGCAACGCTGCGGGCTCCCGGGTCACGTTGTGCTGTGCGTTCCGCGCTGGCCCGGCATGGGCTGATCGACGACATTCCCATGACGTATGAGCTGGCGCTTCCGCGGGGACGCGCTTGCCGGCGCTGCAGGAACCGATCACCTGGCACCGGTTCGCCCCCGAGACGTTTGACCTCGGCCGAGAGACCGTGGGTCTGGGGGAGGGGACCTCGATGGGCATCTACGGCGCCGAGCGGTGCATCGTCGACGCCTTCCGGCTGCGCCGGCTCGAGGGCCCCGAGCCTGGGCAATGAGGCACTTCGGAGGTGGCTGACCCGATCGGGCTCTCAGCCGGCCCGGTTGCTCGAACTGGCTGCCCACTTCCCGAAGGCCAGCACTCCGCTGCGCCGCTCGCTCGATGTCCTGCTGTGAGGCCGACCCGGGAGTCCGTCGAGGGCCGTGCCTACCTGGACCTGCAGAACCAGGCCCGCCGCGACAAGCGCCCCACCGACGAGCCTGTTGGCCCTGTATGCCCTCGAGGGGTTCTTGGCTCGTCTGGCCGCTTCGCCCGAAGCCGATCTGCTGGTCCTCAAGGGAGGGTTGCTGCTCGCCGCGTTCGGCGCTCGCCGCCCGACCCGGGACGTCGACCTGCAGGCCCACGACGTCAGCAACGATGTCGCGTCCGTCCTCGCGCTGATCCGGAGCATCGCCGCGATCGACGTCCAGGACGGACTGGACTTCACGCCCGACGGGGCGCGGGCGGAGATCATCAGGGACGCGGAGCAGTACTCGGGCGTGCGGGTGACCCTGGGCTGCTCTCTCGCCCGCGCCGACGTCAGCTTCCACGTCGACGTCAACGTAGGGGACCCGATAACGCCCCCAGCGCAGCGCGTTGCCATCCCCAGGCTGCTCGGGGAGAGCCTGCACGTCCTGGGCTACCCGCTCGCCATGGTCCACGCGGAGAAGATCGTCACCGCTGTCGGGCGAGGCCTGGCGAACACGCGTTGGCGGGACTTCGGTGACCTCTACATCCTCTCCCGGCGGCACGACGTCGACGGGACCGAACTAGCAACAGCCCTGGCCACCGTGGCGACTCACCGGCAGATCGAGCTCCGGCCCTCGGGGTCGTCCTAGCCGGCTACCACGACCTCGCCCAGACCCGCTACCAGGCCTGGCGGCGCAAGAACCGCCGCGACGAGCTGCCGGAGCAGTTCGGCGACGTCCTCAGCCACATCACCGCGTTCGCTGACCCCGCCCTCGGCGGCCGCGTCGCGCAGCTCACCTGGCGGGCGGCCGAGATCAGCTGGCGCTGATCGGACGAACGCCTCCCGAAGGGCCTGTTCGGGTGGCCCTCCGTGGGTTCCGCGTGGGTTGGCCGTGGGTTAGCCGTGGGCTAGACAGGAGTCAAAAGGGGCTTTTGGAGGTCTCCAGCGGTCACGAACGTGTGTGCTAAAAAGGCCTCTGACCTGCGATTTTCCTGGAGCGGGCGACGGGAATCGAACCCGCGTAGCCAGTTTGGAAGACTGGGGCTCTACCATTGAGCTACGCCCGCGCGCAGTGCGACCCCGTACAGTGGGCCTCAGTCACGCGGGGCGTAGCGTAGTGGCTAGCGCGCCTGCTTTGGGAGCAGGAGATCGGGAGTTCGAATCTCCCCGCCCCGACCACTACTCCCTCCTCCGGCGCGCTCCGTCATGTCAGGTGCCGTTCTCGAGAGAAGGACCCGCTGTGCAGAGTGCCGTCGAGACCCTGAGCCCCACCCGGGTCCGCCTCACCATCGAGGTCCCTTTCGCCGAGCTCAAGCCCGAGGTCGACAAGGCGTACAGGACGATCGGCGCGCAGATCAAGGTGCAGGGCTTCCGCCCCGGCAAGGTGCCGCCGCGGATCCTCGACCAGCGGGTGGGGCGCAGCGTCGTGCTGGAGGAGGCCGTGCAGGAGGCACTGCCGCGCCTCTACACCGAGGCCGTGACCGAGTTGGGCGTCCTGCCCGTCGGTCGCCCGTCGGTCGACGTCACCAAGCTCGACGACGGCGTGGAGCTGGCGTTCACCGCTGAGGTCGACGTCCGCCCCGAGTTCGAGCTCCCCGCGTACGACTCGCTGAGCGTCACGGTGCCGGCCATCGTGGTCACCGACGAGGAGATCGCGACGGACATCGACGAGCTGCGGGACAACTTCAGCACCCTCTCCCCGGTGGAGCGGCCCGCTGCCGACGGGGACTACCTGACCCTCGACCTGGCAGCCACCGTCGAAGGCAAGGAGGTGCCCGGTGGTACCGCGGGCGACCTGAGCTACCGGATCGGCAAGGGGGACCTGCTCGAGGGGATCGACGAGGCGGTTCTCGGGGCATCGGCCGGCGACGCCAGGACGTTTCAGACCACCCTGATCGCCGGCGAGTTCGCCGGGCAGACGTCCGACGTCGCCGTGACCGTGCGCAGCGTCAACGAGCGCGTCCTGCCCGAGCTGGACGACGCCTTCGCCACCACCACCGGCTTCACGTCGGTGGAGGAGCTGCGAAACGATGTACGCAGCCGCTTCGAGCGCATGCGCAAGCTCGAGCAGGGCATCGAGGCGCGGGACCAGGTCCTCGATGCGCTCCTCGCCGCGGTGGACATGCCGCTGCCGGAGTCCGTCGTCGAGGCCGAGATCGAGTGGCGCCGCGAGAGCATGGGCTCGCAGCTGCAGCAGGCCGGCCAGACCCTCGGCCAGTTCCTCGAGAGCCAGGGCAAGGGCGAGGAGGAGTTCGAGGAGGAGCTCCGGGCGACCGCTGCGCATGCTGTCAAGGCGCAGTTCGTGCTCGATGCCGTCGCGGACGCCGAGCAGATCGGGGTCACCGAGCCCGAGCTCAGCGACCAGATCGTGCGGCGTGCGCAGCAGGCCCGGGTCTCCCCCGAGCAGTACGCGCAGACGCTCGTGGAGGCCGGCGGACTGCAGGGTCTTGTCGCGGAGGTGCGCCGAGGCAAGGCGCTGGCCACGGTCATGCGAGCGGCCACGATCCTGGACCCCGCAGGCGCCACCGTCGACCTGGAGGAGCTGCGCGAGGACCTGTCGGCCGATGACACGGAGCACGACGAGGACGGCCGCCCCTTCCACACCCACCCCGACGGCTCGGTGCACTACCTCGACGAGGACTGAGCCTGCGCCCACAGCGAAACGGGTGCTCGGCGGGGAGTGCCTGTCGGGGTACGGCGTTAGGGTCCCTGACAGGTAGCACCGCCCCACCACAGATCCGAGGCAGGACTTCGTGACCTTCTCCTCTCCGGCCCCTGGCCCGAGACCGGCGCTCGCGGTGGCGGTGCTCGGAGCCGCCACGCCGGCTCCGCTGGCTCGCAGCAACGGCAGCGACATGGGCCTCGACGCGCAGGTGTTCAACCGGCTGCTCAAGGAGCGCATCATCTTCCTCGGCTCACCGGTGATGGACGAGATCGCCAACGCGATCTGCGCCCAGCTGCTGCTGCTCGCCGCCGAGGACCCCGAGCGGGACATCTTCCTCTACATCAACTCCCCTGGCGGCTCCGTCTCGGCCGGCATGGCGATCTACGACACCATGCAGTTCGTGGCCAACGACGTCGCCACCGTGGGCCTCGGGCTCGCGGCCTCGATGGGCCAGTTCCTGCTCTGCGCCGGCGCCAACGGCAAGCGCTACGCCACGCCGCACGCGCGGATCATGATGCACCAGCCCTCCGGTGGCATCGGCGGCACGGCGTCCGACATCGCCATCCAGGCCGAGCAGATGCTCTACACGAAGAACAAGATGGCCGAGCGCATCGCCTTCCACACCGGTCAGACCGTGGAGCAGATCAACAAGGACTCCGACCGGGACAGGTGGTTCTCCGCGGACGAGGCCAAGGAATACGGCTTCGTCGACCACGTCGTCAGCGGCGCGACACAGGTGCCGTCCGGCGCCGGCACCCGGGCCTAGGAGGACCAGGACATGACCTTTACGGACCCGACCAGCTACACGATCCCGATCGTCATCGAGCAGACCTCCCGGGGCGAGCGCTCGTTCGACATCTACAGCCGGCTGCTCAAGGAGCGCATCATCTTCCTGGGGACGCCGATTGACGACGGGGTGGCCAACGTCGTCATGGCGCAGCTGCTGCACCTGGAGTCCGAGGACCCCGACCGCGACATCTCCATCTACATCAACTCCCCCGGCGGCTCGTTCACCGCCCTGACGGCCATCTACGACACGATGCAGTTCGTCAAGCCTCAGATCCAGACGATCTGCATGGGCCAGGCCGCCTCGGCGGCCGCGGTCCTGCTCGCCGCCGGCACCAAAGGCAAGCGGCTGGCCCTGGAGCACGCCCGGGTGCTCATCCACCAGCCCTCGGGCGGCGGGGAGGGGCAGTCCAGCGACATCGAGATCCAGGCCCGCGAGATCCTGCATGCGGGCCCTGCTCGAGCAGATGCTGGCCGACCACACCGGGCGCGACGCCGCCCTCATCCGCACGGACATCGAGCGCGACAAGATCCTCACCGCGGCGGAGGCGGTGGACTACGGCCTGATCGACGAGGTCGTCGCCACCTGCAAGACCACCGCGTCCGCTGCCGCCGGGGCGCTAGCCGGCCCCTCGAGGGCCGGCCGGCGGGCGGTGCGAAGCCCGCCGCCGCGTGACCTTCTCGAACGGCGCCAACCGCCCGACACGGAAGCACTGCAACGCAGGCGCATCAGGCAGTACCGTCGACCACCAGAGCACCGGCATCCGCTCGACGACAGGGACGAGGACCACGAGGTGGCACGCATCGGGGACGGCGGCGACCTGCTGAAGTGCTCGTTCTGCGGGAAGTCGCAGAAGCAGGTCAAGAAGCTGATCGCCGGTCCCGGGGTCTACATCTGCGACGAGTGCATCGACCTGTGCAACGAGATCATCGAGGAGGAGCTGTCCGAGAGCTCCGAGCTCAAGTGGGACGAGCTCCCGAAGCCTCGCGAGATCTACGACTTCCTCGACGGCTACGTCATCGGCCAGGAGACCGCCAAGCGGACCCTCGCGGTCGCGGTCTACAACCACTACAAGCGGGTCCAGTCCGGCGGCAACGACAAGGACCCCGTCGAGCTGCAGAAGAGCAACATCCTGCTGCTCGGGCCGACCGGGTGCGGCAAGACCCTGCTGGCGCAGACCCTGGCCAAGATGCTCAACGTCCCGTTCGCCATCGCCGACGCGACCGCCCTCACTGAGGCCGGCTACGTCGGTGAGGACGTGGAGAACATCCTGCTCAAGCTGATCCAGGCCGCCGACTACGACGTCAAGAAGGCCGAGACCGGGATCATCTACATCGACGAGGTCGACAAGATCGCCCGCAAGAGCGAGAACCCGTCGATCACCAGGGACGTCTCCGGTGAAGGGGTCCAGCAGGCGCTGCTGAAGATCCTCGAGGGCACGACCGCCTCGGTCCCGCCACAGGGCGGTCGCAAGCACCCGCACCAGGAGTTCATCCAGATCGACACCACCAACGTGCTGTTCATCGTCGGGGGAGCCTTCGCCGGGCTCGACAAGGTCATCGAGCAGCGCACCAACAAGAAGGCCATCGGGTTTACCTCGATCAACCACTCCAAGCACGAGGTCGACGCCGGCCACGTCTTCGGCGAGGCCATGCCCGAGGACCTGCTCAAGTACGGGATGATCCCGGAGTTCATCGGCCGCCTGCCGGTGCTGACGAGCGTGCACAACCTCGACAAGGACGCGCTCATCGCGATCCTCACCGAGCCGAAGAACGCGCTGGTGAGGCAGTACGCCCGGCTGTTCGAGCTCGACTCGGTCGAGTTGGAGTTCACCGAGGACGCCCTCGACTCCATCGCCGAGCAGGCCATCAAGCGGGGCACCGGCGCCCGCGGCCTGCGCGCGATCATGGAGGAGGTGCTGCTGTCGGTGATGTACGACCTGCCGAGCCGCAGCGACGTCTCCAAGTGCGTGGTCACGCGCGAGGTCGTGCTCGAGCACGTCAGTCCCACCCTCGTGCCCCGCGACGCCGCCACCCCCACGCGCCGGGAGCGGCGCGAGAAGTCGGCCTAGATCCGGGGCTGGTCCAGCCGGTAGCCCGCCAGCTGCCGGGCCTGCGCGACGAGCCGCCCCCGGCTGTCCCAGATCTCGCACTCCTCGTCGAGCCAGCCGTCGCGCAGCAGCCGGCCCGCTGGACGACCTGCAGCCAGCCGGGCGCGAGCAGCCCGCGCACGTGCACCGTCAGCTCCAGCGTCGGCACCCAGCCCATCAGGCCCAGGTCGAAGGTGACCGGCGGCATCGCATCGGCGAAGACCAGCAGGTCCACCGGAGCCACAGCCGCCTCGTCGGCCCACCGCATCCAGCCCCGGACCTCGGCTCTGCCCTGCGGTGCTCCGACCGCCCACTGCGCGGAGGCCGGGTCGACCCGCAGGTCGACGTGGTCGAAGTAGCCCACGGCCCGGCCCGTGGGACCGACCGGGGGCACCCGCGGGCAGTCCTCGACGGGCGGCAGGGCAGGAGGTCCGCCGGGCGCCGACCAGAAGGGCTCCGCGTCCGTCCAGGTCCCGGCCGACAGCAGCACCTCCATCCTCGTCACCCCCTGCTGGCGGAGCCCGACTCGGGAGGTGGCAACCCGGCGGCCGGTCCGAAGCCGCTCGACCTCGACGGTGGCGGCGCCGGGGTCGGGCGGACGGACGAAGTGGGCGCTGACGGCCATCGGGTGCGGGGAGTCCTCGTCGAGGGCGCGCGCCACCGCGGCCCGCAGCAGGTAGCCACCGTGCGGCTTGTCGCCGACCGACCAGCTGGGGTCGATGTCGACGGCGCTCTCCACGGCGAGGAAGCCTACGGACGCAGCCGAATCCGCCGCTGTCCCCTCCCTAGACTGGCGCCGTGACCTCCAGCGAGCAGACCGCGGCGCCGACACGCGCCGTTCCCGAACGCCCGGGACTGGCCGGCCTGGAGCAGCGCTGGGACGAGGTCTGGCAGGCCGAGGGCACCTACCGCTTCGACCGGACCGCGGGACGCGCCGAGGTCTACTCGATCGACACTCCACCGCCCACGGTGTCCGGCAGCCTGCACATGGGGTCGGTCTTCGGCTACGTGCAGACCGACAGCCTCGCGCGCTACCAGCGCATGCGCGGGAAGGCCGTCTTCTACCCGATGGGCTGGGACGACAACGGGCTGCCGACCGAGCGCCGGGTGGAGAACCACTACGGCGTGCGCTGCGACCCCTCACTCGTCCACGACCCGGACTTCACGCCGCCGGACAAGCCCAACGCCAAGGCGCGGGTGTCCTGCTCGCGGCCGAACTTCGTCGAGCTGTGCCTGGAGCTCACCGCCCAGGACGAGAAGGTCTTCGAGGACGTCTGGCGCCGCGTCGGGCTGTCGGTGGACTGGTCGCTGACCTACGCGACGATCGGCGGACGCGCGCAGCGCGCCAGCCAGCGTGCGTTCCTGCGTAACCTCGCCCGCGGGGAGGCATACGCCAGTGAGGCGCCGACGCTCTGGGACGTGACCTTCCAGACCGCTGTCGCGCAGGCCGAGCTGGAGGACCGCGAGCAGCCGGCGGCCTACCACCGCTACGCCTTCCGCTCGACGACGGACGGCGCCAAGGTCTTCATCGAGACCACCCGCCCCGAGCTGCTGCCGGCCTGCGTCGCGCTGGTCGCGAACCCCGACGACGAGCGCTACCAGCCGCTGTTCGGGTCCACGGTGGTCAGCCCGCTGTTCGGCGTCGAGGTGCCGGTGCTGGCCCACGAGCTGGCCCAGCCCGACAAGGGCAGCGGCATCGCCATGATCTGCACCTTCGGCGACACGACCGACGTCACCTGGTGGCGCGAGCTCGACCTGCCGGTGCGCAGCATCCTGGAGCGCAACGGCCGGCTGCGAACCGAGCCGCCTGACGCGATCCGCAGCGAGCAGGGCCAGGCGGCCTACGCCGAGCTGGCCGGCAGGACCACGAAGCAGGCGCAGTCCCGCATCGTCGAGCTGCTGCGCGAGGCGGGTGAGCTGGACGGGGAGCCCCGGCCCATCACCCACCCGGTCAAGTTCTACGAGAAGGGCGACCGGCCGCTCGAGGTGGTCACGAGTCGCCAGTGGTACATCCGCAACGGCGGGCGCGACGCCGACCTGCGCAAGGCCCTGCTCGGCCGCGGCGCCGAGCTCGCGTGGCACCCGCCGTGGATGCGCTCGCGCTACGACTCCTGGGTGGAGGGGCTCAACGGCGACTGGCTCATCAGCCGGCAGCGCTTCTTCGGGGTGCCGTTCCCGCTGTGGTACCGCCTCGACGAGCAGGGCCTTCCCGCGTACGAGGACCCGATCGTGCCGGCGGAGTCGACGCTGCCGATCGACCCCTCCAGCGACGTGCCGCCCGGGTACTCGGCCGACCAGCGCGGCGTGCCCGGCGGCTTCACCGGTGACCCCGACATCATGGACACCTGGGCGACGTCGTCGCTGACGCCGCAGATCGCCTGCGGCTGGGAGGACGACCCGGACCTGTTCGCGCGCACCTTCCCGATGGACCTGCGGCCGCAGGGCCCGGAGATCATCCGTACGTGGCTGTTCGCCACCGCGCTGCGCTCCCACCTGGAGCACGACGCCGCCCCGTGGAGTGACACCTCCATCAACGGCTGGATCCTCGACCCGGACCGCAAGAAGATGAGCAAGTCCAAGGGCAACGTCGTGACGCCGCTCGAGGTGCTCGACAGGCACGGGTCCGATGCCGTCCGCTACTGGGCGGCCAGCGCCCGCCCCGGCACCGACACCGCCCTCGACGAGGGGCAGATGAAGGTCGGCCGCCGCCTCGCGGTCAAGCTGCTCAACGCCAGCAAGTTCACCCTCGCCTTTCCGCAGCCGACGGAGGACGGCAGCGTCACCGAGCCGATCGACCGGGCGATGCTGTCCCACCTTGCAGGGGTCGTCGACGAGGCGACGGAGGCCTTCGACGCCTACGACTACGCCAGGGCGCTGGAGCGTACGGAGTCGTTCTTCTGGCTGTTCTGCGACGACTACATCGAGCTGGTGAAGTCACGGGCGTACGGCGAGGGCCCGGGCGCGCAGAGCGCCCGCCGGGCGCTGACGCTGGCCCTGTCGACGATGCTGCGGCTGCTGGCTCCGGTGCTGCCGTTCGCCACCGAGGAGGTGTGGTCTTGGTGGCAGGCAGGCTCGGTGCACGCGCAGGCCTGGCCCGGCGCGCAGCAGCTGCGCGACGCCGGGGGCGTGGACGCCGATCCCGCCCTGCTGGCCGCAGCCGGTGGAGTGCTCAGCCAGATCCGCAAGGCCAAGAGCAACGCGCAGGTGTCCATGCGCGCCGAGGTGCTGCGCGTCGAGGTCCGTGCGCTGCCGGAGCGGGCGGAGCACGTGCGCCAGGCCGACGCCGACCTGCGAGCGGCGGGGGTGGTGGGGGAGCTGGTGGTGACCGAGGTCGACGGGCAGGAAGCGGTCGAGGTGACGCTCGCCCCGGTCGCGGCTGCGGGCCAGCAGGACGCGTGACGCTGCAGCGCGTGCTCGCGGCGCTGGCCACGCGCTACCCGGCCGAGGACCGGATGGTCCCCGACGTGGAGCGCATCACTGCGCTGTGCGACCTGCTCGGCTCCCCGCAGCGCAGCTATCCGGCGATCCACCTCACCGGCACCAACGGCAAGAGCAGCACCGCCCGCATGATCGACGCCCTGCTGCAGGGCTTCGGCCTGCGGCCAGGTCGCTACACCAGCCCGCACCTGCACTCGGTCACCGAGCGCATCACGATCGACGGGCAGCCGCTGAGCGAGGAGCAGTTCGTCGCGGTCTTCGACGAGATCGCCCCCTACGTCGAGCTCGTCGACTCCCGCATGCCCGTGCCGATGACGTTCTTCGAGGTGCTGACCGCCATGGCGTTCGCCGCCTTCGCCGACGCGCCCGTCGACGTCGCGGTGCTGGAGGTCGGCCTCGGCGGCCGGTGGGATGCCACCAACGTGGTGCAGGCCGCCACCGCCGCCGTGCTGCCCATCGGGCTGGACCACGTGCCGCTACTCGGGACCACGCTGACCGAGATCGCCGCCGAGAAGGCCGGCATCATCGCGCCGGAGGCGACCGTCGTCCTCGCCCAGCAGGAGCCCGAGGCGGCCGAGGTGCTGCTGCGGCACTGCATCGACGTGGGCGCCACCGTGGCTCGCGAGGGGCTGGAGTTCGGCGTGGCGTCACGCGCGACGGCGGTGGGTGGCCAGCTGCTCTCCCTGCAGGGGCTCGGCGGGCGCTACGACGACATCTACCTGCCCCTGCACGGCGCCCACCAGGCCAGCAACGCAGCGGTGGCCCTCGCCGCGGCGGAGGCGTTCCTGGGCGGCGGCGACAAGGGCATGCTCGAATCCGACCTCGTACGCGACGGCTTCGCCCGCACCGCCTCGCCCGGCCGCCTGGAGGTCGTCCGCACCAGCCCCACCGTGCTGCTCGACGCGGCCCACAACGCTCCGGGCATGGCCGCCGCCGTGGCCGCGCTCACCGACGCCTTCGCGTTCCACCACCTGATCGCGGTCGTCGCGTGCCTGGCCGACAAGGACGTACTCGCGATGCTCGAGGTGCTCGAGCCGGCGGTGGCGCAGATCGTGGTGACGCAGAACGGCTCGCCGCGCGCACTCCCGGTGGACGACCTGCGCGACCTCGCCGCCGACGTGTTCGGGGAGGACCGCGTACGCGTCGAGGACGCGCTCGACGACGCGCTCTCGACGGCGGTCGCCCTGGCCGACGCCGAGTCGGAGTACGGCGGGTCCGGCGTCCTCGTCACCGGCTCGGTGGTCACCGTCGGGGAGGCGCGCACCCTGCTCCATCGCGGCTGACCGCGGGCGGGGCCGCAGGCTCGTGCCCCGGTAGCGTGGCGACGCCCGCCCGCCGCCCGAACCAAGGAGCACCTCCGTGCAGCGCACCCTCGTCCTCGTCAAGCCCGACGGCGTCCGGCGCGGCCTCGCCGGCGAGGTTCTCAGCCGGCTGGAGCAGAAGGGCCTGACACTCGTCGCGATGGAGCTGCGCACACTCGACCGGGCCACGGCGGAGGAGCACTACGGCGAGCACCGCGAGCGGCCCTTCTTCGGTGAGCTGGTCGAGTTCATCACCAGCTCCCCGCTGGTGGCGATGGTCGTCGAGGGCCCGAACGCGGTCCCGGCGACCCGCCGGCTGATGGGCGTCACCAATCCCGTCGAGGCCTCCCCCGGCTCGATCCGCGGTGACTACGCCCTCGAGATCGGCCAGAACCTCGTGCACGGGTCCGACTCGCCGGAGTCCGCCGCCCGGGAGATCTCGATCTTCTTCCCGAGCCTCTAGCCGCCGTCACCGGCGCCCGCGTTCCGCATCCCCCTCCTCCGGACCCGTCGGAAGGCGCCCCGCCTCATGGCCTCTGCGATGTCGACGGCGTTCCTCGGCCGCGACATGGCCGTGGACCTCGGCACGGCCAACACGCTGGTCTACGTACGTGGCCGCGGCGTCGTCCTCAACGAGCCCAGCGTCGTGGCGCTCGACACGACCAGCGGCGGCATCCTCGCGGTGGGCACCGAGGCGAAGGCGATGATCGGGCGCACGCCCAGCAACATCGTGGCGATCCGGCCGATGCGCGACGGGGTCATCGCGGACTTCGAGACGACCGAGCGGATGCTGCGCTACTTCATCCAGAAGGTGCATCGGCGACGGCACTTCGCCAAGCCCCGCATCGTGGTCTGCGTGCCGAGCGGCATCACTGGCGTCGAGCAGCGCGCCGTCAAGGAGGCCGGCTACTCCGCCGGCGCGCGCCAGGTCTACATCATCGAAGAGCCCATGGCCGCGGCGATCGGCGCCGGGCTCCCGGTGCACGAGCCCACCGGCAACATGGTGGTCGACATCGGCGGCGGGACCACGGAGGTGGCCGTCATCTCCCTCGGCGGGATCGTCACGAGCCAGTCGATCCGCTGCGGCGGGGACCGGATCGACGCGGCCATCATCTCCTTCGTCAAGAAGGAGTACTCCCTGCTTCTGGGGGAGCGCACCGCCGAGAACATCAAGATGGCGATCGGGTCGGCCTTCGCGACCCCGGACGAGCCGAACGCCGAGATCCGCGGCCGCGACCTGGTGTCGGGGCTGCCGAAGACGATCCTGATCAGCACCGAGGAGATCCGCAGGGCGATGGAGGAGCCGGTCAACGCCATCGTCGACGCGGTCAAGACCACGCTCGACAAGTGCCCGCCGGAGCTCGCGTCCGACGTCATGGACCGCGGCGTCGTGCTCACCGGAGGTGGCGCCCTGCTGCGCGGGCTCGACGAGCGGCTGCGCCACGAGACCGGGATGCCGATCCACCTCGCCGACAACCCGCTGTACAGCGTGGCGCTCGGCTCCGGCAAGTGCGTCGAGGAGTTCGAGGCCCTGCAGCAGGTCCTCATCTCCGAGCCGCGCCGCTAGCACCGGTGCGCCGTCCGCGGCTGCTGCTGCTCGTCCTCGTGCTGGCCGCGTGCGTCCTGATCGTGCTGGACACCGGCGCCGGGCCGGACTCGCCCTTCGCCGGCGCACGCCGCGCCGCGGACACCGTGCTCGGACCCGCCCAGCGCGCGGCCGCCGGCGCGGTCGGAGCTCTCGAGGGGACCGGCGACGGCGACTCCGCGGAGCTGGGGCGGCTGCAGGCCGAGAACGCCCGGTTGACCGGCGAGCTCCTGCGCAGCGAGGCCGCCGCGCGACGAGCCGCCGAGCTCGACCGGCTGCTCGGGGTCCCCAGCGCGTACACGACGGTGCCCGCGCGCGTGGCCGGCGTCGGCGCGGCTCTGGGCTTCTCCTCGACGGTGACGATCGACGTGGGCAGCCGGGACGGCGTGCGTCCGGGCCAGACCGTGCTCAACGGCAGCGGCCTGGTCGGGCGGACGCTGCGGGTGGGCCCGTTCACCTCGACCGTCCTGCTCCTGACCGACCCCGGCTTCACCGTCGGAGCCCGGCTCGCCCGCGAGGGCACCCTCGGGCTGGCCACCGGCGCCGGGCGGACGCTGACCTACGAGCTCGTCGAGGGGGGGCGGGTGCAGCCGGGGGATGCCGTGCTGACGACCGGCTCGGACACCTTCGTGCCCGACGTGCCGATCGGGCGGGTCGCCAGCGTGGACGTCGGCAGCGCCCTCGTCACGACGGCGGAGGTGGTCCCGCTGGCGGACGTCACCTCCCTCGACCTGCTCGCCGTGGTCATCGAGCCGGTGCGCAGCAACCCGCGCGACCCCCTTCCGCCGCCGCCGCCGTGACTGCCCGGCGCGTCATGCTCGGTGCGGTGGTGCTGGTCGGTGCGCTGCTCACCCAGTGGGCAGCCCTGTCACGGCTGCCGCTGCCGGGCAGCCCGCCGGACCTGCTGCTCGTGCTGGTCGTCGCCTTCGCGCTGGTCGCCGGCCCGGCCCCCGGGACGCTGGGGGGCTTCGTCACGGGACTGCTGGTCGACCTGGGCGCCGACCACCAGCTCGGCCGGACGGCGCTCACCTACACCCTGGTCGGCTACCTGGCGGGACGGGTGCAGTACGGACCCCGCCGCTCGATCCTGCGCTCGCTGCTCGTCGTCGCGGCGACGGCGGCCGTGGGCGTGAGCGCGTCCGCGCTGGTCGGCCTGCTGCTGGGCGACCCGCGGATCGATCTCCCCGCATACCGGCAGTCGATGCTCAGCACCGTCCCCTACTGTGTGCTGCTGACCCCGCTCGTCGTCCCGGTCGTCGGCTTCGTCGCCCGGCGAGGCGATCTCGACCCGCTGCGACGGTGACCGGCCCGTGAGCGACCGCCCACAGCTCCGCCTGTTCGTCCTGCGGGTCCTCGTCGTGACGATCCTCGCCACGCTGTTCGGCCGGCTGTGGTTCCTGCAGGTCTACGCGGGCGTCGACTATGACCGGGCGGCCAGCGCCAACCGCATCCGGGAGGTCGTCGAGCCGGCCCGCCGGGGTGAGGTCTACGACGCCCGGGGCGTGCCGCTGGTGCGCAACCGGACCGCGCTGGTGGTGTCGATCAGCCGGGCCGCGCTGCAGCGCCAGAGCGACGGCGGCAGCGCGGTGCTCGCCCGCGTCGCAGACGTGATCGACGTCCCGGCCGACCTGCTCGCCCGGCAGATCACGCCGTGCGGGGGCAGGGTCGAGCCGCCGTGCTGGCGCGGCTCCCCGCAGCTGCCCGTGCCGGTTCAGGAGTACGCCGCCGACGACCCGGACGGCGTGCGGCGGGTGCTGCGGATCGAGGAGCGCCGGGAGGACTTCCCCGGCGTGTCCGCGGAGCTGACCGCGGTGCGCGACTACCCGGGCGGGGCGCTCGGGGCGCACCTCCTGGGCTACCTCGGCCCGATCAGCCCGCAGGAAACGGGGTTGCCGGAGTACGCCGGGGTGCGCGCCACGGCCCTGGTCGGGCGGGCCGGGGTGGAGGCGGCCTACGACCGGGACCTGCGCGGGTCCGACGGCGTGCAGCGGCTGTTCGTCGACAGCCTGGGGGCGGTCACCGGCGTGCAGGGCGAGACCGCGACCCAACCGGGCAGCACGCTGGTCCTGTCGGTGGACAGCGCGGTGCAGCGGGTCGCCGAGCAGGCCCTGGAGCGGGCGATCCGCACCGCTCGGGCCACCCCCTCGCGGGCCGGTGACCTGCTCACGGCCGACTCCGGCTCGGTCGTCGTGCTGGAGGCGAAGACCGGTCGCGTGGTGGCGATGGCGAGCTACCCGTCGTACGACCCTTCGGTCTTCCTCGGCGGCGCGACGCCGGGGGAGTACGCCGAGCTCGTCGACGAGGCCCGCGGAGCGCCGCTGCTCTTTCGCGCCATCGCCGGGACGTACGCGCCCGCGTCCACCTTCAAGGTCATCTCCGCGGCCGCGGCGGTGCAGAGCGGTGACTACCGGCTCGACGGCCGCTACCCGTGCCCGGCGGTGTTCGAGCCGACCGGCCAGCGCAACTTCGACAGCACGGCGCTCGGCGTCATCGACCTGCGCACCGCCCTGGTGAAGTCGTGCGACACGGTCTTCTACGCCTTCGCCTACGAGCAGTGGCTGCGCGACGGCGGCAACCGCCCGGTCGCCGGGCTCCGGGACCCGATGGTGCGGATGGCGCAGGCGTTCGGGCTGGGCGAGCGCACCGGGGTCGACCTGCCTGGCGAGCGGCGCGGCACGGTGGCCGACCGCGCGTACCGGCAGCGGGTCTGGGAGGAGACCAGGGGCAACCGGTGCGCGGGGGCGGTCAACCCGGCGCTGCCGGAGGAGCGGCGGGCGGCCAACCGGGAGTTCTGCGAGGAGGGCAACCGCCTGCGCGGCGGGGACGCCACCAACTTCGCGATCGGCCAAGGGGACACGCTGGTCACGCCGCTGCAGCTGGCCGCCGTCTACGCGGCGCTGGCCAACGGCGGCACGATCGTCGAGCCGCACGTCGGGCGGGCGCTGCTGGCGCCGGACGGCACCGCGCGCGAGATCGACCCCGTGATGCGCGGGCGGGTCCCGGTGGCGCCGGAGGTGCTCGCCTACCTGCGCGAGGCGCTCGGCGGGGTCACCCAGCCGGGCGGCACCGCGGCGGGCGCCTTCGCCGGGTCGGGCCTCGCGGTGGCCGGGAAGACCGGCAGCGGCGAGGTGGCCGGCAAGCAGGACACCTCGTGGTTCGCCTCCTTCGCCCCTGCTGCCGACCCTGAGCTCGTCGTCGTCGGGATGGTCTCGCAGGGCGGTACCGGCGGGACGGTGGCCGCGCCGATGGTGCGTGAGGTGTACGACGGCATCTACGGCGCGCCCGGCAGGGAGGCTGCCCTTCCCGGTGGCCGGCTGCCCGCGCTGCTGCCGACCGTCCGCCCGGACGGGTCGATCGCGCCGCCGGGGCTGCCGTGAGCCTGCTGCGGGCCGGGGCCGCCGCAGCCGGTGCGCCATGAGCCTGCTGCCGCCGCCCTCCCGGCCCGCCCGTCCCTCCGGCCGGGTCGGCTCCTCCGAGGCCGTCCTCTGGCGGCTCGACTGGGTGCTGGCCCTGGCGGTGGCCTCGCTGGTGGGACTCGGCTCGCTGCTCGTCTGGTCGGCCACCCGCCAGCGGTTGATCGACGCCGACCTCGACCCGCAGGCCTTCGTGAAGCGCCACCTGCTCAACGCGCTGATTGGTCTGGTGGTGGCCTCGGCGGCCGCGCTCGTCGACTACCGGTCGCTGCACGCGTACGCGCCGGTGGTCTACGTCGCCTCCTGCCTCGGCCTGGTGGCCGTGCTGACACCACTCGGGTCGACGATCAACGGGGCCCACTCGTGGATCGTGGTCGGCGGCGGCTTCCAGGTGCAACCGGCAGAGCTCGCCAAGCTCGCGCTGGTGATCGGCATGTCGATGCTGCTGGCGGACAAGCGCGACCGCGAGGAGACGCCCAGCGCCGGCGACATCCTGCTCGTCCTGGCGCTGGCCGCGGTCCCGATGGCGCTGGTGATGCTGCAGCCCGACCTCGGCACGGTGCTGGTCCTGGTGTTTCTCGTCCTGGGAGTGCTGTCCGTCGCGGGGGCACCGGCGGTGTGGGTCGGCGGGCTCGTCCTGGCAGGGGTGCTCGTCTCGGTCAGCGCCGTGCAGCTCGGCGTGCTCGACGACTACCAGGTCAAGCGGTTCGCGGCCTTCGCCAACCCCGAGCTCGATCCGCGTGGTGCCGGCTACAACAGCAACCAGGCCCGGATCGCGATCGGCTCCGGCGGGCTGCTCGGGAAGGGGCTGTTCCAGGGGACGCAGACCCGCGGCAGCTTCATCCCCGAGCAGCAGACCGACTTCATCTTCACCGTGGCCGGGGAGGAGCTCGGCCTGCTCGGTGGCTCCACGCTGCTCGCGCTGCTCGCGGTGGTCCTGTGGAGAGGCCTGCAGATCGCCTCGCGCGCGCCCGACACCTTCGGGCGCCTGGTCGCGGCGGGCGTCGTCGCGTGGTTCACCTTCCAGAGCTTCGTCAACATCGGGATGACGCTGGGGATCATGCCGGTGACCGGCCTGCCGCTGCCGTTCGTGTCCTACGGCGGCTCGGCGATGCTCGCCAACCTCGTCGCCGTCGGCCTCCTGCAGAACGTCCACCTGCGCAGCCGGGAGCCGTGAGGGCAGCGAGGTGGGTGCCCGGCCGGGCCGGTCGGCCCAGGTCGCCCCGCCGCCCGGTGATCTTGTGGATCGTGGTCTGGACACGGACGCGCCCGGCGTGTCGATGGGCGACCCACGTCTCGGAAGATCCCGGTGCGTACGCCGGATCGATCCGGACGCCTAAGCCGCGTCGCGCGGGAGCACCGAGCCTGCTCGCCTGCTCGTCCGCGGCCAGCAGCACCGGCTGAGGGATGCCGCACGAGCCCGCGCTGGCGGCATCGCGTCTCCCACCACGTGCATCGCTCCGTAGCGGCGCGCCAGCCGAGCCGGTCCGAGGTCCGGTTGCGCCACTGGTCCTTCACGGCCATCCGCTGCCCCTCATGACCGGCCTTGCCGTCGACCTCGACCGCGAAGGACGCAGGCCCTCATGACCCAGGTCGAAGCGGGCGAGGACGCGGCCGGAGGCATCCCTTGCCAGCCGGTGCTGCGGCACCAGGCCGGGCGGTGCCGACGGACAGGGGGAGCAGCAGCAGCCGCGCCAGGGTCTCCCGGCTGACTCCGCCCGCCCGTCGGCGCGCACGACCGCCCGGCGCAGCCGCTCCGCACCCGGACGCCATCGATGTGCCACCGCCGCGGCCGCCGCCGATCTGCTCGGCCGGGGCTGGAGGTGCCGGTGCAGCGCGTCGTCCAGGGCGCAGACCGGGGCCTCCGGCGACAGCAGGCCGGCGCAGTCGATCAGCGTGCGCTGCGGCAGTGGTGACGTACAGCCCGCTCGAGAGGCGCACGACCTCGCTGCGCCTCAGGTGGCGCTGGTGCCGGCGCAGGACGCGCATCGCCTCCCGTCGGTCTGCTCGCGGCGCAGCACCGTCGCGTGAACGCCGACCGCGACGTGGTCGAGCAGATGCTCCTGGGCGCCGGTCGCGGGATCGTCGTCGTCGATCAGCGGGAAGCCGTGCACCCGCGCGGCCTGTACGACCGCACGCGACGGCGCGCACTCCCGCCACACCGACACCTCGTGAACCTGGCGTCGCCCGACCACCGCCGCTGGCCAGAACGGCGGCGACGGCGCGCTGCCCGGGCTCGAGCCGGTAGCCGGCATCCTCCGCGTACACGCCTGGCCAGAGCGTCTGCCAGTGCCCAGCGCGCAGCTCGGCCTGGACGCGGCTCCTGCCCCCGCAGCCAGGGCCTGCGCGCTCTGGTCCACACGCCACGCGTCCCGGACCCGAGGTCTGACCAGGCGCTCATCCGCCGAGGTGCAGCGCGTGGGGTCGCTCGGGGGAAGGCACCGGAGCCCGGCTGTGGACGGACGGTCTGGCGGCTGTGGACGCGTTCCGGTGCTTGCGGATCAACGCGGCACCGGCGCCTGTGGATCATCTGATTCGTGGATCCGCACAGGACACGCCGGCGTGTCGCTGACCGCTCCACGATCAGGAGATCATCCGGCCGGGGGGCCGGGGGCCGGGGCCGGGGGCCGGGGGGGGGGGGACGGGGGCCGGGGGAGGGGGACGGGGGCGGGGGCGGGGACCGGGGTCGGGCACTCGGCCGGCACACCCGACGACCCCTCGACAGCCCCGCTGCCGCACGTAGCCTGGGCAGATGCCGGTCGAGAGCCTGTTCCCGCGACTGGAGCCGCTGCTGCCCACGGTCAGCAAGCCCATCCAGTACGTCGGCGGCGAGCTCAACAGCACCGTCAAGGACTGGGACGGCGAGCCCGGCGACGTGATGGTCCGGTGGGCGCTGATGTACCCGGACGCCTACGAGGTCGGGCTGCCCAACCAGGGCGTCATGATCCTGTACGAGGTGCTGAACGAGCAGCCGCGCGCCCTCGCCGAGCGGACCTACGCCATCTGGCCGGACCTCGCGACCAAGATGCGCGAGCACGGCATCCCGCAGTTCACCGTCGACGCGCACCGGCCGGTCGCGGCGTTCGACGTCCTCGGGGTCAGCTTCTCCACCGAGCTCGGCTACACCAACATGCTCGAGGCGCTCGACCTCGCCGGCGTCCCCCTGCACGCCAAGGACCGCGACGAGACGCACCCGATCGTGCTCGCCGGCGGCCACGCGGCGTTCAACCCGGAGCCGATCGCCGACTTCGTCGATGCCGCCGTGCTCGGCGACGGTGAGCAGGCGGTGCTCGAGATGACGGCGGTGATCCGGCAGGCGAAGGCCGAGGGGTCAGCCGCGAGGAGACCCTGCTGCGGCTGGCGCGCGCCGGCGGTGTCTACGTCCCCCGCTTCTACGACGTCGACTACCTGCCCGACGGCCGCATCGCCCGGGTCGCGCCGAACCGTCCCGACGTCCCGTTCCGGGTGCACAAGCGCACCGTGATGGACCTCGACGAGTGGCCCTACCCCAAGCAGCCGCTCGTGCCGCTGGCCGAGACGGTGCACGAGCGGATGAGCGTGGAGATCTTCCGCGGCTGCACCCGCGGGTGCCGCTTCTGCCAGGCAGGGATGATCACCCGGCCCGTGCGCGAGCGCTCCATCACGGGCATCGGGGAGATGGTCGAGGCCGGGCTGAAGGCCAGTGGCTACGAGGAGGTCGGGCTGCTGAGCCTGTCGAGCGCCGACCACTCCGAGATCGGCGACATCGCCAAGGGGCTGGCCGACCGCTACGAAGGCACCCAGACGAGCCTGAGCCTGCCGAGCACCCGGGTCGACGCGTTCAACATCGACCTGGCGCAGGAGCTGTCGCGCAACGGCCGGCGCCCCGGGTTGACCTTCGCCCCGGAGGGCGGGAGCGAGCGGCTGCGCAAGGTCATCAACAAGATGGTCAGCAAGGACGACCTCGTGAACACGGTCACGACGGCGTACGGCGCGGGCTGGCGTCAGGTCAAGCTCTACTTCATGGTCGGCCTGCCGACGGAGACCGACGAGGACGTCCTCGAGATCGCCGAGATGGCCCGCGAGGTGATCCGCGCCGGCCGCCTGATCACGGGCACGAGGGACATCCGGTGCACCGTGAGCATCGGGGGTTCGTGCCGAAGGCCCACACGCCGTTCCAGTGGGCCGGGCAGCTCGACGCCGAGACGACCGACCGGCGGCTGAAGCTCCTGCGCGACGAGATCAGCTCCGACCGCAGCACCGCCAAGGCCATCGGCTACCGCTACCACGACGGCAAGCCCGGGATCATCGAAGGCCTGCTGTCACGAGGCGACCGCCGGGTCGGCCGGGTGCTCGAGCGGGTGTGGCGCGACGGCGGGCGCTTCGACGGGTGGAGCGAGCACTTCTCCTACGAGCGGTGGGCGAGCGCCGCGGAGCAGGAGCTGGCGCCGTACGGGCTGGACCTCGCCTGGTTCACCACGCGCGAGCGCGCCGAGTTCGAGGTGCTCCCCTGGGACCACCTCGACTCCGGCCTCGACAAGGAGTGGCTGTGGTCGGACTGGCAGGACGCCCTCGCCGAGCAGGACCTCGACGACTGCCGCTGGATCCCGTGCTTCGACTGCGGCGTCTGCCCGCAGCTGGGCACCGAGATCCAGGTCGGCCCGACCGGCAGGAAGCTGCTGCCGCTGTTCCCGTCGTGATCGAACCCGACACCAAGAGCTGGACCTGGGTCCTCGACCGGCCGTGCCCGGACTGCGGCTACGACGCGCGCACGATCAGCACTGCTGACGTCGCGCCAGGCGTACGCGCGAACACCGCCGTCTGGCGGACGGTCGTGCACGACCGGCAGCGCCCGGACGAGCGCACCTGGTCGCCGCTGGAGTACGCCTGCCACGTCCGCGACGTGCACCGGGTCTTTCACGAGCGGCTGCACCTGATGCTGACCACTGACGACCCGCGCTTCGCCAACTGGGACCAGGACGAGACCGCTGTCGCACAGCGCTACGGCGAGCAGGATCCGGCGCAGGTCGCCAACGAGGTCCAGCAGGCGGCGTACGCGGTCGCTGGCCTGTTCGACGGGCTGGACGACCAGCAGTGGAAGCGGCCCGGCCGGCGCAGCGACGGCGCGTCGTTCACCGTCGCCTCCCTCGCGCGCTACTACCTGCACGACCTCGTGCACCACCGGCACGACGTGGGTGCATGATCTTGCGGATCCGGCGGCGCTGACGTGGCCCGCAACACCCCCACCGGCCCGCCGCCACCACCGCCGGTCCAGAGGCTGCGGCTGCGCTACGCCAAGCGCGGGCGGCTGCGCTTCACCAGCCACCGCGACATCGCGCGGGCCTTCGAGCGGGCGCTGCGCCGCGCCTCGGTGCCGATGGCCTACTCCGCCGGCTTCTCCCCGCACCCGAAGATCAGCTGGGTGGGCGCCGCTCCGACGGGCGTCTCCTCCGAGGCGGAGTACGTCGAGATCAGCGTCGTCGAGCGGCTCGACGTCGACCGGCTCCGCGTCGCTCTCGACGAGAGCCTGCCCGCCGGCATCGACATCCTGGAGGTCGTGGAGGCCGCGCCGCAGACCTCGCTGCCCGACCGCATCTCGGCCTCGCAGTGGGGGATCCGGCTGCCGGGAGTGGCCCTCGACGCGGCGCAGGCCGCGGTGGCCGCCTTCCTCGCTGCGGACAGCGTGATCGTCGAGCGCCTCATGAAGGACGGCATCCGTCTGATCGACGCGCGCGCGCCGGTCGTGTCCCTTCGGGCGTCCGGCGGCGACCGCACCGGCGGCTGTGCGACACTTTGCCTGGTCGTGCGGCACGTGACGCCTGCTGTTCGACCCGACGACGTCCTCTCCGGACTCCGGTCCGTGGCCGACCTCGTACCGCCGGTGCCTCCCGAGGCAACCCGGTACGCGCAGGGGCCGCTTCCCGAGACCGGCGAGGTCGGAGACCCGCTCGCACCCGATCGTGTGGCTCGGCCACTCGGGGCAACGCAGGCGGTCGACGACCTCGAGCAGGCTGGCGCCGGCGCCTGATCCGCTCCTCTCGCGGCAAGGCGCACACAGACTTTGCCCGGCGCCGTCCACCCTGGTCGGCACCGGCTCGATACCACCCGGGTCGGAGCGCTCGTCACGCGCCGACCGGACCGGAGACACGGTGCTCGACGAGCCCACCAACGACAGCACGACAGCAGCACCTGGCACCGCGAGTGAGGCCCCGGCCGCCAAGCCGGTACGCCGCCGCCGCGCCACCAGCAAGGCACCCGCACCGGCGGCAGATCCCCGCCCGGCCCCCTCCGCCGACGTCGCCGACCCGGGGGGCGAGGTCCCGGACGCCACAGCCGTGACCTCCGCCGCCGCGGGCCCGCCGGACGCCTCGCCCGCGCCGGGGGAGGCCGCTACGCCCGGGGAGGCCGCCGCGTCCGTGGAGGCCGCCGCGCCAGGCGAGGCCGCCACCCCGGCCAAGCGGGTGCGCAAGGCGCCGGCGAAGAAGGCCGCGCCGCGCAAGCGGACGACCAAGGCAGCGCCGGCCGCCGGACCCGGCACCTCCGACCCCGCGTCCTCGCCGGCGCACGACGAGGACGGCCAGCCCGTCGCGCCACCCGCGCCCGGGGGCGACGCCCCTGCCCTGACCGAGGAGGAGCTCGCGGCGCAGGCCGCGCTGGCCGAGGCCGGATCGCCCGTGGTCGAGGCCGTCGAGGACGACCCCGTCGTGCAGGAGAGCATTCGCGACGACGTTCCGACCGCAGCCGTCGAGGCGCCGGCCAAGCGCTCCCGCACCCGCCGCGCCGCGATCGTGCCCTTCCAGGCGCCCGAGCCGGTGGCCGCTCCGGCGCTCGACGACGACGAGGAGCAGACAGCCGCGCCGCGCCGCCGCCGCAGGGCCGGCACCATCGGCCCGGGCGCCCCGGGGGCCCTCCAGCTGATCGAGCCCGTGCTCCCACCGCCGGCACACCCCGACGACGACGCGCCCGACCCGGGGCCGGCCGAGCCGGACGCCGAGGACGACGCCGAGGACGGCGACCGGCCGCGCCGCCGCCGCCGCGGGCGCCGCGGTCGCGGGCCGCAGCGGCCCGAGGACGACGGAGCCGACGCGCTCGCGGGCGAGGACGACGACGGGGAGGCTCCGTCCCAGGGCGTCGAGAGCGAGGCCGCGGCCGACGACGACGAGGACGGTCCGAGCGGCACCCGCCGCCGCCGGCGCCGCCGCCGCAGCGCCGCCGGTGCCGGGGACGACCCCGCCGCCGAAGGCGGGACCACGACCGTCGCCAGGGAGCCGCGCGAGCCGCGTGCCCCCCGCCTGCGCAGCGCCGGTGGCAACGGCAGCGGCGCCACCAGCGCCGACGAGGACGGCGTACGCGGGATCACCGGCTCCACCCGGATGGCCGCCAAGCGCATACGCCGTCAGGAGGGCCGCGACTCCGGTCGCAAGCGCGTGCCGATCCTGTCGGAGGCCGAGTTCCTCGCCCGTCGCGAGGCGGTCGACCGGACGATGGTGGTGCGCCAGCGCGGTGACCGCACGCAGATCGCGGTCCTCGAGGACGGTGTGCTCGTCGAGCACTACGTCACCCGCGCGAGCGCGCAGTCCTACGCCGGCAACGTCTACCTGGGGCGCGTGCAGAACGTCCTGCCGTCGATGGAGGCGGCCTTCGTCGACATCGGCAAGAGCCGCAACGCGGTCCTGTACGCCGGCGAGGTCAACTACAACGCCTCCGCCGGCGGGCGCTCGCGCAGCATCGAGTCGGTGCTGAAGTCGGGCCAGGAGGTGCTGGTCCAGGTCAGCAAGGACCCGATCGGCTCCAAGGGGTCGCGCCTCACCGGGCAGGTCAGCCTGCCGGGGCGCTACCTGGTCTATGTGCCGGAAGGCTCGATGACCGGCATCAGCCGCAAGCTCCCCGAGACCGAGCGCAACCGCCTCAAGGCGATCCTCAAGAAGATCGTGCCGGACGAGGCGGGCGTCATCATCCGCACCGCCGCGGAGGGTGCCTCGGAGGAGGAGATCGCCGCCGACGTACGCCGTCTGCAGGCGCAGTGGGAGGTGATCTCCGGCAAGGCGGCCAAGGGCGGCGCGCCGGTGCTGCTGCACGCCGAGCCCGACCTCGTCATCCGGGTCGTGCGTGACGTGTTCAACGAGGACTTCACCCGGCTCGTCGTCTCCGGCGACACCGAGTGGGAGACCATCAAGGAGTACGTCGACTTCGTTGCGCCGGACCTCGCGCCGCGGCTGTCCCGTCACACCTCCGAGAAGGACGTCTTCGCCGAGCACCGCATCGACGAGCAGCTGCTCAAGGCGCTCGACCGCAAGGTCTACCTGCCCTCGGGCGGCTCGCTGGTCATCGACCGGACCGAGGCGATGGTCGTCATCGACGTCAACACCGGCAAGTACGTCGGCAAGGGCGGCAACCTCGAGGAGACGGTCACCCGCAACAACCTCGAGGCAGCCGAGGAGATCGCCCGCCAGCTGCGGCTGCGCGACGTCGGCGGGATCATCGTCGTCGACTTCATCGACATGGTGCTGGAGAGCAACCGCGACCTCGTCGTGCGCCGCCTCGTCGAGTGCCTCGGCCGCGACCGGACCAAGCACCAGGTGGCGGAGGTCACCTCCCTCGGCCTGGTGCAGATGACCCGCAAGCGGGTCGGCCAGGGTCTGCTGGAGTCCTTCTCCGAGCCGTGCGAGACCTGCAACGGGCGCGGGGTGCACGTGCACACCGAGCCCGTGGACGAGCGTTCCGGCGGTGCGAGCGAGGACTCCCGCCGTGACCGGCTGCCGAAGGTGCGTGCAAGCCGGCCGCTGCCGCCGGATGCACCCAAGCCGGGGGCGGCGATCGCCAGGGAGCCCCGTCCGGCGAGCGTTCCGGCGCCAGAGGTGGAAGGCTTGGCAACGGCGGGCCCGGAGGTCGAGCCGGTGCCCGCGGTGACCCCGCGTCGCCGGCGTCGGGCCGGGCGCGGTCCTGGCGCGGCCACGGTTTCACCGGGTGACGAGATGGCCGAGCTGCTCTCCGCGACCGAGGGTCAGCCCGAGCCGGCCGTCATCGCGCAGCCCGATCTCGAGCCGGCGCTCCTGGAGGGACAGGGCGCGACGGCGCCGGAAGCCGACAACCGAAAGGGTGTGACCGAGGTGGCAGGCGAGGACGAACGAGGCGTGATCGAGCCCGGCAGCGAGGACTTCGTCGAGCCGGACCCCAGGGACGCGGTGAGCTGGACGGTGCCACCGGTGGAGGGTGAGGTGGTCGCGCCTCCGCCCGGCTGGACGCCCCCGCCGTGGAGTGCGTTCTCCGCGGACAACCCGCTGGGCGGCACCATCACGCAGGGTGTCGACGAGAGCAGGTCGCCGACCCCGTCCGGGCAGCGCCGCCGCCTGACCGGTGCCAGCCCGCTGCCCGCGACCTGGACGGACCCGCCTGGTGGGCTTGCCGAGCCGCCGGCGGACACGGCACCCGAGGCTGCTGATGTTGCCGGGAGCCCGGCGCCCGAGGGCTCCGCGCCGGAGGGCTCCGCGCCGGAGGGCTCCGTGCCGGAAGGCTCCGATGCCTCTGCCGGCGCCGCAGCCGGCAGTGCCGAAGTGGTCGACGCACCGGGGGACAGCCCCGCGCCTCGTCGCCGCCGGCGCGCGACGAGCCGCCCAGCCGGCCCCCCCGCCTGACGCGCCGCCGCAGCCGGCGGCAGCCGAAGGCCGCCCTCGGCGTCCGGTAGGCTCGACGAGTGCGCGGCGGCACCGCGCCCTGTGCTGCGCCTTCGCGCAGCGCCATCTCGGACGCCGGCTCTGTCGGCCCCGACCCAGGTAGGAGCACCCCGTGTACGCCATCGTCAAGACCGGCGGCAAGCAGTACAAGGTCGCCGTCGGAGACGTCGTCGAGGTCGAGAAGGTCCTCGGCGGCCCTGGTGACACGGTGCAGCTGCCCGCGCTGCTCGTGGTGGACGGCGCGCAGGTCACGGCCGCGGCTGACGCCCTCGCCGCGGTGACGGTGAGCGGTGAGGTGGTCGCCCACACCAAGGGGCCGAAGATCTCCATCATGAGGTACAAGAACAAGACCGGCTACAAGCGTCGGCTCGGCCACCGTCAGCAGCTCACCCGTGTACGCGTCACCGCCATCGAGACCGGCGCTTCCGCCGGCTCCGCCACGTAGCCCCCGCACGCAGCCCCGAGAACCGGTAGGAGGTCAGCCCATGGCTCACAAGAAGGGCGCGAGCTCGTCGCGCAACGGTCGCGACTCCAACGCGCAGTTCCTCGGCGTGAAGCGCTTCGGCGGCCAGGTCGTGAAGGCCGGGGAGATCCTCGTACGCCAACGCGGCACTCACTTCCACCCGGGCGACGGCGTCGGCCGCGGCAGCGACGACACGCTGTTCGCGCTCGAGGCGGGGGCCGTCGAGTTCGGGCGCAAGCGGGGCCGCAAGACCGTCAACATCGTCCAGGTCGGCTAGCCGGCTTCCAGCGCGATCGACGAGGGCGGGCCGGCTAGCCGGGGCCGCCCTCGCTGCGTTTCCCGGCAGGTGCCGGCGAGAGGGGTGCATCGGTGACCACGTTCGTGGACCGCGCGGTGCTGCACGTCTCCGCGGGCGACGGCGGCAACGGCTGCAGCAGCGTCCGCCGGGAGAAGTTCAAGCCCCTCGGCGGTCCGGACGGCGCGGACGGCGGCCACGGCGGCAACGTGATCCTTGTGGTCCGGAGCAACACCACGACGCTGCTCGACTACCACTACCACCCGCACCAGAAGGCGACGAACGGGCGCCAGGGCGCCGGGTCGATGCGCACCGGCGCGTCCGGCGCGGACGTGCTCGTCCCCGTCCCCAACGGCACGGTCGTCTACGACATGGACGGCAACCAGCTCGCCGACCTCGTGGGTGAGGGGGCGACCTTCGTCGCCGCCCGCGGGGGCCGGGGCGGTCTGGGCAACGCCAGCCTCGCGAGTGTTCAGCGCAAGGCGCCCGGGTTCGCGCTGCTCGGCGAGCCGGGTGAGCGCCGCGACATCGTGCTGGAGCTCAAGAGCGTCGCCGACGTCGCGCTGGTGGGCTTCCCGAGCGCCGGCAAGTCGAGCCTGATCGCCGCGCTCTCCGCCGCCCGCCCGAAGATCGCCGACTACCCGTTCACGACCCTCGTGCCCAACCTCGGCGTCGTCGAGGCCGGGGGCGTGACCTTCACCGTCGCCGACGTCCCGGGGCTCATCCCCGGGGCGAGCCAGGGCAAGGGGCTGGGGCTCGAGTTCCTGCGCCACGTCGAGCGCTGCGCCGTGCTCGTCCACGTGCTGGACTGCGCCACCCTCGAGCCCGGCCGCGACCCGCTCAGCGACCTCGACGTGCTCGAGCAGGAGCTGTCGCTCTACAAGGACGACGTCGCGCAGCTCACGTCGCGGCCCCGGCTGGTCGTGCTCAACAAGATCGACGTCCCCGAGGCGCGCGAGCTCGCCGACCTCGTCCACCCCGAGCTCGAGTCGAGAGGGCTGTCGGTCTTCGCGCTCTCGGCCGCGACGCGCGAGGGCCTGCAACCCCTGCTGTACGCGATGGCGACGCTCGTCCAGCAGGACCGCGACCGCCAGCCGGTCGAGCAGGCCAGCCGCATCGTCCTGCGGCCGCGCGCCGTCGACGAGCCGGACTTCACCGTCGAGCCCGACGAGGAGGGCTTCCTGGTGCGCGGCGCCAAGCCCGAGCGCTGGGTGCTGCAGACCGACTTCGCCAACGACGAGGCGGTCGGCTACCTCGCCGACCGCCTCGCGCGGCTGGGGGTCGAGAAGGCACTGGCGGAGGCGGGCGCGGAGCCCGGAACGACGGTGACGGTCGGCGAGATCGCCTTCGAGTGGCAGCCGACCGACCTCGAGATGTTCGCGTCGGGGCTGCGCGGCCAGGACGTGCGCCTCGCCTCGGTGCACCGCACGAACGCCGACGAGCGCCGGCTGCAGAAGGACCTGCGACGGGCCGAGCGCATGGGCCTGGACAAGGACGCCCTGCAGAAGGCGCTCGAGGACGCACGCGAGTGACCCGCTCGGCTGTCGCGGCGGCGCAGCGGGTGGTCGTCAAGGTCGGCTCGTCCTCGCTCACCACGGCGAGCGGCGGGCTGGACCCGGCGCGGCTGGACGCCCTGGTCGACGCCCTGTCGCAGGAGATGGCGGTCCGGGCGGGGCAGCTGGTCCTCGTCTCCTCCGGCGCCATCGCTGCGGGGCTCGCCCCGCTCGGGCTGTCCCGCCGCCCCCGCGACCTCGCCACCCAGCAGGCGGCCGCGTCGGTCGGGCAGATGCTGCTCGTGCAGCGCTACGCCACGGCGTTCGCCCGGCACGGCCGCACCGTCGGCCAGGTGCTGCTCACCGCCGACGACGTCGTACGCCGCTCGCACTACCGCAACGCGCAGACCACGCTGGAGCGGCTGCTCGCCATGTCTGTCGTGCCGGTCATCAACGAGAACGACGCGGTCGCCACCGAGGAGATCCGCTTCGGTGACAACGACCGGCTGGCCGCCCTGGTCGCCCACCTGGTGCGCGCCGACGCGCTGCTGCTGCTCTCGGACGTCGACGGCCTCTACGACGGCGACCCGCGCCGGGCCGGAGCTCGGCTGGTGACGCAGGTCGACGGGCCGGCTGATCTCGCGGTGGTGCAGATCGGCGGGCCGGGGGACGCCGGCCTCGGCCGCGGCGGCATGGCGAGCAAGGTCGACGCCGCCGCCCTCGCCACGGGCGCCGGCGTGCCGGTGCTGCTTGCGGCGACGACCCAGGTGAGCGCCGCGCTGCGGGGCGAGGGCGGCACCCTGTTCGCCGCGACCCGACCGCGCCCGCGGGGGCGGCTGCTGTGGCTCGCCCACGCGTCCACGCCGCGCGGGCGGCTGGTGCTCGACGACGGCGCGGTGGCCGCGGTGTGCCAGCGCCGGCTGTCGCTGCTGCCGGCTGGGGTGACGAAGGTGGAGGGGGACTTCGCCGCCGGCGACCCGGTCGAGCTGGTCGGGCTGGACGGGGTCCCGGTCGCGCGCGGACTGGTGGCCTACGACGCCGGCGAGCTGCCCGCGCTGCTCGGCCGCTCGACCCGCGAGCTGGGCCTGCGCGAGGTCGTGCATCGCGACGACCTCGTGGTGCTGTAGCCCTGCCCGCGCCAGCCCCCGCGCCCGCGCCCCTTGCGCCCGCGCCCCCCGCCAGCCCGCGCTGGCCCGCCCCGCCCGCCCGCCCGCAAGATCTTCGGAAGATCCCCAGCATCCTGGTGCTGGGGATCTTCCGGTGACGGGGCGGACGGGGGAGGCCGAAGGCGCCCCGCCCCGACCCGCCCCGCGCCCGCCCCGCGCCGTGCCCGCCCTGCCGCGGCCCGACCCGCCTCGACCCGCCGCCGGCCCTGCGCTCCTCCAGGCGCTCGCGGGCGTCCCCGAGGACCATCTCACGCGTCCGCCTGCCGCGCCGCCCGACTCGCCCCGCCCGACCGCCCCACCGCCCGCCCGCCCCGCGCCTGCGCGCCCGGCGCCGCCGGCGCCGCCCGCCCGCCCGCCCGCCCGCCCGCAAGATCTTCGGGAGATCCCCAGCATTCGGGTGCTGGGGATCTTCCGAGGATGGGCAGAAGGGGCAGAAGGGGGCAGGCGGGGGAGGCAGAACGCGCGCCGTGCCGGCCCCAGGCGCCCGCCGCCCGCCCCACTCGCAAGTGGTTGGCCGCACAGCCGCGCCCTTCCGTACCCTCGATGCCATGAGCGAGGTTCTCGAGGTGGCGCGACGGGCTCGTACGGCGGCGGCCGGGCTCGCGCCGCTGCCCCGCAAGGACAAGGACGCGGCGCTGCACGCGATGGCCGACGCGCTGCTCGAGCACGTCGACAGGGTGCTCGCGGCCAACGCCGAGGACGTGACCGCGGGCCGGGCGAGCGGCACCAGCGAGGCGCTGCTCGACCGGCTGTCCTTGACGCGCGAGCGCGTCGAGGCGATGGCCGACGGCCTGCGCCACGTGGCCACGCTGCCGGACCCGGTCGGTGAGGTCGTACGCGGCAGCAGCCTGCCCAACGGGCTGGAGCTGCGTCAGGTGCGGGTACCGCTCGGCGTCGTCGGCATCGTCTACGAGGCCCGGCCCAACGTCACCGTCGACGCTGCGGGACTCTGCCTGAAGAGCGGCAACGCGGTGCTGCTGCGGGGCAGCGCGAGCGCGTACCGCTCCAACACAGCCCTCGTCGACGTGCTGGCCACCGCGGCCACCGCCGCCGGGATGCCCGCCGACAGCATCCAACTCGTGCCGGGAACCGACCGCTCCAGCGTCAAGGAGCTGATGCAGGCGCGCGGCCTCGTCGACGTCCTGATCCCGCGCGGCGGCGCGGGGCTCATCTCGACGGTGGTTAGCGAGTCACAGGTCCCGGTCATCGAGACGGGGGTCGGGAACTGCACCGTCTACGTGGACGCGGGAGCCGACCTCGACAAGGCGGTTGCGATCGTGGTGGACGCGAAGACGACCCGGCCGAGCGTGTGCAACGCCGCGGAGACGCTGCTGGTGCACGCCGATGCCGCGGCGGCGTTCCTGCCGGTGGCCGTGGAGGCGCTGCGCGCCAAAGGGGTAACGCTGCACACCGACGCCCGAGCAGCTGCGTACGACAGCAGTGCCGTGCCTGCCACCGACGAGGACTGGGCGGCGGAGTACCTCTCCCTCGACCTCGCGGTGGGCGTCGTGGACTCGCTCGACGACGCGGTCGCCCACATCCGCCGCTGGGGGAGCGGGCACACGGAGGCGATCGTCACGCGGGACGTCGACGCGGCGCGGCGGTTCGTCAAGAGCCTCGACAGCGCGGCCGTGATGGTCAACGCGAGCACCCGCTTCACCGACGGAGCCGAGTTCGGGTTCGGCGCCGAGATCGGCATCTCGACGCAGAAGCTGCACGCCCGCGGACCGATGGGCCTGCCCGAGCTCACCAGCACGACCTACGTCGTCACCGGCGACGGCCACGTGCGCGGCTGAAGGACGCCGGTCGGTCGCCCCGCCGACCCACCCCCGGCGCCCCGGACCGCGTGCGGCAGAATGAGATTCGCCGATCTCGGAGGTTCCCGCTTTGCCCACGCCCGTGTTCGGCTCGGTTCCCGACGTGCGGGACCGGCTCGCCGGGGCCGGCTACCTCCCGGACCATGCGATCGCCACGACGGTCTTCCTGGCCGACCGGCTCGGCAAGCCGCTGCTCGTGGAGGGTCCAGCGGGGGTGGGCAAGACCGAGCTGGCCAAGGCCGTCGCGACGGCCACCGGCTCGGAGCTGATCCGGCTGCAGTGCTACGAGGGGCTCGACGAGGCGCGGGCGCTGTACGAGTGGAACTACAAGAAGCAGCTGCTCCGGATACAGGCCGGCAAGGACGACGACAGCTGGGACGACATCGCCGACGACGTGTTCGCCGAGGAGTTCCTGCTCTCCAGGCCGCTGCTGACGGCCATCCGCCGCACTGGTCCGACGGTGCTGCTCATCGACGAGACCGACAAGGCCGACGTCGAGGTCGAGGGCCTGCTGCTCGAGGTGCTGTCGGACTTCCAGATCACCATTCCCGAGCTCGGCACCATCACGGCGACCCGCCGGCCGCTGGTCTTCCTGACCTCGAACGCCACCCGTGAGCTGTCCGAGGCGCTGAAGCGGCGCTGCCTCTACCTGCACCTGGACTACCCCAGCGCCGAGCGGGAGAAGGCGATCGTGCTGGCGCGGGTGCCCGAGATCGCCGAGCAGCTCGCCGACCAGCTCGTCAGCACGGTGCGCGCCCTGCGCGCGATGGAGCTCAAGAAGTCCCCGTCCATCTCGGAGTCCATCGACTGGGCTCGTACGCTGCTCGCCCTCGGCCTGGACACCCTCGACGAGGAGGCGGTACGCACCACCCTCGGCGTGGTCCTCAAGCACGCCAGCGACCACGAGCGGGCCGGCACGCAGCTGAAGCTGAACTGAGATGGCGACCGGCCTTCTGGATCGCGAGATCGCGTTCTTCCACGCGCTGCGCGAGGCAGGCGTCAGCATCTCCCTCGCCGAGGTCCTCGACGCCACGAGGGCTCTCGGTGTGGTGGACCTGATCGAGCGCGAGAGCCTGCGCGCCGCTTTCGCGGCCACGACGGTGAAGCGCCCGGCCCACCGGCCGGCCTTCGACGCGCTGTTCGACCTGTGGTTCCCGCCGGTGACAGGGGAACCCTCGACGACCGGGCGCGACCTGGCCGCGCGTCCCGCTGGTGACGGCGACGACGCAGCCGACCCGGTGGCCCTGCGCGAGGTCCTGCGCCAGATCCTGCTCGACGGCGACGAGGAGGCGATGCTGCGCTTCGCCCGCGAGACGGTGCGTGATCTCGGCCGATCCGACGCCGCGCCCGGGCGGCAGTCGTGGTTCTCCTACCGGGTGCTGCGCGGGCTGTCCCCCGAGACGCTGATGGCCACCCTGCTCGACGCGCTGCTGGCCGGGCAGCAGCGCGGCGGCCTGGCGGAGAAGGTTGCTCGCCAGACGATCTCCGAGCGGATCCGGCGGTTCCAGGAGATGGTCGAGTCGGAGGTGCGCCGTCGGCTGGCCGAGGACCGCGGCCCCGACAAGCTGGCAAAGGCCGCCGTGCAGCCGCTCGCGGAGCAGGTGGACTTCCTGCGGGTGAGCCGAGCCGACATGGCCGAGCTGCGCCGGCAGGTGTTCCCGCTCGCCCGCCGGCTGGCCACCCGGCTGACGGCCCGGCGGCGGCTCGGGCAGTCCGGCCGGCTCGACTTCCGGCGTACCGTCCGTGCCTCGCTCGGCACCGGAGGCGTGCCGCTCGTCACCCACCACCGCCCGCACAAGCCGCACAAGCCCGAGCTGACGGTGGTCTGCGACGTCTCCGACTCCGTGGCGGGTTTCGCGCACTTCACACTGATGCTGGCCTACGCCCTGTCCGAGCAGTTCACCAAGGTGCGCGCCTTCGCGTTCATCGACACCTGCGACGAGGTGTCGCGATTCTTCTCGCCGGGCGGCGATGTCGCGGACGCGCTGGCTCGGATGTCGGCGGAGGCGCAGCTGGTGCAGTTCGACGGGCACAGCGACTACGGGCACTCGTTCGCGCAGTTCGCGGCGAGATATCCCGATGCGGTGGGCCCGCGTACGTCCTTGCTGATCCTCGGCGACGCGCGCAACAACTACCGGGCCGCCGAGGTTGCCGTGCTGCGGTCACTGGTCGCGAAGTCGCGGCGCGCGTACTGGCTGAATCCCGAGCCGAGGGCCTACTGGGGGTCGGGGGACAGCGCGACCGCCGCCTACTCCGAGGTCGTCGACATGGTCGAGGTGCGCAACGCGGTGCAGCTGGAGGCGTTCGTGTCCCGGCTCCTGCCTACCTGAGCGCCTAGGCTTTCCAGCCGTGGGGAGGCGCATCGGGGTCATGGGCGGCACCTTCGACCCGGTGCACCACGGCCACCTCTCCGCGGCCAGCGAGGTGGCCACCCGCTTCGCCCTGGACGAGGTCGTCTTCGTCCCGACCGGCACTCCGTGGCAGAAGGCCGACCGACGGGTCAGCCCGGCCGAGGACCGCTATCTCATGACCGTGATCGCGACCGCCGGAAATCCCCTCTTCACGGTCAGCCGGATCGACATCGACCGCCCTGGGGAGACCTACACGATCGACACGCTGAAAGACCTGCAGGCGCTGTACGGCGGCGCCGCGCTCTACTTCATCACCGGGTCCGACGCGCTGTCGCAGATCCTCGGCTGGCATGCGGCCGAGACGCTGTTCGGCCTCGCGCACTTCGTCGGGGTGAACAGGCCCGGCTACGAGCCGGTCGATCCGGCCGTCTTCCCGGAAGGCGCTGTCACGCTCGTCGAGGTCCCCGCACTGGCCATCTCGTCGAGTGACTGCCGCGAGCGCGTGCGTCGCGGAGACCCCCTCTGGTACCTCGTGCCGGACGGCGTCGTGCACTACATCGGCAAGCGCGACCTCTACCGGGACGGCGCCGCGTGAGCTCTCCCACGGTGCCGCGCTCAGTGCGCCGCGCCGAGCAGCGCCGTCGCCGCCGCCGGCAGCAGGTACGCCGGATCGGCGCCGTCCTCGGCGTGCTCGCGCTCCTCGCGGCGGCCTTCGCCGTCTACCTCGCCGTGGACGCGCCACCCCGGCCGGCCCCGCCCGCGGCGGCGGAGCCGTCGCGTACGCAGTCGACGCTGCTGTTCCAGGTACGCGGCCCGAACGGCGAGGGTGTCGTCAACGCCCTGCTCGCGCACGACCCGAGGGAGCAGGCGGGGGCGGTGGTGCTGGCGCCGCCCCAGGTCCTGGTCAGCGTCGCTGGGGCAGGTCCGCTGCCGCTCGGAAGGGCCCTGGCCGCGGTGCCTGCGGCGGCATCGCGCGACGCGCTGTCCGACCTCGCGGGCGTCGTCATCGATCAGGGGTGGACCCTCGAGCTGCCCGCTCTGATCGCCCTCGTCGACGGTCTCGGGGGCATCGCGGCCGACGTCGACGTCGCGGTGCTGCAAGGGCAGAGAGTCCTGCTCAACCCGGGCCGCCAGCAGCTCGACGGGCCGCGAGCGGCGGCCTACGTGACCTACCTCGCCGCGGGCGAGCAGGAGCAGGCCCGGCTCGCGCGCATCCAGGAGGTCCTCGACGCGTTGCTGGACAAGCTCCCCGCGACTTCGGCTGCGCTCGCGCCGGTGCTGGCCGGTCTGGGCGAGGGCTCGGTCTCGACCCTTGCGCCGCCGGACCTGGCCGCCTTCCTGCTCGGGCTGGCTCAGGACGACGAAGGTGGAAAGCTGCAGTACGACGTGCTGCCGGTCGTGCCCATCGACCCGGGCGGCGGCGTCACGGCCTTCCGCATCGACCCCGAACGCGTACGGACTCTGGTAGACCGGCTGCTCGCCGACTCCGTGCCGGCGGGCGCAAGGGAGCAGGGCAACCGCGTCCTCGTCCTGAACGGGGTGTGCACTCCGGGGCTGGGTGAGGCCGTCCGCCGGAAGCTCGTTCCTGTCGGGTTCACGTTCGTCGGCTCGCGGAACGCACCGAGCTGCGGCGTCGCGGCCACACAGGTCCTGGTCCCGGCGGCGACTCCCGAGGGGCGGGTGCTCGCGGAGCGGGTCGCCACGGCGCTGGGGCTGCCGCCGACCAGCGTCGCCACCCAGGAGTTCGGGACCGTCGCCGACGTGGTCGTGCTCGTGGGCGCCGACTTCCGGCCCTGACACCTAGTGGTGTGTCGCGCTGAAGTCGTGCGCACCGATGGAAGAAGGACTTCGTGCCCGCCTCGAGCATGCCGTCGAGCTGGCGATCTCGCGCCCGCAGCGGTGCCAGGCCCGCGCGACACTGACGGCTCGCCAGCGACATCCTGCTGCTCGACGTGAGCGACTGGTCGACCCGAAGGATGGCCGTCATCACCGACGTCTTCCTGCTGGCCTCCGCGCCCAGTCGACCGCCAGGTGAACGGCGGTCGTCGTCGACGAGATCGAGGACCGGCTGCGATGAGAAGGGCGCGAAGCCCGTACGCCGTGAGGGTGCGCAGGAGTCCCGCTGGGTCCTGCTCGACTTCGCCGACATCGTGATCCACGCCAGCGTGGCCCACGCCACCTGCTCGACTTCGCCGACATCCACTGCAGCACGAGGAGGAGCGCATCTTCTACGCCCTCGAGCGCCTGTGGAAGGACTGCCCGGTTATCCCGTTCGTCGACCGTGACGTGGAGCGCGCCTCGGGGCGGCCGACAGCGGGCGCCTCCTGGCTGAGCAGACACAAGCGGTTCCGCCGCGTCGTCTCGTGCTGCTGCGGCACGGGCGCACGGCCGACAACCACGGCGGCCGCATCCAGGACTTCGTGGCCTCCGAGCATGCCGTCGAGCTGGGTCTGGCCGCAGCCCAGGCAGCTGCCGACACCCCGCTCGACGAGGTCGGGCGAGGCGGTCGCCACCGGCTGCGTGAGAAGGGCGCGGCGGCGACAGCGCCGCTCCTGCTCGACTTCGCCGACCGCTGCTCCGGGCGTGCTGCTGAGCAGCGACCTCGCGCGGGCGAGGGACACCGCGCTCGTCCTCGGCGAACAGGGAGCTCGGTCTGGTCCCGGTGCTGGACCCGCGGCTGCGTCCGGGCGCACCTCGGCACCTGGCAGGGGCTGACCTCGCAGGAGGCGCGGGACGCGCATCCGGACGAGCATGCCGACTGGCGGGCCGGCCGGGACACACCCCGCGGCGGCGGTGAGACCTACCGCCAGGCGGGCGCGCGGGCGGTGGCCTGCCTGCAGGAGCACCTCGCCGGCGTGGCAGCGGGCGGGAGCCTCGTCGCGGTGACGCACGGCGGGACCGTGCGCGCCGTGATCGGGCTGCTGCTCGACCTGCCGGTGCCGTCCTGGGGGCGGATCGTTGCCCTCGGCAACGCGCGCTGGTCGGTGCTGGTCGAAGGGGATGCCGGCTGGCGGCTGGAGCAGCACAACACCGGCGCGGACGCGGCGGCTCCAGCGGGCACCCGGCCGGCCGGTCAGCGCTGACCGAGCGTCGGTCGGTGCCGCGGTGGGCATTCATCGAGGCCGTGGGTCGTCACCTGGCCACGTCTGAACCTGGTTGCGCCTGCACGTCCGCATCGCCAACGGGCGGGCACCTGCCCTGTCGGGCCCGCTTGCTGCGCCACCACCCGAAGCCCAGCTGCCCGTGTAGCGCTATGCCGGATAGGGGCAAGGCGGTGGTCCGGTAGAGTCCTCCGGGCAGGACCGCGGGGCTGTGGCGCAGCTGGTAGCGCACACACTGGCAGTGTGGGGGTCAGGGGTTCGAGTCCCCTCAGCTCCACCCGCAGGCACAGGGCCGCTGACCTGGGGAGCCAGGTCGGCGGCCCTTCGTCGTGACCGCGCGACGTTGATAACGGGAGCGGTGCTCGTGCCCCCTGCGTGCCCTATCTCAGCCGGCACGGACCGTCTCGTGACGTCACATGCCGTGCCCGTCAGGCTTGCCCAGCATCAGCTGGTGCGGCGCGCGTCCTCTGCCGACGGCCGGCTGAGCCGCTCGCTGACGGCGGCTGCCACAGTCGCGGCGCGGTCCGCGGCAGCGTGCTGATAGATCATCGCGGCTCGGGGCGACGAGTGGCCGGCCAGCGCCATGAGCTCACGCAGCGTCGCGCCCGACTGCGCCGCCAGGGTGAGCCCGGCGTGCCGCAGGTCGTGCAGGTGCGTCCTCGGGTCCAGCCCGCACCGGGCCACTGCCGCGCGCCACCACTTGCGGTTGTGGCGGCTCAGCGGTCCGCCCTTCTCGCTGGTGAACAGCAGCCCCTCGAGGCCGGGCTCGGCCCACCGGTCGAGGTGCTCGTACAGGACCGGGATGACGACCTGGGGGAGCGCGACGGTCCGTACTCCGGCATCGCTCTTCGGCGGGCCGAAGAACGCTGGCGAGCGGGCAGGCTCGACGTACGCGCGTGTCACCCTCAGCTCGCGACGCAGGAGGTCGACATCGCACCGCCGGAGCGCTGACAGCTCTGCTGACCTAAGTGCAGTCGCGGCGGCGAGCCAGACGAGCGCCTCGTATCGCTCGGGCACGGCGTCAGCGAGCGCCCACACCTCGCGCTCCTGGAGCACCGGGCGCGGCGCCGGCGCGTCGGAACCTGCTTTGCGGATCATGCAGGGGTTGCGGCCGATGAGGCCGTCTTCCACCGCACCGCCCAGGATCGCTCTCAGCACGCGGTAGCTCGTGGCCAGCGCTACGGCGCCCCGCCCGCGCGCGGCAGCCTCGGCCCTCAGGAGGGTGTACCACTGCCGCACCCTCTGCGGCGTCAGCGCGGAAAGCGGTACCTCCCCCAGCGTGGGCAGGATCCTCAGCCGGAGCTGGTCGGCGTAGTGCTCCTTCGTCCGGGCTCGCAGGCCCCGGGTGCCGAGCCAGCGCGCAGCGTAGACGGCCAGCTTCTGGGACGACGCGCGCTGCATCGTCCAGGCCCCCCTCGCCACGTCGGTCTCGTACTCGCTGAGGGCGCGGCTGGCAGCGGCGCGCGTCGCGTAGGTACCGAGCGACTGCTGGTGCCCCTCCGGGAGAGTGAGTCGCGCCCGCCAGCGGCCGGACGGCAGCTGGCGGACGCGACCGAAAGACCTGCACGGCATAGCCCCTCCCGGGCAGAACAGTGACCCAGCATGACGCCTGCGCGAGCCAGATCCCGGTTGTCCACAGGACGAGGGCGACAGGTGATCGTCGGTGAGCCTCACCGCAACCTCACCGCTGCTCATGGGAAGCTCACGGCCGGCCGTCCCGAACAGCGTGGGATGTCTCTGAAGTGCCGCGGAGGGACCCGCGCGGGGTCCCTGGGGGTCGGGGGTCCCCACGCGGGACCCTGGTCGTGAGCTTGGGCCTCCGCTGCGCCCCCGCTGACCTGCGGGAACGCTGTGGTGGGGGCGGTCGTGGGACCAGATCGGGGGCAAACCCGGCCCCCCGATCTGGTCCCACTCCCTCGTCAGGACACAAGAGGAGAAGGGCAGGCCAGCGGGGGCGCAGCGGAGGCGGTTCAGGGGGCAGCCGGTCAAGGACAGAAGAGGGTGGAGGAGGTCGGCGGAAGGGCTCGCATGGCGGTCTGTGCAGTCGTGGGCGTCAGGTACGGGAACATGGGCTAGGGGAAGTTGGAGCGGCGTGGTCGACGAGCCGGGAGTGCGTAACAGGAGGTCGTGGTGATGGCGGACGGTGCGGTCGTAGCAGAGGCGGTCGCGGGCTGGGCCGGCGTCGGGCCGCTGATACGGCGCGGTTCCCCCACCGTCAAGGCCGCCTTCGGCGCCGCTGCGCGGCCGGCTCCGCCGGGCCTTGACCGCGGGGCCCCTACCGCGCCTGCGGGCAGAACCGCGGGCAGGCTGACGCCTGCCCGCTCCACACGCGGCCCGACGCCTCAGCGGCAGCGACTCGCGGAACTGGGCAGCGGGCCGCGCTGTTGATGCTCCGGACCAAGATCACTCCAGCCGGGATGGGCTCAGCAGGGGCAGCGATAGCTCCCAGCAGCGGACTCACGGGCTGTCGTACACGTCACGATCGACAGGAGCCAGCCGACGCCCACGGGTTTGGCCTCCGCTCGTTTCCACAGGAGTAGCCGGCTACCCTCCGCACATGACGTTGCCCGGCGGGTGGGAACTGATCATCGTGCTGATCTTGATGCTGGCCGTCGTCGGCTTCGTCATCTGGAGGCTCGGCTTGCGGCGGTAGCCGCGATTAGCGGCTGTGTCCGCCAGCCGCCGCCGGGCACTGTCCCGAGGACTCCGGGGCGCGCCGTGACAACATGCCCTCGTGATGCTTCCGACCGATAGCCACGTCCATACTGAGTGGTCGTGGGACGCGGTTTGGGGGGACATGGAGGGCACGTGCGCTCGTGCCGTTGACATAGGTTTCCCCGCTGTCGCCTTTACAGAACACGTGGACCACGCCATATGGCTGATCCCCGCTGGAGACCTGGCGCAGGGACGACCAGTTGCAGAAGTTCGCTACGTCAGACGGGACGGCCATTGCGCCGCCCAGCTTCGATGTTGAGGGTACATGGCGGCTACCGAGCGCGAGAAGTTCCCGACACTGCGGATTGTCGCTGGCATGGAGATGGGGGAGCCGCATTGGCACCGTGAGGTCCTCACCGGACTGCTAGCTCGCGGCACCTTTGAGCGTTTGCTCGGGTCCCTGCACTGCCTTCGCTACGGGGACGGGTTTTCCGAGCCGGGGTACCTGTTCACCCAGCGTCCGCCAGCGGCCGTGGTTTGCGACTACTTGGCCGAGGTTCCGCGACTCGTGGCGGAGTGCGACTTCTTCGAGGTGCTCGCTCACATCGAGTATCCGGTCCGGTACTGGCCACAGGATCTGGGTCCATTTCAGTGGGCTGCCTTCGAGGAGGAGTTCCGTCATGCTTTGCGGGCGCTGGCTGACGGCGGACGGGTCCTCGAAATCAACACCAAGGTAGGGCTGTTTCCCGACCTCGTGCAGTGGTGGCGTGACGAGGGGGGACGTGCGATCTCGTTCGGCAGCGATGCACATGCCCCCAGCCGGTTGGCCGATGGCTTTCGGGAGGCCACGGCGATGGCCGAAGCGCATGGATTCCGTGCAGGGAGGGATCCATGGGAGTTCTGGTTTCGTTGCCGACGCGACATGCAGCGAGTGCCATCGCCCGCCCGCCGCGTAGGTGATGCCGTTGGCCGCCGCGGAGCCTATGGCCGTTCTCGTCAATCGATCACCTGCATCAAGCGATAGCCTCGGTGTGTGTTCAGGGACCGCAAGAGTTCGGAGGCTGACCGCCGACGCCATGAAGCCATGCAGGGCCGTCCCGGGTTCCACTTCCACTTCACTCGGGAAGCCGCAGCTGCCGCCCTGTGGGACTACGCGGAGGACCATCTCGTTGAACCCATGCTTGCCGTCAGCCACGACGACTTGCGGCTCGTACAGAACATTGCTGCCGTCTATGAAGACCCGGACTACGGGTTGCCGCTGGACGGACGCATCGCCCACAACCACGTCATGGCGCTGGCGGCGGTTACCTTCTTCGAGAGTCTGAGACCCCTCGCCCGCACGCGACGGCGTCCGGAGAAGCAGCGGCCTCCAGCCCTGACCAGGGAGGCGTTGCAGGTGGCCCGGATGGCGAGCCTCGCCGACGGTGCGCCCGGCCTGCCTTGACCGTGCCTGTGGGCCGCTAGCCCAGTTCCCCGCTTCTCACCAGGGCGACGCCGACCTCGACGGCACCGAAGAAGTCCTTCCAGTCGCCCGGTGCCGCCGGCTCGACCCACCGTAGAACTGTCCCGTCCCCCGTCTCGAACACCACGCAGGTGCCGTCAGACCAGACGAACACTCCGAGCGACGAGTTGTCCTCGCTGTCGATGAGTCCTGCGAGTACGACGCGGTCCGCATCACGACCGCGGCTCATGAGCAGACGACGAAGGTGCTCCAAGTGCTGGTCGGTGCGGAGCAGCGTTGTCAGCTCCACGACCTCTTGCTTGTCCAGAGCCCCATCCACGGGAGAAGGCTATGGGGCTCTTCGTCATGAAGCGTGGTTGGGCTCGATCGACACGTCGTCGCGGCTGGGCCTGAAGTAGGGCCTGGGGCCTCAAGATCCGTGGTGTCTAGGACACGGAGAGAGAGGCCCCAGGTGAAGGAAGACGCTAGTGCTTCGCGCCGTTAGTTCTTCGGGGGTCAGGTCCAGGCGCTGGGGTCGTTGAGGTAGAGGCCGCAGGCGGTGTCGAGGGCGTCTTCGGGGCTGCCGGCGGTGTCGCCGGTGTGTAGCACGCTGGGTTGGTAGTCGTCGTGGCTGGCGCGGTAGATCGCGAATCCCCAGATGCTCGCGGAGCCGCCGTAGCGCAGCCGGCACAGCGGGAGTTTCTCGCCGTTGGGCAGGACGCCGGTGAGGTAGGCGAACGCGGCCCGGTGGGTGACGTCGACGTCGCTCAGTTGCGGCCAGCGTTCGCGGGCTCTTGCGGACACCTTGTACTGCAGTGAGGACTTGGTGGAGTCGGGCACCTTCGGCATGCCGCCCATGGTGGACCGCGTTCTGCTGATGTTGCGGCGTGTCGAGCCGCGATCGGCGCTGCAGCGCGGGACAACCGGCGCATGACCACGACCACTTCCCCGGTCCTGATCACCCTCACCGACCGAGAACGCGCGGAGCTGGAGCTGTTGGCCCGCGCCCGGAAGGCATCGTTGCGCACCGTGCAGCGGGCCTGGATCGTGCTGACCGCGGCAGACGGTCAGCACAACGCCGAGATCGCCGGCCACCTGGGGGTGCACGTCGACACCGTCCGGACCTGGCGGGGCCGCTTCGCCGCCAAGGGCATGAAGGGGCTGATGGACCTGCCCCGGTCCGGACGCCCCCCCGTGTTCGCGGCGACTGTGGTGGCCCAGGTCAAGGCCCTGGCCTGTTCGCTGCCGGCTGAGCACGGCCTGCCGCTGTCGCGCTGGTCGGCCCACGACCTTGCCCAAGAGGCGATCTCGCGAGGCATCACCCCTAGGCTGTCCGGTTCCACGGTGCAGCGGTGGCTGGACGCCGATGCGATCAAGCCCTGGCGGCACCGCTCCTGGATCTTCCCCCGGGATCCGGACTTCGCCGCAAAGGCAGAGCGAGTCCTGGACCTTTATGACCGGCGGTGGAACGGCCGTCGGCTGCGCCCGAACGAGTACGTGATCAGCGCCGATGAGAAGTCCCAGCTGCAAGCCCTGCACCGTCGTCATGACGATCTGCCGCCAGGATCCGGACGGACCCGCCGGGTCGAGTTCGAGTACCGCCGGCGGGGCACGCTGGCCTATCTCGCCGCACTGGATGTTCACCAGGCGACCGTGATGGGTCGCTGCGCACCGACGACCGGCATCGCGCCGTTCGGCGAACTCGTGGAGCAGGTCATGACCCAGGAGCCCTATGCCTCTGCGCGCCGGGTGTTCTGGGTCGTCGACAACGGCTCCTCACATACCGGGCTCGGCTCGATTGAGCGGATACGGCAAGCGTGGCCCACCGCACAGCTCGTCCACCTGCCGATCCACGCCTCCTGGCTCAACCAGGTCGAGATCTTCTTCTCGATCGTGCAACGCAAGGTCATCAAGCCGGCCAACTTCACCGACCTGCTCACCCTGGAGCGCCGGCTGCTCCAGTTCCAGGTCCGTTACAACGACACCGCGAGCCCGTTCAACTGGCGCTACACCAAGGCCGACCTCAACGCCTACCTCCAGCGACTGGCCGCCCACGAGTCGCTCAGCCCAGCAGCCTGCCCCCCGAAGAACTAACAGGGGGGACCACTAGTGCTGGCACGGCCATGCTCGGGCTCGGCGGGTTCGTGTTGTTGGCCGTGTCGTCGGCCTTCGGCGAGCTCGAGCAGGCGATCGAGACGACCGCGACGAGCGCTTGGTGCAAGGGTTGCGGTGTCACCGGGCAGCCGCATGGCGGCGGTTGGTCCGGGTGCGGGACCTGCCTTCGTCGGGTCGGCCGGTGACGTTGCTGTGGCTCAAGCGGCTGTGGCGCTGCGCGGAGCCGGCGTGTGCGGTGCGGACCTGGTCGGAGGCGAGCGAGCACGTGCGAGGACGCGCGTCGCTGACCGAACGAGCCCGCCAGGAAGCGTGCCGGCTGGTCGGTGAGGACGGCCTGGACGTCGCGGTGGTCGCGGCCACGCTCGGCGTCGGCTGGCACACGGTGATGCGGGCGGTGCGGGACTACGGTCGGCCGCTGGTCGAGGACCCCGCCCGCACCGAAGGGGTGGTCGCGGTCGGCGTGGACGAGACCGCGTTCCTCGCCGCCAACGCCGGGTCGCACACCCAGTTCGTCACCGGCATCGTGGCGATGCCCGGCCCCGGACGAGAGCGGGCGCAGCTGCTCGATGTTGTCCCCGGCCGGTCGGGAACCGTTGTCTCGCAATGGATGTCGGCGCGGGACCTCGCCTGGCGAGCACAGGTCACGACCGCGTCGCTGGACCCGTTCCGCGGCTACGCTGCCGCCTTGCGCACCAGCCTGCCCGACGCGGTGCGGGTGCTCGACGCCTTTCACGTCGTGCGCCTGGGCCAGGCCGCGGTCGACGACGTTCGACGTCGCCGGCAGCAACAGACCCTCGGCCGGCGTGGGCATCGGCAGGACCCGCTCTACCGCGGCCGGCGGCTACTACGCCGCGGCTTCCGCACCCTCAACCAGCGGCAGTGGACCCGCCTGGAGCTGACCCTCACCGTCGGCGACCCGAGCGGGCAGCTGACGCAGGCGTGGATGGTCGCCCAGGAACTGCAACTGCTCTACGCCCGCAGCCACGACCTGTCCGACGCCAAGCACCGGTTGTGGCGGATCCTGGAGCGCTGCGCCCGCTCGGACGTGCCTGAGCTGCTCCGCCTGGTGAGGACACTGGACGCCTGAGCCGACGAGCTCCTGGCCTACTGGAGCTCGACCGGCCGGCGCGGCGTCAGCAACGGCCCGACCGAAGCCACCAACGCCCTGATCAAGAAGGTCAAGCGGGTCGGGCACGGCTTCCGCAACTTCGACAACTACCGACTGCGACTCCTGCTCGCCGTCGGTCTGGACTGGCGAACCGTGCACTGGCAGGCTGCGCCTGCCACCCCGATCAGGGGCCCTCACCACGCTTGGTGGCGTAGAGCCGGCTATAAGGGAGCCGTTCCCGTCGGTGGATCGCTTTCCTACAGGCGTTACCCTCGGTTGGTGACACGCCCGGAGGTGCCCGGCCACGTGGCTCTGCTCGCCGGAAGGCGGCGCGACGGCCAGCCTGTTCACGAGGTCCTTCCAGCCAGCGCTGGGCCGGACGGGCTGTGGCGGCTGATCGGGACCCCGGTCTGGCGGAGGGCTGCGCCGAGGGCGACGTGCTGTCGGTGGACCAGGACGGGCAGTTCAAGGCCCACGAGCGTGGAGGCAACATCGCCATCGTCTCGTACGCCAGACGGGGGCAGACGCGGACGCCGCATGCCCAGGCGCTCCGCGCCCTCCTGCCCCTGGGTGGCAAGGTCGAGCACCCCGAGGACGGGCGGTTCCTCGTCGCCACGGTTCCTCTCACAGTCGGCTTCCCCGCCATCGAGGAGGCGCTGAACGACTGGGCGAGCGAGTCCGGCTGCGACTGGTCCTACGGCAACGTCTACGACGACGACGACCAGCCGCTCAACTGGTGGTAGGTGCCGCTCCTCGTCCTGGAACGGTTCGGCATCAGGGAGGCGTGGCTCGGGGGGACGCGGACGTGCTGTGCGCGGCCACGTCCGCGCCCTACCCGCGCCGGGCGGCCGTCAGGCGCGCAGGTCCGACGCGCGCCCGTCCGCTAGCAGAGACGGCTGTTGCGACCGGTAGAGCGCGTCGACCTCGGCCGCGGGTGGGCCGAGCTTCGACCGTGAGAAGGCTCCGCTCGGGGGTTGCTGCCACGGCATCTTCGCCACGAACAGCCGCGGGACGTTCACGACCACGCGCCGGTGGAGCACCCGCGCCACCGCGTCCAGCGGGATGTGGACGCTGCGCCGCAGGCCACGCGCACGATGAGGTGACCGGGCGTGTCGCCGCTCGCCGGCACGACCTGCTTGAGGGTGCCGATCCGCAACCGGTCTGAGCCCACCACCGCGTCGCCCTGGCGGGGCAGGCGCGGGCCGTCGGTCAGCGCGTCGAGGAACTCCACGACGGTCAGCACCCCGTTGCCGATCAGCGGGTAGTTCAGTCGCACCGCCACCTCGTACGCCGCGACCGTGTCCGCGCCGATGGCATCGCGCAGGAACGTCACGTCGTAGCCGCGCTCCATCGCGTGCCGCCCGGTCGACTCGCAGCACAGGTTGGCCGTCATGCCGGCGATGACCAGATGGGTCGTGCCCAGCCGGTCCAGGTGCTCGGGCAGGTCGCTCTGGAACACATCGACGCCCTTGTGCGGCAGCAGCACCACATCGCCCTGCTGCGGCTGCAGGTCGGGGTGGAAGTCGGCTCCCCACGAGCCGGCGAGGAACATCCTGCGCTCGAACATCATCCGGTTGATGCCGCTGCGCCGCTGCAGCTGCGCGTCGGCGTAGTCCTCAGCGGTGAAGGCCATCGGCCCGAACAGCACGGGCACGCGGTGCCGGCGCGCACCGTGGATGGCCCGGCGCAGGTGTCCCACGACGTCGTGCTTCTCGACGGTGCTTCGCGTCATGTCCCAGTCGGCGCCACCCTCAGACAGGAAGTCGTTGACCGGGTCGATGACCAACAGAGCCGTCCGGTCAGCCAGGAACGCCGTCGCCGCGTCTGGGCCGCGCGGCCCCCATCAGGCGCAGCCTCGTCCACCATGTCCACGTCCCTCCTGCGCCTGACTGCGGCGCGTGTACCCAGCCGGACCAGCGCTCTGCGCGCTCTGCCTCAAGCAGTGCGTCGTCATCCCGCACAGCGACAGGCTGCCACGGCCTGCGACCCGGCCTTGAACGGGCACCGCGACAGGCTCATTGACCCCGGCCGTCGTGACCATACGACCCATGTGACGCGTTAGGTGCTCTCAGGTGACCAGCGGTAGAAGCCGTTCCTCAATGGCCAGCGACAGTTGACGCAATTGGGGCGACTGCCGACGTAAGGCCCACTGACACCGGCCGGGACAGACGCGTGACGCGTGTCGGATCCCGGTCCTGTCGTAGACCGCTCTAGTGTCGTTCAGAGCCCCCGGGCAAACGTGGGCGGACGGGAGGTGGACCGAGTGGCTGACCACCCGAGGTGGGTCATTGCCTACAAGCCTGATCCGGGTGAGCGGAAGCACTGGTGGGGCACCAACAACGCCGGCGCCGGGGGATGGTCGCCCTATCCGGGCAACGCCCACCACTACGACAGCGAGAACTCGGCGCTCCACGTCATGCATTCCAGGCCCAGCCTCAAGCGGAGCGCCCGCGGTGAGGTCCTTGTCGAGCGCCGGCCGCCGCTCCCGACAACCTAGGCTAGCCTCGATCTTTCGTGATCTTGGTGGACGTTGAGGGGTGTGGCCTGGCGGTCAGTCGCTGTTTCGTGGACGTGGGTGTGTTCCGCGTCTGTCGCGGCTTCCGGGTTCCTGGTCGGCGGGGCTGGGCTTGAGTGTCAGGTGCTGAGGGCGGTGAGCCGGTCGTGGCCGGCGAGCAGGATCGGGTTCCAGGGCCAGCCGCGGGGCAGCCGAAGCCACTCGCGTCGGCTCGTTCGGGTCCATCGTCCGGCGACGTGCAGTAGACGGAACCGCAGGCGTTTGGGTTCCCAGGTGCGCGCCTGTGCCGGTCAGAGCCAGGTGCTGGGTCCAGGCGAGCAGGTCGCTGGCCAGGGCGATGAGTTCGAGCCAGATCTGGTTGGCGGCGAAGTCGTGCAACGGCAGGTTCCGCGCAGTCCGGTGTCTTTCAGGCACCGGATGCGGTCCTCGGCTCGGGCCCGGAGCCGGTGTTGGACTTCCAGATCGGCGATGCGGCCGGGCAGGTTGGTGGCGAACACGGTGATGCGCCAGCCGTCGCGGTCGGTGATGCGCAGCCTGCGCTCCCGGGTGCGGCCGTTCCCGGCGGGCGATCACTCGCATGCTCTGCGGCCAGCGCTTGTGGCCGGTGGCGACCGGGACGTAGCGGGTGAGTTCGGCGACCTGCGCGCCCTCGCGTGGCAGCCCGTCAGGGTCGAGCGCGGCCTTCCACGCTTGGCGCGGCACGTTCTCCAGCGCGTCCAGGATCGTCGGCCAGCCGGCCAGGCCGACCGAGTAGCCCAGCCCGAGCCTGGTCCAGGTGCTCGACGAAGCGGTGCGTGCCGGCGCCGCTGTCGCCACGCACCACGACCGGGCCGCGCAGGTCCTCGGGCAGCTGGGCGAGCGCGTCGGTCAGCACGGTGATGTGGTCGGCGGCGTTGTTGGCGTTCACCTTGCCCGGCCGCAGCATCGCGGCCAGGCACTCCCCGGTGCCACCCAGGCCGTGGTCGGCGAACACCAGCAGCGGGCAGAACCCGAAGCCCCGCTTGAACGTGGGCTGCGCACCTTCCTTCTCCGAGTGCGCATCGACCAGCGTCGCGTCCAGGTCGATGACCAGCCACCCGTCCGGCTCGGTCACCGGCTGCAGCTGCCAGACCTGCGCCTGGCCTGCGCTCGGGCGCTGCGGATCGCGGCCAGCGAGGCGTCCACGTCCGCGGCGAGCGTGGTGATCAGCCGCGAGACGGTCGGGTCCGAGGCGACGTCACCGAACAGCTCCGGCTGGCAGCGGACCGCGGCCAGGTCGGCCAGGCAGTCACCGCCGAGCGCAATCGCGACGGCCAGATCGAGCAGCACCTTGCCCGGATCGTGCCGGGCACGGACCGGTCGCCACGGCGCGAGCGCCTGCGACAGGGCCCTCGGCAACCCCACCAGGCTCAGCGGTCTGCAGCAGCAGCCCGCCACCAGCCGAGGACAGCAGCCACTCGCCGCCCACCGCTACCCGCGGTCCTGTGGAACGCCCTTTACCCTTCACCCACGGAGTGCCTCTCCGCTCGTGGTTTCTGCAGCCTTCGACAAGCCCAGAATCCCCAGCAGAGCAGGCACTTCCGTACATCTACGACCCGTGTCGCACCTGAAGATCAGCCGTCTTGTGAAAGATCGAGGCTAGGGGCGGTCAGGGCCGTAGCCGCGCGTCAGTCCGCCTCGAAGCCCAGCAGGTCGGGCGGCACGGCCCCTCGCTCGACGAACTCCCCGAGGGCACGCACAGCGACCGAAAGCGGAACGGTGCTGCCGCTGCCCGCCTCTGACCAACTCCCTCGATAGTCGAAGACGAGGACGGGCCCTGCGGCGGTCCACCGATGCTGCTGTGCGACGCCCCGTCGGGGTGGGTGCAAACTAGGAAGGCCCGCTCACCGTCCGTAGAGAGTGACAGGGAGGTGCCGTCGACAAAGCCTCCACTTCCAGGGTTGGGTGCCCGATGGAGGTCCGCGTCGCTAGGACATCTTCGACGGCCCGCTGAACGTCGGACGCCGTCTCAACCGGGAACGGCACGAGGTCCAAGCCATCCTCGTCCCGGTGGTACGTCCCGACCGCCATCAGCCAGAGGCTAGGGGAGCCGTTCTGCATGTGCAGTGGCACTACGGTCGCTCGGTGAACGTAAACAGCCGTGCGCATCGTCGCGAACAGCGTCGGTCCGGTGTGGAAGCACTGTTTGGGGCAGCCGCCGATGCGGCGCTTGACCTCCTGGAGCTGACCGAGCTGGCCTGGCATGACTGCTACGGCGACGTCACGCCTCCGGAACAGGTCGTCGCCGACATTCTCGACGTTTCGCAGGGTCAGCTCGACCGGATGGCGTCTGCAGCCAGACTCGCCGTCGAGGACCACCGGGACCTACGGCTGCAGGCCGAGCGCCTCCGCCGGTAGGGCGGCGGCTAGCGCTTGCCGGCCGGGCGCAGCTCGTACGCTCCCCAGACAACGAGGAGGGCGGCGTAGACCCAGGTCTGGCCGGCGAACGGCTTGACCATCTGCTGCTCGAGCAGGGCGAACACGCCGAACAGCAGCACGGGCATGGCGATGCTCATCGCGCTGATGGAGAAGCCTCGCATCTGGGTGAGCAGCGCCGCAAGCACACCGCCCAGCCCGAGCGCCATCACGGCTAGGGCGAGGAACTGGAAGCTGTCGGGCATCCGGCCGTCCCGCAGCCACAGCGCCGCTGCGAGGCCGACGGCGGTGATGACGAACCCGGGTCCCCACAGCGTGCCCCGGCTGCGGCTGGCGGCGGCTGCGGCCAGGTAGGTGAGGCCGGTCAGTGTCGGGAACCAGTAGAAGGGGATCGTTTCGGTCTCGATGAGCGCGAGGATGAGCAGGGCGCCGGCGATCAGGGCGATACCGCGGATCCGTCGGGCTCTGGTGTCGTTGCCGTCGTGCGAGTTGTCGGCGGTGTCGGGCGCGCCGGTCGACGTCGTGGGCTGCGTCATGGTTGTCCTCCAGGTGGTCCGTCAATGCGACGGTTGTCTTCTTGGACGCGCCGCAACACCTGTTGATTGCACAGAAGCGCGCCGGACCATGCTGGAGGAGCCTCGTATCGGCTGAGATCGCGCCGAGGGCGGGCTCGTCCTCAGGGGACCAGCAGGCCCCGGGCGACCTGTTCGAGGGTGGCGGCGGCCACGTCAGGCTCGGTGAAGATCGCCGGCCAGGGCGTGGCGCGCCGGTTGATCCAGCCGCACCTCATCCCGGTGGCCGCCGCGCCGTGCAGGTCCCAGGGGTGCACGGCGACCATCGCGCACCGCTCCGGCGGCACGCCGCACTGCTCGGAGGCGTACCGGTAGGCGTCCGGGTGCGGCTTCCACCGGCCGGCGTCGTCGACGGACAGCCGGCGCTCGACGAGGTCCGCCACACCGGTCCGCTCGAGCAACGACTCGGCCTGCGTGAGCGAGCCGTTGGTCAAGGTGACCACCCGTACGCCGGCCTCGGCGAGAGCTCGTAGGCCGGCCGGCACGTCCGGGTGCACGTCGAGCGCCTTCATCCCCTCGAGGACCGTGGCGACCGCCTCCTCAACCGGCAGCGTGAGGCCGTGGACGGAGCTGAGCAGCCCGTCAGGACCGCTGCACCGATCTGGGGGAACGGGCGCGCGGTGCCACTCGCGGCCAGGGCGAAGCCGTCACGAAGCGTGCCAGCGAACCAGACATCGAGCAGATGCCCGGGGCGCCCGCCCCGAGCAGGAGGGCGCGCAGCGGCTCGAGGTCCGACAACGTCTCGTTCACGTCGAGGACGACCAGCTCCGGCGCAGACACGACGCTCAGCCGTGCCCTTGCCCGTGTTGGACTGCAGCGGTTGCCATGGGTGTGATGCCTCTCCTCGGGCAGGTGACGTGCCGCCAGTCTGCCCGCCCGAGCGGAGCAGACACAGCGGAAGATCAACATCGAAACCTGGGTTGCAGAACGGCCGCAGGAGGCTGATCGACGCCGCACGCTGGTCCTGACCATCGGGCCGCCCGGCTGGAGAGGCACCATTCGCTGCAATCAACAACACTGGGGCTGCGTCCGGAGGGGCAGGGGCCACCTGGTCACTGCACAAGCCGAGGGGGTGCCCGTGAACGACGAGGAGTTCCTCGACGCGTTCCACGAGCACCTCGACCGGTTGCACAACCTGACCCGCAGCCTCACCGGCACGGCGCAGGACGCCGAGGACCTCGTGTCCGAGACGTGCCTGCTGGCGCTGCGCGGCTGGCGGCGGAAGCGTCCCGACGATCCCGCTGCCTGGTTCGCGACGATCTGCCTCAACGCCGCCCGGTCCTCATACCGGCGCCGCGCGGCTCGTCCGGTGGAGGTGTGGGCAGATGATTGGCTGGTCGGACAGGCCGATCCCGACGCCGACACCCCGCAGGCAGCGATGTCTGCGCTGGACACCCAGCGGGTGCGCACCGCGATGCTGGGGCTGCCGGCCGTGCAGCTCGAGGCGATCACCTTGATGGACCTGGCCGGCTACACCGCGGCGCAGACCGCCACCATCCTGGGCGCTCCGCGAGGCACCGTTCTGGCACGGGTGCATCGCGGTCGTAAGGCACTGGCCCGCCTGCTTCAGGAGGACGAGGTGCATCGTGCCGCACGACCCTGAGACCGACGCCGCGCGCTTCCTCGGCGGTGACCTCCCCACTGCCGAGCGCGAGACGTTCTCCCGGCACCTGCTCGGCTGCAACGCCTGCTGGGACGAGGTCGAGCAGGCCAGGCAGGGACGACGGCTGGCAGAGTCGACCCGCACAGCCGCTCCCGGTGAGCTCCGGGACCGTGTGCGCGCGCTGGTCGATGCCGAGCCGATCCCTGTGCGGCGGCGATCCACGCAGGTGTCCCGCCTGAAGCCGGGCCGATGGCTGCTCCCGGCTGGTGTGCCCGTGGCCGCGGCTGCGGCGGTCGCGCTCATCCTCACGTTCGGTTCGGGCAGCTCAGAGCCGCCGTCGCTGCGACAGGCCGTGGCTGACTTCAGTGCCGGGCAGTTGCCCGGTGCGCAGGTGCCGGCGGTAGGTGCACCCGACCTGTCGCAGCTGGACCTGCAGCCGGTCGGAGCCGGTGGCGGGACGTACGCGGGGCTCGACGTCGACGGCTACGCCTACCGCGACCCGGCCGGCCGTCGCATCGTGCTGTACCTGTCCGACGAGGCGTTCCCCGAAGCCCCAGGCGCGCGGCGGCTAGCCGGCGAGGACGGACCATGGGTGGCTCAGCGCGGCGATGTCATCGTGCTGTGCGCCCGGCTGCCGCACGCACTGCTGGTCGTCGGGCAGGACGACGAGCTGGTACGCAGCACCGCCAGCGCCCTCGGCGTGCTGTGACTGAGCCCGAACGTCTCCCTCAGCCGACCGAGCTGGAGCGGTGGGTCAGCGAAGGAGGCTGGCTGGTAGACCTGCTGCTGCCCAGCACAGACGCCGGGGTTGCCGTGCAGGCGCTCGCGCTGACCGTCGTGTTCGGTGTGCTGTTCCGGCTTGCTCGCCGCAGCGGGCTGCTGCAGCTGTGGGCAGGTGCGGTCGTCTTCACCGCCGGCTTGTTCGTCCTGCGCGGGGCGCACTAACAGCATCCGCCGCATCAGGCTGGGCAGGACCCCCAGATCGCGCCGCAACCACCGGAGGAGGACCATGGCCGAGCAGCGCACCGCGGACATCGACGGAATACCCGTGCGCTGGCTCGAGCACGGCAGCGGCATGAGGCCAGGCAGCGCGACCGGGGCACGACACGCCCCGAGTCCTGACTGCGACCCATAGCAGGACGCCGGGCTCCTCCCACTACGCGAGTGCGACCCCGTTGCCTGAGACCCACCCGGAGCTCGGGTGATCAGCCTGCACCGCCAGGGACGCCACCAGGCACCGTCACAACAACCGCCCACGACGCCCGGCCCCGACGCCCGGCTCCGCCGAGCGTCCCCCCGGCACGCCCACAACCAGTCTTGACACAGCGGCCCGTTGCTATGGGCCGTCCCAGCGCCACCCAGCTCCGGCACCCGACGCTAGCCTCCGCGCATGAGGGCGGTGCTATTCGACGTTGACGGAGTCCTGCTCGACTCCTACGCCGGATACCGCGAGGTCTGGTCCCGCTGGTGTGTGCTGCGTGAAGTCGACCTCGAACTCGCATGGGCCGCGACGCACGGACGCCGCCCGGTCGAGACCGTGGCGGAGGTCGCGCCGCACCTGACTCCGGAAGACGAGTACGTCGTTCTGAAGGCGCTGCTGGGGGAGGTGGTCGACCTCTTCCCGGCGTTCACGGGGGCTGCGCCTCTCCTGCACACGCTGCCCTCGGAGTCCTGGGGCGTCGTCACGAGCGGTCAACGCCACACAGTGCTCGCTCGGTTCAAGGCGCACGGCCTTCCCGAGCCGTCAGTGTTCGTAGACGGCGACGACGTGGCCGAAGGCAAGCCCTCGCCCGAGGGCTACCTGACCGCGGCCAGGTTGCTCGGCGTGCGTCCGATCGACTGCCTTGTTGTCGAGGACGCACCGGCTGGTGTCCGGGCAGGCCAAGGCGGCTGGCATGACGGTGCTGGCCATCGCCAGCACGCACCGCCCCGACGACCTGTCGAGTGCGGATGACGTTGTCCTATCGCTGGCGGACGCTGGTCCACGCGTTCGTGACTGGCTCGACGGCTGAGTGCCCGTTCCTGCTCAGGCCACCCGGTGAGGTAGGTGCCGTGTTCTACAGCGGGCATACGGCACGACCGGCGGTCCAGTAGAAGCAGCCTCCCGGATCGTCGTTCCGTCCGCGCGATGCCCGTGGACTCCGCTGCGGCGCCCTCTGGGTGAGCCGGCCCGAGGACAGGGCATGAAGGGGGCATGACCCCCGCCGCCCGCGAGGCCGCCGCGCGGCTGCTCGCCGCCAAGCGCGCTGAGACCCAGGCTCAGCTTGCCGCCGTCCGCGCCGAGTCTGACCGCTCCACCGCGTCCGCCGCCGGGCTCGGGTTCGGCAAGCGCGTGGGCGACACGACCAGCGTCGCGGTCGAGCGGTTGACCGAGGTCGCTGCCCACGGCGGGCTGCTAGGGACGCTGCGCCAGCTCGACCGGGCCGAACAGCACCTGGCCGACGGGACCTACGGTCGGTGTGAGTGCTGCGCCAAACTATCCCCGACGACCGGCTGGAGGCTCGGCCGTTCGCAAACCTGTGCGTGGGGTGCGCGTAGCCGCTTGGCCCGACACGTCCTGGCACCACCAGCCCCGCCCACTCGTGTTCATCGACGATGACCGTCGAGGGTCGTCCTGCCGGGAGTCAGCAGGACCGCGGAGTGGCACAAGCGGTAGGAGCCGTTCTTCGTGCTGCCGGGCATGAACCTGCTCGGGGCCGTTACTGGCGTGCACGGGATGACAAGGTGAGGATGCAGCAGACTTCCGACGTGACCATGCCGGAGCCTGTCCGATTCGGCGCTCAGTGGATCTCGCACTGGAACGCCCGCGATGCCGAGGCGGTCCTAGCCCAGTACGCCGACGACGTCGTCTTCACGTCCCCCCCGGCGTTGAGGGTTGTTCCGAGCAGTGGCGGGACCGTGCGCGGCAAGGACGCGCTCCGCAGGTACTGGGCACGTGCGCTCGAAGCAAATCCGGATCTTCACTTCCAGCTGGTGGGCGTCTGCGCAGGGATCAACACCATCGTTCTTCAGTACCGGAACCAGCTGGGCGGGTTGGTCAGCGAGGTCCTGATCTTCCGGGATGGCTCGTAGCGGAAGGTCACGCCACGCATCTACGGTCGTGAGGCCGAGACAACTGCAGGCGGTAGGCGCCCGCCATAACCGAGCAGATCAAGGACGGCTCGACGGACTAGCCGCCAGACGTGCGCGGGTGTCAGTCAGCCCGTCGAGGGCTTCGTCCGCCGGAGAAGGTCCGGCGGTTGAGCAGCCAGCCGGCGGCCTGCCCGGTCGGGACCGCCGTTCGGCGGCTACGTGCGGGCGATAGCCTTGGCGGGGGCGAAAGTCGCAGTCGCGTGCCCCCCGCGTGCCCCATCTGCACACCATCAGGTGACCGAGTCGGTACGCCGTGGCACAGAACGCACCTCCTGACCTGCGGCTTTGCGACGCGCCGCTCCTCAGGGCCTGCCTGGCAGTGTGGGGGTCAGGGGTTCGAGTCCCCTCAGCTCCACCCGCAGGCACAGGGCCGCTGACCTGGGGAGCCAGGTCGGCGGCCCTTCGTCGTGATGCAGGCCCTTCGCGTCGGTGAGGGCTGGTGCACCAATGGACGCTGGTGCGCCACATCGGACGTTCCGGGCACGGGGGGCGTCCTGACGGTCGCCTGCGATGTTTCGAGCGGCCGATACGCCGGGGTCGGCAGGTCTTTTTCGGATGGCCCTGAATTCACGTCCTCGCGCTGTACCGTAGGCCTGCTTCTCGCTGCACACGCGAGTCCGGGCACTGCTCGGCGGTTCACATGCATGGAGCGGTAGCAATGCGACGTGCTGCCGAGGCCTGCCTGGCTGCGCTTGCAGTCGTCGCTGCGTTGCTGCCCGGCTTGCTGCTCACGCCCGCGTCGGCTGACTCCCCCGGGCCTGCTGGTGTGCGGGCGGTGCTGCCGATCGCGGTCAGTACCGGGTTGCTCCTCGACGAGGTGAATGGCCGCGTCTGGGTCACGCAAGGTGAAGCGACGACCATCACGGTCACCGGGTTGGACGGGGCCGGAGCACGGGAGGTGCCGCTGGGTTTCGGAGGGCGCGGCCTCACCCTGTCGCCTGACGGGCGATTCGTTCATGTGGCGCGGGCGCCGTCGCTGCAGCCCACGAGCGGTGAGATCGTCACCTACCGCGCGGCGGACCTGGTCGAGGTCTCGCGCACGTCCGTGGGCCAAGACCGCTGCCCGCGGGACCTCGCCTACGCCGGGGGCCGCCTGTGGGTTTCGCACGGCGGGTGCAGTGACAACCGCGGTGACCTGGCACCGGTCGACCCGTGGGTCTCGTTCTTCCCCCTGGCGCAGCCGGAGCGGTTCGGATCCGGACCGGAGATCGAGAGCGTCGGCCCCGAATCGACGCAGATCGTGGCTGCCGGTGTGGTGCGCGACTCTGCGGTCGTCCAGGTCTACGACGTGCGCACGTCCGCGCCGCAACTCCTACGCTCGACCGCGGGCAAGTACGACTACGGCTCCTCTCGGGTCGGTGGGCTGGACGTGCATGCCGGTCGTGGCCTCGTAGCGGTGAGCCTGCCAGGGCTGGGTCCGCGCCTGCTGCGCCTGTCCGACCTGTCCGAGGTCCGTCGATTTCCGCCCCGGCAGGTCCACGGTCTGGCGTTCGACGCGCCGGGGCGGCATCTGCTCATGGCCGCCGAGGATCAGCATGACGGGGTCGTGAGCTACCCGGTCGACCAGGATCTGGTGGCGCACGGCCGGATGATGCGGGCCGACCACGTCGCATGGTCCTCGGACGGTCGGGCATACGCCGCCGGCGGAGAGCTGCTCGTGCAGCCGGGCTGGAACGTCGACCCTCTGGATCTGCGGCTCCAGCTGGCGCAGGAGCGGGTGACGCCGGGGGGCTCGGCCGACATCGGCGGTCGGATCACCACGACAGACGGGACGGCTGTTCCGCGCACGGCGCTGACGGTGACGCGGTCGGGCCCAGGCGGGTCAGTGCTCCTTCCACCGGTGTCGCCGGCGCCTGACGGCAGCTTCCGAGTGACTGATCGGCCACCGGTGGCTGGTGGCTACACCTACCGGGTTGCGTACGCCGGCGACGTCCGGCGTGCTCGCGCGACCGCACAGGTCTCGGTCCGGGTCGGCGACGTCGCGCCGGCGACGCCTGCCCGGCCAGCCGCACGCGGGACGATCACGACCCGTGAGGTGGCGCAGCCGGCCGTGTACGACCTGATCGTCGACGATCTGCACCGGCGGGTGTACGTCAGCGGTGGCAACGGCTCCAGCGGGGTCAGCGTGCTCGACCTCGAGGGAAGCGAGGTCGGCCGGCTGCCACTGGCCGAGGCCGGACCGCTGCATCTGAGCGCAGACCGCACGACGCTGTTCGTCGGCCTGCTGGACGAGCCGACTGTCGTCTTCGTCGACGCGGCGACGGGATCCGAGGTGGACCGCTGGTGGCTGGGCCGACCGCAGCCACGGTGTACGACCTGGCGCTGGTCGGGGACCTCCTGCTGTGGACGGCGATCGGCTACCCCGGCGGGTACGGCTGGCTGGATCCGGCCCGTACCCGTCGGTTGAGCGAGATCGAGCGCGGAGGCTTCACGAACTTCCTGACCGATCCCGACGACCCGACGCGCGTTGTCACCCGCAACGAGACGGCCACTGTCTCGGTGCTGCGCGTCGAAGGCGGGGCTGTCAGGGTCGAAACCGGACCGTGCCGCGTGAGCCCGGGCAACGGCAGCAACTACGGCTTCGAGCAGTACGCACCCGGCGGCGACCTCGTCGACGTTCTGGCGCACGGCGGCACCCGCTCGAACAACGGCGGCGCACGCTTCCGGCTCTCCGAGCTCACCGTGCCCTACGGCGGCCGCTGCGGGGCGCCGGACGTTCGCGAGATCGACCCTGCCTACGAGCCGCCGTCCGGCGACTACAGCGAGGCCTCCGGGGTCAACGTCTCCGCTGACGGCCGCTTCGCCGCTGTCAGCTGGGAGACCGACGTCCTGCGACTGCTGCCGTTCGACCGGCCAGGCGAGGCGTTCTGGCAGGAGCCGGTGCTCTCGGAGGAGCCGACCAAGATGGGCTCGACCGAGGACGGCAGCCGCCTGTTCATGCTCACCCATGACGGCCCGTACCGGGCGACGCGCACCCACATCACCGTGGTCCGCGACCCCTTGGGCGGAACAGGGGATCAGCGACCGCTGCCGCCGCGCCGGATCGACGCCGTGCAGGGGCAGACGACAACGCACGTGCGCTGGGACGCCAGTCAGGACGACGGCGGGCGTCCGGTCACGGGCTTCCGGGTCAGCGCGGACAACGGTGCCCCGGCCGTGCACCTCGCCGCGGAGGCTCGCGAGCTCGTGCTGACGGGCACTGCGCCGCAGACGACCGTGACCGTGAGCGCCGTCAACGCCCTGGGCACCGGCCGGGGGCGATCGGTGTCGCCTCCGCCGTGCGGTGCCTCTGAGCGCGTACAAGGCACCATCCGCGAGCGATACCTGAGCTTGAACGGCGCGTGTGGCATCCTCGCGCACGCGCTGACTGACGAGCTCGCCACACCGTCCAGGCCTGGCCGGTACAACCACTTCGAGCGCGGCTCCATCTACTGGTCCGTCGCCACGGGTGCCTGGGAGGTCCACGGCGGCATCCGGGAGGCCTGGAGCCGGCTCGGCTCGGAGAACAGCGCCGTGGGCTTCCCGGTCACGAACGAGCTCGGCACCCCCGACGGGCGTGGCCGGTTCAACCACTTCGAGCGCGGCTCGGTCTACTGGACGCCGAGCACCGGCGCGCAGGAGGTACGTGGCGGGATCCGGGACAGCTGGTGGCGGCTGGGCAGGGAGCGCAGCGCCGTGGGCTACCCGGTCACGAACGAGCTCGGCACCCCCGACGGGCGTGGCCGGTTCAACCACTTCGAGCGCGGCTCGGTCTACTGGACGCCGAGCACCGGCGCGCACGAGATCCGTGGCGGGATACCGCCTGGTGGCGGCTGGGCAGGGAGCGCAGCGCCGTGGGCTACCCGGTCACGAACGAAACTCGGCACCCCGACGGGCGTGGCCGGTTCAACCACTTCGAGCGCGGCTCGGTCTACTGGACGCCGAGCACCGGCGCGCACGAGATCCGTGGCGCGTTCCGGGACTACTGGTCGGTGACGGGCTGGGAGCGCGGCTGGCTCGGCTATCCCGTCACCGATGAGTACCCCGTAGCAGGCGGACAGGGGCAGGACTTCGAGTTCGGAAGACTTCGCTGGGACGCTCCCACCGGACGAGTCTCGGGAGAACGGCGGTAGCTTCGTCCGGCAGGTGCCGTCCCGGGTCACCGGACCGCCACACGCGACGACGACCAGGGGCGGCGGCAGCAGCAGCGCAACACCACGTGCAGGTCTCTCGTCTCGCGGAGGGCGGCGCTGTTGCCTCGCCCGCCGCCGAGCAGCATGATCGGCGCACGGACCGCTCAGCCAGAGTGATGACGGAGGGATGACGCCCGATGCTTCCCGGAACTGCTGAGTCGTACTGGATGGACTCGACGCCGTCGACGGCCTATCCGCCGCTAGCCGGTGACCTTTCGGTGGATGTGGCCGTGATCGGCGGCGGCATCGCCGGCCTGTGCACCGCTTGGGAGCTGGTGCAGACAGGGCAGACCGTGGCGGTGCTGGAGGCCGACCGGATCGCCGCCAGTGTCAGCGGTTACACCACGGCGAAGCTGTCGTCGTTGCACACGCTCATCTACGCCAAGATCCGCAGGTCGTTCGGCCCGGAGGCCGCTCGGCTGTACGCGCAGTCCCAGCAGCAGGCCGTCGAGCGGGTGGAGGAGGTGTGCGGGCAGCTCGGCATCGACTGCGAGCTCGAGCGCCTGCCCGGTTTCACCTACGTCGAGTCGCCGGAGCTGGTCGACCAGGTACGTGCCGAGGTCGACGCCGCGAACGAGGCCGGCCTGCCGGCCTCGTTCGTCACCGAGACCGGCCTCCCCTTCCCGGTGGCGGGGGCCATCCGGGTCGAGGACCAAGCGCAGTTCCATCCCCGCAAGTACCTGCTCGGGCTTGCCGAGGATCTCAGCCGGAGCGGCAGCCAGATCTTCGAACGCAGCCGGGCCGTCGGACTTCACGAGGGTGAGCCGTGCCGCGTGACCACCGAGCAGGGTGCCAATCTCACCGCGCGTTCCGTCGTGGTGGCCACGCACTACCCCGTCTTCGACCGCGCACTGCTGTTCACCCGGCTCGAGCCGCGCCGCGAGCTGGTCGTCGCCGCGGTGATAGCCGCTGACCGTGACCCGCACGGGGTGTTCATCACCCAGGAGCAGAACACCCGCTCCGTGCGGACCAGCCCGTACCAGGACGGGCAGCGACTTCTTCTCATCACCGGCGAGCACTTCACGCCGGGGACGGCCGAGGTGAGCGAGCGCTGGGAGCGGCTCCTCACCTGGACCGAGGAGCGCTTCCCCGGTGCCGAGGTCACCTACCGGTGGGCGACGCAGGACAACAGCACGACCGACCAGATCCCGTTCGTCGGGCCGTTCCATCCGGGGGCGAAGAACACCTACGTGGCCGCCGGATTCGGCGGATGGGGGATGAGCAGCGGGGTGATGGCCGGCCGGCTGCTGGCCGGGTCGATCACGGGGCAGGAGCTGGCGTGGTCGCAGCTGTACGACCCACGCCGGCTGCACCCGGCCCGCGAGGCCGGGCCGATGATCAAGCTGCAGGCCAAAGCCGCGCGTCACCTGATCGGCGACCGCCTCCGCCCCTCCCACGTCGACTCTCTCGACGACGTGAGCCCTGGGACGGGGGCGGTCCTCCGGGTCTCCGGGCAGCGCTGCGCGGTCTACCGCGACGACAGCGGCGTCCTCCACGGGGTGTCCGCGCGCTGCACGCACCTGGGCTGCATCGTCCACTTCAACGACGCCGAGCGCGCCTGGGAGTGTCCCTGCCACGGATCCCGCTTCGACATCGACGGCTCGGTCCTCCAAGGACCCGCGAACAAGCCACTCGAGGCGGCGCGCCTTCCTGATCAGAGCAACCCGCAGGAGTAGCCGACCCGCTGCCTAGGGCCGCCGGATCGTTCCCTCGGCTGGGAGCAGGTCGACCTCGATGTCCGCATCCTGACCTGCGAGCCAGGCGAGAAGGAAGTTCTCCTCACCCAGCGCCTCGCGCACCATGCGTACATCCCGCTCGTAAGCCGGGAGATCGGCAGGTGCGACCGGACCCCCGGCTGCCTCCCGGATGGCATGCGCCGTGCCCAGCAGCCGGGCCGCTTGCTCGAGCGCGGCCCGCGTGCGGTCGCCTGTCGCGGCCAGACCCTCGAGGCATTCCGCGGCAGCAAGCCGGTCGCCGCGACCGCCTGCCACCTCCAGGCCTTTCCGGAAGAGGGTCGCGGCGGCTGGCGCGTCCCCCTCGCCGCGTACGAGCTTGGCAAGTCGCAGGAGCGACCAGGAGATGCAGTAGGTGTCTGCCTGCACCCGGGCGATCTCGAGGCTCTCCGCCAGCAGCCGGCGGGCTTGGGACGCACGGCCGGCGACCCGCTCGAGGTCGCCGAGATGACTCAGCGACCAGGCCTGCCCGTATCGGTCGCCGAGCTCCCGCCGGACGGCCAGAGCCTCCTCGTGCAGCCGTCGAGCCGTCGGCAGGTCCCCGTCGTTCTGCGCCGCCCAGCCGAGGTACGTCAACGACCAGCAGGCGCCGTAGCGGTCGCCCAGCGCCTGCTGCAGCTCCAGGCTCAGCCGGCACGAGGATGCGACGGTCGAGTGGTCACGGCGCAGAAGAGCCAGGTAGGCGACTGCAGTGAGTGCTTGCGCCAGACCCTGCTGATCGCCGAGCTGCTGCCATATGTCCAGCGCCTCCTCGAGGAGCCGCTGTGCGCGGACGAGGTCGCCCCGGGTCTGGGCGATCCACGCCATGTTGGTGAGCGAGGCAGCCGCCACCCGCTGCTCACCGACCTCTCGGCCGATGCCGAGGCTCTCCTCGTACAGGAAGGTGGCTGCGTACAGCCCCCCTTCGAGGCCCTCGAGGTTGCCGAGGCTGTGCAGCGCCGATGCGGTGCCGGACGGGTCCCCCGCCTGTCGGCTCAGGGCCAGGCCCTCGTCATAGTGCTGCCGAGCTGTCTGGTGGTCGCCCTGTCGCTGCGCGAGCACCCCTGCCCACCTGTGCGCCTTCCCGCGAAGGACTGCCGATCCTCCCGCCGCGGTGTCCAGTGCAGCCTCAAGCCAGCGCCGCGCGACGCGTCCGCGGCTGCGAACGGCTCGTAGACGAAGTCTGCGAGCGCCTCCCCCCGCCACAACGCGAGGGCCGCACGAAGGCTGAGCGCTGCCGCTTCGGGGTCCCCGGCTGACAACGAGCGGCTGCCCTCGGCCATCAGCCGCTCGAACCGGGTGGCGTCCACGCGTTCAGGATCCACGGCGAGCAGGTAGCCAGGCTCCCGGGTGAGCAGCAGGCGAGGTGAGCTGCGGCGCTCCCGCCCGGGCTCAAGCGCAGCACGCAGGTGAGAGATGTGGGTGTTGAGCGTCGCCGTCGCCGTGGCCGGAGGGCTCTCGGGCCAGACCACCTGCATGAGCCGCTCCCGGGAGACGATCTGGTTGGCGTGCAGGACCAGCTCCGCCAGAAGAGCCCGCTGCTTGCTCGCGCCGATCTGCACCGGCCGCCCGTCGTCGACCACCTCCAGCACCCCGAGGATCCGAAACTCCATGGCGCTCCATCCCGCGCGTGAGCGACGAGATCGTCCCACGTCCCAAGCGATCTCCCGGACTGGCGGGGTCGAGCAAGGCAGTGGTCGGCGTCGTGGCGGGTCCTCCGCCGGCGCTCCATTCCGGCTCAACATCGAGGTTCGACCATGTCGCCACGACCACCTGGCGAAAGGGAAGGACTCTCATGAACAGCAAGAGCATCAAGCGGATCGCAGCGGTGCTGACGGTGACGGCCGGCGGGGTAGCCGCCTGGTCAGGCTTGGCGCAGGCCAACAATCCCGGAGCGAGCGGGCTGAACCGCGTGGAGGACTCGAACGTGCGCATCGAGGATCCCATCAGGATCAAGGAGAAGCAGGGGGCGCAGGTGATCGTCTCCCACATCACCATTGCGCAAGGCGGCCACACCCCCTGGCACTACCACCCGGGCCCGCACATCGTGTCGGTGAAGACCGGCACGGTGACGGTCTACGAGACGGACTGCAGCCCGACCAGCTACGTCGCCAATACCGGGTTCTTCGACCCGGGCTCGGTCAAGAAGCCCCACATCCACACCCTCCGCAACACGTCGGACCAGGTTGCCGAAGTCGTGATCACCGACATCCGGACCGAGGACCTCCGGCCGACGGTGGTGGCTGATCCGCAGCCTCCGGCCTGCTTCCCGTAGGGCCGTGGTGCGCCCGGCGGGCAGCCCTCGACGAGCCCGCCGGGCCGGCGGCCCCAGGTCCCGTCGACTGCCCTGGCCCTGCGCGCCCCTGCACAACAGCCGCCACCGGTGCCATGCTTGTCCCATGCGCAAGCAGCCGGAGTCGGCACCCGTCACGGGTCCGCTGGACCACGTCTATCAGGGGGTGCAGGAACGCGACGCGGCCGCGGCCGACGCGCCCTTCGCGCCCGCCGGTGTCCTGGTGGTGCCCGCGCTTCCCGGCTGCGTCTGGGACGACGCCGACGGCCGGCGGGTGGCATGGGCGAGCCTGTTCCTGCGCGTACCCGACCTGAAGTACACCGCGGTACGCCGCTACCTGTCCCCGGAGATGCACTCCGAAGAGGGCGTCCTGACCGGCACCCTCGCCACGCAGGGTCGTGCGACCGAGCCGTTCACGATCCAGATCCGACTCCTCGCCCACACCGGCGAGGAGGGCATCTCCCGCCTCGAGGTCGTCGGTGACGTCACCGCGCTGCCTGCGTCGCTGGGACTGAACGCGTCCAGCGGCGCCCTTGCCGTGAGCAGCGTCTTCTCGCTGAGATCGGGAGAGGACTCGGCCCCGCTGCGCGTCCTCGGCAGCACCGAGCGGCCGGTCGACGAACCGGTCGCCGAGGAGAAGGCGCCGCCGGACGAGGCACCCGAGGAGCCGCCGGCGCCGAGGAGGCATCGCTCCCGGCGGACTCCGCTCGTGCTGGCGCTGCTGGCTGCGGTGCTGGCCGGCTCCGCGGGTGCAGTCGCCCTGAGCGGGGACGGGCCTCGGTCGCGCCCGGCGGGCGCGGCGGCGACTCCCGCAGCCCCGCAGGGTGCTACCGATCCGGCAACGACCCAGCCGGCTCCGGAGGCGACGGCGCCACCGGCCGCCCTGCCCTCCATCCAGCCCGAAGCGCCGGCCGCAGCGCCGCAGGTTCAGGCCGGTGAGCAGCTCGTACTCCGCAGCGACCTGCTCTTCGCCAAGAACAGCGCCGAGCTCGGTGCGGAGGCGACCAGCGCCATCGCCGCACTGGCGCAGACCATCCGCGACCGCAGGATCACCGGGGTCGTCCAGGTGAACGGCTACACCGACGACACCGGTACCGACGCCTACGACCTGGCGCTGTCCCAGGCGCGCGCCCTCGCCGTCGCGCGGGCGTTGCAGGCGGCCCTGGTGGGTGTCCCGGTGTCGCTGCAGCCGCAAGGCTTCGGGAAGGCAGATCCGGTGGCCGACAACCGCACGCCGGAAGGGCAGGCTCAGAACCGGCGGGTGACCGTGATCCTCCCGCAGCCGTGACCCACGTCGGCCCTGGGTGACCCCGGCCCGGTGCTCTGGTGATCCGTCGGCCGCCGGTGGTCAGCGGCCCCGGTGAAGCCGATGCCGGCCTCAGCCCTTGCCCTCGAACCAGCGGCGGAGCTTGCGGGCCGAGACGCCTGCCCGCTGGAGGCTCCACTGCTCACTCGTGCTCTCGGCGCGGGCCTGTTCCAGGGCGTGCAGCCTGCCGTAGGTGAACCCGTTCTCTCCGGCCAGGTGCCCACGGGCCCCGAGGGCGCGGAGCGCCTCCCGGGTCGTCACGCTGTCCTGGAGGTCTCCCAGCGACTCCTGCAGCTCCTCCATGACCTTGGCGAACCGACGCGCCGGGTCCTCGAAGACAGGTACGAGCGCCTCGGCGGCGTACCGAGCCCGCTTGGCGTCCTTGCGTACCTCGTGCAGCCGCTCCTGCTGGGTCGGGCCGGGAGGGCACCGGTCGGCTTCGGCCATGACCCGGTCGAGGCGCCGCCAGGTCCGGTGCATCGCACGCGCCAGCACCCGGGGAGCCGGGCCCTGCGCCCGGTTGCGGAACGGCGGGGTCGCCACGAGCCCGTCGAGGGCGTCCAGCAGTCGCAGGTAGCGGTCCGAGTCGAGCTCACGCAGCAGGCGTGCGTGCGCCTCTCCGTGCTGGCGTCGCATCGCGGTGCTGATGTGCTCCGCGACCTTGCCCAGCACCAGCTCGGGCGGCTCGGCCGCCACCAGCCTCAAGAGGCGGGCGTGCATGACCTCGGCGTCGCGCACCTGCCCGAGCACACCGGCGAGCCAGCGCAACTCATCGCGCAGTGGGTCTGTGCGCTCCCGGTCGAGAAGGGGCCGGAAGGTGGCGAGCGCGCTGCGCAGCCGCCGGGTAGCGACCCGCATCTTGTGGACCGCGTCCGGAAGATCCCGGCGAGCCTGCGGATCACGGGACTGCAGCTCGCCGACCTGCTCCGACAGGTGCGCGTGCACCACGGCGGCGGCAGTGGGTTGCGAACGGTGCCCGCGTGGCTTCGCCCACCACAGGCTCTCGGGGTCCGCAGCGCTCGGGTCGGGCAGGACACGGCCGACCTTGGATCCTGACCGTGAGCGCGAGGCCCCGGCCGCGAGCAGGCGCTCCTGAACGCTGTCGAGCAGCGCGCGGTCGCCGGTGAGCAGCTCCGCCTCCCACTCCCGCCAGCGCAGCTCCTGGCCATCTGCAAGCCGAACTGCCGTGACGTCGTCGTCGGCGACCTCGACCAGGGGCTTCCCGCCGTCGTCGAGCAGCCGTTGGACCGCTCGCTCGGTGGTCAGGCCGGCCACCGGCAGCAGCTCCGCGTGCCGTACCCACACCCGCACCAGCGCCTGCAGTGCCTCCGGCACCGTGCCGGCCGGGGCCTGCACGGTGACCTCCTCCCTGTCGCTGCCCGAGGGCAGCTTCAGGTGCCAGCCTCCATCTCGCCCGCCGGTACGGTGCCGCAGCGTCACGCGCGCCGCCCGCAGGCGAAGATCCGCTGTGTCGTAGTACGTCGCCTCCAGGCGGTAGCGCTCGAGGGGACTCACCGCAGTGACGCCGGGCACATCCGCGAGCTCCGGTCGAGCCACCTCCATGTCCACGTCGTACTTGCGCTCGATCTCGACCGATGTCAGCACAGTCGGCATGGTCAACCCCGCCACCCGAGTCGGGTCAGCTGCCGCTGACGACGACCCCCGAGCTGGTTGCGCTGGTCCTCGGTATACATGACGCTCCTGTGTCAGCGGTGGTGGATGGCTCTGGCTACCCGACTTCCGTGAACAGAGCGTGAACGAGATCCTGGATCTGCCGTCGGCCGGACGCGCGCGTGTGCAGGCGCCGGCGGCAGCCGGCGCAGGAGGAAGACTGCGGGGGTGAAGGCACCAGAGCCCTACGCGGTCGTTGCCCGCAACATCGATCCGGCCGCCGACAACCGCATCCACGACGACGACGTGGCCCGCCGGCTCGGCTACGAGGGCGCGCTGGTTCCAGGGGTCGAGCTGTTCGCCTACGCCACCTCGCCGCTCGTGGCGCGGTGGGGGCGCGAGTGGCTGTCGGGCGGTGCGCTCGGGCTGAGGTTCCGGCGCCCGGTGTACGACGGGGAGCGGATCGTGGTCCGGGCCGAGCCGGACGGGAGGGCCTGGCCGGTCACGGTGAGCGGGCCCGACGGCAGCGTCCGGGCCACCGGCAGCGCGCATCCTCCGGTCGCTCGTCCTTCCGTGGACCTTCACCGGTACGTCGACAGCCCGCTGCCGCCAGCGCTGCGGCCGCCAGTGCGGGCTGCCCTTCCCGTCGGTCCTCTCGGCAGCGTCACGCAGGCGGTCAGCGCCGACGACAACGCCGCCTACTGCGCGGCGATCGGCGAGCCGCTGGGCCTGTACCGGGAGGGCGTCGTCCACCCTGGGCTCCTGCTGCGTCTGGTGAACACGGCTCTCATGCGCAACGTCGAGCTGGGGCCGTGGATCCACACGGCGAGCAGCTGCCGGATGCTGGCGGTCGCCCCCGTGTCCGCTCCGCTCACCGTGCACAGCATCGTGACCGGCCGGTCGGCTCGCTCCGGCAACGAGTACGTGCACTACGACGCGCTCGTCCTGAGCGGCGCGGCGCCGGTACTGGAGGCTGCCCACAGCGCGATCTACTCGCTCGCCGGCTGACCCGCGTCCTTCGAGCGCCGGTCGACCTCGCCGGCGCTACCGTGCGCCCATGTCCGGCGGCTGGGACCCGACCGGATGCGGCGTGCTCGTCCTGCCGTCCGGTCGGGCCGTCCGGGGCAGGGCCCTCAGGCGCGCCCTCCCTGCGGGGCCGCTACCCGACTTCGCGCTCTACCTGCTGGCTTCCGAGCCGGACGCCACGCCGTGGCCCCACGCCTGGCTGCGCTGGCCCGACTTCGGGCTGCCCGCTGATCCTGTTGCCGCCCGCGCGGCCTTCGAGACGATCTGGACGAGGGCGGAGTACGCGCGGGTGGAGGTGGCCTGCGGTGGCGGTCGCGGACGTACCGGAACAGCGCTGGCGTGTGTCGCTGTCCTGGACGGGATGACCGCAGGTGCGGCGTTCGCCCACGTCCGCCGCCACTACCGCCCGCGCGCCGTCGAGACGCCGTGGCAGCGCCGGTACGTGCAGGCGTTCGCCGGCGGCGCCTGACCTGGTTAGGCGCGGGCGCGGCCGGGTACCTGGTCGAACAGAGGTTCGACGCAAGAGGAGGAGAGAGCGTGGTCGACAACAACGCCGTCACCCAGCCCGCGGAGAAGGACCCGGCGGACTGGGTCACCGGGGACGAGCCGGTCACCGGGCCGCAGCAGAGCTACCTGTCCACGCTGGCGCAGCAGGCCGGCGAGCAGGTCGAGACGACCGACCTGACCAAGGCGGAGGCGTCGCAGAAGATCGACGAGCTGAAGGAGAAGACCGGACGCTGAGCCGTGTACCGCTCGCCGGCCGGCCCTGATCGAAGACCTGTCGTGGGTGAGCTCGTCGTGGCCCATACGGGACAGCTGCCGTCGGCAGTGCTCGCCGGCGCAAAGGACCTGCTCGACGACGCCTACCGCGGCGAGTTGACCGGCGAGGACTGGGAGCACTGCCTGGGCGGGATGCATGCCCTTGCATGGCAGGGAGCCGAGCTGGTCGGCCATGCCGCCCTCGTGCAGCGGCGACTGCTGCACCAGGGTCGCGTGCTGCGCGCCGGCTACGTCGAGGGAGTGGCGGTGCGCGCGGACGCGCGCCGCCGCGGACACGGGTCGAGGATGATGTCGGCGCTGGAGAGCGTGGCGCGCGGCGCGTACGACGTGGTCGCTCTCGGTGCCACGGACGAGGGTGCAGCGTTCTACGCCGGACGCGGCTGGCGCCGCTGGCAGGGCCCGACCTCCGCGCTGACCCCTGAGGGGATCGCGCGTACGCCGGACGAGGACGACTGCGTCCACGTCCTGCCGCTGTCGGCCGCACTGGACCTGCGCGGTGAGCTGGTCTGCGACTGGCGCGCCGGCGACGTCTGGTGACGAGCTGCACGCGCGGGATCGGCTGCAGGCCTCAGGTCCTCGGCGCGGCTACCCGAAGGAAGAACGGGGCGGTGGCGTCCCTGATCCTGAGGGAAGCGGGTACCTGCAGTGCTGCTCGAGTCCCACCTCACTGGCTCGACTGCACGGGCGCACCGCGGCACGGTGTGGCTGCGGGTCGGCCTTCTGGCGCTGATGGCGACGGCTGTGCTGCTGGGGTCCGCCCCGCCCGCCTCCGCCGCGACCGACCAGGAGGCGGAGTTCCTGACGCTGGTCAACCAGGAGCGCACCAGCCGCGGCCTGGCCGCCCTCGAGCACCAGCCCGTCATCTCCGACAAGCTGTCCCGGCCGTGGTCGCGGACGCTCGCCACGACCGGCGTGCTCGCGCACTCCAACGTGCTGGGCAACGCACTCGTCTACTTCCCGACGATCACGAACACAGGGGAGAACGTCGGCTACGCCGCGAGCGTCCGGGAGCTGCACTCCCTGCTCATGGCCTCACCGACGCACCGCGCGAACATCCTGTCGCCGACGTTCCGCCACGTGGGGATCGGCGTGGTGCAGCAGGACTCGATGGTGTGGGTCACCGAGACCTTCTTCGCCATGAAGTCGCCCGCCCCTCCGGTCATGGCTGCTCAGGCGCCGCCCCCTCCCGCGGCCGTCGTCCCGGCACAGCGGGCACCGGCCGTGCAGAGCAGCCCGGGCACGCCGCAGAAGGTGGCGACGGCCAGGAGCATCACGCCCTCCGCGGCTCCGGCAGCCATCGTGCCCGTCGCGGCGGCTGCGCCGGTGGCGCCGCCCCTTGGCGCACCCGTGGTCGAGGCCGCACCCGTGGCGGACCTTCTCGCCCCGGTCCACCCAGACGTCCTGGCCTCCGGAAGTCGCCTCCTGGCGGCGGACCCGGGCACCGGCCCGCCACCTGTCCTTCTCCTCGCGGCCGTCCTCCTCCTCGCGCTGACCATCGGCCTGCACGTACGACTGACGCGCTGACCACAGCTTCCCGCTGCGAGCGACGAGCTGACCGACCCCCGTTGCCTGGGCGGGTGGCTGCGCCTGCAGGACGGGCAGGTGGTCGACGGCTGCTAGCTGGCGGGCCCTACTGCTCGGCGCTCAGGAACAGCACGCACTCGGGGCACTGGTCGACCGCCGGCACCCACTCCCAGCGCATGCCGAGCAGCGCGGTCCCGTCCTTGCCGCACAGGGTCAGGCCCCTGGCCGCACTGACGGCGTGCTTCGGGACGACGACGACCTTGCCGTCCTCGCTCAGCGCCACCGCCGCGACCGTCATGTGCTGGAGCGTGCCACGCACCTGCCGCAAGGGGAAGAGCCCGGCGCGTAGCGGTCAGAGGTGGTTTGTGACCGCCGGCAGCAGGTCCGAAATGGTCCGGCCGGTGGCGGTCGCACCGATCGCCGTCATCGACCACGCGCTTCCGTCACGCGTGACCTTGGCCATGATCTGGGCGTTGTGCCGGCCCGAGCCGGAGAGCTCGTAGCGCGCCAGCTCGGTCTGGTTGGTCTCGTCGACGAGGCGGCAGAAGGCGTTCTCGATCTGGGAGAAGTCCTGGCCCGTGAACGAGTTGACGGTGAACACCAGCGTCTGCACCGAGGCGGGGACGGCGAGCAGGTCGACGATCACCGACTCGTCATCGCCCTCGCCCTCACCGGTGAGGTTGTCGCCGGTGTGGCGGACCGAGCCGTCCTTGCTCGTCAGCTGCTGGAACCACACCGAGTCGATCAGCTCGCGGTTGGCGCCGAAGAGCAGGCACGAGGCGTCGAGGTCGATGGCCTGCTCCTTGACCTTTCCGAACAGGCCCTTCTTCTTCATCGCGTCCCAGCCCAGTCCCATCCGAACCCGGGTGAGCCTCCCCCCGCCCTGCTTGACCAGCGAGACGCTCTGCCCCTTCTGCAGGTTGACGCCCATGACGTTGCTCCTTCGTACGGCTTGCCGGCCTGGGGATGCTCCCCACGACTCCGGGCAGATCCTATGGGTGTCAAGGGTTCTGCCCCTGCGGAGGAACTGCCCGCTCCTGGCCCGCCGGGTGCTCCCGGCGGGCCCCAGGTGTAGCCCCCGGTGGGGGTCTGCGACTACCCTGCTCCGCATCCGGGGCCTCGGCCCTCATCCGGATCACGACGAGAGGAACACCCGTGACGGTCAGCCTCAGCAAGGGCGGCAACGTCTCCCTCACCAAGGAGGCCCCCGGCATGACGGCCGTACTGGTCGGGCTCGGCTGGGACGCCCGTACGACGACAGGGACCGACTTCGACCTCGACGCCAGCGCCATCATGGTCAAGTCCGACGGCAAGGTCATGTCCGACAGCCACTTCATCTTCTTCAACAACAAGAAGTCCCCCGACGGCTCGGTCGAGCACACCGGCGACAACCTCACCGGTGAGGGCGAGGGGGACGACGAGTCGATCAAGGTCAACCTGGCCTCGGTGCCGCCGGAGGTCGACAAGATCGTCTTCCCGGTCTCGATCTACGAGGCGGACCAGCGCTCGCAGAGCTTCGGGCAGGTGCGCAACGCCTTCATCCGGATCGTCAACCAGTCCGGCAACGCCGAGGTGGCCCGCTACGACCTGACCGAGGACGCCTCCACCGAGACCGCCATGGTCTTCGGCGAGCTCTACCGCAACGGCGCGGACTGGAAGTTCCGCGCCGTCGGCCAGGGCTACGCGTCGGGCCTGTCCGGCATCGCCCGCGACTTCGGCGTCAACGTCTGACGCCGTAGGCGGCGGCTCGGCACCCCTCTGCGCTTCCCCGAAGGAGCAGCACATGCCCATCGACTACAGCAAGCGCCCGGGCTCAGGTGGGGGCAACCCGCCGGACCCGGGCAGGCCGGCCTCGCCGGTGTCGCTGTCCAAGGTCACCCTGACCAAGTCGAGCCCCACGGTGTCGCTCACCAAGAGCGGCGGCGCCGGGGGCAAGCTCCACGTCAACCTCAACTGGAATGCCAGGGCGGCGTCGGCCGAGCAGCCGAAGGGCTTCCTCAAGCGCATCGCGGCGGCGGCGCAGAGCGGCGCGATCGACCTCGACCTGGGCTGCCTGTTCGAGCTCAGCGACGGGCGCAAGGGAGTGATCCAGGCTCTGGGGCGGCAGTTCGGCTCGCTCGACGCGCCCCCGTACATCTTCCTCGACGGCGACGACCGCTCCGGCGCCGTCTCGGGCGGGGAGAACCTCTACGTCAACCTCGCGCATGCCAACGCGCTGCGGCGGATCCTCGTCTTCGCCAGCATCTACGAGGGGGCGTCCGGCTTCGACCAGGCCGACGGCGTGGTGACGCTGACGCCGGCCTCCGGACCGCCCCTCGAGGTGCGCCTCGACGAGACCGCCGGCCGGTCGCGCATGTGCGCCATCGCCCTCATCGAGAACCGCGGTGGCGAGCTCACCGTCAGCCGCGAGGTGCGCTACATCGACGGCGCCCAGGACGCCCTCGACCGGGCGTACGGCTGGGGCATGGACTGGACTCCGGGCCGCAAGTAGGGCTTGGGTGCGCCACTTCTCCTTCCTCTCGGAGGGGGTTCTCGACGCGCTGTTCGACCGGATCCCCATGCCCTTCTCCGCCGACAGCGAGCGGGAGACTCTGGCGGTGGCGCTGGGAGCCACGCTGTACATGCCGGGTACGCGCCCGACGCTCGCGCGCGACGTCGCACGTCGCAGCGCCGCTGGCGTCATGTCGGTGGTGCTGTGCCTGGAGGACTCCATCGCGGACGCCGACCTGCCCGCCGCGGAGTCGAACGTCGTCGAGCACGTGCACGCCCTCGCCGCCAGCAGCACCCGTGAAGATGCTCCGCTGCTGTTCGTCCGCGTGCGCGCGGCCGAGCAGATCAGCGACCTCGTCGAGCGCCTGGGCACCGCCGCCGCCCGGCTGACCGGCTTCGTGCTGCCCAAGTTCACCGCCGGCCGGGGGGTGGCGTTCTTCGACCACCTCGCCAAGGGGGAGCAGGTGGCGGGGGTGCCGCTGCTGGCGATGCCCGTGCTGGAGTCGGCCGACGTGATGTACCGCGAGCGGCGGACCGCCGCCCTGCACGACATCGGGCAGCTGCTCGCCGAGCACCGCCACCGGGTCCTCGCGCTGCGCCTCGGCGCTGCCGACCTGGCGGGCCTCTACGCGCTGCGCCGCCAGCGCGACGTCAACGTCTACGACGTCGGGGTGATCCGCGACGTCATCACCGACATCGTCAACGTGCTCGGCCGAGCCGACGGCACCGGGTTCGTGATCACCGGCCCCGTGTGGGAGCACTTCGCCGGCACGGAGCGCCTGTTCAAGCCGCGCCTGCGCAGCACCCCCTTCCAGGCCGACGAGGAGCTGCGGGAGCAGCTGATCGGCGCCGACCACGACGAGCTCCTGCGCGAGGTCGTCCTCGACAAGGCCAACGGCCTGATCGGCAAGACGGTGATCCACCCCGACCACGTCGCGCCGGTGCACTCGCTGCTCGTGGTCACCCACGAGGAGTACGACGACGCCCAGGCCGTCCTCGACAGCACCGGTGGCGGCGCCAGCAGCTCGTCGTACCGCAACAAGATGAACGAAGCCGGACCGCACCGGGAGTGGGCGCGGGCGGTGCTGCGCCGCGCCGAGGCGTTCGGGGTCGCCGGGTACGGGCACGGCGTCGTCGACATCCTCTCGGCGCTGTCACCGCGCACCTACCCGGCCTGAGCCGCCGAGCCGCCTCAGGCGTCCGGCGTGCCCACCGCCGCGTGCTCCAGCCACGCGGCGACGATCTCCTCAGCCGCCGCGAGACCCGCCTGCGCGGTGCGGGTGAGGTGCGGCGCCGACCGGCCGAGCCGGGCGAGCTCGCTGCCCGCGGGGACCCAACCCCTCTCCGCGGCGCACAGCATCGGCCAGTCCAGCAGCGTGTCGCCGGCCGCCAGCAGGCCCGGGGTCACACCGGTGTCCTGCTCCACGCGGGCGGCCACGTGCGCGACCGCCGCGGCCTTGTCCAGGGCGTGGGGCAGGACGTAGAGCTTTCGCCCCTGGTGCAGCGCCCGCCAGCCGTGGCCGTCACAGGCCGAAGCCACGTGCGCGAGCTCGTCGGCGGACAGCCGGTCGGCGTCGACCGCGGCCACCAGGAACACGTCGTCGGCGTCCCTGATCCGCAGCAGCCACTCCCGGTCGCGGTAGCCGTCGAAGACCTCCCGCAGGGCCGCGACCGGGGAGGAGACGTCGTGCAGCCGCGAGGCGACCGAGTCCGCCCAGTCGAGGTCCGGCTCTCCGTCGACGAGGATCCCGCCGCCGCTCGCGACGACGGCGTAGCGCGGGCGGGTCGGGAGGTCGAGCCGCTCGTACTGCCTGCGGGCCCGGGTGGTGGTGGGGACGAAGACGGCGAGCCGGTCGAGCTCGAGCAGACCGGACTCGGTCTCGTCCGACATCAGGCTGATGACCCGGCCGTCGAGGACCTCGACGACGCGGTGGGGCCTGTCCGGACCCCGGGCGGCGGCCGTGGGGGAGAAGATCAGCGTCTGGTCGAGATCGCCCGCGACGAGGAGCGTCACGCGTCGGCCGCTTCCAGCGGCCGGATGAGCCCGACGCAGCTGTAGGACATGCGGTCGTAGTCCACGACCGGCACGTCCCGCTGCGCAGCGAGGTCGAGGACGTGCTCCAGGGCGGCACGGCGCCCGGGGTGCACCAGCACCTTCCACGGGAGGCGGCGAAGGAGCACCCGCGTCGTCTCGCCGACGCCCGGCTTGACCAGGTGCCATGAGGGCAGGCCGAACTCGGCCTGGATCCGCGCGACCTCGTCCAGCCCCCGGAAGGTGACGGTCCGGTCGGCGTCGTAGGCCTCGCGCCAGCTCGACCCGACCGCCGCGCTCACCGCGGGGAACTGCCGGCTGATCGTGTCGAGGAAGTGGGCGCTGCGGTCCTGCTCCGCGAGCTCGCGGTAGACCTTCGCCCCGTGGAAGGTCCCCGGCGCGATGAGCTCGCGGCTGTAGACGGTGCGCGACACCAGCCCGCACACGGTGGAGTTCAAGCAGGCGGACGGGATGAGCACGTCCTCCCGGGTGCCGAAGTACGACGCGCAGGCGCCCGGGTCCGCGAGCACCGCGAGCTCGTCGGGGAAGCGCGCACCGGGATGCTCGGCCAGCGCCTCCTGCAGCTCGCGCACGATGGCGCCCTTGCCCGTCCAGCCGTCGACGAAGACCACGTCGGCCGGGTCGTGCCGCGCCGCGAGGTGGTCCAGTGCAGCCCCGTCGACCCCCACGCCCCGCACGATCGACACGCTGTAGTGCGGCAGGTCGAGCCCGTACGCGTGTGAGGCCCACCGGCGCAGCAGGATGCCGACGGGGGTGCCCGCCCGGGCCAGGGACACGAGCACCGCCCCGGGGCCCCTGGCCGCCAGCACCATCTGCGTGACGACGCCCACCAGGCGGGCCAGCTCGGCGGCGTGCTGCTGCAACCCCTGCTCGAACAGCTCCAGGTAGCGCGGCCCCGGCGCGTACTCGACCGGCAGCATCTCGGCGTAGTTGCGCCCGCTCTGCACCGCCCGCTCCCGCTCGGCGACGTCGAGCTCCAGCGCCAGGTCGGACAGGTCGGTGAGCAGGAAGCGCACCTCCCCGGGGGCGTAGCTGCTGACGACGAGCGGCGCCTGCACCCTCATGCTCCCGGGCCGACCGCGGCGCAGGACCCGCCGGCGCACACCACCACCTGCACGGTGCACGTCGCCGAGAGGGCGAGCTGGTGCACCAACCCCAGACGGGTGTGCGGCTGCAGCGGCCGGTCCAGGAGCAGCACGATGGAGTCGAAGCCCGGTGCCGGGCCACGGTCGGACTGGGTGCTCGGGAACACGTTGTAGGCGAAGGCCTCTCGACCGGCGTCGTCGGTGGCGGCGAAGCGCAGGGCGGTGCGCAGGGGGTAGCCGTGCTCGTCGACGGCCAGCGCGGGGGAGCGGGTCGTGGAGCCCGTGCGGGCGCGTTTCCCGAGCCGCTGCGCCACCAGCTGCCCGAGGTAGAGGAACTCCTCGTCACCGAGCACCAGCACCGACCCTTCGACCTCGAGCCTGCCGGCCAGCAGCTCGGCGGCCGACCGCAGCGCCTGCTCGTCGGGGAGGCCCCACCCGTGCGCCGCCGAGAGCGGTCCGGCCACCGTCAGGTCCCGCACGCTCACCGGCGCTGCGGGACCGGCGGCGCGATCGGGCTCGGCCGGGTGGGCGGCGAGCAGTGCGTCCGCCGCCGCGGAGAGCCCGGGCGGGAGCCGGACCTGCCCGTCGACCAGGCTCACCGACGTCAGCTGCGCACCCATGTCGGCCACCTCGGCGGTGTTGGCCATGCGCTGCTCGGGGCTGCGCACGTCGAGCAGGCTCGCGAGGACGTAGCGGCGCCGGGGCCAGCGGTCCTGCAGCACCCGGATGGCGTTGACCGCCGTGCGCCCGCTCGACAGCTCGTCGTCGACCAGCACCACCGGCCACTCGGGGTCCTGCAGCAGCGCGTCGTCGCGGATCGCCAGGACCTGCTCCACCGCATGGGAGTGCTCCTCCTCGAACGACAGGGGAGCCAGGCCGCTCGGCACCTTCCGACGGGTGGTGTGCGCATACGGAGCCGGCCCGGCGTCGCGCGCGCACACCCGCGCGACGCCGTGGCCCAGCGCCGTGGCGGTCTCGGCGAAACCGAGGACGTACGGCGTGCTGCCGCCCACCGCGCGCCGCACGCGCGATCCGAGCTCCTCGGCGGCCCCGAGCACCACCGCCGCCGGCGCAGGGACGTGCTTGCCGAGCACGCTCGACACCAGCAGGTGGGCCCGTTTCGGGTTGCGGCGAAGCGCCAGGACGGCGACGTCGCGCGCCGCGGTGAGCGTGGCGCCCGTCTTCGCGCTCACCCAGCCCGCATCGGGGACGGCAGGTGCCTGCATGCGACGGCGGGCCCTCCTGGCGGGTGTTCAGGGTGCACGGAAGGCGCGGATGTCGACGACGAGGCCGCGTGCCTCGTCGACGATCGCGTCCAGGTTCTGAGCGTAGGCGAGCCAGTCGGGGTGGGCGCGCTCCAGCAGTCGCTGCGCCCCGTCGAGGCGTTCCGCCAGCGCGTCCAGGGCCCGCGCGTGCCGGCCGTAGAAGGGCCCGGACATGAGCAGCTTCTGGGCATCCCGCACCGCGAAGCGCGCCCTCGCGTGCACGGCCGCAGGATCGGCCGAGACCCGGTCCAGAAGTGCGAGCCGGTTGCGGGGCGCGTCGACGACGGCCTCCGCCGCGGTCAGCGCCTCCCGTGCCCGGGCCAGCCGGCTGCGGGCCTCCTCCCAGCGCTGCTGGGCATCCGAGGCGGCCAGCAGGGCGCTGTCGAGGTCGCGCTGCGCGTCCGCAAGGGCGTCGCGCACGCGCTTCGTCCCCTCCTCCAGATCCCGCCAGCAGCCCTCCACGTAGCCGCGCCGCAGGGCACGCATCTCCTGCTCGCTGCCGCGCTCGGCCCGCCACTGGACCGCCGCCAGGCGCGTGCGCAGCGAGGCGGCGCTGGTCTGCACCTGCCGGCGCAGCTCGGGCAGCTTCTCCACGTCGTGCGCCGCCTCGTGCGCCGCCGCCACCGCGTCGCCGCATGCCTGCAGCACGGTGTCCATGCCGTGCACCACCGGCCCCTCCTGCACGACCCGCAGGTGCTCCAGGGCGGCGTCGAGCAGTCCCCGTGCGCGCCGGGCGATCAGCCCGCCTGCCTCGGCCTCGGCCACCGCCGTCCCCGCCTGCGCCACCGCCTCCTCGGCGGCGCTGCGGCGCGCCCGCAGCTGGTCCAGGCTCCGCGTCACGCTGACGAAGTCGGAGGTGAAGCGTTCGGAGAACGCGGAGATGTCGGCGAGCACCGCCGACATCGCCGAGGCGTGTCCCTCGAAGCCGGCTGCGGCCGCGGAGGCCTCCTCGAGCTCCAGGTCGGTCGTGACGTCCCAGCGGTCCAGTGCCTCCAGGTAGGCGTGGATGGCCGCGTCGGCAGCCGCGCTCACGGGGGCCCAGGCGAGGCGGATGCGGCGGGCGATGGCCCCGGCATCGACGTTGGCCAGGAAGTCCAGGTGCGAGAACGCCGAGCGCTGGGCCGTATCCAGCTCCAGCAGGGCTATCGCCGCCCGGGCCTGGGCCTCCCGCGCGGCAGCGAGCGCGAGGTCACGTCGGCGGCGCCACCACCTCGGCTGGGGGACGTCGGACATCGCGGCCCCCGCCGTCGAGGTGCTGCGCTACAGGTCGAACTCGGACGGCGAGATGCCGACCGCGAAGCAGGCCTCCTTGACAGCCTTCTTCTCGTCGGCGTCGAAGTTGCCGTCGGCCCCGCCGATGATGATCCCGATCTGGATCACGGCGCGCCCCTGGTCCTGCTTCTTCTTGAGCTTGGCGATGGTGGCGATGGCCTCCACCTTGCCGAAGTCGTAGTCCTTGCTCAGCTTGTCGCAGTAGAAGTCGAACTTCTGCCTCAGCTCGTCGGGCGGGAACACCGACAGCACGTCGTTGCTCATGATCAGGCTGGCCGTCTTCTGGCGCTCGGAGGCGTCGATGCTGCCGTCGGCGGCCGCGATGAGCGCGCACATCGCCATGCTCGCGCTGGCGAACTCCTTGCTCTTGAACTGGTCAGCCTTGGTCTTGAGCTGGCTGCTCATCTCCTGCGTACGCGTCTTGAGCTGGTCGAAGAACGCCATGGGGTCTCCTGGTCTGCGGTGGTAGGGGTGGGCTGGAGTGGGCGGACCGGCCGGTCAGACAGGGGCGGGCTCGTTGCTGGGTATGTCCTTGTCTCCGCTGCCGCCGGGCGTCTCGCGCTCGCGGCGGTTGGCGAGCACCGAGGACGTGTAGGCGGCCAGGATGAAGGCGAGCCCCAGCAGCCCGGTGACGACCTCGGGGATCTCGTAGTGCAGCTCGATCAGCAAGATGATCGCCAGCGCGCCGATGGCCCAGTGGGCGCCGTGCTCGAGGTAGCGGTACTCCGCGAGCGTCCCCTGTCGGACGAGGTAGACCGTCATCGAGCGTACGAAGACCGCGCCGATCCCGAGGCCCGCGGCGATCACGAGCACGTTGGTGCTGATGGCGAAGGCACCGATGACGCCGTCGAAGGAGAAGGACGCGTCGAGGACCTCGAGGTAGAGGAACGTCGCGAACCCGGCCTTGCCGACGGTCGCCGCGGCCGCTCCCGCGCCGCCGACCTGCGCCGGCAGGGACTCGTCCTCGTCCTCCTGCTCGAAGAAGCTGTCGAGGCCGGCCACGCCGAGGTAGGTCACGAGCCCGATGAGGCCGCTGAACAGCACGGTCTTCGCCTCCTCCTGCTCGACCACGGCCGAGGCGATGAGGACGAGGATTCCGGCGATGAAGATGGACAGCTGGTCGAGCTTGCCGAGCCGCTCCAGGCGGGACTCGAGCGGCACGAGCCACTTGACCTCCTTCTCCTCGAACAGCCAGTCCAGGAAGATCATCAGGAGGAAGACGCCGCCGAAGGAGTAGATGGACGACTTCGCCTCCTCGAGCTCCTCGGCGTAGGTCTCGCTGTCGTTCAGGGCGAGGTCGACCACCTCGGCCAGCCCGAGGTTGGCCGTGAGGGCCACGATGACGATCGGGAAGACCAGGCGCATGCCGAAGACGGCGATGAGGATGCCGACGGTGAGGAACAGCCGCTGCCACAGCGGGGACATCTTCTTGAGGTACTTCGCGTTCACGACCGCGTTGTCGAACGACAGCGTCACCTCGAGGATCGCGAGGACCGCCGCGGTGAACACCAGCGCGATCGAGCCGCTGAGGATGCCCACGAGGGCCAGCGTGATGATGGTGACGGCGAGGGAGCCGCGGAAGGCCTTGAGGGTCTGCACGTTCGACAGCTCCTGGTCGTGGGGGTGGGCGCTGCGGCGCAGTCCCGTCCGAGGAGGGAGCCCGGCCGCGCCCGGCCAGCCTAGACGGCGCCCTGCTCGATCAGCCCGCCTCGGGAACGTGCATCCTCGCGTCTGGGCCGGGCTCGGCGGCCGCGTGCAGCGCCCCGTGCACCCGGGCCGCGGTGAAGACCGCGACGTGCAGCGGACGCTCCGGTGGCAGCGCTGCGCCGCCGTCGATCTCGTACCGGGTGTTGGTGATCTTGCGCGTCGTCGCCTGCTGCTCGTACGCGGCCTCTGGCGGCGAGTCGCTCCGGCAGGTCAGCAGGACCTCCGTGCAGCCAGGCGGCCACTGCCAGTGCAGCCGCCCATCCTGGATCTGCAGCCCGTGAACCGGCTCGAGCTCGAGGTAGGCCGCGCACGCCCCCGCGACCGCCGAGCCGTCCGCGCTCGTGGTGAGGACGACGTACAGCTGGGGGGCAGCGGGGCGACGGTCGATCGCGAGCCCGGGCCCCATGGCCGGCACCAGGTCGCCCAGCCGCGCCGGTTCGGCGAGGACGCTGCCGGGTGCTGGTGGGGGAGTGCCGGCGGGCAGCCGGCGGACCTCGCCCTGCCCGCTCCCCGGTGGCGGGTAGGCGAGGCGGATCCGGCGGCCCATCGGCAGGACGGTCAGCGACGTGACCACCTGGGGAGCCGACGGGGACGGCTGGGCCGCCGGGGTCGGGTTCGCCCGGGGCGATGCGGGGGTCGGGTTCGCGCGTGGCGCCGGGGTCGCTGCGGGGGTCGCTGCGGGGGTTCCCAGCCGGGGCGGAGCCGCCCCGGGCGGCTCGTCGCCGGACGCCGCCTCGCTGGACACGATGCCGGCGCGGCGCGCGACGACGACGTAGGTCGGAAGCGGTCCGCCGCCCGGTGGCAGGCCGTCCTCCAGCTCGGTGGTCTGGGTGGTGCCGACAGCCCGGCCGTTCCCGCGCCGGACCCGGTAGTCGACCGGGCCGGGGGAGGTCGAGGCCTGCCAGCTGACGCGGACCCCGCCGCCGACCCGTTCAGCGCGGACCGAGGTAGGGGGCGCGACCACCACGTCGGCGAGCGCCGCCACCGTGCCCTCGTGGTCGGGTGCGAGGCGGGCGGCCTCGAGCAGGGCGAGCTCGCGCGAGGTCCCTGAGAGGACCTGCGCCGCGACCAGGCGGGCGCCGGCCGCCTCCAGACCGGCCCGGGCGAGCGCCAGCGCATCGACCACGGAGGTCCCGCGCGGGCTCGGCAGGTCGGCGGCGAGCTGCACGAGGCGCTCCAACGCGCCGGCGGCGGTGGTGAAGCGGCTGGTCGCGAGCGCCTGCTCCACCGTCCGCCACTGCTGCTGCGCCTCGGCCAGCACCGCGGCCACCTCGTCGTCGACCGCGCGGATCGGCGGGAGGGTGCCCCCGGCGAGCCGGCGGGCCTCGCCCACCAGCTGCTGAGCCTGGACGGCCCGGCCGGCCCGGAGCGCCGCCCGCGCCTGGGAGAGCGGCTCGGTCCAGGCTCCGCCGCTCGGAGGGGGTGCCGGAGGGAACGGCCGGCCGCCGGACCCGGCCCCGGGGGAGCGGGGCCGCCCGGCGGATCCCGTTCGGTCAGCGCGGCCGGCACCTCCACGCAGCGGATGCCCCGACGTCGCGGCGGCTCCCGTCGGGGGCGCGCCGGCAGATGCCGGCTGCGGCGCGCGTACCCCTGCTTCCCGCGCGAGGTCGGCGAGCACGCGTACCGCCCGGTCCCGGTCGAGCCCGGCCGTCTGGGCCTCCGCCAGCAGGTGCTCGTGGTCGTCACGCGTGAGCTCGTCCTCGACCAGGACCGCGGCGACGACGCGCGGCCGCAGCCGGGCGGTCACGTCCTCGGCGACCGCGTCGAGGTAGGCCGAAGCGTCGCCGTCGACCAGCAGCGTCGTGACGGCGGCCAGGAGGTCGTCGACGAGCGCCCGCCGCCGGTCGGGGCGCAGCTCGCGGTTGCGCGCGGCGGCCGCCTCCCGCTCCGCGCGGACCTCCTGCGCCGGCGCGCCCGGCGGCAGGCCGAGCAGGTCGTACAGGCTGGCCGGCGGCGTCTCGCCGAGCAGCCGGCCCAGCTCGTCGAGGTCGGCGCGTACCTGGCGGAAGACCGGCGCGGGGACGCTCGGGGCCGCCGCTGCAGGGGCGTCGTCCAGCAGCGGATGGCGGGCCAGGCGGCTCTCGGTGCTCGCTGCGTCCAGCCCGGCCGCCGCGGCGAACCGGCGCAGGCCGTCGAGCTTGTTGCGCGGGATGCCGCCGAACCTCTGGACGACGCGGTCGATCGCGGCGTCGAGGTCGCCGAACCGGTCCTGCTCACGTGCCGCGCGGGCGCTGCGGGCCTGCCCGGCCATCGCCGCGCGGCTGTCGCGGCTGCGCAGCAGCGGCGCGACCTCGTCGTGCACCGACAGCAGCGCGGTCACGAGGCCGCGGTACTTCGGGTGGTCGCGCGACTTCTGCCAGAAGGCCCACACCGCGTCGATCTGGGTCTCGACGGCGCGGTCCTGAAGCCGCTCGGCCTCCTCGAGCGGGAGGTCGTAGTACTCGAACGGGTCGCTCGTCTGCGGCCCGCCGCGGGCGTCGATGACCGCGAGCACCCGCTTGCGGTAGTCGTTGCCGTCGAACGGCGCTGCACCCCTCACCGGTCGCGGCGACGCACCCGCGCCACCTGGGCCCGCTCGCGCGCGACGTCGGCCTGGCTCAGGGCCGCGCTCGTCTCGACCTGGACGGTCAGCGGCCGGTCGGCCAGTCCCTCGTGCCAGGCGTGCAGCTCGAGGATCCCGTCGAAGCCCATCCGCAGGCCGATGGAGATCTCGCTGCCCGCTGGGTAGCCGGGCGGGATGCCGGTGATGGAGGCCTCGGCGATGATCTTGTTGTCCTCCAGGCGCTCGGACTCGGCGCCGCCGCCCTGCTCGACCACCCGGACCGTCACAGTGTCCTGGTCGTCGTGCACCGTCCCGAACGAGCGCCGTACCGCGACCGGCAGCCGGTCGTTGCGGTGGACGAGGAAGACCGCCTCCGGCTCACCGGTGATGCTCGACAGGGCCAGCACGCCGAACGCCCGCGAGCAGACGTTGAGCACCTGGACCTGCACGGTCCGGCGGATCCGCTCCGTCGTCAGACCGAGCGCCTCGCCGAGGCGGGCACAGGCCGCGTCGACGTCCTGCGGCGCGGCGGCGCTGAGCGGCGCGCCGTCCGCGAGCTGCCCGCGGGTCACCAGGTCACCGAGGACGAGCCGCTCGACAGCCTTCTTCTCGCCGTAGATCGCGGCCCCCTTCGCGACGGCGAGATCGGGGTCGGCGAGCTCTGCGGTGACCCCCAGCTCGGAGGTCAGCCGGGCAGCCACCGCCGGCATGCGGCTGGCGCCACCGACGAGCAGGACCCGGTCGAGCCTTCCCAGTCCGCGGTTTCGGGCCGCGGCGACTGCGCTGCGGGTCAGCTCGACGGTGCGGTCGAGGAGCCCGGCGGTCAGCCGCTCGAAGTCCGTACGGCTGACGGGGACGTCCACCCGCCGGCCGTCGTGCTCGACGCGTACGACGGTGTCGGCCCGATCGGACAGCTCGCGCTTCGCCCGCTCCGCGGCGAGGACGAGCGCCTGCGCGCCGGCGCTGTCGTCCAGCGGGTCCTCGGCGTCCGGGTGGGCCTGCCGGAAGGCGTGCGACAGGTGCAGGGCGAGCTTCTCGTCCCAGTCGGCCCCCCCCAGCTCGTGGTCGCCGTCGATCGCGACCACCGCCACGCGGCGCTCGGCGAGCTCCACCACCGTCACGTCGAACGTGCCGCCGCCGAGGTCGTAGACCAGCGCCGTCTCCTCTACCGGCCCCTTGACGAGGCCTGGGTCAAGGCGCGCGAAGCCGTACGACAGCGCCGCGGCGATGGGCTCGCTGATCACGTCGAGCACCGTCAACCCGGCGTACTCGCCCGCGAGCACGGTCGCCCGGCGCTCCTCGTCCCCGAAGTAGGCGGGGACGGTGATGACCACGTCCTGCACCGGCCCGGAGTTGAGGGCGGCGTCGTTGACGAGCGCCTTGAGGATCAGGCTGCTGACTGCAGGCGCCGACCACGACCTGCCCGAGCTGACGAAGCGCCAGTCCCCGTCACCCATGCGGCGCTTGACCAGCGAGCAGACGTCGTCCGGACGCGACCGGGCCTGGCTGCGCGCCGGCTCACCGGTCATGCAGTCGTCCGCTCCGAGGAACAGCACGACGCTGGGCAGCGTGAGGGAGCCGTCGAGCAGCGGGACGACCTCGGGCACGCCTGCGGCGTTGACCGAGGCGAGGCAGCTGTACGTCGTGCCCAGGTCGATGCCGTGCACGGCACCGGTGGACCTCGGCTTCCTGCGCGACATGGTGCGGAACCTATCCGGCGCCCGCGGCCGTTGGCGGGAAATCGGGCAGACAGCGGGCACCTCTGGCTGCCTGTGCGGCGCAGGTGCAGGATGCGGGCAGAGGAAGGGGGCGGCATGACGCTGCAGATCTCGCTGGTCGGCAACGCGATGCAGATGGCTGTGGCGACGTTGGGTCCGGGGCAGACGGTCTACTGCGAGGCCGGCAAGTTCCTGTTCAGCTCGGGGGATGTGCTCATGGAGACCAAGCTGAGCGCGCCGAGCAGCGGCGAGGAGGTCCCGGGCGCCGGTGGTCTCGGCGGCCTCATGAGGGGCGCGCTCGACGTCGGCAAGCGGATGATGGCAGGGGAGAGCTTCGCCTACCAGCACTTCTCGACCAGGGGCGGCGACGGCCTGGTCGCGTTCGCCGGGGTGCTGCCCGGGGAGATGAGGCTGCTGGAGCTCGACGGCGCCACCACGTGGTTCGCGGAGAAGGACGCCTTCGTCGCGGCGGAGGCGGGCGTACGGTCCGACATCGCCTTCTCCGGACTGCGTCAGGGATTCGCCGGCGGCGAGGGCTTCGTGCTGCAGAAGCTCAGCGGGACGGGGACGCTGCTGATCGCCGGCGCGGGCAACTTCATCGAGATCGACCCGGCCGACTACGGCGGCACGCTCAAGGTCGACACCGGCTGCATCGTCGCCTTCGAGTCCACGGTCTCGTACGGCATCGAGCGGGTCGGACGGCTCAACCGGCAAGGGGCGATGACCGCGCTGTTCGGCGGCGAGGGGCTGTCGCTGGCGACGCTCACCGGCCGCGGGAAGGTCATCCTGCAGTCGATGACGGTGGAGGCGCTCGCGACGGCTCTCGCGAAGTTCGCCCGGCGGGGTGACGGCGACAACGGGGCGACCGGACTGGGAGCGATCGGCGGCCTGCTCGGCGGACGGGGCGGCTGAGCGCAGGCAGGCGTCGGGGGCGCGTGCCGGTGCCGGTGGCCGGCGGAGGTGGTGCTGCGACGGGACGACCGTCAGCGGCGCAGGCAGCTATCATCGGGCCATGACGATGACAGCGGATCGGACCGACGTCTCCGCGGCAGCCTGCCTGTTCCGCAGCCTGGCCGAGCCGGCCCGGCTCGCGATCCTGCGCCACCTTGCTCTGGGTGAGCACCGCGTCGTGGACCTCACCGCCCACCTGGGCCTTGCGCAGTCCACGGTCAGCGGCCACCTCGCCTGCCTGCGCGACTGCGGGCTGGTGGACGTGCGGCCGGCAGGTCGGGCGTCCTGGTACTCCCTGGCCCACCCGGAGCTGATGGACCTGCTGGGGTCGGCGGAGCGGCTGCTGGAGGCCACCGGTGACGCCGTGACGCTGTGCCCCACCCACGCCGGCGACGGCCGATGACCGCCGTCCACGACCACGCCGAGGCGCGGGCCGCGCTGCTGCCGGAGGAGCGGGCCCGGCTGGGACGCCGTGCGCAGCTGCTGGCCGGCGCGAGCGTCACCTACAACGCGGTGGAGGCGGTCATCGCGATCGCCGCCGGACTGGTGGCCGGCTCCGCGGCTCTGGTCGGGTTCGGGCTCGGCTCGGTGATCGAGGTGTCCAGCGGACTGGTCATCCTGTGGCAGTTCCGCCACCGGCTGCCGGAGAGCCGCGAGCAGGCGGCCCTGCGCATCATCGCCCTGTCGTTCTTCGCCCTGGCCGCCTACGTCAGCGTCGACAGCATCCGCGCGCTGACCGCCACCGACCTGCCCGATCCCTCCCCGGCCGGGATCGCCCTGGCCGCGACCAGCCTGGTCGTCATGCCCTTCCTGTCGTGGGCGCAGCGGCGTACGGGACGGGCGCTGCACAGCAACGCCGTCATCGCCGACAGCACCCAGACCCTGCTGTGCACCTACCTGTCCGGGGTCCTGCTCGCCGGGCTGCTGCTGAACGCCACGCTCGGATGGGCCTGGGCGGACCCGCTCGCCGGACTGCTGATCGCCGCGCTCGCGGCCAAGGAAGGCCGCAACGCCTGGCAGGGCAAGGGGTGCTGCGGATCCGCCCTGGCACCCGGAGCCACGGCCGCAGCCACAGCGACAGCCACAGCCGGTGCCTGCGCCGACGCGAAGACCGGCGACGGCGCGCCCGCCTGCCACAGCGCGCACACCGGCTGCGGCACGAGCTGACCGCGATGGAGGTGGTGCTGCTCTACTTCGACGGCTGCCCCACGTGGCGGGTGACCGAGCAGCGGCTCACCCAGGCGCTCGCCCTCGCAGGGGCCCCCGACACCCCGGTGACCCGCCGCCAGGTCACCACCCCCGAGGAGGCGGAGCGGCTGGCGTTCCGGGGCTCGCCGACCGTGCTCATCGACGGTCGCGACCCGTTCGCCGCTGCGGACGCCCCTGTCGGCCTTGCCTGCCGGCTGTACGCCACCCCCCAGGGTCGTGCGGGTGCCCCGACCGTGGAGCAGCTGGTGGCTGCAGTGAGCCCGCCCCGCGGCTGAGGACCTGCCGCCGGTGGCCGGTCAGCCAGGCAGGCTCTGCATGATCGAGAACGGTGCCCCCCACGGGTCCTCGACCACCGCGAAGCGGCCGAAGAAGGTGTCGGCCGCCGGCATCGTGACCTTGCCGCCGGCCGCCTGCACGGCGTCGACCACGTCGTTGACCGAGCGAACGGCGAAGCAGCAGCTCCAGCCCGCGGGTGCCCCGTCCCGCGGGCCTCCGAGCCCCCCCACGGATCCGGACCCGACGTGGAAGGTGGCGTAGCCGGCCATCCCCTCGAGGTCCTCGAACCGGAAGTCGAAGACCGCCCCGTAGAACCGCCGAGCGGCGTCGACGTCCTCGAAGGCCCCGTCGTTCCAGATCAGCGCCCCGGGCTCGTTGTAGATGGTGACCCCGGGGTGCTGGGCGGCTTGCCAGACGCCGAACAGGTGCCCCTGCGGGTCGGCGGCCACAGCCATCCGCCCCAGCGGCCCCACGTCCATCGGCGGGGCCACGAGGGTCCCCCCGCCGGCGGAAATGGCCTCGGCGGTCTTGTCGGCGTCGTCGGTGGCGAAGTAGGTGGTCCACGAAGGCGGCGTCGAGGCGTCCATCCGCGGCATCATGCCCGCGGCTTCCTGCCCCTCGGCCAGGCAGGTCAGGTAGCCGCCGTGCTCCGGATCGCCCTCGGTGTAGGTCCAGCCGAGCAGGTCGGTGTAGAAGGCCTGCGCTGCAGGAAGGTCAGCGGCGCTGTAGTCGACCCAGCACGGTGTCCCGGCCGGCCAGGTGGTGTCGCGAGTGGGCATCGCTCCTCCTCGAGGTCTGAGGGCACCACGCTTCCACCTACGTCGGACACATTCCAGACCCGGAGCGGCGAAAGCCCCTTGGCCCTACCCGTAAAGTCGACGCACATGACCACCGAGGCCCCCGCCGAGCGCGTCGCGTACGACCCGCACGCGGTCCAGGAGCGCTGGCTCCCGGTGTGGGACACCCTCGACCTCTACCGGGCGGGCCGAGTCGAGGGGGCTCCGAAGAAGTACGTGCTCGACATGTTCCCCTACCCCAGCGGTGACCTGCACATGGGGCACGCGGAGGCGTACGGCCTGTGCGACGTGCTGGCCCGCTACTGGATGCGGCGCGGCTTCGACGTGCTGCACCCGATCGGCTGGGACTCCTTCGGGCTGCCCGCGGAGAACGCCGCCATCCGCCGCGACGAGCACCCGGCGACGTACACCTACGCCAACATCGAGACGCAGGCGCAGTCCTTCCGGCGCTACGCGATCAGCTTCGACTGGTCCCGGCGGCTGCACACGAGCGATCCCGAGTACTACCGCTGGACGCAGTGGCTGTTCCTGCGCTTCCGCGAGCGGGGGCTGGCCTACCGCAAGAGCAGCGCCGTCAACTGGTGCCCGCAGGACCAGACGGTGCTGGCCAACGAGCAGGTGGTGCAGGGCGCCTGCGAGCGCTGCGGGGCGCCGGTCACCAAGCGCGAGCTGACGCAGTGGTTCTTCAAGGTGACCGACTACGCCGATCGGCTGCTGGCGGACATGGAGCAGCTGCGCGGTGCATGGCCCGAGCGCGTGCTGCTGATGCAGAAGAACTGGATCGGGAAGTCGCAGGGCGCCCACGTGGATTTCGTCGTCCGGCTGGCCGAGGGAGCGCAGAAGGCGGTCACCGTCTTCACGACCCGCCCCGACACCCTGTACGGCGCGACCTTCTTCGTGGTGGCCGCGGACGCGCCGCTGGCGCTCGAGCTGTGCGCTCCGGACCGCCGGCCCGCGCTGGACGCGTACCGCGAGGCCGTGCGCTCGCTGAGCGACATCGACCGGCAGTCCACCGACCGGAAGAAGACCGGCGTCGACCTCGGCGTGACGGCGCTCAACCCCGTGACGGGTGGGCAGATCCCGGTGTACGCCGCCGACTACGTGCTGGCCGACTACGGGACCGGCGCGATCATGGCGGTTCCGGCGCACGACCAGCGCGACCTCGACTTCGCGCTGCAGTTCGGCCTGCCGGTGCGCGTGGTCGTGGAGACGGGCGCCGAGGACCCCGCGGTGTCGGGGACGGCCACCGCGGGCGACGGAGTGCTGGTCAACAGCGGCCCGTACGACGGCCTGCGCAAGGACGAGGCCTCCGCCCGGATCGTGGCCGACCTCGAGGCTCGCGGCGGCGGCCGGGGTGCAGTCAACTTCCGGCTGCGGGACTGGCTGCTGAGCCGGCAGCGCTTCTGGGGAGCGCCGATCCCGATCGTGCACTGCCCGTCCTGCGGGGAGGTCGCGGTCCCCGACGAGCAGCTGCCCGTACGCCTGCCGGACCTGCGGGGTGCAGCGCTGAAGCCGGTGGGCACGTCACCGCTGGGGGCGGCGGGGGAGTGGGTGAACACCACCTGCCCGTCCTGCGGAGGAGCGGCGCAGCGTGACACCGACACGATGGACACCTTCGTCGACTCGTCCTGGTACTTCCTGCGCTTCTGCTCGCCGGACTACCAGGACGGCCCGTTTGACCCCGCGGCCGTCCGGGAGTGGATGCCGGTCGCGCAGTACGTCGGCGGGGTCGAGCACGCGATCCTGCACCTGCTCTACAGCCGCTTCTTCACCAAGGTCCTGCAGGACATGGGGATGGTCGACTTCGGTGAGCCCTTCCTGCGGCTGATGAACCAGGGCCAGGTCATCAACCAGGGCAAGGCCATGAGCAAGTCGCTCGGCAACGGCGTCGACCTCGGCGCGGAGCTGAGCCGGTTCGGCGTCGACGCGGTGCGGCTGACGGTGGTGTTCGCCGGGCCGCCGGAGGACGACATCGACTGGGCGGACGTCTCACCCGCCGGGGCCGTGAAGTACCTCGCGCGGGCTGCCCGGCTGGCCGAGGACGTCGCGGCTCTGGTCGGCGACGAGCGGGATCTGGCCGTCGACCGGGCGGTCGCGAAGACGGTGGACGAGGTGACGCGGCTGATCGAGGCGCAGCGGCTGAACGTCGTGGTGGCCCGCTTCATGGAGCTCACCTCGGCGCTGCGCAGAGCCGTGGACGGACCGGTCCCGGCCGCGGCCTCACTGCGGGAGGGAGTGGCAGCCCTGGCGATCATGCTGGGGTGCTTCGCGCCCTACACCGCCGAGGAGATCTGGTCCCGCCTGGGTCATGACGTGGTGGCCGGCGACTCCGTGCACGCGACCGCGTGGCCGACGGCCGACCCTGAGCTGCTCGTCGAGGAGGCCGTCACGTGCGTGGTGCAGGTGGCCGGCAAGCTGCGTGACCGGCTGCAGGTGCCGCCGGACATCGCCGAGGACGAGCTGCGCACGCTCGCGCTGGCCTCCCCCGGGGTGGTCGCCACCCTGAACGGGCGCGACGTCCGGCTGGTGGTCGTACGCGCCCCGAAGCTCGTGAACGTCGTCCCGGCCTGAGGCGCGGCGCGCTCATCCGAACACCTCGAGCTGGATGTTGTCCGGGTCCCGGAAGGTGATGGTCGACACGCCGCCGGGGTAGTCCTTGAGGTCCGAGTGCTCCACCCCGAGCTCCTCGAAGCGGGTCTTCAACATCGCGACGCTGCCCGCCTTCACCGCGAACGAGACGTGGTCCATGCCGATGCACCGCTCGTCGAACGGCTCGTGCGACGTCGCGTCGTGCTGGGTCAGCGTGAGGGTGAGCGCGCCACCGGAACCCTTCATACGGGTGCGCTGGAAGCCCTCGCCCTCGATCTGCGCGGTGATCTCCAGGCCGAGCACCTTCTGGTACCACGCCGTGCTGCGGGGGAGCTCCCGGACGCTCAGGCTCAGGTGGTGGTAGCCCAGCACTTCTGGGGGCATGTGCCGTGTCCGTTTCGTTGACGGCGGGGTGCGCCGGGTCCTCTGGCCTGTCGCAGGAGTGCAGCATCTCCACACCCGTGCCGCCCGGTCAGCGGGTGCGTCTTCCTTCGGCGCGACTGGACCGCCGTCGCGTCGCCGGGCACCTGAAGACCCGTGCCCGTCTTCCCGCCGAGCTCGACATCCGTACGAAGATCGCCTCCGGCAGGGTAGAGGACACTGGTCCGCGGCCCGTACGTCAGGCGGGCTGCACGGCCGCCGGACGACTGCCCTGCGTCTCGGACTGGACCCGGCGCCAGTGGTAGAGGTAGGCCGGGCCGGCGATCAGCAGCATCGTGCCGGATCCCACCAGACCCAGAACGGCCTGGTGCTGCTGTGAGTCGCGCTGCCTGCTTCCGGCGCTCCTCCTCTGCGGGGTCGATGCGGCGGTCCTTGCCGTCCGGCGCGAACGCCGGCTCGTACCCGAAGTAGCCAGGGTCGGGATAGGCCAGCTGCACCACGTTCCGCACGGCGTTGACGGCGGAGAAGATGACCATCACCAGCGTCACGAGACAGATGAGGTAGAGGTAGGCGCTGCGCAGGCTCGCGCGGTCGGTGACGCTCATGATCGGTCCCTTCGTGCGACGGAGGTCGCCTGCTCAGGCTGGATCTCGCGCGCCGCGAGGTCCATCCGCAGTTCTACTCAAGGCGCGGGTTCATTCCGCGAGTTCGTCCTGCGCGCCGACGGGGTCGGTGTCCGGCGCACCGGCCTGAAGATCACGAGGGCGCCCGCATTGGACTGCGCGATCCAGTGCGGGCCATCGGTCCCCGCCACCCCGTCGTAGCCTCCCGGCCATGACCCCCGTCGCGGTGGTGACCGACAGCACCGCCTACCTCCCCGACGGCATGGCGGCCTCGCACGGGGTGGGGGTGGTGCCGCTGCACGTCGTGCTCGGCACGCACAGCGGGAAGGAGGGGCAGGAGGTCTCGCCCGGAGAGGTCGCGGCGGCGCTGACCGAGCGGCGGGTGCAGGTCTCCACGTCCCGGCCCACCCCCGCCGAGTTCGCCGCCGCCTACCGGGCGAGTGGCGCCACCTGCCTGGTCTCGGTGCACCTGTCGGCCGAGCTGTCCGGCACCCACGAGGCGGCGGTCCTCGCCGCGGCGGACGTGGCAGGCGACGGGATCGAGGTGCGGGTCGTCGACAGCGGCACGATCGCGATGGGGCTCGGTTTCGCGGTGCTCGCGGCGGCGCGGGCGGCGCGCGATGGCGGGGACATCGACGCGGTCGTCTCGGCTGCGACGTCGGCCGCCGCCAACACCGACACCCTCTTCTACGTCGACACGCTGGAGCACCTCCGGCGCGGTGGCCGGATCGGCGCCGCCGCAGCGCTGTTCGGTGCAGCGCTCGCGGTCAAGCCGCTGCTGCACGTCACCGGGGGCCACATCGCGCCGCTCGAGAAGGTCCGCACCGCGTCCAAGGCCCTGGCCCGGCTGGAGGACCTCGCCATGCAGCGGGCCGGGAACGGGGAGGTGGACCTGGCGGTGCACCACCTGGCGGCTGCCGACAAGGCAGGTCAGCTGGCGGAGCGTCTGCGGGCGCGGCTGCCAGGGGTCGGGGCGCTGCACGTCTCGGAGGTCGGGGCGGTGGTCGGTGCGCACGTGGGTCCCGGACTGCTCGGAGTCGTTCTCTCCCGCAGATGAGCGTCCTGCTGCTGCTGGCGGTCCTCGTCGGGTACCTGGTCGGGGCGGTGTCGCCGGCCAGCTTTCTCGCCGCCCGCAGAGGTGTGGACCTGCGGGTCGTGGGCTCGGGCAATCCTGGTGCGACGAACGCCTCGCGGGCGCTCGGCCGCCGAGCCGGGTTGGTCGTGGCACTGCTCGACGTGCTGAAGGGTCTCGTGCCGGCCGCCGGTTTCGGCGTTCTGGATCCGCGCGCAGGTCTGCTGGCGGGGCTGGCTGCGGTCCTCGGCCACGTGACGTCCCCGTTCCTGCGGGGCCGTGGCGGAAAGGGAGTGGCCACCGCTGCGGGCGCCGTCCTGGGTGTCCATCCACTGTGGGCGCTGGGCGCGCTTCTCGTGTGGCTCTGCGTCTTCGCGACCACGCGATGGGTTGCGCTGGCATCGATCGCCGGGGGGTCGTCCGTGGCCGTCATCGCCGTTCTCCTGCACGAGGACGTCCTGTGGGCGTGCGCCATCGCGGCGGTGATCCTCGTGCGGCACCGCCGCAACCTCCTCCGGCGGCTGGCGCTGCGCAGGAGCCAGGGCTAGGGCGTACGCGGGGCGCGCCTTGCAGCATGCCGTTGCTGCGCTCGGGATGCCCATCCACAGGGCGGCGGGTCCTCCACAGCGCAGGCGGCCCCGGCCCGCTCCGGCGAGTCCTCTGCCTACCGTCCGCAGCGTGCTCTTCCGGTCCCGATCCACCGCGCCAGCGGCGGAGGCCGCGGAGAGGCTGAGCGGGCTGCTCGCCCGGAGGGAGTGCGGCTGGGTGCTGCCGCCGGAGGAGGGCGACGCGCAGCATCCCGAGCCGGACCCGGTCGAGCCGCCGGACCGCGCCGACGAGCGAGGCGCCGAGCCACTGCTCCCGCGGTCCTGGAGCGAGGATGCGGACCAGCCGGACGCGTGCCCGCCCGGCCTGCTGCCGACCTCGGTGCGGACCGGCCGCCTCGACCTGGGCCGTCGAGGGGCGGCCGCTCTCGTGGTCGTCGTGCTGCTGGCGGCGGCTGTGGCCGCCGGGGTCGTGCATCGAGGGCGGCCCCAGGAGGTCGTCGTACCCGCTGTTCTGGAGCCGGCGCGGCCGCTGCCCGTGGCCTCCCCGAGCCCGGTCGCGGAGGTGGTGGTGTCCGTCGGGGGGAAGGTCCGCTCGCCGGGGATCGTCCGCCTTCCCGCGGGCAGCCGGGTCGACGACGCGGTACGCGCAGCGGGCGGCGTCCTGCCGGGAGCGTCCACGGAGCTGCTCAACCTCGCGCGCAAGCTGGTGGACGGCGAGCAGGTGCTGGTCGGCGTCGACGCGCCGCCGGGCGCCCCCGCCGCACCCACCGGCGGCACGAACGGCGGGCCGACGGGCCTGGTCGACCTCAACGCCGCATCGGCCTCCGATCTGGACGCCCTGCCCGGTATCGGCCCGGTCCTGGCGCAGCGCATCGTCGACTGGCGGACCGAGAACGGCCGCTTCGACAGCGTCGAGCAGTGCGCGAGGTCACCGGCATCGGCGAGGCGAAGTACACCGACCTCGCCAGGAAGGTGACGGTCTGATGCCGGCGCTGCCCCCGGCCGGCGAGCGGCTCGACCTGCGGCTCGTGCTCCCTGCCGGAGCCGCCTGGCTCGTGGCGTGGCAGGGGCGCCTCGTGCCGCCGGGTCTGCTGCTGGAGCTGGCCGCAGGGATGCTGGGCGGTGCGCTGGTGCTGCTGTGCCTTCACCGCAGCGGCCGGGCGCTGGTGCTCGCCGCGGTGCTCGGCTGCTGCGCGGCGTCGGCCACCGTGACGGCGCTGCACACCGGCTCCCGGTCGACGGGGCCGCTCGCGGCGGCGGCCGGACGCGAGGCGGCTGTCACCGTGGAAGCGGTGCTGGTCGACGACCCGCGTCAGGCACTGCAGCCGGGCGGACTCGAGCCGGTGACCGGGAGCTGGTCGTGGCGCGCGTGCGGGTGGAGACGGTGCGTACGGGCGGCCGGACCTTCCGCCTGCGCGCCCCCGTCGTGGTGCTCTCCTCCGAGCCCTCCTGGCTGGAGCTGCTGCCCAGCCAGCGGATCCGCACCGAGGGGCGTCTGCGCCCGCCCGAGCGCGGCGACGATGTTGCCGCAGTGCTCTCGGGGCGCGGCCCGCCGGTCGTGCTGTCCGGGCCGAGCGGCGTGCAGCGGGCTGCCGGTCAGCTGCGGGCCGGCCTGCGCCGGGCCGTGGATCCGCTGCCGGCCGGGGAGCGGGGCCTGCTGCCCGGCCTGGTCGTCGGCGACACGAGCCGGCTGGACCCGTCGGTCCGGGAGGACTTCCGCACCGTCGGGCTCACGCACCTGACCGCGGTGTCCGGGACCAACGTCGCCATCGTCGTCGGCGCGGTCCTCCTGCTGTGCCGCCGGCTGCGGGTGGGGCTGCGGATCAGCCCCGTCGTGGCCGCGGTGGCGCTGGCCGGCTTCGTCGTGCTGGCCCGGCCCTCACCGAGCGTGCTGCGGGCAGCGGTCATGGGGCTGGTCGCTCTGGTGGCGCTGTCCTCCGGCAACCGCAAGGCGGCGATGCCGGCGCTGGCGACCGCGGTGCTGGTGCTGGTGCTGGCGGACCCGGACCTCGCCGCGACACCCGGGTTCGCGCTGTCGGTGCTGGCGACGGGCGGCTTGCTCGTGCTGGCCCCGGCGTGGCGGGAGCGGTGGTCCAGGCACCTGCCCCGCTGGCTGGCCGACGCCCTCGCGGTACCAGCCGCGGCACAGGTCGCCTGCGGCCCTGTCGTCGTGGCGATCTCCTCCTCCCTCGGTCTGCTGTCGGTGCCGGCCAACCTGCTTGCGGTGCCCGCGGTGGCGCCGGCAACCGTCACCGGGGTGGTCGCCGCACTGCTGGCTCCCGTGTGGCTGCCGGCGGCTCACGCCGTCGCCTGGGTGGGCTGGCTGCCCACCGCCTGGCTCGTGCTGGTCGCGCGTACGGGGGCAGGGCTTCCGGGAGCCTCCGTCCCCTGGCCGAACGGCATGCGCGGAGCCCTCCTGCTGGCGGGGTTCACCGTGCTGCTGCTTCCGGCGCTGCGCCGTCGCCGGCTACGGCTTGCCCGGCTCGCCGGCTCGACCGGGGCCGCGGTCGTCACCGCCGGCCTGTCGATGGCCGCACCGGCCTGGCCGCCGACCGGATGGTTCCTCGTGGCGTGCGACGTCGGGCAGGGGGACGCGGTCGTCCTTCGCGTGGGCGAGGGCAGTGCGGTCGTCATCGACGCCGGACCGGAGCCGAGGGCGGTCGACCGTTGCCTGGACGACCTCGGCGTACGGCAGGTGCCGCTGGTGCTGCTGACGCATCTGCACGCCGACCACACCGACGGGCTCCCGGGGGTGCTGCAGGGCCGGACGGTGGGAGAGGTCGAGATCGGGCCGCTGGACGATCCGGAGGAGCAGCACGACGACGTCCTCGGCCAGGCACGGGACGCCGAGGTGCCCGTGCAGCGGGCCGCACTGGGCGAGGCGCGCACCGTCGGACCGTTGCACCTGTCGGTGATCGCCCCCGGCCGCGCCTACCGGGGCACCAGCTCCGACCCGAACAACAGCTCCCTCGTGGTGCGCCTACGGGTCGGGCCGACGACGGTGCTGCTGACGGGCGACGTCGAACCCGAGGCGCAGCGCGACCTGCTTCGCCGCGGCATCGACGTGCAGGCCGACGTGCTCAAGGTCCCGCACCACGGCAGCGCGTCCCAGGAACCGGCCTTCCTGGACGCCGTCGGCGCCTCCGTCGCCCTCACCTCGGTGGGCGCCGGAAACACCTACGGCCACCCGTCCAGGAACACCCTCGACCGGCTCCTCGCCACTGGGACGCGGTCGTTTCGCACCGACCTCGACGGCGACATCGCGCTCGCCCACCGGGACGGGCAGCTGGTGGTCATCGGCCGGCGAGGAGCAGGGAGCGCTGCGCCGCGCTAGCCGCACGCCGACCCACGGCAGCACGTGCCGGCCGCCCGCTCGTGCCACGATGCGGCGTGACCGCGATCCCGCTCGTACCGCTCACGCTGGTCGTCGGTGACGAGGAGCTGCTCGTCAGCCGGGCCGTCTCCGCGGTGGTGCGCGCTGCCCGGGAGGCCGATCCCGAGGTGGACGTCCGCGACGTCCTCGCGACCGACCTGCAGCGCGGGGACCTCGACGACATCCTCAGCCCGTCGCTGTTCGGGGAGCGCAGAGTGCTGGTGCTCCGCTGCGCGCAGGACCTGGCGAAGGACGTCGCCGCCGAGCTGCTCTTCCACGCCCAGGATCCTCTCGACGACGTGCACGTCGTGGTCGTGCATACCGGAGGCGCGAAGGGCAAGGCGATGCTCGCTGCACTCGCGGCCCTGTCACCGCACCGCGTGCTCGCACCGAGGATGACCCGCTTCACGGAGCGTCGGGACTTCCTGCGGCGTGAGCTGCGAGCGGACGGGCGCAGCGTCGACGAGGACGCCGTCGGCCTCGTGCTGGACGCGGTCGGCAGCGACCTGCGGGAGCTGGCGTCCGCGGCGAGCCAGCTGCTGGCGGACAACGACGGCCCGATCACGGCGCAGACGGTGGCCCGCTACCACCGGGGGCGCGCCGAGTCCTCGGGCTTCGCAGTCGCCGACCGGGCCGTCGAAGGGGACCTCGGCGGTGCTCTCGAGGCGGCCCGTTGGGGGCAGAGCACCGGCCTCGCTCCGGTCCTTGTGACGAGTGCGCTCGCCAGCACCCTGAGGTCGATGGCCCTCGTGGCCAGCGCCGGCCGCGTTCCCGCGCACCAGATCGCCGGGCAGCTCGGCATGCCGTCGTGGAAGGTCGAGAAGACGCAGCGCCAGGCCCGCGGCTGGCGACCGGAGGCACTCGCGTCCGCGCTGTGCGCCGTCGCCGGTGCGGACGCCGACGTCAAGGGTGCCGCCGCCGATGCGGACTACGCGGTGGAGCGGGTGCTGCTCGCCGTCGTGCAGGCCCGCCGGACCGACCGGTGAAGCGAACCCGTACGCCCGACGCACCCTCACCGGAGGAGGAGCCCGCCATGCCGCAGGCACCGCAGGCGCCGGAGGCACCGGCCGGCCGCTGGCCGGACCCTGACGCACAGGTCAGCGCTCGCAGCCCTTCGTCCTCGATCCGACGGGCCGGTCGGCGTGAGGAGGCGCCGACTCGAGGCGTGGGCGAGGCCGCGCGTCCGGGCCGCCGCTCCCGCAGTGAACCGGGAACCGGAGCCTCCCCCGCCGGTCGACCCGGACAGCCCAGGAAGAAGCCGCTCTACTCGCGCCTCCTGCGGCTTCAGCACATCTCGCCGAACGTCTGGCAGCGCGCGCTGCTGGGTGAGGGGGCCCTCGCGGCGGGCGTCGTCCTGGTCCTCGCGGACCTGGCGACGGCGTGGACGATCCTGGTGCTCCCGCTGGCCGTCGCCGTCGTGGTGAAGGCCCACGACCTGCTCGCCGGCTTCCTGCAGCGCCCCGTGAGGGTGAAGCCGGCGAAGGCGCCGAAGGCCCGCCGTACGAAAAGCGCGGCGACGCCCGAACCGAGGCCGGCCGGGCGTACGCGGCGCAGCCGGCGCGCAGCCGGAGTGGCAGCGCCCGCTTCCGACGAGGGGGCTCCGCAGGAGTGGCCCGCGGACGACGACGAGGGGGCTCCGCAGGAGTGGCCGGCGGACGACGCCGCACCCGCGCAGGAGTGGCCCGCGGACGACGACGAGGGGGCTCCGCAGGAGTGGCCCGCGGACGACGCCGCACCCGCGCAGGAGTGGCCCGCAGACGACGACGACGCCGCACCCCCGCAGGGGTCGGCGCCGTCCGGACGGCGGAGGAGGACCTAGGAGGAGGTGCTGCTCAGCGAGGCGACCCGGCGAGCGAGCGCGGACTTGCGGTTGGCCGCCTGGTTGGCGTGGATGACGCCCTTGCTGGCGGCCTTGTCGAGGGCCCGGCTCGCGTCGCGCATCAGCGCGGTGGCGGTGGTGGTGTCGCCGGAGTCGGCGGCCTCGCGGAACTTGCGGATCGCGGTCTTGAGCGAGGACTTGACGGACTTATTGCGGACCCGCGCCTTCTCGTTGGTCTTGTTGCGCTTGATCTGCGACTTGATGTTCGCCACGCTGCGTCGTCCTCGGTTTCGCTGGGGGGAGTTCCTGCGGGCGCGCGCGCACAGACGGCGCGGCGCGCGTTCGGGCACGACACTAGCAGGGGACAGGGGGCCCGCCCCCGCTGTCAGGCTGCCGCTCGATGCCGGTGCGAGACTGGAACGTGCCCACGACCGACCATCGACCGACCGACGTCGCCAGCATCCGCAACTTCTGCATCATCGCCCACATCGACCACGGCAAGTCGACGCTGGCCGACCGGATGCTGCAGCTCACCGGGGTCGTCGACGCGCGGCAGATGCGGGCGCAGTACCTCGACAAGATGGACATCGAGCGCGAGCGCGGCATCACCATCAAGGCGCAGAACGTCCGGCTGCCGTGGACCGCCGACGATGGCCGCGACTACGTCCTGCACATGATCGACACGCCCGGCCACGTGGACTTCACCTACGAGGTGAGCCGGAGCCTGGCCGCCTGCGAGGGGACGCTCCTGCTGGTGGACGCCGCGCAGGGGATCGAGGCGCAGACGCTGGCCAACCTCTACCTCGCGCTGGAGAACGACCTGCACATCATCCCGGTGCTCAACAAGATCGACCTGCCTGCCGCGCAGCCGGACAAGTACGCCGAGGAGATCGCGAAGATCATCGGCTGCGCCCCCGAGGACGTGCTGCGCATCAGCGCCAAGACGGGGGAGGGGGTGCCCGCGGTCCTCAACACGATCGTCCGCGACGTCCCGGCGCCCACCGGCAGCGTGGACACGCCGGCACGGGCGATGATCTTCGACAGCGTCTACGACTCGTACCGCGGCGTGATCACCTACGTCCGCGTCTTCGACGGCCAGCTGTCCACCAAGGACCGCGGTCTGATGATGTCGACCCAGAACGCCCACGAGATCCTCGAGGTGGGGGTCGTCAGCCCCGAGATGACGCCGACCGAGACCCTGAGTGCCGGCGAGGTCGGCTACGTCATCCCCGGCGTGAAGAACGTCCGCCAGGCCCGCGTGGGCGACACCCTGACCACGGTGCGCAACGGCGCCACGACGTCGCTCGGTGGCTACCGCGACCCGCGACCGATGGTGTTCTCCGGCCTCTACCCGCTCGACGGCAGCGAGTACCCGGCGCTGCGCGAGGCCCTGGACAAGCTGCGGCTCAACGACGCGGCGCTGGTCTACGAGCCCGAGACGTCAGCCGCACTCGGATTCGGCTTCCGGGTCGGATTTCTGGGCCTGCTGCACCTGGAGATCGTGCGGGAGCGGCTCGAGCGCGAGCACGGCCTGGCCCTCATCTCGACCGCCCCCAACGTCGTCTACCGGGTGGTGCTCGAGAGCCGCGAGGAGCTGGTCGTCACCAACCCCAGCGACTGGCCCACCGGCGGGAAGATCAGCGAGATCCACGAGCCGGTCTGCAAGGCGATGGTGCTGCTGCCCAGCGACTACGTCGGCACGGTCATGGAGCTGTGCCAGGCCCGCCGCGGGATCCTGCAGGGGATGGACTACCTGTCCGAGGACCGCGTCGAGCTGCGCTACGTCCTGCCGATGGGCGAGATCATCTTCGACTTCTTCGACCAGCTCAAGTCACGCACGAAGGGCTACGCGAGCCTGGACTACGAGATGGCAGGCGAGCAGGTGGCCGACCTCGTCAAGGTCGACATCCTGCTGCAGGGCGAGCCGGTCGACGCCTTCAGCGCGATCGTGCACCGCGACAAGGCCTACGCGTACGGCACCGGCATGGCGACCAAGCTGCGCGAGCTGATCCCGCGCCAGCAGTTCGAGGTGCCGATCCAGGCCGCGATCGGCGCCCGGATCATCGCCCGCGAGAACATCCGGGCGATCCGCAAGGACGTGCTCGCCAAGTGCTACGGCGGTGACATCACCCGCAAGCGCAAGCTGCTGGAGAAGCAGAAGGAGGGCAAGAAGCGCATGAAGATGGTCGGCCGCGTGGAGGTCCCGCAGGAGGCCTTCATCGCCGCCCTGTCCACCGGCCAGGAGACCGCGGGGAAGTAGGAACGACCGCCGCGCCAGGTCGCCCGCCTCAGGCCCCGGCCCCGACCTCGGCCATCAGCGCCAGCGTGTTGCCCTCGCCGTCGGAGAAGAAGGCCATCCACTCCTCGACGCCCGAGTCGTGCCGGTGGATGAGGTGCGGCGGGCTCTCGAAGGCGATCCCCTGCTCGAGGAGCTCGGCGTACCGGGCGTCGATGTCGGCGACCCGGAAGTAGAGGATCGACCCGGGCCGCCACTTCTCCTCGGTCGTTCGCTGCAGGTAGAGCCGGACCCCCGCGCAGTCGAAGAAGACGAGGTCGCCGTAGGTGTAGAGGTGCCGCAGCCCGAGGGACTGCTCGAAGAACCGGGTGGCGCGGTCGGTGTCGCGGATGTGCAGCGAGACCTGGCCGAGGCCGACGATCCCGCCGACGGCGTCTGCTCCCACAGGACCTCCTGGGCTGACGGCAGCGGTGCCGGCCCGCACCGTAACGCGAGGTGCCCGGCACCCCGCAACTCGCTGCTGGCACGCTGGCGGGCATGACCGGTCCCGGCACGTCCTCCAACGCCTACGCCGACCTGGATGCCTACGTCCGGCTGCCCCGCCTGTCAGGGCTCGCGCTCAGCCCGGACGGTGCGCGGCTGGTGACGGCGGTGGCCACCGCCAACGCGGGCGTCACCGCCTACGCCTCCGCGCTGTGGGAGGTCGACCCGGCGGGGACGATGCCCGCCCGACGGCTGACACGCAGCCGCAAGGGCGAGAGCGGGCCGGTGTTCGCCGGCGACGGCACCGTGCTGTTCACCTCCGCCCGGTCGGACCCGGACGCCGCCGAGGACGACGACGACTCCCCGCCGGCGCTGTGGGCGCTGCCCCCGGCGGGGGAGGCGCGCGTCGTCGGCACCCGCCCCGGTGGTGTCGGCACGGTGCGGACGGCCGCGCGGACGGTGCTGGTGCTCAGCGACACCCTCCCGGCCTCGACCGACAGCGAGAGCGACGAGCAGCGCCGCAAGGCCCGCAAGGACGCCAAGGTGACGGCGATCCTGCACACCGGCTACCCGGTGCGCTTCTGGGACCACGACCTCGGCGTCGGCCAGAGCCGCCTCCTGGCGGGGGACCTCGATGCGGACGGCAGCATCACCTGGCAGGACCTGACCCCGGCCCCTGGCCGGGCGCTTGAGGAGGCATCGGCGGACCTGTCACCGGACGGGCGTACGGCCGTGACGACCTGGGCGCTGTCCGAGCCGCACGGCTCCCGCCGCACCAGCCTGGTCGCGCTCGACACGTCGACCGGGAAGCGGCGCACCCTCGCCGCCGACGACGACAGCGAGTACGGCTCGCCGCGGGTGTCACCGGACGGGCGGTGGGTCGCGGCCGTGCGCGAGCGCCGCAGCACCCCGAGCGAACCGGGAGACGAGCGCCTCGTGGTCCTCCGGCTCGACGGCAGCGACGGGCCGCGCGACGTGGCGCCGGAGTGGGACCGCTGGCCGGGGGAGCACCGCTGGTCTCGCGACGGCGCGGCACTTCTCGTGGCCGCCGACGAGGGCGGCCGCCGGCCGGTCTTCCGCGTCGAGGTGGCCACCGGCGAGGTCACCCGGCTCACCGGGGACGCCGGCCACTACACCGACCTGCAGATCTCACCGGACGGCGCGTCGGTGTACGCCCTGCGCGACGCCGTCGACGCGCCGCCCGCCCCTGTGCGCCTCGACGCCCGCGCGCCCGACCAGCAGCCGGTGCTCCTGCAGGGACCGCGGACCGGGCCGGCGCCGCGGGGGACGCTGACCGAGGTCACCACCACGGCGGCGGATGGTGCAGCCCTGCGGTCGTGGCTGGTGCTGCCGGAAGGCGAGGGTCCGCACCCCTTGCTGCTGTGGGTGCACGGCGGCCCGCTCGCCTCCTGGAACGGCTGGTCCTGGCGGTGGTGCCCCTGGCTGCTGGCCGCGCGGGGCTACGCCGTCCTGCTGCCCGACCCCGGGCTCTCCACCGGCTACGGCCTCGACTTCGTCCGCCGCGGCTGGGGCGCCTGGGGCGACGAGCCCTACACCGACCTGATGGCGCTGACCGATGCAGCGCTGGAGCACCCGGCCGTCGACGCGTCGCGCACCGCCGCCATGGGCGGCTCCTTCGGCGGCTACATGGCCAACTGGATCGCCGGTCACACCGACCGCTTCGCCGCGATCGTCACCCACGCGAGCCTGTGGGACCTCGAGCAGTTCGGGACGACGACGGACGTGTCGTACTACTGGACCCGCGAGATGACCCAGGAGATGGCGACCGCGCACAGCCCGAGCCGGTTCGCCGACGACATCCGCTCGCCGATGCTCGTCATCCACGGGGACAAGGACTACCGCGTGCCCATCGGCGAGGGCCTGCGGCTGTGGTGGGACCTGGTGTCGCGGGCCGAGAAGCCGGACGAGATGCCGCACCGCTTCCTGTACTTCCCGAACGAGAACCACTGGGTGCTCACCCCGCAGCACGCCAAGATCTGGTACGAGACGGTGCTCGCCTTCCTCGCCGTCCACCTGCGCGATGAGCCGGAGGAGATCCCCGATTTGCTTCGCTGACCGGCCGGACCCGGCCGGTGCCGCAGACTGGACAGGTGGCCAGTGCCCTGCCCGTCGGCGATCCCGCTCCGGCTTCGGGGCGACTTCCGGCGTCAGCGCTGGAGGGGCTGGGGCAGCGGCCGTTCGGGATCTACCTGCACGTGCCGTTCTGTGCCTCCCGCTGCGGCTACTGCGACTTCAACACCTACGTCGGCAGCGAGCTCGGCGGCGGGAGCCTGCAGGCGGGCTATGTGGACACGGCCATCCGTGAGGTGCGCCTAGCCAGGGCCGTGCTCGGCGAGGCGGCCCCGCCCGTGGACACGGTCTTCGTCGGCGGGGGCACCCCGACGCTGCTCCCGCCCGCCGACCTGGTGCGCCTTCTGGCCGCCGTGGCCGGCGAGTTCGGCCTCGCCGCCGGTGCCGAGGTCACCACGGAGGCCAACCCCGACTCGGTGGACGAGCGCGCGCTGGCCGCCCTCCGCGCCGGCGGCTTCACCCGGGTGTCCTTCGGCATGCAGTCGGCGGTCCCGTCCGTGCTGCGCGTGCTCGACCGCACCCACACGCCCGGCCGGCCGCAGCAGGCGGCGAAGGAGGCGTTCGCCGCCGGCTTCGAGCAGGTCAGCCTGGACCTCATCTACGGCGCCCCGGGCGAGAGCGACGAGGACTGGCGGACCTCCCTGCGGGAGGCGCTGGCGGCGGGGCCGACGCACGTCTCGGCGTACGCCCTGATCGTCGAGGAGGGGACCCGGCTGGGCCGGCAGGTCCGCCGCGGGGTCCTTCCGGCGCCGGAGGACGACGTGCTGGCCGACCGCTACCTGATCGCGGAGCAGCTGCTGTCCGGCCTGGGCTGGTACGAGGTGAGCAACTGGGGCGAGCCGTGCCGGCACAACCTCGGCTACTGGCGCGGCGGGAACTGGTGGGGGGTCGGCCCCGGGGCGCACAGCCACGTCGGGGGCGTGCGCTGGTGGAACGTCCGGCACCCCCAGGCGTACACCGACCGGCTCGCGGCCGGCGTGTCACCGGGTGCCGGGCGGGAGGAGCTGTCGGTCGAGGACCGCCGGCTGGAGCGGGTCCTGCTGGAGCTGCGCCTGCGGGAGGGCGTGCCGCTGTCGGTCCTGCATCCGGCCGGGACGGCCGCCGCGGCTCGGCACGTCGGGGGTGGGCTGCTCGAGCCGCAGGAGCACGCGCGGGGGCGGGCGGTGCTCACGCTGCGCGGCCGGCTGCTGGCCGACGCCGTCGTCCGCGACCTGACGGACTAGGGCGCCGGCGCCCCCTGCTCGGCAGCCACCGCTCGCCGCGGCTACGACACGAAGTGGATCGTCAGCGGGTAGCGGTAGGGCTCCCGCCGGCTCGCGGCGATCGTGGCGAGGATGGAGAAGACGAACGACGCGATCACGATGGCGATCAGCAGCGGGAAGCCGATGAGCACGAAGACCAGGGGGATCGACACGAGCACGGCGATCAGCAGCGTGATGTGGAAGTTGAGCGCCTCCGCCGCGTGATGGCGGGCGAACGGCGAGGTGTCCTTGAACACCAGGTAGATCACCAGCGGCGCGACCAGCGCGAAGACGAAGATCGACAGGTGCGCGAGGATGCCCCAGATGGTGTCGTCGGTGCGCGTCCCCTGGCCGTAGCCCGGCGGCGCCCCCTGGCCGTAGCCCGGCGGCGGGCCGTAGCCCGGCGGCGGGCCGTAGCCCGGCGGGCCGTAGCTCGGCGGGCCGTAGCCCGGTGGCGGGGCTCCGTAGCGCGGGCCGCCCGTCTGGTCCCCGGGCGCCTGCCCCTGGGAGGGGGGCGCGCCGTAGGGAGGCGGCGGGGACTCCGGCCGTTGCGGCGGTGTCGGCTCGCTCATGGCCGGAGCGTACGGCTGACGTCAGGCGCATGAGGCGCAACGTGCACGCTGCCCGAGCGCGGCGCGGCGGCGCAGCAGGTAGGCTCGAACCGCTTCGACGTTCTGGTCACCTCCGATCCGACCGTCACCTCTGCGGGCGAGCCGTCCGCTGGTCGCCTCGTGTTGTGGCTCCGCTCCGGACTTCGGGTGCGCCGCGGGCAGGTTCGCGGCCCGACACACAGCAACGGAGTTGTTCTTCTTCATGCCCGGCCGTCCCACGTCCTCGTACTCCTCCTCGTCCTCCTCGACCGCCGGTCGGGGGGCCTCCTCGTTCGGCCGCGGTGCCGCCTCCGGTCGTCGCGGCCCCGCCCGCCGCCCCTCCGCAGCATCCCGGCCCTCAGCCGTCGTGTCCGACCTGGAGCTCGCTCTCGCCGCTGCCGCCGACGCCGCAGCAGCCGAGATCGACGGGCCTGCAGCGACGTTCGGGTCGCTCGGGCTGCCGGACAAGCTGGTCGGCGCACTGGCCCGGCGCGACCTGCACTCCCCCTTCGCCATCCAGACCCGCTCCATCCCGGACGCCCTGGCCGGCCGCGACGTGCTCGGCCGGGGGGCGACCGGGTCGGGCAAGACCCTGGCCTTCGGGCTGCCGATGCTCTCCCGGCTGATCGGCGGCCGGCGGGCGTCCGGTGCCCCCAGGGGCCTGGTCCTCGTACCCACCCGTGAGCTGGCGCAGCAGGTGCACGACGCCATCGCGCCGCTCGCGCAGGCGGTGGACCTCAAGGTCAACGCGATCTACGGCGGCGCGTCCATGGGCCGGCAGATCGATCAGCTGCGCCGCGGCGTCGACATCGTGGTGGCCACGCCGGGGCGGCTGCAGGACCTCATCGAGCAGCGCGAGTGCACTCTCGGCAACATCGCGATCACGGTGCTGGACGAGGCTGACCACATGGCCGACCTCGGCTTCCTGCCGGCGGTCACCGCGCTGCTCGACCTGACCCCCGGCGACACCCAGCGGATGCTCTTCTCGGCCACCCTGGACCGCGGCGTCGACAAGCTCGTCCGCCAGTACCTCAAGGACCCGGCGATCCACGCCGTCGCGACGGCCGAGTCCTCGGTGACGACGATGGACCACCGGGTCTACGCGGTCCAGCACTCGGCCAAGGTCGACATCGTCGCCGAGATCGCCGCCCGCCCAGGACGCACGTTGATCTTCGTACGCACCAAGCACGGCGCCGACCGGCTCGCCCTCCAGCTGCGGACCTCAGGTGTCGAGGCGGGGGCCATCCACGGCAACCTGACCCAGCAGGCCCGCAAGCGCGCGCTGGAGAACTTCACGACCGGCCATGCCCGTGTGCTGGTGGCGACCGATGTCGCCGCCCGCGGGATCCACGTCGACGACGTCGACCTCGTCGTCCACTACGACCCGCCGGCGGACCACAAGGACTACCTGCACCGCTCCGGACGCACGGCGAGGGCCGGCGCCAGCGGAACCGTGCTGTCGTTCATCACCAGCGACCAGGTGCGCGACCACCAGCGCATGCGTGAGCGGGCCGGCGTGGAGACCAGCGCCGTCACGGTCGTGCCGGGTCACCCGGCCGTCCGGGAGCTTGCCGAGTCCGGCGAGCCGATCCTCCTGGCGCCGCGCGCCGCCTACGTGCCGAGGCCGCAGGGCGACCGCCGCCCGACGCGGCGTCCGGGGACGACCGGTGGCCGCCCGACCGGCGGGCGGCCGACCAGCGGCTCGTCGACCTACGCCGGCCGCAGTCCGCGCGCGGCCCGGAGCGCCTGACCCGAGGGGCTGGCCGCTTCGGCGGGCCAGCCGTTCAGGCCGGGATGCTGATGCCCACCCCGCCGCGGGTGTCCGCGCCGTAGCGCGCCTTCTCCCTGGCGATGTCGAGCGGGGCGATGCGGCTGGCGGCCTCGACGGCCTGCTCGTCCAGCAGGTCGGCCGGCACGATCCACACGACCTCGAACTCGAGTCCGTCCGGGTCCTGGGCGTACAGGCTCTTGGTCGTGCCGTGGTCGGAGGCGCCGACGAGCGCGCCGACCGCTCCCAGGCGCTCCGCGTGCGCCTCGAGCTCGGACAGCGTGCCGAGCTCCCAGGCCAGGTGGTACATCCCGACGGCGCCGCGTCCGGCGGGAGAGGCTCCGGCGCCGTCGCCGACGGCGAAGAGCCCGAGGTCGTGGTCGTTCGTGGAGTCGGGTGCCTGCAGGAAGGCGGCCTTGTCCCCCATCGTCGTCTTCACCCGGAAGCCGAGCACGTCGCGGTAGAAGGCGGTGCTGCGGGCGACGTCGCGCACGTAGAGGACGGCGTGGTTGAGGCGGAAGATTCCCATGTCGCTGCTCCTGGTCCGTGGGAGGTGGCTACCTCAGGCCAAGGTAGTTGAGCGCTGAACTATTCCGCCTAGACTGCACGCATGACGCGGTGGCTGGACGACGAGGAGCAGCAGACCTGGCGGGCCTTCCTACGCGCCGTGGCGGTCGTCCAGAGCGGGCTCGACGCCCAGCTGCAGGCCGAGGCAGGGATGCCGCACGCCTACTACGAGCTCCTGGTGAGGCTGTCGGAGGCACCGGAGGGAACCCTGAGGATGAGCGCGCTCGCCGGGGCGGTGCACTCCTCGCGCAGCCGGCTGTCGCACGCGGTGGGTCAGCTGGAGCAGCGCGGCTGGGTGCGCAGGGCGCCGTGCCCGCAGGACCGTCGGGGACAGCTGGCGGTGCTGACCGCGGAGGGACGAAGGGCGCTGCAGCAGGCTGCTCCGGGTCATGTCGAGGCCGTACGCAGGCTGCTGTTCGACCGTCTGGCCCCTGCGCAGGTCCGCCACCTCCGCGGCATCGCCGCTGCTGTCGCCGGCTGACCCGGCCGGGACTCAGCAGCTACTTCTCGTCCCCTTCGGTCACGAAGCGGGCGTAGACCATCTTGCCGTCGCCCCGGATCTGCTCGACGCCCACCTCCGCAGCGACGGACGACACGATCTGCAGCCCCCGCCCGGTCTCACTCGTCTGTGCCGCGAGGGCCGGCGGTGCCGGCAGGCGTGGCTCGCGCGGGTCGGCGTCGTGGACGTCGATGCGGATGCCGTCGATCAGGCGGCTGAGCGTGAGCTTGACCGGTGCAGCCCCGTGGCGGACGGCGTTGCCGACCAGCTCCGAGACGGCGAGCAGGACCGAGTCGAGCAGCGGAGTGAGCCCCCACCGCCGGAGCACCTGGCCCGTGGCCCGCCGAGCGTGCTCGGGAGCAGCGAGGTTGTCCTCGAGCTGGACGCGTACGGTCTCGCCTCCCGGCGCCTTGAGGTTGCCCTCGGTCATGCGGCGCAGCATTCCCATGCGCCCATGCCCTTACTCGTGACGTGGCACGGGGGGCGGCCAGGCTCCCAGGCGGGACCACGCCGGTTCAGTGCGGCCCCGGCCAGGGCGTCGGCGCGCCACCCTCGAACTGGGTCAGGATCTCGGCCGTGGTCCAGGTCTGCAGCGCGACCACCGCGGCCGGTCGGGCCAGGGCGAGCAGGTCCCCGGCCCGGCAGTAGTCGTCCACGATCTCCCACACGGCGTCGAGCTTGCGCACCAGCTGGGGCGTGCTGGCGGGCAGCGGCACCCGCCAGTCCATCCGGTCCGCGCCCGCGTCGAGCCGGGCCTGCCGCACCGAGGTGAGCTCGTCGATCAGAGGCCCGAAGCGGGTGCTGAACATCTCGGCCAGATCCACCAGCTGTCGGGGCGGCGAGTCGGCCGTACCGGAGTCCGCGCCGTCGAGCAGCAGCCGGAACTCGCGCAGGACCTCGTCAGCGTGCTCCTGCTGGCGGGCCCACAGGCGAAGGGGGTAGTCCCGCAGGACCGCCTCCCCCACGATCGCGCGGTCGTCGACGTCAGGTCGCTGGCTCACCGGGGCATAGTGCCGCAAGCCGGACATCGGTGGCCAACCCCATCCGCCGCCACAGCGGCGCGGACCGGCCTTTAGGGTGGGCGACGTGCCGGATGCCGAGGTGACGCTGCCCAGCACCACCGCCAGCGTTCCCACCGCTCGCCGTTTCGTCGAGTCGGTCCTGCTCGGCTGGGGTCTGGAGCGCCTCAGCTGGGACGCCGCCATGATCATCAGTGAGCTGACGTCCAACGTCGCCCTGCACGCCGGTGGGAGCGCCTTCATCGTGCGCGTGTCGGGTCGCCCGGACGGCAGCGTCCGCCTCGAGGTGAGCGACGGGTCGCTGCGTCTGCCGCAGCAGCGCACCCACTCAGCCACGGCCACGACCGGGCGGGGGCTGCGGATCGTCGGCGACCTGGCCGACGACTGGGGCGCCACTGCCGGGGTCGGTGGCAAGACCGTCTGGGTGGAGCTGGGCGGGCCGGCGTCTCGGGCCGCGGCCGCAGAGAACGACGTCGAGGTCGACGTCGACCACCTCCTGGCGGACCTGGACCCGCGGGACGAGGACCAGCCCGGAACGGCGCCCTCCGCCCGCAACCCGCAGGCCCGGCGGAGGGCCACGCTGGCGCGCGCCGCCTGAGCATCCCGAGCCTGCGGGGGCACGCCGCCGTACACTTGGCACTCGGTTTCCCGGAGTGCCAGAGGAGGTGCCGCCCGTGCTCGAGCCGCGCAAGCTCGAGGTCCTGCGGGCCATCGTCGAGGACTTCGTGAGCACGACCGAGCCCGTCGGATCGCGCGCCCTGGCCGAGCGGCACAGCCTCGGCGTCAGCCCCGCGACGGTCCGCAACGACATGGCCGCGCTCGAGGACGAGGGCTACATCACCCACCCGCACACCAGCGCCGGCCGGATTCCGACGGACAAGGGCTACCGGCTGTTCGTCGACCGGCTCTCGAGCGTCAAGCCGCTGTCGAGCGCCGAGAAGCGCGCCATCCAGTCGTTCCTCGAGGGCGCCGTGGACCTCGACGACGTCGTACGCCGGTCGGTCCGGCTCCTGTCGCAGCTGACGCGGCAGGTGGCCGTGGTGCAGTACCCCAGCCTGTCGCGCAGCTCGGTGCGCCACCTGGAGATCGTCCACCTGGCGCCCAGCCGCCTGCTGCTCGTGCTGATCACCGACACCGGCCGGGTCGAGCAGCGGGTGCTCGAGCTGTCGGCCACCCTGTCCGAGGACGACGTCGCGGCGCTGCGGCAGGCCTTCGGCTCCCGCCTGCACGGTGCCCGGCTGGTGGACGCCCCAGCCGCACTGGCCGACCTTCCCGACGCGGCGCCCACCGCGATCCGCCCGGTGCTCACCAGCGTCATGAGCGTCGTGCTCGAGACCCTCGTGGACCGGCCGGAGGAGCGGATCGCGCTCGGCGGGACCTCCCACCTGACCCGGCACGTCCTCGACTTCCCGCAGACCCTCCGCCCGGTGCTCGAGGCACTGGAGGAGCAGGTGGTCCTGCTCAAGCTCCTGGGTGAGGTCAACGACCCGAGCACCGTGCACGTCAAGATCGGCGAGGAGAACAACGTCGAGGGACTCCGCTCCACCTCCGTGGTGACGATGGGCTACGGCCCCGAGGGCAGCCCGTACGGCGGCCTCGGGGTGGTCGGCCCGACGCGCATGGACTACGCCGGCAACATGGGCTCGGTCCGCGCAGTCGCGCGCTACGTCGGCGAGCTGCTGGCGGGCGCCTAGTGGCCGACTACTACGGCGTGCTGGGCGTGGACCGGGACGCCACCGACGACGACCTCAAGCGGGCCTACCGCAAGCTCGCCCGCAAGCTCCACCCCGACGTGAACCCGGACCCGGAGGCCCAGGAGCAGTTCAAGGCGGTCACGGCGGCCTACGAGGTCCTCAGCGACCCGCAGAAGCGCCAGGTGGTCGACCTCGGCGGCGACCCCCTGTCCAACGGCGCAGGCACCGGCGGCAACCCCTTCTCGCAGGGCTTCGGCGGGCAGGGGTTCGGTGGGCTGGGCGACATCATGGACGCCTTCTTCGGGGCCGGCACCGGCGGGGGCAGCCCCCGCAGCCGCGTCCGCCAGGGGGCCGACGCGCTGCTGCGCCTGGAGTGCGACCTCACCGAGACGGCATTCGGTGCCGAGCGCGAGCTGACGGTGGAGACCGCGGTCGTCTGCTCGACCTGCAGCGGTGAGGGGTCCGCTCCCGGCACGCACCCCTCGGTGTGCGACACCTGCCGCGGCCGCGGCGAGGTCCAGCAGGTCCAGCGCTCCTTCCTCGGCCAGGTCATGACGAGCCGGGCCTGCCCTCGCTGCTCGGGCCTCGGCTCGATCATCGAGCGCCCGTGCGGCGAGTGCAGCGGCGACGGGCGCGTGCGGGCGCGCCGCACGATCTCCGTCAAGGTGCCGTCGGGCATTGAGAGCGGGATGCGGATCCGCCTCAACGGCCAGGGGGAGGTCGGGCCGGGCGGCGGACCGGCCGGCGACCTCTACGTCGAGATCGTGGAGCGCCCGCACCCGGTGCTCACCCGGGAAGGCGACGACCTGCACTGCACGGTGACGACCCCGATGACCGCCGCTGCCCTCGGCACCTGCGTCCCGCTGACGACGCTGGAGGGCGAGGAGGAGATCGACATCGCCGCGGGCACCCAGCCCGACGCCGTGCAGACGCTGCGCGCGCGTGGGGTGCCGCACCTGCGGGCCAGCGGGCGTGGTGACCTGCACGTGCACGTACGCGTGGAGGTCCCAACCCGGCTCGACGCCAAGCAGGAGGAGCTGCTGCGCGACCTGGCCCGGCTGCGCGGCGAGGAGCGGCCCGGGCTCTCCGGCAAGGGCAACGGGCTGTTCGGCCGCCGTCGCCGCTAGCGGTGAGCGCACCGCTGTTCCTCCACGACGACCTGTCGGAGGACCTCCTCGTCCTGACCGGCGCGGAGGGGCGGCACGCGGCCACCGTGCGTCGGGTACGCGTCGGCGAGGCCGTCGACGTGGCCGACGGCCGGGGCCGGCGGGCGCGCTGCACCGTGACCGCCCTCGGGCCGGACACCGTGCACCTGCGCGTCCTCGCCCGGGAGGTGGAGCCCGTGCCCGCGCTCCGCCTGGTCCTCGTGCAGGCCCTGGCGAAAGGGGACCGGGGCGAGCTGGCGGTCGAGCTCGCGACCGAGATCGGGGTGGACGAGGTCATCCCCTGGTCGGCCCAGCGGTGCGTCGTGCGGTGGGCGGGTCCGCGCGGCGAGCTGGCGCTCGAGCGGTGGCGCTCCACCGCGCGCGAGGCCGGCAAGCAGTCCCGCCGCGCGCGGCTCCCGGTCGTGCAGCCGGCGCTCGAGACTCCCGCGCTGCTCGCCCGCATGGCGGGTACCCGCACCGTGGTCCTGCACGAGCAGGCGGACCTCGCGCTCGCGCGCATCCCCCTGCCCGACTGCGGCGAGGTGCTGCTGGTCGTCGGGCCCGAGGGCGGCATCACCGACGGCGAGCTCGCCCAGCTGACCGCGGCCGGGGGCACCCCGGTGCGGCTGGGTCGCAGCGTGCTGCGGACCTCGACGGCAGGGGCAGCCGCGGCGGCCGTGGTCAGCGCGCGTACGTCGCGGTGGTCGTGATCGCCCTCGCCCCCCCGGGGGACCAGGACGTCCCGGCTTCGGCCGATGCCTCGGACGTCCGCTGGGCCGCGAAAGGGGGTCGGCGGCCCTACGCTGCCGGCGTGCGGCGCTGCCTCTCCCCGCTGGGTGCGGCGCTGCTGGGTGCGGCGCTGCTGCTGGCGGTCCTGCTGCCCGCCGGTCCGGCTGCCGCGCAGGTGCTGGACCTTCCGGCCGGACCCAGCGCGTCGCCCTCGCCGTCGAAGAGCAAGGGTGCCTCCCCCTCCACCTCCACGACGCCGCCGCCCCGGCCCTCGCCGACGGCCGCCGCGGCGTCGCCCTCCCCCTCGCGCACGGCAACGGCGGCGACGCGGACCCGGGCGCCGCTCGCCCGCACCTCGTCGGCGGCCTCCCCCTTGCGCACGACCAGCCGCCTGTCGACAGCGCGCTCCACCCCGTTCCCGAGCCCGACCGCCTCGCCCAGCCCTCCAGAGCCGGAGGGGCTGCTGTCGCCGGCTCCGGCCGCAGGACCGCAGCAGGCGTCGGTCGCGGGCAGCGGGGGCAGCGCTGCGGAGCGAGCCCTCCTGCTCGCCCTGGCTCTCGCCGCGGTCCTCGGGCTGGGCGGAGCCGCCGGTCTCTACCTCACCCGGGAGCGCCCGTGAGCGACTGCCTGTTCTGCCGCATCGTCAGCGGGGAGGTGGCGGCCACCGCTGTCCACGAGACCGGGCGCACCCTGGCCTTCCGCGACATCGGCCCGCAGGCGCCGACCCACGTCCTCGTCATCCCGCGCGAGCACCATCCCGACGTCGCCGCGCTGTCCGACGCCGACCCGGGGCTCCTGGCCGAGGTGCTGGGGGCGGCCGTCGCGGTGGCCCGGCAGGAGGGCCTGACGGGCGGCTACCGGCTGCTCACCAACACCGGCGAGGACGCCGGGCAGACCGTGCACCACGTGCACGTGCACGTCCTCGGAGGCCGACGCCTCGGAGCGCTCGGCTGAGCCCGGCGAGGGTAGCCTGGAAGGCCTCAGCGTCCAGGAGAGAGCAGGCGACCGCCGACCTCATGCCCGACAACTCCCGCGTACCCGGCGTGCCAGAGCGCGTCATCAGCAAGATCGTCGTCCCCGCGGAGCAGTCGATGGTGCCGCTGCTCGGGAGCCGGGACGAGGTGCTTCGAACCATCGAGCGGGTCCTCACCAGCGACGTGCACGTCCGCGGCAACGAGATCACCCTCACGGGCTCGGCCCGCGACAACGCGCTGGGGGTGCTGCTGTTCGAGCAGCTGCTGGCGATGCTGGCGGCGGGGGAGCTGCTCAACGCTGATGCGGTCGAGCGCAGCCTCGCGATCCTCCGGCACGCTGACGGGGCGGCGCCCGCCGAGGTCCTGACGCTGTCGATCCTGAGCGGCCGCGGGCGCACCATCCGCCCGAAGACGATCAACCAGAAGCGCTACGTCGAGGCCATCGACAAGCACACCGTCGTGTTCGGGATCGGGCCGGCGGGGACGGGCAAGACCTACCTCGCGATGGCCAAGGCCGTGCAGGCGCTGCAGGCCAAGCAGGTCAACCGGATCATCCTCACCCGGCCGGCCGTGGAGGCGGGGGAGCGCCTCGGCTTCCTGCCCGGCACGCTCTACGACAAGATCGACCCCTACCTGCGGCCCCTCTACGACGCCCTGCACGACATGCTCGACCCCGAGTCGATCCCGCGCCTGATGGGGGCAGGCACGATCGAGGTGGCGCCGCTGGCGTACATGCGCGGCCGCACGTTGAACGACGCGTTCATCATCCTCGACGAGGCCCAGAACACCTCCGCCGAGCAGATGAAGATGTTCCTCACCCGGCTCGGCTTCGGCAGCAGGATCGTGGTGACCGGCGACGTCACGCAGGTCGACCTGCCCGCGGGCACGACGAGCGGGCTGCGGGTCGTGCGCGACATCCTCGACGGGATCGAGGACGTGCACTTCGCGACGCTCAGCAGCGCCGACGTCGTACGCCACAAGCTCGTGGGACGCATCGTGGACGCCTACGCGCACTACGACGCGGAGCTCGAGTCGGCGCGCCCGCACGCCGAGCAGCGGCCGCCCGGCCGGCGCTCCGACGTGCGTCGCTCGCGGTGAGCGGTCCGGCGTGAGTGTGGAGGTCGCCAACGAGAGCGGCGTGGTCGTCGACGAGCACGCGCTCGTCGCAGTGGCCCGGCACGTCCTCGACCGCATGGGCGTCGCACCGCTGGCCGAGCTCTCCCTGCTGCTCGTGGACGTCGAGCAGATGGAGAAGCTGCATGTCCGCTGGATGGGCGAGCAGGGCCCGACCGACGTCCTGGCCTTCCCCATGGACGAGCTGGACCTGCGCGGCTCCCGCGGTGTCGGCCACGGCCACGGCACAGGTGGCTCCGAGCCGGAGGCGGCCGCCCCGGCGGTCCTCGGCGACGTGGTCCTGTGCCCCGAGGTCGCCGAGCGCCAGGGCGCGGAGGCGGGACACGGCACGGAGGCCGAGCTGCAGCTGCTGTGCACGCACGGCGTGCTGCACCTGCTGGGCTACGACCACGGTGACCCGGAGGAGCACGCCGAGATGTTCGGGCTGCAGGCCGAGCTGCTCGGGTCGTGGGCGGCCCGTCGGGGTGAGCGCCCGCCGGTGTCCCCGAGCCCGTCCGCTGAGGGGTAGCCGCGCCGGGTCCGCCGGACCGGCGCGCACGTACGCGGCACGTAGGCTCCCCGGGGGTTCCCCCATCCGGAAGGCAGGTGTTCCCGGCGCCCTGCGCCGACGCGTGATGATCCGTTCGCACCTCCCGTGATCGGCACCACCGTGCTGCCGATCCTCAGCGCCTTCGGCTTCGTCGTGCTCGCCGGCCTGATCGGCTGCCTCGAGGCCGCGCTCACCCACGTCTCGCGGGTCCAGGTGGAGCAGCTGCTCCGCGAGGGGCGGGCGGGGGCGGGCAGCCTGCAGAAGCTGCTCGCGGACCCGCCGCGCTCGCTCAACCTGCTGCTGCTGCTGCGGGTGCTGTTCGAGCTGGCGGCGGCCGGCGTGGTCGTCTCCTACTTCGTCGACCGGGTGCCCGGCTCGCTCGCCGTCGTGCTGGCGGTCGGGGTCATGACCGTCGTCAGCTACGTCCTCGTCGGGGTCGGTCCGCGCACGATCGGCATGCAGCAGGCGGAGCGGGTGGCGCTGCTCGGGTCAGGGATCGCGCTGTGGCTGACGCGGGTGTTCGGCCCGCTGCCCCGGCTGCTCATCCTGCTGGGCAACGCGCTCACGCCCGGGAAGGGCTTTCGTGAAGGGCCCTTCGCCTCCGAGGCCGAGCTGCGCGACCTCGTCCAGATCGCCGAGCAGCGCGGAGTGGTCGAGCGCGGCGAGCGCGACATGATCAACTCCGTCTTCGAGCTGGGTGACACGCTCGTGCGCGAGGTGATGGTCCCCCGCCCGGACCTCGTCACGATCGACCACAGCCGGACCGTCCGGCAGGCGCTCAACCTGTGCCTGCGCAGCGGCTTCAGCCGCATCCCGGTCCTCGGCGAGAACGCCGACGACGTGCTCGGCGTCGCCTACCTCAAGGACCTCGTGCGCAAGGAGCGGGCCGAGGGCGGCGGGGCCGTCAAGGTCGAGGAGGTCATGCGCGAGCCCGTGTTCGTCCCGGAGTCCAAGCCGGTCGACGACCTGCTCCGCGAGATGCAGGGCAAGCTGGGGCACATCGCGATCGTCGTGGACGAGTACGGCGGGACCGCAGGGCTCGTCACCATGGAGGACCTGCTCGAGGAGATCGTGGGCGAGATCCAGGACGAGTACGACCGCGAGGCGCCCCAGGTCGAGCAGGTGGACGAGCGGACCCGCCGGGTGACCTCCCGCCTGCCGGTCGAGGACCTCGAGGAGATGTACGGCGTGGACCTGCCGCACGAGGACGTGGACACCGTGGGCGGCCTGCTCGCGATGGCACTGGGGCGCGTACCGATTCCCGGAGCGACCGCCGAGGTGGGCGGCCTGGTCCTGGTGGCGGAGAGCGCCAAGGGCCGTCGCAACCGCGTGGGCACGCTGCTGGTACGCCGCACCGAGCCCTCCACCGACAACGACAAGGAGCCCGACCGTGCCTGAGCTCGACCCCGAGGACGCCAAGCTGGTGACGTTGGCGCGGGCCGCTCGCCAGCGGGCCTACGTCGAGCACAGCGGTGTCGGCGAGGGCGCGGCGGTGCGTGACGTCGAGGGCCGCACCTACGCCGGAGCAACCGTCGAGAACGCCGATCCCTCCCTCACCACGTCGGCGCTGCGGTCGGCCGTCGTCGCGGCGGCCTCCAGCGGGGCAAGGTCTTTCGAGGCGGCGGCGGTCGTCGGGGGCTCGCTGCTCAGCGAAGCCGACATCTCGGTCCTGCGCGAGTTCGGGGTGGGCGTCCCGCTGCTGCTGGCCGGGGACGACGGCACGGTCCACCACACCGTCAGCACCTGAGCGCGCCCGCGGTTCTGGGACACTGAACCACCGTGACTGACCCCCCGGCCGGCTTCCGCTCCGGCTTCGCCTGCTTCGTCGGGCGGCCCAATGCCGGCAAGAGCACCCTGACCAATGCGTTGACCGGGACCAAGGTCGCCATCACCAGTAGCCGCCCACAGACGACCCGGCATGCCGTGCGTGGCATCGTGCACCGTCCCGACGCGCAACTGGTGCTCGTGGACACGCCTGGTCTGCACAAGCCGCGCACCCTCCTGGGGCAGCGCCTCAACGACATCGTGCGCGAGACCTACGCGAGCGTCGACATCATCTGCTTCTGCGTGACCGCCGACGACAGGATCGGGCCGGGTGACCGCTTCATCGCCACCGAGCTCGCGCAGGTGAGGACGCCGGTCGTGGCGGTGCTCACCAAGACCGACAAGGTCAGCAGCAAGCAGGCGATCGGCGAGCAGCTGCTCGCGGTGTCGCAGCTCGGGGAGTGGGCCGAGATCGTGCCGGTCAGCGCGGTCTCGGACTTCCAGGTCGCCCTGCTGGCGGACCTGCTCGTCGCGCGGCTGCCCGAGGGCCCCGCGCTCTACCCGGAGGGCGAGCTGACCGACGAGCCCGAGCAGGTGCTGATCGCCGAGCTGATCCGCGAGGCCGCACTCGAGGGCGTGCGCGACGAGCTCCCGCACTCCCTTGCGGTCACCGTCGACGAGGTGAACCGACGGGAGGACCGGCCCGAGGACAAGCCGCTCCTGGACGTGTTCGCGACGGTCTACGTGGAGCGGGACAGCCAGAAGGCGATCGTGCTGGGCAGCGGCGGCGCGCGGCTGAAGGGCGTCGGCACGACGGCCCGCCACCAGATCGAGGCGCTGCTGGGCATGCGCGTCTTCCTGCACCTGCACGTGTCGGTCGCCAAGGACTGGCAGAAGGACCCGAAGCAGCTGCGCAGGCTCGGGTTCTGAGGACCGCGCCGTGACACGCACTACCGTTCAGGGGTGAGCCTCTACCGGGACGAGGGCGTCGTCCTGCGGGTGCAGAAGCTCGGCGAAGCCGACCGCATCATCACCGTGCTGACGCGCCGGCACGGCCGGGTCCGGGCGGTCGCCAAAGGGGTGCGTCGCACGCGGTCCAGGTTCGGCGCGACGGTGGAGCCGTTCAGCCACGTCGACCTGCAGCTGTACGCCGGGCGCAGCCTCGACATCGTCGTGCAGGCCGAGAGCCTCACGGCGTACGGCGAAGGGATCGTGAGCGACTACGGCCGCTACACCGCGGCGACCGCGGTGCTCGAGACTGCGGAGCGCCTCACCGCGGAGGAGCGCGAGCCGTCACTGCGGCTGTTCCTGCTCGTCGTCGGCGCGCTGCGCGCCATGTCAGGCGGAGGCCGGGACGACGGCCCGGCGCGCGATCCCGCACTGGTGCTCGACGCCTTCCTCCTGCGCGCGATGTCCGTCGCGGGCTACGCCCCGGCGTTGTCGGACTGCGCGCGCTGCGGTACCGCCGGCCCGCACCGGGCCTTCTCCATCCCCGCCGGTGGAACCGTCTGCCCTGCCTGCAGACCGGCCGGCGCCGCTTCGCCCTCACCGGTGGCCCTGCTGCTGATGGTCGACCTCCTGACCGGCGACTGGGCGGCCGCGGAGGCCGCGGAGCAGCGCACCCGCAACGAGGCGAGCGGCCTGGTCTCCGCGCACCTGCAGTGGCATCTCGAGCGAGGGCTGCGCAGCCTGTCCCACGTGGAGCGCGGGTGAGGCGGCGGGCGCCGGCGCATCGCGGGAACGTGCGCGCACCGTCCCCGCATCCCTCGGGAGCCCGTCCACCCGACGTCCCGCCGGACCTGGTCCCGGGGCATGTCGCGATCGTCATGGACGGCAACGGCCGCTGGGCCCGGGACCGGGGTCTGCCGCGTACCGCCGGGCACGAGGCCGGTGAGTCCTCGCTGTTCGACGTGGTCGAGGGAGCGATCGAGCTGGGTGTGGGGTGGATCTCGGCCTACGCCTTCTCCACCGAGAACTGGAAGCGCTCACCGGAGGAGGTCCGCTTCCTCATGGGCTTCAACCGCGACGTGATCCGCCGGCGGCGCGACGAGATGCACGAGATGGGCGTACGCGTCCGCTGGGCCGGACGGCGGCCGAAGCTGTGGCGGTCGGTGGTCCGCGAGCTCGAGGAGGCAGAGGAGCTCACGCGGCACAACACCGTCTGCACCCTGACGATGTGCGTAAACTACGGCGGCCGAGCCGAGATCGGCGACGCCGCGAGGCTGCTGGCACAGGACGTCGCAGCGGGGCGGCTCGACCCCGACAAGGTCGACGAGCGGGTGCTGGCCCGCTATCTCGACGAACCGGACATGCCCGACGTCGACCTGTTCCTACGGACGTCCGGCGAGCAGCGCACGTCCAACTTCCTGCTGTGGCAGTCGGCCTACGCCGAGATGGTCTTCCTCGACACGCTGTGGCCCGACGTCGACCGGCGGACCCTCTGGCGGGCGGTCGAGATCTACGCGGGCCGCGACCGCCGCTACGGGGCGGCGTTGCCGAATGACGCTCCTGTGCAGGGATCTGCGAGCTGACATTGCCCGTCCTCTGCTGCGGCGTGGTGCCGTCCTCGGCGGGCGCGGTCCTCTAGCGTGACGTCTGCACGCGTCCCAGGAGGAAGCCTTGCCGCCCAAGCCCACGACCACTGCGGCGCTGACGTACGCCTTGCGCGAGCTCGTGTGGGGCATCGAGAGCGAGGTCGCCGTCATCTCCAGCCTCTCGCGGCGGATCGACGAGCGCGTCCAGCGCGTGAACGCGCTGCGCGCCGAGGCAGCGGAGCGGCTGCTGCGGCTCGACGTTCTCGTGGAGGCCGTGGACGACCCGCAGCTGGAGGCGTTCCTGCGGGGGGCGGTGGAGGCACCGCTGCCCAGCGTGCAGGAGGACTTCCCCGAGCGCTTGTACGGCTCGTAGCGGCGCAGCACGAAGGGCGAGGAGCTCGCGCTCCTCGCCCTCTCGTCGTGCGTGCCGCTCCAGCGGCTGCTGTCAGCCGCCGTAGATCCGGTCGGGGAAGTCCTCCTCCACCGACGGCAGCTGCGGCTGGATCGAGGTGTCGAGGAACGCGCTGAGGTTGACGTCCTCTGCGGCACCGCGCAGCTCGTCCAGGTGCAGCAGGCGGCGGGTCGCCTCGGCGCGCAGGTCGTTGAGCTCCTGGACGTTCTTGTCGATCTGGCTCGAGAGGTCGGAGATGGCCGACACCTCCTCCTCGATGCCGGCGACCAGCCCGCGCAGCGCCGCCGCGAGCGTGCCGGCGGCCGTGCTCGACGACGACGCCGCACTGCTCGAGCGGGCGGTGGAGCCGCTGCTCTTGGCCGGCCGGGTAGAGCCGCGCTTGGCGGGTGTGCGCTTGGCGGCGCCGCGTCCCCGACCGCTGGACTTCGCCGCCTTGGTGGCCTTGGCGGCCGGCTCGCCACCGCCGTCGGCAGTGAAGTCGTCCGGGGTGCTCAGGGCAGTCTGATCGCTCGCGGGAGCGTCCGTGGTCTCGCTCAAGGTGTCCTCCGTGTGTGGTCCGCGCGCGACGACGCGCGGTGTCGCCCGTGATCCTGGCACGTCCGGCCTCGCCGGCGTGCGCGCACCAGCATTCCGGCTGCTCTCACGCGGACGCGCGTCCGGCGGCGGCGGCCAGAAGCAGCCCCAGCGTCGCGACGCGGAGCAGTCGCTGCGCACCGTGCAGCGCCGGCCAGGCGAGGTAGGAGAGCCATCCGATGAGCAGCGTCAGCAGGAGCAGCAGGGGAACTCCTCCCGCCGGTGGCGACGCCAGGCCGGCCACGAGGAGCAGGCCGACGACGAGCGGCAGCACGAACTTCGGCCGGGCCGAGAGCCACAGCAGCACCGGCGCGCTGATGCGCTCCACCCGGCCGCGCAGCCCCGGCGCCGGCTCCGGCACGAGCGGGGGGTGGGGCTGCCGGTTGCCGGCTGGCCGCGTACGACCCGAGGCAGGTCGCGTACGTCCTGAAGCCTGACGGCGGCGCGAACGCGACTTCGGCACGGGGGAAAGCCTTTCGGGAGGCGACGCGGTCGCCGCTAGCGTGTCATCCGTGCTGGTCGTGACGCGCTTCGACGTGCCGGAGGGGGACGCGCCCTCCTTCCTGTCGCGCGCGCAGAGAGCGTTGGCCGCGTTCGCGGCGCGACCCGGCTACGTCCGCGGACGTCTCGGACGTGCGGCGGACGACCCGCGGATGTGGGTGCTCACGACGGAGTGGGTCGGGGTCGGCGCCTACCGCCGGAGCCTGTCGTCGTACGACGTGAAGGTGGACGCGGCACCGCTGCTGTCGCTGGGTCGCGACGAGCCCAGCGCGTACGAGGTGCTGGTGCGCGACGAGGCGGCCGGGCCCCCTGTCGTCCAGGTCAGCCGCCGGGCAGCCGATGCCGACGAGGTCGGCGTGGGGGAGGCGTCGGGTCCGGCGCCGGTAGCCTGCGATCCCACCCGCCGACCGCCAGCCGGACCGGAGCTCCCCCCGTGAAGAACGACCGCATGGACACACTCGTCAGCCTCTGCAAGCGACGCGGTCTGGTCTTCCCGTCCTCGGAGATCTACGGCGGGCTCCGGGCCTCCTGGGACTACGGCCCCCTGGGCGTGGAGCTCAAGAACAACATCAAGCGCCAGTGGTGGAAAGCGGTCGTGCAGGGGCGGGAAGACGTCGTCGGTCTCGACTCCTGCGTCATCCTGGCCCGCGAGGTGTGGGAGACCAGCGGGCACGTGCAGGCCTTCGTCGACCCGCTCGTCGAGTGCATGTCCTGTCACAAGCGCTACCGGGCGGACCACCTCGAGGAGGCCGCGGGCAAGCCGCTCAAGGACCTCGCCTGCCCGAGCTGCGGCAACCGCGGCGTGTGGACCGAGCCGAAGATGTTCAACGGCCTGCTGAAGACCCACCTCGGCGTGGTGGAGGACGACAGCGGGCTGGCCTACCTGCGTCCCGAGACGGCGCAGGGGATCTTCATCAACTACGGCAACGTCCTGCAGTCCTCCCGCAAGAAGCCGCCTTTCGGCATCGGCCAGATCGGCAAGAGCTTCCGCAACGAGATCACCCCGGGAAACTTCATCTTCCGCACCCGCGAGTTCGAGCAGATGGAGATGGAGTTCTTCGTCGAGCCCGGCACCGACGAGGAGTGGCACCAGCGGTGGATCGACGAGCGGTTCGGCTGGTACGTCGACCTCGGCATCACCCCGTCACGCCTGCGTCAGTACGAGCACCCGAAGGAGAAGCTCTCCCACTACTCCAAGCGCACCGTCGACATCGAGTACGAGTTCGGCTTCGCCGGCTCGCCGTGGGGCGAGCTCGAGGGCATCGCCAACCGCGGCGACTACGACCTGACCGTGCACAGCAAGGCCTCGGGCGTCTCGCTCGACTTCTTCGAGCAGGAGACCGGAGGGCGGTGGACCCCCTACGTCATCGAGCCGGCAGCGGGGGTCGACCGCTGCGCGCTGACCTTCCTGCTCGACGCCTACAGCGAGGACGAGGCGCCCAACGCCAAGGGCGGCGTGGACAAGCGCGTCGTGCTCCGGCTCGACCCTCGCCTCGCCCCGGTCAAGGCCGCGATCCTCCCGCTCTCGCGCAACGCCGACCTGTCGCCCGTGGCCAGGGACCTGGCCAGGCGGCTGCGCCGGGAGTGGAACGTCGACTTCGACGACGCCGGCGCGATCGGCCGTAGGTACCGGCGCCAGGACGAGGTGGGCACCCCGTACTGCGTCACGGTCGACTTCGACAGCCTGCAGGACCAGGCCGTGACGATCCGCGAGCGCGACGCGATGACGCAGGAGCGGGTCTCCCTGGAGCAGGTGCCGCGCTACCTGCACGACAAGCTCGGCCCACTCTGAGCTCGAAGGCGGGTGGGTCGTGCTCGCCGCCCTCCTGACCGCGCTCCTGCTCGCCCCGTACGGCGATCCGCAGGTCGCGTTCCGCTTCACCGACCCGCGCATCCGCGAGTCCAGCGGGCTGGTCAGCAGCTCGATCGTCGACGGCGTGGTGTTCACCCACAACGACAGCGGCGACGAGGCGCGGTTCTTCGCCGTGGGGTCCGACGGGAGGACGCTGGCGACGTACGTCCTGCCGAAGGTGCAGGCGCGCGACTGGGAGGACATCGCGCGCGGCCCCGACGAGCAGGGCCGCAGCAGCCTGTGGATCGGTGACATCGGTGACAACAACGCCGTGCGCGAGAACGGCATCCTCGTCCACCGGGTCCGCGAGCCCAGGCCCGGCAACGACAAGACCGTCAGCACGGAGGCGCCGACCAGCTTCCGGCTGCGTTACCCGGACGGGCCGCGGGACGCGGAGACGCTGCTCGTGCATCCACGCACCGCCCGGCTGTACGTCGTCACGAAACCCCTGGCCGGACAGCCCCGTGTCTACGCAGCTCCGCCGAGGCTGGACGGCACCGCACCGAACGTCCTCGAGCTCGTCGCTTCGGTCACCCCGAGGCGGACCGGCACGCAGGGCGGCCCCGACATCGGCAGCCTCGCCCAGGCGCTGGTGACCGCCGGCGACGTCTCCCCCGACGGCAGCCGGGTGGCGGTGCGCACCTACACCGACCTCTACGAGTGGAACGTCCCGGGAGACGACGTCGCGGCCGCCTTCGCCACCGAGCCCACGGTGACTCCCCTCCCGCCGACGCCGCAGGGGGAGGGGGTCGCCTACAGCCGGGACGGCCGCTCGATCCTGACCAGCACCGAGGGCGACGGCGCGCCGGTCCATCGCCTCGCGGCGCGGAGCGCTCCCTCGGGGCCGGCGCAACCGCCGGGTGCGGCCCCCGGCGACCCGGGGGAGTGGCCCCCCAGCCGGGTGCCGTCCGCCGCGTACGCGTACGCGGGCTCGGCTGCGATCGTCGTCGCCGTCCTGCTCGCAGCCCGCCGCAGGCGCCATGCCCGTCGACGGCGGGGTAGGACCGCTGGGTAACGTCGGTTCACCAACCGTGCGGACAAGGAGCAGGCGTCGTGACGAAGTACGTGTACGACTTCGCCGAGGGCAGCAAGGACATGAAGGACCTGCTCGGCGGCAAGGGGGCCAACCTCGCCGAGATGACGGTCCTCGGGCTCCCCGTCCCGCCAGGCTTCGTGATCACGACGCAGGCCTGCACGACCTACCTGCGCACGGGCGAGCTGCCGCAGGAGCTGGCGGCCGAGGTCGAGGAGCACCTGCTCGCGCTGGAGGCCGCGATGGGCAAGGGGCTCGGCGACGCCGACGACCCGCTGCTGGTCAGCGTGCGGTCGGGCGGCAAGTTCTCGATGCCGGGGATGATGGACACGGTCCTCAACATCGGACTGAACGACGTCAGCGTGCACGGGCTCGCCAAGCAGTCGGGCAGCGCCCGCTTCGCCTGGGACTCCTACCGCCGGCTGGTCCAGATGTTCGGCAAGACCGTCCTCGGGGTGAAGGGCGAGCCGTTCGACTCCGCCTTCGAGGAGGCGAAGCGGGCGAAGGGGACGCGGGACGACCTGCAGCTCGAGGCGTCCGACCTCGAGGAGCTGGTGGGCAGGTTCCAGGGCATCGTGCGGGACCACACGGGGGAGCCGTTCCCGCAGGACCCGAGGGCGCAGCTGGAGCTCGCCATCCGGGCGGTCTTCGCCTCGTGGAACACCGAGCGCGCCAAGCTCTACCGTCGGCAGGAGCGCATCTCCGGTGACCTCGGCACGGCGGTCAGCGTGTGCTCGATGGTCTTCGGCAACCTGGGCATGGACTCGGGTACGGGGGTGGCGTTCACCCGCGACCCCGGCAGCGGCGCGCAGGGCGTCTACGGCGACTACCTGCAGAACGCCCAGGGCGAGGACGTGGTCGCAGGGATCCGCAACACGCTGCCGCTGCAGCAGCTCGAGGAGCTGGACAAGCGCTCCTACGACGAGCTGATGCAGACGATGGCGACGCTCGAGCGCCACTACCGGGACCTGTGCGACATCGAGTTCACGATCGAGCGCGGCAAGCTCTGGATGCTGCAGACGCGGGTCGGCAAGCGCACCGCCGGCGCGGCCTTCCGCATCGCGACCCAGCTGGTGGACGAGGACCTGATCGGCGAGGACGAGGCGCTGCTTCGGGTGACGGGCGCGCAGCTCGCCCAGCTGATGTTCCCGAGGTTCGGCTCGACGAAGGACGCGGCGCTGCTCACCACGGGGATGGGCGCGAGCCCCGGAGCCGCCGTCGGCAAAGTCGTCTTTGACAGCGCGACCGCCGTCGAGTGGCAGGCCCGCGGGGAGGACGTGATCCTCGTGCGTCGCGAGACCAACCCCGACGACCTGTCCGGGATGATCGCCTCCGCAGGCATCCTCACGAGCCGGGGCGGCAAGACCAGCCACGCGGCGGTCGTGGCCAGGGGGATGGGCAAGACCTGCGTGTGCGGCGCCGAGGAGCTGGAGGTCGACGTGCACGGCCGCACCCTGCACGCTCCTGACGGGTCGCAGATCACCGAGGGCGAGGTCCTGTCGATCGACGGCACGACCGGCGCGGTCTACCGCGGCGCGGTGGCGGTCACGCCAAGCCCGGTCGTGCAGTACTTCGAGGGCGAGCTCGCGCCGGAGGACGGCGACGACCTCGTACAGGCTGTGCACCGGCTCTTCGTGCACGCCGACGCCCGTCGCCGGCTGGGGGTGCGCACGAACGCCGACACCCCAAGCGACAGCGAGCGCGCCCGGAGGTTCGGCGCGCAGGGCATCGGGCTGTGCCGGACCGAGCACATGTTCCTCGGCGACCGCCGCCAGCTGGTCGAGGACCTGGTTCTGGCCGACAGCGAGAAGGCGCAGTCCGACGCCCTGGCCGCCCTGCTGCCACTGCAGCGCGAGGACTTCGTCGGCATCCTGCGGGCGATGGACGGGCTGCCGGTCACGGTCCGGCTGCTGGACCCGCCGCTGCACGAGTTCCTGCCCGACCTGGTCGAGCTGCAGGTGGAGATCGCGGTCGCGGAGGCGACCGACGGGGAGGTCGACCCGCGGCGCCGGAAGCTGCTCGAGGCCGTCAGCCGGCTGCACGAGAGCAACCCGATGATCGGCCTGCGCGGCGTCCGTCTCGGCCTCGTGATCCCCGGGCTGTTCGCCGTGCAGGTGCGCGCGCTGGCCGAGGCCGCGGCCGCTCTCCGCGGGGAGGGCCGGGATCCCCGACCGGAGGTGATGGTGCCGCTGGTGAGCACCGTGCAGGAGCTCGAGATCGTCCGCGAGGAGGCCGAGCAGATCCTGGCGGCGGTGGCCGCCGAGACCGGCCAGGACGTGGCGACGCTGATCGGGACGATGATCGAGATCCCGCGGGCGGCCCTGACGTCGGGGTCCATCGCCGGCGCGGCGGACTTCTTCTCGTTCGGCACCAACGACCTGACCCAGATGGGGTACGGCTTCTCGCGCGACGACGTGGAGGCGTCGTTCTTCGCGCGTTACCTCGACCTCGGGGTGTTCGGGGTGAGCCCGTTCGAGTCCATCGACGAGGCAGGGATCGGGCGGCTGGTGCGCATCTCGGTCGAGGAGGGGCGGGCTGCCAAGCCGGACCTCAAGATCGGGGTCTGCGGTGAGCACGGCGGCGACCCGGCCAGCGTGCACTTCTTCCACGCCGCCGGCCTGGACTACGTGTCCTGCTCGCCGTTCCGCGTGCCGGTGGCCCGGCTCGAAGCCGGCCGGGCTGCCCTGCTGCAGGACGCCGAGCCGCCGCTCGGGGACACTCGCTAGGTGCTCTCGCCCTTCCGCTGGGCGCGGCGGCTCGTCAGCCTGCTCGCCCTGACGGTCCTCCTGGTGCTCGGGACGACTGCCGTCAGCGTCTGGTGGGTGGCCCGTCAGGACGACCGCCCGCGCAGCGACGCCATCATCGTGCTCGGGGCCTCGCAGTTCGACGGCCGGCCGAGCTCGGTCTTCAAGGCCCGGCTGCAGCACGCCCGAGCGCTGTACGACGCCGGAGTCGCCCCCAGAGTCATCACGGTCGGCGGGGGCGCCCCCGGCGACCGGACGACGGAGGCGGACGCGGGAGCGGCCTTCCTCAGGGAGCGGGACGTCGAGGCGGTGGCGGTCCCGGAGGGGCGCAACACGCTGCAGAGCCTGGAGGCCGCCGAGCGGCTGATGCAGGCCCGTGGCTGGGAGACCGCGGTGCTGGTCACCGACCCCTGGCACAGCCTGCGGTCCCGGACGATGGCGCGGGACAAGGGGATCGACGCGGACACCTCGCCGACCCGCGCCGGCCCCTCGGTGCGTACGCGGGGGACGCAGGCCCGCTACATCGCCCGCGAGACGCTGGCCTACCTCTACTACAAGGCGCTCGGGCGCAGCGGTGAGGCGGGACCGCGCGCGGTCTGACCCGGGCGAAAAGTGCGTGACGGCAGGCCGATCCCCGCCTAGCCTTTCGGCGCTGCATCCGCCCCTGAAGGCTCCGCGATGAACCTGCCTGGCACCGCCCCCGCGCTCGACCTCCCTCCCGGCACCCGCCTGGCCCGACTCGTGCGGGTGGACCGGGGCTCCTACGACATCCGCTGCTCGTCCGGTGCCGGACGCGTGCCCGCGCTGCCTCCTCCGGACGAGGCGACCGTCGGGGACTGGCTGGCCGTCGACGACGAGCACGTCGTCGCGGTCCTGCCACGCACCTCGCTGCTGGTCCGCGGTGCCTCCTCGGGCTCCAGCCGCCCGCAGCTGCTCGCCGCCAACGTCGACACCGTCCTGGTGTGCGCGGCGCTTGCCGGGACGCTGCCCGTTCGCCGGATCGAGCGGCTGCTCACCCTCGTCTGGGGGAGCGGGGCCACCCCGGTGGTGGTGCTCACCAAGGCCGACCTGCATCCCGACCCCGGTGCGGCGCTGCGGGCGGTGCGTCCGCACGCGCCCGGGGTCGAGGTCGTGGCGGTCGACGCAGCCTCCGGCTCCGTCGAGGATCTCGCGCCGCACGTGTCGCCAGGAGCCACCCTGGTCCTGCTGGGAGCATCCGGTGCCGGCAAGTCCACGGTGGTCAACGCGCTGGCCGGCAGCAACCTCATGCCGACCGGACAGGTGCGCGAGGCCGACGGCAGGGGACGGCACACCACGACCCACCGCGAGCTGATCGAGCTGCCCGGCGGCGCGGTCGTCATCGACACGCCGGGTCTGCGTGGTGTCGGCCTGACCGGCTCCTACGACGGGTTCGAGCAGGCCTTCTGCGACATCGCCGAGCTGGCGCGCGCCTGCCGCTTCGCCGACTGCGCGCACTCCAGCGAGCCGGGGTGCGCGGTCGAGGCCAGCATCCAGGCGGGCGACCTGTCCCCCGCCCGGATGCAGTCCTGGCGGCACCTGCAGCGCGAGCTCGCCGTCGAGGCGCGCCGCACCGACCTGCGCCGCCGGCAGGAGGAGAAGGCGCGGGGGAAGGCGATCCACAAGCTCCAGCGGGCCGGAGGAGGCCGCCCCTAGGCTCGGTGCGATGACGTACGACGAGTCTGCGTGCGCCCGCCTCCTGCCTGAGCAGGGCGCGCACGCGGGGCGTACGCCCTTCCAGCGCGACCGGGCCCGCGTGCTGCACTCCGGGGCGCTGCGCCGGCTCGCCGGCAAGACCCAGGTGGTCGAGCCGGGTGGTCCCGGCATCGCGGTCCCGCGGACCCGCCTCACGCACTCGCTCGAGTGCGCGCAGGTCGGCCGGGAGCTCGGGGCGGCGCTGGGCTGCGACCCGGACCTCGTCGACGCGGCCTGCCTCGCGCACGACCTGGGTCACCCCCCGTACGGCCACAACGGCGAGACCGCGCTGGACGAGGTGGCCAGGCCCTGCGGGGGGTTCGAAGGCAACGCGCAGTCGCTGCGGGTCCTCACCCGGCTCGAGGTGAAGGTCGTCGGCGCGGGCCTGAACCTGACGCGGGCCGCGCTGGACGCCGCGACGAAGTACCCCTGGCCCCGCCGCGAGGACACGACGAAGTACGGCGCGTACGACGATGACCTCCCGGTCTTCGCCTGGCTGCGCGAGCAGGCGCCGCAGGACCGCCGCTGCCTGGAGGCGCAGGTGATGGACTGGGCCGACGACATCGCCTACTCCGTGCACGACCTGGAGGACGGGATCATCGCCGGGCTGGTCGACCCGGCGGATCTCGCCGACCCGCAGGAGCAGGCCGCGCTGTGCGAGCTCGCGGCGTCGGCCTACAGCGAGGAGAGCGCGGCGGACCTGCAGGAGGTGCTGGCCGGGCTGCAGGAGCTGGCGCACTGGCCCGGGGCCTACGACGGGACCGTCCTCGCCCAGGCGATGCTCAAGGCGGCCACCAGCACGCTGATCGGCCGCTTCTGCTCCAGTGCCCAGGAGGCGACGCAGGAGGCGTACGGCAGGCAGCCGCTGCAGCGCTACGAGGCAGAGCTGATCGTCCCACGGCAGAGCCGGGCCGAGTGCGCGCTGCTCAAGGCGGTCGCGGGCCGGTACGTGATGGCCCGTCCCGGTGTCCTCGCCGCGCAGGAGCGGGAGCGCGAGGTCGTGGTCGAGCTCGTGGCCCTGCTCGCCGACCGGGGAGCGGACGGCCTCGAACCGGCGTACGCGCAGGCCTGGCGGGCAGCGCCGGACGACCGCGCCCGGCTGCGGGTCGTGATCGACCAGGTCGCCTCGCTCACGGACGCCGCAGCCGCCGGGCTGCACGCGAGGGCGGGCTGAGATCCTCGGGGAGTCGACGGCTGCTGGGGTAGGCGCCGTGCGGGGTTGTGGAACCGGGACCGAGGGGAACTGCACGCACCTACACTCCTTGCCTGGCCCTCTTCCCCGGCGGGGCCTCGTCGCGTCGTGCACGGCAGACGAACGGGAGACACGGTGGCTGGGCGCATCAGGGACGAGGACGTCGTCCTCGTGCGCGAGCGGGCCGCCCTCGCCGACGTGATCGGCGAGTCCGTCCAGCTGCGGCCGGCGGGCGGCGGGCGCCTCAAGGGGCTGTGCCCCTTCCACGAGGAGAAGACGCCGTCGTTCAACGTCAACCCGGCGCTCGGCTACTACATGTGCTTCGGCTGCGGCGAGTCCGGCGACGTGATCAGCTTCGTGCGCAACACCGAGCACCTGTCCTTCGTCGAGACGGTGGAGCGGCTGGCCGCCCGCTACGGCGTGGCTCTGCAGTACGAGCAGGGCTCGGCGGCGGCCGGGCGGCAGAGCTCCCAACGCACCCGTCTGGTCGCGGCACACGCCGAGGCGGCGGCCTTCTACGCCGAGCAGCTCGGCTCCGCCGAGGCCGCCGTGGGGCGGCAGTTCCTTGCCGAGCGCGGGTTCGACCAGCAGGCCGCGGCGGCGTACGGGGTCGGCTACGCCCCGTCGGGCTGGGACGTGCTCGTGAAGCACCTGCGGTCCAAGGGGTTCTCGCAGGAGGAGCTCCTGCTCGGCGGCCTCGCCTCCGAGGGCCGGCGCGGTCCGGTGGACCGCTTCCGTGGGCGGCTGCTCTGGCCGATCCGGGACATCGCCGGCGACGTCGTGGGCTTCGGTGCCCGCAAGCTACGCGAGGACGACTCGGGACCGAAGTACCTCAACACCTCCGAGACGCCGATCTACAAGAAGAGCGCCGTGCTGTACGGGCTGGACGTCGCCAAGAAGGAGATCGCCAAGCGCCGCCAGGCCGTGGTCGTGGAGGGCTACACCGACGTGATGGCCTGCCACCTCGCGGGTGTGCCGACGGCGATCGCCACCTGCGGGACGGCGTTCGGCTCCGACCACATCGGGCTGATCCGCCGGCTGCTCATGGACCAGGACGAGATGCGCGGCGAGGTGGTGTTCACCTTCGACGGTGACGCGGCCGGGCAGAAGGCCGCGCTCAAGGCGTTCGACGAGGAGCAGCGCTTCGTCACTCAGACCTTCATCGCGGTCTCGCCCGAGGGCATGGACCCGTGCGAGCTGCGCCTCGCGCGCGGGAACGTCGCTGTGCGGGACATGGTCGCCGGGCGGGTCCCCCTGGTGGAGTTCGCCGTGCGCTCGGTCCTGTCCGGCTACGACCTGGAGACCGCCGAGGGTCGGGTCGCCGCCCTGCAGCGGGCCGCGCCGCTGGTGGCCCGGATCAAGGATCGCGCGCTCCGCCCGGAGTACGCGCGGCGGCTGGCGGGGTGGCTGGGCATGGAGGTCGAGCCGGTGGCGGCGCGCGTGGCGGAGCTGGCCGGAGGCGCGCCGGCGGCTCCCTCCCAGCGGCGGAGCCCCCCGCCGGCGCGGCCTGACGCGGCGGCCGTCGCCGTCGAGCGCGAGCTGGTCAAGCTGGCCGTTCAGGCACCGGTGCTCGTCGCCCCGCAGTACGACGCGCTCGCGGACGACTGCTTCACCACCCCCGAGCTGCACGCGGTGCATTCGGTCGTGGTCAAGGCCGGCGGCACGGCGAGCACCGCGGGCGGTGAGTCCTGGGTGGCGACGCTGCTGGAGGCGGCACCGACCGACGAGGTGCGCTCCCTCGTGACGCGCCTCGCGGTGGAGGCGCCGCTGTCGGACCTCGAACCGGACGGCCGCTACGCCGGCGCGGTGCTCGCCCGGGTGCAGGAGCTGGCTGCGACCCGGACCACCGCGGCCGCGAAGGCCACCTTGCAGCGGGTCAACCCGGAGGAGGAGCCGGAGCGCTACTTCCGGCTGTTCGCCGAGCTGGTCAGCCTCGAGCAGACCGTGCGCGCCTTGCGCGAGCGCGGCATCGGGGCCCTGTGAACCGCGCGGGCCGGCTCGTCTCGTGACCGCGCCCGCGCCTTCGCCGCTCACCCCCGCCGTGACCCTGGTCGGGGGGTCGGAGGAGGTGCAGGCGCTCGTGGAGCAGGGCCGGCAGTCGGGGTCGCTCACCGCCGAGGAGGTCGCCGGGGCGCTGCTGGCCGCTGACCTGCCGGCCGAGGCCCTGGAGGCGGTTCTGGTCGCTCTGCGGGCAGCGGGAGTCGAGCTGGTCGAGCCGGCGGAGGACCTCGACGAGGTCGAGCAGGAGACCAGCGCGTCGCGCGGCGCAGGCCTTCCTGCAGAGCGGGCAGCGGCTCTGGGCGACCCTGTACGCCTCTACCTGCGCGAGATCGGCAAGGTCGCCCTGCTGAGCGCGAGCGAGGAGGTGGAGCTGGCCAGGGCGATCGAGGCGGGCCTGTTCGCGGCGGAGAAGCTCGCCGACGTCGGGCCTTCGCCGGCCCTGCGCCGGGACCTCGAGGAGGTGCAGCTGCTCGGTGAGCTCGCGAAGCGGCATCTCGTGGAGGCCAACCTGCGCCTCGTGGTCAGCATCGCCAAGCGCTACGTCGGGCGCGGCATGCTCTTCCTCGACCTGATCCAGGAGGGCAACCTGGGCCTGATCCGCGCGGTCGAGAAGTTCGACTACCAGAAGGGGTTCAAGTTCTCCACGTACGCCACATGGTGGATCCGTCAGGCCGTCACGCGGGCCATAGCCGACCAGGCGCGCACGATCCGGATCCCTGTGCACATGGTCGAGACGATCAACAAGGTGCTCCGCATGCAGCGGCAGATGCGACAGGACCTCGGCCGTGAGCCGACCCCGGAGGAGCTGGGTGGTGCGCTGGACCTCCCGCCGATCAGGGTGGTCGAGATCCAGAAGCTGGCGCAGGAACCGGTCTCGCTCGACACGCCCGTCGGACAGACGGAGGACTTCCACCTGGGCGACTTCATCGAGGACTCCGATGCGGTCGTCCCCGGCGAGGCAGCCTCGTTCCTGCTCCTGCAGGAGCAGCTCGCGGCGATCCTGCACGACCTGTCGCCCCGCGAGCAGAAGGTCATCGAGCTGCGGTTCGGACTGACGGACGGCCGGCCGCGGACCCTCGAGGAGGTCGGCCAGGAGTTCGGGGTCACCCGCGAGCGGATCCGGCAGATCGAGAGCAAGACGCTGCTGAAGCTGCGTCAACCCGGTAGAGCGGCGAAGCTGCGCGACTACCTGGGGTAGGGCCGGTGGCATCGGGTCGGGATGCTGCTCACGACGCGCACTGCCGCGCACTGCGGGCGCGGGGTCAGGGCG